>NZ_JAGSGB010000001.1 GCF_020092905.1 Pacificimonas aurantium
CGGGGGAGGCGGCGGCGGCGGGGGAGGCGGCGGCGGAGGCGGAGCAGCCTCGGCACCGAAATTGAACGCCAGCGTCGCGAGCAGCGAATGGCTGGAGTAGCGGCCGTCCATCGTGTCGCCGTTTTCACCGACGAAGTTCAGGTCGGTCTGATTGAAGTACTTGTACTTCACGCCAAGGTCGACGCTGTCGCTCATCGCATAGCGCAGACCCGCCAGCAGCTGCCAGGCAAAGCCGGTGTCGCTGTCGTCTACGAAGGTGTACGGGAACGTGTTCACGGACACGACGCCTTCGTCGAATTCGAAGCGCGACACACCGACACCACCGCCGGCGAACGCGCCAATGGTGGCGTCGTCATCGGTGAAGTCGATCAGACCGTTGAGCATGAAGCTCAGAATGGACGCATCAACGTCCGGATCGGTCGCCGTCACGGTCGAATTTCCGAGCGTCGTGATATCGGCAGCGCCCGACGTCGTCGAAATGAACCTGTCGGTATCGAACTTCTTGTAACCAAGCTCGAACTCGCTGCGGAACGGGCCGAAGTCGTACCCGACGATTCCGCCGGCATCGAAGCCTGCATTGTAGTCGAATTCGATCGAACCGACATCGCCAGTTGTCTCGTCGGTTACATCGAAGGTTCCATCTTCGGACAGCAGAGTGCCGAAGTCGAGCTCGACGTACCACGCATCGTCGAGCGCAGCAGCCGGACTCGCCAGTGCGGTACCCGCGAGGGCGGTCGCAAGGACCAGACTACGCATGAAATTCCCCTTTCATCATTGAACACATTCCGATCGGAATACGCGCTCAACGGTGTAAGGCTGCTTTTTTTCCTTAGCAAGCGTGGATGACCTCTCACTTGTTGCAAAAAAGCATCACATGCGCATGCTGCTCAGGGGTTTATCAGACCCATGTCCGTCAAGGCGGCGACCAGGTCGGATAAGGTCTGGCGCGCCTCCAGATCGACCGTCGCGCCGCCCGTCGGGACGGCGATGTTGCGCCGCTCCGCGCCGAGCATCTCCGCTTCGCCGACCTCGACGCTCTGGACCGGCAGGTTGCCGGTCCAGCTTCCGTCGGGGCTGCGGTGCACGTAAAGGCCTTCGTCGGCGACCCAGAGCAGGCTGCCGACAGGCAGGTTCAGAAAGGTCCAAGCGCCTCGCCGCCATTCGGCCGCCGTTCCGTCCTGACCCGCCCAGTCGCCCCCGGCCTCCGCGGCCACGATCCAGGCATCCCCCTCCGGCGGATCCGCCGGAGGGGCGGTCAGACTGCGACTCTGAACGCGGGGAAAGGTCCATCGCTCCAGGCCCGTGATCGCTTCGTTATGGGTTACCTCTTTTTGCGCCTGTGCGCTTTGCAGGAGCGGCAGGGACAGCAGCCCGGTCATCTCGGCCAATGGTTTCTCCTTAGTCGTTTACGAGAGTCAGCGTCAGCTTCGCCCCTGGTCCCGGCCCGACCGACGAGCTCAGCTGCCGTACGGACAGGACAAGGTGTCCGTCTGGTGCCAGCGCCGCCGCCGCCTCACCGGCGAGCACGAAAGTCGTCGAACCGGTGCGCCAGGTCCGATGCCCCCCCGCGCCCTGCGCAGAAACCTCATATTCTTCGAAATCCTCGGCCAAAGGTGCCTCGACATGGTCGAGCCACGCGTAACCGCGGCGGCTTCTTCTGACCCACGAGAGATGCACGGACTGATCGCTGGCCAACGATGCCCTCAGGTGAACCGGGCTAAGCGGGAGAAGTCTCCGTCCGGAGACCTGCAGGCCTACCGGCTGCACGTCGGCTGCCACGTCCGCGGGACCGACCGCCTTGAACAGAAGCGTACGGCCGACATCTTCGAGAGCCAGGGAAATAGCGGCAGGGGCATTGCCCTCCAGAAGAACGAACCGTTCCCCGGCCTCCTTCGTCCTCCGCGCTGCGCCTTCTGTCCCGCGTCTGCCGCGAAGCAGGCCGCTCAGTTCCCAGCCGCGTTCCGAAAGCTGGCGCACGGTCCGGAACTGAAGCAGTTCGTCTCCCACCAACGCCAGGTTTGCGCCGTCCAGAACGACGCTTCGGGCGCGCCTACGCAGCGGACGCGGGTCGAGAAGTTCCACGATGAGACGTGAGCCCTCGTCCCACAGGCTCGCCTCCCCGCTCGGCAGCGGCGCGGTGAGCTCGCCGATCTGCGCGCGTCGGCTGCTGGCGCCTGCCGGCTGCCAGGTCGCTCCGCCATCCCGGCTCATCAACAGCTGCGCATATCTCCAGCCATCGCTCTCACCACCGGTCGCGAGATAAACCAGGGGTACGTTTGAATCCTCGTGCGATAAGGCCGGCAGCTCGAAGGCGAGCAGGTCCGTCGCCCCTTGGGGCAGGTCTACGGGAAGCTGCGCGGTGCCCCCGTCCGCCGAGGCAGGACCGGCACCTCGCGCGGCCCTGCGCTTCAATTCGACCTGCAGCAGACTGCCGACCAGCTCGGCGACCTCCACCTGCCAGGACGATCCGTCTTCGGCATCGACTTGGTCGCCGGGCAGCAAATCCAGCCGGTCGATGGGGAGGTGCCAGGACGCCGCGATCCGGCGAGCGTGACTGCGGCGAAGCACGTCCTGGGCCACCCCTTTACCACCGGCCGGTCGTGGCTGGTGAAGCCGAAGGCCGCGCCGTCCTGCCGCAGCAGGCGCCAGAGGAATATGGTGCCGCTCAGCGGCGCGGCGAGGCGCTCGTGCAGCGCCGCCGGCAGTCGCCGCATTCAGTCGCTTCGCACTTCGACGAGCGGAATGGCCGGGATCTGGCCCGAGCGGAACCCGCCAAGCGAGGCCGCCAGATGATCTTCGGCAAAGCGGACGGGCACATCGAACAGGAAACCTGCGGTCACCACGCCTGCACCTGGGGCTTGGTCGAAGCGAACGATCCCGCCCGGCTCAAGCGTCCAGCCGCCAACGGCCGCACCGCCCACCGCGACCGAAACGCTGGCGGCCTCCGGGTACGTGATCCGGCGTACTTCCGCATCCTCACCCTCGCCATATCGCTTCAGAAGCGCGAAGTCGGTGCAACTGCCGAACGCGGCAGTTTCCTCGGCGCTCAGGTCCGTCTTCATTTCATAGGTCATGCGTTTTCCCGCTCCTCTTCCTCGAACAGTCCCACCACGCGTGCCAGCGGCTGCATGGGAAAGGTCACCAGCGACACTTCCACCAGCTCCACCGACAGCAACTCCCTCAGGCCGCGCACGCGGTCGCGCCTCGCTTTCCTCGTCCGGTAGCCGAAACTCAGCCCCGTCAGCGCGCCGCCGCGCACCAGCGCCGCCGCTTCCGCCGCGCCGCGAGAGCCGGCTGCGAACTGGGCGAGGATGCGCAGCCCGCGCCGGTCCTCCTCGGCGCGCAGCAGGCGGCCCACCGGTCTGTCCGCGCCGTGTTGCCACAGCAGCGGAATACCGGCCCCCGCGCCTGCGCCGAAGGCGCCGCGCCGAACGATGTCGCCGCCCCGGTCGGGTATGTCGGAAATGGCGGCATAGCCCGCCAGCCGCCCGCCGGCGGCTGCAGCTCTGTCCATCTGGATCTCCGTCGTTTGTCAGGGGGCCCGAGGGCCGGTCCGGCTCAGCCGTTCAGCAGCGAGCGCAGCCCCACCGTCCACATCAGCCCGATCAGCAGGCCGATAAGGATCAGGCGCACGGCCCAGCCGACCGCAGCCTTGCCGGCGGACCGCTTCACTGCCCGCCACGCACTCAGAAGCTCGCGTAGTTCCTCAACATCCCTGCCCGCGCCGTGATCGTGCAGGCCGACCCGGTCCAGGGCCCGTGCGGCCCCGGCCTCGGAGGCTTCCTCGACCAGCGCGCGCAAGGTTGCGACATCGCAGCCCTTGGCGTTCGCATGTGCGATCAGCCCGGCCAGGATCATGTCGTTGGTCACGCGTCCGCCTCCGCCAGGCCCAGCAGCCGCCGCTTTTCGTCTGGCGCTAGGAAGTCCGCCGCCGCCACCCGGTCCCACAGCGCCGCCCGGTCGTCCGCCAGCGCGGGCACCTTGTCCAGATCGACCGACAACTCCGCATCCGGCCACCAGAAGCGCAGCCAGCTACGCAGTTCGTCGAGCATTCGCGTGACCAGCGGCAGGACCGTCAGCCGCCACAGGGCGCGGTTGGCTTCGGCATAGTTGGCGTAGGTGTTGTCGCCGGGCAGGCCCAGCAGCATCGGGGGCACGCCAAAGGCGAGCGCGATCTCCCGCGCCGCAAGCTTCTGTCCCTCGGCAAAGTCCATGTCTGCCGGCGTCATCGACAGGGGCTGCCAGCTCAGGCCACCTTCCAGCAGCAGGGGGCGCCCGGCCCCGTCGCCATGCCGCGCCCGTCTGTCACCGCCTCGATATAGGCATTGCCGTTTAGGACCAGATGCGCGGCGATCTTTTCCAGAAAGGCGCTGCCGGCCATGCGGATGTTCGGCCGGGTCAGCAGCGTACGCACCTCTGGGGGACCCCCGATGGTCAGGGGCACCGTGCCCGCCGCTTCGGCGACCAGCCGGATCGACCGGCTCGCGACGGGGCTGTGTTCGAGGGCCGCCTTCGCCTGGGCATGATATCCGCGCGGCGGATCCGCATCCTCCATGCCCAGCAGCATGGCTGGAAAGCGCGGTCGGGACGCGGTCGCCGGTGGCGCAGATTTCCGGCTTAACCAGTTGAACATGCAGCCTCCTTGCGGTGTCGGGTCAGTTTACAACTGACCGCTCTCGCTACCTATATGTCTATTTTTTTCCGTAACTTACGCTATCGGCATGGTTCTTGCTCGGACTGGAGAAACAGCCGGGGGCTAGAAATGCTTGAACGAATTATCTTTTCTGCTTTTGCACTTTGCGTGGCCGCGCCTGCCGCAGCGGTCACGGTGGACATCGACTTTGAGGGCGGGACCGAGGGCCAGGACGTCGGTACGTTCTATGCCGGACAGGGCGTCGTCTTCAGCGGCGCCGAATTCGACGCCAGTCCCGGTCAGCCGGGCGCCGACGGCCTGATGGCAATTACCGGCAATGCGGGTACCTTCGGACTTCCGAAGCAGAATACGCCCATCACAATCGATTTCGACTTTGCCGTGGACAGCGTCTCGGTCGTTGCGCTCGATGTCGGCACGAACGATGCCCGTATCGATGCATTCGATATCGATGATAATCTGATCGACTTCGATGTGTTCGTCAGCACCAACACCGTCAACGACGATTTCAGCTTCAGCACCCTCACCGTAACGGCGGCCGGAATTCGCAGTATCGAGCTGTATCAGCCTTCGAACGACAGCGGCACCGACGGTATCAACTTCGATACTCTGTCCTTCACGTTCGTTGAGGCCACGCCCGTTCCCGCGCCGGGTGCGCTCGGGCTTCTGGGCCTCGGCGCTCTCGCGCTCGGGTTCCGCCGTCGCCGGGGATAAGCTTGGGTTGCGGCACTCCCTACCCAAAGGGGGAGTGTCGCTCCCATTTACACAGATGTCTGCCCGAGCCTGTGCAGCATCAGCGTTTTCAATCGCTTACCTGACTGGCCCGTTTCTTGCTCTTATGGCTCATCGCCATAGGGGTAACGTCGATGTTCAAGAAAGTTCTGGTTGCCGTTCCGTTCTTCCTGTCTTTTCCTGCTGCAGCAGGAATTTATGTAGAGGCTGAAATCACCGGCGGAGGGAATGACAGCTTCCTCACGGCCGAGTCTATCGACGCTGAATTCTCGCTCGCCTTCAACGAGGATATCGCGGACTCCACCACCATTCCCTACGTTTCCATCACCGCCAGCGCGGAAGATGGCGGCGTCGATATCTTCAGTTTCTTTGTAAGCTCACCTCGTCGCGGCATTTTCGACGTCGATTACGCGGCCATTGAGTCCGAGGGTTCAGAGGACGGGCCACCCATGGCTCCGACCAGCTATTTCGACTCCTGGCTCAACCTCTACGACGGCTTGGGCAACTTGCTCGCCAGCGCAGACGACTCCGACATTTCCGACGGCGCCCTCGGTTCGGCTTCCAGCCTCGACAGCTTCTTGACCTACGATTTCACCACGTCGGGGCTCTATTATATCGAAGTGAAGAACTATTCTGATGCGCCCTTCAACATCCAGGGCGGCGATCCGCAGTCTCCCTATGCACTTCAGGTATCGCTAGCACCGCAGCAGGTTCCCGCGCCGGGTGCGCTCGGGCTTCTGGGCCTCGGCGCTCTCGCGCTCGGGCTTCGCCGCCGGACCGCATGCACCCGCTAGACCTGCCTAGACGCTCCTGATCTGGGGTCTGCCCTTGGCGGGCCCCAGCATCAGTTCGGTCAGCGCCCAAACGAGGGCATCGGCCCGGTCGGGGCTTCTCCCCGGCCCCTCGTAACCGCCCCCCAGGATCAGCCCGCATAGCTGGTCTTCCAGCTCGGGAAGAGGGCCCACATGACGCACCCGGTCCCGCTCATAAAGGGCGGCCACCGGCTCGGCCCGCGCTACTTTTCCCCTGGTCGCGCGCACCCGCAGGACCGGCAGCCCGGCCTCGGCGGCGCGCAGCGTCGCTTCCACCATGTCCCCGCCCTGATTGATTTCCGCCACCACCCGGTCCGCGTCATAGGCGTCATAGGCTGCGGCGACCTGGGCCGCCCACACATGCGGCGGACCGGCCACAGACCGGTCTGCCAGGACATAGGCGCATTCGGCATCGTCGATGCCGGCAACGACGATACCGCATTCAGCCGCGCCGGCGCCGGTTCCCCCCGCTGGCGGATCGACGGCTACGACGACCCTTTTCAGGTCCTCAGGCGCAGCGCTTATCCGCAGGCTCTCGAGTTTCGGGCGGCTCCACAGCGCCCCCTCCAGATCCTCGATCAACTCCCCGTCCAGTTCCTGGCGCCCCAGACGGGTCCCGCCGTAGCGCCGGGCCATTGCATGCCGGAACGAGGAGGGCAGCGCCGTATTTTCGCCGGTGGCGCCGCGGGATACGGTCACATCCGGATCGGAAAGCAACTCCTTGATGGCCCGGATCGGGCGCGGCGTCGTGGTCAGCAGTAGGCGGGGGTGCCTTCCCAGCCGCAGCCCCATGCGCAGATTGGCAAGCGTGTCGTCCGGGTGTAGCCACTTGGCAAGCTCGTCACCCCAGGCGGCGTGATGTTCCGGGCCGCGCAGTCCGTCGGGGCTTTCGCCGGAATACAGGATCGCACACGCGCCGGTGGCCGGCCACTTCAACAGGCGCCGTGCCGGATAATAGCGCGGGCGTAGCGACTCCTCTCCGATATTCAGCAGACCCGAGGTCCCTTCCACGAGAACACGCCTCGCTTCATCCAGTGTCGCGCCGATCAATGCAATGCGCGCACCGGGAACGGTTTCTGCGATTGTACGAACCCATTCGGCACCTGCGCGCGTCTTGCCATAACCACGACCAGCCAGCATCAGCCAGGTAGAACCTCGTTTGCCGGATACGAGTTCAGGCCAGGTCTGGCCCGCCCGCGCACGGAATTCCCAGTCCGTTGCCAGCATGTCGATGTCGTCGTCGTCCAGACGCTCCAGCAGCGTACGCCGGTAGGGTTCCGGCAGTTGGGCGATGCGGGCCAGCAGGCTGGCATCACCCCGTGCCGTCATCCGCCGCGCCTCTTGTCGGCGAGACCGTAGCCTCCTGCGCCGCCGCGCAATGGTCCTCGCCGGCCGCTTCCACGGCTTCGATTTCCGCCGCCAGCCGAATGCGCAGCGCTGCGGCCTTGTCCCGGCGATGGCGAAGATATTCAAGCGAGGTCTTGTCCGCGGGCGGTGCGCCATCGCGTTCCGATGCGCCGCCGTGACGCCCGATCAGGTACAGCGCCACGCGGTCGGGATAGCTGGTTCGCTCGCCTACCTGCTTGCCGCCATAGTAGACCGGCTCGCTATCGCCTTCGATCGACCGCCGCAGCAACTCCATTTCCAGCGTCCGCACCCCCTCTTTCAGTGCGGCGTCCCATTGATCGCTGAACGCGGCATCGCGGCGTCGCAGGCGGTAGGCGCTGGAGGGATTGATATCGACCTCATGGGATGCCAGCCGGACATTCGCGGTTTCCGAAAGTTTCTGCAGGAACGCCTCCTGCTTCGCCTTGCCGAACCCATCCTTTCGCCGCGCTCGCTTCTGGGTCAGCTTCCCCGCACCGGTACCACCGTCCAGCGTCACGATCTCGCGCCCGGCATAGTCACCCTGCCCCATCGCGCCCCCCAAACGAAAACGGGCGCCCCGAAGGACGCCCGTTGTTTCCCGCTCTCGCCAGCCGGTATTTCCGACTGTGCATATCTTGTAGCAAATAGCGGTTCGCTCGTCAACCGTTTTTTACCATTCTGGTTTTCACAGGCGATAGAAATCCGCCACGCGGTCCAGCGCCAGTCCCAGCACGACCCGGCCAGACCGTGCGGGCCATCCCAAGGCCTTCTCAGCCGTCTCCATCCCCTCGCCATGGCAGACGGTCCGCCGCAACATGTCGGACAGGCCCGGGCCCGCAGCGTTCAGCGCTCCGTCCGATCTCCGTTTCGCCGCGCTCACTCTCTCGCCGGGCAGCAGCCCATCGGGCGCGGCTCGCTTACCGCGCTCCGGCGGCGCGGCGTCCCAGCTCATGCTGATGCGTGGCCCGTCTCCGGCTTTCAGAAAGTCGCCCCTCAACTTCTCGCCCGCCTCGAACTGGCGACCGGTGATCTTGCCGCGCGCGTGCAGCCAGCCAAGCGGGTTTTCGGCCCGGTTCACCAGCTTCGCACCCTGCACCGCCGCCGCTCTGGTACGCGCCTGGTCGGCCGTGCGCCCGGGCAGGCGGTTCGGCAGCTCGGGCGAGGCCCGCCTCTGCACGAAGGCCATGCCTGGGCCGCTGATCCGATAGGCCTCGCCAGCGGCCTCGATCAGGTCCGCGCGGTGCAGGTCGGCCCGCACCTTGTCGGCATATCTGCGCGCGCCGATCCTCCAGCCTCGGCCGTCGCACACCATGCGCCGCCCGCGCGCCAGGTCTTCCAGCGCCCGCGTTCCTGCTGCACCGATTTTCGTCATCCAGCTCTCCCGTCCGCCATTCGCACACCGAGTCGATCGATACGAAAAACCTTGCCAGACGCGGTTCGGTGTAGGAAAGTTTTTAACCACAAAGGTTAGGAGCTTGGAATGATCACGCGTATTCGCGAAATCCGGAAGGGCAAGGGCCTGACCCTCGCGGACGTCGCCGAGCGCTGCGAACCACCGACGACGCCGCAGACGATCGGTAGGCTTGAAACCGGCACGCGCACGGTCAGCGTCGATTGGTTGAACCGCATCGCCGCGGCACTTGATGTTCTGCCGGGGGATCTCGTTCAGCTCGAGGACCGGACCGAACTCGATGTCGCCGCGCGGCTGACGGCCGCGGGCGCCGAACCGCTGGCGAAGCCGCGCACCTTCGCCGCGCCTCATCCGCACGGCACCATGATGGGCCTCCTCGTCGACTATCCTCACGGCGAATATCGCCCGCGCGACGAGCTGTGGCTCGAGCGGCTGCCGCCGGAAAAATTTATGAGCGCCGCCAATCGCGACATCCTCGCGCCGCGCCCGGCCGGCCGCTTCGCCTTCGGTCGTCTCGTCGACATGTTCGGCCAGCGGCTGTCGATCCTGCCGCCACAGCACGGCGCACGCCAGGTCGTCCTGACCGACGTGCCCTGGATCGCCGTCGTGCGCACGCTGATCCGCGCGCTCTGAACTGTCTCCGGGCTCTGAGGCCCGCGCTTTAGAAGCTTTCTTCCTCGTAGACCTTGGTCACGTCGCCGTTCCAACGTCCGTGATAGGCGTCCAGCATGCGCTCGGCCGGCGTCTTGCCGCTTTCGACGATTTCGAACAGCGGCGCCAGGAAGCCCGCCTCATTGTCGCCCGCCGTGTTCAGCCGCGCGCGCGCCGACAGGCCGGCTTCGGCGATCCTCAGCACCTCCTTCGCCAACCCATGCAGGGTGCCGCCCGGCACGCCCGCCTTCAGCGCCAGCTTCGGCACCTCGGCGCGCAGGCTCGCCATGTCATCGAGCGACCAGTCCTTCACCAGGTCCCACGCCGCCGCGAGGGCGGTATCGTCGTACAGCAGGCCCACCCACAGCGCGGGCAGCGCGCAGATGCGGCTCCACGGGCCGCCATCCGCGCCGCGCATCTCCAGGAAGCTCTTCAGCCGTACCTCGGGAAAGGAGGTCGACAGGTGATCGGTCCAGTCCTCGACCGTCGGCCGCTCTCCCGGCAGCGCCTCGAGCTCGCCGCCCAGGAAGCGGCGGAACGATTGGCCGGCAAGGTCGAGATACTCGCCGCCGCGCACCGCGAAATACATCGGCACGTCCAGCATGTAGTCGGCCCAGCGCTCGAAGCCGAAACCGTCCTCGAAGACGAAGGGCAGCATGCCCGTCCGGTCCGGGTCGGTGTCGGTCCAGATATGGCTGCGATAGGACAGGTAACCGTTCGGCTTGCCCTCGGTGAAGGGCGAACTCGCGAACAGCGCCGTCGCCAGCGGCTGCAGCGCCAGCGACACGCGGAACTTCTTCACCATGTCGGCTTCGGAGGCATAGTCCAGATTGGTCTGGATCGTCGCCGTCCGCAGCATCATGTCCAGGCCGAGCGAGCCGACCTTCGGCATGTAATTCCGCATGATGCCGTAGCGTGCCTTGGGCATGATCGGCAGCTCTTCGCGGGTCTTGTCGGGCCACATGCCGACGCCGAGGAAGCCCAGGCCCAGCTCGTCACCGACCTCGCGCACCTGTGCCAGGTGCCGCTGCGCCTCGCTGCAGGTCTGGTGCAGCGTTTCGAGCGGTGCACCGGACAGCTCGAACTGCCCCGCCGGCTCCAGGCTGACATTACCGTCATCGCCCTTCAGCGCGATCGTTTTTCCCCGTTCCGGGATCGCCGTCCAGCCGAACCGCGTCAGTCCCTCCAGCAGCGCGCCGATCCCGCGCTCGCCCTCATAGGGCGGGGCGGCATGGTCGTCGCAGCGATAGACGAATTTCTCATGCTCGGTTCCGATGCGCCAGGCGGTCTTCGGCTTGCAGCCTTTTTCGAAAACGGCCAGCAGATCGGCGCGGCTCTCGATGGGCGGAGCGGCCGCCTCGCTATCCTCGCGTGTCGACATGGCCGCCGCTTAGCCTTCCCGGCGCGGGGAAGTCATGCAGCTTTTTCTTGCGCGTCGCCGCACAGGGCTTGCCACAGGGACAGCGCGGCGACCGCCGCCGTGTCCGCGCGCAGGATGCGGGGCCCCAGCGAGACGCGCACCGCCCCGGCATGTCCCGCGATCCGTTCGCGCTCTTCGGGCGTGAAGCCGCCTTCGGGGCCGATCAGGATGGTTGCCGGGGCGGGCGGCAGGGCTCCGGCCACCGGCGCTCCCCCTTCCTCGTCGCAGAAGATCAGTGCGCGGCCGGCGGGAAACTCGTCCAGGAACGCGCCCAGCTTCAGCTCCTCGCCCAGCGCGGGCAGCGCGGTCCGTTCGCACTGTTCGGCGGCTTCGATCATGTGCATGCGCAGCCGGTCGGCCTTGACCCCGCGCACGTCGGTCCTCTGCGTCACGACCGGCGTGAACCGCGCAGCGCCCAGTTCGCACGCCTTCTCCGCCATCCATTCGAAGCGCTGCCGCTTGATCGGTGCGGCCGCCAGTTCGATGTCCGCAGGCACCTCGCGCGGGCGCGTCGTTTCTTCGGGTACCAGCACCACCGCGCGCTTTCCCGCTTCCGCGATGGTCGCCTTCCATTCACCCGTGCAGTCGTCGAAAATCAGCACATCGTCTCCCTGCGACAGGCGCAGGACGGAGATCAGGTAACGCGCGGCGTCGGCTCCCAGCTCGACCGCGCGGCCCGCTGCAATCTCCCGGTCCACGAACAGCCGGGGCGTTCGTCCCGAACTTTTATGTGCGACGCTTTGGGATGGTTTCATGCCACGCCTCCTACCCCTAAACGGTCCAAATGACAGCCGCCGACCGAAGCGAAGAAATCAGCGACCCCGGCGTTCGGGCGGCGGACCGGACGCCCGACGCGGTGGCGCGGTCATGGGTCGACATGCTTCCCGCCGGCGCGCAGCCCTATGCACGTCTGGCCCGCGCCGACCGCCCGATCGGCACATGGCTCCTCTACTGGCCCTGTGCCTGGGGCCTGTTCCTTATTCCGGGAAACGGTGAGCGCGCCGCCTGGTTCGCGCTCGCCTTCCTCGTCGGGGCCTTTGTGATGCGCAGCGCGGGCTGCGCCTGGAACGACATTGTCGACCGGGAACTCGATGCGCGTGTCGCCCGCACGCGCGACCGACCGGTGGCGAGCGGGCGCATTTCCGTAGGCGCCGCCTTCACCTTCACGATATTTCTCTGCCTGATCGGCCTTGCCGTCCTCGTCTTCTTGCCCCTGCCGGCGCAGCTCGTGGCTCTGGCATCGGTCGTTTTGGTCGCCGCCTATCCGTTCATGAAGCGGATCACATGGTGGCCGCAGGCGTGGCTCGGCCTCACCTTCAACTGGGGTGCGCTGGTGGGCGCCGCCGCCATTGCAGAAGGGCTGCCGGTCCAGGCGGTCGTCCTTTATGCAGCCGGCTTCTTCTGGACGCTCGGCTACGACACCATCTACGCCGTGCAGGATCTTGAGGATGACGCCCTCGCCGGCATCCGGTCCTCGGCCCGGCGCCTCGGTACTCATGTGCGCACCGGCGTTGTGCTCTTCTATCTCGCCTCCGCCGCACTGGCGGCGCTCGCCGCCGGCTGGATACAGGCAGACAGGGCCTGGGCGGCCCTCCCCTTCGCGCTTCATCTCGGCTGGCAGGCCTGGCGGCTGCGCGCCATCGGCGATGCGGACGGCGATGCAGGCCGCACGGCCTTGTCGATCTTCCGCTCCAATGCTGCTGCCGGACTTCTCTTTGCCGCCGGACTTCTCGTCACTCTGCTTTGACCGAGCGCGCGGCACTGCCTAGAGGCCGCGAAGCATGCTCGATCCGAAATCCGCACTCGATGCGCTCCAATCCGCTCTCGACTCCGCAAAGCGCGCCGGCGCCGACGCCGCCGACGCCGTGTTCGCGATGGACGAAACCACCAGCATCTCTGCCCTGAACGGAGAGGTCGAGGACATCACCCGATCGGAAGATGCCGAGCTCGGCCTCCGCGTCTTTACCGGTGTCCGCACGGCGACCGTCGTCATTCAGGACATGACAGCCGACGCCGTCACCGCCGCAGCGGAGCGGGCGGTCGCCATGGCGCGCGCCTCGACCGACGATCCCTATGCGCGCCTGGCCCGGCCGGACGAACTTGCAGCCCCCAGCGACATCGATCTCGACCTCGACGACGGGCACGACCCCGACCTCGCCGCTCTCGAACAGGCCGCGCTCGCCTGCGAGGCGGCAGCGCTTGCCGTGGACGGCGTGTCGAAGTCGGGCGGCAGCGGCAGCCAGTCGGGCCGCGCGCTTTACGCTCTCGCCACGTCGAACGGCTTTGCGGGTGTGCGCACGGGCTCGCGCCACGCCGTCTACGCCTCCGCCATCGCCATCGCCGGATCGGGGTCGGGCATGGAGCGCGACTATGCGCAAGCCTATGCCCGCCATTCAGAGGATCTCGAATCTGCCGAAACCATCGGGCGCCGCGCCGGCGACCGGACCGCTGCGCGCCTCGGCCCCGGCAAGCTGAAAAGCGGTACCATGCCGGTCCTGTTCGATCCGCGCGTGTCGAACACGCTTCTCGGTCATTTGCTCGGCGCGATGTCGGGCCCGGCGATCGCCCGTGGCACCAGCTTCCTGTCCGATCCAGAGGAATCGCTCTTTCCGCCGCAGATCTCCATCGTCGACGACCCGCACCGCCGCCGCGGGCTGCGTAGCCGCCTGTTCGACGGCGAAGGACTGCCCGTTGGCCCGCGAAAGCTCGTCGCCGAGGGGCGGCTCGCTGGCTGGCTGCTCAATCTCGCCAGTGCAGAGCAACTTGGCCTTGCGCCCAATGGCTATGCCAGCCGCGGCGCGTCGGGCTCGCCCGGCATTTCGGGGTCCAATATCCATCTGGAGCCAGGTGCACTCTCGCGCGACGACCTCATCCGGGAAACCGGCAACGGCGTCCTCGTCACCGAACTCATCGGCCAGGGCGTCAACGGCGTTACCGGCGACTACAGCCGCGGCGCCTCCGGCTTTCTCATCGAGAATGGGGAACTCACCTCGCCCGTGTCCGAAATTACCGTGGCAGGCAATCTGAAGCGGATGTTCGCGGCCCTGACCGCGGCGTCGGATCTCGAATTTCGCCATTCGACCAACGCGCCCACGCTGCGCATCGACGGGATGACCGTTGCCGGCGGCTGACGATCTCGCCCTTCTCGAGGAAGCGGCCCGGCGCGCCGGCAAGCAGGCCCTCGCCGCCATTCGCGACGGCGTCGATGCGTGGGAAAAGGAACCGGGACATCCGGTCACGCAGATCGACCTCGCCATCGACCGCTTCCTGACCGACTTTCTCAGGGGCGCGCGCCCTGCCTATGGCTGGCTTTCCGAAGAGACGGCGGACGAGGACAGCCGCCTTGGCTGCGACCGGATTTTCGTGGTCGACCCCATCGACGGCACGCGCGACCTGATCCGCGGGCGCGAGGGGTGGGCCATCGCCATAGCCGTGGTGGAGGCGGGAACCGTGACTCAGGGCGTTATTTTTGCGCCCGATCTCGGGCGGCTCTACAGCGCGGCGCGCGGCGGCGGGGCGACGCTCAACGGGCGGGCGATCCGGACCAACGGCGCGGCGCGGCTGGGCAGCGCGCGGCTGTGCGTCGACCGTGACGTTCCGCGCTCGCGCCACTGGGCGGGTCCGTCGCTCGGGACGGTCTACCGCCCCAACTCCATCGCGCTCAGGATCGCCCGCGTCGCGGCGGGCGAGGCGGACGCGACGTTCGACGGGCGCCCTAGCCGGGAATGGGATACGGCCGCCGCCAGCCTGATCCTGCAGGAGGCGGGCGGCCTCATCAGCGACGAGACCGGACGAACGCCGCGCTACAACAAGGCCGACCCGGTCGAGCGCAATCTTATCGCCTCGGCGAACCCGGCGCTGCATGCCGACCTTGTCGACACAGTCTCGCGCACGCTCGACAACTGGCGCGCCGCCAATCCCGGCAGCGCCTGAGGCCAGCCACTCGGACCCGCCTCAGCGCTTCGCCACGCCCAGGCGCGGAATCTCGATTTTCGGGCAACGGTCCATGACGACCGCCAGCCCCGCCTCTTCCGCCTTTGCCGCAGCGGCAGCGTTGACGACGCCCAGCTGCATCCAGACCGACTTCGCTCCGGCGGCAATGGCCGCTTCGACCGCTTCCTCTGCCGCTTCGGAATTGCGAAAGACGTCGACCATGTCGATGGGGACGCCGATCTCTCCCAGCGTCGCCCAGACATGCTCGCCGTAAATCTGCTCCCCCGCGATGGTCGGGTTCACCGGAAAGACGCGGTAGCCCTGCTGCTGCAGGTACAGCATCACCTTGTTCGAATCCCGGTCCGGGCGGTCGGATGCGCCGATCATGGCGATCGTCTCGGTCCGTTCCAGCAGGCTCTTGATCTCGGCGTCGGTCGTCAGCGGCATGGCGTCAGCTCTCCAATTCGGTCTTCAGGGCCAGCGCCGCCGCGCGCAGGGCGGCCCCGGCCTCATCGTCCGACAGGACGGCCGGGCGGCCGCTGTCGGAGGCGCGCCGCAGCTCCATGGTCAGAGGGACGGCGCCCAGGAAGGGAACGGACCGGGCACGCGAAGTTTCCTCCGCCCCGCCATGGCCGAAAATGTCGCTGCGCGTGCCGCATTCGGGACAGACGAAGGTCGACATATTCTCGATGACGCCCAGGATCGGCACGTTCACCTTGTCGAACATGGCGATCGCCTTTTCGGCGTCGATCAGCGCCAGGTCCTGCGGCGTCGAGACGATGACGGCGCCCGCGGGCTTAACTTTCTGCGCCAGGGTCAGCTGAATGTCACCCGTTCCCGGCGGCATGTCGATCAGCATGACCTCCAGCTCGCCCCAGTCGCCGTCGGCCAGCATCTGCATCATCGCGGCTGCCGCCATCGGGCCGCGCCAGATCATGGCCTTTCCGGGTTTGGTGAGATGCGCGATCGACAGCGTCTTCAGGCCGTGCGCCTCGACCGGTTCGATGCGCCCCTGCTCGCCGCTTGCCCTGCCGGGGCAGCCCAGCAGCGTCGGGATGGAGGGCCCGTAAATGTCGGCATCCAGCAGCCCGACCCGCAGCCCCTCCGCGGCGAGGGCGACGGCAAGGTTCGCGGCAACCGTCGACTTCCCGACCCCGCCCTTGCCCGATGCTACCGCGACGATCTTACCCAGATGGGCAAGGTCGGGCGCCGGCTGCTCGTGCGGCTGGCGCCGGGCGCCGCCTCCGGCGGCCGACTGGGTCGGAGCCTGCCCCGTCTGGCCGTGCGCGCCGCCCGCCGCTTCGGCGGTGGTGATCATGCGGGCGCCGGGTGCGGCCTGTTCGGCGGCGCGTTTCAGCGCGGCGGCGTCCTCGGCGCTCAGCCCCCCTATGTCGAGAACGAAGCCGCCCGTTCCGCTGCGCACGACGATCCCGCTTGCACGGCCGGTCTCGACGATGCTTCCCCCTCCGGCCGGATCGGCAATGGAGGCGAGGGCGCGGCGAAGGTCTTCCTCGGTGATGTTGCTTTCTCCTGCGGCAATTCGGGCCCGCCTATAGGAAAGCGGCGCCTGCGTTCGTATATGTTTTTCACGTTTTCGAGATGTTGAGCGGGGAGGCGCAATGCCTTGGCAGAATAATGAGGGGGGGCCGTGGGGCTCCGGCGATGGCGGAGACAAGCCGCGCAACCCCTGGGGTCAGAAGCCGGAGGGGGGCAAGCAGAAGCCTTCGCGCGGCAGTACCGACTTCGATGATTTCATTCGCCGCAGCCAGGAGCGGCTACGCTCCGGCATGGGCGGCGGCAATGGCGGCGGGGGCGGCGGACGCCGCGGCCCGGCTCTTTCCGGCCGCTCGCTTCCCTGGACGTGGATCATCGTCGCGATCATCGTCATCTGGGTTGTGGCGACCTCCATCTACCGGGTCGAGGCCGACGAGCAGGGCGTCGAGCAGATGTTCGGCCAATATTACAAGACCACGCAGCCCGGCACGCACATCAAGTGGCCGTCGCCCATCGTCACCGTGACGAAGCCGCGCGTCGAGCAGGTCAACGAGATCGAGATCGGCTCGCCAACCGCGTCCTCGCAGAACCTCATGCTCACCAGCGACCAGAACATTATCGACATTGCCTATACGGTGCGCTGGAAGATCGACGATCCTGAGAATTTCCTCTTCCAGTTCCGCGATCCCGAGCAGACCATCCGCGAGGTCGCCGAATCCGCGATGCGTTCGGTCGTCGCGTCGGTCGACCTCGACGCCGCCATCGGTCCGCAGCGCGAACAGGTGGCATCCGAAGTCGAACAGCGCACGCAGGCGATGCTCAACGAATATGGCACCGGCGTCGATGTCGTCGGCGTCGATATCCGGCAGGCGGACCCGCCGGCCGCGGTTGACGAAGCCTTTAAGGATGTTTCGGCAGCGCAACAGAACGCCGAGCAATATATCAACCAGGCGCGGGCTTATAACCAGCAACTGATCGCGCAGGCCCGCGGTCAGGCTGCGGCGTTCGACGCCGTGTACCAGCAGTACCGGCTTGCCCCCGAAGTGACCCGCAAACGGATGTATTTCGAAACCATGGAGCAGGTGCTGCGTCAGCAGGACAAGACCATTCTCGAGGCGGACGGCGTGGTGCCCTATCTCCCACTCGATCAGGTGAACCGCCAGCGCGCCCAGCAGCAGGGAGGCAACCAGTGAGCCTCAAGAACCCCATTCTCCTCCTCGCGATCCTGTTCGCCCTTCTGGTCGTCGCGGCAACCTCGGCCTTCACGGTGTCGGAGACGCAGCAGGCCATCGTTCTCCGGCTGGGTGAGCCGAACCGGATCATCAACGCCTACGATGCCGATGAACCCTTCGGGCGGACGAGTGCCGGCGTGCACTTGAAGATCCCATTCCTTGAGGAGGTGGTTTATATCGACAAGCGGGTCCTCGACCTCGACATGGAGCAGCAGACGGTTCTCTCGACCGACCAGCTTCGCGTGGTCGTCGACGCTTTTGCTCGTTTCCGCATCACGGAACCGCTGCGCATGTACCAGTCGGTCGGAACAGAGGAACGTGCCGCCGATCAGCTCTCGCAGATTCTCACGTCGCGCCTGCGTAACGAGCTCGGGCGGCAGAATTTTGCGGCCCTGCTCTCGCCCGAACGCGGTGACCTGATGAATACCATTCAGGAAGCCGTCAATCGTGCGGCGCAGCGATATGGCGCCGAACTGATCGACGTGCGCATCAAGCGAGCGGATCTTCCGACGGGACAGCCGCTGGAATCGGCGTTCGAGCGCATGCGCACCGCGCGTGAGCAGGAGGCTCGCCGCATCCGCGCCGAGGGCGATCGTCAGGCACGGGTCATCCGCGCCGAAGCGGACGCCGAGGCGGCGCGGATCTATGCCGAAAGCTTCGGTCAGGATGAGGGCTTCTACGAATTCTACCGCGCTATGGAGGCGTACCGGACCGCGTTCCAGGACGGCGGCGCCAATGTCGTGCTCTCACCCGAAAACGAGTTCCTTGAGCAGTTTCAGGGGAATGTCGGGCAGTAGCCCGTACCTCCCATGAACCTGGTCGTTGCCATCGGTCTGGCTCTCGCCCTGGAAGGTGCCGCTTACGCGCTCTTCCCGGACGCGATGCGCCGCGCGGCAACGGCTCTGTTCTCTATGGGAGAGCGAGAGGTCAGGATCGCCGGCGCCGTCGCATTCGGCATTGGCGCCGCGATCACGCTTGCGGCGCTTGCGTCCGCATGACAGCTTCTCGCCGTCTTCCATGCGCATGAGAATTATCGAGTAGCGAAGGACTGAACGACCTTATGACGAACGCCAGAAAAGCGCTCTCCTATGCGACCGCCGGTATCCTGTTCGGCGGCGCGGCCACCTTTGCCTTGCAGGTGCCGGGCGTGGCGCAGGAAGAGGCTCCGCAGAATACCGAACAGGCCGTCACCCAGGCGATGCCGCCTTCCGGTGCGCCGATGAGCTTCGCCGATCTGGCAGAACGCCTGCAGCCTGCCGTCGTCAACATCTCCACCAGCCAGCAGGTCGAGATTCAGCGCATGCCCTTCGGCCGGGGCAGTCCGCTCGACGAGCTCTTCCGCCGGTTCCGCGGCGACCCGCCCACCCAGGACGATGACGGCGGCGACGAGCCGGAAACGCGGGAGGCCACGTCGCTCGGCTCAGGCTTCGTCATCTCGCCCGACGGCTATATCGTGACGAACAACCATGTCGTCACGAACCAGAACGGCACCGATCCGGTCGACAGCGTTACGGTCACGCTGACCGACGAGCGCGAATATGAAGCGGAGATCATCGGCCGCGATCCGCTGACCGACCTGGCTCTTCTGAAGGTTCAGGCCGAGGGCCTGCCCTATGTCCGCTTCGGCAACTCCGAGAGTGTCCGTGTCGGCGACTGGGTCGTCGCCATTGGCAACCCCTTCGGCCTTGGCGGCTCGGTCACGGCGGGCATCGTTTCCGCACTTCACCGCAACATCAGCCCGAACCCCTATGACCGCTACATCCAGACCGATGCCAGCATCAATCGCGGCAATTCCGGCGGTCCGATGTTCGACCTTCAGGGGAATGTGATCGGCATCAACACCGCGATCTTCTCTCCGACCGGCGGAAATGTGGGCATTGGCTTTGCGGTACCTGCCAGCCAGGCGAAACCGGTTATCGAACAGCTTCGTACAATCGGCAGGGTGCGCCGCGGCTATCTCGGCGTCTCCATCCAGAATGTCGACGATGCCCTGGCGGCAAGCTTCGGCCTCGATGAAGATGTCGGCGAGATCGTCGCCAATGTCGAACCGGGCGGCCCTGCCGACGAAGCCGGCATTCAGCGCGGCGATATCATCCTCTCCGTCGACGGGCAGGCGGTGACCGACGACAACAACCTTTCGACCATCGTTGCGGGCAGCGGCATCGGCCGCACCGTTCCGGTCGAACTTCTCCGGAACGGCGAGCGGGTCCGGCTGAACGCAACGCTTGCCGAACGGCCTACTCAGGAAGAGCTGGCCGCCGCGGCTCGCGGTGAAAGCCGGGACCTCAACAACCGCTCGGACGACGACAACGAAGCGCGGGCGCCGACACTCGGCATCACGCTGACCGAGCTGACCCCGCAGATTCGCCGCCAGCTTCGCCTTGATGACGATATCCAGGGCGTTGTCGTCGCGGAGGCGTCTGCAAACAGCGATGCGGCGAGCAAGGGCATCGGCCGCGGCTCCGTCATCGTCGAAATCAACCGCCAGGCGACCCGGACCCCGGCGGAGGCCGCAGCCATCGTCGAACGGGCTCGGGAAGCCGGCCGCGATGCCGTCGCGCTCTACGTGAAGCGCCCGACCGACGCGCAGCCGGTCTATATCGGCGTGGAAATGTCGGCCCCCGAAGAGGACTGAGTCCCGAAGAACCGACGTAGTTGAGGGCCGCCCCGTCGATCGACAGGGTGGCCCTTCGCGTATCTGCACCCCCCGAGAACGGTCAGAACCCCATGAACGGCATTGAGCGGAGACGGGTGCCGGAGGCCCGGAAGACGGCATTCGCCACAGCCGGGGCGATGGGGGGCACGCCCGGCTCGCCGACACCGCCCGGGGCCTCTTCCGAATCGACGATGTGCACATCGATTTCGGGCGCGTCATAGAGCGAGACGAGGCGGTAGAGGTCGAAATTCTGCTGCTCTGTCTCGCCGGCGGCAAAGCTGATATCGCCGTAAAGCGCCGCGGACAGACCGAAGATGATGCCGCCCTCCATCTGCGCTTTGACGATGTCGGGGTTCACGACCTGACCGCAGTCGACCACGCAGGTGACGCGCCGGACCTCGAACTGGCCGCCGCCGATCATCTCCACTTCCGCCACCTGGGCCACATGGGTCCCGAAACTGCGGCAATATGCGAGGCCGCGCCCCACCCCCTCGTCCGCGGCTCCTAGAAGCGTGCCCTGCGCTGCGGCGAGCATGATGACCTTGGCCGCGCGGCTGTCGGCATCGAGATGCCGCAAGCGGAATTCGAGCGGATCGACCCCGGCCTGCGCCGCCAGTTCGTCGATGAAGCTCTCGGTGAGAAAGGGGGCGTAGCTATATTCGACGGATCGCCAATAGCCGAGCTCTACCGGCGTCTCGACATCGGCATGCCTGACCCGGAGCGCGGGGATGTCGTAGGGAAGCTCGCTGAGACCGGCGACCATCGAGGCACTATCACCGCCCGCTCCCGCCATACCGCTCAGGATGCCGGGCGCCATGCGGGCGGCCATGCTTGCCCCGAGATTCGGCGCGGCCAGCTTGATGTCCATGGCCTTGAGGCGCTTGTCGGGCCCCACTGCGCCGCGCAGTCTGGCGCGTACCGGGGGACGAAATTTGTCGTGCACCATATCCTGTTCACGGTGCCAGATCAGCTGCACCGGCCGGCCCACCTCCCGCGCTATCGACGCCGCCTGCACAACGGCATCCACCTCCGCCTTGCGGCCGAAGCCGCCGCCCAGCATGGTGGGGTACACGCGCACCCGGCGCATCGGCATGTCGAGCGCGTCGGCCGCCTTCCACGCCGTCAGCGTCTGCGACTGAGTCGGCGCCCAGACTTCGGCTCGGTCGCCATCTATGCGCACGGTTGCCGTCATCGGCTCTAGGCAGGCATGGGCAAGGAAGGGCGCGCCATAGTCTGCGGACAGCCCCCCGCCGACGGCCGTCTCGACGTCGCCGCGGTCGGTAAAGGCGGTGCCGGCATCGGGATCCTCCAACGCATCTGCAAGTGCCGCATCGATCTCCTCGCTGTTGGCGAGCGACCCGCTGTCATATTCGATGTCGACAGCGTCGAGCGCCTGGCGCGCCTGCCACCAGGTCTCCGCGACGACCGCATACCAGCCCTCGCCAGGCACGATGTCTAGGACACCGGGCATTTCGCGGGCTGCGGCAGGACCGAAGCGGCGGCGCGCGCCCGCCCCGATCGGCGCGCCTCTCACGGCGGCGTAGACCATCCCGGGAAGGCGGACATCGGCACCGAACTGCGCGCTGCCGTTCACCTTCGACGGAATGTCGAGGCGCGGCACCGCCTTCCCGAGAAGCCCCGGACCGTCGCGAAGCCTCGGCTCCTCCGGCAGGTCGTTTGGATCCACCGCATCCAGAAGGTCGGCAAAGGCGATACGCGTCCCGTCCTTTGCTGCTACGAAGCCATTGTCCGTATCGAGACTGTCCGGACTGACGCCGAGGCGGCGGCCCGCGGCGCGCAGCAGCATTTCCCGGGCCGCCGCTCCGGCGACGCGCAGCGGCTGCCAGAAGGCCATGACGGAGGTCGACCCGCCGGTTGCCTGCAGCTCGAACCGCTCGACAACGGTCACCGCCGCCCAGCGGGCGATCCCGCCCAGCAGGGAGGGCATGCCCTCGCCGACATTTTCGACGAAGGCGCGGTTCGCATATTCCGGGGCGAGCGTTGCCGGCTCCACCCCGATGCGCTGCCAGTCCGCGCCCAGCTCATGCGCCAAGAGCTGCGGCAGAGCGGTATAAACGCCCTGCCCCATTTCGGCCTGCGGGACGGCGACGGTGATGCTGCCGTCAGGCGCGAATTTCAAAAAGGCGTTGATCGCCGTCTCGTCATCGCGAACCGGGATCGGGATCGACCGCTCGCGCGGCCACACCGCATAGCCGATGGCAAGCCCGGCCGCCCCGCCCATGCCAATGAGAAGATTACGGCGGGTAAGACCCCGCCGGGGCGGCTTTTCGCTCTTGATAGGTCCTGCGTCCACGGTCCGCAGACCTATCCCCAGCGCCCCGCCTTCGGAAGAGCCTTCCGCGCTAGCCGACCATCTTCTTCGGCCGCGAGAAGACGCGCGTCACCTCCGGGCGGAAACTTTCCAGCTCGTCGCAGTCGAACTCGTCGTCGAACGCCGGCGCGTCCCACTCATCGACGAGCTTGCAGGCGAACTCATACCAATCCTCGTCCTTGAACTGGTCGCGCATGTCGGTGGGGAGACCCATGTGGTTGTAGTAGTATTTCCCCTGGAAATGCTGGTGCCACTTGATCGTGTGATAGACATAGTCGTCGACATAGGGGCGAAGGATTTCCGCCGCGATCGCGCCGTGATTGGGGATCGACATCGCCTTCCCCAGGTCATGGCAGAGCGCCGCTACCACCTCCTGATCGCTGGCGCCGGCGCGGCGCGCCAGCGTTCCGCACATCAGCGAGTGGGTCAGCTGGTCCGCGCGAAAGCCGACCTGCATGTCCCCGAGCCGCGCAAGCTGCTCCATGATGACGTCGGGCTGGCGCTCCTGCTGGTGCTTCGCATGTTCCGACCCGATGATCTTCCAATCGTCTTCGGTCCCCTCGAACATCGACCGGAATTCCGCGCGCGGCGCGGTGTCATTTGCGGCAGGCTGCGTGGCCATGGACTCTCTCCCAAGAAGCGTATTTGGCCGCCATCGTAACATATCCGTACGGCACTGGCGAAACTGTAGGTCACAGTAGGTCACACCTCAGCGCGCGTGCGCCCGCATATGTGCGCGCGAGCCTGGTTTTTCCTACGCCGCAAGGGTCGCAAGGAAACTCCTACATTGCGAGCGCTAATTCCGGCGCATCACACCCCGGTGCGGAAGGGGGTGAAGTTCGTACCCTCGTCATAGACATCGACGCCCTCGGCGCGCTTCAGCCGGCCAACGACGAGGTAGGTCACGGGCGTCAGCAGCGCTTCCCACCCCACCTTCATGAGATAGTTGGTGAGCATGACGGCGAACACGAGTTCAGGCGTCCAGATGCCCCAGAAGGCGACTGGGTAGAAAATCAGCGTATCGACGCCCTGTCCCACCACGGTCGAGCCGATGGTCCGGGTCCACAAATGCTTGCCTCCGGTCAGCAGCTTCATGCGCGCCAGGACGAAGGCATTCGCCAGTTCGCCGGCCCAGAATGCGGTGATCGACGCCAGCACGATGCGCCATGTGATGCCGAAGACTTCGTTATATGCGGCCTGCCCCGCCCAGCCGTCTGCAGGCGGCAGGGCCACGACAACCCAGGACATCAGCGCCATGAAGAGAAGCGCGGCAAAGCCGATCCAGATCACGCGGCGCGCGCGGGCGTAGCCGTAAACCTCAGTAAGGACATCGCCGAGCACATAGCTGAGCGGAAAGAAGAGGATGCCGGCACCGAAGACGACGGTGCCGAACAGCGGCAGGTCGAGCGCCGAAATCTTTGCAGCGCCGATCAGGTTCGACAGCAGCAAAATGGCGACGAAGGCCGCCATCGCGACGTCGTAAAAACGCAGCTGCCGCGCATGAAGTGCGGCTGCGCCGACCTTTATCGTCCCCGTCATGGGCAGCAGCCTAGCGGCCAGGCCCGGTGGGGAAAGCCGGAACGCTCAGCGGCGGCGACGCCGTACGGCACCCAGGCCAAGGAGGCCGAGCCCGAGCAGACCGAAGGCGGCCGGCGCAGGCACGACGTTCGCTTCTACGGCGACGGCAGCCGACTGAGCGCCCTCGACAGACAGCACGAAGTCGTAGGTCCCGGTGGCCCAGGGATCGAAGTCGGCGATGCCATCGGGATCGAACGGGTCGGTCGCGAAGGGCGGGATTACCGTCGGAAAATTGTCGAAGCTGTAAAGCGATTCGAGAAGCAGGTGCTGGGTGTCCTCAAACACACCGCCGACGATGAAGTCATCCAGCGTCAGGAAACCCGGATTGTTGAAGTCCGGATCGACGTCATAGCTGAGGATCACGTCGTAGACATTGAGGTCAAGCGTGCCGATGTCGACATAGAGGCCAAGCTGCCAAAGTGTGCCGAGAGTATTGGACGCGCCGCCAACCGCCGTGCCCTTGCCAACCTGGAAGACACCCGGGTCATCAACGAAGACGCTGGAACCGGGTCCCCGCGGCGTCACCGTAAGTCCGAGGGTGACGTCTTCACCGCCGATGGTTTCCCGCGTGATCGCCACCTTGTCGTTCGAAATACCGCTGCCACCGAATGTCGCGCCCGGCAGCTCGCCGAATTCGGTATAGAGGACAAGCGCGGACGCCGGTGCGGCCGACACTGCGGCGGCTAGCGCAAGGGCGGAGACTGCATACTTCATCACTGATCCCCCGTCGTGGCTTCTCCCCCTAGAGAAGCGCATAATTTCCTTCGAAACCCAAGCAAGAAATATGCCACTGCCGGATTTTCTCTTCCCGTAGGGAGGATATCATGTTCACCCGACGCGGGGAATGAGAAAGCTGTAAATCCTGCCGACACTCCGGGGGTCGTTCCGGAACGCGTGCCGTGTTTGACTGGAAGGGATCACGCCGGGTCGCTAGGTGCGCTGGCATGAGCGAATCCACCACTGCCATCACGCCCGAACTTGTCGCCGAACACGGCCTGAGCCCCGACGAATATGGGGTCATCCTGACCGCTCTGGGCCGGGAGCCCAACCTGACCGAACTCGGCATCTTTTCGGTCATGTGGTCAGAGCACTGCTCCTACAAGTCCTCGCGCCTCCACCTGAAGAAACTGCCGACGAGCGGAAAGCAGGTCATTCAGGGGCCGGGCGAGAATGCGGGCGTGATCGATATCGGCGACGGCGATGCCGCGATCTTCAAGATGGAATCGCACAACCACCCGAGCTTTATCGAGCCCTATCAAGGCGCGGCAACGGGCGTCGGCGGCATCCTGCGCGACGTCTTCACCATGGGGGCACGCCCGATCGCCAACATGAATGCGCTGCGCTTCGGCGCGCCCGACCATCCGAAGACGCGCCATCTGGTAAAGGGCGTTGTCGCGGGGATCGGCGGCTACGGCAATTGCGTCGGCGTGCCCACCGTGGGCGGGGAAACCAATTTCCACCCGGGCTATAACGGAAATATTCTCGTCAACGCCATGACGGTGGGCCATGCCCGGACGGACAAGATCTTCTATTCGGCCGCCGCCGGGATCGGCAATCCGGTCGTCTATGTCGGGTCCAAGACCGGACGCGACGGCATCCACGGAGCGACGATGGCGAGCGCCGAGTTTACCGAGGATTCGGAGGAAAAGCGCCCGACGGTCCAGGTGGGCGACCCGTTCACCGAGAAGCTGCTGATCGAAGCGTGCCTGGAACTGATGGCTTCCGATGCGATCGTCGCGATTCAGGACATGGGCGCGGCGGGCCTGACCTCCTCGTCCGTAGAGATGGCGGACAAGGGCGGGGTCGGCATCGAGCTGGACCTGTCGAAGGTACCGTGCCGCGAAGAGCGCATGACGCCCTATGAGATGATGCTGTCCGAAAGCCAGGAACGCATGCTGATGGTGCTGAAGCCGGGTCGCGAAGCCGAGGCGGAGGCGATCTTCAGGAAGTGGGAACTGGATTTCGCCGTCATCGGGCGCGTCACCGATACGAAGAACCTGGTCCTGACGTTCGATGGCGAGACGGTGGCGGACATCCCGCTCGGCCCGCTCGGCGACAATGCCCCGCTGTACGACCGGCCGCATGTGCCCACCGCCAAGCGCGAGCCGCTGACGCCGGTCAGCCCGAAAACGAAGGTGGCGCAGGACCTGCTCACCCTCGTCGGGTCGCCGGACCTCGCCTCGCGGCGCTGGATCTGGGAGCAGTATGACCACATGGTCGGCGCCGATACGATCGGCAGGCCGGGTGGGGACGCCGCCGTGGTCCGCGTTCACGGCACCAAGAAGGCGCTGGCGATCACCACCGACTGTACGCCGCGCTACTGCTTCGCCGATCCGGTCGCGGGCGGACGCCAGGCCATCGCCGAGGCGTATCGCAACATCACCGCCGTCGGCGCGACGCCGCTTGCGACCACCGACTGCATGAATTTCGGCAATCCCGAACGCCCCGAAATCATGGGCCAGTTCGTCGGCTGTATCGAGGGCATGGCAGAGGCCTGCAGCGCGCTCGACATGCCGATCGTCTCGGGCAATGTCTCGCTTTACAACGAGACGAACGGTGTCGGCATCCTGCCGACGCCGGCAATCGGCGCCGTCGGGCTGCTGACCGACTATGACGCGCGTACCGACATCGCGCTGAAGGCCGAAGGCGAGACGCTCTACCTGATCGGCGACACGCGCGGCCACCTCGGCCAGTCGCTGTGGCTGCGCTATATCGACGGCCGCGAAGACGGCCCGCCGCCGCCCGTCGACCTGAAGGTCGAGGCCCGCAACGGCGATTTCGTCCGCGGCGTGATCCTGGAGGGCACGGTGACGGCCGCACATGACTGCGCCGATGGCGGCGCGCTGGTCGCCATTGCCGAGATGGCGCTTGCCGGTGGCCGCGGCGCCGCGCTCGACGCGCCGACCTTCGTCGACGATCGCTTCGACCCCAGCGACCAGGCGGCCTGGTTCGGCGAGGACCAGGCGCGCTACGCCGTGACAACCGCCGACCCGGCGAAGTTCGAGGATATGGCAAAGGCCGCGGGCGTGCCCGTGTTCCGGCTGGGGACCGTCGGCGGGACGGCCGACGCGGCGATCACGATCGGCGGCGAAAAGGTCAGCCTCGACGCGCTCTATGCCGCGCATGAGAACTGGCTGCCCGCCCTGATGGAGCGGTGATGCCCGGCGCGCCTGCCGAGGCAGCGGACCGGCGGCCGAAATGACCGGGCGCACCATGCCCTTCCCGGTCTGGCCGGACCTTCGCGACGAAGAGCGCGTCACGCGCGCGCGGCATTTCCTTGAAGTCATGCGCAGGCGGCGGACATGCCGCAGCTTTTCGGCCGAGGGATTCCCGCGGGAAGTTCTGGAGGATGCGCTGCGCGCCGCCGGCACCGCGCCATCGGGGGCGAACCACCAGCCGTGGCACTTCGTCGTGGTCGAGACGCCCAAGATCAAGGCGCGTATCCGCGAGGGCGCCGAAGCCGAGGAGCGCGAATTCTACGCCGGGAAAGCGAGCGACGAATGGCTGGAAGCGCTGGCCCCGCTCGGCACCGATGCGGTGAAGGAGCATCTGACCGATGCGCCCTATCTGGTGGTCGTCTTCGCGCAGCGGCGCGGCGGCCCCGCACCGGGTGACGACCTGCAGAATTATTATGTCACCGAATCGGTCGGCATCGCCTGCGGACTGCTGCTCGCCGCACTGACGCAGGCGGGCATCGCGACGCTGACCCACACCCCCTCGCCGATGAAGTTCCTGAACGAGATTTGCGGGCGGCCGGACAGAGAAAAGCCGCTGATGATCATCGCCTGCGGACATCCGGCAGACGATGCGACCGTGCGCGAGCATGCGCTGAGGAAGAAGACGCTGGAGCAATTCTCGACCTGGCTGTGACCGGATCGCAAGCAGGATTGATATTGCAAACAGGTCTCAATTGCGCTACCTCATGAGTCGACCTTGGGGAGACTCGCGTGGTTGTCTGCAGTTGTAACGCGCTTCGCGAACGCGATGTTCGCACCGCCGCCCGATCCGGCGCCGCCTGCGCCAAGAGCGCTTATGCCGCGCTCGGCTGCCGTCCGCAGTGCGGACAGTGCCTTCCCTTCGCCCGGGATCTGATCCGCGCCGAGCGCACCTGCGCGTAATCGCCCGCAATTCCAACTAGCTATGCGCAGCTCGTTCGCGAGAACGAGACTTGGAATTATTCTCAATAATTAAAAGGACTTGACCGGAACTCCCGTCGCGCTGCATGGCGGACGAAAGGAAAGGAGTCGCCTGTCATGAAGGGCAATCCCAAGGTCATCGCGCTGCTGAACGAGGCGCTGAAAAACGAACTGACGGCGGTGAACCAGTATTGGCTGCACTACCGCATGCTCCACAATTGGGGCGTCTACCATCTCGCGGATTTCGAGCGGCACGAATCGATCGACGAGATGAAGCATGCCGACTGGCTGTCGGAGCGCATCCTGTTCCTCGAAGGGCTGCCCAACTTCCAGGCGCTCGGGCGCCTGCGGATCGGCGAAACGGTCGAAGAGGTGCTGCGCGCCGACCTGGAACTGGAACTGGAAGCCGTCGAGCAGCTGAAGGGCGCGATCAAGGACTGCGAGGATACGCACGACTACGTCTCGCGCGACCTGTTCACGAAAATCCTCAGCAGCGAGGAAGAGCATATCGACTATATCGAGCAGCAGCTCGAGCAGGTCGAACGCATGGGCATCCAGAACTACATCCAGCTGCATTCCACGCCGGGCCCCGACGGGGAAAACTAGCGGCGGGAAAATGAGGGCCGGAAAGCTGGCCCCGCGGGGCGGGCGCCGGCCTCAGACGCCGGCACGTCCGAACTGGGCCGGCTTCGGCCGGCGGGTCTGCAGCGGATTGGTCTCGCGGTCGAAGATGGCGAGCGTTTCCTGAAATAGCGGGCGCAGGCGCGCGACATGGACCAGAAGCTCGTCGGGGCTTTCCTGCAGTTCAACGCAGCGCCGCGCGCCCGTTTCGATGCGGTAGCAGAGCTCGCCCAGATCGTCGGCGCCGAGCTGGCGCGCTTCGGTCTTCAGGGTATGCGCCGGACGCACCATGTCGGCGGGCTCACCCGTACGCTGGGCATGCTCGATCTCCGCGACGCCCGCCTCGCCGTCCTCCCGGAAATAGCCGAGCGTCGTGATCAGCCGGGGACCGAGAAGCGTCCTGATCTGTTCGAAAGTTTCGAGGTTCACGGTCACGTCGCGAACGGTCCCCTGGTCGATGCCGGCTCTTGTTCCAAGTCGCGTCAGTCCTATGCGCGCGTCGTAAAGAAAGCGTTTAGGTCCGCGCCTGATCGACGCGCCTGGCGATCTGCCACTCCCCCGCGCCGACGGCTTTGCAATCGAGGTCCATCTCCTCGGCGAAGGCAGGAACATCCCGCGCCGCGGCCGGGTCGTCCGCAAGAAGGTGGACGCGCCCCGTCTGCGGGTGCTCGCGCAGGATTCTGGCCAGCCTGAGCACGGGCATGGGGCAGCGCAGGCCGCGCGCGTCCACAGTGACGCTTTCGCCGGTTTTGCTAGCTGCACGGCTCATCGCCGCTTCCCTAGCATCGCTGCACAAACCGGGGAGTAGAAATATGAAGACGATGTTCCGCGACGACCTGATGAAGGGCGAACGCATCCTCGTGACCGGCGGCGGCACGGGTCTCGGCAAGGCGATGACGGAAGCCTTCATGGAGCTGGGCGCCGACTGCGTGATCTGGGGCCGACGCGGCGGCGTGCTGCAGGAGACCGCGGACGAACTGATGGAAAAAACCGGCGCGCGCTGCGACGTCGCCGCCGTCGATATCCGCAATGCCGGTGCCATCGAAGATGCGATGGAAGAGGCCTTTGCTGGCGGCCCGCTGACCGGAGTCGTCAACAATGCCGCCGGCAATTTCGTCTCACCCACCGAGCGCCTGTCGGCGAACGCCTTCAATGCCATCGCCTCGATCGTCGCGCACGGGACCTTCAACGTGACGGTCGCGGCGGGAAAACGCTGGATCGAGGCAGGGAACAAGGGATCGATCCTCTCGATCGTCGCCAGCTGGGTCTGGAATGGGGGGCCGTTCACCGTTCCGTCCGCCATGTCGAAGGCCGGGGTTGCGGTGATGACGCAGAGCCTTGCGTCGGAATGGGGCCCGAAGGGTATCCGCGCGAACGCCATCGCGCCCGGCCCCTTCAAGTCGGAGGGGATGGAGAAGCGGCTGATGCCCGAACCGCTCGCCAAGAAACTCGGCTCAGGTGACATGGGCGCGCGCGGCAACCCGATGGGCCGCTGGGGCGAACACCGCGAACTGCAGAACCTTGCCTGCTACCTGATGGCGCCGGGCTCAGAATATGTGAACGGCGAAGTCATCGCCATCGACGGCGGCCAGTGGCTTGCCGGCGGCGGCAATTTCTCCGCCATGTCGCAGCTGACATCGGAGGATTGGGACCTCGTCAACGAGTCGATCAGAAAGACCAACGAAGCAGACCGGGCGAAGCGAACGACCTGACCGGATTGCCTCCGCGCGTTTCGGGCCGCAAAGGCTCCTACCGTGTCAGACTCCCCTGCCGTACCACCGCCGCTGCGCGGATCCCTGATCTTCGTGATCGCGGTCGTGCTCGTGGACATGATCGGCTTCGGCATCATCATGCCGGTGCTGCCGGCCCTGATCGTGGAACTGACCGGCGACAGCGTGGCCGGAGCGGCGGTGGACGCCGGCTGGCTCGCCTTTGTCTACGCCGCCATGCAGTTCGTCTTCGGGCCGGTCATGGGCAATCTGTCGGACCGCTTCGGCAGGCGGCCGGTGCTGCTCGTCACCCTGGCCGCCTATGCGGTCAACTATGCCATCATGGGCCTGGCACCGACCCTGCTGTGGCTGTTCGTGGGCCGCACCATCGCCGGCATCACAGGCGCCAGCTTTTCGGTGGCCTATGCCTATCTCGCGGACATCTCCCCACCAGAGAAGCGCGCCCAGAATTTCGGACTGATCGGCGTGGCGTTCGGGCTGGGCTTCATCATCGGACCTGCCGCCGGTGGCCTTCTCGGCGATGTCGATATCCGCCTGCCCTTCTTCGCCGCCAGCGCCTTCGCGCTCCTCAACCTCACCTTCGGCTTTCTGGTCCTGAAGGAGAGTCTGCCCCGGGAGAACCGGCGTCCGTTCTCGCTCACCAGGTCGAACGCCATTTCAGCCCTTCGCGAACTCGGCCGGCAGAACCGGATCGTGCTTTGGTACGCTGCCGCGCTGCTGATCTGGATGCTGGCGCACCTCATTTACCCGATCATCTGGGCCTTCTTCGTGCTGGAGGCGTTCGCCGGGCGCATCCCCTTCGGTTGGTCGGAAGAGCTCTTCGTGGGCGCGACGCTCGCCTATGTGGGCCTGACCAGCGCCATTGTGCAGGGCGGCCTTATTCGGGTCGTGGTGCCCAGGGTGGGCGAAGTGAAGGCGGCGTCCATCGGGATACTAGGCATGGTAACGGGGGCGCTGATCTACCTGTTCGTTCGCGACCCGATCTGGCTGCTGGTCGCCGTACCCATCGGCTCGCTGCAGGGCCTGACACAGCCGTCGATCACGGGTCTGATGAGCCAGGCCATCGATGAGACGAGCCAGGGCGAACTTCAGGGCGCCGTCGCCAGCCTGTCCAGCCTGGCCTCGGTGATCGGGCCGCCGCTTTATACGCAGATATTCTTTGCCTTCACGGCAACCGGCGCGGCGCTCTACCTGCCGGGGGCACCATTCGGCCTGGCTGCGCTCATCGCCCTTTGCGCCCTCGCCCTGTTCCTTCGCGGCACGGCCCTGTTCCGCAGCGTCGGCGCCCCTAGCGGATCTGCATGACCTTGAGACCGTAGTCGCGGTACAGCCTGGCGAACGCCTTACGCTGGAAAAAGCGCCGCTTCCCGCGACTGCCGCGCGCGATCCAGACCCCATCGGGATGTTTGAACAGGTCCGGCTCAAGCTCCGTGCTCTCGCCAAGTAGCCGATCCTTGTCCTCGGTCTTCAGACCGCGCCACTGCGCCACCGCCTTCTGCCGCCGGCCCCAAAGCCATATCAGCAAAATGCCGGTCAGGATCAGCGCGCCGAAGACGGCGGCGGCTGCCCGCATCGGAAACTGCCTGCGCAGCGAGGACGATCCGACCGGCCGCGCGGGCGGCGGCGCTTCGCCCTGCAATACCCGGATTTCGCCCTCGCCAGCGCGAATGCGGTCGATCGACCCGTCGCCGCCGGACAGCGCGCCAAGCCCGAGCGGTCCGACGGTCAGGATATAGACCGGCCGTTCATAGCATTTGACCTTCATCGAGATGAAGCTGCTCGCCCGGTTGAAGACCTGGTAGCGTTCTATGAACTGGCAGCGCGCATCAACCTCTGTCATCGCCCCCTGCAGAAGAGCGTCGACCCCCTCGCCGGATTCGCCATCGCGCAGGGCATGGAACAGCCGCTCGCTCGAGGTCGCGCCCTCTTCCTCCAACTCGCCCTCGCCGCTCAGTGCCTGCTCGGCTTCCTCCTCGTCCACAACGGCCTGGGGGATCTGCGCCGTCGCCGCGCCTGCACATAGCGCAGCGCCAAGAAGCGACGGAAGGATAGCAGCGAGAGGCTTGGTCAGCATGGCGGCGAACTGTAGCCGCGCGGCTGCGAAAGGCAATTGCTGGACATCGGAGGACAAGCGGCCCAAAGCCGGAGAAAAGAACGAGTATTGGGGTAGGATCATGGCGACGAGCACTGCCGCCGCGGGTCGTGATGCAGAGGGACCGGTTTCCCACCGCGCACGGAAGATTACGCTGCTTCTGCTGACGGCGACTTACTTCTTCTCGTACATGGACCGGCAGATCCTCTCGATCCTGCTCGAAGCCATCAAGGCCGACCTGCAGCTCGACGATGCGCAGCTGGGATATCTCTCCGGCATCGCCTTCGCGCTGTTCTACGCAACGCTGGGCATTCCCATCGCTTCGCTGGCCGACCGGAAAAGCCGAAAAAACATCATTTCGATCGCGCTCGCACTCTGGAGCGGGATGACCGCGCTGTGCGGCCTGGCGCAGAACTTCACCCAGCTCCTGCTCGCCCGAATCGGCGTCGGCATCGGCGAGGCCGGTTCCTCGCCGCCCTCGCACTCGATGATCGCCGACCTCTATCCGGCAAACGAGCGCGCAGGCGCCCTGGCGATCTACTCGCTCGGGATCACCCTCGGCGCATTCGCTGGAACCTTCTTCGGCGGCAGCATCACGCACTATTTCGACTGGCGGACCGCCTTTCTGGTCGTCGGCCTGCCCGGCATAGTTCTCGCGATCCTCGTACGCCTGTTCGCCGTCGAACCGCCGCGCGGCATGAGCGACGCGGTAATGGCGGCCAGCGACGATACGCCGTCGATCCTCGACGGTGCGCGCGCGCTGATGAAGAACAGGGCCGCCGTGCACCTCGTCGCCGGTGTCACGATCACCTCTCTGATCGGCTATGGCCTGACGCTGTGGTCGCCCGCCTATCTGATCCGCAACTTCGGCCTGAACGAGCTGGACGTAGCGATTTCCTACGCGCCCGTCGTTGCCGTTGCCGGCGTCGTCGGAACCGTCGGGGGCGGCAAGCTGGCCGACTACCTGGCGACGCGGTTCGGCCTGTACGCGCAGTCGAACATGATCGCCATCCTGAAGCTGGGCGCCTTCCCCTTCCTGCTGCTGTTCTATTACCTGACCGACGTCTACCTGGCTGTGGCCGCCTACTTCGTCGCCCTCCTCCTGCAGACCTGTTATCTCGGCCCGACCTTCGCGCTGATCCAGAGCCTCGCGCCCTTGCGCATGCGCTCGGTCTGGGCGGCGATCAGCCTGTTCATCATCAACCTGATCGGTCTGGGGATCGGCCCCACGCTGGTCGGTGTAATCTCTGTGGAATACCAGGCCGCTTTCGCCATGAACGATGCCGAGTCGCTGCGCTGGTCGCTGTTCACGCTAGCGCTCGCGACCCCGTGGGCCTGCTTCCATTACTGGCGCGCGGCGATCTGGCTGAAGAAGGATGGTGCTGCTGGAGAGGATTGAACTCTCGGCCTCACCCTTACCAAGGGTGCGCTCTACCACTGAGCTACAGCAGCACGAAGATCCGAAGGCCGCGGGGCGACACTCGCCCGGCGTGGACGGCGCCTGCTATGGGGAGACACCCCCCGATGTCAAGAAAAGGCATGCCATGACGAAAACGAAAGACGACGAACGGCAGGAACGACTGGCCAAGGCGCTGCGCGAAAATCTGAGGCGGCGCAAGGCGGCGCAGCGCGCTGGCGAGGCCCCGGCCAGCGATGCGCCCGCCAGAACGGACGAGGCGGACCGCTAGGGCCGTCCGTCGCCGTTCCGCGGTCAGATTGCCCGTGTCGCGGCCTCGAGCCAGCTGCGCTCTTCATCGTCCTTCATCTGCGGCCCGATCTTCGCGCGTACCTCGGCATGATAGTCGTTGAGCCACGTGCGCTCGGCCTCGGTGAGAAGCGAGGGCTCGACCAGGTCGAGATCGATCGGGGCGAGCGTGATCGTCTCGAAGCCGAAGAATTTCCCTTCCGCCCCGTCGATCTCGCGCTCTTCGACGATCACCAGATTCTCGATGCGGATGCCGTAGGCCCCCTCCTTGTAATAGCCGGGCTCGTTGGAGAGAATCATGCCCGCCTGCAGCGGTTCGCTCGCGCCGGAGCCGGGATAGTTGGCGGCCGAGATTCGCTGCGGCCCCTCGTGGACGCCGAGGAAGCTGCCCACCCCATGACCGGTGCCGTGGCCGTAATCGAGGCCCGCCTGCCACAGATACTGGCGCGCAAAGGCGTCGAGCTGGCCGCCCGACGTTCCCTCCGGGAAGACGGCTGTGGCAAGCGCGATGTGCCCTTTCAGGACGCGGGTGAAGCGGTCCTTCATCTCGGCAGTCGGATCGCCGACGATGATCGTCCGGGTGATGTCGGTCGTACCGTCGTCATACTGGCCACCCGAATCGCACAGGAAGATGCCGTTCGGCTCCAGCTTGCGGTTCGATGCTTCGTCGACGCGGTAGTGCGGCAGCGCCGCATTCGGACCCGCCGCCGAAATGGTCTCGAAACTGGTGTCGCGCAGGATGTTGGACTCGCCGCGAATCTCCGCGAGTCTGGCGGCGGCGCCGAGTTCGTCGAGCTCGCCCTTCGGCGCTTCTTCGTCCAGCCACTTCAGGAAGCGGCTGATCGCGGCCCCGTCGCGCAGGTGCGCCGACCGTGAGCCGGACAGCTCCGCCTCGTTCTTGACGGCCTTCGGCAGGGCGACGGGATCGCGGTCCCGAATGACCGTCGCGCCGCCCTCGTCGAGCAGCTGAAAGATCGCGGCGACGCAGGTGTCGGGATCGGCGACGACCGTCCGGCCGCCATAATCCTTCAGCGCGGCACCGAACGAGGTGCGCGGCTCGACCGACACGTCGCTGCCCAGCGCCGCCTCGACATCCGCGGGGACCTTGTCGGGGTCGATGAACAGGCGTGCAGAGCCGTCGCCGGCGACGACCGCGAAGCTGAGCGCGACGGGCGTATGCACCACGTCCTTGCCGCGAATGTTGAACAGCCAGGCGATCGAATCGAGCGCGGCGATCACGACCGCATCGGCACCCTTCTCCTGCACCCATGAGGCAATCTCAGCGCGCTTGTCGCGCGAGGAGCGCCCGGCGAGCCCCTCTTCGTGAATGTAGATCGGCGCCGGCGAGGGGTCGGGCTGATCCGCCCAGACGGCGTCAACGGGATTTTCCTCGACCGGAACCAGCGACACCTTCTTCTTCGCGAGCGCCTTTTCCGCCGCGCGCACGAAGTTCGGCGTATGCAGCCACGCATCATAGCCGATGCGCGCGCCCTCCTTCGCCTTGCCGGCCAGCCAGTCGCCGACCTTCACGCGCGGAACGTCCTCATAGGAGTAGAGCGATCCGTCCACCTGCTGGCGCACCTGCACCTTGTAGCGGCCGTCGGTGAACATCGCCGCATCCTCCATGAGGACGGCGGCATTTCCGGCCGAGCCGCCAAAGCCCGTCAGCCAGGCCAGGCGCTGGGCATAGTCGCCCACATATTCGGACATATGTTCGTCGGTGAGGGGGATGATGAACCCGTCCAGCTTGCGGCGGCCGAGTTCAGCGCGAAGGGCGGAGAGGCGATCTGCATAAGTAGACATGCGCTCCATATCTGCATCGCCCCCGCCTGCGGCAAGGACGGCATGCCGATCGGTATATGGTGCGCTGCGGAATCGCCCCTTTTCAGTGACGGAAAGATTTGGCAGTCCTTTCGTTCATGACGAAGCTCGCCATGATCGCCGCCGTTGCCGCGGCCACCCTCGCTGCCCCCTCCCTTGCCCAGACGGAGACTATGACAGGTCAACCGACGCCGCCGGACGCCGAAGAGCGCCCGCACGAATTCACCATGCACGGGGTCACGGTTGAGGATCCCTATGCCTGGCTGCGCGACCAGTCCTATCCGATCGTCGATGACGAGGATGTTCTCGACTATCTGAAGGCGGAGAACGCCTATTTCGAAGCGGTGATGGAGCCCCATCAGGAGCTGATCGACACGCTGTTCGAGGAAATGAAGGCCCGTATCAAGGAAGACGACGCCTCGGTTCCGCAGAAGGACGGCGACTTCGAATATTGGTGGGCGTTCGAAGAGGGCGACCAGTACCGCACATGGTACCGCCGCCCGGTGGCGGGCGACCGCACCGCGGAAGCCATTCTCGACGAGCCAGAACTGGCTGCGGACAAGGAATATTTCCGCGTCGGCGGGCTGAGCGTCAGTCCGGACGGCAACCTTCTGGCCTATGCCGTCGATACGAACGGCTCGGAACGCTACACGCTGAAGGTGAAGGACCTGCGGACCGGCGAACTGCTGCCCGACACCATCGAGAACTGGCGCTACGGCCTCGTCTGGGCCGCGGACTCCGACAGCTTCCTCTACACAGATGCCGACGAAAACTGGCGCTCGAAGGTCGTGTACCACCACGTCCTCGGCACCGACCAGGCGGACGACCGGGAGGTCTACCGCGAAGAGGACGAGGAATTCGGCGTGGGCATCGGCCGGTCGCAGGACCGCGCCTATGCGATCCTCTCCACCGGCACGAACACGACCAGCGAAGTCCGCCTGCTCCCCACGGAGGACTTCACGGCGGAGCCCATCCTCGTGTCGGCGCGCGAAACGGGCCGCGAATATGACCTCGACGTGCGCAGCGGCCAGCTGTTCATCCGCGTGAACGACGAGCACCCGAACTTCCGCATCGTCACCGCCTCGGTCGACAACCCCTCCAGCTGGCAGGAACTGATCCCGGGCAGCGACGAGAATTACCTGCGCGGGGTGACGACCTTCGAGAACCTGATTGCGATCGAGGAGCGGATCGGCGGCCTGGACCAGGTCCGGCTGATCGATCCGGCGACGGGCATGGCGAGCTATGTCCGCTTTCCCGAAGCGAGCTACACGGCTTCCCTCGGCAACAACCCGGAATTCCGCGCCGAGAAGCTGCGGTTGAACTACGAATCGATGATCACCCCCGATACGGTGTTCGACTATGATCCGGCGACTGCCGAGCTCGAGACGCTGAAGGTGGCCGAGATCCCGTCGGGCTACACCAAGGAGAACTATGTCACCGAGCGCATCGGGGTACCCGCGCGCGACGGAACCGTGGTCCCGGTTTCCATCGTCTACAAGGAGGGGTTCCCGAAGGATGGCAGCCGGCCGCTGCACCTCTATGCCTACGGCGCCTATGGCTATGCCGTGCCGCCGGGCTTTTCGGCCAGTCGCCTGTCGCTGATCGATCGCGGCTATGCCTTCGCCATCGCACATATCCGCGGCGGCGACGACCTCGGCTATCAATGGTATCTCGACGGCAAGCTCGCCAAGCGCACGAACACCTTCAACGATTTCGTCGACGTCGCGAAGGGTCTCGCCTCGGCGGGCTATACGGCGCCCGGCAAGATCGTCGCCTCGGGCGGGTCTGCGGGCGGCGAACTGATGGGCGCGGTCGTCAACCAGGCCCCCGAACTGTTCGGCGCCGTGGCCGCGCATGTGCCGTTCGTCGATGTCCTCAACACCATGCTCGACCCCTCGCTGCCGCTGACGCCGGGCGAATGGCAGGAATGGGGCAATCCCATCGAGGATGCCGAGGCGTTCCAGTATATGCTCAGCTACTCGCCCTACGACCAGGTCACGGCGCAGGACTATCCGCCGCTCCTTGTCACGGCGGGCCTGAATGATCCGCGTGTCACCTATTGGGAACCGGCAAAGTGGGTCGCCAAGCTGCGTGACGTGAAGACCGACGACAATGTGCTGCTGCTGAAGACCAACATGGGCGCCGGTCATGGCGGCAAGTCCGGCCGCTTCGACTCGCTTTATGAGCGCGCCGAAGAAGTCGCGTTTTTCCTGACCCAGAACGGCAATCCGGCGGCGGACAGCGAGACGGCCGCCGCGGGCCGTTGACGGCACCGACGGGAAAGGCGCCGACGGGAGAGGCGCCGGCCGAACGGCCGCGCTTCTCCCTCGACGTCACAGCCGCGCCCGACCACATCGATGAGCTCGGCCACGTCAACAATGCGGTCTATGTCGGCTGGATCCAGGATGTCGCCACGTCTCACTGGTATGCCGTCGCGCCGCCCGAGGCGCAGGAGCGCTACATCTGGGTCGTGACGCGCCACGAGATCGACTATCACCAGCCTACGATTGCCGGCGAAACGGTGACGCTGAGCACATGGGTCGGGGAGCCAAAGGGCGCCCGCTTCGACCGCTTCGTCGAAATCCACGGCCCGGACGGGGGACTGCGCGTGGCTGCGCGCACCTGGTGGGCCCTGCTCGACCGCGACCTGCGCCGCCCGCTGCGGATCCGCGAGGAGATGGTCCGCCCCTTTCTCTGACGCAGCGGCGCCGCCTGATGTGACGGCCAGGCCGGGCATAGCGTTAAGCAATTGGTTACGACGTTTCCCTATGTGTTGAGACGATGCGGGCCGCGAGAACGAGGCGCGGTGCGCAAGTTCTGTACGGGGTCGCTATGAGTTCATTCGGTCGAAAAGGTGGAGGGCTCGCCCCGCGGCGGGCGCAGTTCGGGGCTGCCCGGACGCAGACCACACCTGAGCCGGCCGTCACCGAGGTGGAGCAGCCAGCGACCACCCCGCCGCCGAGCCCGGGGCCGACATCGCCCGAACCGCTCACAGAACTTCCCGGCGACACGACCAACGACGCGCTGACCCGCCTGGACGAACGCGGCCGCGCGCCCGACGAGTCGGCCGGTTCGAAGGAAACCGACGACGAATCCGCGATCTTCAAGATCAAGGAACAGGTCATGCCGCGCCTGCTGGAGCGCATCGACCCGGAGGCGGCCGCGGCGCTGAACAGAGAGGAGCTGTCCGAGGAATTCGGGCCGATCATCGGGGAAGTGCTCGCCGAACTGAAGATCAACCTGAACCGCCGCGAACAGGTATTGCTGGAAAAGGTGCTGGTCGACGAGTTGCTGGGTCTTGGCCCGCTCGAGGACCTGCTGGCGGACCCAGACGTCTCCGACATCATGGTGAACGGTCCGAACCAGACCTACATCGAGAAGAAGGGCAAGCTGCAACTCGCCCCCATCCGCTTCCGCGACGAAGAACATCTCTACCAGATCGCGCAGCGCATCGTTAACCGCGTCGGCCGCCGCGTCGACCAGACCACGCCGCTTGCCGACGCCCGCCTGGAGGATGGCAGCCGCGTCAACGTGATCGTCCCCCCCCTCAGCCTGAAGGGCACGGCGATCTCGATCCGGAAATTCTCCGAAAAGCCCATCACGCTCGACATGCTGCGCGACTGGGGGGCGATGAACTCCAAGATGTGCACCGCGCTGAAAATCATGGCGGCCAGCCGCTTCAACATCGTCATTTCCGGCGGCACGGGCTCGGGCAAGACGACCATGCTGAACGCGCTGTCGAAGATGATCGACCCGGGCGAGCGCACGATCACGATCGAAGACGCCGCCGAGCTGCGGCTGCAGCAGCCGCACGTGCTGCCGCTGGAAACCCGCCCGCCGAACCTGGAAGGCAAGGGCGCCATCACCATTCGCGACCTGATCATCAACTCGCTGCGTATGCGCCCCGACCGCGTGATCCTGGGCGAGATTCGCGGTCAGGAGTGTTTCGACCTGCTGGCGGCGATGAATACGGGCCATGACGGGTCCATGTGTACGCTGCACTCGAACAGCCCGCGCGAGTGCCTGGCGCGTATGGAGAACATGGTGATGATGGGGGACATCAAGATCCCCAAGGAGGCGATCACCCGCCAGATCGCCGATTCGGTCGACCTGATCGTCCAGGTGAAGCGACTGCGTGACGGCTCGCGCCGCTGTACGTCGATCACCGAAGTGTGCGGGATGGAGGGCGACGTCATCGTCACCCAGGAAATCTTCAAATTCGAATATCTGGACGAGACCGAGGACGGCAAGATCCTCGGCGAATACCGGTCGATGGGGCTGCGCCCGCATGCGCTGGAAAAGGCGAAAGGCTTCGGGTTCGAAAAGCCGCTGCTGGAAGCCTGCCTGTAGAGCCGAAGGGGGCGAACCCGCCCGGCTTATTGATTCCTTCGCCGCGCTTCCCACCTCTATCGGCGGAAAGGATTTCAACGACATGGCCGGAGGATGGTCGCGCGACGGCGCGGTTCAGGATCAGATCGACGATACGGTGAACGACGCGGTGACGGGTGCCCGCTCGCGCTTGCCGAAGGGCGAAAGCCTGACGCACTGCGAGGAGTGCGACGAGCCGATCCCCGAACGGCGGCGCGAGGCCGTGCCCGGCGTGCGCACCTGCATCGCCTGCCAGTCGGAACGCGACACGAGCGTTCGCCACGCCGCCTTCAACCGGCGCGGGTCGAAGGACAGCCAGCTGCGATAGCGTAGCGGGGAAGAGGGCTCGCCTCTCCCCCGACATCCTCAGACCGAAACGACGATCTTGCCGAAGTGCTTCTGAGCCTCCTGATGACGGAAGGCGTCGGCAAGTTCGGCAAGCGGGAAAACCTTGTCGATGACCGGTTCGATCCCGTTCGCCTCAACGGCGCGGATCATGTCCTCCTGCATGGCGCGTGACCCGACGGTGATGCCGTCCATGCGCAGGTTCTTGCTGAAGAATTCCGCCGTCGGCACCTCTCCGGTAAAGCCGGCGAGAACGCCGATCATGGAAATGTGACCGCCGATGCGGCAGGCCTTGATCGACTGCGGGAGCGTTCCAGCCCCGCCGATCTCGACGACGGCGTCCACGCCGCGTCCGCCGGTAAGCTCAAGCGCCTTCTCGCCCCATTTCGGGGTTTCCTTGTAATTGATCACCATGTCGGCGCCGAGGCCGCGGACCTTCTCAAGCTTCTCGTCGGACGAGGAGGTGGCGATGACGCGGGCGCCGAGCGCCTTTGCGAATTGCAGCGCGAAGATCGAGACGCCGCCCGTGCCCTGCACCAGCACCGTCTGTCCCGCCTTCACATTGGCCTGCTCGACGATCGCCCGCCATGCCGTCAGACCGGCACAGACAAGCGTTGCCGCCTCGCCGTAGTCATACCCCTCCGGCATGCGCGTGAACGCCCTGGCGGGCATGGCGACATATTCCGCCGCGAAGCCGTCGGCGCCGTCGCCCGGAACACTCTGGAAACCGGTCATCTCGGGCGGCCCGCTGTTCCAGTTCGGGAAGAACAGCGACAGCGCCTTGTCGCCGACAGACCAGCCCGTCACGCCCTCTCCGACGGCTTCGACGTCGCCGGCGCCGTCGGACATCGGCACGCGGTCGTCGGGCGTCGGAATGCCGCCAACCGCGACGATATAGTCGTGATAGTTCAGCGAGGAGGCGCGGACGCGGACGAGCAGCTCTCCCGGCCCGGCCTCGGGTTTGTCTCGGTCGACCAGCTTCAGATTGTCGAGCCCGCCGGGGTTCTTGACTTCGATGACCTTCATATTCGCCTCTCCTTCGGAATTGGGCCTAGCGGTGACGGGCGCGTACGTGGCCCGTCAAAAATGGGTGGGCCTTCGCCGCCCTCGCCTTCTCTTCTCCGAACGCGTAAGACGCTCGCGACGCCTCAAACGAGGCAGACGAGGGAGGAATTCATGAAGAAACTCGTAGCAGCAGCCGCAGTGTCGATGATCGCGCTGGCGTCCTGCGCACCCGAAACCGACGACGCCGACGTCGCGGCGGCGGATGCCGAGGCGGGCACGGCCGACATGGTCGGCATCGACGGTACGGACATGCCGGCGGTCGGACCGGACTATGAAACAATCCTGGCGAGCGACGTGCGCTCGGAGGACAACAGGGCGCGGGATCAGTATCGCCACCCGCAGGAAACGCTCGATTTCTTCGGCCTTGCCCCTGGCATGACCGTCGTCGAGCTATCGCCGGGCGGCGGCTGGTACACGGAGATTCTGGCGCAGGCTGTCGGGCCGGACGGACGCCTGATCGCGGTCGTTCCGGGCGAAGGTACCGGCAATTACTGGGACCGCGCGGTCGCAACCGGCGAACGCCTGTCGGAAGCAGCCGGCACCGCCACGGTCGAAACGGTAAGCTCGACCTTCGGCAGCGACGGCGAGGCCCTCGCAGGCGGCGCGGCGGACATGGTGCTGACCTTTCGCAACGCGCATAATTTCTACATGGGCGACCAGCTGGGCGCGGTGATGTCCGAAGCCTTTCGCGCCCTTAAGCCCGGCGGCGTTCTGGGCATCGTCGAGCATCGCCTGCCCGAAGACCGCGACGACGCCGACATGGACGAGAGCGGCTACATGAAGCGCTCGACCATCGTCGCGGCGGCGGAGGAGGCCGGGTTCGAACTGGCCGACGAAAGCGAGATCAACGCCAATCCGAACGACACGGCCGACTATGAGGATGGTGTCTGGACGCTGCCGCCGACGCTGCGCAATGGCGACGAGAACCGTGAGGAATATCTTGCCATCGGCGAGTCCGACCGGATGACGCTGAAGTTCCGCAAACCTGCCTGACTCAGTTCAGGAGCGGCAGCCGTGGCGGCTGCCGCTCCTGTCTCCCGGGTCCGTCGGATTGAGGTCAAGCCTGCACGGACTGCGTTCTGCCCCGTGGGGGGCTTCCTCGATTACAGCTCGTCGATGTCGAGTTCGCCGTTGGCGGCGGCACGATTGAGTTCGGCGGTCTGCGCCTCGGGCGTCAGCGGCGCTTCGCGAAAGTCGCCAGCGGCGAGCTGCGGATCTTCGACCCCGGCCAGACCGGCAATCTCGACGACTCCGCCCATCGAGGTCGTGTCGAAGAAGGCCATCGCGAACTCACGCGGAAGGCGGATGCACCCGTGGCTGGCCGGCTCTCCGGGAAGCTTGCCGACGTGAAAGGCAATGCCGTCCCAGGTCAGCCGCTGCATGTAGGGCATGGGGGCGTTGTTATAGAGATTGGAATAATGCTCGACGCGCTTCTGCAGGATCTCGAACGTTCCCGTCGGGGTCTCGTGACCGGGCATCCCTGACGAAATCGTCGACATGCCGATGCGCGTGTCGCCGCGATAGACGTGAACGAGCTGGCGTCCGAGATCGACATAGGCGTGAACCTCGCCGTCGGCGGCCAGTTCGGGCTCCCAGATGAATTCGCCGGGCTTCAGCTCGACATCGAACAGCGACGGCGCGCCGTCATCGGCGGCCATATAGGGCGCGGTCGCATCGTCCGCCTGCGCCGGGGCGATCGCAAGACCGCCCGCGGCCATGACCATCGCCGCTGCGATGGACGTTCCCCTGGTAAGATTGCGAAAGATACCGCCGCTGCGTCTGATACTCGTCATCGATAGGCTCCCAACTGAAGTTCCTGTTCAGCTTCGGCGCCCCCGCGCGGACCGGTCCTTTCCGTTTCACCTTGCTGAGTTGATGCCTATTCAATGATGTCAAGATAAAACTGTTCCGCCTGGCCGCGAAATTTACTCCGTTCATCGACGACGCGGTGCGGTCAGGTGAAAGACGGAAGGGGAGAGGCGTCCGCCCCTCCCCGGACGCCCTACCGCAGTTCGTAAAGGACGGTGACGCTGGCAGACAGGTTGAGTTCGCCGCTCTCTACCGGCGTCGGCGCCACATCGGCGCTCTCCACCCTCGCCATCGTCCTGACCGGCCGGGGCGTAGGCATTGAGGTGCCACCCTCGCTGATCGAAACGATGCGGGCGACCGACAGGCCGGCCGCCGCAGCATAAAGGTCGGCGCGCTCGCGCGCCTTGCGCATGGCGTCGCGGCGAGCTTCGTCCTGGGCGGCGCTCGGATCGTCGATGCCGAAGCTCGGCCCGTTGAACTGGTTCGCCCCGACCGCGACGAGCGCATCGAGCACCGGCCCCGTGTCGTCGAGATCGCGGATCTTCACGGACACCTGGTTCTGCGCCTGGTACCCGTCGATCGTGGGGGTGCGGTTTTCCTCGTAGCGATATTGCGGATTGAGGTGCAGCTGCTGGGTCTGGATGTCCCGGCGCTCGATCCCCGCATCGCGCAGCGCCTCGATGACGCGGTTCATACGCGCGCGGTTGTCGGCAAGCGCGGCCTCCGCCGTCGCGGAACGGGTAATGACGCCCGCGGACACGGTCGCGATATCCGGTACGGCCCGTACCTCGCCCTGCGCATTGATCGTCAGAAGCGTCGCGCCCTGCGTAATGGGAATGTCGATGTCCTGCGCCGCCGCCGGCTGCGCGGCAAGAGCTAGGGTGGCCGCCGTGGCGGCGAATACGGATTTCAGCATGATTTCCTCCTGTTCGGACCAAACAAGAAGGGCGGGACACGCGAGTGCCCCGCCCCCTTCATTCACACAACGCCAGCGGCGCTGTACCCGAGGTGAACTAGACGCGCCGGCCGCGGATCAGCCGGTACAGAAAGAGCAGCAGGATCGCACCGAGGGTGGCGACGATGATGCTCTGCAGACCAAAGTCGGCCATGCCGACACCGAAGATGGACGCGCCGATCCAGCCGCCCACAATGCCGCCGGCGATGCCGATCAGAATGGTCACGATAAAGCCGCCAGGGTCCCGCCCGGGCATGATCCATTTCGCAAGAATGCCGGCGATCAGGCCGACAACGATCCAAGCTAGCCAACCCATGACCATCTCCCTTTTTTGATTATCCTGCAGATAGAACCCTGAACGCGGCACGAAGTTTCGCCGCAGCCCGCCATCACCCCGATTTCACCATATCTTCATCGTGACGCTTCAAATGGCCGCGCGGCCATCCTACCTGACGTCCGGTCCTGCCGCCTCGGTGAGCGCGATTAGACTTGCGGTGGGTGAGTTATTACACTAACACACATCATCTACCCGCTTTGACGAGCGGCGCTTCGCAGGAATTCGGAAGATGAACATGCATGAACGGATGAGCGGCCAGCAGCCGGCGGGGCCCGTCGACGCGCCCGAACCGCGGCAGCATGGCCGGCGGCGGCGGCTGATCGTGATCGCCGTTCTGGTTCTGGTCGCGCTGGCCGCTGCCCTTTTCTTCCTGCTCCCGTCCGGCGAGCCCGCTGCCGAAGCGCCGGCCGATACGGCCGATACGGCGCCCCGGGTTACCGTGGTCGATGTCGCTTCGCGGCCGGTGACGGCCAATGTCCGCGTCACCGGAAGTGTCGCCCCTGTGCGCGACCTGCCTGTCGGCGTGCAGGGCCAGGGCGGCCAGGTCGTCGCCGTGACGGTGGTGGAAGGCGATTATGTCCGCCGCGGGCAGGTGCTCGCACGCATCGACAAGTCGGTGCAGGTGCAGCAGGTGGCGCAGCTTGGCGCCGCGGTCGAGCGTGCCCGCGCCGATCTGAAGCTCGCGGAGTCCGAACTTGAGCGCGCCGAAGCGCTGGTGGATCGCGGCTTCATTTCGCAGGCCGACATCGAACGTCGCACGGCGACGCGCGACGGCGCTGCGGCGCAGGTGAACGTGGCCGCCGCGCAGCTTCGCGAGGCGCAGGCCCGGCTGGAACAGCTCGACATCCGCGCCCCCGAATCCGGCCTGATCCTGGAACGGAATGTGGAGCCGGGACAGGTCGTCAGCTCGGGTACGCCGGCAGTCTTCCGCATCGCACAGGACGGGCAGATGGAACTGCGCGCACAGGTCGCCGAGCAGGACCTGCAGGCCCTCGACGTCGGTCAGGGCGCCGAAATCCGCGTCGTCGGCAGCGACGAGGTGCTGCGCGGGACAGTCACGCTGGTGGATCCCATCATCGAGTCCGCGTCTCGCCAGGGCACCGCGCGCGTCGGCATTCAGGAGGACGGCAAAGTCCGCCCGGGCGCCTTCGCGACCGCCATTGTCGAGACCGGCACCGCCAATCGGCCCATGCTTCCGGAGTCCGCGGTGCTGGGGAATGTCGACGAGAGCTTCGTCTATGTCCTTGATGCGGAGAACAGGGTGGCGCGCCGGGCCGTTACGATCGGCGACGTGTCCGACCGCGGCGTGGTCATCCTCAGCGGGCTGGAAGACGGGGACCGCGTGGTCGAAAGTGCCGGTGCCTTCCTGAACGAGGGCGACAGGATCGAGCCGGTCGCGCTCGAGACCGGCGCACGGGAGTAGACGATGTCGCTTCGCAACATCTCGTCCTGGTCGATCCAGAACCCGGTCGTTCCGATCGTTCTGTTCATCGCCCTGACGCTCGGCGGCATTGTCAGCTTCACGCGGCTCGACGTGAACCAGCAGCCCGATATTTCCTTTCCGGCCGCAACGATCACCGTGACGCAGCCCGGCGCGGCGCCCTCGGAATTGAAGACCCAGGTCACGCAGCGCGTCGAGGCGGCAATACGCAGCGTGGACGGCGTCGACGAGATCGCTTCCGTCATCTCGGAAGGCAGCTCGCGCACCAACGTCCAGTTCATGATCGGCACGCCCATCGACCGGGCCGTGAACGATGTGCGCGATGCCGTGGCGAACATTCGCAGCGAGCTGCCCGAAGGCATCCTCGAACCGCGGATCACCCGCGTGACCGAAGGCGGTTGGATCGGGTATCTGTCGGTCCAGGCCAGCGACATGTCGCTGGAGGAATTGTCCTGGTTCGTCGACGACACGGTTTCGAAGCGGCTGCTCTCCATCCCCGGCATGGCCTCAGTCAGCCGCAATGGCGGCGTCGACCGCGAAGTTCGGGTGGAGCTCGACCCGGCGCGCCTGCAGGCGCAGGGGATTACCGCCGCGCAGGTGAACCAGCAGCTTCGCCAGCTCAACTTGAACGCCGCGGGCGGACGTACGGAAATCGCCGGCAGCGAACAGTCGGTTCGCGTGCTCGGAAATGCCGAGACGATCTACGACCTGCAGAATACCCAGCTGAACCTTGGCGGCGGACGCACCATCGCGCTGTCGCAGGTGGCCGACATTCGCGACGGCTATGCCGAGCAGCGCAGCTATTCCACCGTCGACGGGGTCCAGGCCCTCTCCATCAGCCTGATCCGGGCGAAGGGCGCCAGCGACGTGTCCGTGTGGGAAGCGGCGATGGACGAACTCGACCAGATCGAGGAAGAGGTCCCCGGCCTGGAGTTCGAGCCCATCTTCACGACCTATACCTATACGGTCGAACAATATGGTGCTTCGATCATGGCGCTGATCGAGGGCGCGCTGCTGGCGGTCATCGTCGTCTGGTTCTTCCTGCGTGACTGGCGCGCCATGCTGATCGCGGCGACCGCCATCCCGCTCTCTGCGATCCCGACCTTCTGGTTCATGGACCTGATGGGTTTCACGCTGAACAACCTGACGCTGCTCGCGCTGGCGCTGGTGGCGGGCGTTCTCGTCGACGATGCCATCGTCGAGATCGAGAATATCGTGCGTCACATGCGCATGGGCAAAAGTCCCTATCAGGCCTCGATGGATGCCGCCGACGAGATCGGCCTGGCGGTCGTCGCCACCACCTTCTCCATCGTCGCGGTCTTCTTTCCCGTCGCGCTGATGAGCGGCATTCCGGGCCAGTTCTTCAAACCGTTCGGACTTACGGTCGTTGCCGCGGTTCTGTTCTCCCTGGCAGTGGCGCGTATGGTGACACCGCTGATGGCGGCATATTTCCTCCGCCCCCATGGCGACCGCCCGCACGCCGAGGGTCCGGTCATCAACGCATATGAGCGGCTGCTGCGCTGGACGCTGGACCGCGACCGGGCCGTTGCACGGTCCGCGAGGGGCGGCTTCTGGAGAAAGCTGACCGCCCCGCTCCTCGACCACAGGCTGTGGGTGATCGGCGTCGGCGCCTTTGCCTTCCTCGCCACCATTTTCGCCTTCGCCAGCCTGGACTTCACGCTCAATCCGGAAGTCGACGACGATACCGTCAGGATCGAAGTCGAGATGCCGCCCGGTGCGACGCTCGCGCAGACCGGAGACGTGGTCGAGACCGTCGCGCAGTTGCTGCGCGACCAGCCGGAAACGAGCAGCGTCTATTCCTCGGTAAGCGTCGGCAGCGGCAGCGTCCGGGCCAGCCTGGCCGAGGATCGCGAACGCAGCAGTTTCGAATTCACCCGCGAACTCGGCCCCGCCCTTGCACGCATCCCCAACGCCCGCGTCGCCTTCGACACCAATAACGGCTTCGGCGGCGGATCGCGTCCCGTGAACGTCATGCTGGCCGGTTCGGACCCCGAACTGCTGCAGCAAACCGCGGAATCGGTCGTGGAAGACATGCGCCAGCGCCCGGAGATGTTCGTCGCTCCGCGGATCGACGGCGACCTGCAGAGACCGGAAGTCGTCATTCGCCCGAATTTCGCGCTCGCCGCCGATCTCGGCGTGACCACGGCTACTCTCTCGCAGACCATCCGGATCGCCACGCTCGGCGACATCGACCAGAATGTCGCGAAATTCTCGCTGTCCGACCGGCAGATCCCCATTCGCGTCGTGCTGCCGCAGTCGGCCCGCACCAGTATCGCCACGTTGGAAAACCTTCCCGTTCCCACCGCTACCGGCGGGTCCGTGCCGCTGAAGGCCGTGGCCGATATCGGCTTCGGTTCGGGCCCGTCACAGCTGCGGCGGTTCAACCAGCAGGACCGTATCGTCATCACCTCGGACCTGGCGCCCGGCATCGTGGCCGGTGAAGGCAACCGCGCCGCCCAGTTCCAGCTGCCGACGATGCAGGAACTTCCGCCCGGCGTGACGCGCGTGCAGTTCGGCATGTCGAAGGTCGAGGAAGAGCTGACGACGCAGTTCGCGATCGCCGTCGTGTCCGGCATCCTTCTCGTCTTTGCCGTCCTGATCCTGCTCTACAAGCGGATCATGCCGCCCTTCGTGAACATGGGGTCGCTCCTCCTCGCCCCCCTCGGCGGTGCCATCGCGCTGCACATGACCGGGCACCCGATTTCCTTCCCGGTCCTGATCGGCCTGCTGATGCTGCTGGGCATTGTTGCGAAGAACTCGATCCTCCTGATCGATTTCGCGCTGGAGGAGATGCAGGCGGGCGTTCCGCGGCGCGCTGCCATCATCGATGCGGGCCGTAAGCGCGCGCAGCCCATCGTCATGACCACCATCGCCATGGCCGCCGGCATGCTGCCGACCGCCCTCTCGCTGTCGGGGGACGGCGCCTGGCGCGCGCCGATGGGCATCGTGGTGATCGGCGGCCTGATCCTGTCGACGGTGCTGACCCTGCTGATCGTTCCGGCCAGCTTCAGCTTCTCCGACGATATCGAGCGCGGCATTCGGCGGATGTTCGGCGGGGTGACCAACTCCCCGACCAAGGACGAGGATGGCCTGCGCGGCCCGGGCGCAGCGCAGCCCGGACCGGCGGAATAGCTCATCTCCTGCCGCCGGTTACCGTCTAAGCGTTTGTGTTTTCGGCGGCGGGGGTTCACAAGTCCGTGCCAATGAACCGGCCCCCTGCCGCCCATTTGTTCGAACCGCACCCCGCGAAGGGCATGCGCCTCGTCGCCACGGGCCTGCTGGTCGCGATGGCTGCGGTCTTCATTCTGAGCCACGCCGCCCTGCCGCGCGACCAGATGTGGGTCGGCTTCGTGGAGGCCTTTGCAGAGGCGGCGCTGGTCGGCGGCCTCGCCGACTGGTTCGCGGTGGTGGCGCTGTTCCGCCACCCGCTGCACCTGCCGATCCCACACACCGCCATCATCCCCAAGAAGAAGGACCGCCTCGCCGAAGCGATGGCGACCTTCCTGCAGCAGAACTTCCTGACGCCGCAGATCGTGGCCCGGCGCCTGGCGGGCGTCGATATCGCCGGCGCCGTGGCATCGTGGATGTCGTCGCCGCCCCGGGCCGCAAGAGGCCGGGGGTTCGGCCGTCTGGCCGGGCAGCTGCTCGACGCCGCCGACAATGACGCGATTTCCGACCTCGTTCGCTCGGGCCTGAACAGCAACCTGCGCCGACTGGAAGTCGCGCCCCTTGCCGGGCGCATCCTCGACCGCTCGCTCGATGAGGACCGGCTACAGCCGATTTTCGACCGCGCGGTGATCTGGGGCGCCCGCATCCTCGACGAGAACGAGTATCTGATCCGCGGTCTGGTCCAGGAGCGCACCCAGTGGGTCCTGCGGCTGGCGGGCATCGACGACCGCGTCGCGAACGCCATCATCGACGGCCTGCGCCGCCTTCTCAACGACATGGCCTATGATCCCGAGCATCCGCTGCGCATCAAGATCATGATCGCGCTGAAGGATGTGGCCTTCGACCTGCAATATCTTCCCGAGACGCGCGACCGCGTCGAAAGCTGGAAGAACGACATGCTGGACAACCCCGAACTCGGCCGCTTCCTCGGCGGGGTCTGGGGCAACCTCAAGGAAGCGATGAAGGCCGCGCTTTCGGACGGCGGCGCCGAGGCCTTTTCGGGCAAGGTTGGCGAAGGGCTGCGCACCTTCGGCGAGACGCTGCAGGAGGACGACGAGCTGCGCCGCTCGATCAACCGCTACGTGCGCCGCGCCGTCGTCGGCATGGTCGCCGACTATGGCGAGGAAATCGTCAGCGTCGTCAGCGATACCGTCAAGCGCTGGGATACCGCGACGGTATCGGACCGGCTGGAGCGCGCGGTCGGCCGCGACCTTCAGTTCATTCGCGTCAATGGCACGCTGGTGGGCGGGCTGGTCGGCGTCTGCCTGCACAGCCTGATCGTCATTCTCTGAGCGAGGCGCTGCCAAGCGCGCGCCGCGGCCGAGAGGCGGTTCAGTCGAGCGCGGCGCAGGCCCGCTGGATACGCGTGCACGCGTCCTCAAGCACCTCCGTCGAAACCGCGTAGGAGACGCGGAAGGCGGGGCTGAGACCGAAGGCGGCGCCGTGAACGACCGCGCAGCCCTCCGCTTCGAGCAGGTAGGTGGCGACGTCCTCGTCCGAGTTCAGAACGGACCCGCCGGGCGTTCGCTTGCCGATCATGCCGCCGCAGTCCGGGTAGACGTAGAAGGCGCCCTGCGGCTTCACGAGTGTGAGGCCGTCGGCCTGGCCCAGCATCGACAGGACGAGGTCGCGGCGCTTCTGAAAGACCGCAGCGCGCTCCTTCAGAAAGTCCTGCGGCCCCGTCAGCGCTGCGCGTGCCGCCTCCTGCGCGATGGCGCAGGGGTTTGTGGTGGACTGCGACTGCAGCTTGCGCATCGCGGCGATCAGCGGCTTCGGCCCGCCGGCAAAGCCGATGCGCCAGCCGGTCATCGAATAGGCCTTCGACGCGCCGTTGATCGTCAGGGTGCGCTCGCGAAGGTCGGGCGCAAGCTCGGCGACCGTATGAAAGGCGAAATCCTCGTAGACGATATGCTCGTAGATATCGTCCGCCATGATCCAGACGTGCGGATGGCGGCGCAGCACCTCGATCAGTCCCTCGATCTCCACCTTCGTATAGGCGGCTCCGGTGGGGTTGGACGGCGAGTTGAAGATGAACCACTTGGTCTGCGGCCCGATCGCCTCCTCGAGCTGCTCGGGCGTGATCTTGAAGCCCTGGTCCGCGCCGCCCGACACGATCACGGGCGTGGCACCCGCAAAGCTGACGATGTCGGGATAGCTGACCCAGTAGGGCGCGGGGATGATGACCTCGTCGCCGGCATCGAGCGTCGCCATCAGCGCGTTGAAGATCGTGTGCTTGCCGCCAACATTCACGGAAATTTCGTCGCGGGTGAATTCCAGTCCGTTGTCACGCGCGAACTTCTCGCGCACGGCATCCTTCAGCTCGGGCGTTCCGTCGGGCGCGGTATATTTGGACTTGCCGTCGCGAATGGCCTGAATGGCGGCTTCGCGGGCATGTTCGGGCACGGGAAAGTCGGGCTCTCCGGCGCCCAGGCCCAGCACGTCGCGGCCCTCGGCTTTCAGCTCGTTCGCCCGCGTTGTCACTGCCACCGTGGGGGAGGGAGCGATGCGTCCGATCGCCTGCGACAGTCGCGCCATGGGTCGTTGGTCCTTCTGGTATCCGTGCGGAGACCGGCCTTAGAACTCGCCCTGCGGCAGTGCAACAAGCCGTACCGGGAGCAGTCCCCTTAGCGCATTGCCGAGATAGACCCGCCCCTCTTCCAGATCGGCGGCGGTCAGGTCGGCCTCCTGCGCCCTGTGCTCGCGCAGCATCGCGGCACGCAGAATGCCCGGTAGAAGGCCCCGGCGCGACGGCGGCGTCGCATAGCTTTCGCCGCGTGCAACGAAAAGGTTGGTGAAGCTGCCCTCCGTCAGCAGACCGTCCGGACGGATGAAGATCACCTCGTCGGTACCCGCGGCGCGCCGAGCGTCGTCGTAGAAGGCGCGGTCGCTCGTCTTGTGAAACAGGCGCACGTCATCGGCGGATACCGGCAGCGGGACGATCGCCGCGGTGAGCTCATCCTTCGGCGCAGGGCAGTGAGAGGAGGACACAGAGACCGATCCGGCGCTGCCGTAGAGCAGGCGGATCTTTGCGGCCTCCCCCGCACGGCAGAGACCTCGCAGGCGTTCGGTCAGCTCTTCAAAGTCAGGCCGGGGAAAGCCGAAATACGCTGCCGACGAAGCAAGCCTGTCGAGATGCAGATCGAGGTGCGCCACCTCCCCCTCCTCGCAGCGCATCGTCTCGATCAGATGGAAGGGCCGCCCGGACGCACTGAGGAAGGCGGCCTTGGTTCGCGTTTCCTGCCACTCGGCTTCCGGATCGGAATCGGCGACGATGCCCCCGCCGACGCCGAGGCGCAGGCCAGAACCCGCAACTTCCACAGTCCGTATGGCGACGTTGAAGCGGGCATGCCCCTGGGGAGATATCCACCCGATGCTGCCGGTATAGATGCCGCGCCGGGCAGCTTCGGTCTCGGCGATGATCTGGCCCGCCCTTACCTTGGGGGCCCCGGTGATCGAACCGCAGGGAAACATCGCGCGCAAAACGTCGACGGCGGACGCGTCCCCGCGCAGCTCAGCCTCAACGCCGGTAACCATCTGGTGAACCGTCGGATAGGTCTCGATAGAGAAGGGGTCGCGGACCTCGACCGAACCCGGCTTCGCGATGCGCGACAGGTCATTTCGAATGAGGTCGGTGATCATGAGGTTTTCGGCGCGGTTCTTCGGATCGTCCATCAGTTCGCGCCGAACCGCCAGGTCTTCATCCGTTACCGCCGCCCTGCGCGCCGTTCCCTTCATCGGCCGGGCGAGGAGGCGCCCCTCGGTAAGCGCAAAGAACAGCTCCGGCGATGCGGAGAGAATCCAGTCTCCGGCAGGCTCGTGCAGCAGCGCCCCTTCGCCCATCCGCTGGACGCGTCTCAGCCGATCATAGAGCGCCATGGGATGACCCTGGAGCCTGCCCTGGACCGCGTAGGTGAAGTTCGCCTGATAGATGTCGCCCGCGTGGATATAGTCGAGGATCCGGCCGATCGCGGAGAGGTAGCGGCTCCTGTCCAGGTCCTGCGACAGAGCGCTCACACCGGCGCGGCGCCCGGTAAGCCAAGACGCGGAAAGCCTTTCCCAGTCCGTTTCCAGCGGCTGGCGGAACAGACCGAAACGAAGAAGAGGCGCAACCCCTGCCTTTCTCGCCGCGCCGGTCTCGCCCCTCATACGCGGTTCGAAGGCCGCAGCGGCCTCATAGGCCAGATACCCGGCGGCCCACCATCCGCCTGCCACCGCCGCCTCGACCTCCTCGAGCGCGCCGGGAACCGCGTCGGCGCTCCTGGCTTCGATCCAGCGCTGCGGAGATGAGAACAGCAGCCCCGGTCGCCGCGCCGCCGACAGACGGGCGTCGTCGAAAAACAGGAAGGGGCGGGCGGGATCGAATGTCATCGGGGGCGGCTTACCCCGCGCCCTACGTCACGGCCAGAAGCGCCCCTCCCCGAAGCATCTCCCGCCCGGTGCCAATTGACCGCGCGGCACCGAGAGACCATCTCAAAGACCATGACACAGCCCGAAACCGCTCCGCTCGCCGCCTGCATCGTCCCCGTCACGCCGCTGCAGCAGAATTGCACGCTGTTCTGGTGCACGAAGACGATGAAGGGCGCGCTGGTCGACCCCGGCGGCGATCTCGACCGACTGAAAGAGGTCGTCGCGGAAAAGGGTGTCACCCTGGAAAAGCTGCTGGTGACCCACGGCCATCTCGACCATTGCGGCATGACCGGCGTGCTTGCCGAAGAGCTGTCGCTGCCGATCGAGGGACCGCACCCGGAAGACAAGTTCTGGATCGACCAGGCCGGCGAGCAGGGCGAGCGCTTCGGCATGACGGGCACCCGTCCCTTTACGCCGGATCGCTGGCTCGACGACGGCGATACCGTGACGGTGGGCGAGCTGGAACTGAACGTCTTTCACTGCCCCGGACATACGCCCGGGCATGTGGTCTTCTATCACGAACCCTCGAAGCTTCTGATCGTCGGCGACGTGCTGTTCCAGGGTTCGATCGGCCGCACCGATTTTCCGCGCGGCAACCACCAGCAGCTCGTCGATGCCATTCACGAGAAGCTCTTCACGCTGCCGGAGGACACCGCCTTCGTCCCGGGACACGGTCCGATGTCGACCATCGGCCGGGAGAAAAAATCCAATCCCTTCGTCGGGGCCTACGGCTAGGCTGCGATCAGGCGAGCGCCCCCGCCGCAAGGACCAGTGCCCAGACACTGAATGCAAGCAAGACCAACAAGGTAAGCACGGTTCCGAAGATTCGCGGCCTGTTCGGGCCGGAATTGCTGGCCGACAGGTCCATTCCCCAGGCGTGAAGCAGCCGCCCGCCCACGAACACCAAGCCGCCGCCCCCCAGCCAGAATGGCGAACCGCCGGCAAATTCCAGAAGGCCCGTAAGTATGAGCAGGATCGGCACATATTCGCTGAAATTGCCATGCGCCCGCGACCTGGCGAGAAGAAGCGGACTGCCGCCGTCGCCAAGCGAAACCTTCCCGGCGAAGCGCAGCTGAATCACCCGAAACGTAAGTGCGAGGTAGATCAACCCCAGAACGCCCGCCACCATCGTCGTGACTGTCAGGATCATTCCAAGCTCGCCCCCGTTTCTTTCATATGATCGGCTTACCCGGGGTGCCTCCCGCTGAACAGGGGCAGGCTTGCATCTGGAGAGGAAATCGCTATGTGGAGCGCCTTCGTCGGCACCGGTGACCGGGGCACCGCCCCTTGCGCGCTATCGAATCGCCGACCCGATAAATCTACGACAGGAACAGGTGCCCCATGGCCGTCCCGAAGAGAAAAGTATCGAAGTCCCGCCGGGACATGCGCCGTGCGCACCACGCGCTGGCTGCGAAGAACTTCCAGGAATGCTCCAACTGCGGCGAGCTCAAGCTGCCGCACCATGTGTGCGAGGCGTGCGGTCACTATAATGACCGCGAGGTCATCGAAGTCGGCCTTTAAGAGCCTGCTCGCAGGCGCGCCCGCATGACTGCCGAGCCCGTTCTCGCCATCGACGTGATGGGAGGCGACGAAGGTGCGCCTGTCACCATGAAGGCTGCCGAGCTCGCCCGGAAGCGCTATCCCGAGCTGAAATTTCTGCTGTTCGGCGATGAAACGGTCATCGGCGAACACCTGTCCGGTCTGCCCAAGCTGGCGGAACGCAGTTCCGTCGTGCACACCGATGTGGAGGTGAAGGGCACCGACCGGCCTAGCCAGGTGCTGCGAACCGCGCGCCGCTCCTCGATGGGGCTCGCCGTCCAGGCCGTGAAGGCCGGCGAAGCTCAGGCCGCCGTCTCCGCCGGTAATACCGGCGCGCTGATGGCGATGGCGAAACTCGGCCTGAAGACCATGCCGGGCATCGACCGCCCTGCCCTGGCCGCTCTCCTTCCCACCATGGGAACCGACAGCGTGATGCTGGATCTGGGCGCCAATTCCGAATGCGATGACGAGAACCTGATCCAGTTCGCGCTGATGGGCGCCGCTTTCGCGCGGATCGTTCTCGGCGTCGACGAGCCCAAGGTCGCCATCCTCAACATTGGCGAGGAAGAGCTGAAAGGCACCGACGAGCACAAGGAAGCTGCCGAGGCCCTGAAGATCGCCAGCCCCGGCCTTGCGATGGAATATACCGGCTTCGTCGAGGGCGACAAAATCGGCCGCGGGGATGTCGACGTCATCGTATCGGACGGGTTCTCGGGCAATGTCGCGCTGAAGACCGCCGAGGGGACCGCCCGGCTCGTCGTCGAATTGCTGCGCCGCGCCTTCCGCTCGAACCTGTTCTCGATCATCGGTTTCTTCATGTCGCGCCGCGTGCTGAAGCAGCTTCGCTCACATCTCGACCCGAACGCCCATAACGGCGCGGTCTTCCTGGGCCTGAACGGCCTGGTCGTGAAAAGTCACGGAGGCGCGAACATCGAGGGCTTCGCGAACGCCATCGGGGTCGCCCGCGACCTCATCACCGACGATATCGCGCACCGGATCCGCGAGGACCTGGCGCGCTTCGAGGAGCGGCGCGCCGTCCCGGAAGCCGCGCAGTGAGCGGCGCAACCGGCGCGGCAATCGGAAACGTCCGCGCACGAATTACCGGATCGGGAAGCTACCTGCCGCAGCGCGTGGTCCCGAACAACGAACTTACCTCCAAGGTCGAGACGAGCGACGAGTGGATCGTCGAGCGGACCGGCATTCGTCAGCGTCACATCGCGGCTGAGGGTGAGTTTACCTCGGACCTTGCCGTTGCCGCCGCGAGAAACGCCCTGAAGGCTGCCGGCCTCGACGCGACCGATATCGACCTGATCGTGGTCGCGACGGCGACGCCGGACCAGACCTTCCCTTCCACCGCGACGACCGTCCAGCACAAGCTGGGGATCAAGGACTGCACGGCCTTCGATGTGGCGGCGGTCTGCTCGGGCTTCCTCTACGGGCTCTCGGTCGTCGATGCGATGATCAGGTCGGGCCAGCATCGCCGAGCGCTCCTCGTGGGCGCGGAGACGTTCAGCCGCATCCTCGACTGGGAAGACCGTGCCACCTGCGTGCTGTTCGGCGACGGCGCCGGCGCTGTCGTCATGGAAGCCGATCAGGGGGACGCTGGCGTCCTTGCGACGCGGCTGCATGCCGACGGCACGCACAACCAGCTTCTCTATGTCGATGGCGGTCCTTCGACCACGGGAACCGTCGGCAAGCTGCGCATGGCCGGCAAGGAAGTGTTCCGCCACGCGGTCGTGAATCTCGCCGCGGTCTGCCGCGAAGTGCTCGACATGGCGGACCTCGACCAGTCGGACATCGACTGGGTCATCCCGCACCAGGCGAATCTCCGGATCCTCGACGCCACGGCGCGCAAGCTCGGCCTGGGCATGGACCAGGTGGTCGTGACGGTCGATCAGCATGCGAACACCTCCGCCGCCAGCGTGCCGCTGGCGCTCGACACTGCCGTTCGCGACGGCCGAATCAAGGCCGGCGATCTACTCATGCTGGAGGCGATGGGCGGCGGATTTACGTGGGGCGCCAGCGCGGTCCGTTGGTAACGGCTTTCCATCGCTGACCTGCTTTGCTAGCAGAATCGCGAACCTCAGGGGAACGCCATGACGACTTCACCGACCCTCACACGCGCCGAACTGGGCGAAGTCGTGCACGAGGAACTCGGCCTGTCCCGCAGCGAGTCGGTCCAGCTGGTAGAAACCGTTCTCGACACCGTCAGCGACGCGCTGGTCCGCGGGGAGAATGTGAAGATTTCTTCTTTCGGCAGTTTCATCCTGCGCGACAAGAACCGCCGCATGGGCCGCAATCCGAAGACCGGTGAGGAGGTTCCGATCGAGCCGCGCCGGGTCATGACCTTCCGGCCCAGCCAGATCATGCGCGAGAAGATCAACGGCAAAGACTGAGCCGCAGCGACGTGGCCAAGTCTCCCGACGCTCTGCGCACGATCAGTGAGGTTTCCGAAGATGTCGGCGTGCCCCAGCATGTCCTGCGATTCTGGGAAACGAAGTTCACGCAGCTGAAGCCCATGAAGCGCGGCGGCGGCCGCCGTTACTATCGCCCCGGCGACATCGCGCTCATTCGGTCGATCAACCGCCTGCTCTATACCGATGGCCTGACGATCAAGGGCGTCCAGAAACTGCTGCGCGAGCGGGGCGTGAAAGCCATCGCGAACGCAGAGGCACCGCTGGACGGTTCTGCTGCTCCGGCGGGCAGCGGAAACGGAGCCGCCACCGAAGACGCGCAGAGCGACCTGCCCCTGAACGTGCAGGTTCGCATCGCCGCGATCAGGGACCGGCTTCTCAGCGCCGCCAACGCAGCGGAATAGGTCAGGTAAGGCTGGGAGGGGGCCTGCCGGCCCCACCCCCCGAAAAACCTCGTCAGGCTGCCTTCGGCGCGGCCTCGCGGACACCTTCATCGACATGGTCGGCGAACTGGGCGAAGTTCTCGATGAACCGCTCCACCAACTCGCGCGCCTTGCGATCGTAGGCGTCCTTGTCGTCCCAGGTAGACCGCGGATCGAGGATGGCGGTGTCCACGCCGGGAACCTCGACCGGAACCTGGAAGCCGAAATTGGGATCGGCGCGGAATTCAGCGTCCTTCAGGCTGCCGTCGAGCGCCGCGTTGAGCAGCGCACGGGTGGCCTTGATCGGCATGCGATGGCCCACGCCGTGCGGACCGCCGGTCCAGCCCGTGTTAACCAGCCAGACGTCGACGCCAGCTTCGGCGATCCGCGTCTTCAGAAGGTCGCCATAAACGCTCGGATGCCGCGGCATGAACGGCGCGCCGAAGCAGGTCGAGAAGGTCGCCTGCGGTTCCGTCACGCCGATCTCGGTGCCCGCCACCTTCGCGGTGTAGCCGGACAGGAAGTGGTACATCGCCTGCTCGGGCGTCAGCTTCGCGATCGGCGGAAGGACGCCGAACGCATCGGCGGTCAGCATGATGACGTTCGACGGCGGCGGCCCCAGATTTTCCTCGGAGGAATTGGGGATGAAATCGATCGGATATGCACCGCGTGTATTCTCGGCCTTCGAATTGTCATCGAAGTCGAGCGTGCGAGTTTCCGGGTCCATGACCACATTTTCGAGCACGGTGCCGAAGCGCTTGGTCGTGGCGTAGATTTCCGGCTCGGACTCTGGGTCCAGGCGGATCATCTTCGCATAGCAGCCGCCTTCGAAGTTGAAGACCGCCGTATCGGACCAGCCATGCTCGTCATCGCCGATCAGCGTGCGGCTGGCATCGGCGGAAAGGGTCGTCTTGCCGGTGCCCGAAAGCCCGAAAAACACCGCCGACTTGCCGTTCGGTCCGATATTGGCCGAACAGTGCATCGGCATGATGCCCGCTTCGGGAAGCTTGTAGTTGAGAACGCCGAACACCGACTTCTTCATCTCGCCGGCATAGCGCGTGCCGCCGATCAGGATCAGCTTCTCGGTGAAGTTGACGGCCACGACCGTTTCGGACCGCGAACCGTGGCGTTCGGGATCGGCCTGGAAGGTCGGCAGGTCGATGATCGTGAACTCGGGCACGAAGCCGGCAAGCTCTTCGCGTTCCGGGCGGCACAGCAGGGTCCGGATGAACAGGTTATGCCAGGCAAGCTCGTTGATGACCCGCACCTTCACGCGGTGTTCGGGCTGCGACCCGCCGTAGAGGTCCTGCACGAAGAGGGTCTCCTTTTCGCCGAGGGCGGCGAGGAAATCCTCCTTCAGATTCGCGAAGTGCTCGGGCGACATCGGCTTGTTGCCGTCGTTGAACCAGACGGTCTCCGCCGTGGTATCGTCCTTGACGGTGAACTTGTCCTTGGCGCTGCGACCGGTGTGTTTGCCCGTCTCAACGACCAGCGCGCCGTCTTTCGACAGCAGACCCTCTTCGCGCGATACGGAGGTCTCGACGAGAGGGGCTGTCGTCAGGTTCCAGTGAATTTCGGCATTGGTCGCAATGCCCTGCTGCGAAAGATCATGGGCAGGAACGGTCGATTGGGCAGCCACGGGCTGTCTCCCCTATAGTGCATGTCGTGCAGAACGGCTCTGATCCGAAGGTGTCGGCCCGGCCTTTCGCTTTCGGTCGCGCATACACCGCGACTCGGAATTGGTCAAAACATGGCGGCTAGAATTAGCGTGCATAGACCCTGTCGAATCTATGGGTCAGAATGGAAGCCATGAGCGCGACGATCGCCTTGGTCGACGACGACCGGAACATCCTCACCTCCCTGTCCATCGCCCTGCAGGCGGAGGACTTCTCCACCCGTGTCTATTCGGACCCGGTGACCGCCCTGAAAAGCATCGCCGACAACCCGCCGGACCTGGCCATCCTCGACATCAAGATGCCGCGGCTCGACGGCCTGGAACTGCTGCAGAAGCTGCGCGAAAAAACAGATGTGCCGGTCATCTTCCTGACGTCGAAGGACGCGGAGATCGACGAAGCGCTGGGCCTGTCGATGGGCGCCGACGACTATATCGGCAAGCCCTTCTCGCACCGGCTGCTGGTAGAGCGAATCCGCGCCGTGCTGCGACGCGCGGCATTCCGGCAGCAGGACAGCGGCGACGAGGGGGGCGCCGACGACAAGCGCCTCGAACGCGGGCGGCTGACGCTCGACCTGGGCCGGCACCACACCAGCTGGGACGGCAAGGACATCACGCTGACGGTGACCGAGTTCCTGATTCTGGAGACCCTCGCGCACCGTCCCGGTTTCGTGAAGTCGCGCGAGCAGCTAATGGATGCGGCCTATCAGGATGACGTCTATGTCGACGACCGCACAATCGACAGCCACATCAAACGGCTCCGCAAGAAATTCCGCGCCGTCGATCCGGAGTTCGGAGCCATCGAGACCCTCTACGGAGCCGGATACCGCTTTGCCGAAGGCGGCAGCGGCGACTGACGCCGACGATAGCCAACTAAGATGGTCGCGCAGCTGGTCGCTGACCACGCGCATCCTGGCTGTGAACCTGTTCGCGATCCTGATGTTCGCAGGCGGCCTGGTCTATCTGGAAAGCTTTCGCGACAGGCTCCTCGCCCAGCGGCTGGAGGAGATGCGTGCCGGGGCGGTCCTGATCGCGGCAGGCATCCGCGACGACGCCGCGCCGGAAGTTCGCCGCCTGATCGCGGTTGCCGGCGCCGAGACGCGAACCCGGATTCGCATCTACGGGCCGGGCGGCGAAAAGCGACTGGACAGCTGGGACGTGGCGCCGCCCACCTATGCGCTGGCCGATCCCGCAACCGAGGACTGGCGGCTGACTGCCGCGCGAAGCATCGACCGGTCCATCGACTTCCTCGTCGGCGCAGAATCGCCGCCCTATCTGGACACCTCCCTGCCCGACCGCCGGCAGTCATATGCCGAGGCGGAAGCCGCGCTTGCGACCGGGCAGGTACAGGACGCGCTGCGCTTCGCGCCCGACCGCACGCCGCTGACCTACTCGGCCGTCCCGCTGGAAGGCGGCGAGGTGCTGACCATTTCCGCCAATGCGCAGGACATCACGCAGGTCGTCCGCGACGAGCGCGCGGTCCTCTTCGCGATTTTCCTGGGCGTCCTTGGCCTGTCGCTGATGCTCACCAGCTTTCTTGCGCGCACCATCGTCCGCCCGCTGAGGCGGCTGGCGCTCGCCGCCCAGCGGGTTCGCCTCGGCAGGTCGCGCGAAGTGACGGTGCCGCGCTTCAAGAAACGGCGCGACGAGATCGGCGAACTCGCCCGCAGCCTGTCCGACATGACGGCCGCGCTGCGCAGCCGTATCGATGCGACCGAGACCTTCGCCGCCGATGTGGCGCATGAGCTCAAGAACCCGCTCGCGTCGGTGAAGAGCGCCGTCGACAGCCTGGGCAGTGTCCGCGACGAAAAGCTGAGGGCGCAGCTGCTCGAGGTCGCGCGCGCCGACGTCCAGCGAATCGACCGCCTGATCTCGGACATCTCGGATGCCTCTCGGCTCGATGCGGAGCTTAGCAGGGCACGTATGGAGCCCGTCGACCTGGCGGCCATGGCAACGGCATTCTCGGAGCTTTACCAGGGCCGCGGCCTGCCGCGCGGCGTCAGCATCGCCGTCGAGCGCGCCGAGCAGAGCGCGTTCCTCGTGCCGGGGGACGAGTCCCGTCTCGGCCAGGTTGTTCGCAACCTGATCGACAACGCCGTCAGCTTCTCGCCCGATGGGGGGCGGGTGGAGCTTTCTCTCGAACGGCATGGCGACGAGGTGCGGCTGATCGTCAGCGACGAAGGACCGGGCATACCCGAGGGCGCGGAGGAAAAGATCTTCCGCCGCTTCTATTCCGAGCGCCCCGAGGGCGAGGGCTTCGGCCAGCATAGCGGTCTCGGCCTCGCCATCTCTCGCGCCATCGTCGAAGCGCATGAGGGCCGTCTGACGGTCGAGGCGGCTCGGGACGGCGGCCGCGGCGCACGGTTCATCATGAGCCTGCCCGCAATATGAGTTTTCGCATTCACGCGACCTGCGTGTCGATCGGCGGGCGCGGCGTTCTGCTGCGCGGCCCCTCGGGTAGCGGCAAATCGGACCTGGCGCTGCGCCTGATCGACCGCGGAGCGTCGCTCGTCAGCGACGATACCACCATCGTCGAGCGGACGGGGCACACCGCTCCCCTCCTTCGGCCGGTCGAGAAATTCGAAGGCGTGATCGAAGTGCGGGGCCTCGGCCCGTGCCGGGTACGGCATGCCGCCGCCGCGCCTCTTTCGCTGATCTGCCGTCTGGGATCGCGCCCCGCCCGCCTGCCGGCACCGCATTACCGCCGTTTCGGCCGCGAGACGGTTCGGGAGGCCTGCGTCGATGCGCAGCTCCCGTCCGCGCCGATTCTGATCGAGATGCTGTTGAACGGCGCGGCGCTTCCCCTAGACTGAGACGGGTGAGCAACCCGTCCGCCCTCGGCGAAACGCGGCGCCCCGCGCTGCTGATCGTCTCCGGACTTTCCGGCGCGGGAAAGTCGACCGCCTTGCGTGCGCTGGAGGATCAGGGCTTCGAGGTCGTCGACAATCTACCGCTGTCGCTCGTCACGCATCTTCTCGAAACGGCCGCAGCGGCGCCCTCCCTCTATTCGCGCCCCATCGCGGTGGGCATCGACGCGCGCACGCGCCGCTTCAACGCCTCGGACGTCGTCAAGAAAATCCGCAACCTCAACGAGGAGGGGTTTCCCACCCGGCTGCTTTTCCTGGACTGTAGCGGCAGCGAACTTATCCGGCGCTTTTCCGAAACGAGGCGGCGGCACCCGCTCGCCCTCGACCGGCCCGCCGCGGACGGAATCGCACAGGAGCGCGAGGTCCTCGCACCGCTACGCCGCGCCGCCGATGTGGTCATCGATACGACGGACTACTCGGTCCACGATCTGCGCCGCAGCATCACCCAGAAGTTCAGCAACGGCGAGCCCCGCAAGCTGACCGTCACGGTCATGTCCTTCGGGTTCGCGCGCGGCGTCCCGCGCGACGCCGACCTGATGTTCGACATGCGTTTCCTCTCAAATCCGCATTGGGATGAGGAACTGCGCCCGCTGACGGGCCATGATGCGGAGGTGGGAGCCTTCATTCGTGCAGATCCCCGCTTCGAAGGCGCAGTCGATCGTATCGCCGACCTGATTTCTTATTTGCTTCCCGCCTATCATGACGAGGGAAAGTCCTATCTTACAATTGCCATAGGGTGTACAGGCGGTCGCCATCGTTCCGTTTACACTGCGGAACGGCTTGCGGATCACTTGCGGGAGGCGGGGATCGACCCGGCAGTGATGCACAGAGATATTTCTGAATCAGCCGACTCCGGCGATGTGAGCCGGTAGGGGAAGTGTAGGAAGCCTATGATCGGAATGGTGCTCGTGACGCATGGAGGACTCGCACGCGAGTTCGTCAACGCGATGGAGCACGTCGTCGGAAAACAGGAACAGATCGAGGCGATCTGCATCCTTGCCGAGGACGATATGGAAGAGCGGCGCGACGATATCGCGGCTGCCATCGAGTCCGTGGACAGCGGCCAGGGCGTCATCGTCCTGACCGACATGTTCGGCGGCACGCCGTCGAACCTGGCGATCAGCCTTATGGGCGCGGAACAGTCCAGTGCCGTCGAGGTCATCGCGGGCATGAACCTGCCGATGCTGATCCGCCTGGCGAGCGTTCGCGGGGAAATGGATGCATCCTCCGCCATCGAGGCGGCGCAGGAGGCAGGACGGAAATATATCTCCGTCGCGTCGAAAATCCTGGGAGCGGCGGCCTGAACGTGTCGGTCTCGTCCCGGGTGGAAATTACCAACAAGCGAGGACTTCATGCCCGGGCGAGCGCAAAGTTCGTCACCATGGCCGACGGGTTCGATGCCCGCGTCACCGTCGAGAAGGACGGCAACCAGGCGGCGGGCACGTCGATCATGAGCCTGATGATGCTGGCGGCAGGTCCCGGCGATCATGTGGTCATATCGGCAGCGGGTCCGGAAGCGGAAGGCGCCATCGAAGCGCTGTCGGCACTCGTCGAATCGAAATTCGGCGAGGAATAGCGGCGCCCCCCAGATGCCGCGCGACATCACCAGCTTCTCGAACGCCACCGTCAAGCGCGTCCGCTCCCTGGCTCAGAAGAAGCATCGCATCCTGGAAGGCCTGTTCATGGCCGAGGGGCTGCGCATCTGCGCCGAAGCGCTGGAGGCAGGTCATGTGCCGCGCATTCTCGTCTCGCGCATCGGCGATACGCACGAACTCACCTTGCGGCTGGAGCGCGAAGTCGAGGCAGCGGGCGGTGAGGCGCTGCGCGTTCCCGGCGACATTCTGGAAAAGATTACCGGCAAGGCGAACCCGCAGGCCGTCGTCGGCGTGTTCGGCTTTCTCGAGACCGGCCTTGCGCGGCTAGACCGCAGCGCGTCGGGCATCTGGATCGTGTGCCAAAGCCTGAAGGACCCCGGCAATCTCGGTACGATCCTGCGCACCGCCGATGCCGTCGGCGGCGGCGGCGTCATCCTGCTCGACCAGAGCTGCGACCCCTTCTCCGTCGAGGCGGTGCGCGCCTCCATGGGGGCGATCTTCACGGTCCCGCTGGCACAGGCCGACGGACAGGATTTCTTCACGTGGCTGCGCAGCGGCCCGGGAATGCTGGTGGGGGCCAGCCTCAATACTGACCGGGACTATCAGGGCGTGAGCTATGCGCCGCCCACCTTCGTCTTCATGGGCAACGAGCAACGGGGCCTGCCGCCGGACTATGAAGCGGCCTGCGACGAGCTTGTGAAAATTCCCATGCGCGGCAAGGCCGACAGCCTGAATGTTGCCGTCAGCTGTGCGGTTATGGTGTACGAGGTCCTGAACCAGCAGCGGAGGCGCTGATGAGTACGCGGCAGACCCGGCGGATCGTGACCGGTCACGACGATGACGGCCGCGCCGTCTTCCTGGAGGACGGGCCCGCGCCCCGCGTGTTCCGCTTCGGCGACGACCGCGAGACGACCTTCACGGAGCTATGGACTACCGGGCAATGCCCGGCGCCGATCGAGGCCGGCTGCGAGGAGCCGGAAGAGGGACCGGTGACGCTCGCCCCGCCCCCGGGCGGCACACGCATCCGCATCGTGGAATTCTCACCTGAGGATGATACCGCCGCGCCCGTATCGCCGGAGGAGGCCCAGGCTCAGTTTGCCGCGATGGGCGCCGAATCCGCCTCCCGCCATAGCGGCGCCGACAGCCGCCATGCCTTCATGCACCGCACCGAAACCATCGACTACGGCATCGTGCTTGAGGGCGAGATCACGCTGATCCTCGATGTGGGCGAGACCGTGGTCAGGGCGGGCGACATCGTCGTCCAGCGCGGTACGAACCATGGCTGGGCGAATCGCTCGGGAGCGCCCTGCCGCGTCTGCTTCGTGCTGGTGGACGGCCAGTTCGACCCGGCGCTGAAGGACCTCTGAGGCGTCTTGGCGGAGGAATTCGACGAAACCGGAATCCTGAAACGCGGCGACGGCGGGTTCGAGCTGCTGCGCGACAATGGCGCGGGCCGCATCCGCCTGATCCTGCCGCGCACCCCCGTCGACCTGGTCGAGAAAAGCGTCCGCGTGACCGGCCGGCTGACCGAGGGCGGCGCAGTGGTCGACGCCGACGGCGTCGCGCCTGCCTGAACGGAAGCGCCGTCGCGGCTATTCGGCGGCTTCGCGATCGTCGGCGCTGCCGACTTCCAGTTTGGTGAGTTCACGCGGTTCGGTGGAAGTCGGCTCGAGCAGGTCGATATCCTTCTTCGGCGGCTCGATCTCCAGATCGCGAAAACGCCGGGCGGACGTCAGCACCTGGCTTTCGAGGCTGCCGACCATCTTGTTATAAGCGCCGGTGGCCTGCTCGAGGTTTCTGCCGACCCGCGCGACATGCTCGCCCATGGTGGCCAGCCGGTCGTAGAGTTCCTTGCCCAGCGCGGCGATCTCGCGGACGTTCTCGGCTGCCTTTTCCTGCTGCCAGACCATCGCGACGGTGCGCGCGATGGCGATGAGGTTGGTGGGGCTGGCAAGCAGAACGCGCTTCTGGAAAGCGCTTTCGAACAGCTCCTGATCGACCTCCAGCGCGGCAGCGAGGAAATTCTCGCCCGGCACGAACATGATCACGAAATCGACCGTGTCCTCGAACTGCGAGGTGTAGCTTTTGCGCGACAGCGTATCGACATGCGTCCGCAGCGCCTTGGCATGCGCCAGCATATGCGCGTGCCGCTCCTCGTCGGAGGCGGCCGCGACGGCGTCCTGATAGGCGACGAGCGAGCATTTCGCGTCGATCACGAGTACGCGCTCGCCGGGCAGGTTGATGACGACGTCGGGGCGAATGGCGCCGTCGCCGGTATCGACATGCACCTCCTCCTGAAAGTCGCAATGCTGCGACAGGCCGGCCATTTCGAGCACGTTCCTCAGCTGCTGCTCACCCCAGCGGCCACGCGACTTCGGGGCATTGCGCAGCGAATGGACGATGCGCTGCGCTTCCTCGGTCACGCGCAGCTGCCCCTCCTTGACGCCGGCGATGGCGGAGTTGATCGCGCCGAACATGTTGTGGCGCTTCTCCTCGACCTCCTTCAGCCGCTCCTGATATTTCACCAGCGTCTCGCGCATGGGCGCGATCAGCTTGTCGAGTTCGGCCCTGTTCGTCTGCAGCCCCTTGTCGGCAGCCTCGCGGTGGCGGACGAGCGTTTCCTCGGCGCGCTTCAGGAAGGCCTCGGTGGATTTGCCCAGCGCCGCATCGGCAAGCTCGGCGAAGCGCTTGTTGAGATCCTCCTCGCGCTTCTCGAACGCCTTCTCCTGCTCGGAAAGGCCGCGTTTCAGGTCGATCAGTTCCAGCCGGTGCGCGTCCAGCTCGTCGATCTTCGCCCGGTTACCGGCGATCTCGCCCCTCAGCGCCTCGATCTCGCGGACGCGCTCGTCGCGTGCACTTTCGGCCAGCGCCTGCGCACGCTCGGCATCGGCAATGGCCTTGGTCAGCCGCTCCTTGTCGCCGAGCGCGCCGTCGCGCGTCGCGGCATGGGCCGAGCGTTCCTCCTCATGACCGGCGCGCGCCGCATCGCGTTCGGACAGCGCCGAGCGCAGCGCCCCCTGCCGCAGGAACCAGGCGATCAGGAAGCCCAGGGCCAGGCCGCCGATCGCCGCCAGGATGAATTCGGTCGTCATGAAGCCCTCCGGAAGAACATAATAGGAACCTACGCAGATGAAGGGTGGCGGTAAAGCGATGCGCGGCCTTGATGGGAGAAAAAGGGAAGATCGCCATGCAACTCGAATTTGAGATCGTCGCGGACGGCCTGCGCTTTCCAGAAGGGCCCGTCTGGATGAAGGACGGGTCGATCATCCTCGTGGAGATCGAGGCGGGCCGCATCACCCGCGTCAGGCCCGACGGCAGCAAGGAAACCGTGGCCGAGCCCGGCGGCGGACCGAACGGCCTGGCGGTCGGGCCGGACGGCGCGCTCTATTGTTGCAACAATGGCGGCTTCGAATGGACGCGCGCAGAGGATCTGCTGATCCCCGGCCCGGCCCCAGACGACTACGAGACCGGCCGCATCGAACGGATCGACATCGCGAGCGGCAAGGTGGAGCGGCTTTACGAGAGCTGCGGCGGTTTCAACCTGTCTGGGCCGAACGACATCGTCTTCGAAATGAACGGCAGCGGCGCCTTCTGGTTCACCGCCCTCGGAAAGGTGCGCAAGGCCGGCCACGACCATGGCGGACTGTACTGGGCGAAGGCGGACGGTTCGGACATTCGCTGCGCGACCTACGGCCCGAACATGAACGGCGTCGGCCTGTCGCCGGACGGGAAGACCGTCTACACGGCCCTGACGAACGAACGGCAGGTCCTGGCTCTCGACATTACCGGCGTAGGAGAGGTCGGCCCCGGTCCGCTTGCCGGCTTCCCGGGACGCGTCGCCTATGGCTGGGGCGGCCGCACCCTGCTCGATTCGCTTGCCGTCGATGCAGAAGGAAATGTCTGCGTCGCCACACTGGTGGAGACCCCCGGCATCGCGTCGATCGACCCCGCCAGCGGCGAGATGGTCCAGTACGACTTTCCCGACCTTCTGACGACGAACATCTGCTTCGGCGGCGAGGACATGCAGGACGCCTGGGTGTGCCTGTCCACCACCGGCAAGCTGGCGAAGGTGCGCTGGCCGACGCCGGGGCTGCAACTGGCCCACTATGCGTGAGGGCCTAGTGAGAGGCGGCCAGCCCGGCTAAAGGCTGCCGCATGAGTGCGGCGTCCCTCCACGAAACCACGGAAGACGGCACCCGAAGGGTGACGGTTACCGGCCGGCTGACGGTCCGGTTCGCCGACGAGTTCTCGCCCCATTTCCGCGATCTGGAAGAGCGCCCCGAGCCGCTCCATCTCGACATAGCCGAGGTCGACCGCATCGACACGGTGGGAGCCTGGGTCCTGTTTCGCCTGGAGCGCGAACGCAGCGAGCGCGGTTACGACACCGATATCAGCGGCGTCTCCGAGAATGCCCAGCACATGATGGATCAGGTCGGGAAGGCGGCCGGCGACTGCCGCGTCCGCCCGCCGGAGATGCCGCGCTTCCTGGCTCTCCTGGACCGGCTCGGCGGCTGGATTGCCGAGGGAGTGCGTCAACTGGGCGCGTTCCTGGCCTTTCTGGGCATGACGCTCCTTGCCCTCGCAAAGATCGCCGCGCACCCGCGGCGCCTGCGCGGGGCCGCGATGTTCAAGCAGGCGGAAGCCGTAGGCGTGGCGGCGCTCGGCATCATCGGACTGATGAGCTTTCTCGTCGGCATCGTGGTGGCGCAGCAGGGCGCGGTGCAGCTACGCCAGTTCGGGGCGGAGGTCTTCGTCATCAACCTGGTCGGGCGCATCACCTTCCGCGAGCTCGGCGTGCTGATGACCGCCATTATGGTGGCGGGCCGTTCGGGCAGCGCGTTCGCGGCGCAGATCGGATCGATGAAGCTGGCCGAGGAAATCGACGCCATGCGCACCATCGGTATGCCGCCCATCGAAGTGCTGGTCGTTCCGCGCCTGCTCGCCTCCGTCATCGCGATGCCGCTGCTTGCCTTCTACGGCTCGATGATGGCCATCGCCGGCGGTGCGCTGATCAGCTGGCTGTCGCTCGGAATCCCGCCCTCCACCTTCATCCAGCGCATACAGGAGGTGGTGCCGATCACCGACGTCTGGGTCGGCCTGATCAAGGCGCCGGTCTTCGGCCTGATCATCGCCGTAACCGGCTGTTTCCAAGGCATGCAGGTGTCGGGGAATGCCGAGGAAGTCGGACGGCGCACCACCGCCGCCGTGGTGCAGGCCATTTTCCTCGTCATCGTTCTCGACGCCTTCTTCGCGGTCTTCTTCTCCGTCCTGGGGTGGATCTGATGCCCGACAGGATGAAGACCGTCATCGAGGTTAAGGGCCTGAAGAACCAGTTCGGCGATCAGGTCGTGCACGAGGATCTCGACCTGACCGTCAAGCGCGGCGAGATCATCGGCGTCGTCGGCGGGTCGGGAACGGGCAAGACCGTGCTCATGCGGTCGATCCTGGGCCTGCAGCCGTTCCGGGACGGCGAAATCACCATCTTCGGCAAGCCGGTCAGCGGCCTGGCCGAACGCGAGGAACTGGAAACGCGGCGTCAGTTCGGCGTCCTGTTCCAGAACGGCGCCCTGTTCTCGACCCTTACGGTGGCGGAAAACATCCAGGTTCCGCTGCGCGAGTTTTTCGACATGACGCCGGAGCTGATGAACGAGATTGCGGCCTACAAGGTGGGCCTGGTCGGGCTGGAAGCGAATGCGGGACCGAAATTTCCCAGCGAGCTTTCCGGCGGCATGCGCAAGCGTGCCGCGCTGGCCCGCGCGCTCGCGCTGGATCCCCGCCTGCTCTTCCTGGACGAACCAACCGCCGGTCTCGACCCGATCGGGGCGACCGCGTTCGACCAGCTGATCCTAGACCTCAAGCGCACCCTCGGCCTTACCGTCTTTCTCATCACGCACGACCTCGACACGCTGCACACGATTTGCGACCGCGTGGCGGTCCTGGCCGACAAGAAGGTGCTGGCCGTCGACACGATCGAGAATCTGATCGAGATCGACCATCCCTGGATCCAGAAATATTTCTCCGGGCCGCGGGGGCGCGCGGCCCTTGCGGCGGCGACGGAGAGCCCGCAAGGACGATAAGCCTATGGAGACCCGGTCGAACCATATCCTCGTCGGCGCCGTCGCGCTGGTCCTGTTCCTTGCCCTGTTCGGATTCATTCTCTGGATCGCGCGCATCGATACGGGCGGCGAGAAGGAATATGACGTCTTCTTTGAGTCCGTATCGGGCCTCGCGACCGGCAGTGCGGTCAACTATTCGGGTGTCCCGGTAGGGTCGGTCCGCAACATCGCCATCATGCCGGATTCGCCCGAATTCGTGCGCGTCCGGATTTCGGTTCAGGAAGAAACGCCGATCCTACAGGGCACGCGGGCGACGCTGTCGTCGGTTGGCTTTACCGGCGTGGCGATCGTCAGCCTGGACGGCGCGGAAAAGGGCCAGCCCCCCATTACGGAGCCCGGCCAGTTCGGCGCCCCCGTCATACCGACCGCCCCGGGAACGCTGGATTCGCTGCTCAACGCAGCCCCCGAACTGCTCGAGGATGTGCGCCAGCTTACCGACCGGCTCACCCTCCTCCTCGACGATCGCAACCTCGGATCCATTTCGGGTATTCTCGAGAATACCGAGCGCGTCACCGGGGCCATTGCGGCGCGCGAGAACGACCTGTCGGAAAGCGTGACCGAAGCCCGCCGCCTGATCTCCAATCTCGCCGATGCGACGGAAGCGCTGACCCGGGTGGCCGACAACACCTCCACCCTCCTCGACGAAGAAGGGCGTCCGCTGGTGGCAGACCTGCGCACCACCGTCGAGCGGGCGAACGCCACGCTGTCGGAAATCGAACAGGTCGCGATGAGCGCGAACCGCGGCATCGATCAGGTGAACACGCAGACACTGCCGGAGGTAAACCTTCTGATTCGCGACCTCAGACGTGCCTCGAGCTCGCTTGGGGCGATCAGCGCCAAGCTGGACGAAGACCCGGCCGGCGCCCTTCTGGGCGGCCGCACGCTGCCAACATACACGCCCGGAGAGTCGGAATGAGCCCGAAACTAGTCGCCGCCGCACTTGCCGTCTCGCTCACCGCCTGCGGCCCGATCGTGCAGATCGGCGGCGGCGGCGCCCCGCCCTCCAGCCTCCTGGCGCTCGACCCCGCCCGGACGCCCGAAGGCGAACCCACCGGCGCACCGATCATGGTCAGCCTGCCCGAGGTTCCCGGCAAGCTGCGCACCGTGCGCATTCCGGTAACCACCAGCAGCACCGAGGTGGAATATCTGGCTGCGGCCACATGGGTGGAGCAGCCGAACCTTCTGTTCCAGCAGCTCCTCATGGACGTGATGGCGGCAGACCTTGGCCGTCCCGTCATCGACGAGGGAAGCGTTTCGGTCGTACCGGCCATGCGACTTTCGGGATCGCTGGCAGAGTTCGGCCTAGACGTCAGCGGACGCCCCGAAGTCGTGGTGCGTTACGACGCCCTGCTGACGGCCCCGCATTCCGGCTTCGTTTCGAGCCGCACCTTCACGGTGCGCAGGCCTGTCGCCACGCAGACGGGACCGGCCGTCGCGGCCGCGCTCAGCGAGGCGGCGAACGAGGTTGCCGGCGCCCTTGCCGCGTGGGTCGCGGCGAAGGCTCCGACGCCCGGCTGAGCGGTTCGAGGGAACTGACCCACCCCCCCTTCGGTTCACACGGCAAGAAAATTACCGCCTGACCCGGAGGACATCGCCCGTGCCGACCCTTTCGAAAGCCGCCCTTGCCACCAGCGTCGCCGCCTCTCTGGCGACCGCCGGCTGTATGGGGTCCTTCGACCCGAACAACCCCGGCCAGGTCACGGCTTCGGAACGGCAGTCCGGCGCAGAGGCGCACCCGCAGATCCTTGCGGAATTCGGCGGCGCCTATACGGGTCCCGGGTCGCAGATGGTCGATCGTGTCGGCAAGGAGGTGGCCGTCGAATCCGGCCTCTCGCAGACCGGCAGCGACTGTACCGTCACCTTCCTCAATTCCAGCGTGGTGAACGCCTTCGCCATTCCCGGATGCTACGTGTACGTGACGCGCGGGCTCGTCGCGCTGATGGAGAACGAGGCGCAGCTCGCTTCGGTCCTGGGGCATGAGATTGGCCATGTCGCCGCGGATCACGGCCAGCGCCGGCAGAACGCCGCGCTCGGGTCCAGCCTGCTTTCCGTTCTCGCGGGCGTCCTGACCGGTTCGGGCCAGGTTGCCCAGCTGGCAGGCCAGCTCGGTCAGGTGTGGACGCTGAAATATTCACGCGACCAGGAATATCAGTCGGACGACCTCGGCATTCTCTACATGCGCCGCGCCGGTTACGACCCCTATGAATCGGCCGATGTGCTCGAGGCTCTGGGCGACCAGGCCGCCCTTGAGGCGCAGATTCGCGGACGCGACGAAGCTGCCCAGATTCCGGCATGGGCGCGCACCCACCCGCTGTCGGCGGACCGGGTCCAGCGCGCAACCGCCCAGGCCCGCGAGACGGGAGTGCAACCTGGCCAGCTCGCGCAGAATGAGAGCCGCTTCTATTCCGCGATCGATGGCATGCTCTACGGCGACGCCCCGGAACAGGGCTTCGTCGACAAGCATCAGTTCGCGCACCCGACCCTGCGTCTCGCCTTCCGCGTTCCCGACGGGTTCTATCTGAACAATTCCTCCAGCGCGGTCACGGCGACGAGCGGCAATTCGCCGGTTCAGATCCAGTTCTCCGGCGGTTCCAAGCAGGCCGGGGAAAGCATCGCCTCCGTGACGCAGCAGGCGCTGCGCGGACTGCTGGGAAATTCGGCGCAGCAGGCCCAGTACAGCCAGGTCGAGACCACCACGATCAACGGCATGCCGGCGGCGCAGCAGCAGGCACGCGTGGCCTCCAACCAAGGCCAGGTCGACCTGACCGTCATCGCCTATGAATATGACGCCGACAGCGCCTATTATTTCGCCTTCATCAGCCCTGCGAATGTCAGCGCCGCAAACGTGATCTCGACCACGGCGCAGAGCTTCCGCAAGCTTTCTGCAAGCGAAGCGGCCCAGCTGGAGCCCAAGCATCTGGAAGTCGTTACCGTCGGAAGCGGCGACACGGTCGCCTCCCTGTCGCGCCGCATGGCATTCGACGACTATCAGGAAGCGCGCTTCCGCGTCCTCAACGACCTGGAGGACGGCGGCGAGGTATCCGCCGGCGACCGCGTCAAGATCGTCGTGGAAGGCTAAGGACGCACGGCGTTTCGCCTTCCCGTTCACGCATAGAAATCACGCATAGAAAAAGGGCGCCGGGTCACCCCGACGCCCTTTTTCATTCAGGTTCGCGAGTTAGCCGTTGCTGGCGTCGTCGGAAACCGCGTTGTTCATTTCATCGGCAGCTTCGGTGAAGGTGTTACCGATGGAATCGCCCAGGGCGCTCATGGCGGCCATGGCGGCAACGGCGATAAGGGCGGCGATCAGGCCATATTCGATGGCGGTGGCGCCTTCTTCATCGCGGCGGAAATTGCGAATGAAAGACATGGTTCTCTCCTCACTTGATTCAGTACGTACTTACTCGATCCGAATGCTTCACCCGGTCCTCATTGGGTCAGCAACTTACCTTGTAAGGACGACCTCTTGAGAAGACCTTAATTCGGTCGGTTATTTTTTGATTCAGCGGGAAAGTCCATGAAAGATAAAGAAAAAGGCGCGGAAATTACTCCGCGCCTAGGCCCTTTCGCAGCCGAACCGACCCCCTAGCCCATGGCGTTGGTCGACTCGTCGCGCACATGTCCCCACATGTTTCCGAGGCCGTCGCCGAAGGCCTGGAAGGCCGACAGGGCCGCGATCGCGATAAGGCCGGCGAGCAACCCATATTCGATGGCGGTCGCGCCGGAGTCGTCGCGGCGAAGGTTGCGGAGATATGGTTTCACGGGATACCCCCTCGGGCAGGTGCGGCCTGGCTAGTCTCCTCTTTATAGGCACGCGGGGGTTAACAAATGGCTCGCAGGAAGATTTCCCAATTCCTTAACGCTGCAAGGTCATGACGCGACAAACGAAAATCGTTTCGGCAGCCGCCCTCGTCGATCGCGAGGGACGCATTCTCCTGGCGCAGCGACCGCCGGGAAAGCACCTCGCGGGCACGTGGGAGTTTCCGGGCGGGAAGCTGGAGGCGGGCGAAAGCCCCGAACAGGCGCTGATCCGGGAACTGGCCGAAGAACTCGGCATCGAGACGCAGGAATCCTGCCTCTCGCCCGCGGCCTTTGCCAGCCACTCCTATGAGGAGTTCGACCTCCTGCTGCTCGTCTATGCCTGCCGCAAATGGCGCGGCACTCCGGAAGGGCGCGAAGGCCAGGCCCTGCGCTGGGCGCGTCCGGCAGAGATGTTCCGCCTGGATATGCCACCCGCCGACAAGCCGCTGATCGGGCTGCTCGACGCGCTGATCTAGCCGGGACAGATCCCGGTCAGGGTGAGGACTTCCAGCTTCACCGGGATTTTGCCTGCCGGTCCGCGCAGCTCTTCGAGCGCGGCGATCATTTGCGCGGCATGGCTTCGCGTCAAAGGAGCGGATGCGCGCGCGGCGAGGTAATTGCCTTCGCCCATGCCGCGGACATCGCGGCGCAGGCCCTCGACCGCGCCGTAGGAAATGTCGAAGGACGCGATGTCGACGACCGGCTGATCGAACCCTGCCCGCTGCAACAGGCCCGGGGCCTCCGCCGGGTCGACCATCGGCAGCAGACGCGGTGCAGCACCCTCCCCCGCCATGTCGACATCCAGGAGCGCGCGGCGGACGTTGGTGGCGGTCATGCCGCCAACGAAACTTGCGAGGAAGACCCCGCCCGGCTGGAGCGCGCGGCGTACCTGTACCAGCGCGCCCGGCAAATCGTTGACGCCGTGCAGCGACAGCGAAGAGACGACAAGATCGAAACTGGCGTCGCGAAACGGCAGCCGGTCCTCGTCGCAGACGACGCCGGCAGTCGCGCGGGCAAATTCCGGCGCAGGATCGGCGAACACATGTTCGTCGGCGGCGATGGCCTTGCCGAGCCTGCCGTCATGCGCGCCGAGGTCGAGAAGCCGGCTCCATTTACGATCGAAGGATTGTGCGCGCGCGGCCAGATCCTCCGACACGGCATCCTTCAGAAATGCGAAATCGCCATAGCCGAAGGCCGCACGCGCACGGACCCGGCGGCGCATGCTGCGGTCGAACGGTTCGAAAGCATCGGTATCGGAGGCCACTGCGGCGATATAGGGGTCGAACGGGTCGGGGAAAGGGGCGCATGCCAGGATGAAGGCGCAGGAGGTTGCAAGCCGGGTCAGGCGGGTGGGCGCGCAGGCTCTCGATCTTGTGCTTCCGCCGCGCTGCCCGGCCTGCAAGGACATCGTTCGCGATGATGGGCGCTTTTGCGGCACCTGCTGGGCGGAGCTGCGCTTTATCACGCCCCCTTGGTGCAAGAGCTGCGGCCTTCCCTTCGACGTCGATCTTGGCGCGGATGCGCTGTGCGGCGCGTGCTCGGGAAGGGCCCCTCCCTATGCCACCGCCCGGGCGGCGCTTAGATATGCGGGCGCGGCTGTGCCGGTCCTCCTCGGATTCAAGCATGCCGGCAGAACGCAGCTGGCAAGGGTCATGGCGGCGCATATGACGCGCCTTCTCCCGCCTGGGGGAAGCGATCTGTTGGTCCCCGTCCCTCTCGACCGGGCGCGCCTTCGAAAGCGCGGATATAATCAGGCGGGACTGCTTTGCCGCGCGCTCGGAAAGCGCGCCGGACTTCCCGTCGATGTCGAGGGCCTGGTTCGCACAAAGCCCACCCACTCGACGGCGGGACTGAGCCGCGCCGGCAGATTCCGCGCCGCTGAAGGCGCCTTCGCGCCGAAAGGCAACCGACTGGCGGGCGCCCGCGTTCTTCTTGTTGACGATGTAATGACGACGGGCGCTACGGCGGAGGCCGCGGCGCGCGCTCTGACACGGGGAGGAGCCGCACGGGTTGACGTGTTGACCTTTGCCCGCGCACTTCCCGAAGACGAATAAGGAAAGAAAGGGCCCGCTATGGCCAAGATCGACGTCTATACCAAGTTCCTCTGCCCCTACTGCACCCGCGCCAAGACGCTGCTCAGCAAGAAAGGCGTGGAGTTCGAGGAAATCGACATCTCGATGGGCGGCGACAAGCGACAGGAAATGCTGTCGCGCGCGAACGGCCGGTCGACGGTGCCGCAAATCTTTATCGGCGACACCCATGTCGGCGGATCGGACGACCTTGCCGCTCTCGAACAGTCGGGAAAGCTCGATGACCTGCTGAAGGAGGCCGGGGCGCTGTCCTGATGCGCATCGGCCTGATCCAGATGACGAGCGGCATCGACCCGGAGAGGAATGCCGCAACCCTCGAGCGCGATCTTGCAGCCGTCGCAGCCGAGGGGGCGCACATCGCGTTCACGCCCGAAATGAGCGGTTGCCTGGACAAGAATCGCGAGCGGCTGATGGCTACCGCGACGACCGAGGCGAAGGATCCCGTTCTCGCCCGCGTGCGCGAGGTTGCGAAAAAAACCGGCCTCTGGATCCATCTCGGCTCGCTTGCCCTCAAGTCGATCGACGCGGAAAAGCTCGTCAATCGCGGGTTCCTGATCTCCCCTGACGGCGAGGTCGCGGCGAGCTACGACAAGATACATCTGTTCGACGTCGATCTTGGTGAGGGCGAGCGCTACGGCGAGTCGAGGACTTTCCAGGGCGGGACCCGGCCCGCACTTGCAGATGCCGATGGCGCGACGATCGGCATGACCATCTGCTACGACGTGCGGTTCCCGCGCCTGTTCGACCGGCTTTCCGAGGCGGGAGCCCAGATCCTGTCGGTGCCGGCGGCCTTTACCGTCCCGACCGGCGAAGCGCACTGGCACCTCCTGCTGCGCGCCCGCGCTGTGGAGAATAGCTGCTTCGTCATCGCAGCGGCCCAGGCGGGTGCGCATGAGGACGGTCGCACGACCTATGGCCATTCGCTTGTCGTCGACCCGTGGGGCGAGGTTCTCCTCGACATGGGCACCGAGCCGGGACATGCCGTCTGCGACCTGGAACTGGAGCGGATTTCCGAAATCCGCCGCAAGCTTCCCTCGCACGAACATCGTACCCATATCGAACCGCTATGATCGTATTCGACCTGAAATGTTCCGCCAGCCATGTCTTCGAAGGCTGGTTTTCCAGTGCCGCGGACTTCGAGCGGCAACAGGAGAAAGGGCTGGTCGCCTGCCCCATCTGCGAGGATGTCGATGTGCGCCGCGCCCCGTCCGCGCTCGCGATCGGGTCGGGGCGATCCGCTCCCGCCGAGACAACCGCTGGCGAACAGGAGAAGACAAAGGACGCTTCGCCTGCCGGCACACCCCCTGAGACGCCGCCGGTCGACCCGGCCGCGGTGAAGGCGGCGCTCGCCGCGCTTGCGAAGGCCCAGGCGGACGCGGTGGCGAAGAGCGACTATGTCGGCTCCCGCTTCGCCGAGGAGGCCCGCTCGATGCATTACGGCGAACAGGATCACCGTCCCATCTACGGCGAGACCGCCCCCGAAGAGGCGAAAGCGCTGCGCGAAGAGGGGGTCGACGCGATGCCGCTGCTATTTCCGGTCCGCCCGCGCAGCGATGCTTGACCGGCGGCACGCCGCGCGGTCAATGGAGACCCGGGCGCCCGTAGCTCAGCAGGATAGAGCACCAGATTCCTAATCTGGGGGCCACAGGTTCGAATCCTGTCGGGCGCGCCATTTCTTTTTCACCATTGTCGAGCCGCACGAAAACTGCCGCGATATTGGCGGTAAACTGCCTCTGTAGTGCATCAGAACTGCCGCCGGCAGGACATCGAGATAGGGGTTGGGCGACTGCGAGACGGACGTCACTCGATCATCCCTTCGCCGAGATCGTCTGCAGACGCATCTCCCTGTGAGACGCCGGCCGGGGGGCCGCGGGCAGGGATGGGCTGACCACCGATCTGGCTGCGCATCTCCCGTCTGGCTTCGAGCCGGCGATCCTCGCGCTCGAGCGCTTTGTTCGTGCGTGCGTCCTTGAGGTCGCGGGGACGGAGATTTCCAAGCCGCTCCCTCGCGGCCTCATCGAGAACATGCTGCACCTGGTTGCGGAAGTCGGCACGCTTTTCGATCTGATCGAGCTGCCTCCCGTTCGCTGAGATCCGCTTCGCCCGGCGCGTCGCTTCGATCTCATCGAACGACATTCCGGACCAGGACTGGCTGTAGGGCGTCAGGACCGCCTGAAGCGCCTTCTTCTCGCCGGGAATGTGAAGGTAGACGGCGTCGGCGAGCAGGGGATGGTATGAGAGGCTCAGGTGCCGGATGAAGCCAGGCGCGTCGGCCATGGCAAACCAGTTTTCCGCCTCGGCGCGGTCGCCCGTATAGTAAAGCCCTTTGAACCTCACCCCTTGTGCTGTGATCGTTCCCGTTTCCATGGGCATGAGCGCGACCGCGAGTTCGTCCGGCTCGAAGCGCTGCAGGGCCGAGCGGCCGGTCGCGACCGCCCATTCCCACATGGCAGACGAAATGGGGGGGACACCGTCGGCTATCATAGCGCGTGTCTGCCGAAAGTCGGTGAGTTCACGCCCATTTAGATGGATTATGGCGAAGACCAGGATGCGGACGATTTCGTCGAGGTTCAGGACCGCCTTCTCGCGCGGATCCCGCTCGCCTCGCTTCCCGGAATCCTTATCGCGCGCTCCGGGGAGCTCGCTTCTTAGTGCGCAGTTGATGAGATCGAAGCGTTTCTCACAGACACCTTTGAGGTCCGCCCGCCAGGCACCGGTATTCTCGACGATGATCCCGGACTTGGCGACGAACCCTGAAGCGAGATCGCCGCGTGCTTCTCCGCGATCGAACAAAAACCGCATCGGCATCATTCCGCCGGTCGCCCACACGCAGGCGTCGATCTCAATCGAGTGGCGGCGGCAGAAATCGGATTTGTCTTCGAGACAATTGAGGATCGCGAGGCCTGCGGCGAGCCAGGAAGCTTCCTCTAGGCTTACGGAAAACCCGATGATGAGACCGGTGAACTCGTCCACTACGACGTAAAGAACCGGCGTGCCGATGAAGACGCGCCGGTCATGCCGGGCCACGAGATTCACATCTAGCTTTGTCGAATCGATGACGTAGCGGCCGCCGGCGTTCTCGTTATCCTGCGCCGCGAAGGAAAGCCGCGCTCGCGAGCGCAGCGCGAACTTTGCATCGCCCAGCCTCGCCTGCGCATCCGACTTTGCCCTCTTCTGCTTTCCGTACCAGTAACTGAACTGGCGGAAGGTCGGGATAGCGATAGTCTCGTCGAGAATGAAGGTGATGGGCGCACCCGTGTCGTCATCGAAGACGCAACTCGTACAGAGCTTCTCGACGGCGCGGTTGTAGGTATCGCGCAGCGAGATGTGCCGGTTCTTGCGGTAATACCTGTTCGTACAGCTCTCGAATACGGCTTCGATTTCCGAGTCGATGCGGGACGCCCGGGGGAGTCCCTCCGCAGGCATCCGGCCAATGGGACCGCCGAGCGGCTTCGGTTTTCCCGGGGCGCCGCATTTTTTAAAGGCGATTATACCGTTTGCAAACACACCGCTGAGCGGTAGCCTCCCCCATCGCCTAAGGGGAGGATTCGGGATGGGACTGAAATACAAGGACCTCACTGACGAGGTGCGGCAGTACACGCTCGAAGAGATTGCGCTCTATGAAAAGAACGGCATCCTCTACGAAAGTCCCCGCCTGACCGAAAATGGGTGCGGTCAGTGGCCTGATATTCTCAAGAGCGCAGCCAGCGATGGGACTGATGAAAACTTAGCGCGAGCAATTCTAGCCAACGGTTGCCTAAAAACGCACATGCCGCGAAAGAAGCCGACTGGAGGCCACACGATGGCCAAGGTCCCAGTGAACGCGCATGAAACGTTGGCAGAGGATGAGTTCAACTGGTTCTATATTCGCGGCTTATGCCGGTTCGCTCTGGATAATGGCACCCCACATCTCGTCGGTTATCGGGCTAGGTTCTCACAGAACCCGCGTTCGTCCTCCGAAGAGGCTGTAGGCCAGCACTTCGATCCGGCGAACGTGCTGGAGGACTTGCGCACGGCTCAGGGCAGGACACTCAGTCGAAGATGCCCGGCGGTCCGAATTCAGGGATATCTCTTCGCCTTCCTTAACGGCCAGCTTGCCACTGCCATCGACTTCGTAATGGTTGCGGAAATCTTCGGCCTCCATGACGAAAGGCTCCATTTCGCCAGCAAGGCCAACGCGGTGCTTCACACACAATCGCGTGAGCTCATCGCACCATTCACTGAGGGATACATCCATGAGGTGCCTCTCTACCACACGGTATTATGATACCTCAACCCCTTTAGCGTCTTCGGGTTTCTCTTTCACCACCTTCTTCAACCGCTTTTCCCAGCGGCCTTCGTCCTCGTCGCAATCAAGGTCGCGGGCGGCATCTTTGAATTTGTCCGATTGCTCTTTATTCACAGTCATATGGACCTTTACGTTTTCTCCGACGAAGCTGGCGATTTCACCTTCATGCGCCAACCAAACATCAGCAGATACTTTATCATCTGCACGTTGACGACGAAATCCCTCAAGATGGGCGCCTGCCTTGGGCCAACTTCGACACGACCTCGTCAGGGAGGGCGCAGAGCTGCGCGACTTCTTTCACGCAGCCACTGAGCAGAATGCGGTGAAGGAGCGCGTCTACGCTGAGATGATGAAACACGATTTCCGCTTTCAGGCCACCATCTGCGAGAAGTCGAAGGCGCAGCCCCAGACTAGAACAAGCAAGGCGCGCTTCTATAAATACCCGTGGTTCTATCACTTTCGTCACTCCCTTGCGCCTCACCTGCACAAGGGCGGCCGCCTGCTCGTAACCGCAGCGTCAATTGGCGCCAAGAAAGAGCGAGCTACCTACACTAACGCGCTGAACGATGTAGTTCAGCAGTGTGGACCAACGATCCCTTGGGCTGTTGATTTTCGCCCATCTATGACTGACTGCCTGCTACAGGCGGCGGACTACTGCGCTTGGTCGGTCCAACGGCATTGGGAGCGCCAGGATTCGCAATGGCTGGACGTGATCAGACCCCCGCATGAGTTACGAATACGAACTCTGGGCGCGCGGCACCAGCACTACTACTAAATGAAGCGCAGCCCGCCATATCGGCAATCTTGGCTATCTCCCGAAACGCTAAGGTAGCGTTTATCACCAAGCAAGGGCTGCAAAAGCTAACCTAACCACCGATCAGCGGCAGTTCAAGCTGAACCGGAACGGTTCGTCGCGGGGCGGACTCGTCAAGCCGCAGCATACCCCCATAGGTCAGGCGCTTACCGACAATGCCGCGCAGCGCTTCCCCGCTCCGCTCAGCATCATTCACGCCGTTTGCCTCGCGGTTGTTGTAACGAAACTCAAACTCCGCAACGTAGCGATGCAGGTGCTTCTTGCCGCAGTGCTGGTAGACGCCCTTCATGCCGCGCTTGAAGATGCTGAACGCACCCTCAATCGTATTCGTGTGAATTTCCGGGTTCTCGTGATCGACATACTGGCCCCGGCTCTGGCGCGTGTAGCCATGCTCGGCAAAGGAGCGGCTCAGGAACTTATACTGGCCCGCCTCGTCCGTCATGACGCGCGCTTCCTGCAATGTTCGCCTGCAAGATCGGCAGAACGTCCGCCGCTTTCAGGCTATCGACCACCATAGAACGCTGACGGCCCGTATCGCGGTCAACGAGGGACAGAACCTTGTGCTTGTGCGCGTAGCCGCGACCCTTCTTCTCGCCCTTCGGCTTCTTCGTGCGGTCAACGCCGATGAACGTCTCGTCCACCTCGACAATGCCGCCGCCAGCGCCGAACGGGGAAAGATCGCCCTCGCGCATGGCTTCGCGGATGCGGTGCGTCAGGAACCACGCCGTCTTGTAGGTCACTTCCAGAACGCGGTGTAGCTGGTGGGAGCTGATGCCCTTCTTGCTGGAAGTCATCAGGTAGACCGCCTGTAGAGCCTTATGCAGCGGAATGCGCATGTGCTCAAAAAAGGTGCCCACCTTCACCGTGGACTGCTTCTTGCAATCGCCGCAGCGCCACAGGCCTATGCGAATGCGCTTCGCCGGGTTCGCCTTCACCTTAGTGATGCGGTCAACGCCGCCGCAATGCGGACAAGCCGGTTCATCGCCCCAGATCACGCTTTCGAGATAGGCGAACGCTGCTTCCTCATTGTGAAAATACGGCTTGCTCAGAACGGACACTGCATTGACTCCCTTTAGGAATCTTATGCCCTATCCGCGCTGTGTTTGCAAGGTATATAATCGCCAAGTTTTCGGCTCTGCCCTTTCCGCGGGGCGAACCGCCCCCCGGCTGCGCGGCACAAGAAGCCAGTCGCAGCGCAACAGACGGTGGGCGGCCCAACTGACGCGGCGGCAGAAACCTGCGACCTGCGATTGACGATTTGTTCAAAGGCTCGACGCGAACGGCAGTTTTCTACCGGTCAGGCCGACTCACCTGGTTCGTTGACAAATGGCTTTTTAGTCGATGCCGAAGAAACGGACGCGCGTCATATTACGAATTATGGGCGGCGTGCGGAACGTCCGATCGCGGATAGCTTATCTCGGAAGCTGGACATCGGTCTGCGTTTCCCCCTGCGGCGTTGACGGCTTCTACCGCCTCTCTTGCGATGAAAGAGCATTCATCTTTCGTGGCGCGCGTACCGTGCAAGGAACGTCCTGGCCGCCTCGGATGCCGTGAAGCGACATTCTTCCTCGGTTGCCATTGCCGGTCCGCCGAACAACCGCGCATCGAAAATATCGGCCTTGCACAATTCGCTTAATTGTCGCGCCGCGAAGCTCGGGCGGTCGATCCGCAGTTCACCACGTTCGTGCCAGACACGAAGCAGGGACGCGATCTCGTCCGTACCGCGCCATGGACCGTTACGAAGGAACACGTCGGCTGCGGTCTGGAACCGTTCGTTCCCGGCGATGCACATCTTGCAGAACATGAGCATGTCGTCATCGCGGCCGAACAGCCAGGTAAGTTCGAGCGCCACCTTCAGAATGCCTTTCCCGGCGGGGAGGCTGGCGAACGAAGGGCTGGCGATGGTAGCACGGTTGCGGCCCAGCATGTATTCGATTGAGGCCAGGTATAGCGCGGACTTATCCCTGAAATGATTGTAGATCGTGGGTTTGGCCACACCGGCCCGGCGTGCGATCGCATCCATATTGGCGCCCTCGAAACCATCGACGGCGAACTGTTCGACCGCGGCAGCAAGAATTTTTGCGTGAATACTGGGATGGGGCGCAGTCATTTTCGTGGCCTCGGCGTTGTTCATTGAATCGCGCTTTTCGGAAAGGTTCCGACTCTCCTCGCTATAGCCCCCGGGGCGAGATGATAGGCCTGAATTCGTAATGAAGGTTGAAAAGCTTATCTCGATAGTTCAGGCGAATGAACCGCTCAGTTCATTCCAGGTAGGGTTCAGCCGAATTGCCCAGCGACAGATCCTGCCGGACACGCTTCGTGTTCAGATGCCCGCCGATCTTTTTCGCCGGCATGCTGTTATCGGGATGCATGGCCGTGGGGGGCGATTATGATCGCCAGCCCCCGCCTGCCGCGCAAACCGACTGGATCGACCGCGCCAATGTAGCGGTGGCGGAGGAGGAATTCGTCGCATGGTGGCGGGAACTTGGCGACCCGGAACTCGCTAGGCTGGTCGAGGCGGCGTTGGAGGACAATCTGACGATACGCCAGGGGTTGTCGCGCATAGAGGAAGCCAATGCCCGTCGCCTTCGCGCCCGCGCTGCCCGCTATCCTTCGGTCAGTGCGGAAAGCTCGGCCACCGTGCTCCAGCAAAGCCTCAACACCCAGCTCGGCCAAGCTCAGTTCCCCGGCTTCGAGCGTCAATACGAGCAATATGCGCTGGGCTCGGCATTCAACTGGCAAGTCGATCTATGGGGCCAGAGACGGCGCCGGATCGATGCGGCCGATGCCCGGGTGGAAGCCCTGATCGCAGCCGCCAACGGCGCGCGCTTGGCGATCGCATCGGAAACGGCGGCCACCTATTTCACCATGGCCGGCTTCCAGCAGGAGAAGCGGGCACTGCTGCTCGGGATCGAGGCGCAACGCACGCAGCTCGGTCTTGCGGAAACCCGTTTGGAAGCGGGCGCCATTTCACGCGCGCAGCTGGTCCTTGTGGAAGCGGAACTCGCGCGTCTGGAGGAGCAGCTGCCAAGTGTCGAAGCGGAAATTCAGGCCAATGCGCTTGCGCTGGGCGTCCTGACCGGCCGCCTGCCGGAAACCGAGATCGCCCTGGCCGATAGGGTGCCGCCGCTGCTGGAGCTGCCGGACATTCCGGTGGGAACCCGGGCGGATTTGCTCAGGCGCCGCCCCGATGTCGCCCGGCTCGAACGCGAACTGGCGGCGGAAACATTCGAGCTCGGTATCGCACGCGGGGAACTGTTCCCGCAACTGGGCCTCGATGCATCGGGGGGCTTTACCTCCATCGATCCCGGGACGATCCTGTCCGGCGACAGCACGCGCTTTACCATTGTGCCGTTTCTGTCCTGGCGCGTTTTCGATGGCGGGAGGGTGCGCGCCGACATTCGTTTGGCGCAAGCCGAAGCGCGCACCGCCGCCCTGGCCTATGTCGAAGGCACGATCACCGCGATCGAGGAGGCGGAAACCGCGATCGCGCAATACGACCTCGCACGGGAGGGACGTCCGCTCGCGTTGCGCACGATAGAACTCGCGCAGGAAAATCTTCGTCTCGCGCGGATCCGTTTCGAAGTCGGCGATATCGACCGGTTCGAATTGCAGGATGCCGAACGGACATATAGCGATGCGCTGCGCAACGGCGCGATTTCCTACCGCAATTCGACGCTCGCACTAGCGCAGCTTTACGCCGCGCTCGGCGGCGGCTGGCAAGCCGTTCCGCCTTATGTCGCTATTCCCGTTCCCGCCCCGGCACCTCCTTCGGCGGCGGCCCCGCCGTCCACGATCCTTCCTATTTCCGACTGAACAGAAAGCCGTGATGCCTCTCTTATCTCTTCGAAGATCGACCATTCTCGTCGCCATCTCGCTGATGCTGGTCGCTTGCGGCAGCCAGGATGAACCCCCGCCCCCCAAGCCCGTCGCGTGGATCAAGATCGGCACCGGCTCCAACACCGACATCGCGACGAACGTTCCGGGCCGGGTGCAGGCAAGGAACCGGACGGTCCTGAGCTTCGAAGTCGGCGGCACGATCGCCAGCATGTCGGCCGACCTTGGCGACCGGGTGGCGCGCGGCAATGTGATCGCGACGCTCGACCCGGCAAGCTACCGGCTCGAAGCGGCAAGAGCGCAGGCCAATCTCGCGGAAAGCCGCGCGCGCCTCGATCAGGCGCGGCAGGACGAGGAACGTCAGGAATATCTGTACTCCGAAGGCGCTGCATCGCAGGCCCGGCTCGAGGATGCGCGAGCCCAGCTCGGCAGCCTCAGTGCGATTGCCGATGCAAACGAGGCGCAGCTGGGCGTGGCGCGCGAAGCGCTCTCGGATACGCGGATGCGTGCGCCCTATTCCGGTCAGATCGCCCGCCGTCTGGTCGAACCGGGAACTCAGGTTTCCCCCGGGCAACCGGTTTACGAACTGGACGGCAGCCGGTTGGAGGTCAGCTTCTCGGTCCCGCAACGCCAGCGCGACCGGCTGTCGGTGGGGCAGAACGTCACCGTTGCGCCCTCATCGGGCGATGGCATCACAAGCTCTGCCCGCATTACCGATATCGGCAGTAGGGCAAGCGGGCCCGGAGCGTTCGAAATCGTCGCCGCTCTGGCAGCGGCCAGCCCCGAACTGGAAGCGGGTCAGGTCGTCGAGGTCCGCCTGCCCGATCGCCCGGCGCAATCGGAGAACGGGCGGGATACCGCCCGAATCCTGGTGCCGCTGACGGCGATCATACCGGAAGATGACGATAGCGGTTACGTGTGGCGCATATTGCCGCGCACGCAACGGTTGGAAAAGGCTCCCGTCCGGTTCGGCAAGGCCAGTGGAAACGAGGTGGTGGTCCTGTCGGGCCTCTCGCGCGGCGACATGATCGTATCGAAAGGCGCAGCCTTCCTGTCCGAAGGGCAAGAGGTGAGCCGCCTCGGCGTCGGCCCACGACGCTACGCGCGATGACCACGCTTTCCGAAATCGGGTTCCGCTTCCGCCCCGCGGTGCTGCTTACCATCGCGCTGGCGATGGTCTACGGTGCGATAAGCTATTTCACCTTGCCCGCGCGGGAGGATCCCCAGATCACCATCCGCGAGGCGGTGGTCTCCACCAGCCACCCGGGTCTCTCGCCGAGCCGGGTCGAACAGCTGATTACCACGCCGCTTGCCGAAGCCATCATGACCATTCCCGAGATAAAAGAGGTGCGTGCGACCTCGATGGAAGGTCAGTCGATCATTCACGCCGAGGCTGAATTTTCGGCGAGCGACCTCGACCAGGTCTGGGACGAAGTGGCGGACAAGGTCGAGGAAACGACGCCCCTGTTGCCCGAAGGGGCGCGCAAGCCCTTCATCAACGACGAATTCGGCGACGTCGCCGTCATCACCATGGCGCTGCAATCCGACAGTTTCGACATGGTCGAGTTGGGCGACCTCGCCGAACATATCCGTACCCGGCTCTACATGATCGAGGGTACGCGGGAGGTCGACGTTCTGGGCCGCCCGGATGAGCGCATTTATGTCGAGATGGACAATGCAACGCTGGCACGATTGGGTGCGCCGCTTTCTGCGGTGGCGCAGGCCCTGCGATCCCAGAACACCGTTGCGCCCGGCGGAACGATCGAAACCGAGACCCGCCGCATTGCGATCCAGCCTTCCGGATCGTTCGACAGCGTGGAGGAGATCGCCGATCTCTATTTGGAACTCGGCCCTGAGATCGGCCCGATACGGCTGGGCGATTATGCCGAAGTCCGGCGCGGTTTTCTCGAACCGCCTGCTCAGACCGCCTATTTCAACGGCGAACGGGCCATCGTGTTCGCGATCTCCATGCTCGATGAAGAAAGCGTCATAAACTACGCCGGACGCGCGCGCCCTGCGATCGACGAGTTGCGCCAGGCGATGCCCGCGGGCGTCGAACTTAACGTGATGACCTGGCAGGCCGATCAGGTCGAGAACGCCGTTTATGGCGTCAGCTTCAATGTCCTGCAGACCCTGGCGCTGGTACTGGGCGTCGTCATCCTGTTCCTAGGCGTCAGAACCGGCCTGATCGTGGGCTCCATCGTGCCGGTCGTGATTCTGGTGACGCTGGGGGTGATGGGCGTGTTGGGGATCAAGCTGGAACGCATGAGCCTGGCGACGATCGTGATCTCGCTGGGACTGCTGGTCGATAACGGCATCGTCATCGCCGAGGACTTCAAGACCCGGCTGGCGCAGGGCGTGGACCGACGCGATGCGATCGGCGAAACTGGCAGGGAGCTTGCCCTCCCGCTCCTGGCATCGACGATCACAACGATTCTCGTCTTTCTGCCGCTGATGCTGGCAGAGGAAGGTTCGGGAGAATATACCCGCAGCATCTCGCTCGTCATCTTGATTTCTCTGTCTTCGTCATGGCTGATCGCGATGATGGTCACGCCCACGCTGTGCTACTGGTTCGCGCAGCCGACCGATAAGGAGACGCAAGGGAAGATCCGCCGCAAGGTGGATCAGGCGTTCGAATGGGCCAATGGCAAATACGAAGATCGTCTGCGCTGGGCGCTCGATCATCGCAAGCTGTTCATGGGCGCGATGGCCGCTGCCTTCGTCCTCGCGGGCTATTCGTTGCAATTCGTGCCGCAGCAGTTCTTTCCTGCCTCCGACCGGGCGCAGATCCTCGTCTACGCCGATATGCCGGTCGGCACGTCGAGCGCCGCGACGGACGATCAGATACAGCAGATCGCGCAATATATCGAAGATGACGAACGCTATCCCGACTTCGATAATGTCGCCGCCTATTCGGGGTTCGGTGGCCCGCGCTTCGTGCTGTCTCTCGCTCCCGTCGATCCCGCACCGAACCGCGGCTTCCTGGTCATCAACGCTGCTGATGCCGAAGCCCGCGATAAAGGCGTCCTCGCGCTTCGCCACGATCTGGCAGCCCAGTTTCCCGGTATTCGCCTGCGAATAGCGGGGATGTTTCTCGGGCCGAGCGATCCCAACATCACGCAGGTACAGGTGCGGGGGCCTGACCGGGATGTACTCCTGGAAACGGGAGACAGGCTCGCTGCCCTCCTGCGAGATGTCGAAGGCACGATCGATGTTACTTCCGACTGGGAAAACCCGTCGCTTCAATACCGGGTTTCGGTCGATCAGGCAGCGGCGCGCGCTGCGGGTGTCTCCTCGCTGGACGTTTCGCAGGCCCTTTCGGCTTATTTCGCAGGGCAACCTGCCGGCGAGTTTCGCGACGGGGACGATCTGGTTCCCATCATCTTACGCGCTCCGGAAGGCGAACGCTCCGACCCCGGGCGGATAGAGGCGGTTACGCTGACCGGCAGCGACGGGCCGGTTCAACTCGGTGAAATTGCCACCGTCACGCTGCGCCCCCAGCTCGGGCGGATACAGACAGAGGATCTGATCGAAACCCTAACCGTGGAAGCCAGACCGACCGAGGTGACGCCGCAGGATCTGGTGCCGCGAATACAGGAACAGCTCGACGAACTCGAAGCCAGCCTGCCGCCCGGTCATTTCATCGAATGGGACGGAATTATCGCACAGAGCGCGGAGGGCACCGGTGCCCTGTTCGCCAGCGTACCGGCCATGATCGGTTTGATAGTTATCATGCTGGTCGCGCTGTTCCGGGGATTTCGGCGCGCCGGCATAATATTGCTGACCCTGCCACTCTCGGTCATCGGCGCGGCGATCGGCTTGCACGTCATGCGCGCGGATTTCGGCTTCATGGTCATTCTCGGACTGTTCGCGCTGGTGGGCATCATCATCAACAATGCCATCGTACTGGTCGACAGGTGCGATATCGAAAAGAAGGAGAAAGACGACGTGACCGATGCCGTCATCTCAGCGTCGCTAAGACGCTTTCGCCCGATCCTGATGACCAACATAACCACTATACTGGGTTTGCTTCCGCTCATTATCGCGCAAGACGTACTGTTCTATGGCATGGCCAGCGCGATCGCCTTCGGACTTCTAGTCGGAACCATTCTTACGCTGGGCGTCGTCCCGGTTCTATATACCTGGTTCTTTGGAGGCGAGGAGGAACCGGCTCCGCAGGCCACCACCGGCGAGCCCGCGGCCGCTAGTGCCTGAAAGCAGGACCGCATCGTCGAGTTCCTTGCCAGCGAAGCGAACCTGAGAGCCGCGCGACAGGCCGTTGCAGCACAGGTGGCCCGCAGCTATTTCACCCTGGTCGAGGCACGCGCGCAGGCAGCACTGTCGGAAGAGGTGGACGACACCTTCGGCAAGATCGCACGGCAGGTCGGCAATCGAGCCGACGTGGGGATTGCGCCACCTAACGACAAGCTGCTCGCCATCTCCAACCTGGAGTAGGCGCGCGCTGGCTTGCAGCAGCTTGAGGAGAATGCCGAGCGATTGACCCGCCAACTCGAGGCGCTGCTGCGCGACTACCCTGCCGGGACGCAGGCAACCGCGACCGTGCTGCCAGCCGTGCCCGGGCCGCCGCCTGCATCACGGCGCGGATGGGCGATCTTGCGTTGCTCGATACTGCGGCAGGAGACGCGTGTCTCGATTATGTCGAGCTATATGACGGCCTGCAGCAAAGGCGCCATCTCGGCCAGGTGAAGCTCGAGAAGCTCGTCGATCGCGGACCTGGCTGGTTCAGCGCGGTGCATTTTGATGAATCGCTTCGGGCATTTGCCCGCCAGGTCGACGAGCCATGCGTTATCCTTTGCGCTGTAACAATCTGTGCCATAGGTGCTGACGGGGGACAGTCGGCACTATGGTAGCCCGAAGCGGGGCGGATTCCGACTACCGCGACAATGGCAACCTGACCGTCGCCGTTCATTCCTCGCAGCACGCCGGTCTGGCTAGGAAGCAGGAGCTGTTCGGCAGATACGGACTTCATGCTACGAGGAAGAGCCGATCTGAACTCGACGATATGGGCATTCCACCATTCGTAACGGCATCTGTGGACGCCCCTTCGGATGCAAGCGGTAAATTCGGGTGTGTTGGCACGTAGTCGGATGCTGTCATCTGTCCGGCCCCGATGAGCAGCGCCATAGCTGCGGGCCAGTATGGGAGTTCGCGGACCGGATCCATTTCAGCTTTGCGCGCTTGGCTAGCGCTCTGCCATTCCCTGGTTCTTCCAGCCCCGTCTCGCCGACTGTTGTGCCATACCCTCCTTCGACCGCCTACGTCCCCGACGCCTCTGGCTGCTACCTCGGCTTACGCCGCGACCGCCGCCGGAGCCCTGTAATCTTCCTTCCTGGTGAGCAGCGCCCAGACCATGCGCGCCATCTTGTTGGCGAGCGCGACCGAGACGAGCATGCGTGGCTTGCGCGCGAGCATCCGCTCCAGCCACGAACCGGCCGGTGCACCGGACCGGCACGCCTGACGCACCATCGAGCTGCCGCCGATAATGAGCAGCCTCCTTATCGTGCGTTCACCCATCTTTGATATGCTGCCAAGCCGCTGTTTACCGCCGGTTGAGTGCTGGCGCGGCGAATGCACATGCCAGAACAAGATAACGGCGCTTCACTGCCCATCCAACTAGCTGCCGGTAACGGCTCCGCATTGCCGTGTGAAATCGCTCGATCCGTGCTAGGGGCCCGTGGACACCTTGTTCCGGACGGAGCAGCCGCGCCGCGAGAGCGTGCGTGAGTGTAAACGCCACGAGTAGCGATACGCTGACGGAGAAGACGATAGCCAGCCCGTACTGAAAGAAGAATCGGCCAACGATCCCCTCCATGAACGCAAGAGGAACAAAAACGGCCAGTGTTGCGAAGGTTCCCGCCAGCACAGCCAGAGCGACACGCTTCGTGGCGGAAAGGGCGGCTGCCATTCGGTCGGCGCCTGCATCGACGGCGTTTTGGATCGCCTCTACGACCACGATCGCGTCCACCAGAAGTCCGATTGCCACCGTGAGCGCAAGGAAGGTCATCATAATAATGGTGAAGTCGAAGGCGCCGAACGCGAGGAAAGTCGCGATCACGGAGGTTGGAATCGCCAGCAACACAATTACCGTCGCGCGCCAACTGAGAAGAAACAGAAAGGTCACGAGAACGACAAGCGCGACCGCGATTGCGAGGTCGAATGCACATCGTCGATTGCCTGTTCGACGAAGCGGGAGGTGTCGCGGGCGACGATTGGGCGCACACCAGGGGGTGCATTGGCTCACAACTCTACAATACGGTCGCGAATTTCTCCGGCGACGGCCACGGTGTTCGTGCTGCTCTGCTTCCTGATTTCAAGAGTGACGCCCGGCACGCCCGACAACTAAGCGTAGCTCGTTTTGTCTTCGGCCGAATCTACGACACGCGAGACGTCGCCGACGCGGACGGTCCGACCGTCGGGGGGGTAAGCGACGGAAAGTGCCGCGAACTCCTCGGCAGATCCGGCCTCGGCAAGAGTGCGAACGCCAAAGTGCCGCGTCCGCTCCTCGGCGACGAGCCGCCCGCCGGGCAGTTCGGCATTTTCGCGTTGCAGTGCCGTCAGAACCTCGTCTGCGGTCACGCCTTGTGCACGCATTGCCGACGCATCAAGCCAGACGCGCATCTCGCGCTCGCGTCCACCTAATAGCTTGACCGATCCTACGCCCGCGACACGCTCAAGCCGTTCCTTGATCGCTTCGTTGGCGAAAGTGGTGAGATCGCGGATCGGGATGTCGCCTGCTACCATGACGGAAAGGATGGGCGTGGCGTCCGGAACGACCTTCTCGATGATGGGAGGGTCAGTAACTTCGGGAAGATCTGCGCCGAGACGTGCGACCTTGTCGCGCACATCCTGCGCCTTGACGTCGCCGTCTTCTTCCAGTTCGAACTCAAGGCTGAGGATGCTGACGCCTTCGGCGCTAGTAGAGCGCATCTGGCGGAGGCCGGAGATACTGTACAGTTCCTCCTTCAGAATATCAGTAACCTCCATCACGACCGTGCCGGGCGCGGCCCCCGGGATTGCGGTCGTCACTGACACGTACGGAAACTCCACATCCGGGAAGAGATCGACGCCGATCCGTTCGTAGGAGATCAGCCGGAGAACGACGAGCGACATGATCAGCATCGTGGCAAACTTGGACGCCGGATTGATACTTCAGCGAGCCACATTTGCCCCTTCCCGAGTATTATTTGCCGCTTGTTGTCGCACCGAAACCGCATCCCCGTCGCGCAGGGTGGGGCGCGGAGCCCGCACCACAATTTCACCCGGTTCCAGACCTTCAATAACGCGCATCCGATCAAGATCGATGCTTTCTACCTCGACTGGACGCCGCATGGCCTTCTCGCGCGAGACAACGAAAACGTAGGCCGTTCCACCGTCGGCAAGCACGGCTGACCGGGGCAGCACTACGGCCTCGGTGGGCGGTATCGCGATTTCGGCACGAGCCGAAAGTCCGGAGCTTATCCGGTAATCCGGGTTGCGTATGGGCAGCCGCAACTCGACAGTGCGCGCCTCCGGATCGACGCGGTCGTTGATTATATAGACCATGCTGTCGAAGGGTTCGTTGAATCCTTCGACGAACACCTTCGCGGGCAGGTTCTTACGGAATTCGTCCACATACTCCTGCGGCGCATTGACAATTGCTGCGACAACTCCGAACTGCTGGACCTCTATCGCGGCGGACTGGCCGCCGATGGAGAACCTTTTGTTCAGGTAGACGCCCTCAACGACGAGACGCGCGGTAATGACGCCGTTGAAGGGTGCCCGTACGACTGCGTCCTCCAACGCTTGTTGGGCGGAGGAAAGCCTGCGCCTGCTGAGCCCGTGCGACGGCAAGTTCGGTCTCAGCCTGTTCCACTCTCGCCGTTGATATGAACCCGGGGAGCAAGTGCCGCTACGCGCTCAAGCTGACGCTCGGATTGCTCGGTTTGTGCGCGCGCAAGGGCGACCGCAGCCTCCGCCTCCTCAACCCGCCGCTCACAATAGCTGCGGCGGACGCGAAGCAACGGATCGCCTTTAGAGACGCGGTCGCCCACCTGGACAAAGACTCTGACCGGCCCTTCCACGAGCGCACCGATTGCGCTGCTTTGACGTGCCGCGATCGTTCCAAACGCTTCAACTGGTTTGGCCAGTTGCGTGAGGTTCGCAGTCACGATCTCGACCGGTTCCGCCTCAGGCTCAGCTGAGGCCACCACATTTGCCGACTCGGCATCGGAACACGCACTCAGCAGGCTGGCTGCTGTCGTAAGGACGGCGAGGATTCGAACCGGCCAACTCATCCGCAGATGTAGGCTCCGCGCCCGCTGGCGAGCAATTCGCCCTCGCTTCCCAGAATGCGGCTTTCGGCTACGGAAATCTGCCGACCTACCTTCACCGCCCGACCCACCGCGGTAAGCGGTCCGCCGATCGCTGGGCGGTGATAGTCGACACGCAGGTCGGCTGTCGCCTTCGCCGAGGTTCCGGTAGCGATTAAAACGTACAAGCCCGTCAGGTCGACCAGAGAGGCGAGTATGCCGCCATGCGCTGCGCCAATCGACGGATTTGATATGATCTCTTCCCGCCAGGGCATGGTGAGTTCGAGCTCGCTTTCCGTCCGCGACTGGATCCCTAGCCCAAGCCAGCGGTGAAAGGGCGATATCAACAACGCTTCCTGTAACATCTTCTCGTTCATCGTAACCCTCTTGTCCATGAACTGAATAATGGTCAGCATAATAGCAAATAAACTCTGAACGCTATCGAAGTTCTCACGACCTTAATGCCTCTCAGCATTAAGTCCGTCCTAGACAAAACTACTCATAGGCTCGGTCCAGCATCCCGAAATCACTAAGCGGGCCGTCGCAGAATCTTTTTTCTCAAGAAGGCAGTTCGGAAGTCCACTTCATGAAGCTACCCCAAGTATACTTCACAAGATGAAATCTCACCTTTTTTCTACAACGCTTCGGTTGACCTTAGTTGGCGCGTTCAGGATGGCGCGGCACGCCTCTGCGCAAATTCCTTTTCGACCTAGATGGTCCCTTACCGGAAACCCAGGAGCGGTCAACCAGTATAGTGAATAACTAAACGCGTTCGAGACACGGAGTCCGCGCAAGGGCCGGGCCCGAATGCGCAACCGCTAGCGCGGTTTGGGGCAAAATATCCGGACGGCAGAAGATACTGAAATGACAAGATAAATGGTCAAATTGGACCCTATTTGAGCGTGCGCGAGAAAAGTCGCATTGCTGCCACAGGCGCCGAGATTACGCCGCTGAAACTAGTAAGACACTTGACGGCTCCCCCCGACTCTAGCACTTGAGGGGGTATGGCAGCGGAGATTGCCACGGAGGTTTTGGGGAGACACCATGCGAGCTAAATTTCTTGCGACTGCAGCGTCGGCTTTAATTGTTCAGTCCACAGCATTTGCCCAAGAGGTTGCGGATCAAGCTTCGCCAGTGGGCAACACGCCAGAAACGATTGTCATAACGGGCTCATTCATCCGCGGGACGCCAGAGGATGCCGCTCTTCCGGTTGACGTTTTCAATAGCGAGGAGCTCGAACAGTCTGGCGTCAGTTCCCCGCTAGAATTTATTAAGGACCTTCCGTCGGTTGGTTCGGTTCTTGGCGATACCAATCAGTTTTCCGCCTCTGCCCAGGGAAACCAAGGTCAGGGCTCGCTAAATCTTCGTAATCTAGGCGCGGAGCGTACGCTCGTCCTGCTTAACGGGAAGCGTACGATCACCAGCCCGGGTGAAGGGTTCGTCGACACCAATTTGATGCCCCTCTTTGCGCTAGATCGTATTGAGATATTGAAGGATGGCGCAGCGGCAACCTACGGGTCCGACGCGATTGCTGGCGTCGCGAACTTCGTCACGAAGCGGAATTTCACCGGCGTCGAGATCGAGGGCGATTACGAATTCATTGACGGGTCCGACGGGGACTGGACGGCATCCATTCTCGGCGGCTTGGACTTTGCCGATGGGGCCGCCAATCTGATGATAGGGGTGGGCTATCAGGAACGTAGCGAATTGCCGTCCGTGGAGCGGGACTACGCGACTCTTCCCTATGCGGTAAATCCCGGCGGAGGGTGGTCATCTCTCGGCAACCCGCAAACCTATTTCCCAGCGAACCCGCTCGCGGCCTCGCCTGCAAATCCGCTCGGTTTCCTCGTTCCGGCCACCGGTGCGTTTATTGACGCCCAGGGGCTCAATGCATGCGATGACGTTGGCGGGTTCGTCGGCAACACCGAGCCAAATAACGCGGGTATTCCGGTCTGCCGGTTCCAATTCATCCCCTTCGACAACCTTGTCGAGGATCAAGAGCGCATAGAAGTTTATGGTCAGTTGGTTGCTGATTTGTCGGATCAGCTGCGTTTCACTGTGGACGTGCTGTTCGCCGACTCTTATCAGACCACGCGCTACTCTCCATCCTTTCCGCCGATCCAAGGCTTGTTTGGGCCGGGTGTGTTTCCGCAGTTCGTGGTGCCGGCTTCCAATCCGTTCGTCGCGGATTTCATCGCGCAAACGCCCGGGGTGACGAACACAGCGATCCCAGCTGATCGCTATTATGCGTTTGGCCGTCCTGTAGGCTGGGGTGGCAACCGACTCTACGGCGGCGGTCAGATCGGCACCGCTGACGCCGACGCTTTCCGGGTCTCGGGTGGTTTCGAGTATGAATTTTCGGACAGGTTCCGCAGCGAGCTCTCCGCGACATACATTCGATCAGAGCGTACGCAGCTAGTCCCCGACGTTGTGGCCGAGCGGCTCCAGAACGCGCTGAACGGACTGGGGGGCGCAGGCTGTGACGTGTCCGCCGGAGTCCCGGGGCAGGGGGGGTGCCTGTACTTCAATCCTTTCATCAACTCGTCGCCGGAAAATCCCCGCCAGAACCTTGAAAACCCTGCATATATTCCTGGGAACGAGAACGACCTCGAGCTTTTGGATTACATCTTTCAGGACAACGGCACGATCGACGTCGAGGACAAGTATATCTTCGATCTCGTCTTTTCCGGGGAGACCGGTGTAGATCTCGGCGGTGGCCCGGTGGCGTTCGCCTTCGGTGGCCAATATCGAGATTCGAGCTTTTCCGCCCGCCCGAACTCGGAACTTCAGAACGTCAACTTGAACCCGTGTCCCGTCATTGGAAGCACCAGCTGTGACGTTCAGTCTGGGCCCTTCATATTCCTCGGACAGTCAGCGCCCGTTGACCTTTCGCAGAACATTTACGCGTTGTTTGCGGAGGTAAACGTTCCCATTGGCGACACGCTCGAACTTACGGGAGCGGCGCGCTATGAAGATTACGGCGATCCTGTCGGATCGACATTCAATCCGAAGGGGTCATTTCGCTGGCAAGCGGCCGACTGGCTTGTTCTTCGCGGCTCCGTTGGCACAACCTTCCGGGGTCCCTTGCCCTCAGACATCGATCCGAACTCGGTAACTGCTCTAGCCGGTATTCAGGCGGCGGGTAACAACTTCAAGTCGGTCGATGTCTTCGGCAATCCGAATCTCGACCCTGAAACCGCGCTGACCTATAATGTAGGAGCGATCTTCGAGGGAAGCGGCTTTACCTTCTCAGTGGACTTCTGGACGTACGATTTCGACGATCAGATCACGGTTACGCCAGGTCAGGATATCGCGAATGTAGTCGCGAACGGCCCAGGCGATGGTACGCAACTCGTTGACTGTGCGAGCCCGCTGCGTCCACTCATCACCTTTTCGAACAATGACACATGTGGGCCGATGACAGTGGGTAATGATATTTCCCGCGTGCGGACCGACATCGTCAATGGCCCGAAGGTGACGACCCGCGGCTTCGACTTCGCCTTGAATTACGACATAGATGCTGGTTTCGGTCTTATCTCGGTTGGCGGCAACGCCACATGGACCATGGATTATGAGATCGACGATTTCGTAATCGATGGCGTGACGGTGACAGAGGGTTTTGACGCGGTTGGGTTCGCCAACTTCTTTCGCGACCCGGGCACGGTGTCAGAGTGGCGGGGGAATGCATATATCAATCTAAGTACAGGTGGGCTGAATGCACGCTATACGTTCAAGTATATCGACGGTGTGACTGACGAGCGCGGTCCCACAACCACACCCGAATTCGGCGTCACGACATTTGGCGTCGATATCGAAGAATATATGCAGCACGACCTTACTGTGATTTACGACCTCGCCCCCATCAATGATGTCGAGGTCCAATTACAGGGTGGCGTTGAAAACATTTTCGACGAGGACCCGCCGGGTGCCCGTATTGATCTTGGCTATAATCCGTTCATCGGAAACCCCCTCGGGCGTGTGTTCCGCCTCGGCGGCAGGGTTAAGTTCTGACGGCTTCGGGAAAAGGGGAGGAAATTCCATGCGCCATGTTTCAAAGGGTGCGGCTCATGTCGCGGCTAGCGGATTTCGGTTTTGCCTGAAGGGGACGACGGCACTGACGGTGTTGGCGACTGGGACGGCGCTCTACGCCCAAGAAGTTGCCGTCACGCCGGAGGAAGCCGATAGCTCGCAGCCCGAACTTACCGGATCTGCTGCTGTCGAAAGCCAGTCGGGCATTCCCACGATTGTGGTGACGGCGCAGCGTCGGGCGGAAAGTCTGCAGGACGTGCCAGTAGCAGTCAGTGCCTTCTCTGATGAGTCGCTTGCTGATCAGCAGCTGGACAATGCGCTGGACCTGCAACAGGCGTTGCCGAGCACGACCTTCACGAAAGGCAACTTTACCGGCGCGAATATTACAATCCGAGGTATCGGGTCACCTGTTGTCTCGACCTCGTCTGATCCTGGCGTTGCCGTTCACTTCAACGATATGCCCATTGTAGCTCCGCGCCTATTCGAAACCGAGTTTTACGACTTGGAACGCCTTGAAGTCTTGCGTGGACCGCAAGGCACCCTGTTTGGTCGCAATGCGACCGGCGGCGTCATCAATCTGATTACTGCGAAACCGTCGTTCGATTTTGAAGCAGCTGGCGAATTTGAATATGGAAATTTCGATTCGGTGCAGGCCAAGGGCATGGTCAACGTCCCCCTTGGCGATATCGCGGCCGTACGGCTCGCCGGCCTCTACCTAAATCGGGACGGGTTCACCGAGAATCTGTTCACGGGCAATGATATCGACGGTCGCGACAATTATTCCGTTCGCGGATCGTTTTTAGTAGAGCCCTCTGATCGCGCGCGTTTGTTCTTGACCGCGCAATATTACGAGGAGGATTCGAACCGTTCGCGTATCCAGAAGCAGCTTTGTGCATCTGATCCCACCGGCATCCTCGGGTGCCGCCCGGACAGGCTGGGCTTCGACTCCATCAATGGCGACTCAACGCTTGCAACCATTCTCACAAGTCCTGAGCTCCTCCGTGTGCTGGGTGCCGATGCACTCGCGCCTTTCGCGCTCGGCAGCGTCTACGGCGATGACGGTCAGGCGTTCAGCAACAGTGTGAATCCCCGTGATCTGCGAGAGGTGAAAGTCGACTTCGAGCCCACATACGATTCGGATGAACTCATCATCCAAGGTGAGTTTTCTTATGAGTTCGATCGGGCCGTCTTTACGCTGAACGGGGGCTATGTCGATAATCAGGTTGTTTCCAGAACCGACTACAATCTTTCGGTAACTGACGACGTGGTTGGAAGCAGCGCTGGATTGCTGACGCTGCAGGGGGCGGCCGCTGCGGGGAGCCCTCTTGCGCAGGGTTTCCTGGCAACGCCGCTGTTCCAGGACGGGCTGATCTGCGTTTCCGACCCGGGACCGGCGAATGTCGGGTTCATCGGCGGCGACGTCGAACGGTGCGCCGCCAACACGACAGAATATGACGAATCCCGTGCCTCCAACGAACAGTGGGTGATCGAAGGCCGGATCGCAACTGACTTCGACGGGCCGTTCAATTTCCTGCTGGGCGGTATCTACCTCGAGCAGGAGTCGAACAACGGCAATTACTACGTCGTCGCGACGGGACTTGATTATGGTTCGCTCTTACTGGGGACGGCCCAGAATCTTGCCGCGGGCGATCCTCTTGGAACGGGCGGCGTTGCTGCGCTGGCAACCCCGTTCTTCAACAACGAAACGAACTTCTACAAGCTGGAAAGCTACGGTATCTTCGGAGAAGTGTATGTGGATGTCAGCGATGACTTATCGCTGACGGGCGGTTTGCGATATTCGAATGACAAGAAGTTCCAGCGTGGCCGCTCGCCGCTCGCCACAGCCCTTGTTCCCATCGGCATCCAGGACGCCAATGACGCGCTATTGACAGTGGACAATGATCCCGGCGCGGCTGGCGTCCAGCCTTTCGCGGAACTGGGCGAAACGTTCGATGCCTTTACGGGCCGCGTGGTCGTAGATTGGAATCCCTTTACGACTTTTTCGGACGATACACTTGTCTATGCAAGCTACTCACGAGGATACAAGGCGGGCGGTATCAACCCCCCTTTCAATCCTGAAACATTTCCGGAGGCAAACGCGACCTTCGATTCCGAACAGATCAATGCGTTCGAGATCGGCACGAAGAACGTGTTCGGGGGCGGTCGCTTTGTCCTCAATCTGACCGGTTTTTACTACGATTATTCTGACTTGCAGATTAGCCGGATCATCGCGCGCACGTCTTTCAATGACAATGCGGATGCAAGTGTCTACGGCATTGAGCTCGAATCGATCATCAACCCGGTCGACGCCTTGACGATTAATCTTACGGGCTCGTGGTTGAAGACCGAGATCAAAGATCTTTTGCTTCCCGATCCGCGGGACCCGTCCGGCGGCCGGGATGACGTGACCATCATTAAGGATATTACGAACGCCTCCAATTGTGCCGTGATTCCAACGGAGGGGGGCGGCGCGTCCGCTGCCGATTTCGTCGGTCTCGTAAATGCGGCGGTATTTGGTGGCGCCGAGCTGCGTGCTCCGGTTCCCGTACCGGGGACGCAGGCCACCGGCGCATTTTCTGTTTGTGAAACCTTAGGGGCTATTGCTGCGAGCCCAGGCGCGTTTGGTGCGCCGTTAGAAGCGTTGTTGCGTGGTTCTCTAGGCGTGGCAAGCGGCCCCTTGCCGTTTCTTACGACGCCATCGGGCCTCCCTGCCGGAGTAGAACAAAACCTCGATGGCAATGAGCTCCTGAATTCGCCGGAGTGGAAGTTCTCCATAGGCGCTCAATATGAGATTGAGATGGCGAATGGCTGGCGCCTGACGCCGCGTGCCGATCTGAACTTCACCGGGGAGCAGTTCGGTCGTATTTTCAACGCCAACGCCGACCGCATTCAGAGTTATGAGATCGTAAATGCGCAGTTGACGCTCGCGTCACCGGACGAGCGCTTTTATCTGCGCGGCTTCGTTCAGAACGCCTTCGATTCAGGCGCTATAACCGGAATATATTTCACAGACGCGTCATCCGGTAATTTCACGAACATTTTCAGCGTCGAACCGCGCAGATACGGAGCGGCAATGGGGTTGAGATTTTGATAAAGCGCTTTACTAGATGCCAGGATTTTGCTAGGGTCTTATTGCTAAGTCGATCCTTCCCAGGGCTTTCTTAGCAGACTTGGGCCGGTCTCTGACCGGCCCTTTTTTTACAGTTCGCTAGTTCGCGCTGCCATGCGCTCAAGAGTCTCAATCAAAAAGTCCTGCTGTTCCTTCGACAGAATACCCCATAGGTGTTTGTATACATCGTCGGCAGCGTCTCGAAGTACAGGTAAAGCCGTTTTTACCTTCGGTAAAAGAACGATTTGCCAAACCCTTTGATCATCCGGGCTTCTTAATCTGTTTATGTATCCGGCGTTTTCTAGACTAGATATTGCCAACCCTATAGTTGCTTTTTTTAGCTCTAATATAGTGCCCAATTCTGTCTGACTGACTAAGGGGTTTCGGGCAATTTGCGTTATGATGCGCCATTGGGTCCTGTTTAGTCCCAAGCCATGGATCCTTTGTTCAAAGGCGGCCCGAGCGCTCCTGTTTATTTCGTCCATTAGAAAAAAAGCATGGTCGGCATCTGTTATAGCATCTGCAAAAGGGGTAGTGCCCCTCTCGGTCGCGGTGCGCGGTTTATTCATAACATCGGTGTCTTTCAAGGTAGCCGAGATCCTGTTCATGATGGATTTCCGGCTTGTCAGCAACGTGTTGGCCGATCCGTCATCCGTCATCCCTCATCCCTCATCCCTCATCCCTCATCCCTCATCCCTCATCCCTCATCCCTCATCTCTCATCCCTCATCCTTCATTCCCCAGCTGCTAAACGTGTGCGTTAGAACGGATTCCGTTCACTCTGGGTCATAGCCGCAGGAGCTGAAGTAGTTGGCGCATTCGTCGGGCTGGAAGAGGTCGACGAGCTTGCCGATCAGATTCCAGAGGCCGGATACGGTTCGCTCCGCTGCCTTGCGGAGCATCGCCTTGAGCCGGGCGAAGGCCTTCTCGATGGGATTGAAGTTGGGACTGTATGGCGGGAGGAACAGCAGTGTTGCCCCTGCCGCCTCGATCAGCTCGCGCACCGACGCGCGCTTATGGCTCGACAGGTTATCCATGATGACGATGTCGCCACAGCGCAGCTCGGGCACGAGAACCTGGACGACATAGGCTTCGAACCAGTCGCCGTTGATCGGCCCGTCGAGCACCATCGGAGCGATCATTCCACTCATCCGCAGGCCGGCCACCAGCGTGGTCGTTTTGCGATGCCCATGCGGGAAGCCCATCCTCAGACGCTCGCCCCTGGCGCACCGGCCATGGCTGCGGGTCATGTTGGTCGCGGTCCACGTTTCGTCGATGAAGACCAGACGCTCCGGATCGAGGTCGAGTTGCCCCTCGAACCAGGCGCGGCGCTGGCTCAGGACGTCGGGCCGGTCCTGCTCGACCGCGTGGCCGGTCTTTTTTTGCGCGTGATGCCGTGACGCACGAAGAAGCGATGAAGCGTCGAGTTCGCCACCACCAGACCGATGCCGCTCAGTTCCGCCCGAAGCTCGTCGAGCGTGATGTCCTTGCGCGCTTCCCACAGAGCCAGGATCATCTCCCGATACTCCTCGACCCAGCGCGAGCGCGTGTCACCGCCTTGCGGCTTGGGTGCAAAGTTCCCGGTCGCGCGGCGCTGCGCCTGCCACCGGATCGCTGTCGAAGGGGCAACACCAAACCGGTCGGCCGCCGAACGGCAACTCATCCCCGCGTCAACCGCGCCCAGCAGCCGCGAACGTAAATCCATCGAGAGAGGCTGACCCATTCCATACTGGCCCCCTTCACCAGCCAGCATGATGAATCAGAAAATCAGCGACTTGGGAATCCCTCGCGATTCGGGCCGGGCGGAAACCGCTCTAGAGGGCCAGAAAAGGTTTTCGATCCAGAATCGTGCAGTTAGGTAATTTTAAGAATGCGTTCTCGCGGTGACGTGACCCCCAGCTTTCCCCCAGCTGGGATTAGAGCCAAGCGGTTGTTTTGCGCATGAGCGCGGCTGAAGCAGGCCATTGCTTATCCAAGTTGGCGGGGAACGCCGCCGGGGTTGCGTAGCCGAGGGCCGAGTGCGGTCTCTCGCGGTTGTAGCCTTCGACCCAAGCTGCGATCTCGATGAGGGCATGGGCGAGGCTCATGAACAGCGTCTCGTTGAGCAGCTCGTCGCGCATGCGGCCGTTGAAGCTCTCGCAGAAGCCGTTCTGCATCGGCTTGCCCGGCGCGATGTAATGCCACTCGACGCCCATCTCGCCGCACCATGCCAGCACCGCATTACTCGTCAGCTCGATACCGTTATCGCTGACGATCATCCCCGGCTTGCCGCGCTCGACGATCAGATCGGCCAGCTCGCGCACGACCCGGCGACCGGAGATGGACATATCTGGCACCGCTCGCAGGCATTCTCTGGTCACATCGTCGACGATGTTGAGCACCCGGAACCGCCTCCCAGACGCCATCTGGTCATGCACAAAGTCGAGGCTCCAGCCCTGGTTCGGCAACGCGAGCACCGGAGCAGGTGCCCTCGTGCCGACAGCACGCCTGCAGCTGCGTCGGCGCCTGACCGCAAGCCCTTCCTCCTGATAGAGCCGCTGGGTCTTCTTCCGGTTGATCATCACGCCCTCTCGGCGCAGCAGGATGTGCAGACGGCGATAGCCGAACCGGCGACGCTGGTTGGCCAGCTCGCGCAGCTTCTCGCGCAATCCGGCATCATCGTCCCGCGTGGAACGGTAACGAACGCTCTTGCGATCGGCATCGATGACCCGGTACGCCCGCCTTTCGCTCATCCCATGGTATGCCTGGAGATGAACCACAGCTTCCCGCTTCGCGACGGGCGTCAGAACTTTTTTGCCAGAAGATCGTTGGCTGCGCCGCCCTTCGGGTCAGCGCAGCCTGGTCGAGCATTGCATCAGCCAGAAGTCGCTTGAGCTTCGCGTTCTCACTCTCCAGCTCCCTCAGCCGCCGGGCATCGGACACCTCCATCCCGCCATACTTCGACTTCCAGTTGTAGATCGTCGCTTCCGATACACCGTACCGGCGAGTCAGGTCGGCGGTCTTCGCTCCGGCCTCAGCTTCCTTCAGAACGCCGATGATCTGCTCTTCTGAAAACCTCGTTCTCTTCATCTCGTCCGTCCTCCGTCAGGGCCGGACTCTAATCGAGACTGGAGGAAAATCAGGGGGTCACGTCACACGCAATCGCGACCAACGGTAATTCAGCGATTAAGATTTCTGCTTAGATAATAAAGGCTGCGGCGACCGGACCGGCATGCTTAGGGCGACGTTCCCGCATTTCATTGAGCCGGATGAGGGTCGCTTCGTCGAACCTGACAGGGAGCGCGCTGCTCCTGATGATTGTAGCCGCTTGTGCTACCGTGTCCGGTAGGGTCATGCCGGCAGTCGAGAGGGTGCGGCGTAGTTTGCTGATTTCTGAGCGGGCTGAACCGAGCGAAAAGCGTTCCGCCAAGAGCTCCAGCACAATCGGCTGCGTTTCGGCCACGATATTGTAGTCGGGGGCAAGCGATCGCACGAAACGGCAAGTATCAGCCGGACGACCTCCCGTCTCCGGGTCCTTGTAAGCGTGCCTACCGATCCGAAATCGATGAAGCCGAGATCGGCCTCATCTAGCAGGGAGACGTTTCCTTGATGCGGATCGCCGTGAAACTCGCCATTGAATATGATCATGCGCAACACGGTGTCAGCATAACGCCTGGCGAACGCGGCTTTTCTGGCTTCCGGCATCTGGACGTTCAGTTGCGCCGCCGAAACGCCTTGAAAACGCTGCTGCACATTGACCCCGAGGCTGGTCAGTTCCCAATAGATGGCCGGGGTCGCCACACGAAGGGTCTGCAGCAAGCTACCGATGCGCTCGCACGCGCGAGCTTCTGCGGCGAGGTCCAACTCCCACGCGAGATTACGACCGAATTGCCGCAAAAACTCTACCGGTCGATAGCGCGCGATTCTCTCCGATCGGCTTTCCGCGAGAGAAGCCAGATGAGTGAGAAGCCGGATATCGGCTCGCAGGCGTGCGGCGGTGCCTGGACGGCGGACCTTCACGATGACATCGGTTCCGTCATTCAGAGTGGCGGGGTATGTCTGTGCGATCGAGGTCGAAGCCAGCGGCGTTCGTTCGAAAGTGCGGAACGCGGTTGCCCACTTGTCACCCCAGCTGTCGATCAGCACCGGTTCGATCAGTTCGAACGCAATCGGCTCAACCTGGTCGTGTAGCGAAGCGAATGCCGCGATCCACTCCTGGGAAAACAAGTCCCCTCGTGTCGCGAGCAGCTGCCCCAGTTTGACGCCCACCGGTCCGATGTCTCGCAGCAAGGCGACTGTTGCCGCCGGACGCAGTCTGTCAGCGTCTAAGTTACCTTCAGCAGGGCCGGCGAGGCCGAGGGCAGCGGCCAGATTGCCGGCACCGTGCCGAACGAAAATCCGTCCCAGTTCCGCAAGCCGCGCGACTTCGCCCATCCGTTCGCCGTCCGGATTGCTCCCTCTCGGCATTTAGTGAACAGTCGTTCGGTGACAGGTCGGAAGCGGAAAGGCGTACGCACGCCGGTCGTCGGAAGCGGTCAACGTCGTGAAGGCAGTCGGTATTCTTGAGCGTGCCGGCCGCTCGACCACAGGGCGAGAATGGCGCCCAGCGCGGCCGCAAAAGCGAGCGGCTGATCCAGCATGAGATGATGACGGGCGTCGGGCACCGCAACGATCGGAATATCGCCTCCTCCCAGCTCGCAAATGTACTTCCTCGAGTCCTCGGTGAACAAGCTTGTCTTCTCACCATGAACTATGGCTTTTCGCCCCGGTGCGTTCACGAGACGCTCTCCCATCGTCAGCCATTCTTCCGCCTTGTTGCCGCGACGGAATACTTCCGGAGAGAATTTCCAGGTCCATCCATCGCCTTCGCGTCGGAGCGAATGAAAGGCCATGTAGTCCATAAGGAAGGGCTGTCCGACGGGCTGGGGCGGTGAGAGGATGTAGCGTTCGCGTGCCGCCTCATAGCTGGGGTAGATTCGCTTAGGCTTGGCGGGATCGCCCGACCCCGGACTGGCTCGGTCCTTCGACCAGTATTCCGCCATGATTTCGGGGCGCATGATCATCAGATCGCAAATGACGAGCCCGGCGTAGGAACCGGGCCGCTGCGTAACCGCCGTAAGCGCAGCGCCCGATCCGAAGCTGTGCGCTACGATATAAGGGCGCTCCCCGCCCTCGAACAGTTGGAGCGCCTCGGCGATTTCATGAAATTCGCGTCCGCGCGCGTCGACGTCGGCCTTACCGCGCATGTCGCTGTCGCCCATACCAGCAAGGTCGAAGGCAACGATATCGTAGTCGCCGGCTAGAAAGGGCGCGATAAACGCAAAGCAACGCACATGCGATAGGAAACCGTGTGTTGTCAGGACTTTCGGTTTGCCGCGCTCGCCCCAGCGCATATAGTGCACCCGGGCGCCGTCAATCTCTATGAAACCTTCCTGGCGCGGAACGGCAAGCGCGGAGACAAACCATTCTGGCAGGTGCGCGCCGTCGCCGGCCCATAGCGGGTCGATGTCCGAGGGCAAGGTGCGAAACGGCATTATCTCATTCATATCCTGTCGGCCTCCCGCGTCGGAGGCCGTCCCATGGCGAAGCCGGCATATCCGTTGTTCGCGACGTCGTCGCACAGCGCCGAATATCCGACGACGCTTGGAAAATTAATCAGCTGACGGGGCTTCCCGGGAATGTTCGCCCCCATGTACCAAGAATCGGCTTTCGGGAAGAGCGTCATCGCGCCTGCCTGCGCGACCAAATCCGTCCAACCTTTTTCTGCGCTGGCCTCCGCCTCGAATAGATGGAACTCCCTGTTGCGCAGCCAAACCAGGAAATCGCGGATCCAGTCGCCCTGGACTTCTGAACTCGTCGGTCCGTTGGAAAACCCTGACGGACTGAGCGGTCCATAAGCGAACAACATGTTCGGAAATCCCGATACGGCCATGCCGAGATACGCCCGGACCTCGTGTTCCCATGCTTTGGCCAAGCTTAGGCCGCCGCGACCCGAAATATTCATGTCGATGAGGCCGCCGCGTCCGGCATCGAAACCGGTGGCGAAGACGAGAAGGTCGCATGCGATCTTCTCGTCTGCGGTCTCGATACCGTCGGCCACGATGCGCTCAATGGGAGTCTCCATAAGGTCGACAAGCTTCACATTGTCCTGTGAGAAGATCTTGTAATAATTCTGTTCGAGCGAAGGACGTTTCGTCCCGAAAGGATGCGGCGGCACGCGCGGGGCAAGCTTTTCGGCGAGCGCCGGATCGGCGATCCGCGCGCGGACCTTGTCGCGCCAGAACGCATAGGCGTGGCGGTTGGCCTCTTCGTCGGTTAGGAGGTCGGCGAAATTGTTATACCAGAAACAGAGGCCGCCGCGCTGCCACAAGTCTTCGAAGTGCGCTGCGCGCTCCGCTTCCGTCACAACTAGCGCGGACACGTCAAGTGACTGGCATTCGAAGCCGCCACTCGTCTGCAGCCGCTGCCGAAAGATAGCGGGATAGTCGGCCTTTCGGCGTGTCTGGGCGGTCTCGTCCAGTGCCTGTTGGCGCATGGGGAGGGCGAGAATGGGGGTCCGCTGGAAAATCGTCAGCTGTCCGGCACATTTTGCCGCTTCCTGCGCCACTTGCACGCCGCTTGCGCCCGTACCGATCAGCGCGATGCGGCGTCCGGTAAGGTCGACGCCCTCTTGCGGCCAGCGCGCGGTATGGCACCATTCTCCCGAGAAATCGTCAAGGCCGGCAAGGTCGGGAATATAGGGTTTGGAGGCAAAGCCGAGCGCCGGGAGGAGGAACCGCGTTGTGACGTTTTCGTCATCGCCCAGCCGCAAACGCCAGAACGCGCCGTCCTCATCGAAGCGTGCTGCTTTCACGGGTGTTGCCATCCGCATAAATGGCCACAGGTCAAGCCTGTCGCAGACGTGCCGGAAATAGGCTCGCAGCTCTTGCCAGCCGGGAAACCGTTCGGTCCAGGTCCAGTCTTCCCAAACTTCCGGCATGGAAAATTCGTAGATGGGAACTTGTGAATCCACCCGCGCACCGGGGTAGCGGTTCCAGTACCAGACGCCGCCCGGTTCGGCTGCGGCATCCACCAGCAGAACGTCGAACCCGGCTTCGCGCAGTTTGTAAAGCAAGTAGACGCCGCTGAAACCGGCTCCGACGATGACCGCGTCGTGATCCGGGGAGGGCGCGGCGCTCACGCCGCCGTCCGGCTGCCGTCTGCGACCTTCATTGCTTGCGCGTAATCCGGTTTTCCATTGGAAGCGCGTAGCGCCGCTGTCGTGGGATGGATCGCCTTGGGCGTCTTGTAACCGGCAAGCTGCCCGCGCACATGTTTCTTCACGTCATCTTCATCGAAGAGGGCCTGCTTGTCGAGATGGACAACGGCGGTGACCGCCTGACCCCATTTTTCGTGCGGTACCCCCACTACCAGCGCATCGGCAATGGCGGGATGGGTCTTCAAAGCCTCCTCCACTTCCTCGGGATAAACCTTCTCGCCCGCCGTGTTGATGCATACGCTGCCGCGGCCGAGAAGCGTCAGGCTGCCGTCGGCCTCGACAGTGCACCAGTCCCCCGGAATGGAGTAGCGCACACCGTCGATTGTTTTGAAGGTCTTCGCCGATTTCTCCGGGTCCTTGTAATAACCGGTCGGGATCGCCCCCTTTCGCGCAATGAAGCCTGGAACGCCGCTGCCAGGCTCTACCTTACGGTCCTGTTCGTCGAAGACGTCACAGAACTCGCCGATCGCAAACTTAGCGGTGTTCGTGCCGCCCTGTGCGGTGGTGACCGACAGGCCGAAGCCCAGGCCCTCCGACGCGCCGAAACTGTCCATCAGAACGACTTGGGGGATATGCCGACACAGCCCGGCCTTTACCTCCTTGCTCCACATGACGCCCGAGGAAATGATCGAAACCAGACTGCTCGTATCCCAGCGCCCCGGGTTCTCATCGAGCGCGCGCAGCATGGGCTTTGCAAAAGCGTCACCGACGATTGCGATGCTCTGCACCTTGTGCTGGTCGACTGCGTGCCACAGTTCCCCCGCGTCGAAGGAGGCGTCGGAAAGCGTCACGAGGGCACCGCCTGACATCAGCGTGCCGATCGCGGTAATGAAGCCGGTTCCGTGCATTAACGGGCAAGCGGGCAAGGTGATCCGGGCCAGTTCGCCCTGCTTCACCAGCGACACCATCTCTTCCATCGTCTGAGGTACCGGGCCGAGCAGCTTTTGCGCATCGAGCTGGGCGTTGCGCATATCGTCGTGGCGCCACATGACGCCTTTCGGCATTCCGGTTGTGCCGCCGGTATAGATGAAGAGAAAGTCGTCGGGGGAACGATCGATTTCGAGTGGCGAGCCGTCCCCGGCGGCCACCAGATCCTCATAGGGCTGGGCGAAGGGCGCGATTTCGGAGGCGTCGCCGATCTCCACAAAAGTGTGAACCTTGTCCAGCCGGTCCTTCAGCTCGACGATGCAGTCGCGAAATTCCGCGCTGTAGACGACTACCTCGCTGTCGGAATCGTTGAAGATGTAGAAGACTTCCTCCGGCCTGTAGCGATAGTTGATGTTCACATGCGTCAGCCGCCCCTTGAAGCAGGCGGCCATCAGTTCGCCATATTCGGGGCGATTACGCATGTAGAACGCCACCTTCGCCCCGTCGTCGGCACCACGCTGGCGCAGAGTGCGGGCAAGATTGTTGGAACGGGCCGACATTTCCGCCCAGGTAATGATACGGTCCCCATGAATGAGCGCTGGGGCGTCGGGCGGCAGGACCGGTTCAATGGCGTCGAGAATATCGCCCAGGTTCCAGTTGATCATCTTTGCGTCTCCTCTCCCAAGGCGCGCGCGCCCCTTTCGGGCGCGTCCACGCCGTCGTTTATATCATGCCGCGCGGGTCCAGCCCTGGAGCGTCGCCGCTTCGGCGCGCACCGCTTCCGGCCCGCCGAGAACCTGCCGATCAAAGCCGATGCGCTTGAACCAGTAGTGGAGACCGAGAAGGTCGGTGAAGCCCATTCCACCGTGTACCTCCGTGGACGTGCGCGCGACGAAGCGGTGGACCTCACCGGTATGTGATTTGGCATGGCACGCCGCAAGCCTGGCCTCGTCGGGTGCGGCGTCGAACGCATGGGCGGCATACCAGACCAGCGCACGGCATGGTTCATGACGCGCGGCCATTTCCGCGCACATGTGCTTCACCGCCTGGAAGCTGCCGATAACGCGGCCGAACTGTTCGCGTTGTCCGGCATAGTCGATGGCCTTTTCGATCATGGCCTCGCCCGCTCCCAGGCTGTCGGCGGCAAGAATGATACGGCCGGCGCAGCGCAGCCGCGCAGCCGCCACCCCGCCATCGGCCATCAGAGGTTCGGCGGCGACGCCCTGAAGGTGCACTTCGCCGACGCTGCGCGTCCGGTCGATGGTCGTCAGCGCCACCGTCTCCAGACCGGCGGCGTCGGTGGGCACGAGATGGAGCCGGCCCGCCCCGTCCGCGACCAGGAACGCATCGGCACCTCTGAAGTCGAGCGCGAAGAGCGACGTTCCGCTGAGTCCTCCGCCGTGCGCGGCGACAACGGCACCGTCGCGTGCTTCCACCGTCTCGGCGATGGCCACCGAAATCCGGGGCTCGCCGCGGGCAATGCGAGGCAGCCAGTCGGCTTGTTGCTCTCGTGAGCCTGCATGCGTCAGAGCGAGAGCGGCGAGGACATTAGTGGCGAGGAAGGGGACCGGCGCGGCGGCATAGCCCAGTTGTTCCGCCACCACGGCGGCATCCAGCAGGCTCATGCCGAGGCCGCCATGCTCTTCGGGCACCATCATGCCGGGCAAGCCAAGCTCACCGAGCGCCGACATGGTCTTATCGCTGAAGACGGGTTCGCCCTCCGCGCATTCCCGCACATGATCGAGGGGGCAGTTGTCGGAAAGGCTGCGCGCGACGGAATCGCGAAGCATCCGCTGGTCCTCGGAAAGTCCGAAATGCATCAGGCAGTCTCCTGTTTGCGGCCGTCCGCGACGGCGCTCCGCTCGACCGCGGCGGGTTTGGGTAGCCTCGGTTCGCGCGGCATGCCGAGTCCGCGCTCGGCGATGATGTTCCTTTGGATCTGCGCGGTGCCGCCGCCGATGATGAGGCCGAGCTGGAACATATAGTTCCGTTGCCAGGCACCCCGTGCCCGCTCACGCGGGCTCCCATGGTAAAGGATGCCTATCTCGCCCATCGCGTCGATGGCGAGCGCAGAGATCTGGTGCGCAAGTTCGCAGCTTTGCAGCTTGACGATCAGCTTTGCCATACCGCCTGGGTCACCGCGCAGGCTGTTGGACAATATGCGCATGCCATTGTATTTCATTGCTGCAACCTCCGCCTGGAGGGCGGCCAGCCGGTCGCGAAGCACCGGACTGTCGATCGCGCGGTCTTTGCCGACACGTTCCTCCCGCATCAGGTTGACGAGCGCCTGAAGCCGGTTCTCGAGCGCGTCCGGATCGCCCAGCATGCTACGTTCGTGGCCCAGTGTCGCGTTGGCGACGAACCAGCCCTGGCCGCGCTCGCCGACGATCTGGTCCACGGGCACGCGCACTTCGGTGAAGAAGGTTTCGTTGAACTCCGCATGGCCGGTCATGGTCTTCAGGGGGCGCACCTCGATCCCGGGCGTGTCCATGGAGAAGATGAGGTAGGAGATACCGCCATGCTTGGGCGCTTCATGTTCCGTTCTGACCAGGCAAAAGATCATGTCTGCCTGTTTGGCCGTGCTGGTCCATATTTTCTGGCCATTTATGACGAACTCACCACCTTCGACCCTCGCGCTCGTTTTGAGCGCGGCAAGGTCCGATCCTGCGCCGGGTTCCGAATAGCCCTGGCACCAAACGATCTCCCCCTTCAGCGTGGGCTCGATCCACCGGCGTTTCTGCTCCTCGGTTCCCAGCTCTAGAAGTGTGGGCACCAGCATCGAGATGCCCTGGTTCGCAAGGCCGCCCGGAATGCCCGCGCGCGAGAATTCCTCGGCGATGATACGCGATTTCAGAATGTCCGGTTCTGCCCCGTAGCCCCCGTATTCGCTCGGAATCGTGCGCGCGGTATAGCCATGTTCGATCAGCAGCGCCTGCCATTTGACGGCATCGGCCGAAGGACGCGCCGCGCGGTCCTGCCCGGCCGGGGCGCGGTGCCCATGGGCTTCGAGGAACTGCCTAACTTCTTCGCGAAAAGCGTCGTATTCGGCGCCGTATTCAAGATCCATCGGGCGCCTCTTCCTTGTCGAGCCTGTCCGTATCAGGACGGAAGACGGGCAGGCGAAAATCCGTTCCCACCGGCTCGAAGTCGAGCGTCACAGGAAGGTCCAGTTCCAGCCCGTCCGGGTCGCAGTCGATCAGGCGCGTCGCCATGCGCACGCCCTCTTCGAGCTCGACTACCGCCGCGATAAAGGGGATGTCGTCGGCAAAGGCCGGATGCAGGGCCTGATGCGTGACGGTCCAGGTGAACAGCGTCCCCTTGCCGCTGCTGCGCTGCCAGGAAAACTCCGGCGAACCGCACCGAGCGCACATATAGCGCGGCAGATGGCGAAAAGTGGCGCACTCGCCGCACTGCTGAAAGTGGAGACTGCCGTCCTGACACCGCTTCCAGAATTCCTGTTCGACGGGATCCTGTGGGCAGGGCTTCGGTTTGGGAGGTGCCGCCCGTGCCGGGGCGCGCATCTTGGGCGGCAGGTCTTTCTCGTCGCTCACGCAAACCTCCTCAAAATCGCTATACTGCCGTCACCCAGATCGCCCCAGCCGGTAACCAGACCGGTCTGGGCGTCTTCGACTTGCCGCTCTCCGCAATCGTGGCGCAGCTGGCGCACGGCCTCGACGACATGGTTCAGGCCCCAGACGTGGGCTTCGCTCAGAAGGCCACCATGAGTGTTGACGGGATAGCGCCCGCCCAGCTCGATCTGGCCGTTCGCGACGAACTCCGCCTGTCCGCCGGGTTCGCAGTAACCCAGCGCTTCCAACTGCAGAAGAACCACATAGGTGAAGCAGTCGTAGATCTGCAGAAAATCCATGTCCTCGCGATCGACCCCCGCCATCTCGAATGCGCGCGGCGCGGCGTAGCTCAGGCCGATCTTGAAGGGGTCGGGACGCGAAGGGATATCGTCGGCGGGGTAAGGATGCCCTTCAGCCGCACCGGCGATGCTCACGGGAACATGCGGCATGTCCCTGGCGCGGTCCATTCGCGAAACCACGACTGCGCATGCTCCGTCAGTCTCCAGACAGCAATCGTAGAGGCGAAAGGGTTCGGATATCCAGCGCGCGGAATGGTAGGTTTCGGCATCCAGTTCCCGGCCATAAGTGAAGGCCTGCTGATTCATCTGCGCATGGCGACGGCTCGCCAGTGCAACGGCCGCCATCGCTTCCGGGCCGATATCGTAAATTCTGGAGTGCCGGGTGGCGAGCCAGGCATACATCTGCACCGGCAGGAACACGCCATACGGAATGTAATAGCCCTGGATCGTATTCGTCAGGGTGTTCATGTTCATCGGCCGCGTCAGCGGTGCGCCAGGCTTGGGCCGCAAGGCGGAATAACCGTTCCAGCCGAGCGTCACCAGCACATGGTCGCATAAGCCGCTGGCAATTGCCATCGCGGCGTTCTGGAGTGCCGTGGTAGGGCTCGCCCCGCCCATGTGGACCGTAGAGGCATAGCGCAGAACTTCGATACCGAGGTTAGCCGCCATTTCTTCCGAGGTGGTGTAGATCGGCGGAGGAACCATGCCGTCGATATCCGACGGCTTCAGCCCTGCATCTGCTATGGCCTTGCGCGATGCTTCCAGCATCATGTCGACCGCGGTTTTCTCGGTGCCTTTCACGAAAGCGGTTTCGCCCACTCCGGTGATGGCTGATTTGTCGCTGAAGCTCATGCCTGCCTGACCGCCTGGTAATCGCGTTCGAGCTGTTCGGAAAGAGCGCGCACCCTCTGATAGGTCTCTGGCGGACGCAGTCGCAACTCGCGGCGGACATCCTCCAACGGACGATCGAGATTTTCTTCCCAGTAGAAGGTGGTCAGATCGGCCGCCGCCCGGCCCCGGCGCCACGCTTCAAATGCAGCACGGGCCACTGGCAACTGGGTAGCTTCCAGTTTCATCTTGGGAATGCCGACGCCCACAATGAAGGCGATGCCGTGATTATAAAATTGCGCGTTTCCGAACGAAAGCACGCACAATTCACCCAGCGCGTCCCTGCCGTACCCGGTGACGACATGAAACAGGTCATGCGCATCGCGCAGGCGTCTGCGATAGAGTGAGACATCAGGGTCGTCGAAGTTCTGCAGTCCCCCCGCCTCGCTGGCCTGCGCCAGACCTTCCGCCGTGAGGCCCTCGCCGTAAACAAAATCGAGATAGGTCCGGCCAAGCGTTCCGGGCGCACAGGTCGCAAGGCGCTTGCGATCACACAAGGTCTCCAGCAGGTCGGCCCGGTCGGAAGCGATGCGCCGTCCCTCGCGCGAGCCCATGAAGCGATTGAAGTTCCTGTAGTAGGAATTGCCCGACAACGCCCTGACGATACGGAATATCTGCGCCGTGTCCTCCTTGTCGGCGATCAGCTGCCGCATGGCTTCCAGTGCCTCGAGCGGCCTTACGGGGCGGCGCAATTCGTGACCTTTGGCGTAAGCCATGTCCTTACCTCCTTCGCGCTACTTAAAGGTGCCGGCGCGACCCAATGCCTTCTCGGCTCCATCGACCAGGTCGCGCATCACTTCGGCGGCAGGTCGGATCGAATCGATCAGGCCGATGCCTTGCCCCGCGAAGCCGGGGATGACATCCTTGCGCTCGGCCCTGATCCCGGAGGCCATGACCGGGCCAGAAATCATCGACTGATAGGGCATCGGCAGAGGTTCCTTTCCGGCCTGCACCCAGGCGTCGGCCCACTTGTTGCGGATCATGCGCGCCGGTTTGCCGGTAAGCGATCGACTAACGACCGTATCGGCGTCGCCGCTTTCGGTGATCGCCTCTTTCTGGAAGCGCTCGATGCCCGCTTCCTCGGTCGCGAGAAATGCCGTGCCGACCCACGCGCCCTCTGCCCCCAGCATCATCGCAGCGGCAACACCCCGGCCATCCGAGATACCGCCGGCCCCGAGGACGGGAACACGATCGCCAACGGCATCGACCACCTGGGGAATCAACGAAATTGTCCCGATCGGCGAGTTGTGACCGCCGCCATCGTGACCTTGCGCGACGATCATGTCGATGCCCGATCCAACGACTTGCTCGGCGTGCTTGACCTTGCCAATCACCGCCATGACCTTGGTGCCATTGGCATGGAGCCGATCCATCCACGGTTCAGGATTGCCAAGGCCGGCAGCATAAACCGGCACCTTTTCCTCGATCACCACTTCCATCTGCGCTTCGAAGAATTCCTTCGAGAACAACTGCGGGCCGCCCTTGCCCATTTCAGGCGCGCCCGCCGCCCGCATGGCGGCGGCGGCATCGACCTCCGGAAGCTCTTCACGATCCATGAAGTCGCGCGTGAACTGCTGATATTCGCCCATCAGATCCATGGGATTTTGGGGTGCAGCACCGCTTTGAGGGGCAGAGCCGCGCCTGACCGACGCGGGGAGCAGCGTATCGACACCGAAAGGTTTGTCGGTCAATTCCCGGGTCTGGCGAATCCAGTCGCGCAACTGATCGGGAGAGCACGCCGCAGCACCCAGGACCCCGAGCCCCCCGGCATTCGAAACCGCGGCCGCCAGCGCAGGAACGCTCGCCCCACCCATGCCGGCAAGCAGGATCGGGTACCGGATACCCAACATTTCGCAAATTCGGCTTTTCAACGCCATTTTTCCTTCCCAATCAGTGTCCGCAGACACGCTCAAAACCATTCGAAATTCTACAGCTGCCCCCACCTCACCCGCTGTGAAACCAGCTCCGGACTGCGCTCCGAAAGATATACGGCAGAGCCCGCCACCAACCGGCCCATTGCGCGACGCGCCGCGGGGCTGTCGCCAGTCCGCACCGCCTCGAAAATCCGCACCAGGAATTTGATCTGCATTGCCCGTTCCTGTGCCGAATATCCCAGCGAATTGGAAAATTCGCGCGTCAATAGATGCATCGCAGAGGTCATCAGACCGAACAGTGGATTGCCGCTCGCCCAACCCAGCAAGTCGTGAAACCTGCGATTAAGTTCCTCGAACTGATCGGAAGCTTCATGACGCCTCAATTCCGCCAGACACCCTGCCAGTGCACTGAGATCGGCGGTGGTCGCACGTTGCGCGGCATACGCGGCCACATCGGGTGCGATTGCTTCGCGCAACTCAAGCAAACCACGCAGATCGGCTTCCATGAAATGGAGTATCAGCGAAAGGCTGTTTGCAAAATCGCCGGTCTGCGGCCGAGCGACGACAGGACCTCCACCACGGCCGAGCTGGAGATGGATGACTCCCTGCAACTCCAGGAACCGCAAAGCCTCCCGCAAAGTTGCGCGCGCAACCTCATAGCGCGCGAGCATTTCATCTTCGCGCGGAAGCCTGTCACCCGGGTTATGACGGCCTGCTTCGATGTCCCGCACAATGCTTTGCGCAAGAGAAAGGGCACGCTTGGCCTTCTTTACCGCTGGCATCTGCCACCCATCAGCACACCCGCACCTGATTTAAAAAACGGTATAAGGATTGCTGCAACCCTTTGCCGTCTCGGCTCACTATCCGACGGGGCTGGCGGAAGCAAGTGGCTAAAAGAGTATACGGTTTATTGACTGCGTGAGATCTCTGCCTTATGGATTGCTTAGGTCGATCGGGCCTGAAATGTGAAAGGAAGCGACCGCTTATGGACAGCCAGATCGCCGAGCCGGATGCCGCGGCGAGGATCGCGTCAATTCCGATCGAGGAAATCGACGTGGCCCGGCCGAGCCTGTTTCAGAACGATACGATCGGCCTGTTTTTCGACAGGTTGCGCGCCGAAGATCCCGTCCACTACTGCCGCGAGAGCCATGTCGGCCCCTACTGGTCCATCACCAAGTTCGACGACATCATGGCGGTGGACACCAATCACAAGGTATTCTCCTCGGAGGCGAAGCTCGGCGGGATCGCGATCCAGGACATGCATTCGGCGGAGGGCGCGCTGGAACTCGAGATGTTCATAGCGATGGACCCGCCCAAGCACGACCAGCAGCGCAAGGCGGTGACGCCGGCCGTTGCTCCCTCCAACCTGCAGCTGCTCGAACCGGTCATCCGTGAACGCGCAGGAGAGATTCTCGATGAACTCCCGGTTGGCGAAGATTTCGACTGGGTGGACAGGGTTGCAGTCGAACTGACGACGATGACGCTGGCGACCCTGTTCGATTTCCCTTGGAAGGAACGGCGCAAGCTGACGCGCTGGTCCGATGTGGCAACGGCGGCACCTGAAACCGGGATCGTCGAATCTTACGAGGCGCGGCGCGAAGAACTGATCGGTTGCGCAATGTATTTCAAAACTTTGTGGGACGAACGGATAAACGAGGAACCGAAGAACGACCTTATCTCGATGATGGCTCATTCTCCCGCGACGCGCGACATGCCGTTCCTCGAGTTTCTCGGAAATCTGATGCTACTGATCGTCGGCGGAAACGACACGACCCGTAATTCCATCAGCGGCGGGGTGCTCGCCCTGAACCAAAACCCGGACGAGTACGCGAAACTCGATTCGGATCCTTCGCTCATTGGGAAGATGGTTCCGGAAATTATCCGTTGGCAGACCCCGCTCACCCATATGCGCCGAACCGCGCTGGAGGATTGGGAGATCGGCGGCAAGCCGATCAGGAAGGGCGATAAGGTGGTGATGTGGTATCTCTCGGGCAACCGCGACGAGAGTGCGATCGAACGCGCGGACCAGTTCATCATCGACCGGAAAAATCCGCGTCATCACCTTTCATTCGGCTATGGCATCCACCGGTGCATGGGAAACCGGCTCGCGGAACTGCAGCTGCGGATCATCTGGGAGGAAATTCACAAGCGTTTTTCCCGGGTCGAAGTCACTGGCGAGCCGGAGCGACTTTATTCAAATCTCGTACGCGGGATCACCAGAATGCCGGTGCGGCTGCACGCCCGCTGACCCTCGATACCGAAATGCGGAGTTCAAGATGATCAACATCACGTTCGTGGCGAGCGACGGAGAGCGGCGGAAGGTCGAAATTGAGGAAGGCGAGACAGCCAGGGAAGCGGCACTGTACAACGACGTGCCGGGTATCGATGGCGATTGCGGAGGGGTGTGTGCTTGCGCGACCTGTCATGTACACGTCGACCCCGAATGGATCGACAAGGTCGGCCGTTTGACGGACGGCAGCATGGAAGCCGACCTTCTGCAGTTCGCCGAGGGTACGACGGAATTTAGTCGTTTGGCATGTCAAATTAACATGAAGTCAATTCTGGATGGACTTGTGCTGCACGTGCCTGATAAGCAATATTGAATTGCTCGTCGCAACCAAGCCGATGGTGCCAAGCAGCCTCTAGTATCATATGTGTCACAGAGGCTGACCATGACTAAAATTGATTTTTTCGTGACCTGACCCCCTGATTTTCCTCCAGTCTCGATTAGAGTGTGCTGAAGGAAGCTGAGGCGGGAGCGAAGACCGCCGACCTAGCGCGGCGGCACGGTGTCTCCGAAGCGACGATCTACAACTGGAAGTCGAAGTACGCCAGGCTGGAGTTGTCCGAGGCCCGGCGGCTGAAGAAGCTCGAGTGCGAGAACGCGAAGCTCAAGCGACTTCTGGCTGATGCGATGCTCGACCAGGTGACCGGCCCCCACGGAGTGGTCGGTGTTGGTCGTTAGTGCATTGTCGGCTCAGGCGTGCGGCAAGCTGCGCATACGTAATCGTGGCGTGAAGGCCGCCTTGTCGAGGCAGAGGCCGCTAGCCACTGATGGCTGCGATGATGGACGCTAGCGAGCAGCAGGGAGCGAGTAGTCATACGAGCGGTCGTAAGAGTACTTGCATCGAAGTCGTCGGGAGATATCGTCAGGGTCGCCTGGCTTCTAGGCGGCGCGATAAACACGCCGTGCCAAGGCGAAGATGGGGCCGTTTGGCGCCTAGGCACTGGCGCCCAACTCCTTCAGAGCTTTCCAGAAAGCCTCTCGGCGGCCATTGACGCCGCGCAGGCTCAGTTGCCTCATCCTGAACAGACGAGTCCGGCGCTCGGCAGGCTGCGGAGGCTCGCGAAGACATCGGAGCTGCCAGCTGGGATTCGCGAGGAGCTTAGAGCCGTACTCCGGTCATGGGATAGGCCTCTCCCCTACGCGACCCGGCTGTCGCTAGCTCGAAAACATGAGAACCTTCTGACCCTAAAGGACGCGGTAAAGCGCATAGGAATAAGCGCCTCAGAAGCGGCAGCCCTTCGTGACGCCAGTTTGATGGAGGTTCATCGCATAGGAGGCAACGAACGCAAGATCGCTTGGGTTACTAGAGCGGAAGCCGCCCGCCTTTCCTGCATATTTCGTGACGCGATCTCGCCGTGGTCCTTGAAGTCGGTATACGGGATTGCGCCCCTTCAAGCCGCTCAGCTCGCGGCGTCAGGACTGATTGATCGCTGCCAAAGCCCGGAAGTTTCGTTTGTTTCTGGTGCGGGATTCTACTCGCGCCAAAGCATCGACGATTTTATTGAGGAACTCTCCCCCGCAGTTGAGCGAATTGAGGAGACGAGCGGCTGGATCAAATTGGACACCGCACTCCAGATGGTGGGCGGACGTCCGAAGCCGTGGGCGGCTCTACTGCAACGGGTCCTCGAAAGCCGATTTTACTACCTTGGCACGACCAGCGGTACGCTGCGCCTAGACGGGCTATACCTCCGGCGCTCGGAATCCTGGCACATCAAGAGAATGAACTCGGATGGGAAATGGGATCTTGCTGACGAACTTCCCGATGGCTTCATGATCGGAGACCTCGATGCCATGGGTTACCTCAATTGCACGCCCAATGCTTTTTACGACCACGTGAAACCTGCCCTCAGGGCGCGGAGGGACACCGAAAACTTTGGAATTCGCGACGTCCACGCATTTGCGCAGACCTATGCCTCAACAAAGGAAATCTCGGCTTACTATGGGCTTCCCTGCCGAGAGATTAGCGCTGAACTCAAACGCGCTGGATACAAACCTCGATTCGGTGGTAGTTTCTGGCGCAGGGGCGATGCCTTCGGCACGCTTTTCAGAGATCTTGACGTACTTACAGATACTCCATCTCTGTTCCGCCAGCGAACCGGAACCGGTGTACGGCCCCTGAGCGACGGGGAGTTTGCGAAGCTCAGCAATCTTATCCCGTGCTGCCGGACCTCCCGGCGATGCCTTAACGACCGATCACTCATCAACGGAATCATCTGGAAGGCTTCAACAAAGAAGGCTTGGTCGAGCATGCCTCCTGAGTTGGGAAACGTGAGCGAGATGAAGCGCGGATTCGAACACCTGCGAGACAACGGCGGTCTCACTCGGATCGCTCGGGCCTTAGCCGGGGATAGCCGATGATAGGATGGCCGAACGGTGTAGCGGTCGACTGCTGTCGACCTCCTCAGATGGCGAGGGTCGGCCGGCACTATATTTCCGGTATTTCGACCTTTCCAAAGAAAGAAGCCGTATACTGCCGCCACCATCGCGGGCCGTCGCATCATCTACCGCTGTGGGTGTTTCCGACACATGCGCGCTATCTGCGGCTTATCATCTCGATGCTGCTCTACCGCATGGAGGAGATCGGGCTGGAAAAACCGGCCAGCGGACATTCAGTCCTGTTCATTCTCGATGAATTTGCATCGCTGGGCCATATGGACATGCTGGAAAAGGCCGCTGGCCTCATGGCAGGTTATGGCGTGAAGCTGTGGCCGATCGTCCAGGACCTCACTCAGATCAAGAAGCACTACCGCGAAAGCTGGGAGACGTTTCTCGCCAATGCAGGCGCGATGACATTCTTCGCGAACAGTGATCTGACCACACTGGAATGGCTCTCCAAACGTATGGGCGAAACCGAGGTCATTCGCGAAAATAAGGGCAGCTCAACATCGGAAACCAAGGGCACGAGCGAGACCAATGGCACCAGCCAGCAGGAAGGCGAGAGCTACACCGACACCCGGTCACAAACCGAAGCCGACATGGCTCCGCTCAGCCAACTCGCAACAGTTCAGGGCGGGCAATCCATTTTCGATGTCTTCACCAGGCGCTTTGAAAAATCGACAGCACAGAGCCACCAGACGGGGAGAAGCGAAGGCGCATCGAGCCAGAAATCAGAATCTCATTCGACGGCTGAAAGTTCGTCCACAACGGCAGGCCGATCACGATCAGAGCAGATCATCAAAACAGGCCTGATGACAGTCGATGAGATCGCCGCGCACTTTGCCCGCGAAACTGGCCGCATGATTGCCTTTGTCAGTGGCAAGGGGCCTTACGCGATCAACCGAACCCCATATTTCGCGGACGAGGCTTTCACCGAGTTGCTGAAGCGCGACTAGCGCGAAGCAGATCGATCGAATGAAGGTGAGGCGGCGCGGTTATCCCGTGCTGCCTTTTTTGCCTTGTCGAGCAATTGCGTGGGCGGTTTTCGAGGCTGGTTTTTTACACCCTCGACTTTATCACGCAGCGCTTCGGCCCGCTTGATATGCGCCTGCCAATTTACGCCGTGCGCACCCATGCCACGCGGCTGGGGTGATCGCTCAGGCGCTGGCCCAAATTCCTTGTCTGCCTTGCGCGCTATCTTCGCCGCTTTAGCCTGCAATGTCTGCGACTTGGCGGTGTCGAAAGATGGCCTCGACGAATGAGGCGATGGAGCCTGATTGGAATTGGCCGGGCTCGCGCTTCGGACCTTTTTCGAGGCCGACCGGTCAAGTTGATGTGCGAAAGACGTGTTCCGATTGGTCATGTCGGCTCTCCATAAAGAAGCCGCCCCGCGTATGAACGCGAGGCGGCTGGGTGGGCACGTCAGCCCTAGCGCTCTTGCTGCTCTAAAGGCGTCAGCAATTGCCCCTGAAATTGAGCAGGATCGGGGAGGCCGCGCAGATAGTCTTGGCTGAGGCTGCCCGCTCCACGACGGCCTGCATCGTTAAGTTGGTCGGCCATATCTGACCGGATATGATTGCCGACCTGGCAGAATTCGGGCATGAAAATGCACCCGATATCAGCAGCGTTAGCTATGAAGGCATTTCCCGATTGGGTATCGCGAATTGCTTGTTGCCGGAATTGCAGCATGGTGCCTTCCATCTGATAGACGGCCTGCTGGATCATATTCGCCCGGTCATAAAGAGACTTGTAGGCCTCAACACCACTTTGCAGGCGAGCTTGTGTTTCCTGAAGCTCGACATTGTAGGCCAGCTCCACCTCTTTCAGTTTTTCCTGAAAGGCGAGCTCGGCAGCGCGTTCACCCTCAGCGCGCGCTTCGGAAATCTGCTGCTCTGCCTGAGAGCGATCCATTACAGTGCCGCGCAGGATCGTGACCTCATATGTCGCGATTGCCTTGCCCACCAGTACGCTTGGCTTCCAATCATACGGCAAAACCAGTTGCGTCACACCGAGCAGGATGAAGAGCAGAACGCCAGGAGCGCCCATCGTCAGAATGAGACGCGCCCAGTTTCTCGGAACCGCGACCGGTTGCATAGGCTGAGCTCTGTGTGGCGGGGCAGCCGTACTGCCCCCACCCGCTGGTGCTTGAGCAAAGTCACGCGGACGGTTTGCTTTCATATTGTCGTGATTCATCGATGTAATCTCCGAGCTGAATTGATGCTCGGAAGATGCCTGACGGTGGCGGGACCAGGATTGGCCCCCGGCATCCCATGAATGGGCTAAGCCTGCCCCTCATTATCTTGCAGGGGGAATTTGCGCATCAATTCCCAGATGACCCTGAAGAAGGCCGCGTCGGGCGCGATATTGTGCTCGTTCACAACAATGAGGCTGTCGGTCTTATAATCTAAAGGTTCAAACGGCCTTTGCTCTCGCTGTGAATGCGGCACGCCCGAAGCATCATTGAGAATTTCGACGATGTCGTATTTTGCATGAAGCTTGTTGTAATCGACATACCGCATGACCTCTTTCATGTGACCGTCATTCCACGCGGCAAACCGATGGACTTTGTTGACGTTCTTGGTCGCAAAGATTCGGTTCAGCACCTCAATTTCAAAGAGGTGAGCATATTCCTGTTTCACGCCTTTGTAGTGGCGTTCATAAATATATTTAGCAGGCCGATCTTTCGGTGGCCTTCCTTCGACATTTTGAACGTCCACCCGCATAGGGCCATGATCGAAAAGCAATTGCCTGATTTGCATGAAGCGGTGGCGGACGGTCGGCTCAGATAACTTGGTGGCCACTGCGGTTTCCCGCGCAGTCAGATTTTTGGCGAAGCACATCACCAATTTCCGCAGTCGATATTCTGAAATTTTTGCGTTGCGCGAGCGTCGATTTTTCTGCGTTTTTTCAGCCATTTGCTTCCCGGAATTTTTCGAGAATTCCGGGCTCTTCTTTCGTTGTTCGTTTCCCCGGAATGCATTTTACCCATAGTTGGTGCGGCACTGTCACGTCGCGTGGCACATCAAATCCAAAACGCATGGAGGTGCGCAGTGCTACATACCAGTCTGGCCAATACCGAAAAGCAAATCATTGAGGTCAAATATATCTATTCCCCGTCAGAGCGCGACGCGCTTCGACAGGCTTTGACCGAGCGGAAGCTGGAGCTGGACGTTGGCGTCCCGACGCTTCTTGCAGAAATCCATGACCTGGTGTCCGCGCATAGGAAGAGGGTCTGCAAACCCTCAGGCGAGCTGGGCGTGTATGCTGAGCAGCTCCAGCCAAAAAACATCTACGGCTTTCTGTCGGGCAGGCGGATGGAAGACCCTCGGGTTCAGATTATCGACGCCTACCTTCAGATACTGGACGAGCGCAAAAAACCATAAGTTCGCAGTAATCTGCGTACCACCTGGCTCCGTCGTTCGCGGCGGAGCTATTTTTTTGCCTTCCAGATAAGACGGCCACCGGCGCGGCGGCTTTGTCCTACATAGATTTTTTGTATTACAATTCTTGGATAAGGCAGAACGCAAGGTGTGCTTTGTATTACAAAGCTACCTTGGCAAGGGAGACGCTAAGCGCTCTCCCGTTGCATCCCTCTCGCAGTTGGTGCGAAAAGTAGGCATCCCGAGGATCTGGCCTGATTGCCAGACGTCGGAGCCATATTCCGCACCAAAGACCGTATCGTCGGTCAATCACTCGCAAGGGAGACTTCGCTCTCCCTTTGCAAACCCATCGCTTCTTTCAGAAAGATCAAAGGGAGCGTTTCGGCAGCTCCCTTGTGAAATCCCATCGACAATGGGAGCGTGTCGGCTCCCCTCGACCCCATGACCGAAAGGGGCGTTTCGCAGCCCCTCTGGACACCCCCGACCAACCGTTCGCCGATTGGATGCCGTCGGGGACTTTCGAATCCCTGAACCGCCGACCATATTTTGGAGAATGCCCTCTCCACCTGGACCTAACCATGTCGCAAGCGTCTGGCCGTTGCATCACCTACGGGTGACCTGACAATCCGCTGTCAGGTCGCCACAGAGTAGGCCAAAACCAAGCTTGAGCTTGGATATCAGTCAGGGATATGAATTGGCTTCAAAAAAAGAGCACGCAAGACTAGACAAATGTGAGATATTCGAGGCATTCTTAGGTATATTAAGTTTCACTTTTTTACGTGAAATCAACAGAATAACCTAGACAGCTATTAATGCATGAAAGCTAGCGAATGAACGTAGCGGAAATTGAACTTAAACTCAGCGAGTTGGTCGCAGAGCCCTTTGACGGCGCTGAGTTCCCTTTCGCGTTCGCAGAAATCTACCACGCCCCGAAAGCCACACTCACAAAGCTCCGCAATAGCCAAGACGGCAAACAAGATTTGTTCGGCGGATTTTTATGGAAGAAGAAATACTACTTTCAGCCAGCCGATAGCGGACAGTCAGCCGAAACACTCGAAGAGCTGAAAGCACGCAAATTTGCCCGAACGGAGAGTCCCCGTTTTCTCATTTCTACCGATGGGGCAGAATTTTCGGCATTCGACACCAAAGCCGACGAGTCCGTTCACTGCGCTTATGGCGAGCTGAATGACAATTTCGATTTCTTCTTGCCGTTGGCTGGCATCGAGAAATTCGAAGCAATTGAGGAAAACCCCGCCGACATTAAGGCGGCTGGACGTCTTGCAAAATTCCACGATGAAATCATTCGTGCCAATCCCGAGTGGGCAGACGAGGGAAAGCGGCATGAGCTGAACCTGTTCATGACCCGAATTCTCTTTTGCATGTATGCGGAAGACACAGGGATCATTCCTGAGAACTTGTTTTCCAAAACGGTCACCGAGTGGGGAGGTCCAGACGGCAGCTCACTGCGCATCGTTCTCAAGCAGATTTTCGATGTAATGAATGTTGCCGAGAGTGACAGAGATGGCGGGGCAACGCATATCAATGCGTTTCCTTTCGTCAATGGCGGTTTGTTCGCTGACCAGACCGAAGTTCCGACATTCAGCAAGCGTGCCACGCGTTATATGTTGGAGGCATCAGAGCTCGACTGGCGCGAAATCAATCCCGACATTTTCGGATCAATGATCCAGGCTGTGGTTGATGAGGAAATGCGCGGCGATCTGGGCATGCATTATACCTCGGTCCCGAATATTATGAAGGTATTGCAGCCGCTCTTCCTTATGTCATTGGAGGAGGAGCTGGCAGAGGCGCATGGTCATCGTGAAGAGCGGTCCATGCTCAAGAAGCTGCGCAACCGTATCTCAAAAATCCGCGTCTTTGATCCAGCCTGTGGATCGGGAAACTTCCTGATTATCGCTTACCGCGAACTCCGACAGATCGAGATGCGCATCTTCCAACGAGAGGATGAGCTAGAGGGTGGCCAGACAAAAGTCCGCTGGGAAAGCGGGATCAAACTCTCAAACTTCTTCGGTATTGAGTATGCAGACTTCGCCGCCGAGACTGCAAAGCTATCTCTTTGGATCGCCGAGTATCAAATGAATGTGCGCTTCAAAGAGATGTTTGGCGAAGCGCCATCCCCGCTTCCACTTACTGAGGGCGGAAACATAGTTCACGGAAACGCTCTCAGGGAAAACTGGCTGGAGGTTTGCCCACCCGCTGATGACGAGGAGGTAGAAACGTATCTTTGCGGAAACCCGCCATACCTCGGCAGCACTTATCAAAACGCAGAGCAAAAAAGAGATATGGAGCTGGTCTTTTCCTCCTTCTCAAGCAGTTACAAGAATCTGGACTATGTTTCAGCTTGGTATCTAAAGGCTTCTGATTTCATCAACATTGCAGGCGGGCACGCTGCTTTTGTTGCAACAAACTCTTTGTGCCAAGGTGACTCAGTAGGCCTGCTTTGGCCTCTAATTTTCTCTAGAAATCTGGAGATATCTTTCGCTCATCAATCCTTTCCTTGGCGCAACCTTGCGTCCAAGAACGCTGCTGTATTCTGTGTAATTGTCGGCATTCGACAAAGGTCCAATGCAGCTAAGCTTCTGTTCTCTGATCAGATTGCGAGGCGGGTAAAGAACATCGGGCCATATCTTATTGAGATGCCAGATATAATTGTTTCTAAGACTAGAAAGCCGATACAGGGTTTCCCGACAATGGACTATGGAAACAAGCCAACCGATGGTGGGAACCTCATACTAACACCAGTTGAACACGAGGAAATCGTCGAGGCCTCTCCAAAGGCCTCTAAATTCTTGAGGAGATTATACGGGTCGCAGGAGATCGTAAAAGGCATCGAGAGATGGTGCGTTTGGATAAATGACTCTGCTACCGACGAAGCAATGCAAATCCCTCAGATAGCAAAGCGGGTGGAAGCGGTCAGAAAATTTAGAGAGGAGAGCAAAGCAGAATCAACGCGGGATTTTGCAAAGTTCGCTTACAGATTTCGTCAAGTACAAGGCAATTGTGATGCGGAGCACGTCATAGTTATTCCTAGAGTGACTACGGATCGAAGAAAGTATCTGCCCGTGGGCCTGGTCTCTGACCAAGGGATCGTCCTAGATTCTGCTTTTGCAATCTATGAGGGCAGCATCGCGGTTTTTGCGATACTGAGCAGCCTAATGCACATTACGTGGGTAAAGGCAGTTTGTGGCAAACTAAAATCCGATTATCGGTATTCAAATACTATGGGCTATAATGCCTTCCCGCTGCCGAAACTGGAAGGTCGCCAACTTTCTGAATTAGAAAACATTGGGTGGCAAATCTTACAAGAAAGGGAAAGCCATGCAGGCGCTTCGCTAGCATGGCTCTACGATCCAAAGACCATGCCGAATGGATTAAAAGAATGTCACGGCCTCTTGGATGACACGCTAGAGAAAATTTATATCGGTCGTCCATTCAAGGACGATACTGAACGACTTGAACACCTCTTCAAAATGTATGCGGAGATGACCGCCAAAAACGATAAAAAGAAAGTGAGGGCGAATGCCTGATTTTGTAAACATCACCTATGGTCAAACGGGAGATAGCCAAAAATCAAATGCCATGGGTATGCGGGCAATGCAGGAGCGCGCTTATCAAGATAGAGGCGCACAATATCTGCTGGTGAAGGCTCCGCCAGCATCAGGAAAATCCCGAGCGTTAATGTTCATTGGTTTGGACAAACTCGAAAATCAGGGCGTGCGCAAAGTCATCGTTGCAGTACCAGAACGCTCGATTGGATCATCGTTCAAATCCACTGATTTGACGTCGCATGGTTTCTATCGTGACTGGCAGGTGGATGACCGTTGGAACCTTTGCACACCTGGGGGCGATGGCTCTGCGAGCAAAGTGAAGGCCTTTGCGGAATTTATGGCATCTGACGCAGAGGTCTTGGTTTGCACCCATGCAACTCTGCGCTTTGCATTTGAGCAAATCGGGGCTGAGCCCTTTTCCAACTGCCTAGTTGCAGTCGATGAATTCCATCATGCTTCGGCTGATGCAGACAACAAATTGGGTGAAGTTGTCAGGACGCTGATGGCCGATGGCAATGTTCACATTGTCGCTATGACAGGCTCATATTTTCGCGGTGACAGGCTGCCCGTATTGCGCGCGGAGGATGAAGAGAAGTTCACTCGAGTTAGCTACACCTACTACGAGCAGCTCAATGGCTATTCGCATCTCCGAACCCTAGGGATTGGATATCATTTTTATCGTGGTCGCTATCTTGAGGCGATTGCCGAAGTTCTTGACCCAAGCAAGAAGACCATCATCCATATTCCGAATGTGAATGCAGGTGAGTCCACCAAGGAAAAATATGACGAGGTTGATCGCATAATCGACCTGCTTGGCGAAGTGGTCGAGACTGATCCCAAAACGGGCTTCCACCATGTTAAGCAAGCCAACGGCAACATTCTCAAAGTTGCTGACTTGGTTGAAGATGAGTTGAAAACGAGGGACGTTGTTATCAACGCCCTGCGGCATATCGAAAAGCCCGAAGACGTTGACATCATCATCGCGCTTGGGATGGCTAAGGAAGGCTTCGATTGGATTTATTGCGAACACGCGCTGACCGTTGGCTATCGCGGTTCCCTCACTGAGATAATCCAAATTATCGGACGAGCGACTAGAGATGCCCCTGGCAAATCCCATGCTCAATTCACAAACCTGATTGCTGAGCCTGATACCAGCGCTGAAGTTGTCACCAACGCAGTAAACGACATGCTCAAGGCCATCGCATGTTCGTTGTTGATGGAACAAGTGCTGGCACCGAATTTCAAATTCAAAACTAGACCATCAGATGACGATGTAGATGGAGGCTCCAAGACGGTCGATATCGAATACACCTTTGATGAAAGTACGATTGCGATTAATGGGCTTCGCGAACCATCCTCAAACTGCACGTATCAGATTTTAGAGAATGATATAGCCGATCTGACAGCGGCAATCTTCCAAGACGAGCGTGTTTTGAAAGCGGCTATGAACCCTGAGGAAATCCCGCCCGAGGTCGTCAATCAGGTTTATATCCCCAAGGTAATCGAGACAAAATATCCTGATCTGACCGAGGATGAGGTCGAGGAGGTCAGGCAGCATGTCGTGACGAATGCGCTCTTGAAAGGTTCGAACCCAAGCGGTCTTCCCGAGCAGGATCAAGAGTCGAATACGCGCTTTGTCAAAATGGCTGAAAAATTCATCAAGATCGAAGACCTCGACATCGACCTTATCGACACCATCAATCCATTTCAGCTTGCGTATGAGGTAATGTCTAAATCGGTAACGGCCGATGTTCTCAAGCGTATTCATGAGACGATCACGGCGAAGAAAATACCGATGACTGAAGATGAGGCGGTAACTCTTTATCCGCGCATTAAAGCGTTCACAAAAGATAATGGCAGAGAACCAAGCTTATCAAGCGCCAACCCGCTGGAGCGCCGCATGGCAGAAGGCTTGGCGTGGATACGTGAAGCCAAGAAGAAGAAAATGCGTGAGGCTCTAGGTAGCTAAGTTATGCCAAAACGCTCGCTTGATGACATTTTTGAAGAAGATGACGAGCTTGGTTTGCTGAACGTCAAACTTGGCAGTTCCAATGTCACCACTGACGCCGACCGAGTTCGAGCAAAATTTGAAGAGATAAACGCCTTCATTGACAGGTATGGTCGCGTCCCAGGGGAGGGTGAGAAACCTTCCGTCTCTGAGCGTAGCTTGCAAATTAGCTTGAATAGCATCTCATCCAATTCTGATTATCTCGCTGAGCTGTCATTGATTGACAAGCACGGGCTACTGTCTGAATCGAAAGTTATTGAGACGCCAAAATCGCTGGATGATATCTTGGCCGAAGATGACGACATTTTAAGCACTCCTTCTGATGTTATCTTCGAATACAAACATGCACAGCCGCCTAAGGCACGGCCAGATAGAGTTTCAGAACGAAAGCAGTGTGAGGAATTTGAGCAATTCAAGCCGTTGTTTGACGAATGCGCAGCCGACATCAAATCGGGACGGCGGAAAACACGCAAATTTGCCAATGAGCAGGAGATCGGTGCGGGTCAGTTCTTCATTTTGAACGGCATCATGGTTTATGTTGCTGAGGTTCACGACCCCCACATACGGAATGGAAAACGCAATGCCCGTCTTCGCCTGATTTTTGGGAACGGCACGGAAGGAAATAACCTACTTCGCTCACTGGCAACCGAATTGTATAAAGACCCTCATGGACGTCGGGTGACAGAAATCGAGGCTGGTCCGCTTTTCTCGGATAAGCCAGAGGAAGGTGATACGCAGACTGGCATTTTGTACGTCGTGAAAAGCCTCTCAGAAGACCCTCAGATTAAAGATTTAGACGGCACTTTGTTCAAGATTGGCTTCACGAAGAGCCGAATTGAAACTCGCATACAAAATGCGAAAGACGATCCTACCTTTCTCATGGCTCCAGTTCAGCCTGTCAAAACTTACTCCCTCTACAATATCGATCGCGTAAAACTCGAAAACCTAATCCATAAGTTTTTTGCCTCAGCGTGCCTCGACATCGAGATCAAGGACCGCTTTGGAAAATCAGTCCGCCCGAGAGAATGGTTTTTACTAACTGTTGAGAGCATTGATGAAGCTGTGAGGCGCTTAATTGATGGCACTATCACAAATTATCGTTTCAACGGCGATACGGGGCAAATTGAAAGGCTTCCCACCCTCTGACTCTAGGTTTGGCCTGCATTGCGTTTCAGATTTGATGCTCGTTGCTCATCGCGGCTGATGAGCTGCCTCATGGGCCAGACTAATGTAGGCGTGTCCACTTGTCTGAACCGGAGTCTAATCTGAGTTGAAGGCAAGGTTCATCGCGTCGTACTTTATCTATGCGGACCATCGCGCATTGAACGATCATTCTCCCTATCGTCGCGCAGGTTCTTCAGGTCCTTCTTCAGATCGCGTCCGAGCTGTTGAGCCTTTTGCAGAATGTCGCGCTGGCGTTTCAGATGGTCACGCTTTTCTCCAAGCTGTCTGTAAACCAGCTTGTCGCGTTCGGTCTGATCTCGCTTAAAAGCCTCGTAGGCTTCAAGCTCATTTTGCTTCTTCGTCTTGCCGTACGCTCCAGTAATTCTATCAAAGAGGCCACGAAGTCCTTTATTGAAGCGGTCCTGTCTTGCCTTCAGTTCGGCAAAGGAGCGCGCCTGGTGCCGTTCGAGCAGAGACTTCCGTTCTCCCTGATGTTTCTCGGTCAGCTGCCATAGAAGCTTTTTTTGATGCTCTTTGACCTGGGCGAGCTTGCGAGCCTCAGCCTGCCTAAGCTTCTCGACACCAGGCAAGACAGATTTTGCCAAAGCCTCCTTGGCTGAAGAGACTGAAGGCAATGTTTCGGGATGCCCCAGCCGTTGCCGAACGTCTTTGGTTCTGACGCCGCAAAAGCGCGCAATGGCATAGACTTCGCCATTGAGGTCGGTCGCAACAAATCCACGCTGATCACCCTTGGCCAGTGCGAGGCCATGTTCCTGAAGTGCGCGGGCAAACGATCGCTGATCGTCTGATTGTTTCCAGCAAGACTGGAAGATCGCCTTGAGTTCACGAGCATCCTGCCCTACGCGCTTTGCTTGCTGCCATTCGGCTAGCGAGAGACTTTTTGGGATCGCGCAAGGACGGCTGGATGAAGCCATCAGGCATTTGCCATCCATGCTCCAAATAGATTTCCTTGGACAGCTCCATCAACTTTCGCTTCGTGAATGAGAGAGGAATTGCCCTCATTTCCTCGCTGTTGATTCGGCTCCAAACGACATGGCAGTGCCTGCGATCGCCTTTTTCGTGAAAGACGATAGCGCGCGGCTGCCCTTGCAAACCTAACCTTTCTTCCGCCTGTGAAATGGTTTGCAAAAAGGTTTCGGTTCCGACCTTTTGTGAGGCCGGGGGATTGAGGCTAAGCGAGAAAAGATATTTCTGGCACCGCGTGCCTCGCGCCATAGCTTCCGCTTCTTTGAATGCGCTTGACAGGTCATCACCAGCAAATCCTGAGATTTCCTGGACCGTGACGTGCTCATTCTCAGGGCTCATCAAGTGGCGGGCTAGATTTTGCCCGTTGGCTCGCGAGTTGCCAACGAAAATCACGGCCCCGAATCCCGCAGCCCGAGCGCTTCAATCAATGCTTCACGGATAAAGGCGATGTCGTTCGAGGCATCTTCAATCGCTGCCTGCGTTTCATGTGGTAATCCCAGCGTGCCGCTATTCGCGGCACGAGCCAGTTGATTCAGATTGTTTGAAAGCTGGGAGCGTCCAAGTGCACCCAGAACGCGCGCCAGTGCTTCATGGTCTTTAACGGGGCGCTTTCCCCGAGTCCGATGAGCAGGGGCGGCATCACCAATACAGCGATAGCGGATGTATGCGCTGAGAGTCAGATCGCCCGCTTTGCGTTCAAGTTCCGCACGTTCCTCATCAGTGAAACGCACTGAGACCGGCTTCCCATAGTCGGGAGCGCTCGGCTGTCCGACAGCCGCGCTGTTGAAGGGATCGCGAGACGACCCCCTCACGGTTTCGGCCCGGTAGGTCCTTTCAAGTCAGAGGATTTGAGATGGTCATTCCACTCAGCCAGAGTGTCGAATAGCGCGTTCGAAGTTTCTCCTTCCGGGCGCACCATCACCTAACGCGGATCAGACCGGCGTCGGAAGCCGGTCCAGATATTTGTCGAGCGTCAGGGGATATTCGCGAATCCGCACTCCGGTCGCGTTGTAGATCGCGTTCGCGACCGCCGCCGCCGGTCCGCAGATACCAAGCTCCCCCACGCCCTTCGCCTTCATCGGCGAGATGATCGGATCGAGCGTATCGAGGAAGACGACCTCCTGATGCGGAATGTCGGCATGGACCGGCACCTCGTAACCGGCAAGGTCGTGATTGACGAAATAGCCGAAGCGCGTGTCGACCGCGAGTTCCTCCGTCAGCGCCGCGCCTGCCGCCATCACCATGGCCCCGATGACCTGGCTGCGCGCCGACAGCGGGTTGAGGATGCGGCCCGCATCGCACACCGCAAGCATACGGCGGATATAGGTCTCGCCGGTATAGGCATCGACCGCGACTTCGCAGAAATGGCCGGCATAGGTCCCGACATCATAGTCGCGCTTGAAGTCGCCATAGGTCATCTCACCATCGGCGCTGACGCGCCCGGCGTCGGTGAGCGCGAAGCTGCGCCCGCCGGCCCGGATCGAGCCGTCGGCGAACGTGGCGGCGTCGCCGTCGAATCCCAGCTTCTCGCCGATCGCGCGGCGCAGGTTGACGCAGGCCGCGTAGACGCCCGCCGTCGAACTGGCCGCACCCCACTGCCCGCCGGAGCCAGCCGAGACCGGATAGCGGGAGTCGCCTAGCTCGACCGTTACCCGGTCGAGCGGGACGCCCATCGTTTCCGCGGCGGTCTGGGCGATGATGGTATAGCTTCCCGTACCGATGTCGGTCATGTCGGTTTCAACGACGAGGCGGCCGTCCGCACCCAGCCTGACAAAGGCAGCCGACTGCCGTGCCGGCGCCGCGCGGTAACCGCCGGCGACGCCCATGCCGATAAGCCAGCGCCCCTCCCGGACCGCGCCCGGCGTCGGACTGCGCGCCGACCAGCCGAACCGCTCCGCCCCTTCGCGCAGACAGCGGGCAAGATGGCGGTCGGAGATCAGGGTGTCGGGATCACCGGGAACCCGGCCCTCCGGTTCGTTCCGCAGGCGCAGTTCGACCGGATCCATGCCAAGAGCCTCGGCAAGCTCGTCCATCGCGACTTCGAGCGCCATATGGCCCGGCGCTTCGCCCGGCGCGCGCATCGCATTGCCCTCGGGCAGGTCGAGCTGGGCGACATAATTGGCCGTCATCCGGTTCGGCGCGGTGTACAGCTTCGGCGTCTGCAAGGTGCCGTCCTCGCCGCCCGTTCCGGTGATGTTGCCCGACCAGTTCTCATGCGCGATCGCGGTGATCCGTCCGTCGCGCTCGGCGCCCAGCCTGATGCGCTGGATCGTCGCGTGACGGTGGGTGGTGTTGTTGAACATCAGCGGACGCTGGAGCGCGATCTTCACCGGACGCTTCGCAGCGCGGGAGGCCAAAGCTGCCACGACGGCATCCGCACGGATGAACAACTTCCCGCCGAATCCGCCGCCGATGTAGGGGGAATCGACGCGGATATTTTCCGGCGAAATGCCCAGGATCTGGCCCATCCCGGTCTTCGCCCACTGGATCATCTGGTTCGACGTCCAGAGCGTCAGCTGATCGCCCTCCCACGCGGCGATGGTCGCGTGGGGCTCCATCATCGCGTGGCTCTCATCGGGCGTATGATAGGTCTGATCAACAGTGACAGGAGCCGAAGCAAAGGCGCTCTCGAAATCGCCCCGGCGGGTCCGCGGGTCGCCGGCGCCGCCCTCGGCTCCGCCCTGGCTGCCCGCCAGGGGCGCGTCCGGAGCCACCGCCGCGAGGTCGAACTCGCCGCTTGTCCGCTCATAGTCCGTACGGATCAGCGCCGCAGCGGCGCGGGCCTGTTCGAACGTCTCCGCCACAACGCAGGCGACGGCCTGGTGATAGTGAGCCACCTCGCGGCCGCCGAATAGCGGCGCGTAGTTCCAGTTGCTCGACCCGATGGGCTCCATCTCCGGTGCGGCGAGCACGGCAATGACGCCCGGCGCCCGGCGCGCGTCCTCCACATTCATTGCCGAAATCCGGCCCTTCGCGATCGCGGAGCCAACGATCCAGCCATAAGCGGCGTTCGAAGCGACCTCGTGGCGTTCATAGGCATAGGGAGCGGTACCAGTGGTCTTCAGCGGACCATCGATACGCGGCGTCGACTTTCCGACGACGGTCGCGCGGTCGAACAGATTGTCGCCCGCAGGAGCGTTGAAATCCATGGTCTAGCTCCTCGCTTCGGCCAGCACGCCGGCGAGCGTGCGTTCGGCCAATGGGATCTTGAAGGCATTGTCTTCGGTAGGCCGCGCATCGGCGAACGCGGTTCGAACCACGGCTGCCGCGCCGTTCCTGATCTGCGCGTCGGCGGCCTCGCTGCGCCATGGCTTCGGCGCCACGCCCCCGAAAGCGACGCGTCCGGTGCCGTCCGGCAGGATCACCGCGGCCACCGAGACCAGCGCGAAGGCGTAGGAACGGCGGTCGCGCACCTTGTGATAGAAATGCTGCCCGCCCGGAGGCCGCGGCAGGGTGACCGCGGTAATCAGTTCGCCCGGCTCGAGCACCGTTTCGATGTGCGGCGTGTCTCCCCACAGACGATGGAAGTCGGCGATCGGGATCGACCTTTCGCGCCCCTCGGGAGTGATCGTCTCGACCGTTGCGTCGAGCACGCGCATGGCAACGGCCATGTCCCCCGGATAGGTGGCGATGCACGCGTCCGACGTTCCAATCACGCCCAGCTGGCGCGAATGGCCGCCAAGCGCGGCGCAGCCGCTGCCGGGCCTGCGTTTGTTGCACGGCATGTTCGGGTCGTAGAAATAGGCGCAGCGCGTGCGCTGGAGCAGGTTTCCGCCCGTGGTCGCCTTGTTGCGCAGCTGGCCGCTCGCCCCGGCCTGGATGGCGCGGGTCAGAACCGCATAGTCGCGGCGAACGCGCGGATGCGCAGAGAGGGCAGTGTTGGTGACAAGCGTTCCGATGCGCAGGCCGCCGCCCGGCGTGTCCTCGATCCTGTCGAGACCGAGGTCCTGCACGTCGACCAGGTGGCGCGGCGTCTCGATCTCCAGCTTCATCAGGTCGAGGAGATTGGTGCCGCCCGCGATGAACTTCGCGTCCTCGCTGGACGCAACGGCGGCTGCGGCCGCGGCGGGGGTGACCGCGCGTTCGTAGGTAAAGGATCTCATCGCCTAGCCCTCCGCCACATCGGCCATGGCGTCGGCGATGTTCGAATAAGCGCCGCAGCGGCAGATATTGCCGCTCATCCGTTCACGCATCTCGATCTTCGTCGGCCGCATCGGACCGGTAAGGTCATCGGTGACATGGCTGGGGATGCCCTGCTCGATCTCTTCCAGAACGGCGACGGCAGAGCAGATCTGACCCGGCGTGCAATAGCCGCACTGATAACCGTCATGCTTGACGAAAGCCGCCTGCATCGGATGCAGGTCGTCCGGCGTGCCGAGGCCCTCGATGGTGGTGATCTCGTCCCCCTCGTGCATCACGGCAAGGCTGAGACAGGAATTCACCCGGGTCCCGTTCACCTTGACCGTGCAGGCACCGCACTGGCCGTGGTCGCAGCCCTTCTTCGTCCCGGTCAGGTGAAGATGTTCGCGGAGGGCATCGAGCAGCGTGACGCGGGTATCGAGATCCAGCGTCTGCGCCTTGCCGTTCACGGTGAAGCGAACATCCGTTCGTTCGGGCGGACGGGTGGAGGCATCGGCGCCCTCCTGCGCGGCGGCGGTTCGCGTCAGCGCCGCGGACGCGACCCCGCCCGCGAGAACGCCTCGGCGCGTTACGCGAAGAAAATCCCGGCCAGACATGATGTCCTCCACTCAAATGGCTTCAACACAAAGTGATAAGCGCCTTTCCTGCCGAACGGGAGCGGCAATGAGTATCCCCGATGGGGCATGTACCCTATTGAAAATGATTCATTAGTCGGGGGCGTCGGGGCGGAGTGTCAGGGCGAGCGGATCGCTGCCAGATAGGCCTGCACCGCCGCGACACCGTCGCCATCCTCCGCCAGCGCGGCCGCAAGCAGGATGCGCGCCTTTCGCGCCGGAAGGTTTTCCGCGAAGATCGCGCCCGCCGCGCGCAGCCGCGCCGCCGAGCGGTAGCTGGGCATCGTGCCGCCGGCGCCCGCCCCGGCCGCGATCACGAGCGGGACCCCTGCGGCACAGATATCTTCGGCCTCGACCAGCATGGCGGGCGGTACGTTGCCGAGTCCGAGCGCCTGCAGCACAATGCCGCGCGAGCTTTGCGCGGCGTGACGCAGCAGCTCTGCGCCCATGCCGATCCCGGTGGTGAGAAGCTCGATATCCTGCGCCGGTTCGCTGCAGGAGAGCAGAGGGCCGCGCACCGGGCGCCCCCAGATGTGGACCGACGCTTCGTCCACCCGGCCCAGCACGGCCCAGTCCGGACCGAAGGCGGACGGCGCCTTCGTGTCGGTCTTTACCGCATGGCGGGCGGAAAGGATCTTGCCGCCGAACACGACGACCGTACCGAGGCCGCGGCCGGCCGGAGACAGCGCCACATGCAAGGCATCGCGCAGGTTCACCAGGCCGTCGAATCCGGGCGCTCCCGGCGCGCGCTGCGCTCCGGTAAAGACCACCGGCTTTTCGGTGCCCACGAGCAGGTCGCTCAAGAACGACACCTCCTCCATCGTATCGGTGCCATGCGCGACGACCACGCCCGCAACGTCGTCACGCGCCGCCGCCGCCTCGACCGCGCGGACGACCTGACGCGCATCGGCAAGGCTCATCTCTTCGCTGAGGCCGAGGCCAAGCCGCGTCATCGAGCAGCGGGCGCGGTCTGACGCCCGCGTCCGCCCAGCCATGATAGGCGATCAGCTTGCCGCCCCGGCGGTGAAAGGCGCCGAGATCGGGCGCTTCATAGGGCGCGACCGGGTCGTACAGCGCGGCAGACGCCTCGACCTTCTCGACATCGGCATCGAAGTCGAAGTCGCGCCAGTTCCAGTCGGCCGGAGGATTTTCCTCGAAGGCGAGGTAGCGCAGGTAGCCGCCCGCCAGCGCCAGCCGGCCGGCCCCGCTCCACGACAGTTCGCTGCCATGAGGCGTGGCACCCGGCATCAGGTCTTCGCCCGCCGAGTTGCGCGGGCCTTGATACAGCGCCTCGGCCGCCGCGACCTGCTCGGCGGTCAGGCAAGAGGGGGAGGCCGCACCCGAACATTCGAGAGTGGCGGGTTCGAAGGCGCATTCGCGCGGATCCATGATGATCCCGTCCTCCAGGCCGTCGAGGCCGTCGCAGGCGCTCATGACCGCGCCGGCCAGCAGCGCCTGGGCTTCCGCCGTCAGGACCGAGGAGCCATCGGGGCGCAGCAGGTGACGTGCATCCCAGTTGTTCGCGAGTGCGCCGAGCCGACCGGGAAAGGCGGGGTCGCCGGCAACGATGCCGTCGAAGTCGTCCGGATAGTCCTGCGCCGACCCGAGTCCCTCGCGCCCGCCGGTCGAACAGCCCTCCAGGTAGCTGTAGGCGGGGCGCCTGCCGTAAAAGAGCTCCGTCACGGCCTTCGCGACGACGGCCAGTTTGTGCGTCGATAGCGACCCATAGTCGAGCCTGAGGTCGGGGGACGTTCCCCAGACAGGGTCCTTCACCACCATTCCCACATGGCCCATATTGTTTGCGGCCACCACGAAGTCTCCGGCCAGCGCCGGCGCGCACTTCTCGATGCTGATGACGCCGCAGAACCCGCCGCAGCCGCGCTGATAATAGCGCCCGTTCCAGGCCAGCGGCAGGCGCATCTCGAACTGCACCTGCGGTTCGATGACACCGGTCACTCGGCAAAAGGCCGGCAGGCTGTCGGTCGCCTCGACGATCTCAGAGCTCATCAGCATTGCCGGATAGTCGAGGCCGCCGAGATCCGTGCGCATGAAGCGCGCGCAATCTGACGTGGAACCCAGCCCGGCATCGGTGGGCGCGCGCGGCGCCTGGGCGGCAGTTGCCGCGCCTGCCGTCGTCAGGATGAAAGCTGGCAGCAACCACCGCAACAATGAACCGACTGTACCCATCACAATCTCCTATGCCTGGCGCCTTGCGCGCTTTCCCTCGACCCAGCCGACGAGCCTGAACCTCTCCGCCGGCCGGTTCGGTCTTTCATGTCATACAATACGACGAACTGGCAATATCGCGGTGACCCGCCCAATCGCGGACATCCTTGACGATCCCGAGCGAACGCCTCGCCTCCCTTTCGGAACAGAAACAAGCCATATTCTCGCAAGTGCAGCAATTTTGCATCACTTCGTCTTATTGTCATACATAATACATATTGACGCACCTTGCGGCTGGCTTATTCTGCATCCTGTATACATCGGAGACGGCTGATCGTCGCTTGCGACGGAAGCCAGTAGCGGGGTGCAAGGGAGAGTATCGAAATGAATATCTTGGTTCGCCAGTCCATCGGACGCGCTGTCAGGCTGAACGGTTCGGCGCTGGCGATCGCAGCGGCGACACTGACCTTCGCATCTGCAGCGTACGCGCAGGAGGCAGCCGCGGAGGCGCCCGATAGCGCCATCGACGCACCGGCCGCAGCGGGCGGGTCGCAGGTGGCAAGCTATTCGCAGGGCGGCGCGATCGTCGTGACCGCCACCCGGCGCGAGGCATCGACCCAGGACCTCCCGCTCGCGATCACCGCGGTGGACGGGGAGGCGGTCGACGACGCGGCGGCCTATAGCTTCGAAAGCTTTGCCCGGCTCAACCCGTCGGTTCAGGTGAACAATCGCGGCGTCGGCGACAATCAGATCGTGCTGCGCGGTATTTCCTCCGCCGGAAAGCCGACGGTCGGCCTGTATTACGACGAAGCGATCATCACCGGCCTCGGCCTCGACGGCGGCAGCGACAACCAACCCAATATCCAGCTCCACGACGTCGAGCGGGTCGAAGTCCTGAAGGGGCCGCAGGGCACGATCTTCGGCGCCAGCTCCATGAGCGGTACGGTGCGGGTGATCGCGAACAAGCCGAACCTTTACGAGTTTCGCGGCGGCGCCACAGGCTCGGGTGCGCTAGTCGAGGACGGCAACGGCCTCCTGCGCGGCGAAGCATTTCTAGACGCGCCGATCGTCAGCGGCGCGGCCGGCGTGCGCGCCGTCGTCTGGGGAAATAGCGGCGGCGGCTATATCGACCGCATCGGCGACCGCCCTGCCGAGGATGTGAACGATAGCGATGTGTGGGGCGGCCGGGCGATCTTCCTGGCTGAGCCAACCGATGCGGTGACACTGACCTTCACCGCGCTGCACCAGGAAACCGGCGCCGACGGATCGCAATATTTCGAGTTCGACCAGGGCGCGTATAACGCCACGTCGCCGACCGTTGAGACGTTTGACGACAATATCGACCTCTACAGCGCCGTCGCCGATGTCGATGTCGGCGTCGGGACCCTGACGGCGACGAGCAGCTATTTCGAACGCGACATGCTGCAGCGCCGCGACAGCACGCCGACCGCGATCCGCTTCGGCATTCCGGTCGACCTGGCCTATGTCGAAGGGCAGGAGCTGACCAACTGGACCAGCGAAGTGCGTTTTTCCTCTGATTTCGCCGGTCCCTTTCAGCTCCTTTTGGGAGGCTTCTACGGCGAGCAGCGGGTCGACGAATCGACCGCTGCGCTCGTTGCCGACGAGGATACCGGTCTGCCGCCGTGCATCGACGCACGCGAATGCCGCGCGCTCGGCTTCGGTGCCGCCGACATCAACTCCGGTTACGGCTCGGTCGACACCGACCAATATGCCGTCTTCGGAGAAGCGAACCTGGAGATCATCCCGGGCCTGACGGGTACGGTGGGCGCCCGCTACTACAAGGCCGACATTCGCGAGCAGACCATCCAGACCCAGGGTCTGCGCTTCCCCACCTCGCCCGTGCAGACCGAGGAGGTCCTGACCCTCGACACGGACGAGAGCGAGGACAAGGTCAGCTATAATTTCGCGCTGGCATGGGAAGCTACGACGGCCACCACCTTCTACGGCCGCGTCGCGTCCGGCTTTCGCCCCGGCGGTGCCAACAACGCCGCGGCCGCAGCGGATCAGGGCATCACCGTTCCCGCCCAATATGAGGCGGACGAGCTGTGGAACTATGAAATCGGCGCAAAGAGCTGGCTGCTCGACCGCCTGCTGTATGTCGAACTTGCCCTCTACCACATCGACTGGAGCAATCAGCAGATCTCCGTGACCGACCCGGGCGGTACGTTCGTCTATATTTCCAATGCCGGCAAAACCGAGGTGAACGGCGTGGAATTGCAGATCAATGCCCAGCCGGCCAAGGGCCTCTCGACCAGTTTTGGGGTGACCTATACCGACTCGACGCTGGCAGAAGACATGCCGTCGACGGCCGAGGTGGCGGGCCTCGACGGCGACACGCTTCCCTACTCGCCGAAATGGGCCTTCGCCGGCCAGCTAGGCTATGAAGGGGAAATTTCCTCGACCGTCGAAGGCTACGTCTCCACCGACTTCAACTATCGCGGAGAGTCGGCCACCAGCTTCAACGACAGTGATCCGAACTATGCCGAGCTGGACGACTATTTCCTCCTGAATGGCCAAGTCGGCGTGCGCTTCGACAACCATGCCGATGTCAGCCTGTTCGTCGACAATATCCTCGATACCGTGCCCCAGATCGGGCTGCGCATCAGCGGAGACGGCTACCGCGTCTACACGACCCGGCCGCGCACAATCGGCTTGCGGGCGTCCTTTGACTTCTGACAGGGCGCGCCGGGACCAGGCCGGTCCCGGCGCGCGCCCTTCGGGGCTACGACCCCTGCGCTTCCACACCAGTTCGAGTAACCAGAGTGACTGACACCTCTTCGCGCCCGCCACGTATTTTCTATGGTTGGGTGATCGTCGCCGTCTGCCTGTTCGGCATCTCGTCGGGGCCGGCCGCCTTCGGCCTGGCGTCGATGGGCCTGTTCGCCGAACCGTTGTCGCAAGCCTATGGCTGGAGCCGTACCGAGATCAGTTTCGCGGTCTCGGTGATGATGCTGTCGACCGCCGTGACATTGCCGGTTGCGGGCCGGCTAGTGGACCAGTTCGGCCCCAAACGGGTTCTGCTGCCGTCGATCGTACTTCTCGCCGCGTGCCTCGGCGCAATGCCATTCGTGACCGCCTACTGGCAGTTCATCGCGGTCTACCTGGCCATGGGCACGGTCGCCGTCGGCACCAACTCGGTTCCCTATATGCGCATCCTGACATGCTGGTTCGACCGCTCTCGCGGGCTCGCCATCGGCGTGGCCGGGAGCGGAACCGGCCTCGGTTTTGCCTATGTTCCCATCGTCACCGAACTGCTCGTCGGGCGCTTCGGCTGGCAGGGCGGCTATGTGGGCCTTGCCCTCATCCTCCTTCTCGTGACGCTGCCCCTCGCGATATTCGTGCTCCGCGAGCAGCCGGCCGACATGGGCCTGTCGGTCGATGGCGGCAGCCACGCCCATGAAGGCGAAGCGTCGAGAACCGATGTCGGCATGAGCGTCACCGACGCGCTGCGCTCGCGCGACTTCTGGGTTCTCGGGCTGATCTTCGTCGGGCTCGCCTTCGTCCTTTACGGGCTGATTCCCCACCTTGTCCCGATGCTCACCGACCGGGGCATCGAAAGCGGCGAAGCGGCGGCCATTGCGTCCATCTTCGGACTGGCGGCATTCGGCGGGCGTTTGCTGATCGGCTTCCTGATCGACAGGTTCGATGCCCGGCGGATCGCCCTCCTCTTCTTCTCGCTGTCGGCGGTCGGTCTGCTGGTGCTCGCCTTGCCGGCACCGCCGATCCTTCTGATCCTGACCGCCGTGCTACTGGGCGGCAGCCTGGGCGCCGAGGTGGATATGCTCGCCTATCTGACGAGCCGATATTTCGGACTTCGTTGTTTCGCGCAGATCTTCTCCGTGCTGTTTTCCGCGGTCATGGTGGCCATGGGCCTGGGGCCGCTCGCCTTCGGCATGGTCTTCGACGCCACCGGGTCCTACGATGCGATCCTGGCGCTCGGCGTGCCCATCTGCATTGCCGCAAACCTCCTCGTGCTGCTGCTCAAGCCCTATGAAGAGCAGCGCCGCGGCGGCGCCATCTCGCTGACCTGACCGAGCGCCAAAGAAAGGCCCCGGACCGGCTAAGCCGATCCGGGGCCCGCTCGCTCGCACACCCACTTGGGCTATGCAGCTTTGGGGACGTCCCCATCCTCGATCTGAACGCGGTAGCCGGAGCGGAGCTGCGGGAAATAGTCCCACACCGCCAGATGCCAGGTGCAGCGATTGTCCCAGAAGGCCACCGAGTGCGGCTCCCAGCGAAAACGCACCTGGAAATACTCGTTCGCGCAGTGCTGGAACAGGAAGCGCAGGATCGCATCGCTTTCCTGTTTCGACAGCTCATTGATATGACTCGTGAAGCCCGGGTTCACATAGATGACCTTGCGTCCCGTGACCGGGTGCGCCCGAATGACCGGGTGCGTCGCGATCGGATAGTCGCCTTTCGGGTCGAAGCGGCCGAAAGCCAGCCGGCCGTCATGAGTGGCCGTCAGCCCCTCGAGATAGTCCTTCATGCGGTCGGACAGAGCGTCATAGGCCGCATACATGCTGGCGAAGACCGTGTCCCCGCCCAGCTTCGGCAAGGTATGGAGATAAAGGATACTGCCCATGGGCGGCTTTTCGGCGCACGACATGTCAGTATGCCATTCCTCGCCGGCGACATGCTTCGACGTTTCGTCGGCGTGCAGCTTCCGAACTTCGGGATGATCCGGAAGTCCCTTCAGCGCGTGGCGCTGCAGGGCACCGAAATGCTGACCGACGCGCTTCAGCGACACCGGGTCAAGCTGCTGGTCGCGAAAGAAGATGACCTGATGCTCTGCCAGCGCCCCGTGCAGGTCCTCGACCTGCGCGTTGGACAGCGGCTGGGTCAGGTCGACGCCCTGAACGACCGCCCCGATCGTCGGCGTAAGCGGCTCCGCCGTCAAAGTCTCGTAACTCATGGTCCGCAGAATTCCCTATTCTTCCAGTTCTAAAATCATATTGTCATACACTATATCCGGCCAGCGCTTGCCGCAACCATTGTATACAGCATACAAACAATTTGTTGAGGCTTGTGAATTGCGATGCCGAGGGCAAGGCAGTAACGATTCAGGGCAAAGGGGTTTTGGAATTGGCGCGAACGAGCGACCGAATCGTCCGGCAGGGGACGCTGCGGGACCGGGTCTATCAGAAGCTGCGCGACGACATTCGCACCGGGGCGTTCGATGCAGGTTCGCGTCTGGTCGAGGTCGAGCTGGCCGAGCGCTACGGCGTGTCTCGGACTCCCATTCGTGAGGCTCTGGTCCAGCTTGCCCGGGAAGGGTTCGTCGCGAAGTCCGGCCGAGGCTACGCCATGCTCATGGACAGCCAGGAGGACATCGCCGACCGGCTCGCCGTGCGCGAACTCCTCGACGTGGCCATGGTTCGCGGGGTGGCGACACGCCCTTCTTCCGAGCGCGATGCGGGGCTGGAGCGGCTCTATGCGAAGGCCCTGACGGCGCACAGGAACAACCGGCCCCGGGCGTTCGCCACGGCGCAGAAGGAGTTTCGCCAGTTCCTTCGGACACAGTGCGGCAATGCCGTCCTCGCGCATCATAACGAAATGGTGGACGACAGCTTTCGCCGCGCAAGAGCCCAGCTTTATGAAGACCGCGACAACCGCGAAGTGACGCTGTCGGGAGACCGCGAACTGATCGACGCGCTGACGCAAAACGACCCTGACCGCGCGGAAGCGCAGACCCGGCGCTTCCTGGAACGGGTGCGCAGCTTCTATCGGGATTTGCCGAGCGCTGAGAGCTGAGCGTCAGGCTGCCGGCTTCGCCGCCCGCACCATATCCAGCGCCACGTCGACGATCATGTCTTCCTGACCGCCGACCATACCGCGCCGGCCCAGTTCGATCAGGATCGCCCTTGTGTCGAGACCATATTCGGCCGCGGCTTTTTCGGCATGGCGCAGGAAGCTCGAATAGACTCCGGCATAGCCGAGGCTCAGCGTCTCGCGGTCGACCCGCACCGGTCGGTCCTGAAGCGGGCGGACGAGATCTTCCGCCGCATCCATCAGCGCCATCGGATCGCAGCCATGGTTCCAGCCCTTGCGATCGGCGGCAGCGACGAAAACTTCCAGAGGAGCATTGCCGGCACCTGCGCCCATGCCCGCCAGACTGGCGTCGATCCGGACGGCGCCCGCCTGCGCGGCGACGATCGAGTTCGCAACGCCCAGCGACAGGTTGTGATGCGCGTGAATACCGCGCTGGGTCTCCGGTCGCAGGATCTTGTCGTAAGCGGCCAGACGTGTCCGTACGCCGTCCATATCCAGCGCGCCGCCGCTATCGGTGACGTAGATGCAGTGCGCGCCGTAGCTCTCCATCAGCGCCGCTTGCTGGGCGAGCAGCTCCGCGTCGATCATGTGGCTCATCATCAGGAATCCGGACACGTCCATGCCCAGGTCGCGCGCGATGCCGATATGCTGCTTCGAGACGTCCGCCTCCGTGCAGTGCGTGGCAACCCGCACCGACCGTACGCCGAGCGCGTGAGCGCGCCGCAGATCTTCCGCGGTCCCCACGCCGGGAAGGATCAGCGTCGTCAGGACAGCGTTTTTGAGAACGCCGGCCACCGCCTCGATCCAGTCCCAGTCGGTATGGGCGCCGAAACCATAGTTGAAGCTTCCGCCGGACAGACCGTCGCCATGGGCCACCTCAACGGCGTGGACGCCGGCCTTGTCGAGCGCTCGTGCGATGGCACAGACATGGTCCAGCCCATAGCTATGCCGGATGGCATGCATGCCGTCGCGCAGGGTAACGTCCTGAATGTAAAGCGGATCGGTATCGGGGTTGAAGCTCATGCTGCCGCCGCCTTTCCATCCAGCATGGCGCGCGCCATGCGGTCGGCAGTCGCCTTCGCGGCCGCCGTCATGATATCGAGATTGCCGGAGTAGGAGGGCAGAAAGTCGCCCGCCCCTTCCACTTCCAGAAAGATGCTGGCTTTCAGGCCGGCAAACTCCCCGTGCCCGGGAATGCGCAGCTTCGAATTGTCGCCGAAGCGTTCGAACTGCACCTCCTGTTTCAGTCGGTACCCGGGAACATAGCGCCGGACCTCCTCTACCATCCCGGCGACCGAGGCCCGGATCGCGTCCTCTTCGGCGAAGTCGCACAGGGTAAAGACGGTATCGCGCATGATCATCGGCGGTTCGGCCGGGTTCAGGATGATGATCGCCTTTGCCCGTTCCGCACAGCCAACCTGCTCCAGCGCCCGTGCGGTCGTCTGTGTGAACTCGTCGATATTGGCGCGGGTGCCCGGGCCGGCCGAGCGCGAACTGATCGAGGCGACGATCTCGGCGTAGCGAACGGGGGCAACGCGCGCGACGGCGGCAACCATGGGTATCGTCGCCTGTCCCCCGCACGTCACCATGTTCACATTCGGCACGTCGCGAAGCGCGTCGCCGTTCACCGGGGGGACGATAAAGGGCCCGATGGCAGCCGGGGTAAGGTCGATGACCCGCTTGCCGTCCGCGCGCAGAAGCGCGTCGTGCTGCGGATGAACACTGGCGGACGTGGCGTCGAAGACAATGTCGATGTCGGCATAGTCAGGCATCTGGCGCAGCGCCTCCACTCCTTCATGGGTGGTGGCGACGCCCCGTTCGCGCGCCATGGCCAGCCCCTGCGACTGGGGATCGATGCCGACCATCGCTGCAAGAGAGAGCGGCCCGGGATCCTTCAGAAGCTTGATCATCAGGTCGGTGCCGATGTTTCCCGATCCGACGATCGCGGCCTTCATTTGTGACATTCAGAGCCCTTCCAATCGCAGCGTTACGTCCTATTGTATGACGATCACACATTGATGTCGAGGTGAAGCATGAAGGTTTCGTCGGGACTGCGCCGCATCGGTCTGATCGGCCATGGAGCGATCGGGCAGGAGATTACCGGAGCGCTCGGTCGTTTGGGCGAAGAGGACCGGCTTGCGGCAGCGCTCGTTCGGCAGGGGCGCAGCGCCCCTGCCGGCGTTCACTCCCTCGACGCGCTCATCGACTCCCTCGTCGGCGCCCGGCCCGGCTGTGTCATCGAATGTGCCGGCCAGGCGGCGGCTGCGCGCTATGGACCGGGGCTGCTGGAGGCAGGCATCGACCTGATCCTGTCCTCGGTCGGAATCCTGGCCGATGACAGCGTGACTGCCGCCCTGCTGGATGCCGAGCACAGGGGCGGCGGACGACTGCTGCTCCCCGCGGGTGCCATTGCGGGCCTCGACGGCTTGGTGGCCGCGGCCCTCGCCGGCATCGACCATGTGACCTATTCCTCGCACAAACCTCCACATGCCTGGCAGGGCACCCCTGCCGAGCGATTGATCGACCTTGATCACGATGAGGATGAGATCATGTTCTTCGAAGGCTCCGCGCGCCGGGCCGCTAGCGACTATCCCAAAAATGCAAATGTTGCGGTCGCCGTGGGACTGGCCGGCATCGGCATAGACGACACCCGGGTACGCCTTGTCTCCTCGCGGAAGGTCGACGACCCTCTCGGCGTGATCGAGGCGGAGGGCAAATTCGGGCGGTTCCGGTTCGACATCCTCGCGCTGGCCGCGCCCGACAATCCGAAAACCTCGGCGCTCACCGCCTACAGCCTTCTCCAATGTGCCAGGCTGGAACAGGGACTGCCCATCTCCGCCTTGATCCAGCGCAAATCTAATATTGTAGGATGATGGTAGATCGGGACCGGCTTTATTGATAGACAGTTGCAATAAGGCCGGGTGGCAAGGGCAGCAGGGAGCCGGAACGCATGAAAATCGAAGACCTTCGCATCGTCGAGAACCCGACACTGGTTCGCGACCATGCCGTCGAAAAGCTGCGGGACGCCATCTCTACCGGCTTCTACAAGCCCGGAACCCGGCTCGTGGAACGCGAACTGTGCGAGGCGCTGGGGGTCAGCCGCACGTCCGTGCGGGAGGCCATGCGTCAGCTGCAGGCCGAGAATCTCGTCACCGTCGGGCCGCGGCGCAACATCAGCGTCACCGTTCTCAGCCCGGAGGATGCGGAGGACATTTACGTCCTGCGCGAAATGATCGAAGCCAAGGCGGTCCACCGCCTGGTTCGCCGTAACGATCAGGCGGTGATTTCCGAGCTGACGGGCCTGTGGAAGGATATGCAGAAAGCTATCCGCAAGAACGACCTGCCCACCCTGTCCAAGATGGCGGGAGCGTTCAACGAAGCGGTGCTGCGCGGCTCCGGCAGCAAGGTCATTCACGATACCGGCCTGCAGCTTCTGAAACGGGTGAGCTACCTGCGCCTCGCCTCCATGTCCGAGCCCGGCCGTCTGGAAGGCGGCATGGAGGAATGGGATGCCATGATGGACGCCGTGGAACGGCGCGATGCCGATGCCGCTGCGGAAGCCATGGCGCGGCATGTCCGCGAATCGCGCCAGGCCATCGTCTCGCGTTTGAATGCCGAGCGCGACGCGGAACGGGAAGCGTCTTGATCGTCATTTTTTATGATTGTCATACAAACTAGCAAAGGCTAGCTATTCCTCCCGAACAGGGAAGGAACGCTATGTCGGTCAGCGATCGGGTTTTGATTGTCGGGGCAGGTCCCGTGGGAACGGTTCTTGCTCTGGCGTTGCGCCGCGCGGATATTCCGGTCCTTCTGGTCGAGGCTCTTCCGCGCCCCGAACATGACTGCCGGGCGGCATCGTGCCATCCGCCGACCATCGCGATGCTGGAACAGCTCGACCTCCTCCAGGACGGCATCGAGCAGGGTCTGGTTTCGCCGGTCTTCCACTATCATGACCGGGTCACCGGTAGCGTGGTCGGCCGCTTCGACCTGCGCGCCATGAAGGACCCGCCCCAGCACCCCTATGTGCTGCAGTGGGAACAGTATAAGATCGCCGACACCATTCTCGAACGGCTGTCGGATGACCCCGGTTTCGAGGCGCGGATGAACACGCGGCTAGTCGAATACCGGCAGGACGATCAGGGCGTCACCGCAACCGTCACCACCGCGAGCGGCGAGACCGAGGACCTGAGCTGCGCCTATCTGGTGGGTTGCGACGGCGGGCGCAGCACCGTCCGCAAGCAGACGGGCGTCGAGTTCGAGGGATTCACCTGGCCCGAGCGCTTTCTGAAGATCGACACCCGCTTCGACTTTCAGTCGCTGGGCCAGGATATCGCGAACCGGAACTACTTCTCCGACCCGGACGAATGGATGAACCTGTTCAAGGCCCGCGGAGAAGATGGCTCGGGAATGTGGCGTGCGGTCGGTCCGACCGACCCCGACGCGTCCGACGACGACATTCTCGATCCGGAGGCCATTCAGACGCGGCTGCAGAAGTTCTGCCCGCGCGACGAGGCCTACGAAATCGTGACCGTCGCCCTCTACAAGGTTCACCAGCGCGTGGCCGCCAGTTTCGACCACGGTCGCGTGCTGCTTGCCGGGGACGCCGCTCATGTGAACAACCCCGTCGGCGGCATGGGCATGAACGGCGGCATTCACGACGCGATGAACCTTGCCGCAAAGCTCGCCAAGATATGGCACGAGGGCGCTGACGCCGCCGCGCTCTTCGCCCGCTACACGCGGCAGCGCCGCAAGGCGCAGATCGACGGCGTGCAGGCGCAAAGCATCGCCAACAAGAACACGCTGTCCGAACGCGACCCCGAGGTGCGCGCGGCAAAGCTCGCCGAAATCCGTCACGCGTCAGAAACCCCCGATCTGCACGACGCCTTCATCCGGCGCGCGTGCATGATCGACAGCTACACCGCGTCCGAAGCGGTCGAGTAAGGAGCCTCCGCCCATGAGCAATGTCGCACGCCACCCGCGCCCGGCCGAGATCGCCGACTGGTCTCTCGACCGGATCATGGATCGCTATGTCGCCAAATTCGGCGACCGCACCGCCGACTGGGACGCCTTCGCCGACGCCAATATCGAGGGCTATCGCCGGGCGCAGCATCGGTTCGTCGGCGCGGGCGCGTCGGGCAAGCATGACGATGGCGGCATCGTGCCCGCGGGCAATTTCACGCTGTCGATCATGCTGGTGCCGCCGGGCCAGGGCAATGCCCCGCATACGCATGAGGTGGAAGAGGTGTTCTTCATCCTGCAGGGCCGCTGCATCGTTTTCATCGAGGATGAGGACGGCAATCGCAAATCGGCCGAGCTTGGCCCCTGGGAAATGATCTCATGCCCGCCGGGCGTGATCCACGGCTATCAGAACGATACCGACGAGCCCGTCTATCTCCAGGTCATGCTGGGCCGCGGCAAGCCCGACGTCGCGGGCTTCACCGACCAGACGCTGTTCGACACGCGCCAGCGTCATCTGGGCGGTTAATGGAAGCGGCTGGGCCGGCGGTCAGGCCGCTCCACCGATGTCTCAGCTTGGGTAGGAAACGGACCGGTAGGTTTTGGGTGGGGAAAGCTGCCGTGGAATGGCCACCGGGACTCTAGGAACGGCAGCTTCCGACCCCGTTGCGGAATTTCTCTTCGGTTAGTCCTCTTCCCTTGCCATGACGGTCTGCAAAGGATTCGCCCGCTTACCCTTGCGGTATCGACTCTGGTAATCTCGGCGCTGCTTGGTCACCTCATACAGCACAATACCCGATGATGTGCCGAGGTTAAGGCTTTCGATCATCCCAAACATCGGTATGGCAATGCAGGCATCACTGTGTTCTACAGCACGATCGCTTATCCCGCGCTTTTCATTCCCAAACCACACTGCGAGCTTCGTGTGTTCTGTGAAGTCGCCTTCGTGCAGCCAGACGTTTCTTTGGCCTTTAATGTGAGGTGATGTGACTACCGAGTGGAAGTTGTTCTTCTCTAATTGATCAAAGCAATCGTCGGTGCTGTCGAACCTCTTCACGAAGCTCCACTTCACTGCGGAGACAGAGGTCCGTGCTAATGACTTTCGCCCACGCATATCTTGCCAATCGTCAGGCAGAGATCTTCTCGGATCGACGACATAAACCTTTTCGACGCCGAGCGCATTCACGTTGCGAATGACCGTCCCAATATTCTGAATATCGCAAGGGCTTTCGATTACTGCTATCAGGTTCTTGCAGACAAATGGCTTGATAGCGTCAGCCCGCTTACGGACAGTTGGCTTCGATTTTTCCGGTTCATCTGTGTCCGTGTCAGCGGCATACCACTGAAGGAGCCAGTTTTAACACGAGGAAGAGTGACGTCCGCTCCCCACCCTATTCTCGGCCACTCCGGTGCAGACCGCCCCAAGCCGACGCCGAGGCTGCTACGCCGCCTCCAGCTCGATCCCGGCCATGCCCGTCGCCCAGCTGGGCATCGGCTCGTAGAATATCTCTTCACCTTTCGCGCCGGGAACCGCGCCGGCAAGAGCGATCCAGGCCGCCACCTCGAATCCGCCATTGCCCGCGACCTCGAGAATCTGGCTGTTGTCGAGACCGGCAAGCGCCTGACCCCAATTGCGGACGGTCGCTTGCTTCTGAGCCTTCCCCTGAAGCGGACATAACGATCAAGAGACGGCCCAGTTGTGCTCACACTTAAGACGTAGGTGTACTGTGCTTATTAAAGTGCAACACGCTCTTCGACCGGCAGATACATTGGATCATTTGGTTCGATATCGAACGCCTCGTACCACCCGTCGAGATTGCGCACGATGCCGTTGACGCGGAATTCACCGGGCGGGTGATAGGATCTCGCGATATGCTCTTCCAGCGCGCCCGGGCTCCACACTGTCCGGAAGCTCTGCGCGTATGCGAGAAAGAAACGCTGTTTCGCGGTGAACCCGCTGGCATCCGGACCGGCTCGCTCGGGATGCTCGGCAAGATAGGTGTCGAGCGCATGTTCGGCCAGTTTCAGGCCTATGAGATCGCCAATCGCCTCGCCGATTGTTTGCTCCGGGTCCATTGATACGCCAGGCGACGGTTCCCAGGCTGCGATCTGCCTTTTCAGCTTTGCGACCTCGGCATCGTACCGCTCTCGCGTCTCCTCGCTCCACCACGGTTGAAGGATTCCGTCCGGATCGAACTTAGAGCCTTGGTCGTCGAAGCTATGGCCGATCTCGTGACCGACAACGAACGCGCTTGCAAACCACGCAGCCGGATCGTTGCTTTCGAGTGCGCCGCGAATGACGGCTGCGGTGATGGTCAGCGCGCGCCGATCGGGCGAATTTGCAGCATCGACCGTATAGGGCTGCACGCCGTACCAATATTGCGAAGGCAGGGGCGTACCGATACCATCGAATTCTTCAGCGCGTGACGCCAGCATGAGCCCGCGAACGCTGCGGTAAAGATCGTCGGATACTATGCCCTCCGGGACAGGACGGTAATGCTCGGGCGCACCCAGTTTCAAAGTGAATCCGTCGATCTTATTGAGCGAAAGCGCGCGCGTTTCAGCGTCGAGCCACTCGGCACGTTCCAGCCACGATCGGGTTGCCGCGACCATCGCTGTCCCGATCGCGTCGGAACGGGACCGGTCCTGTTCGGAAAAGTTTTCGTCGACCCAGAGGCGCGCGAGATCGCTGCCCAGATATCTCGACACCACGCGACGCGCTCGCGCTTCGACCGGACTGCGCCCGGCGCCGCCCGCGAGCCATTGGAGATGGAATCTTTCCGCCGGCGCGCGTAGTTCAGGGCCAAGATAGGTCTAGTGATTATCGACCCAATGGAAGGCCAGGTAGTCCTTGAGAACCTCGACCGGTGTTTCACCAAAGATGCGTGCTGCCTCTCGAACACCGGTGTCTTGGCGCAAAATGACATTCTGTGGATTGGACGCGCCCATCGCGTCGAGGAAACCCCGCCATTCGAAGCCTGGTGCGTAGTCCTGCAAGGCTTCGAAAGTCATCGGGGAATAATTCAGGGTGCGGTCGCGCATCTGGGCCTGGTCCCACATGCCATCTGCCAAAGCGGTCTCGAATGCGATGATTGCATCGGCGCGATCTGCGCTAGAGCTATACCCTAATTTCTCGAATACGCCTGTCACATATTCTCTATACGCTTCGCGCAACTCCGCCTTGTCCTCCGCAAGGTAGGCCTCTTTGTTTCTGAGGCCGACCGCGCCTTGATGGTAGATCTCTTGGTCGATCGTGATCTCGCGGCGCGAAGGATTACCCGCGTCGATCCAGACATACGCTCCCACGATACTGTTGGAGAACGGGTCGGCCATGAACCGCGCAACATCGTAGTGTGTCGCGAGCGAGCGGATCTCGTCCAAACCGGCACGCACATTTTCCTGCGCTGAAAGCGAGGCCCCGTCCGCCGAGTGATAGGCTCGATATAAAGTAGCGACGCGCCATGCAGGCGTCTCCTGAGCAGGATTCGAAGCGGCCGCATCGTTTATGATCTCGTTCAATACGACGCCGGTATCGAGCGCAGCGGCGTTGGCACCGCTCAATGATCTGCGATCTGCAGGAACCTCGGTCGTTTCCAGCCACGTGCCGTTCGCGTAGCGGTAGAAGTTAGTTCCAGGATAGACGGACGAGCCCATGATTGAAACTTCGACGGCAGGTTCGAAATGATGCTGAGAATAGGCCGCACTCGATACCAGAATTGACGCGCTAGCGATCATCAAGAAACGTTTCACCGGCGAACTCCATGATTGGACAGATCAGCGCGGATCGAGATTTTTCTGTCAGATATTAGCCCGGACCGCCTCGCGCAGCTATACATCTGGTGTTCCGCTAAACAACGACGAGAGAGCACGCCCGTCGAGTGTAAAAGCGCGTTTGTCGAAATCCTTCCAGTTAAGTAACCGGTTTTCTCAGTGGCTGCAGAGGACCCGATCCTTCGACGAAAACCAGACAGTCCGCTCCCCGCCCTATTCTCGGCCATTCCGCTGTAGACCGCCCCAGGCCGACCGAATGACGGGTTTCAGGAGCGACGCGGCATCTCGTGAACGACCGCGCTAGGCTCACAGGCCGAGGCTGCTACGCTACCTCCAGCTCGATCCCGGCCATGCCCGTCGCCCAGCTGGGCATCGGCTCGTAGAATATCTCTTCACCTTTCGCGCCGGGAACGGCGCCGGCAAGAGCGATCCAGGCCGCGACCTCCAATCCGCCATTGCCCGCGACCTCGAGAATCTCGCTGTTGTCGAGACCGGCGAGCGCCTGACCCCGACCGGCCAGGACATCTCCCAGAAAGGCGCGGTCCCACGTCTCGTTGATGACGCCTTCCTGCGGCATGCCGACCCAGTGGGACAGGCCGCCGCCCGCAAGCAGTACGACTTTCTCACCCTGCGGGCGACCGGCCCCGACGAAGTCGCGCAGGACGCCTCCCAGGCGATAGCTCTCCGCGGGCGTCGGATGGGGATAGAAGACCGTATTCACGTAAAGCGGAACGGCGGGAATGGTGCGGTCCGGGTCGACGATGCCGAGGGGGATCATCGCGCCGTGATCGGGTTGCAGCGGGTCGGCGCGGGCGATGCCGAGATCCTCGCCGCGCGCAAAACCGATCAGGTCCTCGGCAAAGGCCGGATGGCCGGGAAAGGGATCGCGGGGCAGGCCCATGTCGCCGCACGGCGTGAACTCCGCGGCTGTACCAACCGCGAACGGAGCCGGCGAGGCAAGGCTGAAGTTGTTCAGATGATCGCTCGTGATCATGACGATCAGATCGGGATCGAGCGCGCGAATCCGGCGCCCCACTTCCCGCATTCCCTGAAAGACCCGTTCCGACTGGTCCTCGACGCCCTCCGGGCTGCCGAGTTGATGAGACATGGCGAAGGCGCCGACGATCTGACCCATATTATCTCCGGTCGAAAAAGTGGCTCATGGGAAAGAATTTCATCGTCGGACGCCCCGACCAGATGAGCCATTTGATGACGTAATTGCCGTGAATGCCGCTGTTCGACAGCTCGTCCCTGCTGCCGCCCCGCAGCAGCTCGCGCGTAGCGGGCTCCACTCCGAAGCGGTCGAACAGGATGTCGGGGTCTTCTTTCACCAGCGCACGATCGGCGGGATTGCGGACGAGATGTTCGATCATCTCGGTAACACCGGCAGGTGCCACCTTACGCCGCCGTCCGCTCGAGGAATGACTCGACCGCCGCGCAGAAGTCTTCCCTCGCTTCGATCATCGCCCAATGACCGCAATGGGGGACGATGTAGCCCCAGCTATTCTCGATCAGCTCGAGGAACTTGTAGGCACGCGGCAGGATCGACACACCGTCCTGCTTGCCGTTGACCACCAGCACCGGCTGTTTGATCGACGCCACCACCTCTTCGGCATAGTTGAGCGTGCCCTTGCGCGTTTCGGCGTTGATCGCGGCGAGGGCAGCCTGGGCTTCGGGTGCGTCGACCAGGTCATAACGATATTTGACCATCTCAGGCGTGGGCTCGAACCCGGGGGCCGTCAGCCCGCCGATGACCCTGCGCATGCCCTCCATCGTGAAGTCATATTTCAGATTATGCAGCAGATCCGGCGACGGCTTCGGCGGAATGGGCAGCCCGGCGCTTCCCATCAGGACCATGCGAGAGATCAGGTCGGGCCGGTCCACGGCGATGCCGATCCCTGTTGCGCCGCCCATCGAATTGCCGACATAGGCGGCGCCCGAAAGCCCCATCGCGTCAAGGAAGTCCGCCATGTGCCGGTTCCGGCCCGGCTGATCGTAGACGTAGCTCTCGGGGGCGGGTTTGTCGGTCTTGCCGAAGCCGATCATGTCCGGGGCGATGACGCGGAATTTCCTCGCCAGGAGAGGGATGCAGTCCTTCCAGTTGCCCCAGCTGTCGGCGCCTGCCCCGCCGCCATGGACCAGAACCAGCGGCTCGCCGTCGCCCGCCTCAAGATAATGGGTGCGGACGCCATTGGCGTCGGCGAAGCGCGAGGCGATCTCCGTCATCAGCGCAGATCCTGCTTGGTCTGGATGCCGCGGCCATGGCGGCTGGCCAGCCGGCGCCATTCCAGGATGGTGGAATCCGGCTCGCACAGCATCTCGTCGACCCAGCCATAGTCGTCGGCGTAAAAGGGTTCGGTGACTTCGCGCGCCCAGATGTCGTCGCCGTTGAAGCCATCGAGGCCATGCGGCTTCCAGTGCGTCTCGAACTTGTTCTGAAAGTCGATCCACTCTTCCTCGGTCTCGCAGGTCTGCCCGAGCGTCTGCACGTAGAGGTGGCGCTTCTCGTCAAGCGGAACATACCATTCGAACTGGGTCAGGCCCGGAACCGGGAAGCTGTTTACCTTCAGGACGCCGGGCAGCCAGATCGAGGTGCCGACCGAGGCCGACGTCCCCTGTACCTTGTCCGATCGCGGGCCTTTCACCACGACGCTGCCGTCGATGACCCCTTCCCACACGGGATTATGCTTGGAGAAATCGTCTTCGACGCCCTTCGGCCCGTCTTCCTCCTCCACGGTCGTGACCGCCCCGTCGAGCGCGGTGTGGCCGAGCGGGAAGTTGAACTCGCGAAAGTGGCGGAGCGTGGAATCCTTGTGGATGAAGATATGCAGCGTGTCGAAGCCGTTCTCCGCGCCAAGGCGCCAGTTCGATTCCACGATGCGGTGCTTGCCGAGGATACGGACATTTTCGTCGAGGAAACCCGGCGGCACGTCGCGGTGGAGGGGGTGAACCTGGTCCTCGTCGCCCAAAAACACGAAGATCAGCCCCTTCGCTTCGTCGCACGGGTAGGTCACGATCTTCCGCCGCCCGCACAGGCGGCTTTCCGGCACGGCGAGGATGTTCACCAGTTCGCCGGTCTGAAAGCGATAGGTGTAGCCGTGATACCAGCAGGTGATCGTGTCCTTCGTGTAGCAGTCTGGCTTGCGCGACAGCGGCACGCCGCGGTGCAGACAGCGGTCACGCATGGCGTAGACCTTCCCCTCGATCCGCTTCAGCAGCAGCCGTTCGCCGAGCAGCTCAATGACCTGCAATTCGCCCTCGTCCAGCTCCTTGGAAAAGCGGACGGGATACCAGTGATTGCGGAACCCGAGCTTGGCCTCGACATAGCCTTTCCAGTCGCCGACCATGTTCGCGACTTCAGGGTTCACTAGGGGTTCTTCACTCACGCATTTGTCTCCTGGTCGCTGTTCGAAAAACTTGTGGAGACGGTCCCGAGACCGCCGATCGAGGCATGGAGGGTGTCGCCCGCAGCCACCGAAACCATCGGGCCGAGCGCACCGGTCAGGATGACTTCGCCCTTCCTCAGCGGGCTGCCGTAGTCCCGCGCGGCGCGGGCCAGCCACACAGCCGCGTTCAGGGGGTTGCCGAGGCAGTCGCTGCCGCGCCCGCTGGAGACGGTCTCGCCGTTCAGTTCCATCGTCATCGCGCACCCGCTCAGGTCGAGGCCGTCGAGACGCCGCGCCGGGCCACCAAGAACCACGAGGTTCGAGGAGGCATTGTCGGCAATCGTGTCGAAAATGCTGATCTTCCAGTCGGCAATGCGACTGCCGACGATCTCGAGAGCGGGCATGACCCAGCCCGTCGACGCGACGATGTCGGCGACGTTCGGGCAGTCGACGTCGATGTCCCGGTCCAAAATCAGGGCCACCTCTGCTTCTGCGCGCGGCTGTTGCAGCCGTTCATAGGGCAGCACGTCACCGTCGCCGTAGATCATGTCCGCCATGACATGGCCGAAGTCCGGCGTGTCGACGTCCAGTTGCCGCTGAACGGCGAAGGAAGTGATCCCGATCTTGCGGCCCGCAACCCGGCGGCCCGACGCCTGCCAGCGGGCGACCTGCGCCATCTGTACGGCATAGGCGGTGGGAATATCGCACGGGGAAAGCTCTCCCGCGATCGGTGCCACCACGCCGGTGGAATAGGCCGAATCCAGACGTTCGGCGAGCGCTTGCGTCGTCATCAAACTGCGTCTCCCTTGCACTGTGTTTATATGATTGTATGACAATCTCAACAGCTTTTTAGGCGAGGTATCCATGTTCGAGGCGAGGCTGAAGTTTCAGGATGGCGCGACGCTGGCGCTGCCGGTGAAGCCGGAGGAAACCGTCGTCGAAGCGGCGATGCGTCAGGACGTTCCGCTCCGATATGACTGCACGACCGGCGAGTGCGGGGCGTGTCTCGGCCGGTGCAGCCAGACCCGGTCCATTTCTAGTGGCCCCGCGCCGATCATCAGCGCCGAGGAAGCCGCCGAAGGGCTGGTGGCGACATGCCAGACACGAATGACCGCGGACGCCGCCTTCTCGTTCGACTATCCGTTGGAGCCCACCCCGTCGGAGCCGGCCCGGTACAGGGCGAAGCTCGCCGCCCATGACCGCTTGTGCGGGACCGTCTCCCGGCTGCTGATCGAACTCGACGACGCGGAAGGCTTCCGCTTCCAGCCCGGCCAATATCTGCGGCTTCGTCCCCCCGGACTGCGCGTCGCCCGCGCCTATTCGATCGCGAGTACCATGGCGGACCTGCCGCACATCGAACTGCTGATCCGGCACCTGGACGGCGGCCAGGTCAGCGAGTGGCTGCGCAGCGCCGCCGCACCGGGCGACCGCCTCGTCCTGCAGGCGCCGCTAGGCGGCTTTGCAGCGGATACGAGCGCCGACCGGCAAGTCTTCATCGCAGGAGGAACGGGGCTCGCACCCGTGCTGTCCATGATCCGGGCGCAAGCGGAGGAGGCTCGCGATATGCTGCTGGTTTTCGGCTGCACCCGCGAGGAGGAGCTATTCTATCATGAAGAGCTTTCTGCGCTCGCGGGCCGCGTCCCCCGGCTTGAAGTTCGTATCGCCCTGATGGAGGGGCAGCGTCCCGGCATATATCGGGGCACCGCGCTCGCGGCGCTTGCCGACGAGGATTTCGCCGCCGGCCACGCCTACCATCTGTGCGGCCCGCCCGCGATGATCGATGCCGCGCGCGCACTTCTTCGTTGTCACTCCGTTCCGCCGCAGGCCATTCGCGCAGAGCGTTTCGCGCGCGGCGTATAACCGGGGGTGAGGGCCGCTCCGGGCGCTACAGGACGAGCGGCATGTCGGCGACGGCCGCGACGTCCTGGGAGACGCCCGACTGCGGCAGCGCCGTCAGTTCGGTGTAGACCAGCTCGCCCAGGTCGGTGTCGTAGTAGAGCTCCCGCTGCCCATCGAGGAAACGAAAGGTAATCGGCTCGGTCCCGACCGGTATTGTGAGCTCCAAGCTCCCGGGAGAGTTGAATCCAACCAAGGCGGTAGAGCCGTCGAGATACGCCTCTCGCAGAAGCCCGGACGAAGCGAATCTCTCTACCTCGATAATGTCGCCGCCGCGATTGAAGGAGGGATCGAAAGTCAGCTGCGAACCCAATGAAATCGTGATCGTTTCAGTGCCCGCCGTCCCGAAAATGTCGAACGCGCCGAGCGGAACCGACGCCTCGCCGTCGGGCGAAACGATCACCCTTCCCGGATTTTGCGGATCGAAATCCGGAATGGGAGTATCTTCGTCGGACAGGCGCTCGAACGACAGCCCCCCTGTCTCCGCGTCGTAGGTGATCAGCTGCTCACCATCTTCGAAAGCAAGCCGCAGCCCCTCGGGGCCCAAGGGAATGTCGACCGACGTACCCAGATCGTCCCCGATCCGGACAACCGACCCCAATAGCTCGATATCGTAGGCGGACCTCGGATCGCGCAGAATGAACAGGTCGCTCCCGGCATTGAATGAGGGGTCGAACCGCGCCTGTTCACCGGTACCCACGACGACGGTCTCCGCTGACTCCCGCGACCCGAAGATCGTGTGGGCGCCATCTATCAGCGCGAGAATTTGGCCTTGGCCCAGAATGAGCTGCGCCGAGCCTTCCAGGTCAGGCGCTTCCACGCCCGGCCCCTCATAGACGTCGCGGACATAGACCACGAAGCTGTTGATACGCGACAGGCCGCTGTCGTCTGTGGCCTGGGCGTACAGCTGATACAGGAGCTGGGTTTCGTGGTCGAGCCGCCCGGCCTCCGTCAGGATAAGCTCTCCGCCGTCACCGAGGCGAAAGATACCGTCCGCATCGTCGAGGAGCTCATAGGTAAGCGGCCCGCCATCCTCGTCTTCGGCGTAGAGGGTCCCCACAACCGTCCCCGCCTCGGCATCCTCGTCTACCCCATCGTTCAGGAGGGTGATGCGTCCCGGCGGCGCAATACCGTCAAGTTCGATCTGAACGGTCGCCATCGCAGTGGCGCCCGACGCATCCTCGACTTCGAAACTGAAAAAATTCTCGTTGTTCGCGTTGAAGGGACCGAACGTATAGGTGAACAGCCCGTTCTCTCCGCCCGTCACGGTCCCGCCATTCGCACTAAGAGCCCGGTAGGTCAGCGGATCGCCCTCGGGGTCCGTTGCCTCGACCTGAACATCGACCGATCGCGTCCCGGCGAAGACCGTTTGCGAGGTTGCAGAGGGAGCGTCGTTGACCGGAGCCACGCTGATGGTGATCGTTTCCGTGCGCGGGTTTCCAAGCGGGTCCACGACCGTCAGGTCAAAGCTGTCCTCCCCGAAAAAGTTCGGGTTGGGCCGATATTCCAGGGTTGAAAGGCTGCCCCCCACTACCGTGCCGTTTGCCGGGTCGGTATATTGAACGGTCTCCGTGCCATCGAATTCTTCGACCGGCTGCACATCGAGAACCAATACGCTGTCCTCGTTTACCTCGAAGTCCACATCGCCGAAGACGGGCCCCGGTTCCGCCACCTCCAGAGCTGTTGCCAAGACAAAATTTGTCGACAGGTCCGGATCGAGGACCGGGGTGACAAACAGAACATTTGCCGCATCATCTACTTCGATACGGATGTCAGCTTCGAGACCCGAAAAGGGATCGTCGACCCTGAAAATCAGGCTATCGGCAGCGCCGTCAGCCTGGAACGCCTGACCGTAAGTGCCCACATAGGGACCAGGAAAAAACGGATGTTCCGCCCCCCGTGTCCAGCCCACCATATAGCCGCCGTCCGGCAGACCCTCCACGTCGAGCCAGGAGAGGGCCATCCCCAAATCCTGAAGGACCCTTGATTCTCCCAGGATCGTTCCGTCCTCGTCGAACCGCTGGGCCCGGATCACGGTGTCGGGCGAGCCGTCCTCGGTCAGTTCGTTTGTGACAACTACGAACCCGCCCCCGGCGAGTTCGGCAATGGCGAAGTCCAGGATTGCTCCACCTGACGCGGCGTTCACGGAAAAGCCGGAGAGGGCAAGGCCTTGGCTGTCGAGAAGGACTCCATCGACGCTGGGTCTATCGGCGACGCTGCCGTCGCCGGTACGGGCAGCAGCGACCATCGTCCCGTCGCTTAGCCGCGCCACCTGCGGCACGGAAAATCCCGTACCCACTCCTTCCAGGACCGTGGCCCGGGACAACAGGGCGCCGTCCGCTCCGAAGCGGGCAACGGTCAGGTCGTTGGCAGTCTCTCCGATGGAAAAATACGCTGTGGCCCATCCTGCACCGTCGGCAATGCTGGCAGACGATCGAACCGCCAATTCATCCGCGGACGCAATCTCGATGGTCGTGTCCGTAAGGAACTCATTGGAAACGACTGCGCGCAGACCTTCGGAGCCGGAATCGTAGAAGCTGATGGCGAAGCCATCGCCCGCTTGCGCTGCCGAAAGATGGGAGGGTTCGCCAGTGGTCATCAGGGGTACCTGGAACTGGTCCGACTGAGGCGTGGCCGAGAAATCGACATAGCGCGCCCCGAACTCCCCAGGTTCATCGTAATACGCCCAGACTACCAGCACCTGGTCGCCGAACGAGATGGAACTCGCCCTTGCCGTTCGCTCGGAAAGATCTGAAAGAACGATGGTTTCCGTCGGAATATAGGTCGCCACAAGACACCTCCTCAGCCAGGGTCTGGAGTTCCAGCCTAGGGCCGCCGAGCGGTCCCGACCAGCGAATACGGGCCTTTCCCGGCCGCTCCCCGAACGGCTATGAGATGGCGCGGCGCGAAAGGCAGGGGCAATGCGATGATGAAGGCAGACCAGTATCATCGGCGCGCCGGCGCCCTGGCGGCGACTTTCCTTCTGGCCATGACATTCGCTCCCCCTGCCGGCGCCCAAGTCAGCGCCGAAACCGATGAAGACGTTCAGGACCGCCAAGAGCGCGGAGTTGGGGCGGAATCCGAGGCCGCGCGGCCGCTGGACCGGTCGGCCGGCAACCCGTTTCTCGCCAACCTGTCGGAATATGCCCCCATTTATGGGGTCTACGGGCCGGGCACGAATACCGCGGCGCGCCTGCAGCTAAGCTTGAAATACCGCCTGTTCGGTCGGGACGCGGGGCCCGATGCCATTCTGTCCGGCGGCTATGACGGCATCTACTTCGCCTACACCCAGCGCATGTTCTGGGACCTGGAGGCGGAATCCCTTCCGTTCCGAAACATCGATTTCGAGCCCGAACTATTCTACGCGGCGGCGCTGCCGGCAGTCTCCCGCGACCTCGACCTGGGGGTTCAGGTAGGCATACGGCACACCTCGAACGGACAGGCGGGAGAGGACTCGCGCAGCGTCAACACGGTCTACGTCCAGCCCGCATTCGCGGTGCGTCTTGGGGAGACTTGGCGGCTGCGCGCCGGCCCGCGCTTCTGGACCTATGTCGGTAGCCAGGAAGAAAACGAGGATATCGACCGCTTCCGCGGCCATACGGGCGTGTTCGCCGAACTGGGCGATCCCGAAGGGCTGCGCATTTCCGGCATGGGCCGCATGAACCTTTCGACCGGCAAGGGAAGTTTCGAAACGCTGGCCACCTATCCCCTGCCGCGCCTGCTCGGGGGCGGCCCGGAGTTATATCTGACGGCGCAGGGGTTCAGGGGCTACGGCGAGAACCTGCTCGATTACGACCAAAAGACGACCCGCCTGCGCATTGGCCTGGCGCTCGTGCGCTAGGCGCCAGCCTCCGCAGGCCGATATATGCCTGCTTGCGGATGCACGGAATTCGGGGCTTGCTGTTGTGCGCCGCAACATTAACGTTCGCGGCCGGGAGGTTGCCGATCGGGGGCGGCCGGTAAGGGGAGCGACCAGGTACGGCTCATGCTCGACGGCTCACTTCTCGAGTTTCTCCCGCTACTCGCCATCATGCTCGGCGCCGGCCTGTTCGCGGGCTTCGTTGCCGGCCTGTTCGGGATTGGTGGCGGGTTCGTCGTGGTTCCCGCGCTGGTGGCGCTGCTTCCGATCATGGGCGGCGACCCGAACGAATATTTCCACGTGGCGGTTGGGACCTCGCTCGCCACCATCGTCATCACATCGCTCAGATCCGTGCAGGCGCATGCCCGGCACCACTCGGTCGATTTCGCTGTGCTGAAAGCGTGGGCACCCTGGGTGATCGCCGGCGATGTCGTCGGCGTCGCGCTTGCCACGCAGGTCGATGGGGCCGGCCTGGCAGTCATCTTCGGCGGCGGCGTTCTCATCATGGCGCTTCACTTTCTGTGGCCGGTCCTGAAGACCAAGACCTTGCGCGACGACCTTCCCGGCGGCGCAGGCAGGATAGCCATCGGCGCGCTGCTCGGCGCCTTCTCCTCGCTGCTCGGCATCGGCGGCGGCACGCCGGCCGTCATCGTCATGACGCTGTGCGGCCGCTCTATTCACAGCGCGATCGGCACGGCGTCCGGCGTGGGCTTCCTGATCGCGCTGCCAAGCGCGATCGGCTTCGCCATTATCGGCCTCGGCAAGGAGGATCTGCCCATCGGCTCGCTGGGCTACGTCAATCTTCTCGCCGCTATCTCCATCGTCTCGATGTCGGTGTTTTCCGCCCCCTGGGGGGCGGCGGCGGCGCACAGGCTGCCGGCCGACAAGCTGAAGCGGGTGTTCGGCGTATATCTGATTTTCATCGGAGGACTGATGATCGGCAAGGGAGTGACAGGCTGATCGTCGAACAGGAGGGAGAAGGAAGATGAGGGATTTCAACAGGCGCGCCTTTCTGGGCGCAGCGGCGGCGGGAACCGCCGCGATGGCGGGCGGCGGGGCGGCCTTCGCGCAGTCACCGCTGAACGAAGCGAAACCGAACCTGACCGCGAAGCCGCCGGTTTTCGGACCGGCCCCCGGCGTGGCGCTGCTGTCGCGCAACGAAAACCCCTATGGCCCCAGCCCGAGCGCGGTCGCCGCCATCTACGATACGGCGGCAAAGGGTTGCTATTATGCCGATGGCGGCCTGCGCACGCTGACCGACATGATCGCGGAGAGGTTCGGCCTCGACGGCGACCATGTGGCGATCAGCAGCGGGTCCACCGAGATTCTGTGCGCCGCCGCGCTATCGATGCCGCAGGAGGGCGCGATCCTCTGCCCCGGCCTGTTCTGGGATACCACGGTCGACTATGCCGCCCGCAAGGGCGCGGCAGTCAAGCGCGTGCCGCTGACGGCCGACATGGAGGTCGACCTGCCCGCCATGCTCGCGGCCATCGGCCCCGATGTCGGCATGGTGCAGATCTGCAACCCCAACAACCCCACGGGCATCGCCATCGACGGCGACGAACTGCGTACCTTCATTCGCCAGGTCGATCCGCGCGTCACGATCCTGATCGACGAAGCCTATAACGAGCTGACCGACCGGCCCGAATATACCTCGGTCAGCGACATGGTGGCGGCGCATCCGAACCTGATCGTCTGCCGCACCTTCTCGAAGATCTACGGCATGGCGGGTCTGCGCGTCGGCTATGCCCTGGCGGCCCCTGAAAAGGTCGAGACCATGCGCGGCTATCTGATGAGCTTTGGCGGGAATACGGCGGGCCTCTCGGGCGCGATCGCGTCCTATAACGACGAGCCCTTTCTCGACTATTCGCGCAAGCAGATTCTGACCGGGCGGCAGATGATCCTCGATGCAGTCCAGCGCGCCGGGCTGACGGCGCTGCCGTCGCAGACCAATTTCGTCTATGTGAAGGTTCCCGATGCCGACTCCGTGCAGACGGCGATGGCGGATCGCGGCATCATGATACGCGGCGCCTATGGCGCCTGGACGACCTGGTCGCGGGTCAGCACCGGAAAGCTGGAGGACGTCGAGAAATACGCCGCCGCTCTGCCGGAGGTCGTCGCCTCCGCCTGATCGGCAATCGACCGGAGAGAGACGGGGCGGCCGAAGAATTTGGCCGCCCCGTCTCCGGACCGGCTGCCGCCGAGCTTGCCCCGGGCCTTACCGCTATATTACGAGGCGGGTTCGCCGCATAGCAGGGGAGGTCTGGAATGCCGGGCGTCTGGTTTGACGAGCTTGAGGTGGGCCAGGTCTTCAAACACCCGATCCGCCGGACGATTACCGAAACGGACAATGTGCTGTTCACGACGATGACGCATAATCCGGCGCAGCTTCATCTCGACGAGCATTACATGCAGACCGAGAGCGAATATGGCCAACGGCTGGTCAACAGCACCTTCACGCTCGCGCTGATGGTCGGCATCTCGGTCAACGACACGACGCTCGGCACTGCGGTCGCCAATCTGGGGTGGGACGAGGTACGATTTCCAAAGCCTCTGTTTCACGGCGACACCGTTCGGATCGAGACCGAAGTCCTCGATCTCAGGGAAAGCAAGTCGCGGCCCGGGCAGGGCATCGTGACCTTTCAGCACCGCGCCTACAACCAGCATGACGAGCTCGTTGCCAGCTGCAAGCGCACGGGCCTTCAGCACATGAAGCCCAAAGGCGCCAAATGACCGCCGAAGACGTGCCCTCCAGGCGGGCGCCGAACCGTTCGTGGCTCTTCATCCCGGGCGACAGCGAAAAGAAGCTGGCGAAAGCGGGCGGACTGGCTGCCGACGCGCTGATTTTCGACCTTGAGGACGCCGTCGCTCCGGAGCGCAAGGACGCGGCGCGCGAGCTGGTTCCCGCCCTGCTGCAAGACACGCCCGCCGCCGAACGCCGGTCCGAATATTGGGTCCGCATCAACCCCCTGGACAGCGGTCTGGCGCTTGTCGACCTGGCAGCGATCGTCGAGGGCGCCCCCGACGGCGTCGTGCTTCCGAAGGCGGAAGGGCCCGAGGACCTGCTTCGTCTGTCCGATTTCCTTTCCGCGCTCGAGGTCCGCGCCGGCCTGAAGGAGGGCGAAATCGACATCCTGCCGGTGGCGACCGAAACGCCGGCGGCCTGTTTTCGTCTCGGCGACTATGCCGATCTGGCCCTCCCCCGCCTGCGCGGTCTCAGCTGGGGCGCGGAGGATCTCTCCGCCGCTCTCGGCGCGGCGACGAACCGCGACGCGTCCGGCGATTTTGCGCCCGCCTACCGCCTCGTCCGGTCGCTGACCCTCCTTGGTGCACACGCGGCCGGGGTCGAAGCGGTGGACACGCTACATGCGGATTTTCGCGACGCAGAGGGTCTTCGGGCCTCCAGCAGCGCGGCGCGGTCCGAAGGCTTCACCGGCCGCCTCGCCATTCATCCGGCGCAGGTCGAGCCGATCAACGCCAGCTTTTCTCCCTCGGCGGAGGAGGTGGATCATGCCCGCAGCGTGGTCGCGGCCTTTGCGGCGCAGCCGGGCGCGGGTACCGTGGGCCTCGACGGCAAGATGCTCGACCGGCCGCACCTGAAACAGGCCGAGACCGTCATCGCCCAGGCGGAGGCCTACGGCGCGGCATGACCAGGGTGGACGTTTTCGACCTGGAGGTTTCGGGTCTCAGCCACGTCCCCTTCAACCGCGACCTCCTCCGCATCATCGGTCTCGCGCATCCCGGCATTTCCATCGAAATGCACGGCGAGGACGCGCACATCGCCGCGCTAGATGCGTTCGACTACCCCGTCCCCGTCAGCTTCGTGCGCGCGGGCCATGGCGACTGGGCGGGTACGGCGAAGGCAGCCTATATCGCCGCTCATGGCAAAGCCGATCATGCCGTCGTTCTCGGGGCGGGGGCGAACTATTTCGGCGCTCTTCTGAAACTCGCGAAGACCCGGCCCGGCACCGGCTTCGACTTCGTCGGTCATAGCGAACTCGCCGAGCCCGCGCGCTGGCGCTCGCGAAATCCGCTCGTACGCCGCCGCGACATGTTCGGCCTTCTTGCCCGCAGGTTCCCCGCGAATGCGCGCCTGGTGGTGCTCGAACCGGCAATCCTCGACGGCCTTGACGCCGTACTTCACCCCAAGAGCGCGGCAACCGCACTGCCGCACCCGTGCGCGCCCGCGCCCCACCAGCCGGGCCCCGTGCCAGAGCGCCCGACGATATCCTTCCTCGGCGGCACCTTCCGCGCCAAGCGCTTCGACCAGTTCCTCGAGGCCGCGCGGCTCAATCAGGACCGCTTCCGCTTCGCAGTCGTCGGCTCACGCTTCGGCGACGACTATGACAGTGCGGACGATGTGCTGTTCGAGGTGCCGCCTGCGCGGGAAAAGCTGCCGCGCGACTGGTTTGCATCGCTCGTCGAGCGCAGCGACCTGATTTGTCTGCCGCTCGATCCCGTGCGCTACAGCCATGCCGCGAGCGGAACACTTCTCGACGCGGCCGCCTATGGCATTCCGCTCATCACGACGCGGACGGCTGTGACGCTGGACTGGGAACGCCGCTACGGGCCGATCGGCTATCTGGTCGAACAGGCGGAGGATATCCCCCCCTTGATCGGATCGCTCGACCGGGAGATCGTCGCAGAGGACCGCGGAGCCTTCCGGGCGTCATTGGAACGCGCCGCAGAAGAACGGCGCCCCGAGCAACTGGCGAAGAACTTCCGGCTGCATCCTCCCAGCTGAGGCGAGGAACGGCGGCAGAGCGGCAAACGGAACGCGAGCGCCTGCCAGAAACGCTGACTTGCCGCAGACATCAGAGCCGCGGAACGGTTCTACCGTTCTTGCTGCAAATGGCGCACCCGACAGGATTCGAACCTGTGACCTCTGCCTTCGGAGGGCAGCGCTCTATCCAGCTGAGCTACGGGTGCCTGAGGCCGGAAGCGGGCGCTTAGCAAAAGCGCAGGTCGCGTACCAGTGTTTCGCGCACCGGGGGGCTGCCCGGAGATTCACGGGCCAAATCGGCGGCGAAAGCGGGGGACCGGCCGCCCCGCTGAGGGGCGCGGGGGGCCGGACCTGGGATACGCAGATACGCTACTGTGCCGCCATACTGCGGCAGTGCCACTACGTAGCGGCCCCTGGCTTAACCCTCGCTGACCGGATCAGCTTTCCGGCGCGGGCGTCTTGTCCGGATAGGCGCACAGATCCTCGACCGGACAGCGCCAGCATTCCGGCCGCCGCGCCTTGCAGATGTGGCGGCCATGCAGGATCAGCCAGTGATGGGCGTTCATGATATAGTCGTCCGGAATCACCTTCAGCAGCCGGTCTTCGACGGCGCGCGGCGTCTTCCCCTTCGCCAGTCCCGTCCGATTGCCGACCCGGAATACATGCGTGTCCACGGCAAGGGTCGGCTCGCCGAACGCGGTGTTGAGAACGACGTTCGCCGTCTTCCGCCCCACCCCCGGCAGCGCCTCGAGCGCGGCCCGGTCGCGCGGTACCGACCCGCCATGATGTTCGAGCAGCATCTCGCTGAGCGCGATGACGTTCTTGGCCTTCGAGTTGAACAGGCCGATTGTCTTGATGTGCTCGCGCAGCTCCTCTTCTCCCAGTTCGACCATGGCGGCTGGTGTCTTCACCTTGTCGAACAGAGCCCGCGTCGCCTTGTTGACGCCGACATCGGTTGCCTGCGCCGACAGCACCACGGCGACCAGCAGGGTGTAGTCGTTGACATATTCAAGCTCGGTTTCCGGCGCGGGCATCGCCTCCGACAGGCGGCGGAAGAACTCTCGGACGGTCTGCGGTTTCATGACGCGCGTCCTACCGCGGCAAGATTTTCGCGCTAGACGTTTCCCCCGCAATGGCCACCGATTTCGACCTGACCCTGCGCCCTCCACCGCCCCTGCCCCTGGGGTCGGCGAAACTCGTCATCGGGGTGACGGCCTTCGTGATGCTGTTCGCAGGGCTTCGCTTCCTGCTGCTCGGCGCCTGGCTGGTACTACCGTTCCTGCTCGTCGACCTTGCGCTGCTCGTCTGGGCCTTTCGCAGCAGCCGCACTGCAGCGCGCGCCTTCGAGCGGCTGCGGCTGGCGGGGCAGGAGCTGGTCGTCGAACGTACCGACCCGCACGGGCGGACGCGGCGCTGGACGCTGCCGCGATCCTGGACCCGCGTGGAACTTGAGCGGCATGCACCGCAGGACCGGTTGTGGCTGCGTCACAAGCGCAAGAGGATGCTGATCGGAAAGCACCTCAACCGACGCGAACGGCGCGAAGTCTACGACGTTCTGGCGCGCGCGCTGAACGGCTAGGGGCCAGCCCCCCTCACCGGGACGAGCGGGCCGCGCCCTATTTCCGGCCGATCGAACTGTAGCGGAAGCCAGCGCTGCGCATATCCTCCGGCGGATAGACGTTCCTCAGGTCGACGAAGACCGGATCGGCCATGCTGGCCTTTACCCGGCCGAGGTCGAGCGCGCGGAACTCGTTCCATTCGGTGATCAGGACCACCGCGGCGGCCCCCTCGACCGCGTCATAGGCGCTAGCGGCCATTTCCACGCCGGGAAGCAGCGGCGTCGCCTGCTGCATCGCCGCGGGATCGAAGGCCGCGACCTGCGCCCCCGCCTTCTGCAGGCGCGGGAGGATTTCCAAAGCGGGCGATTCGCGCATGTCGTCGGTATTCGGCTTGAAGGCGAGGCCGAGCGCGGCGATCCGCTTGCCGCTCACGTCGCCGCCGCACGCCGCGATCACGCGCTCCGCCATCGCCTCCTTGCGCCGTTCGTTCACGTCGACGGTCGCCTGGACGATGCGCACGGGCGCCCCCGCCTCTTCGGAGGTGCGCAGGAGCGCCAGCGTATCCTTCGGAAAGCACGAGCCGCCATAGCCAGGACCGGGGTGCAGGAATTTCGGACCGATCCGGTTGTCGAGCCCGATCCCCTTCGCCACCGTCTGCACGTCTGCGCCGACTTTCTCGCACAGGTCGGCCATCTCGTTGATGTAGCTGATCTTGACGGCAAGGAAGGCATTGGCGGCATATTTGATCAGCTCGGCCGTCTCGCGGTCGGCGACCAGCAGCGGCACCTCGCGCAGGGATAGCGGCCGATAAATGGACCGCATGACCTGCTCGGCGTGGTCGTTGTCGACGCCCACCACGACGCGGTCGGGCCGCATGAAGTCCTCGATCGCGGAGCCTTCCCGCAGGAACTCGGGATTGGACGCGACGCTGATCTGTTTCTCGGGCGCGGTGCGGCGCGCGATCGCCTGCACCTCCTGCCCCGTCCCGACCGGGACGGTGGACTTATTGACGATGACGCAGCTGCCCGAAGCCGCGCGCGCGATTTCCTCTGCGGCCGCATAGACATAGCTAAGGTCCGCATGGCCGTCGCCGCGGCGGCTGGGGGTACCCACCGCGATGAAGACCGCGTCGGCATCCGCCACGGCGTCTTTTAGATCGGTCGTAAAGCGTAGGCGGCCGCCTGCCGCATTCCGCTCCACCAGTGCCTCGAGGCCCGGCTCGTAAATCGGAATTTCGCCGTCGTTCAGCCGGTCGACGATCTTCTCGTTCTTGTCGACGCAGACGACATGGTGACCGAATTCGGAGAAGCAGGCACCTGAAACAAGGCCGACATAGCCGGTGCCGATCATGGCGAGACGCATGCGGGAAACGCTTTCCTGTCGAGGAGAGGTGGGTCGCCTTTGCCGCTAGCGCGCGGCGGGACCGAAGGCCAGTGTCAGTCCTGTGTCAAAACGCGGCTCAGCCTTCGGCCAGGTTCAACGCCGAGGACGCCCGGTGATAGTCGTCGGGCAGAATATCGCGACCGACCGGCGGGACGGCCCGGGCCGGGCAGTTGCTGCGCTGGCACAGGCGGCAGGCGATGCCGATCGGGGTCGGCGCCGCCGAGCCGCTATCGCCCTCGGAATAGATGAGCTCCCGTGCCTGCTCCGCCGCGCATCCCAGGGCCACGGCCCCCTCGACCCGCGGCGCGCCCCACGAACCGCCGCCGGAGGTTACCGTCCGCGCGATCGAGAAGAACCGCGCCCCGTCGGGCAGCTCCAGCCACTGCGTCCGCACGCGGCGAGGGGTCTTGAAGACGGCATGCACATTCCACAGCGGACAGGCCCCGCCATAGCGCGCGAACGGGAAACCCGCGCCGTCGAGGCGCTTCGAAACATTGCCGGCCGGATCGATACGGATGAAGAAGAAGGACACGCCCTCGGCGCCGGGCTTCTGCAGGGTCGTCAGCCGGTGGGCCGCCTGTTCGAAGCTGACCGAGAATTTCCGCGCCAGCGCCTCGACATCGTAGCGGCGCTTCAGCGTCTCGGCGCGAAAGCCGTCATAGGGCATCAGGAGCGCCGCTGCCGCATAGTTTGCGAGGGCACGGCGGGCCAGTTCCTCCGTAGAGCTCAGCTCGAACTTACCCGACGTCAGCCGGTCGAGGTCTTCGGACAATTCCAGGTAGACCAGCTGCAGCGCCGTCTGGAACCGCAGCGTCGCGGCGTCGACGGCATCGGAAAACAACACCTCACTGCGGTGGCGGTCATAGCGGCGCACCGACCCGCCCAGCACGTCCGCCGGCAGGCGCCGGACCTTCAGGCCGTGACGCTTCTGGATTCGAGCCGTGAAGCCGTCCGGCCCGCCGGCAGCGTTGAACAGGCTGCCCGTTTTCGCCTCCAGCTCGGGGAAATAGTTTCGCCGTGCCGCCAGGAAATCGCGCACCCGCGCCACCGGGTCGGGCAAATTGCCCTCGCGGCCTTCCAGGGTTTCGTCGGCCAGGGCCGACTGGCTTTTTTCATATACGGCGTGCAGCCTCAGCATGGCCTCGGCCGCGGCAGGAAAACTGGCAGCGAAGTCCTCGACCTCCAGCGGGGAGACTTCGATTCCCTCGAAAATGGGGTCCTTGAGGATCGCGGCCAGACGCTTTCGCGCTTCGCTTTCCTCAGCAGCGAGGTCCGCAATGTCGACCCGGTAGGTCTTGGCCAGCCGCATGAGCAGATTTGCGGTCGTCGGACGCTGGTTTCGTTCCAGCAGCGCCACATAGGAGGAGGAGATGTCCAGATCCTCGGCCATTTCGGCCTGGGTCAGCCCCAGCTCGCGGCGCAGCCGCCTCAGGCGCGGCCCCAGGAAAAGCGGACGGTTCTCGGCCATATCCGTCCTTACATAACGGCGATGTGCAATTCTTACAACCTTACAGGAATCGCTTGTAAGAATTTACAGATCGACTTCACCTCGCCTTTCGCCGCGGCCTTTCTGCCGCCACATGAGGGTCAACAAACGAACACGCGAGTGAGAAAGCGAGCCCCCCATGTCCAGCATTCAACCCTATACCGGCGAAATCAGCTTGGCCGAGAGCCTGATCCGTGAGAACGGCGCCCCCTGGAACGATATCGAGGCCGAAGCGGTCGCCCGCATGCGGCTGCAGAACCGGTTCAAGACCGGTCTCGACATCGCGCGTTACACGGCGAAGATCATGCGCGAGGACATGGCCGCCTATGACGCTGACCCCGCCAACTACACCCAGTCACTCGGTGCCTGGCACGGCTTCATCGGCCAGCAGCAGCTGATCTCCATCAAGAAGCATTTCGGCTCCACGAAGCGGAAATATCTCTACCTGTCCGGCTGGATGGTCGCGGCGCTGCGCTCCGCCTTCGGCCCGCTGCCCGACCAGTCTATGCACGAAAAGACCGCCGTTCCCGGCCTGATCGAAGAGCTTTACACCTTCCTGAAGCAGGCCGACGCCCGTGAACTGGGCGGCCTGTTCCGCGACCTCGACAAGGCGCGCGAAGCCGGTGACGAGGTGAAGGCGCAGGACCTCCAGAACCAGATCGACAATTTCCAGACGCATGTCGTGCCGATTATCGCCGACATCGACGCCGGCTTCGGCAATGCGGAGGCGACCTATCTTCTCGCCAAGCAGATGATCGAGGCGGGCGCCTGCGCCATCCAGATCGAAAACCAGGTTTCGGACGAGAAGCAGTGCGGACACCAGGACGGCAAGGTCACCGTCCCGCATGAGGACTTCCTGCAGAAGATCCGCGCCGTCCGCTACGCCTTCCTCGAACTGGGCGTCGATGACGGCGTCCTCGTGGCGCGCACCGACTCGCTCGGCGCCGGCCTCACCAAGCAGATCGCCTATGTGAAGGAGGCGGGCGACCTTGCCGACCAGTATAACAGCTTTCTCGACGTCGAAGAGGTGGATGCGAACAATGTCGGACACGGCGAGGTTCTCATCAGCCGCGACGGGAAGCTGGTGAAGCCGAAGCGTCTGCCCTCCAACCTCTACCAGTTCCGCGCCGGCACGGGTGAGGACCGGGTGGTTCTCGACTGCATCACGTCGCTGCAGAACGGCGCCGACCTTCTGTGGATCGAGACCGAGAAGCCGCATGTCGGCCAGATCGGCGCCATGGTCAGCCGTATCCGCGAAGTCATCCCGAACGCGAAGCTGGTCTACAACAATTCGCCGTCCTTCAACTGGACGCTGAACTTCCGCCAGCAGGTCTTCGATACCTGGAGCGAGGAGGGCAAGGACGTGTCGCAATATGACCGCGAGCGCCTGATGAGCGTCGACTATGACGGCACCGAGCTTGCACAGGAAGCGGATCGCCGCATCCAGAGCTTCCAGAAGGACGCCGCGCGCGAGGCCGGCATCTTCCATCACCTCATCACCCTGCCGACCTATCACACGGCGGCGCTGTCGACGGACAACCTGTCGAAGCGCTACTTCGGCGACGAGGCGATGCTCGGTTATGTCCTCAACGTCCAGCGCGAGGAAATCCGCCAGCAGATCGCCTGTGTGAAGCACCAGAACATGGCCGGCTCCGACATCGGCGACGACCACAAGGAGTATTTCGCAGGTGAGGCCGCGCTGAAGGCCGGCGGCGCGCACAACACGATGAACCAGTTCGCGGCCGAATAGCCGCCACCAGACCTACGCTGGGGAAAACTCGCCCGCTCCGGTTCCCTTTTCCGGAGCGGGCTTTTCTTTGCGCGCCGGTCGCTGGCGGCGGGGGCGCTGTGCTAGGCGGAGCGGATGATCGCCTCCGTCCGTACCGCGCTCCGCTGGCTGCTTGCCATCGTCTTCGCCCTTGCCGGCTATTTTCACATCGTCAGCCCCGAACCGTTCCTCGTCATCACCCCTGACTGGGTGCCCATGGCCGAGCAGGTGATCCTGCTCACCGGCATCGCGGAATTTCTCGGCGCGGCCGGACTCATGGTCCCTGCTTTGCGCGGCCCCGCCGGATGGGGTCTTGCCGCCTATACGGTCTGCGTCTTTCCGGCGAACATCAACCACGCGATCATCGACCTGACGAACGGCACGGGTCTGCCGCTCGCCTACCACCTGCCCCGCCTCCTGTTTCAGCCTGTGATTCTCTGGGCCTGCATGTGGGCGGCGGAACTGATCGACTGGCCGTTCGGTCGCCGCCGCCCTTAGCTCTCGGGGCCCAGGAACTCTTTGGGACTAGGCTTCCGCCAGCGTCTTTCTGCCTTGGGCGACGGTGAAAGACTTGGCGGTGGCGGCAGCGCCCGACCTTTCCTTGATCGTGTCGACGAAGATATAGTCGCCGCGCGCCTCTTCGGCGCCGAGGGAGACGACGCCGTATCCGCGCCGCGAGGTGTTGCACCAGGCCAGCTCCGGCGAGCTTTCCATCAGCGCACCGGCAACCACCTGCGGGTCGGTCCGGGTGAAATAGGCCTCGAACCCCGGAGAGGTGACCGACTGAACGCCGAATTCGACGCCTGCCGGACTTCCGTCCTCGGCCAGGTTGAACGCCCAGGCATTATGGCTGTCCCCTGCCAGGACGATCAGGTTCGCATCGGCCTGCTGCGCAGCTGACAGCAACCGCGAGCGCGCCGCCGGATAGCCGCCCCAGGCATCGAGATTGGCCGGGATGCCGACCTGGGCCAGCGCCAGCGCCCCCTGCACTCGCTGCATCACCATCGGAGGAGATGCCGGATCGATCCACTCGGTGGTCTGAACCGGCGTATAGGCAGAGCCCATGACGACCTGCTGAGCCAGCACCTGCCAGCGCTTCGCCGCCGCCGATGCCGCGAGCCCCTTGGCCAGCCAGGCTTCCTGCTGCGCACCGAGAAGCTGGCGAGCGGGATCGCTCCAGACCTGGTTGCGCAGGCGGGCAATTCCGGCCTCCATCGACCCCGCCTCGGCAAGGATGCGCGCCGGATCGATTTGCTCGTCGCGGCCGATCAGGCGCGTGTCGAGCCGGAACAAGGTGGCAAGGTCGCCAATCTCATACGCCTTGTAGGGCTCGTCAGACATGGGCAGCCAGTGCCGGTAGGCCGCGAGCGCCGCTGCCTTCCTCTGCTCCCAGTCGCCTTCGCTTTCGGGCTGGTGATTCTCCGCGCCATGCATCCAGGCATCGTTCGCGATTTCGTGATCGTCCCAGATGGAGATCATCGGGACTATCTGGTGCAGGCGCTGCAGGTCCGGGTCGCTGCGGTACAGCGAGTAGCGCGTGTGATAGTCGCTCAGGCTTACGATTTCGGTTTCCGGATCGACCTCGCGGCCGCCGACCACCTCTTCCTCGCTGGGGTAACGCCCCGCGGGATACTCGTAGATATAGTCGCCAAGGTGCACGGCGAGGTGGATGTCGTTTCGACGCGCCGCGTGGGCGTAGGCGTTGAAGTAGCCGAATGGCAGGTTCGAGCAGCTGAAGACGGCCATGGCGAAGGGCGACAGGCCTTCCGCCGGTAGCGTCCGCGTCCGGCCGACGGGTGACAGATCGCCGTTCGGCGCGCGAAAGCGATAGAAATACCAGGTCGCCGGGCTCAGTCCGGTCACAGCGGCCTTTGCGCAGTGCCCCGTCGCTTCGGAGGCGGCGCAACTGCCTTCGCCGACGATGCGGCCGAATTCGGCATCCTCGGCGACCTGCCAGGAAAGCTCGGTCTCCGATGCCGGTGCGGCGTAGCGGGTCCATAGCATGACCGAATTGGGTCCCGGTTCGCCCGACGCGACGGCATGCGTAAAGCCGCGCCCCATGGTGGCGGCGCGAACCTGTGCGGGAAGCGCCAGCGCGGCGGCCCCTCCCAGCGAAGCGGCAAGGAAATGGCGGCGGCGAATGGCAATGGTCATCGAAGGGCTCCCCCGGGGTTCGCCGGCCTGATAGGCGGCGGCTGTGACAGAAAAACTACCGACGGCGACGTTACGGCCGATCATTTTCGCCCGATACCCGCACTCTGGCCAGTGCAAGACACGCCTGATCCCGGCCCTGGGGGCCGACGGCGCGGCGGAGTTGCACAGGCGGCTGGTCGAACGAACCCTCGCGCGCCTCGCGGACCTGTCGCCGATCCTCAGCGCCACCGGCGCGCAGCCTGATGCATTTGCCCGCTGGCTCGGACCGATCGAACTGCGCACGCAGGGAAACGGCGACCTCGGGACCCGCATGCGCCATGCCGCTCGCAACGAGCCGGCACTCATCGTCGGCAGCGACATTCCCGACATCGACCCGGCGCAGATTGTCGAAGCGGCGCAGGCGCTTCATTCGAACGACCTCGTTCTCGGCCCGGCAGAGGATGGCGGCTTCTGGCTGATCGCCGCGAAAAGCTGGCCCGCCAAGTTGTTCGAGGGCGTGGCCTGGGGACGCGAGCGGGCCTGTTCCGAAGTGACCGCGAACGCCGACCGGCTCGGCTGGCGCACCCGGCATATCGGCACGCTCGCCGACCTCGACCGGCCGGAGGACCTCGAGCGCTGGCCTGCGCTCGACCCGCGGCGATGACGATCACCGTTATCATACCCGCCCTCAACGAAGCCGGGGCGATCGCGCGCACGATCGAGTCGGCGGCCGGAGCCGAGATCATCGTCGCCGACGGCGGGAGCGGAGATGACACCGTCGCAATTGCCCGGCGGCTCGGCGCGCAGGCGGTCGAGGAGACGGGCGGCCGGGGCGCGCAGCAGAATGCCGGCGCCGCTATGGCAGGGCCGGGAAATCCCCTGCTGTTTCTTCATGCCGACACCCTCCTGCCCTCCGGTTGGATGCAGGACGTCGAGCAGCTTCTCTCCCGGACCGACACCGCATTGGGAGCTTTCTCACTGCGCATTGCTGACGCCCGTCCCGCGGAGAAGGTCATCGCCGCCGGGGCCAGCCTGCGCAGCCGCTGCTTTGGGCTGCCCTATGGCGATCAGGCGCTGTTCCTGCGCCGCGACGCCTTCGACCGGCTTGGCGGCTTCCGGCCGCTGCCGATCATGGAGGACTACGACCTGGTCCGCCGCGCGCGCACTCTAGGACGCGTGGTCACGCTGCAGGCACTTGTAGAAACATCTCCCCGCCGCTGGCGGTCGAAGGGGGCGCTTCGTTCGGTGGCGATCAATCAGGCGATGCTTGCGGGATGGCATCTGGGGTTGTCCCCGGAACGCCTGGCCCGGCTCTACCGGGGACTGGCTCGCCGCTAACCGCCGCCATCGAGGCAAGGGGGGCGCTCTGCCAATTCGTCGGCGCGGGGCATTCCTTCACGGGGGCCGCTTCTCCGCTCACTTCGGTGGTCCAGCAGCGGTCAAACACACTGCAATAGCAGATGCGCAGATTGGGCCATTCCTCCGCGGATCTGAACCGGGAGAAGAACTGCCGAAACACCTCGGGCGTCCGCGCTTCCTCCCGAACCTGCAGCGTCAGCGCGGAAAAGCTTTCGCCGGCCGCGATGGGACGCCCCTCGATCGCATCGACGTTCACCACCGCAATCACTCCCTCGTCCAGCTCCGGGAACAGCTTCTGCCGATAGGCAGTCCAGTCTGCGGTGCCTTCGCTCCCGAATGCCAGTTCCGCCGACCGGACCAGCGCCGGACCGACGCCGACATTCGCGACGTGAAATGTCAGCTGACCCGCGTTCATACCCGCTGCCGTCGTCAGGATGGGCCGCATGGAGGCATGCTGCTGCACCCGCATCAGGCGCGACTGCTCCCACGCCACCCAGACCGCTGCGATCGAGGTTACGAACGCCGCGATGGCCATCAGCATTTCCGGCCGCATCCATTTCGGCATCCTGGTTCCCTCCCGCCTGCCATGCCCTTGCGCCGTCTGACCGCCTTTCGGCGCGGCAATCAAGCCGCTACCCTCGCGCGCGATGGCGAAGATGCGCCGAAAGGCCGACCTGCCCACAAAGACCTGCCCGGTCTGCGACCGTCCCTTCTCTTGGCGGAAGAAATGGGCGCGGGACTGGCCGAATGTTGTATACTGCTCGAAAGCCTGCCGCTCGAAGGCAGGCAGAAACGACGAGGGAGGAAGATCGAATGGCAACGCAGCTCAGGACCCCTGAAGACGTCCGCTCGCAGGTTTCGGAGGAGGAATGGGAGGTTCGCGTCAACCTGGCCGCCGCCTATCGGCTGGTTGCCCACTATGGCTGGGACGACCTCATCTTCACGCATCTGTCGGCGCGCGTGCCGGGGCCGGAGCACCATTTCCTCATCAACCCCTACAATCTGATGTTCGAAGAGATCACCGCCTCTTCGCTGGTCAAGATCGACACCGAGGGGCATCCGGTGATGGAAACGCCGTACATGACGAACCCGGCGGGGTTCACCATCCACTCGGCGATCCACATGGCGCGCGAGGACGCCCATGCCGTCCTTCACCTGCATACGCCGTACGGCCAAGCGGTCAGCGCCATGGACGAGGGGCTGCTGCCGCACACGCAGACCGCCATGATCGCCAAGCATAATGTGGCCTATCACGACTATGAGGGGATCGCGACGGACCTGGAAGAGCGCGAGCGGCTGGTGAACGATCTTGGCGAGAAACACGCCATGATCCTTCGCAATCACGGCACGCTGACGGTCGGGGAAACGGTCGCGGACGCGTTTCTACGGATGTATTTCCTGGAGCGCGCCTGCGAGGCTCAGGTCTACATGCTGTCCGTCGGCCGCGAGAACCTCAACACCCCGCCGCAGGGCACCGAGGAGAAGGTCGCGCAGCAAAGTTCGCCGGACAATATGAAGATGGTCAGCGAAAGCCTCGCCTGGCCCGCTCTTCTGCGCAAGCTGGACCGCATCGATCCCGGCTTTCGGAACTAGACGCGAGATGAGCCGGCGCGGCCGGCCCCGCAGCCGCCCTTAGCGCGACAGGAATGCCGGGATGGGACCGTTCCAGTCCTCGACCGCATCCTCGGGCGAGAGCGGCTCATCGATGATCGCCGCCGGCTTCGCCTTAGGGCTCGCCTCGCCGTCCCGGCTATCCGGGCCTTCCGTCGTCTTCGCGGGCGAGGTCTTGGCTCGGGACTTGCGGCGGCGCGGCTTCTTCTCGGGCGCGGGCCGGTCGCTCTCCTCGGCAGGCTCTACGGAATCGGAAGTTGGCTCGTCCGCAACATCCGGCGACTCGCCAGCGTCCCGCTGCTTGGCACGTGACCTCTGTCCACCGGACTTCGAGCGGCGGCGCTTCGGTTTCGCCTTGGTCTCGCTATCGGAGTCTTCAGCGCTGCCATCCGCTTCGCTCTTCGGAGCGGCTCCCCTGGGCGCTGCCCCCTTGGCCGCCTCGACCTCTTCGCCGGGCGTCGTCGTCTGGATTTTCCGGCCGATCAGCTTCTCGATCGCGGCGATGAATTCGGCGTCCTTCTCGGTCGCCAGCGTGTAGGATACGCCCTTGGCGCCCGCGCGGCCCGTCCGGCCGATACGGTGAACATAGTCTTCGGCATTGTAGGGCACGTCATAATTGATGACGTGGCTCACCCCCTTCACGTCGAGGCCGCGCGCGGCCACATCCGACGCCACCAGGATGTTCACGTCGCCGGCCTTGAACCGCTCCATGGTGGCCAGACGGTCCTTCTGGTCCATGTCGCCGTGGATCTGGCCGACCGCAAAGCCTTCCTTCTCCAGCATCGCCGCGATTTCGCGGACATCGCGCTTGCGGTTCGAGAAGACGATGGAACTGGTCACCTCGTCCTGACGCAGCAGCTTGCGTAGCGTCGCCCGCTTCGACCGCGGGTTCACCTCGAGCAGGCGCTGCTCGATATTCTCGTTGGTGGAGCTTTGCCGCGCGCTTTCGACCTGCTTGGGCGACGACATGAACTTGTCGGCCAGCTTCTTGATCGGCGGCGGCATGGTCGCGGAGAACAGCAGCGTCTGGCGGTTGCGACCCAGCAGGCTGCAGATCCGCTCCACATCGGGAATGAATCCCATGTCGAGCATGCGATCCGCCTCGTCGATGACCAGAATGTCGACGCCGGACAGCAGGATCTTCCCGCGCTCGAACTGGTCGAGCAGCCGGCCCGGTGTCGCAATCAGGACATCGACGCCCTTTTCCAGCAGCTTGTCCTGATCCCCGAAGCCCACGCCACCGATCAGCAGCGCCATGGTCAGCTTGTGATTGCGGCCATATTTTTCGAAGTTCTGCGCTACCTGGTCGGCCAGCTCGCGCGTCGGCGCGATGATCAGGCTGCGAGGCATGCGCGCCCGGCTGCGGCCCTGCGCCAGGATATCGATCAGCGGCAGGACGAAACTGGCGGTCTTGCCGGTCCCGGTCTGCGCGACGCCGACCACGTCCTTGCCCATCAGGACGAGCGGAATCGCCTGACGCTGGATATCGGTTGGCTCGGTGTATCCGCTGTCCGCAACGGCGGAAAGGAGCTCGTCCGAAAGGCCGAGGGGGTGAAAGCTCAAAGCAGCGCTGATCCTGTGGTGCGGGAAATTACGTAGCGCGGCCCATCGCCCCCATACCGGGGAAAGTCAAGGCGCGGCTCGTTCAGCCCGCCGCTGCGCGCTGCGCCATCCGGGTGCGCACGGCCTCCTCGATGGCGGGGGTGACGAAGGGCGAAATGTCGCCGCCGAAACGAGCGATCTCCTTGACCAGGCGGCTCGCAATCGGCTGCAGAGCAACGTCCGCCATCAGGAAGACCGTCTCGATGTCGTCGTTCAGCTGCTGGTTCATGCCGGCCATCTGATACTCATATTCGAAGTCGCTGACCGCCCGCAGACCGCGAATGATCATCGAGGCATCGACGCTTTCGGCGAAGTTCATCAGCAGACCGCTGAACGTCACGACCTCGATGGTGCCGTCGGCAATCGACGAAACCTCGGCTTCGATCTGCGCCTTGCGTTCTTCGAGGTCGAACAGCGCCGTCTTGGACGGATTGGTGCTGAGACCGATGAGCAGCTTGTCGACCAGCTTCGCGCCGCGCCGAATAATATCGAGATGCCCGAGCGTGATCGGATCGAACGTTCCCGGATAGACACCGATTCTCATCTGTCTTCCCCCTACCTGTCCCTGGAAATCGCAAAGCGGGCGACGGCGCGCAGCAGGTCGGCCTCGCTGCCGAACCCGTGCAGATGGTCGATCGCCTGGTCGATCAGCATCTGCGCCTGCGACCGCGCGCGCTCGACCCCCATCAGCGAGACGAACGTCGCCTTGCCGGCGGCTTCGTCCTTGCCGAGCGCCTTGCCCGCCTTGTCCTCATCCCCCTCGATATCGAGGAGGTCGTCGGCAATCTGAAAGGCGAGGCCCAGATCATGGGCATAACCGCGCAGCTGTGTACGTTCGGACGCGCCTGCACTGCCCATGATGGCACCGGCCTCGACGGAAAAGCCGATCAGCGCACCCGTCTTCAGCTGCTGCAGCCGCGTCGTCATGGGCAGGTCGAAGCCGCCGTCTTCCGCCGCCAGGTCCATCATCTGCCCGCCGGCCATGCCGTCCGTGCCGCTGGCCTTGGCAAGCTGCAGGCACAGCTCCGCGCGGACCTCGGCCAGGTCATGCGTCGCCGGGTGGGCAAGCACTTCATAGGCCAGGGCCTGCAATGCATCGCCGGCAAGGACGGCGGTCGCTTCGTCGAACTCGATATGCGTCGTCGGCTTGCCGCGCCGCTGGTCGTCATCGTCCATGCACGGCAGGTCGTCGTGCACCAGGCTGTAGACGTGGACGCACTCGGCGGCGACCGCCACGCGCAAGGACCGCTCCTTGTCCACCTCGAACAAGTCGCCTGCCGCGACACATAGAAGGGGCCGCATACGCTTGCCGCCCGCCATGGAGGCATAGCGCATGGCTTCGACGAGACGGGCGCGCGGATCGTCGGGAACGGGCAGCAGCCGGTCCAGCCGCGTATCGACGGCCTGGGCGATGGCGTCGAGCGCCGGTCGAAGCTGGGCGCTGGGGTTCAACGGTCGGCCGTGTCGAGCGGTTCGGTTCCCTCGGGCTCGCCGCGCGGGCCTAGGCGCATCTTCTCCACGCGAACGCGGGCGGCGGCCAGCTTCTCTTCGCAGATCTTCTTGAGCCGGGAGCCCTCTTCGTAGAGGGCAAGCGACTCTTCCAGCGACTCCTCGCCGCGCTCCAGCTTCTGCACGATTTCCTCTAGGCGGCGCATCGCCACCTCGAAACCGGGTTCCTCTTCGGGCGGTGCTGACTCCTGCATGGGGCCGTCTTGGCCACTTGCCGACTGCATTACAAGAAGGCTCCGCCCGGCTAGACCGCCCGCCACAGGTCGGCGGTTCCGTCTTCGACCTGGCGCATCGCCAACCCTTCCGCTTCCAGCCAGCGGAGATGCGCCAGCGCCTCACCCGTCGCCATGCCGAATTCGCTGTCCCCGATCGGCCGGCCGAACAGGATTTCGAACGTATCCGTTGCCTTCCGCGGATCGGAGAGAAACCGGCGCAGCAGGCCGAGCTTGTGCCTGTGGTCATGCTCAAGCTGATCCAGCCGTTCGTGCAGGCCCTTGAAGGGGAAGCCATGGGCCGGAAGGATCAGCAGGTCGTCCGGCAGCGCGCGCAGCTTCTCGATCGAATCCAGCCAATCGCCCAGCGGGTTCGCCATGGGCTCCGTCGGATGCAGCGAGATGTTCGACGTGATGCGCGGCAGCACCTGGTCGCCGGCGATCAGGACCTTCCCCTTCCGGTCGAGCAGACAGGCATGTTCGGGCGTGTGGCCACTGCCGACGACGATTTCCCAGTCCCGCGCCCCGATGGTCAGAACGTCACCTTCCTTCAGGCGCAGATATTCGTCCGGCAGCGGATAGATCGCACGCGCGAACCGGCCCCAGCCCTCCCGGCGCATTTCCTCCAGCTTTTCGAGCGGGTAGCCCGCCTTTTCGTTGAAGCGAACGGCTTGCTCGGGCGGCTCGTCGCGCTGGTCGGACAGCAGCATCCGCGCCATCAGATACTCGGTCTGCGTCATGGCGAAGGAAGCGCCGGTCTTCTTGCAGAGCCAGCCCGCCAGACCGAGATGGTCGGGGTGATAGTGGGTGGAGACCAAGCGGGTGACCGGCTTTTCGGCCTGCAGCCGCTTCAGGACCGGCCGCCAGACATCCTTGCAGCTGGACGCGGGAATTGAGGTGTCGACGAGCGTCCAGCCCTCTGCACCGCCGTCCAGAATCCACAGATTGATGTGATCCAGACTGAACGGCATCGGCATGCGCAGCCAGAAGACCCCGGCGGCGATTTCGAACAGGTCGCCCGGCTCCGGGTGCCACCGCCCGTGCGGATAGAACAGCTTGCGCCGGGTCTCGCCCGTTTCAGGCGGCGTGGTCAGGGAGACGTCGGTCATGCGTCCGGGGTGTAGGCGGCGGCACCGGGCCGCGCGCCTATCTGTTTTTCGGGATGCGTTGCTATCCTAGCCCTTCGCGAAGGGATCGACCTGGTCCTGGCTGCGCGGTCCCGCATCGGGGTCGAGACCCAGCGCTTCGGCTTCGGCGGCCTTGCGCGCGGCTTCTTCGGCCTCGGCACGTTCGCGGCGCAGCTCTTCGAGCATGGCGGCGCGGTCGCTTTCGAAACGCGGATCGGTAATCTCGACGCCCTGCTTCTTCGCGACCTCCTCGACCAGCGCGTCCAGATCGCGCTGCGAGCAGAGACCCAGCGCGACCGGATCCTTCGGAACGATATTTTCCATGTTCCAGTGCTGCTTCGTGCGAATGGCCTGGATCGTGTTCTTGGTCGTGCCGATCAGCTTCGAGATTTTCGAATCGGGAATGTCGGGATGGTTCTGCACCAGCCAGGCGATGCCTTCCGGCTTGTCCTGACGCTTCGACACCGGCGTATAGCGCGGACCCTTGGTGCGGCGCTTCTGCTCCGGCCCCTTCGAAATCTTCAGGCGGTAGGCCTCGTCGACCTGGCCCTTCTCGATTTCCTCGCGGGTCAGTTCGCCGGCTTCGACCGGATTCCGGGGCAGATGCTTGTGCTGGGCGGTCTCGTCCGCGATCGACTGCACCTCCAGAATATGCAGGCCGCAGAATTCGGCGATCTGCTCGAAGGAAAGCGTCGTATTGTCCACCAGCCATTCGGCGGTGGCGTGCGGCATGAGCGGATGCTCCTGCGCCATAAGGGGTCTCCCGGATAAAAAACGGGCCGCCCCAAAGGGACGGCCGGCGTGGGCCCAGTATAGAAACCCACTTGCCCTCGATCAATATTGCTCGCCGCGTGCCCTCGCCCGCCCCACTTCGGTCAGGCCGCCACGGGGTCGAGAGCGAAGGCTTCCTGCCGTTCGGACGTGGTGAACCGGGCAAGCGCGCTGCGAAATTCCTGCGCCGCGCTCGCCCAGGTAAAGCCGCGCCCATAGGTCTTGCAGGCAGCGCGGTCGCGCGTCAGGGCCTCGCGGATCGCCGCATCTAGGTCCTCGGACAGCGCCCCGACATGCGGCGCCACCAAATCGATAGGACCCTGAACGGGATAGGCAGCGACGGGCGTTCCGCAGGCGAGCGCCTCGATGATGACCAGACCGAATGTATCGGTGCGGCTGGGAAAGACGAAGACATCGGCATGCGCATAGGCGGCGGCGAGGTCCGCGCCGTGCAGTGCGCCGAGAAAGACTGCATCGGGATATGTCCGGGCCAGCGCCGCGCGGGCCGGTCCGTCGCCGACGATGATCTTCGTCCCCGGCTGCGATGTCCGCAAAAAGGCTTCGAGGTTCTTTTCGACCGCGACGCGGCCGACATAGAGCTGGATCGGCCCGCGAAGACCGTCATAGGCCGCCGGCCGGGGCGGGGGCGTCTCGGGAAAGGCGGAAAAATCCACACCCCTGCCGAAGGGAAGCAGCGGACCGATTCCCTGCTCGGCCAGCTGGGTGCGCAGGCTGGGAGTGGCAGCAAGGGTCGCCGCTGCCGGACGGTGGAACCAGCGCTCGAAACGCCACAGAAGCGCCGCCGGAACGCCGGTACGCGCGCTCACATAGTCGGGAAACTGGGTGTGATAGGCTGTTGTGAACGGCAGCGTCTTACGCGTACACCAGCGCCGCGCCGCCATCCCCAAGGGCCCCTCGGTGGCGATGTGGATCGCATCCGGCACGAACCGGCGGAACCGGCGCCCCAGCTGGCCGGACCAGGCGATGGAGAGCCTGATCTCCGGATAGGAGGGGCAGGGAAAGGACGGAAACAGGTCGGGTGAGATCACGTCGACCGTGTCGCCCATGGCCTCGAGTTCCGATTTCACCGTCTGCAGGGTGCGGACCACGCCGTTCACTTGCGGGATCCAGGCGTCGGTCACGATGGTGATGCGCATCGGCTCGTTTTCTACTCAGAAGGCCGCAGAGATGCTTGAAGGAGCCGCGACGAACATGGGCGCGGCTCAGGCCGCCTTGGCCGAGGGTAGCAGGATCGGCTTGTCGCGTTCCCGCATGATCTGCGTCCAGTCGAGGATTTCCATGCGGCCGTCCTGATGTTCGACCAGGGCATTGCAGCCTTCGACCCAGTCGCCGTCGTTATAATATTCGACGCCGTCGATGACGCGCGTTTCGGCCGTGTGGATATGGCCGCAGACCACGCCGTCCAGACCGCGCGACCTCGCCGCCTTGGCGACCGCCTCCTCGAACCGGCCGATAAATTCAACGGCGTTCTTCACCTTGTGCTTGGCGTGCTTGGAAAGCGACCAGTAGGGCATGCCCAGCTTCTGGCGCACCAGGTTCAGGACCCGGTTGATTTCCATCATGGTGACATAGGCCATGTCGCCGAGTACCGCGAGCCAGCGGGCATAGAGGACGACCGCGTCGAACTCGTCCCCATGGCAGACCAGCAGCCGGCGCCCGTCGGCCGTCTCGTGTATGGCGGTGCGCTTGATTTCCACGCCGCCGAAATTCAGGCCCACGAACTGGCGGAACGCCTCGTCGTGATTGCCCGGAATGTAGACGACTTCGGTGCCGCGCCGGGCCCGCTTCAGCAGGCGCCAGATGATGTCGTTATGCTTGTCCGGCCAGTACCAGTTCTTCCTGAGGCGCCATCCGTCGATAATGTCGCCGACCAGGTACATCCGGTCGCTGTCGACGCTGTCCAGGAAGTCGATCAGGAAGTCGGCATTGCACCCGCGCGTGCCAAGGTGAACGTCGGAAATCCAGATGGTCCGGTAGCGGGTGCGCTCGCCGTCCTGCTTCTCCGGGACGCTGAGGCGCGCATCTCCGCCGGACAGGACCTGGCGGGCCATCTCTTCTGACTTGGACTTCCAACCGAACATAGCAAATCCCCACTCAGTCGGGATGTCGTAGACCGGAACTATGTTACGCTTTTGCGGAATTCCGCCGATGTCACGAAAGATTCAAGATTACTTCATTCGACTTTAGTCTCGAATTGGCAAGTTGAAACGAACACTGCCGTGATCGAATGATTCGCAATGATGTTCGAAAGAACGCGGAGGCGAGGACTTTGCGCCATAATCTTGCATTTGACCCGGGCGGGCCATGGGCCGCCGGGAAGAAACGTCACACGGTCAGCAGGATTTTCCCGACATGGCTGCCCGCCTCCATGTGACGGTGGGCGTCCGCGGCGTTCGCAAGGGGGAAGGTGCGGTCCGTCAGCGCCTTCAGGTCCCCGCCGGCGAACAGCGGCCAGACGTCGCGGTGCAGCGCGTCCGCGATCAGCGCCTTGAATGACGGCTCTCGCGCGCGCAGCGTCGAGCCCGTCAGAATAAGCCGCTTCTGCATCACCTTCCAGATCGGCAGTTCTGCCGTGGGGCCGCGCTGGATGGCGATGGATACGTGGCGGCCGGCAGTCCCGAGGCAGTCGATATTGCGGGGCAGGTAATCGCCGCCGACCATATCGAGCACGGCATCTACCCCGTCCGGCGCGATGCGCTTCACTTCCTCGACGAAGTCCTGAGACTTGTAGTTGATGGTGTGATCGGCGCCCGCCCGCCGCGAGGCTGCGCATTTCTCGTCGCTGCCATTCGTGGTGATCGACTTGATACCGAACGCGCGGCAGAGCTGCGTCGCGGTCGTGCCGATGCCGCTCGTCCCGCCATGGATCAGCACCGTCTCGCCATCCTTCACCGCCGCCCGCTCAAAGAGGTTCGACCAGACCGTGAAATAGGTTTCCGGCAGGCCGGCGGCATCGATCAGCGACACTCTATCGGGGACCGGCAGACACGACCCGGCAGGCGCGGCGACATATTCGGCATACCCGCCGCCGGCGACCAGCGCGCAGACCTTGTCGCCCTCTGAGAGACCGCTGGCTCCCTCGCCCAGCCGGACGACGGTCCCCGACACTTCCAGGCCGGGGATGGACGGCGCGCCGGGCGGCGGGGGATAGGCTCCCTGGCGCTGCATGATGTCGGGTCGGTTGATACCGGCAGCCGCGACGCGGATCAGCACCTCGCCCGTTTGCGGCGAAGGCACGGGACAGTCGCGAAGCTGCAGCGTGTCGGCATCGCCGCTTTCCTGCGGATCGATGGCGCGCATCGTGTCTGGTATCGGGTCCGTCACGACATCTCCTTTTGCCCGCGCCCTTACAAGGCATTGATCCGCTTCGGAACCGTGTCTTAGGCGACCCGTTCAGGGGGAAGAGGCTGCGGTAAAATGAAGCAGGAAGCAAACCATGCGTGTCGACCAGCGAATGGCGTGGGCCAGCGGACTGTTCATCGTTCTGGTGGGCGCGACCGCCCGCTTCGCCATTGGCCGCGTCTATAGCAGCGGCAAGGCAACCGACCTGATCGACACCCTCGCCGATTCCGGTCTCTATCTCGGCTCAGGCATCGCCACGGCCTCCGCGACGATGCTTGCACTCATGCTGACCATCCTCAGCATGACGCGAAATACGGACAGCGAATTTCACGAAGATATGTACCGGCGCGTCTACCGGGTTTCGATCATGGCGACCCTGTCGCTTGTCGGGGCGGTCGTCCTGCTTCTCGCGCTCACCATTCCCGTTCAGGAAATGGACGGCGTTCCGCCGAACTTCTTCAGTATCCTCTACAACGTCCTTTTTTCCCTCGTCGTCCTCTGCTGCGCGCTCGTCGTCGGGACCGTCGTTCTCATCTTCACGGTTATCCGTACCGTTGTCGCCAAGACGACTCCGCTGGAAGAGTTCGAAGAGGACAACTAAGCTCGCATCATGGACGAAGAGGATCTTCCAAGGCCGGGCGACCCCCTTGAGGCGGTGATGAAGACCGACCTCGATCCGTTTTCGGTGCATGAACTGGAGGCGCGGGTCCGGATGCTGGAAGCGGAAACCGAACGAACCCGGGCGAAACTCGCGGGCGCGAAGGACTTCCGCTCCGCGGCCGATTCCCTCTTCAAGAGCTGAGCCCCCTTCAAAGTAAGGGTCGGCGCGGCCGCGCCCACCTGCGCATAACCGGCGCATTGGCAATGGGGAGAGCACCCGCATGAATTTCGATTTTTCCGACGACGCACGGACTTTGCAGGACCAGGCCCGCCGCGTCTTCGACGAGACCGCCGGGCCCGATGCCGCCCGCGCGGTCATGAACGATCCCGACAAACATTATGACGAGGCGATCTGGAAGCAGGCTGTCGAACTCGGCCTGACCGCGATCCGCGTGCCAGAGGAGCATGGCGGCGTCGGCCTCGGCGCCGAAGAGGCCTGCCTGATCGCGGAGGAAATCGGCCGCGGGCTGGTTCCGGCACCGCTCATCTCGACCATGCTCTTTACCGAGGCGCTGCTGATCGCGGGCAGTGCGGAGCAGCAGGCGAAGTGGCTTCCCGGCGTAGCCGACGGCTCCGTCATCGGCTGCTTCGGCTGGGGCGAAGGCGCATCGCAGCTGCCCTCGTCCATGCCCGATACGCGCATGGCAAAGGGCGGCCTGACCGGCACCAAGAGCCCGGTCGCCGACGCGCCGATCGCGAATGCGGCGGTCGTATCCTATGCCGGCGAGGACGGGCCCGCGCTCGCCCTGGTCGACCTGTCCCGCGACGACGCCCGGGTCACGGTCGTGGAGACGCTCGATCTCGTCCGCCCCCACGGCACCATCGAACTGAAGGGGGTCGAGGCCGAGCCGCTTGGCACGTCGGCGGACTATCAGGACTTTCTCGACCGCGCGGCGGTGCTTCTTTCCTTCGAGGCGCTGGGTACGCAGGACGCGGCCATGCGCATGGCCGTCGATTACGCCAAGGAGCGCGTTGCGTTCGGCCAGCGGATCGGCCGCTACCAGGGCGTCAAGCACAATGCCGCCGACATGTACGTGAAGGGCGAGCTTGCCCGTGCCCACGCCATGCACGGCGCATGGGCCTTTCAGGCGGGATCGCCCGAACTTCGCCAGGCTGCAGCAGCCGCGCGCACGGCAAGCCTCGATGCCGTGACCTACACTGCCGAGGAGAATGTGCAGATGCACGGCGGCATCGGCTACACATGGGAATCGAATTGCCAGTTCTACTACCGCCGTGCCCGCGCCATCTCGGCAATGCTCGGCAGCCGCGGCTTTTGGTCGGATCGACTGGTCCGCTCGCTTGAGAATAGGAATGCGGAAGCGGCGTAGGAACAGCCCTCCCCGCGGGGAGGAGACACGGAGGATAGATCATGGATTTCAACGATACCGCCGAAGAGGCAGCCTACCGCGAGAAGGTGCGTGCCTGGATCGCCGAAAACACCAAGGAATATGAAGGCCAGGGCGCCGCGAAGACGAACGAGGAGTTCGTTGCGCGCCAGAAGAGCTGGCAGAAGAAGAAATATGATGCGGGATATGCCGGCATCACCTGGCCCAAGAAGTTCGGCGGTCAGGGCAAGGGCCCGATGGAATCGATCATCTTCAGCCAGGAGGAGGGCAAGTCTGCTGCCCCCACCGGCCTTTACGCCATCGGCCTCGGCATGTGCATTCCCACCGTCTTCACCCACGGATCGCAGGAGGTCGTCGACCGCTTCGTGCCCGTCGCTCTCGAAGGCGAGGAAATCTGGTGCCAGCTCTTCTCGGAGCCGGCGGCCGGTTCCGATCTTGCCGGCATCCGCACCAAGGCGGAGAAGGACGGCGACGAGTGGGTGATCAATGGTCAGAAGGTTTGGACGACCAACGCCCACCTTTGCGACTATGGCATCATCGTCACCCGTACCGATCCGTCGGCGCCGAAGCACAAGGGCCTGACGATGTTCATCGTCGACATGCATTCCGAAGGCGTCGAGGCTCGGCCCTTGAAGCAGATGTCGGGCGGCAGCGACTTCAACGAGGTGTTCTTCGACGATGTTCGCGTTCCCGACGCCTGGCGTCTGGGTGACGAGGGCCAGGGCTGGCAGGTTGCGCTGACGACGCTGATGAACGAGCGTCTCGCCGTCGGCGGCAAGCCGCGCTACTCGCCCGACTGGCGCGCGCTTCTCAACCTGGCGAAGGAGATCGAGACCGTACTCGGCCCGGCCTCCGAACAGGCGGACGTGCGCGAGGAAATCGCCAAGGCCTATATCAACGATCATGGCGTGAAGCTGACCCAGCAGCGGGCGCTCTCCGCCCTCTCCCAGGGCAAGACGCCCGGACCCGAGCAGTCGATCTCGAAGGTGGTCGTGGCCAAGCAGATGCAGGAGATCAGCCGCATCGCGCTCGACCTGTCCGAAAGCCAGGGCTTCGTGAAAGCCGAGCCGGGGTCCGAGCTCGATCGCTTCCAGTCCAGCTATTTCGGCGCGGCCGGCCTGCGTATCGCTGGCGGTACCGACGAGATTCTGCGGAACATCATCGCTGAACGGGTCCTCGGCCTGCCGGGCGACCTGCGGCCGCCAAAGGACACGCCCTTCAACGAATTGAAGCCCGTCTGACGCCCATTTTACTAATTTGAATCAACGTCTTGATAAAGGTTGCACCTTTTTTCGGGAACGTACCGATTATCGGTCCGTTAACTAAATAATCGTCACCGCGTAGCGTACTGGTGACGTTAGAGTAGCTCGCCGGATCCGGTCCAGTATGGGGCCGCATCCGGCTTACTCATGTCTGGCCCCGCCCGCTCTAGCTAAGCTTCTCGGCCCACGAGTTTCGCTCGCTTGCGCAACCGGCCAATCTTCGGGAAACCCCGGCTCATGAACATCGAGGATGCCATCGCCGCCGCGCCCTATGGCGAAAGCGAACGCCTGTCGCCGCGCATCCGGCGCATTCTGGCGAAGAATCCCAGCGCCTTCACCTATCTCGGCACCGGCACCTATCTGGTTGGAACGGATCAGGTGGCCGTGATCGACCCCGGACCCGACGACGATGCCCACCTCCGGTCGATCCTCGAGGCTGTGGGGGAAGGCGAGGTCTCGCACATCCTTATCACGCACACTCACAAGGATCATTCCCCGCTTGCCGTTCGGCTAAGCGAGCGCACCGGCGCGGCGGTCTGGGGATGCGCGCCGCTCGCGATCGAGGATGACGGGCCGCGGTCCGACGCCGCGTTCGATACCAGCTACGCGCCCGATCATGTCATGGAGGACGGCGAGCGGGTAGCGGGAGAGGGCTGGACCATCGAGGCCGTGCATACGCCCGGCCATACCTCCAACCATCTTTGCTTCGCGCTGAGCGAGGAGCAGGCGCTTTTTTCCGGCGACCACATCATGGGCTGGTCGACTACCGTGGTCTCGCCGCCGGACGGCGACATGACGGCCTATCTCGACTCGCTGCGCAAGCTGCAGGGCCGTGAGGAGACGGTCTATTATCCCACGCACGGCGAAGCCGTAAGGGACCCGAAGAAGCTCGTGCGCGGTTATCTCGTTCACCGAAAGCAGCGGGAAAACCAGATCCTGACGCTGCTCGAAGACGGCGAGAAGACCATCGAGGAATTCGTGAAGACGATGTACGCCATGGTGAACAAGGCCTTGCACCCTGCCGCGGGCCGGTCCGTCCTGGCGCACCTCATCGACCTCGAACGCCGCGGCCTCGTTTGCCGGCAGGACGGCGACGCCGGGGAACGCTGGTCGAAAGCGTGAGGAGTTTCCTCGCCCTCCTGGCCGGACTCCTGCTTGGCGCCGGAGCCCTCTGGCTGGTTCTGAAGCCGGCAAACGACCTGTTCGAGCCTCAGGTCGAGACGATCGCCGCGGCAAGCCTCGACGCCGTGCGCGCCCAGAACCGCCTGTCCGTCTTTGCGGGCCGGTTCACCGTGGCCGTCACCAGCAGGGCAGAACGCCTGGGCTTTGCCGCCGAAAAGACGATGATCGTGCCGGCGACGGTGAAGTATGAAATCGACTACTCGCAATTGTCAGCCGGCGACATCAGCTGGGATCCGGCGACGGCACGGATGGTCGTCGACCTGCCGCCCATCGAACTGTCCGAACCCGAAATCGACATGTCGGACGTACGCGACTACGGCGAGGGCGCGGTTCTCCTGACCGTCGGCGGCGCCAACGAAGCGCTAGACCGGGCCAACCGCCGCAAGGTACGCGCCGCCGTGATGGAAGAGGCCGGAAGCGAGCTGATGCTGCAGATGGCGCGCGATTCGGCGCGCTCTGCCGCGGCGCGCAGCTTCCGCCTTCCCCTTGAGGCCGCGGGCATCCCTGCCCAAGTAATTGTCAGGTTCCCCGACGAAAGCGGGAGCGCGATGTGAGGAATAATAAATGAACGCACCCGTCCGCGAAAATTTTGCCGGTCTCGACCTTCTCGAAGAGATCGACCGGCTGCGGAAGGACCGGAACGCCGTCATCCTGGCCCATTACTACCAGGACCCGCAGATTCAGGACCTGGCCGATTTCGTCGGCGACAGCCTCGACCTCTCCAAGAAGGCGGCGGAGACCGATGCCGACGTCATCGCCTTTTGCGGTGTTCGCTTCATGGCGGAAACGGCGAAAATCCTGTCGCCGGAAAAAACCGTCGTGCTGCCCGACATGGACGCGGGCTGTTCGCTCGAGGACAGCTGTCCGCCGGACGCCTTTCGCAGGTTTCGCGAGGAGCATCCCGACCATATCGCGCTGACCTACATAAATTGCTCGGCAGAGGTGAAGGCGCTGTCGGACATCATCGTCACGTCGTCATCGGTGGAGAAGATTCTCAACCAGTTGCCGCAGGACCAGAAGATCATCTTTGCGCCCGACCGGCATCTCGGCGGTTATTTCAGCCGTAAGCTGGGCCGCGACATGCTGTTGTGGCCGGGCGCCTGCATCGTCCATGAGGCCTTCAGCGAAAAGGAACTTCTGAAGCTGAAGGCCGAGCATCCCGGCGCGCCGGTTGCGGCCCACCCCGAATGCCCGCCCCACATCCTCGACCATGCCGACCATGTGGGGTCGACCAGTTCGATTCTGGACTATGTGCTCGGCCTCGAAGCGGAGACGATCATCGTCGCCACCGAACCGCACATCATTCACCAGATGGAGAAGGCCGCGCCTCAGAAGACGTTCATCGGCGCTCCCGGCGCGGACGGCAACTGCAACTGCAACATGTGTCCGTTCATGGCGATGAACACGCTGGAAAAGCTCTACATCTGCCTGCGTGACCTGGAGCCGCGTATCGAAATCCCCGAGGATGTGCGGGTAGGCGCCAAGAAGTCACTCGACCGCATGCTGGAAATGGCCAGCGCGACGGTTGGAAAGGGCGATCTCGGCGCCATCGACGGGGATTGAACCCCGGCCGATTCCCGTTACGACTCCGGCGGTAGACGCGCCGCCTCAAGGTTGCGGCGCGGCTGAGGTACGAGGGGCCTGTTGATGAAACTGATTTCCGCTGCATTCCTGACTTTGCTTGCCGGCTGTGCGGCGACGACCTCCGACACCGGACCAACCGTTTCGGGCGACCCATATCTGTGGCTGGAGGAAGTCGAGAGCGACGCTGCCCTCGCTCAGGTGCGCGAGTGGAACGGCGAAACCGCTGCGGCGCTCACCGAAGACGCCTCGTTCGAGACCTACCGCGAACGCGCTTACGAGATCCTGGCCAATCCCGACCGGCTGTCGGTGCCGAACCGTGTCCTGGGCGACCGGGTTACCAATTTCTGGACCGACAGCGAACATACTCACGGCATCTGGCGCGTCGCGACCATCGACGACATGCTCGCCGGCACTCCCATGTGGCGGACGGTGCTCGACCTCGATGCCCTGTCGGTCGAGGAAAACCGCAACTGGGTCTGGAAGGGGGCCAACTGCCTCGCTCCCGCTTACCAGCGATGCCTGGTGTCGCTGTCGGACGGCGGCAGCGATGCCGGCTATGTCCGCGAATTCGACCTCAGCGCCGGCCGGTTCATCGAAGGCGGCTTCACGCTGCCCGAGGCAAAGCACGACGTCACATGGATGAACCGCGACACGCTGCTCATCTCCAGCGACTTCGGACCCGATAGTCTGACCGAAAGCGGCTATGGACGGCAGGTGCGCATATGGCAGCGCGGCGTTTCACTGTCGGATGCCCCCGTACTTCTCGAAATTCCCGCAAGCGAGGTCGGCTTCAGCGTCTTCACGGCGTCCGACGACGGGACGCTCTATCCCATCATCTCGCGCAACAAGACCTTCTGGCTGCACAGCTTCTACCATGTGCTTGAGGACGGCACCCTGCGCGAGGTGCCGATGCCGGACACCGCCTCGATCACCGAAGTCTTCGACGGCAAGGCGATCGTGCGGCTGCACGAGGGGTGGGGCGACTATCCCGCGGGCTCACTCGTTGCCTATGATCTCGACGCCTTCGTGCGCGACGGCAGCTTCGGCATAGAGCCGGTCTTCACCCCGTCCGAGACGCAGGCCATCGAGCAGGTCGCCGCCGGCGCCGACCGCCTGTACATCAGCCTTCTCGACGATGTTTCCGGTCGGCTGATCGCGCTCGACCGGAACTGGAAGGCCGAAGATGTGCCTGTTCCCGAGAACGGCGTGGTCCACGTCGCGGCGGCTGGCGGAAAGCGCGACATCGCCTTCTTCACCGCAGAGAGCTTCGCCAACCCGCCGCAGCTCTTCGCGACCCAGTCCGGCGAGGAGCCGGCGCTTATCGAAGCGCGCAGTCCCGCCTTCGACCCCGACAGCATCGACGTCGAGCAGCGCTTCGCCACCTCCTCCGACGGGACGAAAATCCCCTATTTCGTGGTGCGTCCTGCGGGCGCCGAGGGGCCGCTCCCCACGATCATGCACGCCTATGGCGGGTTCCGCATTGCACAGCTGCCGGATTACCTCATCAAGCATCCCTATCGTATCGGCCCGATGGGCCTGTTCTGGGTGCAGGAGGGGGGCAGCTTCGTTCTCGCCAACATTCGCGGCGGCGGGGAATACGGCCCCGACTGGCACGAGAGTGTGCTCAAAGAGAACCGGCAGAAGGTGTTCGACGACCTCTACGCCGTTGGCGAGGATCTGAAGCAGGCCGGATTGAGCTCGACTCTCGCAGCCTCCGGGCGCTCGAACGGCGGCCTTCTGGTGGGCGTGGCGATGACCCAGCGCCCCGACCTGTTCGACGGCATCATCATGGGCGTGCCGCTGGCCGACATGCAGCGCTACGACAAGCTGCTCGCGGGCGCGTCCTGGACGGGCGAATATGGCGACCCTGACGTACCCGCCGAGTGGGAGACGCTGCGCACCTACTCGCCCTACCAGAACCTCACGCCGGGCGCGGACTATCCCGCACCCATGATCTATACCTCGACGAAGGACGACCGTGTCCATCCGGCCCATGCCCGCAAGATGGCGGCCCGGCTGGAGGAGTTCGGCAAACCCTTCTACTATTATGAGAATATCGAGGGCGGTCACGCCGGTGCGGCCAACCAGCGCGAGGAGGCATATCGTGCGGCGCTGATGATGGCCTATGCCAGGCGCGTTCTGAAATAGGGCCGGGCGCAGGTGGAACGATATGCGGCCCGGCTGACGGACTGGGCCGGCCAGCTTCGCAGCAGCTACGGCTTCATTCCGGCGCTCATGTGCGTGGCGGCCGCCCTGCTCGCCCTGCTGCTCTTGCTGCCTCCGGACAGCTGGGGAACGGCGGTGGCGGGCGCGCTCGGGCTGCCCGATGCCCCCGACGCAGACGCGCTGAGGGAGCTTCTCGCCATGATGGCGGGCGCGACGATCAGCACCGGGGCGGTCGCCTTCTCGATCATCGTTGCGGCGTCGGTTACGGCCTCCAGCCAGTACGGCCCTCGCCTTCTCACCAATTTCCTGGCCGACCGCGCGACCCAGACGACACTCGGCGTTTTCGTCGCCACCTTCGTCTATGCCATCATCGTCCATGCCGCGATCCGGGAAGAGCGTGTTCATGGTCTTGCCGGTCTCGGAGCGATGCTGCTCGCGCTGCTGTCGGTCGGCGCCCTCGTCTACTTCCTGCACCACGCGCCCGCCGCGCTCAGGATCAACCAGGCGGTCGCCAATATCGGCGAGACCCTGCTGCGTAACATCGCCACCCGCTTCCCGGCCAATTGCGGCTATCCGGCAGCGCCGCCCGCGCGCCCGGAAACGCTTTGGACCGGCACATCCACTCCGCTTCTTGCGGGCGCCTCGGGCCGCCTCTCGATCGTCGACGGCGCGCGGCTGGCAGCGATCGGCGGCAGGTGCGATGTCCATGTACGCCTGCGGGTTCGGCCGGGCGAGTTCGTGCCGGAGGGCCGCGCATTGGCCGACATTTACGGTCCCTCTCCCGCCGATGCGGAACGTCAGCAAATGCGCGACCAGTTCGCGCTGGCAAAGGTGCGCACACCCTCGCAGGATAATGACTTCCTTGCCGACGAGCTTGTCGAGATCGCGCTGCGGGCGCTGTCTCCCGGGATCAACGATCCCGTGACCGCCGCCGAATGCCTCGACTGGCTAGGCGCGGCGCTCGGGCGGCTAGCCGGAAACGAAGCCCCGCATCCCTGGCGCGGCACGAAAAGCGGGGATTTTCGTGTCTATGCCGAGCCCGAGGGGTTTGCCGAATATCTCGCCAAGACGTTCGGGCGCATCCGCGCGAACGCCTCCTCCTCCGTGTTCGCCTCCGAGGCCTATCTGAAGGCTCTCGCCACGGTTGGCGTCGAGGGCGGCAGCAACGCTCGCGCCATGTCGCTCGTGCGCGAGGAGGCGGACCATCTGCTCTTCGACGCCCGGCTGCATCTGATGGGCGCGGACCTCGCGCAGGTCGAGAAGGCCCGCCGCTCTTTCGACCTCGCGATCGGCGCCGTGCCGGCGGCCCTCGACAAGTTCAACCGCTCGCCGGAAGACGGGGCATGACCGACATTACCGAATTCGACCTCGACGCATTTGTCGCCGCCACGCTCGCCGAAGATGCCGGCGCGGCAGGGGACATCACGTCGCAGGCCGTGATCCCGGCCACGGCGCGCTTCACCGGTGTCATGGACAGCCGCGATTCCATCACCGTGTGCGGGCTCGATATCGCGGCTGCCTTCTTCCGCCATCTGGATCCGGATGCAGGCATCGAACTTCTGGTCGAGGATGGCCGGCGCGTCGCGGCCGGCACGGATCTGATGAGGATCGAAGGAAATGCCCGGGCGATGCTGACAGCCGAGCGTCCGGCGCTGAACACTGTTCAGCACCTCAGCGGGATCGCCACGATGGCCTCCCGCTATGTCGATGCAGTCGAGGGGACCGGCGCCGTGATCCTCGACACGCGCAAGACGCATCCGGGCCTGCGCGTCCTTCAGAAATACGCCGTCCGCACGGGCGGGGCCACGAACCACAGGATGACGCTCGGCGAGCAGCCAATGATCAAGGACAACCACGTCGCGGTCGCCGGGTCCGTCGGCGAGGCGGTACGCCGGGCGAAGGCCGCAGGGTTGACGGATATCGTGGTGGAGGTTGACCGGCTCGACCAGATCGGGCCCGCTCTCGAGGCTGGCGCAGACCGCCTGCTGCTCGACAACATGCCCCCCGCCATGCTTCGCGAAGCTCTGGCGCTGGTGGAACGCCGCGTACCGACGGAGGCCTCGGGCGGCGTCAATCTCGAGACGGTCCGGGCGATCGCGGAAACGGGCGTCGACTTCATTTCGGTCGGGCGGATCATCCAGTCTTCGCCCGCGGCGGATGTAGGCCTTGATTTTCAGGCTCTCTAGCGGCCTCCTGATCCTCGGGCTGCTTGCGGGCTGCGAACCCGAAGCGGCTGCGCCGCCAGCCGGCCTGTCATCTTCCTCCGCCTGTACAATTCCCGCCAACCTCGATCTGGCGACCGAACCGACCCCGCCGGACGGCATTCCGGATGCGCCTGTCACAGGGCATGTGCTCGCGCTTAGCTGGTCCCCGGAGTTCTGCCGCTTTCGCGGCGACGCCCCGGAACATGCCTCGCAGTGCGGCGACAATCGCTTCGGCTTCATCTTGCACGGGCTCTGGCCGCAGGCGACGACCGCCCCCCATCCGCGCGCCTGCGCGCTCGCCCCTCCGGTGACCGAGGAGCTTGTCCGCGAGCATTTCTGCATGACCCCCTCGGCCTGGCTCATTCAGCACGAATGGTCCGCCCACGGCACATGCGCGTGGGACACGGCAGAGGGCTATTTCCGGGATGCGGCGATGTTGTGGCAGCGGTTCGAGCGCCCGGACCTGATCGGGCTCAGCTATGACGCGGAGCTCGTTCCTTCCGACGTGCGCCGCGCCTTCGCGCGGGTGAATGAGGGGCTCCCCGAACAGGCGGTCGGCATTCAAATCAATGCGCGCGGATGGCTCGAAGAGGTCTTCATCTGCCTGGACCTCGACTATCGGCCCAGGCCCTGTGCACCGGCGGAATACGGACCGGCCGACAGTCTGCAGGAAGGTATCTCGATCTGGCGCGGGGGTAAGACCGGCAACTAGACCGGGTCGGCCTCGATGATTCCCGTTTCGGGATGATGCTTGTCGAGATATTTACGGATGATCCGCATGTTCCGGCTGTTCGACTTGAAGCCGATATCGATCACATCGCCGACCAGAGGCACGAAGCCGATTACCGTGTCGAAACCGGTATTCGCCGCCATGCGGGCAAGCTGGAACTTCGACATGCCCAGGTTGCGCGCTTCCCAGATCAGGTAGGAGCCGAGCAGCCCGCCGATAATGTCGCCGATCACGGGAATGAAGCCCAGAACCGCGTCCAGACCGACCCGGTCGCCGACCACGGGAAGCCGGGCAGGCAGTCGGATGGATTTTTCCAGGACGGTTTCCAGGACTTCGAGGCGGCGGCGCACAGCAGTGGGGCTGCGTGCATCCTCGCCGACCTCGCTGAGAGCAGCCTGGAGAGCCTCCTGATTGACGCTGAAGCTGCGGGCGCCTTTAGCCACGCTGCAACACGCCGCAGGCCCGTCGCGGACCCGCATCGCCGGCCGGGTCGGTCATATAGTCGTCGGCATGGGCATGGACGATCAGCGCCGCGCCGTCCTCGTCGAACAGCGAATTCGCCATGCCGTCCCAGCTGACGCCCGAGACCAGTGTTACGCTGTAACCGGTGCCGTCGGCGCCGACCGTGACGTTTTTCAGGTCGCCCTTGTGAAAGCCGTCTTCGGCGTCCGAGAAGCCATGGCCCTCGTTCGTCGGGTTCCAGTGGCCGCCTGCGGACGTGAAGTCGCTCGCGGAACAGTCGCCTGTTTCGTGAAGATGCACGGCATAGGTGCCGGGCGTCATGTCCTGCAGCTGCGCCGTCACTTCGATCATGTCGCCGTCCCAGGCCAGCACGGCGCGGGCAACGGCTTCGCCTTCAGGCGTCTCGGCGGTGGCGTAGGCGCGGTCCGTGACCGTTCCGAGGCTTTCCTCGTCGGACGCGGCGGCCTCGTCCATCGAGCCGGTCGAGGCGCAGGATGTCACCGAGGCCCCAAGGGCCAGCATCGTTCCGGCCGCAAGAAGGATTCCAGCGCTTTTCATCTTAAATCTCCCTTTTCCTTCCGAACGAGGAAGGCCGGGATTTGTTCAATACGTCGCACCGCCCGGATGAAGGCGAGCTAGAGCGCCTTCACGATCTCCTCGACCATCTTCTTGGCATCGGACAGCAGCATCATCGTGTTGTCGCGGAAGAATAGCTCGTTCTCGACGCCCGCATAGCCCGCGCCGCCCATCGAACGCTTGATGAACAAGGTCGTCTTCGCATTTTCGACGTCCAGGACCGGCATCCCGTAGATGGGCGACGTCTTGTCGGTCTTCGCGGCAGGGTTGGTGACGTCGTTCGCGCCGATGACGAAGGCGACGTCGGCCTGGCCGAAGTCCGAATTGATGTCCTCCAGCTCGAACACCTTGTCATAGGGGACGTTCGCCTCGGCCAGGAGGACGTTCATATGGCCCGGCATGCGGCCTGCCACCGGATGGATCGCATAGCGCACGTCGACGCCCTGCTCCTCCAGCTCTTCCGCCATTTCGCGCAGCACGTGCTGCGCCTGGGCCACCGCCATGCCGTAGCCCGGCACGATGATGACCTTCTCGGCATTTTTCAGCAGGAAGGCGGCGTCGTCGGCGCTGCCCTTCTTGTAGGGACGGTCGATGGCCGGCCCTTTGTCGCCGCCGCCCGCATCGCCCTGACCGAACCCGCCCGCGATCACGCTGATGAAGCTGCGGTTCATGGCGGCGCACATGATATAGCTGAGGATCGCGCCGGACGAGCCGACCAGCGCGCCCGTGATGATCATGGCGCTGTTCGACAGGGTGAAGCCCATCGCCGCCGCAGCCCAGCCCGAATAGCTGTTCAGCATCGACACCACGACCGGCATGTCGGCCCCGCCGATGGGAATGATCAGCAGGAAGCCGACCAGAAAGGCGAGCGCCACGATGATGGGGACGAGCGTCCCCTCGCCCGGACCGCCCGCGCCCGACAGCACGTAAAGCGCGATCAGGACGATGATTGCCCCCAGGACACCGAAATTGATGACATGGCGGGCGGGCAGCAGGATGGGGGCACCGGACATGTTGCCGTTCAGCTTCGCGAAGGCGATGACAGACCCAGAGAAGGTGACCGCACCGATGGCGGCGCCCAGCGCCATCTCGATCCGGCTGACCGCAAAGATCTGCCCCTCCGCATCCAGCAGGCCGAACGCGCCCGGGTTGAGCCACGCCGCGATGGCAACCAGCACTGCGGCGAGACCGACCAGCGAGTGAAAGGCGGCGACCAGCTGCGGCATCGCCGTCATGGCGATGCGGCGGGCGATGACAAGGCCGATGGCACCGCCGATCGCGACCGCGATGGCGATTTCGACGATCCCGGCCAGTTCCTGCATGATCAGCGTGGTGACGACCGCAATGGCCATGCCGGCCATGCCGTAGCGGTTGCCCGCCCGGCTGGTTTCGGGGCTCGACAGGCCGCGCAGCGCAAGAATGAAGCAGACGCCCGAGACCAAATAGGCGATCATCGCCCAGGCGGGCGTGGTGGCAACATGTTCCATTTACCGAGTTCCCCCCGCGCCGATCACTTTTTCTTCTCTTTTTTCTTGTACATGGCGAGCATGCGTTCGGTGACGGCAAAGCCTCCGAAGATGTTCACGCTGGCCAGCGTCACCGCGATCAGGCCCAGCCATTTCGCGCCGGGCACGCCCGCCGCGGCCGCGGCGATCAGGGCGCCCACGATGATGACCGACGAAATCGCGTTGGTCACCGCCATCAAGGGCGTGTGAAGCGCCGGCGTAACCGACCAGACGACATAATAGCCGACGAAACACGCCAGCACGAAAATCGACAGGATCGAAATAAAGTCCATCAGTCCCTCTCCGCAGTCCAGGCGAGGACGAAGCCCCGCCCTTCTCCCCAGCTTTGTCCGACCAAACGGCCCTCCACCAGGCAAGCCGAATGGTGATAGGGGCCAGACCCGTCCTCCGTCCGAAACGCGGCGCAGGTCCGGCCCTGGCTCGTGCCTGCGCGCCCCGCGAGAATCGGGCTCCCGTAAAATTCTCCGCTCAGCGTCCGGTCATCGGAGACGGCAAGCGACATGGGCTGCGAATAGGCTGCGTCGTCCAAGGAAGGCCGCAGGTCCACCGTCCAGTCTCCCGCCATATCCGCCGCCCCGGCGGCAGGAACCTGCGCCGCTGCAGGCTTAGCGCCCGAGGCGAACGCAGCCAGCCATATGCCGGTCGCAACTAGGCTTTCCCTCACGACTAGCCGTCCAGCCGCGGATTGCCGACCACGCCGCCGTGAACCACGCGCGCACCGGTGACGATCTCGTCGTCGTCCGGCCACGCCAGCGCCTTTGCGTCCTCGTCCCAGAAGGCGGAGAAGAAATTCCACATGTTGCGGGCGTAGAGCTGGCTCGAAACCTCGGCCAGCGACGAGTTGATATTGGTCGGCGCCAGGATGCGTACGCCGTGCACCTCCGCCACCCGGTCGGGCTGCATCCCCTCGACATTGCCGCCCTGGGGCGCCGCCAGGTCGACGATGATGCCGCCGGGCTTCATCGAGGCAATCTGCGCATCCGACACTAGGCGCGGGGCCGGCCGCCCCGGAATCAGCGCGGTCGTGATCACGATGTCCTGCTTGGCGATATGTTCGGATACCAGCTTCGCCTGTGCCTGCTGATACTCCTCCGACATTTCGCTGGCATAGCCGCCGGTGCCCTCGCCCTCGATGCCCTCCACCTCCTCGACGAAGATGGCCTTTGCACCCAGCGATTCGATCTGTTCCTTGGTGGCGGCGCGGACGTCGGTGGCGCTGACCTGCGCACCGAGGCGTCTTGCGGTCGCTATGGCCTGCAGACCGGCAACGCCGACGCCCATGATGAAGACCTTCGCGGCGGACACGGTGCCCGCCGCCGTCATCATCATCGGAAAGGCGCGGCCATAGGCCGATGCAGCATCGACGACGGCCTTGTATCCGGCCAGGTTCGCCTGGCTCGACAGCACGTCCATCGACTGCGCGCGCGTAATTCGCGGCAGGAAGTCCATGGCGATCGCGGTCACCCCTGCCTGTGCGTAGGCATCCAGCGTCTCGCGCGCCTGAAACGGATTTAGGATGGCTGCGAGAACCGCGCCGTCCTTCGCGCCTGCCAGCGACGCGGCTGCCGGTGCACGCACCGCCAGGATGACGTCGGCGCCGGCGATGGCGGCGGCGCGGTCCGGGGCAACGGTCGCACCGGCTTCCCGGTACAGTTCGTCGGCGACGCCCGCTTTCGCGCCGGCACCCGCTTCGACGGCGACCTCGGCGTCCCAGCCGGCGAACTTCTTGACCGTTTCCGGCGTGGCCGCGACGCGCGCCTCGCCAGGCGCATCTTCGGCAAGAACCGCGATTTTCATGTGAATGTCCTCAGGCTGCGAAGATCGCGAGACCGAGCAGCACGACGACGACGAGTCCAATTCCGTATTTCAGTAGGTTCTTGAACCCGAAATAGGTGTCCGCATGATCCTTCATGGCCTTGTCGGTGTAAGGCTTTTTTACACTCATCCCGCCTGTCCCTTTTTGATACATGGGTGCTATAAGGCACTTGTGGTGCTCCTCATACCGTTTTGTCGCAGCCTGTGAAGCGGCTGCCGTTTGCCTGCTGGTAATTCTTCCGCGGCAAGAGGGGACCTATCAAAGGAGGTTTATGTCGGGTCACGTACTTGTCGTCGACGACGAACCCGGCCAGCGGAGGCTGGTCCGGATCATTTCGGAAAAGGCCGGATACACGGTTTCGGAGGCCGAAAGCGGCCTCGACGCGCTCGACATGGTCCAAGGCGGCGGACCCGCCGTGGATGCCGTCATCCTCGACCATTCCATGCCCGACATGAGCGGCCTTGAGATGCTCGCGGAGGTGCGCCGGTCGCATGGCGACCTTCCGGTCATCATGCTGACTGCCCACTCCAGCGTGAAGATCGCCGTGGAGGCGATGCAGGCGGGGGCGACCGACTTCCTCATCAAACCTGCCAAGCCCGACAAGATCGTCGGCGCGCTCCAGGCCGTGCTCGAAGGCGGAAAAGCCGCCGGCGAATTGCAGCCGCTGAGTGAGAAGCTGCCGCTCGACGTTGCTTTCGACAATATCGTCGGCAGCGCCCCGGCCTTTCAGTCGGCGCTGTCGGTCGCATCGAAGGCCGCCAAGCGGAACGTCCCGGTCCTCGTCGAGGGCGAGAGCGGGACGGGCAAGGAGGTCATCGCCGGCGCGATCCACGCCGCCAGCCCCCGTTCAGGCCAGCCGCTCGTCATCGTGAACTGCGGCGCCATCCCCGCGAACCTCGTCGAATCCGTCCTGTTCGGGCATGAGAAGGGCGCCTTCACCGGGGCGACGTCGAAACATGTCGGCCGGTTCGAAGAAGCGGATGGCGGTACCCTGTTCCTCGACGAGATCGGCGAACTGCCGCTCGATGCACAGGTCAAGCTTCTGCGCGCGCTGCAGACGGGGCAGATCGAACCCGTCGGCGCGCGCGGGCACAAGACCGTCGACGTGCGGATCGTGGCAGCCACCAACCGCGACCTGCGCGAGGAAGTGGCCGCTGGCCGGTTTCGCGAGGACCTCTACTACCGCCTCGGCGTGGTGCCGATCACCATACCGCCGCTGCGGGAACGCCGCGCCGATATCGCCCCGCTCGCCCGGCATTTCGCCGAACGCCTGCACGAGGAAGGGAACATCCCGGCCTCGCAGCTGGATCAGGAAGCGCTGAACGTCCTAACATCCTACGACTGGCCGGGGAATGTGCGGCAGCTTCAGAATGCCGTCTTTCGCGCGGGCGTCCTGTGCGAGGGCGATACGCTCGGCCGAAAGGACTTTCCCGAAATCGCCCGTCTGGCCGATGAAGGCCTCCTCAATTCACCGCTGGCCGATACCGGTGCCGTACAGACGCCGGACCAGGCGGGCGACCGGCCCGGCCATGCCGCCATCGGCCCCGACGGGCATGTTCGTTCGCTTGCGGCGCTCGAGAAGGAGCATATCCGGCTTGCCCTGATCCACTATCGCGGCCGCATGAGCGAGGTCGCCCGGCGGCTCGGCATCGGGCGCTCAACCCTTTACCGCAAGCTTGGCGAATACGCCCTCGACGAAAGCGAGCTCAGCTGACCGTCGGCGGAGAAAGCGGCCCCTTTAAATTTCTGTCACGAGAACGGTGTAAGTAGCGCGCAGGCAATAAGCATTGGGAGCACGCCATGCGCGCCTTGGGGTTGGGATTATTGGTTCTGCTTGCCGCGTGCGGCACGGAAGATGAGGAGATGGCCGGCGAACTGGCAATTCCCGGCGATCCGAACGCGGACGTGTCCGGTCCGGCTGTCGAAGTCACGGGCTCCTCGACCGTCTACCCGTTCACAAGCGCCGTCGCCGGGTATTTTGCCGACGCCTATCCCGGGGCACGGCGACCCGAAGTCACGAGCACCGGGACCAATGCGGGCATCGGAGCCTTTTGCGCCGGCGGGCCCGGCGCGCCCGACATCGCCGATGCGTCGCGCCGGATGACGGTGGAGGAATTTCGCACCTGCCGCGAAAACGGCGTCACCAATATCCGCGAGCTGACCGTCGGCCTCGATGGCATTGCCCTGGTGGAAGCGCGGCCGAGCGCGCCGGAGGACATGGTGGGCGCCGAACAGGCCGGCGACGCGGAAGAGAATGAGCGCTTCGACCTGACGCCCCGGCAGATCTACGAAGCGCTCGCCGCCACTTCGGCGGACGGCAGCCCGAACGAGACCAGCTTTTGGAGCGATATCTCGACCGGCCTGCCCGAGCGGCCGATCTCGTTCATCGTCCCGCCCTCCACCAGCGGTACGCGGCAGCAGTTCGAGGAGCTCGTCATGCTCAGGGGATGCCGCAACATTCCTCGTCTTGCAGAGGCTCCGGAAGAGCGCTGCACCACCCTCCGGTCGGACGATGCCGTGTCGGAGGGCGCCGAGGATGATAACGCCATCGTCGCAGCCGTGTCGGGGAACCCTGATGCCATCGGCGTGGTGGGCTACAGCTATCTCGAGAGCAATTCCGAAATCGTGCAGCCGATTTCCCTCGACCGGTTCATTCCCAACGAAGCGACCATCATGGGGGGCGGCTATCCGGCCTCGCGGCGCCTCTACCTCTACGTCAATGCCGACCGGTTTACCGAAAAGCCGGCGCTCGGCGTCTTCGTCGATACCTTCCTGGCCGAGGAAGTCTCCGGCGATCAGGGCCTGCTTGTCGAAACCGGGTTCGTTCCCGTTCCGGTCTGGAGCCGCGATGCGCTGATGGAGGCGCGCAACCGCCGCCTCGAAGAGACCGACCTCTAGCCGTTGGCCCGGCTGGCCAGGTCTCCCAGGAAGAAGGGACGCGACAAATCACCGAAGGCTGACCGCGGAGCCGGGCGGCCGATCAGGAAGCCTTGCGCATATTCGCAGCCATCGTCCCGCAGCGCTTCGAGCTGACCTTCCGTCTCCACCCCTTCGGCGACGACCTTCAGCCCCAGGCCCCGGCCCAGACCGATCACGGCCTGTACGATCGCGCGCGCCTCGGGGCTCGTCAGCATGTCGCGGACGAACGATTTGTCGATCTTGATATTGTCGAAGGGATAGCGGCGAAACGTGCTGAGCGAGGAATAGCCCGTACCGAAGTCGTCGAGCGCGAAGCGCACGCCGAGATCCCGCATTTCCCGGAACAGCTCTCGGGCAACCTCGGCGGCGGATTCGCGGATCAGCGTGTTCTCCGTAATTTCGAGGACGAGGCAGCCGGGGTCGAACCCGCTGGACGCCATCACCTCCTTCAAACGGTCGCAAAAGCCCGCCTCGCCGAGCTGCACCGGCGACAGGTTGACCGAAAGCCAGGTGGAGCTGTGCCAGGAGGCGGCTTCGCGCATTCCCTTGCGCATCACTTTCTCGCCCAGCTCGACGATCAGGCCGGTCTCCTCGGCGATACTGATGAATTTCGCCGGGCTGACCTGCCCCTGCGCCGGGTGACACCAGCGTGCCAGGGCTTCGAACCCCGCCACCTCGTTGTTCGAAAGCCTCAGGACCGGCTGATAGTAGATATCGATCTGGTCGTGTTCGATTGCAGCGGGAAGGTCCGCCTCCAGCTGCCGCAGAAGCCTGATTTCCGCGCCGAGCTGCTTGTCGAAAAAGAAGAAGCGCCCGCCGCCCTCCCCCTTGGCGCGGCGCACGGCGTGCTCGGCATCGGCAAGCAATTGCTGCATCGGCCGGTCGCCATTCTCGCTGACGGCAATGCCCAGGCTCGCCCCCAGCCTCACGGACTCGTCGCCAAGGTCGAACGGGCGCTCGAGCGTCTGCAATATGGCCGCGGAGATCCGCTCCGCGCGCTGCTCGGCATAGCGCCCCCGGATCAGCACGGCGAACTCGTCACCACCCGTGCGGGCGGCACGATAACCCTGCGGCAGAAGCGCGAGAATCCGGTTCGCGACATGACAGAGAAGATCGTCGCCGACCGTGGCCCCATGGCGCTCGTTTATGCTCTTGAAGCGGTCCAGGTTGATCGCAACCATCGCAACGGCATGCGAATCCGGGCGCCGGACGATGGCATCGAAATCCTCTTGCAGACCCATCCGGTTGCGCATTCCCGTCAGCGGGTCCTGCATGCCCTTGCGTGCAAGCTCCTCCTGCGCGCGGTGGCGAAGCGTGATGTCCTCCGAAATCCCGAGTATATATTCCGCGCCGTCCAGATCGCGGAACAGAACCCGCTTCGTCCGAATGCGGCGCTTGTCGCCGTCCGGCTTCTCGAAATCGAACTCGCTCACCACGGGCTCGCCCGTCCGGACGACGAGGTCGTCCTGCTGAACGGCCGCGGACCCCGGAACGCCGAACAGGTCGGCGTCGGTACGCCCGACGATCTTATCGCGGCCGATGCCCAGCATCTCTTCGGCCCCGCGGTTGACGAATTCGAAGCGCCGGGTCCGGGCGTTCTTGACGAACACCATGGAGGGAACGTTCTCGAAAATGATCGAGAGGAACTGTCTTGACCGGTTTCGATCGGCCAGCAGTTTTTTGCGCTCGGACGTGTCGCGCATGATCAGGGCAAATCCGACCGGGTGTCGGTCTTCGCGCGACCGCCAGCTGGCGATCGACGCCTCGACGGGAAACTCTTCTCCGGATTTCCGGATGCCTCTCAGCTCGCAGACTCCCTCTGCGGAGGAGGCGGCAAGCTTGGCCAGTTCCTCTCTCGAAAGCTCCGCATCCGCCTGCTCGGCCTCGGGAATGATCCGGTGGAGGGGCTCGCCCATGATGTCCTCGGCCGGAAATCCGAACATATGCTCGGCGGCAGGATTCCAGCCGATGATACATCCCTCGTCATCGGTCAGGACGACGGCATCGGATGCCGTGTCGTTGATCAGGGCCGCAATGCGTGCGGCTTCCCTGTCTTCCAGCGCCAGCAGCATCTCCGTCGCCAGCCCGGCAAGCCCTTTTAGGAGAGAAAGCTCATCGCTGGAGAGGGCAGGCCTTTCCGCCCGGTCGAAGAGACACAGCGCTCCGAGTGTCGTCTCCCGGCCGTGGCTTAGCGGCCCGCCGGCGAAGAAACCTGTTACGAGATCGCCGAGGACCGGGTCTTCGGCGCCGCTCTGCAACACCCGGCCGTCTTCGATGACCCGTTCGACGGCCGGAAAGGGTTTCGGAAAGTCGCCCGGGACCTCGCCGATGGCCGCCTTGCGGATAAGCTCATCGTCGCCGCGCAGCAGAATCACCGCGCCTTCGACTCCGAAAAGCGTGGCGGCAACGCGGGTTATCGCCGACAGGGGCTCTTCTGGTGCCGTCGCGAGCAGCCGGAAGCTAGCCCGTGCGGCGTGTTCGAAGGGCTTTTCCATAACTATCATATGTTATGCGCGAACGCGCTCCGCCGCGCCAGTCAATTCGAGAGCGGCGCTGCTGTCGCCGCGCTCTGCTTTGGCAAGCGTTTAGCAGGTCTAGGCCGCTTCGTCGTGCATCCGAGTCAAACGGGGTTTCCGCGCCGCCTGCGTCTCGTCGAGCCGCCGCAGCGGAGCGTAGAAGGGTGCGCCCTTGAACCGCTCGGTCTCGCCGTCCTTCACCGCAGCCGCCAGACCTCGCAGGACATGGATGAACTGGTCGAGGTCGGCCTTCGATTCCGTCTCGGTCGGTTCGACGAGCATCGCGCCATCCACGACCAGCGGGAAGTACATGGTCATCGGGTGATAGCCCTCGTCGATCATCGCTTTCGCGACGTCGAGCGTGGACAGGCCGGACCCCTTCATCCACGCATCCGAGAACAGCGCCTCGTGCATGCACGGACCGCTACCGGCGAAGGGTGCGGTGAGAACGCCTTCCAGTTGCCGCAGGATATAATTGGCGTTGAGGACGGCATCTTCCGCCACCTGCTTCAGGCCGTCCGCGCCGTGCGATTTGATATAGGCAAGCGCGCGTACGAACATGCCCATCTGCCCGTGGAAGGCGACCATGCGGCCAAAGCTCTCGCCGTGCGAACCGCTCGCGGCCTGCTCTTCCTCGATCAGCTCATACTGCCCGTCGGACGCCTTCCTGACGAAAGGCAGCGGCGCATAGGGCGCCAGCCGGCTGGAGAAGACCACCGGCCCGGACCCGGGACCGCCGCCGCCATGCGGCGTCGAGAAGGTCTTGTGCAGGTTGATGTGCATGGCGTCGATGCCGAGGTCGCCGGGGCGCACCTTGCCGACGATCGCGTTGAAGTTCGCGCCGTCGCAATAGACATAGCCGCCAGCCTCGTGGACCGCCTTGCAGATCTCGATCATGTCGCGCTCGAACAGGCCGCACGTGTTCGGGTTCGTGATCATGATGCCGGCCACGTGGGGCCCCAGCTTGCCCTTCAGCGCCTCCAGGTCGACCCGCCCTTCCGCCGTCGCCGGAATCGAATCGACGTCATAGCCGCAGAAGGCGGCCGTCGCGGGATTGGTACCGTGGGCGGACTCGGGAACCAGCACCGTCTTTCGCGGGTCGCCGTTCGCCTCATGTGCGGCACGGATCGCAAGCATGCCGCATAGCTCGCCGTGCGCGCCCGCTTTCGGCGACATGGCGACTTCGGGCATCCCCGTCAGCGCCTTCAGCCAGTCCGCAAGCTCGACGATCAGCTGCAGCGCGCCCTGCACCGTCCCCTGCGGCTGCAATGGATGAATATCAGCGAACCCCTTCATGCGCGCCGCCTTCTCATTCAGGCGCGGATTATGCTTCATGGTGCAGCTGCCGAGCGGGAACAGTCCCATGTCGATGGCGTAGTTCATGCGCGACAGGCGCGTGAAATGCCGCATCGTCTCCGGCTCGGAGAGGCCCGGGACGTCCATCGGTTCGGTACGGGCGAGGCCGCCCAGGCGCGACGTTTCCAGCTCTGCTTCGGGCAGGTCGACACCGGTCCTCGTGCGGCTGCCGATCTCGAAGCTCAGCGGCTCGTTAAGCTGCAGCGCGCGGTTGCCACTGATCGTTTCGGGCGCCTCCGCCAGCGCATCGCCGCGGGTCTCGCGGCCCTGCCGGTTCATACCGCTCATGCCGCCACTCCTTCATAGGCCTCGATCAGCGCGCCGATATCCTCGTCGGTCTGGGTTTCGGTGACCGCCACGACGGCGCACCGCTCGATGGCCCCGTCATCTGGGTAGAGTCGCCCGAGTGAGACGCCGCCGAGAACACCCGCCTCGGCCATCTGGCGCAGGTGGGAGCGGCTCTCGCCCTCCAACTGGACGGTGAATTCGTTGAAAAACGCGTCGTTCAATACGGTCACGCCGTCGATGGCGGCCAGCCGGTCCGCCACCTCGACGGCGCGGTTGTGATTGACGGCAGCCAGGCGGCGCAGGCCCTCTTCGCCCAGCAAGGTCATATGCACCGTGAAGGCCAGCGCCATCAGGCCGGAATTGGTACAGATGTTCGACGTCGCCTTCTCGCGGCGGATATGCTGCTCGCGGGTCGACAGCGTCAGCACATAGCCGCGCCGCCCCTCGGCATCGACGGTCTCGCCGCACAGCCGTCCGGGCATCTGCCGGACATGTTTCTGGTTGCAGGCGAACAGGCCCAGATAGGGCCCGCCGAAATTAAGGCCGCCGCCGATCGACTGCCCCTCGCCCACGACAATGTCGGCGCCCATCTCGCCAGGCGACTTGATCGCCCCCAGCGAGACCACTTCCGTCACGACCGCGATCAGCAGCGCGCCCTTCTCGTGGCACCGCTCTGCAAGCGCGGAAAGGTCGGCGATATGGCCGAACAGATTGGGATTCTGCACGACGACGCAGCTCGTCTCGTCGTCGACCCGCGCCAGCAGATCGTCGAGGTCGTCGCCGGGCGCACCGGACAGAACCTTCGGCGCCATCACGTCCAGCTCGTCGTCGGTGAAATGCGTCAGCGTCTTTGCGACCGAGACATAGTGCGGATGCAGTCCGCCCGAGAGCACCGCCTTCTTCCGCCGCGTCACGCGCCGCGCCATGAAGATCGCTTCGACGCAGGACGTCGAACCGTCATACATGGAGGCATTGGCGACCTCCATCCCGGTCAGCCGTGCCACCTGCGACTGGAACTCGAACAGATATTGCAGCGTACCCTGCGCGATTTCGGGCTGGTACGGCGTATAGCTCGTCAGGAATTCGCCGCGCTGGATGATATAGTCGACCGTCGCGGGCACGTGATGCTTGTAGGCGCCGCAGCCCAGGAAGAAGGGCGTGTCGCTGGCGGTCTTGTTGCGCCGCGCCATGCGCGCCAGGTCGCGTTCCACCGCCATTTCGCTGGCATGGGCGGGCAGGTCCCCGATCGGACCGTCGAGCCGCGCTGCTGCCGGCACGTCGCGAAACAGGTCGTCGATATCCGCCGCGCCCATGCTTTCCAGCATGGTCCGCCGGTCGGTGTCGGTAAGGGGGAGGTATCTCAACTCGTATCGTCCCTTAGGCCTTGATGGCCTTGAAGCGGAGACGGACATAGTCCGCCGTCCAGTTGCCTTCGTCGTCGCGCAGCGAGGGCGCCAGCAGCGCCGACGCCTCCGCCGCGATCTCGTCTTCGTCTTCTGGCGGCAGGAACCCGTGCCGGAAGGTCAGGAACCAGTCCTCCATGCCGCCTGGAAGCGCGGTCGGACGACAGATGAGGGCGCAGCTTTCGACCTGAAAGCCCGCTGCCTCCAAACGCCGCACCGTGGCACCTACCGTGGCGTAGTTCTGCGTTTCCGGGGCGTCGACGCCGCGCCGCGCCATCACCGCGCGCAAGGCCGTGCGCATGGCCGCGATATTGCCATGGCCGCCGCATTCCGCGACGAAACGGCCGCCCGGTTTCAAAGCCTCATGGACCCCTGCGAACACCGCCTCATGGTCGGGCATCCAGTGCAGCGCGGCGTTCGAGAAGACCGCGTCGAACTCCTCTTTGAAGCCGAGGGACTGACCGTCGCCCTCCCGGACCTCCAGGCCCCGCTGCCGCGCCGCGGCCAGCATCGCGCCGTCGGCGTCCACGCCAAGCACGTCCGCACCCGCGTCGAGCAGCCGCTCGGTCAGGACGCCGTCGCCGCAGCCAAGGTCCAGGATGCGTTCGCCGCGCCGGGGCGCCAACAGGTCGAGCACGGCCTGGCCGAGCGCGGGCACGAAGGCCGCGTTCTGCGCATAGGCGGCAGCGTCCCAGCTATGGCCCGGCAAGGCGCTCACAGGTTCTTCACGAAGTCCTTATAGGCGGCCTCGTCCATCAGGCCGTCCAGTTCGCCCTTGTCCGACAACACCATCTTCACGAACCAGCCATCCGTCTCCGGCGCCGAATTCACCAGTGCCGGGTCGTCGTCCAGCGCCGAATTGGCTTCGGTCACGCTACCCGACAGGGGGGCGTAGACTTCGCTCGCGGCCTTCACTGATTCGACGACGGCAATCTCGTCGCCCTTCTTCACGTCCTTGCCGCTATCGGGCAGCTCGACGAAGACGACGTCGCCCAGCTGTTCCTGGGCATATTGCGTGATCCCGACCGTGGCGCTGTCGCCCTCGACGCGGACCCACTCATGGCTTTCCGTGAAATAGATGGACATGGTGCCTGGCCTCCCTTCCTACCTGACGTAGCGATGTTGCACGAACGGCATCGGGACGACCTTCGCCGCCAGCTTCTTGCCGCGAACCTCGATTTTCAGCTCGGTGCCGTCCTTGGCATCGGCGGCAGCCACATAGGCCATCGCGATCGGCGCCCCGACCGAGGGCGCAAAGCCGCCGGACGTGACGACGCCGGTCTTGGCGTCGCCGGAATAGACCGCCGCACCTTCGCGTGCCGGCTGCTTGCCCTCCAGCTTCAGTCCGACGCGCCGGACCTTCGCCCCGTCCTCGATCTGGCGGCGAATGCGCTCGTCGCCGGGAAAGCCGCCTTCCATCTTGCGCCGCTTGGAAATGGCGAAGGTGATCCCCGCCTCCACGGGCGTCGACACGGGCGACAGGTCCTGGCCGTAAAGCGGCAGGCCGGCTTCCAGGCGCAGCGTATCGCGCGCGCCGAGGCCGATCGGCTTCACCTCCTTGTCGTCGAGGATCAGCTTTGCCAGCTTCTCGGCCTTCTTGACGGGCACGGAAATCTCGAACCCGTCCTCGCCGGTATAGCCCGAGCGGCTGATCCAGATTTCGCTGCCCTTGATGCGGATCGGGCTGCCGCGCATGAAGGTCATGGTCGACACTTCCCCGCCCAGACGGGTGATGACGTCGGCCGCCGCCGGTCCCTGCAGCGCCAGGAGCGCCAGGTCGGAGCGTTCCTCGATGCTGACGCCGTCGGGCAGGCGCCGGGTCATGTGCGCAAGGTCGGCCTTCTTCGTGGCGGCATTCACCACCAGGTAGAAATGGTCGGCGCGGCGCGTCACCATCAAATCGTCGATCACCCCGCCATTGTCGTCCAGCAGCAGCGAATAGCGCAGCCGGCCTTCCTTCAAGCCGATGAAGTCGCCCGGCATCAGGGCTTCCAATGCCTTGGCCGCATCGGGGCCCCGCACTTCCAGCTGGCCCATATGGCTGACGTCGAACAGGCCGGCATGCGCGCGGACCCATTCATGCTCGGCGACGATGCCCTCATATTGCAGCGGCATGGAATAGCCGGCGAAAGGCACCATCTTCGCACCGAGCTTGCGGTGGAGGTCTGCGAGCGGGAGCGGTTTTGCCGTATCGGCGGTCTTGGTCATGCGGGACTTTCAGACAGAGGAATGCGAAGACGAATCGTCCGGCCGGGCCGGCTTTTCCGGACCCTTCTGAACGAACGCTTCCCCTCTGTCATCGGACCTGAGAGTTTCGCGCGAACGCCATGGTTCGCCCTTACCCCTTCGGTGGACCGGACCAGACCACGGACCGGACACTTTCCAGATTGCCGCTTCTATGCCCGGCGCGGTCCCTTTGCGCCTGAGAGATTCCGGGGAAGGCTTGCTCCTTCGGCGGCGTCCGCCCCTTGCGAAAAGGGCCGGCCGCATCTCCCGCTCCGGGCACCGGACCTTGCGGCCCGGCGACGGAAATTCCTTGCGCGGCGCAGCGCTCAAAGTCAATCGGACTACCGCAATTCCAGGAGCGCGAATGTCCTTTTCGGTAAGCAAGGCGTGGGAAGCCACCCAGGCGGCGATCGCCGCGCGGCCCGCCGACTATGCCCTCCTCGTCGCCGCGTTCGTATTCCTGCCGAATGTGCTGCTCGATTATTTCACCGCCGCGCCGACCGAAGCGAGCGAGGTGCTTGCCCAGCTGCGCAGGCCCGAAACGCTGGCGGTCAATCTGGTGTCGATCCTCGGCCAGCTTGGCGTGATGGCGCTGTTCCTGTGGCCCGGCCGGTCGGCGGGCGCCGCGATCCGCCGCGCTGCCCGGCTCTGGCCGCTTGGCATCCTCGTCGTCCTCGCCTTCGGCGCGATCAGCGCCGCCGGACTGGCAGCGCTGGTCCTGCCCGGCATCTATCTCATCGGCAGACTCTTCACCGTGCTCCCGGCCTATGCGGACCAGGGCCGCTTCGCCGACGCGTTTCGGACCGCCTGGGCGCAGACCCCGCGGGCCTGGTGGAAGCTCTTTTTCGCGGGGCTGATTCTGGTCGCGGCGTTCATGTTCGTCGCCCTGATTGCCGGCATCGTCACCACGCTGCTCGACCCGTCTGGCGAAGGGCTGGTCACGTCGCTACTCTCGGCGCTCGTGGCGAGCCTCTTCTCGCTTTATCTGGCCGTCTTTCAGGCTGCGGCCTACGTCCAGTTGGGCGCGCCCGAGCCGGTCGCCGCCTGACACGGGGCGCAGCGCGCCGCTCAGTCCCAGCGGGCGAGCGGCGGCAGGCTCATCAGGATCGCATCGACATTCCCGCCGGTCTTCAGGCCGAAGGTGGTGCCCCGGTCGTAGACCAGATTGAATTCGGCATAGAGCCCGCGATAGCGTAGCTGCGCCAGCCGCTCCTCCTCGGTCCACTCACGGTGCATGTTCCGCCGCACGATGGGCGGATAGGCCGATAGAAAGGTTTCGCCGACATCCTGCGTGAAGGCAAAGTCCGCCTCCCAGTCGCCGGAATTCAGCCTGTCGTAGAAAATGCCCCCGACGCCGCGCGCCCGCTGCCTGTGCGGAATGTAGAAATATTCGTCGCACCACTCCTTGTAGCGCTTGCCGTCCGCCACGTCGTGCCGGTCGCAGCAGCCGACCAGCGCGTCCAGCCAGGAGGCTGTATCCTCCGCCACGGGAAATGGCGGATTGAGGTCGGCGCCGCCGCCGAACCAGTCCTGCGTCGTCGCCAGATAGCGCGTATTCATATGGACGGCCGGGACGTGAGGGCTCGTCATGTGGGCAACCAGGCTGATCCCGGTGGCGAAAAAGCGCGGGTCTTCGGAGGCGCCCGGGATCTGGGCGGCGAAGTCGGCGGGAAACTCGCCTTCCACCCGCGAAATATTCACCCCGACCTTCTCGAACAGCCGGCCCGTCATCGCGCCGCGCACGCCGCCGCCGCCCGGCGCGCCCGTCGGGTCGTCGCGGTCCCAGGCGGTATATTCGAACCGGCCCGCCTCGCCCGGCAGATGCTCGGCTTCGTCCTCAAGGCGTTCGAACTCTGCGCAAATTCGGTCGCGCAAGGCGGCAAACCACGCTTCGGCGCGGTCCTTTTTGGATAGGGCATCGGTCATGTCCGGACCGGCTTACCCATGGCCCGCAACCCGCGGCAAGCCGCGCCGCGCCAAAAATGACCATTGAAAGACAAGGCCCCCAACGGCTATCAGGCGCCCGATCTTGAACCACGGGACTGGGGTTCGGGCTCGCCGTGCCGCGCCTGCCGCGCCGCGACAGCGCTCGTTCTCCAAAAGCAGGAAACAGGGATGGCTACTGCCGACAACGCCATGGACCGGCCGGCGACCCACGCCGAGGACGGCGTCCGCCGCCGCGACTTCATCTACATTGCGACCGCCGCCTTTGGCGGCATCGGCGCTGCGGCGGCGATCTGGCCGTTTCTCGACCAGATGAACCCGTCCGCGGACGTGCTGGCGCTGGCATCGGTCGAAGTCGACCTCGCGCCGATCGCCGAGGGTCAGGGCATCAAGGTGAACTGGCGCGGCAAGCCGGTGTTCATCCGGCACATGCGCGCCGCCGAAGTTCAGGAAGCGCAGCAGGCCGACGTTTCCAGCCTGCGCGACCCGCAAAGCTTCGACGACCGCACGCAGGAGGGTCACCGGCAATGGCTGATCCAGATCGGCGTCTGCACCCATCTCGGCTGTATCCCCATGGGCATCGCCGACGGCGAGCCGCGCGGCGATTACAACGGCTATTTCTGCCCCTGTCACGGCTCCCACTATGACAATGCCGGGCGCATCCGGAAGGGACCGGCTCCGACCAACCTGGAGATCCCGGCCTATGAGTTCCTCTCGGACACCAGTGTGAGGATCGGATAATGTCGTTTACCTGGGCAAAACCCTACGAACCGAAGACCGGTGTCGGAAAGTGGTTCGACGAACGCCTTCCGGTTCCCCGCCTTGTCTGGAACAGCCTCGGCGGCGGTTATGAAGTTCCGAAGAACATCAATTATTTCTGGAACTTCGGCGTTCTCGCCGGTGTGGCCCTGGTGATCCAGATCGCCACCGGCATCGTTCTTGCGATGCACTATGCCGCGCATACGGACGTCGCCTTCGCCAGTGTCGAGCACATCATGCGCGACGTGAACTGGGGTTGGTTGCTGCGTTACATGCACGCCAACGGCGCCAGCTTCTTCTTCATCGTCGTCTACATCCATATCGCCCGCGGCCTCTGGTACGGTTCCTACAAGGCGCCGCGAGAGCTGGTCTGGATGCTCGGCCTCGTTATCTTCCTCCTGATGATGGCCACCGCCTTCATGGGCTATGTGCTGCCCTGGGGTCAGATGAGCTTCTGGGGCGCGACGGTCATCACCAACCTGTTCTCGGCCATTCCGGTGGTCGGCGACACGATCGTGACCTTCCTCCTGGGCGGGTTTGCGGTCGACAATGCGACGCTGAACCGCTTCTTCTCGCTGCACTTCCTGCTGCCGTTCGTGATCGCGGGCGTGACCATCCTGAAAATCTGGTCGCTGCACATTCCGGGCTCGAACAATCCGACGGGCGTCGAAGTGAAGGGACCGGCGGACACCATTCCGTTCCACCCCTATTTCACCGCGAAGGACACCTTCGGTCTGGGCGTGTTCCTGATCATCTTAGCGATCTTCATATTCTTCATGCCGAACGCGCTGGGTCATCCGGACAACTATATCGAGGCAAACGCGCTCTCGACGCCGGCGCACATCGTACCCGAGTGGTATTTCTGGCCGTTCTACGCGATCCTGCGCGCCTTCACGGTCGACTTCATCCTGCCGGCGAAGCTGTGGGGCGTGATCGCGATGTTCGCGTCGATCCTCCTGATGTTCTTCCTCCCCTGGCTCGACCGGTCCCCGGTTAAGTCGATGAAGTACCGGCCGACGATGAAGCTGTGGACGCTGGTCCTCCTTGTCGACGTCCTCGTCCTCGCCTGGTGCGGCGGCGCGCCGGCGGAAGAGCCCTATGTGCGCATCTCGCAGATCGCCTCGATCTACTATTTCGCGCACTTCCTCATCATCCTTCCGATCGTCTCCAAGTCCGAGACGCCGCTACCGCTGCCGAATTCGATCGCCGAAGCGGTACTGAAGGGTAAGGAATCGACCGGCGCACCTGCCGGCATCAAGGACACGGGCACGGCCGCAGCGCCGCAGCCCGCCGAATAAGGGACGTATCGATGGTCCGCATTGTAGGCATTCTCGCCGGCGCCGTTTTCGTCTTCGTGCTGGTCCTCGCCGCTCTCGCCCCGCGCGAGGACGTGCCGGTGGATCCGACCGAGGAATTCCACGCCCATGCCCACGCGCCGGAAGGCGGCTGGTCCTGGGACGGCCCGCTGGGCCTTGGCGTCTTCGGCGGCTACGACAACCAGCAGCTGCAGCGCGGCTTCAAGGTCTTCCGCGAAGTCTGCTCCGCCTGTCACTCGCTGCGCTACGTCTCCTTCCGCAACCTGGAGGGCATCGGCTTCAGCGAGGCCGAGGTGAAGGTCATCGCCGAGGAGTGGCCGCTGGAAGTCGCGGCGACCAATCCGGATACCGGCGAGGCGACTACCGAGCCCGCCATTCCCGCCGACCGGTTCCCGCTCGTCTATCCGAACGAGATCGCGGCGCGTGCGGCGAACAACAATGCGGCGCCGCCCGACCTCTCGTTGATGGCGAAGGCGCGCGCGGACGGTGCGAACTACATCTATTCTCTGATGTCCGGCTACCAGCCCGTCCCGGCCGACTTCCCAGAGGACCGCGTTCAGGAAAGCCTGCACTACAATCCCTATTTCCACTCGCTGTGGATCGCCATGCCGCCGCAGCTTTCGGACGGTCTCGTCACCTATGACGACGGCACCGAAGCGACGACCGAGCAGATGGCGGCCGATGTCGCGGCGTTCCTGCACTGGACCGCCGAGCCGAAGATGGTCGAGCGCAAGACTGCAGGTATCGGCGTGCTGATCTTCCTGCTGCTGTTCACCAGCCTGTCCTACGTCGCCTACAAGCGCGTCTGGGCGGACGTGAAGGCCTCGAAGGTCGGCGGACCCGGGACGCGCGGTGGCCGGGCCGACAAGGGCATCCACGCGGACGCCCCGGGTGAAGGCGACCACGAAGCCTGACCGGGCTGCGCGGCTCTCGGGCCACAGTCGTCGAACGAGAAACAAGGGGGTGGTCTAGCTCTGGCTCGGCCACCCCTTTTTCATTGGCAGGACCGAAGCGCGTTCTGCATGCGTGTCTTGGCGGCGGTGAACGGCGTTCCCGCTTGCATCGCGCCGCCTCTTTGGGGATGCACCCCCTATGACCCTCGGTATCATCGGCGGCAGCGGCCTCTACGACCTCGACGATCTCGGCCATGCCGAATGGCGTCCGGTAACCACTCCGTTCGGAGAGCCCTCGGACGACCTCCTCTTCGCGGAAGTCGACGGAACCGAGATCGTGTTCCTGCCGCGCCACCGCCGCGGCCACTGCCTCTTGCCGCACGAGATCAACTACCGCGCCAATATCGCAGCGCTGAAACTCGCCGGCTGTACCGAAATTCTCTCCGTGGCCGCCTGCGGTTCCTTTCGGGAAGAGCTGGCCCCGGGCGCATTCGTGCTGGTGGACCAATATGTCGACCGGACGCGCGACCGCGTGCGCACCTTCTTCGGCGACGGGATCGCGGCACATGTGTCGCTTGCCGACCCCAGCTGCAAACGCCTGCGCGGTCGGGTCGCCGATGCGGCAGCGAGCGAAGGCGTCGATGTGCAGAATGGGGGAACCTATCTCGCGATGGAGGGCCCCGCCTTCTCGTCTCGGGCCGAATCCCGCCTCTATCGCCAGGCCGGCCTCGATGTGATCGGCATGACCGCCATGCCGGAGGCTGCGCTCGCGCGTGAAGCCGAGCTTTGCTACGCCACCCTCGCCATGGTGACCGATTGGGATAGCTGGCGCGATGCCGCGGCCGGGGCGGCCGTCACCGACATTCTTGCCGTGATGCACGAGAATGTGGCCCATGCGCGCCGGATCGTCATGCGGCTGGCCGGGTCGTGGAAGGCCAGCGGCGAGGCTTGCGAGGCAGGCTGCGACCACGCGCTCGACCATGCCATCATCACGCCGAAAGAGCTCTGGCCGCAGATGACCGCGGACCGGCTTCGTTCGATCGCCGGGAGAGTGCTCTGATGAGTCTTGCGCATCTCAAGTCGCTGATCCGCACCATTCCCGACTTCCCGAAGGCGGGCATCCGCTTTCGCGACGTCTCCTCGCTTCTCGTCGACGCGGCGGGCTTTGCGGAGGCGGTGGAGCGCATGGCGTCGATCGCGCCGCAGGATATCGACCTTGTCGCCGGAATCGAGGCGCGCGGGTTCATCTTCGCCGGCGCCATTGCGGGCAAGATCGACGCCGGCGTCCTCATGGTACGCAAGGGCGGCAAGCTGCCCGGCCCCGCCATGGGCCGCGATTATGCGCTCGAATATGGCGAGGACCGGCTGGAAATCCATGACGGGCAGATCCCGGCGGGTTCACGTGTCCTGCTGGTTGACGATCTGATCGCCACGGGGGGAACCGCGCTGACCTCCTGCCGCCTGATCGAAGACGCGGGGGCGGAGGTCGCCGGCGCGGTCTTCCTCATCGACTTGCCCGACCTGGGCGGCGCCCAGCGCCTGCGCGACAGCGGCCTCGACACCCACGCCCTCCTCACCTTCGAAGGCGAATAGCGCCCCACGCCAACCGGCCCGTCCGACAGTCAGCCGACAACGTCGCCGTTGGCTGGCAGCGTATCGAAAATCCTGTCGCCGAAATAGAAGTCGCCAAGCTCGGTATCGTAGCGGAGCACCGCTTGGTCTCCGAGAAACACGACGTCCAGCCCTGCAGTGCCCACCGGTGCGCGGACCTGCTGCCCGGAAGAGTGCTCGAACGTAACCGTGCTGCCGTCGCGGCGAAATCCGATGCTTGTAAATTCTTCGTTCAGCAGCAGCACATCGCCACCGCGGTTGAAAGATGGGTCGAGATTGATCTGGTAGCTGCCGCTGACTTCGACCACCTGCTCTCCACCAGTCCCGAATATATCGTACTGCCCCCGAACGTGCACGATGGCACCGTCCGACAGGTTGAGGCGTGCCGTACCGCTGTGCGAAGCCGCCACCAGCTCTTCCTCCAGGTCGCCGTTGCCGAGGGCGCTGCCTGCTTGGGTAACCACCTGACCGCCCAACAGGATTTCCCCATGTAGCGGGTCGTAGGACAGCGTGTAGGTGCCGCTGCCGTCGAAGCTGACGAAGGTGTTCTCCAGCCCTACCGGTACGATCACCTCGAAGCCTTCGGCACTGAAAATCACCGTCGAGCCAGAGCGACGGACGCTGAACTCGGCAGCGTCCCGTTCGAAGAAAATCTCGTCACCGCCCCGGTTGAACGAGGAGTCCAAGCTGATGTCGCTCCCTGAGAGGATCGTAACGGCTTCTTGCGCGCCCGTTCCGAAGATTGTGCCGGTTCCGCCGACCTCGCCCCGCCAGCCGTCGGGCGCCACCAGCAAGAATGACGACGCACCATGGTCTTCGGGTGCCGACTGCGTTTGGAACGAGGCAACGAAGTCGCTCCCATCGGGATCAAATCTGACAGGCTCGCCATCCAGCAGGAGCACGCCTTCCGGCAGGAAAAGCTCGTAATACCCGCCCATCTCCAGTCCTTCGGGTTTGAATTCAAAACCCTGGTCGGAGAACCTTAGCGTTCGGTCGGGCGGAGAGCTCCCGGCATAGTCGGCAACATCCCAACTGCCGAGGACGTCGCCGGTAGCGGTTCTCAGTTCGATGGTTCCCGTCCCCAAAGAGATCGGCCCAAAGGTAGAGGAAAATCGAACCATAGCGTTGGAAGAGTAAATCTTGTCTCCGACATCCAGGCTGGACGTCATCAGGTCGTCCGGATCGTCGAATGGCAGTATCAACGAATTCCATTGTTCCAGTGACAGGCCCGTGACGTCGCGAACCAATATGCTTGACCAGCCATGCTGCAGAAGGGCTCCGTCGGGGGTGTCTTCAACTGAATCGAATTCGCCGTTTACCAGATAGAACCCGTCTTCCCGGCTGTCGAAGTCCTCGATCACGTCGCTGCCAAATTCGTGAAGCCAGCCGGTATCCCAGAACTCGAAGATGTCCGCTCCACCTCCTCCGACGAGAACATCGTCGCCCCGTCCGCCATTCAGCCGGTCGTTTCCATCGCCGCCGTCCAGCAAGTCCGCGGCCGAGCCTCCCCGCAGAACATCGTCACCAGTTTGCCCGAACAGTTCGTCGTCACCATGTCCGCCCTTCAGAATGTCGGCGCCGGCTTCGCCCCAGATTGTGCCGTCCTCACTCGAGAGTTCGAGAACGTCGTCGCCACCGCCACCCCACAATCCGATAAGTTCGAAGCCTGTGAAGTCATTCCCACCGGCGAGCGCACCAGCGAGGGAAAAGTGCGAAGAAAAGAGCCCGGCATTGGAAATGAGCACGGTGTCTTCGCCGGCGCCACCATCCAAATGAAAACGGCCCTCCATTGGCACGATCACAAGATCATCGCCGTCGCCGCCGTTGACCGTGTGCTCGCCTCCAAAGCCCACGATCACGGCTTCGTCGTCACCTGCCCCTAGATCTATGAAGTTGGTACCCACCCCCTGAAGTATGTTGACCCAGTCGGCCTCCGGCCCGGCGCTGATGAGGTTGTTTCCGCCGACGCCGCGAATGACGTTTTCCCGATCCGAAAAGCCCACCTGTTCAAGAGTCAGGCTTGCCTCGTCCCAGGACCATTTCGCCACCTGTTCGCCGTCGGTCTCGTCCGATCCGTAAAGAAATTGGAGTGCCTGAAGGTCTAGCGATCGAAGGCCTTCCGCCTGGCCAAAGCCCTCCGCATAACTCATCACGGTGTGATCGGACGTGTCTTGCCAGAGAGGCAGGGTGTATTCGCCTTCGAAAGAATGCTCCAATCCAACGAAATGCCCGATCTCGTGAAGCGCGGTTTGCTCGGTCAGCGGAAAACGCTGCCCGATCGAGATCATGTCCCACAAATAATATCCGTAATACTCTGCCAGATCGTATCCGGCCGCCGAGAAATCGAATGTACCAACCTTTACATCGCCAAGACCGGCGGGCACTTCGATCAGAGTAATCCCACTTGCTTCGTCGAACTGTCTGAAGGCATCGCGAAAGATGCCCTTTTCTTCGATAGTCAGCTCTTGGAACGTATCGAACAAAACGGGGTCGTCCGGATATTGGTCCCTAACCATCGAATCGGCAGTTTCGAAGGAGTATGTTGCGAATGTCGGAGTTCCGGATATAGTCCCGGAAAAATAACTTCCGAGACTGTTCAGGTGAAACCCAGCAAGAATAGCTCGCATATCACTAACAACAGGCATGATTTCCCCATCCTCTCCGAATGGTGAGTCTGCCATCAGTCGTGCGAGAGCGCTACTGATTCAGGTAAGCTTGGAAGGGCTATTTTGCGTCGTCGATTCCAGATTAACTTCGCGAACCGGCGTCGCAAGATCAGAGAGTAATGCCGAATAGAAGAAGTTCTCGCCGTCCTCAGGCGGCGGCGGGCAAGACCGCGTCGGGAAAGTCGCTTTCGCTTTTCGCGATGAGAGCGCGGTCGTCATGGCGCCAGGGGTGGAATCCGGGCAGGAAATAGCTGACCCAGGCCGGAAAGATACGCCGCAGGACGCCCGGCTTCCACAGCAGATAGGCAAATAGCCGCGCCTTGACTTTCGGACCGCTCAGACCGTCCTGGGCGAGCAGGTTGAGCGTATCCTCGACGCGGTGCTTCAGGAAGCGGGCCGTGACAATCAGCATCATCAGCGACTTCACCTTCCAGCGCTTCCACCGGCTCCAGTCCTTCGTCGCGTGCAGCCAGGTATCGTAGGCCACGCCCTTATGCTCGATTTCCTCGATCGCATGCCAGCGCCACATGTTGGCCGCCTCGGCGTCGGCGCCTTCGAAATGCTGCGGATTGGTCAGGAATTCATGCGCCATCATGGCGGTATAATGTTCCAGCGCCATGGTCGCGGCGAGATTCAGGATCGCCGGCCGGTCCTTCGTCAGTGCCAGCAGCTCCTCGACCCGCTTGTCGATGCGCGCCATGTCGTAACCGGCATCCTCCGCCATCCTGTTGAAGGCGATATGCTCGCGCGTGTGATTGATTTCCTGCTTCACGAACGCGCGGATCTCGGCCTCGAGCTTCGGCGGCGCGCCGTCGCGGTGCGCCTTTACCGCCTCGATGAAAAACGCTTCGCCGCGCGGGAATGTCGCCGACAGGGCATTGTGCCACGCCGTCGCGACCGGATCGCCGCTCAGCCACCAGCGGCGCTGCTCGATACCGCGCCCGAAGCGCTGGTTGCGCACCGTAATGGTCAGGTCCTCGGGCGTCTTCGCCTTGCGGTCCGCCGTCTTCGTACCTAGCCGATTCGTCATGATCCGTACCTCCACAGCGCAAAGATAGGCTTGCTTACACTAATGTCAATAAGAGCGCGCCTTACCCCGGAAGAGAGCCGTGCAGCCGCACTTGCCGCCGCCCGCGAGCTGCTGCTTGAAAGCGGGCCGACCGCCGTCACGTTGAAGGCCGTGGCGGGACGGGTTGGCCGCACACATCAGAACCTCCTTCATCATTTCGGCTCGGCGGCAGGTCTTCAGACCGCATTGGCGGAGTATCTGGCGGAGCGGGCCTGCGCGCGGATCGGCAAGGCGATGCAGGAGCGGCGCGCGGGCCTCGCCTCCGCGCGGGACATCGTCGACCTGACCTTCGATGCGTTCGGACGCGAGGGCGGCGGCGGTGCGCTCGCCTCCTGGATCATGATGACGGGGAACGAAGCCGCCTTCGAGCCTGTCGTCGAGGCCATCCGTGCGCTGGTCGAAGGCGTGGAGGAGCGTGCGGAGCTGGAGCCCGGCGTCGTCGAGGACACCGTTCTCCAACTCGTTCTCATGGCGCTCGGCGACGCGATGATCGGGCATGCGCTCGCCCCGTCTCTGGGGCGGCCCCGGCTGCGCGGCCGCGACCTCGCCGAGCGTATGGTGGAGGCGGTGTTTGTCGACGGCGCGGAGGAAGAGGAATAGGCTTCTCGCCCGCCAGGGGCCGTGTCCGCCTCAGCCCTTCGGGCGGGTGCGCATCAGGCCGACCGACTTCCACGTCATGACCGGCTCGTCCTTCTGGTTGAAGACGGTCACGTCGGAATGGATGGACCCCATTTCCGGCCGCGACCGGGACGGGCGGATGTCCTGCAGCACCGTTTCGACCCGCAACGTGTCGCCAGGATAGACGGGCTTCAGCCAGCGAATCCCGTCGACTCCCGGCGAACCCAAGCCGGCATGCTTCTGGTCCTTAAGATTTTCGACCATCATGCGCATCGTCATGGCGCAGGTGTGCCAGCCGCTGGCGCTGATCCGTCCGAAATGCGTCTGCGCGGCAGCTTCGTCGTCGAGGTGGAAGGGCTGCGGATCGTATTTCGACGCAAAGTCTATGACTTCCTCTCGCGTCACTTCATAGCTGCCAAAGGAGGCCTTCGTTCCGACGACCATATCCTCCAGATATTTCAGCTCCGCATCCGCCATAACTCGCCCTTCATGCTCTGCGCTCTGGGGCGGGCCTACAACCGCCCGCCCGGCGGCGCCAGCGGCACCTCTCTCCTTCCGGCGGAGAAGGTACCCCCGGCTAGACGACGAGCGGTGAGACGGCTGCGACGTCCGCTTCCTCCACCAGATAGTTACCGATGAAGACGAGGCCCAGCGACTGGTCGAAATAGAGCGTCTGGCTGCCGTCCTCGAACTGCAGCTCCAGGCCCGCAACGCCGACCGGGATCGAGAGGCGCGTGCCGTCACCGGCTGTCAGGATCAGCGAACTGCCGCTCCGCAGCGCCTGATATTCCGCGAACTCGCCGGTCAGCGAAATCCTGTCCCCGCCCTCGTTGAAGGTCGCGTCGAAGGTCAGCTGGGCGCCCTCCTCGACGAATAACGTCTCCGCTCCGGCGCGAGTCCCGACGACCGTCAGGTCGCCGCCCAGATACGCAACGCCGCCCGAGGTCATCGCGGCCTGGCCGTTGACTCCGCCATCGGCGATCGCAGGCCCCGCCCCCTCGCTTTGCGCGAAGACCGGGGCGCCGAACTCGCCGATTTCCTGGTCGCCGATGCGCACCGCCTGGTCGTCGGCGTCATAGACGAGCGTCCGCATTCCGTCGGCGAAGACCAGGCCGAGACCTTCCGGTCCTACCGGGATGCGCACCGACGTTTCGCCATGTTCCAGGATGACCGAGGATCCGTCGCGCACCGCCACATATTCCGCCGCGTTCCCGCCCAGCCGGACGACGTCGCCGCCCTGGTTGAAGGACGGGTCCAGCCGGACGATGCCCGGCATGTCCGCGATGCGGATGTCCTCGGCACCGACATTGGTCCCGAATACGGTACCATTGCCGCCGACCGTGCCCGAAAAGCCGTCCCGGATGCTCAGCACATAGGAGGGGTCGGGGCCTTCGCGCGGGTCCACCGCGCCGATAACCAGCTCGTTCCAGGCGGCGAGGTCGAGGCCGGTCAGCCCCTCGACGATCATCGTTCCCGTCACGCCCGCCACCGTCAGCAGGCTGTTGCCATTTGCTTGGGTCACGCCGGAAAACTGCCGGCCGCCCAGGTCGAACCTGTCGAGAAGCGCGTCGAAGTCGGCGACCCGGTCCGTCCCGAACTCCAGCCCGTCGGGCGTCCCCAGTTCGACAAGGTCCGCGCCCCCGCCCGTGGTCAGCAGGTCGTCGCCGAACCCGCCGCTCAGGACGTCATCGCCGGCCCCGCCGGTCAGCCGGTCATTTCCGGCATAGCCGTTCAGGGTCGCCCCGCTCGCGCCGGCCGTCAGTCGGTCGGCATTGCCGGTGCCGTCGAGGGTGACACTCTCGAATCCGGAAATGGACAGGCCCGAACCCGCGCCGCCGGCCAGCGAGAAGATGAAGGCGGCGCTGCCGTCGTTTCCGCCGAGGAAGATGATGAGCGAATCGGTGCCCTCCCCGCCCTCCAGGGTGAGGACATCGCCGTCCTGTCGGTCGAGGCTGACGAGGACGCTGACTTCGTCGTCACCGCTTCCTGCATCGACGACGGTCCGTTCGCCCGCACCGACGACCAGCACGTCGTTGCCCGCGCCCAGGGCGACGCTGCTCGTTCCCTCATTGGCCAGGATCACATAGTCGTCGCCGGCGCCTGCCTCGACCTCGGCATTTCCGATGGTCTGCTCGATACGGATATTGTCGCTGCCGTCACCGCCGACGATGATATTGTTGGCATCGACCCCCGTCAGGATCTGTCCTCCGTCGAACCCGACCTGCGTCAGCGTGCTGGTGGCGGCATCCCAGTCCCAGTCCGCAAGATGCGCGCCGTCTTCCGCGTCGGTGCCGTAGATGAGCGCGATGGCCTCAAGGTCCAGGGTTCCCAGCGTGGTGCCGTCGGTGTCGCCCGCATTGTAGCTCATCTGGGTCACTTCCCAGTTGTCGAGCTCCTCCGGCAGGACATAGTCGCCCTCGAACGAGTGCTTCAGGCCGACGGCATGACCGATCTCATGCAGGTAGAGATGCGGCCAGTCGTCCAGCCCCTCGCGGATGTAGATGGTCTGCCCGGCCGCGAAGGCACCCGAATCGGGCAGTCGGTCTGACAGCGACAGGTCGAAGACGCCAAAGCGGACGTCGCCCATGCCGGCCGGAACCTCCAGAAACACCAGCCCGCTCGCCTCGCCCCACTGACGAAAGGCCTCGCGGGCCAGCGCCTTGCCGGCGGCGGACACTTCCTGAAATGTTTCCAGGAACTCGTCCGGCCCCTGAAAAGGCGTATTGCCGGCGTCGAAGGACGCCTGGTCGTCGAAGGAATAGGTGATGATCGTGGGACCGGGCGTATCGTCCAGCGACCCGCCGTAAATTGCCCGAACGTCGGTAACTTCAACCATGGAACGCCTCCGGTTTCCGAACAGCGTTCACCCCCGCTCGCGCCATGACGTTTGAAACCTGAATTGTAAATGAACCCGCGGCGGGCACGCGCGCGCAGGGGGGCAAATACCGGGCTTCCCAACCCATCTGGCGTCGGGCAGCGTGCGCACGCTCGAACAGAAGGGGGTATTTCTTGCACCGCACATGTCTTCGCATCGCCATGGCAGCCGCACTTCTTGGCGGCGCCTCCGTGTCCACACCGGTGTCTGCCGATGAGCTAGACGGCCGGATCGACGAGATCGTGGCCGAGGGCACCAGCCAGTCCGAGGTGATGTTGCTCGCGCATGAACTGATGGACGGGATTGGCGGCCGGCTGACCAATTCGCCCGCCCTTCACCGCGCCCAGGGATGGGCCGCCGACAAGTTCGCGGGCTGGGGGCTGACGAACATCCACACCGAACCGTTTCTGTTCGGCCCGGGCTGGAGCTTCGACAATGCCTATGCGCAGATGATCGAGCCCCGCCATGTCGACATGACCATGATCCCCGTCGCCTGGACCCCGGGAACCGCCGAGCCCATTCGCGCCGAGATCGTCGTCGCGCCGATGTCGAAGCCCGAGCATTTCGACGAATGGCGCGGCAAGCTTTCCGGAAAGATTGTCCTCGTCAGCCTGCCGGGCACGGGTGACGAGCCGACCCGGCCCGCCTTCCGCCGGCTCGAGTCGAAGGACATCGCCGAGCGCGACCGCTTCGAGGAGGAGACCTACGACCCGGACGAGGCCAATCGCCGCCTGGAGCGAGTGCGCAATCCCATGCTGCTCGACGAGTTTCTCGCCGCCGAAGGGGCGCTCGCCTGGGTCAAGAAATCCTACCGCGACGGGAAGCTGGTTCACGGCAGCGGCTATACCCACTGGCCCGACCTGCAGCCGTCGCTACCCGCCTTCGAGCTTGCCGCCGAGGACTATCGCCGCCTGGCCCGGCTGGCGAAGACGGGAACGCCGCCCACGATAGAGGTCTACTCCGACGCCCGCTTCCACGACGAGGATCTGGAGGCGGAGAACCTCTTCGCGGAGATTCCCGGCACCGACCGCTCGGCCGGCTATGTCATGGCCGGGGCGCATTTCGACAGCTGGGTCGCCGGCGACGGCGCCGTCGACAACGGCGCGGGCTCGGTCGCCATCATGGAGGCGGCGCGCATCCTGTCCCAGCTCGGCGTGAGGCCGAAGCGCACCATCCGCTTCGCGCTCTGGTCGGGCGAGGAACAGGGTCTGCATGGTTCGCTGGCCTACGTCCGCGCGCATCTGGCGGACCGCGCGGCCGTACCCGGTGACCTGATCGAGGACCGCTATGGCTGGCGCTATCGCTGGCCGCTCGAGAAGAAGCCGGGCCATGACGACCTCAAGGCCTATTTCAACATCGACAACGGCTCGGGTCGCCTGCGCGGCATCTACGCGGAGGGCAATCTCGCCGCCGCCCGCCTTCTGAAAAGCTGGCTGTCGCCCTTCGCACCGCTGGGGGCGGAGCAGGTCGTCACGTCGGACACCAGCGGCACCGATCATGTCTACATGCAGGCCGTGGGGGCGCCCGCCTTCCAGTTCGTGCAGGACCCGCTCGACTACGGCTCACGCCTGCACCACACCAGCGCCGACACGCTCGACCATATGCGGCCCGAGGACATGCGCCAGATGTCGGTTGTCCTCGCGGGCATGCTCTACCAGGCGGCCATGTCGGACGAGGAACTGCCGCGCGTCCCCTTCCCGGCCGAGCCGAACCGCACCGACCCCTTCGCCTATGACGACCCCGACGAGGATTGAGGAGCGTCGCACGATCGGCAGCGCCACCCTGCGCGGGCGGCGCTGCCCAACAGTCCGCTAGACGTTGAAGCGGAAGTGCATCACGTCGCCGTCCCTGACGACATAGTCCTTGCCTTCCAGCCGCAGCCTGCCGGCGTCCTTCGCCGCCTGTTCGCCCCCCAGCTCGACGAAATCGTCATAGGCGATGGTTTCGGCGCGGATGAATCCCTTCTCGAAGTCGGTATGGATTTCGCCCGCGGCGTTGGGTGCGCTCGCCCCCTTGTGCGTCGTCCAGGCGCGCGCTTCCTTCGGCCCGGCGGTAAAGAAGGTGATGAGGTCCAGAAGCGAATAACCCGCGCGAATGATCCGCGCGAGGCCGGTCTCCTCCAGCCCCAGTTCGGCCAGGAAGTCCGGACGGTCGGCCGGGTCCATCTGGGCGATCTCGGCCTCGATGGCGGCAGAGATCACGACCGTTTCGGCATCTTCGGCGCTCGCCTTCTCCTCGACCGCCTTTGAATAGGCGTTGCCGGTGGCGGCGTCTTCCTCGGCGACATTGCAGACGTAAAGCACGGGCTTCGCGGTCAGCAGCTGCGCCTGCTTCAGGACGCGGGCTTCCTCGGCGTCTTTCGGCTGCGTCAGCCGCGCCGGCTTGCCGTCGCGCAGCAGTGTCAGCGCCTGGCCGAGTACGGACGCGGTGATCTTCGCCTCCTTGTCGCCCTGCGCGGCCTTTTTCTCGGCGGTGGGCACGCGGCGCTCAAGCGATTCGACGTCCGACAGCATCAGCTCGGTCTCGACGACCTCGGCATCGGCGACGGGATCGACCCGTCCGGCGACATGGGTGATGTCGTCATCCTCGAAACAGCGCAGCACATGGACGATGGCGTCCACTTCGCGGATGTTGCCGAGGAACTGGTTGCCCAGCCCCTCACCCTTCGAGGCGCCTGCGACGAGGCCGGCAATATCGACGAAGGCGAGCTGCGTCGGGACCGTCTTCGCCGACTTCGAGATCGCGGCGATCTTGTCGAGCCGCGGATCGGGAACGGCGACGTTCCCCACATTCGGCTCGATGGTGCAGAAGGGGAAGTTCGCTGCCTGCGCCGCCGCCGTTTCGGTCAGCGCGTTGAACAGCGTCGACTTGCCCACGTTCGGCAGGCCGACAATGCCGCATTTGAAACCCATGATCGTTCCTTGAAAATACTCTGCGGGGCGCTGCCCGAGCGCCCGCTCGTCCCGGATTGACGCGCGAATAGGAAATCCGCGCACGGAAGGCCAGCCATGCCCTCGACAGGGCGCGGACGCCTTCCTAATCGAAGTCGGTCATATGGGTAATGGGGGATTGAGATGCGAGGCATTCTGCTTGGGGCGGCGGCGTTCGCCGCACTGACCGCGGGCGTCGCCGCACCGGCGCATGCGGAGCTGAAACCGGCTGCCGAGGTGCTCGCCGGTACCGAGCGGCAGGGCGGTCTCTTGCCCGTGCATGTCGATGCCGACAGCGGCCGGGTCCTGCTGGAGCTGCCTGCCCCGGGCGAAGATGGCCTGCTCGGCCGCTTTCTGCATGTGTCCGCCGTCGAAACCGGCCTGGGATCGGCCCCTGTCGGCATAGACCGCGCGCGCAGTTCCGGCGGCCGCGTCCTCGCCTTTCGCCGCATCGGCTCCAAGGTCATCGCCGAGGTCGAGAATCTGCGCTTTCGCGCCGCCGGCGCGCCCGACCTGGAACGGCAGTCGGTGGAGAACAGCTTCGCGGTCTCGACCATCTGGACGGGCGACGTCGCGGCACGCACCGCCTCCGGCGGGGTTCTCGTGGACATCTCGTCCTTCCTCGTGCGCGACGATCTCGGCCTGGCGGCGGCGCTGAAAGGCGAAGGCGGGTTCAAGCTCGAAGACAAGCTCTCGGTCGCGGACACGAATTTCGTGAAGGTCTTCCCGGAGAATGTCGAACTTCGCGGCCGCCTGACCTTCACCAGCAGCGAGCCCGGGCGCGAGGTTTCGAACATCACCCCGGTCTCGGGGAATCTCACCATCGCCGTGCGCCATTCCTTCCTGCCGCTGCCGGAGCCGGGCTACCAGCCGCGCAGGTTCGATCCACGCGCCGGTTCGTTCGGGACGCAGGTGGTCGATTTCGGTGCTCCGCTCGGCCAGCCGCTGGTCTACGAACTCGCCAACCGCTTCCGGCTCGAAAAGACCGACCCCGCCGCGGCCAGCTCCCCGGTGAGGGATCCGATCGTCTTCCATATCGATCCATCGGCGCCCGAACCTGTCCGCACCGCGCTTTACGAGGGCGTGAGCTGGTGGAGCGACGCCTTCGCCGCCGCCGGCCTGATCGACGCCTTCCGGGTCGAGTATCTGCCGGAGGACGCCGATCCTCTCGATGCCCGCTACAATGTCGTCAACTGGGTCAACCGGGCCACGCGCGGCTGGTCCTACGGCCAGACGGTCACCGACCCCCGTACGGGCGAGATCGTGACCGGCACCGTACTGCTCGGCTCGCTGCGGGTGCGTCAGGATCTCATGATCTTCGAGGCGCTGGTCGGCGCCAATCTCACCGGCACGGGCGACCCCAACGATCCCGTCACCGCAGCGCTTGCCCGCATCCGCCAGCTCGGCGCGCACGAGGTCGGCCATGCGCTCGGCTTTGCGCACAATTTCGCCGGCAGCGGCCAGGGCCGCTACTCCGTCATGGACTATCCCGCCCCGCGCATCGCGCTGGTCGACGGCCGCCCCGACATCACCGATGCATATGGTGTCGGTATCGGCCGCTGGGACGAGTTCGCCGTCGACTGGCTCTACGGCGCCGACAATGAGGCCGAAGCCGCCGAAGTCATGCAGGCCGGTCTTGCGGAGGGGCTGCGCTTTGTCTCCGATGCCGACGCGCGCGGCCTCGGCGCGGCGCATCCGGCAGGCAGCCTGTGGGACGATTTCGACGATCCGGTCGCCGAGCTTCGCCGCATGCTCGACGTGCGAGAGGCCGCGGTGGCCCAGTTTGGCCCGCAGGCCCTCGGCGCCGGACAGCCCCTCTCGCAGCTGAAGCGCGCCTTCGTGCCGATCTGGCTCCTCCACCGCTACCAGGTGGAGGCCGCCGGCAAGCTGCTCGGCGGGGTCGACTATCGCTATGCCCTGCGCGGCGACGGCACCGGGGCCGCCAGCGCCGTTCCCGGCGTGGCTCAGCGCGATGCCATGCAGGCCCTGCTTGCCGCGCTCGATGCGGACGCGCTCACGGTCCCGGACGCCGTCCTGCCCTATCTGTCGGCAGGCTATAGCGGCGATTACGACCGCCAGACCGCCATCGAAATCATGCCCACGCTGGGCGCGGCGGTGTTCGATCCGCTTCAGGCTGCCGAGGTCGCGGCTGCGGTTCCGCTCGACGTGCTGCTGGCGCCCGAGCGCCTGGCGCGGCTGGAGTCGCAGCATGCCGCCGATGCGGACGTTCCCGGACCGCTCGACGTCGTCGACGCCGTGATCGACACCGGCTTCGACTTCGACGGGGCCGACGCGCGTCAGGCCGCCGTGCAGCGGCGCATCGCGACCGTCGCGGCGCTGTCGGTCGCGCGCACGGCGGCGAACGACAAGCTCGGGCCTGCACTTTCCTTTGCCCTCACCGACCGCCTCGAACAGCTGGCCGACCGTCTCGAGACGCGCGGCGACAGCGCCCAGGCGAGCTGGCAGCGCGGCCTCGCCGAGCTTCTTCGCGATCCCGACGCGCTGAGGGAGGCGATTGCAAAGCGGAAGCTCATCCCGGACATTCCGCCCGGCATGCCGATCGGCTCGCTGAACTAAGCCTCGGGGGCTGGCACCCCAAGGGCGGCCGCCTTGCCCGGCATTATGCCGGGAAGATGCCGAGGATCACTGCAGGCGCAGCGCGACGTCGCTGAGGAAGCGGGGATCGTTGCCTTCGGCCAGCCAGTGCGCTTCGGCGGCGACCGCCGCGAGCAGGTCGGCGAGGTCGTCCTCTTCGGCCTTGGCAAAGTTGCCGAGGACATGGCCGGTCACCCGGTCCTTGTGCCCGGGATGGCCGATGCCGAGGCGCACGCGCCGGAAATTCTCGCCGATATGACGAACGGTCGAGCGCATGCCGTTATTGCCGGCGGTGCCCCCGCCGCGCTTCACCTTCACCTTGAACGGATCGAGGTCGAGCTCGTCGTAGAAGACGGTGACGTCTTCGGGGCCCAGCTTGTAGAAGCGCATGGCTTCGCCGATGGCCTGGCCGCTTTCGTTGTAGAAGGTCTGCGGCTTCATCAGCAGCACCTTCTGGCCGCCGATACGGCCGTCCGCCACCTGCGCCTGGAACTTGCGCGTCCAGGGAGAGAAGCGGTGCACATCGTGCATCACGTCGGCGGCCATGAAGCCGATATTGTGCCGGTTCAGGCGATATTTGTCGCCCGGATTGCCGAGGCCAGCGAAGATCAGCACGGCGTCCCTCCGCTAGGCCCCGGCAACAGGATCAGTCGTCCTTGCCGTCCATGTCGGACGCGTCGATGTCGGCATCCTGTTCGGTGGTCGGCACCTCGTCGGCGGCAACCTCTTCCTCGTCGTCCTCGGCTTCGTCTTCCTCGGACTTCATGGCCGACGGCGCCACGATGGTCAGCACCGTGAAGTCGTGATCGCCCCAGTCGACGCGGACGCCTTCGGGCAGCGTGACTTCGCTGATGTGAACCGAATCGCCGACCTGCAGGCCGTCGACCGACACCGTGATCGACTCCGGAATGAGCGACGGGCGGCAGTGCACTTCCAGCTCGTGACGCACGACGTTGAGGACGCCGCCGCGCTCGAGGCCGGGCGACGACTCTTCGTCGATGATCTGCAGCGGCACGTTGACGGCGATTTCCTGGCCCTTCTTCAGGCGCAGGAAGTCCACATGTACCGGACGGTCGGTGACGGGGTGAAGCTGCACGTCCTTCGGCAGCGTGCGGTGCTCGTCACCGCCTTCGACCTCGACCATCACGACCGAAGACAGGAAATGCCCCGTCTGCAGCAGCTTCATCAGGACCTTTTCCTCGACATGGACCGAAATCGGGTCCTTCTTGTCGCCGTAGATTACCGCGGGCACCCGGCCCTCACGGCGCATCGCGCGGGAGGCTCCCTTGCCTGCCTTTTCGCGCACCTGCGCCGCGATCGTCATCGCGTCACTCATCATGTATCTCCAATAGCAAAAGCCCCGCTCAACGGCGCCCTCCAGGGATGTGCGCCGTGCGGGGTCGCGGGCGACATAGGCGAACGCGCGCGGATTCGCAACTGCGCTCACCGGGGACACGCGCCGGCGGCTGCTTGAATGCGCCGGAGCCCGCGTCTAAGCCCGGCGCTCATTTTAGCGAGAGCCGGAAACAGACGCCGTCCCGTGGCCCTATCCTTTCAAGACATCATCCTTACGCTGCAGCGCTACTGGTCCGAACGCGGCTGCGTCATCCTGCAGCCCTACGACAAGGAAATGGGCGCGGGTACGTTCCACCCCGCGACCACGCTTCGCGCGCTGGGTCCCGAGGCGTGGCGCGCGGCCTACGTGCAGCCCTCGCGCCGCCCCACCGACGGCCGCTACGGCGAGAACCCGAACCGGCTGCAGCATTATTACCAGTTCCAGACCATTCTGAAGCCCTCGCCGCCGGACCTGCAGGATCTCTATCTCGGCAGCCTTGCCGCCATCGGCATCGACATGGCGCGCCATGACATCCGCTTCGTCGAGGATGACTGGGAAAGCCCCACGCTGGGCGCCTGGGGCCTCGGCTGGGAAGTCTGGTGCGACGGCATGGAGGTGACGCAGTTCACCTATTTCCAGCAGGTCGGCGGCTTCGACTGCAAGCCGGTCGCGGGCGAGCTCACCTACGGGCTGGAACGCCTCGCCATGTACATCCAGGGCGTCGACAGCGTCTACGACCTCGCCTTCAACGATCACGGCGTCAGCTATGGCGACGTGTTCCTCGCGAACGAACAGCAGCAGTCGGCCTATAATTTCGAACATGCGACGACCGACAAGCTGTTCACCGAATTCAGGAACGCGCAGGAGGAATGCGCGAAGCTGATCGGTGCGCAGCTGCCGCTGCCGGCCTATGACCAAGCCATCGCCGCCAGCCATCTGTTCAACCTCCTCGATGCGCGCGGGGTCATCTCGGTTGCCGAGCGCCAGGCCTATATCGGCCGCATCCGCGACCTCGCGAAGGGCAGCTGCGAGGCATATATCGCCAAGAACGAGGCCCGGTGGACGGACGGCTTCCCGGGGTGGGCGGCATGAGCGACTTCCTTCTCGAACTGCGCTGCGAGGAAATTCCTGCCCGCATGCAGGCAAAGGCCTGCGACGACCTTGAAAAGCTGTTCGCCGACCAGCTGGCGTCGGCCGGTCTCAAGGCTTCCGCGATCGAAACCCACGCCACCCCGCGCCGGCTCGCACTCATCGCCCGCGGATTGCCTGCGGAAACGCAGGCGGTCAGCGAGGAGCGCCGCGGCCCGCGCGAGGACGCGCCCGACAAGGCCATCGAGGGCTTCCTGCGCGGCGCCGGCCTCACCCGCGACCAGCTCGAGGTACGCGAGGAGAAGAAGGGCCGCTTCTACTTCGCCGTCATCGAAACGCCGGGGCGGAAGACGGCAGACATCCTTGCCGAGGCCGTTCCGGCCATCGTCCGTGCCTTTCCCTGGCCGAAGTCGATGCGCTGGGGCGAGGCCTCTCGCACGACCGACGCGCTGCGCTGGGTCCGCCCGCTGCAGGGCATCGTCGCACTTCTGGACGGCGAGACCGTGTCTTTCGAGGTCGGCGGCATCGCCGCGGGCCGCACCACCGTCGGCCACCGCTTCATGTCGGGCGACGGCTTCGGCGGCGGCGAGATCGAGATCTCCTCGGCCGACGATTATGAGGACAAGCTGCGCGCCGCACGCGTCATCCTGCGCGCCGAGGAACGTCGGGCGATCATCCTCGACCGGGCAAAGGCGGCGTGCGCCGAGGCGGGCCTCACGCTGATCGAGGACGCCGCACTGCTGGCGGAAAATGCGGGCCTTACCGAATGGCCCGTGCCGCTGCTCGGCCGTTTCGACGAGGCGTTCCTCGAGGTCCCGCCCGAGGCGATCCAGCTCGCCATGAAGGTGCACCAGAAATATTTCTCGGTTGCGGACCGGACGGGCGCGCTCACCAACGCCTTCGTCTGCACGGCGAATATCGAGGCGCCCGATGGCGGCGAGCAGATCGTCGCGGGCAACCGGAAGGTCCTTGCCGCGCGCCTGTCGGATGCGCGCTTCTTCTGGGAACAGGACCTGAAGACCGGCCTCGACGCGATGGCCGCGAAACTGGGCGACATCGTCTTCCACGAAAAGCTCGGCACCATCGCCGACAAGGTCGAGCGCGTCGCGAAGCTCGCGCGGTGGCTCGCGTCCGAGGGCATCGTGCCGGGCTGCGACCCGGAGAAGGCCGAACGCGCCGCCCGATTGTCGAAGGCCGACCTCGTCAGCCAGATGGTCTATGAATTCCCCGAATTGCAGGGGGTCATGGGCGGCTATTATGCCCAAAAGGCCGGCGAAGACCCCGACGTCGCCGCCGCCATCCGCGACCATTACAAACCCGTAGGCCAGACTGACGAGGTGCCCACTGCACCCGTGACGGTCGCGGTCTCGGTCGCCGACAAGCTGGATACTGTCACTCTGTTCTTTGCGATCGGCCAGCAGCCAACTGGATCTCGCGACCCCTTCGCCCTTCGGCGCGCGATGATGGGTGTGATGCAAACGATTCAAGAAAATAGACTTCGTCTACACCTTGTCGATGCGCTGCACGACGCGTCAAAGGCATTTCTTCGTAGCGCAAGTAGCGACAATCGCTTGTTCAAGCCGGAAGTGCCTAAATCGCAGAGCACCCTCGAAGTTTCCACGTTTCCTGACACAGAAGATTGGTTCGCAGAGAATTGGTTCGTGATGCCCGGACCTTTCCGCGACATTTCCACAGGCGCTGAGCCAGACGTGATTGCGCGAGCAGACTATGACCTGATTGAGTGGCCAGACTTTTTGTCATTTGAAGAAGTCTTTCTGGCGTTCATTCAAGATCGGCTAAAATTTCAGCAACGAAGCGAAGGCACCCGTCACGATCTGATAGACGCGGTGTTTGCTAATGGGCGTCAAGACGACATCGTCCGGCTGCTCGCGCGGGTGAAGGCGCTGCAGTCGTTCATCGGCACCCCCGACGGCGAGGCGCTTCTCGCCGGCTACAAGCGCGCGAACAACATCCTCAAGGCCGAGGCCAAAAAGGGCGACCTGCCCGATGCCGCCAGGCCGGGGGCGGACGAGGTAACGACCGACTTCCCGTACGAGGCCGACCCGGCGGAGGCGCATCTCGCCTCGGTGCTCGGCGATGTCATGCTGATGGCCGAGAACGCCATCCGCGACGAGCGCTTCGAGGATGCGATGGCCGCACTCGCCAACCTCCGCGCGCCGATCGACCGGTTCTTCGACCAGGTCACCGTGAATGCGGACGACGCGGAGAAGCGAGCGCACCGCCTCGCCCTCCTCGCGCGCATCCGCGACGCCGTTCATCAGGTCGCCGACTTCTCTAGGATCGAGGGCTAGACCGCCTGCCGGCGCCCTTCCTGCCGCGACCGCTCGTAAATCTTTCAGGGCTACATAGGTTAAGCCACTGTTCCCGCTGGAAATCTGGAACGCGCAAGCCCATTGCCCTGTTCGCAATATCAGCCGCGGTTGGCGAAGGGCGTCGCGGCACCTAGACAAGCGCGCGCAAGACAGCCCGCAGTTCAAGAAGGCAGGGAATCCAGATGGCGAATTGGGTCTACAAGTTCGGCGGCGGCAAGGCCGATGGCGGCACAGGCGACAAGAACCTTCTCGGCGGCAAGGGCGCGAATCTTGCCGAAATGGCCGGGATCGGTCTGCCCGTCCCGCCCGGCTTCACCATCACCACCGAAATGTGCACCCGCTTCTACGAACTGGGTGAGACCTTCCCCGACGATCTGACGCCCGAAGTCGAGGCCGGCCTCGACCATATCGAAACGATCACCGAAAAGCGCTTCGGCGCGCCGGAAAACCCGCTTCTCGTCTCGGTGCGCTCGGGCGCGCGCGCCTCGATGCCGGGCATGATGGACACCGTCCTCAACCTCGGGCTGAACGATGCCACCGTCGAGGGGCTGGCCCGCGCCGCGGGCGACGAACGCTTCGCCTGGGACAGCTATCGCCGCTTCATCCAGATGTATTCCGACGTCGTCCTCGGCCTCGATCATTATCTGTTCGAGGACGCGCTCGAGATCGCCAAGGAGGACAAGGGGTACGCGCTCGATACCGAGCTGACCGCCGAAGACCTGAAGGCGCTGGTGCGCCGCTATCAGGAGATCGTTGCCGAGGCGCAGGGCGACCCCTTCCCGCAGGATCCGCAGCAGCAGCTGTGGGGCGGCATTCGCGCCGTCTTCGCCAGCTGGAATACCGAGCGCGCGAAAGTCTATCGCCGCCTCAACGACATTCCGCATGACTGGGGCACCGCCGTGAACGTCCAGGCCATGGTCTTCGGCAATATGGGCGACCGCTCGGCGACCGGCGTGGCGTTCACGCGCGACCCCTCCACCGGCGAGAACGCCACTTACGGCGAGTTCCTGATCAATGCGCAGGGCGAGGATGTCGTCGCCGGCATCCGCACGCCGCAATATCTGACCAAGGCCGGAAAGGACGCCGCGGGCGCCGACAAGCCCTCGATGGAGGAGGCGATGCCCGAGGTCTATGGCGAGCTCGCCAAGGTCTTCGACCTGCTCGAATCGCACTACCGCGACATGCAGGACATCGAATTCACCGTCGAGGAAGGTACGCTCTGGCTGCTGCAGACGCGCACCGGCAAGCGAACCGCCAGCGCCGCGCTCAAGATCGCCGTCGATATGGCCGCCGACGGCATCATCTCCGAGGAAGAAGCCGTCTGCCGCATCGACCCGAAGGCGCTCGACCAGCTTCTTCACCCCACGCTCGACCCCGACGCCAAGCGCGACGTGATCGCCACCGGCCTTCCCGCCTCCCCGGGCGCGGCGGCCGGCGTCATCGCCTTCACCGCCGACGAGGCCGAGCGCCGCGCCAGCCTTGGCGAGGACGTCCTCCTGGTCCGGATCGAGACCAGCCCCGAGGACATTCACGGCATGCACGCGGCCACCGGCATCCTGACGGCGCGCGGCGGCATGACCAGCCACGCCGCCGTGGTGGCGCGCGGCATGGGCCGCCCCTGCGTTTCTGGCGCTGGCACGCTGCAGGTCGACCGCGACGCGAAGACGATGACCGTCGGAGGCCGAACCTTCAAAGAGGGTGAGCTGCTCACCATCGACGGCGGCACCGGCGAGGTGATGGCGGGCGAGGTCGCGACCGTTCAGCCCAAGCTCGCCGGCGATTTCGCGACGCTCATGGGCTGGGCCGACGCGCACCGGCGCATGAAGGTGCGCACCAATGCCGAAACGCCGGCCGAATGTCGCACCGCGCGCGAATTCGGCGCCGAAGGGATCGGCCTCTGCCGCACCGAGCACATGTTCTTCGACGCGGGCCGCATCACCTCCGTGCGCGAGATGATCCTCGCCGAGGACGAAAAGGGCCGCCGCGCCGCCCTCGAGAAGCTGCGCCCCGAACAGCGCGGCGATTTCGAGCAGATCTTCCGCGTCATGGCGGGCCTGCCCGTCACGATCCGCCTGCTCGACCCGCCGCTGCATGAATTCATGCCGCAGGACGATGCCGACTTTGCCGAGGTGGCGAGCGCGTCGGGCCTGGCCGTCGACAAGCTGAAGCGCCGCGCGGCCGAACTTCACGAGTTCAACCCCATGCTCGGCCATCGCGGCTGCCGCCTTGGCATCACCTACCCCGAAATCTACGAGATGCAGGCGCGCGCCATCTTCGAGGCGGCGCTCACCGTCTCGGCGGAGGACGAGGCGGTCCTTCCCGAAATCATGGTGCCGCTGGTCATGAGCCCCGGCGAACTGGCGACCATCCGCAAGCTGATCGAGAAGGCTGCAGAAGAGGTGTTTGCCGAAATGGGCAGCCGCATCGACTATCTGGTCGGCACGATGATCGAGCTGCCGCGCGCCGCCCTTCGGGCCAACGACATCGCCTCGCACGCCGAATTTTTCAGCTTCGGCACCAACGACCTGACGCAGACCACTCTCGGCATCAGCCGCGACGATGCGGGCCGCTTCCTCGGTCAATATGTCGACAAGGGGCTGCTACCGCGCGATCCGTTCGTCTCCATCGACGAAGCGGGCGTGGGCGAACTGGTCGAGCTCGCCGCCGAGCGCGGCCGCGCCACCAATCCCGACATCAAGCTCGGCATTTGCGGCGAACATGGCGGCGACCCGGCCTCCATTGCCTTCTGCGAGAAGACCGGCCTCGCCTATGTCAGCTGCTCGCCTTACCGCGTACCCATCGCCCGGCTTGCGGCGGCGCAGGCCGCGCTTCGCGCCCAGAGATAGCATGGCCGTTATCGGTGCCGTTGCCCCGACCCGGTGGGGGCGGCACCGAATCGCGTCGCGGCACCGCTCCACGGCCGGACTAGCGGCTTCCTCCGAGCCCCGAATCTTATCGGCAGCGTAATTAATTCGCGCACAAACTCCTGCTGAAAAGCATAGGTTCTACGCGCCAACTGCCTGCTCCCCCTAGGGAAAACGGGTAACATTGCAAAACATGCAAAGTCGTTAGAGGCTTTCGCAATTGCGACAAAGGCCGGTCATCGGCCATCCAATAGTCGTCCAGCAGGACAATCCTCCCCAAGGATACATTCTGGGCCGGTGCTTCTCGCACCGGCCCTTTTTTTGTCTGGAGAAGATTGGCGAGCCCGGGTCCGCGCGGCGTCGCGGCCCGGCCTAATGCCCCGCGTCGGCGCTCGCTTCCTCAAGCACCCAGTCGCGGAACTTGACGATCGACTGGCGGCTGCCCGAGGCCGGGCGAATGGCGATATAATAGCTGTACGGCGTGGGGATTTTCTCGCCGAAAGGGCGCTCGAGGCGCGGTGTCTGGCCGGGATAGAAGGCAACCATGTCTTCCAGCACCAGCGCGACCCCCAGGCTCGCTTCCGCCGCCGAGACCATCACCGGTCCGCTGTCGTACGTTTCCAGCCGGCGGCCGGGCGGCTCGGCCAGGCTCATCCCCTCCAGCCAGGACGGGAGCAGCTGCTCCAGTCCCGAATGGACGAGCAGCGTCTGGTCCTGCAGCCGGTCGACCACTCCTTCGCCGGGGGGAACGAGACCCGGCGCCGCCACCGCGGACACGGCCTGCGGCTTCAGGATCTGCATGTCCGGCCGCGCGGCCGCGTCGCTCGCGAACATGATGACCGCGTCCAGGCTGATGCCCAGCTTCGCGCGCGGCGAGCCCGACGAGTCGAAGCTGATGCGGATGTCGGGGTAGCGTTCGCGAAAGCGGTGCAGCCGCGGCATCAGCCAGGCGCCCGCAAATGAGGGCGGCACACCGATGGCAATACTGGGGTCGCTGTCGCCGTTCACCGTTTCCAGCGCGCCGACCAGCGCGTCATATGGCTCTTCGATCAGGCCGAGGAGCTGGCGCCCCGCCTCGGTCAGCTTCAGCTCGTGATGGCGGCGGTCGAACAGGCGCCGGCCGGTATGCGTCTCGAGCGCCTGCACGCGCCGGCTCAAGGCCGAGACCGACAGGTTCAGTTCCTTGGCCGCCTCCGTCAGGGTCCGGCCCCGGGCGGATGTGATGAACGCCTCCAGGGCGCCTGCTGGGGGTAACCGTCTCATGCTCCTCGCGAGCTCTCCTTCGCGCGCACTGCGCCTTCACGCCTCCCCCTCAAAGGCAATCGTCTCAGAATTGCTGCGCTGCAACAAGCGCTATCATGTTCGTCCCCGCCCATTGTACCGGCGATCCCCTGTCCCGCACGGCTTCCGAACCACAATTCGGCCAGCGACCTCTCTACAATGAGGGGAGTTTGCAAAATGTGCAAGGTGGCGCTCGTCAGTTTCAATTCTCACTCAAATCGAACGGGCGTATGTTGCAACGCACAAGACGAGTGAAGGGAGTCTCACGATGAAGACCTGGATTTATGCAGCTGCGCTGGCAGCGACCGTTTCCGCAACCGTTCCGGCCGTCGCCGGTGGCCCGCTGGACACGCGTCGCTTCAGCTTTACCGACGAAGCGACCGGCTACCACGTCACGGCGCGCAAATCCGCGGTCGGCACGCTTTACCTGCGCGGTGAGCACCCCGCCACCGGTGAGACCTTCAAGCTGACCGTCTCGCGCGACGGCCTGGTCGAGGGTACCTGGGAAGGCGAAACCGTCGCCTACACCATCGACGAGCAGAAGTATCAGGAGCTCGCCTCCCGCTAAGGCTTGAGAACGGCGCTTCCGACAGGCGGCGCCGTTCCTCGCACCCCGCTGCTTGCGGGGCCGGACCGGCTGGCATAGGCGAACGGTCATGCCGACCGTTTCCCAGACGCTGGTCAAGGCGCTCGGCGCCCAAGGCGTCACCCGCGTCTTCTGCGTTCCCGGCGAATCCTATCTCGCCGTGCTCGATGCGCTCTACGACGCGCGCGACGACATCGATCTCATCACCTGCCGCCACGAGGCTGCCGCCACCAACATGGCGGAGGCAGAGGCAAAGCTGACCGGCCGCGCCGGCGTCGCCATGGTCACTCGCGGCCCCGGCGCCACCCACGCGTCGATCGGCATACACACCGCCTTTCAGGATTCGACCCCGCTTGTCCTGTTCGTGGGCGATGTCGGCACCGACATGGCCGGCCGCGAGGCCTTTCAGGAAATCGACTATAACCGCTATTTCGGCAGCTTCGCCAAGGCGGTGATCGCTCTCGACAGGCCGGCGCGCACGCCGGAACTTCTGGCCCGTGCCTTCGCGCTTGCGGTGTCGGGCCGCCCCGGGCCGGTTGTCGTGACCCTGCCCGAGGATCTGCTCCTCGCAGACGCGCCGCCAGCTCTCGCCGCTCCCGCGCTGCGCCCCGAACCCTCGCCCGATGCGGGCGCCGTGGCTCAGCTTGCCGCCATGCTCGAAACGGCGGAACGTCCCGTACTCTGGCTCGGCGGGCCGGACTGGACGGCCGACGACCGCGAGCATGTCCGCACCTTCGCGGAGGCCGCCAACGTCTCCGTCGTCACCTCGTGGCGGCGAAAGGCGCATTTCGACAATGGCCATTCCCACTATGCCGGCGAGCTCGGACTGGGCGCCAATCCGACGCTCGTCGAGCGCGTGACGTCGAGCGACCTGATCATCGCGCTCGGCACGCGCCTCGGAGAAGTGACGAGTCTCGGCTACACACTGCCCGCCGTGCCGCAGCCCGGCCAGCCGCTCGTACACATCCATCCCGATGCAGGTACGCTCGGCGATGTGCGCCGCCCGGCTCTCGCCATCCAGTCCTCCAGCCGCCTCGCCGCCAAGGCGCTGGCCGAAGTCGGCTATGTCATCGACGGCAGCGCCCGTACCGACTGGGTTGCCTCCGCGCGGGCAGACTATGAGGACTGGACCCGGCCCACCGACGTCGAGTCGGGGGTCAATCCGGCCGCTGTGATCCACCAGCTGTCGGAAGCCCTGCCTTCCGGGACCGTCTTCGCGAACGGCGCGGGGAATTTCGCGGGCTGGCTGCACCGCTTTCACCATCACCGCGAGGTGGGCACCCAGCTCGCGCCGACCTCGGGCGCCATGGGCTACGGGGTCCCGGCGGCGATCGCGGCCGCACTCGTTACCGGAAACCGCAGCGTCTGCGTCGCGGGAGACGGCGATTTCCTCATGTCGGGGTCGGAGCTTGCAACCGCCGTCCGGTACGGCGCGAAGACGCTGTTCGTCGTCATGGACAATGGCCAGCTCGGCACCATCCGCATGCATCAGGAACGCGACTTTCCCGGCCGGCAAAGCGGCACCGGCCTCACCAATCCCGATTTCGCGGCCTATGCCGCCAGCTTCGGCGTCCCCGGCTGGACCGTCGAGAGGACGGAGGATTTCGCCGCCGCACTCCGGGAGGCGCTGGCCGTCGACGGGCCCGCCCTCATCTGCTGCCGCACCGATCCGAGCGAGATCGCCCCCGGCAGGCGCATCTAGCGCCTAGCCGTCATTCCCCGCCTGCCCGGAGACGGTGCCGGCGCCTTGCAGGTCCGCCCCTTCAGCTTCGGTTCGTCGAACCCATCGCGCCGGCCCACCACGGCGATCGGCTAGGGTCGTCGGTCCGAAGCCAGCAAGATGGACCTGCCCAGGCATTCAGGGTCTTCGGCGACATAGATGACCGTTTGAAAGCCCCCGTCGCGAAACCGGCGGTCATATTCTTCTGGCGCCAGGCTGGCATGGTAGACGCTCTCGCCTGCGACCGTCCCCGTGACCTCTCCTTCGCCGGTCCCGACCGTCAGCATGATCGCCCCGCCGGGCAGGGTGAGTCGGCACAGCTCAGGAATTGCCAGTCGCTGTTCGTCGACCGACAAGTGGAAAAAGCCGTCCCAGCTATAGATACCTCCGAAGGTCTCGCGCGGCGGCAGCGTCTTCATGTCGCCGACTCGCCAGTCGGCACCTGGATAATTCTCGCGCGCAAGCCCGATCATCGCCGGCGAATAGTCGATGCCCGTCAGTGTGAACCCCCGGTCCAGCAAATAGCCGGCAATCGGAACCCCGGACCCGCATCCGAGATCGAGGAGGCTACAGCCTGCGGGCACCGCCGCGATGAAGCGGTCCAGCCAGGGCTTCTCGTAAAGACTGGTCAGCCGCGCCCTGTTCCAATGCGCGGCGTTCCGCTCGTAAACGCCGTGGGTCGCCTGCCTCGCTTCACGCATATGATCGGGGCTGTGCCGCATGACCGGTTGATAGCCATGGACGCGGCGCGGCTCCACAGCCCGTTCGCGATCCCGGGCCGCGATGGCCGGACAGGCGCTCGGACGCGCCCGACCGTCTAGGCCTTTCTCGGCAGGGCCATCTGCGATGGCCGGTCGCCGATCACCCATCTGGGGCCCGCGCCCTTTTCCCGTGCTGCGTCTTCAGGATTCCAGAGGGCGCATGTCTTCATCGACAGGCAGCCGCAACCGATGCAGCCGTCCAGATTGTCGCGCAGCCGCGTCAGCCGCTCGATCCGCCGGTTCAGATCTTCGCGGATCGCTGCCGCCAGCTTCGCCCAGTCCTTTGCGTTCGGCGTGCGCCCATAAGGCAGCGAGGCCAGCGCGCCGCGAATGTCCTCCAGGCTGAGGCCGAGTTGCTGCGCGATGCGAATGAAGCTGAGGCGGCGGATGTCGGCGCGAAGGTAGCGGCGCTGGTTGCCGCCCGAGCGCATCGGCGTGATCAGGCCTTCCTTCTCGTAGAAGCGGATCGCCGAAACGCTCGCGCCCGTCCGCTCGGCCAGCGCACCGATAGAGATGATGTCCCCCGGTTTCAGGGCCATGCCGCCACCTTTCCCGTCCCATTGCTGCCTGACCCGAGGCCGTAACGCAAAAACACCTTGACCTCAATGAAGGTTTAGGTTGCAGAGAATGGAGCGGCACCGAGTCGAAGCGCATCGAAATCCATCGATCGCTGTCGACGCACAAGGAAAGGACGCCGCCATGACAGAACGAACCGCAAGCTCCGAGACCAACCCCGCGCCTGCCGCACTGCTCGAACATGTGAATTACACCGTAGCCGATCCGGGCCGCACGGCGTCGATGCTGCAGGCCGTCTTCGGCTGGACGCGCCGCTGGGAGGGGCCGTCCATTTCCGGCGGTCGCACCGTCCATGTCGGCACGCAGGACCGCTATGTCGCGCTGTTCTCGAAGGGGGAGCGCGGCGCCAGGCCGGACAACTACGCCACGCCCGGCGGGCTCAACCATCTGGGAATCGTCGTCGAGGACCTCGGAGCGGCCGAACGTCGTGTTCGGGACTACGGACTGAAGCCGCATTCCCACCAGACCTACGATCCCGGCAGCCGCTTCTATTTCCACGACGCCGACGGCATCGAATATGAGGTGGTCAGCTATGGCTGAGCCACCTGCACGGGGCGCCCCGACGGGCGCGTTCAGGCGGGAATGTTGATCGTAAAGCGCGTCTCGCTCTCGTCGGAGGCCACTTCCAGCCAGCCGCCATGCGCCTTTGCGATTTCGTTCGAGATGTAGAGCCCCAGCCCCAGGCCCTGCTGACTGCTGCGCACCTGCGCGCGAAAGAAGGGCTGGAACAGCATCTCGCGCGTCTCCTCCGGGATGGGCGGGCCGGCGTTGCAGACCGAAATGCGCAGGCGCTCGCCGTCCACCTTGGCCGCCACGCGCACCGGCTCGTCCGCCGATCCGTGAGTGACGGCATTCCCGAGGAGGTTGGATACGACTTCCGTCAGCCGCGAGACGTCGCAACGCACCGTTTCGTCCAGGTCCAATTCGGTCTCGAACCGGAACTCGGGATTCACCAGCGCAACCTCGTGCACCACCTGGGCGATGCTGTCGTTCAGCCCGTTGGTCTCGACCTGATTCAAACCGATCCCGTCGCCCAGGCGCACGCGGGCGAAGTCCATCATGTTGTCGATAAGTTCGGACGCGCGGTCGGCGCTCAGCCGCATCTGCCTCACCACGTCCATCAGCTTCTCGTCGTCGATGCGTCGCTCGAGCACCGACAGACCCGATGTCATGGCGGCCACCGGGTTGCGAAGGTCATGGCCCAGGATCGCCAGGAACTGCTCGCGCAGGTCAGCCTCCACCTGCTGATCCTCGATAATCTCGGCGCGGGCCTTGTGATCGGTGACGTCGCGTACCGTGCAGACCAGCCGGTCGCCTTCCGGCACAGCCACCCAGGACAGCCAGCGATAGTCGCCCGTGCTGGTGCGATACCGATTCTCGAGGCGAAGGACCGGATCGCCGTGCACGGCCTGCGCGAACGCCTCCTCGGACCGCTCGATATCGTCCGGATGCAGGAACTTCGTGTACGCCGCACCCAGCATCTCGGCGCGGGTCCAGCCGAGCGCCGCCGACCAGGAGGGATTCAGCGCGACGAAGCGCCCTTCCAGGTCGAGCACGCACATCAGGTCCGGCGTGACGCGCCATGTCAGGCTGGCCTCGCGCGTATCCTGGCTCATCGACTTCCCTTCCCGCTGCGCCGGCGCCTTATCACGTTCAAACCGCTGCACGAAATCGGCACCCCGGCGGCCGGTTTGGGTCTATGGGCGCTTCAGGCGTTCGACAAGCTTTCCGACCGTGGCACCCTGCACCAATACGGAAAAGAGCACCACGACGAACGTCGCCATCAGGAGCGCATCGCGCAAGGGCCCCGAGGGCAGCGACAGAGCGAGTGCGATGGAAATGCCCCCGCGCAGGCCGCCCCAGACCAGGATCGGATAGGCGGGCCGGTCCAGCTTCTTTACCGGCCGCAGCACGAGGAGCGGCGCGCCGACCGCCAGCGCCCGCGCCAGCAGCACGAGCGGCAGCGACATCAGGCCGAGGAAGAGCAGCGAGGGCGCCAGGGTCAGCACGATGACCTCCAGCCCGATCAGGAGGAACAGGACGCTGTTCAGCATCTCGTCCAGCAGCTCCCAGAATTTCAGCAGATAGTCGCGGGTGGTATCGCTCATCGCATAGGTGACGCCGTGATTGCCGATCAGCAGCCCCGCCACCGCCATCGCCACCGGCCCGGCAAAATGGAGATGCGACGACAGCGCATAGCCGCCCATGACGACGGCCAGGCTGATCAGCACTTCCAGCGCATATTCGTCGATCGCCGCCATTGCCTTGTAGGCGAGAAACCCGGCGACCAGGCCGACCAGAATGCCGCCGCCCGCTTCGATGGCGAACAGTTCCGCGCCCGCGGCCAGCGAGAAGTCCGCGCCCGACAGCGCTGCCGACAGGATGATCGAGAAGACGACGACTCCGACGCCGTCGTTGAACAGGCTTTCGCCCGCCACCGTGGCCTGCAGCGTCTCGGGTACCTCCGCGCGCTTCAGGATGCCGAGCACGGAGACCGGGTCCGTCGGGCTGATCAAGGCGCCGAACAAGAGGCACCAGATGAAGGGGACGTCCACCCCCGCTACCCCGGCGAGGAAGAAGAAGCCGGCCCCGACGATGAAGGTCGACAGGATGACGCCGACGGTCGACAGCACCAATATGGGCAGCCAGCCCTTCTTCAGCTCGTCGAGATCGACGTGCAGCGCGCCCGCGAACAGCAGGAAGCTCAGCATGCCCTGCAGCAGCGTGTCGGAGAAGTCGAGAGACACCAGGAACCGCTCGACATCGTCGTCGAAGGTCACGCCCGGCAGCAGGTAGTTTGCCGCCATCAGGATCAGCGAGGCTCCGGCGCCCATCACCGTCAGGCCGATGACGTGCGGCAGCTTCAGCAGCCGGTGATTGAGATAGCCGAGCAGCGCAGCCGCGACGATGACGATAGAGGCGGCGTCGAAGGGACTGAGGGTGGCGGCGGTCTCGTGCATCCCCCCTCTTAACCCGGCCTCGCGCACGATCACCCCGTCGCGCGAATTATTCCAGGGTTTCGGCAGCTTCGGCGATTGCCGTCCACACCCGGCCCAGGTCTGCCTCGTCGATACAATAGGGCGGCATGACATAGACCGTATTCCCCAGCGGGCGCAGCAGGATCCCCTCGCCGCGGAACCGGCGCATCAGCCGCGGGGCGAGGTCCGACAGATAGCTTGCCGCCTCACCGCCTAGGTCCAGCGCCGCGATGGTCCCGCACCAGCGCACGTTGCGCACTGCGGGCAGAGCCTCCAGCGCCCGCGCATGGTCGGCCTGCCGCGCCGACAGGTCGCGAATTCGCGCTTCGACCGGCTCGCTTTTCCAGATGCCGATATTCGCCGCTGCCGCCGCGCAGGCCAGCGGGTTCGCGGTGTAGCTCGACGAGTGGTAGAACATCTTCGCGCGGTCCTCTGACAGGTGCGCCTCATAGATCGGCTCCGCCGCCATGGTCACCGCCAGGGGAACGGCGCCGCCGGTCAGCCCCTTCGAAAGGCACAATATGTCGGGAACGACCTTCGCTTGGTCGCAGGCGAGCAGCGTGCCGGTGCGGCCCCAGCCGGTCATCACTTCGTCGGCAATGAACAAGACGCCGTGCGCGGTGCAGATGCGGCGCATCTCGGCCAGTAGCCCGGCGCCGTACATCAGCATTCCCCCGGCACCCAGCACCAGCGGTTCGACGATGAAGGCCGCCGCGCCCTTGCGACACTCCGCTTCCAGCGCATCGAGCGTCTCCTGCCCGTTCCCCTCCGGAAACGGCACCCGGCCGACGTCGAACAGCAGCGGGTCATAGGGTGCGTTGAACACTCCGCGGGCGCCGACCGACATCGCGCCGATCGTATCGCCGTGATAGCTGTGTTCCATCACCAGGATGCGGTGCCGGCCTTCGCCCCGATGCGCCCAGAAGCCCAGCGCCATTTTCAGCGCCACCTCGACGCTGGTGGAACCGGAATCCGAAAAGAACACGCGCGTCAGCTCGTCGGGCAACATGCGGCGCAGGCCCGCCGCCACCGTCTCGGCCGGCTCGTGCGTCCAGCCGGCGAAGATGATCTGGTCAAGCTGCTGCGCCTGCTCGGCGATCGCGGTCATGATCTTCGGGTGGCAGTGGCCGTGCGTCGTGACCCACCAGGAGGAGATGGCGTCGATCAGGCGCTGCCCATCGCGCGTATGAATCGCCGCGCCCTCCGCGCGCACGACTTCGGGAATGTCGTCGCCCAGCCCATGCTGGGTGAAGGGATGCCATATGGGCTTGTCGCTCATGTAAACTCGCCGATCCGGAAATTCTCGTCGAAGGCGCGCGCAAGCGCCGCGGGGGTCAGCGGATCGAGGCGCGGCAGGCGGCCGAGGCGGCGCACCTGGCCGATACGGCAGATCGCCTCCTCGCTGTCGGGGACGGCCTCGCCAATAAAGGCGATCCCGGCAATGGGCACCCCGCGCCGGCGCAGCGCCTCGACCGTCAGCAAACTATGGTTGATCGTGCCAAGCTCCGTCCGCGCGGCGATGATCGCGGGCAGGCCCCAGCGCGCGAACACGTCGGCGAACAGCATCTCGCCCGCCAGCGGCACCAGCGCTCCGCCCGCACCCTCGACCACCAGCGGCCGCTCTTCCGGCAGCGCCAGCCGGTCCGGGTCTATCGTCACACCGTCGATGCGCGCCGCGACATGGGGCGCACAGGGCGTCGACAGGCGATAACCGTCGGAAAGCACCCGGTGGGGCGGAAGTTCGGCCAGCCGCGCGACCCGGTCGCGGTCGCCGCCATCTTCTTCCAGGCCGGCCTGCACCGGTTTCCAGTAATGGGCGTCCAGCGCGCGCGTCAGCGCTGCCGCGAAGACGGTCTTGCCGATCTCGGTATCGGTGCCGGTCACGATGAAGGCGGGTCCCGTCATGCCGGCCCCGCCTGAAGCACATCGGCCAGCGCCTCCGCCAGCTCCCCGATATCGTCGGCGCTGCTGTTCAGCGTGATCGAGATGCGCAGCCGCGCGGTTCCGGCGGGCACGGTGGGCGGACGGATCCCGCGTACGTCGAAGCCGCGCCGTTGCAGCTCACCGGCGGCGCGCATGGTCCGCACATCGTCGCCAAGGAGCAGCGGAATGATCTGAGAGGAGGTGCGAACCGCGCCGAGCGGGACCAGAAGCCGCCGTGCCTCTGCGCACAGGTCGGTTAGACGCTCGCGCGGCTCGTCCTCGTCGGCAACGATGCGCAGGCTTTCGCGTACCGCGCGCGCCATCAGCGGCGAGGGCGCCGTGGAGAAGATGAACGGCCGGGCGCGGTTTACAAGGAAGTCGGTCACCACCGCGGGGCCGCTGACCAGCGCGCCCTCGCATCCCAGCGCCTTTCCGCAGGTATGCAGGAAGATCGCGTTTTCCCGCCCGGCAAGTGCCGCCGCCAGCCCGCGCCCTCCCGGACCGAACACGCCGGTGGCATGCGCCTCGTCCAGAAGCAGGATTGCCTCGTGCCGGTCCGCCACAGCGGCGAACTCCTCCAGCGGGGCCCGGTCTCCGTCCATGCTGTACAAGGTTTCGGCGACGATCCAGGACCGCCCCGTTCCGCCCGCTGCCCGCCATGTGGAGATAGCCTGCTCCAGCGCATTCGCATCGTTATGGGCGAAGCTCTCTGCCGGGGCGCGCGACAGGCGCATGCCGTCATGCGCGCTCGCATGGACCAGGTCGTCGTGGAAAATGCGGTCGCCGCGCTGGGGCAGCGTTCCGAGCAGCGCCATGTTGGCGGCAAAGCCAGAGCCGAAGAACAGCGCCGCTTCGCAGCCGAACTGGCGCGCCGCGTCGGCCTCCAGAGCTTCATGCTCTGAATGATTTCCCCGCAGGAGGCGCGATCCCCCCGACCCGGCCGGAACCCCCTCGTCGATCGCCGCGCCAAGGGCAGCGCGCAGCCGCGGATCCTCCGCGAGCGCCAGATAGTCGTTCGAGGAAAAGTCGCGCCCTGCCCGCACGGCAAGGGCCCGCCGCCGCCCGCGCGACGACAGCGCTTCCAGGTCGGCGGCCTGCTGCGCGAAATAGGGCTGGGCGGGGCGGTCGGTCATAGGGGTGCGGAAGCGGGCTCCGTGACGAGGGCGAGGTCCGCGCGCTATAGGTGGGCGGGGTGCCTGACGCCAACCCGTCCCGCCAGCCCCTCACCTCGAACCCCCTGGACGCCCCGCCCCCTGGACGCCCCGCCCCCTGGACGCCCCGCCTCCGCGCGCCATCTTGACCCGCTCGCGCCCCGGCCCTATGTGCCCCTCCGCTTACTTAGCGAAGCGGACATTGAAGATACCCGACGTCCACCGTTTCTGAACGGGGGCGCCGCCGGCCAGCGAAGACTCGCCCGCCGGCGTTTTTTGCGTTGGGCCTATATGATCCGCACTCGCGACTGGAGACACGTTTGTTCGAGAGCCTTTCAGACCGCCTTGGCGGCGTATTCGAGAAGCTGAGAGGGCGCGGTGCGCTCGGCGAGGCCGACGTGCGCACGGCAATGCGGGAAGTGCGCGTTGCGCTTCTCGAGGCCGACGTCGCCCTGCCCGTCGCGAAGGATTTCATCGCCCGCGTGACCGAGCGCGCCATCGGCGCCGAAGTCACCAAGTCCGTCACGCCCGGCCAGCAGGTCGTCAAGATCGTCTCCGACGAACTGACGACGATGCTCGGCGGCGAACAGGCCGATCTCGAACTCGCGGTCACGCCGCCCGCCGTCATCATGATGGTCGGCCTGCAGGGCTCGGGTAAGACGACGACCACCGCGAAGATCGCAAGGCGCCTGAAGGAAAAAGAGCGCAAGAAGGTCATGATGGCGTCGCTCGACGTCAATCGGCCCGCCGCTCAGGAGCAGCTGCGCGTGCTCGGCGAGCAGGTCGACGTCGCGACTCTCCCCATCATCGAGGGGCAGCAGCCCGTCGACATCGCGAAGCGGGCGCTTCAGGCAGCCAAGCTTCAGGGGTTCGACGTCCTGATGCTCGATACCGCGGGCCGCCTCCATGTCGACCAGCCGCTGATGAGCGAGATGCAGGCCATCGGCGAAATCGCGGCCCCTGCCGAGACGCTGCTCGTTGTCGATGCGCTGACCGGTCAGGACGCGGTGAACGTCGCCTCCAGCTTTACCGAGCAGGTGCCGCTGACCGGCGTCGTCCTCACCCGGATGGACGGCGACGCGCGCGGCGGCGCGGCGCTGTCGATGCGCGCCGTCACCGGCCGTCCGATCAAGTTCATCGGCACCGGCGAGAAGATCGACGCGCTCGAAGCCTTCGATCCCGAGCGGGTGTCCGGGCGCATCCTCGGCATGGGCGACGTCGTCAGCCTGGTCGAAAAGGCCGCCGAGGTCGTCGAGGCCGAAGAGGCCGAGAAGATCGCCAAGAAGTTCGCCAAGGGTCAGTTCGACATGAACGACCTGAAGCAGCAGCTTCTGCAGATGCAGAAGATGGGCGGCATGGGCGCGCTGATGGGCATGATGCCGGGCATGGGCAAGATGAAGGCCCAGGCCGAGGCCGCCGGCGCCGACGACAGCATGCTCTCGCGCATGATCGCCATCGTCAATTCGATGACGCCGAAGGAGCGCGACAAGCCGCAGCTGCTCAATGCGAAGCGCAAGATCCGCATCGCCAACGGCTCGGGCACGACGGTTCAGGATGTCAACAAGCTCCTGAAGATGCACAAGGAAATGTCCACCGCCATGAAGAAGATCAAGAAGATGGGCGGCATCAAGGGCATGATGAAGATGCTTGGCATGGGCGGCGGTGCCGGCGGGATGGGTGGCGGCATGCCCGACCCCGCAGAGCTTCAGAACATGATGGGCGGCGGGCCCGGCGGCACGCCGCAGCTCCCGCCCGGATTCGACAAGTTCAGGAAGTGAAGGCGGGCAAATTCATCGTCCCGGCGCAAACCGGGATCCGATCTCAACTTGTAAATGTGGAAACGGAATCCCGGCCCCGGCCGGAAGAGAAATCGAAGGAAGACTAGATCATGGCAGTTGTAATGAGGCTTTCCCGGGGCGGCGCGAAGAAGCGGCCCTTCTACAAGATCGTCGTGGCCGACAAGCGCGCCCCGCGCGACGGCAAATATCTGGAGCGTCTGGGCAGCTACAACCCGCTCCTTCCGAAGGATCACGAGGACCGCGTGAAGCTCGACGCCGAGCGTGCCAAGCACTGGCTCGACCACGGCGCCGTGCCCTCGGACCGCGTGTCCCGCTTTCTCGACGCCGCCGGCCTGATGGAACGCAAGGCGCGCAACAACCCGAACAAGGCCGAGCCGGGCGACAAGGCGAAGGAACGCGCCGAAGAGAAGGCCGCCAAGGAAGCCGAGCGCAAGGAAGCCGAAGAGGCCGCGAAGGCCGAAGCCGAAGCGGCCCCCGCTGAGGAAGCACCCGCCGAGGAGGCATCCGCTGAAGAGGCTCCGGCAGAAGAGGCCGCTTCCGAGGAGGCGCCTGCCGCCGAAGCCGAAGCCGACGCCGACGCCGAAAAGACGGAATAAGCGCGTGCCGTTTGCCGCCCTGAACCTGCTTCAGGGCCGCGCATGAGCGGCGCAACCAACGACCCGCCCGTCACTCTGGCCGCCATTGCGGGCGCGCATGGGGTGACGGGCGAGGTGCGTCTGAAGCTCTTCGCCGAGAGCCTCGACAGCCTGAAGCGCCACGGCCGCTTCGACGCCGGCGGGCGTCCGCTGCGCCTGAAATCGCTCAAACAGTCGGGCAAGTGGATCGTCGCCCGTTTCGAGGGCGTCGGCGACCGCAACGCCGCCGAGGCGCTGCGCGGCACACCCCTCACCGTTCCCCGCTCCGCCCTCCCCGAACCCGGCGACGATGAAATCTACGTCGCCGACCTTGTGGGCCGCCCCGCCTTCTCCGCCGCCGGCGCAGAGCTGGGCCGCGTCGTGGCCGTCGAGAATTTCGGCGCCAGCGACATCTTGGAAATCGAACGTCCGGAGGGCGGCCGCTTCATGGTGCCCTTCACGGCGGAGGCCGTACCGCAGCTCGATCCCGATCTCCTCATCGCCGACGAATTCGTGGAGGGCCTTGGCTAAGCCGGCAGTCCCCTCTGCGCGCCCGATGAAACAAGCGCCCGTTCGCCCGTGTTGACCCGGGCATGATAACGAGAGCGCTTCCCCTCATTCTCCCCGCCCTTCTCATGTCCGCCTGTAGCGGCGGTAGCAGCGGGGGCGGCGACGCGCCCGCTCCCGACAACGGGGCCCAAGCTCCCTCTTCGCCACCCTCTTCACCTGCTGCCGGGACGCGCCCTGCCGGCGAGCCGCAGAATGTCGTCACGGTGGAAGGACGGATCGGCGAGGGGGTCGAATGCCCCGTCATCGAAACGCCGGACGGCCTTACCTACGCCCTCAGTCTGGCCGAAGCGGACGTCGGCCCCGGCGACTATGTGCAGGTGAACGGCGAACTCGCCGACGCCTCTTTCTGCATGCAGGGCGAGGGGACGATCATCCCCATCCGGATCGATCAGGTAGATCCCCCGGCCCGTGACCGCGATCCCGCTCGCAGCGGGGGCACGCGCATCACCACCTCCTATGTGGAGGGGCCCTGGGCTGCGAAGGGGGAAGGCGACTGCCGCAAACCCGATTTCGACATCACGACGAACGAAAATGGCGGCAGCATCATCGAGACCAGCGTCCGCGGTGTGCCGTCCACCGGCTATGTCGATGTGGGTCCGGACCCCTCCTTCAATTTCGACGCACCCGTCCCGCCGCTGCCCATCGAATCGCGGGGGCCCGACGGTCTCGCGGTCATGGCGCCGGACGGCGAAAGCATCGAGTTCGCGCAGTACACGCTTCGGGGTGACGGCATGGTGTTCGTGAAATGCCCCGGCTGATCTTCCAGCGCGCGGCGCTTCCGGCGCTGCTGCTCATGGCTGCCTGCAGCGAGGAGACCATCGAGGCGCCTGAAATGGAGCAGCCCGAGACGGCCGGCTTCGTCGGCATCTCCGAGCTCGGCGGCGAGGCACCGCTGGGTGCCTGGGCAACCGAGGGCGGCGATTGCACCGCGCCCGACTTCCGCATCTCCGACGATGGCGGTGAGCGTCCGGCCGTCGAGGCGGAGTTCAACGGTTGGGACCGCACCGGCCGCCTGCGCAGCGCGGACTCGGTCATTCGCTTCGTCGACCCGACCAAGAACCTGCCCATCGCGCTTGAAGACGGGGGCCTCAGGGTCTTCCCCCCGCCCGACGGCCTCGCCGTTCTCGGCAGCCGCAACCTGTTCGAAGAGGGCGTCCTGTTCCGCAAGTGCGCCGAAGCCGCCGACTGAGGCAAGGTGTCGGCAGGTTTTACAACCGGCCGCCCGGATGTGCGCATCCCCGCCTCAGCGCGCGCTCGGCCTCGGAATGGGCGCGCCGTTACGAGCTGTGCGGGCCCAGGCACGCGGCTGGCGACGGCCTCTGCAATGGGCTATGGCTGCGGCCATGGCCCGCGGCGCGCGCACTCTGGACACGGTCGGCTGGGCCGAGCTTGTGGCTCTTCCCGACCTCGACATTCCCTTCGTCCGCGCAAAGGTCGATACCGGCGCGCGCACCTCCGCACTTCATGCCATCCGCCTGCACCATTTCGAGAAGGACGGGCGCGAATGGGTACGCTTCACCGTCCCCGCCAGGAAGGGCCGCTCGAAGCACCGGGTGGAAGCGCCGCTCGCCGGCATCAAGAAGGTCAGGAGCTCGAACGGCGAAACGCAGAAACGCTTCGTCATCCGCACGCGTTTCGTCATTGGCGGGAAGCGGTTCCGCGCCGAAGTCACGCTCTCCAACCGCTCGCAAATGGGCTATGCGATGCTGGTGGGAAGGACGGCGCTCAAAAACCGGTTCCTGGTCGATGTATCGCACGCCTACATGCAGGGCGACACGCCGCCCGAAGGAAGCAAGTCATGAAACTGCTGATGCTGGCGCGCAATCCGCGCCTTTATTCCCACAAGCGGCTCGTCGAGGCTGCGGAGGCGCGCGGGCACACGCTCGACATCGTCAACACGCTGCGCGTCTACATGAACATCACCTCGCACCGGCCGCAGGCCTATTATGACGGCCAACCCTTGTCGGGTTATGACGCGGTCATTCCGCGCATCGGCGCGTCCATCACCCATTACGGCCTCGCCGTCCTGCGCCAGTTCGAGATGATGGGCGTCTGGCCGTTGAACGAAAGCGTCGCGATCGGTCGCAGCCGCGACAAGCTGCGCTCGCTGCAGATTCTCGCCCGCGCCGGCCTCGGCCTTCCCGTCACCGCCTTTGCCTATGATCCCAAACAGACTGACAAGGTGCTGGAAATCGCCGGCGGCGCCCCTGTGGTCATCAAGCTGCTCGAGGGGACGCAGGGCATCGGTGTCGTGCTGGGGGAAACGGAAAAGTCCGCCCGCTCCGTCATCGAGGCGTTCCGGGGCGCCAACGTCTCCGTGCTCGTGCAGGAGTTCATCAAGGAGGCGGGCGCGACCGACCTTCGCTGCTTCGTCGTCGGCGGAAAGGTCGTCGGCACCATGATGCGCACCGGCGCGGAGGGCGACTTCCGTTCCAACCTCCATCGCGGCGGCAGCGCCAAGACGGTGAAGATTACGCCGGTCGAGCGCGAGACCGCCGTGCGCGCCGCGCGCAAGATGGGGCTCAACGTCTGCGGCGTCGACATGCTGCGTTCGAACCACGGTCCGGTCATCATGGAGGTCAATTCCTCGCCCGGGCTCGAGGGGATTGAGAATGCCACCGGCAAGGACATCGCCGGCCAGATCATCGATTATATCGCGGCCAACGCGAAGGCGGGCGCGACCAAGACCAAGGGGTCGGGGTGATGTCGGCCTTGGTCCCAGACCAGAATGTCGTCGGGCGATCAGGGAACGTTCCCCGATAGACGGTCAGGATCGCGGCTGCGATCATCGTTTGGGGGAGGAGCCTTTGATGACCCCGAAACAGCTCGTTGAACTCTGGGTGGACCGTTTCAATGCCGCCGATGTGGAGGGTCTTGCCCAACTCTACCATGAAGACGCCGTGAATCATCAGGTGGTACAGGACCCTGCCCGCGGGCGCACGGCGATAGCCGGGATGTTCGCCCGCGAGATGGCCGCTGCAAAGATGGTTTGCCAGATAGAGGCTATTCACGAAGCGGGCGACGTCGCCATCCTCGAATGGAGCGATCCGCTCGGCCTGCGCGGCTGCGGCTTCTTCACCGTCAGGGACGGTCGGATACAGTTTCAGCGGGGTTATTTCGACCGGCTGACCTTCCTCAGACTGCACGGCCTTCCGGTCGAATAGGCCGTCGGCCCATGTCCGCGGTTGGCGCGGGGGTATATGCTACGCAGCGGCGGTCAGGCGGCGCGCGGGCCGAACTTCGGCGGCTGGGGCGGCGCCGGCATCCGCAAGGGTCTCGGTCGCCGCCAGCGGGTCCGTGCCGCTATCCTTCAGGGCGAAGACGCAGCGGTCCCGTCCCGCGGCCTTGGCGAGGTAGAGGCACTCGTCGGCGCGTTTCAGGATCGCCGCAAAGGGCTCGTCCGGCTCGGGCCAGGCGATGCCCAGGCTGGCGGTAACGCTGTGCTCTACCTCGGGCACCGCATCGCGAATGGTCCGCGGAAGACGCGCGCGCAGCCGTTCGGCCGTTCCGCGCACGTCCTCGCCGTAAAAGAACAGCGCGAACTCTTCTCCGCCCAGACGCGCGGCGAAGCAGCCCGGATGCCAGCTCATCGCGCGCGCGGCGGCGACGAGGACGTCGTCCCCGACATCATGGCCGTAGCCGTCGTTCACCCGCTTGAAATGGTCGAGGTCGAGGATCGCGACGGCGGTCAGGCTGGCGGCGCCCTGCGCATATTCCGCTTCCAGTCCGCGCCGGTTCGCAAGGCCTGTCAGCGGATCGGACAACGCCGCGCTGCGCATCGCGCTCGCTTCCGCAAGCCCCCGGTCGCGGTCGAGCTTCAGTGTCATGAAGCGATCCGAGACACCCATGGCGCCGACCACGATCTCCACGGTCAGCGCCGCGAAGATCAGCGGAATGAAGGCGAGAAAGGAGTCGCCGAGGACCAGGTCGTGATACAGGCTGATGGCGCAGACGGCGAAAACGCCCGTCCAGGCCGCCGCCTGATAGCGCGCCGCCCGGCTTCCCCGGCGTAGCGCGCCCCCCAGCGCCCAGACCAGCAGGCCCAGGATCAGGCAGAGGATCACGGTCCGAAACGCGAAATAGCCGGGAATATCCGGCACCAGCATGGCCGGGGTGGTCAGCAGCGTGGCGGGAAACGTCCAGCCGAGCAGCCGGTGGGTCCGCGGCCCGATGGTGCCGGGCTCGAGATAGCTGCGCAGGAAGGGGCCGGAGGCGGCGATGGCAAGGTCGAAGCCCAGGTTGAGGATGATCGCATGGACAAGTGTCCCTGCCGCGACGACCGGCGCCAGGTCGAGGGGGGCATGCCCCAGGACCAGCGTCACGATGCCGAGCGCGCGCAGGCTGTGCCACAGCAGGAACCGCTCTTTCAGCACATGATAGGAGCTGAGGTTATAGGCGATCGGAAACAGGGTTATGCCGATGAAGATACCGGTGACGACCGCCAGCCAGTCCAGCCGCGCGGTTTCCACCCGCACATGATCGCCGAAACTGACGGCCATCTGGGCGGCAGCGGGCGAGTCGGCGAGCAGCACGACCGCGACAACCGCCAGTGCCCCGCCGACGTCGCCTCCCGGCCCCGCTCTCCATGCCCCAATTAGACCCATGTTAGTTTTGTACGGCGCCAATCGGAAAGGAATGGTTACCTTGGATCTCTACGAAACGCGGGTGCCAGACAGGCCGCAGATCGTCGCCAAGGGCCCGGCCGCAGCGGACCTGTCGAGATTCTTGACAGAGTTTCGCGCGCGGCCTTCAAATAATGCTGATTCCTAGGCCGTTATACTCCCGGCACCCTTCTTGCATTGCACAGCTTTTGCGCATCTCGGCGCCTGTCTGCGGTCATGAATCGCGGTTTTTTGAAGGGTGGTCATGCTTAAACCTGTCCTTGCCTTTGCGGCGGCCCTCACCGCAGCCACGGCCCAGGCGGTCCCGATTACCTTTGACGAGGTGCCTGCCTCCACTCCGGGCGATTTCACGATTGGCGCGTATCGCTTCGACGTGGTCCTCGATGGGGTTCCCGGGCCGATCACCACCAGCCTGGGCAACAGTTCACCCGCGCTTGGGTTCTACGAATTCGATGGAGAGATCGGCCTGTACGTCACCATCACGCGTACTGACGGAGCCGGATTTTATTTCAGACAGGCGGACTTTCACAGCGACTTCCTCCAGCAGCCCGACGGGACCCGGTTCTACTATGTCGGCATGGAGGGTGGGTTCGACTCTTTGTCGCTCCCCGACAATACGGAAGGCGCGTTCATCCCGGTTCTGGGCAATGGAGAATTGCTTCGCGAACTGCGGCTCGAACTCTACGCGCCGGAAGCGCCCCAGTTCGACAATGGCCGCTCGGTCGTCCTCGTCGACAATCTGGTTCTCGAAAGCCCCGCCGACGTTCCGGCACCCGCCGCTCTGGGCCTCCTCGGCATCGGCGTCGCGGCCATGGGACTTCGCCGCCGCACCGATTGACCGCGGCGCCGCGCGCGGCATAGGCCGCAGGGCATGACCTTCGCCGCGACCGTCCTTACCCTCTATCCGGACATGTTCCCGGGGCCGCTCGGTCAGTCGATGGCAGGACGCGCGCTGGGTGACGGTCTCTGGTCGCTCGACACGGTGCAGATCCGCGACTTCGCCGAGGGCCGGCACCGCAATGTCGACGACACCCCCGCGGGCGGCGGCGCGGGCATGGTGATGCGCGCCGATGTCCTCGCCCGGGCCTGCGACCATGCACTCGCCGCGCGGCCGCAGGCACCGCTTCTCTACATGAGCCCGCGCGGCGCGCCGCTGACGCAGCACCGGGTGCGCACGCTCGCCGCGGGGCCCGGCGTCTCCCTTCTCTGCGGCCGGTTCGAGGGGGTGGACCAGCGCCTTCTGGACGCCCGCCCGATTGAAGAGGTGTCGGTCGGCGACTACATCCTGTCGGGCGGCGAGATGGCGGCGCTGGTGCTCCTCGACGCTTGCATTCGGCTCGTACCCGGCGTAATGGGCGCGGCCGCGAGTGGTGAGGACGAATCGTTCGAAAACGGGCTCCTCGAATACCCACAATATACCCGCCCTTCCGAATGGGAGGGCCGCACGGTCCCTGAAGTGCTGCGATCGGGGGATCATGCGCGCATTTCGGCATGGCGCCAGCGCCAGTCGGAAGAGCAGACACGGCTACGGAGGCCGGACCTTTGGGAGCGCCATACCGGCGCTCGGGCCCAGTCTCCCTCTGGTGCGCGGCGAGAGAAGCAAGAGGAGGACGAGGCATGAACCTCATCCAGCAGATCGAGGCGGAACAGGTAGAGAAGTTCGCCGCCACGAAGGACATTCCGGAATTCCGCGCCGGCGACACGGTCCGCGTGGGCGTACGCGTTGTCGAAGGCACGCGTGAGCGCATCCAGTATTTCGAGGGCGTCGTCATCGCCCGCTCCAACAAGGGCATCAGCTCCAACTTCACCGTCCGCAAGGTTTCCTTCGGTGAGGGTGTCGAGCGCGTCTTCCCGCTTTACGGCCCCAATGTTGCCTCGATCGAGTTGAAGCGCCGCGGTGTCGTGCGCCGTGCGAAGCTCTACTATCTGCGTGGCCGCTCGGGTAAGTCGGCGCGTATCGCCGAGCGCCGCTATACCGGCCCGACCGAGGCGACGCAGGGCAGCCCGGTGCCCGACGCCAGCGCCACCGAAGCCGAGAAGCAGGAAGCTGTCGAAGAGATCAAGTCCGAGGACTGATCCTGCGAACGACGCTGCCGTCACGGCATGAAACAGGGGCTCCGCCGCATCTAAGCGCCGGGGCCCTTTTCATGTTGCGGCGTGTGCGCGCCGCGTTCCTCGCCGTTTATCGACCGAATCCGTAGCCCGGTCGAACGCCAAGGCGCCGAAACTCGACACGGCCTGACGGCCCACCTAGGGCTGCGCGCCCCATTCCTGCCGCCCCCCGCCGGCCGTCACATTCCCGGAGACGTCGTTGCCCTCTTTCTCCCGCGCCCTTCTGCTCGCCACCTGCGCCGGCGGCCTCCTCGCGTCCTGCGCCGCCCCGGCGGAACGCGGCAGCGCCGCCACGGCGCACGCCGCAGCGCCGTCTCCCTTCACGCCATGTCCCGACGCCGCCGACGCACCCGCCCTCGCCGGGACCGAATGCGCGCGGATCGAGGTGCCGCTCGACCATGCCGCACCGCAAGACGGCACCCAAGACGGCGCCCAAGACGGCAGCGTCGAGCTGTTCGTACGGAAATTCCCGGCGGACGGGGCACCGCAGGGCGAGCTCTGGCTGGTCGCGGGCGGACCCGGCGAATCGGGCGCGTCCTTCTACCCCTTCCTCGACACGCTGCGCGCGGCGGCGCCCGGCTACGACCTTCTCATTCCCGACCATCGCGGCACCGGCTATTCCGCCCGGCTCTGCCCTGCGGAGGAAAGCGCGGACAGTCCCGGCGGCACCGCCCTCGTGGGCGCGGAATGGGGCAGCTGCTTCGGCGCGCTGAATGCCGACGCTGCCCGCACCCGCGCCTTTACCATCACCAATGCCGCACATGACCTGTCGCAGCTGATGGAGCGCCTCGGGTCGGGTGGAGAAACCTGGCTTTACGGCGTCTCCTACGGCACGCAGCTCGTGCTTCGCACCATGGCCATCGACCCGCCCGCCGGCGTCGACGGCGTCATCCTCGATTCGCTCGTCCCGCCGGAAGATACCGAACGCTACGATCTCAGCCGCCGCTCCGGGGTCGTGGACGCCGTCGGCCGCACCGTCCTCGCTGAGGAGCAGCAGGATGACCTTGCCGCGCTGGTCGAGGAGGCCGGGCCCGATGGCCCGCTGGGGCCGCGGCCGAAATATCTCCTGGGCGCTCTGCTCGACCTGCCCGAAACCCGCGCCATGCTGCCGCGGATCGTCGCCGGGCTAAAGGCAGGCGACACCCGCCCGCTCGGTGCCGCAACGGCGCGGCTGGAGGCGCTCGGCGCCCGCTTCGCACCCTATCCGCAGGCCCCTTCCTCGATCCCGCTCGTCAGCCTGATCAGCCGCGCGGAGAATAATGCGCGGCCGGGTCTCACCGCCGAACAGATCGCGGCGGAGGAGGAGGGCTATCTCTTCGCCAGCCCGCTGCCCGGCCAGCTGCTGCAGGGCGGCTTTCCCGCCTATCGGCGCGGCGAGCACTTCGCCCGGCCGCCCGCCAGCCTGCCGCCGACGCTCGTCCTTCACGGGACGCTCGACCCCAAAACGCCCTATGCCGGCGCGCGCGAACATATTTCGCGGTTCACGGAGGCCGGCGACACCCGCCTGCTCACGGTGGAGGGCGCGCCGCACTTCATCCTGATGACGGCGCCGGACTGCTTTCGCGCGGGCGTCGGTGCCGTCTTGCGCGGCGACTCGCCCCCGACGACCTGCTCCGTGGAGACCTCCGTCGACTGAGCCTGGCAGCGCCCGCAACCGCTCCCCGCTCGCCACCCTGCTCTCTGCACGGCTCTTTTTTGCTAGTGGGGCCGTCCCTCGACACCGATTCCACCCCTCTCTAGGCCTGTCTCGAGACCAGCGACCAGGCACGGACGGGGAGGAACGGAGCGATGGGCGACGGCATCTTCTCGACGCTCGGGGGGGGGGGTGGTGACACAGGCCGCCGGATGCAGCTTCACGCGGCTGACGCTCTCTTTGCATAGGTGAGCAGGAGAGTGCGCCGACCGCTTGTCATATCGGCCATCCGGCAACCCTCCCTCACCTGACGGCTTGGCGTATCAAGACAGGGCAGTAGCCAGCGGCAATGGGAAAGAGGAGCAGCGCATATGGGCGGCAATAGCGAAGAAACCTATGAAGAGATCGTACGCGGGCGAAAGTCCATTCGCGGCTTCCTCGACAAGCCGGTGCCGCAGGAGCTTCTGCAGGAGATCGTCGAGCTCGCCTGCCGCGCACCGTCGTCCTTCAACAACCAGTGCTGGCATTTCACGGTCGTTACCGGCGATCCGCTCGACGATATTCGGCAGGGCAATACCGAGGGCATCCTTGCCGGAAAGCCCGACAGCCGCGAATTTCGGAAGGGCGGCGAGATCGCCGAGGCGCACCGTCACCGCCAGATCGAGGTCGCCAAGCAGCTCTTCGGAGAGATGGAGATCGCCCGCGACGACAAGGAGGGGCGGCAGGACTGGGTCATGCGCGGGTTCCGCCAGTTCGATGCGCCCGTCAGCGTCGTCGTCAGCTACGACAAGGAGCTGGTCGGCTCAGACATCGCGCCGTTCGACTGCGGCGCGGTGACCAACGCACTGGTGAACGCGGCCTGGTCGCGCGGGCTTGGCTGCGTGATCAATTCGCAGGGTATCATGCAGTCGCCTGTGGTGCGCGAACATGCAGGCATTCCCGATGAGGAGGTGATCATGATCTGCGTCGCCATGGGCTTTCCGGACCCGGACTTTCCCGCGAACCGCGTCTATACCAACCGCAAGCCGCTCGAGGACACCGTTCGCTTCGTGGGCTTCTAGATAGCCCCGCCCGCCTCGATCGCGGCCGGCAAAGGCTCGGTACAGCGCGAGCGCCGCTCCGCGCTAGCCGGCGGCAAACCGGTCGGTGGCCGTCACCAGCTCGCTCAGGATCCCCGGCTCGTCATAGCTGTGCCCCGCGCCCTCGACGATCTTCAGGTCGCCCTTCGGCCACGCCGCCTTCAGGTCCCAGGCATTTTTCAGCGGGCACGGCATGTCGTAGCGCCCATGGACGATGACGCCGGGAATGTCGGCGATCTTCCGCGCCTCGGTCAGCAGCTGGCCCTCGCGCAGCCAGCCGCGATGGCGCATATAGTGGTGCTCGATGCGCGAGAAGGCGAGCGCGAAGTGCCCGCCGGAGAATGTCTCGGTCACGTCCGCATCGGGCAGCAGTTTCACCACCGTCCCTTCCCACAGCGCGAAGGCCTGCGCGGCGGCAAGCTGTGTCTCCTTGTCGTCGGACGTGAGGAGGTCGTGATAGACCTCCAGCGGGTCCTCGCCGCGCCGGTCTTGGGGGATCGGCGCCAGGAACTTCTCATAGGCGTCCGGAAACATCTTCGGCACACCGCTGCGGTAGAACCAGTCGATCTCTTCCTCGCGAAAGGTGAAGATGCCGCGCAGGACCAGCTCCGTGACACGCTCCGGATGCGCCTCGGCATAGGCGAGGCTGAGGGTCGAACCCCATGACCCGCCGAACACCTGCCAGCGCTCCACCCCCATCAGCGCGCGCAGCTTCTCGATGTCCGCCACCAGGTGCCAGGTCGTGTTCGCTTCGGTCGACGCGTGCGGCGTCGAGCGGCCGCAGCCGCGCTGGTCGAACAGCATGATGTCGTACTTGTCGGGGTTCCACTGGCGCCGGTGATCCTCGGATGCCGTGCCGCCCGGGCCGCTATGCAGGAAAACGGCGGGCTTCGCCCCTTTCGTGCCGCACCGCTCCCAATAGACGCTGTGGCCGTCGCCGACGTCGAGCATGCCGGTCTCATAGGGCTGGATGGGCGGATAGAGGGTGCGCAGGTCGGTCATCGCTTCCGCTTATCCGCCACGGCGCGCACCGCCAAGCGGTCGCTACACAGCCTTGCGGGCCGATTTTCCCCCTTCCGAAATAGGCAGAACTGGGCAACGCTTGGCGCCATGACCATGCTTCACAGGACCGCCGCGCCGCTGCCCGCCCCGACCGGACACCTCGCCTCCGCAGGCACACGGGCCCCTTCTGCGCACGCGCATGCAGGCGCGCACCCGCACATGCGTGCGTTCGAGTGTGACCTTTGTGACTTTCGGGTGGCGGGCCTGCGCCTGCCTTTCGGCGGGGTCGTGCGCGTTTCCGCTCTTTCGCTCCTGCTCGCTCTTCTCGCCGCGATGCTCGCAGCGGATCCCGCCACCGCGCAGGACGAGCTGACGCTGGAACGTCTTGTCGCCAGTCCCGCCCTCTCCGGCCCTATCCCGCGCCAGGTGAAGCTGTCGCCGGACGGGCGCATGGCGGCCCTGTTGAAACCGCGCGCCGACGAGCGCACCCGCTACGATCTGTGGGTGGTGAACACCGAGACGGGCGCGGAGCGCATGCTCGTCGACTCCAAGAAGCTCGGCAGCGGCGCGGCGCTGTCGGAGGAGGAGCGGATGCGCCGCGAGCGCGCGCGGATCGGCGACCTCACCGGGATCGTGTCCTATGACTGGGCGCCGGACGGCAGGACGGTGCTCGTGCCGCTCGACGGCGATCTCTACCTGGCGGGCCTGGACGGCACCACCGAGCGGCTGACCGACACGGAGGACACCGAGCTCGACGCGCAGGTATCGCCTGGCGGCCGCTACGTCTCCTTCGTCATAGACGGCGCGCTCCACGTCATCGACCGGCAGGACGGCGCCGCGCGGCAGGTCTCGCCTGATGGCAGCGACACCGTCTCCTGGGGCGTCGCGGAATTCGTCGCGCAGGAAGAAATGCGCCGCAATATCGGGCATTGGTGGGCGCCCGGCGAATCCCGCCTCGCCGTCGCGCGCGTCGACGAATCGCCGGTCGAGGTCGTTACCCGCACCGCCATCGGCGCGGAGGGGACGCGCGTCTACGACCAGCGCTATCCGGCGGCAGGGACGCCGAACGCCGTCGTCGATCTGTTCCTGATCGACCCGGACGGCGGAAACCGGATTGAGGTAGATCTCGGCCCCGACGACGACATCTACCTTGCGCGCGCCGACTGGGCGCCGGACGGCTCGGCGCTGTTCGTGCAGCGCCAGTCGCGCGACCAGCAGACGCTCGACCTGCTGCGCATCGACCCCGCAACCGGCGCCAGCGAGCGTCTCTTCACGGAGACGGCGGAGGACAGCTGGCTCAACCTCCACGACAACCTCACGCTGCTCGGTCCCGACGACCTGCTCTGGACGTCCGAGCGCAGCGGCTATTCGCACATCTACCGCTGGACAGGCGGCGCGTGGACGAAGTTGACCTCGGGCAGCTGGATGGTCGGCGAGATCGAGGCGTACGACCCGCAGGCGGACGCGCTGTACTTCACCGGCAATCTCGACACGCCGCTCGAAAACCATCTCTACCGGCTCGGTCCGCTGGCTGGCGGCGAGCCCGTCCGCCTGACCGAGGCGGGGGCGTGGCACGAGGTGGACATGGATTCGCAGGGCCACGGGGCGGTCGTGACGCGCTCCTCTCCCACGCAGCCGCCGCAGACCTTTCTCACCTCGGGCGACTTCACCCACCGCACCTGGATCGAACGCAATCCGCTCGACGCCTCCCACCCCTATGCGCCCTATCTCGGGGGCCATGTCGCGCCGCGCTTCGGCACGATCGAGGCGGCGGACGGTTCGGCACTTCTCTACAAGCTGCTGCTGCCCGACCTCGCCCCCGGTGAGCGCGCACCCGTCTTCGTGCAGGTCTATGGCGGACCGGGAGTCGGGCGCCAGGTGACGCGCAAATGGGATGGCCGCGACGGCCTCTTCCACCAGTGGCTCGTCGACCAGGGCTATGCCGTCTTCTCGGTGGACGGACGCGGTTCGCCCGACCGCGGCAAGGCGTTCGAGGACAATATCTTCCGCGCCATGGGAACGGCGGAGGTGGAAGACCAGCTGACCGCGCTCGACTGGCTGAAGCGGCAGGACTTCGCCGACCCCGAGCGGATCGGCGTCTATGGCTGGTCCTATGGCGGCTACATGACGCTGAAGCTGCTGGAGGCGGCTCCCGGCGCCTATGCCGCGGGGATTTCCGGTGCGCCGGTGACCGACTGGACGCTCTACGACACTCATTATACCGAGCGTTACCTCGGCGACCCCAATGCCGACCCCGCCGTCTACGAACGGGCCGGCGCGCTCGCCGATGCGGAGAGGATCGAGGATCCGCTCCTCCTCATCCACGGCATGGCCGACGACAATGTCGTCTTCGAAAACTCAACCGTTCTGATCGGCAGGCTGCAGCAGGCCGCCATCCCCTTCGACCTCATGGTCTATCCGGGCGCCACGCACCGCGTCGGCGGCGAGGGCCGGGAACTCCACCTCATGCGCACCGTCGCCCGCTTCTTCGCGCGCGAGGTGGCGGGGGAGGAGTAGCGACCCGCCCTATTCGGCGGCGATAGCGAAGACCTCGCCATCGGCTTGCCGCGCGGTCGGTGCGGCGGCTTTCGAGAGGGTGATGGTCCCGTCCTCGATCTCGCCGTCCAGCAACCACTTGCGGTCGTTCAGATAATCGTGCGGCTGCTGCCACGGGGCCTTGTCGGTCGACCGCGGAACGCGGTCCTCGGCGCGTTTGAAATAGCCCGACGAAAGGTTGGAGAAGGGCTGTTCGGTGAAATCGCCATGCGGAAAGTCGGGGGTGGCGACCGCCATTCCCTTCTCGTCCATCAGGTTGAGGAGGCGGGCGACATATTGCGCGGTGATATCGGCCTTCAGCGTCCAGCTGGCATTGGTATAGCCGAAGGTGGCGGCCAGGTTCGGAATGCCCGAGAACATCACGCCCTTATAGGGATAGGTCTCGCGCGGCCCGACCGTCTTGCCGTCGAGCGACAGCTCGGCGCCGCCGAACAGCTGCAGGTTGAGGCCGGTCGCCGTAACGACGATGTCGGCCTGCAGGAACTTGCCCGATTTCAGCCGGATACCGCCCGCTTCGAACGTCTCGATATGGTCGGTGACGATTTCCGCCGAGCCGTTGCTCAGCGCCTCGAACAGGTCGCCGTCCGGGACCAGGCACAGCCGCTCTTCCCAGGGATTGTAGCTGGGCGTCAGGTGGGTCTTCACGTCATAGTCGGCGGGCAGGTGCTTTCTCACCATCTCCAGCAGCTTCTCGCCAACCTTTTCGGGGCGCGAGCGGGCGCGGCGGAAGAAGAAGTCCTGCAGCCGCACATTCTTCCAGCGGATCAGCCTGTAGGCCCGCTCTTCGCCGAGCAGCTTGCGGAGGAGATTGCCCAGCCGGTCCTGCGCCGGACGCGACACCATCCATGTCGGCGAGCGCTGCAACATGACCGTCTGCGCCGCCTCTTTCGCAATCTCCGGCACCAGCGTCACGGCCGTGGCTCCGGACCCGATGATGACGACGCGCTTGTCCTTATAGTCCAGGTCTTCGGGCCAGTGCTGCGGATGCACGAACCGCCCCTCATAGCCATCCTCGCCGGGGAATTCCGGGCGGTAGCCCTGATTGTAATTATAATAGCCCGAATTCATGAACAGGAAGGCGCAGGAAATCTGCCGCTCCTCGCCCTCGTGCAGCATGGTCAACGTCCAGCGGGCCGTCTCGCTCGACCAGTCCGCACTGACGACCTTGTGGCCGAAGCGAATCCTGTCCCGCACGCCATGCTCGTCGGCCGTCTCGTTCACATAGTCGCGGATCGAGGGGCCGTCGGCGATAGCCTTCGCCTTCGTCCAGGGTTTGAAGACATAGCCCAGCGTATGCATGTCGCTGTCGGAACGGATGCCCGGATATCGGAACAGGTCCCAGGTCCCGCCGATCGCCTCGCGGGCTTCGACGATGACGAAGTCCTTCGACGGACAGTCGCGTTGCAGATGAACGGCCGCGCCGATGCCGCTGAGGCCGGCGCCGACGATGAGAACGTCGGTAGTTTCCATATCTCACCCCTCCCTAAGGGTCTGAGTGAGACTTAGGACCGGCCCGGCAGCTTCACAAGCTGGCGAGGCTGGCAGGACCGGGCGCCCCGGGAAGCGCGGGTCCGCCAGCCGCCCCTGCCCGTCAGTCGATGGCGCGCTGTTCGACGATGTTGAGGCCGTAGGCGCCAAGCCCGACGAGGCTCTGCTTCGAATTGGTTAGAAGCACCATGTCGTGCACCCCGAGGAGGGCGAGGATCTGCGCGCCGATGCCATAGTCGCGGATTTCCATCTCGCCGTCCCCGGACGGACGCCGCGGTTCCAGCGCCCGCATGCTGGTCTCGACCGTATAGCGGCCCGGCTTGTTGATCAGCACGACGGCGCCGGTGCCCGCTTCGGCGATCATTTCCATAGAGCGGCGCAGATGTCCGCTGCGCGGCGACATGTTGGCGAACGCGTCGTCGAACAGGTTGAAATGGTGCATCCGGATCAGCGGCAGAACACCTTCGGCGCCCGGGTCGCCCTTCACCAGCGCCAGCTTGTCGGTGTCGGAAACGGTATCCTTGAAGCGGATGGCGCGCCAGCGGCCGCCCCATTCGCTTTCGAAGCTTTCCTCGGCGACCTGGCGGACGAAACTGTCATGCCGGCGGCGATAGGCGATCAGATCGCGAATCGTGCCGATCTTCAGGCCGTGAAGCTGCGCGAAGGAGACTAGGTCGTCCATGCGCGCCATCGTGCCGTCGTCCTTCATGATCTCGCAGATCACACCCGCCGGGATCAGCCCGGCGAGGCGCGAGATGTCGACGGCAGCCTCGGTGTGGCCGGCGCGGACCAGCACACCGCCGTCGCGGGCCGCGAGCGGGAAGACATGGCCGGGGGAGCCGATCGAGTCGGGGCCGTTGCGCGGGTCGATCGCAACCGAGATGGTGCGCGCCCGGTCGTGCGCGCTGATCCCCGTCGTAATGCCTTCCTTCGCCTCGATGGAAACGGTGAAGGCAGTCTCCAGCGGTGTCTCGTTACGCGGCGTCATCGCCTTCAGGCCAAGTTCGTCCACCCGTTCGCGCGTCAGCGACAGGCAGATCAGCCCGCGGCCGTTCTTCGCCATGAAAGCGATCTTGTCGGGGGTGGCCATCTGCGCCGGAATGACGAGGTCGCCTTCATTCTCGCGGTCCTCGTCGTCGACGAGGATGAACATACGGCCGTTCCTGGCCTCCTCGATGATCTCGTCCACGCTCGAGAGGGCAGGATTCGCATGGCCCTTCGCGGCCGGCTTCACATCGGTCTGGATCGAGACGATCTTCGGATCGCGTTCGGTCATAAGAGTTCCTTTCGCGGCCCAGATACACATCGTCCCCGCCGACTGCCAGCTAGCGAAACGTCACAATTCGCCGCGCAGCTGCTCGATCAGGTCGGAGACCTTGCCCAGATGGTCGGCTTCGGTGTCGAGAATGGCCGACAGACAGGCGCGCTTCGTTTCGGTCACTTCGTGGCCCGCCGGTTGTTCGGACGCCGACAGGGCGCTCAGAACGATTTCGATCATGCGCTCCGCGCCGTGCAAACGGCCCCACAGATAGTCGTTCTCGCGGTAGGCGCGGCTGAAGAAGGCCCCGAAGGAGTTGAACCGGATCCCCTTCAGGGTCGCCTCTGTCCCGCCGCTGCGCAGAAAGTGGGCGTCCTCCGGCGAAATGCGGTCGATGCGCACTTCGCCATATTCGTCCAGCCCCTCGCCCTGCAGCAGCGGAAAGGTCGCCATGTCGTAGAGCGGAAAGCCGAGATAGGCGCGCAGGATGGCGCGGCGAACGACGGGCATCGTCGCGGGCGCCCGGATGAGGACGGAGATTCTCCGGTCGATCTCCGTGTCCAGCTTGGCGAGGTCCAGTTCGGCGCGGTAGCGGGCGATTGCCTCGGCGGGCTCGTTCGCCAGGAGGCCGTTCCAGTCGGCCACTGTGTCCTCTGCGAATTCGACTGTTTCCCGGTCGAGGAACGGCCCGAGCATCTCGAACAGCGCGCCGCGCGCACGTTCGGCAGAGGCCATGACTTCGCGCGCCTCGTCTTCCGCGGTCAGCTCGTTCAGTTTCCGCACGACGTAGCGCAGCCGGCGAATCCGGTAGCTGAGGTCGAAGGCGCGCAGGAAGCGTACGAATCGGTCGCGCGCAGCATCCTTAGCCCTCACCGTGCGGGTGATGTCCTCGATCCCCTCGTCGCGGCGCCACTCGCGGATTCTGGCGCGAACGTCGGCTTCGCCGGCCGCGCTGTCCGGCCGCGCGAGCTGCACCATGATACGCTCGAGAAAGGCCGTGACCTCCGCCAGTTTCAGATGCGCGTAGGGCGAATAGGCAAGACCCGCCTTCTCTACCGCCGCCGCCGTTGCCTGCGCCCGCAGCGTTTCCAGCCGCGCTGCGGACGGCTTGGCGTTCATCGTTCGCGAACCGAGAGCGGAATTGATCGCCGCATCGGTGTCGTCCGCGATGCCGTCGAGCACCGAGCGGAGCTTGCGTACGCGCTGCGACCGCCGGTCGAGCGCCTCCAGATCGTCCCGGATCGGCTGTTCGCGCGGAATATCGGAGAGGGACTGGATGATCGTCGTGAAGAAGCCCGGCGGCCCCTCCGTCTGGCCGCGCGATACGCCGATGGACCGGATGCCGGGCTTCGGGTCGATATAGACGAAGCGCCGGTCGACCTCCCGATATGCCGTTCTGTTCTTCAGGGCGGCAAGCGCAGGCCGGAAGGGCGCATTGTTGAGGATCGAGCCATCGAGAAGCGGCACGAGGTCGAGATCCTCCTCGCCTGCCCGTTCGGGAAACACATTCGCCAGAAAGGCACCGCGGTCCGGCCAGTTCTGGTTGCGACGCTCGAGCAGCTCATCCATCTCGGCAGCCTGGAAGGGCGGAAAAGCGCCCGGAAAGCTTGCCGTGGCGCGTGCCGCCGAGGCGAGCGACTGCGAACTGGCGAGCGACCTGACGACATTCCGGCCTCTGTCGCGAAAGGCGATCACCTTACGGTGCTCGATCTCTCGCACCACCGGGGGGGAGTGAAGTGTCAGCACCTGATCATGCCCGTAAAAGTCCGTGACGGTCACGAACAGGTCGAGCGGGGAGCCCTCAGGCAAAAGAGGCGGGGTGTGCGGCCCTGCATGCATGGCCTCGAACGCGTCGAGAATGAAGCCGCTGAACCGCGCCCCGGAAAAGGGCGGCTTGAACCAGCGGGACCTGACGAAGCGGGAGAGCTTCTCGCGCAGCTCGCGGCGGGCGCCGGCCTCGACCACCTCCTTGGTCAGGTCGATGCTGCGATCCTTCGCGAGCAGGCGTAGCAGCGGCGCAGCGTAGAATTTGGTGAACGCCGACTTGGGCACGGCGTCGGGATCGAGAAGCTCGTCGACGTCGGCCTTGTCGAGCCACAGGTCCACGAGCGGATCCAGACTGGCCCCGGAAGAGATCGCTTCGCCGAGAAGAATCCCGTTGATTCCGCCCGCCGAGGCACCGGCGATGATATCGACGCTGACCTTCAGGTTCACCCCCGGCCGGAGGCTTTTGAGCAGGTCGTAATAGACCCGCTCGCTGTCGCCCTCCGGCGCGGGCTCGTTCGCCTCCACCGCGCGGGACGCCTTCAGCAGTTTCCAGATCTCGCGGGTGATGCCGTGCATGTAGACGGCAAGGCTGATTCCCCCGTAGCAGATCAGCGCAAGGCGAAGCTCCTTTTCCCGCATCGGCCCGCCTTGCCACCGGCAGCGGCGGCCCTCAAGCATGCCGCCTCAATTGGTGAGCGTGACCACCCCGGCCCAAGGCGCTAGATATATCAGCCGATAGGGATCAGGAGGAATTCATCATGGCAACGCAGATCGCTCCCACGGAAAATCCGCAGGCCGCGGACATGCACGACATTCTTCGCCGTCAGCGCGCCGCCTTCATGGCCGAGCTGCCGGTCGGCGCAGCCATTCGCAAGGACCGCATACGCCGCGCCATAGACCTTCTGAAAACGCACCAGACCGAGCTGGTCGAGGCGCTGACCGAGGATTTCGGACACCGGTCGAAGGACCAGTCGATGTTCACGGACATCGCCGGCTCGGTCGGGCCGCTGAAACATTCGCTGAAGCATGTCGACGACTGGATGAAGCCGGAAAAGCGCAAGGTCGATTTTCCGCTCAACCTGCTGGGCGCCAAGGCCCGCATCGAGTTCCAGCCGAAGGGCGTCATCGGCGTCATCAGTCCCTGGAACTTCCCCGTGAACCTCACCTTCGCGCCGCTTGCCCAGATCTTCGCGGCGGGCAACCGTGCGATGGTGAAGCCGTCGGAATTCACTCCGGAAACCTCCGACCTGATGAGCCGGCTGGCGTCGAAATATTTCGACGAGACCGAACTCGCCTTCATCAACGGCGGCCCCGAGGTCGGCAAGGAATTCTCGGGACTCGCTTTCGACCATCTGATCTTCACCGGCGCCACGGGCATCGCAAAGCACATCCTTCACGGCGCGGCCGACAACCTGGTTCCGGTGACACTTGAACTCGGCGGGAAATCGCCGGTCATCGTCGGGGAGAGCGCCGACCTCGATGTCACCACGAAGCGGGTCGCCATGGGCAAGATGCTGAACGCCGGGCAGATCTGCCTTGCCCCCGACTACATGCTCGTGCCGCGCTCGAAGGAGCGGGACGTGGTCGGCGGACTGACCAGCGCGGCCGTCGAGATGTATCCGAGCCTCCTCTCGAACGACGACTATACTTCCATCGTCAATGGCCGCCACCGGGAGCGGCTTCAGGGCCTGGTCGACGATGCGCGCGAGAAGGGTGCCGAGGTCATCGAGGTCAATCCTGCCGGCGAGGATTTCGCCTCCGCCAACTCGAACAAGATGCCGCTGACGATCGTCCGCAATCCCACCGACGACATGAAGGTGATGCAGGAAGAGATTTTCGGCCCCGTCCTGCCCATCAAGACCTATGACCGGCTCGAAGAAGCGGTCGGCTATGTGAATGCCAACGACCGGCCGCTCGGTCTTTATTATTTCGGGACGGATTCGAAGGAAGAGACGCGCGTTCTCGACCAGACCATCTCGGGCGGTGTGACGGTGAACGACGTCATTTTCCACGTGTCGGTCGAAGACCTGCCCTTCGGCGGCATCGGCCCCTCCGGCATGGGCAGCTATCATGGCCATGACGGGTTCAAGACCTTCAGCCACGCCAAGTCGATCTACACCCAGCCGAAGCTCGATGTGGCGAAGATGGGCGGCATGCGTCCGCCCTATGGCGAGGCTCTCAGGAAGACCGTAAAACGGCAGATGGGCTAGGGCGCCGGTGCCCGGCCTTTCTTGGGAAAGGGTCGCGGCATGATCATCGAAGGGCGGCAGCGGGACCTTGGCGGCGGCTTCGCGGTCCGCCGGGTTCTGCCCAGTGCGAGGCGTCGTTCGGTAGGCCCGTTCGTCTTCTGGGATCATTTCGGTCCGAAGACCTATGAGCCGGGCGAGCGGTTCGACGTGCGGCCGCATCCGCATATCGACCTTGCCACCATCACCTATCTGTTCGACGGCGAGATCATGCACCGGGACTCGCTGGGCTCGCAGCAGGCCATCACGCCGGGCGCGGTCAACTGGATGACGGCCGGGACCGGCATCGTGCACTCGGAGCGGACGAGCGACGAGCGCCAAAAGAACGGCCAGACGCTGGAGGGCATCCAGTCCTGGGTGGCGATGCCGCGAGATCATGAACAGGGAGAGCCAGCCTTTCGCCATCATTCCGCAGACAGCCTGCCGCGCTGGGACTGGCCGGGCGCGCGCGCCGTCCTGATCGCAGGCGACGCCTATGGGCACAGCAGTCCCGTCGCCTATCCGGGCGGCATATTCTATGTGGACGTCACAGCGGAGCAGGGCGCGGAATTCGCCATGCCCGAGGGGCATGAGGAAATGGCCATTTACGCGGCGCACGGGCAGGTCAGCCTGCTTGGCGAAACCCTTTCACAGGGGCAGATGATGTTCGCCGACGCTGCCGGGCCGGACGACCTCGTGCGCTGTCATTCCGCATCGCGCCTGCTGCTGCTCGGCGGAGCGTCGCTCGAAGGTCCGCGGCATATCTGGTGGAATTTCGTCAGTTCTGATCCCGAGCGTATCCAGAAGGCTGCGGACGACTGGCGGCATGACCGCTTCCCATCCATCCCCGGTGATGACGACGAGCGCATTCCCCTGCCCGACGACGGCCCGCCGCCCCCGGTGCAGGGCGGCAGCTGACATGTTCGTCGGTCATTTCGGGGCGGGCCTGACCGACTATGCCTTCTTTACCTTCAGCCTGTTCGGGATCGAGCGGTTCCGCGTCGACGAAGGGCTGATGGCGCTGTCCGACTTCGACCTGATGCACATGCCCTGGACGCACAGCCTGGTGGCGACATTCGGCTGGGCGGCCCTGTTCGGCCTGCTGGTGGGCGCGGTCTTGCGGCGCCCGGCGGTAGGCTGGGTCGCGGCAGCCGTCGTCATATCGCACTGGGCTCTCGATCTTCTCGTCCACCGGCCCGACCTGACACTTACGGGATCGCCGCCCAAATTCGGCTTTGGCCTGTGGGACGTTCCGGCGGTCGGGATACCGCTGGAGTTCGCCATTCTGCTCGGCGGCGCCTGGCTCTACGCACGCGCAGTTCCGTCGGCAACGCGCGCAGGACGGATCGGACTCTGGCTGCTCGTCGCCGCTCTGGTGGGGGCACAGCTCGTCAACTGGTTCGCAGAACCGGCAACGACCGCACCGCCGCTCCTTGCGCTTCAGGCGCTCGCCGTCTTCGCGGTCGTCACACTCGCGGGCTGGTGGGTAGACCGGGCCCGGCGGCGGGTCCCCACCGCTGCAGGCTAGGCGTGCGGGAACTGGGTCGAGACCATCGACCCCTTAGCCGCCCATTTGTCGTGCAGCTCGACCAGTGCGGGGCGTCCGCGCCGCCAGTCCATCATACTGTGCCGGAAGTCGAGATACTCGAGCGCGATGACCGACAGCATTTCGGCATAGGGGACATAGGCGGGGGCGCCCGCCAGCATCTCGGGCAGCGCGTCGAGCGCGCGCTCGATCTTCCCCTTCCAGCGGTTCTGCCAGAAGACCGACCGCTCACCCGGCTGGCGCTGGGTTTCCATGCGCCAGGCGACGGCGGCGTCGAGGATCGCGTCGATATGGGAGGCGAGAGTCATGGCCGCCCAGCGCTTCGGGTCGTTAGGCTGGGGGTAAAGCTCGCCCGCCTCCTGCACGGAGGCCAGATAGCCCAGGATGACGCGGCTGTCGTGAATCGACTGGCCGTCGACCTCGAGCGCGGGGATCTTGGAGACGGGATTGACGCTGATCAGCTCATCGGGATCGGCGAGCGCATCCACCGGCACCTCGTCGATCCGGTGATCCATGTCGAGTTCCCGCACGAACACACGGACCTTGCGCGCGTAGGGCGAGGTGTAGGACATGAACAGCTTCATGGATGATTTCCCCCAAGACTCCCGAACCGATACCGAAGCTCCCGCGCCGGGTCCACTGTCGGGCATCACGGTCGTCGATCTGTCGCGGGTCCTCGCCGGGCCCTATGCGACGATGGTGCTGGCCGACCTAGGTGCACGGGTGATCAAGGTCGAGCGGCCGGGCGAGGGCGACGATTCGCGCGGCATCGGGCCGTTCAAGGACGGCAAAAGCGCCTATTTCACCTCTATCAACCGCGGAAAGCAGTCGATCGCCCTCGACCTGAAGGATGCGGGCGACCGGCAGGTTTTCGAGGCGCTGCTGCAGCGCGCGGACGTCCTCGTCGAAAACTACCGGCCCGGCACGATTGACAAGCTCGGCTATGGCTGGCCGGCCCTGCATGAGCGCTATCCTCAGCTGATCTATGCGGCGGCGAGCGGGTTCGGGCATAGCGGGCCGGACAGCCGCAAGGCAGCCTATGACATGGTGGTGCAGGCCATGGGCGGCATCATGAGCGTCACCGGGCATCCCGGCGGTCCGCCGACGCGGGTCGGCACCAGCATCGGCGATATTACCGCCGGCCTGTTCACCGTCATAGGCATCCTGTCCGCGCTTCACGACAGAAGGGACAGCGGCAGCGGGCGTTTCGTCGATGTCGCCATGCTCGACGGGCAGATCGCGATCCTGGAAAACGCCATCGCACGCTATGCGGTGACGGGCGAGGCGCCCGGCCCGCTGGGGGCCCGGCACCCGTCGATCACGCCCTTTGCCGCCTTTCGCTGCCGCGACGCCCATATCGTCATCGCCGCCGGGAACGACAGCCTGTTCCGCGCACTCTGCGACGTTCTGGGACTGCCCGACCTGCCGGGCAATCCCAGATTCGCCAGCAACAATGCGCGCAGCGAGAATGCAGAGGCGCTCCATACGGTCATGGAGGCGCAGCTCGAGACTGGCGACGCCGCGACCTGGCTCGCGCGGCTGGACGAGGCGGGTGTTCCCGCCGGTCCGCTGCAGGATGTCGGCGAGGCGCTCGCCCATCCGCAGGTGCGCGCACGCAACATGGCTATCCGCACCGCCTTCGAGGACGGCACCCCGCTGACGGCCGCGGGCAACCCGGTGAAGATCAGCGGCTTCGACGATCCGGCTACACGGCCGAAGGCTCCTGCCCTCGATGAACATCGCGCCGCGATCCTGGCGGAACTGGGACTGGCGTCGGGCACTGAACAGGCATGACGGAAAACGACCTAAGATTCGCGCACCGCCTTGCAGACGCCGCTGCCGCCGCCATCCGGCCCTATTGGCGGTCCGCCTTTTCCGTCGAGTCTAAGGGCGACCAGTCGCCGGTAACGGCGGCCGACCGCGCCGCCGAACTGGCGATGCGCGAGTTGATCGATAGAGACCGGCCGGACGATGGCATCGTCGGCGAGGAATATGGCACCAGCCGGGAGGGTGCGCGCCGGACCTGGGTGCTCGACCCCATCGACGGCACGACCAGCTTCATGGCGGGACGGCCGATCTTCGGCACGCTGATCGCGCTTCTCGAGGATGGGTGGCCGGTCCTCGGCATTATCGACCAGCCCATCGGAAAGGAGCGCTGGGCGGGCCGTACGGGCGACGGCACGACCTTCAACGGCAACCCGGTCGAATCGCGCCGCTGTGCGAAGTTGGACCGGGCCGTTCTCGCGACCACCAGTCCGAACCTCTTTTCGGAGGAAGACGGCCACCGCTTCATGGCCCTCGCCGGCCAGGCAGACCACAAGCGCATGGTCTATGGGGGCGACTGCTACAACTACGGCCTGCTTGCCTCGGGCCATCTCGACATCGTCGCCGAAACGGGACTGAAGTTGCACGACTTCGCCGCCCTCGTTCCCATCGTAGAGGGTGCTGGCGGCATGATGACCGACTGGGCGGGCGAGCCTCTGCACGCCGGGTCGGACGGCAGCGTGCTCGCGCTCGGAGATCCCGCCCGGCTGGAAGATGTGCTGGACGTGCTTCGCTAGCGGCTCAGGCGGGCTTCACCGCGTAGACCTTCACCGATCCGGCGTAATCGTTGAGATCGTAGCTTGAGAGAATCTGCCTGAGCGCCGCATGAGCGTCCTCCGGCTGCGCTGCAGACGACGGCCCGCAACATGAGCTTTGCACCTCCGCGGCGGCAGGTGCGCAGCAGGCCGCCTGACCGTCCACCTCGCCATAGGCGTTGAGATCGGTGCCGTCCTTTACCACCAGAACATCCCGAAGGCCGGCGGCCGTAAGCCCCTCCACAAAGGCTGAGGCGGGAATCGCGCCGGCAATGCAGCCGACATAGGCGGCCACGGACTCCTTCAGCGGGGCGGGAAGCGTTTGCTTCAGAGCGATGTCGCTGATCGCGACCCGTCCGCCGGGCTTCAGGACGCGCGCGATCTCGCGAAACACCGCGGCCTTGTCCTCGCTCAGGTTGATGACACAGTTCGAGATGACGCAGTCGGCGCTGGCGTCGGGAAGCGGCAACGCTTCGATCCCCCCAAGGCGGAACTCCGCATTGCGGACTCCCGCCTTCTCCGCATTGCGGCGCGCAAGCGAAAGCATGTCGGGGCTCATGTCGATGCCGATCGCCCGGCCATCCGCACCCACGGCCCGCGCCGCCAGGAAGACATCGAAGCCGCCGCCCGAACCGAGATCGACCACGGTTTCGCCGGGCCGAAGCTTCGCAGTGGCGGTCGGGTTGCCGCAGGACAGGCCGAGATTGGCACCTTCGGGCACCGCCGCCAGTTCGTCCGCGCTATAACCGAAGGCTGCCGCAACCCTGTCCGCCGCAGCGCGGTCGATTCCCGCTGCCCCGCGCGCCGTGGCACCGTAAAGCCCCCCGACCGCCTCGCCCATATTCGTCGCCATGCGCCGCTACTCCCTGTTGATCGCCAATGTGCCGCCCTTCGGACATATTGCGCGCAAGGTTACATGTCACCGCCCGGGGGACTGCGCGGATGATGATTGCGGCTGCATCCGAACTGTAGGAAAATGTCCGCGTCGGCGCGCCGTTGCGCCGATGCGTGGACGGCCGCCTCCTGCTCCGTCCGGAATGCCCCTCACATGATGATCGTTCCTACGTTCGTCGGGCCCAGCTCCATCGAAGGTGTCGGCCTGTTCGCCGCGGCCCCCATTCGTGCCGGACAGTCCATCTGGCAGCTCGACGAGCGATTCGACCTGCTGCTGACGCCAGACGACCTCGCCGGCCTTCCCGATCTCCAGCGCAGCTTTGTCGAGCGCTACGGCTATCCGCACATGACGCGCCCGGGCCTGACGGTGGTGGAATTCGACCATGGCCGCTTCATGAATCACAGCGAGACGCCGAATACCGACTTCCAGCACCCCGAGACAGGCTATGCCATTCGCGACATCGCCGCGGGCGAGGAGCTGACCTGCGACTATGCCGAGTTCGATCCCGGCTTCGCCATGCAGCCCGGGCGTTCCTTTTTCCTGAACGGGACGGCAGGACCGCCGCCGCCATCCGGCATCCATACTTGATTTTCGGAGGGCGCCCGCTATGTCAGCGCCCTTCGACGTGACCGTCCGGCCAGTGTGGGCTGCCGAGGCGGTCTTTTATCGTTCCAGACGACAGGAGACGAAAATGCCCAAGCTGAAGACGAAGAGCGGCGTCAAGAAGCGCTTCAAGATCACCGCCACCGGCAAGGTGAAGCACGGTGTGGTCGGCAAGCGCCACCGCCTGATTTCGCACAACGCCAAATATATCCGCTCCAACCGCGGCACGAAGGTCCTGTCCGATGCGGACACGAAGACCGTCAAGAAGTGGGCGCCCTACGGGCTTTAAGAGACGCGGAGACTAGACAATGGCACGTATCAAACGCGGTGTGCAGACGCACGCCAAACACAAGCGGGTTCTGAAGCAGGCGAAGGGCTATACCGGCCGCCGCAAGAACACCATTCGCGTCGCGATGCAGGCGGTCGACAAGGCCGGCCAGTACGCCTACCGTGACCGCAAGGTTAAGAAGCGGAACTTCCGCGCTCTGTGGATCCAGCGCATCAACGCCGCCGTTCGCGAAGAGGGTCTGACCTATTCGCGCTTCATGGCGGGCGTGAAGGCGGCGGGCATCGAGCTTGACCGCAAGGTCCTCGCCGACCTCGCCATGAACGAGGCCGACTCGTTTAAGTCGATCGTCAAGCAGGCCCAGACCGCGCTCGACAAAGCCGCTTAAGCGAACGCCTAGACCCACAGGCACTTACAGCTAGAAGGCGCGGGGAGGCCGTCCCATCCGGGACCGGCTTTCCCGCGCTTTTTGTTTGACCAGACGAGATTTCATGACTGCCGATATCGACCAGCAGACCGCCGACTGGCTTGCCCGCATAGCGGCCGCCGACAGCCCCTCCGATGTGGAGGCCCTGCGTGTGGAGGCCCTCGGGAAGTCGGGCGCGATCACCGCGCAGCTGAAGACCCTCGGCAAGATGAGCCCGGAAGAGCGTCAGACGACGGGCGCCGCGCTCAACAGGATGCGGCAGGAGGTGCAGGCCGCGCTCACGTCTCGCAAGGAAGCGCTGGAGGCCGCCGAGCTGGATCGCAAGCTGACCGAAGAGGCGGTCGACGTCTCGCTGCCCGTCGATCATGGCCGCACAGGCAGCGTTCACCCGGTCAGCCAGGTGATGGACGAGCTTGCGGAAATCTTCGCCGACCTCGGCTTCGCCGTCGCGACGGGGCCCGAGATCGAGGACGACTGGCACAATTTCACCGCCCTCAACATTCCCGAGCATCATCCCGCCCGGACCATGCACGATACATTCTGGTTTCCGAAGGAAGAGGGCGAAGACGCGCCGAAGCTGCTGCGTACCCACACCTCGCCGGTCCAGATCCGCACCATGACCGACGGCGAGCCGCCGATCCGCATCATCGCGCCCGGCCGGGTCTACCGTTCCGATTCCGACGCGACCCACACGCCCATGTTCCACCAAGTCGAGGGGCTGGTGATCGACCGCGGCATCCATATGGGCCACCTGAAATGGACGCTGGAGACCTTCGTGAAGGCGTTCTTCGAGACCGACGACGTCGAACTGCGGCTGCGCCCCAGCTACTTCCCCTTCACCGAGCCCTCGGCGGAGGTCGATGTGCGCTGCTCCTTCGCCGGCGGCAAGCTGACCATTACGTCCGACGGTGACGACTGGATGGAGATCCTCGGGTCCGGGATGGTGAACCGGCGCGTCATCGAGATGTGCGGGCTCGACCCGTCGGTCTGGCAGGGTTTCGCCTTCGGCGTCGGCATCGACCGTCTCGCCATGCTGAAATATGGCATGACCGACCTCAGGCAATTCTTCGAGGGCGACCTGCGCTGGAGCGGCCATTACGGCTTCTCGCCCTTTGCCGTCCCCACCCTCTCGCAGGGAGTGGGCGCATGAAGTTCACCCTGTCCTGGCTGAAGGATCATCTCGAGACCGAGGCAAGCCTCGACGAGATCGTGCGCACGCTCACCGCTGTAGGCCTCGAGGTCGAATCGGTCGACGACCCCGCGGCCCGGCTGGCTCCGTTCACCATTGCAGAAGTCGTCTCGGCAGAGGCGCATCCCGATGCCGACAAGCTCCGCGTGCTGCGCGTCGAGACCGGGTCCGGCGAGCCGCTTCAGGTCGTGTGCGGCGCACCGAATGCCCGCGCGGGCATGAAGGGCGTCTTCGCGGCAGAGGGCAGCTATGTCCCGGGCACCGGCATCACGCTGAAGCCCACCAAGATTCGCGGCGTCGCCTCGAACGGCATGATGGTGTCCGAGCGCGAGCTGGAACTGTCCGAGGATCATGACGGGATCATCGACCTTCCGGACGATGCGCCCGTTGGAACCTCCTATGCGTCCTGGGCGGGTCTCGACGACCCGGTCATCGAGATCGGCATCACGCCCAACCGGCAGGACTGCCTTGGCGTCCACGGCATTGCGCGCGACCTCGCCGCCGCCGGCCTCGGCACTTTGAAGGAGGGCACGGTCGAACTCGTCCCTGCCGCTTTCCCCAGCCCCGTCGAGATACGCACCGAAGACGAGGAGGGGTGCCCGGCGCTCTACGGCCGCGTCGTGCGCGGCGTGAAGAATGGCAGTTCGCCGGCATGGATGCAGCGCCGGCTGCGCGCCGTGGGCCTGCGCCCCATCGACGCGCTCGTCGATATCACCAACTATCTCATGCTCGACCGGGCGCGGCCTCTTCATGTCTACGACCTGGCGAAGCTCGATGGCCCGCTCGTCGCGCGCAAGGCGAAGGCGGGAGAAACCGTCGAGGCGCTGAACGAGAAGACCTACGAGCTCGCCCCTTCGATGACCGTCCTCGCCGACGACGCCGGCGCGCATGACATTGGCGGCATCATGGGCGGCGAGCGCACCGGTGTATCGGCGGACACCACCGACGTGCTGATCGAGTGCGCCTATTTCGATCCGGTCTCGGTCGCCCGCACGGGCCAGGCGCTCAGCCTCTATTCGGACGCCCGCGCCCGTTTCGAACGCGGCGTCGATCCCGGCTTTCTCGAAGGCGGCATCGAGCTGGCCACCAGGCTGGTCCTCGACCTGTGCGGCGGCGAGGCATCCGACATCGCCCGCGCGGGCACCCCGCCTACAGAGAAGAAGATCGTCAGCTACGATCCCGCACTCTGCGCGTCCCTCTCGGGGGTGGACGTGGACGAGGCCGAACAGGCGCGCATCCTCTCGGAGCTGGGCTTCGACGTCGACCGGGCCTTTCCCTGGTCGGTTACGGTGCCGCTATGGCGCCGCGATGTGGACGGCGCCGCGGACATCGTCGAGGAGGTCATCCGCATCCACGGTCTCCATACCGTGCCATCGACGCCGCTGCCGCGCGGCGAAGGCGTGGCTGCGCCGACGGCAACACCTGCCCAGACGATGGAGCGGCGCGTCCGCCGCGCGCTGGCCGCCCGCGGCCTCGACGAGATGATTACGTGGAGCTTCGTATCCGACGCCGAAGCCGAGGCGTTCGGCGGTACCTCCTTCCGGCTCGCGAACCCGATTTCCGCCGACCTCGTGGCGATGAAGCGCTCGGCGCTGCCCAGTCTCGTGTCGGCAGCGAGGACGAATCTCGACCGCGGGGCCCGCACGGTGCGCGTCTTCGAACTCGCCCGGCGCTATCTGGACGACGGCGAGCGCCCCACTGTCGGCATCCTCCTTGCGGGACTCTCGCGCGAGAAGGACTGGCGCACGGGCAACGAGGCCGGGTTCGACATATTCGATGCCAAGGCCGAGGCGCTCGCCGCCCTGGCTGCTGCCGGAGCGCCGACCGACAATCTGCAGGTGCAGGCCGGCGCATCGGACTGGTATCATCCGGGTCGCTCGGGCCGGCTGATGCTAGGCCCCAAGACCTGCCTTGCCGAATTCGGCGAGCTTCACCCCCGCACGGCGCGCGCCATGGACGTCGGCGGCCGTGTGGCGGCAGCGGAAGTCTTCCTCGACGCCGTCCCCGCCGCCAAGGGCAAGCGCGCCCGCCCCGCCTTCGCGCCCCCGGCGCTCCAGCCCGTCCTGCGCGACTTCGCCTTCCTGCTCGACCAGGCCGTTCCGACCGCGGACCTGGTGCGGGCTGTCGCTGGGGCAGACAAGTCCGCGATCACCGAGGTGCGGTTGTTCGACTATTTCGAAGGCGCGGGCGTTCCCGAGGGTAAGGTATCCGTTGCGATTCGCGTTACGTTGCAGCCGGGCGACAAAAGCTTCACCGATGAGGAGCTGTCGGCGATCTCGGCGAAGGTCGTGGCGGCGGCGGAAAAGCGCGGCGCCACCCTCCGCTAGGAAAGCCGCTTCATAGAAAGGGCCGTTCTTGTGGCTTCCGCCAGGAGCCGCCCGGTTGACGGACGTCCGAAGCTCTATATATAACATGTTATATTACCTGTTATGAAAAGGCTTGCGACAATGCCGGATATCCTTGCGGACGAAGGTCTCTACCTGATGGGAAGCCGCCTTAAGAGGCTGGCCGAACGAATGCAGGCGGACGCGTCGGAGATTTTCAGGCAGTGCGGGCTCGACCTGCAACCGCCGCAGGCCGCGGCGCTGGTCACCACGGACAGGCTCGCTCCGCTGAGCGTCGGCGCGTTGGCAGCCGCCCTTGGCTATAGCCAGCCAGCGGCGACGCGCGTCGCCCTTTCGCTGCAGAAACGCGGTCTTGTTTCCATCGAGCCGGACGCCGCCGACAAGCGCACGAGGCTTGTCAGTCTGACAAGTGAAGGCGAGCATCTGGTTCGGCGCCTCCGCCGCGAAGTCGTGCCTCGGATTACCCATGGCGTGTCGAGCCTGCTCGGGGGTCTGTCCGGTACGTTCGTCGAGCAGCTGGCCGGGATCGAAACGGCCTTTGCCGAAAATTCGCTAGCCGAACGTGCGCTGAACGAGGGGCCAGGCGCTGGGGCCGACAATATCCGCATTACCGGCTACCGCGAGGAGCATGCAGCGGACTTCAAGCGCCTCAATCTCGAATGGCTCGAGACGATGTTCGAGGTGGAGGCGGGTGACCTCGACGTGCTCGACCATCCCTATGAGCGGATCATCGCGCGCGGCGGTCAGATTCTCTTCGCTCTGGATGCTGCCGACACATGTGTGGGCACCTGCGCCTTGAAGCCCGACGGAAGCGGCAGCAGTGTCGAACTCACGAAGATGGCCGTTACCGGCGCGGTACGGGGGCAGAAGATCGGCGAAAGACTTCTCAACGAGGCCTTGCGCAGGTTCGAGGACAGCCGGTTCGACGAACTGTACCTCCTGACCAACACCGACTGCGGCCCTGCCATTCGGCTTTACGAGAAGTCGGGCTTCGTCCACGACGACGGCGTGGCGCGGCGCTTTGCCAGCCGCTACGCGCGCGCCAACGTCGCGATGCGCTACGTCCCCGGCAGCAGTTCCGCGTAAGGTGCGGCGAGACCCAACGCTCGGCTAGTCGTCAGCCTCGCTCTCGATGACCTCGGCCCGAACGGTCTCGGCTTCCCTCAGGGCTTCATGATTTACCGTCACGATCTTCGGCTGGCCGCCATCATGGTCTGCCACCAGCCAGAGCGAGCCGAGTTCCAGAAAGGCCCCCTCCCCGGGCACGACCGTGACTTCGGCCAGATCCAGTCGCTTCAGCAGCGTCATGATCCGTTCGTCGAAAATATCGTCGAAAATGCGGTTGATCTCATCCCGGTCGTCGAGCTGCCGCGTCTCTCCGCCCGCATCGATATAATAGAAGGGAATGTTGAGCGCATCGAGTATGGCCGCACGGTCTTCGGCCTCGGCGGCCGCCCGCAAGGCATCGAGCGCTTCGACGAACTGGCTGGCGGTGGTCGACATGCCGCAGGAGATGCTGACGCCGCCGATTTCGTCGTGGCTGCGGTCGAAGGCACGCTGCTCCTCGGTCTGCGCGTCCCAGATCTGATCGAGGCAGCTTGAAATCGCCTCGGCTTCGGCGTCGGCTCCCGCTGCGGTGACGGGCCCCTCCTCGCCGTCGCCGCCGACTCGCGCGATGTCTTCGTCTGCAGGATCGGGCTGACCGCAAGCAGCGAACGCCAGGAGGGCGGCAAGGGGGAGGAGATTAGTTTTCACGCGGATCGGCATAGGACTTGTCTTTGAATATGCGGCGGCGGCGTTCGCTCCGGTTTACCAGACCCGGGGCCTGTCGGCCCAGACGGTCGAGCGTATAGTTCAGTTCATTGGCGATCATATCGTAGTCGCCCTCCCTGATTGCCCGGTTCAGCCGCGGCGAGGCCTCCGGTGAGATGTTCTTCTCGCCGACATTGAAGGCGAGATCGACGAGCGCATCGAATTCATACTGGTCCAGATGCAGGTCGCCGACGACGCGGCGGACCGCCTCTTCGGCGATCTTCAGGTCGTCTGTCAGGAACTGCATTACCTGGCTGTCGTCGATCCTGTCGCCGACGCGCAGTCCGTCTTCCGGCCTGACCAGATGACCGACTCCGACGGTCGGCAGACCGGTGATGTCGCGGTAGACCTCTTTCACGGCGCCTTCTTCGGCCCGGATGACCTCCTTCATCTTCTGCGAGACTTTCAGTTCCGCCACCGCCCGGCGGACCCGGCGCCGCGCCTCCGCAACCTCCGGCGACAAGTCGGCGCCTTCCATCCGCTCATCGACCCCCTCCTGCAGGCGTGCCTGGGCGTCCCGCAGCTCCTCGGCCGTCGGCGGGTCGGCAGGTTCGCAAGCGGCGAGCGGTAAGAGGAAAACTGCGAAGGCAGGTGCGAGTCGCATCCTGTCCGTCTTAGCGAACGCAGGCTAGGCGACAATGATTACCCTGCCCGCTTCAATCTGTTAGGCCCCTGCCATGGAAGACGATCCCGAAAAGCTCGACGAAGGACGCCCGTCGCGTCAGCCAACCCCGCCGCAGGTCACCGAACTCGGCGGGCGGCAGCTTCATCCCTCCACGCTGATGATGGGCTATGGTTACGAGCCGCGCCTGTCCGAGGGCGCGTTGAAGCCGCCTATCTTCCTGACATCGACCTATGCCTTCGAAAGCGCGGCGGACGGCAAACGCTTCTTCGAAGGGATCACCGGCAAGCGTCCCGGCGGTTCCGAGGGGCTGGTCTACGGACGGTTCAACGGGCCGAACCAGGAAATCCTCGAGGACCGGCTCGCCCAGTGGGAGCGCGCCGAGGAAGCGCTCAGCTTCTCCTCGGGCATGTCCGCCATCGGCACGTCGCTGATGGCGCATGTCCAGCCCGGCGACGTCATCGTCCATTCCGCCCCGCTCTACGCCGCAACGGAAAAGATGATCGATTCGATGCTCGGCAAGTTCGGCGTCACCTGGGCCGACTTCCCGGCTCATTCTTCCCCGGAAGACATCCGGACGACCATCGAGGCCGCGCGCGGGCAAGGCCGCGTTTCGGTCATCTACCTCGAAAGCCCCGCGAACCCGACCAACGACCTGGTCGATATCGAGGCCGTCGCGGCCATTCGCGACGAGCTGTTCGCCGATGCCGAGCACAAACCGGTAATCATGTGCGACAACACCTTCCTGGGCCCCTGCTTCCAGTCGCCGACGCTGAACGGCGCCGACATCTCGCTCTATTCGCTGACGAAATATGTCGGCGGCCATTCGGATCTGGTGGCCGGGGCCTGTGTCGGCAGCCGTGAGGCGCTCGCGCCCATCCTGGCGCTCAGGAACACGCTCGGGACGATTACCGACCCCAACACCGCCTGGATGCTGCTTAGGTCGCTCGAAACCGTGCAGCTGCGGATGGAAAAGGCGGAGTCGAATGCCCGCGCGGTGGGCGAATTCCTGCGCGATCATCCGAAGGTGGAGCGCGTCTCCTGGCTGGGCTTTCTCGACCCCTCGTCGTCGCAGGGCGAAATCTACAAGCGCCACTGCACGGGCGCGGGTTCGACCTTCTCGGTCATCGTGAAGGGCGGCGAACCGGAGGCGTTCCGCCTGCTCGACAACCTGCGCACGGTGAAGCTGGCCGTCAGTCTCGGCGGCACCGAATCGCTCGCCAGCCACCCGGCTGCGATGACGCATCTCAGTGTGCCCGAAGACAGGCGGGCCGAGCTCGGCATCAGCGACAATCTGGTGCGTGTGTCGATCGGTGTGGAACATGAGGACGATCTGATCGCTGACTTCGATCAGGCCCTGAAAGCCGTCTAGGGAGGGACAGCGCGCCGGACATTCGTGCCGGCATGTTCGACGATGCAGCGTATCAGTATTTTCGATATGGACCGCACGATCACGCGCGGCGGCACATATTCCCAGTGGCTGATGCACTGGATCCGGAACCGTGCGCCCCACCGCGCTGTGCTGCTGCCGGCCACCGGTGTGGCCGGCCTTGCCTATTTGTCCCGCGCTGTCGGCCGGGCCCGGCTGAAGGAACTGAACCAGGCCCTCCTGATGGGGCGCCGGGTCGATGCCGCCCGCGCCGAGGAAGAGGCCGAGCGCTTCGCCGAGATCATCGTCCCCGAACATTGTTTCCCTGCCGCCATCGAGCGCATCAAGGCGGAACGGGCGGAAGGGCGGCGCGTGATGCTCGCGACGGCATCCTATGCCTTCTATGTTCGCCCCATTGCGCGGAGGCTACGGGCCGAGGACGTCATCGCGACCGAGGTCGAACGCGACGAAGCCGGCCGGCTTCTGGCGAAGATCGACGGCGAGAATTGCTACGGCCCCGCGAAGCTGCGGAAAATCGAGGCCTATTTCGAAGAGCGCGGCATCGACCGCGACGAGGCGCATGTGCGCTTCTTCACCGACCATGAAAGCGATGCACCGGTCCTCGACTGGGCCGACGAAGCCTTTGCCGTAAACGGGAAATCCCCGATGAAGAGCCTGTCGTCCGATCGGGGCTGGACCCAGCTGGACTGGGCCTGAGCTCAGGCGTCGTCAGCCACTCCGACCCTCAGGACTGGCAGCGGAAAAAGGACGGCGCCTGGAAATAGCAGGTCGCGACCTGGCCCCGGCGGGAGAAGGTCACTTCCGCCTCCTGCTCGGTATCGGCGGCAAGCTCGGTAAGCTGCCTGACCGACGTCACATCCTGCCCGTTCACACGCTCGATCACGTCGCCGGTGCGTACGAAGTTCACCCGTGAGGCCGGCGCGCCCCGCGCGATGCCCGTGACGATCACGCCGCGTTCGGGGGTGCCGCCGCCCAGTTCGGAGGCAAGCCGGGGGCTGAGATTGGCGACCCTGACCCCGGTCAGGATCGTCCGGCCGGAAATGATGGTCTCGTTGCGAGGGGGCGTTTCGGGCGGCTCGATCAGCCGCGCCGTCAGGCTCCGCCGTTCACCGTCGCGCAGCACCGTCATCTCGACGGGCGTATCGATGCCCCGGCTGCCTGTCAGATATCGGAGCGAATTGGGGTCGAGCACCGGCTCTTCGTTTACGGCGATCACCACATCCCCCTGGCCCAGCCCGGCATTGTCGGCGGGCGAACCGGGCGTCACCTGCCTGACGATGACGCCGGCGGGGCGGTCGAGACCGATGGAGCGGGCAATGTCGCGCGTCACGGCCTGCGTATCCGCGCCCAGCCAGGGCCGGATCACCCGGCCGGCGGCTGCGCTGGAGAGGAACTGACGCACCATGTTCACCGGAATAGCGAACCCGATGCCGTTCGAGCCGCCCGAGCGCGAATAGATGGCGGTATTCACGCCGACGAGCTGGCCGTCGAGGCCGATCAGCGCGCCGCCGGAATTTCCCGGATTGATGGCCGCGTCGGTCTGCAGGAAGAACTGATAGTCGCTGATGCCGACGCCGGTACGCGCCACGGCGGAGATGATCCCGCTCGTGACGGTCTGGCCGACGCCGAAGGGATTGCCGATGGCGACCACGATGTCGCCCACCTCGACCTGGTCGCTGTCGCCGAGCGGAACGGTCGGAAGCGGCGTTCCGCGCGTGTCGACCTTCAGGAGCGCAAGGTCCAGCTGCGGGTCGGAGAAGACGAGTTCTGCGGAAAACTCACGCCGATCCGACAGGGCGACGAGGATCTGCTCGGCATTCTCGACGACGTGATTGTTGGTGACGATCAGGCCGTCCCCGCCGACGATCACGCCTGAGCCGAGCGACTGCTCGGTGCGCTCGGGGCGCTGCATGCGCCCAAAAAACTGATCGAAGAAGCTCTGCGCAACCCGCCGCTGGCCGCGCCGCGCCGAATATACGTTGACGACTGCCGGCGACACCTCCTGCACAAGCGGGGCGTAGGACAGCAGCACTCCTTCCCGGCTGCCGGGAACCAGCCGCCTGTCCGCCTCTGGCAGGGAGGGCTCGGTTTCCGCAAGCAGTTCGGCCTGCTGGGCGAATGCACCCGATAGATGGTCGCGCAACAGGACGGCACCGGTCGCACCGATCAGGAGGCCGAGTAGGACGAGGAGAACGGTCTTCAGTCGCATGGGCTCGAAATGGGGTCAGTCGTCCTGCCGTTCCATGGTTCTTACGAACTCTTCCAGCCAGGGCCCCCGCCGGCTTGCGCGCAGGCGCTCTGCCTCAACCACTTTCCGCACATTCTGGAAGCAGCCGTCGAGGTCGTCGTTCACGAACACATAGTCGTAGGAATCATAATGGCTGATTTCGTTCGTCGCACGGGCCATGCGCCGTTCGATCACCTCTTCGCTATCGGTGCCGCGGCCGCGCAGCCGCCGCTCCAGCTCCTCGAGCGACGGCGGCAGCAGGAAGATCGACACCACGTCGTTCTGCAATTTTCCCTTCAGCGCGCGGGTGCCCTGCCAGTCGACGTCGAACAACATGTCGCGTCCCGCTGCGAGGGCCTCCTCGACCGGCGCCTGCGGCGTGCCGTAGCGATGATCGAAGACCTGGGCATGTTCGATGAACTCGTCGGCCTCGATCATCGCCGCGAACTGGGCGTCCGTCTTGAAATAATAATCGCTGCCGTCGACCTCGCCGGCGCGCGGCGGGCGCGTGGTCGCCGAGACGCTGAGACCCATATTCGCCTCGGCGGCCAGCAGCTTTCTCGCCATCGTGCTCTTGCCCGCGCCCGACGGCGAGGACAGCACGAACAGGACGCCCTTGCGCTTCATTGGCCGGTCATCGTCTCCGGCCGCACCACCTCGCGGAACTTCTCCTCGGAGATCAACTCCAGCGACAGCGCGGCTTCGAGCAGCGTGGTGCCGTCCTTATGCGCCTTCTTGGCGATGGCGGCCGCATTGTCATAGCCGATCTCGGGCGCGAGCGCCGTCACCAGCATCAGCGAGCGCTCCACCAGTTCGGAAATCCGCTCGCGGTTCGGCTCGATGCCGTCGACGCAGCGCTCGGCGAAGCCCTCCATGCCCGTCGCGGCAAGCTCGATCGAGCGCAGGACGTTGGAGCCGATCAACGGCATGAAGACGTTCAGCTCGAATGCGCCCTGCATGCCCCCGACGGTCACCGCCTGATGGTTGCCGATGATCTGGCCGGCGACCATGGTCAGCATCTCGCACTGTGTCGGATTGACCTTGCCGGGCATGATCGAGCTGCCCGGCTCGTTCGCCGGCAGGTCGAGTTCGCCAAGGCCGGACCGCGGGCCGGAGCCCAGGTAGCGGATGTCGTTGGCGATCTTGTTGAGCGCCACCGCGAGGGTGTTGAGCGCGCCCGAAAAGAAAACGAGGCCGTCCTTCGCGGCAAGCTGCTCGAACTTGTTCGGCGCTTCTTCGAATTCGATGCCCGTAATGTCGGTCAGCGCCGCAACCATGTCGGCCGCCCAGCCGTCGGGCGCGTTAAGGCCTGTGCCGACCGCGGTCCCGCCGATGGCGAGCTTGCGGATATTGCCGTCGAGCGCACCTTCGATGCGCGCCTTGCAGCTCTTCAGCTGCGCGACATAACCGGAAAATTCCTGGCCCAGCGTCAGCGGCGTGGCGTCCTGTACGTGGGTGCGGCCGATCTTGACGATGTCGGACCATGCCTTCGCCTTTTTCTCCAGCGAAGCAGTCAGCGTCTCCAGCGCGGGCAGCAGGCGGTCGCGCGTCGCCGTGGCGGTCGCCACATGAAGCGCGGTCGGGAAGCTGTCGTTCGAGCTTTGCGAGCGGTTCACATGATCGTTCGGATGCACCGGCTCCTTGCCGCCGCGCGTGCCGGCCAGCTTTTCGTTCGCATAGCCGGCGATGACCTCGTTCACGTTCATGTTGGTCTGGGTGCCGGACCCGGTCTGGAAGATCGCGAGCGGGAACTGGTCGTCCAGTTCGCCGCCGCGGATGGTCTCGGCGGCCTGTTCGATGGCATCGGCCAGCTTGCCGTCCATGCCGTGCGTGCGGTTCACCCGCGCGGCCGCCTGCTTCACCGCGGCCTGAGCATAGACGATGCCGAGCGGCATGCGCTCGGACGGCGGGAAGGGGAAATTCTGCACGCTGCGCTGCGTCTGCGCGCCCCAATAGGCGTCCGCAGGCACCTCGATCGCGCCAATACTGTCGGTTTCGGTACGGGTATCACTCATGGAACGGGTCTCCGCGGATCTGGGCGTCGGCTTGGGAAAAGTCGGGCCGGTGATAGGCAGACGCGCGGCGCGCCTCAATCACTTCTTGCGGAAGTCGATCTCTACGACGTTGGAGCCGCCCTTTTCCTCGCCCTCGGGTGCGCTGTCCTCTTCCTCTTCGGAAACGGCGCGAAGGCCCGGCTTCGCATCGGGCAGGTCGGGTGCCGGGAATTGCAGCGCGAAATTCACCGAAGGATCGATGAAGCCTACGACGGCGGAAAAGGGGATGATCAGCTTGGCCGGCACCTGGTTGAAACTCAGGCCGATTTCGAACCCTTCGCGGTCGACGGCAAGGTCCCAGAAGCGGTGCTGGACGACGATCGTCATCTCGTCCGGATAGCGCTCCTTCAGGTGCGGCGGGATGTCGACACCGGGCGCATTCGTCTTGAAGGCGATGTAGAAATGATGGTTGCCGGGCAGGCCGCCAGTCGCGGCGACGTCCGTCAGGACGCTATAGACCACCCCGCGCAATGCGCTCTGCACATGCTCGTCATAGGGGATCAGGCTTTCGGGCGTCTCGTCGTCGCTCATATGACGCTAGCTGAACCACGTACCAGAGTCGGTCAAGGCGGCGGGGCCTGGCAGCGGCCATTTATTCCGCGATGCGGAGGCCACAAAGCCGTCACACCGGCTTCGGCCCCTCCCCGGTCGCATCTTCCGTCGCGGGAGCGTCGCCGGAGTCGCTGCTACCGGCAGTCTCGGGCTGCGTAGCGCTCTCCGCCTCGGCCTCGGCCTTGGCGTTCTTGCGCTCCTTCTGCCCCTTGGCCTCTCGCGCCCGGTCCTGCCGCTCCTTCATGTCCTCCTCGTCCGCTGCGTCGCCGCCGGGCGGAACATAGGCGATGACATAGTCGCCCTCGTCCACCGCGGGACGACCTTCATTCGTGAAGAAAGACAGTTCGAGGGATGGTTTCACATGGCCCAGCAGCTCGCTTTCCTGCGACAGGCGCTTGCGCAGGTCGGACAGCGAGTATTTCTCGCCGATACGGGTCTGGCGGAATTCCCAGCCCTTCTCCTGCCGGTTCAGCAGTTCCATCAGCCCCGCGCCCGATTTTAGAAGGTCGCGGCCCTTCAGCGCACCGGGAAGCGCCGCCGTGCCGGCCGCCTCGCTGGTGCCGACCTGGAACACGGCGTTGCGGCCGATTTCGGGGCCGAGCTCCGCGCAGATCAGCGAGTTGTAGGCGTCATTGTCGGTGGCGGCGATGACCGCCTGAAAGCTGCCGATGTCGAGATGGTCGGCATGAATGGCCTCCAGCGCCTCGCCATGATGCGTTTCGAGCCCGGCCTGGCGCGCCCGGCGGAGCGCGAGATAGCTGGTGTCCGCGATGTGCACGGGGATGTTTCGCTTGGCGAGCGCCTGGCCCAGTTCGATCGACCAGCGGTTCGCGCCGACGATCAGCGTGGACCGACCGGGCCCCTGGTCGATACCGAGACGCTGGGCAACGAACTTCGCGGAGAAACCGTGCGCGATGATCGTGACGATGACGACGGCGAAGGCCAGCGGGTTCAGCGCCTCGGCCGAGACATAGCCCAGCTCTTCCAGCCGGATCGCGAACAGGCCGGTAATCGCGACGCAGACGACGCCGCGCGGCGCGACCCAGGCGATGAACAGCTGCTCGCGCCAGGGCACGCTGGAGAAGGCGAGCGCGATAAGGACCGATGCCGGGCGGACGAAGAACAGGAGCAGGGCAAGGAAGACCACGAAGCGCAGTTCGAAACTTTGCAGGATATCCATGTTCAGCGTCGCCGACAGGATGACGAACACGCCCGACAGCAGGAGGATGGTGACGCTTTCCTTGAAGCGGCGCATCTCTCCGAAACTGTCGAGGCGCATGTTTGCCAGCGCGATGCCCATGGCCGTCACGGTCAGAAGGCCGGTCTCATGCTCGACGAAGTCCGCCAGCACGAAGCCCACGATCACCAGGCCGAACACGACGGGCGTCTTCAGGAACTCTGGAACGTGCCCGCGCGGGAACAGGAACTTGATCAGATAGGCCAGCGCGACGCCAAGACCGATGGCGAACAGGCTCGCCGCGCCGATGTGAAGGCCGATATCCTCCCAGACGCTGCCCTGTCCCGTCGTGTCCGCATAGGTGATCCAGGCCAGCGTCACGACCGCGAACAGGGCGCCAAGCGGGTCGTTGACGATCCCTTCCCATTTCAGGATGTCGCGCGGCCGGTTGCCGATGCGCAGCTGTCTCAGCATGGGCCCGATCACGGTGGGGCCGGTAACGACCAGGATGCCCGCGAACAGGATGGCCGGCTCCCACGGCAGCCCGGCGGCGAAGTGAAGACAGATTGCGCCGAGGGTCCAGGCCACCGGCGCCCCGATGACCACCAGCCTGCCGACCGCCCAGCCCGATTGCCTGAGCTCGCGGAAATTGAGGCTTAGGCCGCCTTCGAACAGGATGACTGCGACGGCCAGCTTGATCGCCGGCTGGTATAGCTCGCCGAAGTCCTCGATCGGGTTGATATATCCCGTGACCGGACCCGCCAGAATGCCGCCGAGGAGCATCAGCGCGATGGCCGGCCAGCCGGTCCGCCACGCAATCCACTGCGCAGAGATACCGATCGCGCCGATGGCGGCGAGCTTGATCGTCAGGTCGGCTTCCATTGTTCCCCCGGGCGCGCTGTTCGGCCCATGTTATGAATCGGATGATTGTGGGACAACGCCGTCCCTGCCTTGCGGTTTCCCCTCCTGCGGCAAGACGGCCCCCTTCGGACGCGGAGGGCGTGACGCAACGTTCGCCCCCGCTGGATGTTGTCACCGCAATCAGCCCCAGCAGGATCGCTTATGCAACAGGTTATCGAATGGAGTTCGTCCATTATCGGCATGGTCGCCGCGCTTATGATCGCGCTGCGCATCAGTTCGCGCGTCACGGGCTGGGGCTTTGTGCTTTTCCTGGTCGGATCCGTACTCTGGATCGTGGCCGGGCTGCGCGAGGGCGACAATGCGCTCGCGGCTCAAAATGTCGTGCTCTTCGGCATCAACCTGCTGGGCATCTACCGCTATCTGATCAAGCATGAGGAAGCCTAGCGGCGCTTCGCCGCGCAACTCCCATCCCCTTCGCCCGTTGAAGGTTCGAAGGGAGATTATTCAATGGCTTATAATATGTTGAAGGGGGCCTCCGCAGCGGCCGTGCTGATTGCAACCACTGCGTGCCAGGTGACCGGCGACGACACCGCCGATGCGGCCATCACGGGCGCAGGCGTCGGCGCTGCGGCGGGCGAAGTGCTGACAGACGATCCTGTTGCGGGCGCCGCCGTGGGCGCCGGTGTCGGTGCCGTCGCGGAAGAAGTCACCGACGATGACGATGATGACGACTGGGACGATGACGACGATCCGTTCCGCGGATGACGCGCTCCCTCGCTCCCGGTGCTAGTCGCCGGTGACGATCCGGTCGACGAGTTGCTTTACGGTCGGCACGAACCCGTTCGAATAGAAGGGGTCGGTCGAGAAATGATGGGCGGAATGCCCGGCGAAGGTCAGATTGTCGTCTGGATCGCCGCCATGGGCGATATCCTGCAGCGTTTTCTGGATGCAGAATGACCGTGGATCGGCAAGGCGGCCGGTCGAGTGGTTGTCCGCATGCTCGTTCCAGCTCGAAAACTTGCACTGGGACAGGCAGCCCATGCAGTCCGCCTGGTCTTTGCGGATGACCTTCGCCTGCTCCGCGGTCACGAAGACCAGCGTATCGTCGGGCGTCTTCAGCCCCTCGGTATAACCTTCGCCGTGCCAGCCGCGAGCCTTCAGCAGGTCGTCGCGCGTCACGTAGAACGACTTGTTGCCCTTGAAGCCGACATCGAGCTTGTGGGTGCGCTCGTCGCTCGGCTCGGTCCCGAACGCGATTTGCCGCTCCGACCTGTGCTTCAGGTCCATCAGGAACGGTGTCTTTACCGCCGAGGAGTAGAAGCCTGTCGGCGAGAAGGGATGCAGCAGGATGTCGCCCTTCTCCAGCTTCGGAAGGCGTTCCTTCCAGATGTCCGGGATCGGGCTTTCCTTGGTCAGAAGCGGTCGGGACCCGAACTGAAAGGCAATGGTGCCCAGTTCGGGATTGTCGATCCAGTCGCTCCATTCGCGCAGGAACCAGACGCCGCCGGCCATGATGATCGGCACATCGTCGGAAATCCCTCCGGCGCGCATGACCTCTCGCAGCTCTTTTACCCGGGGATAGGGATCCTGCGGTTCGTTGGGATCCTCGGCATTGGACAGGCCGTTATGGCCGCCCGCGAGCCACGGATCCTCGTAGACCACCGCGGCCATCCACTCGGAATGCTTGCTGTAGCTGCGCTTCCACAGCGCACGAAACGCACGTCCGGAGGAGACGATCGGATAATAATATTTGCCATATTTGGCGGCGATGTCCGCCAGCTTGTACGGCATGCCCGCGCCGCAGGTGACGCCGTCGACCGCATCGCCGGCGGGGCCCGAAAAGACTCCCTCCAGGATACGCTGCGCGCCGCCCATCTCCCACAGGACATTGACGTTCAGCGCACCGTCTTCGCCGCAGATCTCGCGCGCCCGCAACACCTGCTCGGTGCCGCCGGCAATGCCATATTCGACCAGTTCCTCGTGCCGGTCCCCGCGTGTGCGTCCGCGATAGACCTGCGGGATCAGATTGCCGTCCTCGTCATGGCTGTCGGCATTGACGGCGCTGACCGTTCCGAGCCCCCCGGCCCGTGCCCAGGCGCCGGAACTGTCGCCGTTCGTGGCGCTGACCCCTTTGCCGCCTTCGACGAGCGGCAGAATTTCCTTGCCGCCCATGCGTATGGAATTGAGAGCTTTCATGAACGTCCATCATTTACGGCCGACCGCAGACGCGGCGCCTGTCCCCACCGTCTTACGGATATGACCGCCATAAATCGACCATGTTTGGCAAGCCTGCCAACAAGGCGGGTCAGAACAGCAGTTCGGCCAGGCGCCGCTTCTGCGCGCGGGCGTCGCCGTAGCGCGTCGCGTTCCAGATCGCCCGCCGGCGGTGCAGGCCGGCATCGCAGTCATAGGTGAAGCCGAAGCCGCCGTGGAACTGGATGGCCCGGTCGGCGGCATAGGCATAGGCCTTCTCGCCCTGCGCCTTCGCCATGCGCACCGCCACCTCGCCGCGGCCCTGGTCGCCGAAGGAATGCGCCGCCGCATAGAGGTGCGAGCGCGCGCGCTCATGGCCGATAAAGGCATCGACAAGCGGGTGCTTCAACGCCTGGAAGCTGCCGATCACCTTCTCGAACTGCTTGCGGGTGCGCAGATAGTCGGCGGTATAGTCGACGACGCGGAACGTGCCGCCCACCATGTCGGCCGCGTAGAGCAGAGCGCCGACCATGTCGGCATGCGCAAGCGCCTCTTCGACCTTGTCCGGGTCGAGCACCGCATCCCCGGCGACCTCGAACGTATCTAGCCGCAGTTCATAGGCCCGGCGCGTATCGTCGATGATCGCTTCACGGCGCAGCGCTTCGCCGGGCAGTGCGCTGCGCTCGACCAGCGCCAGCTGCCGGCTGCCGCCGTGCGAAAAGGCAAGGATGATCAGGTCCGCGTCGGCGGCATATTCGACAAGTCTTGTCGTGCCGCTGACGAGGAAGCCTCCGGCTTCGTTCTCGCCCAGCGCGGCCATGTCGTCTCCGGGCTCGCCGAACGCGGTCGTGGCGAAACGCTCTCCCGCTGCGAGCGCCGGAAGGACCTCCTCCTTCTGCCGCTCGGTCCCGGCTTTTGCCAGCAGCTGCCCGGCCACGGTCGCGGGAATGAAGGGCGTCGCCATCAGCGCGCGGCCCATCTGTTCGGCAATCGGCACGATCTCGCCGACCCCGAGGCCCGAACCGCCGAATTCTTCCGGGACGGCGATCCCCAGCCAGCCCAGTTCTGCGATTTCCGACCAGACCTTCTCGTCATAGCCGCGGTCGGTCTCGATCAGCTTGCGGACGTCTTCGACAGGGGACTTGTCGCGGCAGAATTCGGTCGCGACATGGAGCAGGTCCACCTGCTCCTCGCTGATGCCCAGCTGTCCCAGCGATGCGGAAATATCAGTCATTCGAGAAGGTCCCCCTACCGCGTCTTCGGCAGGCCGAGCACATGCTCGCCGATGATGTTGCGTTGAATCTGGCTGGTGCCGCCGCCGATGGTCGCGGAGAAGGCGTTCAGATAGCTGCGCGCCCACCAGCCGCCGTCGGCGGAATTCTCCTCGCCGACATAATAGGCCGCCTTCGGCCCCAGCAGCGTCAGCGCGAATTCCGACAATTCCCGGTACAGCTCGGAAAATTCCAGCTTGCTGATCAGCGGCAGGGCGTTCGGATAATCCTCCACCAGCGGCATCATGCGCTTGCGCTCATTGCCCAGCGACAGGGCGTGCATGTCCATCAGATAGTCGACCATCCGGTCCTTCAGCACGGGATCGTCCATCGCCGCGGCGCCGTCGCGCTTCGCGGTCTTCGCCAGTTCGACGATTTCCATCAGGTCCGGCGGGATCGAGACGTAGCCGCCTGCCTGTCCCCCGCGCGCGCCGCGCTCATATTCCAGCGTGCGCATCGCGACTTTCCAGCCATTCCCCTCCCCGCCGATCAGGCAGTCCGCGGAGATGCGCGCATCCTCGAAAAAGGTCTGGGTAAAGCCGAATTCGCCGGTCAGCTTCTTGATCTTCTGCGTGCGAATTCCGGGGATCTTCATCGGCGACAGGAAGAAGCTGAGGCCGGCATATTTATTCTCGGCGGCGGGATTGGTCCGCGCCAGGAGGATCATGTATTTCGCGTAGTTGCCCTGGGTGGTCCAGATTTTCGACCCGTTGAGGACGAACTCGTCGCCCTCGCGCTCCGCCTTCAGCTGCGCATTGCCGAGGTCGGAGCCATGCTCGGGTTCTGAGAAGCCCTGGCACCAGATGTCTTCCGCCGACAGGATGTCCTTCAGATAGGCGCTCTTCTGTTCCTCGCTGCCGATATCGAGGATCAGCGGCCCGGCCCAGTTCAGGCCGATCGCGTTGAGCAGAATGGGCCCGCGATATTTGCGCATGGCGCGGGTGGCCGCCTTCTGGTGCGCTTCGGAAAGCCCGCCGCCGCCATATTCGGTCGGCCAGGCCGCGCCCAGATAGCCCGCCTCGTACACCTTGCGCTGCCAGTCGCGCAGGAAGTCGAACTGCCGGTCCTCACCCACTTCCATGAAGGTGAGCGGCAGCATGAAGCCCGGGTCCTCCGGGACGTTTTCAGAAAACCAGGCGTCCGCGTCACGCGCGAACTCTTCGACGGTCGGATCGGTCATGAGGCATCTCGCAGCTTCTAGTCAGCGCCGATGGATGGCCGAGCGGCGCTGTCCTCACAACCCATGAAAAAGCGGCGGCCCACTGGTCTGCCGCCTCTCGAGCTTCTAACCTTCCCGGCATGACCCACCCATGTCTCGCTGCGGCGCGCTTCGCCCTTCCTGCCCTCCTCCTGCTCGCCGCGCCTGCTTCGGCACAGGGCCTGCCCGACAGCTTCGTCACCGGACCGCGTATCGAGGGCTACGGTCCGGCCGCACCGGTCGACCAAGACAACCCGGTCGAGGCGGGCGAGGAGTTTCGGCACAGCTTCGACATTTCCGCGGGCAGCGAACCCGGCGAGCTGAACCGCGGGCTGGTCACGGCGGCGCGCTTCCTCAACATGCATGCAGCATCGGGTGCGCGCGACCAGGATGTGACCGTCGCGCTCGTCGTCCACGGCGATGCCCTTGCCAGCCTTCTGAAGACGGACAGCTACGCCTCTCGCTTCGACGGGTTAGACAACCCCAATGCCCCGCTCGTGGCCGCGCTCATCGCGGAGAGCATCTCCATCCAGGTCTGCGGTCAGAGCGCGGAGTCGCAGGGATTCGCACGCGAAGAGTTCCTGCCCGGCGTCGAGATGGCGCTGTCAGCGATGACGGCCCATGCCCGATTGCAGCGCGACGGCTACACTCTCAATCCGTTCTAGAAGCGCTTGCGGAATTCGATCTCGATCATACGCCCTTCCGGGTCGAGATAGCCCGGCTGGTAGCTCAGCGGCACGGCTCCGGTCTCGTCCTCGACACGGCGAATGCCGCCGAACAGATTGTCGACCGACAGCGACATCCGCGCCCCTTTGAGGAACGGAACGTCCTCGATCAGACCCTCATTGCTCTCGAAATTGTAAAAGGCGCGCAGGTCGACCGTCAGCAGGTCGCCGAAGAACAGGTCGCTCGATCCGGGCAGACCGCTGCCGGCAATCTCCGACGTACCGGTGTAGGTCGCATCCGCGCGCAGGCCCATGCCGTTCCAGAAGACCCCGCCTTCCACCTCGACATTGTGGCGGGCGGTCGGCGTGCCGCCGCCGATGACGTCTCCGTTCAGAAGGTCGAGCTCATCCAGGCCTGGGCGGATGAGTACCGTCTCGTCCAGGCTCCAGGTGTGATAGGCCGAAACGCTCCACCGTCCGCCGGAGGGGCCGCTGCCCGGCATGGGCGGACCGCCCCGGCCGCGCCCCCTCTCCTCCTCCTGATCGAACTCGCCGCGCAGGCTGAACCCATAGCGCAGGCGCTCTGCATCGACTTCGGACAAGGTGATCGGCCGCGCGTCCAGCGCGACCAGTTGGCCGCTGGCATCGCGGGTCACCCGGTCGGGAAAGGCCGTCTCGATCGCGGGAGTGAGCAGCGGGAAGGAGCTGGTGACGTCCTCGCTATGGTTGCGGATATATTCGACCGTCACCTGCCGGTCGCGCTCGCCGCCGGGCGACCAGTTCAGCGTCAGCTTCAGGTCGCGGCGCGATTCCGCCAGCAGGTCGGGGTTGCCGCCGGTCGTCCGGTCGATGCGGACCGTCTTGCCGGTGGCGAGGTCGAAGGTGGTGACGTTCGGCGTCACTTCGATCGGGTCGCCCAGCTGCGACACGCTCGGGGCGGCCTCCTCGCCGATGACGCTGGCAAGGAAGGACAGGCCGTCGACCGGCTCCCAGCGCAGGCCATAACCATATTCGTACAGGCCGCCGAAATCGCTCAGCTCGCTATAGCCCAGATTGCCGTTGACGCTGATGTCGCCGACCGCGTCGAGAACGCCCTCGCGCACGCTGGTCAGCGGAATGTCCATATTGGCGCGGGCAAAGACCACCGAGCGGCCGAGATCGGCTGCCGCCGCGGTCCCGTTCGTGACCGACTCCGAATCGATGCCGAGCCAGTTGTAACCCGCCGTCAAGCTGGTGCGCAGTTCGCCGGCCGGGAGCAGCAGGGGCGCTCCCGAAATATTCCCGTTGAGGTCGACCGTCTGGTTCACGCTTTCGCTGGTATCGACCGTGGGCAGCAGGCCGCTGCCGAGATCGGGATCGAACGGATCGACGGCGGGATCGCCGGCCGCGACGACCGCTGTCAGCGCATCGGTGCCTGCCTCACGCTCGGTTTCGGTCTCCGAGGCGCTGCGCGAATAATTGGCGGTCAGCGACCAGCGATACTCGTCCAGCCGCCCGTTCATCACTCCGCCCACCGCCACGTCGTCGCTGCGGCTCTCGCGCGTCAGCGCGCCGGAGGCCGGAAGCAGGCGTGAAATCTCCTCGGGCTCGTCTGTGCGGGCGAAGGGACTGTCCGCCGGGATGGTGAGGTCGACATCGGCAAGACCCAGCAGCGACCGGCTTTCATCGTGCGAGAATTCGCCGCTCAGGGTCAGCGATGTCGCCTCCGACAGCTGGCCGCTCCAATTGGCATTCAGCTCGACGGTATCGCTTTCGGCGACAAGCGTCCGAAACTCGCCTTCATCGGCCAGGTCCAAGTCACCCGCGGACTCCTGCACGATGCCGCGCTCGGCCTCGGTCAGGCTGGACGAGGGCCGATATTCCAGATCGACGTTCAGCCTGCCGCCGCCGGTGATGCGCGTATAGGTCGTTTCGACTTCCCCTTCGGCGAAGCCGCCGCCGGTCGGAAAGGCGGCTTCCACTTCGCCGGTCAGCTGCGCGAAATTGTCCTTCAGGATGAAATTCACCACCCGCTGGTCGGGTCGATAACCATATTCCAGCGCCAGCTCTTCGGGAAATACCTGCACCCGCTCGATGGCTTCGGGCGGCAGGTCGCGCAGTTCGCGAAAGCCTGAAATGCGCTGCCCGTTCAGCAGGATGATCGGCCGTCCCCCGCCGCCGCGTCCGCGCGCAGAGCCCGTCTGCGGGGCAATGGCGTCCAGCAGGTCCTCGATCGAACTGGCCCCGTAGGACGCCACGGCCTCTTCGCCCAGTTCGATGTCGGGGGGAATGTCGCTATCCACCGAACCGCGCAGGCGCGTCCCCGTGATGATGATCGGATCGGCCGCGGCAGCCGCGGCCTCGGTCAGCTCGCCCGCATCGCTCTCGGGCGCGTCCTGCGCCATCGTCGAGGCGCCCTGCGTGGCAAGAGCGCTGGCCGCGAGCAGGCGAACCATCAGGCGAGGACTTGCGGGGCGAAGCTTGGGAAGAAGGGGGAGGGGCACGCTGACGGATCCTTACTAGAGCGACGCCGACCGACCGGGACACGCTATCGACGACTACGTGTCCCGGCCTAGCCTCCCCATGTCGCGAAGCTTTGTCGCAGCCGGCCGAACTTGTCGCAGTTTGTCGCGGCTCACCGAACGCTTGCGGGCGCGAAGAGCAGGCTGTTCGCGATCAGAAGGTCGAGCCCGTCCAGATACCCGCGCGTGGCCGGATCATAGGCAAAGCCGATGGCGAGGCCCGACCCGGCGCGCTGCGCCATCATATAGGGCTTGAACGCGAGCTGGCGGCGGTTCTCGTCCCAGACGTAACCGCTGGCGAGCAGGTCGTCCGCGGCCGCGAACCGCACGACGTTCGTGCCGTCGGCGGCGTTCAGCGGCGTGAGGATCTGGCTGCCGTCGACCAGGACCACCGGACCGTCCCCATATCCCGCCGACAGCAGGCTTTCCGGGTCGATGGCGGTATTGAGCAGCGCGCCCGGCATCTCGTCCGGCAGCGCCGCCGGATCGCCGGTCAGCTCACGATAGTCGGCCTCGCTTGCGATCGCCGTCCCCGGGACCGGGCCACTCGAACCGCCGGACTCCTCACCGCCCGACGTCTCGCTGCCACGTGCTTCGCCGCCCAGCGCCGTTTCCCTGGCTGTTGCGAACATCGCCTTTTCGCCCTCTGCCAGCATCGCGACGGTGCCGCCGATCGCGACGACGACGCCGCCCTGGTCGGCAAAGCTTTGAATGGCGGCTTTCCCGCCCGCGCCGCCCAGCGCGTCGGGACCGTATCCCGACGGCAGGAGGAGCACGTCATACTCGCCAAGGTCGGCGCGGGAGAGACGGGCGGTGCGGATCGGCGCCACCGGCACGCCGAGCCGCCGTTCGATGACGTAGCGCAGGGCCCCCGCCGATGTGGGGGCAATCCCGTCGTCCCATGCCATGGCGATCCGCGGCGCGGCCAGGCTGACGAAATTGCCGCTGCCCAGATTGGGGCCGTCTTCGACCCAGCCGCTGGCCAGCCCCACGACCTCCGCGCCGATCTCCGCTGCGAGCTCCGAGAGGCGGGCAAGCTGGGCGTCGTCGTTGGGACCGCGCGGAAATACGACCGTTCCGCGGGGAAAGGCCTGCCCGTCGGCCCGGAAGGCTTCGCCCGTGGCACGCGCATTCAGGCCTTCCGCCAGCGCCGCGAAGACCAGCCGTGCCTGACCCGTATCTGACCATGGGACCGCCATGCCGAAGCGGCCTGACCCGGAAAGGACCGGCGCAATCGGCGCGTCCGCCAGAACCTGCGTGCCGCCGCCCGGCGCAGCCGAACACATCGTCACGTCGAGCCCCGACATCAGGCCCAGCGACCAGGCCGTGACGTCGTACAGGCGGTGATTGAGGCCGCGGTCGCGACGCGCCTCCTGCTCGGCGACGAAATCTGCCGGCAGCGGGGTATTTTCATCGAGAAGGCTGCGGATCAGCCGCGCTTCGGGCTGCGACCGGTCGACCATCAGCGCGCCCTCGGGGAAGGACTTGCCGCAGGCACTGAAGGCGCCGCCGCGCCGCGTAACCTCGATGCCCTGATGAACCAAGCGGCGGGCCAGCGATTCCGCGTTCCAGCGACGCTCCGACAGGTCGATCAGATAGGTTCCCCGTCCCGCTTCGCCCGCTGCGGCGGTCCGGCGATAGGCGGCATAGTCGCGCAGGAACTGGTCTGCATTGCGGGCTACCGTTTCGGCGGTCGAGAGCGTGCCGATGAAATGGTTCGCGACGCCGTCGCCATAGGTCAGGATCGAACCGTCATTGCGCTCGAACAGCAAACCGCGCGCGCTTGCCTGCTCGAACGTCATGGCGATCGACCCGGTCAGGGTCGGCCAGCTGTCGCCATAACCGGGGTAAAAGGCGTCATAGACCTCGCGCGTGAAATAGGGCTCGCCGCGGCTGTCGAACCACGCGGCATGGTTGCGGCCCAGCAGCTCCTGCTTGCGCTTTTGCATCTCGGTGATGTTCGGATTGAACGGGTCGGCGGACGGCGGGAAGAAATAGGTGCTGTTGCCGCCCATCTCGTGCGCATCGATCAGCGCGACGGGGTTCCAGTCGCGCACGGCGGCGACCTTGCCGACCGTTTCCGGCTGGGTCACCGCGAACCAGTCGCGATTGAGATCGAACAGATAATGGTTGTAGCGTCCGCCGGGCCATGGCTCGTCATGTTCCGCGGTGTCGGGATCGGCAAAGGGCGTCAGGCCGAGCGCCTGCTCGAAGCTGTGAACGAAGCGCGCGCGTCCGTCCGGATTCTGCGCCGGATCGATGACGACGATGCTGTTATCGAGGATCGTCTCGACTCGCTCGTCGCCTCGGGCCGCCAGCAGGTGATAGGCGAGCGCCAGCCCGGCATCGGAGGAGGATATCTCGTTGCCGTGGACGCCGTAGGACAGCCAGGTGACCGGCAGGGTTTCGGGCAGCAGCCGGTCGACCTCCGCCGGGGACGGTCCGTCGGCCAGGCGCGCCATGTTCGCGCGTAGCTCGGGCAGCCGCGCCATGTTCTCGGGCGCCGAGATGACGGCGTAGACGAGCGGACGTCCTTCCCAGCTTTCGGCATATTGAACCAGCTGCATGCGGTCGGGCGCCGCCGCCTGCAGCGCTTCGACATAATCGATGATTTCGGCGGGATCGGTGATCGCCTCCGCCGTGCGGTGTCCGGTCACCTCTTCCAGGGTCGGAATGGCCGGATCGAAGTCGCCGGGAAGGATGGACTGGGCATCGGCGGACAGTGCCGACAGGAACAGAAACGGGCCCGTCAGGACCGCGGCCAACCAGAATTTCATCGAACCCCCTTTGGTTTGGTCCCGGTTCTTCGCGGGAAAGCCCGGTGGGTTCAATGGGGCAGACGCCCTAGGCGGCGGCGCTGGCCTCGGCCGCCAGCCGGTCGCGCTCGGCGCGGCTCATCTTTTCCGCCGCAGTCTTCAGCTGCCCGCAGGCTGCCATGATGTCCTGGCCGCGCGGGGTGCGGACGGGCGCAGAGATGCCCGCGTCGAAGACGATGCCGGAAAAGGATTTGATGCGCGCCGGGTCGGAACATTCATATGCACTGCCCGGCCAGGGGTTGAAGGGGATAAGGTTCACCTTCGCCGGCAGTCGGTATTTGCGGATCAGCCGCACCAGCTCGCGCGCGTCCGCATCGCTGTCGTTCACACCCTTCAGCATCACATATTCGAAGGTGATCCGCCGCGCGTTCGATGCGCTGGGATAGGCCGCGCAGGCTTCGAGCAGCTCCTCAAGGCCGTATTTGCGGTTGAGGGGGACGATCTCGTCGCGCGTTTCCTTGTTCACCGCATGCAGCGAAACGGCGAGATTCACGCCCAGCTCATCGCCGCAGCGCTGCATCATCGGCACGACGCCGGACGTAGAGAGCGTGATGCGCCGTTTCGACAGCCCCAGGCCCGTCTCGTCCATGACGATCGCAAGCGCCTGCTTCACATTGTCGAAATTATACAGCGGCTCGCCCATGCCCATCATGACGATATTGGTCAGCATGCGCGCATCGCCGGTGATTTCCTCGCCTTCGGCCGGCCATTCGCCCAGCGCGTCGCGCGCCAGCATGACCTGACCGGCGATTTCCCCCGCGGTCAGGTTCCTGACCAGCTTCATCGTGCCGGTATGGCAGAACCGGCAGTTCAGCGTGCAGCCGACCTGGCTGGAGACGCACAGCGTGCCGCGGTCATGGTCGGGAATGAAGACCATCTCGAACTCGTGGCCGTCATCGGTCTTCAGCAGCCACTTGCGCGTACCGTCCGTCGAGACCAGCGCCTGTGTCACGTCCGGCCTGCCGATGACGAACTGCCGCTCGAACCGCTCGCGGTCGGCCTTGGCGATGTCGGTCATGGCGAAGAAATCGGTGATGCCGCGCAGATAGATCCAGTGCCACAGCTGTTTTGCGCGCATCTTTGCGCGCTTCTGCTCGACCCCGCCCGCTTCCAGGCAGGCCCTCAGTTCGTCCTTGGTCAGGCCCAGCAGGTCGACGCGTCCGTCGGCGCGCGCCGGAATGGCGCGGGGGACGGGCACGGGACTGTCCGTGCCGGGAATGGTCATCGCAGCGGTCGGCATTGCCCGCATATAGGGAATTGTCGCCGCTTTGTCAGCGGGCGCGAGAACGGCGCTTGTTAGCCTTGACTCTAATTAGCCTATATTCGAAATAACGCTCATGGAGAGCGTCTTTCACGCCCTGGCCCATCCGGCACGCCGCCAGGCGCTGCGATACCTGGCGCGCGAATCCCTGACCGCCGGAGATCTCGCCGCCCGGTTCGACGCGGCCGCGCCCACCATGTCGCGGCATTTCTCCATTTTGAAGGAGGCGGACCTGATCCGCGAGGAGCGGCGCGGCACCAGCCGCGTCTACAGCCTCAATGCCTCGCTCGCCGAGGAAGTTCTCGCCTCCGTCATGACCCTGCTCGCCATCGAAAAGGACGCTCCCGAATGATCCTGTCTTCAAAGCTCCTGTCGCCCGGCGCGCGCCTGGTCCTTGTCGGCGCGTTCATCGCCATGATCGCCCTGTCCGCCTATGCCTGGTTGGCACTGCCCGAGGGACCTTACCCGGTTCATTGGGACGCATCCGGACAGGCCGACCGCTATGGGTCGAAGGCCGAGGCCGTCTGGCTGCTGCCTGGCATTTTCCTCTTCACCATGACCATTGCGCTGGTCGCGGTGCACCTCGACCCACGCCGCCGCAATCTCGAACAGAGCCGGGCGGCCCTTTCCTTCATTCTCGGGTCGCTAGCCCTTGTTTTGCTGGCGGTACACGGCGCCACGATCGCCGGCGCCCTCGGATATGACCTCGACGTCGCCCGGGTCGTGATCGGCGCCGTCGGGCTCCTGTTCGCGGTGATCGGGAATTTCCTTACCAAGGCGCGCAGCAACTTCGCCGTAGGGATCCGCACGCCGTGGACCCTTTCCAGCGACGAGGTATGGCGCCGGACACACCGTGTCGGCGGCATGGCCTTTACGGCAACGGGATGTCTCACTCTGCTCGCTGCGATCCTACTGCCACTCGGCTGGGCGATCGCCCTCCTGTCGGTGGGCGCAGCGATCACCGTCCTCATATCGTTCGCCTATAGCTGGTGGCTCTACCGCCGCGAAACCGGCGGCTGACCTCGAGGCGCTAAAGCAGGGGCTCCAGACGGCGCTCCGCTTGGCCAAGAGCGATGATGTCGGCGTCGGTATCGGGCTCTCCGCGCATGGCCGCCTCGATCTGCCGGTGCCTGGCGGCGACCGACTCCCGATATTCTGAATGGGTGATGACGTAGGTTCGCCGCTCTTCGAGCGCGACGAAAGTCCGTGCGGCCAGCTCTTCGGGCGGAAGCCCGTCTGCCAGCATCGCCTTCGACACATCGCGAAGCGCCGGGTCCCGCGGTGTGAAGTCGCCGTCGCGGTGCGCGCCGGGGCGGTTGCGATCATCCGCATATATCCGGGTCGAGACGCGCCCCGGACAGATTACGGCGGCATGCATGTCATGCTCTCTCAGCTCGTGCGCGAGCGATTCGGTCAGCGAGACCACCGCGTGCTTCGTCATCGTATAGATGGCCATGCCGAACGGCGCGGTGATCAGCCCCGCGAGTGATGCCGTGTTGACGACATAGCCGCGCTGGCCGCTCTCGATCATCGCCGGGACGAAGAGACTGAGGCCGTAGGCAACGCCGAGGATGTTGACCTGGACGGTCCACTCCCAGTCGCCGATCTTGCCCAGCGCGGCCGATCCCCCGCCGCCGACGCCCGCATTGTTGAATAGCATGTAAGGCGCGCCGTGCTCTGCCAGAACGGCGGCGGCCACCTCCCGGTACTGGTCCTTGTCGGAGACATCGAGCCTGTAGGCGAACGCCCGGGCACCCTGCGCTTCCAGCTTGGCCCGGGCAGTCTCGAGCTCGGCGGCCTCGATGTCCGCCAGGAGGACCGTCATCCCGCGGGACGCGCATTCCTTGGCAAGGGCGAAGCCGATGCCGCTCGCGCCGCCCGTGATGAAGGCGGTCATTCCGTCCAGATTGTCCACTTGGCCCTCCCCGCTGCCGCTCCGGGGAAAGTCAGTAGCCCTTTTGCATCTTCTGCGCGCCTGAGCCTTCGAACAGGAGCGTCTCGCGCCCGTCCTCGACCAGGTGGATGCTGCCCTGCGGCGCGCCGTCGGCGATGGGAACGCAGTCCGGCTCGAAAGGTGTTCCGCCTACCAGCGCGCCGCGGAGGATGCGTGCGGTCATGCCATGCGTGACGACGATGACCGGCCCTCCGGCAGGCAATTCGGCAAGCCACGCGTCGACCCGGCGCCGGATGTCGGGATACCATTCGCCCTCGGGAGGGCGGACGCAGAAGAGGCCGCGTTCGGCGTCGACGATGGGGCGCCCGGCCTCTTCCATGATCTCGGCATAGTCGCGCCCCGCCCACAGGCCGACATCGATTTCGAACAGCCGCTCGTCGGTGGTCACATCGAAGAAGTTGTGGCCCAGATGCTCGGCAATGATACCCGCCGTCTGCTGGCAGCGACCCGCCGCCGATGCCCAGATATCGACCTCGGGGGCCTTGCCGAAATGCTTGGCAAGTGCCTCTCCCATCGCCTCGGCCTGGGAAAATCCGCGTCGGGTCAACGGCGTATGGGCATGGTTTCCCTGCATGCGGGCGCCGGCATTGAAGACCGTCTCTGCATGGCGGGCGATATAAAGCGGCGGCAAGGTCATGCCCCGGGACCTAGGGGCGGCGCCGAGACAGTGCAACGAGCGAGGCACCGCATACGGAAAACGCCGGCCCCGGACGATCCGGAGCCGGCGCTAACAGACCCTGTGACGAACCCGTTGTCCGCAGACAGGGTTTCACGGAATGGAATTAGCCGCGGCGCTTGCGACGGCTGAAGCCGATGCCGGCCAGGCCGAGGCCGAGCAGACCGAGTGCCGCCGGAGCCGGCACGGCTTCGGGCGGAAGCGGGTCGCCGGTGACGGTGATGTCGGAAAGCGAGAGTGTTTCGCCATCGCCAAGGCCGCGCACATTGAACCGGATATAGTCGATATCGGTGAAGTCGAGATCAGGGTTCAGCGCCTCGAAGGTTGCGAAATCGATCGACGCGAAGCCGGTCGGATCCACCGTAAACGGCAGGTTCACCGCTTCCTGGACCGCATCGATCGAGATGACGCGCAGCGAGTAGGTCAGCAGCGAATAGGAAACGCTGGCATCGCTGAACTGAACTTCGAAGCGGCTGTTCGTACCGCCGTCGGTCAGGTCGGCGTTGAGACGACGCGGCGCCTGAGCGATGCCGCCCCACCAGATTTCCTTGATCGCCGTGTCGTTGGCACCGCCGGTGATCACGACCGCATCGTCACCGCCCGTCAGCGACAGCTGCATCGAGCCCTGCGAGGCGGAAACATTCGGGTAGCGCGTGCCGCCAATGGCGGTCGGAGCCGGAATAACAGCAGACGACGTCAGCGGGCCGAAAGACCCGCTTTCGAAATCGTCGATGGTGATCGGCGCTGCGGAGGCAGCCGACGCAGCGAGAGTCGCGGCAGAGGCGGCAAGCAGAAAACGGATCATCGGAACAACTCCCAACGTGTAAATCTCTCTCGTCTGACACCGAAGCGACGGCGAACAGACATTTCCCCCAACACCTAGCAAAGGCCGTGCCAAGAATGTTTTCGCGAGTATTTTCAGCGCTTCTTCGGGACATCGCCCCTCTCCGGCGCCGCCGGGTGTAAAGTGTGCCGACACCGTGATCGCAGAGTCTTTCCAAAGGGATGCGCACTCAATTGCACCTGCGGTCCGAGCATGCTTATCAGGCGGCCAATCGGTCCAGGCAAGCTGCAGGAATATGCGTCCCTATGGCAGAAAAGCTCTTTCAATCCGCTCAGGCTGCACTCGACGGCCTCTTGTTCGACGGCATGACGGTAATGGCCGGGGGCTTCGGACTTTGCGGCATTCCCGAACATCTGATCGCGGCCCTGCGTAACAGCGGCGTGAACGACCTGACCTGCATTTCCAACAATGCCGGCGTGGACGATTTCGGCCTCGGCCTGCTGCTGCAGAGCCGTCAGATCAAGAAAATGATCAGCTCCTATGTCGGCGAGAACAAGGAGTTCGAGCGGCAATATCTCGGCGGCGAGCTGGAACTGGAATTCAACCCCCAGGGCACACTGGCGGAGCGCTGCCGGGCGGGCGGCGCCGGCATTCCCGGCTTCTATACGAAGACCGGCGTCGGCACGGTGGTTGCCGAGGGCAAGGACCACCGGGAATTCGGCGGCGAAACCTACATCATGGAAACCGGCTTGGTGGCCGACCTGTCGATCGTGAAGGCCTGGAAGGCCGATCCATATGGCAATCTCGTCTACCGCAAGACGGCGAGAAACTTTAACCCGGTCATGGCCACGGCAGGCAAGGTTACCGTCGCGGAAGTCGAGGAACTCGTCGAACCCGGCGACCTCGATGCGGACTGCATCCATACGCCCGGCATTTACGTCCAGCGCCTGATCGTCGGTAAGAATTTCGAGAAACGCATCGAACAGCGTACGGTGAGGGAGGCAGCGTAATGCCCTGGACACGTGATCAGATGGCCGCGCGGGCGGCAGAAGAACTTGAAGACGGGTTCTACGTCAATCTGGGCATCGGCATGCCCACCCTCGTGGCGAACCATGTTCCCGAGCATATCGACATCACGCTGCAGTCGGAAAACGGCATGCTCGGTATGGGCCCCTACCCTACCGAAGACGAAGTCGATCCCGACCTGATCAATGCCGGCAAGCAGACGATCACCCAGATGCGCCGCACCAGCTACTTCGGCTCTGATGACAGCTTCGCGATGATCCGCGGCGGCCATATCGACATGTCCATCCTGGGCGCGATGGAAGTGGCGGAGAATGGCGACATCGCCAACTGGATGATTCCGGGCAAGATGGTGAAGGGCATGGGCGGCGCCATGGACCTGGTCGCCGGCGTCAAGAAGATCGTCGTCCTGATGGACCATACCAACAAGGCCGGCGAACCGAAATTTCTGAAGTCCTGCACCCTGCCGCTGACCGGGACCGACGTCGTGGACATGATCGTGACCGACCTGGGCGTCTTCGGGCGGCCCGATCATGACAGCGGCTTCCGCCTCATCGAACTTGCGCCGGGGGTCACCGTGGACGAGGTCCGTAGCAAGACCGAAGCGGCGTTCGAGGTCGCCGTCTAGTCCAGGATCTCCAGCATGAAAGCCCTCCTGACCGGCATTGCGATCGGCTTCCTTCTGACGGCATGCGAAAGCACGCCCTATTACCGCGCGCTGGAAGTCGTCGGCATCGAGAAGCGGGACCTGCTCGTCGACCGCATTCAGGATACGAGGTCGAGCCAGGAGCAGGCGCAGGAAGCCTTTCGCAGCGCCATGACCGTCTACCGAGAAACCGCGGATGCCGATCTCGCCAATCTCGAAGGCGCCTACGACCGGTTCAACGGTGCCTATGACCAGGCCAAGGACAAGGTCCGGGCGGTCGAAAGCGATATCGACGCGGTAAAACGCGTTGCCGACGATCTGTTCGCCGAGTGGCAGCAGGAGCTCGACCTTTACCAGGACGCCCAGCTGCGCGCCGCCTCGCAGGCCCGCCTCGACGAGACGCGCCGGCAGTTCGCCGAGCTGGAACGCACGCTCGACGAGACCGAGCAGCGCATGGACCCGGTGCTGTTCGCCCTGCGCGACCGGGTTCTCTACCTGAAGCACAACCTCAACGCTGCCGCGCTCGCCCAGATGAAGGGGGAGGCGGCGCGGATCGAAGGCGACGTCGACGCGGTCGTGGCCGACCTCGACCGCGCCATTCGCGAGGCCAACGCCTTCATCGCATCGCTTCAGCGCGGCTAATGAGCGGCGGCCAGCCTATCCTGTGGGGAACCCCCGCATCGCTCTATACGGCGAAGGCGCGCAGCTACCTGCGCAAGCAGCGTATCGGGTTCGAGGAACGTGCCCCGGGGGAGGCGCATTTCCAGGACGCCGTCGTTCCTGCGCTGAAGCGCTGGATCATCCCCGTTCTCGAACTGCCGGACGGCACGCTCGTGCAGGACGGCGCCGACATCATCGATCATTTCGAGGCGGGCCGCGATACGCGCCTGCCCGCCGTGCCCGACCAGTCGGTCCTCACTGTGCTCGCGCATCTCCTCGCCCTGTTCGGCGGCGAGGCACTGCTGCGTCCGGCCATGCACTACCGCTGGAATTTCGACGACGAGAATCTCTCCTTCCTCGCCGACGATTTCTCCATCGCGCTCGGCGCTTCCGGTTCGCCGGAAGACAGGCGCGAGGCCTTTTCGCGTTCCAGTAGCCGCATGCGAAAGGCGGCGGCTTCCTTCGGGGTCGGCCCCGACACCTACGCACTGGTCGAGGCCGCCTATCTCGACTTCCTCGCGCGGTTCGAACGCCATCTGGCCGAAGCGCCTTATCTTCTCGGTGGCCGCCCGACGCTCGCGGACTACGCCTTCGCCGGCCCGCTCTGCGCGCATCTGGGCCGCGACCCCTATCCGGCCCGGCTGATGCAGCGGCAGGCGCCCGGCGTCTGGCGCTGGACCGAACGGGTGGCGGCGCCGGAAGACGGCGCGCCAGGTTACGCCGGGTCCACGCCGGACCTGTTTCAGCCCGGCCAAATCCCCGACACGCTGGTATCTCTGCTCGCCTTCTTCGCCGACGAGTTCCTGCCGGAGCTTGCGGCCCATATCGATTTTGCGAACGGATGGCTTGCCGAGCGCCCGGACCTCGAGGCGGGCACGAACGGGCTCGACCGGCCGGGCGAGCGGCGGCTCGGCAAGGCCAGCTTCGCCTGGCGCGGCACGGAGCTGACTACCGCGGTCCTTCCCTACCGCTTCTGGCTGCTGCAGCGGGTTCAGGATGCCGCCGCCGCGCTCGGCCCCGCCCAGCGCGCGCAGCTCGACGATCTGCTCGGCCGCGTCGGCCTGACCGACATCCTGGCGCTCAGGACCGACCGTCGCGTCGAGCGGCGCGGCAATCTCGAAATCTGGGGTCCTCGCAGGGCCTCATAGACGCCCTGTCCTCTCCCGCGACGCGGATCGCACGCCTTCGGCCAATCGCCGTTTGAACGAGCCGACAAATCCGCTAGAGACCGTGACCCACATTTGAATTTCCGGGGGCGAAAGGGATATCCATGAAGGCAACCGTTGAGCGCGCGACCCTGCTGAAGTGTCTGGGTCACGTGCAGTCGGTGGTGGAACGCCGGAATACGATCCCGATCCTGTCGAACGTCCTTATCGAGGCCGAGGATGGCGGCCTGAAGCTGACCGCGACCGACCTCGACATCCAGGTCGTCGATTCCATCGCTGCTCAGGTCGAGACCGGCGGCGCCGTTACCGTTTCCGCGCACACCCTGTTCGACATCGTCCGCAAGCTGCCCGACGGCAGCCAGGTGGCGCTCGACGCGGCCGAGGAGAAGATGACGATCCGCGCCGGCCGCGCGCGGTTCAGCCTGTCGACGCTGCCGAAGGACGATTTCCCGATGATCGGGGAAACCGACCTTCCGACCAGCTTCACCCTCCCGGGCGAGACGCTGGCGGAGATCATCGACAAGACCCGTTTCGCCATCTCCACCGAGGAGACGCGCTACTATCTGAACGGCATCTACATGCACGTGTCGGAGGGCAAGCTTTACGCCGTCGCGACCGATGGCCACCGCCTCGCGCGCGTCACGCTCGACCCGCCCGCGGGCAGCGACGGCATGCCCGACGTGATCGTCCCGCGCAAATGCGTCTCCGAACTTCGCAAGCTGCTCGACGAGACCGACGGCGACGTCGAAGTGGGCCTGTCGGATTCGAAAGTCCGCTTCCGCGTCGGTACCGCGGTGCTGACTTCGAAGCTGATTGACGGCACCTTCCCCGATTACAGCCGGGTCATCCCGACGGGGAACGACCGCCTCCTCAAGATCGACCCAAAGACGCTCAGTCAAGGTGTCGACCGCGTGTCGGCGATCGCCGCAGAAAAGACCAAGGCGGTGAAGCTCACGCTCGATACCGACAAGGTCATTCTTTCGGTCACCAGCCCCGAAATGGGCGAAGCAAAGGAAGAGGTCGAGGCGAGCTATTCCTCCGAAGGGTTCGACGTCGGCTTCAACGCCAAATATCTGCTCGACATTCTTTCCGAGGTCGAAGGCGACGTGATCGACGTGCATCTGGCCGATGCCGCCGCGCCGACGCTGATCCGCGAGAATGACGAGGCGAACGCGCTCTACGTCCTCATGCCGATGCGCGTTTAGTCGCACCCGGGTCGTCGCACAGGGGCCTGGCGCCCCTCAGCGCCCATATCTTAAGGAACAGCTGCCGACGGCCCACCGTTCTCCGGACATATCGAATTCGTTTGGAGACAAAATAACATGGGTCAAATGAAAACCGTAAACCCGGCGACCGAAGAGCTGATCGACACCTACGAGCTGATGTCGCTCGAGGACGCAAAGGCCGTCGTCGACCGGTGCCACAAGGCGTTCGGCGAATGGCGCAAGGTTTCGCTCGAGGACCGCGCGAAGGTCATAAAGGCCATCGGCGCAAAGCTGCGCGAGAAGAAGGGCGAGCTTGCCGACCTGATGAGCCGCGAAATGGGCAAGGTCCGCGCGCAGGGCGATGGTGAAATCGACCTCTGTGCCGGAATTTGCGACTTCACGGCCGAAAACGGTCCGTCCGAACTTGCCGGCGAAGAGCGCCCGCTTGAGAGCGGCAGCCGCGGTCTCGTCCAATATGCGCCCATCGGCGTCGTCTATGGCATCCAGCCGTGGAATTTCCCCTGCTACCAGGTCGTGCGCTATGCCATCGCAAACCTGATGGCCGGAAACGGCGTCCTCCTGAAGCACGCCGAAAGCTGCACCGGTTCGGGACTGGCCCTCGAAAAGCTGTTCCGAGAGGCCGGACTTCCCGAACATCTCTTCTCCGTCCTTCTCATCGATCACGACACGTCGGACGAGATCATCGCCTATGAGAAGGTCCGCGGCGTCACGTTGACCGGCAGCCCCGGCGCGGGCAGCCACGTCGCCGAAAAGGCCGGCGCGGCGCTCAAGAAGACCGTGCTCGAGCTGGGCTCGAACGACGCCTATATCGTGCTTGAGGACGCCGACCTCGACCGTGCCGTGAAACAGTGCGTAACGGGCCGGATCTACAATAATGGCGAGACCTGCGTCGCCGCGAAGCGGTTCATTGTAGTCGATGCCGTCTACGACAAGTTTCGCGACGCCTTCGTCGAGGCAATGGGCGCGCTGAAGGCGGGCGACCCCTTCGACGACGACAGCGACCTTGGTCCGATGGTTACCGGAAAACAGCGCGATCAGTTGCATGAGCAGGTCGAGAAGAGCGTCGCAAATGGAGCCAGGATTCTTTGCGGCGGAGAGAAGCCGTCCGGCAAAGGCTATTACTATCCCGCCACGGTGCTTGAGAATGTGGAGCCCGGTCAGCCGGCATATGACGATGAACTGTTCGGCCCTGTCGCATCGCTGATCCGCGCAAAGGATGCCGACGACGCCTTCCGCATCGCCAATGACAGCCGCTTCGGTCTCGGCGGCGGCGTGTTCTCGGCCGATGCGGAGAAGGCCATCGCGCTGGCGAAGGAAGACTTCGATACCGGCATGGTCTTCATCAACGGCTTCGGCCTTGCCGCGCCGAACATCCCCTTCGGCGGCGTGAAGGATTCCGGATATGGCCGCGAACATGGCGGCTTCGGCATGAAGGAGTTCGTCAACATCAAGGGCATCCAGGTCATGGCCGAATAGCCGGACCTACGCCCATGCCGTCGGGGCTGCTGCGTGGGCGGCAGCCCCCTTTCTTTGCCCGCTGCCTCAGCCTCCCCGGTAGCGGAGCGCGTCGACCAGCAAGGAAAAGGCCTGCGACTGCTGCCGGCGGCTTGGATAATAGAGATGATAGCCGGAAAAGGGCGGGCACCAGTCCTCCAGGACGCGTCGAAGCTGGCCGTCCGACACGTCCTCGGCGACATAATCCTCCGGCAGGTAGGCGATGCCCGCCCCATCGAGCGCGGCCTGCCGCGCCATCGCGATCTCGTTGACGATCAGCTGCCCGTCGACGCGGACGTTCAGTTCGCGCCCCGCCTTCTCGAATTCCCAGGCGTACAGTCCTCCAAAGGTGGGGAAGCGCAGGTTGATGCAATTGTGGACCGCCAGGTCGTCGGGAGTGACGGGGGGCGGCCGGCGCTCGAAATAGGACGGCGTACCGACTGCCGCCATGCGGAGATCGGGGCCGATCGGAACCGCCACCATGTCCTGGTCCAGCGTTTCGCCCATGCGGATACCCGCGTCGAACTGGTTGGCCGCGATGTCGACCAGGCCGGCATCGACGCTGACCTCGACCTCCACGTCCGGATAGTCCGCCAGGAACCGCTTCAGGACCGGCCAGAGGGTCGTTTCCGCGGCGTGGACGCCGGTGGTGATGCGGATGGTGCCTGCCGGCGTGTCGCGCATTTCACCGATGGCCGCGAGTTCGGCCTCGATCTCGTCGAAACTCGGGCCGACCGTGGCGAGCAGGCGTTCGCCGGCCTGGGTCGGCGACACGCTCCTGGTTGTCCTGGTCAGCAGCCTCACCCCGATGCGCTCCTCCAGCCCGCGAACTGCATGGCTTAGCGCTGAAGGCGAGAGGCCCATCTGCGCCGCCGCGCGCGTGAAACTGCGCTGCTGCGCGACGGCGCGAAAGGCGATCAGGTCGTTGAAATTCGGTCTTGGCATTTGTGAAAGATACTCAACAGCTCTTGCGGATTGGTCGATCTAATAGGAGAAATGAGGAAAGCCTACATCTGCTCCCATGATCACACCCAAGAGGAGCGCACGATGATCCGAAACGCCATGTTGATGCTGGCTCTCACGGCCACCGGCGCCACCTCCGCAGCAGCAGAGGAACAACCCGATATGGATATTACCCGCAAGGCCGACATGCAGACCGTCGAGGGTCCCGAGGAGTACTTTACCGGCAAGGCAACGATCACCGGCCAGTTCAGCCGCGAGGATCCGTCGAACGTCACCGGTGCCATCGTTCATTTCGAGCCTGGCGCGCGCACCGCCTGGCACAAGCATCCGCGCGGGCAGACGCTGATCGTAACCGAAGGCGTGGGCTGGACGGCACTCGAAGACGGCGAGGTTCATGAATTCTACGAGGGCGACATATTGTGGTGCCCGGCGGACAGGAAGCACTGGCACGGGGCGACCCCGCACGAAGCCATGACTCATATCGCCATCCAGGAAACCGACGAAACCGGTACGAATGTCGAATGGATGGAGAAGGTCAGCGACGCAGAATATCTGCGCGGTCCGAAAAAGGACTGACGATCTTCCCGGGCGCGTACCGCGATGCGTACGGCCCCGCCTCACCTCGGTCTGAAAGACGAACAACGTGATTTTTGAACAAACCTATCAGCTGAACAACGGCGTCTCGGTTCCTAGCCTTGGCTTCGGCACCTGGATGATCGACGACGCGAGAGCCGCCCAGGTCGTGCGCGATGCCGCCGATATAGGGTACCGGCATTTCGATACCGCTCAGGCCTATGGCAACGAAGCGGGTGTCGGAGACGGACTGCGCACGTGCGGCGTTCCGCGCGACGAGCTGTTCGTGACGACCAAGCTCGACGCTGGCATCAAGTCGTTCGAAGAGGCGAAGAAGGCCATCGACGGATCGCTCGAGACCATGGGTCTTGAAACGATCGACATGATGATCATCCACAGCCCGCAGCCTTGGGACCAGTTTCGCAAGGGCGAGCACTTCTTCGACGGCAACCTTCAGGCGTGGCGCGCCCTCGAAGAGGCGCTGCAGGCGGGCAAGCTGCGCGCTATCGGCGTCTCTAATTTCGAGGCGCTCGACATCGATAATATTCTCGATCATGGCAGCGTGCCGCCAGCGGTAAACCAGGTGCTCGCGCATGTTGCGAACACCCCCTTCGACCTGGTCGAGTATTGCGAGAGCCGCGACATCCTCGTGGAGGCCTATTCCCCCATGGGCCACGGCGAAATTCTCGACCGGCCCGACATCCGGGCGATAGCCGACAAATATGGCGTGAGCACTGCACAGCTCTGTATTCGCTACTGCCTGCAGCTCGGCCTCCTGCCACTGCCGAAGACAGGCACGCCGTCGCACATGCGCGCCAATGCCGAGGTGGGCTTCGAGATCGCCGCCGACGACATGGACGCGCTGAAGACCGTCGCCCCGATCAGGGACTATGGCGAGGCGAGTTCTTTCCCGGTCTACGGCGACGACGCGCGCAGCCGCTAGGGCCCGTCCCCCTTCTCAAACGGCCTCGTGACGATGATATGGGCGCGTGTCCCCCGATCCGCGCGCCCTCACGTCCCTGCGTCTTACCGACTTCCGCTCATATGCCGCTGCCGAAATCGCGCCGGGCAGCGGCCTTGTTGCGATCTCGGGTCCGAATGGAGCGGGCAAGACCAACCTGCTCGAAGCGGTCTCCCTCCTCGTGCCGGGCCGCGGCCTTCGCCGCGCGGCGCTAGCGGAGATGGCGCGGCTTGGTGGCAAGGGCGGTTTCGCCGTCAGTGCCCGCATCTCGACCGGTGACGGGGAACCGGTTGAGATCGGTACCGGAATCGAGCCCGGCTCGGGCCGCCGCATCGTTCGCGTGAACGGCGCCAATGCCAGTGCGAACAGCCTGTCGGAGTGGCTCTCCGTACTGTGGCTTACCCCCGCCATGGACCGCCTCTTCACGGGACCGGCTGCCGACCGGCGGCGGTTCCTCGACCGTCTGACCCTCGCGCTCTACCCCGACCACGCCCAGGCCGCCACGCGCTACGAGGCGGCGATGCGCGAACGCAACCGCCTGCTGCAGGACGGACGCGCGAACGATTATTGGCTGAATGCCGTCGAAATCGAGATGGGAAAATACGGCTCGCGCCTGTCGGGCGCGCGCGCCGCCACGATCCGCTCCTTGCAGGCAGCTCTCGCCGCCCAGGTCAGTCCCTTCCCCCGCGCCGCCGTCGAACTCGACGGCTTCCAGCCTCTCGACCCGGAGGACCTTTCGTCGGCCATCGGCGCATCGAGGCCGGAGGATGTCCGCGCCGGAAGGACGCTCGTGGGACCGCACCGCGACGACCTCTTGGTTCGCCATGTCGAGAAGGACCAGCCCGCCGAACGCGCCTCTACCGGCGAGCAGAAAGCGCTTCTGACGGGTCTCGTGCTTGCGCATGCGCGGCTTGTGGCAGAGGAAACGGGCCGCCGCCCCATCCTGCTCCTCGACGAGGCGCTGGCGCATCTCGACGAAGGGCGCCGCGCCGCGCTTTTCACCCTGCTTCAGGACCTCGGCTCGCAGGTCTGGATGACGGGAACCGACGAGGCGCTTTTCCGTGCAATTTCCGGCGATGCGACCTATATGGAAATGGTTGACGGGATGCCGGTCGTCAGGGGCGGCGGCTTTCCCGGCTAGTCATTCCGGCGCGGGCCGGAATCATGTCTCGGCCGCCGGCCCTTGGCGGCATGTCCCGGCACTTGCCGGGGCGATGATCGTACGGGAAACGAAGGACGGAAATTGGCTGACGAAACCACCGGTGCCGGCGCCGAATATGGCGCAGAGTCCATCAAGGTTCTGAAGGGCCTCGACGCGGTCAGGAAGCGTCCGGGCATGTATATCGGCGATACGGAGGACGGCTCCGGCCTCCATCACATGGTGTTCGAGGTGTCGGACAACGCGATCGACGAGGCGCTGGCCGGCCACTGCGACCTCGTGACCATGACGCTGAATGCCGACGGCTCCGTCACCGTGACCGACAATGGCCGCGGCATTCCCACCGACATCCATGCGGGCGAGGGTGTCTCCGCTGCCGAAGTCATCATGACCCAGCTTCACGCGGGCGGGAAGTTCGACCAGAACAGCTACAAGGTCTCGGGCGGTCTCCACGGCGTCGGCGTCTCGGTCGTCAACGCGCTCAGCGACTGGCTCGAACTGCGCATCTTCCGGAACGGGAAGGAGCATTTCATGCGCTTCGAGAACGGTGTCGCCGTTGCGCCGCTCGACGTTGTCGGCGACGCGGAGGGCAAGTCCGGCACGCATGTGACATTCCATGCCAGCGCCGAGACGTTCAAGATCACCGACTTCGACTTCGACAAGCTGGTGCACCGCTACCGCGAACTGGCCTTCCTCAATTCCGGCGTGCGCCTGCTGCTTGCGGACGAGCGCCATGCCGAGCGCGAGGAAGTCGAGCTTTATTTCGAGGGCGGCGTGGCCGAATTCGTGCGCTACCTCGACCGCAACAAGGAGCCGCTGATCCCCGAGCCCATCCTGATCCAGGGCGAGCAGGGCGATATCGGCATCGAGGTCGCGATGGAGTGGAACGACTCCTATCACGAACAGGTCCAGCCCTTCACGAACAACATCCCCCAGCGCGACGGCGGCACGCATCTCGCGGCCTTCCGCTCCGCGCTGACGCGCACGCTCGGGGGCTATGCGGAGCGTTCGGGCGCCTACAAGAAGGAGAAGGTCTCCCCTACCGGCGAGGACATGCGCGAGGGGCTGACCGCGATCGTTTCGGTGAAGGTGCCCGATCCCAAATTCTCCTCGCAGACCAAGGACAAGCTCGTCTCGTCCGAAGTGCGCTCTCCCGTCGAAAGCCTCATCGGCGAAAAACTGGGCGAGTGGCTGGAAGAAAATCCCGGCCCGGCGAAGACCATCGTCGACAAGTTCGTCGGCGCCGCCATCGCGCGTGAGGCCGCGCGCAAGGCGCGCGAGGCCAGCCGCAAGTCGGTCCTCACCGTCTCATCGCTCCCGGGCAAGCTCAACGACTGCTCGGAAAAGGACCCTGCCAAGTCCGAGCTTTTCCTGGTCGAGGGCGACAGCGCCGGCGGCTCGGCAAAGCAGGGGCGCGATTCCAAATATCAGGCTATCCTGCCGCTGCGCGGGAAGATCCTGAACGTCGAGCGCGCGCGTTTCGACCGCATGCTCGGCTCGAAGGAGATCGGCTCGCTGATCCAGGCGCTCGGCACCGGCATCGGACGCGACGATTTCGACGTCGAGAAGCTGCGTTATCACAAGATCGTCATCATGACGGACGCCGATGTCGACGGCGCGCATATCCGCACGCTGCTCCTCACCTTCTTCTACCGCCAGATGCCCGAACTGATCGAGCGCGGTCATCTCTACATCGCCCAGCCGCCGCTCTACAAGGTCGCGCGCGGCAAGTCGGAGGTCTATCTGAAGGACCAGGCGGCGATGGATGAATATCTGATCGCCGAGGGGCTCGACGGCATGGTCGCCGAAACGTCCGAAGGTCCGCGCTCGGGCGAGGATTTGCGCGCGCTCGTCGAGCAGGCGCGGCGCATGAAGGCGCTGATGGGCTATTTCCCGGGCCGTTACGACCACCGCATGATCGAGGCGGCCGCCCTGGCCGGGGCGCTCGGCAAGCGCGCCGAGGAAGAGACCGCCGCGCGGCTGGCGGCGCTGCTCCAGAACGTCGCCGACGACGGCGAATGGACGGTGACCGCGACGCAGGGCGGCAGCGAACCCGGCGAGACGTCCTCCGGCGCGGGCTACACCATCACGCGCGAACTCCGCGGCGTGACCGATGCCTATATCCTCGACGAAAAGCTGCTCCTCTCCGCAGAGGCCCGCAAGCTTGCCGAGATCGTCGGCGGCGAGCGCATCTACGACCAGCCCTTCCGCCTCGGCGAAGACCTTGTCGTGCGCCGCCCTTCCGAGCTTCTGGAGGCGGTGCTCGCCGCAGGCCGCAAGGGCCTCTCGATCCAGCGCTACAAGGGCCTCGGCGAGATGAACGCCGACCAGCTTTGGGAAACGACACTCGACCCCGACAACCGCTCGCTTCTGCAAGTACGCATCGAGCAGGCCGATCTGGCCGACGATATCTTCACCCGCCTGATGGGCGATGTGGTCGAACCGCGCCGCGAGTTCATTCAGGAAAACGCGCTCTCGGTATCCAACCTCGATATCTAGGCCGGACCCGAAAGAGCGCGCCTCCGGGCGGGAGGCTCCTGCCTCCCGCTCCGTCCGTGTTTATCGCCCGCGTCAGATATTGATGCTGGTCGGGATCAGGCTGGGCTGTAGATAGGGATAGGGCCAGCGCCGGTCCGCGTTGCGGCTTTCGATCTCGGCATCGGCCGCCTTCAGCATGGCCTGGAAGCGCGCAAGCGGTCCTTCGTCGCCAATGATCTGCGGATCGGTGAACCAGTTCGGATAGGGAAACTCGTTGCTGCGATAGTCGCCCAGCGGGCGATAATGCACCGAGCCCAGCAGGAACAGGAGGTTCAGCTGCTGCGTCGCCAGCGGCAGCGGCGGCATATAGGCCAGCCAGTCGCTCTTGCTGTGCCCGCGCTGCGAGGCCGGAACGTCCGCCCAGCCGCCGCCGGTCACCGAGGGGGCGAAGTCCATCACGCCGCGCTGGGGGAAGTTCACCGCGGCATGCTGCGCGCTGGCGGTGAACATGATCATCGTGCACGCCTTCACAAGCTCGTCCCGGGTGGACAGTTCGCCGAAATCCTCGACCTTGGCATCGGCCGTGATGGCGTCGACCCAGGCCTTCAATTCGGTGTCCTGCGTGACCGCCTCGTCGCTGTCATAGTAGATATCGACATATTGGCCCGCCCAGCTCTCGATGGCGTGCCAGACCAGCAGCGCGTCGTCGCGATAAGGGTATTCGGGAAGAACGTCCGCCTTCGCCACGCCGCGATTTTTCAGGTCGTTCGGCAGCATCTTCTCGCGGAAGCGGAAGGTCATCCGGCCCTTCACCGCCAGCGCCTGGCTCGTTTCCATCGTGCCGCCGAAGATGTGGTCGATCGGGCCGCCGGGCGCGATCAGCGAGGTCGCCGCGTCGTAATTGATGAACAGCGTTCCTTCAAAGTGCGGCGCCAGCAGCGCCCAGATGGGATGCTGGTTGGAAAGCTGCCGGTGCGTCGCCACGGCGATCGATTCGATGACCAGATGCGTTCGCGCCAGGTGGCACACCAGCTCGTGATAATTGCCGTCGGCCACCTGCACGATGGTCTTGGCGATCTGCCAGCCCCACAGCTTCGCCGGGTCCACAGACGGCGTGAAGATCGGAAACTCGTCGGGGTCCTGACCGCACTGGATCGCCACCGGCACCAGCTCGGCGCCGCCCGGCGGCAGGGCGAACAGCGCGATCGGCTGGTAGACATATTTCGCCAGGTCCTTCCAGACGCCCGGCACAAGGATCGACAGCTCCTTATAGTCGCACAGGAACGCGCGCTTTTCCTTGAGCGCCGCCGACAGCGTATCGCCCGGCACGACTGCGGCATATTGCTCCTCGGTCAGCGGAAAGCTGTCCGGCAGAACATCAACCTGCTCGATCAGCATGCAGTTGGGTCCTGCGACCCGCATGCGCGCGAACTGGTCGTCCTCCTGGAACAGCCAGGCCATGCCCGGCAGCGGCAGGTTGTGGAACAGCCCCCGGAAATCGTCCAGCGTGGCTGTCCCCGCCCTGGCGGTCAGCTCTTCGATCAGCTGGATCCCCCCGTCGATCAAGCCGCGAAGTTCCTGCCCGTGCGAATGAAGCAGGTCGTTGTGACTGCCATGTTCGGCCCAGTCCGCCGCTTCCTTCACCTCGTTCAGAAGCGTCGATCCCGCGCCGGCATGGACCACCGCGTGACGGCGTGCGATCTCATGCATCGACGCTTCGATGGCGGCCAGCCGGTCCTGCGCATGCGCAACGTGATCGGAGGGTTTCGTGCCCAGATGCTGATGCATGGTCAGCAGGATCGAGATCTGGTTGCGCAGGATTTCGATGGCATAGCCCAAGACCACCAATAGCCAGGCCAGCGTCGGCTTGTCGGCGGACGGTACATCGGTCGCCAGCGGAACCGATGGCAGACTGGGGATCTCCGTGGTCCACTGATAGGTGGCCCGCGCCTTTTCCAGCTGCTGCTCGCGCGCTTTCTGCTGCGCCGGATCGTCGTTCTGCGGAAGACTCGGATGTAACGGTGCCAGTCTCATAAATGCCCCCTGATCTTTTGAGTTCTACTTAATTAACCATCTATAAGCTGTTTTTCTTTATCGGTCTGCCGTAGCTTCATTGACGTTGTGTTGACAATCTTGGAGGCAGCGGACTTACTTCGCCGAAAGGGGACGAGGGCGTGAGTGGAATTCTGAGCAGGCTGAGGAGGAAGATCGCTCCGCCTGTTCCTGCGGAAATCGAGGACGAATTCGCTCTACTTACGGCTGCCCGGCTTCAGGCCCAGACGCGCCTCCTCTATATCGCTCTACTTCTAACAGTGCCGACGTCGATCTACGCTGCGGCGCCCGGCGCACCGTTTTTCATTCGGATCGGACTTCCCGCCGTCATGGGTCTCGCCTGTCTGCTGGGCGCGCTCGATTACTTCCGCCGCATCGACTATTCGGCCTCGGTTCGTCTCGCCCGGGCGTTCGTCGGCAAGGCGACGACCGTGTCGACGCCGCTAGCGGCCGTTTGCAGCGCCTGGTGCGTCGGAAGTTTCCTCGCCGCGCCGCCGGGAACGAGGGCCTATTATCCGCTCATCCTCGCCATGGGCTCTCTCGCTACCGCCTATTGCCTCTCCAGCATCCGGCTCGCTGCCGTTCTCAATCTCGTGGTCGGCCTGGCACCCATTTCCATTCTCATGCTGCTGTCGGGCGACCGCATGAACCTCGCCGGCGGGGCCAGCCTGATTTTGGCGACCGCATTCCTTCTGCACATGATCTGGAAAGAGCATGGCCAGCTGATCGATCTGCTCCTCCTGCAGCGAAAGACCCGCATTCTGGCCGAGACCGACCCCCTGACCGGCCTTCTCAACCGGCGCGCCTTCGATGTTCGCGTCGCGCAGGTGGCTCAGACCGCGCAGGACGACATGTTCATCATGGGGCTGATCGACCTCGATGAATTCAAACCGATCAACGATCGCTACGGCCATGCCGTGGGTGATGCCATTCTCTGCCAGGTTGCCGACCGCTTGCGGGCGGCCTGCGGTGACGACGCACTGGCGGCCAGGATCGGCGGCGACGAATTCGCCGTCCTCGTTCCCACCGGGTCGCGCCTGCTTGAGGAGAATTTTGCCGAACAGCTGCGCGGGGTTCTGTGCGGCGAATATCGGGTGCAGGACGAGGTCCTGCGCGTCAGCGCCAGTGCCGGCTTCGCCGCCTGGCCCGAGGATGGGCGCAGCACGCAGAAGCTTTACGAAGCCGCTGATCGCGGCCTCTACAAGCGCAAGGAGGCTGCCCGAACGTCACCCTCGGACGGCCTTCTCGATCCGCCTCCGTCCGGCTCGACGGACCAGAAGCTGCGGATCGCCTCCGGCTCCTGACGCCCAGGCGCTTCGGGTCCGCGCCTGCCGTGCTTGCTACACCCGGCGTAACCATGCGTGTCCCGTCATCGAACAGACGCTAGACGGTGGCAGTCCGGGGGAGAGAGGGTATTTCGAACCAAGCCGAACAGGTCGTCAGGCGGCACGGACTGGCGACTCGCCTGTGGCACTGGATCAATGTGGTCGCCGTGTTCACCCTGATCGGCAGCGGCCTCACGATCTTCAATGCGCACCCGCGGCTCTATTGGGGCAGCTACGGGGCGAATTTCGATCCCGCCTGGCTCGAAATCGACGACCGGGCCGGCGGGAGCGAGGGGTTCCTTCGCATCGGCGGGATTGAGGTCGAGACCACCGGCTTTCTGGGCGTCTTCGAAAAGGACGGCAGCACGCGCACCCGGGCCTTTCCGCATTATCTGACGATCCCCGCGAATTACTCGCTGGCGGATGGGCGCCGCTACCACCTGTTTGCGGCCTGGGTCTTCGGCCTCTCCGGTCTCGTCTATGTGATCGTCAGCCTGCTGAACGGTCATGCCCGGCGTGCCCTTCTGCCGCGACGCGCCGAACTCAGACCCCGCCATCTCTGGCAGGAGGTGAAGGACCATGCGCGCCTCCGCTTCCCGAAGGGGGATGCCGCCCGGTCTTACAACAGCTTGCAGAAGCTCAGCTATCTAGTGGTCATCTTCGGACTGCTGCCGCTGATGGTCCTGACCGGCCTCGGCATGTCACCCAATATGAACGCGGCCTGGCCCTGGATTCTGGATATGTTCGGCGGGCGTCAGTCTGCGCGCTCCGTCCACTTCATCTGCGCAACACTGATCGGCGCCTTCATCATCGTGCATCTGCTGATGGTCATCGCCGCCGGCCCGGTGCGCGAAATCCGCTCGATGATAACCGGACGTCTGCGTATCGACAGGGAAGAGACTGTATGAGCCCATCTGATATCCCCCGCCGGCAGCTTCTTGCCGGAATCGGTGCGGGTCTGGCGCTATCGGGCTGCGAGCGGATCGGCAGCACGGCGCCCGCCCAGTCGCTCTTCGACGCGACGGACGGCTTTTCGCGCGGCGCCATGCGCCTTGTCACGAACCGGTCGGCGCTGGCGCGCGAATATGAGGAGGCCGACATGAGCCCGCGCTTCCGGGCGAACGGCTCGCGCGAGCCGCAGGGCGCCGAATGGCAGGCCCACCGGGCCACCGGCTTTCGCGACTGGCGGCTCACCATAGGCGGCCTCGTTGCCCGCCCTCTCAGCCTTTCGCTCGACCAGCTTCGCCAAATGCCGCGCCGGGTCCAGATCACCCGGCACGACTGCGTTGAGGGATGGAGCGCCATCGGCAAGTGGCACGGCGTGCCTCTCCGCCTGATCCTCGACCTCGCCGGTGCAAACGAGCGGACCCGCTATGTGCTGTTCCGCTGCGCCGACGAAATCGGCGGTGTGCCCTATTACGAAACGATCGACATGGTCGAGGCGCTGCATCCGCAGACGATCCTGGCCTACGGCATGAACGATGCGCTGCTGCCCGTGCCGCACGGGGCGCCGCTCCGCCTGCGCTCCGAACGCCAGCTGGGCTACAAGCATGCAAAGTTCGTCATGGGGATCGAAGCGATCGACAGCTTCGCGAACATCGCCGGGGGCAAGGGTGGGTATTGGGAGGATCGCTCCGACTATGACTGGTGGGCGGGAATCTGATCCCGCCGCCTCGACGCCGGACCCCCGGGAAACCCCCTCCCCGCCCGCAGACGAAGAGAGGGTTCCCTCGATGGTTTTCGGTCTTCAGCCGTGCAGTTTCTGCGCGGTCTCCGCGACCAGCTTGCCCTGGAAGCGGGCACCGTCCAGTTCGGTCTGGGACGGCATGCGAGAGCCGTCGCCGCCTGCAATCGTGGTCGCACCATAGGGCGCGCCGCCCTTCACTTCGTCGACGCCCATCTGGTCCTGGAAACTGTACGGCAGGCCGACGATGACAAGGCCGTGATGCAACAGGTTCGTGATCGTGCTGAACAGGGTCGTTTCCTGCCCGCCATGCTGTGACGCGGTGGAGGTAAAGGCGGCGCCGACCTTGCCGATCAGCTTTCCTTCCATCCACAGCGGACCCGTCGCGTCCCAGAAGGCCGCCATCTGGCTCGCCATGCGGCCGTACCGGGTTGGCGATCCGACGATGATGGCATCATAGCCGGCCAGATCCTCGATCGAGGCGACCTTGTGGTTGTCGTCATAGTTGAAGCCCGCTGCCTCGACGATGTCCGCCGGTACGGTTTCGGGCACACGCATCACGTCCGCCTCTGCGCCCGCGCTGCGCGCGCCTTCCGCCGCGGCGTCCGCCATCTTCGCGGTATGGCCGTAGCTTGAGTAATAAAGCACCAGGACCTTGGTCATATCTTTTCTCCTTCTACGTTCGAATTGCTGCGTCAGATCGTGTCCACCAGGACCACTTCGCTGTCCTCGATGGCGGTCACGGTCAGGCTCGTCTCGTCCTTCACCGCCACGCCGTCTCTCGCCTGCGCCTCGGTGCCGTTCACCTCGATGCGGCCGCTAGCCGGCACCAGATAGGCGCGGCGTCCGCTGCCCAGATTGTAACGCGCCGTTTCGCCCGCGCGCAGCGCGGCTGCGGCAACGCGTCCGTCGGTGCGGATCGGCAGCGCCTCCTCGTCGCCCGGCATGCCGCTCGCCAGCGTCTTGAAGGCGCCCGTGCGGTCCGCTTTCGGAAAGGGCTTCGTACCCCAGGACGGTGCGCCGCCGGCTTCCGATGGCAGGATCCAGATCTGGAACAGGGTCGTCTGCTCGTCTTCCAGATTATATTCGGCGTGCGTGATGCCGCTGCCTGCGGACATCACCTGCACGTCGCCCGCCGCGGTGCGGCCGCTATTGCCCAGGCTGTCCTTGTGACTGATCGCACCCGTGCGGACATAGGTGATGATTTCCATGTCGCGGTGCGGGTGCGGCGGAAAGCCGGACTGCGGCGCGATCTCGTCGTCGTTCCAGACGCGCAGCGCACCCCAGCCCATGCGGTCCGGGTCGTGATAACCTGCGAAGGAAAAATGGTGATGGGCATTCAGCCAGCCATGATCGGCCGCGCCGATCCCGCCAAAGGGACGAACTTCGATCATCTGTCTCATCCTCTGCCTAAGTTCGATTTCCCTTCATATGGCGAGGGTCGTCCTGTATGAAACGGCAAAGGTAGAAATGGATCGTTTCTAGAATTTAATGGAACAGCTCGACCTCGACGACTGGCGCGCTTTCGTGGCCGTGGCGGATACCGGCACGTTCACCGCAGGGGCATCGTCGCTCGGCTGGTCGGTCCCCACGGTTTCGAAGCGCGTTGCTGCGCTTGAAAGGCGGCTCGGCGTCAGCCTGTTTCACCGGACCTCGCGCCGGCTGGCCCTGTCTCCGACCGGCGAGACCGTGCTCCCGTCCGCGCGCGAGCATGTGCGCGGCCTCGCTGCCGTGGAGGATAGTCTGCGCGAGCGCGACTGCGCGCCCGGCGGCCGCATCCGCATGTCCGCACCCGTCAGCTTTTCCATCGCTCATCTCGGCGGGCCGCTGACATCCTTCCTGCGCGACTGGCCCGACATCGACCTCGACCTGCGGATTTCCGACGAGACCATCGACCTCGTCGGCGGCGGTTTCGATCTGGCGCTACGCATCGGCCGCCTGCCCGACAGCAGCCTGAAGGCGCGCAAGCTCTGCGACATCCGCATGCCGCTCGTCGCCGCGCCGGCCTATCTGGCAGCGGCGGGCCGGCCGCAGCACCCCGACGACCTGAAGCGGCACCAGGCCATCGTCTATGCGCAGGTGCGCGATCCGACGCGCTGGACCTTCCGCCACGATCTGGAAGGCGAGCGCACGGTAGAGGTGAGCCCCCGGCTCACGGTCGACAATGGCGATTTGGGGCTCGAGGCGCTGCGCGCCGGCCTCGGCCTGACGGTGCAGCCCGAATTCTTCATTTACGACGATCTCGCATCCGGCACGCTCGAGGAGGTGATGCTGCCCTGGTCGATGCCGCCCGTCGGCGCCTATATCGTCACCCCGCCCTCGGCGCTGCGGCCACGCCGGGTTTCGCTACTGATCGAACATCTCGCAAGCAGCCTCGCCCGGCTGCCCTGGGCTTACGGCGCCCATCCCTCCAGCACCTGATCGGGCGGGCGGTGGCCGTCCGACCAGACGCGGATGTTGGTCACCACCTTGTCGCCCATCGCGCGCCGCCCTTCGACGGTGGCCGAGCCCATATGCGGCTGCAGCGTCACATTGGGCAGCGCCAGCAGGGCCTCGGGCACGTTCGGTTCGTCGGAAAAGACGTCGAGGCCGGCGCCGGCCAGCTTTCCCGCCTTCAGCGCCGCCGCCAGCGCCGCCTCGTCGACGATCTCGCCGCGCGCCGTATTGACCAGATAGGCGTCCTCTTTCATCAGCCCCAACCGCCGCGCGTCGATCAGGCCGTCGGTCTCCTCGGTCAGCGGGCAGTGGATCGTCAGGATGTCCACTTCGGGCAGCATCGCGTCCAGGTCGTCCCACCAGGTTGCCCGCAGCGCGGTTTCGGCGGCTTCGGCCATGCGCGACCGGTTGTGATAATGCACGCTCATGCCGAAGGCGTTCGCCCGCGCTGCCACGGCGCCGCCGATCCGCCCCATGCCGACGATGCCCAGTGCCTTGCCGCCGATCCGGCGTCCGCGCAGGGAGGTCGGCGCCCAGCCCGCCCAGTCGCCGGAGCGCAGCATGCGCCCGGCCTCGCGCATCCGCCGTACGACCGACAGGATCAGCGCCATCGTCATGTCGGCGGTATCTTCGGTCAGCACGCCGGGCGTGTTGGTGACGATGATTCCCCGGTCGTGCGCGGCCTTCAGGTCGATATGATCGACCCCGACGCCGAAATTCGCGATCAGCTTCAGGCGTGGTCCCGCGCGTGAAATGACGTCGGCGTCCACCGTATCGGTAACGGTCGGCACGAAGACATCGACATCCTGCAGCCGCGCCACCAGTTCGTCGCGCTCCAAGGCGCGGTCGTCCGTCCGCAGCTGCGCGCCGGAGAACAATTCGCTCATGCGGCTTTCGGTCTGGTCCGGCAGGCGGCGGGAGACGAAGATCTGCGGGTCGGGGACGCGGTCGTGAGCCATGCGCTTCGCGCTATGCCTGCACCCCGACGCGGTCAAGCGAGCGAACCGGGACACTCGTGAAAATGACACTCTTGCAACCCGGCCGGGCCAGCGCGCATTAGTCTGGACCATGCGGGTCCTTTGTCTCTTCTTGGTTCTGGCGATTGCCGGGGCCGCTCACCTGCCGCCTGTCCGTGCGCAGTCGGCGGAGGCGGAGCGCGGCAGGTCGGGTCTCCCCATCCCGCGCTTCGTGACGCTCGGCGCCGGCGAGGCGCGGATGCGCGCGGGCCCCGGGCGCGACTATCCGGTGAAATGGCTGTTCGTGCGCCGCACCCTGCCGATGGAAGTCATCGACGAATATGGCATCTACCGGAAAGTGCGCGGACCCGACGGGGCCGAGGGCTGGATGGACAAGGCGCTCCTGTCGGGCGCACGCTATGCGCTGATCGTCGACAAGGTCGCGACGGTGCGCGCCCGGCCTGAGGCGGACGCCCCGCCCGTCTGGCGGGCCGAGCCCGGCGTCATCGCCCGTGTCCAGCTCTGCGCGGAGGGTTGGTGCCGCATCGAGGCCGAGGGCCGCTCGGGCTATATCCGCGCCCTCGACCTGTGGGGCGTCTACCCGGACGAAGCCATCGACTGATTCGTCAGGAGCGCGGGTGCGCGTTCCGGTAGACGTCTAGCAGATGCGCCGCATCGACCTCGGTATAGATTTGCGTCGAGCCCAGGTCCGCATGTCCCAGCAGTTCCTGGATCGTGCGCAGGTCCGCCCCGCGCGCCAGCAGGTGCGTGGCAAAGCTGTGCCGCAGCGCATGGGGCGTCGCGCTGTCGGGAAGGCCGAGCGCGGCGCGCGCCTCGCGCATGCGCTTCCTCACAAGCCCGGGCGACAGGCGGCCCCCATTCTTGCCCCGGAACAGCGGCCCGTCCGCCGGCAGATCCAGCGGGCAGGCCTCGGTATAGGCGCCGATGGCGTGGCGAATTTCCGGCAATACGGGCACGTCGCGCACCTTGTTGCCCTTGCCGATTACGCGCACGAGGTCGCCGGAGAGGTCCCCAGCCGACAGGCTCAGGGCTTCGGAAATGCGCAGCCCCGCCCCGTAAAGCAGCAGAAGGACGGCGGCATCGCGCTTCTCCGTCCAGTCGGCATCGTCCGCGGCTGTGCCCAGCGCGGCGGCTGCATCGGGCGCCACGGGCCGCGGCACGCGCCGCTCCACCCGCGGGGCGGACAGATGTTCGCCCGGCGTGCAGGTCACGCCGTGGGTGCGGCGAAGCCAGCGAAAAAAGGCGCGAATGACGGAAACTTCCCGGGCCGCGGAACGATTCGACAGGCCGCCCGCGCGGCGCTCGCCGAGATAGCGGCGAAAATCTGCCGGTGTCAGCGCGCCGAGCCGGTCGGGGCAGACGGGGCCGCCGCGTTCGAGGAAGTCCCAGAATCTGCGAAGGGTCGAGCGATAGGCGCGGATCGTATGCGGCGAGCGCCGCTCCCGGTCGCCCAGCGCGACGAGAAACTGGCCTAGGAGCTCCGGGTCGTCCACCGGGCGATCATGCGCGAAAGCGCATCGCCTAGGAACCCCAGCCGTTCGGTCCCGCCCAGAAGAACGTCGGGCAGCGCGTTGTCAGGCGTCCGGACCGCGCTACGCGCCGGGCCGGCCTCTTCCATGCCGAACGCCAGCAGCCCGGCAAATCCACTGTCCTTCACGCCCAGGCGCACCGTCGCCACCAGGGCCGCGTGGTCATCCGTCGCCGCCGCCGCGCCGAAGACTGGCACACTGCCATGCGTCCGCCGTACCTGCGGAGCAGCGCAGCTTTCCGCCCAGGCTCTCACCCGGCGCGCGGGAAGGGGCGAAGGACCGCCCTTCGCGAACAGGGCCGCCTCGTCGCCCGCCGCGATGGCGACGGCGGTGCGCGTACAGCCCAGCTCTTCCGGCCAGCCAAGGACCACCTGATCGACCATGTCCTGAAAGGACGGTGCGTCCAGCAGGCCGAGCACGCAGCGCCGGACGGCTGCGTCCAGGCTATCCACTCCGGCGGCATAGGCAGAAAGCTCGCATACGGCGCTGGGCAGGGCCGACTGGCCCGCGCGTGCGGCATGAACTTGCCCGGTGCGCAGCGCGCGCCGGCGGCGATACTGGTCGAGGCTGATGACGGTCATGCCTCCCCTTGGCGCGGGGAGGCTTTCCGATTGCTCAGCGAACAGGCTTAACCGGCGGAAAGTTTTCTGTCCGGACCGTAAAGACCGGGCCCGCCGGACCGGGACGCGCCCGGCTTACAGGATCGACTGGCCGGTCGACTCCCAGTCCGCCGTGAAGGCGTCGATGCCCTTGTCGGTCAGCGGGTGGTTGGCCAGCTGCTTCAGCACCTTGGGCGGCAGCGTGGAGACATCTGCGCCGATCTTCGCCGCTTCCAGCACGTGGATCGGATGGCGGATGCTGGCAGCAAGGATTTCCGTCTCGAAATCGTAATTGTCGTAGATCATGCGGATGTCCGCGATCAGCGCCATGCCGTCGAAGCCGACATCGTCGTGGCGGCCGATAAAGGGCGAGATGAACGCTGCCCCTGCCTTCGCGGCAAGCAGGGCCTGGTTGGCCGAAAAGCACAGCGTCACGTTGACCGCGACGCCGCGATCCGCCAGCGCGCGGCACGTCTTCAGGCCGTCGAGCGTCAGCGGCACCTTGATGGCGATGTTGCTGCCCAGTGTCAGCAGCTTGTCGGCTTCCTTCAGCATCGTCTCATGGTCCAGCGCGACCACTTCGGCGCTGACCGGCCCATCGACCAGATCCGCAATCTCTTCGATCACTTCCAGGAAGTTGCGGCCCGACTTCGCAATCAGGCTGGGATTCGTCGTCACTCCGTCGACCAGGCCGAGTTCGGCAAGCTCGCGGATGTCGGCAGTTTCGGCGGTATCGACAAAGAATTTCATGGGCTTCGCGCTCCTCTTTCGCCCGGTTTCGTCCCGGTGGGCGGCAGTCGCTCCGGCCCTAGCGCCGACGCCGCGGGCCGTCCAGCCGCGCCGCCGGTCCGGCACGGGCGCGCTTTCCCTTCAAAAATCGGAAATCTTCCCCGACATAGGGGTATGTGCGCCGCTGCCCGCCCAAATCGCTCCCCATGCTTCCCCCGCCTGCGCGCGCCGGGCCGATCCGGCACCGCCGCCTCGCGCACGCGTACGCGCATGGGTGCGCACGTCGCGCGCATACGCGCGCTGAGGTGTGACCTACTGTGACCTACAGCAGTTCCGAAGCGCACATTCTGCGGCTCTGCCGGCTATCATGACACGCCTCCGCGTCCTCACCCTCAACGCCGCCCTTGGCGCGCTCGACTATGCCCCGCGAGAGGGGGTTTCGGCGCCCCCCGGCACCATTGTACGGGTCCCGCTAGGCCCGCGAGAAATTATCGGCGTCGTCTGGGAAGCCGACCTCCTGCCCGTGAAGCCGGTCGAGGACGCGAAGCTGCGAAAGATCAACGGCGCCTTCGACGCACCGCCGCTGCCGGAACGGCTTCGCCGGCTCTGCGAATGGACGGCCCGCTACTATTATGCGCCGCTTTCCTCCGTGGTCCGCATGGCCATGCCGTCGCCGTCCGCGCTAAGCGAAAAGACGCTGACCGAATACCGGCTGACCGGGGAGGTGCCCCGGCGGCTTACGCCGCAAAGACAGGCCGCTCTCGACTTGCTTGCAGGCCGTCAGGGCGTGGTGCGAGAGCTTGCCGGCTGGGCGGGCGTATCGGACGCCGTCATTCGCGGCCTCGTCAAGGCAGGGGTCATCGAACCCGTCGAAGCGCCTGCGGATGTCGTCCCCCCGCTTCCCGACCCGGCTTTCGCCCCGGCCGACCTCGCCCCCGGCCAGGCAGCCGCGTCGGCACGCATGACCGAGGCCGTCACCGCGCGGCGTTTCGAACCGTTCCTGCTCCACGGCGTCACCGGCTCGGGAAAAACCGAGACCTATCTCGAAAGCGTCGCCGCGGCGCTCGAGTCGGGCGGGCAGGCGCTCATCCTCCTGCCGGAGATCGCACTCACCGAACCGCTCGAGCGGCGCATCGAGGCCCGCTTCGGTGTCCGGCCGGTCTCATGGCACAGCGACCTGCGTCAATCGGAACGGCGCTCGGCCTGGCGCGCCATCGCGAAGGGCGAGGCACGCCTTACCGTCGGCGCGCGCTCGGCCCTGTTTCTGCCTTATCCCAACCTGCGCTGCATCGTTGTCGACGAGGCGCACGAGACCAGTTTCAAGCAGGAGGACGGCGTCCTCTACCATGCCCGCGACGTGGCCGTGATGCGCGGCAAGCTCGAATCCGTGCCGGTCGTTCTGGCGACCGCGACGCCGCCGCTCGAAGCCCGGGTCCAGGCGGAAAAGGGCACCTATAGTGAACTGACCCTACCCAGCCGCTATGGCGGCGCCTCGCTTCCCACTATCGAGGCGGTGGACCTGCGCGAACATGTGCCGCCCGCCCAGAACTTCCTGTCGCAGCCGCTCGTGGAAGCGGTCGGCGAGCGGATCGAGCGCGGCGAGCAGTCGCTGCTGTTCCTCAACCGGCGCGGCTATGCGCCCCTCACCCTCTGCCGCCATTGCGGCACGCGGATCGAATGTCCGAACTGCTCGGCATGGCTGGTCGAGCACCGCCTGACCCGCCGCCTGATGTGCCATCATTGCGGTCTTGCCGAGCCGGTACCCGAGACCTGCCCCGAATGCGGCGAGGCCGATACGCTGGTGCCGTGCGGGCCGGGTGTCGAGCGGATCGCGGAGGAAGCCGCCCGCCGGTTCCCCGAGGCGCGGATCGCTCTTGCCACGTCCGACACCATCGGCAGCCCGGCGCGGGCGCGCGCGTTCGTCGATTCCGTGGAGCGCGGAGACGTCGATATCCTCATCGGAACGCAGCTCATTACGAAGGGCTATCATTTCCCCGACCTCACGCTGGTGGGCGTGGTGGACGCCGACCTGGCCCTGCAGGGCGGCGACCTGCGGGCGGGCGAGCGCACTTTCCAGCAGATCGTCCAGGTGGCGGGCCGCGCCGGACGCGGTGCCAAGCCCGGTCATGTCATCATCCAGACGCACCAGCCCGACGCTCCCGTCATCGAGGCGCTCGTCAGGGCCGATGCGGAGGGCTTCTACGCCGCGGAGGTCGAGGCACGGCGAGAGGCCGCGATGCCGCCCTTCGGTCGCCTTGCCGCGCTAATCCTGTCGGGTCCGGACGAATCCAATGTCGCGTCGGCCGCGCGCATGATCGGCGCCGCCGCCCCGCGCAGTGTCGATCAGTTCAGCGTCATCGGTCCGGCGCCTGCGCCCCTCTCCCTCCTACGCGGACGCTACCGGCATCGCCTGCTCGCGCATGCCGCCCGGCGGGTGGACCTGGACGAAGTTCTGGGCCGCTGGCTCGGGAACATAGACCTGCCCCGCGACGTCAGGCTGACCGTCGACATCGACCCCTACAGCTTTGTCTAGCGCTGGCCACCTTCGCCATCGCCTTCGCGGCGGCCCGTCACGGGATCGGGCAGTTCCCAGCCAAAGCTTCGCTTCAGCCGCGCTTCCTCCAGCGGCGAGTCGAGCTTCTCCAGCGCGCGTTTCAGCGCGATGGCGGCCAGTCGCTTGGCTGGCTCTCCGAAATGCGTCCGGTTGGCGAGCGCGATCATCTCCAGGCAGCGCTGCAGCCGCGTCTGGACTTCCAGTAGCCCCGCGCCGTCGCGGGCGATGGGCCCGAAGAAATCCTCCAGCATTTCGCCATAGGGCATGTCCGGCGCCGTCACGCTCTCGAACATCGCCTGGCGTTCCTCGTCCAGCCCGTCGCAGTAGTTCTGGAACACCCGCACTCCGGCCCCAAGGACCTGAATCGCGGTGCCGGGGTCGTTCACCGCCGGCGACAGCGCCCGGCTGGCAATTTCCGACAGGACCACCAGGCCGAAGGTCGGATCCTGATTGTAGGATCTGTCCGGCCCGATCGAAAAACAGCGTTCCATCTCATGGCGGACATGACTGTCCGGCTCGGTCTCCACCAGCGCCAGCGCCGTGTCCGGACTGACGAAGTCTCCGGGCATCATCAGGACGTGAACGCTCGTCTCCACCTGCCGAGCCAGACCGTCCAGGGCCTCCATGTCGACATGCCGGACATATCCCCCCGCCTCCCGGTACAGGGACACCGCCTCCTCGGGATAGCTCTCCGGGGCAGGCATGGCGCCCAGGCGAGGCTGCCGCGCCCAGTGACCGGCCGCCCGGGACGCCGCCTGCTCGACGCGGCGGATCGTGTCGGCGACCCTGCCGAAGCGGGTGAGCTGCTCGATCCAGCGCAGCAGCGCGGCGGTCACCAGGAACAGGACGACCAAGGTGGAGAAGAACAGCAGCAACCGCCCCTCGCGGCCATACAGCTGCGCGCTCAGGCCGACGATCCCGACGATGGAAAAGAGGAAGCTGCCGACGAAGGTCGCCAGCGTGTTCGAGGCCACCGAATCCTCGATCAGCAGCGACGTGGCGCGCGGCGTCGAATTGTTCGCCGCGGCGGCATAGGCGCTCACCATGATCGACAGAGAAAATGTCGTCACCGCCAGCATGGAGGAGGCAAGGATGGTGAGGATGCTGTTTACCGAGCCGGCCGCGAGTTCGATCTCAAGCGGCAGGTGATAGACGGACGGAAGCAAGGTGCCGAACAGCGCAATGGCGATCGCCCCGAAGCTGAACAGCGAGGCGCGAAACCAGATCCGCTTCACGAACTGGGCGAGAAGGAAGCGCCAGCGCGTCGAAAGATAACCTGCCGCGGCGCGGCTCATTGATCGAGACGGCTCTTGTCGCGCATGTCGCCGCTGACGGGGACGATCTCGACGATCATGTCACCCTCTTCCAGCCGCTGGGCGTCATCCTCCCAGAAGCCGATATAGCGGCCGTCGCGCACGATCCGTACCGCCAGCCCGCCATTGCACTGCGACAGCGGCCCGCCGACTTCCGCCAGTTCTGCAGGTCGCTCGATCAGCTGGACCCTGCCGGAGGCCACCACGAGATCCTGGATATAGTCGACGACGTGGGTGCCGGTCGCGGCACGGGCCAGCATGTGTCCGCCCAGTGCAACCGGGTTGATGACGGTGTCGGCACCCGCCTTCTTGACGAGGAACTCATTCTCTTCCGACTTGATGATCGCGCTGATCGACAGCTCTTCGTTGAGCTGCCGCGCCGACATGACGAGCAGCGCCGACGTGTCGTCCCGGCCGCCGCAGGCGATGAAGCTGCGCGCCTTCTCGATGGCCGCCATGCGCAGCGTGGCGTTGCGCGTGGCATCGCCGTGAAGCGTGATGCAGCCGACGCCGAGCGCACTTTCCAGCGCGCTCTCATTAGGGTCGATGACGAGGATGTCCTCCGGGTCCAAACCGTTCTCGACCAGTTCATGCACCGCAGCGCTGCCAGTCGTGCCGTAGCCGGCAACGATGATATGATTGTCGAGCGACTTCTGTACGCTTCTCATGCGCCATTGCTCCCAGCTTCGCCGGACGACGAAATTATAGGCTGTCCCGATGAAAAGCAGCCAGATGAAGAGACGGATGGGGGTGACGACGAGAGCGTCGAACAGCCGCGCGCCCTCGGAGGTCGGGGTGATGTCCCCATAGCCGACGGTCGTGATGGTGACCGCGGTGAAATAGATGATGTCGACGAAACTGACTTCGCCGTCGAAGCCGTCGGAGAGCGATTCCCTGTGCAGCCAGTGGCCGATCAGCGCGATCAGGATCAGGCCGAGGACGAGGCCGCCGCGAAGGAGAATATTTCCCCACGGCGACAGCCTGTCCGGTCGGCGGAGCCGCAGGTTGCGGTCCGGATCGACGCGCATCGAAAAGAGGCCCGGCATATTGTGCCCCGCCGGGCGCTGCCGTTTCGGTTTTTTGGGTGCCATCAGGGCTCGGACACCTCGACGAGCAACTTGCCGAAATTACCGCCGGAATACAGCAGCTTTACGTGTTCGTCGGCCTTCGCCAGGTCTTTCCGAACGTCCTGGCGCGTCTTCAGCCGCCCTTCGGCCATCCAGCCGCCAAGGGCAGCAGCTCCTTCAGCGAATCGCGGTGCGAAGTCGGTGACGATGAAGCCTCTTACCGTCAGGCGCCGCATCAGCATCGTTTCCCAGAAGGCCGGGGCGCCGCCCTGTGTCTGCCCGGTCTCGTTGTACTGGCTGATCAGGCCGCACAGCGGGATGCGGCCGAAGGTCTTCATACGCTCCAGCACCGCCGCCATGATCGGGCCGCCGACATTTTCGAAGTCGATGTCGATCCCCTCCGGCGCCAGTCGGTCCAGCGCTTCGCCGACATCTTCCGCCTTGTAGTCGATGGCATGGTCGAACCCCAGATCGTCGGTAATCCAGCCGCACTTCTCCGGACCGCCGGCGATGCCGATCACCTTGCATCCCTTGATCTTGCCGATCTGCCCAACGATCTGGCCCACGCCGCCGGCCGCTGCGGACACGACCAGCGTTTCCCCCTCCTTGGGCTGGCCGATGTCGAGAAGTCCGAAATAGGCCGTCATGCCGACACCGCCGAACGTGCCGAATGCGGCTGCCAGATCGACCCCGTCGGGCAATGCCATGGGCGAGACCGTCCCCGCCGGCGCCGTGACATGGGTCGCCCATTCGCCGAGGCCAGCCACGATCGTCCCTTCGGCAAGGTCGGGGTTGCGGCTCTCCAGCACGCGTCCGGCAATGCCGCCGCGCATCGCCGCACCCAGTTCGACGGGCGGCATGTACTGTTCGCGGTCCGACATCCAGATCCGGTTGGTGGGATCGAGGGAGAGGTAGAGCGTCTGAATGAGCGCCTCGCCGTCCTTCAGTGGCGCGATTTCCTCGGTTTCATAGCGAAGATCGCCGTCGGAGATATCGCCTTCGGGCCGGCTGGCCAGCTTCCATACTTGGCGCTGCATGTCGGGAATCCTTTTCAATCTGTTCAAGCCTGACCGGACACTGCGCCCGCGTAAAGCGCCTCGTAACGGTCGATCATGACAGCCTCTTCATAGTCCGCCCGAACCTTGTCCCGGTTCGCCGACCCGACACGGCGGCGCAGACCGTCGTCCCCCATCAGCCTTGCGAGCGAGCGCCCCAGAGCATCCGGGTCGGCGGTCCGTGCCAGAAGCGGAAGATTCTCCGCAGCCACCATGCGGGGGATGTCCCCCACCGCAGTGCAGGCCGCAGGAAGCCCCGCGGCCATCGCCTCGATCAGGCTGATGGGGAATTGCTCGGAATCGGAGGACAGGGCGAAAATGTCGAACAGCCCTACATAAGCGGAAGGATTTGCCATGAAGCCCGGCAGGAGAAGCTGCGCTTCGACGCCTGCCTTACGCGCCGCCTCTACGATCCGTTCCCGTTCGGGCCCTTCGCCGACGATTGCCAGCCTTGCGTTCATACCGTGAATCTTCTGCGCAAAGGCGTAGGCTTCGACGAGGCGCGGCAGGTTCTTGATAGGCCGCAGACCGGCAAGCGTGCCGATCCAGACCTCTCCATCCCGCTTCACGACGCCGGGAATCGCCGTCGGCGGCGGCGGCGTTTCGAACCGCCGCGTTTCGATTCCATTGGGGATCCGCAAGACGCGCCCACCGGGCTGCTTCCAGCTCTTGAGAGCGATGTTCTCGAGAAGATGCGAGGGCACGACGAGACGCTTCGCCCCCGGCAATGCCATGCGGCGATATGCGATCCGCGTGCGTTTCTGCCCGTCGCGCTCGTCTTCGTTGAACCCATCCTCATGATGAATGAGAGGGGGGCCGCCGAAGGCCCGCCGCGCCATAACCGCGTCCATCGCCCCGAAATTATAGGTGAGAATGAGGTCGAAGGGCCGCATCGCCTTTGCAAGCCCGCGCAGGCGCCGGAGACCGCTGCGGCCGGCCAAGGGTGGAAAGTCCGGCAGCAATTCCGCATCGATTTCGGGATCGACGGCATCCATCGCCGCCACCGCGCCGGGCATAGCAGAGACGATGCGGTGGCGGAAACGGTCGCCGAAAGCGTTCATGAGCCTGACCGCTCGTGCTTCCTTGCCGCCAAGATCGAATGTCGAATGCAGGTGAAGGACGGTCGGCACAGCCATGATGGAGCGGTCTACAGCTTTTCCCGCAACAGCCTAGTGGTCAGCGCGGCGTAGCGCCGATAATGCGCATGGGGCAATGGGCGGACTTTACTTGCGAAAAGTGGACGGGCGCATCGACATCGATGCCGACCTGGCGCGTGCGAGGGCGCAGTTCGAGCGTCATGGCTATCGTGGAGTCACGCCCATCGACGCGGGCGCGTTTCGCGGCTTTCACGCGCAGCCCGAATATGGAGGACCTGCAACCTTCTTCAGCCGGGGAGACGATTTCGTCGCCGTCGCCGGCACCCTGACCTATGACGGCATGATGGGGGAGCGGGCGCTCTCCGCGCTTCTCGCCGCCTTTTCCTTTCCCTTCGACGACTGGTCGCGCCTGCAAGGCCAGTTCGTTCTTCTCGTGCGCAAAAACGGCGAGACGTTCCTGCTCACCGACTTCTTCGCCGCCTTTCACCTCTACCGGGACGAGGCCGACAGCCTGTTCTCGACCAGCTTCCTCGCCGCAGCGGGCGCACTGGAGCGGATCGAGTTCGACCCGCAGGGCGTGTACGAGTTCGCCTTCAACGTCTTCCCGACCGGATCGGACAGCGTCCTGAAGCAGCTGAAGCGGCTCAGCCCCTATGTTCAGCTGAAACTGGAGCCGGACGTCGAACGGAACGAAGTCGAAAAACCGCTCCCGCCCGCACCGCTGGAACTTCCGCTCCAAGACCGCCTGCGGCAGAATGCGGATCGGCTCCGTCAGGCCATCGCTCCCTTCGTTGAAAGCTACGGCGACGACATCCAGTGCCCGCTGTCCGGCGGTCTCGATTCCCGGCTCGTACTGGCGCTGCTGCGCGAGGCCGGCGTGACACCACACGTCTATGTCTATGGCTCGCACCGGGATGCCGACGTTAGCGTCGCTCAGGCCATCGCCGACCGGGAAGGCTTCCCTCTGGAGGTCTTCGACAAGGGGGGGGCGGCCACGATTACCCCGGACGACTTCGCGGAGACCGTCGAGCGCCAGTTCCACGAGACGGATGCCCTGCCGACCGACGGCAGCCTGTTCGACAATGGCGGCAATGCGATCGCCCGCAGGAACCGGCAGGCTGGCGGACAGCTGCCCATTTCCGGCGGGTGCGGTGAGGTGTTCCGGAACTTCTTTTTCCTCGCGGACCGTCCCCTCTCCGCTCGTGAGGTGGTGGGCGCGTTCTTCGCCCGCTTCACGACCGCCGATGTGGGGCCGGCATTCAATTCCAAGAGATTTCTCAGCAACCTCGAGAACAAGGCGCTCGCGGCGCTGAGAGAAACGGACCCGGAGCGCCCGCTGCCGCGCAACCTGATCGAGCAGCTATACCCGCGGATGCGGTGCCGCGCCTTTTTCGGGCGCGAGATCAGCCTGGTCGGGAGCCATGGCCCTTATGCCATGCCCTTCTTCGACCAGCGCGTGGTCGAAACGGCGCTCGAAATCCCGCTGCGCCTGAAGAATGCCGGTATTTTCGAGGGCGCGCTGCTCCGTTCGATAGACCCGCGGCTGGCGAGCTACATGTCGGGATATGGCTATGCGTTCGACCGCGCCCCCGCCCTGTCGCAGCAGCTCGCGGAGTTCGGCACGCGCATCCGGCCGACCTGGATGCGGCGGCGATCCTACGCGCTGCGGCGACGGCTCGGTCCGATGGAGGACGAACATGGCGGCCTGTTGTCGAACGGTTATCTGGGCAGGGTGATCGACCTACACTTTCCCCATATGAGCCGCTTTTTCCGCGTCCAGAATGTGCGGGACAGCGGCATCTATCGGCGCATCGCAGGCCTCGAATATCTCGCACAGAAACTCGAAGACAAGCTGAACTGAGCTTCGCTCGAAATTGACACCGGCCACGGTTCGTCCAATATCGGTCGAAAAGCCCGGAAGGATTGCGTTTCACCATGGCGACCAAAGTCGCGGATACCAAGGCGCGCCGGTACGACCCGGCCGAAACGCGTACGCGGGTGCTCGAGGCGGCGAACAACCTGTTTTCGCAGCAGGGGTTTTCGAAGACCGGAACGGCGGACATCGCACGTGCGGCAAATGTCTCCGAAGGTTCGATCTTCTATCATTTCGGCTCGAAGCGAGCGCTGCTGGAAGAACTGGGCCGCATGTATGGGGAGCGCATGTGCGAGGCCATGCAGGGCGGGGATGCCCTCGGCGAACTGACCCCGGCGATCAGCATCCAGCGCTGCTTCGCCTATTGCGAGACCCACAAGACGTGGGAAAAGCTGATGCACGACAGCCCCGACGGCACCAAGAAGGGCATGAGTTCCAATCCCGAGGCCGAGCCATTCTACCGCGCCTCCAAGGAAACGGTCGTAACCTGGTGCCGGCGGCAGTTCGAGGCGATGAAAGAAGTCCACGACCTGAAGGACTTCAACCCCGATATCGCAGCACCGCTGACCTATGGGGTCGTCGGCGATGCGCTGGACCTTGCTTTTGCCGAGGATGCAACGCCGGAGCGGCGCAAGGAAATCGAACATGAAACGATAAGGTTCGTCTGCGCCGCCTGCGGCGTCGAACATCTCTGCTGATCGCCCGTCCCCGTCCCACCACCGCCATCGAGACGCTCGGGCCGGCATTCTACGATCGTGTCGCGCCTGCGCGCTTTCCGAAACATCTGCTTCGATTCCGCAATGACCGCGCCGCCAAAGAAATCGGGCTAGAGACGCTCAGCGACGCCGAATGGCTCGAGCGTTTTGCCGGATTCGAGCCCTTCTCCGGCAGCCTCGCATCGCCGCTCGCGCTGCGCTATCATGGCCACCAGTTCCGCACCTACAACCCGGACATCGGTGACGGCCGCGGGTTCCTGTTCGCGCAGTTTCGGGACGAGACGGGACGGCTGCTCGACCTTGGGACGAAGGGGTCGGGACAAACCCCCTTCAGCCGCTTCGGCGACGGTCGCCTGACCTTGAAGGGCGGCGTTCGCGAGCTGCTTGCAACCGAGATGCTCGAGGCGCTGGGCGTCGAGACGAGCCGCACATTGTCACTCGTCGAAACGGGGGAGGCGCTGGACCGGAATGACGAGCCCAGCCCGACCCGGTCGGCGGTGATGGTGCGCCTGAGCCATTCCCATATCCGCTACGGCAGCTTCCAGCGGCTCGCCTATCTGGACGACGGCGAGAATATCCATCGGCTGACGGCCTATTGCCTCGAGCATTTTGTCGGCGATCCGGAGGCTGCCGATCCGTTCGCGGCGCTGATGGACTATGCCGTCGCCGGCGCGGCTCGGCTGGCCGCCTCCTACCGCGTCGCCGGCTTCGTTCACGGCGTTCTCAACACGGACAATATCAACATCACGGCCGAAAGTTTCGACTATGGCCCATGGCGGTTCGCGCCGAGGTGGGACGAGGAGTTCACCGCCGCCTATTTCGACCAGTGGGGCCTTTATTCCTTCGGCCGCCAGGCCGAGGCGCTGCAGTGGAACGTGCATCAGCTCGCGCTGGCGCTGCGCACCCAATGCGAGGCCGACAGCCTGATCCCCGCCTTGAAGACCTATGCCGACCGCTATGAGGCGGCGCTGGCTAAGGGAATGGTCTGGAGACTGGGACTGAACGCGAAGTCCGCCGAAGAGAATGCGGCGCTGGTACAGCAGTGGGAGCAGTCGCTGGCCACGGCGGACGTCGAACCCGACCGCGCCTTCTTCGACTGGCGCGGCGGCCGTCTGCGCCGTGACGACCCGCAATATGAGAGTGAGGCATTTCGGCGGTTCGCCGAAACGGCGAAGGGCTTCGAGACCGCTGCCGGAGCCCTGGATCACCCCTATTGGTCGGACGAGCGGCCCTGCTCGATGCTGATCGACGAGGTCGAGGCGATTTGGGCCGCCATCGACCAGAAGGACGACTGGACACCGCTTTACGAAAAAGTCGAGGCCGCGCGCCGCATGGGCGCCGCCCACGCCCCTCTGGACTAGAAGCCGAGCTGCGCGAGAAGCGCGCGGCGCGCTGCCCAGCATGCCTCCCAGAAGTCGGGCGCGGCAAGGTCGCCGGGCGAGACGCTGTCCGGCCAATATTCTTCGATCAGCCGTTCGAGTGTGTCGGCCTTTTCGTCGTCGAGAAGGAAGCGCGTATCGATCGCGGCGCGCGCTTCGGCTCCGGCAGCCACGCGCAGGCGCAGGCAGGCCGGACCGCCGCCATTCCTCATCGACTCGCGCACATCGAGGAAGCTGGCGCCGTGGATCGGCCCATTGCCGCCGATGTTCGATCCGAGCCATGCCTTCACCGACGGCGTATCGCGGCACTCGGTCGGCAGGACGAGATGCTGCGATCCATCCGGGAGGGAGAGTAGCTGCGAATTGAACAGGTAGGAGGCGATGGCGTCCTCGAGGCTGACCTCGCTGTCCGGCACCTCGATAATCTCGACCTCGGGGAACAGCCGGCGCACCTCGTCGAACAGCTCGGCGCGATATTCGAACGCGCGTTCATGCGCGAACAGCACGCGGCCGTTCGCCACCGCGACAACATCGTTGTGAAACGCGCCGGCCTCGATCGCCTCGGCGGACTGTGCGGTGAACAGCGCTTCTTCGACGCCGTGCTTGCGCGCCACGGCCTCCGACGCGCGCAGCGCCTGGCGCGCCGGATATTTACCGCCGCGATCCTCTCCGAACACGAAGATTTCCAGTCCCGGGTCGCCATGGCTTCGTGCCAGACGCATGAAGTTCGCCGCGCCCTCGTCGCCGAAGCGGGCGGGCACGGGATCGTGAACGGCGAAGAACCGCTCGTCAGCGAACATCAGTTTCAGCTGTCGAACCGTCTCGGTCCATTCCAGGCTGCGATGCGTCATCGAAGACAGGTTGGCGGGCGTCAGATGCACGCGCCCGTCCCGGGTGTCCGCGGCGGGCGACACCGTGGCTGCGTTCGCGGTCCACATGGCGCTGGCGCTGGCGGCATTGGCGAACAGCTGCGGGTCGGCGGCGACCGCGTCGGCACAAACCTGCGTATCGCTCCCGGAAAACCCCAGGGTCCGCAGCCAGGATGTATGCGGGCGCTCATGCGGAAGGAAGAAGCCTTGGGGGAGACCCAAGCCCATGACCCTGCGCATCTTCGCAAGGCCCTGCAGTGCCGCCTGACGGGGCCGGGAAACGCTGCCCTTGTTTCCCGCACTCGCGACATTTCCTAGACTGAGGCCGGCATAATTGTGGGACGGCCCGATCAAGCCGTCGAAGTTGAGTTCGACAACCTCGCGCGGGTCGGTGCTGGGGGAAGTCATTCCGGTTCGGTCGTCTGAAGTGACTTCCGGCCGAGGCCGATGTCCCCGGAAATTCGGTCATGTTCCAGGCTGGCGACGGGATAAGCGCAGTAATCCGCCGCATAATAGGCGCTCGGCCGATGGTTGCCGCTATCTCCGATCCCGCCGAAGGGGGCAGCCGAGCTCGCGCCATTGGTCGGACGGTTCCAGTTCACGATCCCTGCGCGGATTTCGCGGCGGAAGCGTTCATATAGCTCCGCGTCGGAGGCGATCAGGCCCGCCGACAGGCCGAAGCGAGTGGCATTCGCCTCCGCCACGGCCGCGTTGAAGTGCGGTACGCGCACGACCTGCAGAACGGGACCGAACATCTCCTCGTCCGGCCTGTCGACGACAGACGTCACGTCGAGAATCGCGGGCGTGAGAAACGGGAGGGAAGGGTCGGGACGGGTCAGCGGCACGATTTCGCGCGCGCCGGCTGCGACCAGTCCGCGATACTGTTCCTGCAGCGTGTCCGCCGCTGCGTTGGAGATAACCGGCCCCATGAAGGGCTGCGGATCATCGAAAGGCGCGCCGACGATCAGGTCGCCGCTCAGCTCGACCAAGGCCTCAAGCAGCGCCTCGTGGGACCGCTCCTCGACGATGAGGCGCCGGGCATTGGTGCAGCGCTGACCCGCAGAGAGAAAGGCGCTCTGGGCAACCAGGGCAGCCGCGTCTTCGGCGTTCGCCTGGGCGATGTCCCAGCAGACGAGCGGATTGTTGCCGCCCATTTCAAGAGCGAGGATCTTCCCCGGTGTTTCCGCGAATTGACGCGCGAGCGCGTGCCCGGTGCGTGCGCTTCCCGTAAACAGCAGACCGTTGATGCCTGCATGGCCGGCGAGGGCGCGGCCGGTTTCGCCTGCACCCTGCACGATCTGGAGACAGCCGTCGGGCAACCCCGCCTCGGTCCAGCATTCCTTCATGAATTCCGCCGTCGCGGGCGTCAGTTCGCTCGGTTTGAAGACCATTGCGTTCCCGGCCAGGAGGCCCGGCACGATATGCCCGTTCGGCAAGTGCGCCGGGAAGTTATAGGGGCCGAGAACTGCGAGGACGCCGTGCGCGCGGTGACGCAGTGCCTGACGGAATTGATCGCCTTCCTTCTCCCGGCTGCCGGTGCGCTCCTGGTAGGCGGTGATCGAGATATCGACCTTCGCCTGCGTTGCCTGCACTTCGCCGTTGGTTTCCCACAGCGGCTTTCCCGTCTCGCGGGATATAATCCGTGCAAGCTCGTCGGCCCGGTCGCGCACCGCATTCTGGTATCGCTGCAGGACATCCCGCCGGTCGGCCGAGGGCGTGCGCTCCCAAGCCGGCTGTGCCGCCCGCGCCTTGGCGACAGCGGCGTCCACATCGGCCTCGCTCGCCGCAGGCCCGCGCCACACCTCTTCGCCCGTCGCGGGATCGATGGACAGCAGTTCAGGATGCGACATAGGTGATCGTGTCTCCGGCATTGATCTTCATCAGGGACGCCTCCTCGGCCGTCAGGGTCAGGCCCTGCTCGCCCACCAGCGCGCCCGTCCGCCAGGCCCGGAAATCGCCAAGCGTCCCGGCCGCCGCGAAGCCGCGCCTGTCTTCGGGAATCGTCTCGACGATCTCCGCAACGGGCAGGACCTGCATCTGCTGAACTGTCCGCAGGCGTTCGGTATCCGCCACCATGGTCGGACCGGCGTCGAAAATATCGACATAGCCCGTGAAGGAAAAACCCTCTTTCTCCAGCATCCGCATGGCGGGCACACCATTGTCGTGCGGCCTGCCGATCGCGGCCTGCGCTTCCTGAGGAAGGAGCGCGGTATAAACCGGGTATTTCGGCATCAGATCGGCGATGAACTGGTTGCCATGCTGCGAATTGAATTCGTCGGCATCCTGAAAGCTCATGCCGAAAAATTTGCGGCCCAGGCCGTCCCAGAAGGGCGAGCGGCCATCGGGCTCGATATGGCCGCGAAGCTCGGCAATGACCTTTTCGGCAAAGCGGCGGCGGTTCATGCCCATGAACAGATAGCGACTGCGGGCAAGGAGGCCGCCGAGCCCGAGCGACCTGAGGTCGGGACTGAGGAAGAGCCCGCCCACCTCACTGACGCCGTTGAAGTCGTTGACGAGGTGGAGAACGTCCAGCGGCACGGTGCGGCCGAGTTCTTCCGACCGCTGGCTGAGACGCGACACCTTATAGGAATAAAAGGGCCATCGGACACCGATGCGAGAGAAGATCATCCCGCAGCCGCCGACGGTCCCCGACCCTGCCTCTTCCAGGACGAGAATGTAGAGCTCGTTTTCCGGCGTCTCCTCCTCGCGTCCGAAGCTGCGCATGTTCCAGTCGAGCCGCGCCTGCAACGCGGACTTGTCGGACGGCAGGTTGGTGAATCCCGCACCCGTCTGTTCGGCAAGCGCATGGAGACAATCGAGATCGCCGACCTGTGCCGGGCGCAGGTGCCAGAGCGTCACTGCGGCAAACGCCCCTCTGCTAGTCGCATCAGCGTCAGCGCCGCCAGCTTCGTGCGTTCTGTCAGCGAATCGACGATCAGGAATTCGCGGTCCGAATGGATGGAGCCGCCGCGCACGCCCATCGTATCGACGACAGCAAGACCGGCGGCCGCCAGATTGTTGCCGTCGCAGACGCCGCCGGTGTCTTTCCAGCCGATGCTGAAACCGAGATCGCTGCCCGCCCCCTTCACCAGATCGAACAGACCCTGCTGTTTCGCGTCGAGCGGCTTGGGCGGCCGGGCGAAGCTGCCGGTGACATCGATTTCGACTTCATGAGCAGCGCCGACTTCCTTCAGGATGCGCGTCTGTTCCTCTTCGGCCCAGGCCTGATCCTCGGGGGTGAGAGGCCGGACATTCCAGCGCAGGACAGCCAGTTCTGGGACCACATTGTTCGGGCCGCCGCCATCGATGCGCGCGGGATTCACCGACAGGCTCGGGCGCTCGCGCTTCATCCCGTCGAGCCGCACGGCAAGGTCGGCGGCCGCGACGACGGCGTTGCGGCCATCTTCCGGATTGCGTCCGGCATGCGCGGCGCGGCCGCCGAGCCTCGCGGCGAAGTTGCCGCTGCCCTTGCGACCGCCGGCAAGCGTCCCGTCCGGTTCCGCGGAAGGCTCGAAGGTCAGCCCGGTCTGGCAGCGCTGCGCAACCTCGGCCAGCAGCGGGGCCGATCCCAGCGAGGAAACCTCCTCGTCGGCGTTGAGCACCACTTCCCAGCCCAGTCGTCCGCCGAGGTCCGACGCTTCCAGCGCCTTCAGCGCTTCAAGCATGACGACGATTCCGCCCTTCATGTCGGCGACGCCGGGACCGTTCAGGACGCCGTCTTCGAGCCAGCGAACGTCCTGAAAGTGATGATCCTTCGGGAAGACGGTATCCATGTGCCCCGTCAGCATGACGCGGGCATTGCCGCGACCGGGGCGCGAAATATGGACGTTGCGCCCGTGCGCGAGGGCGACGCGCTCGCCGGCCTCGTTCAACGTCTCGGCGGGGGCCGGCTCGAGAACCGATATGTCGCCGCCAAGCGGTGCGAACGCTTCGGCGAGACGCTCTTCCATCTCGCGAAGCCCGGAAAGGTTGCGGCTGCCGGAATTCACCTTCGCCCAGGCACAGACCGTCTCCAGCATGGCGTCGGCGCGCCCGTCCACCGGCGCCAAAGCGCGGGCTTCCTGTTCGGTCAGTCCTTGCATCGTCGAAGCTTTACCGGTCGGCCGGTCTAGCGTCGAGGGCAGCCTTCGCGGCCTCCGCGTCGCGTGCGATCTGCTCCTTGAGGGCCTCGAGCCCATCGAGCTTCCGCTCTTCGCGAAGGTAGGCGATCAGTTCGACGTCGATGGTCTGTCCATAAAGGTCGCCCTCCCAGTCGAAGAACCAGCTCTCGAGCAGTTCGACCGGCGGGTCGATCATGGGCCGGACCCCGAGGTTCGCAACGCCGTCCAGGCACTCACCTGACGGCAGGCACCCCCGCACTGCATAGACCCCGTATTTCGGCCGTACATAGGTCCCGAGGCGCATATTTGCCGTTGGCGTGCCGAGGGTGCGCCCGAGCTTGGCGCCATGCTCTACCTCTGCGCGGATCGTAAAGGGACGGGTCAGCATGCGGGCGGCAGCGTCGCAGTCTCCCTCCCGCAGCGCCTCGCGAATCTTCGTCGAGCTGATCCGGTGACCGTGAATACCGTTCACGGCGCTGACGGTCGCGGCGTCGATCTCAGCCGCTTCGCCAAGGCGTCTCAGATCGTCGATCGTGCCGGATGCCCGTGCCCCGAAGGTGAAATCGTCGCCGGTCACGACGCCCGACAGGGACAGGCGGTCGGCAAGGACGTCCCGAACGAACGCCTTCGGCTCCATGGCCGCCATTTCACGGTCGAACCGCAGAACGACGGCGCCGTCGATCCCGAAGCGCTCGAAATAGTCGAGCCGCTGATCGATCGTCGTCAGCGCCATTGGCGGCATGTCGGGTTTGAACAGGCGGACCGGATGCGGGTCGAAGGTGATGACGAGCGACGGACCATCCTTCGCCCGCGCGCGGTAGCGTGCCTCTCCCACCACGGCCTGGTGGCCGGCATGGAAGCCGTCGAAGTTGCCGAGCGCCGCCACACCTCCGGTCAGAGAGCGAGGCAGCGGATCGTCCATGAATATCCGCTTCATCACCGCGGCCTTAGCCGCCTGCGGGCAGGTTTTCCATGAGGAGACGGCGCACATTTTCACCCATGACCGCGCGGATCTCCGGTTGAGTAAACCCCTGGTCGACAAGCGCCTGCGTAACCGCCGCCATGCCGCCTGCATCGAAGCCCGTGGTCACAGCACCGTCGAAGTCGCTTCCGAGCCCGACATGGTCGATGCCGACCAGGTCGCGAATGTAGCGAATCGTCCGCGCCGTGGCCTGCGGCGTGGGCTGACAGACCGCACCGTCCCAGAAGCCGACGCCGATCACGCCGCCGGTTGCCGCGACGCCGCGAATCTCCTCGTCGGTCAGGTTGCGATTGACGTCGCATACGGCCTGCGCGCCGCCATGCGAGACGACCACCGGGCGCCGCGCCATGGCCAGCACCTCCGCCGTGCCCTCGTGACTGAGATGCGCCACGTCCACGGTCATGCCGAGCGCTTCCATGCGGCGCACAACCGAGCGGCCGAGGGACGTAAGACCGCCCTTCTCGACGCCGTGCATGGACCCGGCGAGATCATTGTCGAAGAAGTGAGTCAGCCCGGCCATGCGGTAGCCCGCGTCGAACAGCCGGTCGAGATTGTCGAGCTCGCCCTCGAGATTATGCAGTCCCTCGACGGCCAGCAGCCCCGCGATCACGTCCGCGCCGCCTGCCCGCGCCGCAAGGACGTCACGCAGGTCTGCCGACGTCCTGACAACCCGGAGACTGCCGCCCTGCTCCGCAGCATGCAGCTTCTCGGCATGATAAAGCGAGCGCTGCAGCAGCGACGTCCAGGTGCGAGGTGGCTGCAACTGAGCGACAACGAGCGCGGTGATGTTGTCGCTGTCCGCACTGTTCGCATCGTAGTTCTGCCCGGTGGGCGTCTTCGTAACCGAGCCGAAGACCTGGATCGCCACATTCCCCTCTGCGAGGCGAGGGAGGTCGACATGCCCGCGCGCCGCTTCGCTCGTCAGATCGCGGTTCCAGAGCAGGCTATCGGCATGCAGGTCGGCAACGAGGAGATTCTCGTGCAGCGCGGCTACCTCGGGTTCGACCCGCCATAGACCGGATCCCTCCACCCGGTTCATCGACCGTTCCGCGATGCCCGGAGCCAGCGCGAGAAACGCGATGGCCAGAGCGAGAAGGACGATCAGTGCCCCGGCGAGCCAGAGCGGCCATTTGCGCCGGTGCGCCGACGGCCTGGCCGGGCGCTTTCGCGAAGCCGCAGCAGCCGCCGGTTTCTTGCGCACCGGTTTCGCCATCAGCGCCGCTCCAGCGTGACGAAACTGAAATCGGGCTGTCCTTCCGGGCCGTCACGCCGCTCGCGGTGCGTTTCGCGCCAGTCTTCCGGGCGAATGTCGTCGAAAACCGTGTCGCCCTCCGGAGAGGCATGGACTTCGGTCAGTTCGATGCGCGTGGCCGACGGAAGCGCCAGGCGGTAAACCTCGGCGCCGCCGATCACTGCGACGATGGGCGCTCTGGCGCGCGGATCAAGCCCGCCTGCCGCGATCGCTTCCGCGAAGTTGGAAACCCTCGTCACTCCGTCCGCGCACCAGTCTGCCTGCCGCGTCATGACGATATTGTGCCGGCCGGGAAGCGGTTTACCGAAGCTCTCGAAGGTCTTGCGGCCCATGATGCAGGGTTTCCCCACGGTCAGCCGTTTGAAGTGACGCAGGTCTTCCGGCAGGTCCCACGGCATCCAGCCGTCGCGGCCGATCACGCCGTTCTCCGCCCGTGCGAGGACCAGCACGAGTTCGGGCCTGTAGGGTTCGATGGTCACACCGCCACCGGCGCCTTGATGTGCGGATGGGGATCGTATCCGACCAGTTCGAAATCCTCGAACCGGTAGTCGAACAGGCTGTCGCGGTCGGCAATGCGCATCTCCGGCAGGCTGCGCGGCTGACGCGTCAGTTGCTCGCGCGTCTGGTCGAGATGGTTGAGGTAGAGGTGGGCGTCGCCGAGTGTATGGACGAAGTCGCCAGGCACCAGCCCAGAGACCTTCGCGATCATCATCGTCAGGAGGGCGTAGCTGGCGATGTTGAAGGGCACGCCGAGGAAGATGTCCGCGGACCGCTGGTAAAGCTGGCAGCTCAGCCGCCCATCCGCGACATAGAATTGGAACAGCAGATGGCAGGGGGGCAAGGCCATGTCGTCGACTTCGCCGGGATTCCAGGCGCTGACGACGAGGCGCCGGGAGTTCGGAGTCTCGCGAATTTGGCGCAGGACATTCGACAGCTGGTCCACCACCCGGCCGTCGGCGCTTTCCCAGCGCCGCCACTGCTTCCCATAGACGGGACCGAGTTCGCCGTCCTCGTCGGCCCACTCATCCCAGATGCTGACGCCATTGTCCTTGAGATAGCGGATATTGGTGTCGCCAGCGATGAACCACAGCAGTTCGTGGACGATCGATTTCAGATGAAGTTTCTTCGTCGTCAGTAGCGGGAACCCGTCAGCAAGGTCGAAGCGCATCTGATGACCGAACACGCTTTTCGTACCCGTGCCGGTGCGATCGCCGCGCTCGGTACCTTCCGACAGCACCCGGCGCATGAGGTCGTGATATTGTTTCATGATCGGCGCCGAACCTGCCCGAAGTCCCGGCGATTGTGAAGGAGGCTCGCAGCGGCTAGGCCTTCTTTCGGGCGGAGCACATCGGGGGGCTGACGATGGACCTGGTCGCGGTCGGCGCGGGGCTGTGGGTCGTGACCCACGAGCTGCTTCTGCTCGCCGCGATCGGCATACTGGTCTTCGCTGCCGACGAATTGTTCGTCGATCTGCTGTTCTTCTCGAGCCTGGTGCGCCGTTCGCTGCGCCTGCCGCGCGCAAGCCGGGGTTATACGGCACGCGACCTGCCGAGGAAGCGGGGTGGCCGATTCGCGATCCTCTGTGACCGATCATTAATTGGTGGCGGCCGGGATATGGTCGGATTTGGCGGGACAAAGTGGGACGGAATGGCGGTTTCAAGGCGGTTTCCGGCCTGTTGAGGCCTGCCAGTAGATGACCGGCGAATTTCTGATTCGTGATCGCTAGGCGGGCCGCCCACTGAGCGGGGCACATCCCGGCGACCGCGACATGGGAACGCGAATTTCTGATTCATCGCCGCAATCCCGAGGCAGCGGCGAAGACCGTGAGAGAGTAGCAATTCTGCCGGTCAATTGGAGATTACCAGTTCGGTTCGTTTGACGGCCTTCGCGCCGCCGCCAACTGTGTAGCTGACCGGAACGACCTCTTGGTCGAAGGCGGCGAAGATCGCGCGCGTCTCCGGCAAGTCGTTCAGACTGAGGATGAACCGTCCGTTCAGCTGCTGAAGCTGGGCCGCGAGGCGTTCGAAATCAGCGGGATCGAACACGCCGGGGCCATAGTCATCCTCGCAGCCGAAATAGGGCGGGTCGAGGTAGAAGAGCGTCGATGTCCGGTCGTAGCGCGAGAGGAATTCGGACCAGCCGAGACGCTCGATCGCCACCCCTGCAAGCCGCTCGTGCAACGCCTCCAGCATCGGACCAAGCTTGGTGATGTCGAAGCGCGCTGGCGAAGAGGCATCGACGCCGAAGGAGCGGCCGTTGACCTTTCCGCCGAACGCGGTGCGCTGGAGATAGAGAAAACGCGCGGCGCGCTCGAGATCTGTGAGCGTCGACGGATCGGTGCGTTGCAGCCGTTCGAACCCTGCCCGCGTGGTCAATTGGAAGCGCAGCATGTCCAGGAAGGCCACATAGTGGCGCTGCAGGATGCGAAAGAAGGTCGTCACATCCTCGGAGATGTCATTAATGACCTCGGCCTTCGGCCTGGCGGTGCGCCGCAGGAAGACGCCTCCCATTCCCACGAATGGCTCGGCATAAAGGGTATGGGGGACCTGCTCGATCCGCGTGACGAGGCGCTTCGCGAGGTTGCGCTTGCCGCCGATATAACCCGCCGCAGGGCGCACCGCATCGACCGACGTAAGACTTTGGGTAGACTCCATTTTCGCAATGTTTCTAAGCAGACCCCGCCCGGTACCGGGTGGCGGGGCGGACCTCTTGGGATCCGGGAGGCCGTGGCGGGTGCTATCCGCCGGTGAGCGGCGTTGGCGCGCCGCTTCCCCCGTCCACAAACAGAGGGAGGGAGTAGGACATGATGAAAGTGCAGAACACGATCGACCGGACGACGGCCGCTGCGCAGCTGAGAATGGCGGCGGCGGCAGATCCCGAGCGCGCCAACTATTATTGGAATCGCTCGGTCGCGGTCATGAAAGGGACCGGAGAAGACGGAGGCATCGGATCGCCGATGAGCTTCGATGAGGCCGAATTGGAGGTCGACGCCACCTTGGCTATGTTTTCTGCCATCAAGGACTGGCTCGACGCGAAGGAGCTTGACCGCAACGGTGGGCGACCCGACGCTTATGTCTTCCGGGGATATGCCGAGAGCGAACCTCGTCACCGGTTTGCTATGCGACTGATCGAGCAGAAAGCGCGCTTCCAGTCGCTTATTGCAGATAGCGGGAACTGGCCCTCCCTGACCGAACCCATGAGCCCCCAATATCTGCCGGCCCTTCGTCGCTTTCAGCTGATGGGTGAGCCAATGGAACTGTCGCTCGAACAGATGAGAGAGATCGCACTTGTTCTTCCGGAGAGCGAGAGAAAGTGGAGATATGCCCGCGTTCTTGAGTTCCCTGTAATGCCCGACTTCGCGCGGCCGAATTGGGCAGACCACCTTTAATCGGGGGTTGTGACGTAGGTCACGGACAGGGGCGATTTGCGTCGTTCGCGAATCGCCCCTATCTTTGCTGTCGGCGCGTACGCGGAAGTCTCGTATAGCCGTGGTGACCGGCCCAACGGGCCGGAAGAATCCCAGCAGGGAGCTGCGAGTCCCTGCCGCGCCACCCGAGCGGGCCGAGAGGTGCGCCGCATGCTCGATCACAGCGGCCGCCCCGGCCATCTGTCGCCCACGACCTCCGAATTGCGCACGAGCTCAAGCGCCTGATCGATCCGCGTCGGGTGGGCGCTAATGATGCCGAGCGCTTCATCGTCCCAGGGACCGATGACGATGCGCGCCCAGTGCGTTTCCGACCAAGGCGCCATGACGACGAAGCGGCCCTCGGCCTCACCCCCCTTACCGCGGAGGACAAGATGCGGCCCGCGGAAGAGCCGCGGCACGCGGCGGTAGAAAGCCACCTGACGGTCGAAGTCGGCAAGCTCGTCGCGGTCGGCCGTTCGGCTGTAAAACTGTTTCATCGTCGTGCGGCCGCTCATCGTGACGGTGCGGCGGACGCCGAGGCCGGCGGCCTCCTGTTCGCCCAGAATGGCGACCGGAAATGCGGTGGGTTCGCCCGTCTTGAAGTGCGGCCGGCGGCCCGGCGCGACGAGGATGAAGTTTCTGAGCATATGCTCGAAGTCGTCCGAATCGACGAGCTCCTGCAGCACGCGCGCGGCGGCCTCTTCATTTCCGAGCGCAACTGCACGGTCGACACTCTCCCGCGCTTTTCGCGCCACGCCGACAAGGGAGGCGGCGCCGGGATTGTAATTCCAGCCCGGCCCGATGCCATCGCGGACCTCCTCCCGGCTGGACAGGACGGTGCGGCCCTCGCGGCTCAAACGAAAGGTGGTGCGAACAGGCGGGTCGGGGATCTCGCCATCGGGCGTGACGCGATATCCGAAGGCTTTCAACTGCCGCTCGGTGAGCTGCTGGACGGTGCAGCGGCACCCCCAGTCGTTCGGCGGGAAGAGCCACTGCCAGGCCTGGTGATCGACGGAAAGAATGGTCCCGTGCCAGCGGGCATGCTGGTCGCGGACGGCATTGTCGCCAACGGTCACATAGCGGAGATAGGGCGCGATCTCTTTTCGCGCCTGGATGCGCTGCCACTGACCAGCAGCCTGACTGACGGCGAGATTGGTGCGGTAGATGGTCCGGAGACGGCGCGGGCCGACGAAGATCTCTTCGTCCGAGCCGGTCAGCTCCGCGTTGCGGACGCGGCCCCACCATCCCGCCCGTTGGAGCCGGGGCCGGATGGTCCTCTGCCAGTCCTCGAACGTCCCGCCTTCCCGCATGACGCTGTCGAGACTCTCGCGCACGTCGCTCAGCAGATCGAGCTTGGCGATCTTCGCCACGGTGAAGGCACGGGCATGCTCGTCCTGCCAGACTTCACGCCAGTTGACCGAGGTGCGGAGGTCGCCGCGCCGCTCCCACGCCGCGAGTGGCTCGCCGGGATCCATGAAGATCGACGCGCGGATTTCGGGCTCAGGCATGGAATTCGCCTACCGCCGTAACGGCACGCCTCCGTCCGGGGCATCCTTCAGGTCCAACTCTGAAAGGACGCTGATATGCGACGGAAAGCGAACGCCCGATCCTGGCGGATCGGCATGCTGGCTTTACGAATCGTTCCTGTTTTGTTCCAATATACAGATGTCGCTGTACCGGCTTCCCTCGACCCTCGATTCGCTGACGGCCTATGCGCTGGCGCACCGGCGCCCGCTGTCGCTGTCCTTCCTGCCAGATGCGGAGGGCCATTTCCTGATCCAGGTCACGCTGGGCGACCAGCAATGTTCGCTCAGCTTCGTAAAGGGCAGCGACCGGGTTCATGCGATCGGCCAGATGGCGGGCGACATGTTGAGCCTGGCGCGGAGCACGGACAGGGTTCCCGACCGGAGCGGCGGCGGATATCCCGATTGGTAGACGCAGGCCGGGCAGGAGGTTCCGCGAATGTGCAATCTGTACCGTATGAAGTCGAACGCTACGGAGATCGGCAGCCTGTTCAATGCGCGCAACGCGGCGGGAAACCTCCCAGTCTTCGATGCGGTCTACCCGGATCGCGACGCCCCGATCGTTCGTAGCATCGACGGCGATCGCACTCTGGAGATCTTTACCTGGGGCTTCCCGCCACCAGGCCAGGCGAAGCGCCCGGTCACCAACGTCCGTAACCTGACCAGCCCGTTCTGGCTGAGCGCGTTGAAACGGCCCGACCGGCGCTGCCTGGTCCCGGTTACCTCGTTTTGCGAATGGGAAGGCAAGCCAGGCGCGAAGCGGAAAGTGTGGTTCGAACTCAAAGACCGCCCGTTGTTCGCCTTTGCCGGGATCTGGCGGCCGGTCGAAGCGGACTGCCCACGCTTTGCCTTCCTGACCTGTACGCCGAACCAGATCGTCGGCGCCGTTCATCCGAAGGCGATGCCCGTCATTCTGACCGAGGATATGGCAGAGGACTGGCTGGCGGCGCCGTGGGAGGAGGCAGCTAAGCTGGCTAGGCCGTTCCCCGACTCCCGGATGAAGATGACCGGGGACTTTTGAAACCCCGCTGCGGTCCTGACCCTGCGGGGCAGTGGTAACAGGGTTCCCGACCGGAGCGGCGGCGGTTATCCCGACTATGGGAGATGATACCGAGGTCGGGGGAACAGTCGGGACGTGACTAGAGAGGAGAAGACGCGCCAACCGAGCCGGGATATGCCCACGCCGGCTGGCTGGGCCTTTGTCGCGGTCTACGCGTTCGCCTTTCTTGCGCTGGCTTTCGGGCCGCATGTAGCCAATTGGTTCCCCTCCACGTCCGAGGTGACGGCGTCGAACGTGGCGACGATCCGAACCGCTCAAGCTACGGTGTGGCTCGCGATCTTCGCGGGGATCGGCATCCCGCTTACCGCCATAGGTGCGCTGCTGTTGCTTGCCACCATCCGGCAAGGGCAACAAATTTTGGAAGTACAGGAGCGCGCTAACGAGTATGTTCTTAGGTCTGTCGACCTTGCGGCTGAAGCAAAACGGCCTTGGATAGACATATCTAACATTACGCTTAAGGAGTGCCGACATGATTATCCAAACTTATCTATTAAAGTGGAGGCGGATATAGTAAAATATGGCCCTGATCCCGCATATGATATTATTGTTTTTCTAGTATCTGCGCCTGACCTGAAAGGCGATCCCTACAATTTACTGACTGACTCGGATAAACCTGCGCGCTTTAAGAAAAGGTATAGGATATTTGAACCAAAAGAAAGAATTTTCGTAGAAGAAAGCGCGATAGGTAGTCGAGCTTATGGTGGTCAGAGGTCTGTTTATAAATTTAAGTTCTTCTGTTTTTATCGGCACCCCGGTGGTCATGGATTCTCTTCACGAACTATACTTGTGTTTACTGATAAAGATAACAGCGGTGACGATTTCGATGTTGATAATATTTCTATAAATTTCGTCGGCTTTGAAATAAAATAGTTTGCAACAACTAAACTCAGAGGGCCAAAATCTGCCACGCTTCACTTTCGATTATCTCTTTTAAGACATCATCATTTAGATTCGGAGCGATGCGATCCAGAAGCGCGCGGGCCTCGTCGGCATCGGCAGCCTGCTCAAGCGCCGCAACAAGGGGAAGGAGCATGGGGTCGAGTGCGCGGGCCGCGCGGGTATCGGCCATGAGCGCGTCGACGGCAGCATCGATGCGGGTATGCGAATCCTCGCCCTCTGCAAACTCCGCCTCGGCCCCCGGACGCTGTGAGGGAGGCCGCGTTCGGCCGGTCGAGGCGTCCACCGGTTCCCATTCGTCGCCATAGGTCTCACGGACATTGTCGCGGCTGCGGCGGTAGCCGAGGGGCAGCATTTTCGCGTCGAGGTCGGCGAGTTCGTTCAGATCCTGCCCCTCTTCCTCATGTCGGCGCGTCAGAACGGGAATCTGCGCGCCGGGGAAGTTGATGCGGGTCAGCCAGGCCGCCGGACCGGCGCGGAAGCTTTCGGCGATCAGGTCGTCGTCGGCATCGACGACGTCGTCGCGAACGCCGGCATGGGTTTCGGCGGTGCCCGACCAAGCCTGATTCTCGGCCGTGCCCGTCTGCGACAGGAGGACCTTGGCGATGGCGAGGTCCATCTTGTCGACCATTTTGTCATAGTCGGCACCGGCGCTGCGCGCCGCCTCGAGCAGTTCGACGGCCATCCCCTCGGGCACCACGAAGCCGGTGTCGGTCGCAATCGACTGGAGCGCCTGCAGCAGTTTCTGAATGTCGCCCTCGGGCGTTCCCGGCCTGTATTTGCCCATGGCGGTCGGCGCGCCATATTTGTCGAGGAAGGTGTTCCAGAATTTGAGGCCGTTCCGCTTGAACATGACGGGCCAGTAGAGCCAGTGCGCGAGGCCGAGGCCGTAGGGCAGGTCGTCATGGTCGCCGCCCGCCTTCAGGAACCAGAATTTGCGCTCGGGCAGCCGCTCCCCCTGCATGTTCGCTAGGGTGAGGAGGCGGAGACGATCGTCGGCGTCGCGGCGAAAGCGCCGCGCATGGCGCACCTTGATCGCGGCGAACTGGATGTAGCCGTCCTCGCGCGTCCAGAGGACCTCGCCGACCGCATAGCCGTTGAAGACTGCCTTGTGCATTTTCGAGGTGAGGTTGTCCCAGCCGATGCGGCGGACATTCTGTTCGAGCAGTTCGGCGGCTGCCCGGTCGATCTCGCGGTCGCCGCCGGCGGTAACTCGCCAGTCGCGGCTGGTGAGCGCGGTGGTGCGCTGCTGCCAGCAGCTTTTCACCTGGTCATCGCGGAAGATGGTGTCGTAGACGCCCCAGTCGGCCGAGGAGAGCAGCAGCGGATCCGTGTCCTGCTGCAGGCCCGTCACGAAGGCCCTGAAGATGTCGCGGCCGTCGCTGGTGGTCGCAATCTCTCCTGACAGGCCAACAGGCAGGCGTGATGCGGCCGAGCTGGGCATCGGGTTTCCGGCGGCATCGAGAAGCGGCATGTCAGAAGCCTCCGGCCGGCGACGCACGGCGGACGGTGCCGAAGCCGGTCTGTGTCAGGGTGAAGTCGTCGAGCTGCGCCGAGGTGCGCTCGGCGCCGCGATGGAGGTCGATCGGCGCCAGGTCCTCTTCGGCTGCAAGGCAAAGCAGCATGGTCGCGATGGCCGTGTCGCCGTGACGTTTCCCCTTCGCGCCGTCGGCCTTCGAAACGGAGCGGTCGGGAATCATGGGGACGCCGCGCACGCGCTTCACCATGCGGTGATCGTCGAGGACGTCGGCGTCTCTTGGCAGGGCGATGGTCCGCGCCTCGATCCGTTCCTTCAGCCGCGGGAAGCCGTCGAGATAGGTCTGCTGCGAGGTCATGACCGAGACGACGCGGTCGGCGCCGAAGTCGCGGCCAAGATCCTCGGCAAGCTGCTGGCCGTTGCCGCGCGCGTCGAGCTTTCCGGCCGTGAACAGCGGCAGCGCGCGGATGATCGACGACAGGATCCAGAATTGTTCGCGGAAGGGCGTGTTGCGCAGTTCGATGATGAGGGGAACGTCGAGGACGAGAGTCTGACCGAGCTGGCCGATGGCGACGGCCGTCAGGTCGGACGAGCGGGCGAAGTCCTGGCCGAGAAAGCTGGGCCGGCTCGGCTGCAGCCCAGCGAGATGCGGGGCAATGTCCTCAGCGAACCAGCCGGTGATATGATCGGCCTGGCGGCGCTCATTCCACAACAGGAAATCATCCGGCCCGCGATAGCGCACGACCGCGCCGCCCTCTCCCATGACGGCCGACACAGCCGCACGGTCGAGATAGGAGCCGGAGCCGCGCGCCGGAATGCAGTAGAGCTCCTCCTGCGCGCCTTCGCCGTAGCGGGCGACGAGAGCATCGAGCCAGGCACGCTCGGCTTGCTGCGACCAGTCCTGGCCGGTCCGCAAACATATGCGCTTGTAGAGACCGTCGGCGAGCGCCTGCGCGATATCGATCCGGTAGACCGCGCCCTCGCGCTTGCCGTCGCGGATCTCCTCGAGCAGCAGGTTGAACGGATTGTCGGCACCGTCATGCGTCGAGATGACGATGACGCGGCCGCCCCACATGAGAAGCGCGAGCGCGGCCTTCAGCAGCTCGTCGAGCTCATCGTGGAAGGCAGCCTCGTCGATGATGACCAGGCCCTGCTTGCCGCGCAGCGAGCGCGGCTTCGAGGAGAGGGCGACAATGGCAAAACCCGAGGGGAACTCGATGCGAAAGGCCTGGATGCCCCTTTCCGAGCCGTCGTCGTAGAGAAATTCGCCGCTGGCGGCGACGATGTCGAAGCTCTTCGTGAATTCCGCGCAATAGCCGATGAACTCGCGCGTCATGTCGAGATTGTAGGCGATGTAGAAGACGTCCTGCCCGCCCTCGCCGCGCCGGGCGCCGGCGACCAGGACGGCCTCCATCGCGAACGCCCAGGTGATGCCGGTACGGCGCGACTTCTCGATCGCGAGGAGCGGTTCGCGGTGCGACAGGGCAATCGCCTCGCCCTGATAGGGCAGGAGGACGGGCGGAAGCGGCGCGGCCGATTGCAATGCAGGTTCAGAGGACATTATGGGCCTCTTCATCGGCAATGCGGCGCGGACGGGGTGGACGGGGCGGCCGGGGCTGAGCCTGACGCGGCCGGGCGTCCCACCAGAGATGCGCACTGATTGCGATCTCGTCGAGCCAGGAGACGGCGTGATCGAAGCCGCTGCGACCGTCGCGGGCGACGAGTTCGAAGTGAAGGTCGCCGGGGTTGGCGCTGTGCGGCCGTTCATGGTCGCTGACGCGAATAATCCAAAGCTGCGCGAACAGGGTGAGATGCAGGTAGCAGCTGCACGAGCCGCGATTGTGGCTGCGCTTCAGCTTCACCGGCGCAAAGCCGCGCCGCCGTGCCCGCGCCGCGATCGCGCGTGCCAGGACGGGCACAGCTGCCTGGCGATCGGCGAGGGGGACGCCGCCAGCCCCGCAGACCAGCGACCGGAGAGGCGGCGGCCCCGCGCTCATCGAGCGTCGTCCCAGGGGCGGTGGCAATGCGGGCACCGCGATTCGGCACGAGCGGGGAGCCCGAGAATCTCGACCGACCGGGCCTGGTTCGCCTGGCGGCGCAGAAAGCCGCGCTCCTCCAGCCGCGCGATCATGCGCGCGACACTGGCTTTCGACGCCACGCCAAGGCCGTCGGCGATCTGCCGATAACTGGGGGCGGCGCCATGGCGCTTCTGGAAGGCGTCGATCCAGAAGAGGCAATCGGCCATGCGGGGAGTGAGGGCGGCGCCGGTCACAGGCCCATAATCTCCCGCCGGATCTGCTGGATCGTCTCGGCGCTGGCCCCGGTCTTGCGTGCGGCGCCTTCGGCGACGTCGGCCGCGTCCTTCTTGGCCGCCTCGCGCTCCTCGGCGCGGATCGCGCGGATGCGGTCGGTGTCGATCTTCGATGCGCCGGCGATGTCCTTTACCGCCTTGGCGAGGCGGCCGATCTCGAGCGGGTCGAGCTGCTCCTCCTCGCCGTCTCCGGACAGGAGCGGGATCAAGCTGCGCGTCATGAGGGTCTGCATGAGCTGGGTCATCATCAGCCCGGTGCGATCATCGCCCTCACCGAACTCACGCCCGAAGGCCTGCGCCATGGCGGTCATGTCGCGCTGCTGGCGAACGAGCTCGCTGTAGTTCTTGGTATAGCGGCCGACGGCCGAACGCGAGACATCGGCGCCGAGACCGTTCAGAAGCCCAGTGATCTCGTCGATCGTCGCGCCGCGCCGGATGGCGGCGTGGCAGGCGCCCTGAAGCTGATCGGGCAATTGCTCGATGGTCGACTTGCCGCCCATCAGCGCATGACCCGGTGGCGGTAGACGCCGGGCGCGACGAGGTTGCCCTCAGCGCAGTCGCGGCCGTCCTCGGTGATCTCCGCAATGAGATAGCCGCCGACCGCCTCGAGCGCGACGAGACGCTCATCGCACAGCTGCTGCAAGTCGGCGCGGATCTCGCGGCCCGACACGCGGTGCCCCATGGGCTGAAGAAGGAGTTTCAGCTCGGCGTCATTGTGTCGGCCGCCAATGTCGGCGAGCAGTTCGAGGATGGCGCGGCGGACGATGTGGCGGATGGTCTCGCTCATGACTTCCGCCCCTCGCGGTCGATGAAGTCGCGAAGATAGGCGTCCATGGTGTTGAACTGGCCGCGGAGGTGGTTCTCCATGGCGGTGACCTGGCCGCGCAGGCCGGCCTGCCCCGCGTTGACGCTGGCGAGGCCGGATTTGAGGTCGCTGATCTCTCGGCTGAGTTCGTGGCGGGACGGCTCACCCTGTTCGAGGCGCTCTAGCACGTCGAGGCGCGAACGGAGCGTGCGGCCGTCCTCGGTGATCTCGCCGACCTTCTCGATCAGCGTGTCGAGCTTGGCCTCGATCTGGCGGTCGGCCGCCTCGATCTCGGCGCGCGGTTTGAAGTGCTTCTGCAGCTGCCAGTAGACGGCGCCGATCGCGAAGGGCGCGGAGATGACGAACAGCGCCGTCGCCCAGGGCGAGAAGATCTCGATCCAGCGGAGAACGTCGTTCACGGGAGGGTCCGGTCGGCATGGGGAAGCATGCGGTCCGGACTAGGTCAGGTATCGGGTTCGTTCTCCCGTCCGCCGGGGGACGGGCACAATGCCTTACCCGGACAACAGCGCCGCCGATCTACTGTTTTGAAACAGCGTTAAGAAGGCCCAAGCCCTCAAACATATTGAGTTTTCTAGGTTGCGGGCGGGCAAGCGATGATTGAGTAGGAACAGTGTTCTACGGAGAGGAAGGGAAAGAATGGCATTTAGAATTGTTAATCTGAACCAAAATGACGGGTCGTGGAAGAGTTTCAGAGAGAATTGGGAGCAGCAATGCGAGCAACTCGATGAAAATCCTGATAGTTATGCCCCGGATGCCTTCTCAGCGATACGTACGTGCCTCGAGACCCCCGTTATGCAGAGCTCTGATCGGAAATCGCAGGCGGTTTCTCTGGTCGACTCGGATGAGCAACACATGGTGGCTGCAGTGCTTCATTGGCATCCGGCGCCGGGAGTTAAGGGGCACATTCTCAAGGTGAGGCAGTTGACTGTATGCCCGCGCTTGGACTTCGGTGAGCTGGATGAAGATTTTTATGCTGACGTTTTGGTGGAGTTAACCTCTCGCGTCTATAAGCTTAGTGAAAACGAGCTTCCGGCCACGGAGATACGGTTCCACCTTCGTAGCCCTGCCGACAAAGTCTATTTTGCAGCCTTTGGGAAAAAAATTGACGGCGAAAACGTTTTTGAGCAGGTGAAGCACCACGGTGCTTGGTTACATATCGTCAAGCGTACGTAGAAGGACACACAGTGAAACCTACTGAATCTATGGTTTTGAAGGCCATTGAACGCGCCACTCGTGACGCTGTCAGGGAAGTGGGAATCTCCACGATTCGACAGATGTCCATGTTCCCCTCTGCCTTCGAACGATCGAACCAGAAGGCCGCGTAACCCCTCCTAGCTTAAACGCACCCCTATAGAAGAGTTGGATTCTTAGGGGTGCACCGCCTACTGTGGCGCTTCCCGTTCCTAGCTAGATACTCAGACAAACTTGCACGCTTCATGCGGAGGCGGCGGCTGGCCTCGGTGATCGAGATTTCGGCCGCGCGGACCTGGCGCAGGACCGGTTCCGCCTTCGCCCATTTGATCGCCTCGCGCGCGAGCGGGATGTAAAGCGCCGAGCCGCCATAGACGTCGATGAACGCCTTCGCGGTCTGCGTCCCGACCAGGTCGATCAGGTCGCCGGCATGCTGGAGATGCCTGGGTATCTCGATCTCGTCGCCGCCATAAGCGTCGACGATGAGGAGAGTGGCATAAGCGCCCACGACCGCCTCCATATCGAGCATGTTGCCGGTCCAGTAGCAGTCCGGCTGCGCATCCCTGGGGATGGGCATGTCCTCGATTGTGGGACCTAAGGTGCCGCGGCGGCGCATCAGCGATCCTCCGCCACCTTCAGATCGCGCAGGTGCCGCTCGCCGAGCCACTGGATGACGAGATCCCACTCGGCAGCGCCCCAGCTCTCTCGGTCGAGGGGAAGCTGATATTTGAACGCGGCCGCACCGATCGGGTCGACCAGCTGGCGCCCGGTGCCGCGCCCCGCCGGCCGAAGCGCGGCGAGACGCTCCCCGATCGCAACGGCCACCGCCCTTCGCTCTGCCAACGCGTCGCCGGCAGTATCGTTGTCGCCCAGCCAGCGGACGCCATAGCGCGCAGCGATGGCCTTGAGCGCCTCGATGAGGGCGGGCGCCTCGCGGTGCGTGACGAAGCGGAGGCTGTCGACCTTCGCCTGGCGGCGGACGAAGGCGTCGACCGGCTGGGCGTCGGGCGGCACGTCGAGCGCGCCGAGCCAGTAGCAGCTCCACCACAGGGCGGAGATCTTGCGGTGGAGAGCGGCATAGGGTGCGGGACGCGGGGCGGCCTTGCGCTCGTCCCGCTTCAGGTCGTCGAGGACGCGCTTCAGTTCGGCGACAGTGAGGGCGCGCGAGGAGCGCTTGCCGGTCAGACGTTCGATCAGCGCGTAGCGCGCCTCGTCGTCGATGCCTCGGCGCCGGCAGGTCGCCATGACAGCCTGGATCATCCGCTTGCGCGGATCCGCGGAGCGGCCGGACGGACGCGGCGCGCCGGAAGGCGGGGATGACCGCCTAGCCATCGAGCCCCTCCGGATCCGCGAGGAGACAGCGCGCCTGGTCCAGCAGGCGCTCGGTCATCCGGGTGTAGGCCGGATCGCTCGCGCGGCGGTCATCGACCTTGCGAACCGCGGACATGATCGTCGTATGGTCGCGGCCCAGGGCACGGCCGATCTGCGGATAGGAGTAGGCCGTCAGCCGCCGCGCGAGCCAGCAGACGAGCCAGCGCGCGGCGGTGGTGTCGATGTCGCGGCGATGCGACCGGATGTCGAGCGGCGCGATCGAGAACTCGTCGGCAACCAGGCGCAGCAGCTCGTCGACCGCCGGCGTATGAAGGCGAGCGCGGCGCTCGCCGTCGAGCCGTTCGAACCGGTCTTCGAGCGCCGTCACCCGATCCTCAAGCGAGAGGGAACCGGTCACCGGCCACCTCCACCCGCGCGGGGCAGCGGCAGGTGACAGGACCGGCATTCGGCCGTGCCGCGTCCGAGCGACCATATCTGCCCGCCGCAGGTGGGGCAGCCGATGCCGGGCCGGTAGACGGGCAGCCCGCTGGCTCGAGACGGTGCGTTTGCCGCGGGCGCGTTCATTGCACGACCTTCACCAGCGAGCGCGGGATCTTGGTCGCGGACCGCGCCGCGCTGGCGGCCACGAGGATCTGCTCGGCGAGCTGGTCCGCCTCGTCGGGGGTGAGCTCCGCAAGGTGGAGGATGCCGTTCCCGGATTCGGGGTGGATGGTCCCCACGAGGAGGCCCGTGCCCCCACCCTCACGCGGGACGGGCGCGACGAACATGCCCGTCCGCTCCGGAATGACCTCGTCGTCGTAGCGCGTGACCGGCGCCTGAAGGACGGTGCCGCTGAAATATTCCTCGGCCATCAGGCGGCCTCCTTCTTCTCGGGAGCCGGGCCGGCGCGTGCCGGATCGGGATCGATGAAGAATTCGTCGTCCGCCTGCAGGTCGAAGCCGAGGACGCGGAGCTGCTCGCCCCGTGCCGTCTCTTCCGGGTCGCTGGCCTGCAGCCCCTTCAATAGGGCGGACTTGTCGAGCGACGTCTTCACGGTGAGAAAGGTGCGGAGGCCGGCGGCTTTCAGCTTTTCGACGGCGTCGGCGACCTTCAGCCCGCGGTGGACGACCCGCGCCGGGGTCTTGCGGTTGCCGATCTGGCAGCCGGCGAGGACTACCGACCTCTTGCCGCCCGCCTCGGCCTTGCCCTGGACCGCCCACCAGGGCTGCAGCCGGTCGGTGATCTCCTTCAGCCGGTCGCGCTCCGGACCGAGCTGGGCATCGATGTCGGCGTCGATCTTCGCATGCGCATCGCGGCGCCCGGCCTCCAGCCGCGCAGCAACGGCGGTCCGCGACTTGAACTCCTCGAGGAGCGCTATCGCCTCCTCGCGCGAGCTGGCGGCGCTGACCGCCTTCGTCTTCTTTCTGGTCATGTTCACAGGTCCTTCCTTCGGGTTGAAACAGGGGTTCAGAGGCCAAGCGCGGCGAGGTCGCGCGCCATCCAGGCGATGAGGGCGAAGCCGAGAACGAGGCCCGCGCCGACGGCGAGATCGCCGAGAAGGCGCCAGCGCCGGCGCTGCCGCGGCGTGAGGGGCAAGAGACCGAGACGGGAGCGGAGGAGCGGCCCTCGCCGGGCCGTGCCGACCGGGACCGGCCGGACGAAGCGCGGCGAGCGGCGAAAGAGGGGGAGGAGGTCGTTCACAGCTCGCCCTCCTCGGTCGCCGGGCGGTCGGTATTGTGCGGGCAGGACGGGCAGGCGCGGTCGTAGGCGTGGTGGAAGCTGTTGCGCGGCGCGGTCTTGCGGCGGCGATTGCGCATGCAGGCCCTCAGGCCGATTTCGTCGTTCCAGACCGGGCAGATGATGCGGTCGTCGGCGAAGGTCGCCAGTACCTTCCGCTCTATTTCGGCGAGGCTCGCCCCGTAGTTGTTGTAGACGGCGCGGTTCACGTAGCCGGCGCTGATGCCGAGGCGTCGGCCGGCCTCGTTCTGCGAGCTGCGCTCGACGGCGGCGGCGAGGATCCGGACCCAGCGAGGCGGATCCCCCTGCCAGGCACTGTCGAACCGGTCTCGGTCAAGTCCGGGCATGATGCTTTCCCTTCACGGCGGGAGGATTCGGAGAGATGTCGATGCGCTGACCGGTGTTCGGGTCGTCGAGGAACTTCGCGTTCGAGCCCTGGACCTTGTGCGTCACGGGCGTTTTCGGACCCGAGCGCACGACCAGGCGGTAGACCGTCCACGTCGCCGCGCTCGAAACGCCGCGACGGATGATCCTGACGTAGCCGGCGCGCAGCAGGTCGTTGACGAAGGTCTCGAAACTGCGCCGCGAGACGGTTGCAGCCATGACGATGTCGGGCAGCGAGAAGGTGCGCTGGACGCGGATCGCGCGCCATATTCGGTCGCGCTGCGTGGAGCCCGCGCGCAGGGCGCGGTGACCCTGTGCGGTACCGCGCAGGTCCTTGGGGCTGCCGGGCTTCAAGATATACCTCTTCGGGCGCGCGGAGACGGCTTCGACGGCGCCTGCCCGTTCGAGCAGGTATAGGCGCAGCGAGATGCCCTTTGGCGGCGCGCCAAGACGTACGTGCAAATCCGCCACGGAGAGCGGCTGGTCGGCCCGCCGAAGCTCGTCGAGAAGCGGGCGCTGGATGTTGCCTTGCCCGCTGCGGGTGACGGGCCTGCGGATGCGGTAGCCGGGCATGTCATGCCGTCCGCCGGCGCGGCGCTTCGCCGATCAGGAGGCGGCGGTCGCCCCACAGCTTGCAGTCGACGGTCATTTCGCCGGCCTCGATGCCGAAGCGCTGCGCGGCCTCGAGATTGACCCGGATCCTCCGCGTCACGCCCCGCGTCTCGCGCCGGATATGCTCGACCAGGTCGTCGGCGACCTTGATCTTCTGGCAGTAGAGGTCGCGAAGCCGCCGGGCGTCCTCCGGACTGGCGGGCTGAGCGGGTGTGAACATGAGGATGCGGTTGTGAAACCGCTCCCACTGTTTGAGCTTGTGAGGCAGCGCCTCCTCGCCGATCAGCAGGATCGCGATTTCGGGCAGCTCCGACAGCGCGTCGTGAATGTCGCGCACGACTTCGACCGACTGCCGCTTCACCAGAAAATCAAATTCGTCGATGATGATCGGGCGGGGATAGGTGGTCATCTGTTCGACGATCGCTTCCAGCATCGCCGGGGCCGTACGCGGCGGCTTCGCGAGGCCGATCTCGACCGATAGCTCGCTGAGGAAGGTCTTTACCGTCCAGACCGAGCAGGCCTTCAGGTAGACAGCGTCGAGCTGCGCGGCGACGAAGGCGGAGGCGACGGTCTTGCCGTAGCCGGACTCGCCGTAGAAACAGCCCATGCGCGGGGAGTTCGAGCCCGCCTGCTGCAGGTCGAGAACGGTACTCAGCGCGAGGCTCATATTGGTGAGCTGGGCGACCCCCTGCCCTCCATTCGCCTCGACGCCCGGAATCGGTGTGGTCATAGCTTGGCTTCCTTTCTGTCGGTGGAGGCGGCCGACGGGCCGAAGTGGGCCGTCAGCATTTTCTCGGCGCGGTATTCGCCGCCGGTGGCGTAGAGCCGGGCGCGCGCCAGCTCCGCCTGGTCGACCGTTTCGCCCCGCGCCGCGGCAGCGATGATCCGATCGGCGTCGCGCACTTTCTGTGCGGGCGTCAGCGGCCGCGGCGTTTCGGGTGCGGGCCGGCGAGCCGCGAGCAGCTCCTCGGCCTCGGGCGGCGCGGGCGGAAGTTCCTCGGCATCCGGCGGCGCGAAGGCGGGGTCGTAGGCGCGCGTCCTGGTCGGAAGGGTGCGGACGTTCTCCGCGCGCTCGATCTCCCGCCGCCGCAACTCGCTGACCGCGTCGTCGATCGAAAAGGTGCGGCCGATCTCTCGGATGCGGGCGGCTTCCCGGTTGCGATGGTCGGCGACGTGCCGGCGCGCGGCCTCGGCAAAGTCCTGTTCGCTGACACCCGCGCGCTCATGGTCGAGCGCGCGGCAGACGAAGCGGTCGTCCTCGTCGAAGATCAGCAGTTCACCCAGGTCGCGCTCGTCGCGGCGCACGGTGACGTCGCGGCCGAGGAAGGCGGCCAGCTCGGAATGCCAGTAGCGGCCGCCCCGATACTCGACGCCGCGCTTTCCGACCGTGCGCGTTCCGACGAGGTCGGTGAGCGCGATCTGCAGCAGGGCGGCGTCGGGCGCGCGCCGCGGCAGGGACCGGCTGGTCCCCGCCTTCGCCAGCGGCGTCATCCGCAGAACCGAGTGGCGGCTGTGATGATAGGTGCCGTCGACCCAGGCGCTGAGCGTCTGCTGAAGCTCCTGGGGCGTCAGGCTGGCTTCGATCACCGCCCGGCCGGTCTCCTTCTTCGCGCGGCTGCGCAGGCGCTGAGCGTCGGCGACGGAGTGCCCCGTAAAGCCCGGCAGGATCGAGGCGCGCGAGCGCATGAAGGTGCCGAACAGCCGCTCGACGAACGGCTTCTTCTCGGGACTGCCGGGCGGGCAGATGATCTGCTCGATGTCGAGAAGCTTGAGCGCCGAGCGAACGGCCTTGTTGACGTAGCCCGAGCCGTTGTCGGTCGCGACCGCGTCGGGAAGGACTCCCCACGCCTCGATGGTGTCGATCAGCAGCTGGCGGACCGACAGGCCGGACTCGCTGTCGGCGACGATGAACCGCGCCATCCGTGAGTAGCGGTCGATCAGACCGAGGATCGCAACGCGCCCCTCGGTCGTCATCACGTCGGCCTTGGTGGTGTCGAGTTCCCACACCTGGTGGGCGGAATCGACGCCGCCGTCGGCGCGGCCGAGGGCGAGGCGATATTTCGACTTGTAGAGATCGGGGTCGCGGCTGGACGCGTAGATCGCCGCCTTCTTGTCCTCCAGCCGGCGGATGAAGCGGCGCAGCTGCTGGATCGAGGGCGGATGCTCGAACTGGACCTGCAGAAGGTCGAGGATCCTCGGCGCAGACCAGCCATGTTTGAACAGGATCAGCTCGACGAAGTCGGCGACGTCGGGATTGCGCCCGAAATAGCCGGTGCCCTTCGGCCGACCGCGTTTCCGGCGGGGCTGACCGACTGTCATGCCACCTCCGTACGGCTCGACGGCGCGTAGGAGCGGAAGCGGCGGCGCGGCCGGTAATTTTCGGGCGGTTGCGGCTGTTTGCGCGTTCCGTCCGAATTGTACCGCTCCGGCCACAGCGTGGCTGCCGGCGTTTCCAGGAATTGGGAAATCTTTAGCTCCGCCTCCGCATAAGGCTTGCGAAGGGCTGCCGAGACGGCGCCGGCGGGGAGACCCAGTCGGTGCGAAAGATCACCAAGTGTGATGCGCCGCTGGCGAATTGCCGCTACGATCAGCTCTGGATCACTTTGTCCGGTCGGAAAGGAGAAGGCATTTTCCATGATTAGGGAAACTGTATTCTCTAAATCGGGAACTTCCGCAAGCGATTTTCCCGAAATCAGGAAAGACGCCCTGCGCGAATTCGGCGCGCGGCTGGACCGGACGATGACGCTGGCCGGCGGAAAAAAGGCCGTGGCCGAGCGCACTGGAACAAGCCTAAGTGCTTTGTATCGTTACGCGAATGGCGAAGCGTCGCCGTCGGTCGTGCTGACGGCCGAGATCGCGGAAATGGGCGAAGTCGACCTTCACTGGCTGTTAACGGGTGCCGGTACGATGGAGGGAGACAGCGATCCCGAATCGGGGAAGTTTTTCCCAGTTCCGCGAATCGAACTAGAGGCCGCCGCCGGTGACGGGCGCGTCGTCGACCGTCCCGAGGTGATGGAAGAGCTCGCCTTTCGGGCGGACTGGCTGAGGTCGAAGTTCGGCGACCCGTCGAAGCTGGAAGTGCTGACGGTGCGCGGCGACAGTCAGGAGCCGCTGCTGCACGACGGCCAGATCATCATGATCCACCGCGGCCTGACGGCGATCGACGAAGGGCTGTTCGTGGTCAGCATCGACGACATGCTGCTGATAAAGCGGCTGCAGCTCACCCGGCCCGGCCAGCTGCAGCTGAAGAGCGCCAACGAAAGCTACGACCCGATCGTCATCGACCTGAAGGCCGACGCCGACGCGTTCCGGATCATCGGAAAAGTGGTGTGGACCGCCCGCACGCTGATTTAGCGCCGCTGAGGACGTTTCGGCGGCTTGAGGGGCCGGACTGCCGGAAAAGCCGCCCGCGTGTCCGTAACGGCCATTACCTTCGCGGGAATCGCGCCTCGTGATGCTTCTTGCCGCAGCCCTGGCCTTCACCACCTGCACGGCGCCGATCGCGGCAAAGGATGGCGACGACCTTCTCTGCGGCGACCTCGACCTCAGAATCGAGGGCGTGAACGCGCGCGAGCTGGCCGGTCATTGCCGCGGCCGCGCGCCCTGTCCGGCGATGAGCGGCGAGGAGGCCCGGCAGGTCCTCTACCGGCTGACGAGGGGCGGCTTCCGCTACCGCATCTCCTACCGCGACAGATATGACCGACCGGTCGTTCAGGTGCGGCTGGCGGACGGGCGCGATCTCGCCTGCGCCTTGATCGCGGAAGGCGCCGCGCTACGCTGGGATCGCTACTGGCCGGAGGGGAAACGGTGTGAGTGAGAACAAGACGTTCGGGCAACGATTGAAGGACGCCTATTTCGAGCCGGCGGACCGGGCCGGCATCAAGCCGAAGCCGGCTCCGGCCGATGAGGAGGGGGAGACTGTGCTTCCTCCGGCCGCGCCCGCCTTTCCCGTCGAACCGGACAAGCCGGGGGGGAATGCAAAGTTCATCGGCGGGGCGCTGATCGTCCTCGGGCTTGCCCTCGTCCTGTGGGCATTCTTTTCCCCGATCGGGGTACCGACCTCGGGGCGGTTCGGGATCGAGGAAACGGTGGTCAATCTGCAGCTGCTGAGCCGGACCTGGGCGCTGCGCCTGACCGGGCTGGCGCTCTTCCTGGCCGGGGTCCGGATCTGGATCTACGGCGCGGAGGCGGGGACTAGGGATCCATTAAAGGCTATCAATTCGGAACAGTGACAGCAGTTCGTTGATATATTAGTCAGAGACCGCGCGGAAAATGAGGTAGCGAGCGCGCTCATCAAAGGCTATGCCACAAGCAATAGAGGAAGGCCTGAAATGACCACGGCACTGTCACCACTGGGTAGCAAACTGGCCGACCTGATCGACGGGGGTGCTGTGACACCTCATTCTGGTAACGGCATGGAATTCCCCACCGCTCGTCGGGTATTGCCGGTTTACAATTCGAACCATACGTCTACCGACATCAAGAAATATCTTGTAGAGGTAGACGATGCCAAACTGGCACAACGTACTCGAGGAAATTGAGTATACTCGAACTGATCTAGTAAGCCGAGCGCAGGGCGCACTCGATCAGGTACGCCGGAAACATCTAAGCAACTTGGCCGAGCTAACCAGCCGGAACACGATAGCTTACTACTCTTCGTTTTTGTCTAAGCCTAATGTCGATGGAATCGATATTACGGAAGACGATAAAAACGCTTTCATGACTTGTATTCATGAAATGGACCGGTCTAGGGGTCTAGACTTGATCCTTCATACGCCGGGCGGATCAATCGCTGCGGCTGAATCGCTCGTTCAGTATCTTCGCGACATGTTCGGGAACAATGTACGAGCGATCGTTCCTCAAATATCGATGTCAGCAGGAACCATGATTGCGCTTTCATGCAAGAGCGTACTCATGGGCAAGCAATCTTCCCTAGGCCCCATCGACCCACACCTCGGCGGCATTCCAGCTGACGTGGTTGTAACGGAGTTTAAGCGAGCGCTGAAGGAGATTACAGATGACCCACGGCGCGCCCCCGTCTGGTCACCTATTTTAGGCCGATACACCCCTTCGTTTCTGACACAGTGTGAATATGCCGTGGAGTGGTCTAAGACGTTCGTTAAAGAGGCTCTCGAAATTAACATGCTTTCCAGTTTTGAGGATAAGTCGAGCCGGGCTTCATCTATAGTCGACAATCTGTCGAGCGCAGACCACCATAAAGGGCATGATCGTCACATTCACATAGACAGACTACGTGACTTAGGCGTTACTGTTGAAGCACTCGAGGACAACCAGAAATTACAAGACTATGTTCTAACAGTGCATCACTGTTTTGTTCATACCATGACAAATACCCCATGTATTAAGATCATCGAGAACCAAGACGGTCGAGCATTCGTGAGAAATTTGAGCCAATCTGACGTAGTCTGACTGAGGCGCACCTTCTTCTTCAGGTCTGCGAAGGGCCGAGTGGTATGAAGGTGATAATTTCAAATGTTTGCTTCCCCGTCCCCTAGCGGACGGGGAGTGGCCGCTCCTAGCGCCCCTATGACCGGGGCATGGACAACACCCGCCCCATCGAGATTTTCCGGCTCGGCGAGCACAGGGACCGGAGCGGCAAGGCCGTCAGCTTCAGCCAGGCGGACGCCGAAACCCTGATCGCCAATTACGATCCGGCGACGGATCCCGCGCCGCTGGTCATCGGCCATCCGAAGCTGACCGACCGGGCGCTCGGCTGGGTCGACAAGCTGCGGCTGGACGGCGACGTGCTGGTCGCGGACGTCCGCGACATTCCCGCCGAGTTCGCAGAAAGCGACGAGGCAAGGGGCTTTCGCCGCGTCTCCTCCAGTTTCTACCTGCCCGGCGAGGCGGCCAGCCCGAACCCCGCCGGCTATTATCTCCGCCATGTCGGCCTGCTGGGCGCCCACGCCCCCAGCGTGAAGGGCCTTGCCGCCGTCGAGTTCGCCGACGCGGGCGCGAACCTCACCGAAATCGAAACCGAATTCTCCACTCCCTCCCTGGGGGGCGGGGCCGCCACGCGTGCCGGCGGCTCCGCAGCCAGTCCCGACAAAGGAGCCAGCATGCCCGACCCCGCCACCAACACCGCCACCAACACCGCCGACTTTGCCGAGCGCGAACGCGCGCTGAGTGCCCGCGAGCAGGAGCTGAAGGAACGCGAACAGGCGCTCGACAAGCGCGACGCCGACGCCGTTCACCGCGGTCATGTCGACTTCGCCGAACAGCTGGTGAAGGACGCCAAGCTACTGAAGCCCGGCGCGCCGCTGGTCGTCGGCGTACTCGACGCGCTTCACACCGCTGCCCAGGTCGACGGCGACGGCGCCACGGTCGAGTTCGCCGAAACCGAAGGTGGGGCGGCGATCACCCTCGATCCCGCCGCGGCCTTCCGGAAGCTGTTCGAAGGCGCGCAGCCCTTCGTCGAGTTCGGCGAGGTTGCCGGTGCCGACAAGACGCCCCCGAAAGTCGCGGTCTCTATGCCTGCGCCCGCCGGACACGACATCGACCAGGACGGCGCGGCGCTGCACGCCAAGGCGCTCGACCTGCAGAAGGCCGATCCGAAGCTGAGCTACGCCGACGCGGCCATCCGCGCCGAGGGCGAGCTTGCCGGCACCCGACCCGCGAGCGCCTGACCCACGCCATTTCCCCATTCATTCTCAGGGAGCCAGACCCGTGCAGAAGAAGCCCATCCTCACCCTTAGCGTCGCCGCCGCCGAAGCGCTGACGAAGAACCGGTTCGTCAGCCATGACGGATCGCAGACCGGCGCCGGCGAAAAGGCCTTCGGCGTCGCGCCCTACGACGTCGCCGCGGGCGAAGCCGCGCCGCTCGACGTGATCGGCACCACGCTCCTCGAACTGGGCGGCACGGTCACCGTGGGTATGGGCCTGAAGGCCGATGCCAGCGGCCGGGCGGTTGATCATGGCGGCGCCGGATCGCTGAACGCCCGTGCGCTGCAGGCCGGCGCGATCGGCGACGTCGTCGAGGCGATCCTCATTCCCTAGCGGCCACGCGCTGCCCTGAACCCCCGTTTCAATTCCGTTGGAAGGTAACTGAACATGGACATGTCCCCCGGCCAGGCCCGCGTCGTCGACCCGGTCCTTACGAACCACGCGACGGGCTACCGCCAGCCGGGTCTCGTCGCCGACAAGCTGTTCCCCTACGTCACCGTGCCGAGCCGCGCAGCGAAGCGCATCATCTTCGGCAAGCAGGCGATGCGGATCTACGATTCCGTCCGCGCGCCGGGCGCCGAGTATAAGCGCGTCCAGTTCGGCTATGAGGCGGAGACCGTCTCGCTGATCCAGCGCGGCCTGGAAGCCTCGGTGCCCATCGAGCATGTCGAAGAGTCCGAGGCCGGGCCGAAAATCGACCTGAAGCTGCGCGCGGTCGGCGTCGTTTCCCACTCGATCGAGCTGGAACGCGAAGTCGAGACGGCGACGCTTGCCAGGACGGCGGCCAACTACGCGGCGGACAACAAGCTGGCCTACACGGACGCCACCAGCTGGTGGAACGCGGCGTCGAAGCCGCAGGCCGACGTCGAGGCGGCCGCCGAAGTGATCCGGTCTAAGACGGGCCTTCGACCCAACAAGCTGATCCTGTCCGCCTCTGCCCGCTCGGCCGCGCGCGTCCATCCCGACGTCGTCGCCTACCGGAAGTCCGTCGGTCAGCCGCAAGTCGATGACGATCTGCTGCGCCGCTATTTCGACGTCGAGGAGTTGGTCGTGGCCAACGCGGTCGTCGCAGGCGCGAACGACGCCTTCAGCGACGTGTGGGGAACCGACGCGGTCCTCGCCTTCGTCGACGACAGCGAGGGGCGGCAGATGGAGCTGCCCTCCTACGGCTACACCTACCGCCTGCGCGGCCATCCGTTCGTCACGCCCATGACCTGGGACGGAAAGACGGACAGCTGGGTGGGCAAGTATAAGAGCGAACAGCGTCCCTACGTCGTCGGCAACGACAGCGGCTTCCTCATGCAGAATGCCGGCCTGAAGGCCTGACGCGACACCCGAAACAACCCCGAGAGCGAGGGTCCGGCGGGATGCGTCTGAATGAGCGCCCGCCGGATGCCGCCCTCCCCCACGAAAGAAAGGGCCGCATCATGACCCGTACCTACGAAGTGCTGACGCCGATCGCCCTCGAGACCGGCGAGCCCACCACCCCCGTCGGCACAATTTTGCCGCTCGATCCGACCGTAGCTGCACCGCTCCTCGCCGTCGCCGCGCTGCGGCCGGTAAACGTACGCCCGGTCACGTCCGACGAGGGTTCGGGCGACCGTGCCCAGAGCGATGGCGAGAAGCCGCTCGGCAAACAGACGAAAGAAGAGCTGCGCGCCACCGCCGAAGCGGCGGGCATCGACCTCGCGGGCATCGAAAAGAACAGGGACCTCGTCCACCGGATCGAGGCTGTGCAGACCGCGCGCCGCTATTTCGGCGATGACAATCTGGAAGGGCTGGCCGACCCGTTCCTGGTCGAAGCGCTGACCGGCCTTCAGGTCGAGATCCCGGACAACGCCGACAAGGCGAAGCTCGTCGAACTTGTGAAGGCGAAGCTGTCCGCCGACTGAGCCGGACCCTGCCGGAAACGCGCCCATGACCCCCACCATCAAGGATGTCGCGGAAACGCTGGACGTCGCGTTCGACTTCAAGGTCGACCTCGCCGGCGGATCGATCGCCGAGATCCTGTCGGTCTCCTCCGAGTTGCAGCCGGGAACGGCCGAAGGCGCGGCGCTCAGCGTCGAGGCGTCTTCGATCGCCGGGACCTCGGTTAGGATCCGCCTGTCGGGCGGCGCGGATGGCGGGCGCTACCGCGTGGCGGTCACAATCCGCGATCAGGCGGACCAGAAGCTGCAGCTAGCGCGCGAGTTCGCCGGCCTGTCGCTAGCCTGGTCCGCACCGTCCGGTGCGGCCCGCTACCTCTCGCTGCAGCGCTTCATCGAGCGCTCTGGCGTCGAGCGGGCCGTCCAGCTTACCGACGAGCTCGGCCGCGGAACTCCCGACCCGGAAACCCTCGGCCGCGCGATCGCCGACGCCGAGGCGGAAGTCGATGCCAACCTGGCCGGGCGCTACGAGACGCCGCTCGCCTCGGTTCCAGAGATCGTCGAGACGATCACCTATGACCTCGCCCTGGCGCGGCTTTACCAGCGCGGCGAGCCGCCCGAGGCGGTCAGGCTGCGGGCGAAAGATGCGCGCGAGATGCTGCGCCGGCTCTCGAGCGGCGCGATGCAGCTTCCAAACGCGGCCGCGCAGACGCCCGCGCAGTCCAGCTCCCCCATCCTGATCTCTTCCGGCGGCCGCCAGTATCCGCCGGGCAGCCTCGACCGGTTTTCGCGTGGCTGAGGCAGCTTCGATCGACCTCGACCTGAAGGACGTCGTCGGCGACCTCGCCCGGCTCGCTACGCGGCTCGAGGATCCGTCGCCCGTAATGGCCGAGATCGCCCAGCATCTGGAACTGACCACCCAGCGCCGCTTCGAAAAGGAGAGGGCGCCGGACGGGTCGACGTGGATCCCGTCGCGCCGGGCGCAGGTCGAAGGCGGCCGGACGCTGACGAAGACAGGCGCGCTCCTTCGCGCGATCCGCTCGGAGTCGGGCCGCGACTTTGCCGCCGTCGGCGTGGGTCGGTCTGGCGGCCCCGGCGTCTACGCCGCGGTTCACCAGTTCGGCGCCACGATCAAGGCGAAGACGGCGAAGGGCCTGCGCTTCTCGGTGCCGACTGCGGGAGGAAAACGAGAGTCGATCGTCGTGCAGTCGGTCACCGTTCCCGCGAGGCCGTTCCTGGGCCTCTCGACCGGCGACCGCAGCGCCGTGCGCGGTATCCTCCAAGACTATCTGGAGGCCGCGCTGTGAACGCCCAGCCGATCGTCGAACGCCTCCGGGCGGCGGGGATGCCCAGGGTCGGCAAAGTCGGCGCCTTCGTCCTGATTTCCGAGCAGCCGCTGAACTACCTGCCGGCATGCTTCGTCGTGCCGGAGCGACAGCAGCCGGACGCGCCGCGCGCGATCACCGGCCGCTACGACCAGCTGATCCGGGCGGACTTCCTGATCTACCTGATCGTCGGCGGCGAGCGGCTGGAATCCGACGCGATCGACCGCGACTATGACCGCTATTCCGCCCTCGCCGTCGACTGCCTGGCCGGCTGGGTACATCCCGACGCCGAAGGACGCCCCACCGAGTTCACCAGCGCAGAGCTCCTGTCCCTCAGGGGACGGGAGCTGGGCTGGGGCATCGGATTTAGGACCTACCGCAGGCTCACCAAGCCCGTCGTTTCCGGCGACTGACCCGCCATTTTCGCAAGAGGACAAGCGCTATGCCGAAAGCCGTCGAGGACCCCAAGCCCGCAAAGGTGGAGGCCCCAGTCTCGGAGCGCTCCCCGAACGAGGTCGAGCCGTCGCCGCGCCCGTCCTGGTTCGATGGCCGCAAGCACATCCGGCAGACCGACGGACAGATCTTCGAACAGGAGACGGGCCTCTACCTCGACGAAGACGGGGCACCGCGGTCCCCGGCGGCGAAGAACCACCGCGAGCTGCACGCGGAGCAACTGGACCGGTTCGACAAGGCGGAGGCGGCAGCGCTCGCCGACGCCGAAACGGCCGGCCGCAAGGCGAAAGGCTGACCTATTATGCGCGACCTGAGTTACATGCTGGCCATTCCGGAGGTCACCTACGGCACCGCCCCGGTGATGGCCGCCGCCAGCGACACGATGGAGATCTTCGACTACCGGCCGGAGCCCGCCATCTACGACGAACAGCCGCGCCGGGCAGCCCGCATCTTCCCAGGCGCCCGCGCCGCGGTGATGACGCGCGGCCGGCAGCGTCATGTCTTCAAATATGACCTGCGCGGATCCGGAACGGCGACGGTTCCGCCGCGCTGGACGCGGTTCCTGCGCGCCTCGATGTTCGGCGAAGCCGTCCCTGCGGCCGACAAGGTCGATTATCCGCTGCTCAGCAGCGAGGATGGCGGAAGCCTTGCCCTGATCGGCCAGAAGGACAAGCTTCGCATGACCCCCGCGGGCGTGCGCGGAAACAACCGCTTCGTCTTCGAAGAAGGGCAGACCCCCTATGGCGAAGCCGACTTTCTGGGCCTCCTCCCTGCGCTTCCAACGTCGCAGGCCCCCGGCGCGCCGGTCTATCCGTCAGAGCCCGCCTCGGAGCCGGTATCGACCGAGAACACCTCCTTCGCGATCAACGGCTTCGCGCTGCTGCTGCGCTCCTTCACCCTCGATCTCGGCATGAAGACGAGCTTTCGCAGCCTGGTCGGCGGCAAGCGGGTCATCTTCGACAGCAACCAGTCCGGCGACCGGCGTGAGCTTGGCGGCCGCATCGTCGCCGAGTTGCCCGATCCGGCGGTGAAGTCCTTTTTCCAGCAGATCGATCAGCAGACGCCCGTATCGCTGAGCTTCCTTCACGGCAGCGAAGAGGGCCGCCGCATCGGCATTGCCAGCGGCCAGATGCACCTGAAGCCGATCTCGCTGTCGGACGAGCAGGGGCAGCTGATGATGACGGCCGACTACAAGCTCGTGCCGATCGCGACCAACATCGACGTCGTTCTGACGACGAGCTGAGCCGCCATGTTCGTCCTGAAACGCGAAGCGGCCGTCTGGTGGCCGGTTGTCTGGCACGGCGCCTCCTCGGAGGAACCCGGTGCGATCGTCGAGAACCGGCTGGACGTGAAGTTCCGGCGCCGAGAGCGAAGCGACCTGAAGAGGATCTTCGGCGGGGCCTATGAAGCTGCCAGTTCCTCGAAGGGCCTCGATCTGCAATTCGGCGACCCGGCAACGGACAGGCTGATCTTTGACGAGCTGGTTTCGAGCTGGCGCGGCCTCCTCGACGAGGACGGCCGCAACGAGTTGCCCTGCGCCGACCCCTATATCGGTCAAATGATCGAGTTGCCCGGCTTCATGGCGGCGCTGTCGCTCGCCTACATGAAGTTCGCCGGCGGCATCGAGGAGACCAGGCGGGGAAACTTGAAAGGGTCGCCCGCTGGTGGGCCGGCGACCGAACCGACCGAAGCGGCGGAGACGACCCGGCAGACTGGGACGACCGCGCCCGAGCGCTCGCCGAATGGGACCTGAGTTCCGCCGAGATCGAAGCGCAGCTCGGTCCCCGTCCCTCCAGCGGCGACAGCAGCCTGGAGCTTCAGGCCGACGAGGAGGGGCAGGTGGCGCTGCTGTTTCTGGCGATGGACACGCAGTGGCGCTGGACCGGCGACGGCTGCCGCACGGGCCTCGACTACACTGCGCTGCAGGCAGTGGCAGAGCTGAACGGCCTCAACCTGTCGGGCGGTCCGCAGTTCATGGCCGAACTGCGCGCGATGGAGCGCGCCGCCATCAAGGTCTTTCAGGAGCGGCGGCTGCAAGCGCTGCGCGACGCCGCACGGCGGTGACTGGGCGGGCGCCATGACCGATCTCGATCTCAGGCTGCGGCTCCGCGCCGACGGCTTCGGCCTGGTCGGGCAGGAAGTGCGCCAGGCAGCCGAGGCCGTCGAGAGCCTGGGCGAAGCCGGCCAGCGCGGCAGTCAGGGCATGACGGCAGCCGACCGGGAAGCACGGCAGGCCGGCCGCAGCGCACAGGAGCTCGGCCGGTCGACCGAAGCAGCCACGCGCAGTCAGCGAGATTTGTCCGAAGCTGCACGCGCCACCGCCGGGGCAGTCGGGGCACTCGATGCCAGCATCGACCAGTCGTCTCTGTCGATGGGCGAACAGGCGCGCCTCGCAAAGTCACTCGAGCAGGCTTTTCGCGGTGTGATGGTTCCGCAGAACCGGGTGACCCAAAGCGCCGGTCAGCAGCGCGCGATGATGCAGAACCTGTCCTTCCAAATCCAGGACGTGTCGCAACAGTTCGCTCTTGGCGTCAGCCCGATGACGATCTTTGCGCAGCAGGGTGGACAGGTGGCCTATGCCATGCAGGGCCTGGGCGGCGGGCTGGGGCGCGTGGCAGCCTTTCTCTCCGGTCCGTTCGGGGCGGCGATGCTCGGCGGGGTCACGGTCGTCGCGGCGCTTACCACGGCCTTCCTGCAAAGCCGCGCCGCTGCCGATGATCACACCGATGCCACGAAGGAAGTCATCCGCGTCACCACGATCGCGGAGGAGGTCGAGCGGGCCTACAAGGCGGCGCTCGGCGAGAGCGTGCTCACCTCCGAAGAGGCAGCGGCTGCCGCCTTGGATCTCGCCTATTCGCGCCGGGAAGAATCGCTGCAGACGCTCGCGGCTGCGCAGGCTGCGTTGGAGAAGGCCAGGGCCGACGCCGAACTTGCGCGGATCGCCCGTGCCGTAGCCGGCGGGAATGGCGCCGGCGGAAGCGTTGCAGCGGCAACGGTTTCCGCCGCCCAGGGCTCGCGGATCGCGGCTGCCGAGGAGCGGCTCGCCTTGGCTCGAAAGGCGGTCGACGAGGCTAACCTTGCCGTCATTAAGACCTCGACCCGGCTGGAAGCCATTCGGGAAGATCAGGCGGCGCGCGAGGAGAAGCGCACCCAGCGCGAGGCGGAACTCGCCGAGCGGCTGGCTGACCGTCGCGAGAAGGCCGCCGAAAAGGCTGCGGAGGCAGACATCCGGGCGGCCGAACGGGCCGAGGGCGCCACCGCGCGCTGGATCGAGCAAATCGAGAAGATCGCCGACACGGATCTGGCGCGCCAGCAGCAGGACCTGGACCGCCTCGCCGCCGCCTATGACCCTATTACCGTTGCCGCTGCGAAGTACCGCGAGGAACTGGAGAAGATCGCGCGCTTCGAACGCCTGGGCAGCATCAGCGCCGAACAAGCCGACCGCTACCGCGCCGGTGCCGGTGCCGCGCAGGCCGACGCGATCGACCGCTATCTGCGCGACCAGGCGCCAGAGATATTCGAAGAGAATGGAGCGCGCGCCGGCGCGGCATTCGCGCGCGAGGCGCTGGTGCGCGCCGAAGCGATCGGACAGCTGATCGGCGGCAAGGCCGGCGACATGATCGCGGTCGCGGTTGGGCTCATCTCGGGCTCTCAGTCGGGCGACTTTACCGCCCTGGGCGGCAGGTCCGGCGGTGCCGCGACGCTTCTTGCGGAAATCTTCGGCAAGAATGGAGAATTCCGCGACGGCCTCGAGGAAGTGCTCGGCGGCATTCTTCCCGACGGCGGCGAGCTCACCGGCGGGATCGAGACGCTGCTGAACGGGTTGGGGATCGAAGGATCGCTCGGCTCGATCGGCGGGCGGGCAGCGGGCGGCGCGGCGATCGGAACGCTGGCCGGCGGTGCGCTCGACCTGCTGGGTGTCAACTCGTCCGGCACAGGGGCTTCGCTGGGCGGCGCTGCCGGGGCGCTCGTCGGCGGTTCAGTCGGCGCACTGCTGGGCTCGGTCGCTGGCGGCCTTCTGGGCGGCTTGTTCGGCGGAGGAAAGGACGTCGGAGAGGCAACGATCAACCAGATCGGCGCCCCGCTACGCATTGAATCGAACGACGACGAGCACCGCGCGGCCGCTGTGGCTGTTGCAAATGCGGTGACCGAGGGCATCCAGAATATTGCCCAGGCACTGGGCGGCGACGTGGGCAGCGGAGCGGTTTCCGTCAGCGTGCGAAACGGCAACTACCGGCTCGACAAGACCGGCCGGTCGCTCTCTTCCACGAAGAACGGCGCGATCGACTTTGGCCAAGATGCGGAGGGCATCAAGAACGCCGCGATCGCCGACCTGATATCCGACGGCGCCATCACCGGAATCAGTGCGGCCGTCCGCCGTGCGTTGAGTTCCTCGCCCGACCTGGAAGACGCGCTGGCGGAGGCGCTGCAGGTCAAGGCGATTGAAGGCGAGCTGAATGCGGCTTTCAATCCGTTCCTGGAAGCTACGGCCGACTTCGAGCGCCAGGCAGCCGAGCGCGTTCGGATCGCCCGTGAATATGGCTTCGATGTGGTCGAGATCGAGCGCAGGAACGCCGAGGACCGGGTGCGGCTGCACGAGCAGCTGCTCGACAGGCAAGTCGGGTCGCTGAGGACCTTTCTCGATGATCTGGAATTCGGCTCATTGGCCGAAGGTTCGGCGACGGACCAGCGCGCGAAGGTGAAGTCGGAGATCGAGACCCTGCGCGCCGATCTCGATCCGACCGACGCAGAGGCGAATGCGCGGCTCGCCTCGCTGCTGCGCCGGTTTCTTGACCTGTCCGCCGAAGCGGGCGGTACGGCGGGCAGCCTGGCCGAGGATCGCGCCTACGCCCGGGCCGCCGCAACAGACGTCGTCAGCGAAGCGGAACGCCAGCTTGCGGAGGCCGAAAAGCAGACGGCCCAGCTCGACGAGCTCAACGACCAGGTCGCCGAACTGAACACGATCGTCGCCGACCTGCGCCGTTCTTTCGAGGCCGGAGCGTTCGGGGGTTCCGGGCGCGGCGGCTACAACTTCAACGTGAGCGCGCCCTAATGAGCGCGGCGATCGCCCTCCTGACATTGCGGCCGCGCGACCCCTCGACGGGTGCGGTTACGCCGATCTGCATCGCAGCTGGCGGCGCGCGCGACCCTTATCCGCAAGGCGACCCTCCGACCTGGGCCGGCCTTGCCGAGGTGCCCGAGATCGGAGCCGAGCTGTCCTACGACAGCCAGCGGCTTGGCGGCGAGATGGCGCCGCGGCAATTCACCGCCGTCTGGACGCCGGGCGATGCGGCGAGGACGGCGCTGGCGCGCGACCTTTACTGGCCGGGAGCGGAGGCCGTTCTCGAACGGCGGGTAGAGGGCGTCTCCGGCGCGGCTACCCGCATTCTGACCGGACGCGTGACGGCGGAGAGCTGGCGGGACGGGCAGCTGTCCCTCACCATCGCCGACCGGGTTGCGGATCTGGCGGTCCCGCTCATCGGCACAAGCTTCTCAGGAACCGGCGATCTCGAAGGCGATGAGGGGGCCGAAGGACGGCTGAAGCGCCGTAGTTTCGGGACGGTCCATAATGTCGAGCTGTTGCCGCTGATCGCCGCGGAGAACCTGTACGAAGCCGGCGACCCTGCACGGCCGCTGCAGGCATTCGGAGAGATACGCGACCGCGGCTATCCGGCGGACGCGGCGAAGATTCAGGAGGTTTCGTGGCAGGGAAGCATGGCCGCGACGCTTGCCGCGCTCCGCGCCGTCGACCTGGGCGAGGGCACCACGCATCTCGGTGCTGCCGCGCCTTCAATCGCCTGCGTGAAATGGTGGACGCGGCCCTCCGGCCCGCTGACCGCCGACATCGAAGGCGAAACAGAAGGCGGCTTCGCAGAGACCGCGGCCGAGATTGCCGCCCAGCTGATTGCGGCGGGCGGCGGTCCGGCCCTCGCAGCCGGCACACTCGCGGCGGCAACAGCGGCACGGCCCGGTGCGGCAGGACTGCACGTCGGCAAGGCCGCCACCGTTGCCGAGATCCTGCAGCTGCTGCTGTCGGGTGTCTCGCTGTTCTGGCGTGTGACGCCAGACGGGGAAATCGAGCTTGGCGAATGGACCTTCGGCGCGCCGGAGGCTGCCTTTTCTTCCGAAGGCTATGAGCGGCTGCAGACCTTTGCCCCGGTCGCCGCGGTGGATCTCGGCTACCGGCAAAATTACCGCGTTCACAGCGGAGGGGAGATCGTCGACGCGGCGGCGCAGCGCTTCGTCGGTCCCTTCGACGAGACGCGCGAATATCGGCGCGGCGACATCGCGTCCGAGGAAGGCAGCCTCTACGAATATATTCATCCCGAGCCTGCCGCAGGGACGTCGCTCGACGATGCGGCGCGCTGGAAGGAAGTCCTGCTCGCCGAAACCGGCCTGCGGTTCCGCGGTGTGTGGTCATCGGCGAACATCGCCTATCTGACGAACGACTTCGTCACCCATGAGAACAAGAGCTGGCGGGCAAAGGCCGACCATGTCTCGGGGCCGTCCCTGGCGCCGCCGAACGGGACCTACTGGGAACTGGTTCTAGAAGGCGGGACAACGCCGATCACCTTCGATGCGAGCCCGCCGGTCATATCGCTTTCGCTGGACGAGCTGGGCCAGCCGATCGACCCGCTCCCGCGCTACTCGGTTCTGAAGGTGTTTCAGGGCGAGGAAGAGATAACCGGCGACGCGAGCCTCTCGGCCCTGGTCGACACGAACTGCGACGCGGCAATCTTCGGCACGACGTTCCGCCTCGACGACATCGACACCGGCGACACCGAGGGCTCGATGCAGGCGCTCCTCTACGCGCGCGGTCAGACCCGAGAGGTTCGCATCGACTGGGTCGGCGCCCGGCACGGCGAGAAGGGCGACGAGGGCACCTCGCCCTTTCGCATCACAGCGGACCCGCCGGTTATTCTGATCGAGGCGGACGAGAATGGCTATCCAGTCAGCGGTTCGCTTCCTGCCCTCACCACCCTGACCGCGAAGCGCGGCAGCGAGGATATCACAGCCTCCGCCTCCTACAGCGCGGTACAGGGTGCAGGCTGCGTCGCCGACGAAGCGGACGAGACGCTTTCCGTCATCTCGGTGAGTGCGGAGAGCGGATCGATCTCGATCCTGGTCAGTCATCAGGGCGAAAGCGACCGGTTCTTCGTGCCCTTCCGCGTCGTCAAGAAAGGCGAGGCGGGCGACGATGGCGGCGAGACGCGCTTCGCCTACAAGCGCTCGACATCGCCCGATCCGGCAAAGCCCGGCAGTACGACCAGCTGGCCGCCCTCGGGCTGGGTTTCGGATCCAGCACTGGCAAGCGGGCTCGGCCCCCTCTTCATCGTTGCCGGCGAGCGGGCGCAGGGCGGTTCCTTCTACGTGACAGTGAAGCCCGTTCTCCACGAGCCACTGCCCTACGACGCCGCGTTCGTCGCCGTGAACCTTGGCTTCGGTACGTCGTCGATCATCGAGTTCGCCCTCGCGGCCGGGGAATCGCGAACCGTTTATGCCCAGGCGAGTCTGCCGACACCGACCGGCTCGGGCGGGTTCAGCTGCGAGATCGAGTACGGCGAGATCAACGGTGCCTGGACCGCCGATGCCGGCGAAACCGAAACCTACAGCTCCGGCAGTCCGGCGGTCGCAACCCACACCCTGATCATCACCAATTCGTCCAGCGTGACGAAGAGCTTCCGCATCCGCGGCACGATCCTCCGGTCCAACACCGGCACCGGTCCCGTCAACCAAGCCGAAAGCCAGCTGCGCGTATGAGACGCTTCCTCCTGTTCGAAAGCCAGACCGGGGCCCCGATCGGCGGCCTTCATCCCGAACCGCCTGTGCCCGGCCAGGGCGAGGAGGTTGCGCGGGTGCCGCGCTCGGCTCTGGAACAGCCGCCGACGACCGCCTGGGACCCCGCGCGCCGCGGCTTCTATGACATTCCGGGCGAAGAGCCGGTCCGCGACGGACCAGCCGTGGCCGCTACGCTGCTCGACGCCGCGAAAGCCGCTTCCCGGCACCGTGTCCGGCGAAGCCGCCTGCGCGCGGAGGATGCAGGCTTCGACATGCCTTTCGGACGGGTCCAGTCGGACCCGGTCTCGCGCAGCCGAATCCGCACGGCTGTCATCGCTGCACTCGGTTATCTCGCCCGGCCCGCCGAAGCGCCCTTTTTCCGCGCCTGGACCCTTGCCGACAACAGCGCCGCCGCGCTCGATGCAGAGGGGGTCGTTGAGCTGGGCGCAGGGCTCGACCGGCACCTGATGGCTTGCCACGAGCGCGCGCAGCAGCTGCGCGCCGAGATCGACGCTGCCGAAACCGATCCCGAGTTGGCAGCCGTCTGCGTCGGGGAGGGCTGGCCATGAGCCTGAGTGCCGGTACCGCCAGCTATCTCCGCGCGCCTAACCTGGTCGCGAGCGCGTCCTCGGGACATGCCGACGCGTTCGGAGCCGAAGCGCAGCGCGTCGAGGTCGCGTCGCCGCTGGTCGCGCGGGCGGACGCGCAGGCGGAGGCGGGCCGGCAACTCGCGTTTCGCGCCGGTCCGATGGTGAAGGAACGCCACCGGGTCGCCGGCGAGCATGACGAGCTGGTCGGCCGTACCGTCTCGATCAACGGCGAGGATGCCTTCGTCCTGGGGGCGCGGCCGGAACGCGGTCGCACAACGACCCTCCTCACCGTGTTGCGGAGGCTCGGCTGATGGGTCTTATTCTTCTGGAGCCGATCGCCTTCGCGGACGTCGCCGCGGACAGCGGAACCGGCGACCAATTCTTCCAGTCGCGCGACCCCAAGGAATCCTGGACCGGGGCCGGCAGTTCCGACCCGGCCGAAATCTACATCGATCTCGGCGCCGCCCGTGCCTTCGACACGATCGCGTTCGTGAATACGGTCGCGACGGGAATGACAGTCGAGGTCGACGGCGGCGCCAGCTACCAGACAGAGCTCTTACCTGGCGATGCGCTGGCGGAGATCGGTAGCCCGCATCGGGGATGCTTCATCCGGCGATTTTCCGGCCTGCAGATCGAGCGCTATCTCCGGGTCACATTTACCCCCACGACCGCCGTCCCGGCCTGCGCGCGGATCGTCCTCAGCCGCGCCCTGACGACCGGCTGGGACCGCGAGTTCGGTTACGGTCGCAAACGCGGGAGCACGGGCTCGGCCGAACGGCTCGCCAGCGGCGGCTTCGCAGTCCAGCCAGGTGCACGCTTTGCCGAACTCAGCTGGACTTGGGGTGACCTTTCCGACGAGGAGCTGGCCGCGATTTGGGACCTGACCGGTCGGCTGGGGACTGAAGACCCGCTCGTGGTGGCAGAGGACGACGCCGGCGCGACCTATTTCGCCCGCGGCGTTCATTACGGCCTGTTCGGCCGCTTCGAACGATATGGCCGCCGGGAAGGCGAGAAGAGCCGCTGGGCCTTCGAGCTGCGCGAATGGGTCTAGTCGGGCAGTCCCTCAACGTAGTCCCCAACAAGATTGGGCTGCCGAACCGTCCGAATGGCCGAAGCATAGGTCCTGAGCACCCAGGCTTTTCCCACGTTGGCGTTCGGGCCGCTGAGCATCTTCCCCTCCGCGTTAGCAATCATCTTTACCAGCTCAAGCGCCACGGCTTCCGGCGATTCAGCGTCTGCCATAAGTTTCTCCCGTCTGCTGGCGGACGCCCTCCCGCGACCGCTACTACCCATAAAACAGCTCACCATGACCCAGGTGGCAACCGAAATCGGCTCAACGACGACCGGCCTCGCCGGGATCTTCGCCTCGGCGGAGAACCTCGCAGGCATCGCTCTCTTCAGCCTGCTCTTCGTCACCATCTGCTCGATGGTGCTGGTCGTCGCGATCGCGCGGCTGTGGCGCGGTGCGGCAAAGGACAACCGGGAGGCCGCGCGCCTGCTGGCCGGCGAGCTCGATGAATCGGATCGCATCCACAGCCAGGCCATCTCGGGCATCCTCGCCGAGTTGGCGGCGATCAAAGAACATGTCCGCGGAACTGCCCGTGCTTGAGTGGGTCGGCCGCCGCATCGAGAGCTGGTTCGACGCCTCGTTCGACGCCGCCGTTTACGGCACGGCGGCAAAGCGCGCCGCCGACCGCCGCCAGGACGTCCAGTCCGTAATGGACCGGACCGGCATCGCCCGAGATCCGGCGCTGAAGGGCATACTGGAGAGGTACAGGTGATCGGGCTGCTGCTCTTCTTGCAGCTGGCGACGGCCGTCGGTGCGCTTTTCGCCGCCTTCGGCTTCAGGGACTTCGTGCTCGAAGCCTGGCGCGGCGGCGGACTGCGCGGGGTGGTCGAATCTCCCTACGCGCAGCTCTCCGGCCTGCTCATGTGCCTGATCCTGCACCTGTCGATCGCCGACGTCCGTATCCTCTTCGCGCTGCCCGAATATCTCGCAGCGATGCGCGCGCTCGCCCCTTGGGAGCAGGCCGTGGTCGTGGCGAACGAAGGCTTTGCCACGCTGATCCTCATCCTTCTCGTAATCCGCCGCAACCAGGCGGCCGAGGCGCTTCCCCGCCGGCGCTATCTCGCGCTCGGTGCCGCCCTCCTTGCCTGTGCCGGCCTTGTCAGGTGGCTGCTATGACCTCTCTTCAGAACATCATCGACGGCGTGATCGAGCGCGAGCGCGGTTTCGTCGATCATCCGGACGATCCTGGCGGCGCGACCAAGTACGGCATCACCGAGCGGAACGCCCGGCTTGACGGTTACGAAGGCGACATGCGCGACCTGCCGCGTAGCCGCGCCCATGACATCTACTACCGGAAGTATGTCGTCGCGCCGGGCTTCGACCGGTTGCTCGAGATCATGCCGCGCGTCTGCGCCGAAGTCGTCGACAGCGGCGTCAATGCCGGGCCGGGCCGCTCCGCACGCTGGCTGCAACAGGGGCTGAACCTCCTCAACCGGAAAGGCCGCGACTTCGCCGACCTCGTCGTCGACGGCGACATCGGCCCGAAGACACGCGCCGCCCTGGCCGAGCTGAAGGCCCGGCGCGGCGCGGCCGCCGAGGAGCTGCTCGTCCGGACGCTCGATGGCCTCCAGTTCCGCCACTACGCCGAGATCACCGAGCGCGACCCGGGCTTCGAGAGCTTCTTCGTCGGTTGGATTCTTCACCGCATCCAGAACGCATGATCCACGCGCGGATGCGGTGCCGCGCGACCATTGAGAGGGAGAACGACTATGTCACTGACCCACAAGCTCGATCGCGGCTGTCTAGCGATCGGCACGGCAATCCTGCTGCTTCTGGCGGCCATTCCGCTTGCCGCCTGTGGAGGCACCGGCCTGTCCGGTGTGGGAGGGGCGCTCTCCAACGACAGGCCGGTTCTCGCCGAAACCGACACCGATGAGCAGGTGCTCGCGAACGCCGAACTCGTCTTTGCGAACTCGGTGGAGCTTGCGATCGATGCCGTCGACAGCGGCGTCCTCGTTCCGGGCAGCGAAACCGGGGACCGCGTCCGCCAGGCGCGGCTGAAAGCCTACTCCGCCATCCTGAAGGCCCGGCAGGCGCAGGAGCTGGGAGAGGGGAAGTCGGTGAAGGAGCTGGCGCTGCTGGCGCTTGCCGAAGCCAACGCCTTCTCGGCCATCGTCGACGCCTTCACTCCCGGCTGATCCGCCCCTGCAACCCCGCTTCAACCTGCCTTGCACCCGCATTGAAAGGACAACGTCATGAAGACTGCCGCCATCCTCGCCTTCGCCGAATTCGCGCTGAAGGCCATCGAAAGGGTCCTCGACTTCATCGAGGACGCCAAAGAACTGAACGCCTCCGAAGGCGAAGAGCTGAAGGGCAAGCTGAGGGATATCCAAGCGCGCGCCGACACGGCGAATAGCCGCGCCGATTCCCTGGGTATCTAGTCAGACGGACTGGGGCTTCAGCCCCTCCCAGGCAGAGAACTGCGACCTGCGCCGAGCGACTGCAGAAACGGATACAGCGCAGGGGGCTTGGCATCCCGATCCGCCATGAAACAGTCGGACGAAGCTGCCACCGCTCATTCTTCGCAATAACCAAACGGGTTCGAATTGGTCTCTAAGACCGCGTTCACGCGGTGCGGCTTCCCGGCCGAATTAGTGATTCGAATTTTTGAACCGCTACATCCTCGTGCCGGCTTGGGACGAAGCAGAGGTCATCGGCCCGATGCTGAGGCATCTGACAGCGACGCTGGCGGGCGAACGCTTCGACGTCTTCGTCGGCGTCTACCCGAACGATCCCCAGACCCGCTCCGCCGCGGCGGCGGTTCCCGACGGTCGCGTTCGCATCGTCACCGTCGACAATCCCGGCCCGACAACGAAGGCGGATTGCCTGAACGGCCTGTGGCGCGAAATGGTCGCCTCAGAAGCAACTCTCGGTGCGCCCTACAAGGGCATCGTTCTCCACGATGCAGAGGATGTCGTGCACCGGGACGAACTTGCGATCTTCGATCATTTGCTTCCGCGCAAGACGATGGTGCAACTGCCTGTCGTCCCAATCCTAGACAACGGCCCTCAATGGGTCGGCGGCACCTATGCCGACGAGTTCGCCGAGAATCACGGCAAGAACCTGATCGTGCGGGAATTTTTGGGCGCCGCCCTGCCATCGGCGGGCGTGGCCTGCTGTTTCGAACGAGGTGCGATCGGCGACGTTGCCGCCAGTAGGAAGGGCGCGCCCTTCGATCCCGCCTCCCTGACCGAAGACTATGAACTGGGGATTCGCATCTCTCGCCGGGGAAAGGGCGCGTTCGTGCGCCTGCCTTCCGCAAATGGCGGCGAGGCCGTCTCGACTCGCGAGCATTTTCCCGCCGACTTCGACGCGGCCTTGAAACAGCGAACACGCTGGCTCGTCGGCATCGCCTATCAGGGCTGGGACCGGCTGCGCTGGGACGGCTCGCTTGCAGACAAATATATGTTCCTGCGCGACAGAAAGGCACTGGCGAGCGCGCCCGTCATCCTGTTTGCCTATCTGGGGCTCGCGCTTGGCGTCCTGTGCATGAGCCTCCGTGAGGTCGTCCCGGAGTTTTCGCACTTCCCGCCGATTGCGGAACAGGGCTCGCTGCTTCTTGGCCTGCTTACCATCACAAGCGTCGCCCTTGTCTGGAGAACGGCAATCCGGGTTGCGTTCACCTGGAGCCAGCACGGCGCCGTTCAGGGCCTCCTTTCCATTCCCCGCAGCGTCGTGTCCAACGCCATCAGCATGGCCACCGCCGCCCGCGCCGCGGGCATATGGATGCAGCTCATAATCCGGCGAAAGCCCCTGGTCTGGCACAAGACCCGGCATCGATTCCCGGCAGACGACGCCCTGTGCGGCCCCTGATCGGCCTTTCGCTGCTCGCCGCCGCCCTCGCCATCTGGGTCTGGCTGCGGCTTCCCTTTGCGGCAGAGCGGTTCGCGGACCTGTACGGCGGAGCCGACGCCCAGGCGTCGCCCGAACCCGCGCGCGATCCCGGTTCGGATGCTGTCCCTCCTCCCCGCGAAGAGCCCGTTTTCGATCTCCTCGCCGACATGCCGGGAGGAGAGTTTGCCGAGCCGCGCCTTCCGACCTTCGGTGGCCCGCCGAAGCTTGTGGCACCCCGCTTGCCGGTTCGCGTGTGCGAGTTCGCTCCGGGCGAACGCAGCGCGCCCGAGCAATCGGTGAGGCGTGCAGCGCAGACTGCGGACCTCACCAGCCCCGTCGCCGCGTCGTTTGCGCCGTCTGGAGCTGAAGAGGCCCGCGAGCCTTCGCCCTTCGCCCGTGCAAAGCGAGCCTACGAGCTTCTCCTCGAAGGACATCGCCGCGCTGCGGCAGCAGAGTTTGACGCTGCGCTGGCTGCCGAGCCCAGCCATCCGGCTGCCGCCAGTTGGAGGGCACAACTGGCCGTCCTCAATCGGCGCTTCAGAGTGAATGGCTTCGCATTGCACCGCCCCGGTCCGTCTCCGGCCGATCCCGCGTCTCTGCCGGGACTGGGCGGCAGCCAGCAGGCTGTCGCTGCGCGGTTCACCCCGGACCCGCTGGCGGCCAGGCCGGTCTTCGGATCACTTCGTTATACGCGGAGCCCTGGAGCTACAGGCTCTCAGGAGATCGCGCCAGGGATCGGCTGGCAGCCGTTGGGGCCGAACGGGCCCGACCTTGTTGCGGAACGGCGCCTCGCTTTGAGCGGCGGAGAAAATCTGTGGCAGTTCAGGCTTTCCGGCGGCCTTACGGCGGAGGATCCGACTGGTCTCACGCTCAGCGCCTATGCGGATGCCGGCATGGCCGGGCTTTCGGACCCTATTCTCTTTGCCGGCGGGCATGGCTTCGCCGGCTACCGGGTCCTTCCGAACCTGATAGCGGGGGGCGGTCTATGGAGCGGCTGGCAGGACGGCGACGGGCGGCAGCCATTCGTTGAAGCGGGGCCGCAGCTTCGCGCAAGGCTCTCGCTCGGTTCGGCGACCCTGTCGGCCTTCGCCAGCTATCGCCTGCGTGTGGCAGGGGACAGCAACCCGGCCTCCGGACCGGTCCTGACCCTGGGTGCGACCTACTAGCGACAGGATGAGCGGAATCGCGCGCCCCCGCCGCCGCAACGGTGGCGAGCGGTCATGCTTGTCGTTAAGCCCTTCCGCATGGACATCTATCTGCCGATCGCGGAACTGAGCGTGAATGCCGCCGTGATCGTCGCCCTTGGCTTTGCCGTGGGCATGATGTCCGGCCTGTTCGGCGTCGGCGGCGGGTTTCTCACGACGCCTCTCCTCATGTTCTACGGTATCCCGCCCGCGGTAGCCGTGGCCTCTTCGGCCACTCAGGTTACGGGCTCGAGCGTGTCGGGTGCGATGGCGCATTTCCGCCGCGGCGGCGTCGATGTGAAGATGGGCGCCGTCCTCGTCGCGGGCGGCGTCGTGGGCGCGGGTATCGGCTCGGTGATTTTCCGCGCGCTACAGAATATCGGCCAGATCGATGTCACCATCACCCTGATCTACGTCTTCTTTCTGACGCTCGTCGGCGTGTCGATGCTCGTCGAGACGACCCGCACGCTCCGCCGGCAGGCGACCGGCCAGAAAGCCAAGAAGTCGAAGCGCCGCGGATCGATCCTTTCCGCCCTGCCGGGCCGGATGCGGTTCCGCGCCGCCGGGCTTTACATCTCGCCCCTCGCCCCGTTCATCATCGGCCTGCTCGTCGGCGTGCTGACCTTCGTCATGGGCATCGGCGGAGGCCTCATCATGGTGCCCGTGCTCATCTACATGCTCGGCATGTCGGTGACGGCCGTCGTGGGCACGAGCCTTTTTCAGATCGTCTTCACAACGGCAGCGATCACGCTGCTGCACGCCGTACAGTCGAAGACAGTCGATATCGTGTTAGCGGCCCTCCTCCTTGTCGGCGGGGTCATCGGCGCGCAGGTCGGTGCGCGCGTGGCGATGAACCTGCCGGCCGAGAAGCTTCGCATGGCGCTTGCCATCCTGGTTCTTGTCGTCGCGATTCGGCTGCTGATCGGGCTGACCTGGCAGCCGGAGAACCTCTACAGCGTCGACGTGGTCGGCATGTGATGCGCAGTTTGAAGCCCCTCTTCGTGCTGCTCGCCGCCCTCTGTTTCATTCCGGCGCCGGCAGGGGCGCAGGACCGCGCGATTCCGCCGCGTCTGATTGCAGACCTGTCCCAGTCGCGGATCGATATCGTCTACACCTTCGCCGGCGCCGAACTGCTGGTCTTCGGCGCGGTGCAATATGCGGATGGCCGGCTGCCCGAAGAGTCGCCCGATGTCGTCATCGTGGTGCGCGGGCCGCCGCAGTCGATCACGGTTCGGCGCAAGTCGCGTGTCCTCGGTCTATGGCTCAATACCGACTCCGTTCGCTTCGAAACCGCGCCAAGCTTCTTTCGGGCGGCGTCCAGCCGGCCGATCCTCGACATGGTCGACGAACGTACCGCAGCCATTTTCGAGTTGTCGCCGGAATTCCTGCAGCTTTCCCCAACCGGCGCCGACCCCGACAAGGTCGCGACGTTCGAAGAGGGATTTCTCCGGTCCCGGATCGAGGCGGCACTCTATGGATCGAGTCCGGACGGCGTCGATCTGGTCGAGAATGTCCTCTACCAGGCACGTATCGACATCCCCAGCGCGGTTCCCGTCGGCACCTACACTGTCGAGATCCACCTGATCCAGGACGGCGAAGTGGCCGCGTCGACCACCCGCACCATCGACGTCGAAAAGTCCGGGTTCGAGCGCGACGTCTATGTCGCGGCGCAGCGCGAGAGCCTGGCCTATGGCATCGCGTCCGTCGCCCTGGCACTGATCCTGGGGTGGACCGCGAGCGCCGTGATCCGCCGCTAACCGTTCCTTAGGCGCGCTGCGCTACAAGCTCTGGAAAGACCAGAGTGAGGCAGGTGCATGGATCAGGGTTTCGGTTCGGCGACATCGGCGTCGTCGTCCTCATATGACAGCGCGGGCAGCGAGGAAGCCGCAGGCCGCACGATCGGCGAGATCAGCGAAATCCGGGGCGGCGCCGCGGCAGCTCGAATCGACCTTTCGGCACTGCGCACGCTCCAGGCCAGCAGCGATCCGGCGCTTGCAAGCGCCGGGCAGATCGGCAGCCAGGTCAAGGTTGCCGTCGGACCACTCTGGCTGGTGGGAACCGTTCGGACGCTCACCGCCGACCCCGATGCGGGCGATACGGTGATCGCCGAGATCGACTTCCTGGGAGAAGGCGAAGAGGGCGTCGGCGGCCAGATGGCCAATTTCCGGCGCGGCGTAACGCAATATCCGATTCCGCAGGCGAAGGTGTCGCCTTGCAGCCGGGAGGACCTGACCGCCATCTATGCCTCTGACGGACGTGCCCACATCTCCGTCGGCACCGTCTATCCCACCCAGGATGTGAAGGGCGCGCTCTATATCGATGCGCTGCTCGGCAAGCATTTTGCACTACTGGGCTCCACCGGCACCGGCAAATCGACCGCCACCGCACTGATGCTGCACCGGATCGTCCAGCAGAATCCGGAAGGCCATGTGGTCATGCTCGACCCGCACGGCGAATATTCGGCTGCTTTCTCGTCGAACGGCAGCATCTTCGACGCGAACAATCTGCAACTGCCCTATTGGCTGATGAACTTCGAAGAACATTGCGAAGTGCTCGTCACGACCGAAGGCGCCGAGCGGGACCGGGACATGGACGTCCTCGCAAAGGCGCTCCTGCAAGCGAGATCGAAAAGCCGGATCGCCTCGTCACTCGGGAAGCTGACGGTCGACAGCCCGGTCCCCTATCTCCTCAGTGACCTGATCGCCGCGCTTTCCGCCGCCATGGGCCAATTGGAGAAGGCTGGTGATGTTGCGCCCTATATGCGCCTGAAGACGAAGGTCGAGGAGCTGAAGGCCGATCCTCGCTACGCCTTCATGTTCAACGGGCTGCTGGTGTCGGACACCATGGCCGAGTTCATGGCGAAGATCTTCCGCATGCCTGCCAACGGCAAGCCGATCTCCATCATCGATCTCTCGGGCGTTCCGACCGACATCGTGACCGTCGTCGTCGCCGTCCTCAGCCGTTTGACGTTCGATTTCGCGGTCTGGTCGCGGCGCGAGCCGCAACGCCCGATCCTGCTCGTCTGCGAAGAGGCGCACCGTTACATTCCGTCGGACCGGGACGCGGCGCCGAGTTCGGTCAAGAAGGTGCTGGAATCGATCGCCAAGGAAGGCCGCAAATATGGCGTTTCGCTCGGGCTTATCACGCAGAGACCATCGGACCTGGCCGAGGGCGTGCTGTCCCAGTGCGGGACGATCATCTCCATGCGGCTGAACAACGAGCGCGACCAGATGTACGTGCGCAACGCCATGCCGGAAGGCGCCAAGGGGTTCCTGGATTCCATCGCCGCACTCAGAAACCGCGAGTGCGTCATCTGCGGCGAAGGCGTATCGATCCCCATCCGCGTGCGGCTCGACACGCTGGAAGCGAACCTGCGACCGGCATCGGAAGACCCTGTATTTTCGAAGCTTTGGAAGGAAACCGGAGACGAAGCCGGAATCCTCGAGAGAACTATTCACCGCTGGAGGGGGCAGGGAAAGTAAAGCGGCCCAGGGAACTAGCAGGCATCGCAGCGGATTGAGCTTCCCGTCTTGGTACGAGGAGAATGACCATGCGTAAGATTGCTATCCTGACCGCCGCCGCGACTGCACTGACGCTCGCAGCATGTGACGGCCCCCGCGAAGAAGCCGGCGAAGAGATCGACGATCTGAACAATGCCGACGGCGTCTTCGACGAGGGTCCGGCCGAAGAGATGGGCGAACTGATGGACGACCGCGCGGACGACTATGGCAGCGTCATGAGCGAACAGGACGACATGATGTCCGACATGGAGAACCTCGAAAGCGATCCCATGATGGACGACATGTCGACGGATGCCATAGAGCCGGCAGACCCCATGACCGGCGATATGGACGAGCCGCAGAACTAAGCGGGTGAGACAGCCGGAGACGCGGGCGCTACTGCCCCGCCTCTCCGGTTTCGTCTTCCACGAACAGAAGCTCGCTGGGGGCCCGCTCGCGCTTCAGCCGCGTCGAGACGGTCTCCGCGGCTTCCAAGGCCCTGAGAATGTTACCGCTGGAGATCTTGGCGAGGTCCTCCTCGCTATAGCCTCGCCGCAGCAATTCGGCGAACAGCGCCGGGTAAGTAGACACATCTTCCAACCCCTCGGGATAGGTGGAGATGCCGTCGAAATCGCCGCCGATCCCGATATGGTCCACGCCGATCAGATCGCGGACATAGTCGATATGGTCGGCTGCATCAGACAGGCTGGCCTTGGGCATCTCGCTCTCGGGCATGGCCGCGTCGACCTGTTCGTCGGTCCAACCGGGGTTTAGCGACTTCAGCCGCGCTTCCTCTGCCGCCTGCCGTGCACTCCACTGACGCCGCCCCTCGTTGAGGAACGGTTCAACGAACGTGATCATCACCACGCCGCCATTGTCCGGCAGCCGCTGAAGCACGCTGTCGGGAACGTTCCGCGGGTGCCCCGAGACGCCCCGCGCCGACGAGTGCGAGAAGATAACCGGCGCTTCGGCCACGTCGAGGGCATCGTTCATCGTCGCCTCGGACACGTGGCTGAGGTCGACCAGCATCCCAAGCCGGTTCATTTCGCGCACGACCTCCTCGCCGAAGGGTGAAAGACCGTCGGACTTGGGCTGATCCGTGCTGCTGTCGGCCCAGTCGAGTGACGCCGAATGCGTCAATGTCATATAGCGCGCGCCGAGGTCGTAGAGCTTGCGAAGGACGGCAAGCGAGTTGGCGATCGCATGGCCGCCCTCGACGCCGTACATGCTGGCAACCTTCCCCTGGGCCATGATGCGGCGCACATCCGCAGCGGTTTTCGCCTTTTCGAGAAGATCGGGATGCTGAGCGATCAGCCGGTCCGCGATATCGATCTGTTCAAGCACGGTCACGACCGCTTCGGGCTCGGGCAAAGAGGCCGGGACATAGACCGACCAGAACTGCGCCCCGAGACCACCCGCCTCGAGCCGCTCGGCGTCGGTCACCACATCGGCGAACCGGTCGTCCAGCCGTTCATAGGGGAAGTCGGAAACGCGGTGCTCGTTCGCCAGACGGATGGCGAAGGGTAGATCATTGTGCCCGTCGAAGACCGGCGCTTGGGAAAGGAGTTCCCGCGCCCTGTCGGTATCGTTCTGCGCCAGAACAGGAGCGGTCATCAGGAAAGCAGCAAGAAGTGCGCGCGCGAACAAGGTCATCCCCCCTCAACAGAAATGCGATGACCTGTTCTGCGTTCGTAGCGGCCTCTGGTCAAAGCCTCAGATTTCGACCTGGCTTCCCAGTTCAACAACCCGGTTCGTCGGGAGGCGGAAAAACTCCATCGCGGTTGCCGAATTTCGCAGCATCCAGGCGAACAGCTTCTCGCGCCAGACGGCCATTCCGGGTCGGTCGGCGGCGATTAAAGTCTGGCGCGACAGGAAGAAGCTGGTGGTCATCATGTCGAATTCGGGCCCGCAAACATCCTTTAGCTGGCCGAGCGCGCGCGGAATATCGGTTTCCTGCATGAACCCGTATCTGAGGACGATGCGGAAGAAGCCCTCTCCCAGGTCCTTCACGTCGCATCTGTCCTCGACAGGGATGTAGGGCACTTCCTGGATATGCACCGTCAGGATGACGACGCGCTCGTGCAGCACCTTGTTATGCTTCATATTGTGCAGAAGGGCATGCGGAACACCCTTCGACGATGAGGACATGAAGATCGCCGTACCGGGAACCCGCGTGGCCCCGGCAGCCGCCGACTTCACGAAAATCTCCATCGGCATTGCCGCTTCCTGCATGCGGCTGCGCATCAGGGCGCGGCCCCGGGCCCAGGTCGTCAGCAACGTGAAGGCGAAGAGGCCTACGACCAGCGGGAACCAGCCGCCCTCCGGCACCTTCGTCAGGTTCGCGGTGAAATAGGCACCGTCGACGATGAAGAAGATCGCGAGAAGCGGCACGGCGATCCAGGGCTTCCACTTCCATACGGAGAGCAGGAGGACGGCCAGAAGGGCGGTGTCGATGAACATCGCTCCTGTCACGGCAATGCCATAGGCGGCGGCCAGATTGGAGGAGTTCTGGAAGGTCAGGACCAGAACGATCACCGCGATCATCAGCGCCCAGTTGATCACCGGGATGTAGATCTGGTTCGCTTCCGATTCTGAGGTGTGCACGGTCGACAGGCGCGGAATGAAGCCCAGCTGGATCGCCTGATGGGTGACGGAGAATGCGCCCGAGATCACCGCCTGGCTGGCAATGAAAGTCGCAACGGTCGCGAGAATGACGAGCGGAAAGCGCAGATAGTCCGGCGCAAGAAGGAAGAAGGGCGACTTGATCGCTTCGGTCGCACCGTCCGCGTCCAGGCTCATGATCATCGCCGCCTGGCCCATATAGTTGAGCAGGAGGGCCGGCATGACGAACCAGAGCCAGGAAATGCGCATCGGACGACGGCCGAAATGGCCCATGTCGGAATACAGCGCCTCCGCGCCCGTGACCGCCAGCACGACCGAGCCTAGTGCCAGAAAGGCCAGGAATCCGTCCGTGATGAAGAACTGCACGGCATTCCAGGGGTTCAGCGTGTGGAGGACGATCTGCGGGTGATCTGAAATGTGAACCAGGCCGAGCGTCGCGATGGTCACGAAATATACCAGCATGATGGGGCCGAAGAGCGCGCCCACCTTTGCCGTACCGCGCGACTGGATCAGGAACAGGAAAACGAGAAGCCCCAGCGCGATCGGAATGACGAGGCTCGACAGGTCCGGGTTGACCACCGTGAGGCCCTCGACCGCCGAAAGGACGGAGATCGCCGGGGTAATCATCGAGTCGCCATAAAAGAGCGCCGTGGCGAATACGCCCAGAATGACGATGATGCGCCCGAACCGGGCTCGCTCCACCGACCGGGAGATGAGCGCCAACAGGGCAAGGCTGCCGCCCTGCCCCTTATTGTCCGCCTGCATCATGATGGTGACGTACTGGATCGTCACCACCAGCGTCATCGACCAGAAAATCAGGCTGATGACGCCGTAGACATGAAGCGGGTCGAGCGCGAGCGGGTGGGCGCCCACGAAGGTTTCGCGGAACGCGTATAGCGGCGACGTACCGATGTCGCCGAAGACGATACCGATGGCGCCGAGAGCGAGTTTCGCAATGGCCTTGTGGCGATCTTCGCCGGTATGAGCTGTAGCGCTGGACATGGGACCGAATGTGGCCGTTCGCATCTGCAAAAACGGAGGCGCGCGCCTAGCATGACCCTCGGGCCTGCGCAAATCCCGGCTGTTCACCGCAGCCGACTCGCTTCGTTTGGCGGAGTAATAAAATTACGCTAGAGGCGCGGGCATTCCGGCTGTCCGGTTCGGCCCGCCGGGCGTCTTTCTCCTCCAGTGCCCCTGCCCCCGCGAAAGAGGTAATGTCATGAAGATCGGTGTCCCCAAGGAAATCAAGAACCACGAATATCGTGTCGGCATGACGCCTACCGCGGCATTCGAGGCAGTGCAGAACGGGCATCAGGTCTTCGTGGAAACGGAGGCCGGGGGCGGTATCGACTTTTCCGACGACGACTACCGGGCCGTCGGTGCCCAGATCCTCGAGACCCCCGAGGAGGTGTTCGCGACCGCCGAAATGATCGTGAAGGTCAAGGAACCGCAGCTGCACGAATGCGGCTGGCTGCGCGACGGACAGGTCCTCTTCACCTATCTCCACCTCGCCGCGGACAAGCCTCAGGCGGAGGCGATCATGAAATCCGGCGCGACCGCGATCGCCTACGAGACGGTGACAAGCGCTCGCGGCGGGCTGCCCCTGCTTTCGCCCATGAGCCAGGTCGCGGGACGCCTGTCCGTCCAGGCCGGCGCACATTATCTAGAGAAGGCTCAGGGCGGACGCGGCATTCTCCTTGGCGGCGTGCCAGGCGTGGCGCCCGCGAAGGTCTCGATCCTGGGCGGCGGCGTCTCCGGCTTCAACGCCGCGCAGATGGCGGTAGGACTCGGCGCCGACGTTACCATCTATGACGTCTCCACCAGCCGGCTCGCCGAACTGGACGAGCTGTTCCAGAACCGCGTGAAGACGGTCTATGCCAGCCAGGCGGCCGTGCAGACGGCGGTAGAGAACTCGCATCTGCTGATCGGCGCAGTGCTCATTCCCGGCGCCGCAGCGCCCAAGCTCGTCACGCGGGAAATGCTGAAGACGATGCGCCGCGGATCGGTCGTCGTCGACGTGGCGATCGATCAGGGAGGCTGCTTCGAAACCTCACGTCCGACCACGCATGCGGACCCTGTCTATGTCGAGGAAGACGTCATTCACTATTGCGTTGCGAACATGCCGGGGGCCGTCGCGCGAACGTCCACCTTTGCCCTCAACAATGCCACGCTTCCGCTGATCATCCGCCTCGCGGGCGTGGGCGCCGAAGAGGCGATGGCGAAGGACCCGCATCTTGCCAACGGCCTCAATGTGTCAGGCGGCAAGATCCGGCACGAGGCCGTCGCAAAGGCGCTCGACCTGCCCTACGAACCGGCCTGATCGTCCGCAATGACGAGCGGCGGCACTTCCGGGACGGCCTTGCCGAGACGGAAAACGCCGCTGCCGCGGGCAACGAGCCCTTCCTCCCTCGTCGACAAAGTGCCGTCGATAAAGGCCATGCGCCCGGTCTGCCGAAGTACGCGCGACCGGGCCTCGAGCCAGGAACCGATACGCGCCCCGGCCAGAAAATCGACGGTCAGGTTCACCGTCAGCAGAAATCGCGGCGGCGCACCCGATGACTCCTCCTGAAACCTCAGAGTGAGCGGCAGCGCCATGTCGAGAAGCGTGGCCACCATTCCCCCATGGATGACGCCGAGCGGGTTACACATGCGGGGCACGACCCGCACCCCGAACACCGGCTCGACGGAGTCGGGGCGTACGAAAATCGGCCCGTTCCCCTCGATGAAGCCTTCCGCGAAGGGGAGCGGCCTGAACCCGTCGGGTGCGTCGGCTTCGGCGATCTGCTCCGGGTCGAATTCCTTGCTCATGCGGTTCCCTCTCCGAGGCGCGACATCCGGCCCCTAACTTCGTCGAACTCTGCCATGGTGCGCTCGAAAATCTCTCCCACCGGCCTCACGTCGGAGATGCGCCCGGCCACCTGGCCCGTCAGCGCGATACCCGCTTCCAGATCGCCTTCGAAATAGACTTTCTGCGTGTCGGCGAACTCGGCGAAGATATTGTCCGAACCGGTTTCCTGCAGGCGTGAGGTTCGCTCGGTCCTGAGCGCGCGCAGCGCGGGTCCCGGCCCTGACCGGTTGAGAAAGACGGTATCGGTGGCATCCGCCTCCACGATCCTATCCTTCCAGTTCGCGTGTACCGGCGATTCGGTGGATGCGAGGATTCGCGTTCCCATCAGAACGCCTTCCGCTCCAAGGGCCAAGGCTGCTGCCATCGTCCGCCCGTCCATGATCCCGCCGGCCGCGACAACAGGCACGTCGACCGCCTCGCAGACCTGGGGGATCAGCACCATCGAGGAGACATCCTTCGGATTCTTGAAGCCGCCGCCTTCGCCGCCCTCCACGATCAGGCCGTCGACTCCCGCCTCCACGGCGCGAAGCGCGCCCGACAGGCTGGGAACGACGTGGAAGACAGTAAGGCCCGCCTCTTTCAGGATGCCGGTATAGCGCTGAGGATCGCCGGCGGATGTCGTCACGAAGCGAACCCCCTCATCGATGATGAACTGCACAATATCGGGATCGCGAACGAAGGCCTGCGCGACGTTCACGCCGAACGGCTTGTCGGTGAGGGTGCGCATCTTCTTGATCTCTTCGCGCACCGCGTCGAGCTCGCCTGAAGAAGTCTCGATGATGCCCATGCCGCCAGCGTTCGAGACGGCCGAGGACAGCTGCGCCCGCGCGATCCAGCCCATCGCCGCCTGGATGATGGGCTTTTCGATGCCCAGCATCTCGGTCACCCGCGTCCTGACAGCCATATGCCGCTCCCCCGTTAAAAGGCGGGAGGCTTAGCGCTCCTCGATGGGCAGACCGAGCTGTTCAAGTTGGGGGCGCACGACCGCCGCATCTCCGACCACGACGTAGATCAGCTTGTCCGGATCGATCTCCGCCTGAGCCCGGGCCGCCACCGTCTCGGCGTCCAGCGCCCGCAGCCGCTCGGCATAGGTCTCCTGATAATCGTCCGGCCGATCCAGATTTGCGTTGGAGATCAGGGCCCCCAGCACGGAGGAGGCGCTTTCATAGGCCCCCGGCAGCCGCCCGGTCAGGAAGGCGATGGTTTCGACGGTTTCCTCTTCGGTGATCGGGTCGCCGCCCACGAAATCGGCAATCTCGCTGCGCAGTTCGGCCAGGGCCTCGCCCGTGCGGTCCGACTGCACCGGCGCCGTGACGTAAAAAGGCGCCTGTTCGCGCACGCCGGAAATCGAAGAGCGCACTCCGTAGCTCCAACCCTTTTCTTCGCGCAGGTTCATGTTCAGCCGCGACGTGAAGATGCCGCCCAGCGGTACGTTGGCGACCGCCAGGGCGATGTCGTCGTCGAGGCCCTTCACGGTGAGCGGATAACCGGCGAAGATGTAGCTTTGCGGGCTTTCCGGCCGGTCGACGAGAACGATGCGGCTCTCCGCCGGCGGCTCGACATCCGAGAAGAGTTTGGTTCCGCGCACCGGTCCGGAGGCGCGCCAGTCGCCGAACTGCGCCTCCAGCTTCGGCAGGATTTCCTCCAGGGTGGTGTCCCCGACGACGAAAATCTCCGCATTGTCCGGGCGCAGCCAGCTGTCCCTGAAGGCGAACAGGTCCTCGCGCGTGACCGAACGGACACCTTCTGCGGTTCCGGTTCCGGTTAGGGGGATGCCGTAGGGGTGCGTCTCGCCGTAGATAAGCGGCGGCAGCAACCGGAGTGCAAGCCCCTGGGGCTGAGTCATCTCCCGTTCGATCGAGGCGAGCTGAATATTGCGCACCCGGTCGAGTTCGTCCTGCGCGAAGGCCGGATTGCGCACGATATCGGCATAGAGTTCCAGGGAGGCGTCGAGATTGGAGGTGAGGGCACTCAGGCCAATGCGCGTCGTATCGCTTCCCGAGGAAGCGCCGATGCTTGCGCCGAGCCTCTCTTCGGCCTCGGCGATCTCGTTGGCGCTGCGCGTCTCGGTCCCCTCGTCGAGAAGCGACAGGAGAAGCGCCTGCGTGCCCAGGGCATCGCGCGGATCGGCTGCGTCGCCGGCATCAAAAACCGCCGCAATCTCGACGACGGGAACGGCCGTGCGCCGCGCGAAGGTCACCTCGATACCGTTCGACAGTTCGGCGCGCTCGACATCGGGGAAATCGAGGCTGGGGAGATCGCCGACGGCAGGCGGCTGCGAACGGTCGTAGGCCTCGGTGGACGCCGCAAGCTGGCCATAGGGGGTCACGACAAGCTCGTAGCCACCCGTGTCCATCCATTCGGCTGCGGCGGCGCGCACTTCCTCCGGCGTCAGCGCGACGAAATCCTCGAGCTGCTCGCGATAATATTCGGGATTTTCCGAGTAGAGCTCGCCCTGCGCCAGCGTGACCGCCTTGCCGCCGAAACCGCCGACCGATTCCAGTCCGCGCACCGTTCCCGAGACGATGCGCATCGCCACGCGCGCGACCTCCTCCGGGGTCGGGCCGTCGCGGCGAAACCGCGCGATTTCCTCGTCGACGATGCGCTCCACTGCCGCGACATCGCCGCCGGGCTGCACATCGACGGTCAGCTGGAGAATCCCGACGGCTTCCAGCGTTTGCACATTTCCGGACACGCCGGTCGCCAACTGCTCGTCGCGGACCAGGCGCTGATACAGCCGGGAGGTCGGGCCGTTGGCGAGGATAGCGGCCGCTACCGTCAGGTCGTTCGAAACCTCGTCCTGCAGACCGGGAACTGCCCAGTTGCGATAGACGCGGGCATTCGAAACGCGGTCCTGCATGACTTCGCGCACCGTGTCCTCGCGCGTCGGCACCCACGCTTCCAGTCGGCCCGGGTTGGCAGGGCCAGGCGGAATGTCGCCGAAATATTTCTCGACCAGGGGCCGGGCGGTCTCTGCATCGATATCGCCGGCCAGAACGAGGACGGCGTTGTTCGGCCCGTACCAGCTACGGAACCACTCCTTCACGTCGTCAAGCGTGGCGTTGGACAGGTCCTCCATCGAGCCGATCGTCGAATGGCGATAGGGGTGTCCTTCCGGGAACAGTCCCTCCAATATGCGGTACCAAGTGGTTCCGAAGGGCTGGTTGTCGCCCTGCCGCTTTTCATTCTGGACGACCCCGATCTGCGCATCGAGCTTTTCCTGCGTCACGGCGCCCAGCAGGTGACCCATGCGGTCCGATTCCAGAAACAGGATCCGCTCCAGAGCAGGGGTCGGGACATTCTGGAAATAGTTGGTGCGGTCGAACCAGGTGGTTCCGTTGTAGCTGGTCGCGCCGATTTCCTGCAGCGCCTCGAAATAGTCGCGGTCGTCATGTTCGGTACCGTTGAACATCAGATGTTCGAACAGGTGGGCGAAGCCGGTCTTTCCCTCCGGCTCGTCTTTCGAACCGACATGGTACCAAATGGAGACCGCGACGATCGGCGCCTTCCGGTCTGTATGGGTAATGACGCGCAGACCGTTGTCGAGCGTGAAACTCTCATAGGGAATCTCTACCTGCGACACGAGCGCTTCGGAGGGCCCGCCAACGCCACCCTGCGCAGACGCGTCCGAAACGGAGAACATCGCCGCCGCCGCGGCGACAAGCCAGGTACCCAACACACGCATCATAAAATCGGCCCACCGAAAATGAAGAATCACCCGTGGGTAAAGCTTTGACGAAAACGGCGAAAGAAGGAAAGAGAGGGAGAGCCGTCACCGATCTTTCTCATGACGCGCAGTCACAAAGGAAGTAGCTGGATCGCCAATATGAAGCATCTGATCCTGCTGCGGCATGCCAAATCGAGTTGGGACGACCAGGGACAGTCCGATTTCGACCGCCCGCTTAACGACAAGGGCGCGCGCGCCGCACGAACCGTGGGCGAACATGCCGCCCGTGCCGGAATACGCTGGGACGAAGCCGTGGCATCTCCGGCCAGGCGAGTGCGAGAGACCATATCCCATTTCGCCGACGGCTACGGCCAGCCATTCTCCGTGCGCGACGAACGCGATATCTACATGGCGAACGTGCAAAGCCTGCTCGACGTCCTGTCGCACTGTACCGGGGAGCGGGTGCTCCTTGTCGGCCACAATCCCGGCCTTGAGGACCTGATATTCCACCTCGTGCCGAAGGATGACGGCCCCGCCCGCCGCGAAGTGGATGTGAAATATCCCACAGCGACGCTGTGCGTCATGGCGCTCAAGACCGACGACTGGACCAGCCTCGAAGAGGGCTGCGCTACCATCGAGAAGCTGGTGCGGCCGCGAGACCTCGACCCGGCGCTGGGGCCGGACGCGGACTAGTTACCCGGTCTCGGGAACGTTCGTCCCCAGCTCTTCCAGCCACAGTTTGGCAGTTCCATCCGAAGGCGCACGCCAGTCGGCTCGCGGGCTGAGGCTGCCGCCCCAGGAGACTTTCGGACCGTTCGGCAGGGCAGACCGCTTGAACTGCGCAAAGCCGAAATAGCGGCCGGCGAACACCTCCAGCCATTTGCGGATCGTGGCGAGGTCATATTCGGGTCGCGCATCCTCGGGAATTCCCTGCGGCCAGCTTCCCGCTTCGGCATCGCGCCAGGCGTGCCATGCCATATAAGCGATCTTCGAAGGCGGCAGGCCGTAGCGAAGGGTGTAGAACAGGAAGAAATCGTGCAGCGCATATGGACCGATCTTGTCCTCGGTGCTCTGAATTTCGCCATCCTCGCCCGCCGGAACAAGCTCCGGACTGATCTCCGTTCCCAGAATATCTGTCAGAACGCGCCCCGCCGCCTCGTCGAACTGGTCCGTTGAAACGCACCAGCGAATGAGGTGCTGGATCAGCGTCTTCGGAACCCCGGCATTGACGTTGTAATGGCTCATCTGATCGCCGACACCGTAGGTGCACCAGCCGAGCGCAAGTTCGGAAAGGTCCCCCGTCCCGACGACGAAGCCGCTACGCTGCCCTGCGAGCCGGAACAGATAGTCCGTGCGAAGGCCCGCCTGCACATTCTCGAACGTCAAATCGTAGACAGGTTCTCCTTCGGCGAAGGGATGGCCCATCTTCTCAAGCATGTCGCGCGCCGAAGGGCGTATGTCGATCTCCTCCGCCGTGATCCCCATCGCGCTCATCAGTTCATGAGCATTCGACTTGGTGCGGTCGGACGTCCCGAAACCGGGCATGGTGAACCCGAGAATGTTTTTCCGGTCTATGCCCAGCCGGTCGAACGCCTTGGCGGCCACGATGAGGGCATGGGTGGAATCGAGCCCGCCCGAGATGCCGATAACCAGCTTGTCGCCGCCGGTGGACTGGTATCGCTTCGCGAGCCCCTCGACCTGAATGTTGAAGGCTTCGTAGCAGTCCTCATCCAGCTTCTCCGGATCGTTCGGAACGAAGGGGAAGCGGCGCAGCGGTCTGTCCAGCCTACGTTCGGGCTCGTCCTCGGCGGGTGTGAACTCGACGGTCCGAAAGGTGGGAGCGTCGAGCGCGCGTCCAGCATCATTGAAGGTGGGCGTCCGCATGCGTTCAAGGCGGATTCGCTGAACGTCGACATCGCATATCAGCGTTTGGGCGTGCCAGTCGAAGCGCGTGGACTCCTTGAGGAGGTCACCCAGCTCATAGACGAACCCCTGCCCGTCCCAGGCCATGTCGGTGGTCGATTCCCCGGGCCCGCAGGCGGAAAATGCGTAGATCGACATCGTACGCGCCGACTGAGCCGCGGCGAGCAGCTTGCGGTCGCGCGACTTGCCGATGGTCACGTTCGAGCCCGACAGGTTGCAGAGGATATGCGCGCCGGCGAGGGCCGCGGCCGTGGACGGAACGACGGGCGCCCAAAAATCCTCGCAGATCTCGATGCCGAAAGAGAAGTCCCGGTGGACGGTGGACCGGAACATGAGGTCGGTTCCGAACGGAACAGCCTCTCCTGCGACGTCGATGCTGAGGCCGGTCAAGCCCGCACCCGGGGCGAACCAGCGTTTCTCGTAATATTCCCGGTAGTTGGGGAGAAAGCTCTTGGGAACGACGCCAAGCACTCGCCCGCCCTGAATGGCAAGCGCACAATTGTAGAGCCTGTCCGCACGCCGCAGCGTGGCGCCCGCGACGATGACCGGACGCAGCTTTGCCGTCGCCTCGCAGATGCTGGCGACCGCGCCCTCCACCCGGTCCAGAAGAGCTTCCTGAAGGTGAAGATCGTCGAGGGCGTAGGAGCTGATACTGAGCTCAGGGAAAAGCAGAAGGTCGACGCCCTGATCATGCGCGTCGCGGGCAAGCGTTACATGCGCCTCCTCATTTTCGGAAATATCGCCCACCGTACCGAGCGGGGTCGCGCAGGCGATGCGGACGAACCCCTGCCGGCCGAGCGAATGAAAAGGATGCTGCGTCGCCATGGCCCGTGCCTAGAGCGCTTCGTGCATCATGGCGAGGGCGGCCCGCAGGGCCTCGAGCCGGATCGGTCCGCGTCCCTTGGCACCGAAATGAAACTCCTCGTGACGCGGCTCACCGTTCGCGCGGGCCACTGCGATGTGAACCAGCCCTTCCTCGTCATCATCCCCGCCTGGACCCGCAAAGCCCGTCAGGGCGGCCACCAGGCCCGCATTCGAGCGGTCGAGCGCGCCCTGCGCCATCGCGATCGCCACGTCGCGGCTCACCGCGCCGCACTCGTCGATCTGCTTGCGGTGCAGACCGAGCAGGTCGCACTTCGCTGCATCGCTGTAGGTGACGAATCCGCGTTCGAAAATATGACTGCACCCCGGAATATCGGTGAGTAGCGATGCCAGCAGGCCGCCCGTACAGCTTTCGGCAGTCGCCAGCGGCACACCCTTCTCGCACGCAGCACTCAACAGGTTCTGGGCCATTTCCTCGATATCGGCGGGCATGGCGCCCTTGAGCGATTCCGTGTCGGCCATTTTCCGTCCAACCTCTCGTTTTCAAACGACAACGGGAGTGGCAACTTCACCGTTCCCACAGCTGAAGCTTTCCGGATCGTACCGCAGTCACTAGATGGTCCCCACGCCCCTCCCGAAACCCGGTTCGCCAAAGCGGAGCGCCATGCAAATCGCCCTCGCCCTCATCAATATTCTGCAGATGCTGCTTCAGGTCGGCATCTGGATCGTCATCGCCCAGGTGGTTCTCAGCTGGCTGATCGCGTTCAACGTGGTCAACATGTCTAACAACTTCGTGCGTAGCATCTACTACGGCATCGAGCGCATCCTCGGGCCGGTCTATCGCCCGATCCGAAGGCTGATGCCAGATCTCGGCGGTCTCGACCTGACGCCGATGGTCGTGATCCTTGGCTTCATCGCTGCGCAAGAGCTCCTTAAAGGGGTCGCCAGCCAGATTCTGGGGGCCTGATGCCGGCCGAGCGTATCGACGGCAAAGCCTTCGCCGCCGACATGCGCGCCAAGGCCGCCGAGGCCGCCCGCGCGTTTGAGGCCCAGGCCGGGCGACGGGCGGGACTCGCCGTCGTGTTGGTCGGGGACGACCCTGCAAGCGACGTCTACGTCCGCTCGAAGGTGAAGACGACGATGGACGCCGGAATGGAAAGCTTCGAGCACCGGCTGCCTGAAACCACCGGCGAGGACGAGTTGCTGGCACTGGTCGACAGTCTGAACGCCGACGACAAGGTCGACGGCATTCTCGTCCAGCTGCCCCTGCCGCGACACCTCGATTCCGACCGCGCCGTCCAGCGCATAGATCCGGACAAGGATGTCGACGGCCTCACCGTCGTCAACGCCGGCCGCCTGATCAGCGGACTTCCCGGCATCGTCCCGTGCACTCCCATGGGCTGCGACCTGATGATTTCGCAGCAGCTGGGCGGAGACCTGAGCGGCAAGCTTGCGCTCGTGATCGGTCGCTCGAACCTGTTCGGCAAGCCGATGGGGCAGCTTTTGCTCCAGCGCAACGCCACAGTGATCCAGGCTCATTCGCGCACCGCCGACCTGCCGGACCTTACGCGCATGGCCGACATCCTCGTTGTCGCGGTCGGCAGGCCCGAAATGGTGAAGGGCGACTGGGTAAAGCCCGGCGCCGTGGTGATCGATGTCGGCATCAACCGTATTCCCGCCCCCGAACGCGGCGAAGGCAAAACCCGGCTGCTGGGCGACGTCGCCTATGAGGAGGCCGCTAAGGCCGCCGCGGCCATAACGCCCGTTCCGGGCGGGGTCGGCCCCACCACCGTCGCGGGTCTGCTACTCAACACCGTGAAGGCCGCGCACCGCAGAGCCGGGCTTACTGCTCCCGCGCTGTGATGGAGCTGTTCATCTCCGCGTTCGCGACGCTGTTCGTCGTGATCGACCCGCCCGGCTGCGCGCCGATCTACTACAGCCTGACGACGTCTGCGTCCGCAGCGCAGCGCCGTGCCATGGCAATTCGGTCGGTGCTGATCGCGGCAGCCGTGCTGCTGGTCTTCGCCTTCTTCGGCAAGGCGCTGCTCGGGGCGCTTGGCATTTCGCTCGATTCCTTCCGCGTTGCGGGCGGCATCATGCTGTTCATCATCGCGCTGGAAATGGTGTTCGAGAAACGCACCGAACGCCGCGAAGCGCGGGCCGAGGAAGTGGGCCATTCCGAAGTCGAGGATGTGTCGGTCTTTCCCATGGCAATCCCCATGATCGGCGGGCCGGGCTCGATCGCCTCGATTATGCTGCTGATGAGCGAGGCGGGCAGCCTGACAGAGCGCGGCGTCGTCTTCGCGGCCCTGGGGCTAGTCCTCCTGCTCACCCTGGCCGCGCTTCTGGCAGCGGGACCCATTTTGCGGGTGCTGGGCAACAAGATGGAGGCGATGATCACCCGCTTGCTCGGCGTCATCCTCGCCGCACTCGCAGCGCAATATGTGATCGACGGGCTGGCGGCGACGTTCGTCTAGTCGCTCGGCTGGTATATCCGTAGAGCGGCGTTCCCGCCTTTAGCGGGCACGCGGGTCAACCAGGCCGGCGCCTCGTCCCGGTTTAGCGCGGCCGCAAAGCTTTCCGGCTTTGCCTTGCCGTAACTGTTTAGCTCCTTGCTGCCCACGCAGATAACAAGGTGCGTCAACCCGCGCTCCTGCATCAGACGCCGGGCCTCATCGCCCTCGGCATCGCCCAGAAACGCGGACAAGGTGGCGGCAATCCCGTCATTGTTGCGATGATGGCTGCTCGCCACCACCGCGTGCGGGGTCCGGTAGAGGATCGCCGGAGCGATATCGAGCTGGGTCAGAAGCCGGGTGGGGGCCATGGAGGCGAGGGCATCGAAGCTGGACGGCCGCTTGCACACTGCTGCCGCTGCGCCACCATTGCCGCCGCCCTCCACCGAGCCGGCTTCAGGGTCATCATGGGACTGTTTCCCCGCCGCCGACGCAAGTGTCCAAGCCATCAGCGGGGTTGCCGGAAAGAGCATCACGATCGCGCCGAAACTCGCGAGCAGGCGCCAGGGTCGTCGCACCCGCTCGGTACGCTCCAGCGCTGCCGCCAGCAGAACGAGAATGCCGGGTATCGCCAGCGCGGTGGCCAGAGCGGAGGCGCGCATGACCAAGATACCGAGGATAGCCGCGCCGAAGAACAGGAAGGCGAGCGTCCGCACATGCTTGGAGGATCGTTTGCGCAGGGCAAGCACATAGCCTGCGACACCCGTCAGAAAAAGCAGCGCCGTCCCGAACTGAAGCGTTCCCGAGCTGTGCCAGAGAGGAAGCCCCTCGTTGATACGGCCATACCAATGCTGCTGCACGATCGGGTCGAGGCGGGCGAACGGACCGGCGGCGCAGGTGGGCTCGATAGCCAAGATCGCAGCGAAGGCCGCCAGCCCCGCCGCGGCAATGACGCCCGCGCGTCGCAGCGGCGTGCCCACATATGAACTGAGGAGCGGGAGAAGCCCCAGCCCCGCGACGGCGAACGCCCCGAAATATACCGGCATCAGCGCATCGCACCAAGTTGCCGACCACATGGTCGCAGGCTGGGTCAGCGCAAAGATGGCGGCCGATACAACCGCGAGGACGGCAACATAGACGACAAGCGCGAGGGCTTGCTCCCGGTCGCGAATTGCCGGAACCGCAAGTGCCGCAGCCAGCAAAGCCGCATACGGAAGGCCTTCGATCGAGATGGCCAGATCGACCGCCATGAAAAGCCCCGCCAGGGCAGGCCGCGTCAGGCGCTTGCCGGAAACGATCGCCGCCGTTGCCGACAGGGCGAGCGCGATCTGCCAGCCATGATGGTCGATGCGAAACGGCCAGGTCTGAACCGCCACGAGCGGCACAGCCGCAAAGAACAGGGGCGCCAGGAAGATCAACCTGCGATCGGAGGAGACCTGCCGCGCTACCATCGTTCCTGCGTAGATCACCGCCAGAAGGGTCAGTGCGGGAATGACCACCATGGCCGCCGCTTCGGCCTGCGCCTCCCCAAGCAGCGGCGAGAGAAGCAGGATGACGAGGGCAATGGGCGCATCGACAATGCGCGACCAGTGCATGGGGGCGCCCAAGGGGGTGTTTAGACGCGTCTGGGAGACATCGGCAAAGGCCTGGCCGCCCAGCCAGTCGCGCACCTGCACCATGCGCAGCAAGTCATCCGGCCCGCGCGGCACCGGCAGTTCGAACTGCCCCCTTGCCGCGAACAACATGAAGGCCGTGACGAACAGCCAGGTGGCCAGAACAGCCAAGCGCCAGGGCGGTGAGGTCATGGCGTCACCGGCTCGTTCATATGGTCGCGGAGGCGCCGCGCTCGCCATGCCGACCTCCGTCTAGCGCGCGAAGATGTAAAGTCGCCTGATCAGCCAGACAGCGAAGAAACTGACGCCGATCGCGAACAGCTTGGCAAGCCGCGGGTCGAAGCCGAGCTGCGTCCCGGCCCCGACAATTCCAGTAGTCAGTGCAAGGCCGACGAGTGCTGACAGGATGAAAAGGCCCTTTTGCCGTCGCCGCTCCTCGGAGCCGCGACCTGCGGCTTCCAACGCGAAAACCAACCGGGAGGCCAGCAGCCAGTGGACCAGGATGCCCAGCGAATAGCCAAGGGCAGCCGCCAGCCGCTCGTCCGCGCCAATGACCAGCAGCCGGTCCAGCGTCAGCACGTCCGCGACGAGCGCAGCCGCGCTCACGGCGACATAGGCCGCGAAACTCCGGTCGAGGCCCAGACGGCCCACAACCCCGGTCAGCGTGGCGTCAGCGTCCTTCACGTGCGTGCGTCAGGCCGCCAGCTTGCGCGGCACCTGGCGGACCGAAGACAGTGCCTCCACGGCCCCCTCAAGCTCGCCCTCCGCGCCGGCCTCATGATATTCGGCGTCCTCGTTCACACACCAGACATCGTGCTTGATGCGGCCCGCCTTGATATTCTCGACGGTCAGCATTGCCGTCATCATGGCGTGGTCCTGATTGTTATATTTGTGCATGCCGTTGCGACCAACGAGGTGAAGCGTCGGATAGGCCTCGGCCAGTTCGGCCCGCATGGCATCCACATTCGCGGCATAGGCATCGTCGTAGACGGGGTAGGCCTTCTCCTGACGCACGACGAGGCCGCCCTCGATATCGGCGGGGTCGCAAAGCCCCAGCTGGGCAAGTTCCTTCTTCGCGAGTTCGACGAGATCGGCATCCTTCGAAGACCAGAGCCCGTCGCCTTCGAAGCAGAAATATTCGAGGCCTACGCAAGCCATATCGTCGTCGGGGATCATCTCCGGCGACCAGGAGCGGAAGTTCTGGATGCGTCCGACTAGGACACGCGGGTCGTGAATGTAGATCCAGTTGTCGGGGAACAGATCCTTCGACTTCACCATCACGGCGACAGTCAGAAAGTCGCGATATTTCAGGTTCATCGCATTGGTCGTGGTCTTCGGCAACGGATGCAGGCGGCTGGCCAGCTCGCGCATGGGAGCGGAAGAGATGACGTGCGCCGCATTGATCGTGACGACGTCGCCTTCTCCCGTCTTGGCAAGGACACGCCACCTGCCGCTCGCCTTGTCCTCAGACAGCTGATGCAGCGAGTGATCCATCAGGACCTGATTGCCGCCCTCGACCACCGAATCGCGAGCGGCCTCCCACATCATGCCGGGGCCCTTGCGCGGATAGCGAAAGGTCTCGAGCAATGTCTTTGCTTCCATGCCGTCGTTGGGGCGCTTGTTCAGGCCAAGCGATCGTTTCACGCCGTCGAGTACAGCCCCGCCGAGCGAAAGCCCCTTGATCCGCTGCGCCGCCCAGTCGGCCGAAATCTCGTCGCACTGCATGCCCCACACCTTTTCGGTGTAGGTCTTGAAGAAGATTCCGAAGAGCTTTTCGCCGAACTGGTTCGATACCCAGTCCTGGAAACTCTTCACGTCTTTCTTCGGGAACAGCTTCGCCTTCGCATAGCTGAGCATGCAGAAGGCCGAGCGGAGAATCCCCAGATTGCCGAGCGCCTCGAAGGCGCGCAGGGGATAGGAGTAGAACTTACCTTCGTAATAGATGCGGCTCATGCGCGGACGCTGGATGAAGTCGTCCGGCAGGATCTCGTTCCAGAGGTCGACGACCTGCTTCGACTTCGAGAAAAAGCGGTGTCCGCCAATGTCGAACCGGTAACCGTCATGTTCCACCGTGCGGCTGATGCCGCCGACATAGGTGGAATCCTTCTCGATGACCGTGACGGAATAGCCCTCTTTCGTCAGCAGGTAAGCGGCGGTCAGCCCCGCCGGTCCCGCGCCGATAATCGCGACGTCCGTACTTTTGCTCGTCATCCGGCCCCACTCCTTCGCTCAACGCTCAGGACCTTCTGGGGGAGGAGGTTTAAAGACGAGGTTAACGGTTCGTGCGCTCTGCCGCGACGCGGGACGAGCGAGGCGGACTATTCGTCCGTTTCGGCGCGGTTACGCTCCCCCAGAAGCCGCAGGCGCAGGGCATTGAGGCGAATGAAGCCCTGCGCATCGCGCTGGTCGTACCGGCCCGCATCCTCTTCGAACGTAACGACGTCCTGGCTGTAGAGATTGAACTTCCGGTCCGTCTTGCGGCCAACGACGTCCGCGCGGCCCTTGTAGAGCTTCAGGCGTACCGTTCCCGAGACGTTTTCCTGGCTCTTGTCGATCGCTGCCTGCATCATTTCGCGTTCCGGCGAAAACCAGAAACCGTTGTAGATCAGCTCGGCATAGCGGGGCATCAGTTCGTCCTTCAGATGCGCCGCGCCCCGGTCGAGCGTGAGCTGTTCAATCCCCCTGTGCGCGGCCAGCAGGATCGTGCCGCCCGGCGTTTCGTACATGCCGCGCGACTTCATGCCCACGAAGCGGTTTTCCACGAGGTCCAAACGACCAATTCCGTGCGTCCGGCCAAGCTCGTTTAGCTTTGCCAGAAGGGTGGCCGGCGACATCGCTTCGCCGTTCAGGCTGTTCGCATCCCCGCTTCCGAAGCCGAGCGTGATATATTCGGGCGTGTCGGGCGCGGATTCCGGATCGTTCGTCCGCGAGTAGACATAGTCCGGCGTTTCTTCCCACGGATCTTCGAGCACCTTCCCCTCCGAGGACGTGTGAAGAAGGTTGGCATCGGTCGAAAAGGGCGCTTCCCCGCGCTTGTCCTTCGGCACCGACAGTCCGTTGGCTTCTGCATATTCGATCAGCTTCGTGCGGCTGGTCAGGTCCCATTCGCGCCACGGTGCGATCACCCGGATATCGGGATCGAGACCATAATAGCCGAGTTCGAAGCGAACCTGATCGTTACCCTTGCCGGTTGCGCCGTGGGCGACGGCATCGGCGCCGACCTCGTGCGCGATCTCGATCTGCCGTTTGGCGATCAGGGGACGCGCGATCGCCGTCCCGAGCAGATAGAGCCCTTCGTAAAGCGCATTCGCCCTGATCATCGGGTAGACATAATCCCGCACGAATTCCTCGCGCAGGTCCTCGATGAAGATATGTTCCGGCTTCACGCCCGCTGCCAGCGCCTTCTCCCGCGCGGGGTCCAGTTCTTCGCCCTGGCCGAGGTCGGCCGTGAAGGTCACGACTTCGCAGCCATAATGGTCCTGCAGCCATTTCAGGATCACACTGGTATCGAGGCCGCCCGAATAGGCGAGCACAACGCGGGAAACTTGGGACATAGGGAGATGGGGCTCCTGAAAAAAAACGCAGAGGAACACCCTCTGCGAAAAAAAAGGCGGGGGGCGCAAGGGATGCCTGCTTCCCATATCGTAAAAGAGGATAAGACGGCAGCGAACCACGTCCCCCACCTCCGGTCGCTGCCGATCTGACGCGCCACGAACCGGTTCGCCCCTTACCCGGTTCACGAAGTGGCGCCGCAACGGAGAGCCGGTGCCGAGTTACGTCCCTACAGGCACCGGCTCATCCCACCTCAAACCTCTTCTGCTTCTTTGACCGGCGCCCCTCGCCGCGGCAGACGCCGCAGGCTAGACCCGAACGATGTCACGACCCGTTGTCCGCGCCGCCATATTCGGTCTGGCAGCCTTTGCCGTGGCCGCGGCCCTGCGCCGGGAAGACCGGAAACCGCTGAGAACGCCTCGCCTACCGGCACATCGGCGCCAGTTCGACAACCTGATCCTAGGCGCCGGCAGCCTCCTCGCCGCACAGGTCGTCCAACGGCAACTTCTGGGCCCCCTGCTCGAGGCGGATGCGGGACGATGCGGCGCCGTCCGCATGCTCCCGGCCTCCATCCGGCCGGTTGCCGCCTTTCTCGCCCTGGACTGGGCAATGTACTGGTGGCACCGCGCAACTCACAGGGTACCGCTATTGTGGCGGCTGCACCGCGTGCACCATGTCGACCTGGACCTGGATATGTCGACGGCCATCCGGTTTCACGCCCTCGATCAGTTGGTGTCAGCGCCGACCCGCGCCGCAATGATCCTGTTCGTGGGACCCGATGCGCGAGCGCACGCTCGCTGGAATCTCTTCTTCTTCGCCAGCGTCCTGTTTCACCATGCAAATGTACGGCTGCCTCGCGGTCTGGAGGAGAGGCTTGCGTGGGTCCTGACGACGCCGCGCATGCATGGAATCCACCACATGGCGCGCCGCGACGCCACAGATTCCAACTGGACGAGCGGGCTCAGCTTCTGGGATCGCCTGCATGGCAGCTTCCGTATGGACCTGAACGACGAGGCGCTCCCCATCGGCGTTCCCGGCTATCCGGATCAGCTCGGCGTCGCGGCCTCGCTGGCGCTGCCCGCCGCGCCTTCCGCAGATGACTGGAGCAGCCGCCGCTCGGCATCGAACATGTAGTCGCGCGTCAGCGGGACGGCGTCCCTGTGCCGGGAAAGCTGGATCTGCAGGTTCATATGGCCGCCATTCTCGAACGCCCCGCGCGAACCCGCGAGATAGAACAGCCACATCCGGTAAAAACGCTCGTCGAACAGGCGCACGATTTCCTCACGCGCGAATTTCGTACGGCGCAGCCAAGCATCCAGCGTCTTGGCATAATGGAGCCGCAGCACCTCGATATCGGTGATCCAGAGATATTCGTTCTCGATCGCCGGCGCGATCTCGCTGAGCGCGGGAGCATAGCCGCCGGGGAAGATATATTTTCGCGTGAAACTGTCGGTCTCGCCCGGACCGTCGGCGCGCCCGATCGTATGAATGAGAGCGACGCCGTCTTCGGTCAGGAGGTCACGGATCTTACCGAAGAAGGTCCGGTATTGCGGCACGCCCACATGTTCGAACATGCCCACGGAGACGATGCGATCGTAGCGGCCGGGAAGTTGCCGGTAGTCGATGAGCTCGAACCGGACCTGGTCCGCCACGTCGGCCTCCGCCGCGCGGCGCCGAGCGACGGCAAGCTGCTCCTCTGACAGCGTGACCCCCGTGACCTGCACGCCCGCAACCCGGTTCAGGTAGAGCGCCATCCCGCCCCAGCCGCAGCCAATGTCGAGCACATGCTGGCCTTCCTCGAGCAGCAGTTTGGCGGCGATGTGCGCCTTCTTGTCGTGCTGGGCGGTTTCCAGGTCTTCGACGCCCGGTCGGTAGTAGGCACAGCTATATTGCCGGTCGGCATCGAGAAAGAGGTCGTAGAGCCTGTCAGACAAGTCGTAGTGATGGGCAACATTCCGCCGGGCGATGCGCGGCTTGTTGCGCTGGTACAACCGGTTCAGCGCCCGTCCGGTCTCTGCGATGCCCCCCCGCGCGCGGTTGTCGTAGGTCCAGCGCGCATTGAGACTGACCAGCTCAAGCAGCGCCTCTATGTCGTCGCCGACAATCTGGAGATCGCCCTCCATATAGGCCTCGGCCGCGCCGAGCGCAGGGTCGCGGGCAATCCTTCGCGCGACCGAAGAGCGCGCAAAGCGGACGGTGACTTCAGGGCCGGTATCTCCGCCGGGACCGAAGCATTCTTCGCGCCACCCGGGACTGCGAACGACGAGCCGGCCTTTCTTCACCAGCCGCTTCAAAACCGGTGTCAGAATCAGCATCTAAACAGCACCAAGCCTCCGGCAATTCGCGAAATTCGGCCATTTATGCTACGTAAGCGAGATGGTCACTTCAACATCCGCAATGTCGCCTTCTCTGCAAACCGCAAGCGCGCTCCCGGCACGGCGCGAGCGCCTGAAACGCTTTGTCGCGCTGAAAGCGGAAGCCCGCGCCTGGCGAATTGCCGCCATATTGCTGTTCGTTGCCGCAAGTTTGATGATGTTCCGACTTTTGTCGGCGCCCGAGCCGGTGGCGGACGATGGTCCCGTCCTCCTCGGTGCCGGAAAGGCCGGCGTCGACCTGCCCGAACCTGCGGCCGAGGAACTCGCGGCTGCCGAGGCGAGCGCCGAAGCTGCCCTGCCCGACGCCGACGTCGCGGCGCCGGCCAGCCCCGCGGGGGAAGGTCAGGCTAGCTATTACGGCCCGGGCCTCGAGGGGAACCCCACGGCGAGCGGCGAGACCTTCGATCCCGAGAAACTGACCGCAGCCCATCGCAGCCTGCCCATCGGCAGTATGGTTCGGGTGACCCACAGCCGCAGCGGAGAGAGCGTAACGGTGCGCATCAACGACCGGGGTCCCTTCCACGGCAACCGGATCATCGACCTGTCGGTTGCCGCGGCCAGGGAACTTGGAATGCTGAATTCGGGAACCGCCCGAGTGCGTCTGGAACTGCTCGACTGATCAATCGGCTGCGAACAGTCGCAGCGCGGCCCCGATCATTGCCTCGGTGCCCATGGTGAGCGTGGGAAGGGGGTCGGGAGCGAATTTCGCACTGTGAAGCGACGGAAGACCGGTGCCGTCGCCACCTGCCGCCTCATAAACATCCCGGTCGACTGCACCGAGCCAGAACAATGTCGATTCCACGTCGCGATCTGCGCGATGATAACGGGCGAAGTCCTCACCCCCCATCACAGGATCCAGGGCAACGACGCGATCCTCGCCGAACCGATCAGCGAAAGTGCTCATCAGGACCGAAGTCTGCTCCTCGGTGTTGAACAGGGCCGGCGTATAAATTTCGTCCCAGGTCACTTCCGGCCAGTTTTCTTCCTCGATCCCGGCCGAAATGGCCTCGCCGCGTGCAACGCGCTGTATCCCGGACAGGAGCGCCTCGCGGCGTTCGTCCGTGTAGGAGCGAACGGTGAGCTGCAGATGCGCGGTGTCGGGAATGATGTTGTGCTTCGTGCCGGCATTGAAGGCCCCCACGGTCACGACGGCGGCCTCCTGCGGATCGGTTTCCCGCGACACCAGCGTCTGCAGCGCCCCCACGATGCGGGAGGCGAGGACGATGGGATCCTTCGTCGTATGCGGGTAAGCGCCGTGACCACCGGATCCTTTGACGATGATGTCGACCGAATCGACATTGGCCATTGCGTAACCCGAGGCCATGCCGAGCGTGCCGGCCGGCATCGACGCGGAATCGTGCAATGCCACGGCGTGATCCGGTCTCGGAAAGCGCTCGTAGAGGCCATCGTTCAGCATTGCCCGCGCGCCGTGACCGGTTTCCTCCGCCGGCTGGGCGATCATCACGAGCGTTCCCGACCACTCGTCCCGGTTGGCTGCCAGATAACGGGCGGCGCCGACCCAGCTGGTCATATGCACATCATGGCCGCAGGCATGCATGACACCCGCCGGCGAACCATTTTCCAGCGTCACGGTCTTCGTACTGGCATAGGGCAGGTCGGTCTCCTCGGTCACAGGAAGGCCGTCCATGTCGGCGCGTAGCATGACCACCGGCCCGGTGCCGTTCTCGATGACCCCGACGACACCTGTGCCGCCCACCCCTTCGGTAACATCGAACCCTGCATCGCGGAGCTCTGCGGCCATGCGCGCCGCGGTCTCGACCTCCTGTCCCGACAATTCGGGATTCTGGTGAAGATGCTTGTAAAGGGAGACGAGTTCGTCGGCTTCCCCAGTGACGTAGTCGGACACCTCGTCTGCGAAGACAGGCGCAGGAATGGCACTGCCGAGCAGCGCGGCAAAAATGGCGAAACGCATAGAAACTCTCCTTTTGCGGTGGTTCTGCCGCGAAGAATCGCCGCCGACTAGGGGAGTTTGGAAAGAAAGCCGACCGCGCGCCGGACAAGCGGCGAAAACAGCTTGTCGCGATACAGGCCGTTCGCCGCCGCCTTCGAGACTTCGCCCAGCGTGGGGTAGGGCGCGATATAGCTGGTGATGTCGCGTACCGAGAGCCCCTTTGCCATTGCCAGCGCCCAGGGATGGATCAACTCGCCGGCATGCGGTCCGACGATGGTGCAGCCGACCAGCTTCCCTTTCGACAGCACCAGCTTGATCTTGCCTGCGGTGCGCCGTTCCGCGCGAGCCCGGTCATTGTCCGCAAAACTTGCGCCCACGGTCGAGACATCGGGCTTCGCTTCCCGTGCCTTCGCTTCGGTCAGACCGACCTGCGCCAGTTCGGGGTCAGTATAGGTACACCAGGGCATCGCGCTCCAGTCGGCCTTGGCGGGAAGGCGAAAGACCGTGTTCCGGACGACAATGCCGCCATCATATCCTGCCGCATGGGTGAATTTCGGCCCTTCGCGGCAATCACCGATCGCGAAGATCGACTTGTTGCTGGTGCGCAGCCGGTCGTCGACCTTGATGGCGCGGTCTGCCTCGACCCCGGCCGCGTCCAGCCCCAGATCGTCTATGTTCGCGTCCCGGCCGACCGCCACGAGCAAATGCGATCCGCTCACCGTTCCGCCAGCCTTGAGGTGGAGCACCGGGCCGGCTTCGGACATGGAGGCGCGGGCGACTTCGCTCGACTCGCGGATCGTCACACCGTCTTCACGCAGCGCGTTGCGGACATGTTCGACGAACTCCGGATCGTCATTGCCCATGATGGAATGACGCTCGACGATCGTAACCTCGGAACCGAGGCGGCGGAACGCCTGTCCAAGTTCGACGCCGATATTGCCGCCGCCGAGGATGACCAGATGCTCCGGCTGCTCGGAAAGATTCCAGATCGTTTCGTTGGTCAGGAAGGGAATGTCGGACAATCCGTCGAGCGGCGGTATGAACGGGCGAGAGCCAGTCGCCAGAACGATATGCCTGGCATCAAAACGGCGGCCGTCCGCCTCGATTTCCTTGCGTCCGACGAGCCGGGCGCGTGCTCGCACGACCTCGGCGCCCAGCCTCTCGAATCGCTCCACGCTGTCATGGGGGGCAATCGACGCGATCACTTCCTGAACATGAGCCATGACACGCGGAAAGTTCACGCGCGGCGATGCCTCGATACCGAACTCCCCGGATTTTGCCGCGGCGTGAGCACGGTCGGCAGCCGCAATGAGAGATTTGGACGGCACACAGCCGAAGTTCAGGCAGTCGCCGCCCATTTCCCGCGCCTCAAAGAGAACCGTCTTCAGGCCAAGCTGGGCTGCCCCTGCGGCAACCGACAAACCACCCGAGCCGGCACCGATAATGGCTATGTCGTATGAGCTACTCATTGCCTCTCCCTCGTTGTTGTTTCGGCGCCCGGCATAGACGGGTTACCGATCACCCGATGCTGGCAGCAACGGACGCAGCCTCCGACATTTCATTTTCTCAATAAATTTGCGCGCAACATATACCGGTAAAATTGAGCGGGCCGCGGGAGCGTTCAGGGGGGGGGCGTTCGCTCCGGCGGCCCGTCTCTTGGGCAGGTGACTCGCTAGCGGGGGGGGGGGGGAAGCATCATCGCGAGTCAGACTTAAGAACCGACAATGCCGGGTTCGGTTCCCGCCAACAGATTTTTTCTAACCGCTACTCTCGGGACGGAATTCGAGCGCTGCGCCGTTCAGGCAATACCGCTTGCCGGTTGGCTGCGGGCCGTCATCGAACACATGTCCCAAATGCCCGCCGCACCGCGCGCAGTGTACCTCTGTACGAGGAACCACCAGTTTGAAGTCCGTACGAGTCTCCACCGCCTCGTCGAGAGGACGGTAGAAGCTGGGCCACCCCGTACCGCTCTCATACTTCGTCTCGGCGGGGAAAAGGTCCGCGCCGCAGCCCGCACACAAAAACACTCCACCGCGCTTTTCGTCGTTCAGCGGGGAGGACCCGGCAGGTTCGGTTCCTTCTTTGCGCAGCACCGCGAACTGCTCGGGAGTCAGCTCTTCCCGCCACTGCGCCTCGGATTTGCTGACTTCGAAGTCCGTGCTTCGACTGCGAAAGCTCTTCAGGATAGACATAGTCTATAAATACGAAGGGCCCGCCCTCCGTTCCCTGCTGCGACCGCTTGCGCAGTCCGGCGCCGGCCACAGCGCCTTTTCCGGCGCCGCACCATGGCGGGTCAATCAGCAGAGGGTGCCACTGCCTAGTCGGGGAAGACCCGGCCGAATACCGTGTCGACATGTTTCAGGTGGTAGTCGAGGTCGAACCGGCTTTCGATTTCCTCGTCCGACAGCGCGGCGGACACGTCCGGGTCGGCCTTGAGAAGCTCCATCAGGCTCAAATCGCCGTCAGCCTCCCACACCCGCATGGCATTGCGCTGGACCAGCCGGTAGGCATCCTCGCGGCTGACGCCCGCCTGCGTCAGCGCCAAAAGAACGCGCTGCGAATGAATCAGACCGCCCATCCTGTCGAGGTTCTTCTGCATGCGATCTGGATAGACGAGCAGCTTGTCCATCACACCCGTCAGGCGAACCAGCGCGAAATCCAGCGTGACCGTGGCGTCGGGGCCGATCAGCCGTTCGACCGAGGAGTGGGAGATATCGCGCTCATGCCACAGCGCCACATTCTCCATCGCCGGAATCGAGTAGCCGCGCACCAGCCTGGCGAGGCCGGTCAGATTTTCCGTCAGCACGGGATTGCGCTTATGCGGCATCGCCGAAGAGCCCTTCTGGCCCGGCGAGAAATACTCCTCGGCTTCCAGCACTTCGGTGCGCTGAAGATGGCGCACTTCGACGGCGAGGCGCTCGACCGACGACGCGATGACGCCCAAGGTCGCGAAATACATGGCGTGCCGGTCGCGCGGAATCACCTGGGTGGATACCGGCTCCGGTTCCAGTCCCATCTTCTCCGCCACATGCGCTTCGACGCGGGGATCGATGTTCGCAAATGTCCCCACCGCTCCGGAAATGGCGCAGGTCGCCACCTCCTCCCGAGCGATCAGCATGCGGCGTCGGCACCGGTCGAACTCGGCGTAGGCCTGAGCCAGTTTCAGGCCGAAGGTGGTGGGTTCGGCGTGGATACCGTGGCTGCGCCCGATGGTAACCGTATGCTTGTGCTCGCGCGCACGCCGCTCCAGCACCTCAAGGAGCTCGTCGAGGTCGGCGATCAGAATGTCCGCCGCGCGCACGAGCTGCACATTGAGGCAGGTGTCGAGCACATCCGAGCTGGTCATGCCCTGATGGACGAAGCGCGCCTCGTCGCCGACATGCTCCTGAAGGCTGGTGAGGAAGGCGATGACGTCGTGCTTCACCTCGCGCTCGATTTCGTCGATCCGGTCCACGTCGAAGCCGCCGCGTTCCCAGACGGCTTTCGCGGCGTCCTTCGGCACGACCCCGAGGTCCGCGAGCGCATCCATCGCGTGCGCTTCGATCTCGAACCAGATCTGGAACTTGGTTTCCGGCTCCCAGATTTTCGTCATCTCGGGGCGCGAATAGCGGGGGATCATCGGCGGGCTCCTTTTCGAGGTCGCGCGCCTAGCAGGACGATCCCGGCCCGGCAACGCGCGGGGGCAGCGGGCGGTCCGATCCTAGAGCAGCCCGTTCGCCCGGAAGCTATACTGGCCGTTTGCCCCGACGACGATATGATCGTGAAGCGCAATACCGAGAGGTGCGAGCGCCTGTTTGATGGTCTCCGTCATACCGATATCCGCTCGCGAAGGGCCGGGATCGCCAGACGGATGATTATGAACGATGATGAGCGCGGCGGCCCGTGTCTCGATGGCGAGGCGAACGAGTTCGCGCACATGGACGGCTGTCTGATCGACCGTCCCCTCGCTGAGCGCATGGTCGCGGATCAGCATGTTCTTCGAATTGAGAAACAATATGCGAAACTGCTCGCGCGGCAGCTGCGCCATGGCGATGCGCAGATAATCCTCCACGGCCGCCCAGTTTGAAAGGACCGGCCGGGCCGCGGCTTCCTCCCGCAAAAGTTGCGACGCCGCGGCGCTGACGAATCGAATGGCGGCGACCCCTCGCTCGCCGAGTCCCTTCACCCGCATCAACTCGCCATGGGAGGCCGCGAATACCGCACCATAGCTACCGAACTCGGCGATCAGCGACTTGGCCAGCGCCTTGGTGTCGCCGCGCCGATTGACGAGAGCCAGCAGATATTCGAGCAGTTCATAGTCGTGGAAGGCGTCGAACCCGGCCTCCGCCATGCGCCGGCGCAGCCGCTCGCGGTGGTTTTTCTGTAGTTCCCCCTCGCTCATCGACGGATGGTCTAGGCGGCTCTCATCCTCTGGCCAACGAGAACTTCGTTCGGCGCCGATGGGCGCGAATTTACCTTACGGGTCTCGACACCGTCACATGGCCGCTTTATCGCCACGCCGAACCACTGTTTCGCCCTCGTAGGACAGGGTGATCCCAGTCTCCACAGTATGAGGCGTGTATGCAGACGATTCTGATTACCGGGGGAACGGGGTCCTTCGGCAAGACCATGCTGCAGGATCTCCTTGATGCGGGCACGCCGGAGATCCGGGTCCTCAGCCGCGACGAGGAAAAGCAGGACGCGCTTCGCAACCAGCTCTCCGACTCTCGCGTGCGCTTCTACATCGGCGACATCCGCGAACGCGACAGTGTGGACCGCGCCATGAAGGGCGTCGACGCCGTCTTCCACGCAGCAGCGCTGAAACAGGTGCCCTCCTGTGAATTCTTTCCGCTGGAAGCGGTGCGCACGAACATCCTCGGATCCGAAAACGTCATTCGCTCTGCCGTCGAGCAGGACGTGAAGAGCGTCGTGTGCCTGTCGACCGACAAGGCCGTCATGCCGGTCAATGCGATGGGCATGTCGAAGGCATTGATGGAGAAGCTTGTCCAGTCCCGCGCGCGGGAGATCGGCGATAGTGCGGCGACGACGCTTTCGAGCGTCCGCTACGGAAACGTCATGTACTCGCGCGGGTCGGTCATCCCGCTGTTCATCAAGCAGATCAAGTCGGGCCGGCCGATCACCGTCACCGAGCCGCAGATGACGAGGTTCCTGATGCCGCTCCGGGATTCGGTCGCACTGGTGAAGTTCGCGTTCGATCATGCCCGCCAGGGTGACCTGTTCATCAAGAAAGCGGGCGCCTCCACCATCGCCGACCTGGTCACCGCGCTGAAAGAACTGTTCGGGGTTCCCGATCACGAGGTGCAGGAAATCGGATGGCGCCACGCGGAGAAGCTATACGAGACCTTGGCAAGCGCTCAGGAGCTGGCGACTGCCGAAGATATGGGCGACTATTTCCGCCTGCAGCTCGACACGCGCGATCTCAACTATAATGCCTATTTCAAGGAAGGCGACGAGGCGACCGCCGAGCTTGAAGACTATCATTCCCACAACACGCAGCGGCTGGATGTCGAGGGCGTGAAGGACCTTCTCCTTTCGCTCCCCGAGGTTCAGAGCGAACTGAAAGCCTGGGAGGCGGATCGCTCGTGAAGATCGCGGTCACCGGTGCAAAGGGGCTGCTGGGGTGGCACGCCAGCGCACGCATCCACGCTCAGAACTGCGCCGCCCGCTACAAGGGCGATGCGGACCCTTTCGAGCTGGTACAGGTCGATCGCGAGACCTTCGAGAATGACGCGGCGCTCTCGGCGGCGCTGAGCGGCGCCGATGCGGTCCTCCATTTCGCCGGCGTCAACCGCGGTGCCGAAAGCGAGGTGGAAGAAGCCAATCCCGCCATCGCGCGGAAGCTGGTCGCCGCTTGCAAGAGCGCCGGCGCGGCGCCGCATATCGTTTACGCCAACAGCACCCACGCCGCGCGCGATACCTTCTACGGTCGCTCGAAACGCATTGCCGGGGACATCCTCGGCGAATTCGCGGACCGGTACACCGATCTGGTCTTGCCGCACATTTTTGGCGAATGCGCAAAGCCCTATTACAACAATGTCACCGCCACGCTGATCGACCAGCTGTGGAAAGGCGAGACACCGGACCTCAACCCCGAGGGCCGGGTCCAGCTTCTTCATGCGGGCGAAGCGGCGCAGATCGCGATCGACGCGGCGGTGAATGGCGTCACCGGGCGGACCGCGCCGGAGGGCCGTGATATCGGGGTGACCGACCTGTACGACCGTCTCGGCTCCTTCCACGAGCTATACAGGGCGAATATCTTCCCCGCGCTGGCCGACCCGTTCGACGTCGCGCTGTTCAACAGCTACCGGGTCGGGGGCTATCCCGAGCATTACCCGCTGATGCTCAAGAAGAATGCGGATCATCGCGGTGTTCTGTTCGAAACCGCGAAGGGCGGGACCGCCCCGCAAAGCTTCATCTCCACCACGAAACCGGGGAAGACGCGCGGCGACCATTTCCACTACGATCTCGTGGAACGGTTCCTGGTCGTGCAGGGGCAGGCTGTCATCCGTATCCGCCGGGTCCTCACCGACGAGGTACATGAATTCGCGGTCGCCGGAGACGAGCCGGCGGCGATCGATATGCCGCCGCTTCACACGCATCATATCGAAAATGTCAGCGATGAAGACGTCGTGACGTTCTTTTGGTCGCATCACCTGTTCGATCCGGCCAACCCAGACACTTACGCCGACCCCGTATGAGGCTGCAGAGATGAGCAAGCTGAAGGTGACAACGGTTCTCGGCACGCGGCCGGAAATCATCCGATTGTCGCGCGTGCTGGCGCGGCTAGACGAATTCACCGACCACCGGATCGTCCATACCGGCCAGAACTGGGATTATGAGCTGAACGAGGTGTTCTTCTCCGATCTCGACGTAAGGAAGCCGGATCACTTCCTAGGGGTCGATACGTCGAGCCTGGGGGCGGTTCTCGGCGGCATCCTTATCGAAACGGAAAAGGTGCTGAAAGCAGAGCGGCCGGATGCCCTTCTGGTTCTCGGCGACACAAACAGCGCGATCGCCGCAATTATGGCGCGCCGCCTGAAGATTCCGATATATCATATGGAAGCCGGCAACCGGTCGTTCGACCGCAATGTGCCCGAGGAGACGAACCGCCGCCTCGTCGACCACATCGCCGACTTCAACCTGACCTATACCGAGCATGCGCGGCGACATCTTCTGTCCGAGGGCATGCAGCACCGCCGCGTGTACGTCACCGGATCGCCCATGCGCGAGGTTCTCGACCATTATCGCAGTCGCATCGAGGCTTCCGACATCCTGTCGCGCCTGGAATTGAAGCCTCAGGGTTATTTCATCGTGTCGATGCACCGAGAGGAGAATGTCGATAGCAAGGAGCGGCTACGGTCTCTCGTTGGCACGCTGAACTCGCTTGCCGAGCGCTACGACATGCCGGTGATCGTCTCCACACATCCCCGCACGCGAAACCGTCTCGAACAGCTGGATGACGTGCAGCTCGACCCGCGCGTGCGCGACCTGAAGCCGTTCGGCTTCCATGACTATAACCATCTACAGATGCAGGCCTATTGCGCCATTTCGGACAGCGGCACGATCGCGGAGGAAAGCTCAATGCTGGACTTTCCGGCCATCACGCCGCGCGATTCCATCGAACGCCCCGAAGCACTGGACACGGGCAGCATCGTAAGCACCGGCCTCGACCAGGACACGATGCTGCAGGCGATCGAGGCCGTGGTGGCCATGCATCAGGAGCGCCAAGAAAGCGGCGCTCCCATTCCCGTGCCGGACGACTATTGCATCACCAATACTTCGGAACGGGTCGTGAAACTCATCCTGGGGACGGCGAAGCTGTCCAACCAGTGGGACGGCATCCGCATGCACGATTATGTCTGACGATGAGGCGCCGCGACCGCATATTTAAGCGCGGCCTCGATATCGCCGGCTCAGCAGCGGGACTGGCTGTCCTTTGGCCGGTGATCGCCGTTTCGATCGTGCTGGCGCGGCGCGATACGAAGGCCTCCGGGCTGTTCGCACAGACCCGGATCGGCCAGCATGGCCGGCCCTTCACAGTGTACAAGCTGCGTACCATGCGAGCAGTCTCCGGAACCAGCATCACAACGGCGAACGATGCGCGCATCACCCCCTTGGGCGCGAAATTCCGCCGCTGGAAACTGGATGAGCTCCCGCAGCTATGGAACGTCCTCAAGGGAGACATGTCCTTCGTGGGTCCCAGGCCCGATGTTCCCGGTTATGCCGACCGGCTGGAAGGCCGGGATCGCAAGGTACTCGAGCTGAAACCCGGCATCACCGGCCCTGCAACCCTCAAATACCGTGAGGAACAGGATATGCTGGCCGCAGCGGACGATCCCGTTGCCTTCAACGACAACGTGATTTGGCCGGACAAGGTCCGCATCAATCTGGCATATCTAGAAAATTACCGCCTCTCCGACGACATCAAGATGATCTGGCGCACGGTACGCGGCGAATGAAGATCCTGATTATTTACCGGCATTTCTGGCCGGACTCGCCGCCCTATGCCTCCATGCTCCGGTCCATTTCCGCGCGGCTGGCCGCGGAGGGGCACGATGTGACGATCTGGGCCGAAATGCCCTGCTACAAGCTGAGCGACGGCAGCCTGTCGCCTTCGCGGCGCGAGGTTATCGACGGCGTAAACGTCGAACGGTTTCGCCGCCTCCCCTTCTGGAGCCGTTCCGGACTTGTGCGAACCCTGGCGAAGCTTGCGTTCGTGCCCCGAATCCTGGTGAAGACCCTGACCGCACGCGCCGCGGGCTACGATTTCGACCTGGTATGGACCGCGACGATCCCGCCGGTACTCCAGGGATGGTGCGGACGCATCGTGGCCCGGCTTTTCGGCTCACAGTTTCTCTATCACTGCCAGGATCTCTACCCCGAACTTGCCGAGCATATGGGAATGATCACGCAAGAAGGTGCGCTCAGCAGGATGGCAAGGGCGATCGAGCGCCGAAACCGCGAGCGCGCCGACCTGCTCGTCACCCTGTCCGAGGACATGCGCACAACCGTCACCGCGCTAGCGGAGCCGAGACGTACGGTCATCATCAACAATTTCCTGCTCGAGGACTTCGGAGCCTCGAAGGAAAGCGAGCCCGCGGCCCACGAAACCGCGGAGACGAATAGACCCGATCTGTCGTTCCCGGTGGCGGTCGCCGGGGAGTCGAGCGACGAAGAGGCCCTCGATATCATCTTCGCCGGCAATATGGGGCAGTTCCAGGGACTGACCGAGTTCCTTCAGGGGTTTATCGCCACTGCGACCGAGACGCCTGTCCGACTGACCTTCATGGGTGACGGAAAGGCGGCAGCCGATCTGAGGCAGTTGGCAAAAGACGATCCGCGCGTCCGGTTCATACCTCAGCTACCCTTCGAAGAGGCCAAGGAGATCATTGCCCAATACGATTTCGGCCTGATCTCGCTCGAACCCGGAATCCACCGTTATGCCTTCCCTTCAAAGACTCTGACCTATCTGGGTCTCGGCCTCCCGATCATCGCGTTGGTAGAAGAGGACAGCGACCTCGGACGGCTCGTTCGCGATGCGCGCGTAGGCATGGTGATCGGCAAGCGCGACGAGCCGAGCATTGCAGCAGCTATCGAGACATTGGCACAGCGGAGCGCCGTTCATTCGGAAGAACGGGGCCGCGTTCTCTCGCTATACTCCGAAGCTTATTCGCGCGAAGCCCGGCTGGATCAGTGGGTGGCCGCCATCGAACAGCTAGGATCAGCGCCTCTGCGAAGCCGCGCCAAGTAGCCGGAGCAATAAAAGAAACAGGACGCCGTTCGTAGCGCCGGTCGCCAGCGCCGAGCCGGCGACGATGAGCGTCGGCCTGCCCCACCAAATCGCCACGGCGGACATACCGGCGAACAGAAGGGCCGACGCTATGTTCATGGCAAGAACAGTCCGCTCGCGATGGAGAACGTTGAGTACCGTGCTTGCCGGGCCTGCCAAGGCCGACATGAAGTGGCCCGCCGCCAGCAGAAGGAACCAGGACGAATATTCGCGCAGCACACTGCCGAACGGCGTCGCGGCGATCCCTGCCAACGCTGCGAGTACCGCCACGTAGAAGGTAGCGCAGGGCAAGCTGAACCGCTGAAGATACTGCCGCGCGGTCACGGTCTCCATCCCGTCCTTGATGAGATCGAAGAACGCCCGGTTGTTCACGACGAACAACAGGAAAGTCCCAGCGAAGGCCAGCCGCTCAACCGCGCGGTAAGCGCCCACCTCACGTTCGGTGAGAACAAGCGCCAGCAAGATCACGGCGATCTGCGTGTAGATGAGGATCGTGAATTCCGAGCCGAAATAGAAGAGATTGGCCCGGGCGGCTGATGGCCTGCGGAACGTCAGGTGGCTATGACGCGCAAGAAAGACGAGGGTCGCGGTCACGTGCGCAAACGCGAATGCCAGAAAGACCAGATCAACGTCGAGGCCCAGCACCAGCGCCAGGTAGAAGTTGGCCAACAGGACAAAGGTCGCGTCGTAGAAAATCTGAACGTTGGGACTGAGCGACACGCGCAGCATGTTCCCCAGCGTGAGGGAAAAGCCGAGCGTTGTCGTTGCCACTGCCATGAGCGGGCCGACCTCAGGCCAGAAAAACGACAGACCGACTGCGACCGGTAGGCAAAGCAGGTACCGGGCGCCGATGGAGACGGCATAGTCTCCACGCAGCCTACGGACGTCTGCCTCGGCCTCTCGAGCGTCTCGCGCCAGTTCCACATCGCTGCCGAGCTTCGTCAGCGCCATGGCGAACATGGCGCCGGCATGAAGAAGTGCGATCCGCCCGATCACGGCTGCCTCGGACGCCGCCCCGAAGCGCAGCATGGTCAGGAAAAGGGCGCCGACCAATATAACCTTGGCGAGCGCGAAAGGGCTGAGAACAAGCGCCGCGAGACGCCGGACCATCGCGGTCACATCAGGCGCGCCGCTGGATAAAGAGGGAGGACCCGAACAGGACCGCCGTCCAGAAGAGATAGCCGAAGTAGATATCCCCGGTCTGCGCGAGCTGCAGATTTCCGACCATGTAGAGAAGCGTGTAAATGTTGTACACGAACAGCGTCTTGGCAATGTAACAGCCGGTTTGGGACACGGACCTGTAGAGGCGCCGAGTGTACCAGCCGAAGGCCAGAAAGAAAACGGGAACGAGCCAGAGCCCAAAGTCATTGCCGAGCTGGACGAAACCGGTGCTCCATGCACCGCGGGAGGTCCAGCCCAGATAGTCTAGCTGCTGCACGATGCCGGCATCGCAGTTCATTCCAAACTGCTCTGCCAGATAGGTCAGCGGCCGCGAATGACCGTAGAAGGGGCAGAAGGACATGGCGCCCTCAACGGCTGCTTCGAGCCCGTTGAAGCCGTGAGTGAGATAGCGATAGCCCATGATGAAGAGGAAGGTGAAGGGGTCCTCGATATAGTCATTGAGGTAGATGCAGCTGTTGGTGTTCTGAAAACAATGGAAGGTCAGCTGGGCCAGCCGTTCGGTCTTGCGGAACACAAACGCAGCGAGAATGAAGACCAGCCCCGCTCCGCCCACGATATAGGGCCAGATCGCGACACGCCCTGCCTTCGAGCGGTCTCCCTGCGGGCGGTCGATCGGCAGCAGAAGCGACGCGAACACCAGGATCGCGATGTCGAACAGCTCCTTGTCGGTACCGCGAGCAATCGAAAACACGACGGCACAGCCAAAAGCGAGCCCGCACGAGATCAGCCCGATCCTGCGTTCGCGATAGAGAATGATCGCCAAGGGTAGAAACAGGACGAGCAGCCAGCTGAAGATGGCTTTGAACGCCAGCAGTTCTATGCGCTCGGACCTGTCTGCCGCGAGAGAGTCATGCATCTGGGAATAGGCCGAGGCCGGATCAAAGATCAGGCCGGGGACTTCCAGAAGCGATACGCCCGCGTAGGTACTGACATTCAGCGGGAGAATTATGAAATTCAGAAGCAACGAGGCGAGGAACAGCCGCTTGGCGGTCCGGCTACTACTGATCAGCGGTGTAAACTGCCCGCGCCCAAAGGCCGCCCCCACGCCGAAACAGAAGATCGTCAAGGCAAGGAATATCAGTACCTTAATCAGGCTGTCCGCTGGCGGATAGATGTCATACGGGTCGAAAAGATACAGCGCGAAACAGGATAGCCAGAACGCGATCGAGACGTTGAACCAGCGCCATTCGAGAATGCGCGTCACGCTAGTGGGGGCCGTGCGTGCGTCCATGGCTGGTATGCTTCCCTATCCGGCCGGGGAAAATAAGGTCAGTCAGGCTACCGTAGGCGCCTGCTCTCGGGTATCAGCCTCTGCGCGGCTTTCCTAGACCCGGCGAGTGAACCCCTGACTCTCTTCATACATATCGGCCAGCCGAAGACGGCGACTACGACGCTCCAATATGCCATTCTGGACCAGCCGGCCAACCAGCATATCTATCTGGGGAAGTACCGGTCTGCCGAGAGCGCGGTGCACCGGGAGGTCAACCGACTGCTCGAAACCGGCAAATCGGCTCTTCGCGCGGAACTGGAGGCTGCGGGGGCGGGCACGCCGGAGCCTTCGCCGCTCATCTACTCCAACGAGATGCTGCTGGTGGATGGAAATCTGCGCTGGCAGGAAAAGCTCCGCCTTATCGGCGAAGAGCTAGCAGCAATGGATCCCGTCTTTCTCGTCACGTGCCGCAAGCCGCCGGCGCTTCTTCGATCGCTCTACGCCGAGCTACAGGTCAGTGGGGGGTATCGAACATTCTCCGCTTTCCTCCGATCCAATCAGGCGGCGATTGCGGACCTCGAGACGGTGGACGCGGAACTGGCCCGCTTCGGCGACAGATACTATGTCGACTTCGACGTGCTCACCGGCACGCGCTTTTCAATCCTCCGCGACGTGACGGCGGACATCACGATCCCCGCGGATTTCGGCGCGGAAAACCAGCGTGGATCCACGGCAGCGGGAATCGTGACCCGAAAATACACTCTGCGTGAGCGGATCGCGAGCCTCCCGGGGGCCAAGGCGGCTAGGAGACTCCTTCCAGGAGGCCTGCGCAGGCGGCTCGCCAGCACTTTGGAGGCCGTTTCGCTCGGCGACCGAGGGGTCATCCCCTACGAAACGGCCGAGGAGGTCGATCCGGGTCTGTTGGAGTCCTTTTCTTCCTTCATGGCGGAGGACCGGGCGGACGGGATCGTCCGCCGCGAAAAACGCGCCGGCGGCTAGTGCCGGTTCAGCAGTCGCGGCAGGTTCGCGGCGAAGTCCGCTACTTCGGTTTCCACCCGTTCGAGGTAGCGCCGACGCCGTTCCGGGAAGGCCTGATGAAGGGCAGACAGCCGCTCTTCGGTCACTTCGTCCACTCGTAACCCGATCCCGTCCGCATCGAACAGGCGATCGAGTGCCGGCGTCCTAGGGCCTTCGAAGAGAACGGGAATCCCAGCGAGAAGGTAGGACATCGTTTTCGACGGGAAGAATGGCATGTCGAACCGCGGGTCGATGCTGACGAGACCGAAGTCCAGCCTTCCCAGTTCGCTGTACAATTTCTCGAGGGGGAGAAAGCCGCGCTCCTTGAGCGTCAGGCGCCCCTCGGCTTGCGCAAGCTGCACAAGAGCGGGCGGGATGTCGCTGGATGTGAACAGGTGAAGCTCGACCTCGCCGCGGCAGCTATCGAGCACTTGCCGAACCGTTGATGGAAGATCGCGAAGCGGATTGATCTGCCCTGCCCAGGCCAGTCGCAGCGGATCCGACGGACGGCGGGGTTGGCCGAGTGCAGGACGTGGCTCCTCCACGGTCCACATCGGAACAACTCTGACATTGCCGGCGCCCTTCCTGCGAACATGCTGGAGGTAATCCTCGCTGTTCACCAGGACTAGGTCCGACAGCGCATATGCGGCATTCTCGAGCTTCGAAAGGCACCAGGAAAGCAGCCGGTGCCGGCTCGCCCACCCCAAACTCTCAGGGTAGATATCCCAGATCACCAGAATGATCGGCCGGCCTGTCAGCTTGGCCGCCAGGAGGGTGGGCAATGAAAACGCCGCGGCGCTGTGGCTCAAGACCATGGCGTGCCGAAAGAGTGCGGCCACATTGCCAATTTCGCTCCTTAGGGCGGAGACAAGTTTGGCAACTCTGCCAGACGGCAGACCGCGCGGCCTGACTTCGTAAGGCATGACGCGGCCGATATAGGTGCCCAAAGCCAATAACAGCTGTGTGGTCGTCTGGTTCGCACCACCATTGCTGAGGACAAGCAGGGACGACGCTTTCGCCTGACAGGCCACCCCAGCTTAGCCCTCCAAGGCCGCGCGCACGACAGAAATCACTTCGTCCTGTTCGGCGTCGGTCATGTCGCTGGAAGACGGCAGGCAGAGACCGTTGGCGAACAGGCTCTCGTCGAAGCCGCGTCCGACATAGCGGCTACCCTCGAACAGCGGCTGCATATGCATCGGCTTCCACAGCGGACGAGACTCGATTTCATGATCGAGCAAGGCAAGCCGGATGTCCTCGCGGCTGACGCCGGCCTCGGCGGGGTCGATCTGCATGGCGGTGAGCCAGCGGGTGGCCTTCGACCAGGACGGTTCGGGCATAAAGGCAATGCCCGGCATACCGCCCAGCGCCGCCTCGTAAGTCGCGAAGATCTCCCGCCGGCGCGCAGCCCGCGCGTCGAGCACTTCCAACTGGCCAAGCCCGATCGCCGCGGGGATATTCCCCATGCGGTAATTGAAGCCGTAGACCGAATGCTCATAGTGCGGTGCCGGGTCGCGCGCCTGGGTCGACAGGAAGCGCGCTCTGTCGATGAAGTGCCGATCCCTCGAGACGAGCATGCCGCCGCCGCCGGTGGTGATGATCTTGTTGCCGTTGAAAGACAGGATGGACATCGTTCCCCCCGTCCCGGCCTTCCGCCCTCGACCGAACTCGGCGCCGGCCGATTCCGCACTGTCGACGATCAACGGAACGCCGTACTCGGCCGCCAGCGCCTCCAACCGGTCCAAATGGCAGCTCTGACCATACAGGTCGGTAGGCACAATCGCTGCCGGAAGGTCGCCGGTCTTCGCGGCGGCCTTCAATTCGGCCTCGACGAGGTCCGGACAGAGGGTCCAGCTTCCTGGGTCGAGGTCGAAGAAAACCGGCTCCGCGCGCTCATAGAGAATGGGGAAACAGCCCCCCGCGAACGTCATGGAGGAGACCCAGACCTTCGCTCCGGGCGAGAGATCGAGCATATGCAGCGCGAGATGCAGGGCGGCGGACCCGCTGGAAAGCCCCAGGCAGTCAACGCCTTCGCCCAGATACTCTGCGAACCGCTCCTCGAACTCCTGGAGCTGCGGCCCGAGAGGCGCGATGAAGTTGCTATCGAACGCAGCATCCACATAGCTACGTTCAGCACCGCCCATATGCGGCCGCGAGAGCCAGATACGCATCAGGCAGGGAGGTCCTTTCCGTAGCCGAGCCGCTCGAGCGGTTCCTTCATGATAGCCATCAACTGATTGGCCTGCGCGCCGAGCGAGCGCCGCCCCCTGCCCACGGACCGGCGCGACACAGCCGCGGTCGCTTCCGAGATTGCCCGGCGATCAGTATGCTCGCCAAGGAAATCGAGGATTTTCGAGACGGCCGCATCCGGATCCTCGACGAGCGATTCGTAGCGGATGCGGACCAGCTTCTCGGGCGGCATCTCGGCAAAAGCATCAGCGCTGCGCTCAACGCACTTCGACCATTGGTGGGCGCACAGTTCGTCGAGCGTGGCGGCGGCGGCCAGCCGGTCCATTCCCTTGAAGCGCGGCCCCCAAGAAGACAGGTGCTGCGAGCGGCCCAGCAACATAGACACACGCGTGGCGATGAAGCGGTAAGCGTAAACGGGGAGGTCGCGCAGCGGAGTATTGCGTGCCTTCGCCCAATAATATGGCAGGCTCTCCACCTCCATTTCGCCGCGCCAGCGCTTCTGCGCCGACGCCACCACATCGACGCCGTCGCGGTAGATGAAGACATATCTGGCTTCGGGCAGAACGGCGTCCACGAACGGCACGCGAAGCGAATTGGCGCAGGTTTTCTCGACCAGATAGCGGGGCCGACCCAGGCGGCGCCAAGCCTTCCGGAATTGCTCGCGGATGAAATTCCTGACTGCCGGGCGGGCCTCGGTCGGCCCGAATTCATCATGCGCAACGGACAGGTTCCCATGCCGCCAAATGGGATTGATCTCGTCGCAGTCCCACGTGGCGAAGCCATCGAGACGGCACAGTGTGTCCCGGAGGATGTTCGTTCCCGAACGGCCCGCCCCGATAATGATCAGCGGGACGAAGGAAAACGCGTCCGCATTCTCAGCGGCCACGACGCAGCCTCACCGGCTTCGGCATGGCGACGAGACACAGGGCAAAGGCAAACGTCACCGACCCGATCGGCGTCCTCACGGGATATTCGAGAAGGGATGCGAGCAGCCAGACGAGGCTGAGAACGAGGCCGATGCGAAGCGTCGTAGGAGACCCGCTCGCCAAGCTGCCCGCGGCGCGCTTCAGCCACCAATAGGCCCCGGCGACGAGAACAATGACCGCACCCAGACCAGCCTCGAACAGAAACTCGAGAAGGTCGTTATGAGCCCGGTTTACATAGCTGTCGCGCAAAAGGTTCGTGGGTTCGAACATTCGGTAGACATCCTCGAACGCCCCAAGACCACCGCCCCACGGAAAAAGGCTTTTCACCATGTCCCAGACAACCGGGAGCAGGGAGAACCGGAAGTCGTCGATGGACGATTGTTCGAAAAGCCGGTCGAAAGCGGCCGTCTGCGCGCCAAAGACCAGCAGCAATCCAACAAACAGGGCGGCGCCGAGGACGATCAGCGGACTGGCAAGTGCCCCCATCCACCCCCTCTCCGCGCGGTCGAACCGCACGATGAACGGCGTCAGGAAAATCGCTCCCGCACCGAGAAAGAGACCCATGCGTGAGCCGCCCGCAACGATCATCAGCAGGAAAAGCACTGCCAGGAGAAGGAACATCGCCGACTGCGCGAGCGGTCGGCGGAGGCGGCGATGTTCGGCAAACAACGCAGCGAGAAAAACAAAACCGCTCGCCAAGAGAACGCTATTGTGATTCCTGCTGGCGAAGATGCCCGTGGGGTCGCCCGTGTTACTGGGACCGTAGAGGAAAAACGGGCTGCTACGCGAGCCCAGCAGCTGCATCAGCGACAGGAACGCGCTTGCGGCGACAAGGGCGGCAAGCAGTTCGAAGATCCGATGGAGCCGGTCGCGCGTGAGGCGAGAGAACAGCAGGATCGCGGTCAGCGGTACTGTAAGAGCATAGACCGCATTCCAAGTCCTCGCCGGGGAGAGGCTGATGGGGCGCCAGATCTCGTCGAGACCGAGCAGCTCGAGGCCCGGCATCAATCTGTCGCGTAGCGGCAGCGCTGCCCAGAGACCTGGCGGAAGCGGGATCAACTGGATCAGCCCGATGGCGAGAAGTCCTGCGAAAATCCCGAGCGGAACGACGTAGGGAGAGATGAAGGTCCTGTTCGTGCGGTAAATCGCCAAGCCGAGAGCAATCACGGCCGCCGGACGCAGGATCGCTAGCGTTATCGCGTCATCGCGAGAGGTCCCCCCCAGAAAGAAGACCAGGATGAGAAACCCGGCGAACAGGTAGAAGGAGACATTCGGAGAAGTCCGAAAATGATCGAGCGCAGCGGACAGCTTCCGGGCCATCAGTCCATCACCGGCTGAACATCGAGACCGGACACACGGGCGACAAGGGTCTCGCCCGGCTCGATCGAAGGAACAAGAATCCGCGCAAGTGCATATTCGCACTCGCCGCCGAGGTCGAACTCCGCCTGCGCGCGAAGCTCTCGGTCATCGCTGTCTGCAGGTTCGAGATCGCCAATCTGACGCATCGGTTCCATGCAGGTAAGGCTGAGATAGGGCAGCGGGGCGCTCGAGGTCGTCGCCCTTTCGAGCGAATAGCTGGCCGCCACGCGGGCGGCTCCGTCGGGGATCATGACCAGACGGCGCGCGACCGGACCGCCGGTGCCCGGGACGGCATCGATGGTAAACTCGCCGTTCGAGCCGGGAAACACAGCCTTCGTGCCGTCGGTCTGATAAGCCCACTCGAACGGGGCGATGGGCGCATCCGGATCTTCGCGCTTCACCTGCTGAAGCGCTGTGCCAATCTCGACGGCAAGCGGTATTCTCTCTTCCGCGACGAGGCGGTTGATAAGCGTGAGCACTGGCCCCTGAAATACCGTAACGTCACGCTGCTCTGCAGCGCCCAGAAGACTCGCCACACCCGGCCAAGCCTCAGGAACCTGAGGGAGCACCCGCCAGAAGGTCGACGCCCATTCGGGGTCCTTGGCTAACAAATCGGCGACAAGTTCTGCCGAGGCAGGGTCGGAGAGACTTTCCGCAAGCAGTGGCAGTAGCATCGCACGGCTTGTACCGGAGGTGCGCAGCGCAAGCCGAAGCTCCTCGACGAATTGGCGGATTTCTCCCGCTTCGCCCGACTGCCTGACCGTATACAGCCGAGCGCCCAAGTCTCTTTTGGAAATGGCGAGGGTTTGTCTCATCAGAAGATCCGCGTCCTCGTCACGGTCCTCGCGCTGCGCGACCCATGCCAACGTTCGATAAGCCCGATATTCGGCTGCGTCCGACACCAGCGCCCTTCGCGCCAGCTGTTCGACATCCTCTTTGAGGGCCGGGTTTTCCAACATAGGAACGGCGAGGTCCTGCGCGCGCTTCGCGAGCGCCTCCGGATCGTCCGGGGAGAATAAAATTCCCTCAGCGGGATTGTTATGCGCCAAGATGTTTCCCGCCGCGTTTCGAAAGGCGAAGACCGCCAGGACAATCGTAAGGGCAGCCCCCAAAACGGCAGGCCACCAACGCCGCAACTCACTCACAATCGATCAAACCGCTTCCGCTTCAGCGCGATCGCTTTTGCCATATTCGTGCCCATAGCCGTAACCGTAGCCGTAGCCATAGCCGTAACCATAGGATGACATTTCGCTGTCGAAGCTTGTCAGAAGAGCGCCGAGTACACGCACATTGGCCGCGCGCAGTCGTTCAAGCGCATGCCGCACACCGCTCAGCCGGGTCTGGTTGTGCGCGACCGAGAACACAACCCCGTCGACCGCGCGCGCGATCAGCGGCGCGTCCGCCAGTCCAAGCAGCGGCGGACTGTCAATGATGACGTGATCGAACCGGGTTTTCAGCTCGGCAACCGTATCGGCGAACCTTGAGCCGGCCAGCAGTTCGCCGGAATTGGGGGGCATGGGCCCCGCCACCAGCGCCTGCAACCCGGGAAGGTGGGTAGGCTTGAGAAGGACATCGAGCGCCGCCTGCCCAACGAGAGCATTCGAAAGCCCGGCATCATTCTCGAGGTCGAGCAGCTTGTTTACCGAAGGCGACCTCATATCGCCGTCGACCAGCACCACCTTCTTCCCGGCCCTGGCGAGAAGTTCGGCCGTGGCGAGGGCGGACATACTTTTGCCTTCCGCCTCCTTGGCACTGGTAAACATCAGAGAGCCCGGCATTCCCTCAGCAGAGCTGAACGACAATGACGTTCGCACCGAAAGATAAGCTTCGTAGATTCGCGACCGCTTGTCGCGAAGATCTTCCAGAAGTTCGGTGCGCTCGACTTTGGGGATAGCGCCGAGGATCGGCAATCCGAAGGCACGGCGCAGGTCTTCCGGGTGCTTGACGCGCTCGTCGAGCTGTTCGAGCGCCAACACGGTCGCAGCGGCGGCAAGCGCCCCCAGCGCGAGCGAGAGCAGAAGGTTGAGCGCGAGGTTCGGACTTGAGGGCTCCGAAGGGGGCAGAGCCCGGTCGATGATCGCAATGTTGTTCTGGCCGACGCCGGCGACACCGATTTCCTTGAAGCGCTGAAGCAGGCCGTCATAGAGTTGCCGATTGGTATCGACTTCCCGCTGCAGAACGTTGAACTGGATCGTGTCGCGCTGCTGGTCGATCAGACCTTCTTTCAGGCCAGCCACCTCGGCCTCGAGAGCCTGCTCCTGACTGAGCGCTTCACGATACTCCGTCTGCAGATTGCCTTGGATGCGCGCCTCTTCCTCAGCAATGCTCTCGTCCAGTTCTTGGATCTGCGCGGCCAAGGACCTGGCGGCGGGATAACCGGGTTCGAACTGCGCCATCAGCTTGGCATATTCCGCCGCGGCCTGGGCACGCACCTCGCGCAGGCGGCCGATCGTGGTGCTCGTGATCGACTCGCGTGAGACCCCGCCCCCCTGCAAACGGCTCTCTGCCATAAGTCGCCGCGCACGCGCTTCCACCAAGGCGCGGTTCAGCGTCTCGAGATCGCTCGTCGCCAGAGTTCGCTCGGTACGGGTGTTCCCGTCGGCGCCTTCGGTCTGCTGCAGGCTGACGATTTCGTTTTCGGCGGCATAGCTGACGAGACGCCGCTCGCTGTCCTCAAGCCTCTGCCTCAGGTCCTCCAGCCGCCTGCTGAGAAACCGGCGCGCGTCGACGCTCGTCGACGCCCTGCGCTCCAGGCTCAGCGCGATGAATTCTTCCACCCACTGGTTGGCAAGCCGTGCGGAGAGGACCGGGTCGGGCGTTTCGAAAGCGACGTCCACAAGGCTCGATCCGCGCAGGGGGCGGACCGAAACCTCATCGAGAAGCGTCCTGACCGCCAGCTTGAACCGCGCATTCTGCCCGACAAGCTCCAACTCTTCGCCGGGATCTTCGGACAGACGGTCGTCGAAAGAGAACGCCGCCCCGAATTCCGGATCGGCTGCAAGGTTCAGGCTTCTCGCGACGCGCTCCGCCACAGTGCGCGCTTCTAGAAGGGCATATTGGGTCTGGTAGAATTCCAGCTCATCGGCCGTGTCGTCCTCGATAGACTCCACATTCGCGAAGTTCTGCGCGCTGCGACTGATCTCGACCCGGGTCACACCGGTATATTGAGGTGTCGCCAGAGCCGTCGCGATCATCCCCAGCACCAGGGCTGCGAGCAGGATCGCCAAGATAAGCCATTTGCGGCGCAGGACGACCGCCCAGACCTGCAGAACGATCGGAGGACGCCGGTCCGCATCCTCGCGCGTTTCGAAGAAGGAGGTCTCTGAGGCGTCGCTGGCAAGACTGGACATGGCTTACCTCAGCAGCAGGATAAGAGGTGTGGTGATGAGCGGGGATATGGAAATCAGGTCCGAGAAAGCCGCCCGTGCGAAGGAATCGCCCACCATGACGATGTCGTTGGCGTAGATTTCCGGGTCGGGATAGTTGCCGCGGCGCACGGCTTCCAGGTCATACAGGCCCGCATAACGCTGCCCGCCGACCGTGCGGAATATGATCACGTCATCGAGGTCGGAGTCCTCCGTCGTCCCGCCGGCAGTCGCCACGGCGCGCAGCAGCGTCATTTTCCCGACGACGGGATAGACGCCCGGCGAATCCACTTCGCCGCCCACGGTGACCACCTGGCTGACCGTCTCTTCGAGATTCACCGTCACCTGCGGGTCGCGCACATAACTATCGCGCAAACGCTCTTCGAGTTCGGCGGCAAGCTGGGCAGACGTCAGCCCCGCAGCCTCGACAACCCCCGCAAGCGGAAAGGAAATCTGGCCGCTGGCATCGATCTGGACTGTCCGGTTGCTGAGCTCCTCGATGCCGAACACTCCGATCGTCAGTTCGTCGAACGGCCCGAGCAGATAGGGGCGGTTCGCCGCAACGAGATCACCCTCTTCAGGAGGGGCCAGTTCGGTCTGGCCGACATAGACAACATCCGGTGAAAGGCCCACTTCCTTCGGACCCGAGCAGGCGGAAATCAGCAGGGCCGTACCGGCAACGATCAGCGGTATAACGCGCATCGACTGGACACATCCTTACGTTTCCGAAGTCCCCCTATTTGCCCGTTACCGGGGCAATTCAGGATGGTAAACCCAAACTGTCCGCGCGCGGGCGGGCGCCCTCCGCGATCAGCGGTCTGTCGAAACCGGGAACGAGGCGCACGAGCGTGGCAAGAGCGAAGCTCTCGTCTCCCGAACGAATTGCCGCATCCAGCCCGCTCAGCTCCTGCTGTAGCTGCGCCCAGGGAAGGAAGAACTCGTTCCCCTGAGAGATCGAGGGATGGTGGGTGCGCTGGGCATCCGCATCGATCAGAAGCTCCTCATAAAGCTTCTCTCCGGGGCGGAGGCCGACTTCGCGGATCTCTATGTCTCCGTCCGGATTCTGCTCGTTGCGAACCGTAAGTCCCGACAGTGTCACCATCAGTTCGGCAAGGTCGCCGATCCGCACCGGCTTACCCATGTCGAGCAGATAGACCTCGCCGCTGTCTGCCATGGCGCCCGCCTGGATGACGAGCTGCGCCGCCTCCGGAATCGTCATGAAATAGCGTGTTACGTCCCGGTGAGTGAGAGTGACGGGCCCCCCCTCGGCGATCTGGCGCTCAAAGAGCGGAACGACCGAGCCGGACGACCCGAGCACATTGCCGAACCGCACCATGGCAAAGCGCGTACCGCCCGGCTCGCTTGCCATCGCCTGCAGCACGAGTTCGCAGACCCGCTTGCTGGCGCCCATCACATTCGTGGGCCGCACCGCCTTGTCGGTGCTCACGAGAATGAAGCGCTCTACACCCGCCTCCTTGGCGAGCCGCGCGCAGTTCAATGTCCCAAAGACGTTGTTTCTGACCCCCGCGAGCATATTCTCCTCGACCAAGGGAACATGCTTGTATGCGGCGGCGTGAAAGACCGTATCGGGTTTCGTCTCCTCATAAAGGCGGCGGATATCGCTCTCGCTGACCACGTTGACGAGGCGCGGAACGATCTCGAACTCTCCGCCGAATTCACCCGCTTCGCGCATCTCGCGCAGCTCACTCTCGATGTTGTAGAGCGCGAATTCGGAGATTTCGGCAAGCACGAGCTTCGCGGGCCGCAACTGAGCCGCCTGGCGGCAGAGTTCGCTGCCGATGGAACCGCCTGCGCCGGTGATGAGCACAGTCTTCTCCAGGATCGTGCGCGCGAGCAGCACCTCGTTCGGCGGCACCGGGTCCCGGCCGAGCAAGTCGTCGATAGAGACGGTGCGCAGCTTTTCGACATCGACCGTGCCGTCGACGATATCGCGCACGTTCGGCAGGATTCGCACTTCGACCCGGTAGGGCTCAAGCGATTCGATGATCGCCTTCCGCCGCGTCCGGCTGACGGACGGAATCGCGATCAGAACGCTGTCGATCCCCAGCGTCTCGATCGCCTCCCTCAAGCGGCTGGCATGGTAGATCGGCACGCCTTCCAGCGTCTGCCTGTCCAGGCGGACATCGTCGTCGAAAAACGCGTAGAGCCGCATGGACGGTTCGTGACGCATCGACGCGGCAAGCTGCTGACCGGCGGTTCCGGCACCGTAGATCGCCACACTTTGCCGCCGACCGCTGAAATTCTGCTGGTTCAGGAGGTCGACGAGCACATAGCGCGCCAGAATGCGCGAAAGACCAAGGAGGCCGACGAAGAGGATCGGCTGAAGAACGCCGACCGTGCGCGGGACCGTGGGCACGGAAACCACCAGGAAGAGGACGACCATGGGGACCGCATAGGACAGCCCGGCCGTCATCAGCCGGGTCATCGTGCCCGGCCCGGCAAACCGGAACAACGTGCGGTAGATGTCGCTGACCCGGAAAATCGGCAGCCAGAAGAACAAGGCGGCGACGACGGTGAGAGCGAAGGGACGCAGGTCGAAACTGACGGTACTGAGGCGCAGCCAGTAGGCCAGCCAGCAAGCGAGCACACAGAGTAGCCCGTCATGCGCCATGACAAACAGGCGCTTGCGAGAGCGGCTCCAGCCAAGAACTTGTTCGGAAGCCGAAATGAGCCGGGCAAACATAGCCGTAGAGAGGTCTACCCTCACATCGCCCAGCATCGCTCGATCCCTTTTCCCGTCATGCCGCCGGACACGTCCAACCATGGTTGAGCGAACGAGGCGGAAGAAGCTCTCCGGCACATTTACCAAGCGCCGAGAATCTTATGCCGAATGAAAATGAAGCGGTGATGAATAATTACCGCAACGTCAACCTTCTTAACGATTGTAAGGTGGGCAGTGGAGGCCTTGGGGAGAGGTGGTAAATACTTCCGCGCCATCGGTTGTAATTCCGATAGAGTGTTCAAACTGCGCCGACAATTGTCGGTCGCGCGTGACCGCAGTCCAGCCATCGGAGAGGATTTTCACATCGTGCCTCCCGAGATTTATCATAGGTTCGATTGTGAAGAACATTCCCGGCCGCAGCTCCGGACCCTGGCCCGGGCGCCCGGCATGGACGATGCTGGGCTCCGAGTGGAATACCCGCCCGAGACCATGACCGCAGAAGTCGCGCACGACAGAGCAGCGCTCACCCTCGGCAAAGGTCTGGATCGCATGGCCGATGTCGCCCACGGTGGCGCCCGGCTTGGCGACGGCGATACCCCGCATCAGACATTCGTATGTTATGTCGATCAGCCGTTCTGCGCGCTTCGATACGGGCCCGACGGGGAACATCCGGCTCGTATCGCCATGCCAGCCGTCGAGAACCACCGTAATGTCGATGTTGGCGATGTCGCCCTTTTGCAGCTTCTTCGGGCCCGGAATGCCGTGACAGACGACATGGTTCACACTGATGCAGCTGGAGTGGGAATAGCCGCGGTAGAAGATCGTCGCCGGAACCGCCCCGCGCGCTTTCACGAAATCATAGATCATGTCGTCCAGGTCGCGGGTGACCGCGCCGGGCACGACATGAGGGGCGATCATGTCGAGAGCTTCGGCGGCGAGCCGGCCGGCGCGGCGCATGCCCTCGAACGCGGCAGGCCCGTAAAGCCGGATGCCGTCTTCGCTAAGTTCCATGTCATCGACCAGCTGGTCCATCAGCTCTTTCCCTTGAACGCTTCCTTGCAGCGACGCGCGGCGCTAAGGCCGCCCCATGCCAACCGAAGACAATATATGGACCGCAGGCCTGATCGTCATCGGTGACGAGATCCTTTCCGGGCGAACACAGGACGCGAACACGGCCTATCTCGCCAAGTGGCTGAACGTGGAGGGCATCGCCCTCGCAGGCGTCGAGATCGTCCCGGACGACATGGATCGCATCGTCGGCGCGGTCAACCGCGCCCGCGACGCCTATGACTATGTCTTCACGACGGGGGGCATCGGCCCGACCCATGACGACATTACCGTAGACGCCGTCGCCAGAGCGCTTGACCGGCGCGTCGTGATACATCCCGAGGCCGAGCGGACGCTGCGCAGCTACTATGGCAACGACATCACCGAAGCGCGCCTGCGCATGGCGAGGGTACCGGAGGGCGCGGAGCTGATGCCCAACCCGGTTTCGGGTGCGCCGGGCATTCGTATCGACGGGCGGCTGTTCCTGATGGCAGGCGTGCCCAAGATCACGCAGGGAATGCTGGCGGGACTCCAAGGACAGCTGGAAGGCGGTCAGCCCGTCGTCGACAGGACGGTCGGCGCCTGGACGGGGGAGACGGCGGTTGCCGATGTGCTGGTTGCGGTCGAGCGCGAAAAGCCGGGTATCCAGATCGGCTCCTATCCGTTCTGGCGCGAAGGCAAGGTCGGGTCCAACTTCGTCATACGCGGACGCGATCAGGCTGCCGTCGACGACGCCGCCGACCGCCTGATGACTGCCCTGCGAGAAGGGGGCACCGAGCCGGTCGACGGAGCAATCTGAACCCCTGCTATCGTTTCAGGCGAGCGATGATGTCATCGTCCCTGATCGTCCGGTAGCGGGCCATGATGAGGCTGAAGACGCCGAACAGAAGCAGGCCGACAGCCACCACGGTAAACAGCCAGCCAGTCCCCTGAAGCGTGTTCAGTGCCTGGCCGATCCCGCCCACGGCTTCGGGATTGCCGTTGAGCATGGCCTGGACGATGGTCCAGCCGATCACGACGAAGACGACGGCACGGGCTGCGAAGCCGGCCCGCCCCACGGGTTCCGCAAAGCCGGGCACGTCGGGATCTAGACGGTACATGAACTTGGCCGTGATGGCTTTTTTCGCTTGTGCAACGGCAGCAAGCAAAAAACCGAGCCCGATGATCCAGAGCAGTATCTCCCCGCCGGGAAAGTCCGTGACGAAGCCCGCGGCTTCACCCGTTCCACTGCCGCCCGATCCGCCGGGACTGGAACTGGAAAAGACGCCGCGCAGGGCGATGAACCCCAGAAAGAGATGCGCAACTCCGCTGGCGGCGTGCCCGATTCGCTTGCCGGCCGCCTTCGCACCGGTTCCCGGCGCGTCGATGCCGATCATCGCGCCATAGAGACGGTATACCCCGTAGCCGAGCAGGCCGATGCCGACGAGTGCGAGAAGCACGTTGCCCAGCGGCGCGTCCTTGATCGCACCCAGGACGTCGGTCGTCCCCTGCGAGCCGAGGGCCGTCAGCGCAAAATAGCCGAGGAGTATGTAGACCACGCCCCGGGCCAGAAACCCGATCCGGGCGAAAGTCTGTAATCTTGTTATGCGTTCCATGCCTGCCGCGTCCTCCCGTTACGTCCGTCCACAGCAAGAGCGAACCTCGGCATCCTCGGTTCCGAATTTCCTGTCGCAAGTTGCGTACACAACGCTATGTCCGCGGCACATCCGACCCGCATGGGCCCGCGTGGCGGAATTGGTAGACGCAAGGGACTTAAAATCCCTCGGGAGGTTCTCCCATGCCGGTTCGATCCCGGCCGCGGGCACCAGACTCCTCGACCATCAGCTCATTGTCCCGCCAGCGGCCGAATTTGTAGTAGGCGTAGGCGAGGATTGCGGACGCGACCGCGCCGAGCGGGAAACTCCACCAGATGGCGTTCGCGCCAAGGTTCGCCTGCAAATATTCCGCAAAGGGAATGCGCATCGCCCACATGGTGACCAGATAGATGATCGTCGGCGGGATCATCGCCCCATTTGCGCGCACAATGCCTATCATCGCCGTCGTCACCGCCAGAACGATCCAGCACCACAATACGATTTCGTTGATTTCGAGGGCAATTTCCAGACTTTCGCCGCCCTCGGGGAGGAACAGGAGCAGCGGAAGGTCGCCGAGCAGGTAGACGAGCGCGCAGACCAGACCGGTCGACCCCATCGACAGGAGGACACCGCGAAGCGCGATGCGCGAGACGCGGTCCCACGCGCCCGCGCCGATATTCTGCGCTGCCATGGCGGAAATCGACGCACCGAAGGCGATGGCCGGCATCTGCACATAGCCCCACAGCTGCGCCGCCGCGCTATAGGCGGCGGCAACGGTCGCGCCATAGCTGTTCACCATTCCGAGTAGGACGAAATAGGCGCCCTGCACGATGATCATCTCCGCAGCCATGGGCGCGCCCTTGCGTACCAACGTCATCAAGGTCGGCAGATGAGGCACGAAGTGATGGAATTCGCCGCGTCGCAGCGCGATCGGAAGGTTGCGGCGATAAACGAAGCCGACAAGCGCCAGAAGCGCGGTGAAATTGCCAATCAGGTTGCCGATCGCCGCGCCTGCGATCCCGAGGCGCGGGAACCCGAAGGCCCCGGTAATCAGGAGCGGCACCAGGATGGCGGCGATACCGATCCAAACACAGGAAAAGATGAACGGCGTGCGGGCATCCCCGCGTCCGCGCAGCATCATCATCATGGCGATGAATGTGAAGATCGAGGGAATGGCGAGACAGGTATAGCGCATGAAGGTCAGAGCCTGCGCGAACGCGCTGTCCGGCATCTGGATGGCCACGAGAAGATAGGGCCATGCGGCCCAGCCGGCAGCCGCCAGCAGCGTGGAAAAAGCCGCGATGAAACTGAGCGCGGTGCCGACCGTCCGCTTCACCGCATGGCTGTCGCCGGCGCCGAAGGCCTGGCCGATGGCGATACCGGCGGCGGTGCCGATGCCCATCACCGCGCCCATCAGCATGAACATGAAGACGTTCGCGTTGACCACGGCAATCAGCGAATCCGGGCCCAGGGTCCTGCTGACCCAGATGGCCGACCAGGTACCGGCAAGAGAGTGCAGGATGTTCGTCGTCAGGAGGGGCAGCGCGAAGACGGCCAGCGTGGGGACGATATCGCCCTCGATCAGCCGCCGTTCCCGCGCATCGGGTTCGCCCGGCGGCATCGCGCCAATATCCCGCGCGTCGGTCCCCGGCGCGAAGAGTTCGAACTCGGGCCGGCCGGTTGCCGGCTGATCACTCATGCCGGCGCTTGTCGGCGCTCGTCCAGCTGGCGAAGATTCTCTTCATGCCCTTCCCGACTGAGCTGGTAGCGGCTGATGCAGAAAATCATGGCCATATAGAACCCCAGATAGACCGGCATGTAGATAACCGCCAGACGGAAGAGCGTCAGGTCCGATACCTCGCCCTGCTGGGCACCGGTGGCAATGCCGGCCAGCGAGATCACGAACCCAGCCACGACGATCCCAAGCCCCTCGCCCCATTTTCGCATGAACGTGGCGGCGGCGAAGAAAAGCCCCTCAGAGCGGCGGTGCGTGCGAAGCTCCGCATCCTCCACCAGATCGGCGAGCATCGAGGCGGCGAGGATCTGGTAGCAGATGATCAGCGCCACATCGAGCGTCGTGGTGACGAAGATGATCGGAAATAGCAGCGGATCGCCGTTCTCCGGCATCACCCCGACCAGCCGCAGGAAGACGGGAGTGGGGGAGCCGAGGAATGCGACCAGGCCGATGATGACGGCGCCGCGCTTCTTGCCGATCGTCCGGCTGACGAAGGCCGCAATCGGCGCGCCGATGATCGCCGACAGGAACACACCGGCGGTGATGTAAAAGATCTCCATCGGGGTGAAGCCCCAGAAGAAGGTGGAGAAATAGAAAGCAAGGCCGGCGCCGAGGCCGCTGGCAATGTAGCCGAGCAGCGAGGCGATGAAGAGAGCTGCGAACGACCGGCTGCGAAAAGTCTCCAGGATTTCCCGGAACATGATCCCAAGCGTCAGGGTGCGCTGAGGCGGTGCCTTCGGCAGGTCCTTGATGCGCGCATGGGTACCGAGCGAGGACACCAGAATCGAGATTAGGATGATCGAGCAGGCGGCAAGCGCATAGACGCGGTAAGCCTCTGGATTGAACTGCCCGTTCGGAATGGCTTCGGTGGAGAAGGCGGCGAAGATCAGTCCGAAGCTGACCACGGTCATGATATTTCCGCCGGACCAGCCGAAGAAATAGCGCCAGCTGAGAAGCGACGACCTTTGATCATAATCCTGCGTCAGTTCGGCCGCGAGCGCCGCCCCGGGCGTTTCATAAAGGGTGATGATCGTCCGGATCAGAATCGACAGGATGACGACATACCAGAATAGCTGGGCCTGGCTGAGCCCGTCCGGCGGCGTCCAAAGGAAATAGTAGGTGACGACGATCGGTATTGCTGCGCCATACATGAATGGATGTCGGCGCCCCCAGCGTGACCGGAGATTGTCCGACCAGTATCCGACGAGCGGGTCTGAGAAGGCGTCCGCGATCAGCGCCACCATGATCGCCAGAGAGACGAGGCGGGAGTCCAGTCCGACAACCTGCGCGTAAAACAACAGCAGGAAATATTTGAACCCCTGATCCTTGATGCCGTACGCAACCGAGCCGAAGCCATATGCGAATTTGGTCCACAGAGACGGCTTGTCCTTGGTGGATGCCCCCGTGGGTTCATCCGCAATAAGCTCGCGCTCAAGCGCGGCCTGGTTCAGCCCGGCCGGTTCCTTCATTCGATGTCCTCCCCAGGACGTTTTGAGGTCACGCTAGGACAGCGCCCAGAGCTTGAACAGCCATCAGATCAATGAAGTCTGGTGCTTTTCGAGACCGCTTTTATGACTGGCGCCGACGCAAAATCTTCGACCGGGGGACCAACATGACCTTTCGCACCGTTTCGCGCCTATTCGTGGCGAGCCTGCTGACGAGCGCCGCCTGGGCGCAGTCTCCAGCACCGGAGAGCGAGAACCCGGTCGAGGAAAGCGAAACGACGGAAGATGAGAATCTTCGCACTGTCTCCGCGCCCGAGGCGGTGCCCGAGCAGACCCCGGAAAGCGGCGGCGACAGCGGGGCCTCGGCCGATGAGAAGGCGGACGCGTGGGACGTGATGGCGCCCCCCGGCGTGGCGCTGCGCGACGTCGCCATTCGCGTCGACGAGGGCACGTGGATGGATGTCGATGTCTCCCCCAATGGCGATCTGATCGCGTTTGCCCTCCTCGGCGACATCTACACCATGCCGATCTCAGGCGGCACGCCGACCCGCATATCCGAGGGGCTGGCCTGGGAAGTGCATCCGCGCTTTTCACCCGACGGGCGCCGCATCGCGTTCACCAGCGACCGGGGCGGTGGAAACAACATCTGGCTCATGAATGCTGACGGGTCGGACAAGCGCCAGCTGACGAACGAGGATTTCCGTCTGCTCAACCAGCCGACCTGGTCTCCGGACGGACAGTTTATCGCCGCGAAAAAGCATTTCACGACCGGCCGTTCTCTCGGCACGGGCGAGATCTGGCTCTATCATGTGTCGGGCGGCAGCGGGGTGAAGCTGGTCGCGCGTCCCAACGAGCAGCACCAGAAGGAACTCGGCGAGCCGGTCTTCGACCCGCGCGGTGGGGGCATCTTCTTCACGCGGAACGTCACGCCGGGCCCGATCTTCGAATATGCGCAGGATTCGAACACCGAGCTGTTCAACATCGAGCGTTACGACCTGGAAACCGGCGAGACCAAGACGGCCGTCGGCGGTTTTGGCGGCGCGGTCCGCCCGCAGCCCTCGCCCGATGGAAATCTGATCGCCTATGTGAAGCGCGAAAACACCCGCTCCAAACTCTACGTGAAGAACCGCCTTACCGGCGAAGAGCGCAAGATCTACGACGACCTGGACCAGGACGTGCAGGAGACCTGGGCGGTCACCGGTGTCTATCCCAACATGGCCTGGACGCCCGACAGTCGCTCGATCCTATTCTGGGCGAAGGGCAAGATCCGCCGGATCGACGCCGATGGGTCGGGGGCCGCCGTCATTCCCTTCCGCATCGATGACACGCGCGCCGTTGCGGATGCGCCGCATCCGGTCATCCCCGTTTACGAGCCCACGGTTGAGGCGACCATGGCTAGGTTCGCCGCCGTCTCGCCCGACGGACGCACGGTCGTTTTCGAGAGCCTCGGCAGGCTCTATACCATGCCCGCAGGCGGAGGCACGCCGCGGCGGCTGACGTCGACCGAGGAAGGGCGCGAGCTGTTCCCCACCTGGTCGCGGGACGGCGAAACCATTGCCTTCGTGCACTGGACCGACGAGGGTCTCGGCCGGCTACGCACGATCGGCGCCCGGGGCCGCAACCTGAGAACGCTTACCAGCCTGCCCGGCCATTATTCGCGCCCGGCCTTCTCTCCCGATGGTCGCACGATCGTCTTCGAAAAGGGTGAGGGCGGTTATCTGACGGCCCCGGAATATTCCGAAAATCCGGGGATCTACTCGGTTCCGGTAGAGGGCGGCACGATCAGTCAGATCAGCGATAGCGGATCCAGTCCGCATTTCGGGTCTGCGAACGACCGGGTCTTCTCGATGGTCAGCGAAGGCGGGGCGCAGAAGCTCGTTTCGACCGATCTCAACGGGGAGGCTCGCCGCGTTCATGCGCATGGCGATCTGGTCACGGGCTACCGCGTCTCGCCCGACGCCCGCTTCGTCGCGTTTACCGAGGACTATGACGTCTACGCCATGCCGCTGATGCCGGGCGGCCAGGACGTGGCCATTTCGGCCGGGGCGAAGGCTCTGCCCATCGTCGAAGTGTCCGATTCCGGCGGCGACTACATGACCTGGTCGTCGGGCGGCGAACGACTGCACTGGTCGCTTGGCCCGACGCTCTATACCGCGATGCGCAGCGACCTCTTCAGCACGGCGCCTACACCGGAGGGAGAGACGGCCAGCGCCTACACGCAGCCCGAAACCGGCGTCTCAATGCTGCGCCGCGTCGAGGCCGCCCAGCATAGCGGAACCTATGCGATTACCGGGGCGAAGATCGTCACGATGTCGGCCGGAGCCGACGGAAAGACCGACGGCGGCATCATCGAAAACGGCACCATCCTCGTCACCGACGGGAAGATCGCCGCCGTCGGCGAGACCGCCGCGATGACCTATCCGGCGGGCACCCCGACAATCGATGCCAGCGGCAAGACAATCGTCCCAGGCTTCATCGACGCCCATGCCCACGGCCCGGTAGCCAGCGACGAACTTGTGCCGGAACAGAACTGGTCGCTGGTCCAGAACCTCGCCCTTGGTACGACAACAATCCACGATCCCTCGACCAGCTCGGCCTTCTTCGTGGCGGCCGACCTGCAACGGGCAGGCGAACTTCTCGCCCCGCGGATGTTCTCGACCGGGCGGGTAATCTACGGCGCAAAGGCACCCGGGGTCTACGCCCAGATCGACTCGCTCGACGACGCGCTCGACCATGTGCGCCGGCTGAAGGCCGAAGGCGCGCGCTCGGTGAAGAATTACAACCAGCCGCGCCGCGAGCAGCGACAGATGGTCGTGGAAGCTGCGCGGCAGGAAGATATGCTCGTCGTTGCGGAGGGCGGCAGCCTCTACGGCATGGACATGAACCTCGTCGCCGACGGCAACTCCACTCTTGAACACAATGTGCCTTTGGAGACCTTCTACGAGGACGTGCTGCAGTTCTTCTCGCAGTCTGACACCAACTATACGCCGACCCTGGTGGTGACCTATGGCGGGCTGGCCGGCGATCCCTATTGGAGGCAGGCGACAAATGTCTGGGAGCAGCCGCTGCTGCAGGCGCATACGCCGCCCGCGCTTCTCAGCGCGCAGACCTCGCGCCGGACGACGGCCCCTGAAAGCAATTTCGTCGATGACGAGGCCGCGCGGGAGGCGAAGAAGCTGATGGACCGCGGCGTGAAGGTGTCGATCGGGGCCCATGGCCAGCAGGCAGGCATCGGCACGCATTGGGAGATCTGGTCGTTCGCACGGGGCGGGCTGAGTAATATCGAGGCGCTGAACACGGCCACGCTGATGGCGGCGCAGTCGCTCGGAATGGACCGCGAAATCGGCTCCCTTGAACAGGGCAAGCTGGCCGACCTCCTGATTCTCGACGGCGACCCCACGGAGAATATCCGAAATACCGAGCGGGTGTACCGAGTCGTCCTCGGCGGCCGGGTCTACGATCCGGCGACCATGAACGAGACGGTTTCGGGTACCGAGGAACGGATGCCCTATTGGTGGGAGGATTGATGCGGCCACGGCTTCCCGGCGCGCTTCTCTGGCTGTCGGCGGTGATCTTCGGCGCGGGGGTTGCGGCGGCGCAGTCCGCCTCGCCCCCCGCTCCGGCTCAGTACCGGATCGCCTTCCCCAATGCGGTCCATCACGAGGCCGAGATATCGGTTCGCTACACCGGACTCCCCACCGGACCCGTCACCTTCCGCATGTCGCGGTCGTCGCCCGGCCGCTACGCACTGCATGAATTCGCCAAGAATGTGTACGGCGTATCGGCCAGTGGAGAGGACGGAGCGGATCTGCCGATTGTCCGGTCGGGACCCTATGCCTGGACGGTGCCAGACCATAGCGGGGGCATTACCTTCCACTATACCCTGTTCGCCGATCATGCGGACGGCACCTATGCGCAGGTCGACCACCGGCATGCCCACCTCAATATGCCAGCCACCTTCATATGGGCGGAGGGCGAAGCCGACCGCCCGGTGGAGCTGACGGTCGAGCTACCGGTCCCTGACTGGAAGGTGGCAACTCAGCTTTCCCGTCGGGGCGGCACGACATTCACGGCGCCGAACCTGGCCTACTTTTTCGACAGCCCGCTTGAAATCTCGTCATTTGCTTTGCGCGAATGGTCGGTCGGCGATCCGGACCGCCAGCAGACGATCCGCATAGCGCTGCATCATCAGGGCAACGACGAGGACTTCGACCGCTATGCCGAGGAAACCCGCCGCATCGTCGCGGCGCAGGCGGACATCTGGGGCGAGTATCCGCAATTCGACTATGGCACCTACACCTTTCTCGCCGACTATCTGCCGCATGTCGACGGTGACGGCATGGAACACCGCAATTCGACCGTCATCACCCGGCCCGCATCGCTATACGAAGCCGACTTCGCGCAAATTGGCACGACCGCCCATGAATTCTTCCACGCCTGGAACGTGGAACGGTTAAGGCCGAAGGACCTCGAGCCCTTCGATTTCACGCGCGCGAACCCCACCGACCTTTTGTGGTTCGCGGAGGGCTTCACCAGCTATTATGGCCCGCTGTCCATTCGCCGCGCGGATGTCTGGGATACCGAGACCTATCTCGACAAGCTCGCCGGGACGCTCGCCTATGTCCTCAATTCGCCGGGCCGCCGCTTCGGGGGGCCCGCGGCGATGAGCCTGCGTGCGCCCTTCGTCGATGCCGCCACGGCGGTCGACCCCACGCCCTTTTCCGAGACCTTCACGTCTTACTATCCCTATGGCGCTGTCGTGGCGCTCGCCCTCGACCTGGAAATGCGCACACGCTTCGCCATTCCGCTCGATGCGCTGATGCAGCAGCTGTGGCGCACGCACGGGCGCCCTGAGATTCCGTACGAGCAAGAAGATCTCGAGGCCGCCCTGGCCGAAGTGACCGGCGACGCCAGCTTTGCGCGGCGCTTCTTCGCGCAGATGGTCGAGGGCAACGCCCTGCCCGATTTCGAGCCGCTCTTGGAGAGGGCCGGGATCGTGCTGTCGCCGAAGGCTCCCGATACGGCCTGGGCCGGCCCGAACGATCTTGTGACCGACGGTCCCGTGGTCACGATCGACGGCAACACACGCCCCGGCACCCCCCTTTACGAAGCCGGCCTCGACCGGGGCGACGAGATACTGGCGCTCGGCCGCCGCCACGTCGACAGCGAAGACGACTGGACGGGCGAACTGGCGCGCTGGGCGCCCGGCGACATCGTGCCGATCCGCTTCCTGCGCCGGGGTGAAGTCGTTACCGCGGAGCTTACTCTGGCGGCAGACCCTGCCCTGTCGCTGCAGACCTATGAGGCCGCGGGGCGGACGCCGTCCCCCGCTCAGCTCGAGTTCCGGTCAGACTGGCTCGGCAGCGACGACCGGGACTGAGCGGCGCCCCTCGCAAGCCTGCGGCGCGCCTGCTAAGCGCCGCGCCAAACAAATTGAACCGAACAAGCGAACGGGAGGAGCGCAGATGCGCACCATCGAGCATTTCATCGGCGGCGGGTCGGTCGGCGGCGGTACGCGCAGACATAAGATCTGGAACCCCTCTACGGGGGAAACCCAGGCCGAAGTGCTGCTCGGCACGAAGGCCGAACTGGATGCAGCGGTCGCAAAGGCCAAGTCCGCGCAGCCGGCATGGGCCGCGACAAACCCCCAGAAGCGGGCACGCGTCCTGTTCGACTATAAGCGGATCGTCGAGGGCCGCATGGACGAGTTGGCGGAACTGCTCTCGTCGGAGCATGGCAAGGTCATTGCCGACGCGCGCGGCGACGTTCAGCGCGGCCTGGACGTGATCGAGTTCGCCTGCGGCATCCCCCATGTCCTGAAGGGTGACTATACTCAGGGCGCCGGCCCCGGCATCGACGTGTATTCGATGCGCCAGCCGCTCGGCATCGGCGCGGGCATCACGCCGTTCAACTTCCCCGCCATGATCCCGATGTGGATGTTCGGCGTGTCGATCGCCGTCGGTAACGCGATGATCATCAAGCCGTCGGAGAGAGACCCGTCCGTGCCGATGAAGCTGGCGGAACTCATGCTTGAAGCCGGCGCTCCGGAAGGCATTCTGCAGGTCGTGAACGGCGACAAGGAAATGGTCGATGCCATTCTGGACCATCCGGACATTTCCGGCGTCAGCTTCGTCGGCTCATCGGACATCGCGCATTATGTCTATCGGCGCGGTACCGAGAACGGGAAGCGCGTGCAGGCCATGGGCGGCGCCAAGAACCACGGCATCGTAATGCCCGATGCCGACCTCGACCAAGTCGTCAACGATCTGGCGGGCGCCGCGTTCGGGTCGGCCGGCGAGCGCTGCATGGCGCTGCCCGTTGCCGTACCGGTGGGCGAGAAGACAGCCAACGAGCTGCGCGAAGCCATGATCCCTGCCATCGAGAAGCTCCGCGTCGGCGTGTCCACCGATCCGGATGCCGACTATGGCCCGGTCGTCACGCCCGAGCACCGCGAGCGCGTGAAGGACTGGATCGGCAAGGGCGTCGAGGAAGGCGCCGAACTGGTCGTCGATGGCCGCGAATTCAGCCTTCAGGGCCATGAGGACGGCTTTTTCATCGGCCCCTCGCTGTTCGACCGGGTGACGCCGGACATGTCGAGCTACAAGGAAGAGATTTTCGGGCCGGTGCTGCAGCTCGTACGCGCGGAGAGCTTCGAGGAGGCGCTCTCGCTTCCGACCACCCACCAGTACGGAAACGGCGTCGCCATCTTCACGCGAAACGGCCATGCCGCGCGCGAATTCGCGCAGCGGGTGGACGTGGGCATGGTCGGTATCAACGTACCGATTCCCGTCCCCGTCGCCTACCACAGCTTTGGCGGCTGGAAGCGTTCGGCCTTCGGCGATCACGGTCAGCACGGCATGGAAGGTGTGCGCTTCTGGACCAAGCTGAAGACGGTGACGCAGCGCTGGCCGGACGGCGGCGCCGACGGCGGCAATGCCTTCGTCATCCCGACCATGGGCTGACCGCGATAGGGGAGGTCTCTGGCGGTCAGCCTGCTGCAGGCACGGACGTTCGTCGCTGCGGGGCTCCTTCGGCCCGAGTGGCGCGTTGAGCCCCGGAGCCGAAACCATGGTGAAGGACTAGTTCGATGCGTACCAGCCTGATTGCCCTCGCCCTTATTGCCTTGCCGCTCACATCCTGCGGCGAAGCCGACACGGGCGTGGTGGGTCATGATGAAGGGGCGAATTCACCTGCCGACCCGTTCATCGTCGAGAATGGCGAGGCGTCTGGAGCGGAGGCGGAAGCGGGGACCACGCCGGTCGCGGCAATTCCCGAAGCGCTGCAAGGCCGCTGGGGACTGGTCGAGGCAGATTGCGACCCTTCCCGCAGCGACGCCAAGGGCATGATGGAGGTCACGACGGACGGTCTCGACTTCTATGAGAGCCGGGCGACGCTCAGCCGATCGGTGCAGCGCAGCGACCAGACGCTGCGCGCGGTGTTCGACTTCTCCGGTGAAGGGCAGAGCTGGAGCCGGGAAGTGCGGCTCGACCTGGCGGACGGCGGTGAAACGCTCGAGCGCGAGGACCTAGACGGCGAACTCGAGGGCGAAACACTGGTTTATACACGCTGTAACTGATGGCCAGCCCATGACGCGAACAAGACAAGCCCCCCTCACCGGCCGCAAGGTCCTCGACCTCAGCCGGGTGCTCGCGGGGCCGTGGTGCACGATGATCCTCGGCGATCTCGGCGCAGACGTGACGAAGGTCGAAAACCCGAACGGCGGAGACGACACGCGCGGTTGGGGACCGCCCTTCGCCGCCGGCGAGGCCGCCTATTATCTCTGCGCCAATCGCAACAAGAAGAGTATCGCCCTCGATTTCAGCAAGGCCGAGGGGCAGGAGATCGTCCGCGCCCTCGCCGCCGAGGCCGACATTCTGGTCGAGAACTACAAAGCCGGTGGCCTGCGAAAATACGGCCTCGACTATGACAGCCTGAAGGAAATCAACCCGCGCCTCGTATATTGTTCGGTCACAGGCTACGGCCATGACAGTCCGCTCCGCGAACGCGCCGGCTATGACTATGTCATCCAGGCCGAAGGGGGGCTGATGTCCGTTACCGGCCCGAAAGACGGCGCCCCCCACAAGGTCGGTGTTGCCGTTGCGGACCTGTTCACGGGCATGGCTGCCGCCCAGGCGTGCCTTGCCGCATTGATCGCCGCCGACCGCGACGGTGAAGGGCAGCATCTCGATATTGCACTTTACGATGCGCAGCTTGCGATGCTCGCCAATGTCGGCAGCGCCTATCTCGTTTCGGGCGACGAGCCGGGGCGTTACGGCAACGGTCACGCGACAGTCGTCCCCTATGACCTCTTCGATGCGAAGGACGGCGCGATCGTCATCGCCATTGGCAATGATCGCCAGTTTGCGCGTTTCGCCGCCGAGGTGATGAAGCGCCCGGACATAGCCGACGATCCGCGGTTCGCAGCCAATTCAGCGCGGGTGGAACACCGCGATGCGCTCATGAGGGAAATGCGTCCGGAGGTCGCCGCGCGCCCGGCTACCTACTGGCTGGACGGCATGCGCCGGCACGGCATTCCTTGCGCACAGGTCCGCGGTGTGGGCGAGGCGCTAACCGCGCCCGAAACCCGGGCGCGTGACATGGTGAAGCGGGTCGCCCACCCCCTTGCGGGGGAGCTCGAGCTGATCGGCTCGCCGCTCAAGTTCGGCGCCACACCAATCGTCGACTTCACGCCGCCTCCACTGCTGGGCGAGCATTCCGAAGAGATTCTTTCGGGCCTGGGGCGCGAAGGGCCGGAGATAGCCGAACTGCAGCGCAGGGGGGTGATCGGCTCACCCCCGTCCAAAGACCCCTGAGCGAAACCGCTCCCGCCTACAGTTCGGAAGCGTCGAGTACGCGCGCCTCCTCCGCGATGAGCCGATTTTCGGTCCGGCGCGCTTCCGGCATCGCGATCAGGCCGCGCCCGCGCAGATAGCCATCGGGTCCGGTGGTGCGCTCGGCGGTATATTCCGCGAGGAATTCCCGGATCGCCGGTTTCGCCGGCAGGTGCTCGCCCTTCACGTAAATATAGAGCGGCCGCGCCGCCTCGTATTCGTTCGAGGCGATCGCTTCATAGGTCGGCATAACGCCGTCGAGCTGGAGCGGTTCGACCTTGTCGAGATTCTCTTCGAGATAGGAATAGCCGAAAATCCCGATGGCGCGCGGGTTCGACACCAGCTTCTGCACGATCAGATTGTCGTTCTCGCCCGATTCTACGAAGGCGCCGTCTTCGCGCAGCCTGGTACACCGAGTTTCGAACTCGGTCTCGTCGGTTTCCTCGAGTGCGGCAAGCTCGGGATAGGTCTCGCAGCCGACGGTCATGACGAGTTCGTTGAACGCATCGCGCGTGCCGGACGTCGGCGGCGGGCCGAGAACTTCGATGGGACGGTCGGGCAGGCCGGGGTCGACCTCGTTCCAGTTTTCGACCTCATTCTCCTCCCCCTCCGGGGTGGTCGCGGCGAGGGCGCGGTAGAGCTGGCGCGCGGTCAGTTCCATCGGCTGGGCATCGCGACTTTGCGCGAAGGCGATTCCGTCGACGCCGACCTGAATTTCGATAATGTCGTTTACCCCGTTCCGGCGGCAGCGCTCCACCTCGCTCGTCTTGATGCGGCGGGAGGCGTTGGCAATGTCCGGATATTGCAGCCCGACCCCGGAACAGAAGAGCTGCAAGCCGCCGCCCGTCCCAGTGGACTCCACGATCGGCGTGGAGATTTCCGGCATCATGTTCTTCAGATTCTCGGATACCGCGGTGGTGAAGGGATAGACGGTGGAGGAGCCGACGATACGGATCGGCTCGCCGCCCGCTACGGCAGAAGAGTTTTCGCCTGTGGCGGGGCCATCCGAACAGCCGCTCAGCAGGACGAGACAGGTCGCGAGACCGGTGAAAAGACGCATATCTGATTTCCCTCTTCGGCGCGCCGCCCGTGGGCGACCGGAGTTTCCAATGCGTCTGCCGCATTGATATGACGTAATCATGTAAGGCATGGACCGGGCCTTCCGCCAGCGCCGCGATTGACTTCGCCGTCAAGCTGGGGAAGCGCGCTTACAGCCATGATGCGCCCCGCCACCATTGCCTATGCGACCTTCGGCATTGCTTCGCTGTGCGCCATGGATGCAGCCGTGAAGCTCGTAGCGCTGCAGGAGGGGGCGCTCACGGCGACATGGCTGCGCTATGTAGGCGGCGCGCTGATCTTTCTGCCGCTCGCTGCGCTAATGCGGCGCCCGGTTCCCGGTCCCGCGGGCCTCCGCATTCATGCTCTTCGCGGCGTCCTCCTGACGCTGACCAGTCTCACCTTCTTCTACGGCATTTCAATCCTCCCGCTTGCTGAAGCGATCACGCTTGCCTTCGTAGCGCCGCTGCTGACGCCTCCGCTCGCCGCCTTCTTGATCGGCGAGCGGCTGAAACCCCGCGCCATTCTCGCGGCGCTAATCGGCTTTGCCGGCGTCCTCGTCACCTTGCAGGGACGCGAAGAGAGCGCTGCTGCGAGCGGGGCGCATGGCTATGCGGTGGCATCGATCCTGCTGTCCGCGCTCTGCTATTCGCTTCAATCGCTGATCCTCAGGCAGCGCGCGCAGATCGACGACGAGATATCGGTCGCCGCGCTTGCGACAATCGTCCCGCTCGCGATCCTGACCCCGCTCGGCCTCTTCGCCGCGCCGCTTCCCGACGCCGGGTCGCTAGTGCCGGCACTTGCAGCCGGGGCGTTCGGCTCTGCCGGGATTTTCAGCTTGATCCGTGCCTATGCGCAGGCGGAAGCGCAGTTCGTCATGATCTTCGAATATACCGGTCTTATCTGGGCAGCCCTGTTTGGCTGGGTCCTGTTCGCCGAAATGCCGAGACCGGAGATATTCCTGGGCGCCGCCATCATCGCGATCGGCTGCCTGTTGGTTTCGCGGGGACGCCGGCGCCCCGCAGCGGGTAAGCAGAGCGCGTTTTGAGCCACGACCGCCCCTTCGCCCGCGCCGACTTTCGCATGCTGTTCCTCGTCCTGTTCGTGACCGCGGCGGGCAATACCGCGCTTCAGTCGGTATTGCCTGCGATCGGACGCGAACTCGAAATCCCGGACGTCGCCATCGCAGCCATTTTCAGTGTGTCGGCGCTGATGTGGACCTTGTCCTCGCCCTTCTGGGCGCGCCAGTCGGACAAGCGCGGCCGCAAGAAGCTCGTGCTGCTGGGAATGAGCGGATATCTGGTCTCCACCGCCTTCTGCGCGCTCGTCATCCTGGGCGGGCTGGTAGGCATCCTCGGTCCGCTGCTCATCGTCATCCTGTTCGCAGCGTTCCGGTCGCTGTTCGGACTGTTCGGCAGCGCCTCCAACCCCGCCGCCCAGGCTTATGTCGCGGTGCGGACAGACCGGTCCCGTCGCACCGGAGCGCTGGCCGTTCTCGCGAGCGCGTTCGGGCTCGGAACCATCGTCGGACCGGCTCTGGCACCTTTTTTCATCTTTCCCTTCGTCGAGCTGTCGGGCCCGCTCTTCGCCTTCACCGCCATCGCGTTGGTGACCATCATTCTGGTGCAGCGCTACCTCCCGCGGGACGACCCAGCCGAAATCGAACGGCTGCGCGTCGCCGGCGAAGGACGCAAGCGGCTGTCATGGTTCGATCCGCGCATTCGGCCCTTCGTCCTTTACGGCCTCGTCGCCGGGAACATGCAGGCCGTCCTTAGTCAGACACTCGGCTTCCACATCATCGATTCCACGGCGCTGCCGCCGACCGAGGCGCAGACCTTCATCGGCCTCGCCATGATGGCAGGCGCCGGGGCCACGCTGCTCGCGCAATGGGGGCTTATTTCCATGTTCGGCATGGAGCCGCGCGACCTCTGCCGCTGGGGGGCGGTGATGGCGCTTGCCGGAACGGCAACGATGATCTTTTCCACCGACTTCTACGCGATCACCCTAAGCTTCGCGCTGGCAATGCTCGGCTATGGCTTCGCCCGGCCCGGCTTCAGTGCGGGCGCCTCTCTTGCCGTCGACATCGAGGATCAGGGCGCAGCGGCCGGCACCGTCTCGGCGGTCAACGGGGCCAGCTTCATCCTCGCGCCTACCGTGGGGGTTGCGCTCTACCAGCTTTACGAGCCGCTTCCCTATATCCTCAGCGCGGCGGTGCTCGCCGTGATGACGATCTATACGCTGCGCAGCCGGGCGATTTCCGGCGCGGCGGAGTCCGCCTAGTCAAATTGCGCGTCCGGCGCACGGCTATGGTGCGGCTATGCTGCGCAGCATGACCGAAGACATTTCCGCGCATCTGCAAGACGCCCACATTCCCTCGCTGGTATGCGCGCTGGTGCATATGACAGGCGATACGCGGTGGCTGGAGGGGCCGCAGCCGGTCTACGACTTTTTCGGTGACGGCCAGGGCGACCTGCCGCCCCATTTCGTCGATGACGTCCGCAACATGGCAGCTGCTGCGATGGAGCGTTATTGCAGCGGTGCCGGGCTTCCCCCGCAGCCCGCGCCTGCCACGATCCGGCGCATGATGGACTTCATCGCCGGAGCGGAAATCCCTGAGGACTACGTCTCCTTCCTGACCGACGAACTGCGGCTGGAGGGCGGGGACACCCGCAAACCCGAACCGGTGCGGACACCGCAGCGGGTCGCAGTGATCGGGGCAGGCATGTCGGGCCTGCTCGCGGCGATCCGACTGGTTCAGGCGGGTCACGACGTCAGCATCATCGAGAAGAACGAGGATGTCGGGGGTACCTGGCTGGAAAACCGCTATCCCGGAGTGCGCGTAGACACCCCGAACCATCTCTACTCCTACAGTTTCGAGGCGAATCACGACTGGCCGCAGCATTACTCGACCGGAGATGTGCTGCTGTCCTATTTCCAGCGGGTTGCCGATAAATATGACCTGCGGCCGCTGATCCGGTTCGGGACGAGCGTCGAGGAATGTGTGTGGGACGAGGCGCGGTGCTGCTGGACCCTGCACCTGTCCGGAGAGCATGCCGGAACGCTGGACGCCGACGCAGTAGTCAGCGCGGTCGGCCAGTTGAACCAGCCTCGCTACCCGGAGATCGAGGGCCGCGACTCCTTTGCCGGTACGGCGTTCCATTCCGCGCGCTGGCCCGACGACGTCGAACTGTCGGGAAAGCGGGTCGCCGTCATCGGCACGGGGGCAAGCGCATTCCAGTTCGTGCCGGAAATCGCCCCCGAGGCCGAACATCTGTCGGTGTTCCAGCGTACGCCGCCATGGCTCGGACCCACTGAAAATTATCATGACGAGGTCAGCCGCGGGAAGAGCTGGCTGCTCGAACATGTGCCCTTTTACGAGCGCTGGTATCGCTTCTGGCTGAACTGGACGATGACGGATGGAATTCTCGACGCCGCCCGCGCCGAGGAAGGCTGGAATGGTCCAAAGGGAACGATCGGCGCCGTAAATGCCGAGCTGCGCGAGGCTCTGGTCGGAGAAATTTCCAAACAGGTCGCCGACAAGCCGGAACTGCTGTCGGGCGTCGTGCCTGAATATCCCATCGGCGGAAAGCGCTCGCTTCGCGACAACGGCGTTTGGATCGACGCGCTAAAGCGGCCCGATGTCGATCTGGTCGAAGTGCCCATCGCGCGCATCACCGCCACTGGCATCGAAACCGAGGACGGGGTTCACCATGATGCCGATGTGCTGATCTACGGCACCGGCTTCCGGGCGAGCGACTTCCTCTCCGGGATCGAAGTAAGGGGACGGGAGGGCCATTCACTCCATGATCGCTGGCAGGGCGATGCCCGGGCCTATCTGGGAATGACCGTCCCCGACTTTCCGAACTTCTTCATGCTGTACGGCCCGAACACGAACATCGTCGTCAATGGCTCGATCATCTTCTTCTCGGAATGCTCGGTCCGCTACGTCGTCGGCGCGCTTGCCGAACTCGACCGCCAAGGTGCTGCCGCGCTCGATGTTAAGCATTCGGTGCACGACCGGTTCAACGAACGGGTCGACGCGGAGAACGAAAAGATGGCCTGGGGACAGCCGGGTGTTTCCAGCTGGTACAAGAATGCGAAGGGGCGGGTCAGCCAGAACTGGCCCTTCCGCCTCGTCGACTATTGGAACGCCACGCTTGCGCCAGATCCGGAAGACTTCGACTTCACGCCGGCCCGTCCGCTTCGGCAAGCCGCCGAATAGTCGCAAAGACGAGGGCGGGCCCGGCGCCGAATGTCTATCGCGAGGCGGTCGGCCTCTGCTCGAACCCGGCAACGCACAGCTCGTCCGTAGCCGCGCGGTCCAGTCCCGACACGCCTGCGGCGGGCGGACCCGCGCGCATGCGCTCGGCCAGCGCCTCTACTGCATGCGCCGTGCCGCACAGCAGCGCCTGCACCGTCCCATCCTCCATGTTGCGGACCCAGCCGGACACGCCGGCCTCCTTTGCCGCCCGTACGGTCCAGGCGCGATAGCCCACACCCTGCACGCGGCCGCGGACCGTCAGCCGCTCGCAGCGCTCAAACGTCGTCGGCGGATTCGAACTCTTCGACATCGATCTCGTCCATCATGTGCCCAACCGCCACGGCAACCGTTGCGTCGCCCGTGATGTTCGTCATCGTGCGCATCATGTCCATGATCCTGTCGATGCCTGCCACGAGAGCGATGGTTTCAAGTGGCACGCCGGCAACGCCGAACACCAGGCTCATCATGATCAGCCCCGCGCCCGGTACGCCGGCCGCGCCCACGGACCCAAGCGTCGCCGTGATTGCGACGAGAATATATTCGGTCACTCCCAGGGTCACGCCGAAGGCCTGCGCACCGAAAAGCGTCGCCAGCCCCAGGTACATCGCCGTTCCGTTCATGTTGACCGTGGCGCCCAGGGCGACGACGAAGCTGGAGACGGATTTCGAGACGCCGAGATTTCGCTGCACGCAGCGAAGCGTGACGGGCAGGGTCGCGTTGGAACTTGCCGTCGAATAGGCCACCGCCTGCGCATCGACGATGCCCCGGAAGAAGTCGACTATGTGAAGGTTCTTCGTCAGCAGCTTGATGACGAGCGGATAGATGATGAGGATGATCAACCCGCATCCGAAATAGTTGAGCGCCAGCAGCTTCGCGAGCGGCAGCAGCGCTTCCAGACCCAGCGAGCCGGCGACCCATGCAATGAGGGCGAAGACGCCGAAGGGCGTCAGCTCCATGACCAGGATCGTCATTTTCTGCATGACGGTGGAGCCTGCATCCATCGCCTTGGTCATCGGGGCGCCGTCCTCGCCCGCCATCAGGATACCGATGCCGAACAGGATAGCGAAGACGATCAGGGGGAGGACATCGGTGTTCACCATCACTTCGACGGGATTTCCCGGGACCATGCCCAGAATCATGTCGATGGCCGTCGTCTCCTGAGGTTCGGGAACCACGGTTCCCGCCGGAAGGCTGATGTCGAGACCCGCGCCCGGAGCGATGACGGTGCCCAGCGTCAGGCCCAGGATGACCGACGCGGCGCCCGTCGCCAGGAACAGCAGGATGGCGCGCCCGCCGACCGAGCCCAGCTTCCTCAGGTCGCCGATCGCCGCGACGCCGGCCACCAGGGAAAAGAAGATCAGCGGCACGACCAGCATCTTGATCGCCTTGATGAACAGGTCGCCGATCCATTTGATCGACTCCGCCTCCGGACCCCAGATCAGACCGGTGATGACCCCCAGAATCAGCGCACCGATGACGCGCTGCCACAACGGAATGCGGAACCAGGCCTTGATCATGTACGGCGCCCCCCAACTCGGCACGAACTGCTGTGACGGCTTTCCTTGGCCGGGACGGCCTCGCAACGCAACGGTGGGAAGGACCACAGGCTCGGTCCGTTCGTTGAGGAGCGAAGAAGGAGCCTCAATGACCGACACCGCCCCGCCCTCCGCACCGAGCCCGAAACAGCCCCCTACGTCGGAGGAGCCTGGCCTCCCCGGCGATGAGAACCGCATGCAGGACAAGCCCGACTGGCACCCGCGCTACCCCGGATCGGGCAGGCTGGTCGGCAAGACCGCCATTATCACCGGCGGGGACAGCGGTATCGGCCGGGCCGTCGCGGTCCTGTTCGCACGCGAAGGGGCGAATGTGGCTCTCGTCTACCTCTCCGAGCATGAGGACGCCACGCGAACCAAGGCACTGTGCGAGGAGGAAGGCGCAAATGCGATCGCGATTGCCGGCGACTTGGGCGCAAAGGCGTTTGCTCAGGATGTGGTTGGGCAGACCGTCTCGGCATTCGGCTCTCTCGACATTCTCGTCAACAATGCCGGCGAACAGCATCCCGACGAGGCTGTGGAGGATATCACCGAGGAGCAGCTCCGCCGCACGTTCCAGACCAACATCTTTTCGATGTTCTTCATGACGCAGGCTGCGCGCCCGCACCTCTCACGGGGCGCCGCCATCGTGAACTGCACCAGCGTAACGATGTACAAGGGCTCGCCCGAACTGCTGGACTATTCCAGCACGAAGGGAGCGATAACCGCCTTTACACGCAGCCTGGCGGCAAACCTCGTCGACGACGGCATACGGGTAAACGCCGTCGCGCCGGGGCCGATCTGGACACCGCTAAACCCATCGGGCGGCAAACCGCCGGAGGAAATCCCGGACTTCGGCGAGAATACGCCCATGGGCCGCCCCGGGCAGCCGAACGAAGTCGCGCCTGCCTTTCTCTTTCTGGCATGCGAGGATTCGTCATACATGTCCGGGCAGGTACTGCATCCGAACGGAGGCGTGGTCGTCGGCAGCTAGGCGGCCTCTGCCCGCGCCAGCTCTTCGCGCACCTGTGCCGCCAGCTCGAAGCTGCGGACCCGCTTTTCGAAATCATGCACCGAGGCCGAGATGATGAGTTCATCCGCGCCCGTCTCGTCTGCAAATGCCTGAACGGCCTTCGCGACGGTCGCCGGCGCGCCGATGGCGCTGGCCGAGAGAACCGCCGAAAGGCGCGCGCGGGCATCCGCCGGCAAATCCTTTTCATAGTCCTTCACCGGCGCGGGCAGTTTGCCCGGCATCCCTCGCCCAAGGTTGACGAACGCCTGAAGCAGCGAGGTCGCGAGATACTGCGCTTCTTCGTCAGTGTCGGCGGCGACGATGTTGAAGCCAAGCATGGCATAGGGCTTGTCGAGGTAGCGGCTGGGCTGGAACCGTTCCCGGTAGACTTCCAGAGCCTGATGCATCGCCTGCGGCGCGAAGTGGCTGGCGAAGGCGTAGGGGAGACCGAAGTGCGCGGCGACCTGTGCGCCGTAGAGACTTGAGCCCAGGATCCAGACGGGAACCTCGGCGCCCTCGCCCGGCACCGCCTTTACCGGCCCGCGTCCTTCGAAATAGGCAAGCAGTTCAGCAACGTCCTGGGGGAACCTCTCCGCAGCTGCATAGAGATCGCGCTTCATCGCCTGCGCCACCTTCCCGTCGGAGCCCGGCGCCCTGCCGAGCCCCAGGTCGATACGCCCGGGATGAATGGCGTCGAGCGTGCCGAATTGTTCGGCAATGAGCAGCGGCGCGTGATTGGGCAGCATGACACCGCCCGCCCCGACACGGATCCGTTCCGTCCCGGCAGCTACATGTGCGATCGCCACGGAGGTCGCCGCGCTCGCAATGCCCTCCATGCCGTGATGCTCGGCGAGCCAGAAGCGGTTGTAGCCAAGCGCTTCGGCTTTCTGCGCGAGGGTTCGCGAGTTGAGCAGCGCCGTGCGAGCATCGCTGCCCTCTACCACCGGGGAAAGATCGAGAACCGAAAAGGGAATCATAAGCCGAGGACATCCTCCATCGTGTACCGGCCCGGCTCTTTCCCGCTGATCCAAAGGGCCGCGCGTATCGCGCCGCGAGCGAAAATCTCGCGGCTTTCCGCACGGTGACCGAGTTCGAGCCGCTCGCCGTCTGTTGCAAAGACGATGTGGTGATCGCCGGCCACCGATCCACCCCTCAGCGCGGCAAAGCCGATCTCGCCCGCCTTGCGCTTCGCATCCGCGCCGTCCCGTCCGCGCGCCGATACGGCGGCAAGGTCGACGCCCCGCCCATCGGCGGCCGCCTCGCCCAGGACCAAAGCGGTGCCGGACGGCGCGTCGACCTTGTGCCGGTGATGCATCTCGACGATCTCGATGTCCCAGTCGTCGCCGAGGCGCCGGGCCGTTTCGGTCACCAACGCCTTCAGCATCGTGACCCCCAAGCTGGTATTTGCCGTCTGCAGTACGGCGATGTCGCGCGCGGCCCGGTCGATCATGTCGTGATGCTCGCCGCCAAGGCCGGTAGTCCCGATAACGAGAGCGGCCTTCCCATCGATGGCGGCGTCCAGATTGGCCTGCAGCGCTGCGGGCGCCGTAAAGTCCACCAGAACATCGCACTGATGCGCAAGCGCAGAGGTATTGGCACAAATCGTCAGATCGCCTGCGCCCAGCTCTCGTCCGACGGCCGGATGACCTGCGGCTTCGGCGGCGCCGCCCAGCACTGCCCCCTCGGTGGCGCCAAGTTCTGCGAGAATCGTCTCGCCCATACGTCCGCCTGCGCCCAATACGCCGATGCGACTTGCCACTCGCGCCTCTCTTCCTAGGGATGTCCGCTGTCAAAGCGTCGAGGATGAAGGAACGGACTGTGAGCGACAAGCCGCGATCCATCGTCATACTTACCGGGGCCGGGGTCTCAGCCGAATCGGGCGTGCCCACTTTCCGGGGGCCTGACGGGCTATGGGAAGGTCACCGGGTCGAGGAGGTCGCGACACCTGAAGCCTTTCGGCGCGATCCGGATCTCGTCCTCAAATTCTACGACGCGCGCCGCGCAGCGCTCGAGACGGTGGAACCGAATGCGGCGCACGCCGCGCTGGGACGGCTGGATGCGGAGTTCGGCGGCGAACTGCTGATCGTCACACAGAATGTCGACGACCTTCACGAGCGCGGCGGGGCAAAGCGGCTGCGCCACATGCACGGCGAACTGAAGCGCGCCCGCTGCACGGCCTGCGGCGCGCGCCAGCAGGCTCCGCAAACACTGATCGACCGGCCGGCCTGCTCCTCCTGCGAAGCCACGGGGCACCTGCGGCCCGACATCGTCTGGTTCGGCGAAATGCCGTTTCATATGGAGGAAATCGATCGCGCACTGGAGCGGGCCGACCTGTTCGTCTCCATCGGCACGTCGGGGGCGGTCTACCCGGCAGCCGGCTTCGTCCGCATCGCCTCCGGGCATGGCGCGCGAACGCTCGAAATGAACCTCGATCCGTCCGAAGGCACCTTCTACTTCGACGAGGCGCGGCATGGACCGGCCGGCCAGCTCGTCCCGGCCTGGGTCGAGGAAATCCTCTCCTAGCCGAACACCCGCTCGATCAACCTGGGACCTGAAAACGTCAGTCGCCGTCGCGCAGTTCGACCAGTTCGGATACCATCCGCGACCGCTGGGCCCTGGCACTGCGATCGCGGTCGACCGCGTAAATGGCCTGCAGGACGGAATAATCCCAGGGGCTCAGTTGCTGCGCCCCGTCTTCTTCGAACAGGCCGAGCACACTGCCGCGCGAGGGCGGGATTTCGATCCCGAACTCGGCGAGCGTTACCAGCGCGGCATGATCTGCCAGCCCACGCAGCGGCAAATCCCCGACCTGCTCTAGGTCTATGACAGCCGAGGCCGCGCGCAGCGTCCGGCGACCGCCCTCCGAAAGCAGGGTGGAGGTCCATCTCTTCCCGAAGGTCGTGCCTTCGCGCGCGCCGAGTACCGATTTCCCGGACGACGTTCGACCTATGAACGCCGGCTGTTCGGACATCAGCCGCCGTCCGTTTTCGCCGCGCCGCTCGATAACGTACCACCAGCGGATCGGGCGGCCCGGTGCGAACAGGGCGTCCCGCTTCGTCGGCGGTACATCCGCAAATAGGCTCGGGCGGCTAGTCTTCATCACGCGGAGGTCTTCATCCGGGTCGTGCGAGAACAGGACCGACAGGTTCGGCGAACAGTCCTGTCCGGCGAGACCGGCACCAAGCGATTCGGCAATCAGCTGGATACGCCTCGCGACGGCATCCGATTCGGCAGCCGTCAGACCATAAACCTGTGCGCAGATAGGGCGATGCCAACGGGCCACCTGGCGATCGTAGAGCGTCAGGCCGAGCTCCCTCACAAGTGCACGAGCGGTCGCGGCGGTCTCCTCGGCAGCCCGCTTTCCCTCGATGACGATCTCGTCCTCATTCGCGGCGCTGGCCGTCTCACCGGTCACGGTCGAGATGGCGAGGATCAAAAGAAACCGGTCACGGTCGAGATGGCGAGGATCAAAAGAAACCGGTCACGGTCGAGATGGCGAGGATCAAAAGAAACAGGACCCGCACGATGATGACTCCTCCCCGTTTCCCCGCTTTCAGTCCACTCACGAAGACAGAATTGCGGCGACCGGGCCGGAGATCAAAGGGAACGTCCCACTCAGCAGTCGATGATGCGTTCCAGCCGCTCGATGTCGGCGGATAGTTCACCGTCGCCGGCGCGAAGTTCCTCGATGCGCTTCACCGCATGCATGACCGTTGTGTGATCGCGCCCGCCGAAGCGCTTGCCGATGTCGGGAAGGCTGCGCGGGGTCAGCCGCTTGGCAAGGTACATGGCGATCTGCCGTGGCCGGGCCACATCTCGCGCGCGCCGCGCGGACAGCATGTCCGATAGCTTGATGTGATAGAATTCCGCCACTTCCCGCTGGATCCGGTCAACAGTCACCCGGCGGGAATGCGAGCGCAGAACGCTCGACAGGACCTGGCGCGCCGTCGCCACGTCGATCGCGCTCCCACGTGTCTTCGAATAGGCGATCACGCGGTTCAGCGCCCCTTCGAGCTCGCGGATGTTGCCGGTTACCTTGCGGGCCAGGAAGTCGACGACCTCCTCGCTGACGAGCGCGTTGCTCTCGAACCCCATGCGCGTGAGCTTTTCGTTCAGAATATTGAGCCGAAGCTCATATTCGGCCGGATTGATGTCGGCGACGAGCCCCCAGGCCAGGCGCGAGCGCACGCGCGCCTCGATCCCGTCGAGATCCTGTGGCGGCCGGTCCGCCGAAATCACGAGGGGGCGTTCCGCAGCGATGATCTCGTTCATCGTGTGGAACATCTCTTCCTGCGTCGACTCCTTGCCTCCGATGAACTGGATATCGTCGATCAGCAGAAGGTCGGCGGTTCGAAGACGGCGCTTGAAGCTGAGCGTATCCTTGGCGCGCATCGCAGCGAGGAATTCGCACATGAACTTCTCGGCCGACATGTAGACGACCTTCGCGGAGGGATCGCGGCGACGAAACTCCCAGCCGATCGCATGCATCAGGTGGGTTTTGCCGATCCCCGTAATCCCGTGCAGGAACAGGGGGTTGAAGGTGATATCGCCGCCCTCGGCAACGGCTTTGGCCGCACCATAGGCCAGCTCGTTGGCCTTCCCGACCACAAAAGCCTCGAAGGTGTAGCGCGGATTGAGAACCGCAGCATTCTGCGCGTCGGGGTCCGACGCTGCCTGCTGCCGACTCGCAGATTCCGCCGGGTTGCCCACGACGGGTTCCGAGGCCTCGATATGCTGCGCGTCGGGGACTGCGGACACGGTCCGGACGCCGCTTTCGATCCGGACGTTACGCACCGGGCTTCCCCCGGCGCCCCAGAGCAGCCGCAGGCGTTCGACATAGTGGCTGCGCACCCAGTCGGCCTTGAACGCCGTCGGCATGTTCAGCACCGCAGTATCGTGATCGATCCCGACGAATGTCAGTTCGGAAAGCCAGGAAGAAAAGGTGCGCGGTCCGAATTCGGCCTTCAGTGCCTCGCGGATCCGGCCCCAACGCGCCGCCGAGTCGAAAGCCTCCGTCACATCACTCGCTGCCTGCAGACTTGCCAACTTCCGAACCTCCCTGCCGTGCGCTTCCGCCTCAGCAACAGACAAAGCATCTCCTGCCGCCGTCTCCCGGGAAACGGCGAGTCTGGAACTGCCTGCTGTTACGTTGGCCCTGCCTAACTGCTTCGCACTAACTACGAAGGAACCACGAAAGACAGAACCCCCCGAATCTAAATAAACGCAACCTGCTTCACTCAGATACAGCTTACCCGTTTACCGCGAATACTTCTCTCGCGGTCACTTCCCGGCACCAATGCATGGGAATACTGGAAAGACTTGGGCCGCCTGTGCTGGCGAGGTCCTTTTGTAGGTCGGCTGAGGCCTGCCTTTCAAGGGTCCGGCTGCAACAGAACTTAAATAAATAAATTGACAGAGGGAGGCCCGCGATTCGCTGCTTGGCACAGGCCGTCAGAGCCGCCGCGAACCGCAGGCCATCGCCCGCGACTCATTGAAAAGACATGATTCTTACGAAAAAGGGCGCCGGATCCAGATGAACCCGACGCCCTAGTTTTTTGAAAAGACGAAGCTTTTAGCCGATCGCCTGAATCCGGTGCGAAAGACGGGACAGTTTGCGTGCCACGGTATTCTTGTGAAGCACGCCCTTGGCAGCCCCGCGCTGCAGGTGCGGCTGCGCCGTCTGAAGAGCCTGACGGGCCGCATCCTTGTCGCCCGCCGCAATCTCAGCCTCGATCTTCTTCACATAAGTGCGGATCTCGCTGACGCGCGAGCGGTTGATGTCCGCACGGCGGTCGTTGCGACGAATGCGCTTGCGCGCCTGAGGTGTATTGGCCATCGGCTCTTACTGGTCCTGCTACGAATTTCGGGTCGTCCGTCAGGCCGCAGCGAAGTTCGCGCGGGCTAACGGCGGTGCGCAGGTTTCCCTGCGAACCGAAAGGCGCGCAGATAGGGACTGCCTTCTTCCGCGTCAAGCGCTTCTCGGTATCAGCGCTGGCACCTGGGGCAGAAGAAGCTGGATCGCCCCGATTGGACGATTCGCCGAATCGGCTGTGCGCAGGTCAGGCAAGGCTCGCCTTCGCGGCCATATACTTTGAACTCATGCTGGAAATATCCAAGGTCTCCGGAAGGCTGGGCGAAGTCGCGAAGCGTCGAGCCGCCGGCCCGGATCGCGCGGCGCAGCACCGCCGGGATCGTCCCGGCCAGCCGGCCGAGCTCCCTGTAGGTCACGCGCTCGCCCTTGCGGGTGGGGCGCACCCCCGCTTCGAACAGCGCCTCGCAGACATATATATTGCCAAGCCCGGCGATGCGCCGTCCATCGAGGAGCAGCGCCTTGATGGGCGACCTGCTGTTACGGATGACCGCCGCCAGATAGTCCGCGGTCAGCTCTCCGGAGAGCGGCTCGGGCCCGCAGGCGGCGATCAGCGGATGCGCCGCGAGCTCCTCGGTACGCACCAGGTGGAGCGAACCGAAGCGGCGCGGGTCGTTCAGCGCGATGCGAGTCTCGTCCGTCGAGAAGATGACATGGTCGTGCTTTGCGATCTCTTCTGGGGCGATGCGCATACGGCCCGACATGCCCAGGTGCAGGATGACGCTGTCGCCGCGGTCGGTATGGAGAAGGCCGTATTTCGCCCGGCGGCCGACATCCACAATGCGCGCACCTTGCAGCTGCTGCCGAAAGTCGGGCGATACTGGCCAGCGAAGGTCCGGGCGCCGCACCTCTACCTCCGTCAGGCGCCGCCCCCTTAGATGGGCACCGATGCCGCGCATCGTCGTTTCAACCTCGGGAAGTTCGGGCATTGGGCCGGGAAGATCGCCTGCTCTGATTGACGCCTCGCGACATAAGGCGCGTTTGCCGCGGAATGAAGGTGCGGCTAAGCGCCCGGGAATGACCGAAACCACCGTCAGCTATGGCTTCCAGGACGTAACGCCGGAGGAAAAGACCCGCCGCGTCGGGTCCGTCTTCGAGCGCGTGGCGCGCCGCTACGACATCATGAACGATTTCATGTCGGGCGGACTGCACCGAATCTGGAAGGACGAATTCGTCGAAAAGGTCGCGCCGCGGCCCGGGGAGCGCATTCTCGACATGGCAGGCGGAACCGGTGACATCGCCTTTCGCATGGCGCGGCGCGGCGCGCATGTGACCGTCTCCGACATCAATCCGCACATGCTCGAAGAAGGCCGCAAGCGGGCGCCCGCGAAATTGGCGGACCTACTCGCCTGGCAGGAAGAGAATGCCGAAACGCTCAGCTTCTCCTCCGCCAGGTTCGACGCCTATACGATCGCCTTCGGCATCCGCAATGTGACCGACATTCCCGCGGCGCTGCGCGAGGCCCACCGGGTGCTGAAGTTCGGCGGCCGTTTCTACTGCCTGGAGTTCAGCCGCATGGAGTGGCCGGTCGCCGCCGACCTGTACGACGCCTATTCGCTGAAGGTCGTGCCGAAGATCGGCAAGATCGTCGCTCAGGACGAGGAAGCCTATCAGTATCTCGTCGAGTCGATCCGGCGCTTCCCGCCGATGGAAGAATTTCGGGCGATGATCGGCGAGGCCGGCTTCGCGCGCACGTCGGTAAGGCCCATTCTCGGCGGCCTGGTGGCGATTCACTCCGGCTGGAAGCTTTGACCACCCGCCTTACGCATATGCGGCGCGTCTTCAGCTGGGCGCGCACCCTGGCACGCCACGGCGCTTTGCGCGTGCTGGAAACCCACCCGCATTCGCCGCCGCAACTGCGCAGGCTTGCGAAGGCAGCCCGCTTCGGCACCGGTGCGCCGAAAGAGCCGCGCTACAAGCAGGCATTTCAGGAACTCGGACCGGCTGCCATCAAGCTCGGCCAGGCCCTCGCAACGCGGCCCGACCTCGTGGGCGAGGCGGCCGCGCGCGAGCTGGCGACGCTTCAGGATCAGCTAGAACCCTTCGCCTTTTCCGATGTGTGCGCCAGCATCGAAGCCGCGTTCGAGCGGCCGGTCTCCGAACTGTTCGCCTCTATCGAGGAAACGCCGGTCGGGTCGGCCTCCATCGCCCAGGTCCACCGGGCGGTCACGACAGACGGGCGCACGGTCGCCGTGAAAGTACTGCGCCCGGGAATCGAGGACGAATTCGCCAGAGCCATCGAAACCTATGAATGGCTGGCGGCACGGATCGAGACGATGGGCGGGGAATTCGCGCGGCTGAGGCCACGCGCCACCATTGCTTATTTTCGCCGCTGGACCGAGCGCGAGCTGAACCTGCGCATCGAGGCCGCCTCCGCTTCGGAACTAAAGCAGGACCTGGCTGCGGAGCCTGGCTTCGTCATCCCGGAAATCGACTGGCAGCGCACGGCGCGGCGAGTGATGACCGTCGAATGGATTGACGGCATCAAGATGACGAATCTTGCGGCGATTGACGAGGCCGGGCTCGACCGGCGCGCGCTTGCCACCATCCTCGTGCGCGGCTTCCTGCGTCAATCCGTGATTAACGGCTTCTTCCACGCCGACCTGCACCAGGGAAATCTCTTCGCCCTTCCCGATGGCCGCATCGCCGCCATCGACTTCGGCATCATGGGGCGCATCAACCACAAGGCGCGGCTGTGGCTTGCCGAGATCATGGCCGGCCTCATCAACGGCGAATATCGCCGGGTGGCGGAGATTCACTTCGAGGCGGGCTACGTGCCGCCGCACCACGACATGAACGAATTCATCACCGCGCTGCGATCGGTGGGCGAGCCGATTCGCGGCCTCCCGGTGAAGGATATCTCGATCGGCCAGATGCTGGACGGCCTGTTCACCATCACACGCCAGTTCGACATGGTGACCCAGCCGCATCTCCTCCTCCTCCAGAAGACGATGGTGATGGTCGAAGGGGTCGCCTATGCGCTCGACCCCGAGGTCAACATGCAGGCGATCGCGGAACCGCTGATCCTCGAATGGGGCCGCGACGAACTCGGCCCGGAAGGCCAGCTCGCAGACAAGATCGTGCGCGACTGGCGGACGCTTCTGGAGTTGCCCGATTTCATGCGCCGCGTCATGACACTCGTGCCCGACCCGGGCGCTGCGCCTCCCCTGCCGCCGCTCGCTCCGCTTCCGGAACCGCGGCGCGCCGGACCGATCCCCTGGCTCCTGCTTGGCTCCGGCATCGGGGCAGGCCTGTTCGCGCTGGGGCTGACCTTCTAGGCTGGGGCTTGCTGTCTAGGATGGATCTTCCGGTCGCCGCGACCGGCCGAACGTCCGAATGGCGATCAGCACACCGCCGGCTGCCGTGATCAGCGCGGCCAGGGACACGAGGGCCCTTTCCCAGCTGGCAAAGAGGGCGGAGACAAGGTCACCCGCATTCCGCGCTTCCTCCACCGCCCGCAGGAAATTCGCCCAGAAGCCGATGCTGATTTCCAGGTCGACACTTTCCTCGTAGCGGTCGAGCCGCGTCGTTCCGCACCTGCCGTCGGCTGCCACCTCCATCACCTCCACGTCGACGCTGGCCGTATAGATGCCCGGCTCTTCGGGCAGCACGGTCCAGCGCCACTCGGCCCGGCCCATATCGCGGGCGAGCGGTTTGACGACGCCGTTTTCACTCAGAATGTCGATCGACGGCGGCGCGGCGAAGGTGGCTTTCATGCAGCGGCCGATATGCAGATCGCGCGCCGGCAGAATCTCGGTCCGTGTGCCGGCCTGGCGCTCGATCCCCGCATCCGTTGCCGCCACGAAGAAGCGAATCTGCGCCCGTTCGCCCACCCACATGTCGGGCGGCTCTGCGAAACTGCCCCTGCCCATCCGAACACCCCCGCAGTCGAGGTCGCCGCTAGGGCAGCTCGCCGGCCCCGCCCCCTCTATGGAATCAGAGGCCGTCTCACCGTCGGCCGAATCAGCGGGCGCGAAGACCGCGCTGTCGTCCGCCTCGTCTTGGTGCGATCCGGCCGAACCCGGGGTTGCCACCACGACGGGTTCGCTGGGCGCAATCGGTGCCGCCGACCCTTCGTCCTCACCGGCGCCTGAAGGAGGTGGCGGAGGCGGTGGTGGTGGAGGGGGCGGTGGTGGTGGAGGCGGCGGTGGTGGTGGAGGCGGCGGCGGCGGTGGTGGGGGCGGGGGCGGCGGAGGCGCGGCAGTCGCATCGTCTCCAGTGCCTGCAGGCGTGCGATCGCCGAGCGATGCCCCGTCCGAACAGCTCGTCAGCGCAGCCGCTGCCAGCCCTATGCCCATGAAAATCGATCGCACGTTGCCGCCGCTCCCCGCTCGTACGCAACGCAACCCCCCGGCTCAGACCCCTAAGTCGCGCAGCGCGGTCCGGCAAGAAGCTGAGCGCTAGCCGCGAGAGGACACGCGGTCTAAACGCAGTCTCCTTATGCAGGGTAAGCGCATTCTCCTCATCGTTTCCGGCGGCATTGCGGCCTACAAGGCGCTCGAGCTTGTGCGCCTCCTCAACCGGGAGGGGGCGCAGGTACGTGCGGTCATGACCGAAAGCGCCAAGAGCTTCGTCACGCCGCTGTCCCTGTCGGTCCTCACCGGTGACCGGGTCTTTGGCAATATTCTGGACGCGACGGAAGAGTCCGAGATCGGCCATATCCAGCTATCGCGCGACGCCGACCTGGTGGTTGTCTGCCCCGCCACGGCCAATCTGATGGCGAAGGCGGCGCAGGGCCTGGCCGACGATCTGGCTACGACATTGCTTCTCGCGACAGACACGCGCGTTCTCTGGATCCCGGCGATGAATGTGCGCATGTGGCATCACCCGGCCACGAAGCGGAATGTGGCCCAACTCTCTGCGGATGGAGCGCACGTCATGAGCCCCGACGAGGGCGGCATGGCCTGCGGCGAATGGGGCGCCGGCCGCCTGCCCGAACCGCCCGCCATCGTCGATCGCATCCGCAGCGAGCTTAGTGCCGAAACGAAGCTGCCCCCGCCGGAGGGCGCACGGCCACTTGCGGGAAAGCGCGCGGTCGTGACCGCGGGGCCTACGCATGAACCGATCGATCCGGTGCGCTACATCGCCAACCGGTCGAGCGGACGCCAGGGTTTTGCCATTGCCGAGGCGCTGGCGGCGCTGGGAGCGGACGTCACGCTTGTCGCCGGTCCGGTAACTCTGCCGGCCCCGCGAAACGTGCGGCGCATCGATGTGGAAAGCGCCCGCGAGATGAGACAGGCGGTGGAAGATGCGCTGCCTGCCGACATCGCGGTGATGGTGGCGGCGGTCGCGGACTGGCGCGTCGCTGAGGAGGCGCCGACCAAGCTGAAGAAGGACGGCGCCAGCCTTCCACCCCTGACGCTTGCCGAAAATCCGGACATTCTGGCGGAACTGTCGATGCACGACCGGCGGCCCCGACTGGTCGTAGGCTTCGCCGCGGAAACCGACAATGTCGTGGACCACGCATCCGCGAAGCTTGCGCGCAAGGGCTGCGACTGGATCGTCGCAAACGACGTATCCGGCGATGTGATGGGCGGCGCGGACAACCGCGTTCATCTGGTAACGGCGGGCGGTGTAGAGGACTGGCCGGACCTTCCCAAGAGCGAGGTGGCCCGCCGCCTTGCCGACCGAATCGCGAAGGAGTGCGCATGAGCGCGATCACGATAGAACTCAAGCGGCTGGACCATGCGGAGGGGCTTCCCGAACCTGCCTACGCGACCGACGGCGCGGCAGGCATGGACGTCGTGGCGGCAGAGGATGTCGACCTTGAGCCCGGCGCACGGCACGCCGTCGCGACCGGCTTCGCCATGGCCATCCCTGCTGGCTATGAGGTGCAGGTCCGGCCCCGCTCAGGCCTGGCGCTGAAGCATGGCGTTACCTGTCTGAACACGCCCGGCACCATCGATTCCGACTATCGCGGCGAAGTGAAGGTCATTCTCGCCAATCTCGGCAGCGAATCCTTCGCCGTTCGCCGCGGCGAACGCATTGCACAGCTGGTTCCGGCGCCCGTTCAGCGCGCAGTCTTCGCCGCAGTAGAGACGCTATCCGAGACGGCGCGCGGCGAAGGCGGCTTCGGGAGCACCGGGCGCTAGGCGCCCCACGCAATGACGGAAACACTCTCCGAAAAGCTCGAGAGAACCGGGTCAGCGCATTGTCCCAGCTCGTTGAAGGATTGGCTCCCCGAGTTGGAGCAGCTGCCGTGGCCGGAAGCTGCGGGGCTCCGAATCGACCTGAACAGGCCCGGACTGAACGGTTTACGGGAAACGCTCGAGGCGTTCGCATCCGACCAGTTGGGCGTGCGAATGCAGGCGGTTCGAGCAACGTTGTTCGACAAGTGCCTGACCTCCAACTGGTCCCTTGGGTGGCATCAGGATCGGACCGTGGCAGTATCTGGCGAGCGTCGCCCCCCAGGCTACAAATGCTGGAATCGAAAGAGCGGCGTCGATCACTGCCAACCCCCGCTACCGGTGCTCCGCCGAATGCTGACAGCCCGTGTGCATCTTGATCCTGTCGATGATTCAAACGGCCCTCTAGAGATACTTGAGGCGTCTCATGCCGGAGGCGTACTGACGTCTGGAGCAATCACCGAAATCGTCAAAACGGGGACTCGGTCTATCTGCTTGGCCAATCCTGGAGACATCTGGCTCTACAAGACGCTGATCGTGCACCGCTCTGGTGCATCGAACTCCTCTAACCGGCGGCGAGTTCTTCAGCTTGATTTTTCGCCGGACTCGGCTCTGCCGGGCGGCGTGTCGTGGGCCTTTGCTAGGAAAGGCAACGCTTGAGAATGACGCTCACCGATCAGCAGCTTGAACGGTATGCCCGTCATATTGTGCTGCCCGAGATCGGCGGGGCCGGACAGCAGCGCCTTGTCGATGCGCGAGTGGCGGTCGTCGGCGCGGGCGGTTTGGGGGCTCCGCTGCTCCAGTATCTGGCGGCGGCCGGCGTCGGCTACATCACGCTGATCGACGATGACGAGGTCGATCTGTCCAATCTGCAGCGCCAGGTGCTGCACGGCACCGCCGACATCGGCATGAAGAAGACCGCCAGCGCCAAGGTCGCGCTCAAATCGCTGAACGCGGAAGTCCGCGTCGACCCGAAGGCGGAGCGCCTGACCGGAGCGAATGCGGCAGAGCTGCTCGGCGGTCATGACGTCATCGCCGACGGGTCCGACAGCTTTGCGACGCGCGGCGTCGTCGCGGATACCGCCCTGGCGCTGAAGACCCCGCTGGTCAGCGCGGCCGTCGGCCCGTTCGACGGCCAGCTCGGCACCTTCGAAGGCTGGAAGGCAGATCAGCCCTGCTGGCGCTGCTTCGCCGGCAACGCGTCCGACCGTCCGGAAAACAGCTGCGCCGAGCGCGGCATTCTGGGCGCGGTTGCAGGGATCATGGGGTCGATGCAGGCGCTGGAAGTCATTCGCAGCCTCGTTCCCTTCGGCGAGCCGATGGCGGGGCGCATGCTGTTTTACGACGCGTGTGGTCAAAGGATGCGCACGGTTCGCCTGCCCAAAGACCCCGATTGCCCGGCATGCCACGCGGCCTGACCCTCGTCGTCCTGTCCGACGAGCATGCCCGGGTGCATGGCGGACTGACGCTGGCCGCCACTGCGGCCGCGATGGGACGATCGGTACAGGTGTTCTTTCAGGGGGAAGCGGTACGCGCAGTGCTCGCGGACCGATGCTGGGCGAAGGATCCGTCGCTGCGCGAGCATGGCATCGCGACGGTGCGCCAGCTTCTCGATCAGTGCAGTGAGCTGGGCGTCAGGCTGGTCGCCTGCGAGACCGGAATTCACCAGACCGGCGCACGGCAGAGGGGACTGTACGCGGCAGTGGAAACAGGCGGGCTTGTCGGCGCGCTGACCGAGGATGCGGAACTGGTGACTATCTGACAGGCGGCCGGCAACGACCAGCCACCTGCAAGAAGCGTTACGCGGCGGCTTCGGCCTGCTCGCGCGCCTTCTTGATCTTCCGCTTCACCTTCTGCGCCTTGTCGGACAGCTTCTCGTTCTTCGTCTTGAGGAGCCAGTTGTCGAGGCCGCCATTATGCTCGACGCAGCGCAGGCCGTGCGTCGACACCTTGAACGTCTCGGCCCGGCCGAGCGCGTCGGAGATCAGCGAGACCTTCTGCAGGTTCGGCAGGAACACCCGCTTGGTGCGGTTGTTGGCGTGGCTGACATTGTTACCCACGAGCCGGCCCTTGCCGGTCAGTTCGCATACGCGCGACATCGCTAAACCCTCTGGCATCCGATTTTCATTGAGACGCTCCATAGAAGCGCCGGGGCACCGCCGGACGGCACCCGTTCAAGCTGCGCGCACATAGGGCGTGGCCGCGCCGACGTCAAGCAAGGAAGGTCAGGTGAGAAGGCCGAGGAGCAGGGGAACGAGAACTGATCCAAGCAGGCCGGTAATGATCAGCGCGAGCGCCGAATATTCGCCGCTGGCCCGGTCGGTGCGGAGCAGGGCGTCGGTCGCGACCACATGCCCCGACTGGCCCGCTGCCAGTCCGAGCGCGTCGGGCGCAGTCAGGCCGAGCCGGCGAAACAGCGGCGGTACCGTCAGTGCGCCGATCATGCCGGTCGCGACCACCAGCCCCGCGGCAAGCGCAGCCGGACCCCCGATCCGTTCCATGATGGCGATGGCAAACCCGCTTGAAACGGTCTTTGCCGATAGCGCCTCGACAAGCGGGACGGGAAGGCCCGCCAGCCGCGCAAGCCCGATTCCCGCCGCTATGGTGACTGACGTGCCGACGAGAAGCGCGCAGAAGGCAGGAAGCGCGCGGCCCTTCAGCGCCTTTAACCGGTCGGCAAGCGGCACGCCGAGCGCGACGATCGCGAGTTCCAGCGCGAGGACGAGCGGCCCGGCCGCCGCCCGGTAGGCCGACGGGGTCATTCCGGTCAGCCATAGCGCAAGCCAAATGCCGAGGGCAGCCAGCAGGACGGGATTTACCAGCGGATGCGGGACCGCCGCGGCGACCTTGAGCGCCGCCCAATAGGCAAGCAATGTCCCGGCAGTGACGATGAGGACGATGGTCATGCCCGGACCCCGCGGGACCGGAACAGCAGATAGCAGCCCGCCGTCGTTCCCGCGCCCAGAAGCGTCGTCAGCACCAGAATCCCGAAGACTACGGGCCCATGGTCGCCGAGAAGAGGAAGGAACATCGCGAGGCCCACAAAGGGCGGTACGATGAAGGCGCCCAGCCAGCGTACGAAGAGCGACGAGGCGGCTGCGAGCAACCTGCGCAGCCATGGCGAGACCCCGCTCGCAAGGGCGATCAGGAGCAGGCCCAGCACTGCCGCCGGGACCGGCAATCCGGTGGTCAGGGCGAGAATGACGCCCACTTCCCGCGCAAGGAACAGCGCCGCGACGCCGCCCAGGAATGTCGCCGCCGATCCTAGTTGCTTGCTAGCCATGGAGCGCCCCTCTATCGAGTTCTCCCCTATGCCGCATTATGCGATCCACTGCATCGACAAGCCCCATGCGGGCGACCTGCGCGCCGAAACGCGGGCGGCCCATCTCGACCATATCCGCAGCAAGGGCGAGGATGTGCTGATTGCCGGACCGCTGCTCGATGGTGAAGGAAGCCCGATCGGGTCGCTGCTGGTCATCGACTTTGCCGACCGGAAGGAGGCCATCGCCTTTGCCGCGGCCGATCCCTATGCGCAGGCGGGCCTGTTCGCCAGCGTCGCCGTGACGTCGTGGCGCCAGGTCCTTCCCGAACAGGAGTGACCTCTTCACCGCAGACCGTTGAGCTGGGAGAGCTGGCGCTCGACGGCGGCGCCGTGCTGCCGTCGCTGCAGGTGGCGTTCGAGACGTATGGCGAGCTCTCGCCGCAGCGGGACAATGCCGTTCTCGTCTGTCACGCGCTGACCATGGACCAATATGCGGCCAGCCGGCATCCGGTGACCGGAAAGCCCGGCTGGTGGACTCGCATGATCGGTCCCGGCCGCTCGCTCGATCCGCAACGACATTTCATCATCTGCGCGAACGTCCTCGGCTCGTGCATGGGAACGACGGGTCCGAAAAGCCTGCACGAGGATGGCCGGCCCTGGGGTCTGCGCTTTCCCGTCATCACCATAGCGGACATGGTGCGTGCGCAGGCGAAGCTGCTCGACCATCTCGGTATCGATCGGCTCTGCGCGGCGATCGGCGGCTCGATGGGAGGCATGCAGGTGCTGCAATGGGCCAGCCTCTATCCGGACCGGGTGGAGAGGGCCGTCGCAATCGCCACCGCGGCGCGGCACAGCGCGCAGAACATCGCCTTTCACGAGGTGGGGCGACAGGCCATCATGGCGGATCCCGCCTGGGCCGGCGGCGACTATTATGGCGGCCCGGCCCCGGCTGCAGGTCTGTCGGTGGCGCGCATGGCCGCGCATATCACCTATATGTCCGAACAGGGGCTGACCGAGAAATTCGGACGCCGCCTGCAGGACAGGGAGGCGATCAGCTTCGGCTTCGATGCCGATTTCCAGGTCGAATCCTACCTCCGCCACCAGGGTAGCAGCTTTACCGACCGGTTCGACGCCAACTCATATCTCTACATCACTCGGGCCATGGACTATTTCGACCTTGCCGAACGTCATGGCGGGGTTCTGGGGGAGGCCTTCCGCGGCAGCGGTACCCGGTTCTGCGTCATCAGCTTCAATACCGACTGGCTCTATCCGACTTCCGAATCGCGCCGGGTCGTGCATGCGCTGAACAGCGTGCGAGCGCCCGTCAGCTTCGTGGAGCTGTCTTCGCCCTACGGACATGACGCCTTCCTCCTCGAGTCCCCCGACCTCTACCGGATCGTCGACGGCTTCCTGTCGGGAACACCTTCATGAGCCTTCGTCCCGACCTCGCCGTCATTGCCGACAATGTCCCGGAGGGCTCGAGTGTTTTCGATATCGGCTGCGGCGACGGCGCGCTGATGGCCGAACTCGTGTCCCGGCGCGGGGTCGATGCGCGCGGACTGGAACTCGACGCGGACAATGTCGCGGCTGCCGTCGCGAAAGGCCTTTCCGTCGTCCAGGGCAATGCCGATACCGACCTCGACACCTATCCCGCGGGAAGTTTCGATTACGCCATCCTGTCGCAGACCCTCCAGACCACCTGGCGGCCGGACCTCATTCTCAAGGACCTGATGCGCCTGGGCAGCCACGCCTTCGTTTCCTTTCCCAATTTCGCCCACTGGCGCATCCGGACGTCGCTTCTGCTCGGCGGGCGCATGCCGGTCACGCGGCTGCTCCCCGCGCGCTGGTACGACACGCCCAACATTCATCATCTGACGATCGACGACTTCCGCGCGCTGGTCGACGATCTCGGGTTCCGGATCGAGAAATCCTGGTTCCTCTCGGGCGGCCACCGCACCGGAGGACGGCTTGCCAATCTGATGGCCGAGCACGCCGTTTTCCTGCTGGGGCGCTAGTCCATTTCCCCGCGCGCCCGGCGCAGGGCAAACCAGGCTCGGACATTCTCGTTATGCTCGGCCAGCGTCTCGGCGAATGCATGTCCGCCGGAACCGTCAGCCACGAAGTAAAGCGCATCCGTTTCGGCCGGGTTCAGCACCGCCTCGATCGATTCGCGACCCGGATTGGCGATGGGCCCGTCCGGCAAGCCCGTCATGGAATAGGTGTTGTAGCCGTTGACGGCGTCGATCTCGGACTGCCGGATCCGCCGCCCCAGCGGCCTCCCCTTGGTAATGGGGTAGATGATGGTCGGATCGGCCTGCAGCCTCATGCCGATTTCCAGCCGGTTTCGGTAAACACCGGCAACCGTGGGCCGCTCGGCAGGGTCCGCCGTTTCCTTCTCCACGATAGAGGCGAGGATCACTGCCTCACGCGGGGTGTCGACCGGCGTGTCCTCGCTGCGCTCGTCCCACAGTTCGGCGACGGTCTCCGTCATAGCCTGCTGCATGCGGCCGAGAAGGGCGGACCGCGGCTCCCCCCGCTCGTAATTATAGGTGGCCGGAAGGACGCTGCCTTCTTCGGGCACGTCGATCTCTCCGGTCAGGAAGGGCGCAGCCATGATCCGCTCGTGCACCAGCACGGACGGCAGCCCTTCCGGGATCGTGATCCGCCGCTGTACGGGTTCGGCATATTGCAAGATATTCAGCGCGTCGGCAGCGCTGACCTCGGCGGGGAAGCGGAACTCGCCGGCGCGGATGGGAGCAGTCTCTCCAAAGGCCCGCGACAGGATGCGGAAGCGGTCCGCATTGGCGAGCACGCCTTCTTCCTCGAGCAAGAGCGCAGCCCGCGCCTGCGAACTGCCGCGCGGGATGACGACGTTCGTGGCTTCCGCGAGCGGCCCCGGCTCGACCCATTCGCTACGGCCGTAGAGGAAGGCGCCGGCGGCAAGGATTCCGCCAAGCACGAGGAGGCCGACCAGGACGCGGATGAAAACGCGCACGGGCCGGCGCCGCCTAAACGCGCTTCATCACGAGGGATGCGTTCGTTCCGCCGAACCCGAAGCTGTTGTTCAGGACGGCACGGATTTCCCGCTCCTTCGGCGTCAGCGGCACAAGGTCCACGCCCTTGCAGCCTTCGGAGGGATTTTCGAGATTGATCGTCGGCGGCGCGACCTGATCGCGCATGGCGAGCAGGCAGAAGATCGCCTCTACCGCGCCGGCTCCGCCCAGAAGGTGGCCGATGGCGCTTTTCGTGGACGACATCGACACATGATCGATGGCGCTGCCGAACAGGCGCCGCACCGCGTTCAGTTCGATCTCGTCGCCAAGCGGCGTCGAAGTGCCGTGGGCGTTGATATAATCGATATCGCCAGGCGTCATACCGGCCCGGGCGAGTGCATTCTGCATGGCCCGGAAGCCGCCGCGGCCATCCTCGTGCGGTGCGGTGACGTGGAAGGCGTCGCCGGTCAGGCCATAGCCGATGACTTCGCCGTAGATGGTCGCGCCGCGTGCCTTGGCCCGCTCCATCTCCTCCAGCACGACGATTCCGGCACCCTCGCCCATGACGAAGCCGTCACGGCCTTCGTCATAGGGACGGCTCGCGCCTTCGGGATCGTCATTGCGCGTGGAGAGCGCCTTGGCCTGGGCAAATCCGGCAATTCCGAGGGGGCAGATCGCAGATTCTGCGCCGCCCGCCAGCATTATGTCGGCATCGTCGAGCGCGATCATCCGCGCCGCGTCGCCAATCGAATGCGCGCCGGTCGAACAGGCGGTGACGACGGCATGGTTCGGCCCCTCCAGCCCATATTTGATAGAAACCTGGCCGGAGACGAGGTTGATCAGCCGCCCATGCACGAAGTGCGGACTGACGCGCCGCGGCCCGCGCTCGTGAAGGACGATGGATTCCTTCTCGATCCCGGGAAGCCCGCCGATGCCCGACCCGATCGAGCAGCCCGCGCGCAGGCGCTCCTCATCCGACAGGTCGAGAAGGCCGGCATCTTCGATCGCCTGGCCTGCGGCATCGATGCCGAACTGGATGAACAGGTCGACCTGGCGCTGAACCTTGTGGTCCACCCGCTTCGAGAGGTCGAGCGCCATCTCGGAGCCGTCCATTTTCACTTCGCAGGCGATCTTGCACGCATGATCCTCTGGATCGAAGCGCGTGATCCGGCCCGCGCCGGACTTACCGGCGAGAATGTTCTTCCAGCTGGTTTCGACGTCCCCGCCGAGCGGGGTGACAAGGCCGAGGCCCGTAACGACTACGCGGCGCATCGGAGGTTCTCCCTAACGAATGGCGGCGGCCCTTCACCATCACGGAAGGACCGCCGCTCGGCTACCGGTAATTTCCGGGAACGGTACAGGCTACGCCTCAGGCGTCCGCCTTATGTTCCTTGATATAGTTGATGGCGTCGCGGACGGTCAGGATCTTCTCGGCCGCATCGTCCGGAATCTCCACGCCGAATTCTTCTTCGAACGCCATGACGAGCTCGACCGTATCGAGGCTGTCCGCGCCCAGGTCGTCGATGAAGCTCGCGTCTTCGGTGACCTTTTCCGGCTCCACCCCGAGATGCTCGACGACGATTTTCTTCACGCGTTCAGCGATGTCGCTCATATCCATAGTCCCTTAGGAGTTCTGTTGTCTTTCAGAAGAGCGCCCTATCCGCGCCGCTTGCGGCTGGCAAGGGATTGAGGCGGCTCCCCACCCCCCTGAAACGTCCGCGCCGCCCAACCGTTCACCCGGTGAATCAGAAATCCAGCAAGGAGTCTTTGCACCTATGGCCCGTTTCACCGGCAAAACCGTCATCGTTACCGGATCGTCGAGCGGAATCGGCGAGGCCGTCGCAAAGCGGTTTTCGCAAGAAGGGGCCAATATCGTCATCAACAGCCGCAGCCGCGGCGACCTCGAACAGGTGGCCGCCAACATGCCCGCGGATCGGACCCTGATTGTCGAAGGCGACATTGCCGAAGATGGCTTCCCGGCACAGCTCGTGTCGAAGACCGTAGAGCGGTTCGGTGCCCTCGATGTTCTGCACAACAATGCCGGTGTCGCCGTGAACGGCCCTTTCGCGGACGCCTCCGACGAGGACATCGACAAGGTGCTGTCGGTCAACGTCCGCGGCCTGATGCGGATGAGCCGGGCGGCCATTCCCGAACTCGCCAAGACGAAAGGGTGTATCGTGAACACGTCCAGCGTGTCGGGTACGGGCGGCGACTTCGGCATGGCCATCTACAACGCCTCGAAGGGGGCGGTGACGAACTTCACCCGCGCGCTTGCGCTCGAACTCGGTGCGAAGGGCATTCGCGTCAACGCGGTGAACCCGTCCATCACCCGCTCCGAAATGAGCAGCGGAATTTTCGACAACGACAAGCTCATGACACGCTTCAAACAGCGGATCGCCCTCGGGCGGCCGGGCGAACCCGAGGATGTGGCGGGTCCGGTGCTGTTCCTGGCTTCCGACGATGCCCGTTTTGTCTCTGGCGTGAACCTCCCCGTGGACGGCGGGGTCAGCGCATCGAACGGGCAGCCGAACATGATGGCCCTGCAAGACTGAGCCTTACGTCCGGTTTGCGCGTCTAGGAATCGGCTGGTTTGCGCCGCCGCAGACCGTTTTCGATCAGGTCACGGGCAGCTTCGGCGACATCCGCCGGCTGCCTGTCCCGATCCCAGACCGCATAGCGCAGGCCAAGGAAGACGTTCATTCCCATCAGCGCCCAGGCGTGAAGTTCGCCGGCATCCTCGCGGATTTCCCCTGCCTCCGCTGCGTCTTCGAGCCTCTTGCAGATCCGCGCGGCTGTCTTTTCATAATGTGATCGCCAGGCGGCCGGATCGACGAACTCAGCCTCGTCGATGATACGATAGACTTCGCCATGTTCCGCCGCGAAGGCCAGAAAGCTTCGCAGGGCGGCCTGTTCTCGCTGGAAAACCCCCCGTTCCCCTTCCAGCGCACCGCCCGCGGCCCGGGCCACCTCGGCGCTCATGAACTGCACAAGAGCGCGAAAAATCTCCTCTTTCGACTCGAAGTAGGTGTAAAAGCTTCCGAGCGCGGTTCCTGCACGATTGGTGATCGTGGTTATCGACGTCTCGTGAAACCCCTTCTCGCCGAACTCGATGGCGGCGGCGTCGAGTAGCGCCTGTTTGGTCCGTTCGCCGCGCGCCGTCCTCGGCGTGCGGCCGGGCTCTTCATGATCTGCAGTCTGGGCCATCCCGCTTCCCTGCCCGCATTCAACTTCGGTTTAAAGTTGAAAAGCGATTCATGTTTCAATATTGCCGGCGCCGAAACGGGGATGAACCCCGTCGTCACTCCTTGGGGATATTCTGAATGCGCTACCCGTCTATCCGCCGCGGACTGTTCCTCGGCACCGCCCTTCCCACCTGCATTGCGTTGGCTGCACCCGTCTCGGCTCAGACGACCGCCCCGAGCGAAGCTGAGACCGTTGCCGACAGCCAGCAAGTCGGCGACCGGATATCCTCCGACGTCATCGTTGTAACCGCGCGTCGGCGCGAGGAACGGCTTCTCGACGTGCCGATTTCGGTATCTTCGCTGAGCGGAGACGAGCTGGCCGAACAGGGCGTTCTCGACATCACCGAGATTGCCCAGACTGTTCCGAACGTGACGCTGGAGGTCTCTCGCGGCACGAACACCACGCTCACCGCCTTCATCCGCGGCGTCGGCCAGCAGGACCCGGTCGCCGGTTTCGAGCAGGGGGTCGGCGTCTATGTGGACGACGTCTATCTGAACCGGCCGCAGGCCTCTGTACTGGACGTCTACGATGTCGAGCGGATCGAAGTGCTGCGTGGACCGCAGGGCACGCTCTACGGCCGCAATACCATTGGCGGCGCGATCAAATATGTGACCCGGCGCCTGCCGACCGACACGGAATTCAAGGTTCGCGGCACCTATGGCAGCTACGACCAGGCCGACCTCGTCCTTTCGGGGTCCGTCCCTCTGACCGACGAGGTTCGCTTTGGCGCCTCGGCCGCCCGCCTCAGCCGGGGCGGCTACGGCGACAATCTGGTGCAGGACGGCGTGGAAAACTACAACAAGGATGTCTGGGCCGCCCGGGCAACGCTTGAGGCGGAGCCCGCCTATGGTGTCTTTGTCCGCCTCTCAGGCGATTATGTGAAGGATGACAGCGCGCCGCGCCAGGGTCACCGCCTCATTCCCGGCCTGCTGTCGGGCGCGCCGGTTCTGGATGATGTCTACGACACTCGCGCTGGGCTCGACGTCGTCGATCAGGAGGTCGAGGCTTATGGCGGCGCGCTCACCGTCGAGGCGGATGTCAGCGATACGATTCAGCTGCGCAACATCCTCGCCTATCGCGAGGACTCCTCGACAACGCCGATCGACTTCGATTCGCTGCCCGCGGCGGACCTCGACGTGCCCGCCATCTACGACAACGACCAGTTCTCCGAGGAATTCCAGGTCCTGTACGACGACGGAATACTGGCCGGGCTTATCGGCGCCTATTACCTGCGCGCCAACGCCCTAACCGTCTTCGACTCCCTTCTCGATGTACTGGGCCAGTCGCTTGGCCTTCCCGGCTTTAACGCGCAGACCTTCGGCGACGTGGATACCGAGACCTTCGCCATCTTCGGCGATTTCACCTACGATCTCACCGATCAGTGGAGCGTGTCGGTTGGCGGGCGCTACACTTGGGATACGCGCGAGTCCGTCGTCCTGCGCCAGTCCCTTGTCGGAGGCTTCTCCGACTATTTCGGCGGCAGCGGGGTTCCCTTTGCGGTGACATCGGACTTCGACGGGTCGGAGACCTTCGAAGAATTCACTCCGCGTGTCTCGATCAGCTACCAGCCGACGCCGGACCACAATCTCTACGCGACCTATTCGAAAGGCTTCAAGGGCGGCGGCTTCGATCCGCGTGGCCAGACGTCCGAGGCCCCCGATCTGGACGGCGACGGCACCGTGTCCGAGGATGAGGTCTTCGAATTCATCAGTTTCGACCCGGAAATCGTCGACAGCTACGAGGTCGGCTGGAAGGCCTCGCTTCTCGACAACGATCTCAACATCAGTCTGGCCGGTTTCTATGCCGACTATACCGATGTGCAGATCCCGGGCTCGATCGGCAGCGACACGGACGGCGACGGGGTGAACGACACCTTCACCGGCGTCACGACGAACGCCGGCGCGGCCACCATCTCCGGCATCGAGTTCGAGGCCACCGCGCGGGCGGGTCGCGACTTCGCCGGAACCGGCTCTACCTTCGACCTCGGGCTCAGCTTCGGCTGGCTCGACGCGGAATACGACCAGTTCATCGACGCCTTCGGCAACGACGTCGCCGATCAGCGCACATTCCAGAACACGCCGGAATTCACCGGAAGCGTCCGCGGCGACATCGGCATCCCTGCCGGTCCCGGCGTGATCCTGATCGGTTCGCAGATTTCCATGCGCAGCGATACCAGCCAGTTCGAGACGCCCAACCGCTTCCTCGACCAGGATGGCTATTACCTGATCGATGCCAGCATCGCCTGGGCCTCGGACGACGACCGCTTCCGCATCGGCGTCTACGGGAAGAACCTGACCGACGAACGCTACATCGTCTCCGGCTATAACTTCGTAGATGCCCCCTATGGCGGACCGGTCACGCCGACCCTCGGCCTCGAGGGGACGCTGACCGCATTCTACGGCGATCCGCGCCGCGTGTTCGTCACCGGCGAGTTCCGCTTCTAGCCCTTCGCCTTGCGATAGGTGGACAGCGCCCGTTCGCGGGCCGCCTGATGTTCGACGACCGGCTCGGGATACTCTTTCCCAAGAGTGATCCCGGCCGCGTCGAGCGCATCTTCCCCGGCTTCCCAGGGCACATGGATATCCTTGTCCGATAGCGCCGCGAGCTCGGGAACCCATTCGCGGATATAGCCAGCGGCCTCCCATTTCGGACTTTGCGTCTTCGGGTTCATCATGCGGTGGAACGGGTGCGAGTCGATCCCGGCGCCCGCGCTCCACTGCCAGTTCTGCGAATTATTGCCATAGTCGGCATCGACAAGCGTGTCCCAGAACCAGCGCTCGCCCTCGCGCCAGTCGATCAGGAGGTGCTTGATCAGGAACTGGGCGGCAATCATCCGCACCCGGTTGTGCATCCAGCCGATGTGCCACAATTGGCGCATGCCGGCGTCGACGATGGGATAGCCGGTCCGGCCCTGCTGCCAGGCCTGCAGATGCTCCCGGCCTTCGCCCGACGACGTATCGGTCCAGTCCATCTTCTCGAACTGGTCGCGGCCATGTTCGTCGCCATAATCCGGGAACATGGTGATCGTCTGGCTACAGAAATCGCGCCAGGCGAGCTCGGACAGGAAGGTCTCGACTGTCTGCCACTGCCGATTCGCAGCAACGCTGTGCCAAACATAGGCAGGCGACACCTCGCCCATGTGAAGGTGCGGACTGAGCTGTGAGGTAAGGTCTTCCGATGGAAGGTTGCGCCCGTCGTCATAGTCGGCCACCCGGTCGGCAAAATCGCGTACGGCCCGCCGCGCCGCCGCTTCGCCCGGCGTCCACGCGTCGAAGCCCTCCGCCCAGTTCGGACTCTCCGGCAGCAGCTTCCAGTCGTCCAGCCGGTCGCTGTCCGGCCATTCGTCGGGCGCCTCCAGTCGCTGCGGGGTGCGCTGCGGCTCGCCGGGCGGGAGCACCTGCTGCAGCGATTTCCAGAAGGGCGTGAAGATCTTGTAGGGATCCCCCGAATTGGTCGTCACCGTACCCGGCGGCATCAGCAGCTTGCCCTGATGCAGGCAAAGCTCCAGCCGGTCCGACAGCTTGTCCTGCTGCTTCCGCCACCAGGGCTCGAAATGCTCCAGGGCGTGGACCCGCTCGATGCCGAGCTTGTCCGCGAGGGCCCCGACCTTCACCGAAGCCTCGCCCCTGAGAAGAATGAGCCGGGAGCCCTTTTCGTCGAGGTCGGCGGCAAGGCTTCTGAGGCTATGGTGGAGCCACCAGCGCTGCGCGGCGCCCATCTTCCAGTGGCCGGGTGACCCATCGTCTAGGACATAGACCGGGATGACCGGTCCCTCGTCCGCCGCCGCCCGCAGCGCCGCCTGGTCGGACAGGCGCAAATCCTCGCGAAACCAGATGATCGACGTCATGTTTTCCCCTAGTCCTTTTGGCGCCCAACGAGATGAGGAGACCGGGAGTTGCCGCGGCTTGCCTATGTAAATGGTCGCATCGTGCCGCTGGCGCAGGCGTCGGTGTCGATCGAGGACCGCGCCTACCTGTTCGCCGACGGCATCTACGAGGTCGCCAGCATCTTCGGCGGCGCCCTGTTCGACTGGCCGCTGCACCTCGAACGCATGGCGCGCAGCCTGAACGAGCTGCAGATCCGCGCTCCCATGTCGGACGCCGCGCTACGCATCGCCGCAGAACGGCTGATCCGCAAAAGCGGCGTGTCGACCGGCATGCTCTACCTCCAGATCACCCGCGGCGCAGCAAGGCGGGACCATGCCTTTCCCGACGCCCGCACCCCGCCGGGCCTAAGCATGATTGCCCGCCCCTTCGACTTTTCCCGGCGGGTCCCCGAGCAGCAGGTCGGCATGACCGCGATCACCGCGGCGGACCAGCGCTGGAGCCGGCGGGACATCAAGTCGGTCGCGCTTCTTCCCAACGTCATCGCCAAACAGGCGGGCAAGGAAGCCGGGGCCTATGAAACGATCATGATCGATCCCGACGGGACGGTGACCGAGGGGTCGAGCACGACCGTCTGGGTCGTCGACCGGGACGGCACCATCGTCACAAGGCCGCTCTCCCACGCCGTCCTGCCGGGACTGAAGCGCCGCCGGTTGATCGGCCTGCTGGAAGACGCCGGCGAAACGGTCGCCGAGCGGAGCTACGATGTGGCGGCGCTGAAGGACGCCGCGGAGGTGTTCGTCACGTCCACCTCCTCTCCGGTCATGCCCATCGTCAGCATCGGCGGGGAGGCCGTCGGCGACGGCACTCCCGGGCCGGCCAGCCTGACCGCCTGCCGCCTGATGTGGGAGGAAATCGAACGCCAGACCGGATGGACGCCGCGCGCGGGCAGTCCCGGCGGCGACTGAGCGAGCTGTCCGGCCGCCTGCCGCTGCCGGCTATTGCTGCTCCGAAACCTGCCGGGCCGCGCGTGCCCGGGCGCGCTGCTGCTGCTGGATTTCGGCAACCCGCTGTGCCTGGTAGCGCATGAGCCGGTCGATCGCCTCCATACGGTCCTTCGCCTGCGCCATCTGCGCGCGCAGCCGCTGCTCACGCAGCTTCAGCGCCTGTGCAAAGGCCTTTCGGTCCGAGGCGGAGAGGTCCTCATAGGCATCGCGCATGCGGGCATGGGCACGGGCATGCTCCTTCATCACCAGTTCGCGCTCCTGCTGCTGCGCCTCGGCGATCTCGTCGATATCGAGATCGTCGGCGCCAAGAAGGTCGAGAACGCGCGAGCGCGCCTGCGCCACCTTCGCACTGTAGCCGGGAGAGGGCTCGGCGGACATGGCGCCGGCAAGCCGGGCACGCCCCTCGGGGGACAGGCCGCCAAAGGGTTGCTGCTGGGCCGCCGCGGGGGCAGCGATGCAGAGTGCGACGGCGGCGCCGGTCATGGTGCGGGACAGGATCATCAGTAAATCGGCTCCTCTGCCGGACCGAGCGTAAACACATAGCTGGCCATCAGGGCATCGTCGGTGGGGTCGTCGAGATCGGGAAGATCCTCGGGCAGGGCGGCGAGCGCCGCCTCGGTGCCCACGAAGCGCGGCAGCCCGTCGTCCACCGCGCCCGGCGCGGGGGCCGAGGAGGAGGAGGAGGAAGCGAGTTCGACACCCGGCGCTGCTCCGGGCGCCCCGGACCCGGAGGGATCGTCGGCAGGCGACAGCAGGAGAACGCCGCCCAGGGCAGCGGCCACGCTGCCGCCGAAGATCGCCGCCGGCATCCAGCGCCGCTGAGGCGCGGCGTGGATTTCCGCGAGCGCACGGTCGGCAGCAAGGCGAGCCGCGTCGGGGCCAACCTCGACATCGCGGTCGCGCGCCCAGGCCGTCAGCAGACGGTCGATCGGTTCCTCGTCGTTCGACGGCGGGTTCACATTCCAGTCCCCGGTCATGGCTACAGTTCCTCTCGCAACCCTTCGAGCATCTTCGCTAGTTCGGCCCGCGCACGGGCCAGCAGTCCTTCCACCGCCTTCGGCGTCGTCTCGAGCGCCTCGGCAATTTCATTCATCGTCGCGCCGTCGCCGTAGAACAGCGTGATTGCCGCCCGCTGGCGCGCCGGCAGCTTCATCACCGCATCGCCGACGCGCTTGTCGCGCATCAGTCCGGCGGTCTCGGCTTCCGGCCCCGGCTCGTCCGATTCCAGGTCGAACGCCTCGTCGATGGGGTCCACCGGCTTCAGGCTTCGCTTCCTGTCGATGCAGCAGTTGACGACGATCCGCCGGAACCAGGTTTCGACCTTCGCCTTGGCAGGATCGAAGCGCTCCGCCGTCCGCCATAGCTTGACCAAGGCGGTCTGAACGGCGTCTTCGGCTTCGGCCCGGCTGCCCAGCACTTTCATGGCGGTTCCGAGCGCCGGACCGTAGAGAACCTCGGTCAGCGCGCGAAAGGCCTCGTCGTCGCCGGCCGCGACGTCCGCCATGAGCGTCGAGGGCTCACCCGGTGAAGGCGCCGACATCACCTGCAGCATCGAACGGGGATACGGGCCGGGCCCGTCCCCTCCCCCGCGCAGTTGCGGCGAACCGATGAAATAGAGAGGCGAGCGGCAGCGGCGGTAAGGTCCACAGGAGGCGCCAAATCGGCAAGGGATGCGACCGAGCCCCGCAGCTGTAGGTCACATAGGTCACACCTCAGCGCGCGCGTGTGCGCATGTGCGCGTGTGCGTTGCGCGCGTGCACGCACGCGAGAGACCGCGCAGGTCCTGTAGTCCCCGCCAGGAATGCGAGACCGTGCGCAGCTGGAAGATTGGAATGCCGAAAGCATGAGGGAAAGAGCCTCCGGCACGCAGGCCTATTTTTCAAGTGGTAGAGGGGCGGGACCGGGAAACGCGCGACGGCCGGGGCCGCCGGTCCGGTTCCGCACCCGGTTCAGACCTCGCGGAGCTTCTTCTGGTTCACTTCCCAGGTCTGGCCCTTCTTGATGAGAGCCTCAAGGTCGACGACCTTGCCCTTCGCGGCTTCGACATTCTGGGTGCGGACATCTTCCTCGAAGCTGGGCGCCGGATCCTCGTAGATGACACCGAGCGCGACGGGCATGCCCTCATTGTGCCGCATAGCGACGAGGAGGCCCGCCATGACGCGGTTTTTCTCGTCATGTACGCGGACGCCCGCCGCTTCCCAGTCGCCGTCCACCACGTGGACGATCTTCAGAGACAGCGTATCGGCGTCGAGCGCGATGCCCTTCTCGCCGTTCGCGAACAACATGGGCTGGCCATGTTCGAGCCAGAGCTGGGTGAAGGGCGCCTGCTTCTTCTCGGTAAAGCCCGCGAAGACGTCGTCATTGTAGACGATGCAGTTCTGGTAGAGTTCGACGAAGCTGGCCCCCTTGTGCGCATGGGCGCGCTTCAGGATGCCGGGCATCTGCTTTTGCGCGGTGTCGATGCAGCGCGCGATGAAGCGCGCGCCCGAACCGAGCGCGAAGGTGCCGGGCTCCGCCGGATGGTCGACCGAGCCATAGGGCGTCGATGGGCTGCGCGTCCCCTCGCGCGAGGTAGGCGAATATTGACCCTTGGTGAGGCCGTAAATCTCGTTGTTGAACAGGAGGATCTGGCAGTCGAGATTGCGGCGCAGCACATGCATCATGTGATTGCCGCCGATCGACAGACCGTCGCCGTCGCCGGTAATGATCCAGACGTCGAGATCGGGATTGGCCAGCTTGACGCCCGTGGCGAGCGCGGGCGCGCGGCCGTGGATCGTGTGGAAGCCGTAGGTCTCCATGTAGTAGGGAAAGCGCGAGGAGCAGCCGATGCCCGAAATGAACACGGTGTTTTCCGGCCGCGCGCCCATTTCCGCCATGGTGCGCTGCACGCCCTTCAGGATCGCATAGTCGCCGCAGCCGGGGCACCAGCGCACCTCCTGATCGGTGGCGAAGTCATTCGGCTTGAGAGGGGTCATGTCGTTCATCTTTGCTTCTCAATCGTACGGAATGAGCTCGGGGCTGGAACTATACGGCCTTCCTTCTCGGCACGCCTGAAACTCAGGATGAAAGGAATGCTACATAGCAACCAGACTGAGAGGAGTATCAGTCCGTATGGAGCGTCAGGAAGTGGGTCGCGCTGTTCTGCGAAAAGAAAAAGCGTCCCGAGCGTGATTGGCAGGCCGAGCGCCCAGGCATTCCGTCTCGCTGCTTGCGGACGAATTCCACTGATTAGGAAAACGCCAAGCACAACATAGAAAAATATCGCAAAAAGCGCCAAAATATCGATTGCTTCAATCAAGAAAGCCGTTGCGCATAGGGAAAGACTCATAAAGGCGTATTGCACAAACGGCCTGAGCAAGGACATCAAGTGCCTCACCCAAGCATCTCCGCGATGGCCGCTTCGATTTCGGCGATCTTGAAGGGTTGGCCGCTGACCTTGTTGAGGGGCTGGGCGTCGACGAGGAACTGGTCGCGGAGGACGGTTTTCAGCTGGCCGGTGTTCATTTCCGGCACGAGGATCTTGTCGAAACCGCGCAGCAGCATTCCGAGATTCTTCGGGAAGGGCCAGAGGTGGCGGATGTGGAGCTGCGCCACATTCGCGCCGCCCGCGCGGGCACGCTTCACAGCCTGGTGGATGGGACCGTAAGTCGACCCCCAGCCGACGACGAGCATGTCGTCCCCGGGTCCGCCAATCTCGAAATCCTGGTCGGGGATGGAGTCCGCGACGCCCTCGACCTTCGCCTGGCGCGTATCGGTCATCTTCTGGTGGTTGGCCGGCGCGTAGTCGATGTTGCCGGTCTCGTAATTCTTCTCGATGCCGCCGATGCGGTGCATCAGACCGGGGGTACCGGGCTTGATCCAGACGCGCGCAAGCTTCTCGTCGCGGCTGTAGGGGCTGACGGGCTCGCCCTCATAGTGCCGGGCGGGACGATGCTCGTAATCGTCGATGGAGGGCACGCGCCAAGGCTCTGCGGCATTGCCGATATAGCCGTCGGTCAGCAGCATGACGGGAGTCATATATTCGACCGCGATCCGGCACGCCTCGATGGCGCAGTCGAACGCATCGACCGGCGAACGCGCAGCGATGACCGGCATCGGCGCGTCGCCGTTGCGGCCGTAGAGCGCCTGGTAGAGATCGGACTGCTCGGTCTTCGTCGGGAGGCCGGTCGAGGGACCGCCGCGCTGCGAATTGACGATGACGAGCGGAAGCTCGGTCATGACGGCAAGGCCCATCGCCTCGCCCTTCAGCGCAATGCCCGGCCCCGAGGAGGAGGTGACGCCGAGCTGGCCCGCATAGCTTGCGCCGATAGCCGAACAGATGGCCGCGATCTCGTCCTCGGCCTGGAAGGTGGTAACACCGAACTCCTTCAGCCGCGACAGGGTGTGGAGAAGCGGCGAGGCCGGCGTGATCGGGTAGGAGCCGAAGAACATCGGCAGGTCGACGAGGCTGGCGCCCGCAACGAGGCCGAGGGCTAGGGATTCGCCGCCCGTCACGGTGCGGTAGAGGCCGGGCTCGGTTTCCGCCGCGCCGACCTGGTAGCGGCCGAGACCCTGCTGCACCTCAGCCGTTTCGCCATAGGCATGGCCGGCGTTGAGGGCGGCGATGTTGGCGGCGGCGATTTCCGGCTTTTTGAGGAATTTCGCGTTCAGCCAGTCGACGATCGGCTGGCGGTCGCGGTCGAACATCCAGAGGACAAGGCCGAGCGTCCACATATTCTTCGACCGCAGCGCCTCCTTGTTGCCGAGGCCGAATTCCTTCACGCTCTCCAGCGTCTGCGCGGAAATGTCGAACGCCACGAGCTGATAGTCCTTCAGCTCGTCGGTTTCGAGCGGGCTTTCCTCGTACCCCGCCTTCTTGAGGTTGCGGGCGCCGAATTCGCCGGTGTCGGCGATGATGAGGCCGCCCGGCTTCAGCGCGGCGAGGTTGGTCTTCAGCGCCGCGGGATTCATGGCGACGAGAATGTCGGGGGCATCGCCCGCCGTCTCGATCGCTTCAGAGCCGAAATTGATCTGGAAGGCGCTGACGCCGAACGTTGTGCCCTGCGGCGCCCGAATCTCGGCCGGAAAGTCCGGGAAGGTCGCAAGGTCCGAGCCGGCCAGCGCGGTCGACTGGGTGAACTGTCCGCCCGTCAGCTGCATGCCGTCACCGGAATCGCCCGCGAACCGCACGGTGACGGCCTCGCGCTGTTCGGCGTGCGCGGTGGTTTCCTTCAGTTTCGTCGCCATCGGTTCCGTTCGCTCTTGTTCCCGTATCGGACCGCCCTGCATGACGGTCCGGTTACCAGTCGCCTTCGCATCTAGGGAGCCGACCCGCCCGCTTCCAACAAAGATTCGCTAGGGCTTGTCAAAGGAGGAGCTTGGCCGGCGCAGGTCATGAGGGTGCGGGCGTGGCGGCGGGCCAGCTCCATCCGGCCGCTATCGGCGGCATAGCCGCCGCCCAGAACCGCCGCGAACGGGACGCCCTCTTCGCGGCAGAGATCGCGCACATAGGCATCGCGCGCGGCAAGGCCCGCGTCGGTCAGCGCCAGTCGGCCCAGCCGGTCGCCCTCATGCGGGTCGACGCCCGCCTGGTATAGGACGAGGTCCGGCGCGAAATCCTGCACGGCGGCGGGGAGCGTTTCGTCGAGAGCAGCAAGATAGCCGGAGTCCGAAACCCCGTCGGGAAGGCCGACGTCGAGCGAGGACCGCGCCTTCCTGACCGGGAAATTCTTCTCGGCGTGCAGCGAATAGGTGAACACGTCCGGGCGGCCCGCCAGCATGACCGCCGTCCCGTCGCCCTGGTGCACGTCGAGGTCGACGATCATGATGCGGGCGGCGTGCGCCTCCCCGAGCAGCCGGTTGGCGGCAACGGCAAGGTCGTTGAAGACGCAGTAACCCGCACCGGTCGCCGGCAGGGCATGGTGGCTGCCGCCCGCGCCGTTCGCGGCGTAGCCGTCTGCGAGGGCCGCCAGCGCCGCCTCGTAGGTACCGCCGAGCGATAGCTGGGCGCGGCGCGCGACGCGGGACGTTACCGGAAAGCCGAGCCGGCGCTCCTTTTCCCGCGGGACTGCCTGGGCCAGCACTTCCTCGACATAGGCGGGCTCGTGCACGGCAGCGATCCACTCGGCCGGCATTTCGCGCGGCGCAGCAACCTCGATGTCGGCGCCCAGCTCCTCCAGCGCGAGTATGAGGAGGCCGTATTTGTTCATGGGGAAGCTGCTGCCCGCCGGAAGCGGCGCGACATAGTCGGGATGATGGAACAGGGTGAAGGTCACGCCGCCATATCTTGCCGCGAGGGAACTGAGGGCGGCAAGGGCTCACGCCGCCGCACCGGCATTTCCGATTCGCGATGGACCGGCCGCGGACGCGCCGGCCATGCCGGCCATATCGCCGCCGACGGCCCGGTTCCGGCCGTCCGCCTTTGCGCGGTAGAGGAAGTCGTCGGCAGCGAGAAGCAACGCCGACGCGGTCTCGCGGTGCGGTTCGCCGCTCCACACCCAGCCCAGGCTGACGGTGATGTCGCCGCCATCGGGCAGCCCGCCGGCAAGCGCCGCTTCGACGGCGCGGCGCAGGTCTTCGGCCGTGCGCGCGGCGTCGGCGGGGCCGGGCGCCGGAACGAGGAGGGCGAATTCCTCTCCGCCGATACGCGCTGGCAGGCCGGGTGCTGCCCCTGCTAGCGCGGCGCCGGTGCGGCGCAGGACCTCGTCCCCCACCGCGTGGCCGAAGCGGTCGTTCACCGCCTTGAACCGGTCGATATCGATGAGAATGAGGCCAACGGGGCCCGGTTGGGCAGGCAAGGCCCGCCGCCCCTGCCGTCCGCCCAGGCTCTCCAGACGGTCCATGAAGGCGCGGCGGCTGGCGAGGCCGGTAAGCGCGTCGGTGCCGATCTCGCGCGCCTGGCGGCGGATGAGATCGATACCGAGCGCGGACAGGAACAGAATGTTGAGCGCCGTTCCGGCGACCGCCATCCCGGCCAGATGCAGCGGCAGGAACGCCTGCGCTTGCGCAGGGCTGAGCGGACCGCCGAGAAGCGGCACCGACACGACAAGGATCCTGCCGGCATAGTTGAGCGCCGAAAGGAGAACGACGCCGAGGATGAGCCGGTCGACGACGGTGCGGTTGTCGCCGCGCAGACAGGCCGCGGTGATGAGACTGATGGCGGCAGCGGCGAGGGCGACGCCCGCGCGGCGCAGCGACACTTCCGTAACGACAAGCGTGAAAAAGAAGGTCGCGGCGGTGCCGAGACCCGCGAGAAGGACGAACATCCGCACGGGGATCGGCCTGCCCCGGCGCATCAGGAGCCCGGATGCAAGAGCGGCATTGCCGAACAGGTGCAGCGCCACCGCAGTCCCGTACATGAGGCCGGGGCTGAGCTGCGCGAACGGATCGATGGGAAGGCCCAGCGCCGCCATCGCGGCAGCAGCCGCGGCGAGCAGGGCCGGGCCGCGAAGCAGGACGACTCGGGAGATGAGCAGGAATGCGAGCGCAAAGACGATGTAAAGGCTCGTCAGCAGCCAGAAAAAGGCCGAAGTCTCGATATTCATTTGCCGCTCACCCTCCGGTCAAACGACCTATTACCGCAAGCTTCTCCGTCAATCGTCCTTAAGCCAATATAGTCCCGTTCCTGCCGGGAGTCGGCGCGAACCGTGCCGCAGCGCTTTGGCGGCTGGCACTCCCGAGAGGGCTTCGGCAGGAGGGCGTCATGTCCGCACAGGCCCCCTCGTCCCCGAACGGCAGCTATGCGCCGCGCATGATCTGGATCATCGCACTGCCCGCGATGGTGACGAACGTCGCCACCGCGCTGATCGGCGTCGGCGACATGTGGATCGTGGGGCGGCTGGAGGATGCCGCGGCGCAAGGGGCGGTCGATATCGGCGCCAAGCTGTTCGCGCTGCTGTTCACGGTCATGAACTTCCTGAAGACGGGAACGACCGGACTGGTTGCGCAGGACGGCACGCGCGACGGCGCAGACGCGCAGGCCGCCACACTGACGCGCGGCCTGTTCATCGGCATGATCATCGCCGCGGTCCTGCTTATCCTGAAGCCGCTGCTGCTGCCGCTTTTGCTCGGAGCGCTGGGCGCGGAAGGCGCGGTGCTGACCGAAGCGCGAATCTATGCGGATATCCGTTATTGGACGGCGCCGGGCGTCTTCGCGAACCTAGCGCTGGTGGGCTATCTGGTTGGCCGTCGGCAGGTTCGCGCGGCGCTGGTGATCGAAGTGCTGTACAACCTGCTGAACGTCGGGCTGGGCCTGTGGTTCGTGCTCCAACAGGGCCTGGGCATTGCCGGCATAGGCTGGTCGAGCTTCGCGGCGGAATATGCAAAGCTCGGCGGCACGGCGCTGTTCATCCTGCTGGGCGCAAACGGACGCGCTGTGCGCCGCGCGCTTGGCAGTCGCGCCGCTCTGCGCATGCGCGCGCTGGCGCCCTTCCTGTCGGTGAACCGCGACCTGTTCCTGCGCACACTGATCCTGACCATCGGCATGGCCGCCCTGACCCGGCTGGGCGCCGAGCGCGGCGCGGTCGTGCTGGCTGCGAACGGAATTCTTTACCAGCTGTTCGTGCTCAGCGCCCTCTTCCTCGACGGGTTCGAGAATGCCGCGCAGGTGCTCAATGGAGAACGAGCCGGGGCGAAGGACCGGGACGGCTTCCTGCGCTATGTTCGCGCCATCACCGTCCGCAGCTTCGGCGCCGCCGCGCTGCTGGCCTTGATGTTCGCCGCCTTTGCCGATCCGATCCTCGCCAGCTTCGCCGCAACCGTGCCGGTCGCCGCCGAAGCGCAGAGCCTGGCGATCTGGCTGATGCTGATCCCCTTTGCCGGGGCGGCCAGCTTCGTTTTCGACGGGGTATTCGTGGGCGCGAGTTGGACCAGGGCCCTCCTCCTCAGCATGGCCGCGGCGGCGGCGCTCTACGCCATTCTCCTGTGGCTGACCTGGCCATTGGGGAATTCCGGCCTGTGGCTCAGCTTCACGCTGTTCCTGCTTGCGCGCAGTCTGTTCCAGGCCCTCATGATTCCCAGCCTTGTCCGCCGCCACCTGCCGCCTAGAACGGCGGCGACATAAACATATGGGGAGTGAGAGATGAGCGAGCCGTTCGTACGCGACGATGTGAAGGCTGTGCTGGATATGCTCGCGCAGCAGGACGGCCCGCAGATGCACGAGGTCGAACCGGAGCAGGCGCGCCAGATGATGCTGGCCATGGGATCGCTGACCGAACGCCCGCGCGGCGAGCTGGCCGAGGTAAAGGACGCCGCGGCGCCCTCCGGCCACGGCCATGACATTCCCGTGCGCGTCTATCACGCCGAAGCACCGGCGGGCCCTGCCCCGGTCCTCGTCTATTATCATGGCGGCGGCTGGGTGATCGGCGACCTCGACACGCATGACGGGCTGTGCGCCGAGATTGCGCGCCAGCTGGGGATGACCGTGGTCAGCGTCGACTACCGGCTCGCTCCCGAACATAAATTTCCCGCAGCCGGCGAGGATTGCGTGGCGGCAACGCGCTGGGTCGCCGGATCGCCGGCAGAGATCGGCCACAAGGTCACCGGCCTGGTCGTCGCGGGCGACAGCGCCGGCGGAAATATGGCGGCCGTGGTCGCACAGGAGCTGGCAGGGCGACTGGACATTCCGTTCCTGGCGCAGTGGCTGATCTATCCCGGCGTCGACACCCAGGCCGCGGGCGGCTCGATGGACGAATTCGCCGAAGGCTATCTGCTGACCCGCGAGGGCATGGCGTGGTTTTCGGCGCATTATCTCGGACGCGAGGAAGACCTGACCGACGTGCGCGCCTCCCCCATCCTGACGGAGGACCTCTCCTCGCAGCCGCGCGCGCTCGTCTTCACCTGCGGGCTCGATCCGCTGCGCGACCAGGGCCGCGCCTATGCCGGGCGCCTGATCGAGGCGGGCGTGCGGACCGTCTACCGGGAGGCACCGGGACAGATCCATGGGTGCATGAACATGCGCCAGGCGATCCCGAGCGCGCAGGAGGATCTGTCCGGCTGCATCCGCGACCTGAAGCACCTCCTGAACGAAGCGCTGCCCGCGTGACGGAGCGGCCGGACGAGACGCCGGAGCATCCGTCCGGCCTGCCCTTTCGCCCCTGCGCCGGGGTCATGCTGCTGAACGCCGAGAACCGGGTTTTCACGGCAAGGCGTCTCGATAATCCGGCCGACTATTGGCAGATGCCGCAGGGCGGAATCGATCCCGGCGAATCCCCGCGCGAGGCCGCGTTTCGCGAGTTGACCGAGGAAACCGGCATCGCGCCGGACCGTGCCGAACTCTTGGCCGAGAGCGGCGGGTGGCTGCACTATTCGCTGCCCGACGAACTGGTCGGCAAGATCTGGAAAGGGAAATATTGCGGTCAGAGCCAGAAATGGTTCGCGATGCGCTTTCTCGGCAGCGACGACGAGGTCGACATCGAGCAGGAGCATCCGGAATTTTCCGAATGGCGCTGGGCCGCCCCGGAATCGCTGCCGCGCAAGATCGTGCCCTTCAAGGTACAGCTCTACCGCGAGGTGCTTGCGGAATTCGCGCACCTGTTCGACTGAGATAGTGCCAGCGGCGTTGGCCTGACAGCGCTCCTACCCTGACTCCGCTCCTGGCCGAACCCTAACCCTGATCCGCTTGTGCGGCGAACCCCGCTGGGGTATGATTGTGCGCTCGGGGAATGGGGCGGACGAAAGACGAAGGGATCTTTCGATGTCCGCAATCAAGCTAGTACCGGCGCTCTTGGGCGCCGCCGCATGTTTCAGCCTGCCTGCCACAACGCCTGCGACTGCCAATCTGTCGCCGCAGGCGATGCGTCTGCTCGACCCGAGCGCCATGTTCCTGCAGTCCTGCGGCCAGACCGCCCGGTCGATGCTGCCCGAGCGCGTACAGTTCGCGCAGGCGGGCGACATGGAGGCGTGGTACAAGACCCGCCCCCCGCTTTACGACGACCTTGGCGGCATCGGCTTCGAAATCACCACGGCGAGCGAAGAAGCCCAGCGCTACTTCAACCAGGGCTTCGCGCTGCTCTACGGGTTCAACCACCAGGAAGCCATTCGTGCCTTTCGCGAAGCCCAGCGCCTCGATCCGGATTGCGCCATGTGTTTCTGGGGCGAGGCCTTTGCCCACGGTCCGAACATCAATGCGCCGATGGACCCGCGCGTACTGGGAGCCACACGGGCAGCGCTCGCCCGTGCAGAGGAACTGAAGATCGGTGCCAGCGAGCGCGAACGGATGCTGATCGACGCAGTCGCCATCCGGTACCGCAACGGCGCGCAGACCGACTTACAGGCCGACGCGCAGTCGGACGAAGACGCCTTTGCCGACGCCATGCTGCAGGTCGCAGCGGCGTATCCGCTGGACGATCATATCGCCGCCATTGCCGCCGAGGCCCAGATGAATACCCAGCCCTGGGATTACTGGGGCGCGGGTGGGTTCACGCCGAAGGGCCGCATCGGCCACGCGCTGCGGCTGGTCGAGGGCATCATCGCGCGCGACCCCAACCATGCGCAGGCCTCTCACCTCTACATCCACCTGATGGAATCGTCCGCCAACCCGGCGCAGGCCGAAGCGGCGGCCGACCGGCTGGCCGCGCCGCTGGTGCCGAACAGCGGGCACCTCGTTCACATGCCCGCGCATCTTTACTACCGCATCGGCCGTTTCGCAGATTCGATCCGCGCAAATGTCGAGGCTGCGCGCGTCGACGAAGAATATCTGGCGACGTCTCCGATCCAGGGCCTCTACCGGTTCGGCTATTATCCGCACAATGTGCACTTCATCGTCACTTCGGCGCAGATGGCGGGGGATATGGAAACGGCCCTGTCGCAGGCGGAAAAGCTTCGCGAGATCCTGTCGGTAGAGGTCACGAGCCAGTTCCCCTGGACGCAGCCGGTCGATGCGGCGCCCTATTTCGCCTACGCCCAGTTCGGCACGCCCGAGGACATCCTGGCGCTCGAAGCGCCCGATTCGCGCCTTCCCTACGTGGTTGCGGCGCATCACTACGCCCGGGCGGTGGCCTATGCCCTGCTGCGCGACGAGGCGTCCTTCGCCGCCGAACTGACCGCCATGCGTGCGCTGGGCGCAGAGACCGACTGGTCGGCGATGATCGACGGCGGCGTTCCCGTTCCGGTGCTGCTGGCGCTGGCGGACAAGGTCGCGCAGGCGCGCCTGCATCTGGCAAATAACGCCCCGGAGCGCGCGATCCCGCTGCTGGAAGAGGCACGCGCGCTGGAAGCCGACGTGAACTATATGGAGCCGCCCTACTGGTATTACCCGGTCAGCCAGACGCTGGGCGCGGCGCACTACATGACGGGAGATGCGGCGAAGGCGCGCGACGCGTTCCGCGCGGCACTGGTGACGCAGCCCGGCAATGGCTGGGCGCTGTGGGGTCTTGCGAGGGCGGAGGAGGCGCTGAGCCGGCCCGCCTCCGCCGCGGCGGCAGAGGCGGCCTTCGCCAAGGCCTGGCTGGGCGAACCGGGCTGGCTGTCGATGGCGCGGCTGTAGGGGCGCAGCGAGGGAGGACCCGCCCGGCTGCGACAAAGACTGCCGGGCGCAACTCCCCTCGGCTCCCATGCTTTGATCCTTTGAACGCGAATTCATTGGAGACAAAGCAAGTGAGCATAGATGCACTGTTCGAGCCGCTGACACTCGGCGACCTCGAACTTCCGAACCGCATCCTCATGGCGCCGCTGACCCGGGGCCGGTCGGAGGAGTCGCACGTCCCGAACGATCTTCAGATCGACTATTACGCCCAGCGCGCGGGCGCCGGACTGATCATCTCCGAAGCCACGGGCGTGCATCCGAAGGGCATGGGCTGGTACCGCGCGCCGGGAATCTGGTCGAACGAAATGGTGGCGGCATGGAAGCCGGTGACCGAGGCGGTGCATGCCCGCGGCGGCCGCGTCTTCCTGCAGCTGTGGCATATGGGACGGGTCGTCCTGCCCACTTATATCGGCGGCGAGGCACCGCTTGCCCCGTCCGCAGTCACCGCCGATGGGGAAGGGTTCGTGCCGGTGGAAGGCCAGGTCGAGCTGGGAGCCCGGCCCTATGTAGAGCCGAAGGCGATGGACCAGGCGGACATCGACGAGGCCGTGGCCGCCTATGGCCGCGGCGCGGCCAACGCCCGCGATGCTGGCTTCGACGGTGTCGAGATTCACGCGGCAAACGGCTATCTGATCGACCAGTTCCTGCGATCCGGCACCAATCGGCGTACCGACGACTATGGCGGAAGCGCAAAGAACCGCGCGCGCTTCCTGAGGGAAGTGACCGACGCCGTGCTGGCGGAACTGCCACCGGGCCGTGTCGGTGTGCGGATCAGCCCCACGAGCAGCTTCAACGACATGTCCGACGAAGCTCCGGCAGAGGTCGCGGCGGAGGTGGGCCGAGTCGCGGAACAGGCGAAGCTTGCCTATGTGCACCTGATCGAACCGGTCGAGGAAGGCTTCATGCCGATGCCGGACGAGCCCGTGGCAGGCGACCTTCGCAGCTCCTATTCCGGGCCGATCCTGCAAAACGGCGCCTTCGACGCCGAGACGGGCGCCAAGCATGTCGCGGACAAGGCGGCGGACGCGATCGTGTTCGGCCGTCCGTTCATTGCCAATCCCGACCTCGCCTATCGCATTCGCGAAGGAAAGCCGCTGGCCGAACCGAATATGGAACTGGCCTATGTCGGAGGCGCAAACGGCTATTCCGACTATCCCCCCTATGACGAGCAGGCCGAACTGCCGCGATAGAGCCTAGCCCGAGGAGTCCGGGCGCACTTCGGTGCCGTCCGGCTCCTCTTCCTCACCTTCGTGCGTGGCCGCCCAGACCACGCTGCCGGCCGTGAAACCGTGAACCATCGTTGACAGGAGGACGGTGAAGGCCACCGTCGCCCAGAGCGGCCCCTCGTCGGTCCAGTCCATGTGCGACGTCGCGTAGCCGAGATAGTAGATCGAGCCGATGCCCCGCACGCCGTAAAAGGCCACCACCCCGCGCTGGCGCAGGGACAGGTCGCAGCCCACCAGCGACAGCATTCCCGCCGCCGGGCGGATGAGGAAGATCAGCGCCGCGCCGAGGAGGGCATGCCGCCAGTCGAGATAGGGCATCAGCGTCGGAATGGTGCCGCCGAGAAGCACCAGAAGGATAGCTGTTACGGCGTGCTCGATCGATTCGGAGAAGGTGTGCAGCCGGCCGTGAAATTCGTGCTCCGCCTCCTGCCGCCGGAGCACCAGTCCCATGACGAAGGCGGCAATGAAGCCATAGCCCTCGATCAGCTCGCACAGACCGTAGGTGAGCAGAACGCCCGCCATGGCGACCACGCCCGAGCCGGTGTTGGCGAGAATATTGCGCGCGGGCACCGAGAACATGATCTTGCCGAGCACCCACCCCGCGCCCGCACCGAAGGCCGTGCCCACCGCGATCTTGTAGACGAGATAGAATCCCGCCCAGTCGAGGCCCCATTCTGCCGGAGCGAACCCATAGCTGGCGATGAAGAGCGCCAGGTAGACGAAGGGAAAGGCCAGGCCGTCATTGAGACCGGCCTCGGTCGTCAGGGCGAAGCGCACCGGATGCTCGCCGCCTTCGAGCGGGGGCCCGACCTGGACGTCGGCGGCAAGGACCGGATCGGTCGGCGCGAGAACTGCGGCGAGCAGTACCGCCCCCGCCAGCGTCAGGCCCGCAGCCACGCCGATCAGCGCCACGGCGATGATACAGAGCGGCATGGCAATGCCGAGAAGCCGCGCGGTGGAGGCCCAAAGGCCGCGATTGTAGACGCTGTCGATGCGCAGGCCGGTGCCGAACAGGGCGACGATGACGGCGAACTCGCTCGTCAGCTCCCAGAATACGGGACGGTCGAGCGGACTGAACGCCTCCGGCATGCCCGGCAGGAAGCCGAAGGTCAGCAGACCGCCGAGGATGAGCAGTCCCGAGGCCGCCGGCTCCCGCCCGGAGAAGAACCGGGGAATCCAATAGGCTGCCACGATGACGAGGCCGCACCCGGCCAGCAGGATGTGGTAGGGTTCGACCCCGAACCGCTCGCCCATCAGACTCGCCTGCCGAAACGGCTGTACGAACCGGGACTATCAGGAGCCCAAGCTTTCCTCATTCGAACCCCGTTTCGGTCATTCCTACATCCTTCAGATCACTAGAGGAGAAGAACATGAGCCTCGATCCCCTGTTCCAGCCTGCGCGCTTTGGCGCACTCGAACTCAAGAACCGCATCATGATGGCGCCGCTGACGCGAGGCCGGTCCTCGCTGGACGGCGTGCCGACCGAACACAAGATCGATTATTACCGCCAGCGGGCGAATGCCGGGCTGATCATCGCCGAGGCGACGGGCATCAACCGCATCGGCCTCGGCTGGCCGACGGCGCCGGGCCTGTGGTCCGACGAGCAGGTCGAAGCCTGGAAGCCGGTGACCGACGCGGTACATGGAGCGGGCGGCCTGATCGTCTCGCAATTGTGGCATATGGGCCGTCTGTCGCACTCCTCCACCATGGGCATGCAGCCCGTCTCCGCGAGCGCGATCGCAGCCAAGGGCGATGCGCATACGCCGAAGGGCAAGGAGCCCTACGAAACACCGCGCGAGATGACGCTGGACGACATCAAGCAGACGGTCGAGGACTATGTCGCTGCCGCCGCGAACGCCAGGAAGGCGGGCTTCGACGGCGTGCAGGTGCACGGCGCGAACGGCTATCTGATCGACCAGTTCCTGAAGCCGAACACCAACCATCGCAGCGACGACTATGGCGGCTCCGTCGAGAACCGGGTGCGCTTCCTGATGGAAGTGATGGAGGCGGTAACGGGCGAAGTGGGCGCGGACCGCACGTCCCTTCGCCTGTCGCCCAACGGCATGGTGCAGGACAGTTACGACCCGCGGCCGGAGCGCGTCTTCGGCGAAGCGGCTCGGCAACTGTCCGAGCTCGGCCTGGCGTTTCTGGAACTGCGAGAGTCGCGACCCGACAGCAGCTTCGTCCGCTCCGACGATCCGCCCATGGGCCCGCTGATCCGCGTGCTGTTCGACGGACCGCTCGTCCTCAACGAGGATTATTCGGCGGAAAGCGCCGCAGCGACCATCGCGGCGGGCAAGGCGGACGCCATCGCCTTCGGCCGGCCCTATATCTCGAACCCGGACTTGGCCGACCGCTTCCGCAACGGCTGGCCGCTGGCGGATAGCAATATCCGCACCTGGTATTCGCCGGGACCGGAAGGATATACCGACTATCCCGCCTATGACGGGACGGAAAGCGCAGCCGCCTGAACGGCTGACCGCGGCTGAGCGGGAAGGCCGGCCTTAGCTGGCGGGCCTTCCCCTCAGTCGAAAAAAGAGAAAGTCAGGCCTGGCCCTTGGTCTTGGGCGCGATGACCATCAACATCTGGCGGCCCTCAAGCTTCGGGCGCGCTTCGACCTTGGCGATCTCGTCGGTATCCTCGCGCACGCGGTCCAGCAGCTGCATACCGAGCTGCTGGTGCGCCATTTCGCGGCCACGGAAGCGCAAGGTGACCTTCACCTTGTCGCCATCCTCGATGAACTCGACGACCTTCTTCATCTTCACGCCGTAATCATGGTCGTCGATGTTCGGACGCATCTTGATCTCCTTGATCTCCTGCGTCTTCTGCTTCTTCTTGGCGGCGTTGGCTTTTTTCTGGGCGTCGTACTTGTACTTGCCGATGTCGAGAAATTTCGCGACGGGCGGATCGGCATTCGGGCTGACGACGACGAGGTCGAGCCCGGAATCCTTTGCCTGTTCGACGGCTTCCCTAGTGTACATGACGCCGAGATTCTCTCCCTCGTCGTCGATCACCCGGACCTTATTCTCTTGGATGAACTCGTTGTAGCGCGGTCCTTGGAAGGGCGGCGGGGCGTTCCCGCGGCGTAGGGGCGGTCGAATAGCAAAGTCTCCATGTTATTTCTGTCAGAGTCGTCCCCTTAAGGTAAGGGATCGGGGGCAAAACGGAAAGGGGGCCGCTTTGTTGCGGCGCCCTCCGAATATCAGCTCGCGCGGACGGCGAACATCAGCCGCGATGATCGGGCGCCGCCGCCTCCCCCTTCAGCTCGGCGAGGAACTCGTCGACGCCGGTCACGCGCTGACGCTCGTCGCTGCCGAGCTTGCGCACGGCGACCGTGCCTTCCTCCGCCTCGCGCTTACCCACGACGAGGAGATAGGGCACCTTGGCAAGGCTGTGCTCGCGCACCTTGTAGTTGATCTTTTCGTTGCGCGTGTCGGTCTCGACGCGAATGCCGGCAGCAGCCAGCTTCGCCGCTACCTCGGCGGCATAATCGTCGGCGTCGGACACGATCGTCGCGACGACCGCCTGCACGGGCGCCAGCCAGGCGGGCAGCCGCCCCGCAAAATGCTCGATCAGGATGCCGATGAACCGCTCGTAACTGCCGAAGATCGCCCGGTGCAGCATGACGGGGCGGTGTTTCTCGCCGTCCTCGCCGACATATGCCGCGTCGAGCCGTTCGGGCAGCACGCGGTCCGACTGGATCGTTCCCACCTGCCAGGTGCGGCCGATGGCGTCGGTCAGGTGCCACTCCAGCTTCGGCGCGTAGAAGGCCCCCTCGCCCGGCAGCTCTTCCCAGCCGAACTCGTCGGTCGCCATACCGGCCTCGCGCACGGCGTTGCGCAGCTCTTCCTCGGCCTTGTCCCAATCCTCGTCCGAACCGAAACGCTGCTCCGGACGCAGCGCCAGCTTGATCGAATAGGTGAATCCGAAATCCTTGTAGACCGTGTCGGCGAGTTCGCAGAAGGCACGCACCTCCTCGACGATCTGCTCTTCGGTGCAGAAGATGTGCGCATCGTCCTGCGTGAACTGGCGCACGCGCATCAGTCCGTGCAGCGCGCCGTGCGGCTCATTCCGGTGGCAGCACCCCATCTCGCCCAAACGGATAGGAAGGTCGCGGTAGCTGGTGATGCCCTGCTTGAAGACGAGGACGTGCGCAGGGCAGTTCATCGGCTTCAGCGCCATCCAGTCGACCTCGTCGGACACGAGCGCGCCGTCGTCGGCCGTGTTCGGCACCTCGTCGGGGATGACGAACATGTTCTCGCGGTACTTGCCCCAGTGGCCGGACTGTTCCCACTGGCGCGCGTCCATCACCTGCGGCGTCTTGATCTCGCGGTAGCCCGCGCCGTCCATCTTGCGGCGCATATAGGCCTCCAGCTCGCGCCAGATCCGGTAGCCCTTCGGATGCCAGAAGACGCTGCCATGCGCCTCTTCCTGCAGGTGGAACAGGTCCATCTCCCGGCCCAGCTTGCGGTGGTCGCGCTTCGCCGCCTCCTCAAGCCGGTGGAGGTGCTCCTTCAGCTGCTTCTTGTCGAGCCAGCCTGTGCCGTAGATGCGGCTCAGCATCGCGTTCTTCTGATCGCCGCGCCAGTAGGCACCCGAGACGCGCGTCAGCTTGAACGCGTCGGGCTTCAGCTTTCCCGTCGAAGCAAGATGCGGGCCGCGGCACATGTCGAGCCAGTCGCCGGCACGGTAGACCGTCAACTCCTCGCCCTCCGGCAGCTCGGCGGCCCATTCGGCCTTGAAGGTCTCGCCATTGTCGCGGAACCACTGGATCAGCTGCTGGCGGGTCCAGACTTCCCGTTCCAGCGGCGTATCGCGCGCGATGATGCGACGCATCTCCTCCTCGATCTTGGGCAGATCCTCTTCGGTGAAGGGGCCATGATCGGCGGGCGGCGCGAAATCGTAATAGAATCCGTCGTCGGTGGACGGGCCGAAGGTGATCTGCGTGCCCGGAAACAGGTTCTGCACCGCCTCCGCCAGCACATGCGCATAGTCGTGGCGAACAAGTTCCAGAGCGTCGTCCACGTCGCGCGAGGTGACGAGAGCGAGGTCGGCATCACCCTCGAAGGGGCGGTTGAGATCGCGCAGCTCTCCATCGACGCGTGCTGCGAGCGCGGCCTTGGCGAGGCCGGGACCGATGGCGGCGGCAATGTCGGCCGGCGTCGCACCGGGCTCGACTTCGCGCACTGACCCGTCGGGAAGGGAAATCTTGAACTGCTCAGTCATCACCGTCTCTTGTCATCGCTCACCGGGGCCGGGGTCGCCCGGTCCTGCGCGGTCCTGTCGCGCGAGGCTATTGCAGAGTTTCGCACGGGCCGAAAGGGCGCCCGATGGCACGGAGGCCGGATATAGGGACGCCGAGCGTTCCCAGACAAGTATGGTATGTCAGGTTACCTTGACACAAATGGGCGTGCCTTGGTAAAGCGTACTTGTCACTAAGGAAAGGACCGTTGACGTGAGCAATTCCAAGATCAGAAAGGCGATACGCTGGGCGTTTGCCATGATTCTCGTGGCAATGGCGGGCAGGCTTGGCCTTGCCGGTGAGGCTGACGTTGCGCTGATGCTGCTGGTCCTCCCCGCCTTCGCCGTCCTCTCCCTTGGGGGATTCCGGCGCCCGAAATCCTGCGGCGACACCGCAACCGCCAATGCCGCCGGTGGCGATGCAGCCTGAGATGGTCGGCGACTGTCCCGAGTTCGCGACCGAGCAAGTGAGAGCGGCGCGACGCCGCTATGTCCGCCGCCTCGCCGCCTCGATGGCGCTTTATCTCGTCACCCTGTTCGCGGCCGAAACGCTGGTGAAGACAGGCCAGACAAGCGGCCTTTTCCTGTGGGCCCTCGCGCTGCTGCCCGGACTGGCCATTGCCGCGGCCGTCGGCGCGCTTGGATTTTATATCGCCGCGGAAAGGGACGAGTTCATTCGCATGCTGACCATCCACCAGGCGCTGATCGCCACGGGCCTGACCCTCGGCGTCGCAGCCGTCTGGGGATTCCTGGAAACCTATGGGTTGGTGCCGCACATCGCTGCCTACTGGCTGGTCTTCCTGTGGTTCCTGGGCTTCGCCATCGGCGCCGTCGTGACCAGGGTAACGCACGGAAGCTGGGGCACGATCTGGTGAAGAACAGGATCAAGGTCCTGCGCGCAGAACGCGACCTCAGCCAGGCGGCGCTCGCCGAGCGGCTCGGCGTCTCTCGCCAAAGCGTGAATGCCATCGAGACGGGGAAATATGACCCCTCCCTGCCGCTCGCCTTCCGCATCGCGGCGCTGTTCGCCCTTCCTATCGAGGAGATCTTCCAGCCGGACTGAGCGGCGCGGCAGCGGGCGAGGTCGCCGGGCCTCAGCTATAGTCGTCCATATTGCCTGCAAGATCGATGCGCACGAGGGCGGCAAGGAGCCGCGGCAGCTCTGCCTCGCCCACGTGAGCGGCAAGCCCGCGCGGGGTGTGCGGCAAGCCAAGCCGGCCGGCGACCTCGAGCGCGCGGTCATCGGCAAAGGGATAAAGCTCAGTCCAGACCGCCTGCACCTCGCGGCAGAACAAGTCCGCGCCGAGGTCGCCTATGCCCTTGAAGGCCTTCAGCCGCTTGCGGATGCCGTCGCCCTCTCCGTTCGCCTTCGCGCGCAGGTCGCGCAGATCGCCGCCATAATCCAGGCGCACCAGATCGGCAGTGTCTGCGAGGTAGCGCGCCGTCGATTCGTCGTAGCGTGCGTAGCCGTTGCGGTTCAGCACCTTAACCCGGTGCTCCCAGCTCGAGTCGCACATATGGTCCGGCGTCGTGAGCCCGTCGGCGATCAGGGCGCGGGCCGCCTCCACCGCCTTGTCGGCAGCGATCCGCGCGCTCATCAGAATGCATGCGTTCAGCCACTGAAACAGCGGCGCGGGCGTGTTCTTGCCTAGATCGATGCCGATCTCGTCGGCGTAGGTTGTCCCGCGTTCCGCGATAAGGCGGGCGATAAGGTCCTCGCTCCTGCTCATGCCCACTGAGCGCAGCCGGGCGGTTAACGGTTCCTTAGGCACTGCGCGCGATAGTCAGGGATGGACGAGTATGCCGCAGCGTATCGCGGCGAAGAGGGTCGATAATATGGGGTGCAGAGGCTGGGTCTTTGATCCGGAGACGGGCGAGCGCGTCTCGGTCAGTGTGGAAGCGCAGGGCGGCAGCCTGATCCTTCGGGAGGGCGGCGCGGCGGCGCGCAGCATCAATCCGCAGTGCCTGTATCCGGTCGAGCGGCTGCGCGGCGCCGAAGTCTATGCCCTGAAGGGCGTGCGCGGCTTTCGGCTGGGGCTTGTCGACGTCGACGACGAACTGGTGGAGGCGCGGCTGCCCGAATTCAGCCTGCGCGAATCGGGCAATTTCCACCCCGCCTTCCTGGTCTTCACAGCCATGTCCATGCTGGCGGTAATGGGGATGATCCTGGTGGCGCCGTGAGGCGGCGGCCGACCTCGGGACGCCTTGGGCGCTAGGGCTTTCAGCTTGCGGCGCGACCGCGCGCGTTGCAGGCTGGCTGTGGCGGCGAATCGGGGGGTTCGCCCAGACACCGGCCATGATGCGGGGGCAATTGGTGGAGCGGGATTTCGAGCGACCGGAAAAGGGACTGTATCCGGGGATAGAGTTCCACGGGCACTGGCGGGAATTCCTTCCCATCGTTGCAACGAACCTGATCCTGACACTGGTAACGCTCGGGATCTACCGCTTCTGGGCGAAGGCACGCGAACGTAGCTATTTGTGGAGCCGCACCCAGTTCATCGACGACCGGCTGGAGTGGACCGGAACAGGGAAGGAGATGTTCCTCGGCTTCCTGATTGTGCTGGCGGTCCTGGTTCCGGCTGGCGCGGTGTTCCAAGTCCTGGTCTCGAGAGGCGGCCCCGTGATCGCCCTCATTGGCGTGCTACTGATTTACGCCGGCTTTTTCTATCTGATCGGAGTCGCCCGGTTCCGCGCTCTGCGCTACCGGGTCAGTCGCACGCGCTGGCACGGCCTGCGTGGGGGTAGCGAAGAGGGCGGCTGGTCCTATGGCGTGACGGCAATCGTCATGAGCCTGCTGACCGGATTCACTCTCGGACTCGCCTATCCGGCGGCGCAGGTGAGCCTCTGGTCAGAACGCTGGGGCAAGATGCAATATGGGGATGCCCCGGTCAGCGTTACCCTGGACAAAACCCCGCCCGGCCTGTTCGGACGCTGGCTGCTGATCTACGGCGCATTCATCTGTCTCTATGCTGTCCTGTTCGGGAGCTTCTTTGCCGGGATGAGCGCGAGCCCGGAGTCCTCTGAAAGCTGGATTCTTGTGACCGTCGTTCTGTTCACACTGGGGTTCTACTTCGGCCTGCCGCTCCTCTTCGTCGTCTACTATGCAAAGTTCATGCGATCGGTGATCGGCGAAATGAGCTGGATGGGCGTGGACCTGCGGTTCACCGCCTCGACGCTGGATTGGATCAAGCTGTACCTGGGCCATGCGCTCCTCGTCCTTGTGACGCTTGGGTTCGGCCTGCTGTTCATCGGCTATCGCAACTGGGCCTTTTTCGTGCGTCACCTTGAAGCGTCGGGAACGATCGACCCGGATGCCATTCGCCAGTCGGAGCTGCGCATGCGTACGGATGCCGAGGGCCTGGCAGAGGCCTTCGATATCGGCGGGATCTGAGGCGACGGTGGGCCCGTCGGAGCAGCCTCATCAGAGCTTGGCGCCCGCGCCTGCTGCTGAAGGCTGGCTTTACGACGGGCTAACTGCGCGCCGCTGGCCGGTACGGGTCGAGGCAGATTCAGAACGCCCCGACAGTCTGCTCATCATCCGCCCGGAACATCCGCCCGAGCAGGTGGCGGCGGTTGACCTGCGCCAGACAGACCGGCGGGACGATGCCGTGCTACTGGGCCGGAGAGACAGCGACGGCTGGCAGCTCGGCCTCCGCCGGCCGGTCCCACCGGAGGTCGCCGCGCGGCTTCCCGCCGCCGAGATCTACGGCGCCTGGATAGACCGCCTAGGTCTGCCGCAGTTCGCCGCCGCAGGGGTGTTCGTGACGATGATGGTCTTGGCACTGCTGTGGTTTGCACCGACTTGGCTCGCGCCCCTGGTTCCGCAGGCCTGGGAGCGGCAATTCGGCGCGACCTGGCTGGGTCAGATGGAGGCGGACCTTGGCTGCTGGACGGGGCCGGGCCGCCAAGCACTTGCAAAGATCGAGCGGCGCCTGTCACCGGAACAGCCCTATCTCATCACGGTGGTGGACGTTCCGATCGAAAATGCCGCCGCGCTGCCGGGCGGCGACATCGTTCTGTTTCGCCCGGTCGTCGAGAATGCCGGTTCGCCGGAAGAGCTGGCCGGTATCGTCGCGCACGAGATGGCGCATGTGAAGAAGCGCCATGTGACAGAAGCGCTGATCCGCCACTTCGGCTTTGGACTGCTATTGTCATCCGTCGGCGGAAATGCCGGCACCGCCGTCACGCAGATGACCGGCCTGACCCACACCCGCGCCGCAGAGCGTGAGGCGGACAGAGCCGCCATCGCCACGATGCTGGCAGCCGATGTCAGCCCTGCAGAAGCGGCAGACTTTTTCCGGCGCGTTGGCGGCGCCGAGCGCGATGAAGGAGGCGATGGAGACGAACCTCAGAACCCTGTGCGAACGACGGCGTCCCGATTTCCCGAGTTCCTGAGGACGCACCCGGCGCCCGATGGCCGAGTCGCCCGGTTCACGAGGGCGGCAGAGGGCCGCGCCTTCCGCCCTCTGCTGAACGACGAGGAGTGGGCCGCATTGCAGTCGATTTGCCGTGCGCCAATCGAGGGCGCGCCAGACGATCCCCGCTAGCGGGCGCGCTTGTAGCTGAGAATGGTGTCGGCCGCGACGGGCAGCGTGTCGGGGACATTCACATTGTAATGCAGGCCGCGGCTTTCGCGCCTGAGCTTTGCGGACTTGATGATGAGTTCGGCCACGGTCACGAGGTTACGCAGCTCGACAAGGTCGGGCGTCACGCGGAAATTGCCGTAGAATTCCTCGATTTCGCTAGTGAGGAGCCGCACCCTGTGGCGGGCGCGGTCGAGGCGCTTGTCGGTGCGCACGATGCCGACATAGTCCCACATGAAACGGCGCAGCTCCGCCCAGTTGTGGCTGATGACGACAAGCTCGTCCGCATCGGTCACGCGGCTTTCGTCCCAGGGACGCACCTTCTGCGCGGAAACTTCGGGAAGCTCGCTGCGCAGAATGTCGTCGGCTGCCGCTTGGCCGTAGACGAGGCACTCCAGAAGCGAGTTCGAGGCCATGCGATTGGCGCCGTGCAGCCCGGACATCGACACCTCGCCGATGGCGTAGAGGTGAGGCAGGTCCGAGCGGCCATGCCGATCGACCATGACGCCGCCGCAGGAATAATGCGCTGCCGGGACCACGGGGATGGGCTGGGTGGCCGGATCGATGCCGAGCTGGCGCAGGCGGGTGGTAATGGTCGGGAAATGCTCCTCGACGAAGTCCTGGCCGAGATGGCGAGCGTCGAGGAAGACATGGTCGATGCCAAGCCGCTTCATCTCATGATCGATGGCGCGCGCCACGATGTCGCGCGGGGCCAGTTCCTCGCGCTCGTCGAACCGGTGCATGAAGCGGTCGCCCGCCGTCACCGCGCCGGTGGTCTCGTCCTTTTCCGGAAGGCGCAGATGCGCGCCCTCGCCGCGCATCGCCTCGGTAATAAGGAAATTCCTTACCGCCGGATGATAGAGGCAGGTCGGGTGGAACTGGTTGAATTCCATGTTGGCGACGCGGCAACCGGCGCGCCACGCCATGGCGATGCCGTCGCCCGTCGAGCCGTTCGGATTGGTTGAATATTGGTAGACCCGGCTCGCGCCGCCGGTGGCAAGCACGGTGGCGCCGCCGAGAATACGCTCCACCCGCCGTTTCGAACGCCTGAGCGCGTAGATGCCCCGGCAGCCGCGCGGCGCGCCTTTCGCCTCCACATGGCGTTCGGTGATGAGGTCGATGGCGACGAGGTCGGGGAGAAGCGTGATGTTCGGATGCGCGCTCGCGGCGCGCTCGAGAGCTTCCTGTACCGCCCAGCCGGTGGCATCGTCGACATGAACGATGCGGCGCGCGGAATGGCCGCCCTCGCGCGTCAGATGCCAGCGCTCGGAGACGGTCTCGCCGGGATTGAAGGGTACGCCCAGTTCGGCGAGCCGCTCGATAGCCTCGGGCGCATTTTCGACGACGAACTCGACCGTCTGTCGGTCGTTGAGGCCCGCGCCGGCATCCATCGTGTCGTCGATATGCGATTCGAAGGTATCGCCGGGTTCCAGCACCGCCGCGATGCCGCCCTGAGCCCAGGCGGTCGATCCCGCCGAAATGTCGCCCTTCGAGAGGACGGCGACCCGCTTCGTCTCGGCCAGGTTGAGCGCGCAGGTCAGCCCCGCCGCGCCCGAGCCGACGATGACGACGTCGAATTCGAGCGGCGCCGCGCTAGCCATCGGCGCCGGTGCGGACCGGGGCAGGCTCGGTTCCGGGTGCGGAATCGATCGCGCCCGACTTGGTCAGGTGTAGGAACACATCCTCCAGATCCGCCTCGCGCGTCGAGACGTCTTCGACCGTCAGGCCCCGGTCGCTGAGGGCGGTCAGCAGCCGCCCGGCCCCCGTTTCCGCGCGGTCGTAAGTGAGAACGAGTTCGCGCGCCCCCTTCAGCTCCGCCTTCATCACAGGAAGCCCCTCGGGAACCTCGGAAAGGTCACGGTCGACGACCGCGATCAGCACCTTCTCGCGCGCCTGTTTCAGAAGCGTACCGGTCTCGTCATTCGCCACCACCTCGCCATGATTGATGATTGCGATGCGGTCGCAAAGCTCCTCGGCCTCTTCGAGATAGTGGGTGGTAAGGACAATGGTCGTGCCGGCGGCATGCATTTCGCGAACATAGGTCCATAGCTGCTGCCGCAGTTCGATATCGACGCCGGCCGTCGGCTCGTCGAGGATGAGGATGGGCGGATCGTGGACCAGCGCCTTCGCGATGAGCAGGCGCCGCTTCATGCCGCCCGACAGGGTGCGCGAATAGGCATCGGCCTTGTCGCCCAGCCGCACCGCATTGAGGATTTCCATCGTCCGGCGGTCCTTCGGCGCGATGCCGTACATACCCGCCTGCAGCTCCATCGTTTCGCGCGGGGTGAAGAAGGCGTCGAACAGCACCTCCTGCGGGACGATGCCGATGGCGCGTTTCGCATTGCGGCGGTCGGCATCGATATCGAAGCCCCAGATGCGGGCAGTACCGCCTGTCTTGTTCACCAAGCCGGCAAGGATGTTGATCAGGGTGGACTTGCCCGCGCCGTTCGGACCGAGCAGGCCGAAGATGGAGCCGCGGGGCACGTCGAAACTGACGCCCTTCAGGGCGCGCTTGCCATCCGAATAGGTCTTTTCGAGGTCGCGTATCTCAATGGCGGCAGAAGCGGCGGGAGGGTGGGCGGCGGGGGTACGGGCTGTCATGACGCGCATGGGCGTAGCCGCGCCCGGGCCGGGGAACAATCCCCGCGGCCCGCACGCGGCGCAGCTTTTGCTTTGCGAACGCCTAGGCGGCCTTCACCATCTTCGCGATATCGTCGGGAGGAAGGTTCGTGGCCTCCTTGTCGATTTCCCCGATCAGGCGATCCTCCACCTCCTTGTGATAGTGCTGGCGGATCTCGCCAAGCGTGTTGGGCGGCGCGATCAGGATCAGCTTGTCGATGTCGCCCCGGTGCGCCCGCTTATAGAGAATGTCCGCCGCATCGGCCGCAAAGCGATCCTCGGCGAGCTGGTGAAAATCCGTGTCGTCATAGGCGTAGCGCCGGTTGCCGCTGCTTTCCGACGTACGCCCGCGGCGATTGGCGGACTGCTCGCGGTCGGGCGGGTTGTCCTGCTTTTCCTTCCGCACGACGGCGAGGTCGGGATAGTCGTGGTCGCCCTCGTTCACCAAGATCAGCATCTTCTCGCCGTCGACGACGCAAATCTGGGTCTTGTGGTCGAGCTGCATGGGAGAAATCTCCTTCTCTGTTCTGTTCTGTCGTGTCCCTCCCAACGCGGCGCCCGGCTTCCCGGTTGCGCGAGCCCGTGACGCGCTCCAAAAGCCTGTGCCATGCACGATATTCGACTCATCAGGGACGATCCGAGCGGCTTCGACCGCCAGCTCGCCCGCCGCGGCGTCGAGCCGGTCGCCGCCGGACTGGTCGCGACCGACGCGCAGCTTCGCGAGGTCCAGACCGAGATGCAGGCCGCGCAGGCGCGCCGCAACGAAGCCTCCAAGCTGATCGGCAAGGCGATGGCCGGGGGCAATACCGAGGAAGCCGAAGGGCTGAAGGCCGAGGTCGCGGGCCTGAAAGCCCGGATCCCCGAACTGGAAGAGCGCGAACGCACGCTGAAGGCGGAGCTGGACAGCGTGATGTCCGCCCTCCCCAACCTGCCGGCTGCCGATGTGCCCGACGGGCTGACCGAGGACGACAACCAGTTCGTGAAGGACTGGGGCGAAAAGCCGTCGCTCTCCTTCACGCCGAAACCCCATGACGAGCTGATCGACCTGCTGGGCATGGACATGGAAGCCAGCGCAGCGATTGCAGGCTCGCGCTTCGCCGTCCTGCACCAGAGCCTTGCGAAGCTGCACCGCATGCTGGGGCAGTTCATGCTGGACGTGCAGTCCGAGGAGCATGGCTTTCGCGAAACCTGGGTGCCGCTGCTCGTGCGCGACGAGGCGATGTACGGGACGGGCCAGCTGCCGAAGTTCGGCGAGGACGCCTTTCATACCGACGATGGGCGCTGGCTGATTTCGACCGCCGAGGTGTCGCTGACCAATATCGCGCGAGAGCGCATCCTCGACGAGCGGTTCCTGCCGCTGACGATGAGCGCGCTGACCCCCTGCTTCCGTTCCGAAGCGGGTGCGGCGGGGCGCGATACGAAAGGGCTGATCCGCCAGCACCAGTTCGAAAAGGTTGAGATGGTCGCGGTCACGCGCCCAGAAGACAGCGACGCGATGCACGAGCGCATGCTCGCCAATGCTGAGGCGATCCTGCAGAAGCTGGATATTCACTACCGGGTCATGCTGCTGAGCGCGGGGGACATGGGCGCAGGCGCGCGCAAGACCTACGATATCGAGGTGTGGCTGCCCGGCCAGGATACTTACCGGGAAATATCGAGCGTCTCCAATTGCGGCGACTATCAGGCGCGGCGCATGAATGCCCGCTTCCGGCCCGAAGGTGCCAAGAAGCCGGAGTTCGTCCACACGCTGAACGGCTCGGGCCTCGCCGTCGGCCGCACGCTGGTCGCCGTGCTCGAAAACTACCAGCAGGAGGACGGGTCGGTGCTGATTCCCGATGCCCTGAAGCCCTATGCCCGGGGCCTTGAAAAGTTGACGCCCATCCAGCCGGGCGACACTTACCCGCCCGTTCCGGCTGCGGGCGCGCGGGGCTGACCATGCGCATCCTGCTGACCAACGACGACGGCATTCACGCCCCCGGCCTCAAGGTACTCGAGGAAATCGCGCGCGAGCTGTCTGACGATATCTGGGTGGTCGCGCCGTCCGAGGAGCAGTCCGGCGCCGGCCACTCCCTGACCCTGACCGTGCCTGTCCGGCTGCGCGAGCATGGCGAGCGGCGCTACGCCGTCGTCGGCACGCCGACCGACAGCGTCATGATGGCGCTGGGCCACGTCATGAAGGATGTGAAGCCGGATCTGGTTCTCTCCGGGGTCAATCGCGGCGGCAACCTGGCGGAGGATGTGACCTATTCCGGCACGGTCTCGGCCGCCATGGAAGGCACGCTGTACGGCGTGCGCTCGATTGCGCTGAGCCAGGTCATGATGGACCTGACCGGCCTGGAAGCCTTCGAAACCGCGCGCGCCTGGGGCGCAAAGGTGCTCCGGCCGCTGCTGGAGATGGGCGACTGGGGCAAGGGAGTGCTCCTCAACGTCAACTTCCCGCCAGTTCCGGCAGGCGAGGTGACCGGCGTGCGCGTCGCCGAGCAAGGCTTTCGCGACCTGGGCCAGACGGCCATCGAGCAGCGCAAGGATACGCGCGGCTTCGACTATTTCTGGTTCGGGCTGGGCCGCGAATCGCCGCAGCCGGGGCATGAAACCGACCTGAAGGCGATGCGCGAGGGCGCCGTCTCGGTCACGCCGCTCCATCTCGACCTCACTCACTATCCGACCATGGACAAGCTGAGGAGCGCCCTGTCCGGCAAATAGGGCGGATCGGCGAGCGGCGGATGACGAAGCCCTGCACAAGCACGGATATTGGGATAGAGACCGGTGCGATGCGCGCCGCCCCCGTGATCCTTGCCCTCGCCTCCGCCCTCGCGGCCTGCGTCCCGCCCGACGGGCCACGCTATTCGCCGCCGTCCGAGCGTGCCCAGAGCCAAACGGCAGTGCGCGAACGCTGGCAGCCACAGGATGTCGTCACGAATGCCCGCCCGGTCGACGAGTCCAGCTATGAGGTCAGGCCGGGCGACAGCCTGTCCGTGATCGCCGAGCGCAGCGGCGCGTCGATCTCGGCGATCGCGGCCGCAAACGGTCTCGCGCCGCCCTACACCATCTTTCCGGGCCAGGAGCTTCGCATTCCGGGCGGCCGTTATCACCGCGTGAACCGGGGCGAGACCGGCATCGCCATCGCGCTTGCCTATGGCGTAGACTGGGACCGCATCGTCGCCGCAAACGGGCTCGAACCTCCCTTTCTGCTGCGCGTCGGCCAGCGCCTGCGCCTGCCCGGTAGCGGCCCCGCCTCCCCGGCGCAGCCCGGCCGGACCGAACAGACCGAAGCGGGCCGCGAACACATCCGCATGGCGGCCTTCGACATCGACATCGACGACATCATTTCCGGCGGCGAACCGGCCGGGACCGCAGACACGGTGCGCCCGCGGGAAATCGTGCCCTTCGACGGACGTTTCTCCTGGCCAGCCAAGGGACGTCTCGTCTCGGGCTATGGAGCGAAGGCCGGCGGGCTGTACAATGACGGCATCAACATCGCCGCGAGCGCGGGCGACCCCGTGCGCGCTGCCGCCTCGGGAACGGTCATCTATGCGGGAAACGGTGTCGAGGGCTGGGGCAACCTGATCCTGATCAAGCATGACGACAGCTGGGTCAGCGCCTATGCCCATAACCAGGCCTTTTACGTCGAGCGCGGCGACCGGGTGAACCTCGGCGAGCGCATCGCCGATGTGGGCCAGAGCGGCTCGGTCGACAGCCCGCAGCTTCACTTTGAGCTAAGACAAGGACGGCGGCCGGTCGATCCGCAACGCTATCTGCCGGCAGGGTAAGGAAAGGGAGCGAGAGATGAGTTGTTCGACATGGGGTCCCGCGGCCGCGGGGGGCCTCGCCCTCGCAGTCGCCCTCGGGGCCTGCACGACCACCGACCACGCGCAGATGGAAGAGGCCCAGCTGGCACGCGAGGGACGCCAGCTCGCCGAAACCTACTGCGCCAGCTGCCACGACATCGACGAAGGCACCTCGCCCCATCCGGACGCGCCGAGTTTCGCCCGCGCGGCGAACCGCTATCCGCCGGACATGCTGGGCGAGGCCTTCGCCGAGGGGATCCAGGTGGGGCATCCCGACATGCCTGTGTTCGAAATGGATGTGCCGAACATCGAGCGGCTGACCGCCTATCTGCGGACGCTGCGCGATGAGGATGGCTGAGACGCCGGGCTAGGGCAGGTCGTCGGCGATGGCGGCGGCTTCCTGCTGCGTCGCCGGGTCCTCGGGAGCCAGCTTCAGCGCCTCGCGTATCGCGCTTTCCGCCCCCGCCAGATTGCCCGCGCGCCGCTCCGCCGCCGCAAGGAGGAGCCAGGCCTCGTGCCGACCGCGGTCGTTTTGAACGGCGGCAAGCAGATCCCCGCGCGCCTCATCGAGCCGCCCGGCCGCCCCGTGCAGGCTGCCCCGGAACAGATAGGCATCGGCAGAGGCCCGCCCGTCTCCGCGGGGCAGCGCCAGGACGGCACGGTTCGCTAGGTCGAGCGCCGCGGCGCCATCGCCGCCCTCCAGCGCGGCTTCGCCGGCAAGACGGTAGAGGTCGGACGCCTGCGCGAGCCCCGTCGCCTCCGCAATGCGCGCTGCCGATTCGAAGGTCGTGCGCGCTTCGTCAGCCTTTCCCAATGCAAGCTGCGCCAGCCCGAGGCAATGACGAGCAGGGACGCCGCCCTCGAGCTGGTCGACCCATTGCCGCGCCATCCGTTCCGCCCGCGCCGGCTCGGCAGCACTCATGGCGACGCATTCGCGGTAGGCTGTCGCCTCGCTGACGGGGGGATCGTCCGCCGCCGCCGCGCCGGGCTGCGGTCCCTGTGCGGCGACCGCCGCCTGCAGGGCAGCCGCCAGCGCGATGACATGAAACATGGGCTTTATCCGTTCGGAAGAAGGTCACTGACTGTACGGACGAGGAGCGCGATATCCTCCTCTCGCGACAGCCGGTGGTCGCCGTCCTTGATCAGCGTGATGCGCACATCGTCCGCCTCCAGCGCATCGGCAAGGTCCAGGCTGATGTCCCAGGGAACGTCGGGGTCGGCCTGGCCGTGCAGCAGGCGTACCGGGCAGGTAAGCGCAATGGGCCGCCCGAGCAGGCGGCTGCGCTCGCCAGAGAGCCAGAAGGCGGAGGTCGTCACATAGGGCTCGTCGGAATAATCGGATGGTTCCTCGAGCGTCTCGCCCGCTGCAAGGACCGCCCGCTTCTCGTCCGTAAAGCCCCAGCCGGTAAAATCGGGCGCGGCAGCGATGCCGACGATGCCCGCGACCCGGTCCTTCAGCGCCAACGCCGCGAGCAGCATCAGCCAGCCGCCCATGGACGACCCGACAAGAAGGACGGGGCCGTCGATCAGCTCCTCGACCAGATGGACCACGTCGTCACGCCAGCTGTCCAGCGTCTGATCGCGGAACTCGCCGTCCGATTCGCCGCAGCCGGCATAGTCGAGCCGCAGCATCGCCCGCCCCGTCTCGGCCGCCCAGGTATCGAGTGCGGTCGCCTTGCCGCCGAGCATGTCGGACATATAGCCGGGCAGGAACACGATAGTAGGCCCTGCCCCGGTGCGGTGGCGGTAGGCCAGGCGGGTTCCCGCACGGGTTGAGAAGCGAAGTTCGGGGTCGGTCATGACCTCCGGGCGAACATCTGCCGGCCGGCAAGGTCAAGCATGATTTCCTCCGACCCGCCTCCGATCGCGTTGACGCGCACTTCGCGGTAGATGCGCTCTACCTTCGAACCGCGCAGATAGCTGGCACCGCCGAGCACTTGCGCCGCCTCGCGCGCGACCGCCTCGAGCATGCGGGTCGCCTGAACCTTCAGCATGGCGTAGTCTGCCGGCGCATCCTTCCCCTCGCGCACCTGCCAGGCGGCAAGGTCGACCCATGCCTGCGTCGTCTCGATCTGCCGGGCCATGTCGGCCAGCTTGATGCGGATGGACTGGTGCCCGACAAGCGGCTGGCCGAAGGTCTCGCGGTCCTGCGCATAGGCCGCGGCCTCCTGCAGGCACACGCGCGCATAGGCGCAGCAGCCGTGAGCCATGCCCAGCCGCTCGGAATTGAAATTCCGCATGATGCCCATGAAGCCGCCATTTTCGGGCCCGATGAGATTCTCCGGCGGCACCTCCACCTCGTCGAGGTAGATCGCGGCAGTATCCGAACAGTGCCAGCCCATCTTTTCCAGCCGGCTACGACTGACGCCCGGACTGTCCATCTCGATCAGCATCAGCGAAATGCCGCCCATGCCTGCGCCGCCGGTCCGCACGGCCGTCGTCATATAATCGGCGCGCATGCCGGAAGTGATGAACATCTTCTGGCCGGAAACGACATATTTGTTGCCGTCACGCCGGGCCGTCGTCTGGATGTTCGCGACGTCCGACCCACCCGAGGGCTCGGTGATGCCGAGCGCGATGATCTTCTCGCCGGTAAGCACCGACGGGGCGATGCGCCGCTTCATCTCCTCGCTGCCCATGGCGAGGATCGGCGGCAGGCCGATGCCGTGCGTCATCAGGCTGGCGCCGAGACCGCCGGCGCCGACCTGCGCCAGCTCGTCGGTCTGCGTCATGGTATGGAAGGCGTCGATCCCCTCGGACGTGCCGCCATATTCCTCCGGATACCCCAGGCCGAGAATGCCGGCCTCCGCAGCCTTTCTGTGAAGCGAACGGGGCAGTTCGCGCGCCTCCTCCCACTCGTCGATATGGGGGGCCACCTCCCTCTCGACGAAGCGGCGCACGGACTGCGCAATCGCATTATGGGTTTCATCGTAGAAGGGAGAGCGGGCGCGCCAGTCGTCGAACAGGGTCATGGCCACGGTCTAGCCACCCAGCGGCGGCGCCGCTGCCTCCCCAATCAGAGGGCGGGCGCAGCCATGAGGACGGGCAGTGCGGGATCGATCGTCACGACCGCCACCTCTTCCTCCTCGAGCCGCGGCGCAGCTTCTCGCGAACTGATCCGCTGCTCGAAGGACTTGGGGGCAGGCGCCACGACGCGCGCGCCGTTCGGGCCGATTTCCTGCACTTCCATGCCGCGCTGCGCGATGCCGTTCGAGCCGAAGCGGAAAATCCCGTCGATGCCGACGAAGCCGTCGGGATCGGTAAGCGCCGAGTCGGGGAAGTCCCCGCCCTCTGGCCACTCGTCCGCCAGCCCGACCGTCAGGAGGACGGCATCATAGGCAAGACTGGCGAGCCGGGACGGGCGCCCCCCGAACCGCTGTTCGAAACGCTGCGCCAAACGGGCAAATCGCGAATCGGAGACGCTGGCGAACCAGCTGCCACGCAGTCCCTCGATACGGGCGACGCGCGGATCGGCGTTCCACAGTTCGGTGCCGAGATAGCGAACGTCCCCGGGGCCGGCATCGAAACGGTCGAGGCTGGTAAGGAATTCCGCTGCGATTTCGCCGCCGTCGGCGATGAGAAGCGCGTCGAAGGCAACCGGGGGAAGCCGGTCTTCGACATTCGCCACCGTACCGTCGCGCCTGACGACGCCGCCTTCGGCCGCGCGGGCACTGCGGGCGTCATAGTCGGTCAGCCGGCGCGCGGCCCCGGCAAGGGCGGAGCGTCGACGCTCGAACGTCTCGATGGCGGTGACGCGCCCACCGGCGGAGCGCACCGCGTCGAGGAATGCCTGGCTGGCGCGGCGGCCGTAGATCCCCTGCGGAACGAGGGCGGCGAAGTCGCGCACCCCCTGGCTGCGCGCGAAGCGCACGACACGCGAAATGCTCTGATCGGGCTGGAAGCCCAGCAGGTAGACGCCGTTGCCGGCAACACCGGCATCGTTCGAAAAGCTGATGATGGGGATGCTCTCGCTACTCGCCACGCCGCGCACCTCGCGCACATGTTCGGCGAGAAGCGGCCCGAGGAAGAGCTTCGCCCCGTCAGCGACCGCGCGGCGCGCGGCGCCCGCAGCGCCACCCGAGCCCTCGGTATCGTAGGTCCTGAGCTCGATTTCCTCGCTGCCGGTATCGGCCAGCGCCATTGCCGCGGCGCTGGCCAGCGAGCGGCCGACGCGCTCATTCTGTCCGCTGAGTGGCAGCAACAGCGCCACCTGATGCGCGGGCGCCTCTTCGGGCTCAGGCGGCGGGGGCGGCGGGGCGGCTTCGGTTTCTTCGACCGGCGGGGGCGGCGGAGCGGGCTGCGCGTCGTCGTCGGAAGGGCCGAAGGACTGGCAGGCAGAGAGGGTCAGCATGGCGAGGGCGGCGCAGAGAAGCGGGCGGCCGGTCGCCACGGCTCCTTTCATGCTGGTACGTCGCTTCATCATCGCCTAGCCCCTTTACTGCCGTGGACACTTCCCAAGAACACAATGCCGATCCGTCTGCCGAAGCGGCCGCCGGGCTCTATATAGTCGCGACGCCTATCGGCAACCTGAACGACCTGACCCTGCGTGCGGCCGAGACGCTGCGCGCCGCGGTGCTGATCGGTGCGGAGGACACGCGGGTGACCGGCAAGCTTCTGAAACATATCGGTGCACGTGCCCCCATGATCCGGCATGACGAACACAGCGCCGAGCGCGCGCGTCCGGAACTGATCGAACGCGCGAAGACAGAGGCGGTTGCCATCGTGTCCGACGCCGGCACTCCGCTGATCTCCGATCCAGGGTACCGGCTGGTGCGCGAAGCGCGCGCCGCGGGCGTTCGCGTCGTCCCCGTCCCCGGCGTCTCGGCCGTGACGGCGGCGCTGTCGGGCGCAGGCCTGCCGACCGACCGCTTCCTCTTCGCCGGCTTTCCGCCGCCCAAGGAAAAGGCCCTGAAAGATAAGCTCGGCGAACTGGGACGGGTGAAGGCGACGCTCGTCTTCTACGAAACCGGACCGCGTCTCGGCCGCTTCCTGTCCGCCGCGGCAGACATTCTCGGCGAACGCGAGGCCTGCGTCGCCCGCGAGCTGACCAAGCTGCACGAGGAGTTCCTGTTTCAGCCGCTACCGGGCCTCGCCGCGCATTATGCCGAGCGCGGCCCACCGAAGGGGGAGATCGTCGTCCTGATCGGCCCACCCGAAAGCGAAGGCGGTGCCACCGGCGAAGATCTCGACGAAGCGCTTCGCGCAGCGCTGGAAAGCGCCAGTCTGAAGGATGCGGTCAAGGCAGTGACCGCGCAGCTCGGCCTGCCGCGCAGCCAGGTTTATGCCCGCGCGTTGGAACTGAAGACCGAATGAGAGCTGGGCGCGCCGAAGACCGCCGCGCCGCCGAGCGCCGTGGACGCCGCGCCGAGACCACCGCCGCCTGGTTCCTGCGGTTCAAGGGCTACCGGATTCTCGACCGAAGGGTCCGCGTCCGCGCAGGTGAAGTCGACCTGGTGGCGCGGCGGGGCGCGACGGTCGTCTTCGTCGAAGTGAAGGCACGCCCGGACGAAGCGGCGGCGGATGCCGCCATTGCGCCCGGACGTCTTAGCCGGGTGCGCGCTGCCGCCGAGCAGCTTTGGCCGCGCTACGCGGAGGGCGCGGAGGGCGCGCGCATCGACGCAGTGATCCTGCTTCCCCGCCGCTGGCCGCTTCATATTGTTGGCGTCGGCTGAGCGGCGCGGACGGACTGGCTTGCAGCCGGGCGGGCGACTAGAGAGCCCGGCATGAGCCTGAACGTCGCCGTCCAGATGGACCCCATCCAGAATGTAAAGATTGCGGGCGATTCCACCTTCGCCCTGATGCTGAAGGCGCAGGAGCGCGGCCACCGGCTGTGGCACTATCTGCCCGATGCGCTGAGCTGGGAAAGCGGACGGGTCAGGGCGCGTGCGCATCCCGTGACGGTCCGCGCCGTCGAGGGGGATCACTACCAGCTGGGCGCGCCCGAGACGATCGACCTCGGCAGCGATGCGGACGTCGTGCTGATGCGGCAGGATCCGCCGTTCGACATCGGCTACATCACGGCGACCCACCTTCTGGAGCGCCTGAAGGGCGAGACGCTGGTCGTGAACGATCCGGTCGAGGTCCGGAACGCGCCGGAAAAACTGTTCGTGCTGCGCTATGCCGACCTGATGCCGCCCACGCTGATTTCCCGCTCGCTGGAGGAAATTCGCGCCTTTCGCGACCGGCATGGGTCGATCGTCCTGAAGCCGCTGCACGGCAAGGGCGGCGAAGGGGTGTTCAAACTGGACGAAGGCGACGGCAATCTGGGGGCGCTGGTCGAACTGTTCGGCACGATTTTCGAAGAGCCGTTCATCGCCCAGGCCTTCCTCCCGGCCGTGTCGGAGGGCGACAAGCGTATCGTCCTCGTCAACGGCGAACCGGTCGGCGGGGTGAACCGATTGCCCGCAAAGGGCGAGATCCGCTCCAACTTCGCCGCGGGCGGATCGGGCGCCAGGACGGAACTGACCGAACGCGAACTGGAAATCTGCGCCCGAATTGGCCCCGACCTGAAGGACCGCGGCCTGCTGTTCGTCGGCATCGACGTGATCGGCGGCCTCCTTACAGAGATCAACGTGACGTCGCCGACAGGGATCGTCGCTATCGACCGCTATAACGGCACCGATACCCCGGCGCTGATCTGGGACGCGATCGAAGCGAAGCTTTAGCGCGGGCCCCGGCTCCCCCTGTCTGCATTTCCTTCGCTCGGTCTTGCAGGGGCATCGCGCTCCTCCGGCAGCAGCTCGAACTTGAGCAGAAGGGTGCGTTGCAGCGGGCTGAAATTGTCGTCGCTGACCAGATAGACGTAGGTGCGCTCGCCGCTGCGCCGAATGGCGATCCCCTCGAAATTGTCGGTCGCGAGCGGCGGCTTCAGGAAGGCGACCGGCTTCAGAGAGAAGCCGCCAAAGGGCTTCCCGTCTTTCGTCGTGCCCCGGCGCCACGTCAGCTCGTCGATGCGGGCGCTGACCCCGTCTGCCGGTGAGAAATGGCGGCTGAGGAGAAGCAGCCGGTCGCCGCCAAGACTGACGGCGTCGGTCGGCCGATAAGGCGCGGGCAGGCGCACCGAGACCGGCTTGGTACAAGGACGCGGTTCATTGCAGTCCCAGCGCCGAAAGGCCCGAATGCGGCCCTCGCTATTCTCGGCGCCCTCGGCGAAGAGAAAGAGGCCGCTGTCGATGCTCGTCGCCGCCTCGATGCCGCCATTGGCGGCAAGCGGCGGGTCGGCCTCGAACGGCACTTCCGACAGCACCTCGCCCAGACGACCCTCCTCGGTTACGCGGAAGGTCTGGCGCCGGTGCGACCGCTCGAACCAGACCGAGGCAGTCAGTCCGTCCTCATGGCGACGAACGTTCAGCGCTTCGGCATCCGCCAGCGGCTTGGCGATGAGGGGGGCGCCGCGGGCATCGGTCATCAGACCGATCTCTGCCTGCTCGATCCCCGTCAGCAGGCCGGATGTCTCGGCCAGGTCGAGGCGCAGCCAGTCGCCCTGGTCGGTCACGGCGAGAAAGCGGTTCCCCTCACCCAGCCAGCGGAGCCCGGAAATGCCGCCGAAGCGCTCCTCCGCCGAGGAGAGGACCAGCCCGCCGCGATAGGCAAGCCGTCCCACGCGCTCCATCGCCCGGTCCTCGGCATGCAGCGGGAGCGGCTCGGCATCGACATCGACAGGCCCGTCCTCGGCATGGGCGGCGAGGGCGGACAGACCGAACAGGAAGACGGCGAGAAGATAGGCGGTGACGCGGAATGGGGAAGCGACCGGCAGGGAGAAGCTGAGCAAGGGATACGCCTGAAACTGGATGGGACTCGGGACGAAGCTGACGACCGGCGATCTAGATGAATTTCAAGCGCCTGTCTCGACGCGATCGTACCCTTCGCGCTGCGCCGATTCCCGCGCAGGAGGGCGGCCGACCGGACGGCCCTCCTGCGCAGGTCACGACTATCCGCGGCTCAGTAACAGTAGCGGCGGCGGTCGTCGTCCTTGCCCACCTCGTGCCCGATCACGGCGCCCACGGCAGCCCCGATAATGGTCCCGGCGACCTTGTCCCCGCGCCTCGCGATCTCGTTGCCGAGGAGGCCGCCGATCGCGCCGCCCGCCAGCGTGCCGGTGTTGACGCCATTGTCCGCCCGGCAGCGCTCGTAGCTGGAATAGCGCCGGTCGTCGCGCCCATACCAGGTGCCGCGATAGTCGGACGAACTGCGGTAATAGACCGGCCGATAGTCGGTGCGATGGTCGCGGCGATAATGATGGCGGTCGCGGCTGCGGTAACGCTGCGAGGCCGCCCATTGCTGGCGCCCCTCGCGAAAGCCCTGCTGATAGGCGCTACGGGCGAACTTGGCGCGGTAGTCGCGGCGGTCGTTGCGTGCGCCGCGCCGGCCGTCGCGGAGACCGTCGAAATAGGCCGACCGGGCAAGGTCTGCGCGCCGGTCGCGATGATCGTAGCGATAGTCGCGTTCGTACCGGTCGCGGCTGTCCCAGCGGTTATCGTTCCAGTCGGCAAGGGCCGGCGTGGCGGCGAAGCCGGTCGCGGCGACGGCTCCGATGAGGAAAGGTTTCAACATGGCTGGCTACCCTTCGAATACGCGAAATACATTGGGTGTGGCCGCGGACGGGAACAGGGGACTAACAAATGCCCGCGACCACAGTTCGAAGACTGCGCCAGAGGCATTGAACGCCGACTGAATAGTATAGTCAGGAAGCGTGCAGCGTAATTCAGCGGCGACTGGCCGACGAAGATCAGGCGGCGCGGGAGCGGCCCGAAAGCTTGTCCTCGTCGAAGAGCTGGGCCAGCTGGTCGACCATCGTCCCGCCAAGTTGTTCGGCGTCCATGATGGTCACCGCACGCCGGTAATAGCGGGTGACGTCATGGCCGATGCCGATCGCGTTGAGTTCGACGGGCGAGCGAGTCTCGATCCAGTCAATCACCTGCCGAAGGTGGGTTTCCAGATAGGCGCCGCTATTCACGGACAGGGTCGAGTCGTCGACGGGCGCGCCGTCGGAGATCACCATCAGAATGCGGCGCTCCTCCGGCCGCGATACGATGCGGTTGTGCGCCCAGAGCAGCGCCTCCCCATCGATATTCTCCTTCAGCAGCCCCTCGCGCATCATCAGTCCGAGATTCTTGCGCGCCCGCCGCCACGGCTCGTCGGCCTTCTTGTAGACGATATGGCGCAGGTCGTTGAGACGCCCGGGCTTCGCGGGCCGTCCGTCCGCCAGCCATTGTTCGCGGCTGGACCCGCCCTTCCACGCCCGGGTGGTGAAGCCGAGAATTTCCGTCTTCACCGCGCAGCGTTCGAGCGTCCGGGCGAGGATGTCGGCACAGATGGCCGCGATGGAAATGGGCCGTCCGCGCATCGATCCAGAATTGTCGATCAGGAGCGTCACGACGGTATCGCGGAATTCGGTGTCGCGCTCGATCTTGTAGCTGAGCGACTGAGTGGGATTGACGACGACCCGCGCCAGCCGCGCGGTGTCGAGAAGCCCCTCCTCCTGATCGAAGTCCCAGGCGCGGTTCTGCTGCGCCAGCAGGCGGCGCTGCAGCCGGTTGGCAAGCTTTGCGACGACGCCCTGCAGGCTTGTGAGCTGCTGGTCGAGATAGACGCGAAGGCGGGCAAGCTCTTCGGGATCGCACAGCTCTTCGGCACTCAGTACCTCGTCATAGGCGGTGGTGTAGGCCTTGTAGTCGAACAGACCGGGCAGATCCTGCCACGGTGCGTTTGGCCGGAAGGGAATCATCCCGTCGTCGGCCTCGTCGCCCATTTCCGCGTCCGACAGCATGTCGTCGTCGAGTTGAGTGTCCTGCTGGCCCTCCTCGCTCTCCGACTCCTCTTCCTCGCCGCGCGTATCGGGCGCCGAATCCTGACCGGAGGACGGGCTGTCGTCACCCTCCTCCTCGTCATTCTCATCGTCGCCGTCCTGATCGTCCTGATCGTCGGAGGCCTCGTCTTCCTCGTCGGAGTCCTCGGTCTCATCCGATTCGGCCTCGCCCAAGTCGAGATCCTGAAGGATCTGTCGGGTCAGCCTGGCAAAAGCCTTCTGGTCGCCCGCGGCCTCGACCAGTTCGTCGAGGTGAAGCCCCGCACTTTCCTCGATCCAGTCGCGCACAAGACCCACGCCGGTCTCGGCCTGCTTCGGGATCGGCGCACCGGTCAGGCGTTCGCGCATGATGAGACCGACCGCGGTCGAGAGCGGGACTTCGTCGACGTCGCGCGCACGGGCAATCGGGTCCATACGCACCCGCGCATCGACCATGGCGGAAAGGTTGTCCTTGCAACCCTGCATGGCGTTCGCGCCGAGCGCCTCGATGCGCGCCTGCTCCGCCGCATTGAAGACATCGCGCGCCACTCCGGCGGCAGGCTGCGAGCTCATATGGGCGCGGCTGTCGTGATGCCGCTTCCTGAGCGCAAAGCTGTCCGCCCAGCCGCGCGCTTCGCGCACTTCGCGCTCGGGGAGTCCGCGCGGAGGCTGCGGAATCCGTCCGGCCTTGTCCGAGCCCGACGGCTTGTCGGCCGTGTAGCTGAGCTCATACTCCTCCGTACGCGCCATGGCACGCAGGGCGGCGCCGAGCGCCTGGCGGAATTCCTCGACGGGATTGGACTTGTCGTTGCTCATCGAGACCACCCGTAAGGGCTGGAGGCCGTGGCTTCAAACCTGCCGAAGGTCACAGAAGGTCACACTCGTACGCGCAGGCGCGCAAGCGACGGGCATACGCGTAGGCGCGCAAGGGACGGGCGCACCCGCCAGCGGCAGGAGGAAAGAAAAGATCCGTCTTGGAGGGCAGGCACGCCATGCGACGAAGCTTGGCCAGAGAATCCAACATTACAAGGGTGGGAGGGTGACGCAGCCGCCGGCGCGCCCCATGTGGACCCCGAACGAAGAGGAGACCCGCCCATGTACATCGCCATGAACCGCTTTCGTATCGCGAAGGGCAGCGAAGCCGACTTCGAACAGGTCTGGCGCGAGCGCGACACCTATCTGGACGGTGTGCCGGGCTACCGCGAATTCCAGCTGCTGCGCGGGCCCGAGCGGGACGACCATGTGCTCTATGCGACGCACACGGTATGGGACAGCGAAGACGCGTTCCTGGCGTGGACCAAGTCCGAGGCCTTTCGGGCGGCGCACCGCAATGCCGGCGACAACCGCGCCATGTATCTCGGCCACCCGGAACTGGAAGGTTTCACCGCCATCCTCGACTCGACCAGCTAGGCTTGTCGGCGCGGTAGATATCCTTCGCGGACGAAATGTCCCGCCATGAAACGATCGGGCGGACGCGGGAATTGAACAGGAAAGTGGCCAGGCGCGCGGCGCCGGTCGTTCACCCGAGTTCGAAAGGTTTCATCATGAAAGTTCTTATCGCAGGCGCCACCGGACATACCGGCCTCCGTCTTACCCGCCAGCTGGCGGAGGCGGGGCACACCCCGGTCGCCCTGGTACGCGAAAGCTCCGACACCAGCTCCCTTCCCGAAGGTACGGAGCTGAGGCAGGGCGACCTGACCGACCTGCAAGGGGGCGAGTGCGACGGCGTCGAAGCGGTGGTCTTCGCCGCCGGCTCCGGCAGCAGCACCGGACCCGACATGACCGACAAGGTCGACCGCGACGGCGCCAAACGGCTGGTCGACATCGCGGCGAAGTCGGATGCGGACAAGTTCATCATGCTGAGCGCCGTCGGCGCCGGTAATCCGCCCTTCGAAGGCGATCTTGCCCATTATATGGACGCCAAGCACGAGGCCGACGAGCATCTGATGGCGTCGGGGCTGACCTACACCATCGTGCGCCCCGTGGCGCTGACCCAGGAAGACGGCGACCGGAAGGTACGCCTGGGCGACGACGTCGATGTCGAGGGCAAGGCCGCGCGCGGCGACGTCGCGGCGATCATGGCGCAGGCGCTGGTCGATCCGCGACTGGAAAACCGCGCCTTTCACATGGAATCACTTGCCGCCTAAACTCGCAAGCCAACTTCACCGCGCCTCGATCCCCCGCTAGGCTGCGCCCTCGGCGCCGGCTGGCGGGAGGGTCGAACATGCGCAAACAGGCGAAGGCGGTTTATGGCTGGCTGAACCAGCAACACATCATGCAGCGCGAGGAGTATCGCGCCGCCGTCGACAGCCTGAACCTGTTCTTCGGGGCCATTGTCGGCGTCGCCTTCGCGCGGATCGAGAGCATGGCGACGGCGGACTATACTCTCCTTCTGGTCATGACGGCGGTGCTAATCGCCGCCATCCTGACCGTCGCGAACAGTCGCCGCCGTCTCTACAGCGCCTTCGGCATGCTGCTGATGTTCGCAGCATATCATTATCTGTTCATCTACGAGGAAGCCGTCGGCGCCATCCCCGAAACCCTGTTTCCAACGCTGTGCGTCTGGGGTGCATTGATGCTGCTGTACGAATTCAGCCCCCGCGAGCGGGACCGCGCGCCTACCGATCCGGCTGACTAGCGACCGCGGAAGAGGGCAATGCCTCAGCCCCCGTCGTGAGGAACTGCTCGATCGCCGCGTTGAATTCCTGACCGCGGTCGGAATTGGTCATGAAGACAAAGCCCATGCGCCGCTGCGGAAAGATTATGTAGCCCGACTGGAATTCGCCGTTGTTGCCGCCATGCTCGTAGCGCGTGCCGTAAGGCGTGGGTTCGATGGCGATCCCCAGCCCCCATCCGGTTTCGCCGGTAATCCGGTGATTTTCACTGTCCAGCGGCACCTGGGTATGTTTGGCGAACATGTCGCGATGCGCCTCGGGCGACAGCCCCTCACCCTCCATCAGGGCGATCAGGAAGCGGGCGAACTCGGGCGCATTGGTGTGCAGCCGGCCCGCGGCGCCGAACGTCAGCGGCGTATCGTCGGGATAAGATCGCGGCCATACCTCGTCCGACGGCTCGCGCCCGAAATGTCCGGTCACCTTATGCTCGGCGACATAGTCGGTGCGGATGAACGAAGACTGCGTCATGCCGAGCGGCTCTGCCACCTCCCGCTGGAACACGCCGTCTAGAGTCGTCATGTCGGTATCCGTCAGCTTCGCCACGACTTCGGACAGATAGGCGTAGCCTTCACCCGAATAGGTGTAGGTCCCCGGATCGGCCTTCATATACATGGTGCCACGCTGGATACCCCAGCTCTCCGGCGCCGGGTCGAACCAGCGCCAGTTGGGAAAGCCGGTGCGATGCGACAGCGCCATCCGGGCCGTTATCTCGCGGTAACGCGGATCGTGAGCCAGCTCCTCCATCGGCAGATATTCGTGCAGCGGCCTGTCGAGGTCGATGATGCCGCGGTCGGCAAGCCGCATCACCATATAGGCAAAGACGGTCTTCGACATGGAGGCCGCCTCGAAAACGGAGCCGTCCTCAACCGGCCTGCCGGTAGCCGTGTTCGCAAGGCCGCGCGCGTCCTCGTAAACGATTTCGCCATCGTCGAAGACGGCCACGGTGAGCCCCGGCATGTCGAGGTCACGCATCTGCCGCTCGACGAAGGCATCGATCTGGCGAACCGAAAGCGGCTTTCCGCTGGCAGTCACGAAATCGGCGTCCTCGGCCTCCGCAGAGGCCGGAACCTCCGCAGACGCCAGGCGCCCGGGCGCGGCGGCGGGCGCGCAGGCAGCAACGGCGAGAGCCGACAAGGCGGCGAAAGCAGGCAGGGCGGACAGGGCGCGGCGGCCCGAAATATCAATCATTCCGGCTTGATAGCCGATGAGTACCGTCAAACCAGAGCGTCCGTCGAACGCCGAGGAGCATTCGTGGAAAAGCGCGCGCCTATTTGCGCGCCTGGCCGACGATGCTTTCGGGCAGGTCCTCCCCGAAAACGCGCTGGTAATATTCCGCCACCAGAGGCCGCTCCAGCTCGTCGCACTTGTTGAGGAAGCTGACGCGGAAGGCGAAGCCCAGATCGCCGAAAATGCCCGAATTCTGCGCCCAGGTAAGCACGGTCCGGGGGCTCATCACCGTCGAGATGTCGCCGTTCATGAAGCCCTGCCGCGTCAGGTCGGCGACCTGCACCATTCGCTCGATCTTCTCGCGCCCCTCTCCGCCGGAGAAGGAGTCGCCCGCCTTTGCATGGACGATATCGATCTCGTGATCGGCATCGAGATAGTTGAGCGTCGTGACGATGTTCCAGCGGTCCATCTGACCCTGGTTGATCTGCTGGGTGCCGTGATAGAGCCCCGACGTATCGCCCAGGCCGATCGTGTTCGACGTGGCGAACAGGCGAAAGAACGGGTTCGGCCGGATGACGCGGTTCTGGTCGAGTAGCGTCAGCTTGCCCTCGACCTCAAGGATGCGCTGGATCACGAACATGACGTCGGGACGGCCGGCATCATATTCGTCGAACACGAGCGCGACCGGATGCTGAAGCGCCCAGGGCAGCAGCCCCTCGCGGAACTCGGTGACCTGCTGGCCGTCGCGAAGAACGATCGCATCCTTGCCGACCAGGTCGATACGGCTGATATGCGAATCGAGGTTGATGCGGATGCAGGGCCAGTTCAGCCGCGCCGCCACCTGCTCGATATGCGTGGACTTGCCGGTGCCGTGATAGCCCTGGACCATGACGCGCCGGTTGAAGGCGAAGCCCGCGAGGATCGCCATCGTCGTGTCGGGATCGAACACATAGTCCGGGTCCATGTCGGGCACGCGCTCGTCCGCCTGGCTGAAGGCCGGGATCTTCAGGTCGATATCGACGCCGAAGGTCTGGCGCGCATCGACCTCCGTGTCGGGCGCGGTCATCAGCGTGGAACTGTCTTCGTTCTGCGCGGTGCTCTGGGCGGGAAGGGTTGCCATACGGCTCCTCTAGACGTTTTCGCGGGTCTGTGCGGCTGGGGAATCTAAGGGTTCAGGAAAAGGCGGGGCTGCGCCGCAGTTGCGTATAGGCATCGATCACGGCCTGCAACTCGCCTTCATGCGACCGGTCGCCGCCGTTCATGTCCGGATGGAAGCGGCGCACCAGCTCCTTGTAGCGGGCGCGGATGTCGCGCATCGAGGCCTTGCGGTCGAGGCCGAACGCCTCGAGCGCGCGGTGGTCCTCGGGTGACAGGCGAACGCCGCTGTCGGCTGCGGTCTCCGGAAACACGTCGGGACCGAAGCGGCCGCGCATGATGCCGAGCTCGTCGTCGAACGCACCTGCGTAGGCGTTCGACGCAAAGGCCGAGGTCGCGCGATCCCAGGTGCGCTGGCTCTTGCGCGCGTCGTCCCCGCGCCAGGAATAGCCGGCGTTGAACTCGCGCACATGGTCGAGACAGAAATACTGCCAGTCGGGGGGACCGTCGCCGCTGCCGCTGCCGGACCGGGGCGCACGGAACTCGCCGGGTTCCCGGCAGCCGGGGCGTTCGCAGAGCCCGTCGCGCTCGACCCTGCCATGGAACCGCTCGCGGCGGCGGCGGGGCGGGGAATCTTTGTCCGGGCGGCTTCCGTGTCCTTCGCTCACCAAGCCCCATATAGGAGCCGAACAGAGCTGTGAAAGGAGCGGATTATGGCAAGCGGACAGGTAGAGGCCGAGATGACCCGGCGGCTGGAAGCCGCACTGGCGCCGGACCGGCTGACCGTCAAAAACGAGAGCGCGCTGCATGCCGGCCATGCCGGCGACGACGGCAGCGGCGAGAGCCATTTCGCGGTGGAGATCGCCGCGTCGCGGTTCGAGGGGCTGTCGCGGGTGGCAAGGCAGCGCGCGGTGTTCAACGCGCTCGGCGACCTGATGGACCGGATCCACGCGCTGCGGATCAAGGCGGAGGCGCCCTGAGCCCGGCCCTATGCGAGTCCGGCCGCTGTCAGAACTGGTGGCCGGTGCGGTCGCGCTTGGTAGCCAGATAGCCCTCGTTGAGCGGCCCATGGCCGGCCACCAGAGGAACGCGCTCGGTCACGTCGATACCGAGCGCCGACAGGCCGCTGACCTTGCCGGGATTGTTGGTAAGGAGCCGGATCGATGAGACGCCGAGCATCTTCAGCATGGCTGCGGCGATGCCGAAATCGCGCTCGTCGATTTCGAAGCCGAGGCGCAGATTGGCATCGACCGTGTCATAGCCCTGGTCCTGAAGGGCGTAGGCGCGCAGCTTGTTGATCAGGCCGATGCCGCGCCCCTCCTGCTGGAGATACAGGAGGATGCCGCCGCCGGCCTCGGTCATCGCCGCAACGGCCGCGTGGAGCTGGTCGCCGCAGTCGCATTTCAGGCTGCCGAGCACGTCCCCGGTGAGGCAGGCGCTGTGCAGCCGGGTCAGCGGCGTGCCCCGGTCCCAGCGGCCGACGAGAAGCGCGAGATGCTCGGGTCCGCCGGGACTGCGGAAGGCGACGACGCGCCCGTCCTCGGCGCCCTTTACCGGCAGCTTCGCGCGGCCGATTTCCCGCAAGGTCTCGGGCGCCCGTAGCGACATGATCTCAGCCGCGGGAACCGACAGCAACTCCGCGTCGGCAGGACGTGCCGCCCGCACATGCAGGGCAGGCAGCAATCCTGCCAGCTTTGCCGCCTGCAAAGCGGCAGCAGCCAGCGAATCGTCGCCGACCGGCCGGGTGCTGAACGGGCCCTTCAGCGGCGAAGACAAGTCGAGAACGGGGTCGGCGACGGCAACCGAGCCGGCCGCGTCGATCCAGTCGGGCCGGGCAAGCCTGACGGCGCGCATGCCCGCCGCGGGCCGCTGGTTGGCGAGGTTGAGCGACTGGGCGCGCTTGTCGGTAATGAGGAGGTCGGCGCGGCCGTCGCCGTCGAACAGGGACAGCGCCTCTTCGGTGGCAAGCTCGACACTGAGCACCGCCAGTCCGTCAGCGCCGCCGATGAGGACGGCGCGGCCGCGTTTCAACTCGTCGAGGACGCGCTCCGCGGCGACGGACATGACCTTCAGAGCTCCAGCTCGGTGATCAGCGGAATATGGTCGGAGGGCCGGTCCCAGGACCGCGCATCCTCGAGCACCCGGTGGGCCTTTACCTGGGATTTCAGCTCGGGCGAGACCCAGACATGGTCGAGCCGGCGGCCCCGGTCGGACTTCCTCCAGTCCTTCGCCCGGTAGCTCCACCAGGTGTAGAGCCGCTCGGGCGCGGCAACGAATTCGCGGCCGATGTCGACCCAGTCGTTGCTGGCGCGCAGCCGTTCCATGGTTTCACATTCGAGCGGCGTATGGCTGACGACACCGAGAAGCTGCTTGTGGCTCCAGACGTCGCATTCCAGCGGCGCGATGTTGAAATCGCCCATCATGATCGTCGGCACGTCGAGCGCCTCCGACCAGCGGATCATGCGCTCATAGAAGTCGAGCTTCTGGCCGAATTTGGGATTTTCCTCGCGATCGGGGACGTCGCCGCCCGCGGGAATATAGACATTCTCCAAAAGCACGCCGTTCGGAAGGCGAACGCCGATATGCCGCGCCTCGCCATTGTCCTGCCAGTCGTAGCGGCGCTCCTCCTGCAGCGGCACCTTCGAGAGAATGGCGACGCCGTGGTGCATGGGCTGGCCATGCAGGTAGCGGTGGACATAGCCGGCCTCTTCGAAGTCGGCGTGCGGAAACTGGCTGTCGCGAACCTTCGTTTCCTGCAGGCAGATGATGTCCGGCGCCTCCGCTTCGATCAGCTGCCCCACGATAGGCAGCCGCGCGCGGACCGAATTGATATTCCAGCTGGCGAGTTTGAGTGTGGGCATGGCCGCCTGCTAGCAGGCGGTCCGTGCCTTTTCCAAGCATCGCGACGCGCCGGAGCGCAGGCACCCCTCAGCGGCGGCGGCGCGGCCCGCGCGGATCGGTGTAGCGAAAGGCGTTTTTCGGCAGGTCGACGTTGAACTTCACGTCGGAGAGGACGACGCGGGTGTTGTTGCCCTGGGAATCGACGACGTTCCAGCCGTGCAGCAGCAGGTCGCCCGGCGCGGCGCCATCGCGCTCGAAGAACAGAGTGATGATGCCATATTCGGGATGCTTCCGGTCGCGCGCCTCGATCACCAGCGCATCGGCCGAGGAGGATTTCACTTCGGCGAACTTGGCCAGCTCGGCATTCGGGTCGAGCAGAACCGAGAGCGGCGTCTCCCCGATGGGATAGCGCTGCACCTGGTCGACCTCATAGTCGACGACATCGAGGCTGCGCCCGTTCGCGACGACGAGAAGGGGAATGCCCTTCTGATACTGGAAGCGGATCTTTCCGGGACGCTCCAGATAGAGACGGCCATTGACCGTGCGGCCGTCGGCGCCGGTCTGCGAAAAGCGCGCCGTCATCGTATCGGTCGCCTGCAGGTGCGAGGTGAGCTGCTGCAGCGTCGCGGAGGCCGGTTGGGCGGCGACTGCGGTCAGCAGCGCAAGCATGGCGAGGAGCTTCTTCATCTTGATAGAACAGCCTTTGCAACAAGAACTGGTCCGGGATCTAACAGACCCCGGTTGAACGGGATTTGAATTGCGCCGGGATGAACGAAACCGGGCTGAACGAAAAGGACCTTTCCCGGCAAGAAGTTCCGGAGAAAAATACTGGAATCGTCATACAATATGCGCCAAGCGGTACGGCGATGGAACGAAGCGACGATCTGGCAGAGTTGCTGACCGCGCTTGCGAGCGGCGACCGCAACGCCCTGAGCCCGCTTTATTCCCGTACGTCCGCCAAGCTGTTCGGCGTGATCCTGCCGATCGTGAAAGACCGCGACGAAGCCGAAGAAATCCTGCAGCAGGTTTATGTCTCCGTCTGGAAGGGCGCGCGCACTTATGACAGCGGCAAGGGCGCGGTGATCACCTGGCTGTGCACCATCGCGCGCAACCGCGCCATCGACTGGATGCGCAAGGAAAGCTCGACCCCGCCCTTCGCCATGTGGGACCGGTCGGTCGCCGACCAGTCGCCCAATGCCGAGGCCCTGGCGTTCCAGGCCGACGAGGAACGCCTTCTGGCCGAGTGCCTCGATTCACTGGAAGACCGGCATCGCAGCGCGATCCACCGCGCCTTTTTCGAAGGCGCAACCTATGCAACGCTCGCCAAGCGAGATTCGGTGCCGCTGGGAACGATGAAAAGCCGCATCCGGCGGACGCTTCTGCGGCTGAAAGAGTGTCTGGAGCCATGAGCGACGGCATTCCCGCCCCCGACAGACCGTCGATCGACGCAGCCGAGTTCGTCCTCGGCCTGCTGTCCGACGCGGAGCATCAGCAGGCGCGCGTTCGCCTGCAAACGGACGAGGCGTTCCGCAGGGAGGTCGCGCGCTGGGAACGGTTCGTCGCGCCGCTCTTCGAAGACAGTCCCGAAATCGCGCCCTCCGAAGAGGTGTTGGCGAGCCTGAAGCGGCGCCTCGACCGGGGCGGCGCGCTGCGGCGCGCAAGCAACGACAATCCGAAGAACGTCGTGCCCGCCTTCTGGCGTAATTACGGCGTTGCGATGACGTTTATCGCGGCCACGCTGGGCGCCTTCCTGCTGCTCGACACCCCGGAAAGGCCCGAACATGGGACATATATGCCGCCGACCGGCGCCGAGGCCCCGGCGAGGCCGCAGGGACCGGCCGAAGTGCTGGCCGCGAGGGTGTCGCCCGAAGAGGGCATTCCGGTCGCGGTGATCACCTATCTGCCCGACAGCGGCGAACTGGTCGTTGCGCCCGTGTCGATCGCGGCGGGCAGCGAGCAGGTTCCGGAACTCTGGTTCATCCCGGGCGACGGAACACCGAGGTCGCTAGGCCTGATCGATGCCGCCGACGGTGCGCGCGTGCAGCTTCCGGACGGGTTCGACCGGGAGGCCACTCTCGCCATCTCCATCGAGCCTGAAGGGGGGTCGCCGACGGGGGCGCCCACAGGCCCGATTGTCGGCACCGGCACGCTGTCGGCCATCTGATCAAACGAAGCCGGCACCGGGCGGGTTCCAGACTTAACAGCGCTTAACAAAAGATAGCATTTTCAAATGCATCCGAACCGCTGAACGGCTCGTACCTCCTTTCGCACCCTAGTTGCTTACCGGGTGTGGAGGACGAAAAGCCCCGCGGTCCCTTCCCGATCGCCGCGGGTGGATTGCCCTTCTCATTTGTGAGGGAGCGCGCCCCGGCAATCCGACCCCCCGTCGGGGCCGCTTTCCCCTCGCAATTCACAAATGAGGGAGAAACTTTCAGTGACATTTTCAACGACGCGGGCAGCGCTTCTGTCCATGACCGGCGCCGCCGCCCTGCTGACGGGCACGGCTGCCTTCGCGGACGAGACCGCCCCCTGCAATGACGGAACCGGCACGGCCAGTACCGAATGCGGCACCGATTCCGAGACGGACGGCGCGGCAGGCGCAACCGCAGTCGGAAATGGCGCGATTGCAACCGGGACCGACGCTGTCGCTGTCGGTTCGGACGATGCCGGCAGCGCTCCGGCCACCGCAACCGGTCCCTCCACCGTCGCCGTCGGCGGCGAATCCAGCGCCACGACGCCGGGCGCTACCGCCGTTGGCTGGCAGGCCGACGCATCGGGCGCGATGGGCACGGCCCTCGGCCACCAGACCACCGCCTCCGGCGACCAGTCGGTAGCCGTGGGCGAGGATGCGGTTGCCGATGACAGTAATGCCATCGCCATCGGCAACAAGTCCGTGGCGACGGGCGGCGATGCCATCGCCATCGGCGGCAACCGCGACTTCGTCGATGCAGATGGCGACGGTATCGACGACAATGGGAATCAGGCGGCAGTCGCGACCGGCCCCTCGACCACGGCCGTCGGTGGGCAGTCGAATGCAACCGGCCCGGGCGCAACCTCCTATGGCTGGCGTGCAGATGCCGCATCCGAGCGCGCCACCGCGCTTGGCCACCTGTCCTCCGCAACCGGACTTGCCTCTACGCCGTCGGTGAAGCCGCCGTGGCAGACGGCGTTGACGCAGTTGCCATCGGCGGCGGCGTCGATGGCTCCGGCGGCGCGCAGGCGCTCGGCAATTCGACGACAGCCGTGGGCGGCGAATCGATCGCCAACACCCCGGGCGCGACCGCGCTTGGCTGGCAGGCCGAAGCGAGCGGCGCCATGGGCACCGCCGTCGGCCACCAGACCACCGCGTCGGGCGACCAGAGCTTCGCCGGCGCCGAAGATGCCGTAGCCAGCGGCGACAATGCCGTCGCCATCGGCAACATGGCCGTGGCATCGGGCGGCGACGCGGTCGCCATCGGCGGCAACCGGTCCTTCGAGGACGCCGACGGAAACGGCATTGCCGATGTGAACGAGGACATGGATCCCGACAACGACATCAGCGCAACGACCGCCAGCGGCGCATCCTCGACCGCAGTCGGCGGACAGGCCACCGCGACCGAGGCGGGATCCTCGGCCTATGGCTGGCGCGCGAATGCGACCGGCGAGCGGGCGACCTCGGTGGGCCACCTGTCCACCGCGTCCGGCTTCAACTCGACTGCCATGGGTGAAGCTGCGGCTGCCCAGGGTGCAGGCGGCATCGCCATCGGCGGCAATACCGATGGCGGCAGCTTCGGCGCCCTGGCGACCGACGATGCCGGCATCGCACTCGGCTCGGACGCAGAAGCGCGTCAGGTCGGCGCGATCTCGCTGGGCTCGGACGGCAATGGCACGGGCGATGGCGCGGTTGCGGACGGTGTCGACGCAGTGGCCATTGGCGCGAATGCCACCGCCACCGGCAACTCGACCACGCTCGTCGGCGGAGAAGGCGTTGCAACCGGCCCCGGTGCCAGCGCCTTCGGCTGGCAGGCCGCTGCCAATTCAGAGCGGTCCACCGCACTCGGCCACTTGTCCTCCGCGACCGGGCTTGCCTCTACCGCCGTCGGTGAAGCCGCCGTCGCAGACGGTGTCGATGCCGTGGCCATCGGCGGCGGCGTCGACGGGACGGGCGGCGCGCAGGCCATCGGCAACTCGACCGTCGCCGTCGGCGGCGAGTCGATGGCGATGACGCCGGGCGCGACCGCGCTTGGCTGGCAGGCGAGCGCCACCGGCGCGATGGGCACGGCCGTCGGTCACCAGACCACAGCGTCGGGCGACCAGAGCTTCGCCGGCGCGGAAGATGCCGTGGCAAGCGGCGCGCAGGCCATCGCGGTCGGCAATGCCGCAACGGCCTCCGGCGACGATTCGATCGCCATGGGCGACGGCGCCACCGCGAGCGGCACCAATAGTGTCGCCATCGGTGCGGGGGCGCAGGCGACGGGCGAAAATCAGGTCGTCGTCAGCAGCCTGTCGGGCAGCACGGCAAGCCAGACCGGCCCGCTGAGCCTGGTGACCGCCGACGCCAGCGGTACGCTCGGCACCTCCACGCTCGGCATGGCAGGCGGCATCGCCTCGGCGAATGACGTCATGGCGAACCAGAGCGCGATTGCGGCCAATACGGGCGCAATCCAAGCGCTGCAGCAGCAGACGCAGGCGATGTTCGACCTGGCCGACAGCAACCGGCGCGAAACCGACCGGGCCAATGAAGGCGTCGCGCTCGCCCTGTCGATGGAAACGCCGGCCATTCCCGCCGGCGCGTCCTTCGCCCTGTCGGGCGGCGTCGGCTACTACAACAACAAGTCGGCCGTTTCCTCGGCGATTTCGGCGGCGGTGGGCGAAATGTCGTCCATCTCCGCCGGTGTCGGCGTCGGTTTCGATTCCGGCGAGGTCGGCGCGCGCGCCGGCTTCCAGGTTGCCTGGTAAAGCCCGGCCCAAACCTGAATCGAGAGGGGCGTTCCCATCGCGGGAGCGCCCCTCTTTCTGTCCGGCCCTCGCGGTGCTAGCGTTTCGCCATGCGCCCGATCCTCGCCTTTTTTTTCGCCCCGTTTTTCGCCCCGTTTTTCGCCGCTATCCTGTTCGCGCCGATGCTGGTGGCAGCTCCCGCCGCGGCGCAGGAGGCAGAGGAAGAGAGCGCTGCGGAAGATGCGGCCGCCGATCTGCCGCCCGAATGCCCGCCGCCGCCGGCCCTTGGCGAGGAGGCCGGCGAGACCGCGTTCGCGACCGAGCGCGTGGCGCTCGAGACCGAAGCGGGCACCATCGTGTTCGAGATCGAAAGCGAGCGGGCGCCCGTTACGGCGGCAAATTTCCTGCGCTATATCGAAGCCGGCCGGCTGGAGAACGCAGCCTTCTACCGCGCCAGCAAGAAAGCCGACGGCGGCGCCAAGGGCTTCGTCCAGTTCGGCCTGCGCCAGCATCCCGATTATGTCTTCGACCCGATCGCGCATGAACCCACCAGCGAGACCGGCCTGACGCACGAGGACGGCGCCATTTCCATGGTGCGCGGCGCGCCCGGGACGGCCGACGCCGACTTCCTGATCATGGTCGGCGACCAGCCCGCTTGGGATGCCCGCGACGACGGTACGCCGGGCTATGCCGTGTTTGGCCGCGTGGTCGAAGGGATGGAAACGGTCAAGACGATCTGGAACGGCGCCATCGATCCCGATGAAGGCGAGGGCGTCCTGAAAGGCGAAATCCTTGCCGAAGAGGTCGACGTTACCGGCGCGCGCGTAACCGATCCGTCGTCCTAGTCCGACGTCTGAAGCCGCCCGCAGTGAACCGCATCGCTTCTGCCGCGCTTGTGATCGCCCTCGCGGCGCTGGCGCTGGCCGGCTATGCCGTACTGCGCGGACCACGGCCGGTCGGTGCGGCAGATACCATAGCGGCGTCCCCCACCGGCGAGGCGGTGCGCGCCTATCTGCTTGCCCACCCCGAAGTCATCCCCGAAGCGATGGACGTTCTGCGCGGACGCCAGGCGACGCAGATGATCGAGGCGAACCGCACGGTCATCGAGACGCCCTATGAAAGCGCCTGGGCCGGAAATGCGGACGGCGACGTCACCCTGGTCGAGTTCTTCGACTTCAATTGCCCCTATTGCCGCCGCTCGCACGAAACGGTGAAATCGCTGCTGCAGGACGACCCGGACCTGAAGATCGTATGGCGCCAGCTGCCGGTGCTCGGCCCCGACAGCGAGCGGGCCGCCTACGCCGCCATCCTGGCCGCCGAACAGGGGAAATATACCGCCTTTCACGACGCGCTGTTCGCGCGCGAAGGCCGGGCCGACGAAGCCGCCATTCGCGCCGCGGCCACGGAGGCCGGTGTCGACCTGGCGGGCGTCGACCTGGGCGCCCCCTCCCCGCAGGCGGCGCGGCTGTTCCAGCGCAACCGTCAGCTGTCCGAGGCGCTGGGGATCTCCGGGACCCCGGCCTATATCGTCGGCGATACGCTGGTTCAGGGCGCGGTCCCGGAGAAGAACCTGCGCGCCGTCATCGCGGCGGCGCGCAGGGACGGCTGACCTCCGCTCAGGCGGCTTGCTTGGCCCGAAGCGCACCAGCCATCTGCGCGATGTGACGCTCGTCGGTCCCGCAGCACCCCCCGAATACGGTTAACGATGCGAGAAGACCGGCGAGCTGCGCGGTCTCGCTGCCCAGCTGTGCCGGATCGCCGGCGTCGAGCTCCTCGGCGGCGTCGAGTTCGGCATGGCTGAGCCGCGAGGCATTGCTGCGCAGCCCGCGAATACGGCGGGTCCAGCCCTCATCCGCGCCGCTTCGCAGCGTGCCCGTGAAATGATCGGGATGCGCGCAATTGATCATATAGTGCAGCGGCGCGGCCTCTCCCGCCGCATCGACCGACGCGATCGCCTCCGCGAGCGGTTCGCCCGTCGGCAGGCGGCCGTCGGTTTCCACGGTGAAGGCGATGACCGACGGCAGGCCCGCCGCATGGGCGGCGCGCGCCACGCCCTGCGCCTCGGCACTGTTCGTCATGGTAATTGCAGTCAGAAGGTCGGCCCCCTTGCGGGCGAAGATGCGCGCCTGGAAGCCGTGATAGTCGGCGGCCTCAGCGGGGGTCATCGCCGCGCCGGGATCATAGCCGTCGCCGCACGGGCCGACACAGCCGCTGACATAGAGACGGTCGATGCGCGGCCGGTACTCCGCGGCGAGGGCCTGCATGAGATCCATGGCGGCTTCGTTCAGCGTTTCGAGATGCGCCGCGGTGATGCCGAGCGGCCCGGTCCAGTCGGGACTGGCGCGCCAGGTTGGCGATTCGAGGATGAACCCCGTGCCTTCGCGCGCGGCGATGTCGAGATATGGCCGGAAATAGCGCTCGAGCGCCGCCCGTCCCTCTGCCCCGTCCATCAGCATGACGGCCGAGAAATGCGGCAGGGTCATGCCCTGACGATAGATGAGCGACGTCTCGATGCCGCCATCGGTAAGGAAAATAGTCTGATCGAAATTGAGCATAGCGTCGGTTCCCTTGACGTTTGCCCAACCTGTCCGAGGCGCGCCCCTACAGCCTGTTGCCGCTCTGGTCTATGAGAACTTCCCGGCGGCCCACATGGTCTGCGGCGCTGACGAAGCCCATCTCCTCCAGCTGATCGATCAGACGTGCGGCATTGTTATAGCCGATCCGCAGATGCCGCTGGATGTGGCTGGTCGAAGCCTTCTGCGTGCGCGCGACGGTTTCGATCGCCTGCCTCAGCTTGTCGGCATCGCCGTCCTCGCCGCCTTCCCCGCTGCCGATGGGCAGGCCGAACTGGTCGAGTTCGGCCTCCGGCTCCTCGGTGACGGCCTCGACATAGTCTGGGGTGCCCTGGCCGCGCCAATGATCGGCGACACGCTCCACCTCCTCGTCGGAGACGAACGGCCCGTGTACGCGGGTCAGCCCCTTGCCGCCCGCCATGTAGAGCATGTCGCCCTTGCCGAGCAGCTGTTCGGCGCCCTGCTCGCCGAGGATGGTGCGGCTGTCGATCTTCGAGGTGACGGAGAAACTGATGCGCGTCGGCAGGTTCGCCTTGATGACGCCGGTAATGACGTCGACCGAGGGGCGCTGCGTCGCCATGATGAGATGGATGCCGGCGGCACGGGCCTTCTGCGCCAGGCGCTGGATCAGGAATTCCACCTCCTTGCCCGCGGTCATCATCAGATCGGCCAGTTCGTCGACGATGACGACGACGAGGGGCAGCGGTTCGAACTCCAGCGTTTCGGTCTCGTAGACGGGCTGGCCCGAATCGGGGTCGTAGCCGGTGTGGACGCGGCGCTCGAGCGGCTTGCCGTCGGCCTTGGCCTCCTCCAGCCGCTGGTTGAAGGCCGCAAGCGAGCGCACGTTCACCGCGGCCATCATGCGGTAACGCTCCTCCATCTGCTCGACCGCCCATTTCAGCGCGCGCACGGCCTTTTGCGGTTCCGTCACGACAGGGGACAGGAGGTGCGGGATGCCGTCATAGACGCTGAGTTCGAGCATCTTCGGGTCGATCATGATCATGCGGCACCGGTCCGGCGGCAGCCGGTACAGAAGCGACAGGATCATGGCGTTGAGGCCCACCGACTTGCCCGAGCCCGTCGTGCCGGCGATGAGAAGGTGCGGCATGGGCGCAAGATCGACGACGACGGGGCCGCCGGAGATATTCTTGCCCAGCACGAGCGGCAGCGCGCCCTTCGCCCCCTCGAACGCCTGGTCCTCGAGAAGTTCGGAGAGCGCCACCATCTCGCGGTCGCGGTTGGGCAGTTCGATGCCGATCACGTTGCGGCCCGGGACCACGGCGACGCGTGCCGAGACGGCCGACATGGAGCGGGCGATGTCGTCGGCAAGGCCGATGACGCGGCTGGACTTGATGCCGGGCGCAGGCTCCAGCTCGTACATCGTCACGACGGGGCCCGGCCGGACTTCGACGATCTCCCCCTTCACGCCGAAATCCTCGAGCACCGATTCGAGAACCCGGGCATTCTGTTCGAGCGCCGCCTCGTCCACCTTCGGGCGGCCGTCGGTGTCGGCTTCCGCAAGGAGCGAAAGCGCGGGCAACTCATATTCGTCGCCGAGCTGGAGACCGCGCTGGCGTTCCTTCGCCGTGCGCGCGCTCTGGGTTCGCTCAGGCTGCGCGGTGGTGACCTTGCGCTTCTTGCGCCGGGGCGGCGTATCATCCGACTCGCTCGCGGGAGGCGCCGCGAGCGCATCGGCATCGGCAGCGGTAACGGCTGACGCATCGCCCTCCTCGGCCCTCCGCGCCCGCCGGCGCGGCGCGGCAGCCGGGACAGGCTCGGCCGCCTGGCGCGCGAACAGCGCGGCAATCGCCCCCTTCGGCAAACCAAGGCCGAGATAGACACCGGTCGCCGCGGCGATCCCGAACAGCACGCACATGCCGATGCGCGCGGCCTCTTCCGGAAGGCCCGGAGCAGCGGCGAGAAGGAGGTCCGCGAGCACCGATCCGCCGAGGCCGGCGAGACCGCCCGGACCGGCGGGCAGCGCCTGTGTCTCCAGCGCGCCAAGGCCCGTTGCCGCAAGCAGGACGGCCAGGGCGGTGAGAAGAATGCGCAGCCCGAGGCGGGGGCGCGGCGTCAGGCGGACCAGCCTCGCTCCCGTAACCGCCAGGAGAGGCAGCAGGACAAAGGCGGCGAACCCGAGAAGCTGGTAGAAGAGATCGGCGAACAACGCTCCCGCCCCGCCCATCCAGTTTTGCGGCGCGGCGAGCGTCGACCGGTTGAGGGAGGGGTCCATCGCGTCGAAGGAGATAAAGGCGAGCAGCAGGAAAAAGGCCGCCGCGAGAAGCGCCGCGCCCAGCAGGCGCCAGCCTGCACGCGCCGCCTGAATGCGGGCCGTATCCGCGCGCGCCGACGCGGCTGCGCGCTTTGCCTGTGCCGCCTGAGCCATGGCGCTAGCATCGCAGAGGGCGACCTGACTGCACAAGAACGAAAAGGGCACAAAAAAATGGCCGGGCCCGAAGGCGCCGGCCAAGTCGTTGTCTGGACATCTGGGAGGATGGTCCGAGCGAGCAAGGTACCGGAGCCTCCGGTTCCTCGTCCGCTTCATTACAAGGGCCGTGCCAAATGCGTATCTCTCTGTTTAATTTGGATTTATACTCGCTCGGTAAGGAAGAGGGGCAATGTTGCGTGCCTATTGCGCGGGCGCGGATGACGTATTGCCCAAAAGTCAGGCACGGGGGCGACGGACGACGAAGGCCGGCGTTCCAGACATTTCGCCCTGCGGCACGGCAGCGGCTTTTGCATCGCCCCGTTCGCCCCTAAACGAGCCGCCATGACCAGATCCACAGATGCGATCATCGTCGGCGGCGGCCTGGTGGGAATGACGACCGCGCTCGCCCTGTCCGCGTTCGGCGCGCGCACCGCCGTCATCGACAATGCCGACCTGGACAAGACGCTGGAAGCGGGATTCGACGGCCGGGCGACCGCGATCGCCAGCGCGACCTGGCGGATGTTCGGCGCGCTGGGAATTGCAGAGCGGCTGGCCGAGGTGGAGTGCCCCATCGAGGAAATCCGCGTGAGCGAAGGCGTCAGCCGCCGCTGGCTGGCATTCGACGGACGCGGGGCCGACAGCGACACCGGCGAACAGGAAGCGCTCGGCCACATGATCGAGAACCGGTTCATCCGGAAGGCGCTGATCGAAGCGGGGCGCGACACAGCAGACATCGATATCCGCGCCCCCGAGGACGTCCTGTCGATCGAGCGGGCGGAACACGGCGTTTCGGTCAGCCTGTCGTCCGGCGAAACGCTGAAGGCGCCGCTGCTGATCGGGGCGGACGGTCGCCGGTCCAGGATCCGCGAGGAGGCGGGTATCCGCGCCGCGCGCTGGCAATATGGCCACACCGCCATCGTCGGCATGATCGACCATGAGCTGGATCATGGGCATGTCGCCTATGAGATTTTCTACCCGACAGGACCCTTCGCACTGCTTCCCATGCTGCCGGGTACCCGCTCCGCGATCGTCTGGTCGGTTCCGGGAGAAGAGGCGAAGGCGTGGCTGGGCCTGCCCGAACGAGCCTTCATGGCGGAAGTCGACAAGCGCATGGGGGGCGTTCTCGGCAAAACCGCAATGGCGGCCCCGCCCATGTCCTACCCGCTCGGCTTTCATCATGCCGAACGCTACACGGCCGAGCGGCTGGCGCTGGTGGGCGACAGCGCGCACGGCATCCATCCGATCGCCGGGCAAGGCCTAAATATGGGTCTGCGCGATTCGGCGGCGCTTGCCGAGGTGATCGGGGAAGGCCTCCGCCTCGGCCTCGACATCGGCGAGCCGGAAGTCCTCGACCGGTACCAGCGCTGGCGCGGCTTCGACAATTTCGCCGTCGCCGCCTCGACCGACCTCCTGACGCGCCTGTTCGGAATTCCCGGCAAGACCATGAAACGGGTGCGCAGCTTCGGCCTGAACGCGGTCGAGCGCATTCCCCCGCTGAAGACCTTTTTCATGCAGGAAGCGCGCGGCGCCACCGGCGACCTGCCACAGCTTTTGCGCGGAGAGCGCCCCTAGCACTTGCGGGCGCTCTTTGGCCGCTCCCCTCGCAACCCTCCCTCAACTAGGGCTGGATTCTCCCCGTACGGCGGGCAAGCATGTGCCCGTCCATTGGGGAGACAATCATGAAACAGCTCTACCTGGCGGCGCTTGTCGCCGCTGCGGCGGCCGCACTGCCCGTTTTCGCACAGTCCACGACAGCCGGGGATCAGGGCGAGCCCGGATGGGCGCCTTCGCCCTACGGCGCGGATGACCGGATCGGCGCCATGAACAACCTGTCGGCCGCCAAGACAGTCGCGGCTGCCGATCTGGTAAGCGAAGGGAAAGTCTATGCCCTCGGCGTCGTGACCGGTCCCGAAACGCCGAGCTATCCCGGGCGCGGTTACCGTGCCGTCATCACCCAGAGCGCCATCGCGGGCGAACCGCTCGGCCCCGACCGGATCGTCACGCATGACGACCTGATCGTCGCCAATATGGGCATCGGCACGCAGATCGACGGCTTCGCCCATATGGGCATCGACAACCATTATTATAACGGCCGCCCCGCGGCGGAGGTCTACGGCGTCGACGGCGTGCGCATGTACGGAACGCAGGATATCCCGCCCGCCGCGACGAGAGGCATCCTCCTGGACATGGCGAAGCTCTTCGGAGTCGACGCGCTGCCCGCCAACACGGCCTTCAACCGCGAGGAGATCGACCGCGCGGCGGCTGCCGCAGGCGTCGAGATCGGTTCGGGCGACGTCGTCCTGTTCCACACCGGCTGGATGGCGGCGAAGGCGGAGAGCGACCCCGCAGCCTATATCGCAGCGCAGCCCGGCCTGGGCCTCGAGGGCGCGGAATATCTGGCGGACCTGGGAGTCGTCATGGTCGGTGCAGACAGCGCCGCACTGGAGGCGCTGCCCGGCGAGGATCCGGACCGGCCCTTTCGCGTGCACCAGCACCTGCTGACCAAGACGGGCGTGCATGTGCTGGAAAATATCGACACCAATGCCCTTGCCGCGGACGGCGCGACCGAGTTCCTGTTCGTCCTGGGCCAGCCGCGCTTCGCCGGCACGGTGCAGGTCGTCATAAACCCCGTAGCCATCCGCTGAGGCATGAGCGCCCGCCTCAATTTCGGCTGCGACTGCGGCGCCGTGAAGGGCAGCGTCTCGCCCGCCGGAGTCGCGGACGCGCGGCCCTATGTCTGCCACTGCACGGACTGCCAGGCCTTCGCCCATTTCTGCGGGCGGGCGGACGAGGTGCTGGACCGACATGCCGGAACGCAGATCCTGCAACTGCCCGCCTGGGCCGTGAGGCTTGATCAGGGTAAGGACGGCCTTTCGGCCATTCACCTGACCGACGGTTCCCTGGTGCGCTGGTCCTGCCGGACCTGCCGCACACCGCTCGCCAATACCCTCGGCAGCCCGCGCTGGTCCTTCTATTCGATGATCCTGTCCGGGCCGTCCGCCCGCGAGCTGTCGAAGGTTGCGCGCATACCGCGCCACGTCTTCACCGCCTCGGGGGCCGGCGACCTGTCATCGGTCCCCACGGCAAGCATGCTGCGCATGGGCCTGCCCATCGCGAAATGGCTGATCCGGGCACGGCTGAGCGGGGCGCCGCACCCCCTGTTCGACCGGGAAAGCGGCGAGCCCTTCGCCGAGCCGAGACGGCTGCGCCGCGAGGAGCGGGAGCCGCTGTACGAAGCGGCTGCCGCCTATCGCCGGACGCTCGACCCCGCGCGCCGCTAAGCTGCCACAACTTGGGCCGGTCAGTTCGGACAGTGGCCGGCCGGGGGCTCTGCGGTTAGCCTGCCGGACAAGAACATAATCTTGGGAGGATCGATCGATGGGCACACATGCCTATGATCTCGTCATTCGCGGCGGCACCGTTGTGGACGGCACGGGCGCGGAACCGTTCGAGGCCGATGTCGCAATCAGCGGCGGCGAAATCGCAGCGATCGGCGGGATCAACGGACGCGGCGCCGAGGAAATCGACGCGCGCGGGCAGATCGTGACGCCGGGCTTCGTCGACGTGCATACCCATTATGACGGGCAGGCAACGTGGGACGAGCGCATGCAGCCCTCCTCCTGGCACGGCGTCACGACGGTGGTCATGGGAAATTGCGGCGTCGGCTTCGCCCCCTGCACGGAGGAGAACCGCGACCGGCTCGTCTACCTCATGGAAGGGGTCGAGGACCTGCCCTTCCCCGTGCTGACCGCGGGATTGCCATGGAACTGGGAAAGCCTGCCGCAATATCTCGACAGCCTGTCCACCCGCCAGTTCGACGTGGATATCGGCGCGCAGGTCCCGCATGCGGCGCTGCGCGTCCACGTCATGGGCGAGCGCGGCGAGTATCGCGAACCCGCCACACCCGAAGACATTGCCCGCATGGCCGACCTCGCAAAGGCCGGAGTCGAGGCGGGGGCGTTCGGCTTTTCGACCAGCCGCACACTCAACCACCGCACCAAGGCAGGCGAACCGACGCCGACGCTGAAGGCCGAGGAAGACGAGCTGATGGGCATCGCCATGGGCCTGTCGCGGGCATTTCGCGGGCGCGGCGCTGGCGTCCTGCAGTTCGTCAGCGACTTTTCCCCCGACCCCGCGGAAGAGTTCGCCATGTTCCGGCGCATTTCGGAGCGGTCGGGCCGGCCGCTCAGCTTCACGCTGGCGCAGGATCATCGCAGCCCGGATTCCTACCGCATGCTGCTCGCCGCGCTGGAACAGGCGGTCGATGACGGGGCGCGGATGAAGGCGCAGGTGAGCCCGCGCGCGGTCGGTGTGCTGTTCGGCCTCGACCTGACGGTGAACCCGTTCAGCGCCCACCCCCGCTATGCCGAGCTCGCGGACCTGCCGCTGGAGGACCAGGTCGGGCGCCTGCGCGACCCGGACTTTCGCGCCGCTCTGCTGGCCGAAGAGCCGGCGAGCGACCACCCGCTGCGCGGTGTGGGCCTTGCGAACTGGGCGGGCATGTACCCGCTTGGCTTCGAAGCGCCGGATTACGAACCCGACGCGAGCCGCAGCGTTGCCGCGCTGGCGGAAGCGCAAGGCCGGGCGCCCGAGGAGGTCGCGCTCGACCACCTGCTCGAGCGCGGCGGTCGCGGCCTGATCTACATGCCGTTCCTCAGCTATGGCTATGGCTCGCTGGCGGCCTCGCACGAGATGCTGAGCCACCGCGATACGATTCCGGGCCTGTCGGACGGCGGCGCGCATGTCGGCATGATCTGCGACGGCAGCTTTCCGACCTCGATGCTGACCCACTGGACCCGCGACCGCACGCGTGGACCGCGCCTTTCCCTCGCAGAGGCGGTGAAGATGCAGACGGCGGACACGGCGGCGTGGATGGGCCTGCACGACCGCGGCCAATTGCTGCCAGGCCTGCGCGCCGACCTCAACGTCATCGACTATGACCGGCTGGCTCTGCGCAGTCCGCAGGTGGTGCACGACATGCCCGCGGGCGGACGGCGGCTGATGCAGCGCGCCGACGGCTATATCGCGACGATCGTGGCAGGCGCCGTGACCTACCGCGACGGCCACCCGACCGGCGCCCTTCCGGGCCGGCTGCTGCGCGGCGCACGGGCGGCCCCGGCGCGCGCCAAAGCCGCCGCCTGACGGAGAGCTGGTCGCGAACGGCCCTCTAGCGGGCCGCCTGCTGCTCGTCCTCGCCGAGCTGCCGCGCCTCCTCGACCAGCATGATGGGAATGCCGTCGCGGATGGGATAGGCAAGGCCCGCCGAGCGGCTGACCAGCTCCTGCCGCTCGCGGTCGTAGCTGAGCGGCTGCTTGGTGATGGGGCAGGCCAGGATTTCCAGAAGGCGCGGGTCGACTTCGCGCGGCCGTTCGCCCCAGCTTCCCGGTCGCTCGGCGGGGCCGGCCATCAGTGGACCTGCCGTCCGCCGGCGGCATCGTCGCCGCCGGGAAAGCGCATCAGCGCCTCGAGCAGCGCGGCCCGGCGCGGAAGGTCTTCGGCTTCGACAAGCGCCTGCTTTTCGGCCGGGTCGAAGGGGCACACGGCGGCTAGCGTGTTCACCATCGTCTCGTCGTCGGATCGCGTGACCGCGTCCCAGTCGGCGCTGAGCCCCTGCTCGTCGAGATAAAGCTTCAGCCCCTGTTCGAGCGCAGCGCGCGTCGTCGCGTCGAGGGGGGTCGGCGTCCTCAGATCGCCAAGAAACTCCCGGTAATGCGCCGACACCTGACGGTAGGAGGTCATCACGGTCAGCTCCTCCGCAATGCGGAAGCGCATGAGACCGGCAAGGATGATCTCATAGCGGCCGTCGGGCGTCTCCTCGCAGCTCTCGATACGGCCGAGCCCGCCAACCTCGTAAAGCTCGCCGTCCTCGCGCGGCTGCACCATGCCGATCAGGCCCGGGCCCTCCACCGCATCGCGCACCATGTCGAGATAGCGCGGCTCGAAGATGTTGAGCGGCAGGTTGCCGCGCGGCAGCACCACAGCCCCCTCCAGCGGAAAGATGGGAATGGCCGGGGGAAGCGTATCGAGGCGAAGGTCGCTCACAGCCGTGCCGATCAGGAAAAGAGCAGCGACGAAAGCTTGCGCCGCGCCGCCATGACCCAGGACGTGCCGAGGCCGGAGGCTTCGAACAGCTCCAGCAGCTTCTTGCGCGCTGCGCCCTCGTCATGCTCGCGGTCGCGGCGGATCGATTCGAGATAATGGTCGGCAGCCTCCTCGCCGCGACCCGCGCCGGCCAGGGCATCGGCATAGGCGATGCGCGCGTCATGATCGTCGGGCTGCGCTTCGACCGCCTCGGCCAGCGTGCCGAGTTCCGCGCTGTCGACGGCGTTGTCGCCCAGCGCGAGCGCCTTGCGCGCCTGTACGACCTCGGCGGTCTGCGAGTCTTCCGGAATGGCGGCGATCAGCCCCTCGGCCTGCGCCGTATCGCCGAGCGCGATCAGCGAGACAGCCGCACCGCCCAGCACCGCTTCGTCCTGCGGATGCGCCTGAATGAGCGCCTGGTAGAGTTTCAGCGCCTCGATATGCTCGCCTTCGGCCTGGAACTGCCGCGCCTGCGACAGATGTTCGGCGAGCGCATCGTCCTCGCCGGACTCGCCGCCGCCTTCCATTCCGATTTTGGGCAGGATCTCGTCGAGGAACTGGCGGAATTGCGGCTCCGTACGCGCCTGGGTGAGATCGGCGACGGGCTGGCCCTGGTAGATGGCGTAGATCTGCGGGATCGACTGCACGCGGAACTGAGCGGCCACCGCCTGATTCTTGTCGACGTCGATCTTCACCAGCTTCACGCCCCGGTCGGCATAGTCTGCCGCGACCTTCTCCAGCACCGGGCCGACCTGCTTGCAGGGTCCGCACCACTCGGCGAAGAAATCGAGGATCACCAGCGAGCTCATGCTGGGTTCGATCACATCGCGCTGGAATGCTTCCAGGGCGGCGCGCTCCCCCTCCGGTGTCGTCAGCGTGGCCACGGCAATTCCCTTCTCGAACGTCTCTGTTTCCGCGAATATGGAGAGCCGAAGGCAATTTCGCAAAGGACTTGCAAGCCTGCGGTCCAAGTGTTACCTGCCCGCTTCCTCAGCCGGGGAGAAGGCGCGAATCGCCGCCCCGGACGACGCCATGAGCGGGCGTAGCTCAGGGGTAGAGCACAACCTTGCCAAGGTTGGGGTCGAGGGTTCGAATCCCTTCGCCCGCTCCAGCGGTCCTGCCGTTCGAAACGGCTTACAGTCATCTAGGACATCGGGCCGACGCAGCCGCACTGCCGTCGAGGTTACGGCCAGGCGGGCGGGCCAGCCTAGTCGCTGCCTGTCGCCTGCGGCCGCGCCGACACCGCGATATTCCGGGAAATTCCCGCTTATTCCCCTTGCAGTCGCGCCATTCCTGCCCGTGAATATGGCCAGGAACAGCAGGGAGCGAACATGAAGTTCGGCGACTATCTGAAAGACCGGCGCGCCGAGATCGGCTGGACGCAGCCCGAGGCGGCGGCGAAGGCCGGGATCGAACAATCCTACCTGTCGAAGCTGGAAACCGGGAAGTCGATCCCGTCGGGCGATGTCTATGCGCGGCTGGTCGAGGCCTATGGGCTGAACACGGGGGCGATGGCCGGCGTACTGTTTCCCGCCGAGCTAGACCGGCTGCGGGACATAGACGAGGTCCGCGCCCTGCTGCTGCGGCAGGCACGAGAGACGCGCCGTGACGCCCGGCGCTGGCTGGTCGCCGGCCTGATCCTGCTGGTGCTGGGCGGCGGCCTTGCCGGGCTGGCGCAGGTCGACCGCGGCCGCATGGTGCGCGACTATAGCTACCAGTCGCGCGGCATCGTGCTCCCGGGCGAGCCGTTGGAGGTGTTCGCGGCGCTGGACGAGGGATCGCTGGACGACGAATCGGGGGATTACGAATCGGTGCGAACCGACCTGCTCGACCGGGTCGACGAACGCATGTTGACCGTCACCGAGATGCGGGGACCGCGCTTCGTCGAGGACGTCCCCGGCGGCCGCCGGGTCTGGCACCTGGTGGGCGGGTCCGAACCCCGCCCTGCCCAGCGCTTCGCCTGGGCCTATGTCCCCGCCTTCGCCGCAATCATCGGCGGTCTCGCCTGTTTCTTCGTCGGCTGGCGCTGGCCGGGGGACAAAGCGGGCTGACCGCACCCCCCTCGCAGAACGCCGCTGCCCCCAATCACTCGAACCCCTGACAAGAGGAGCTTTTCGCATGACCCTTCGCTGGCCGCCCCGCCCCCTTACGCCCGTTGCCCTTGCCGGCCTTGCCGCGCTGTCCGCCTGCGCGCCGACCGGGTCGGGCGCCGTATCCACACCGCCCGCCGCTGCCACCGCGGAGACCGCGCCTGCCGCCAAGCCTGAACTCGACGCGCAGATCCGGCAGCTGATGGCGGACGCGGACATCGTCGGCATGGCCGTGGCGGTGATCGAGGACGGCGAGATCACGCATGTGAACGCCTATGGCTACCGCAACCGCGAGCAGCGCATGCCGCTGGAAACGGACACGATCATGTACGGGGCATCGCTGACCAAGGCGGCCTTTTCCTACATGATCATGCAGCTGGTGGACGAAGGGCTGGTCGATCTGGACCGCCCCGTCGCCGACTATCTCGACAAGCCCCTGCCCGCCTATCCCGACTATGCCTCCCTCGAAGGCGACGAGGAATGGCGCCTGGTGACCCCGCGCATGGTCCTGACGCACACGACCGGCCTTGCGAACTTGCGCTTTTTCGAACCGAACCAGGACCTGCGTTTCCATTTCACGCCGGGCACGGCCTATGCCTATTCGGGCGAAGGCTTCTGGATCCTGCAACTGATGCTGGAAGAGGGGCTCGGCCTCGACGTGAAGGCCGAGATGCAGCGGCGCATCTTCGACCGGTTCGACATGCCGAATACCAGCATGCAGTGGCGCGAGGACTTCGCCGATAACCTAGCGGACGGCTACGCCATGGACGGCAGCTTCGAGCCGCATGACGAGCGCAGCAATGTGAGCGCTGCAGGATCGATGGACACAAGCATCGCCGACCAGGCGCGCATGTGGCGGGGCATGCTGGCGGGCGAGGGCCTGTCGGCCGAAAGCCGGGCTGGACCGGCAACATCGCGCTTTGCCAGGAAGAACGCGACCGCTGCCTGGTGATCCTGGGCAACAGCGTCCGCAGCGAAATCGTCTTCCCGGAGCTTGCCCGCCGCGTACTCGGCGAGACAGGCTACCCCTGGTGGTGGACCTATCCCGCCCTGCACGGCGGCGATTAGGGATCACGAGGCGCAACCGGAGAGCCCGAAGGAGGGTGGAGCAGCGGCGGCGCCGTTGCCGCCGGGCGCCCTAAGCCGCTCCCCCCTTAGAGCTGCGTCGTTCCCGAACTGTCCTGTGCCGGCGCTTCCCGCGGGGCGGTCAGCTCTCCCGAGGCATCGACCACCCGCGCTTCCAGCCGGGCCAGCAGATTCTCGGTCTGCACATAACGCTGAGCGTCGCGCAGCCAGCGCGCGCCGCGGCGCTGAATGTCGTCGGGAAGACGCCGATAGGCCGCGACCGCGCCTTCGACGTCGCCAGCCTCTATCTCTTCCTCGACTTCGGCGACGATGTCCTCGGCGCGCTCGGCGCTGCTGTCGGTATCGGCGCGGCGGACCTGGAAAATGTCGGCCAGACCGCCGGTGAATGACTGCCACCAGCCCTGTTCGCCTTCGGCAGCGGACGAATCGAGGAGCTGCGGCGCAAGGCGCTCGAAACGCGCCGCAAGCGCCGGCGGTCTTACCAGACCGCGCATGCCGGCCGAGAGGTCGTCCAGCGCATCGTCTGCATCGGCGCCGAGCGCGGAGCGGAGCGCCGGTTCGAGCGGACCGAGCGGCTCTCCCGCCGCAAAGGCGCGGCGGGCCTGGGCGATAAGGATGACCGCGCGCGCTTCGCGGGCCAGTTCCTCAGCGCGAGCGACGCGGGCAGCCGATTCGCCGCGCGAATCCTGCACGCGCACCGTAAGCCCCGCGACCTCGGCGGAGAGGTTGTCGACCCGGCCGCCAAGCTGCGACTGCTGCCGGTCGAGCGCATCCACCCGGGTTTCGAGGCGCGTAATCTGCGTGCTTGCCTGCTCGGCAACCTCCGCAGCCAGGACCGGATCGTTGAGCGCGGGCTGCTCGCCTTCCTCGGCGCGCGCAGTCTGAGCCGGAAGAGACGGCAGGCCGGGGCGCTGCTCGAGCGCAGCCACGCGCGATTCCAGCCGCTCGATCGCCTGCTCATGACTGTCGAGCCGCGCCGTCACCACCTCGGCGACGTCGGGTTCATAGGGAAAGGGCAGGCGCGGGCGGACCTGCTGCTCGAACCAGGGACTGAGAAGCATGCCGCCGATGAAGGCGATCAGCAGAAACACCACCAACCAGGGCAGAATGGCGGGACCGGACTCGCTCTCTGCCGAGCGGGCAGGCGGCCTCGGTCCGGCTTTGGGACCCTGTTTGGGGGAAGTCCGTCGTTCGTCCATGCTCGTTATCCGTTTCCAGCCTCGGCATCGTCTTCGCACAGCAGGTGCGCCGCGGCAAAGAGCGCGTCTTCGGTCGGTGCGCCGGGCCGGTGAAGCGCGCGCCACCCTTCAAGGTCGCCGGGGTCGCCCTTGCCCAGAAGCGCAAGCGAGAGACTTTCCCGCTGGATCCCCAGACGCGCGCACTCCTTTGCGAAGTGCGCGAGCGTACGCGCGGAGTAGCAGAGCGCCATGTCGATTGTCCCGGTACGCAGCTGCTCCTCCGCGTCCCGGTCGAGGCGCCGCGCCGCCGCGCGGTAGGTCACGACCCGGTCATGCAGGATATCGTGCGGCATGGGCCGGCTGACCGTTTCGCCGGAAAGATAAAGCAGCCGGCCGGGAGCTTCGGCGCGAAGCCGCGCGAACAGCGATGCTGCATCGCCCGCGCTCTCGTCCACATGCCGGAACCCAGCCAGCCGCGCCGCCTCCGCGGTTGCAGCGCCCACCGCGTAGAGCGGCAGCCTCTTCAACTCCGCCGGCACGCCGCCGCGAAAGGCATTGGCGCTGGTCGCGGCCGCAGCTTGCACGGCCTTGGCAGGCAGCGTCCAGCGAACGGGTTCGATCTGCAGAAGCGGTGAGAGGGTAACCTCATGCCCGAGCGATCGCAGGCGCCGCGCCGTCTCCTCCGCGGCCGGGCGGGGCCGGGTGAGGAGAATCTTCACGCCCGCTTCCTCGCTGCGCGCGGGAGCAACGCCGCCACGGTCATGTCCATGAAAAGAGGCTGCGAATGCTGGCCGGTGCCTCCGCCATCAGGTCGTCGGCGAGCCTGGCCCCCACCGTCTCCGCGTCTCCGACGCTGGCGGCGAACTCCGCGGCTCCCCTGCAGAGGTCTGCGCCATCCTCACTGAGGATTTCTGCGCGCAAGAGGAACCCCTCCTCCTTGCGTACGGCAAGCGCGGCGACGGGACTGTGGCAGGTGCCGCCAAGCCGGCGCGCAAAAGCGCGTTCGGCCGAGACGGCGAGAAACGTGTCGGCGTCCGAGATGTCGGCAGCACGAGCACGAACCTGCGCATCGTCGGCGCGAGTTTCGATGGCGATCGCCGCCTGCCCGGGGGCGGGCAGCATGTCGGCGACCGCAACGGGCACGCCGACGCCCGTGCGGCCGAGCCGCTCGAGGCCCGCGGATGCCAGCAGCGTGGCGTCGAAGCGGCCCTCCTCGATGGCGGCGAGGCGTGTATCGACATTGCCGCGCAGCGGCTCCACGACCAGGCCGGGAATGCGGCGCCGAAGCTGGGCTTCGCGCCGCGGCGACGATGTCCCGAGCCGCATCCCGGATTCAAGGTCGTCCAGGCTGGGCGGGCCGATCAGCCGTTCCCTGACGTCGGCGCGCGGCAGCGTCGCACAGACCACGAGCCCGGCGGGCCGCTCGCTTTCGACATCCTTCAGCGAGTGCACGGCAAGATCGATCTCCCCCTCGATCAGCGCGCGCTCAAGCTCCTTCGTCCAGACGCCCTTGCCGCCCAGATCCGCCAGCCGGGCCTTGCGGTCGCGGTCGCCTGCGGTGGACACGGTGACGATCTCGCCTCCGCCCAGCGCCCATTTGACGGCCTCGGCCTGCACCAGCGCGAGCGGCGAGCCGCGCGTGCCGATGCGCAGCGGTCTTTCGGTATCGCTATGCTTGTTCACGGAAGGCGGCGTAACTAGGTCGCTGTCTGGACACAATAATGAGCGCACATCCCCCTTCCGCCGTTTCCCCGGCTGCACCGCGCGGCGGCGCGTCTGCCATCGCCGCCGCGCGCAGCATCGTGCGTCCGCTCGTGCTGGGCCTGGAGTCGAGCTGCGACGATACGGCTGCAGCGCTGGTGGACGCGGCGGGCACCATCCATTCCAGCCTCGTTGCGGGCCAGAATGACGACCACGCGCCCTATGGCGGCGTCGTGCCGGAAATCGCCGCCCGCGCGCATTCCGACCGGCTGACCCCGCTCGTCGGACAGGCGCTGGCCGAAGCGGGCGTCGGCCTGGCCGATCTCGATGCCGTCGCGGCGACCGCAGGGCCGGGGCTGATCGGCGGCGTCATGGTGGGCCTCGTTACCGGCAAGGCGCTCGCCTATGCGGCTGGAAAGCCGCTGATTGCGGTCAATCACCTCGAAGGTCATGCGCTTAGCCCGCGCCTGTCCGAGCCTTCGCTGGATTTTCCTTACCTGCTGCTGCTCGTATCGGGCGGTCATACGCAGCTGCTGCGCGTCGAAGGGCCGGGGAGTTACAAGCGCCTCGCCACCACGATCGACGACGCGGCGGGCGAGGCGTTCGACAAGTCCGCGAAGATCCTTGGCCTCGGCTATCCGGGCGGACCGGCGATCGAGACGCTGGCGCGCGAAGGCGATGACGGCGCGGTGGCGCTGCCACGTCCACTGGCCGGATCCTCAGAGCCGCATTTCAGCTTTGCCGGGCTGAAAAGCGCGGTGCTGCGCGCGGCGAACGCGACACCCCCGCCCGACCCTGCCGATCTTGCCGCATCCTTCCAGCGCGCGGCTGCCGACTGCCTGGTCGATCGAAGCCGCAAGGCTCTTGATGCCTCGCCCGGAGTTACCGCCTTCGTCGTCGCCGGTGGTGTTGCGGCGAACCAGACCATCCGCAGCGCGCTCACCGGCCTGGCGAGCGAATTCGACCTGCCGCTGGTCGCGCCGCCGCTGGCGCTGTGTACCGACAATGCCGCGATGATCGCCTGGGCCGGGATCGAGCGTTTCCCGGCGGGCGAATTCGACGGGCTGGATGTGCCGGCGCGGGCGCGCTGGCCGCTCGATCCCGATGGAGAGGCCGTGCGCGGGGCAGGAGCGAAAGCATGAAGATAGGCATTATCGGCGCAGGCGCGTGGGGCACGGCCCTGGCTCAGGTCTGCGCCGAGTCGGGTCCGGTACTGATCTGGGCGCATGAAGAGCGGACGGTCGCCGACATCAACGACCACCGGGAAAACCGGACCTTCCTTCCCGGCATAAAGCTGTCGCCGGAGATCGCCGCGACGACGGACCTTGCCGCCCTGAACAGCTGCGACGCGGCCCTTCTGGTCACGCCCGCCCAGCACGCGGCGAAAACACTGCAGGCGCTTGGGCCCTGGCAGCGCCCACTCATCCTCTGCTGCAAGGGCATCGAAGCCGGGACGAAGCGGCTGATGAGCGAAGTCGCCGAAGAGGTGCAGCCGGACGCGCCGCTTTGCGTTCTGTCGGGCCCGACCTTTGCCGACGAAGTCGCGAAAGGCCTGCCTGCGGCGGTAACCTTCAGCTGCGCCGATGGCGAGCTTGCCAATCGCCTCGTCAGGCGGATCGCGGGCAGCGCGTTCCGCCCCTACCATTCCGACGACATACTCGGCGCCGAAATCGGCGGTGCGGTGAAGAACGTGCTCGCCATTGCGTGCGGGGTGGCCGACGGGCTGGGCCTCGGCAAGAATGCGCGGGCGGCGCTCATCAGCCGCGGATTTGCGGAAATGGTCCGGTTCGGGACGGCGAAGGGCGCGCGCGAGGAAACGCTGGCGGGACTGTCGGGCCTCGGCGACCTCGTGCTTACCTGTTCCTCGGAAGCCTCGCGCAACATGTCGTTCGGCAAGGCGCTGGGCGAGGGCGACAGCGCCGCAGCCCTGCTGGCGGACCGGGTAACCGTGGCCGAGGGCGTCCATACCGCCCCGGTGCTGGTATCGCTTGCGCGCGACCTGGGCGTGGAGATGCCGATCTCCGAAGCGGTCCTGGCCTTGGTCGAAGGACGGCTGGCCCCGCGCGACGCCATGAAAGCGCTGCTGCAGCGGCCGCTGACAAGCGAGGCGAACTAGCGAGGCGAACTAAGGCCGCGCCCCGCCGGCCGACGCCTTAGAAATCCCAGGCGATCCCCTTCGATTCCCAGTCGCCGTAGCGGGTCGGTTCCTTGCCCTTCGGTCCGCCCTTCTCGTCCTTGGGCGGATCCGCGCGCCCGTCGCCCGCCGCGGCTGTCGGCACCTCCCGCTGGGCCACCTCGTCAGAGTTCACAGGTGCCGCGGGCTCGTCTTTGGGATCATCATCAGACATACATGTAGCGAATGCCCGCACAGACGCGGCCGTTGCAAAGGAAAACCGACTCGGACGAATTGCCGCGTCCTGTCGTACAATGGGGGGAGAGGATCATGGCCAGCATCAACTCGGTTGCGGGCAGGACCATCGCGCTGACCGGCGCGGGCAGCGGGATCGGGCGGGCGCTGGCGCGCCTGCTGGCAGAAAAGGGCGCCAAGCTCGCCCTCGCCGACCGCGACGCGGACGGCCTGGCAGAAACGGCGAAGCTGCTGGGAAACTACCCGCATTCCACCGCCGTCTTCGATGTCACCGATCCCGGCGCGCTCGAAGACTGGGTCGATGCGGCCGCTGCGGAATTCGGCGGGCTGGACGGCATCATCAACAATGCCGGCCTGAGCGTCGTAGCCCCCTTCGAACATTGCCCGCCGGAGGAGTTCGACCGCGTGATGGCCGTCAATTTCGACGCGGTCATGCGGGGATGCCGCGCAGCCCTGCCGCACCTGATCGGCGGCGAACATGGCTGGATCGTCAATGTCTCCAGCGTGTTCGGCATGATGGGTTACCCGACCCAGACCGCCTACAATGCCTCGAAATATGCCGTCCGCGGCTTTACCGAAGCGCTGCACCTGGAAATGCAGCTGACACATCCGGAGGTGCAGGTGGTCAGGGTGCATCCCGGCGGGATCAAGACCCGCGTCGCGCATAATTCGAAGTTCATCCGCGGTTTGGGCGAGGGCCCGGAGGCGATGCAGCACGATCCCGACGATTTCCTTGCAAATGCGCCCACCACCGCCGAACAGGCGGCGGAAACCATCGTGCGCGGCATGGAGCGCGGGGAGCACCGCGTCCTGATCGGCAAGGATGCCCGCATGGTCGACTATCTGACCCGGCTGTTCCCGGTCAGCTACTGGAAACGGATCGGGACATTTCTCAGCAGCGACGACAAAAAGGCGGAAACTCAGGAGGCGGGCGGCAAAAAGGCGCACGCCCGCTGAACGCGGACACGCCGGGCCTGCCCGCCCGGCGCGGCGCCCTCACGCTGCTGCAGGCGGTGCTGTGGCAGGGACGCAGCCTAGAGGCCGCCCTGCCGCGCGCCCTTCGTGCAATCGAGTCGCCGTCCGACCGCGCGCTCGCCCGCAACATCGCCTCGTCCACACTGCGCTGGCTGCCCGACCTCGATGACCTGATCGACGGCCGCACGCGTCAGGCCCTGCCCGGCGACGCCCGCGCCCGGATGGTCTTGCGCATGGCGCTGGCGCAGGCGCTTGTCCTGGAAACCCCGCACCATGCCGTCGTGGCAACCGCGCTGCCCCTGGTGGGGGGAGGCCCGCGCCGACTGGTGCACGGCGTCCTGTCCGCCGCCCTGAAGGATAGCGCGCTTCCCGACACTCCGACGCTGCCCGAGCTCTGGCACAGGCGCTGGAGCGAGACGTGGGGCGAGGAGGTGGCCAAGGCGGCGGCCCGCAGCCTCGCCGCGCCGCCGCCGCTCGACCTGAGTCATGCCGACGGCGCCGGTCCCGGCGTCGACGGCCGCAGCTTGCTTCCCGGCCACCTGCGCCTACCCGCCGATACCAGGGTCGAGGATGTGCCGGGCTTCGCCGGTACGGCGGTCTGGGTCCAGGACATCGCCGCCTCGCTTCCCGTGCGGTTGCTAGCACCGCAGGCGGGTGAGCGCATCGCCGACCTGTGCGCCGCGCCCGGCGGCAAGACCATGCAGATCGCCGCCGCCGGAGCCGAGGTCGTGGCGGTGGACAACAGTTCGCGGCGCCTGCAGCGGCTGACCGAGAATCTGGAGCGCACGGGCCTTTCCGCCAGCCTCGTCGAAAGCGACGCGCGCGCCTTCACCCCGGACGAGACGTTCGACGCAGTCCTCCTGGACGCACCGTGTAGCGGCACGGGGATCTTTCGCCGCCATCCGGACGTGCTGCACATCCGCAATCCCGAACGGCTGGAGGCGACACTGGCGACCCAGGCCGCCCTTCTGGACCATGCCGCCAGCCTGCTGCGGCCGGGCGGTCGGCTGGTCTATGCCGTGTGCTCGCTGGAACCCGAAGAGGGCGAAGCGCAGGTAAATGCCTTCTGCGAGCGACACCCGCGCTGGACCGTCGACCGCGCGCCGGAGGGCCTGTTGCCCGCCGATATTCCGGCCCAGGCGGCGGGGACGGTGCGAACGCTTCCGGGCATGTTGGCGGACGAGGGCGGCCTGGATGGATTTTTCATGGCACGGCTGACCGCACCGGGCTGACAGCGCGGCGCGAGTCCTGCTATGGCGCGCCCGTGACCAAGCCCATCCGTATCGCCCCCTCCATTTTGTCCGCAGATTTCGCCAAGCTTGGCGAAGAAGTGCGCGCCGTCGACAATGCCGGCGCCGACTGGATCCATGTCGACGTCATGGACGGCCATTTCGTGCCGAACATCACCATCGGCCCCGCCGTGGTGAAGGCGCTGAGGCCGCATTCAGAGAAGACCTTCGACGTCCACCTGATGATCTCTCCGGTCGATGCCTATCTGGAGGAGTTCGCCGAGGCGGGCGCCGATATCCTGACGGTCCACCCCGAAGCGGGCGCGCACACGCACCGAACGATCCAGACGATCAAGGCGCTGGGGAAGAAGGCGGGACTCTCGCTGAACCCCGGCACGCCGACCAACGTGCTCGATTACCTGATCGACGAGCTGGACCTGATCCTGGTGATGAGCGTCAATCCCGGCTTTGGCGGCCAGTCCTTCATCGACAGCCAGCTGCGCAAGATCGAGGACATCCGCCGCCGCATCGATGCCAGCGGCCGCGATATCGACCTGGAGGTGGACGGCGGCATCAACGCCGACACCTCGCAGCGGGTACGCGACGCCGGCGCCGATGCGCTGGTGGCGGGTTCCGCCACATTCAAGGGCGGCCCCTCCGCCTACGCCGACAACATCGCCGCCCTGCGCGGCGAGGAGAGGTGAGCCTCCTCGAAAGGTTCGGTCTCAAGCGGCGCGTTCCGCTTCGGCTGGTCGCAACCCTCGGCGATCCCGTGCCAGGCGATGCGGAGGCGGCGCGCGCGCTTCTGAAAGGCGAGATCGTCTGGCGCGGCGAGCGATTCGTCCTGCGCTCGGGCGACTGGGACCTGCCCTCCGCCTCCGAGGCATTCCGCACCCATGTGCACGGCTTTGCCTGGCTGCGCGACCTGGCCGCCGCCATGCGGCCCGATGAAGCGACCGAATTCCTGTCGCCGATCCTCGATGGCTGGCTGTCGCGCTACGGCGATCCGGGCGATCTTGCCTGGCGCGCCGACCGCGCCGGCCTGCGCGCGGCGTTCTGGATCCTGCATGCCCCGCTGGTCCTGAACACGGATGCCGAGCGCCGCAAAACGCTCCTGAAGACGCTGGTGATGTCCGCGCTGCATGCCGAGCGGACCGGCTCGAAACTGCCCAGGGGGATGCCGCGCCTGCACGCCGCCGCCGGTGTCACGCTGGGCGCGCTGCTGATCGACGGCGGCGGCCCCGCCCCGAAGCGGGCGGAAAAATTGCAGGCCGACGCGGCGGAGAGCACGGTCCTGCCGCACGGCCTTCCCGCCTCCCGCGCGCCCGCGGACCTGCTGGCGGTGCTGGAATGGGTCCAGGTCTGCCGTCTGGCCTACCAGGCCGTTCGCGAGCCGCTGTCGCCGCCGCTGGAAGAGCTCGATGCCCGCGCACGCGCGGGACTGAAGGCCGCCCGCCTCGGCGACGGACGGCTGACGGCGCTGCACGGCGGAAACATCTGCCGGCGCTCTCGCATCGATCATGCGCTCGGATGGCCGGGACAGGCGCAGCGCGGCATCGGTGCCGGTGCGGATTCAGGGCTGCAGCGGCTGGAAAACGGCAGGACCGTCCTCCTCTTCGACGCAGGCCCCCCGCCCGAGCCCGCGGACAATGAGGCGGCCCATGCCGGCGCGCTTGCCTTCGAAATGAGCGACGAGGCAGAGCGGGTCATCGTCAATGTGGGCGGTGACCGGGGCCTGCGCGGCGCGCTCGATGCCCGCTTGAAGACCCCCGTTCGCTACAGCGCGGCGCATTCCACCCTGATCCTCGCCGATACGAACCAGTCCGCCGTCGCGCGCGGCGAACCCCTCGGCGCCGGCGTCGACACGGTCTCGGTCGAGCGCGAGGACGAAGATAACGGCCTTCGCGTCACCGCAACGCATGACGGCTACCGCGCCGCCTTCGGCTTTCTGCACGAGCGGGCGCTGCGCCTGTCCGAAACCGGCCGGGAAATCGAGGGAGTGGACAGGCTGATCCCGGCAGGCCGCAAGCGCAGGCGGGCGGCGGAACTCGCCATCCGCTTTCACCTTGCGCCGGGCCTCGACATCACGCCGACCGCGGACCTTCGCGGTGCGCTCGTCCGGACACGGTCGGGCGCTCTGTGGCAGCTGAAGACCGATTCCGGGACGGTTTCTGTGGACGACAGCCTCTGGATCGGCGAGGAGGGCCGCGCAATTCGGACCCGGCAGCTGGTCGTCTCGGACGAAGCCCCTGCCGACGGCTGGTCGGGCCGCTGGACGTTCAGGAAGATGGGATAGACATGACGGACAAGGTCGCCGTGCGGCGCGCGCTTCTTTCGGTTTCGGACAAGTCCGGGCTGGTGGACTTCGCCAGGCAGCTGGCGACGCACGGTGTCGAGCTCGTCTCCACCGGCGGCACGGCGCGCGCGCTGCGCGATACCGGGCTGGACGTGAAGGACATTTCCGAACTGACGGACTTTCCGGAAATGATGGACGGGCGCGTGAAGACGCTGCACCCCAAGGTCCATGGCGGGCTTCTCGGCGTGCGCGGAAACGCCGAACATGAAGCCGCGATGGCGGCGCACGACATCGCCCCCATCGACCTGGTCTGCGTCAATCTCTACCCCTTCAGCGAGACCGTGGCGCGCGGCGCGGACCGCGACGAGATCATCGAGAATATCGACATCGGCGGTCCCTCGATGGTGCGCTCGGCCGCAAAGAACCACGCCGCCGTCACCATCGTCACCGATCCCGCCGACTATGCCCTGGTCGCTGCCGAACTCGACGAACAGGGCGGCGCGACAAGCCTTGCCATGCGGCGGCGGCTCGCGGCCAAGGCCTATGCGGCCACGGCCGCCTATGATTCCGCGATTTCCAGCTGGTTCGCCTTTTCCGACCAGGGCGAAGCGTTCCCGGAGACGATGACGGTCGCCATGTCCCGGTCGAGCGAACTCCGCTACGGCGAGAACCCGCACCAGGCGGCTGCGGTCTACACGCCCATGGGCCCGCACGCCGCCGGGGTCGCCCAGGCCGAACAGGTCCAGGGCAAGGAGCTGAGCTACAACAATCTGAACGACGCGGACGGCGCGCTCGACCTGATCAGCGAGTTTCGCGGCGAGGCGCCGACCATCGCGATCATCAAACATGCCAATCCCTGCGGCGTCGCCACGGACGAGACGGTCGAGGCGGCCTACCGCGCGGCGCTCGCCTGCGACCCCGTCTCCGCGTTCGGCGGTATCATCGCCGCGAACCGGCCGCTCGACGGCGCCGCCGCCGAGGCGATTACGGGGATCTTCACCGAAGTCGTCATCGCGCCCGACGCCGATGCCGACGCGCGGGAGATCTTCGCGAAAAAGAAGAACCTGCGACTGCTGCTGACCGGAGAGCTTCCCGATGCGGCGCGCACCGGCCTGCTGCTGAAGACGATCGCCGGCGGCATGCTGCTGCAGTCGCGCGACAATGCACTTGTCGACGGCGGGGCGGGCGCCTCCGGCAGTGACCTCAACATCGTCACCAAGCGTGCACCGACAGACGCGGAACGCGCCGACATGATGTTCGCCTGGCGCGTTGCGAAACATGTGAAATCGAACGCCGTCATCTACGCCAAGGGCGGGTCGACCGCCGCCATCGGCGCCGGCCAGATGAGCCGGCTCGATTCCGCGCGAATTGCCGCCTCGAAAGCACGTGATGCGGCGGAGGCAGCGGGATGGGACGCGCCGCGTACGCAGGGAAGCGCCGTCGCGTCGGACGCCTTTTTCCCGTTCGCCGACGGCCTGGTCGCCTGCGCCGAGGCGGGCGCCACGTCGGTGATCCAGCCCGGCGGCTCGGTTCGGGACGAGGAGGTCATCGCCGCCGCCGACGAACGCGGGCTGGCCATGGCATTTACCGGCATGCGGCATTTCCGGCACTGACCCGCACTCCTCCCCCGCCTGAGTAAGGCGGGGTCTGAGGGCCCGGCAGCGAGCGAAGATAGACACCGAATTTAACCGAATATTTCCACGTCGCGTCTACGCCTCCCGAAGGAGATGGGGACGGCAATGGCGGTATCCGCGCAGAAATTGGTGAAACGGGCGGAAATCCTGTCCTACTTGCAGCGGCGGGGAATCGAGTCCTGCCAGCGGTCCGTTACCATGGCGACGGCGGGCAATCTGATCTTCGCCGGCCTCCTGCTGCTGACCTTTGCCGACCTGAACAGCAGTGCGGCGCTGTTGAGCCCGCTGTCGGTCATTCTGATCGGCGTCGCGCTGCGCTTCCTAGCCACGGCAAGTTCGCTTCCCAAACAGCACGACCTGAAAGGCCGGCTCGCCATCAAACGCCGCACCCGCCTGCTGGAGCTGGCCAATGCCGGTCTCGGCGCAGCCTGGCTGTGCGTGATGCTTCTTCTCGGCCAGGGGGCGTCGCACTCTGAACTGATGCTGATTGGCTTTACCGCAGCAGGCGTGATGGGTGTCGAGGCGATCAGCCTGTCGGCGCTGCCGAGGGCTGCTGCGATTTCCGTCGGTTGCATCGCCGCCGGCGGCATGGCCGCCATGGCCACGGCAGGCGAGATCGGCGGCGTTGCCCTGATGATCGCGCTGATGCTGATGCTGATGCGCGGTATCGTTCAGCGCTATCACACCTTCCGCAACTCGCACCTGCGGACCCGCGCGCTGCGGCGTTCGCGCGACGTCATCAGCCTGCTGCTGCGCGAAACAGACTGGGCCCGCACGGACTGGCTATGGGAGCTCGACGCAGGCGGACGTCTCGTCGATCCGGGTTACCGCTTCGCCGAGGCGGCGGGACGAAGCATCGGGTGGCTCCGCGGCCTGACCCTCGACGCCCTGTTCGACGAAGGCCCGGAACGAACCCAGTTGGTACATTATCTGGAGGCGAAGCTCTCCTTTCGCAACGTTGCCGTGCGCGTCACGCGCGACGGCGAAACCCGCTGGTGGTCACTTTCCGGCAGGCCAGTAGAAAATGGCGACCGAGTGGCGTTCCGCGGCTTTGCTACAGACATTACCGAAATGCGGGAGGCCGAAGCAAAAGTCGCCTATATGGCGCATTTCGATGCGCTGACCGGGTTGGCGAACCGCGCCACGTTCAACCAGGACTTCTCCAGATCTCTCGAGCGGCGGCGCGGTCAGCAGCAGGTCGCGCTGCTGTTCCTCGACCTCGACCGCTTCAAGGCCATCAACGATCTGTACGGCCACGATGTGGGTGACAGCGTACTGGCGGAGGCGGGCGTCCGCCTGAAGACCGTCCTAGACGAGGCTTTGACCGTTGCGCGCTTCGGCGGCGACGAATTCGCCGTCCTCCTCGAAGGCCGGGACGTGGAGGCGCGCGCCCGCGACGTCGCCCGCCGGATTTTCGATGCGTACCGCGACCCGGTGGCGGCAGGTCCGCACCGGCTCGAAGTGGGTACGAGCATCGGCATGGCGGTCGCGCCGCGCGACGGCAAGACGATGGGCGACCTGATCCGTGCGGCCGATCTCGCGCTGTACGAGGCGAAGCGTTCGGGCAGAGGCCAGATGTGCGCGTTCCGCCCGGAAATCGGCGAGCGCGACGACGAAAGCCGGGCGCTTCAGGCCGACCTGATGAACGCGATGAACAGCGAGCAGCTGGAAATCCACTACCAGCCGCTGATCGACGTGAAGACGCGCGCGACGATCGGCTATGAGGCGCTGCTGCGCTGGCGCCGCCCGGACGGACGCCTGATCATGCCGGACGACTTCATTCCGCTGGCAGAGCGCTGCGGCCTGATCGTACCGCTTGGCGAGTGGGTGATCCGCGAGGCCGTGCGGCAGCTTGCCGACTTCCCGGACGATGTCGGTGTTGCCGTGAACGTCTCGCCGGTACAGCTTCGCGACGGCAACCTGCCCGCGACGGTCATGTCGGCGCTGGCGAGCTGCGACCAGCCGGGGCACAGGCTTGAGCTGGAAATCACGGAGAATGTCGTGCTGGAGGATTCTTCGGCCGTGCGCGCCTCGCTTGAGACTCTGCAGAAGATGGGCGTGCGCCTCGCCCTCGACGACTTCGGCACGGGGTATGCCTCGCTGAATTATCTGCGCCAGTTCCGCTTCGACAAGGTGAAGATCGACCGGAGCTTCATCAGCGAATTCACCAGCCGCAAGGAAAGCCTAGCCGTGCTTCGGGCGACGATCGACCTTGCCTCGAACCTCGGGATCACCACCCTGGCCGAGGGGGTCGAATCTGAAGAGCAGATGGAACAACTCGCCCGCGAAGGGTGCCGCCAGGCACAGGGGTTCCTGTTCTCCGCTGCCAAACCCATAGGCGAATTCACCGGGGTCCCGGGCCAGACCGGTTCCGGCCTCGCCGCAGCGCCGCATGCGCTTGCGCCCGAAGCCACCGAGTCTGCGGCGGTGCCCGAGGGCAAGGTGATCGTGAAGAAACTGCGCGCCTCGCCCTGAGCGAAATTGCCCTCCCGGTGCCGGCTGTCGGATTCGAACCAACGGCCTACCGCTTACAAGGCGGTTGCTCTACCAGCTGAGCTAAGCCGGCCTCCCGGGACAAAGCCGCCATGCGCGACCGACCGCGTAGCGGTCAAGCGGTGAAGTGCACTCCCTATGTCGGTATACTTTACACTAGCCGAATGGTTTGTCCACCAAGTGACTATTTTCATTAGTAAGTTGTCCAATGGCACCGTTCGTGCAGTATGGGCCGAGTAGGGGTTTAGTTTGCGTTGCGTGGGACGGTATCGCCGGCCCCGTGTCGCCGTCATAGGGGGGCCACTCTGGACGACGCCGAATTTGGACGAGAGCGGGGAAAAGACCGCCTGTGCCGTCATGGCTAGGCTGTCGCATCTCCTCGTCAGCGTTGCGAGCCAAATGCTGGTAGGGGGCGATATTAGCGTTCCCTGCCTAATCGGGGCCGCCGGCGGCATACCGGCGAGTGAAAAGCGTGAGGGCGACCGCGCCACACCGCTCGGCACCTACAGGCTGTCGACAGTCCTGATGCGGCCCGACCGGGTGGTGCCGCCGCCGGGCATCGCCCTGCCTTGGCGTTGGACGGCGAAGGCCGACGGATGGTCCGACGATCCCGAAGATCCCGCCTACAACCGTCCGGTGCGCCACCCCCATCGCCATTCCGCCGAACGGATGTGGCGCGACGACGGCCTGTACGACATCGTGGTAACGCTATCGCACAATACGCCTGCCATTCCCGGCGCAGGCAGTGCCGTCTTCCTCCACTGTACCGCAGCCAAGCCGCATACGGCGGGCTGCGTAGCGGTGGAACGCGGCGCCCTTCTCACCCTGCTGCCGCTGCTGGCGGCGGAGAGCTATCTGAGCATCGTCTAAAGGTCGCGGCGGACGACGCCTGGAAAGCCCATGACGAAGTCGGGGCCGAACGCCGTCGACGGCGTGTGGGTCCCGGGGGCGGCGTCTCCGCGGTCCACCCGGAGCGCAGCATCGAGCGCCGTGTGCGCCGTAAGGCGATAGGCCTCGGGCGTCTCCAGTTCAGCGACGGCGCGGGTGCCGTCGGCGGCTTCGGCCTCGGCCACCAACACTGCGCGGGCCCGGTTGCGGACCTCCTCGGACGGGCCGGCCGGCATGCGGTCGATCGCCCTGTGGCCAAGCCACTGCCCAAGCCGCGTGCCCATGAACCAGCGGGCCGGGCCGGGCAGCGACGCGGCCCGCTTCAGCTGGTCGTTGAGGACGAAGTGCACTTCGATATCGGGAATGCCGGTGGAATGGTAAGCTGTTGCCACATCGCCCCAGGACACGGCCATCGTCGGGACAACACCGTTGCCGAGATCGGCCGAACTGCGTGGTGGCTCCTCGAGATATTCGATCTGCCCGGCGCGGCGCACGGCGGTTCCGCGCGCAATTCCCTCAAGCGCCGTCCGGGCGGTCCCGCGGCTGACCTCCTCGAGCCCGCCGATCACCAGCGTAAGCTGGCGGGCGTGCGGAAGCCGGCGGTGAACATGAGCTGCGAGACAGTCGGAGGGGACGACGTCGAAGCCGGCACCCGGCAGCAGGACCACCCCCCTCGTCTTTGCTTCACCGTCGAGGCCGAAAAGCGATTCGAAGACGGAAATTTCGCCGGTTATGTCGAGATAGTTGATGCCCTGAGCCAGACATGCCCGGGCGAGCGGGAGGGCGGTCTTCGAAAAGGGACCGGCAAGATTGAGCACCGTGGTAACGCCGGACAGATGGGCTTCCGGATCGGTGGAGAGGCCGAAGTCGCGCGTTTCGAGCCCGTACTTGCTGCCGAGCGCGTTGAGCGGCTCGGCGCGGCGCCCCCCGAGGAGAGGAGACAGGCCGCGCACGGCCGCCCGCTCCGTCACCAGCCGTCCGGTATAGCCATAGGCGCCGTAGAGAAGGAGGCTCATGCCGCGCTAAGCCCCCGCCGCCGCGGACGCCTCCCTTTCGCGGGCCCGCACAGCCGCAGGCCTGGCGAGGCAGCGGTCGCGATAGTCGGCCAGCGGCTTTGACGGCTGCAGCATGCCGAAGCTGGCGAGAAAATCGACCGAACCGGCAAGCAGCAGATCCGCCATGGTGAAGCGCCCGGCGCTGACCCACTCCCGGTCTGCCAGTCTGCGCTCGAGCGCGGCGACCATCTTGTCGAAACTGCCCCACGGAAAGGAGACAGGATTGGGCGCGATCCCGGCGATCTTCTCAGCCATCGCCGGCTCGATCACCGACGGGGTGTAGAACAGCCAGTAGAGAAACTCGCCGCGCGCCGGGTCATCCGCAAGAGGCGCCAGATCGCCGGCGGCGTAGCGATCGGCAAGATAAAGGGCGATTGCCGCCGAGTCGGCGACGCTCGTCTCACCGTCGGTAAGCGCCGGGACTTTGCCGAGCGGACTCGCCTCGGCGAACCCCTTCGGGTCTCGCCGCGTCTCGGCGCGGATGTCGACTGCTTCCAGCCGATAGGGCCGCCCCACTTCCTCCAGCATCCAGAATGCGCGCGCAGAGCGAGTCTGCGGGCTCCAATACAGGGTGATCATGCTCGTTCCTCCGCATCGAATGCAGCGAGGTGCGCCGCCACCTGTTCATAATCCTTGGCGAGCCAGCGTGCACCCGCTTCCCGCAGCCGGTCGCCATGACCGTCGAGCACATGCCCCGCCGCCAGCAGGCCGCACACCTGCATCCCGGCCTTCGCCGCGGCGGTCACGCCGACGGGCGAGTCCTCGATGACGAAACAGGAGCCAGGATCCGCCGCCAGCTGTTCGGCGGCGTAGAGATAGATGTCGGGAGCAGGCTTGCTATGCTCCACATGAGTTTTGCCGCTGTAGATGTGCGGCTCGAAACGCGACTTGATGCGGTGGTGGCCGAGATGCGCATCGAGCCAGCGCATGTCGCTGGACGAGACGATCGCCACAGGGCGGCCGGGAGGCAAGTCGGCGACGAATTCGAGCGCCCCGGCCACCGGCTCGACGCCTTCGCGCATGATTCGCCGGTCCTCTTCGCCGCGCCTGGTATGGAAAGCCTCGGGAACGGGTCCGCCCAGCCAGGCCTCGAGCGCGCGAAAGAAGTTCGTCCCAGACAGGCCGGTGAATTCGCGCACCGCATCGGCGAGCGACGTGGGACGGCCGAGATCGGTGAGAAGGTCCGCCAGATGCAGGTTCCCGGCGAGCTCGCTTTCGACGATGACGCCGTCGAAGTCGAAAATAACCGGCGCGCCGCTCATGGACTGGGCCGATCGCCGAACAGCGCCGTCCCCACACGGACATGCGTGGCGCCGAGCATGACAGCGCTCTCATAATCCGCGCTCATGCCCATGGAGAGATCGGCAAGACCCTGTTCCCCGGCAAGCTTCGCCAGCAGTGCGAAATAGGGTGCCGCCTCCGTTCCGGCGGGCGGGATGCACATGAGGCCGGTGGGAGCGATCCCTGCCTCTTCCATCCGGCTATGCAGGGCGCCGATCTCGCCGATCGGGCAGCCGCCCTTCTGCTCTTCCTCCCCGATATCGACCTGCAGGAAGGTCCGGGTGGGATGGTCGGCGGCCGCCTTCCCCAGTTCCTTCACCAGCGAGGACCGGTCGACCGAGTGAATGCAGTCGAACAACCCGGCAGCGTCGGCCGCCTTGTTGGACTGCAGCCGTCCGACCATGTGCAGGCGTACGTCAGGAAACTCCTCCTTCAGCGCAGGCCATTTGCGCTGCGCCTCCTGCACGCGGTTCTCGCCGAAATCGCGGTGCCCGACCTCCAGCAAGGGCCTGATCCGGTCCGGCTCATGCATCTTCGACACCGCGATGAGGGTGATCTTCGAGGGATCGCGGCCCGCGACCTTTGCCGCGCGGGTGATGGCGGTTCTCACCGCCTCGAGTCTCTGTTCGGCCTTTTCCATCGCCGCCCGCTATATATGCGGCATGAGACGCTGCAACCGCCTTCCCGTCCGCTGGCTGTTCACCGACGAGCGCATCGGCGATCGGTTGTGGACTTCGCTCGAACGCCTGCCGCGCGGCAGCGGCGTCGTGTTCCGGCACTATCGGACACCGAACCGGGCTGCTCTCCTGGAACAGGTGGACGCGCTCGCCGTGCGCAAAGGGCTGCTGCTGGTCGCAGCCGACCCGCCGACCGGCTGGACGGGCCCGCGCCATGCCAACCGCGGCGACCGAAGGCCCGGCGCGCTGACCGCCTCCGCACATGATGCGGCCGAGCTGGTGCGCGCCGCCAGGCTGGGTGCGGCGCTTGCCTTTCTATCGCCGGTATTTCCGACGCGCTCGCACGCGGCCGCCGCCGCGCTCGGACCGCTCCGATTCGGCCGGATGGCACGTCGCAGCCCGCTCCCGGTGGCGGCGCTCGGCGGCATGGACGAGCACCGCTTCAGGCGGCTGAAACCGCTCGGGGCTGCCGGTTGGGCGGCCATCGACGCGTGGATCCCGGAACAGGATGAAAATGGACCGGGGCGCAAGTTACCCGGTTGGAAGCCGATCAGAAGCTGAGCGACGTTCCCAGATAGACCGTCCCGGTTTCCTTCGCGCGGTCCTCGTCGCGGTTGACGAAGTCGCGGGTGAAGGCTTCCGGCCGGATCCGGTCGTAACGCACCCCGCCCTTCAGCGAGAGACGCTGGTTCAGCTCGAAGGCGCCGCCAAGTTCGACGGAGACGGATTCGCCGAGCGGGGTCGGCACGTAGATGTTCTGGTCGGCGGGCTGGGAGGCGCCGGCCTTCACGTCCGCACGCCAGGTCTTTGCCTCGTAGCCGAGGCCGACCGCGACGCTCTCGCGCTCGGACCCTTCGACGCGGCCCTCCTCGCGGTCATATTCGCCGGAGAGGGAGAAGCCGGCATAGCCGACGTCCACGCCGGTCGCGACCTTTACGGCGCGCGTGTCTGCCGATGCGCGCGAGGCAGTCGGTTCGGTTCCGCCGGGCTGGGTACGGGCACGGTCGACGCGGCGGATGACCTCCACCGTCACGCGCTCCTTGTCCTTTTTCTGCCGCGACGGCGTGAAAGCAAAGCGGCTGTCGATCTCGGACATCCTGCCCGGAAGAGTGCGGGCGGATTTTCCTGCCGGGGTGAAGCTGCCGAGCGTACCGGCCGCCACGCGGGCATCATCTCCCGCCTTACCGGCATCCTCCTGGGCGAAAACGGGAGCTGCAAGGAGCAGCGCGAACGCGCCGGCGAGCATGAAAGACGATTTACTTGTCATCGCAAACTCCCCACTCGCATTGCAGCCAAAGTCCCATACGCATCGGCCATGCCCGATCCCCCTTGAAGTTCCGAGTCTTAAAAAGGGTTCCGGAGAAGATTCGGTGACATTTCCGGCAAGCTGTGACCGCAACACCACGTCATAGCGCAAATGATGGGGGAAATGACGTAGGTCGCACGGCGATACCCTGCCGGCGAGGCGGGCTTTGCGCCCATGCCCCGGCCGCGCTACAAGCGCCGGCCAGAGTAATCGTCCGGTTGGAAATCCGTCCTCATGTCTTTCTTGCACACTGTGTTTCGTCCGCTTGGCGCGGCCCTCCTTGCCCTCCCGCTGCTGGCCTGCGGAGGCGGCGGGGCAGACCGCGAAGTCCAAACGCTGGCGAACGCGCGCCAGGTCACGAATATCGGCGTGAACGGGTTTCTCTGGCGGGCCAGCCTGGAAACGCTTGCCTTCATGCCGATGGCGCAGGTGGACAGCCAGGGCGGCGTCATCGTCACCGACTGGTACGCCAACCCGCAGGCGCCGGAAGAGCGTGTGAAAGTCACCGTCTTCATTCTCGACCGTGAGCTGCGTGCCGACGGCGTGCGCGTGGCGGCGGTGCGCCAGCAAAGCGTCGCTGGAAACTGGGTCGATGTGGCGGTGCGCGCCGGTACGGTGCAGAAGCTGGAGGAGGCGATCCTGTCGCGCGCCCGTGACCTGCGCCGGGCCGCCACCGCGGGCTAAGCGTCATGACATCCTTCGATCCCGCGAAGGCGGACGGGAAGTGGCAGGCCGAATGGGCGGGACGCGAGACGTTTCGCGCCGACACGGCCTCGGAGCGCCCGAAACGCTACATTCTGGAGATGTTCCCCTATCCCTCGGGGCGCATCCACATGGGCCATGTGCGCAATTACACCATGGGCGACGTGCTTGCCCGGTGGCGCAAGATGGCCGGCGACGAGGTGCTGCACCCGATGGGATGGGATGCGTTCGGCATGCCGGCCGAAAACGCCGCGATGGAGCGCGGGGTCCATCCGGAAGGCTGGACCCGGGCGAATATCGAGGCGATGCGCGCGCAGCTGCAGACGCTGGGCCTCGCCATCGACTGGAGCCGCGAATTCGCGACCTGCGACGCGGACTATTACGGCCATGAACAGGCGCTGTTCCTGAAGTTCATGGAAGCCGGGCTCGTCTATCGGCGCGAGGCCTATGTGAACTGGGATCCCGTCGACATGACCGTGCTTGCGAACGAGCAGGTCATCGACGGCAAGGGCTGGCGATCCGGCGCGCCCGTCGAGCGCAAGAAACTGTCGCAATGGTTCCTGAAGATCACCCAGTTCGCGGACGAGCTGCTCGACGGTCTCGGAACCCTCGAAAACTGGCCGGACAAGGTTCGCACCATGCAGGCGAACTGGATCGGGCGCAGCCGCGGCCTGACCTTTCGCTTTCGCATCGAAGGCCGCGACGAAGGGCTGGAAGTCTATACCACCCGGCCCGACACCATGTTCGGCGCAAGCTTCGCCGGCATTGCCGCCGATCATCCGCTGGCGCTAAAGCTGGCGGAGGACAACGCCCAGCTCGCGGCCTTCATCGAGGAGTGCCGCAAGTCGGGGACGTCGGAAGCCGACCTGGAAACCGCCGAGAAGCGCGGCTTCGATACCGGCCTGCGCGTGATCCACCCGCTCGACGAGACGATCACACTGCCCGTCTTCGTCGCCAATTTCGTCCTGATGGATTATGGCACGGGCGCGATTTTCGGCTGTCCGGCGCACGATCAGCGCGATCTCGATTTTGCGCGCAAATATGCGCTGCCGGTGCCGCGCGTCGTGGCCCCCGAGGGCGAAGAAAACGCGCCGATCGGTGAGGAGGCCTATACCGGCCCCGGCAAGCTGGTGAATTCGGAATGGCTGACCGGGATGGACGTTGCGGACGCCATTGCCGCCGTCATCGAGAAAGCCGAGGCCGAAGGCTGGGGCGAAGGCACGACGCAGTACCGCCTGCGCGACTGGGGCGTCAGCCGCCAGCGCTATTGGGGCACGCCAATCCCGATCATCCACTGCGATGACTGCGGCGTCGTCCCCGTTCCAGCCGACCAGCTTCCCGTCGAACTGCCGAAGGATGTCGATTTCGGCACGCCCGGAAACCCGCTGGTACGCCATCCGAGCTGGAAGCAGGTCGACTGTCCGTCCTGTGGCGGCAAGGCGGAGCGGGAAACCGACACGCTCGACACCTTCGCCGATTCATCCTGGTATTTCCTGCGCTTCGCATCGCAGCCGGAGGACCGCCCGTTCGATCCGAAGGCTATCGCCGCCTGGCTGCCGGTCGACCAGTATATCGGCGGCGTCGAGCATGCGATCCTGCACCTGCTCTATGCCCGCTTCTGGACGCGCGCGCTTGCCCATGTCGGCATGATCGAATCGGGTCTGACCGAGCCCTTCCGACAGCTGTTCACGCAAGGCATGGTCACGCACGAGACTTACTCAGTCACTCGTCCAGCAACTGACGAAGACAGACGGATCTGGGGCTGGGACAAAGATCCAGGCGCCGACTACATCACCGAATGGCGGTCGCCTGCAGAGATCAAGCGCACAGACAAGGGACTAATAGATAAGTCTACCGGATTGAAGGTTCTCGTAGGCCGCGTCGAGAAGATGTCGAAGTCGAAGAAGAACACGGTCGATCCCGAGCCAATCATCCAGCGCTACGGCGCCGATGCGGTGCGCTGGTTCGTCCTGTCCGATTCGCCGCCCGAACGCGACCTGGAGTGGTCCGAAGCCGGCATCGAGGGCGCATCGCGCTTCGTCGGCCGGCTGTGGCGCCTGGTCACGGCGGAGGCCGGAACGGGTGACGATGAAGCCGTCCTGAAAGCGGCGCACCGGGCACTGGCAGGCGTCACCGAGGACCTGGAAGCGCTACGCTTCAACAAGCTGGTGGCGCGCTGCTACGAGCTGACGGGCGCGATCGAAAAGGCGAAGCCGTCGAAAAGCCGCAGCGAGGCCATCCGCATGCTGGTTCGGATCGTTGCGCCGGCCATGCCGCATATCGCCGAAGAGGCCTGGGCCGCGCTTGGCGGCGAGGGGCTGGTGGCCGAGGCCGCGTGGCCCGAAGCCGACCCCGCCCTGCTGGTCGACGACAGCGTGACGATCGCGGTTCAGGTGAACGGCAAGCTGCGCGATACGGTGGACGCAGCGAAGGGCGCCCCCCGCGAGGAAATCGAGGCGCTCGTCATGGCACGCGAGAAGATCGCCGCGGCCACCGAGGGCAAGACCGTCCGCAAGGTGATCGTCGTCCCCGACCGGCTGGTGAATCTGGTCGTCGCATGATCGCGGCGCGGGCCTCTCTCGCGATACTCCTCGCGCTCTCTGCGCCCGCATGCAGCCTGCAACCCGTTTATGGCGGCGGCGCATCCGGCGCGGCGGCCTCGGGCCTCGCCATGGTCGACGTCCCGTTGATCCCCGAACGCTCGGGCTACCTTGTAAGACAGGCGCTTCTCGACCGGCTCGGTACCCCGGCAGGCGAGCAGGCCTACCGTCTCGACATCCGCCTGGACGACGACATCACCGGCTTCGGCGTGCGCGGCGACGATTCCATCACGCGTGAGCGCCGCACCCTGCGCGCACGCTGGCAGCTGGTGGAGCTGGCGACGGGAGAAGTCCTGATCGACGCAACCTCGCGCAGCGATGCCGGCATCGACGTCGTGTCCTCGGACTATGCCGTGGTCGCAGCGGAATCGACGGCGCTTGAGCGGCTGTCCCGCGACATCGCCGAGGATATCACGCAGCGCCTCGCTCTCCTGCTGAGCCGCAGGACAGCGGGATGAAGCTGGACAAGCGACCGGAGATCGCCCGGTTCGCAGCGAACCCACCGGCCGATGTGCGGCTGTTCCTCTTTTATGGTGCCGATGAAGCGAGCGCGCGGGCAAGCGCCGCGTCGCTATTCTCGGCGCTCGCGGGCAGCGAAGACACGGAGAAGGTGCATCTCTCGCCCGCCAATTTGAAGGACAGCCCGTCGAAGCTGGCCGACGAGGGGGCCGCAATTTCGATGTTCGGCGGCAAGCGGGTCTGCTGGGTCGAGCCGATTGCCGGTGCCGGGGCGAACCAGGTCATCGCCGCGGCCGAGGCTTTGCTGGAAGCGGGGCGTGTCGACAATCCCGCTATCCTGATCGCCGGCGACCTGAAGCCGACCCATGCACTTGTGAAGCTGGTGCAGGCGAGCAAGGCGGGCGCCGCCCTTCGCTTCTACGCCCCCTCCGCCCGCGACGCAGAAGCGGCAGTGAAGGCGATGTGCGCCGAAATGGGACTGGAACCGACCCGTTCGGCCCTTCTTCGCCTGACCGAAACGGCATTGGCGAGCCAGGCCGTCGCCGAACAGGAACTGCGCAAATATGCGCTTTACCTCGGCGCGACCCCGGAGACCCCGCAGCCGCTGGAAGACGAAACGCTCGATCTTCTGGGAGCCGCCTTCGCGGAGGCGGCCTTCGGAACGCTCGTGGACGGCGTTCTCGGCGGCCGGCCGAAGACTGCGATCCGCGAACAGGGCCGGCTGACAGCCGAAGGCAAGGTCGCGGTGGCGCAGACGCGCGCGCTGCTGCGCCGGCTGCACCAGATCCTCGACCTGAACGGCGCGAAACCACCGGGTCAGTCTGCAAGCGCCTATCTGGACAGTCTGGGGCGGCGGATTTTCTGGAAGGACAAGCCGGCGCTCGCTGCGCAGATGGACCTGTGGCCGCTCGCGGATGCCGAGCGCGCACTGGACAGGCTCAGCTTTCTGGAAGCGAAGCTGAAATCCTCGGGTTCGGTAAATGGGGACGTGCGTGCGGCGCAGGAATTTCTGGCTCTTGCGCGCAGGGGGCAGCAGCGGCGCCAGCGCAACCTGCGCTGATCACCGAAATCGGCACCGAGGACGCGGGGCTAACGCCGCCGTGCCGTCGACTGAAGAAATTCCGAAAGGCGGTTGTAACCGCCGCGGACGACACTCTGTTCGACAGGGCGGTCGAGCGACGCCAGCAGCGAACCCAGCGTCTCCGAACGCCGTAAGCCATCGGGCAGTTTGCTGTCGTTCCGGGCCAAGGCCAGTCTCATCGTCAAGTCCAAATCGCGCCGCTTATGTGCGGCAAATTACGCAACGAGAACAGGCGATCTGCAATATTTGTTCCGCCGGCGCGGGCCGGGACTGGCTGATTTAGGGCCCGAACTGTTGTTCAAACGCCACAGAAGAGACGAAGGACGGCAACGCGGCTCAGCTCTCCAGTTCGACGTCCCAGTAGAGGAAGTCGCGCCAGGTTTCGTGGCAGTAATGCGGCGGAAAGCCCCGTCCGTTGGACTGGAGTTCGTGCGTCGTCGGCCTGCGCGGTGTGGAGAACAACTCCATATGCGCCTCCCGCGGTGTCCGGCCACCTTTCGCCAGGTTGCACGGCGCGCAGGCGGTGGTGACATTTTCCCATGTGGTCATGCCGCCATAGGCGCGCGGGATGACGTGATCGAAGGTGAGGTCGCTGGTTTCGCCGCAATATTGGCAGGAAAACCTGTCGCGCAGGAACAGGTTGAACCGTGTGAACGCCGGGTGTGCGGCCGGTTTTACATATTCGCGCAGAGCAATGACGGAGGGGAGCTTCATCTGGAAGCTCGGGGAGCAGACGGCGCGCTCATATTCCGCGACCACGGCGACACGGTCGAGAAACACGGCCTTGATCGCCGTCTGCCAGGCCCAGAGACTGAGCGGATAGTAGCTAAGCGGCGTATAGTCCGCGTTGAGGACCAAGGCCGGGCAGGCTTCCAGTGCCTGACGCCTGTCCCGGTGCAGGTCCGGATGGTTCATTGCAGTCACACAGCCCTCCCTCTGCCGCCAGAAGGCGAACAGAAACGGCCGCGTCACCGCACCCCATCGCACACGGGTCGTCCGGAAACGCCCCTGGAGACGGCTGACAGGGCTGGTCCCGGCCCGCCGAACTCTTGACTTGGGGCGCCCATGACGCCCCTCTATGACGAGCGAATGACACCAGAGCGGGAAAAGTTGGTCAACAGTCAATTCGCCGCGACTCGTGGATTGAGGCCGGTTTGCGTATGATTTCCCGCTTTGCGCCCTCGCCCACCGGCTATCTTCACGACGGACACGCCTATTCCGCGCTGCTTGCGGCAGAGCGGTCCGACGCCCTGCAACTGCGGATCGAGGATCTCGATCAGGGCCGAAGCCGGCCCGAGTTCGTCGAAGCGATTTTCGACGATCTCGCCTGGCTCGGCATCGAGTGGACGGGACCCGTTCTCTATCAGTCGGAGCGCGCCGAAGCCTACCGGGCCGCCCTCGCCAGGCTTGATGCGTGCGGCGTGCTCTACCCCTGCTTCTGTACCAGAAAGGATATTGCGGAGGCCGGCGCGGCGCCGCACGGGCCCGATGGCCCGCTTTACCCTGGAACGTGCCGGAGCCTCACGGATTCCGAGCGGCAGGACCGCCGCGATACCGACGCCTTCGCGCTGCGCCTCGACAGCGCAAGAGCCGCGCAGCTTGCCGGGCCATTGCAGTACAGCGAGCGCGGAACGCGCCATGAGGTGACCCCCGGCCTGCTCGGCGACGTCGTGCTGGCGCGGAAGGATGCGGCGGCAAGCTATCAGATCGCCTCGGTGCTCGATGACGCCGAACAGGAGATCAGTCTGATCGTCAGGGGCGAAGACCTGCTTCCGTCCGTGCATGTGCAGCGGCTGCTGCAGGCTCTTCTCGGGCTGCCCGAACCTGCCTATGTCCACCACGCGCTGCTTACCGGCGCAGATGGCAAGCGGCTGGCGAAACGGAACGGGGCCGAACCGCTCAGGCGGCTGCGAGCCCGGGGGACGGACCCGGCAGCCGTGCGCGCCCGGCTCCTCGCCCTCGCGAAATCGAACGGCGACCGTTAACCGGGCCGCCAACAGGAATATCAGGGACAAGTCATGACGCGTCACGCAGCCCTTCTGCTCCTTCTCGCCAGCACATCCTTTTCCGCCGACGCCGCGCCGATCCCGGAGGTGGTGGAAGCCATGCTGCGCGATGCGTCGGCGGACGAACTGGCAACGGTCGAGAAGCTGGCGAAACGCGCGGCGCCGGACAGCGCGAAGGAGATCGCGGCGCTGGCGAAGGAGATTCGCACGACGCGTGCGGAAGCGAAGGCGGAACGCATCGCTTCGCAGGGGTTCTTCGACGGCTGGGCAGGCGAGGGCGCGATCGGCGGCTCCCTCTCCTCCGGGAACACCGACGAACTCGGCGTGTCGGCCTCGCTCAATCTCGACAAGCGGACGACGCGCTGGGAACATGATATCCGTCTTAGCTTCGACTATCTGGAGACCAACGGCACGGTTCGGCGGGAGCGGATCTATTCCGGCTATACGGGCCGATTCGATCTGTCCGGCGATGCGTTCTTCTCGTTCGGCCTGCTGAGCTTCGAGCGCGACCGGTTCTCCGGGATCGAATATCGCTTCACCGAGTCTCTGGGTCTCGGCTACCGATTGGCCGACAGCGACGACCTGAGCTGGACGGTGGAAGGAGGCCCCGCCCTGCGCCAGACAGGGTTCACCGACCAAGAGGACGAGAACCGCCTGGACCTGCTCGGAAGAACCGATGTGGAATGGAAACCGAGTTCGACGGTGACGCTGTCACAGGGCGCCGGCTTCGTCCTGTCGACCGGCAACAGCAGTTTATATTCCAAGTCCGCAGCCACGGCGAAGCTCGCCGGCAATCTGTCGGCCCGCATGAGCTTCGATGTGCTGCACGAGACCGACCCGCCCGACGGCCGCGAGTCCACCGATACGATCACGCGCGCGAGCCTGGTCTACGGTTTCTGACCGGATAGCCGCAGGCTGGCGCCATCGCAGCCGCAACCAGGGCGGATCAGGCGGCCCGGCTGTGCGCCCGTGGGTGGACAGCCGCGATCCGGCGACGCGCGAGGGCATCGGCAGCGCGGTGCGGCGCCGTCGCGCTGCGCTCTGCATGATCGAGAACGGCGGCAAGCCGGTCGCCTGTGGAACGAACGCGGGTCTCTACCTCCTCCTGGCTCCATCCGAGATATTCGGCGCAGACATTTATGATGCCCCCGGCGTTGACGACATAGTCGGGCGCGTAGAGCACCCCGCGCTCGGCGAGGCGGTCGCCATCCTCCTCGGACGCCAGGACATTATTGGCAGCGCCGCACACTATTGCCGCCCGCAGTTTCGGGATGCTGCGCGCGTTGAGGACCGCGCCGAGCGCGCACGGCGCGAACACGTCGCACTTGGCTTCGACGATCATTTGCGGGTGCGAGATCATGGCTCCGTAGCGGCAGGCCACATGCGCCGCGACGTCGGAGCGCGGCTCCGAGACGATCAGCCGGGCGCCCGCCTCGTGGAGAAGGGCGCACAGGGCCGATCCGACATGGCCGAGGCCCTGGACGGCGACAGTTAGCCCGTCGAGACCGGTTCCGAGCTTGCGGCGGGCCGCCTCTTGCATCGCCAGGAACACACCGAGGGCGGTCCAGGGCGACGGATCACCGCCCGGCCGGCCTTCCGATGCAGCAAGACCGGCGACATGACGGGTCGCGCCGCTGACCGCCTGCATGTCGGTGACGCCGGTTCCGGCGTCCTCGGCGGTGACATAAGTGCCGCGAAGCCTATCCACCGCGCGGCCGAATGCGGCGAACAGCCTTGCCCGGTCGAAACCACCCTCGGGCGCACGGATCACCGCCTTGCCGCCGCCGAGCGGCAGGTCGGCCATCGCATTCTTATAGGCCATGCCCTCGGCAAGGCGCAGGGCGTCGCGTCTCATCTCCTGCGGGCCGGGATAGGTCCAGAAGCGGCACCCGCCCGCCGCCGGGCCGAGCCGTGTCGAGTGAAGCACGATCACGCCCTCGAGACCCGAGTCCGGGTCGCTCAGCATGTGGACGGCTTCCGGGGGAACAGCCGCGGCCTGGTCGAAATCACTCATCTTGTCGCTCCTTCGTCTTCCGCACTTCTCGACCGTGGGGAGCGAAATGTCTGACCTAAAACAGACGCGAGAAGCAGAATCCGAGGAGAATCTTTCCCGGTTCATTGCGAATCGGGGTTAATTCTCCCTCCTTCGCGGCCGCTCATTGAATCGGCAGGCTGGTCGTCGACTTGATTTCGGAGAGCGCGACGGTGGAATTCACCTCCTGAACGCCGGGAAGCTGCGACAGGCGGTCGAAGAAAAAGCGCTCATAGGCGTCGATGTCGGTGGCGACGATGCGCAGCAGGAAATCGACCGAGCCCATCAGGACGAAACATTCGAGAACTTCGGGAAAGGCGCGGATCGCTTCGGCGAACTCGTCGAGATGTTTCCGCCCATGCGTGTTCAGCTTCACCTGCGCGAAGACATGGGCGTTGAGACCGATTTTGTGACGATCGATGAGCGCCACGCGCCGCTTTATGAAGCCCTCCTTCTCCAGCCGGTCGATCCGCCGCCAGCATGGCGAAGCCGACAGGCCGACCTTTTCGGCGATCGCGGCGGTGGGAAGCGAAGCATCTTCCTGCAGCAGCGCGAGGATGCGCTTTTCATAGGGGTCGAGGCTTTCCGGGTCAGCCATGGCAGTCCTGTCCGACAGCTGGAATTCTTCCGATGATCGGCGGGCTCGTCATGCCGCCGGAAGCGGCAGCCGGTGCGTGCATTTCATTTCCGACAGCGTCGCGGTCGAGCGGATGTCCTCCACGCCCGGCAAGCGCAGCAGGGTGCGGAAGGTGAAATTCTGGTACCAGGCGATGTTCGGGGCGAGCACCTTCAGCATCACGTCCATCTCTCCGAACAGCGTATAGGCCTCGGTGATTTCGGGGATATTCTCGATCGAGCGAATGAAGCGCTCGCGGTCCTCGTCGCTGAGGCGAGTCATCTTGAGCTGGGCGAAGATGTACATGCTTTCGCCGAACTTTTCCCGGTCGAGGACCGAAACCTGCTCCTTGACGTAGCCCTCGTCCTTCAGGCGCTGGATCCGCCGCCAGCAGGGCGATTGCGACAGCCCGACCCGTTCCGCGATCTCGCTGGAGGATTCAGAGGCATCGATCTGCAATCGGTCGAGAATCTTTAGGTCCAGCCGGTCGAGTTCAGTCGCCATAAATATGTCCTGTCGAGCGGGATTCGCGAATAGTCGATGTCGAGACCTAGGCAGACTCGCGAAAAGGAACAAGAATTCACCAGTGTGATCGACTAGGCTAACCCCATCTATGCAAACGGGCGGACAGCATATGGCGGGCGAAGCGCTGCGCACGTTCGACGGTGAGGCCGTGCGGCGCCACCTGGACTATCCAAGCTGCCTGAAGGTCGTGCGCGATGCGATGATGGCGTTGTCGGCGGGCAGGACCAGGCAGTTGCTGCGCAGCATGATCCAGATGGGCGAGGGCCGCACTTTTGCGCAGATGCCGGGCACCTTGGGCGACGATGACATGTTCGGCGCAAAGCTGATCAGCGTGTTTGCCGATCCCGACCGCCCCGGGACCCGGCGTCATCGGGGCCTGGTGGTGATGTTCGAGCCCGAAAACGGCCGCCCCGTCTGCGTCGCGGACGCCGAAGAAATCACGCACATCCGGACCGCCGCCGCCAGCGCCGTGGCGACCGACGCGCTGGCAAAACCGGATGCCCGCACATTGCTGATCGCCGGCACCGGAGGACAGGCGCGCTCACACCTTCACGCGCTGCCACTCGTCCGCACGTTCGACCATGTCGTCATCTGGGGGCGCGACCCGGCAAAGGCCGAGGCGCTGGCGCAGGACGCCGCTGAAAAACTCGGCCTTCCCGCCACATCCTGCCGCGAGCTGAAGGCGGCAGCGGAGCGCGCGGATGTGATCTGTACCCTGACGACCGCGCGAGAGCCCTTCCTGTTCGGCGACTGGATCCGGCCGGGCACACATATCAACCTGGTGGGATCGAGCGCGGCGGGCCCGGTGGAAGTGGACACCCCCCTCGTCGCCAGATCGCGCTACTTCGTCGACAGCCGGGCGTCGGCGCTGGACGCCGCGGCAGAATTCCTGGTCGCGCGCGACGAGGGCGCCGTCGCCGACAGCCATATCCTCGCGGAGATCGGCGACGTCCTGCTGAACCGGGCACCCGGCCGCGAATCGCCATCCGACATCACAGTCTACAAGTCGCTAGGCCATGCCGTTCAGGATCTGGCCGCCGCGGCGCATCTTTATCGGAGTTAGAACCCGGCATGCTTACCCTGCTGCGCCCCGCCCTTGTCCTGTTGTCCTGCGCCTTGCTGGTAAGCCCGGCACTGGCGCAGCCCGAGCGGCTGACCATCATCGCCAACGGGGAACAGGTCGGGCATGTCGAGGCCGACCGGTCGGGCCGTGAGGTGCGCGTCCATTACGACCTGAAGAATAACGGGCGCGGGCCGACCACCGACGAAGTCCTTATCCTCGACGAAGCGGGCCTGCCGCAGCGCTGGACGATCAAAGGCAGTGCGACGTTCGGCGGGGAAATCGAAGAACGGTTCGTCCGCGAGGGCGGGGAAGCCCGCTGGAGCGATTCGACGGGGCAGCGTGAAGCCGCCCTCGACGCGCCCACACTCTACGTCGCCCAGAATGCCAGTCCCTGGGCGCTCGGGCTCTATGCCCGGGTGCTTCTCGACCGGCCGGACCGGCGCATTGCGGCCCTTCCCGGCGGCACGCTGTCGCTGGAACCGATGGCGCCCGTGACCTTAGGTAGCGAGAGCTACCGTGCCTTCTGGGTACGGGGGATCGGCCTGTCGCCCGACATGGTCCTGCTCGACGGCCACGATCGCCTGTTCGCCGTGCTGTCGGCACGGGGCGTGACGGTCCGCAGCGACGCAGAGGCCTATGCCGCACAGCTGCAGAATATCGCCGCGGAGCGCACCGCCGAGCGGTTCGAGGCCATTCAGGCAGAGGTCGCCCGGGACTTCGATGCGCCCATCCGCATTCGCGATGTCCGAATATTCGACGCCGAGAGTGGCACATTGGGCGAGCCCGTCTCGGTGCTCGTCTTCCGCGACCGGATTGCCGCAGTCGAACCGCTGACGAGCCCGCCCACGCCGGGAGAAGTCCTGATCGACGGCGGCGGCGGTACGCTGGTACCAGGCCTCCACGACATGCATGCCCATGTCGGCCTGCAGTCGGCGCTCCTCTACCTGGCTGCCGGTGTCACCTCCGTGCGCGACATGGGCAATGACAACGGCTTTCTGCTGGACCTGCAGGCCCGGATCGAGAGCGGCGACCTGGCCGGCCCGCGCATTATCCGCAACGGCTTCCTCGAGGGCCGGAGCGACTACAGCTCGCGCAATGGTTTCATCGTCGATAGCGAATCGGCCGCGCTCGATGCCGTTCGCTGGTACGCCGCGCGCGGCTATTGGCAGATCAAGATCTACAATAGCCTGAATCCCGACTGGGTGCCGGCGGTCGTTCGGGAGGCCAGGCGTCTCGGCATGGGCGTGACGGGCCATATTCCCGCCTTCACCGACGCCGATGCGATGATTTCGGCGGGCTATGACGAGATCACGCATATCAACCAGCTGATGCTGGGCTGGGTCCTGGACGAGGGAGAAGACACGCGGACGCCGCTGCGCCTGACCGCGATGCGGCGCACCGCCGACCTCGATCTGTCAGCGGAGCGCGTCGAGCGTACCGTCGCCGCGATGGCGAGCGAGGGCGTCGCGCTGGACCCGACCGCCGTTACCCTGGAACTGCTGATGCTGAGCCGGGACGGCGCGATCAGCCCGGCAGTGGCGAACTATTTCGACCATCTGCCCGTGGGGCTGCAGCGCCGGCGCCAGCAAGCCATCGCGCCCATTGAAAGCGGCCGCGACGACGCGGCCTATCGCGGCTCTTTCGAACGCATCAAGGAGCTTGTGAAACGCCTGCACGACCGCGGCGTGCAACTCCTTCCCGGCACCGATGACGGTACCGGCCTGTCCGTCCACCGGGAGCTGCAAATCTATGCCGAGGCGGGCATTCCGCCCGCCGAGGTGCTGAGCCTCGCGACTTTGGGCGCCGAAACCTATCTCGGCCGGGAGCAGATGCTGGGCAGCATCGAGAAGGGCAAGCTGGCCGACTTCCTGCTGATCGACGGCAACCCGCTGGAGGACCTGGCTCTGCTGCACGACATCCGCATGGTGGTGAAGGACGGCACGGTCTACTTTCCGGCGGACATCTGGACGGCGGTCGGCGTCGAGCCCTTCGCGGGCCCGCCGGAGATCACGATGCCGGCCTCTCCCTGAACGGCGAGACCGGCGCGGAGGACCTAACGCCGCTGGCGGCGCCAGAGGTACCAGACCGCGCCGACGGCAGACCAGACGAGAAGCAAGAGATAGGGGCGCCAGTCCGCTTCCCATCCGGCAAGGACGAGCCCTGCCGCGCATAGCGCACCGGCCCAGCCGAACATCCGGATATATCGTGGGGAGGGGCGGAAGCTGGCCCGGGCGGCGATCTCGGGATGGCTTTGCGCAACACGCGCCGCCGACAGACAGATGCTGCCATATTTTACGAGGTTGGGAATGTTCACCGCCAGGAACAGGAAGGTAAGCTCCATCGGCAGGAACAGGCCGACGCACCCGATCGCGAAGACCGTCAGAAGCGCAAGGTACGGCGTCTTCCACCGCGGATGCACGCGCGCGAGCGCTACGGGCAGCATGTCGGCCTCCGCCATGGCGAGAAGACTGCGACTGAACAGCGTGAAGATCGCGTTGAGGCTGGTTCCGATGGCAATGACGGCGGCGCAGACGATTAGCGGAACGGCGACCGGCCCCATAAACGCCTGCGCAGCCTCCAGAATGGGCGCATCGCTCGCCGCTAGCCTTGCCGGCCCCAAAATGCCGAGCGCCACTGCGGAGACGGCGAGATAAAGCAGGCTGGCCGAGCCGATGGCGACGGCGATGCCGACGGGAATCGTCCGGCGGCCATCGACCACCTCCGCGCCCGCCTCGGTCGCCGCTTCGATGCCGAAGAACAGGCCCATCAGCAGCGGCGCGGCGGCGACCACGCCGCCAAAGCCGCCGGGAAGCAAAGGATCCAAGCGCGCCGGATCGAACGCGGCCGCGCCTCCCCACGATATGAAGGCACCGAACAGGAGGAGGAGGAACACCATCATGAGGCCCTGCACGCGCGCGGCGATGCCCACGCCGAACAGGTTCGCCAGCAGGGCGAGCAGCAGGAGGACGAACATGGTGGGCCGGGTCGGCAGCGGAACGACCATCGAGAGGTAGCGCACCAGCACCAGGGCCAGGACGACCATCGCCCCCATATTCGCGACGATGCGCATCCAGGCGATGAAGAAGCCGAGCGCCGGGTGCAGGAACCGGGCCGGCCAGACGAAGGAGGCGCCCGAAACGGGCAGCGCCGAGCCGAGAAAGGCATAGCTGACCGCGATCAGATACATGGGAAAGGCCGCGACGAGGACCGACAGAAGCATGCCCGGGCCGGCCAGGGCGGTGGCGGGCGCTACGGCGGAAAAGATCGAGACGCCGACCGCCGTGCCGAGCCCGAGGGAGACGACGCCCCAGAGCGTGATGCCCTTCGCCAGGCGGGGGTTCGCCTGCGTCGCGGGTCCGGTCACTCGGCGGACGCGGACGACAGAAAGGCCCGCAGGTCGGCAATGAGGCGGCGCCAGCTCTCATCGTCCGAATAGACGACATGACCCGCCTCGTAGCGCTTCACCGTGTAGCGATCGGCCGGGATATCGGACTGATCGATCAGATAGTCGGCGGCGCCGATCGTGGTGGTGAGATCGAAGATACCGCTGGCGACGAACAGGCGCAGCGCCTCGTCCCGCTCCATGCCCGCCTCGATCAGATCCATGAACGGCCAGTTTGCGAAGGGGGAGTCCGCCCCGCCATAGATCCATGGCCGCTCGGAGCGGACGATCACCTTGTAGGCCTGCGCCCCGCCAATGCCGAGATCGCCTTCCAGATAGTCGGGCATCGCCTGGCCATAGAGTCCGGACACCGCCGAGAAGGCATCCGGTCCGACCACCTCGCCGGCGTCCGCAGGGCGGGGTGCGACGTAGCGCGCGTCGTAGCGGCCCACGACCAGCCCTTCGCCGCGCAGCAGTTCTACCCGGAACCGCTCCTTCGAAATGCGCAGGTCGTGCGCGAGATAATAGTCGGCGGGAATGCCGCTGAACTCTTCAAGCCGGCGCGCGACCTGCCGTTTCCGCGCGGAATCGAGATCGCGCCCTTCAAAAAGGGCCTGCAGATACTCCTCGCCTGCAAATTCCGCCGCCTCGCGGGCTTGCGCGGCAGGGTCGCAGGGCTGCACCGATTTGCCGTGATAGCAGGCGATGGCGGCCAGTGTGGGCAGCGAGACGACATAGCTGATGATATTGTCGGGACGCTGCGACGTCTCGATCATGTTGAGGGCCTGACCGAGAAGGATCACGCCGCCGACGCGCAGGTCCGGGGCGAGGCCGGCAAGGGCGGGCAGCATGGCTGCGGCGCGGATCGTGCCGTAGCTTTCGCCGAGGATGTAGACGGGCGCATCGCGACGCCCATGGGCCGACAGCCAGGCAGAGACGAGCTGGGACGCCGCCGCCGCATCGCCCGTCACCGACCGATAGAAGTCCGGATCGGCGTCCGCGGGAAGGTCCGAAAAGCCCGTGCCGGGCGGGTCTATGAACACCAGGTCCGCCAGATCGAGAAGCGTGTTGTCGTTGGGAGCCGCGGCAGGGTCCGCCGGCAGCGCAGCTTCCGGGTCCTGCGGCACTTCAACCCGTACCGGGCCGAGCGCGCCCATGTGAAGAAATGCCGCCGAGGCGCCGGGCCCGCCATTGAAGGCGAACAGCACGGGTCGGTCGGGCTGCGCAAGGGGGAGGGTGTAGGAGATGTACCCGGCGGTCGCGTCGGGGCCGTCCGTCCCGCTGGCAACCGGGACCAACCCGGCCTCCGCCGTGATGGCAAACGGCCCGGTAGGGCCGGCCACGCTGATCTCGCGCCGTGTCAGCAGCTCGGCCACCGGATGCGCGGTGGCGACCGCGGCGGCGAGAAAGGCCGCAAGCGTCATCGCTGCCGATCCGATGATCGATCTCAGGCTCGCTCCGCCGGTCATTCCACAATTCCTCCCGTCGGGGCAGCCGGTCGGGTGCGGGCCGGCTGCCTGCGTGCCGCTTCATTGTCGCGCCAGGTAACAAGTCCGTCGGTCAGCGTCTGCAAGCCATAGTCGAGCTGCGCCTTGCCGATGCCGAAGCCGAGACGCACATGTCCCGCCCGGCCGAAATACTCGCCGGGCGCCACGACGACCGAGCCGCGCGCGGCGAGCCAGTCGGAAAACTCCTCGGTCTCGTCGACGCCGATGAGCCGCGGAAAGGCGATGCAGCCGAATTGCGGCAGCTCTCCGTCGACCAGCTCGCGCGCACGCCAATAGGCATGATAGGCCTCGATCACCGGACGCGCGGCGTCCAGGATGCCGTCGGAATAGGCGTGTAGCTCGCTTTTCCGCTCAAGCGCGAGCGCCGCAACCGCATGGGCGAGGTTCGAGACGCTGAACTCGACCGCGTCATTCAACTCCCGGATCGGGCGCATCAGGTGGGGGTGCGCAAGCAGCCAGCCGCAGCGCAGCGTGCTGAGGCCGAACCGCTTCGTCATGCTGTCGATGGAAATCACATTGGGGGCCAAATGCACGGCAGGCGTGCGGCGCCCGGCCCCGTCGGCGTATGACGCGTAGACCTCGTCGACCACCACGGCGGCCCCCACTTTGGCGGCCCTGGTGGCGATGTCTCTCACGACATCGTCCGGGACCAGCATCCCCGAAGGATTGTGCAGGTTCGACAGCACGATGAGCCGGGTATCGGGACGAATGTTTGCCGCCACCTCGTCCGGGTCGATCGCGAACGCCGGGCCGCTCCGCTCGAAACTGTCGACGGCATGGCCCTGGGACTGGGCAATGGTGTGAAACAGGTCGAAGCACGGGCTTTCGATGAGAATCCGGTCGCCGGGCTCGAGCAGCGCACGGTAGACCAGCGACAGCGCACCGGTCGCGCCCGTCGTGCAGAGGATGCTCGATTCGGGCAGGCCGTAATGCGCAGCCAGATGACTGAGTACGAAGGGATTGCCGCTGGAAAAGGCACTTGTGTAACGCGAGGTGAGCGGCTCCGAAAAACCGTCCTCGACGATCTCGCGCAGCAGTTCGACGGGCTCGGGCACCGAGCTTTCGAACAGGCTGACCATCAGGCTGCCCGAACTGCGAACCCGGCGGATCGTGCGTCGCACCCATTGCGCATAGGACGTGCAGTGGCTGGAAGGTGACTGGAATACCATCGCCTGCCCTCAGCGGGCCTTTGTCGGATGCGCCCGGCGCCGTCCGGCCGAAGCCGGGCGCCGCGCGCCGCGACCCGAAAGAGGTCTGCCGCGCATGAACATCAGGCCCCGCGCCGCTCTCACCAGAAGCGCAGCTTCGCACCCGCCCAGAAGCGCCGACCGAGAATGTCGCCATAGGCGATCTGCGGGTAGGACGGCTCCTCGTCGGTGAAATTGTCCACGCCGAGGCGGAACGTCATCGGCCCGGCCTCGATCTGCGCGGAAATGCTGTGCCGCAGATTGCTGTCGAGAATCGGATTTGGATTATTCTCGATGGTGGCGTCGCTGTCGGCCTTCGCCTCGTCGAGGAAATAGGCCTGGTAGCTGATGCGGTACGGACCGCGCGCATAGTCGACGTTCAGCTTTCCTTCCCACTCGGGCTTCAGATACGTGCCATCGATGCGGGTGAAGGTCTCGCCGGTGACCGAGCTGGTCAAAAGGTCGTTGTGCGTCGCGGACAGGCGCAGGTGCAGGGCGCCGGCATCCGCACCGCCAAACAGGTCGGCCAGTTCGAAGCCATAGTCGACCATGTAGACTTCGCCGCGATACTTCACGACGCCGGCGTTGAAGGTCGTGGTCGTGCCGGTAACGATCGCCCCGCCGGGATTGCTGTCGTCGAACGAGGCGCTGCGCGTGAAGGCGTCGCAAATCGCCGCTTCCGGACTGACATTGTCGTAACAGGCCGCGAGGAAATCTTCGGTCGTGAAGGCGGACAGCCCGTCCTGCAGGTCGATTTCGATCCGGTCGGCGCTGATCGTCAGGCCGGGGACGAAGGCGGGCTGGAGCACGATGCCATACGTCCAGGTGTCGGAAATCTCGTTCCTAAGGTCGGAATTGCCGCCTGTGGTGATCGTGGCGCGCGCGAAATTTTCCGCCGGGTCCTGGAAGTTCGCAAGGCGTTCCTCCGCCGACGCCCCTTCCGGAACACCCTCCGGTCCGCCGACGCCATAGGTGGGATTGGCCTCGAACAGCGCGAGGCAGTTCTGGTAGCGCACGTCGGGGTTGGGCCCGCTGTCGATACGGTCGGCGTCGCAAGGATCCTCGCCGATCGGGCCGAGGCTGGTGCTGGACGGCGCAAATAGCTGCGTCAGGGTCGGCGCGCGGAAATTGCGGCTGCGCGACCCCCGCAGGGTGACGCCGTCGACGGGCTGCCAGCGGACCCCCAGGTCCCAGACCTGTTCCTCGCCCGCAATGGAGTTGTCGACGAACCGGCCGGCCGCGCTGAGTTCCAGAAGCTGCACCAGGGGCACGCCCATCACGCGGTCGACCAGCGGGATCAGCAGCTCGCCGGACAACTCGTCTGTATTGTAACTGCCCTCCTGCGGCTGCTCCATCGTTCCGCTGCCGAACAGTCCGAGCTGGTTGGCGGCGAGAGGAACGAACTCGGCACTTTCGTCACGATGTTCGTAGGCGATGCTGAATTGCAGGTCGCCGGCCGGCAGACGGAAGAGATCACCGCCCAGCGTGGCCAGGAAATCCGCCTGCTCGTTCACATAGTCGGAGCCTGCCCGGACACTGACATAATTCTGCGCCGCCTCGCTGACATTGCCGCTGCCGAACGGATTGATGGGGGCACATGCGGGATCGTCGTTGGACGCTTCGGCATCGGCATTGATGGCGCAGACGATTTCGCCGCCCGCCATCACGGCGTTGATGGCATTGTTATACTTGGCATTGTCGACATCCCAGCGCCGCTCCGCGCCCTCGACGCGGGCGTAGCTGCCGGACACGGACCAGTAGAAGTCGCGCTCGCCCAGCATGAAGTCTCCGTCGAGCGCAGCTACCGCGCGGTAGGTGTCGGTCTCGGTGGTTTGCAGGTTGTCGGGCGTGAGATCGTAGAAGTATTTCGAGAGGAACAGCGGCGCCCCGAACGCGAAGCCGGGATTCGCCGCGCTCAGCGTGGCCGTCGCCTCCTCCGTCAGAAAGGGATTGTCGACCGTGACGACGACCGGCCCGGCATAGGTGCCGTAGTTGAGGATGGTCCGGCTCTGCCCCTGCGGGATTTCCTCGCCCTCAGTGTGCGCATAGAGAAGCTCGGTGGAGAAGGTGACCGAATCCGAAATGTCGTAACTGCCTATGACGGTTCCCGTCAGGCGCTCGACGCCGGTGCGCAGGCCTGCCAGTTCGGAATAGGGAAAGCCGTCGCCGCCGCCGGCAAAGGGTATTCCGGCAATCTCTCCCGGATCGTAAGTTGTCACGCTGCCGTCCGGCGCGAACTGAAGCGGCGAGCCGTCCAGCGTGGTCAGGAACTGGCTGACCGGCGCGGGCGTGTTGAACAGAACGCCGTTGGGATTGAACGGCCAGAAGCGCGCGTCGAGCAGTTCGCGGACCGCCGGAATGCCGTCGTCCGGCCCGGTATCCTCGGGATTTGTGATCGTCACGCGGGACAAGGCCGAAAGCGGCCGGTCGGCGAATGTCAGAACGGGAGATGTCGACCAGCCAATGTCCGCCGCGACATTGCCGCGCCCGCCGGCGAAATTCGTCCCGGCGGTGGCGCGAAGGCTGTGCGTCTCATAGTCTCCGCGACTGGAGATGCCGCTCTGGGCGTCGAACTCGAGTCCTTCGAAGTCCTCCTTGAGGACATAGTTCACCACGCCGGCAATGGCATCCGAGCCGTAGACGGCCGCCCCCCCGCCCTGCACGACTTCGACGCGGTCGAGGAGACCGAGCGGGATGATATTCGCGTCGACCTGGGCGTCGCCGAGGTCGGAGGAACTGGTGACCATGCGGCGGCCGTTGACGAGCGTGAGCGTGCGCCCCGGCCCAAGGCCGAAAAGGTCCGGAAACTGCTGCCCGGAGCCGCTCGATTCGCCGCTGCCGTCGGCCTGCGACAGCATGGGAGTGTTCGACGTGATCTCGTTGAGGGCCTGCGCCGCATCGGTATAGCCGCGATCCTCGACGACCTGTTCATCGACGACAAGGCGGGGCGCCGTCTCGTCCGACACATTCCGGCGAATGCGGGAGCCTGTAATGACGATGGGTTCGGCGGCGGAGACAGGCGCGGCGCTCGCGCCGGTCGGCAGCGTAGCCACGTCCTGAGCGAATGCGGGCGCGCCGCATGCGAGCAGCGCCGTCGTGGCCGTTGAGTGCAGCAGCCACTTCACGCGGCATGGCAAATGCTTCGACATGGATTTTCCCCACCTTACCTCGAAATCCTGCCGCCGGGTCCGCCAGCGGCACATAGATCATCATAGCCGGCGGATGCGGGATTCGATTGCAAACATGACGGTAAATCGCGGCGAACGAGCATAGAGAATGCTCGTCCTCTCGAAGATGTAGATCAATCCTCCTGAAGAAAGGCGGAAAGGTCAGCCGCGAATTGCGCCGCCACCCCATCCGACTCATACATCATGTGCCCGCCCTTATAACAGTTGAGCGAGATGCGCCGCGAGATGTCGTCAGGCAGATCAGCGACGACGGCGCGGTTCGCTGCGCAGCTGTTCAGCGAGTCGTAGATGCCCGCAGCCACCCAGGTGCGCAGGTCCGGTGCCTTGCGCATCGCGCGCAGCGTCCAGGGCTGGGAGGGGCTGGGCGGCCCTTCTCCGGCCAAGGCGCGGGCGAGCGATTCCTCGGTAATGGGCGCCTGATCATACTGCCAGGACTGCCCCACGGGCAGCTCCTCGCTTTCGATGCCCGCGTAGAAGCCGGCGTTGTAGCCGAGAGAGTCGCGATAATAGGACAGGATAGCCGTATCCCCGGGATCGTCGGCAGCCGCAGCCCCGCCGGTCTTGCGCATGTCGAACACATCCAGGGTCTCGCCGCCCTCCGCAAGGAGGCCGGTGCGGAAGTCGCGGGGCGATACCCACAAGGTTTCGGGATCGACCTGTTCCACCGCCAGCCCGTGCCACGCGGCAAGGCGGGCCGCGATATCCGCGCGCGTTTCCGCCGGCACGGCGGCTGGGTCTTTCAGGGCAGGGTACCATGTCCCGCGCGCCCAGCGTTCGGCCTCGGCAAGCGTGGCTTCCGGATCCGCCTGCCACGCCTCATCGAGCCGACCGAAGGCGAGCGCGACCGCGACCCGGTTGGGCAGCGAGAGCGCCCGGGACAGCGCCCGGTCTGGCAGATCGCCGAGAGGGATGCCGCCAGACACCAGGGCGATGCCGTCGACGGGAATGCCCTGGTCGATCAGCGCTTCGGCCGCACCTGCCGCGCGCCATGTTCCGAAGCTCTCGCCCACCAGGTAGAGCGGCGAGGTTTCGCGCCGGTACGCACGGCGGAACTTGCGGACGAACGCAACCGTCGCGGCGAGATCGCCGGTCGTGCTGTAAAGCTGCTCGGCCGCCTCATCTGAAGCCGCCCGGCTGAACCCGGTTCCGGCCGGGTCGAGAAACACCAGGTCGCTGGCCGGAAGGACCGACGCCGGATTGGACACCAGTTCTCCCTCCTCCAACTTGCGCGGCCCGATGGCATGGAAATGAAGCAGACGGGAATCCGCCCCGGGTCCGCCGTTCCAGACGATGCTGAGAGGCCGCGGGTCCCCATCCGCCGACGGTGCGAGATAGGCGGTGTAAAAAAGCGTCCCGAGCAGCTTTCCGGCTTCACCCTCGATCGACAGCAGGCCCGCACATGCACGGTAGTCGAGCGTCCCGCCGTTAACGGCAAGCGTGCCATCCGACATCGCCGCCCCCGCCGCGCAGTCCGGCAGAGTTACGTCTTCGACAGAAGCAGGCGGTTCGGCGCAGGAGGCGAGCAGAGCTGCCACAGCAAGGAAACAGAGTTTGATCGGCTGCATCTTTGTCCCCGGTCGTTCGCATTGCCGACAGACTAGGACGGGCGAGGAAGAATTTTTATGCGCATAGTTCGACAATGGACGACCGCGGCTGCACAGCCTCCAGAGTGCGAACGCATTCATCCGATAAAATGCGCAAGATTTATGCGTGCCAAAGTCGGTAAAGTCCGCTTGTGATGCAGAATGTAACGACAGGTCCGACCGCGTGACGAACCGGCTTTCGCGCAGATCCCTTCTCGCCGCTGCGGGGGCAGTGCCGGTCGGATCGCTCGCCTCGCGAGTGGCGGCAGCCGCCGGCAGTTCCGGAGCGGGCGGCCCGGAAGCGGGGAACGGCACGGACGTGGCGGCGGCGCCCGCACTTCCGGATCGCCGCCCTTTCGCAGCGGTAGACGGTGTCTATCTGGACTCCGGAACGATGCATCCCGTTCCGCAGGGCGCGCTCGAGGCGGTGCAGACCTACTTCGCGACCCGGACGGCCGGGGGACGCTATCCGACCCATGAGGTGGAAAGCCGCGTCAAAGCCAATTTCGCGAAGCTCATAAACGCATCGCCCGAAGAGCTCGCCTTCGTTCAGAGCACGACGGCCGGCGAGCAACTGGTGATCGACGCGCTCGACATACCCGCGAGCGGCGGGCGGATCGTCACCGACACGCTGCACTTCTTCGGTTCCTTCTACCTTTACGAGCAGCTTGAGCGTCAGGGCATGGCGGTCACCTGGCTGCGGCCGACCGAGGGCAGAATCGATGTCGAAGCGTATGAGCGCGCCATCAAGCGCGACACCCGGCTGGTCAGCCTGTCTCTCGTCTCCACCTATAACGGCTTCGAACATGACCTCGCGGCGATCTGCGAGATCGCGCACGCCCGCGGCGCCCATGTCTATGCCGACATTATCCATGCCGCCGGAACCGTCCCCATCGACGTCCGGGCGAGCGGCGTCGATTTCGCTGCAACCGCGAGCTACAAATGGTTGATGGGCGACTTCGGGCTGGGGTTTCTCTACGTCCGTAGCGACCTTCTGGAGCGGATACGCCGCCCGCGCTACGGCTACTACCAGATTGCCCGCTTCCAGCCGCACGTCTACCCCTTCGACCCGCCGGCCGACGATGCCGGCAGCCCCATCGCCGATATCGCTCCGCGCACCGACGCCCAGGGGCATTTCGCCATGGGCACGCATTCCCACGCGGTTGCAGTGCAGCTCGACTGGTCGCTCGCCTATCTCCTCGAATGCGGGATCGAGCGCATCGCGGCACATCGCTTGCCGATGCTCGAACGGCTGCACGAGGCGCTGCCGGGCAAGGGATATAGTGTCGTCACACCGCGCGGCGGCCGGGCGCCGCTTCTCACCTGCACGCTGGAAGGTGCCTATAACCGGCTCGCCGAACCTCTCGCCGCAGCCGGCGTAAAGATCACCCTGTCCCGCAACCGCTTTCGCATCTGCCCCTCCCTGTTCAACGACATCGAGGACATCGAGCGGCTGATCGACGTCCTGCCCGCGGCCTGACCGACCCGTAATTTCCGAGAGACCTGCCATGCCCGTCCGCTTTCTGAAGAGCTTGATCCCGTCCGCCCTGCTGCTTTGCGCCGCGGGGTCTGCCGCCGCGCAGAATCCGGACCTGCCGATGCCGCCAGCGTTCCTGCAGGCCATGGAGCCGATGACCCCGCGCCCGGAAGTGAGCAGCCGCGTCGTGACCACGCGGCACGAGGGCGACTTCAACGGCACACGGGTCAGCTACGATGCGATCGTGACGGAACTGCCCGTCGCGAATGCGGCAGGCGAACCGGCGGCCGTCACGGTCAGCTATGCCTATGTGGCCCGGCAACAGCCGGGAGCGGCGCAGCGCCCGGTCCTCTTCGTTTTCAACGGCGGCCCCGGCGCCTCCTCCTCCCCGCTTCACATGAAGGCCTTCGGACCGCGGCGCATCGAGGGCGAAGGCGAAGAGGCAATTTTGGTCAACAACGAGCATAGCCTGCTCGATGTCGCCGACCTCGTCTTCATCGACCCGCCCGGCACCGGCGCCAGCATGCCGGTCGAAGGCGCAGACGCCTCCAGCCTGTTCGGCGTGACCGGCGACGCCCGCGCCGTGTCGACGATGATCGATACATGGCTGGAGGCAAACGGCCGCATGGATGCTCCGGTGGCAATTGCGGGCGAGAGCTATGGCACGGCCCGGGCGCTTGCCATCCTGAAGGAGCGCATGGAGAGCGGAAAGCCGCTGCCGCAAGGGGTTATCCTGCTCTCCCTGGCGGTCGGCGGAAGCTCCGGACCGCTGAGTTCGGACCTTGTCCTTCTCCCCACGCTCGCCGCCGTTGCCTGGTATCACGAAGCCATCGATCGCGGTGGGCGCAGCGTAGCGGAGCATTTCGAAGACGCGCTCGCGTTCGCGCGCACCGACTATGTCCCGGCCCTGGCGGCCGGGGCCGCCTTGCCCGAACGCGAACTGCGCACCGTGGCCGAGCGCCTGTCGAGCCTTATCGGCCTTCCCGCGGAAGAGCTTGCGGCGGCCGACCTGCAGCTCGACAAGCAGGCCTTCATGCTGTCCCTTCTCGGCAGCGAGGGGCTCCGCACCGGGCAGCTCGATGCCCGCGCCACGCGTGCGATCTCGGAATCGAACTTTCACCCGCCCTTCGACGACCCCTCCATGACGCTGGGCACCGAAACGAGCCGCCTGATCGAGGCCTATCTCGCCGACGACCTCGGATATGAGGTCCCCAGCCCCTATCGCAGCCTGAATCTCGGCATCAACTTCCGCTGGGACTGGTCCGGGGTCGCGGAAAGCTACAGCGCGGCGCGGTTCGCACCGTTCCTGCGCGCCGCTGTCGAGGCCGACCCGGGGCTCAAGATCTTCACCGCGGGCGGTTATTACGACATCACCACCCCGGCCTACGCCGGCGTCTTCGCGCTCGATCAGGAGGGTATTCCGCGGGAGCGGCGCAGCACGCACTACTATGCCGCCGGCCATTCCGTCTTCGAGGATCCCGGCGAGCTTGCGAAGATGGCCGCCGACCTGCGCGCCTTCATCGGCGGGCTATAGCCGCGCATTCTGAAGGCGGCGCGGCCTAGCGCCAGTCCTGCCGATAGGCTTTTTCGTCGACGACCGCGTCGCCGCGGGCATTGCGCGCCGGTTTGTAGCGGAGCCGAGCAGTGAGAAGGTCGCACATATGCTTGTCGAGCGCCGCATTGCCGCTCGATTTCTGCGGCCGGCAGCCGAAAATGCGCCCGGTGGGAAGGACAAGGAAGCGATATTCAGCAATGTCGGTCCGCCGCTGCCGTGCGAGCGCTGCGTCGATGACGCCCCGGTCGTCGATCTCGCCCGCCACGAGGCGCGCGGACGTCTGACCGCCGCCGCCGGGTCCGAAGCCGCCTGCCCCTGCGCCTGTCCCATCGCCTTCCCCTGCACCGCTGCCCGGCCCGGCTTCCTCGGCCGCGCCGCTATCGGTGGCGGTACCTTCCGCGGGCGCCGGGGCCGCCGGGACGGGCGGGGGCTCCAGCAAGATGTCCGGCGGGGGCGCCGCCACTTCGACTGGAACTTCGCGAAAGGAGGGATCGGCCGACGCACCCTCTTCCAAGGAGGCAGCCTCTTCGGTCGCCTCTTCATCCGGCGCGGTGATCGATATGGCTGCAGAAACGGTTTCCGCAGCCTCCTGCAGCCAGCCGACGGCAAGTCCGCTGACGATCGCCCACAAAGACAGGCCGAGAACGGCGACGGCGCCGGCGAACGCCGCAAGCCGGGTTCGAAGCGGTCGCCTGTCTTTCATAGACCCTTGCCGCATTCGGTGCCCCGCCCGCCGCCGGACCGGGACAAAGGCGCGCGCCCCGGTCGGCGCCCCTTGCCGCGGGACCGAAAACATCCGAGATGGAGGGGCATGAACACGTTCATCATCATCCTTATCATTCTGACGGCGCTTGCCACCGCTTTCGTCCTGGTACGGGGCATCATGATCATGGCCAGCGGCAAGGATGTCTCGGGCCGCCGGTCGAACAAGATGATGAACGCACGTGTCTGGCTTCAGGCTGCGACGATCGGACTGATCGTCCTTCTCGCCTTCGTCATGGGCGCGCTGTAGCGGCGGGGGCCGCGCGACTGACATGGTCAAGCTGAACAAGATCTACACGCGGACCGGCGATGACGGGACGACCGGCCTCGCCGACGGCAGCCGCGTCCGCAAGACGGCCGCGCGCGTGACAGCCTATGGGACTGTCGACGAAGCGAATGCCGTCATCGGCGTCGCCCGCCTGCACGCCGAGGGCCGCCATGACGAGATGCTCGCGCGGATCCAGAACGAAATGTTCGATCTGGGTGCGGACCTGTCCACTCCCGGCGGCGTCGAAGGAGCGCTGCGTATCACGACTGGCCAGGTCGAGCGGCTCGAGAGCGAAATCGACGCGATGAACGAGGCGCTGGAGCCGCTGAAGAGTTTCGTCCTGCCGGCAGGAACGGCGCTGGCCGCGCATCTGCATCATGCCAGGGCGGTCGTCCGCCGCGCCGAGCGCGATGCGGTTGCCGCCGCCGCGGAGGAAGCCATTTCCGCACCGGCGCTGACTTATTTGAACCGGCTCTCGGATCATCTGTTCGTCCTTGCCCGTTCAGCCAATGCCGAGGGCGAGCATGCCCCGGGCGATGTGTTGTGGATTCCGGGATCCAGCCGCTAGGGTTCCCGGCAAGAGCGTAGCGACATGCGCGCCGGTTTGCGGCGCGCCGGACAGGCGAACACGGGAGGGCCACGTGACGCTGACAAGAGAACGCCTCGCGGACGCCTTTGCCTCCGTCCGCGCGGAAACCGAGCGGCGCGCTGCACCGCTCAGCGACGCCGATGCCACGCCGCAGTCGATGGAAGATGCGAGCCCGGCCAAATGGCATCTGGCGCATACGAGCTGGTTCTTCGAAACCTTCGTCCTGAGCGCATATGTCGATGGCTATATCTGCTTCGACGCCGACTTCGCCTTTCTGTTCAACAGTTATTACGAGGCCGCGGGGCCGCGACATACGCGCTCGCGCCGGGGGCTGATCACGCGCCCCTCGCTCGACCGGGTGCTGGCCTATCGCGCCGCCGTCGACGAAGCACTGACCTCTGCGCTTCCCAGCCTGCCGGACGAGGCGCGCAATCTCGTCGAACTGGGCCTTCATCACGAGCAACAGCACCAGGAACTGCTGTGGACGGATATTCTGCACCTGTTCGCGCAGAACCCCGTCGAGCCCGTCTACGACGAAGACGCGCCTCTGCTGCACGGTCCCGGCGGGCAGCTGGGGTGGGTGTCGCATGAGGGCGGCATGGTAACCCTGGGGCACGCGGGCGATTCCTTCGCCTATGACTGCGAAGGACCCCGGCACGAGGCCTATCTGGAGCCCTTCGCGCTCGCCTCCCGGCTCGTCACCAACGCCGAATGGGACGAGTTCATCGACGATGGCGGCTATGACAATGCGGCGCTGTGGCTGTCCGACGGCTGGGCGTGGCGGCAGGCCGAGGACATTACACATCCGCTCTACTGGCAACCGGAACGCGACAACCGTCCCAGCCAGTTCAGCCTGGCTGGGCGGCGCACGCTCGATCCAGACGCGCCCGTCACGCATATCAGCTATTTCGAAGCAGAGGCCTTTGCGACGTGGGCCGGCCTTCGCCTGCCCACCGAAGCGGAGTGGGAAGTGGCCGCACCTGACCTGCCCGATGCCTTCGGATCATGCTGGCAGTGGACGGGGAGCGCCTATCTGCCCTATCCGCGCTTCAAACCGGCCGCAGGCGCGGTCGGCGAGTATAATGGCAAATTCATGAGCGGACAGTTCGTCCTGAGGGGGTCCTCCATCGCTACGCCCGCCGGCCATCAGCGGCCGACCTATCGCAACTTCTTCTACCCGCATCAGCGCTGGCAGTTTACCGGCCTGCGCTTGGCGAAAACGCTATGAGCAACGCAATCACCGCAGAACGGGCCGTTCTCGAGGATTTCGCGAACGCGGTCATCGCCGGGCTGAGCAAGGCGGAGCGCGAGATTCCCGCGCGCTTCCTTTACGACCGTGCCGGCTCCGACCTGTTCGAGCAGATTACCAACCTGCCGGAATATTACCCCACGCGGACGGAAATCTCGCTGATCCAGCGGCATGCGGCCGCGATCGGCGAAGAGGTTGGCCGCGGCCGGACCGTCGTCGAATTCGGGTCTGGCTCAAGCGCGAAAACGCCCCCCTTCCTCAGCGCCGTGGGGGCGCCGCGCTATGTCCCCATCGATATCAGCGCACATTTCCTGGAAACCGCCGCCAAGCATATGCGCGCCGCCATGCCGGACCTCGATGTGCTGCCGCTTCCGGGCGACTTCACCCAGCCTTTGGCGCTGCCCCAGGCGGCAAGGAACGACCGCAAGCTGGGCTTCTTTCCGGGCAGCACGATCGGCAACATGTCGACGCGCGAATCGGTAGACCTGCTGCGGGCCATCCGGGCCACGCTGGGCGACAGCGCTCCGCTGATCATCGGCATCGACCTGAAGAAGGAGGTCGAGATGCTGGAAGCCGCCTATGACGACAGCCGCGGCGTTACCGCGGAGTTCATTACCGGCATCCTGCGCCGCATGCAGGAGGATCTGGGCGCCGGCGTCGAGATCGACGACTGGGCCTATGACAGTTTCTGGAACCCCGAACTGGGGCGCGTCGAAATGCACGTGAAGGCGCGGCGGGACACCGCGATCGACATGCCCGGCCACCATTGGCAGTTCAGCGCCGGAGAGCACATCCATGTCTCCAACAGCCATAAATATTCGCTGGAGGAATCCGCGATCCTGGCACGCGCGGCAGGTTATTTGCGCAAGGATGCCTGGACCGACGACGAGGGCATTTATTCGCTGCAGCTATGGCAGCCGATGGATGACGATCTGAGCTGGTAGCGACGGCGCCGGAACTTCCACCCCCTTTTGCCGCGTTGACAGACCAAGCGGCGCTGCCCATGACCGGCGGCGCTTTCCCGGTTCTCGCCGGCGTCTCGCCGCGCGCGACCTCCGTTAAGAAGAAAGGATTGGCATGAAGATCCTCGTGCCCGTGAAACGGGTCATCGACTATAACGTCAAACCGCGCATCAAGTCCGACCAGTCCGGTGTGGACCTTGCGAATGTGAAGATGAGCATGAACCCCTTCGACGAGATCGCCGTCGAAGAAGCCGTGCGCCTGAAAGAGGCTGGCACGGCGGAGGAAGTGGTCGTCGTCTCGATCGGCGAGCAGAAGGCGCAGGAAACGCTGCGCACCGGGCTCGCCATGGGCGCCGATCGCGGCATTCTCGTTGTCACCGAAGACATGCCCGAGCCTCTCGGCATCGCCAAAATCCTTGCGAAGATCACCGAGGAAGAAAGCCCCGACCTCGTCATTCTCGGCAAGCAGGCCATCGACGACGATTCCAACCAGGTGGGCCAGATGCTGGCCGCGCTTCTCGGCTGGTCGCAGGGCACCTTCGCATCGAAGCTGGAACAGGACGGCGACAAGCTGAAGGTGACGCGCGAGATTGACGGCGGTCTGGAAACGCTGGCGCTGTCGACCCCCGCCATCGTCACCACCGACCTGCGCCTCAACGAGCCGCGCTATGCGTCGCTGCCGAACATCATGAAGGCGAAGAAGAAGCCGATCGACGAGAAGACCGCCGCCGACTTCGGTGTCGACATCTCGCCCCGTCTGGAAACGCTGAAGGTCACCGAACCTCCCAAGCGTGAGGCCGGCGAAATCGTGCCGGACGTCGACACGCTTGTCGCGAAGCTGAAGGAAATGGGAGTCGCCGCATGAGCACCCTCGTCATTGCAGATCACGACAATAGCGAGCTGGGCAGCGCCACGCTGGTGGCGGTCACCGCCGCGCAGAAACTGGGCGGTGACGTCACCGTACTGGTCGCTGGCGAAGGCAGTCAGGCCGTTGCCGATGCGGCCGCGAAGGTCGAGGGCGTTGCAAAGGTCCTGCATGCCGACGACGCGGCCTACGGCCACGGCGTCGCGGAGAACCTGGCGCCGCTGATCGAAGGTCTGGCCGGCGACTATGAGAATATCGTCGCGCCCGCGACGAGCATGGGCAAGAATGTCATGCCGCGCGTGGCCGCCAAGCTCGATATCCAGCAGATTTCCGACATCATCGCCATCAACGACGACGGCTCCTTTGACCGGCCCACCTATGCCGGCAACGCCATCGCCACGGTAAAGACGTCCGATGCCAAGAAGGTAATCACCGTACGCGGCACGGCGTTCGACAAGGCCAATGCCGAGGGCGGAAGCGCCTCCGTCGAGGCTGTGTCCGGCCCGGGCGACAGCGGCAAGACCGAGTTCGTCTCGGCCGAAATCGCCGAAAGCGAGCGGCCGGAACTGACCTCGGCCAGTGTCATCGTCTCCGGTGGCCGCGCGCTGCAGTCGGGCGAAAATTTCGAGAAGTACATCGAACCGCTCGCCGACAAGCTGGGCGCCGCGATCGGCGCCAGCCGCGCTGCCGTCGATGCCGGCTATGTCCCGAACGACTATCAGGTCGGCCAGACCGGCAAGATCGTCGCGCCGGAAGTCTATATTGCCATCGGCATTTCGGGCGCGATCCAGCACCTTGCGGGCATGAAGGATTCGAAGACCATCATCGCCATCAACAAGGACGAGGATGCCCCGATCTTCCAGGTTGCCGACTATGGCCTGGTCGCCGACCTTTACGAGGCGGTGCCCGAGCTGACGTCGAAACTCTGACCGGAACCGGTCCGAATCTTTCAAGGCCGCTCTTGCCCGCCCGGGTAAGGGCGGCCTTTTCGTAGGAGATACATCGAAATGCAGAGGATCGGAGTCATCGGCGCCGGCCTGATGGGGAACGGCATCGCCCATGTCGCCGCCCAGGCGGGCTATGACGTCATGCTGTCGGATGTCGACGAAGACCGTGCGGCTGCCGGCAAGGCGATCGTTGAGAAGAACCTCGCGCGCATGGTCGCGAAGGAGAAGATCGGTCAGAGCGACGCCGACGAGGCTCTGGCGCGGATCGGGACGACGGGCGACAATGGCGATCTGGCCGACTGCGACCTGGTGATCGAGGCTGCCACCGAGAATGAGGCGGTGAAGCGCAAGATTTACGAAAGCCTGTCGCTAAAGGATGGGGCCATCCTTGCGTCGAACACCTCGTCGATCTCGATCACCGACCTCGCATCATCGTCTTCCGAACCGAATAGGTTCATTGGCATTCACTTTTTTAACCCCGTTCCGATGATGTCGCTCGTCGAGATCATCCCTGGCCTCGCCACGTCCGGAGCCACGGTCGGCGCAGTACGCCAGTTCTGCGAGCGGATCGGCAAGGACCCCATCGAAGCGGCGGACCGGCCGGCGTTCATCGTGAACCGCGTGCTTTGCCCCATGCTGAACGAAGCGATTTTCGCGCTCGGTGACGGGGTTGGCAGTATCGAGGATATCGACAAGGGCATGAAGCTGGGCGCGAACCATCCGATGGGGCCGCTAACCCTTTCCGATTTCGTCGGCCTGGATACGCTGCTGTCGATCATGGAGGTGATGCAGGAGCAGACCGGCGATCCGAAATACCGGCCCGCACCCCTGTTGAGGAAATATGTCGAGGCAGGCTGGTACGGTCGCAAATCCGGCAAGGGGTTCTACGACTATTCGGGAGAAAGCCCGGTCCCGACCCGCTAGGTCCGGGGACCCAACCCGGCCGTGCCGCGTTCGAGCGGCACAGTAACCGGAGAGAGGGCCGGGATGGGACGCGACGAGAAAGCGGAAAGGGAACGTCCGCTCGAGACGCTGCTCGATGAAGCGATCGACGCGGCGGACGGCGACGAACTGCGGGTAGAGGACCTGCTCGAAGCCTATGGGACGCGCAGCTTCGGGCCGCTCATCGCCATCTTGGGCCTGATCGCCCTCTCCCCGATCGGAGCCGTGCCGGGCATTCCGGCGCTGCTCGGCCTCCTCATCTCGCTCATGTCGATCCAGCTTCTGGTCGGGCGCGACGATCCCTGGATCCCCCGCCGGCTGAAACGCATCGGCTTCGAGAAGGAAAAGGCGAAGCGGGTGCGCGACAAATTCGGCAACTGGCTGCGCCGGATCGACAAGCTTGTCAGCACGCGCGCGGAGTGGGCCGCCGGGAGCGGCGCGCAGTGGCTGGCGGCGCTGTTCTGTATCGGTCTCAGCGTGCTCATGGTACCGCTGGAGGCCATTCCCTTTGCCGTCGCCCTTCCCGCTGCGGCGATCATGTTTTTCGGTCTGGGCCTGACGGCGCGCGACGGAATCCTGATGATTCTCGGCTTCATCGTTACCGGCGCGAGCGTCGTGCTGGCGTTCAACTGGCTTGGCGGCGGCTCCGGCGAAGGATCGGGCGGCGCCGAAGCGAACGCAGCACTCGACCTAGGGGCAACCTTCCTGACCGCCTTCGCCTGAGCACTCCACTTCGATGGTGGCATGTTCGACGCCGAAGCGATCATGAAGCCGGGTTCGCAGAGCCTGTTTCACCTCGGCGCTGCTGGCGGCTTCGCTCAGTTCTGCGTGCAGCGTCACCATGGGCCGCTTCTTCGAAATGGACCAAGCGTGGACGTGGTGAATGCGCGTCACTCCGGCGACGGCTTCGAGATCGTCTACCACACGGTCGCCTTCGAGGCCCGGAGGCGCCGCCTCGAGAAGTATGTGCGCGCTCTCCTTCGTCACCGTCCAGGCGCCGCGCAAAATGATCAGCGCAACGAGCACCGAAAGAATAGGGTCGATCGGACTCCAGCCCGTCAGGAGAATGACGCCGGCCGCGGCGATGGCGGCCACCGACCCCAGCAGATCGCCGAGCACATGCAGCGACGCGGCGCGGATGTTCAGATTCTCCTTGTCACCACCGGCGAGCAGCCTGAGCGCCGCGAGATTTACGAGCAGCCCCAGCACGGCGACCGCTAGCATCATGACACCCTGAACCGGAACCGGCTCGGCGAACCGCTCCGCCGCTTCCCAGCAGACAAGCCCGGCGATGACGAACAGCGTAATGCCGTTCACGAAGGCGACGAGGACCGAGAAGCGGTCGAACCCGTAGGTGCGCTTCCAGTCCGCCGGGCGCTGCGCGAGGCGAAAGCCCACCCAGGCCAGCGACAGGGCGCCGAAATCGGTGAGCATGTGGCCGGCATCCGCAAGCAGCGCGAGCGATCCCGAAACGAGACCGCCGACGAACTCGGCGACCATGAACCCGCCAGTCAGAAGGGCCGCAATACCAACGGCGCGGGCGTTGCGCGCGGTCACGTCGGGCGCGTGATGGTCGTGGCCATGGTGACCGCCGTCGCTATGTGCATGCTCGTGCGTGTGATCGTTGCCGATACCCATGAAGACCTCTTATCAGCCGCGCCGCATCGGAATAGCAACTCCCCGGAGCAGACTGCTGCGTTGCACTCGGCGCCATGACGTCAGCTGCCGGACACTATGCCGTGCCGCGGTGTGGTCCCCACCCGTACCGGGCGTGGGCCTGTCCTTTCAGCTGCTTTTCAAGCGGGTCGGGGCCCCCTAGGAGACGCGCGCCATGACCAGCCCAAATCCCCGCATTCTCGCCAAGGCCGAAACGCTTACCCAAGCGCTGCCCTATATCCAGAAATATGCCGGCCGCGTCTTCGTCGTGAAGTTCGGCGGGCATGCAATGGCGGACGGCGACCGGGCGCGGGAGTTCGCCGAGGACATCGTGCTTCTGAAGACCGTGGGCATCCATCCGGTCGTTGTGCACGGAGGCGGCCCGCAGATCGGCGAGATGCTCGGCCGGCTCGGCGTCGAAAGCAGCTTCGTCGATGGCCTGCGCGTCACCGATGCCGAAACCGCGCGGATCGCCGAGATGGTCCTGGGGGGCGGCATCAACAAGGAAATCGTGCGCTGGATCGGCGCGGCGGGCGGGCGCGCGGTCGGCCTGAGCGGCAAGGATGCCGGCCTTGTCACGGCAACCAAGCTGACGCGCACCCGGCGCGATCCCGACAGCCTGATCGAACAGGAAATCGACCTCGGCTTCGTCGGCGACCCTTCCTCGGTCGATCCGCGCGTGCTCCGCGTCATCATAGAGGACGGTATGATCCCCGTGGTCGCCCCCATCGCAGCCGGCGAAGACGGCCAGACCTACAATATCAATGCCGACACGATGGCGGGCGCGATCGCCGGGGCGTTAGGGGCCGCGCGGCTGATGCTGCTGACCGACGTGGCCGGTGTGCTCGACAAGAACGGGCAACTGCTCACCGACCTGGGCGCGGCGCGCATCGCGGAACTGATGGAGGACGGTACCATATCGGGCGGTATGATCCCCAAGCTGGAAACCTGCATGTCGGCGCTGGCAGCGGGCGTGACCGCATCGGTCGTTCTGGACGGGCGCGTCCCGCATGCCATGCTGATCGAATTCTTCACCGATCAGGGCGCGGGCACGCTGATCCGCGGCTAGAACGCCGCCGGCGTCAGCCGGGCACTTGGCCCGCCGCCGCCACGAGCTGCCGCTCGAGCCGCCAGGCGGGAAACAGCATGAGGAGGTTGAGGGCGCCGGCGAGGAGCAGCACCTCCGCCACCTCCAGCCCCAGGGTGAGCAGCAGACCCGCCCCGAGCGCGCCGACGACCATGAACAGCGAATTCATGATATTGTAGGCCGCGATGGTGCGCGACCGGTCCGCAGCATCGCTGCGCGCCACCAGAATGGCGTAGAGCGGAACGATATAACTGCCGCCCGCCATCGAGAAGACGAGGAGGTCCACCAGCATGCGGATTCCCTGCGGCAATTGCAGGAAGTCCGCCGAGGAGAGAAGCGGCCCCGAGGCGGTGCCGAACGTCCCTATGGCGAAATACAGGTCCACGGCCGCCAGCGACATCAGCAGCATCGACCAGGGCAGGCTGCGCGCGGTGATGCGCGGCCCCAGAAGTCGCCCTATCACCAGCGAACCGATGGCGACGCCGACCGAGAAGGTGGCAACGAAGAGGTTCGCGACGCCCTCGGTTCCGCCAATCGTTCCCCTCACCAGGGGAATGAAAAGGGTCGTGAAAACGATTCCGACCAGCCAGAACCAGGAGCCGCAGACCGCCGCGGACCAGAGATAGGGCGTGCGCCACAGGGCCTTCAGCACGCGCCAGTTGCTGGTCAGGGGGTTCCAGTTGATCGTCGGTGGCGGCGAGACGACCGGCGGCGCCGGCGGTAGCGGCCAACTTGCAAGGATACCGAGCGCTGCCACGCCGATCACAGCGACCATGAGCTGGTCGGCGGTCACGATTCCGCCCGACAGCTGGCCCGTAAGGATCGCCGTGTAGGTTCCCGCCTCGATCAGCGCAGTCGCGCCGGTGATTTCGGTGTCGTTCAGATGCTGCGGCAGGATGGCATATTTGATCGGCCCGAAGAATGTCGATTGCAGCCCCATGAAGAACAGCACGACCAGCATGAAGGGGATCGAACCGATCCACAGCGCCCAGACGCCGAAGGCCATGACGCCGATTTCGGCCAGCTTGATCCAGCGCACGGCGCGCGCCTTGCACACCGCATCGGCGATCTGGCCGGCGAGGCCGGAAAACAGTGCGAAGGGAAGGATGAACAGGCCGCCCGCCAGGGTAACGAGCTGGGCGGCGGCATCCGGACGCTCGGCCATCAGTCCGTAGGTCAGGTAGAAGAGCAGCCCGAAGCGGAACAGATTGTCGTTGAACGCGGTCAGGAACTGAACGCCGAAAAGCGGCCCGAAACGGCGTGTGGCGAGTAGTGCGATCATCCCCAAAGCCTGACTTAGGCCAGGGCCGCGGGGATGGAAAGGCGCCGCGCCCCTCCCTAAGATCGTGGCGAGAGGAACCCGGAAGGAAGCCGTTATGACGACAGAGCAGGGTCCCGGATCGAACCGGCCGCTGGCGACCGCCATCGTCATGCTGATCGGCGCCCTGACCGGCGTCCCGATCGTGATCGCGGCGGTCATGGCCTATCTGTTCAAGGCGGAAGCCCCCGCCGGCAGCTGGGAACTGACGCATTACAGCTACCATATCCGCACCTTCTGGGTCTCCCTCCTGCTGGCGGTGGTCGGCGTCATCGGCATCGTCCTGCTGATCGGCATTTTCCTGCTCGCCCTGCTGCCGATCTGGGTCATCATCCGGTCGATCGTCCCGCTGGTGAAGGCGGCGAACCGGGAACCGATGCCGAACCCCACCACCTGGCTGTTCTGAACTTGGCCGATGTCGTCTGGAGCGGCCGCTTCATGGAAGCGGTGACCGAGGGCCGCTGGGAGTATGTCCGGCGCAACCGCGGCGCCGGTGCGGCGGTCATCTTCGCCCGCACCCCGGCGGATGAGCTGATCCTGGTCGAACAGTACCGTATCCCGCTCGGAAAACCCTGTATCGAGCTTCCCGCCGGCATTGTCGGCGACGAAGACGAAGGCGAAGGGTTTGCCGAGGCGGCGAGCCGCGAGCTTGAGGAAGAAACCGGCTGGCGCGCCGCGCAGATGATCGATCACGGTACCTTCACCTCGACCCCCGGACTGGCGTCCGAACAATTTCGCCTGTTCGAAGCGCGCGGCCTAGAGCGGACGGGCCCGGGCGGCGGCGTCGGCGACGAGGACATCCGCGTCCATCTCGTCCCGCTGGCAGAGATTCAGGCCTTCCTTGAGGAGGCTGCAGGACGCGGCGTGGCAATCGACAAGAGCCTCTGCCTGTTCGCACTTCTGCGACCTTTCTGAGCTTGGCGCGGACCGGACGCCTGCCTACGTTCGGCCGATGACCGACACTCCTGATCCGGCGGACGGCGATCTCGTTTCGCCGCCTGACCGCGACGCCGAAATCCCGGACGATGTTCTGGCCGCCGTAAAGACGCTGATCCGCTGGACCGGCGACGATCCCGCCCGAGAGGGTCTCGTCGACACACCGGGCCGGGTGGCGCGGGCGTGGAAAGAATATTGTCAGGGCTACGAAGAGGACCCTGGCACGCACCTGTCGCGAATCTTCGAAGAGGTCGGCGGTTATGACGAGATCGTCCTGCTGCGCGACATCCCGTTCCAGTCGCACTGCGAGCATCATATGGCGCCGATCATCGGCAAGGCGCACATCGCCTACCTGCCCGAAAACTACGTCGTCGGGATCTCGAAGCTCGCGCGCGTGCTGCACGGCTTTGCGCGCCGACTGCAGGTGCAGGAACGGCTGACGGCGGAGGTGGCCGACTGCATCTGGGAAAAGCTTCAGCCCCGGGGCGTCGCCGTCGTGATCGAGGCAAGCCATGCCTGTATGACGGCACGCGGCGTCCGGACGCCCGGCGTCACCATGACGACCAGCCGCATGATGGGCGTCTTCCGCGACGACGAACGCAGCCGCAAGGAAGTGCTCACGCTGATGGGGGTGGCGAAGGGCTGACCTCCGCCCGGCGTTGCATGTATCAGGGTCCCGCAACCCTGAACACTTCGCGGCCTGCCTCGTTGGCAGGATTATGGAAAAGCGAGCTACCGTCTACCGTATGGTCATGCCGGACCATGTCTGTCCCTATGGCCTGAAGACCGTCGACCTGCTGAAGCGCGAGGGCTACCAGGTCGAGGATCATCATCTCGAATCGCGCGAGGAAACCGACGCCTTCAAGGAAAAGTGGGGCGTCAGCACAACTCCGCAGACCTTCGTCGGAGACGACCGGATCGGCGGCTATGAGGACGTACGGCGCTTTTTCGACAAGCCCGTCAAGGATGAGGACGAGACCAGCTACCAGCCGGTGATCGCGATCTTCTGCGTCGCGGCACTGATGGCGCTGGCGGCGAGCTGGGCCGCCTTCGACGAGCTGCTGACGATCCGAGCCGCCGAGTGGTTCGTCGCCTTCTCCATGTGCTTTCTGGCCGTTCAGAAATTGCAGGACATCCGCAGCTTCTCGACCATGTTCCTCAACTACGACCTGCTGGCGCGCCGATGGGTCCGCTACGGTTACATTTATCCGTTCGGAGAGGCGATTGCCGGGATCCTGATGATCTCCGGCGCCCTGACCTTCATCTCCGCCCCCCTTGCCCTGTTTATCGGCACCGTCGGCGCGGTCAGCGTGTTCAAGGCCGTCTATGTCGACAAGCGCGAACTCAAGTGCGCCTGCGTCGGCGGCGGATCGAACGTGCCGCTGGGCTTCGTCTCGCTGACGGAAAACCTCGCCATGATGGGCATGGGCGTCTGGATGCTGGCGAAACCCGCCATTCTGGGCTGAGGGGAAGGAGGCCCGGTGGACTATGCGGGGCGGTCGAGCTCGAACAGCGCCTCGGGCGTCGTTTCGAGATACCAGTCGCCGCCCAGCCGGGCGATGGCGCGGAACTTCTTCGCGTCCACAACGGCGCCCGATTCGTCGAGAATGCTGCCGTCCACCATGATCCGCTCGATGTCGCAAATAACGAGATGACCCGATCGGGGTCCCTCGCCTAGCGGAACGATCTGGCGCAGCCGACAGGCCATCGCCACCTTCGCTTCTTCCACCCGGTCGGCTTTCAACCCGTCCACCGGAACAGGGGTCAGGCCCGATGCCTCGAACTCATCGACCTCCGGAGCATAGCTGGCACTGGTCTGGTTGAGCGCCTCGGCTATCGACCGGTCGGCAATGTGGATGACGCAGTCGCCGGCCTCGCGGATATTCCGCAGCGTATCCTTCGCATTGTCACCCGTCCCTGCGGGGGAAAAGACGGCAACAGGCGGTGCGGAACTGAAGAAATTGAACCAGCTGAACGGCGCCAGGTTACGGACACCGCCAAGCGAAACCGTGCTGACGAAGCCGATCGGACGCGGGACCACGGCGCTGACGAGAAGCTTGTAGAGGGCGCGCGGATCGGTGTCGGCGGACGGAAAGGTCTTCATGTTCTGGGTCATCCCCGCACTTCTAGCGGCACGGGCGCAAGCGTCCACGGCTGACTACACGTAGAACAGATAGAGGGTCACGCAGGTGGTGAGGCCGACGACCAGGTTCATGGGCAGGCCGATCTTCAGGAAGTCGGCGAAGCGGTAGCCGCCCGCCGAATAGACCAAAGTGTTCGTCTGATAGCCGATGGGCGTGGCGAAACTGGCGCTGGCGCCGAACATGACGGCCAGCAGCAAGGGGCGCGGATCAACGCCAATCTGATCCGACAGCCCGAGAACGATGGGCGTCATCAGGACGGCGACGGCGTTGTTGGTGATGGCTTCGGTCAGCGCCGACGTCAGCGCGTAGATCAGAAGCAGCGTTGCCAGCGGGTGAGCGCTTTCGAGAAGTGGCTGTACCCAGGACACGATCAGGTCGACCGTTCCGGTATTCTGCAACCCGATCCCGACGGCAAGCATGGCGAAGATCAGGACGAGAACGCTGCCATCGATCGCGCTCCACGCCTCCTCGGCGTCAATACAGCGCGTCAGAAGCACGGCGGCCACACCCAGGATGGCAAGAATCTCAATACTCGCGACACCGAGAGCGGCGAACAGGATGATCGCGACCATGGTCAGGATCGCGATCGGCGCCTTCATCCGGCGGAAAGGCCGCGTTTCGGCTTCTTCCAGCTCGATCAGGTTCACGTTCGCCTGCAAGGTGTGAAGCGCCTGGCGCTCGCCCGTGATGAGCAGCCGGTCGCCGGCGCGCAGCCGAACGTCGGCCAGCGAGGGGCCGGGCCGGTGCCGTGCCCGCGCCAGACCCGCCACTCGCAGCGGCGCGCGGGCGAGGAACGGAATTTCGGCCAGCCTGCGCCCGATGGCCGGATGCGCCGGGTCGATGCTGGCGGTCATCACCGCGCGCTCGCCCTCCTTGCGGTCCGCTCTCCCCGTCCCCACGGTAAGCGCCGCATTGTCGAGGAGCGACAGCAGTTCCTCCTCGCTGGCGTGCAGGACGAGGACATCCCCAAGTCTGAGCGGCCGTTCTCCGGCGTCGTCGCCGCGAAGATAGCGGTTCCCTGCCCTCACGGCTGCCAGGCTGACCGATCCGCGGCGTAAAGGGCTCCATTCGGCAGGGGTCAGACCATTTAGCGGCGAGTCCTCGGTCACGGGAATGTCGGTGACATATGCCCGCTCGCGCGGCTCGGCAGGTTCATCGCCCTCGCCCGCGGCTTCGGGAAGCAAGGGACGCGACAGGAGCAGCAGCGTCAGACCGCCGGCAAGCGCGGCAACGATCCCAACGGGCGTCAGCTCGAAGATGCCAAAAGCGGGCTGGCCCGCGCGTTGGGCCACGCCGTCGACCAGCAGATTGGTGGACGTCCCGAGCAGCGTCATGCTTCCCCCTAGGATCGAGATATAGCTAAGCGGAATGAGTAGCCGCCGCGCGCCCCAGCCGATGACCCGCCCGACACGGGCGACAATGGGAATGAGAACAAGGACAACCGGGGTGTTGTTCACGAGCGAGGAGGCGGCGAAGCTGCACCCGAACAGCTCTGCTACGGACAGGCGGGGACGCGACGCCGCGCGGGCAGAAACGCGTGACGCCATGGCCTCGATCACGCCCGTCCGCACCAGCGCGCCCGACAGGATGAACATCGCGCCGATCGTGATCGGCGCAGGATTGCTGAAAATGTCTTCGAACCGGTCCGGCGGCACGAAGCCGAAGAGCAGCGTCGCCGCCGCGCCGGCAACCGCGACGGTCACGGGCGGGAAGCGTTCCGTCACGAAAGCGATGAGAAGGACGAGCAGGAGCGCGAGACCGGCCAGAGGCTGGAACTCGGCAGGCACCGAAAGGATCATCTTGCTACGTCAGTCCCCGGGGCGAGACCCGGAAAGGGTCCCTAATCTCCCATCAGAACGCCGCCGAACACAAAAAGCTGCGTCTCAGTCCCGGATACCGGCAAGATCGCGGGCGAGCTTCTTCTTGCCCTCCGCGTCCATCTGGCGCGCGATCTGAATGCGCTGGGCCTGCGGGCTGCCCGCTCCGTGCAGGCTTTCGGTGAGGTAGCCGACGGCATTGCGGCCGAGCGTCATATTCTCGATCAGCCGCAGCATGCGCTGGCGATGCTCGACAGGAATGTCGTCCTTCCCCTTCATATATTTCTTCAGGATCGGCCCGGCGATCTCATGCTCGAAGTCCGCCTCCGACGGCAGGGTGACGACGATCCCGCCCGCAATGTCCTGCGCCATGCGCGAAATCTCGTAGGGAAAGCGGGTGACATTGTGCTTGCAGACGTTGGAAAGCATGGAATCGTTCATCCACGCTCCCGAAGGCAGCGGCTTTGCCTCATGGCTTGACGCGATGCCCGACGAGAAGATCGTCTCGTTCAGGTGCACCATCTCCACCAGCTTGTCCTTGATGTGACTTGCCTTCTCGGCTCCGTTCATCTCCGCAATGGCAGCGGCGGCGCCCACCATGACGTCACCGAGGCCCGTTTTGCAGACATAGGAAGCGCGGTGATATGCCGTGAAGCGCGAGACCATTTCCTGGGCGAACTCATATTCGCCGTCCATCAGCACATGTTCCCAGGGAATGAAGACGTCATCGAACACGGTCAGCGTTTCCTGGCCGCCGAACCGGGCATTCCCCTTGTCGATCTCGCCCGCTTCGAAGGCGCGCGCATCGCACGACTGCCGGCCGTAGATATAGCTGATGCCCTCGGCATCGCCCGGGACGAGCCCGACGACGGCATAGTCGCTGTCCTCTTCGCCGAGGTTCATCGTCGGCATGACGGCGATCCAGTGGGAATTGAGACCTCCGGTCATGTGCGCCTTCGCGCCCGTCACATAGATGCCGCGCTCCGTCCGGCGGGTGACGTGGAGGAACATGTCGGGATCGGCCTGCTCGTGCGGACGTTTCGACCGGTCTCCCTTCGGATCCGTCATGCCGGCGCCGATAATGATGTTGGCGCGCTGCGCCGCGGCGAGGAAGTCGAGGAAGCGGCGATGATAGGCCGTGCCATGCTTCTGATCGATGTCGTAGGTGATCGAATGGAGCACCGAAACGGTATCCAGCCCCGCGCAGCGCTGAAAACAGGTTCCGGTGATCTGCCCCATACGCCGCTGCATGCGGTTCTTCGTAACCAGATCCTCCGAACTCGTCGGGATATGGAGGAAACGGTTCACGGGCGCATCGATGATCGGAGAATGGGCCGTCGCGAGGTCCGGGTCGGAAATCGCGAGATCGTAAGTCGCCTTCAGCGCATTGATCGAGGGACGGATCATCGGATTGTCTACGGGCTCGGCAACCGTCTCACCGAACAGGTAGACGGTGACGCCGCGGTTCCTCAGGCTGTCGACATAGTCGTCGCCGGTACGGATCGACGGCATCCGGTCCAGCCGGGCCTTGGCGCTTTCCTCGCGCGGGTGCTTGGTTTCTGCATTCATGGCGTCATTTCCTCAATCCAGGCCCGCATCAGGTCAACGGCCTCGTCGTGGCGCTGCGTGCGCGCAAGTTCCGGCATCATCACGCCGGGTTCGGTAGAATCCATCCGGTAGAGCAGGATCGACCCGTCGGGATCTCCCGGTTCGATACCCACCAGCCTGCCCCCGGACCCCCGGCCTGCGGCCACCGGACCTTTGCCGATCCCGATGGCAGGTCCGGACGGGGTTTCCCAGCTGAGAAAAAGACCGGAATTCGAAGCCGGGCCGGCGGGGTTGTGGCAATGCGCGCAGTTCACGTCGAGATAGGCGCGCGCCCGTGCATCGGTCGGCACATGGCCATCCTGCCAATCGGGCATGTGCGGCGGATCGCCCGGCAGACCGGACAGGAGACCCAGGGCTGCGAGATGTTCGAGGTCGTTACGTGTTCCGGTCTCTCCCGAAAGGTTGCGGGCCTTGGGTCCGATCGGGGTCAGTTCGCCGTCAACGGCATGGCAGCCCTTGCACTGATTGACGTTCGGAACCTTCCAGCCGAGCGCCAGCTTCACGCCGCGGTCGTCCTGGCCCACGACATCGAGCCGAGCGCCGGCCTTTTTCAGCGTGGCGGTGCGATCCTCGGCATCCCAGACATAGGGATAGGCCTTCCACCCGTCCGCCTGATGGATGAGGATGCGAGTTTCGATCATGTCCATCGACCCGTCGGCACGGGTGAAGCCGAAATGCTTGACCAGAGCGCTACCCACCGGGATCCCGAGGACGCCCTCCTCTCGGTAGTCGATGGTCTTCCCGACCGGAACGTAGAGGAAGCGCGCCTTGTCGGCATAATCGGAAAAGAGCGCCGAATTCAGCTCGTAAGGCGTGACGCGCGGTGCCGGCCGGGTCATCGCCGCGTCGAGAAACAGACCGAATTCGGCGAAGTCCGACGGCGGAGCCTCCGCCATCAGAACATCGTCGGCCACGTGCGGGGCCGGGGCCGCCGACGAGAGGAAGAGGACGGCCGCCGGCGCGGCGATCCCCATGGCAAGCTTAGTCACTGGCGGGCGCAAGTGCTTTCTCGTCCGAAAGGCCGGGCTGGTTCGCCGGCAGGACGACAGGGGCGGGCTCTTCGATTTCGGCGTGCGCGTCCGTGACCATGGAGGGCATGCCGCCCAGCCGGTCGTCGCCTGCCGTCGCGACATTCAGCGTCACGGCGGGGGCATCGAAGTGCATGCGTACGGGGACCTCAAGCGTCTCCCCGCCCCTGCGATAGGCGGCGGCACCGTCCCAGAGGATCGGCGGGATCGCGCCGCCGAGCGCGGCTGCGAGTTCCGCACCGCCGGGAAAGGCGGGCGCCCCGCCACCTTCGCCATAGACATTGTCGCGCACCACCACCTCGCGCGGGAGCGGGTTATAGTCTGTGTCCTCATAAGGCCGGGCATAGGCCACGATCATGATCTGGCCGCTGTCATTGCCGTCGAGCACATTGTCGAAAATGTGCACGTTGCGATTGGCCATCACCATGATGCCCAGCCCCCGCGGCACCTCGGCAACGATATTCCCCTCCGGCGCGAAATTATCGGTGTCGTTGTTCACGACGACGTTGCGAAACAGGCGCGTCGAGTGGCCGTCGCCCTTCGGCAGGTTCGGCAAGTCGAAAACCAGGATGCCGCCGGTATTGTGGAAGGCGACATTGTCGTAGACGTCCGCGCGCGTGGAATTCTCGATCTCTATACCCGCGACATTGTAGCTGACGCGGTTGTTCCGCACGACGATATTGTCCGACTGGCCGACATAGATGCCCGCGTCGGAGCAGGCGATCACTTCGCTGTTCTGGACGAGGATGTTCGTTGATTCGACCGGATAGAGGCCATAGGCACCGTTCTGCGCGTCGGGCCCGTTCGTCCACTCGACGCGGACATTGTCGGCCGTGAAGCGGTCGACGCCCTTCGTCTTAATGCCGTCTCCGCGCGTGTCTTCGACCGCGAAGTCGGCAACCAGCACGCCGTCGGAGGTAATGAGCAGGCCCTCGCCCGCACCGGTCTGCCCCTTGAAGCTGAGAATGGTCGCAGCCGGACCATCGCCGCGCACCGTCACATCGTCGACGTCGAGCGACAGCCCGTCGGTCAGCGCATAAGTCCCCGCCGCGATATGCACGACATCCCCCGGCTCCGCCTCGATCAGCGCGGTTTGCAGTGCGTCGTAGGGATCGTCCCCCGGGGTCACCTGAAGCGTCTTGGCCGCCAGGGGCGAGGCCGACAGCAGCAGGGCTGCGGCAAACAGTGTTCTTGTCATCTTATCCTCCCACTTTCGGTATAATATGCCACGCGCCGCCGCCTTGTCACAGAGAGACTCTGCGCCTATGTGTATTATTAGGGTAACACTCTAACCGGGGGTTTCATGCGCAAGGTTCTTCTTCCACTCTTGGCGGCGCTCAGCCTGTCTGCCTGCGGCGTCAACAGCATTCCGACTGCCGAAGAGGAGGCGATCGCGGCGTGGGCGGATGTGGAGAACCAGTATCAGCGACGCGCCGATCTCGTGCCGAACCTTGTCAACACCGTGCGCGGCTTTGCCGATCAGGAACGCGAAGTGCTGACCGAGGTCACCGAAGCACGCGCCTCTGCCTCACAGGTGAATCTCGATGCCGGCGATCTTAGCGATCCCCAGGCCATGCAGCGTTTTCAGGCCGCCCAGGGCGAGCTGTCGGGCGCGCTCTCCCGCCTTCTCGTAACGGTGGAGCGCTATCCCGAGCTTCGCAGCCAGCAGAACTTCCTCGAGCTTCAATCGCAGCTGGAAGGCACGGAAAACCGCATCGCCGTGGCGCGGCGCGACTATAACGATGCCGTGCGGGCCTATAACACCGAGATCCGTACATTCCCGAGCCTCATTGCCGCGCGCATCATCTATGGCTCCGAGCGGATGGAGCCCTATGAGGCCACGACGGAGGGTGCCGAGGAAGCACCGACGGTAGAATTCTGATCCGTCTTTCGCGCCTTTTCTTTCTCGTTTTCGTCTCAGCTGCACTTAGCGCCGGGGCGGCGGCGCAGGACTTTCCGCGCGTCGAGGACGACCATGTCACCGACGCCGCCAACGTCCTGCCGCCGCAGGCCGAGCGAGCCCTCGAGCAGCGGCTCGCCCGGTTCGAAGCCGAGTCCGGCCGGCAGTTCGTGATCGCCACCATTCCCGACCTCCAGGGGTACGACATCGCCGACTATGGCTACCGGCTCGGCCGCGAGTGGGAAGTGGGTTCCGAGGAGGAAGACGACGGCATCCTGCTGCTTGTTGCCCCAAATGAGCGCAAAGTGCGGATCGAGGTGGGCTACGGCCTCGAAGGGGTGATGACCGATGCGCTCTCCTCGAGGATCATCAGGTCCGAGATCCTGCCACGCTTTCGCGACGGCAATCTGCCTGCCGGAATTGCCGCGGGGGCCGGCGCCGTTCTGGAACAGCTCGCCCTGCCCCCGGAGGAGGCCGCCGCCCGGCTCGCCGAGGCGGAGGAAGCTTCCGGAGGGCGCCAGCTTCCGTTCGGCCTGATCTGGATACTCTTCATCGTCATGTTCACCGTTCTGCCGCTGCTCGCGCGCGCAGGCGACCGGGCCGGTCCCGGCCGGGGACGCAGGCGCAGGCGCGGGCCGGTCATCCTGTTCGGGCCCGGTATGGGCGGTTTCGGCGGCGGCCGGGGCGGCGGCTTCGGTGGCAGCGGCGGTTTTGGGGGCTTCTCTGGCGGCGGCGGCAGCTTCGGCGGCGGCGGTGCGAGCGGAGGCTGGTAGTGGCGCTCGACCCCGGAGATCACGCGCAAGTCAGCGCCGCGATCGCGGACGCCGAGCGGACCACCTCGGGCGAGATTTTCTGCGTCTTCACCGAAGCCGCGGACGACCTGAAGATCATTCCGCTGGCGGCAGCCTCGCTCGCCGCCCTCTGCCTGCCGCCGCTGCTCCTGATCCTGGGAATCGTGGACCCCGCATGGTTCGCGGGCTGGCGCGATACGTCGAGCCTGTCGCCGGCCTTTGTTGCGAGCGTCTATGCGGCGCTCTCGGCAGGCTTCTTTCTGGCGGCGCTGGCGCTCACCTGGCCGATGCGCGTCCGCTTTGCCCTCGCCCCCAAGTCGCTACGCCACGGTCATGCGGAACGCGTCGCAACCGAGAGCTTCCTGGCGCACGGCATTCATAATACGCGTGACCGTACGGGGGTCCTAATCTTCCTGTCCCGGCGCGATCACTTTGCTGAAATCATCGCCGACGAGGGAATCTACGAACGCGTCGAGCCGGAAGTCTGGGCCGACGCTCTGGAGGGCATGCTGGAACGGGCAAAGGCGAATGACTTTGCCGGGGCCTTCACCTTTGCCGTCGGCGAATGCAGCAAGGTGCTGTCGCGGCATTTCCCCCCGCGCGGCGACAATCCGAACGAGTTGCCCGATCACCTGATCGAGCTGTAAACTCGTCCGCTCGCAGGAGTTGGAGGAGGACGCGGGTGCTGGACGAGTTCAAGAAATTCATTTCGCGCGGCAACGTCATGGACCTTGCCGTGGGCGTCATCATCGGCGGTGCCTTCGCGCTCATCACGAAGTCGCTGACGGACGATATCATCATGCCGCTGGTCAGCTGGCTCTTCGGAGGCTTCGACTTTTCCGGTTACTTCGTGCGGCTGGGCCCCGTGCCGGAGGGATATGCGGGCTCGCTCACCAATTATGCCGAACTGAAGGAGGCGGGCGTGCTTCTGTGGGGTTACGGACAGTTCGCGACGGTCGTGGTCAATTTCGTCATCCTGGCCTTCATTATCTTCCTGCTCGTGCGCACCGTGAACCGCATCAACATGAAAGATCCGGAGACGGAGGCGAAGACGCCCACTGCGCCGCCCGAAAACATCATTCTCCTCAAGCAGATTCGCGACGAGCTGAAGAAGGCAAATGGGGAGGTCTAGGACGGTATGCCCGAATATACCGGGGCCGGACTAGCGCGCCGTGAGCCGCGCCACCGCAGCGTCCAGCTCCGCCGCTGTCCGATAGGACAGGACCAGCTTTCCGCCGCTCTTTCCCGGCTTCAGCGAGACGCGCAGGCCGGTACTGTCGGCAATGAGCGCTTCCAGCTCTGCCACTTCGGGCTCGGGAGCGGCGCGCGGACCTGACGCCGATGGCGCGGATGCCGATGGAGCTGTGCGCCCCTGTCCCAGGGCCTCTGCCTCGCGCGCGGTCAGCCCTTCCGCCACGATTCTGTCGGCCAGGGCCTGCGCGTCGGGCGACCCCAGCAACGCCCGGGCGTGGCCCATGCCAAGTTCGCCCTCGTCCACAAGCGCGAGGACGCGGTCGGGAAGGTCGAGAAGCCGGACGAGATTGGCAACATGGCTGCGCGACTTGCCCACCATGGAGGCAACGGTCTGCTGGGTATGGCCGAAGCTGGTCATCAGATGCTGATAGCCTCGAGCCTCTTCGACCGGGGACAGGTCCTGCCGCTGGATATTCTCGATCAGCGCCAGCTCATAGGCCTCACCATCGTCGAGGTCGCGAACGACGACCGGGATTTCTTCCAGCTGGGCGGCCCGGGCGGCGCGCCAACGCCGTTCGCCGGCGACGATCTCCAGCATGCCACCGTCGACCGGGCGGACAAGCACGGGCTGGAGCAGGCCCTTCGTGCGGACCGACTCGATCAGTTCGGCCTGGGCGGTTTCATCGAAGCGCCGCCTTGGCTGGCCCGGATTGGGACGAACGCGGGAGAGGGCGACGATCTGGCTTTGCAGCCCCCGGCTTTCCACCGGCGAATTCGTGGCGCCGCTGTCGATTTCTTCCAGAAGTGCGGAAAGCCCGCGGCCGAGACCGGGTCGGCGGCGCTCACTCATGCCGCAATCCGCGGAGCCGGCGCGCCTGTGCGGGAGAGCACCTCCTGCGCCAGGGCAATATAGGCCTCGGATCCGGGGCAGCGATGATCGTAAATCAGCGCGGGAATGCCATGGCTGGGCGCCTCCGAGAGACGGACATTGCGGGGGATGCGGGTCCGGAAAACGGTCTGCCCGAGCACGGCCTGTGCATCGTCCGCGACCTGTTCCGAAAGCTTGTTCCGGCGGTCGTACATGGTGAGGACGACGCCGAGGATGCCGAGGTCCGGATTGAACCCGGCGCGCACCCTTTCGACCGTTTTCAACAGCTGGCTCAGCCCTTCTAGGGCGTAAAATTCGCACTGGAGGGGGACCACGAGGGCATCGGAGGCCACAAGCGCATTCAGGGTCAGAAGTCCGAGAGATGGCGGGCAGTCGATCAGAACGAAGTCATATCGGCGACCGGCCCCAAGCGCATCCGCCAGACGGTGCATACGGCGGTCCACGCTGACCAGTTCGACCTCCGCGCCAGACAGGTCGACGGTGGCCGGCACGATGTCGAGGCCCTCGATTTCAGTTTCCTGGGTGCAGGCCGACAGGGCGCGCTGGTCAAGGATCAGATCGTAGCTCGTCAGATTCCGGCCGGTCTGTCCGATACCGAGTCCGGTCGAGCTGTTTCCCTGCGGATCGAGGTCGATCAATAGGACGCTTCGCCCCGTGGCGGCCAGCCCTGTTGCCAAGTTGATAGCCGTCGTGGTCTTCCCCACGCCGCCCTTCTGATTTGCGATAGCCAGGATCGTCACGCGCCGTTTCCCTCCCTAAGACCGCTTCCGCCTTACCCCGCGGACCAGCAGGATCCGCGCATCCGGGTCCGTTCTGCTCGGCTGCGCCGCCAGGTCGAAATCGAAGCCCTCCCGGGCGGTTTCGATTTCCTCCTCCGCACTGCGTCCTTTTGGCAGGATCCAGAGCGTATCTTTTGCCTGAAAGCGGAGTCCCCAGTCAAACAGCTTCGTGAGCGCTGCGCACGCCCGGGCCGAGATGATATCGGCCTTCGGACCCCGGAGTGACTCGATCCGCTCGGCGTGAACCGTCACCCGGTCCTTGATGGCGAGGGCTTCAGCGACGGTCTCGAGAAACCGGCATTTTTTTTGCCGGGACTCGATCAGATGCACCTTGGTGCCAGGGAGACAGTAAGCCGCGACAAGGCCCGGGAAGCCCGCGCCCGACCCCATGTCGACCCAGCGCCTGGGGTTCGCAGCGGGAAGGTAGTCGAGAAGCTGCAGGCTGTCTTCGATGTGCCGATCCCAGGCCTCGTCCAGCGTGGACGGGGCTACCAGGTTCATCCGGCCCTGCCACTCCCGCAACAAGTCGATATAATGCGCTAGTCCCGCCCGTGTTTCACGTGAAACATTCACGCGGCCCGTGCCATGAGAATGAGAAGCGCCGCCGGTGTGATCCCGGGAACGCCCCGTGCCTCCCCCACAGACATGGGCTTGGCGCGCTCGAGGCGCTCGGCCATTTCGTTAGAAAGGCCCGGGAGACTCCGGTAATCGAGCCCTTCGGGCAGGCGCTGGTCATCTTCCGAACGCAACCGCGCGGCGTCGCGCTCCTGCCGTTCGAGATAGGTCTGGTAAGTGCTGTCGGTGACAAGGCTCTCCAACAGCTCCCCCGCATTCCCGACCCCGGCAAGGTCAAAGAGCGCCTCGGCGTTTACATCGGGGAAGCGCAACCACTCGAACGCAGCTCGCCTCACTCCGTCCTGCCTGACCGCCATTCCCGCATCGCGAAGCTCGGTGGGGGAGAATATGCTCTCTTGGAGCGATTTCCTCGCGACGTCATAGTCGGCAGCGTGACGTTCAAACCAGGTCGTGAGATCGGCTGTCGCCAAGCCCAACTCGGTCGCAAGCGGAGTCAGTCGCCGATGGGCGTTGTCTATGCGGAGCGACAGGCGGAACTCCGCCCGCGACGTAAACATCCGATATGGTTCGCTCACGCCGTGACCTACAAGATCGTCCACCATGACGCCAATATAGGAATCGGCCCGGGCGAGCATGAGCGCTGCCTCATCGAGGGCCGCCGCTGCGGCGTTCGCGCCGGCAACGAGGCCCTGCCCTGCCGCTTCCTCATAGCCGGTCGTCCCGTTGATCTGGCCGGCAAGATACAAGCCTTTCAGCGCGCGAGATTGCAGCGACCTGTCCATCTGCGTTGGGCACAGATGATCATATTCCACCGCATAGCCCGGTTCGACAATCTCCGTGCGCTCCAACCCCCGCATTGTCCGCACCAGGTCCAGCTGAACGGATGCAGGAAGCGCGGTGGAAATCCCGTTCGGATATATCAGCGAGGATCGAAGGGCTTCCGGTTCCAGAAATACCTGATGGGCCTCCCGGTCCGCGAACCGCACGACCTTATCCTCGATCGAAGGACAATAGCGCGGGCCCGTGCCCTCGATGTCGCCTGAATAGGTTGCGCTCTCGCCGATATGCGCGGCGACGATGTCATGTGTTTCGGCATTGGTGTGCGAGATCGCGCAGCTGATCTGGGGCGCGTGGGTTCGCGACGTCAGGGCCGAGAAATAGTGCGGGCGCTCGTCGGGCCGCTGCCAGTCGAGACGCGCCCAGTCGATCGTGCGCCCGTCGAGCCGGGGAGGTGTCCCGGTCTTGAGCCGGCGAACCGTCAGGCCGAGGCTGCGCAGCTGACGGCCCAGGCTTGTCGCCGCCCTGTCGCCGATCCGCCCGCCTTCCAGACGCTCTGCGCCGCGAAACAATCGGCCACCGAGGAAAGTGCCCGAGGCGATCACGACCGCCCTTCCCGACAATACACTCCCGTCCGACATCGACACGCCGGTAACCCGGCCAGCCGTGGTTGTCAGCGCGGCGACTTCGCCTGCAACGAAGGTCACGTCTGACCGGGCAAGCCAATTTGCAATTGCCGTGCGGTAGAGGTCGCGGTCGATCTGCGCGCGTGGACCGCGAACAGCCGGACCCTTGCGGCGGTTGAGAAGCCGATAGCCGATCGAGCCACGATCCGCAGCGCGCCCCATCACGCCGCCGAGTGCATCGATCTCGCGCACGATATGTCCCTTGCCCAGTCCGCCGATCGCGGGGTTGCAGCTGAGCTTGCCGAGATCGGCCTTGCTGAAACTGATGAGAGCCACTCGCGCGCCGCGCCGCGCCGCGGCGTCGGCTGCTTCGACGCCGGCATGACCCGCTCCCACGACTATAACGTCGAACTCGTTCACCAACCGCTCCGGTTAAATTGTTTCACGTGAAACAGCGCGCTCAAACTATTTCCCAATACAGAAGCGCGAGAATATCGCACCGAGCAACTCTTCTGTTTCGACGTCACCGGTCAACCGGCCCAATGAGGTCAGGGCCGCGCGAAGCTCTTCCGCTCGCAATACCGGGTCGGGCGCCTTCGCCGCAAGTTGGAGAGCGGCAACACAGTCTTCAAGATGCGCCTTCTGCCGCTCGCTCGTAGTTACCAGGTCGCCGCCCGGGGCGCGCTGCCGCAGCCACTCGGCAATAGCGGACAGAAGCTGCTCAATACCCTCCCCCGTCCGTGCGGAAACAGGTATCCCCGGCCCGCGGACATTCGAACCGTGCAAGTCCGCCTTGGCCGCAATGACGAGTGTCCGCTCATCCGCCACCGCGTCCGGACCAAGATCAAGCACCAGATCGGCATTCGCTGCCTTTTCACGTGCGCGGGCGACCCCCATGCGCTCGATTGGATCGTCGGTATCCCTGAGACCGGCAGTATCGATCAGGGTGACCCGGAAGCCGGCGATGTCGAGGGGCACCTCTATGGCGTCCCGAGTGGTCCCGGGAATGTCGGAGACGATCGCCGCATCGGACCTTGACAACGCATTGACAAGACTAGATTTTCCGGCGTTCGGAGGGCCCGAGACCGCGAGCGTCGCCCCGCGCCGGATCAGCCGCGCCCCGACATGCCCCTCAAGGGCCGTCTCGATGTCGGCCGCCAGGCTGTCGATCCTGAGTTCGGCATCCTGACGAATGCGGTCTTCGACGTCCGCCTCTCCCTCGCCGAAATCGAGTTCGGCCTCAGCATCCGCCGCAATGGCAAGCAAGTCTGCCCGCCACCCCTCGGCAGCGCGGCGAAACCGGCCGCCGGCTGCCATCAGTGCCTGACCCAGCTGCGCCTCGGTTTCAGCGTCGATCAGAGCCGCAAGACCTTCGGCCTCGGTCAGGTCGAGCTTGCCGTTGGCAACCGCACGCCTCGCGAACTCGCCGGCCTCGGCAAGCCTAAGCCCCTCAATGCGTGATAACTCGGCATACAGCCGCTCGACCAGCGCGACGCTGCCCGTAACCTGAAGCTCGGCCACATCTTCGCCCGTAAAACTGGCCGGCCCCGGAAAGAACAGGATCAGCCCGCGCTCCAGCTCCTGCCCATCCCCGGTCCGCAGAGTACGAAGCGCTGCGCGCCGCGGCTCCGGCAAGGGGGCGCCTCCCGTCAGACGAGTCAGGACACTGCGCACCTCCGCGCCGGATACCCGAATGATCGCCACGGCGGCCGGCAGGGCGCCACTCGCCAAGGCAAAGATGGTGCCGCTGTGCGTCACACCTGCCCTCCCGGCCCTCGCGTCGTCAGTCCTTCGGCTCTGCGGTGCCCGTAAAGCCGTTCGTCAGGGCGGAAAACATCGCCCGCTGCATATCGGCGAGGCCGCCGACCGAGCCCATCCAGCCCTGCATCGCCTTTTCGACGTCCGCCGACGTCATGCCGTCCTCTGCGAACCGGGTCATGCGCGCCACATAGGCCTCGTGTACCGGCCCGAGATCGGGAAGCCCGAAAAAGCGGCGCGCCTCTTCCGGAGTGCAGTCGATTTCCACATTCACTTTCACGGCCTTGCCTCCAGCCTTGCGGGGACCCAGTCGCCCCGCTTTAACCACCCCCGACTCGAAACGCGACAGGAGGACGGAACATGGGAGAGACGGTTAACATCAAGGCGCTGGACGGGAGCGGCGAGTTCGCCGCCTATCTGGCGAAGCCCGCCACGGACGGACCTGCCCCCAGCGTCGTCGTGATCCAGGAAATCTTCGGGGTAAACGAGGGTATTCGCAAGAAATGCGACAAGCTCGCTGCCGACGGATATGTCGCCATCGCGCCCGACCTGTTCTGGCGCCAGGAGCCCGGCGTCGACCTGACCGACAAGTCGAAGGAAGAATGGGACCGCGCCTTCGACCTGATGAACGGCTTCGATGCAGACAAGGGCGTCGAGGACATCGAAGCAACCATCAAGGTCGTTCGGGGTCATGACGCCACCGGCGACAAGGTCGGCTGCGTCGGCTACTGCCTGGGCGGCAAGCTCGCCTATATGACCGCCGCGCGCACTGATATCGACGCCTCTGTGGGCTATTACGGCGTCGGCATCGACGAGATGCTCGACGAAGCGAAGGCGATCGCCAACCCGCTGCTGCTCCACGTCGCCGAAGAGGACGGCTTCGTCGACAAGGATGCACAGGCCAAGATGCACCAAGCGCTCGATCCGCATCCCAAGGTGACGCTGCACGACTATCCGGGCTGCGACCACGCCTTCGCGCGCGAAGACGGGATCAGCCGCGTCGAGGCCGCGGCAAAACTGGCCGACGAACGCACCATGGCCTTCTTCAAGCAACATCTGGGCTGATGGCGGACGCCTTCCCTGCACACCCGGATCCACGTGTTTCCGCGTGGATCCGGCATGCCGAAACGCACGACCGGGAGTGGCTTCGGGCGCATATCGCCGATGACGCGGTGTTTCATTCGCCGGTCGTCCACACCCCGCAGGCCGGTCACGAGAAGGTCTTCGCCTATTTGGACGCCGCCGGGCATGTCTTTGCCGACACAGGATTCCGGTACGTCCGGGTCATTGTGGATGGCGACGAAACGGTGCTGGAATTCGAAGCCGAGATCGACGGAATTCACGTCAACGGGATCGACATGATCCGCTGGACGGAGGGCGGCCTTATCGCCGACTTCAAGGTCATGGTGCGACCCTACAAGGCCGTGACGATGCTGTGGGAGAAGATGGCAGCGCAGCTGAAGAGCTAAGGCGCGCCCACCGCGGCACCCCCTTCCCGGCAGCACCCTGGCAGCGGGTTCAGCCGCCGAATACGGACAGCGTCGTCAGTCCGATTTCCGGGTCCACAACGCCCTCGTAGATCATCTTGACGGCCACGTAGAGAATGACGGCCAGGCCGATATAGGCGATCCAGCGGAAGCGCTCGATATATTTAGCGATGATATTCGCAGCGACGCCCATCATGGCAACCGCGATCACTAGGCCAACCATCAGGATGCCCGGATGCTCGCGTGCGGCGCCCGCAACCGCGAGGACATTGTCTAGGCTCATCGAGACGTCCGCGACGGCCACGGCCCAGGCGGCCCCCGCAAAGCTCTTCTGCGCGCGGATACCGGTATGCTCGTCGCCCTCGATTTCCGGCGATCCGGGGCTCTCGCCGCCATGCTGGATCTCGCGCCACATTCGCCACGATACCCACAGCAGCAGCAGTCCGCCGGCGAAGATCAGCCCGACGATGCCCATCAGCCAGGTGACCATCAGCGCGAAAACGATGCGCAGCACCAGCGCCGCGATGACGCCGATGGCGATGACCTTCTTGCGCTGGTCGGCGGGCAGCCCCGCAGCCAGAGCCCCCACCACGATGGCATTGTCGCCCGCGAGGACGATATCGATCAGGATAACCTGGCCGAAAGCCAGCCATGCGGAACCGTCACCGGCGAACAGGCCGCTGAAATCGTTGACGATATGGCCCCAGAGTTCGCCCATGGCGCGTCGGTCCTAACCTGTTGGTTTCAGCGGAATGCGGCCGCTACTGGTTCATCGAGGAGAAGAACTCCTCGTTGGACTTCGAGTCCTTCATCTTGTCGAGCAGGAACTCCATCGCATCGACGGTACCCATCTGCATGAGGATGCGGCGCAGAACGTACATCTTCGACAGCGTGTCCTTGTCGACGAGAAGCTCTTCCTTGCGCGTGCCGGACTTGCCGACGTCCATCGCGGGGAAGATGCGCTTGTCGGACACCTTACGGTCAAGAACGATCTCCGAGTTGCCGGTACCCTTGAACTCTTCGAAGATCACCTCGTCCATACGGCTGCCCGTATCGATCAGCGCCGTGGCGATAATGGAGAGGGAGCCACCCTCCTCGACGTTACGCGCAGCGCCGAAGAAGCGCTTCGGCCGCTGAAGTGCGTTCGCATCGACACCGCCGGTCAGCACCTTGCCCGAACTGGGAACGACGGTGTTGTAGGCACGGCCGAGGCGCGTGATCGAGTCGAGCAGGATAACGACATCCTTCTTGTGCTCGACGAGCCGCTTCGCCTTCTCGATGACCATATCGGCGACCTGGACGTGGCGCGTCGCGGGCTCGTCGAAGGTCGAAGATACCACCTCGCCCTTCACCGACCGCTGCATGTCGGTCACCTCTTCCGGACGCTCGTCGATCAGCAGGACAAGCAGGAAGACTTCGGGATGATTCTCGGTGATCGCGCGCGCGATATTCTGCAGAAGCACGGTCTTGCCGGTACGGGGCGGCGCGACGATCAGCGACCGCTGCCCCTTGCCCTGCGGCGCGACGACGTCGATCACGCGGCTCGACTTGTCCTTCACCGTCGGATCGTTGACGTCGAGATTGAGCTTCTCGTCCGGATATAGCGGCGTCAGATTGTCGAAATTGACGCGCGTGCGAACCACGTCCGGATCGTCGAAATTGATCTTCGTGACCTTGGTCAGCGCAAAATAACGCTCGCCGTCCTTGGGCGCGCGAATTTCCCCCTCGACCGTATCGCCGGTGCGCAGGCTGAAGCGGCGCACCTGGTTCGGCGCCACGTAGATGTCGTCCGGACCAGCAAGATAGTTCGCCTCGGGCGAGCGCAGGAAACCGAAGCCGTCCGGAAGCACTTCGATCGTGCCGGCGCCGATGATCTCCTCGCCCTCATCGGCTTTCTCCTTGAGGATACCGAACAACAGGTCCTGCTTGCGCAGGGTCGAGGCATTCTCGACGCCAAGCTCTTCGGCCATGGCAACGAGTTCGGCAGGGGGCGTGTCTTTAAGGTCCTGTAGATGCATGGACGTACGGCTTCCGGATCTGGAAAAATGCAGGCAGCTAGGGCTTCGAGCGAGCGCCTGTCTGGCTATGGCTGACCTGGGGCTGACCTGGAGTTGGGATCGACTCCCGCAGGAAACGGGAGGTGCCGTTCAGCTAGGACGGCACCTCTCCCACGTCAAGCGCTCAGGCCTTGATCGGAGTTCCGCGGTTCGGATCGACCGTGCGGTCCACGGCCTCGAAGGTCGCCTGGATGTCCGCCGACGGCTCCGGCGTCAGCAGGCTGACGACGACAGTGGCGATCGTCGCGAGGACGAAGCCGGGAACGATCTCGTACATCACCGCGGACAGCGGTTCGCCGTCGATGGTGAAACCGCCATAGATCCAGAGAAGCACTGTCACCGCGCCCACGACCATGCCGGCAAGAGCCCCTGCCCGCGTCATGCGCTTCCACCGCAGGCTGAGGATGACCAGCGGGCCGAAGGCGGCGCCAAAGCCGGCCCAGGCGTTCGAAACGAGCGTCAGGACATTGGAAGTACGGTCATAAGCGAGGCCGATGGCCGTCAGTGCCACCAGGAGCACCGCCAGACGGCCGATCAGGACGAGCTCGATGTCCGAGGCACCGCGGCGGAACAGAAGCTTGTAGATGTCCTCCGTAAGCGAGCTCGACGCGACCAGAAGCTGCGAGGAGATCGTCGACATGATGGCCGCCAGAATGGCCGCCAGCAGGAAACCGCCCACCAGCGGATGAAAGAGTATCTGCGACAGAACGATGAAAATCGTCTCGGGATCGTCGATGGCGAGACCGAACTCGGTCGCATAGGCGAGGCCGATCAGGCCTGTCGCGCAGGCGCCCACGATGGTTACCGCCATCCAGCCGATGCCGATATTGCGCGCGGTCGGAATGTCCTTCACCGAGCGGATCGCCATGAAACGAACGATGATGTGCGGTTGCCCGAAATAGCCGAGGCCCCAGCTCATCGCCGAAATGATCGCGATCAGCCCGATGCCCCCGCCGAGCCAGTCGAGAAGCGAGGGGTCGATGGCGCGCAGTTCCTCGCCCACACCGACACCGCCGCCAGTCTGCGAGTAGGCGACGATCGGCACCATGATAAGGGCGACAAACATGATGCAGCCCTGGACGAAGTCGGTGATGGACACCGCCATGAAGCCGCCGAACAGCGTGTAGGCGACGACGACGCCCGCGGTGACCCACAGTCCCACCGAATAGTCGAAGCCGAAGGCGCTTTCGAACAGCTTGCCTCCCGCGGTGACGCCGGAGGCGGTGTAGAGCGTGAAGAAGACGATGATGACGACAGCCGAGACCAGACGCAGGATACGGCTGGTATCCTCGAACCTTTTCTCGAAATAATCCGGGATGGTCACCGCATCCTTGGCGGTTTCGGTGTAAACCCGGAGGCGAGGGGCCACCAGAAGATAGTTCGCGAGCGCGCCGATGAGCAGACCAATGGCGATCCAGCCTGCCGACAGCCCCGAAACGAACATGGCCCCGGGCAGACCGAGAAGCATCCAGCCCGACATGTCGGAAGCGCCTGCCGACAGCGCCGTTACCGCCGGGCCAAGCTGGCGTCCGCCCAGCATGTAGCCCGACACGTCATTGTTGGTTTTCAGGTAGGAATAGAGACCGATCCCCAGCATCACGGCAAAATAGATGCCGAGTGAAATCATCGTACCGGTTTCCATACACTACCCCCTACTCATTGCCTGGCCGACAAACAGTTCCGGGCGCCCGGAACGGACGCAATTCCAAACAGGGTGCCGGGTATCCGGCATCCCGAAAGCGGCGCAAATCAGCCGCGCGCGAGTGTGAAGGGGCCCGGCGGGCGCTTGTCAACAGCGCAGCCTAGAACGGCTTCATCAGGCCAAGCGGCACGATCAGGATGATCGCGAGGGCAGGTGCCTCGTTCAGGATTCTGAGGGTGCGGGAGGAATAGGGCCGTGCGCCGCGCGAAAGTTTCTTCGATGTCGACACGGCCCAGCCATACCAGCCGGTCAGAAGCAGGAGGAACAACAACTTCGCATGCAGCCAGCCCTGCCCTGCAAGACCGATATTCACGACGAGGGCAATCCCGAGGACCCATGCGATGATCATCGATGGCGACACGATGACCCGGCGGAGACGGGCCGTGCGTTCGGTCCAGAGCTCGTCCTCCGGGGAGCCGGGGTCGCATTCGCGATGATAGACGACATAGCGACCGAGAGCGAACAGACCGGCCATCCAGAAGATGACGAAGACCAGCTTCGCGGACAGAACCCACAGCGTGTAGCCGCCTAGGAACCCCGTCATGCCCTGATCTCCTGCAGCGCCGCCTCGACATGGGCGATCGGCGTATCCTTAGAGATTCCATGGCCGAGATTGAAGATATGCGGCCGCCCCGAAAACGCGCCGCGAATTCGGCGGATCGAGTCCGTCAGCGCCGGACCTCCGGCAAGCAGAGCCATCGGATCGAGATTCCCCTGCAGAGGAAGGTCCCGGGGAAGCGTCTTCGCCGCCCAGTCGGGATCCACGGTTTCGTCGAGACCGAGCGCGTCGATCCCGGTTGCCGCGGCATAATCTGCGAGCCTCGCACCGGCGCCTTTGGGAAAGCCGATTATGGGAAGGCAGGGGTAGTCGCGCCTTAGCCGGTCGACGATCCGGCGCGTCGGCTCGATCACCCACCGGTCGAACTCGGCCGGGGCAAGCGAGCCCGACCAGCTGTCGAACAGCTGCACCGCCTGTGCGCCGGCTTCGATCTGGCCGATCAGATAGGCGCTTGTGGTGTCCACCAGCCGCTCGATAAGCAACTCGAACGAAGGGCGGTCGCGATAGGCCATCAGACGCGCGGGCGCCTGCTCCTTCGTGCCTTCGCCCGCGACCATGTAAGTGGCCACCGTCCAGGGGCTACCGGCAAAGCCGATCAGCGCCGCGCCTTCGGGCAGGTCGCCCCGCACGAGCCTGACGGTTTCGTAAATCGGTTCGAGCCGTTCGAGCGACGGAGACAGCGATCCGAGATCGGTTTCGTCCACTCGCGGACTGAGACGCGGCCCCTCGCCCGCCTCGAACCTGAGGTCCTGCCCGAGCGCGTGAGGGACGATGAGAATGTCAGAAAACAGGATTGCGGCGTCGAACCCGAAGCGGCGCAGCGGCTGGAGGGTCACTTCGGCGGCAGCCGGGGGATCGTAGACGAGATCGAGAAATCCGCCCTTCTCGGCGCGCAGCTCGCGATACTCCGGCAGATAACGACCGGCTTGGCGCATGAACCAGACGGGAGGAGGGGAACAGGTCTCGCCCTTGAGAACCTTCAGGAAGGACGGCGTCTCGGCCAAGCGAACCTCTTTCTCTTATTTCTTTCTTTAAGAAAGATAGTGGTGGTGATTGGGGCTGGGGATCATGGGGCTTATCGATCTATCCCCAGCCTTGCCAACATGGTTCGCAAAGGGGCGACTCATGAAGGTCTCGCGAGTCGCATTTCTGTAACCTCAAATTTCAACAGGGCAGGTTTGCTGGGCTTCAGACCTGTGGACGACTCGATAATCATTTCGGTTTGGTGACAACGGCAGGCCTCTTCGCTCGACTTCCGGACCGATTCGGCGGGTAGTTTTCCACAGGCTTGTCCCCGTCGCGGATGACCGCGGCACGCACTGTGGTTAAGGCGGTACTCCATGGCAGAACGCATTCACCTCCACCTGATTTCGGACAGTACCGGCGAGACGCTAGAATCAGTCGCGCGAGCAAGCCTTGCCCGGTTCGAGGAGGTCGAGGCCGTCAAGCACTTCTGGCCGCTGGTAAGGTCGACCGGCCATCTCGACCGCGTTCTCGAAGATGTCGCCGAGCATCCGGGACTGGTCGTGTTCACGCTTGCGACCGGCGAAATCCGGAACCGGCTGGAAGCCGGCTGCGAAGCGCTCGGCATTCCTGCGGTCTCTGCGATCGATCCGGTGGTAGCCGGGCTCTCCATCATGCTCGGAAAGGCCGCGACGGCCCGACCGGGGCGGCAGCACCGCCTGGACGAGGCCTATTTTGCACGCGTCGAAGCGATCAATTACACGATGGCGCATGACGACGGGCAGGGCTCGGAGAACTGGAACGAAGCCGACATCCTGCTGCTGGGCGTGTCGCGCACCTCGAAGACCCCAACAAGCATCTACCTTGCCAATAAGGGGTTCAAGACGGCGAACTATCCGCTCGTACCCGAGCGCAAACCCCCGCCGATCCTCTTCGAACTGACCAAACCCTTCATCGTCGGCCTGACGACGACCCCGCACCGGCTGATCGAGGTGCGCCGGAACCGCCTTCTGAGCCTCGCTCAGACTCCCGAGACCGACTATGTCGACGAGGAGAAGATCAAGCGCGAGGTTGCCGAAGCGCGGCGCCTGTTCGCAGACCGCGGCTGGCCGGTCATCGACGTGACCCGCAAGGCCATCGAGGAAACTGCCGCCGCGGTCATGCGCCTGATGAACCGGGAAGAAGCGTCGCAGACGTGACCGAGCGCGTTCCCGACCTGATCCTCGGCTCGACAAGCGAATCGCGGCAAGCGCTGCTGCGCGCCGCAGGCGTGGAGTTCACAGCCATTGCTCCTCAGGTCGACGAGGAGATGCTGAAGGCGTCCTTGAGGAGGGAGGGGTTGGCGCCCCGAGATCAGGCCGATGCGCTGGCCGAGGCAAAGGCGGTGAAAGTATCTCGCCGCCGGCCCGGTGCGCTGGTGCTCGGCGGCGACCAGATTCTCGAGACCGAAGATGGCCGCGCTCTCGACAAGGCGGAGGATATGGCGGCGCTGCGCGCGCAGTTGATGGACCTTCGCGCAAAGCCTCACCTGCTCCGCTCGGCGCTTGTCATCGCCGAAAATGGCGAACCCGTCTGGCGGCACCTCGATTCCGCGCGCCTCTGGGTACGCCCGTTCAGCGAGGAGTGGCTCGACGACTATCTGGCGACCGAAGGCGAAAAGCTCCTGTGGGGCGTTGGCGGTTACCGTATCGAAGAGCGCGGCGCGCAGCTGTTCGAGCGCGTGCAGGGCGACCAGTTCACCATTCGCGGCCTGCCGCTGTTTCCGCTGCTCTCCTATCTGCGAATTCGCGGAGTCATCGCCTCATGAACTGGCGCGAGCTTCCGCCTGCGGGGCGGCCCTATGCGGAGGTGATCGGCGATCCGATCTCTCATTCGAAATCTCCCGACATCCATGGCTTCTGGCTCGAACGGCTGGGCATCGACGCGGCTTACCGCCACGCCCATGTGCCTGCTGAGGACCTGGAGGCGTATTTCGATGCGCGCAGGAAGGATCCCGAATGGCGCGGGTGCAACGCAACGCTCCCTCACAAACTGGCGGCTTTGCGGCTTGCCGACCGCCGGAGCGCGGGCGCCGAAGCGGTTGGGGCGGCCAACTGCATCATGCCAGCGGGCGACGGGGCGCTGCTGTCGGACAATAGCGACGTGGGCGGGTTCCTGGAGCCGCTTGGCCGCGACAATCTCGTTGGCAAGCGCGCGGCGGTGATCGGAGCGGGAGGAGCGGCGCGTGCCGTGGTGTACGCACTCGCGAACCGCGGAGCCGACCGGATCACCGTCCTTAACCGTACGCCTGCGAAGGCGCGTGCGCTCGTCGACGAATTGGCACCGGGCAGGGGCGACGCTGCCGGCATCGATGCTGGCCTCGTGCCTGCGGACCTCCTCGTCAACGCATCCAGCCTCGGCATGACGGGTCAGGCGCCGCTGAAACTCGATTTGTCTCCGCTGCTGCCGGGCGCGACGGTGTACGACATCGTTTACGCGCCGCTCGACACCGCCCTTCTGCAGGATGCGCGCGCCCGCGGCCTTGTTACCATCGATGGCTTGTCGATGCTGATCGGGCAGGCGAGATCGGCCTTCTCGATGTTTTTCGGAAGGGAACCGGCCATGACCGACGACAAGCTGCTGCGGCAGCGGCTGACCGCGTGAAACTGATCGGACTCACCGGCTCGATCGGTATGGGCAAGTCGACGATCGCCGGATTCTTTCGCGCCGAACGCGTGCCGGTCTTCGACGCCGACGCGGAAGTGCATCGGCTACAGGCCCCCGGCGGACGCGCGCTGGCTTTGATAGAAGAGGCATTTCCGGGCGTCGTCGTCGACGGTCGTCTGGACCGCGCTGCGCTTGGCAAGGCGGTCTTCGGCGATACCGAGGCGCTTCGCCGTCTCGAACGGATCATGCATCCGCTGGTCGGCGATGCGCAGGCCCGCTTTCTGCGCCGGTACAGACAGGCGCGGACACCCTTTGCCGTGCTCGATATTCCGCTTCTCTATGAGAAGGGCGGGTGGGAGCGCGTCGACGGAGTCGTCGTGGTGTCCGCACCGCCGCACGTCCAGCGCGCGCGGGTCATGGCCCGCCCCGGTATGACCCGCGAAAAGTTCGAGAATATCGTTGCGCGGCAGGTCCCCGATGCGGAAAAGCGTCGCCGCGCCGACTTCGTGATCGAAACGGGGCTTGGGAAGCGGCGCAGCCGGCTGGCAGTGAGTAGTCTCACCGCTTGCCTCAAGCGCCATAGCGTAGAATATTGCCGGAAATGCGAGAGATCGTCTTCGATACCGAAACGACGGGCGTAGACCCGGACGAGGGCCACAGGATTTGTGAGATCGGCGCGGTGGAGCTTCTCGGGCAGATGCCGACGGGACGCACCTTCCATGCCCTGATCAATCCATGCCGCGACATGCCCGCCGAGGCCGCACGCATTCACGGCCACACCAACGAGAGCCTGGCCGACAAGCCTGTGTTCGCGGCGATCGTGAAGGATTTCCTGGAGTTTATCGGCACCGATACGAAGCTGGTGGCGCACAATGCGATGTTCGACCTGGGCTTCGTGAACAGGGAGCTTACCCTGTGCGGTCACGACCCCCTGCCGGTGGAGCGGATCGTCGACACGTTGGCCATCGCGCGTGAGAAATTTCCAGGCAAGGGCCATACGCTCGATGCCCTGTGCAACCGTTTCAGCATCGACCTGACCCGACGCGAGAAGCATGGAGCCCTGCTGGATTCCGAACTTCTCGCCGGCGTCTATGTCGAACTTATGGGGGGACGGCAGCGCGGCATGGCGCTCGGGGGTCCCGAGGAGGACCAGCCGGGCGACCGCGTTTATGCACGCGCGCCCGTTCGCGACTGGCCGGTGCGAATTTTTTCTCCCTCCGAGGAGGAAAAGGAGCGCCACCGCGCGTTCCTGTCCCAGCTTGGCGATCCGCTCTGGGCTGAGGTGCCCGGCTTTCGCCACTGAATCACAGAAGGAGACCACGCATGGATATCCGCGTTTCGGGCCACCAGCTCGACGTCGGGGAGGCACTGACCGCGCACGCCGAAGGGCGCATGGGCGACCTGGCCGAAAAATTCTCCGTGGGGGTGACCGGCTCGACCGTTACGCTCGCGCCGGGCCCGCACGAGCATGAATTCGATGCCACCATTGTCGTGCAGCTGGCCCAGGGCCTGCTGATGAAGTCGCATGCGCATGCGTATCAGAGCGCGCAGGCGGCGTTCGAAGGCGCGTATGAGCGGATCGAGAAGCAGCTGCGGCGCTACAAGCGCAAATTGCGCGACCGTGAGCGCAAGAAGCCGGAAGCTGCGGCGGTCGAATCCACCTATCGCGTTCTCCAGAGCCACCCCGAAGAAGACGAGGTGCCCGAAGACGACGCGCCGCTTATCATCGCGGATATGGACGAGCATATTCCCGAGGTGAGCGTTTCCGACGCGGTGATGATGCTCGACCTGAAGCACACCCCCGCTCTCATGTTCCGCAATGGCCAGACCGGTTCGCTGAACATGGTTTACCGCCGTACGGACGGCCATATCGGCTGGGTCGAGCCGAAATAAGGGCCCGCAATGGGACATGCCATGGATGACAAGGACGATTCCCCGCGGCGGGATGACGAGCGCGCGGGGCCGCGCCGGCGCGTATTGTTTCGCGGTGAGCTGCTGACCGGCTCGGGCCCGGTGGCCTGTACGGTCGTCGACGTAAGCGCCGGCGGCGCGCGGATCAGGACCGACACCCCGCTGGAGCCCGGCGCTCCCGTCACTCTGACGGTGCCGGGCCATCCCGACTTCCAGGGCGTGATCGCCTGGGGCAATGACGGAAAGGCCGGGGTGGCCTTTCTCGACATCGCTCCGCGCAATCTCGACCGGTGGGGAGAGCTGGCGGCGACCCTGAAGCTGTCATGACGACCGACAAGCATTTGCGCGCGCTGGAGCGGCTGTATCATGCCGCACCGATCAACCGCAGCTTCCCTTCCAAGCTGAGCCTGCCCGCGCTCGGCGAGTCTCGGCTGGAATTCGAAGTCTCGGAAGAGCATTTCCACGCTGCCGGGGCTGCGCACGGCACGATCTATTTCAAGATGCTCGACGATGCGGCCTTCTACGCCGTCAATACCGCCGTGGAAGATGTCTTCATCCTGACGACCGCCTTCAACCTTCATATGGAGCGGCCGGTCCCGGCGGGACGGGTCTGGGCGGAAGGGCGCATGGTCAGCGGACGGCGCCGCCTGTTCGTCGGCGAAAGCCGCCTGCTGACGGAGGACGGCGAGGAGATTGCCCGCGGGACGGGGACGTTTATGCGCTCGAAAATCCCCTTGGTTACGCTGACGGGTTATCGTGAAAGTGACGATATGGCGGGCGACTCCAACTGAACGATCGGCTGCCGACGAAGCTATGGGTCGACGGACTGCGGCGCCGCCTCGCGGCCGAGGGCGAGTTCGTCACCATCCTGCGTAAGGGTGACGAGGGCGCCGGAGCCGTCATACTGGTCCTCCGGTCGCGTGCGGGAGAGGTCTCGCTGTTCAGCCGCACCAATCTGGGCGATGGTAGCACCGAGTGGCGTCCGCTGTCGGACGAGCTGCCCGAAAATGACGATAAGTTGCGGGAAATACTTACGAAACAGATCCGGTTCGATCCCGATTTATGGGTCGTTGAACTGGATGTCGCTGATCCTGCACGGTTCATCGTGGATTTGGCTTCGATGAATTGACCCTGTGTATTCGTTCATCATATCAGCGCTGCAACACAGTGGAGCGCGGGGTGCGTTCCTGACGCGAACCGAAACAGTCAAGGCGACGCCAGACTAAAGCTTAGGCAAGATTTTACAAACGCCGGGCTGTTCGAAGCACAGGACTTATACTGACATGCTGAAATCCAAGCGGGCCGTCGCAGCGGCCATGGCCGCTCTCGGCCTGATGGCTGCCGCCGATCTTCCGACCGACATTCAGACGACGCCTGATCTGCAGGCTGCCGGCGCCGTCGATGCTGCCATCGACGCGACCGCGGGCCTCGAGCCCGAACTCGCCGTAGCCGCGGAAGCCGTCGAATATGAAGCGCCGATCTTCGTCGAAAGTTCCGAAACCGACGTCACGCTCGGCACGCTCGTCGACAACATCGTCGACTATGGCGGGGTCGAACTCGACGAAGAAATGCGCTGCCTTGCAAGCGCCGTCTATAACGAAGCCCGCGGCGAGCCGCTGGAGGGTCAGCTTGCGGTGGCGCAGGTGGTCCTGAACCGCGCGGAGGATTCGCGTTGGCCGGACACCATTTGCGGCGTCGTCTATCAGCGCTACCAGTTCAGCTTCACCTTCGACGGCAAGCCCGACTTCCCGAATTCCGAGCGTCCGACCTGGCAGCGCGCGAAGGCCGTCGCCATTGTCGCTGCGACGGAGAACTGGGACGATGTGACCGAGAAGGCTGTCTATTATCACGCCGACTATGTCAGCCCGAAATGGCGCACGGCGTTCCGCCAGACGGCCAATATCGGCCGGCACATCTTCTACCGGTAAGCCTTGCCAAGCAGAACTGATCCAAGCGAGGGGCGGCTGTTAGGCCGCCCTTTTCTTTTGCCGATGTTCCGCTAATGTTCCCGCCATGGCCACCCGATCCGCAGTTGCAGCACAGCGATCCGCCAGCACCGATCCCGCGCCGCTCTCGGCAGCGGACGTTGCGCGGGGAATCTCACGCTGGTTCTGGAACCGCCAGGCAGTCTGCCTGACCGAAGTCATTCTGCCCGGCGGGCGCCGGGTTGACGTCATGGCGCTGCATTCCGACGGTACGCTCTCGGTCGTCGAGATAAAGGTCGCGGTGGCGGACTTGCGCGGTGACCGGAAATGGCCCGACTATCTGGCTTGGTGCGACCGGTTCTACTGGGGCATTCCAGCGGGGTTCGACGCAGCGCTGCTCGACGAGGATTGTTACGAACCTGGCAGCTGCGGCCTGCTGATTGCCGATCGGTACGAGGCCGACGCGCTTCGCACTCCGCAGGTGGAAAAGCTGTCCGCGCCGCGGCGCAAGAAGGCCACGGCGCTCTTTGCGCGCGCAGCAGCGTCCCGTGTCATGCGTGCAGCCGACGAGTTTCTCGGTAGCGCCGAGGGCGGCTTCGGCTGACGGCCTGCCGTATGCCGACCGGACGGCATAGGGACCCTAGCGCGGGCTGCGCTTCGCCAGGATACGCTGTAGCGTGCGGCGGTGCATTTTCAGGCGGCGCGCGGTTTCCGACACGTTCCGGTCGCACAGCTCGTAGACACGCTGGATATGTTCCCAGCGCACCCGGTCGGCGGACATCGGATCTTCCGGCGGTTCGGGCTTGTCGTCGCCTTCGGCGCTCAAGGCCTTGATGATGTCGTCGGGATCGGCGGGTTTTGCCAGATAGTCGAGCGCGCCGGCTTTGATTGCTGCCACCGCCGTGGTGAGATTGCCATATCCGGTCAGCATGACGATGCGGATGTCAGGCCGGATCGACCGCAATTCGGTCACGAGATCGAGCCCCGTGCCATCGTCCAGCTTCATGTCGAGGACCGCATGGGTGGGCTGGGCCTGCGCTGCCAGCGTACGCGCTTCGGCGACGCTGGACGCTGCGAAAACCTCATAGCCCTTGCGGGTCAGCATAAGCTCGAGCCGCTGGCGGAAACTCTGGTCGTCGTCCACCAGCAGCAGCTTTCCTGTCGCCGGCAGCGTATCGTCCTGCGGCGCAGCACCTGTGGCTTCACTCATAGATCGTCCTCCTCGGGGTTTTGGTGCCAGGTGATCTCGACGCGGGCCCCACCCCGCGTTCTGTTGCGGAAGCGGACCCGGGCGCCGGTCCGCTCTAGTAGGGTCGTCGCGATAAAGACGCCGAGGCCCGTTCCTCCCCCTCTGGAACGCGACGGGCCCAGATAGGGCTCCCCCAGGTGCGGCAACAGGTCCGACGGGAAACCGGGACCGTCATCCTCGACATAAATGGCGACCTGGTCGGTATCGGCCGTGGCGGCCAGAACCACTTCGCGATCGGCAAAGCGAACCGCATTGTCGACTAGGTTCAAAAGGCCGTGCTTCAATTCGGTGCTGTGCTCGATCACCGGCAGTCCCTGAGCGGCCTCGGCAACCCGGATCGGCACCCGCGGATCGTTGAAGCTGTCCGCGATTTCGCGAAGCAGGGTGCGGATGGACACGCGCTCGAACGGTGCTTCGCGCTCCGACCGGCTGGCGATTCCCTGCAAGATGGACCGGCAGCGATCGGCTTCCTTGGCGAGCAGTTCGACATCGGCGCCGAAGTCGGGATCGCCCTCCAGTTCCGATTTCAGGTCAGTTGCGATCAGCTTGATCGTGCCCAGCGGGCCGCCCAGTTCATGCGCAGCCGCGGCGGCCAGCGCACCGAGCGCGGACATCTTCGTCTCCCGCTCCAGCACGGCTTGAGTCGTTACCAGCGCCTGCTGCCAGCGCCGGGCTTCCAGCGCGACCTGCATGACATAGCCGGAAATGAAGATGATCGAGAAGGCGAGCGACGCGAAGACCGCCACCTCATAGGTGACCGGCATGGCGGGCGGCTCCCCGTCCCAGGGCAGGGGCTCGGCCCACGCCCAGAGGATGAGGAGGATCGCGATCGCCACGGCCATCAGCGTCACGGTGGCGCGCCGCGTAAGCAGGGTTGCCGAGACGGTTACGGGGACGATGGCGAGCACGACGAAGGGATTGTTGATCCCGCCGGTCAGGAAGAGGAGCACGCCCAGCTGAACGAGGTCGAAGGCCAGATGCAGCAGGGCTTCGGTTCCGACCAGCCTCGCGGTGCGCGGATAGAGATAGACGAGACCGAGATTGAGAAGCACCGCCGAGAGCAGGGCGCAGGCCACACCGAAATAGGGAAAGGAGAACCCAAGCCCCAGGCCGACCACCAGGAAGGTGAGAGACTGGCCGCCAATAGCGAGCCAGCGGATCAGCACGAGCGTGCGGACGCGGACGCCCGGTTGGCCAAGAGCCGCAGGAATTTGGGGGCTCGCGCTTGTCATTCCTCAGCCTATACCGGCCGCCGAAAGAGAGGGCGAATGGTCGAAAGCGCGCAGGTAACCCGCTGGCATCTCGTAAGACATGCTCCCGTTATAGGGGCGGGAAAGGGGGCCCGGGGGCTTCTGTACAAGACTCATGACGAACCGGCGGACACGTCGGATGCGGACTCCTTCGGATTCCTGGCGCGCTGGCTGCCTGCCGACGCGCTGCTCGTGACCAGCGGCCTTGCGCGCACGAACCAGACCGCCGATGCCATGGTAGAGGCTGGCTTTTCTCCGTCCGAACGGATGGAAGACCCGCGTTTTCAAGAGCAGTTCTACGGCGACTGGCACGGCGCCTCGCGGTCCGACCTGGCCGGCGGCGCTCCCGTCACAGCGCATAATTTCTGGTTTCACGGCGCCGAGGACCAGCCGCCGGGAGGGGAAAGCTTTCTCGATCAGTGCGCACGGGTGGCGGCGGGCCTGGAGGAGCTGAGCCGCGCGCATGTCGGCAGGAACATCGTCCTCGTCGGCCATGGCGGTACCTTCCGCGCCGCGCTCGCCCATGCGCTTGGCATCCCGCCGGACCGCGCGCTGACCATCAGCGTCGACAATCTGTCGGTTTCGCGGATCGACCACCGGCCGGGGGAGGGCGCAGGCGGTCACTGGCGCACGGTCTATGTGAACAGGCGACCCGGCTAGACGTCTGAGCGAGCTCCGCCAGGCTCTCGCCGCCGCAATCCCGGCGCCGGCTGACTTGTCAGAGGCCGGGCCCTTCGACTTCGGCCTCTTCCTCGCCTTCCTCCTGCGATTCGATCATCTGGAGGATTCGCGTCGCGCGCCGATCGCGTTCGGCATAATCGCGTGCGGAGAAGCCCGCATAATTGTCCCTGATGTCGGGGTCGGCGCCGGCTTCGAGCAGGACGCTTACCATCTCGTGATCGCGGCGCTGGACGGCGCGGATCAGCGGCGTTTCTCCGCGGCGATTGGCGAGATTCGGGTCGGCGCCGTAGAACAGCAGAAGGCGTACGCCGTCGACGAAGTTCATGTTCGAGGCGATGAGTAGCGGTGTATTGCCTTCATCGTCCTGCAGGTCGACGCTGGCTCCGCGTTTCTGAAGGAGGTTGATCCAGCCGAGTTCCTGGTTCTCGGTGACGATATGCAGGGCGGTCTTGCCTGTCTTCGGCTCCCGGGCGTTCACGAAGGTCTGCCCGGGCTTGTCGAGAAACTCGATGACCGCTGCCCCGTCCTCCTTGCGGACGGCTTCGAAAAATTCGAAGCGGTCGCTGAACTGAGCCTGCGCCGGTAGCGCCGTACCGAACATGGCAGCGAATGCACAAAGAGCGAGGACCAGACGTCCTGTCATCTTGAACCGTTCCCCCGGGGTCATAGCTTGGCGGTCCCTAACATATAGGAATGCGCGCATGAACATTCGACAACTGGGTTTGCCCCTTCGCGCCGGCGTCCTCGCCGCGACGCTGGTCGCGTCGGCCTGCGGCGGGGCGGGCGAGGAGGGGGGCGACCGGCCCCCGCTCGCCGGTAGCCCCATCGGGGGGGCCTTCGAGCTGGTCGGGGGCGACGGAGACCTGGTGACGGACGAGGATTTTGCCGGCGATTGGCGGCTGGTCTATTTCGGTTACACCTACTGCCCGGACATTTGCCCCACGGACGTGCAACGCATGGCGGGCGCCTATTCGCAGCTGCAGGAAGAGGCACCCGAACTGGCCGAAAGGCTGCAGCCCATCTTCATTTCCATCGACCCCGAGCGCGATACCCCCGAGGCGGCGCAGCAGTTCGCCTCCGCATTCAACGCGGACATGATCGGGCTCAGCGGTTCTGAAGAGCAGGTGGCCGCGGCAAGCGATGCCTTCCGCACTTACCGCGCCAAGGGCGAAGTGCGGGACGACGGCTTCTACCTGATGGACCATAGCGCCTATATCTATCTGCTCGACGGCAATGGCGATCCGATCAACTTCTACGATCATTCGCAAAGCGCGGCCGACATTGCGGCCGATATCCGGAAGTGGATGGGCGCGTGACCGAAGCCGGCGAGCGGTTCTGGGAGACGACTGCGCTCGCCGATATGAGCCGGGCCGAGTGGGAATCGCTGTGCGACGGCTGCGGCAAATGCTGCCTGATGAAGGTCGAGGACGAGGATACGGGCGAGGTGGCGCCGACCAACATCGCGTGCCGTCTGCTCGACCTGAACAGCTGCCTGTGTTCCAACTATCGCCACCGGCGCGCGCATGTGCCGGACTGCATCCGCCTGACGCCGGAAAAAATTGAACAATTCTACTGGTTGCCGCGCACTTGCGCCTATCGCCTGCTGGCAGAAGGAGAGCCGCTTCCGGACTGGCACCCGCTGATAACCGGCGATCCTGACAGCGTTCACCGCGCCGGAATTTCCGTACGCGGCTGGACCGTCTCGGAATCGGAAGCCGGGCCCCTCGATCATCATATCGTAGAGCGGGAGCTGTGACAGCGGCAGTCGGGGCTCAGCTGCGCCTTGCTGGGCGCGACGTTCCCTTCGAGGTCAGGCGTACGGCGCGGGCCCGGCGCATGACATTGACGGCCGATCCCGCCCGCGGCGTCGTACGGCTCAGCATGCCTGCGCGCATGCCCGCAGGCACCGCGGAAGAGTTTCTCCAATCGCGTCTGCCATGGCTCGAAAGCCGGGTGCGGAGCTTTCCACAGCCCAAGCCTTATCTCGACGGCGCCAAGCTGCCCTTCGGCGATGAGACGCTGGTTCTGCGCCATCTTTCCGGCTCGCGCAGCCCCGCCCGGCAGTCGGAGGGAGAACTGGTTATTGGCGGACCTCCCGAGATGTTCGCTGCGCGGGCAGAGCGCTGGTTCCGGTCCGAAGCGCGGCGCACCTTCATTACGGAGTGCGACGAGCTTGCCGGCCCTGCTGGGATCGACCTTCGCGGCTGGCGGATCTCAGTGCGAGACACGCGCCGGCAATGGGGCAGCTGCTCGGCGCGAAAGGCCCTATCCTTCGCCTGGCGCCTGATCCATGCGCCGGTCTTCGTCCGCCAGGCAATTGCGGCGCACGAACTCGCCCATATCGTTCATCCCAATCACAGCCGCGCCTTTCACCGCGAGGCCGAGCGCATCCTGCACACATCGCCCGAGCCGGCCTATGCCTGGCTGAAGGCGAACGGGTCTGCGCTACATTGGATCGGGCGGGAGTAGGCTGGTCGGGCCGTCTTCATTTTCCGCCGCAGGGGGGGATTGAGAGGTAGAGGGGGCAGGGCGGCGCCGGCTGTCCACGGGTTCGTCGAGCCAGCCATCACCGCCGCGCGGCGGGTCGCCGCTATTGCCGTCGGCCCTCGGCCGTGTGGGCACATCGGCACTGCGCATGCGGCTGGGAAGTTCGGCGCGAGCGGACGGATCGGCCGGATAAACGTCGCGAATCTCGACCGAGTCGCCATATTCCACGTCGCCATCGGGCGTAACGCCTACCCCGGTTTCGGGATCGTAGACATAGTCCCGGTCATATTCGCCGAACTCTTCCCAGCCTTCGCCGTAGATCTCCATGTCGGGCTCGGCGAACAGGTCGTCATCCTCACCGATGTCGCTGTCCAGCGCACGGGCGGGCATACCTTCGCTCGCACGCCGCATGTAGGCGGAAAAGGCCCTTGCCGGATTGCCGCCGCCGGTCAGGCGCCCCACGGGTCGGTTGTCGTCGCGGCCCATCCAGACCCCCGTAACGAGATCGCGGCTGAAGCCGACGAAATAGCCGTCCTGGTAGTTGCTGGTCGTTCCCGTCTTTCCGCCTGCGGGCTTCCCGAACGCGGCAGCGCGTCCGGTCCCCGAGCTGATCACCGATTCGAGCAGGTAGGTCATGTTGGTGACCACCCAGGGCGACAGCACCACGCGCGTGCTGTCCGCCGGTCGTTCGTACAGCACGCGGCCATCGGCCGTCTCGACCTTCTGGATGCCATAGGGGTCGACGGCGCGGCCGCCATTGGCGACTGCTGCATAGGCGGCAGTCATCTCGATCAAGCGCACGCTCGAGGTGCCGAGCGCCATCGCCGGCTGGCGCGATATGTCGGTCTCGATCCCGAGACGCCGCGCCATCATCGCGACATTGTTGAAGCCGACCCGCTCGGCCAGCCGGGCGGCGACCGTGTTGTAAGACCCGGCGAAGGCCTGCGTGACCGTGACGGTACCGCGATGCCCGCGACCATAGTTGCGCGGCGTCCAGCCATCGATCGTCACCGGAGCGTCCTCGACATAGTCGCGCGGGCTGATGCCGTTCTCGATGGCGGTCAGATAGACGAACAGCTTCCACGCCGAGCCGGGCTGGCGCTCCGCCACGGTGGCGCGGTTGTAGTTCGAGTTCACATAGTCGCGACCGCCCATCATCGCGCGCACAGCGCCGGTGGGGGTCATCGATACGAGGGCGCCCTGCGCTTCCTCCGGCGCATTGGTCTTCACCGCCTCCTCGGCCGCTCGCTGCATATCGGCGTCGAGGGTGGTCGTGACGACCAGCGGCTTCACCCGCTCGCTGACGAGGTCGTCGACCTGCGCCAGGACCCAGTCGGTGAAGTAGCGCACATTGTTCTGCTTCGGCTGCGGCGCGAATTCGAGCGCTTCGATGTCGGCCTGCAGCGCGGCGGCGCTAGGCACGACGCCGTCGCGGGCCATGGTCAGCGCGACCACCCGGGCGCGGTCACGGGCGCGTTCGGGGTCGGACGAGGGGGCAAAGCGCGACGGCGCCTTCACAAGCCCGGCGATGATTGCCGCTTCGGGTGCACTGAGCTCTTCGGCGCTATGGCCGTAGAAGCGGCGCGAGGCGGCATCGATGCCATAGGCCCCGCCGCCGAAATAGACGCGGTTCAGGTAGAGCTCGAGAATCTCTTCCTTCGAAAAACGCCGCTCCATCGCAAGCGCGAGCAGCGCTTCGCGCCCCTTGCGCGCGAACGTCCGCTCGTTGGTCAGGAACAGGTTACGGGCGAGCTGCTGCGTGATCGTCGAGGTGGCGCGGACATTGCCGCCATCCGCCGCGGCGACCCAGAGCGCGCGGACGAGACCGATGGGATCGACGCCGAAGTGCGAATGAAAGCGGCGATCCTCCACCGCGATCATGGCGCCCTTCATGACGTCGGGAATCTCCTCATGGCGCAGCCAGCCGCCATAGGACGGCCCCTGATTGACGAGCACGGTCCCGTCGCGCGCAACCACCCGCACGGCCTGACCGTTCGGCGATTTCATCAGCGTGGTGAAGCCGGGCAATGTGGTCATGGTCACCGCAACCGCGCCGACCAGCAGGAGCACTGCGCCGATACCTAGAACCAGCAGGCTGCGCCACGCGGTACGCCATAGGGACCGGCGCCGCGACGGGCGTTGGGACTTGGACTTACTCATATGCTTCCGATTGACCTGACGGCTCGGGCTCTCCGTGTCTAATCCCATTCTACCGTCCGAGCATGAGCGCTCGATGAAGGGCCGGGTTCCACCCACGAACGGCAGGATCGCGCGTCGCGGAGAAATTTCCGCCTATCAGACGGTACGAACGCGCATTGCCGTGCCCCCCGCAGGCGGGCTAAGCCGGTGCGCATTGTGAGCGCAGGTGAGGATCTGGGGCGGCCGGGCGGTCGCAGCGAGGACACGCGGGCGCTCGCCAAGGGGGGGCGAACGAACTTTTTCGGGTTCGTACTGCGTCTTTTGGCGCGCGTACCCTTTCTGATCATCGCCGGTCAGCTTTACGGCGCGGAGGCGCTGGGGCGCTTCGCCTATGCGGTCATGATTGTCGAACTGATGGCGGTGGTCGCCACGCTCGGCCTTCGCCGCGGCATCGCCGCCGAACTGGCGAAGGAACGGCGGCCGGCCGTGGAAACCATCGCCGACGCTCTGCTTCTCGGCATCACCCTGTCTCTCGCGGGCGCAATGGTCCTGATCGCCGTCCCCGAGCTACTGTTCCCCAATTCCAAGATCAGCGGCCTCGACAGGCTGTTTCCCCTGTCGGCCATTTTCTTTGTCGGCTCTGAGGTGCTGCTGGCGGCGCTTGCCTATCGTCATAACGTGCAAGCCACCGTTACCGCGCGCGCTCTGGTGGAGCCTTGGACGATCACCATTGCAGCCGGTGCGATCGCCGCGATTCCCGACTGGCGTCCCGATGGACTGATCATCGCCTATGCGGTTTCCATGTTCGCGGCGTTCGTCGCCTCGCTGATCCCCGCGATTCGCATGTTCGGTCTGCCGCACGCCTGGAAGCCGCAGCTTCCCGAACTGTTTGCGATGACGAAGCAGAACTGGCCACTGGCGGGCGCCGATGCGGTCGACTGGGCCATGCGGCGCATCGACGTCATCATTCTCGGCCAGTTCGCGGCCCCGGCCGTCGTCGGCGTCTACTATGTGGCGCAGCAATTCGCCTCGTTGCCGCAGAAGTTGAAGGTCACCTTCGATCCGATCCTCGCGCCGGTGGTGGCGCACGGCGTGCGAGCGAAAGATTTCCCCGGCGTGGCGGCGCAGCTGCGGCAGGTAGGCTTCTGGATCATTGCCGCCCAGCTTGGCATCGCGCTTGTTCTCGGCTTTACCGGTGACGCCTCGCTGGAGGTCATCGGCGGCGGCTTCGGCGCCGGGGCGGGCGTGCTCTTCCTGCTGCTTGCGGCCGAGGTCTTCTATGTCACCGCCGCCGTGACCGAAGGGGCGCTCGTCTACATGGCGCGGCACCGAAACCTGATCGCGTCGCTGGTCGCTCTCGGTGTGCAGATCGCGCTCACCATTGCCTTCGTTGCAGGCTTCGACGTGGCCTTTCCGGGCGTCGGCGAAGACCGGCCGGTCCAGGGTATCGGTGCCGCCCTTGCCCTCGCCATTGCGGCCGCCCTGGCATCGATCATGAAAGTCATTCTGCTGCACCATCTGGTACGCGAGAAGGTCAGCGGCTGGCGGCCGGTCTTCCTGTCGGCAACGCTCGTGACGGCCGCGGCCGGCTATGTGGTCATGACCTACCTGCCGGACTTCTGGCAGATCGTGGTCGGCCTGCCAGCCCTGATCATGGTCTATGGCAGCATCATGTGGGTGTTCGGATTCAAGGGGCCGGACCGGCTGCTCTTCACACGCCTGTCGGAGGCCGAGGAGGCCTCGCCTCAGGCCGTTGGCGTGTCGTCCGCTTCGCCGTCGTCGGTTTCAGGCGGGTCCGGGTCGTCCTCGTGATCCGGACGGCCGTCCACCTCCCATGGCGCGCCGACATCTTCCAGCAGCAGATCGATGGCCTCGACGCGGCAACGTATGGCGGTGCCGCCGGCGAAGACCAGTTCGACCAGGTCGTCGTCCGCATCGATATGAAGCAGATCCAGGACGGCCGCGCGATTTTCGGGCCATGACCGGCGCTGCGCCTTCTCCACCCCGAGCAGGCGCAGCAGGCAATAGCCGCGGCGTGGCTCCTGCTCCTCCCAGCGAAAGCGGTTGAGAAGTAACGTGAGCGTGCGCCGCTTCGCATCATAGTGCGTATCACAGGCCCGCAGGAGCGAGTCCTGGGTCAGTGCGGCGATGGTATCGAGATCCTCGCGGTCGGCGGCTAGCAGGCTTGCCATGGCTGGATCAGTCTCCCGAAGCTCGCTGAATGTCCGCGCCGACCGCCGACAGTTTTTCTTCCAGCCGCTCATAACCGCGGTCGAGATGCTGGACGCGCAGCACTTCCGTCGTGCCTTCGGCGGCCAGGCCCGCGATGATCAGGCTCATCGACGCGCGCAGGTCGGTTGCCATGACAGCGGCGCCCTTGAGGCCGGAAACGCCGCGTACGGTGGCGGTGCGTCCCGAGACCTGGATATCCGCGCCCATGCGCTCGAGCTCGCCGACATGCATATAGCGGTTCTCGAAAATCGTTTCCGTGAGGACGCTGGAGCCGCGCGCCAGCGTCAGCATGGCCATCATCTGCGCCTGCATGTCGGTCGGGAAATCGGGATAGGGAGCCGTCGTGATGTCTACCGGTTCGATGGGGCCGTCGCGGGTCACCCGTAGCCCATCCTCGGTGGGCTCGAGGGTGACGCCCGCTGCGCGCAGCTTGTCCACCACCGCTTCGAAATCCTCGATCGCTGCGCCCGCCAGTTCGACATCGCCCCCGGTAATCGCCGCGGCGCAGGCATAGCTGCCGGCCTCGATCCGGTCAGACATAACCCGGTAGGTGTCGCCGTGCAGGGTGGGAACGCCCTTGATATGTATGGTGTCGGTTCCGGCGCCTTCGATCTTCGCGCCCATGCCGATCAGGCAGTTCGCCAGGTCGACGATCTCCGGCTCGCGCGCCGCGTTGACGATTTCCGAGTCTCCCTGCGCAAGCACCGCTGCCATCAGGGCGTTTTCGGTCGCCCCGACCGAGACGAGTGGGAAGTCGATGCGGCCCCCCTTCAGACCATTCTTCGTCCTTGCGGTGACGAAGCTCTGGCCCACGTCGATCTCCGCGCCGAGCGCCTCCATCGCCTTCAGATGCAGGTCGATCGGGCGCGCGCCGATCTCGCAGCCGCCGGGGAGCGGCACTTTCGCCTCTCCCATACGCCCGAGCAGCGGCCCGAGGACGAGGATCGAAGCGCGCATCTTGCGCGTGATATCGGGCGGGGCAGTGGTGGATGTGATCCGCCCGGCCTTCAGCGTCATGACGCGTCCGAACACTTCGGGCCGCTTGCCCTCGATCTCGGTGGATGTACCAAGCTGGTTAACCAGATGGCCGAAAGTATCCACATCGGCGAGGCGTGGAAGGTTACGCAGGGTCAGCGGTTCTTCGGTCAGTAGCGCCGCCGGAATCAGCGTCAGGGCGGCGTTTTTCGCCCCGGAGATCTGCAGCCGGCCTTTCAGCGACTGCCCACCCCTTATGACGATCTTGTCCATATCTCGGGCGACCCCCTTCGTAACTGTTCGGCCGTTCAGCGCGCAGGGCGCGGTTTGCGTTCCTTGAAGCCTCCCAGAGAGAAGGCCGCAAGTCCGGCCCAGATAAACATGAACGCGGCGAGACGCACCGGGTCCATGGGCTCGCCGTACAGAAAGACCCCGAGCAGAAATACCAGGCTGGGAGCAATATACTGCAGGAACCCCAATGTGGAGAGAGCGAGCCGGCGCGCGGCGTGGCCGAACAGCGCCAGCGGAGTACACGTCACCACTCCGGCCAGCATCAGGATGGCGGGCAGGGGCCAGGGTTCACCGAGCAGGCCGGCAGGCTGCGACAGCAGCCAGAACAAGGCGATGGGGGCCAGCAGCGCGGTTTCGATGAACAGTCCGGTGAGCGCATCGACGGCAGCGCGGTTGCGGGCGAAGCTGTAAAGGGCGAAGGCCGCGGCGATCCCGAGGCTGACGAGGGGGACGCCGCCGGCGGCGACGGTCATCACGCCGATTCCTGTCAGCGCAAGGGCGATCGCCGTCTTCTGCCATCGGTTCAGCCGCTCTCCCAGCAGCGCAACGCCGAGCGCGGTATTGAAGAGCGGCTGGATGAAATAGCCGAGACTTGTATCGAGCACGCGGCCATCGAGCACCGACCAGGTATAGAGGTACCAGTTCGCGCCGATCATCGCGGCGGAAAAGCCCAGCCAGGCAAGGAGTTTCGGTTGCCTCAGCGCCTGCCTTAGCGCCGTCCAGCGGGAAAGCGCCGCGATCACGGCCAGGATCGTCAGGCTGGACCAGAAGATCCGGTGCGCGAGCACGTCCATGGCTGGCACGCCTTGGGCGAGTTTGATGTAAAGGGGCATCAGGCCCCACATGACATAGGCGCCGAGCCCGGCTCGCAGGCCGGCGCGCCGTTCGGCCTCGCGCATCGCTACAGTTTCGGAAGGGTCACCCCGCGCTGGCCCTGATATTTGCCGGCACGGTCCGCGTAGCTGGTCTCGCAGGGTTCGTTGCCCTGAAGGAACAGGAACTGGCACGCCCCCTCATTGGCGTAAACGCGCGCGGGCAGGGGGGTGGTGTTGGAAAATTCGAGCGTCACATGCCCCTCCCAGCCCGGCTCGAGCGGCGTCACGTTCACGATGATGCCGCAGCGGGCGTAGGTCGATTTCCCGAGGCAGATGACCAGGACGTCACGGGGAATACGGAAATACTCGACCGTGCGCGCCAGGGCGAAGCTGTTCGGGGGGATGATGCAGCAGTCCGTCTTGCGATCCACGAAGCTGTTCGACTGAAAATTCTTCGGGTCGACGACGGCGTTGTCGACATTGGTGAAGATCTTGAAGTCTTCCGCCACGCGCGCATCGTAACCATAGGAGCTGAGCCCGTAGGAAATTGTGCCTTCCCGGCGCTGCCCGTCCTCGAACGGTTCGATCATCCCTTCGGACCGCGCGCGCTCGCGAATCCACTTGTCCGACATTACCGCCACGAACTCATCCCTTGATGTGAAGCACGCAGATCAGCGTGAATAGACGCCGGGCCGTATCGAAATCGACCTCGATCTTTTCGGCAAGCCGCTGCTGGAGCAGTTCCGCGGCATCGTTGTGAATGCCGCGCCTTGCCATGTCGATGGTCTCGATCTCGTGCGGCGCGCGCTCACGAATGGCCTGATAATAGCTTTCGCAGATCGCGAAATAGTCGCGGATCGTGCGCCGGAACGGCGAGAGCGGCACGATCACAGTATCGAGAACGTCTCCTGCCTCGGTCTTGACGTCGATGGCAAGGCGCCCCTCCTGCACATGCAGGAAAATGACATAGGGCCCCGGATAATCGGCCGCGGCCTCGGTCAGCACGCGAAACGAATTGCCTTCAAGCAGGTCGAAGATGGCCACGCGCCGTTCCTGCTCGATATCGGCATTCCGCCACAGGATCGTGCGGTCGTCGAGCGACACATCGGCAATGCGGTAATCGGCCATCAGAAGCGGCCTTAGCAGCCGCAATTGGCAAATGGCAGGTGCATTGCACTCTGCCGGAAGAGGCGGGCGCAGCGTGCGCGGTTGCGCCCCCGCTGGACACGCCTGCCGGTCGCGGTAGACCCTTGCGTCATGAAACGCCTGGCCCTTCGCGCCGCCCTCGCGCCGCTCCGTATCTCCCATCCGCCGGACGGCCGCGGGGCTGCGGCCATTTTCGCTCCCGCGAGCGGAGGCAGTCTTGGCGACCAGGCCATGGTCGACGCCACCGCCCGGAGAATTGCCGCGCGCGGTCTTGAGCCGATCGTCGTCCAGCAGGAAAACTGGGATCCGATTCCCGTCAGGTCCAATGTCCTGCGCCTTGTCTCGGACGGCTTCGGCGCCGGCTTTGCCGCCTTCGCCTATCGCCTCGCCTCGCGTTGCCGGCATGCCATCTTCATAGGAGCCGACGTGGCCGACGGGGTCTACGGGCCCGGCACGCCGCGCTGGTTTCTGCGCATGACGGACGCCCTGACGGCTGCGGGAGTGGACTGCCGGCTCGGCCCCTTCAGCGTATCAGAGACGCCCAATGAGCAGGTTCTTCGGGACTTCGCTGCGCGGGCTGCGCTGAAAATCTACGCGCGTGATCCGGTCTCGGCGCGCCGCTTCGAAAAGCATACCGGTCGCCGGCCCGATCTCGCCACCGATCTCGCCTTCGGCCTGGTTCCCGAACTGACGGCTTGCTGCGTGCCGGCGGCCGACTGGATCGCGGCGCGCGGTGCTGCGGGCGGCCGCGCCATCGGCGTGAACATCTCCACCCATGTGACGCGCCAGGGTCCCGGGAAGGTCGAAGCGGTGGCGGACGGGCTCGCCGCCTGGCTTCGCGACCATAAGGAAGACGGGCTTCTGCTGATGCACCATGACGTCAGAGGCGAGGGCGGCGGTGATCTGGCCTTGTCGCGCGATCTCGCCGCCCGCCTTGCCCCGGAGTTCGGGCAACGCATCGACCGCTTGCCGGAGACCGCCTCCGCCTGGGACGTCAAGGCACTGGCGGGCGATCTCGACTTTGTCTTTACCGGGCGCATGCACCTCGCCATCGCGGCGCTCGGCCGCGCGACGCCGGTCGCGGCGCTCGTCTATCAGGGAAAGTTCGAGGGACTGTTTCAGAATTTCGGACTGGACGCCGCGAAATTCTGTACCGATCTGCCCTCGATGACGGCCGAGCGCGTCACGTCGCTGTTTGCAGAGATGGCTGCGAGAGCGGACGATGTCCGCAGCCATGTCGAAGCGAGGCTGCCGGAAGTGGAGGCACTGTCCCTGTTACCGGTCAGGGAGATCGGCACAGCTCCGGCCTAGACCGCTCGCCGCCCCGATACCTTTCCGAGAAGCTGGGAGACGAGGCGGAGGATTTCCTGCTCGGCGCCCCGCGGCCGTCCGCAAGCCACCCAGAGGGCGAGATGCACGGCGACATAGATGACGGCGCCGCCTGCAGCGACGCCGAACAATTCGAACCACATGGCCTCCGGTGTCTCTACGGACCATCCGAAACGGCTGCGCCAGGCGAGCACGGCACCGGCCATTGCCGCGATGCCGATCAGCGTGCGCCAGACGGCGGCGAACTGGTCTGCGAGTTTCAGGCCGATCAGATAGCGCACCATCGTCGCCGACAGGGCGATCATCATGAATCCGGAGAAAAGCCGCGCGGCGAGGAGTCCGGGCAGGCCCGCCAGGAAGAGCGCGCCCAGCGCCAGCGGAGCCCGCACAACGAAATTGATAAGGGTCCGGTAGAACAGGATCTTCGTTGCGCCGACCGTCATCGCGATGGGCTCGGAAGGCATAGTAAAGGCGCGCGCGGCGAAGAAGACGCCCAGCGTTTCGATGACGATGATCGCGCCAGACCATTTCTCGCCCATCAGGAGAAGGATGACGGGTTCCGCCACCAGCGCGAAGCCGATGCCAAGCGGCATTGCAACGGCGAATACGACGCTCATCGACTGGAGGTAGACGCGCCGTAGCTGGTCGGCGCGGTCCTTCATGGTCGAAAAGGCGGGATAGAGCAGCGACGTGAGCGGGCGCGTGGCCTCCCGCACCGGCAAGGCGGCGAGGTCGTCGCCGACGACATATTGCCCGAGCGCGGACTGCCCCAGGATGCCGCCGATGAAGAACTGGTCGAGCCTGAAATTCAGCGTCGACAGCACCGTCCCTGCAGACAGCCAGCCCGTGAACCCCCAGATCGTGCGCCATTCCTTCAGGGTTGGCCGCGGCAGGTAGGGAAGGATTGCATAGCTCGCCACCAGAGAGGCGGCGCGCCCGGCGACCGTCCCGAGAACGAGTGCCCAGTAACTGCCGGTCAACCAGGCAATGAGGATCGCAGCCACGACAGCGGCAAGTTTCTCGCTGATCTGCAGGACGAATTCCTGCCAGAATTGCAGCTTTCGCTGCAACGCGACCAGCGCGGGGTTGGCGAGTCCCGGCAGCAGCATCCCGCCTGCTATGACGAGGATCAGGGGGGCAAGGCGGGGATCGTCATAGACAAGGGCCATCGGCCAAGCCGCAATGGCGAGGCCGGCCGCAATCAAAAGCGAGCGTGCGAATGTCAGGGTAAAGGCCGTACCGAGATGGTCGTCGGTAACCTCGTCGAGCCGGACCAGAGCGGCCGTGGCCGACATCGTAAACAACGAAGAGAGAACGGCATTCACCGAGACGGCGATGGCCACCAGTCCGAAGTCGGCCGGTGTCAGCAGCCGCGCCAGGACCAGCGTGCTGACGAGGCCGAGGAGATTGAAGCCCAGACGGGCTCCCATCAACCAGCCGGCGCCCCGCAGCAGCTTCGGCCGCATTGCAGCCACCGATATCGTCCCCCTGACATCATGACCGCGATCCGCGCGGCGGCGCGGATCGCGTCAGCGATGCTTAGGCGATGAACGGCAGGTCGTCGATATGCATGTCCGGCGGAAGCATTTCCACCAGCGGCAGTATATCGGCTGGCGGGGTTTCGGCAGCGAAAGCATCGGAGGCAGAAGCGGGACTATCGTCCATCTGGAAGATGCGGATATCCGCAAGCTCGACGCTGGCCGCCTCGTTACCGTCGTCGTCCGCGGCAAAGTAGATGCGGTCCTTCGTTCCGCTCAGATATTCTCCGAGGGGGATAAGGAATTCCTGCCACTCACCGTCGCCCGTATAGACGAAATCGTCGATACCGAAGCTCTGGCTTCCACCGAGCTGGAAAAGTTCGGTCTTGTCGAGGCTATTGTCGTCATCGAAGCCGATGCCGATAATCTCACCGACAGCATCACTACGGAACCGGAACGAGACGTAGCTGTTCTCATCAATGTCGTAGCCAACAGCGAGCGACTTCCAGCTATTTCCCTCAAGGAGGATGCTATCTTCGGTGCGCTCGAGAGCCGTGACGCGGTCGTCCTGGCCTGCGTAGCCAGAGATGGCGAGCGCGGAAAGATCGAGCGTTTCGTCGGAGGCGGAGGGCGGGCCCTCGGACTCTTCGAAGATCACGAGGTCGCGAATTTCGATATTCGCCTGTTTCGCCCCATCATCGTCATTGACGACGAGCAGCGAGGTCATGAAGCCCTGCAGATAGTCACCGACCGAAATCTCGAACGTCTGCCAGTCGCCGTCACCGGTGTAGGAGAAGCCGCTGATACCGTAGCTCTGGGTTCCGGCGAGCTGGAAGAATTCGTCCGCATCGGTACGGCCGTCGGAGTCGAAACCGATACCCTGGATTTCGCCTTCGACGGAACTGCGGAAGTCGAACCGGATGATGGTATCCGCGGTCACCTCATAGTTGAGATCGAAGGTCTTCCAGCCATTTCCGGTGAACAGGAAGGAATTGTCCGTACGTTCGATCGCGGCGACCGTTTCGCCCTGGTCGGCCAAACTTCCGATTGTGGACTGGGTGAAGTCGAAACGGATCCCGCCATCGACCGGATCGACGGGAGCGGCGGCATCCTCGATGAGCTGCACGTCGCGGAACTCGGCGAGGCCGGCTGCGCCGCTATCGGCGTCGACGACGATGCTGAGATAGGGGAAGTTGCCGGTGAAAAACTCACCCACCGGGATTTCAAAGGCCTGCCAGTCGCCGTCGCCGGTATAGGAAAAGCCGCCTGTGCCCCAGGAATCACTGCCTGCGAGCTGGAAGAACAGGTTTTTGGAGATGCTGCTGTCGGTTTCGAGCCCGATGCCCATGATCTCGCCCTCAGCGGACGTCCGGAACTCGAAGCGAAGCACCGTATTTTCAGTGACGTTGTAGTCCAGCCCGAACAGCTTCCAGGTGTTGCCGCCAATCTCGAGCGAACCGCTGCCAGTCTCGAGCGTGGTGACGGACACGTCCTGCGCCGTCCCGCCATAGCTGAACATCGCGGCGGCGGCGAAGTCGAACACCTCGTCCTGCGCCGTTTCGGCTTCGCCCAGCAAGGCTGCGTAAGTCAGGAGCGTGTCGCGGAACTGCACCGCTTCGATATCATCGAACAGGGTGTCGTAGCCGTCCGCGCCGCTGATGTAGAGCGTTCCGTTGGCTTCGGCGATCGTGACTTCGGTGCTGACGGCATCGATCGTGACGATGTCGTACCCGTCGCCGCCTCGAAGAATATCGTCGCCCGCTCCGCCGAGGAGGCTGTCGTCGCCGGCACCGCCCGTCAGGATATCGTGTCCGTCGAGGCCGGACAGAACATTGGCCGCATCGTTTCCGGTGATCGTATCATCGCCGGAGCCGCCGACGCCGTTCTCGATCACCGCGCCATATGCGATGGCGAGGTTGCTGGAGAGATCGGCGGCAATGTCGGAATAGGCCCCTTCGCGCAGGTCGAGGGTCTGGTTGGCGCTGAACCCGCTCAGGTCGATCGTATCGGTGCCGCCCGCATCCCAGATGGTCAGGATCGGCTTGGCGTTGACCGCGAAGTCAAAGATCCTGTGCCCGTCATTGCGGTTGAAGCCATAGACCGTATCGCCGGTCCGGGTCGTGGTATCGACGCCGTAGATCTGCTGGATGGCCATGACATCGTACAGCATCGGCGTCTGGGCCCTGAGGCTCGTGCCCGCGAACCAGTCCGCCCCGGTATTCGAGGCGGTGAAATATGACATCACCGTATATTGGTAGCTGTCCTCCGCGAACATCCACCCGTCCGAGGTCTTGCCATATTGGGGGGAGCCCCCGTTGTAGTTGCCGGCATGATCCAGTCCGAGCGCATGGCCAAGCTCGTGGATAATCGTCTGGAAGCCGTAATTGCCTGGCGACGGATTGTTGAAATTTCCATGGCCCTCGCGCAGCCAGACCGAACCGCTGATGCGGTCCACCGTCGTCGTCTGCATATCGGCGCGGGAGGGGTAGTAAGCGTGGGCGTAGCTTACGCCGGTGCTGCTGGTCGAGACCTTGATATCGGCGGTGTTACCGTCGGCGGCTTCGACGAGCGAGACGGGGATGAGATCGTCCCAAAGCTGCACAGCGAGACGGGCGGCCTCCTGCTGGGTTGCGGTCGCGGCCGCGAACCCGTTGGACTCGGTATAGGTGGACGCAAAATCGCCGCTGGTCGGAAATCCGAAGCTGATCTCGCTGGGGAGGCCGAGGGAGGTATATCCGCCGTTGCTGAGATACCAGAAATTGCCGCTATCCAACTGATCTACAAGCGCCGTATTGATATCGGCGACACTGGCGATCTGCGAAGATGAAGCGACAATAACGTCGGTTGCGGCAAGAATACCCGAACCGGTTGTCTGGAAAGAAGTGGCCCCCGCCGAATCAATCCCCGTCGAGCAAACTTGGCACATAACAAAAAACCTCGTAACACTAATCAGTTAGTACACTGACGTGCCAGATTTGCCCACGGCACCACCCCTTAATAGGACCTATACCGGAAACACGGTGTATGGGCCTAGGCAAATATCAGAACTCGGCAAAAGATTCCGGTTGTCCCAAACCGGGATCGCGCCACGTCCGACACGTCAGACCCATCTACGAATTATCATTTGTTATGGTTCATGGCGCGCCCGAAAGGATTCGAACCTCTGACCCCCAGATTCGTAGTCTGGTGCTCTATCCAGCTGAGCTACGGGCGCGCACTGAGCGTGGTCCCTTAGTGGGGTGACACACGCAGTCAAGCGGCGAAATTTTTCGCCGTCTTAACAAATGTTTGCGAGGCACTTGCCAGAATGTGAAAGCCGCGTACAACGGCCACAACATGACAAGATTTCCGCCCTTTGCCCGATGGTTGCCCGTCCTGCCACTGGGACTCATTGTCGCATGCGCATCTTCGGGAGAGGGTCCGTATCCCAGCCTGGCTGTCCGACCAGGTATGCCGGCGGGGTCGTGCGCGCCGCTGACGACAATGCCCGGGACCGCCGCAACTGACGAAGCTGCCGCATCCGGGGAAGCTGGACCTGCGCAGGAACCGGCCCGGCTGTTCGACATCGCCGCGCGTCCCGAACCGGACGCGCTGTCAAGCCGCTTCGCCGACGTGCGCGCGCAGTGGCGCAGCCTACGGGACGACATCCTGGGTGCTAACGGGGCTCGCCGCGACCTCTTGATGGGGCGAGCCGAAAGCCGTTTCCTTCAGTTCGCGGCGATGGAGGCGGATCTTGCCATCTACCGGGCGCAATTCGCCGACCTCGAGGCCTTTGCGTCGCGCGAACCGGATCTGGCTGCGTTGTGGGAAGAGTTCGCGGCTTTTCGCGAGGAAGCGATTTCGAGCGGGGGCGGCGTGCCCCCAGCTGCGACCGCGAGAGGCGCCGCGCCGCGCGTGCCGACCGGCTGCGCGGCCGGCTAGCGAGGCAGATCCACTGACCCGCTATGCTGCGCGGTTGCCGGTTCCGGCGCCAGCGTCGGGAGGCCGAGCAGCAGGGAGATTGCCAGGAATATCAGGCTGAGCGCGGTGCGCGCCCAGGATGCGCCGTTCGAAATTCGGTGCATTGCCGGAATGCCCCCTTTATCTTGCGACCAGCACACTGCGGACAGACCTGCTGGCCTTGGTTGCGGCCTGTGTAGCCGCGAGGGGCTGAAGAAAATGCTAAGGGCGAAACGATCGGAGCGCCGGCCAGCGTTCAGGCGGGAGGGCTGGCGAAATAGCCTTCGATAATCCGCCGGTAGACGCGCGCGAGTGCTTCGATGTCGGCGACCGTGGTGAGTTCGTCGAACTTGTGCATCGTCTTTCCGACCAGACCGAACTCTATCACCGGACAATAGCTGCGGATGAAACGCGCGTCGGACGTGCCGCCGGATGTCGAAAGCTCGGGAGCGCGACCCGTTTCCGCCTCGATGCTGGCGGCGATGAGGTCGGCAAACGCCCCCGGGCCGGTAAAAAAGGCTTCGCCGGAGATGATCGGCGTCACGTTCGCCTTCGCCGTGACCTCCTTGGCCGTTTCCTCCACCCAGGCGGCGAGGTCGGCACCCCGGTGGCCATCGTTGAAGCGAATGTTCAGTCGCGCCCGTGCCTGCGCCGGAATGACGTTATGAGCCGGATTGCCGACTTCGAGGTCGGTCACCTCGAGATTAGAGGGCTGAAACCACTCATTGCCTTCGTCGAGCACACGCGCCTTCAGACGGGACAGGATCTCTACCAGGTGCGTGATCGGATTGTCGGCCATGTGCGGATAGGCGACATGGCCCTGCGCACCGTTCACCTCGATCCAGATATTGACCGAACCGCGCCGGCCGATCTTGACCATGTCGCCGAACCGCTCCCGGCTCGTGGGCTCGCCCACCAGGCAGTGATCGGGAATCTGCTTCTCGGCCTCCATCCAGGACAGAAGCGCCTTGGTGCCGAATGTCGCCGGACCTTCTTCGTCGCCCGTGATGACGAAGCTTAGCGATCCGTCCCCGGTGTCCGCCGCCGAAGCAGCCGCGGCGAAGGCGGCAATGGCTGTCTTCATGTCGTTCGCGCCGCGCCCGATCAGGATGCCGTTCTCGACGCGCGCCTCGAAGGGCGGGGCGCTCCAGCCGTCCTCCGCGCCCGGAGGCACGACGTCGGTGTGACCGGCGAAGGCAAGGTGCGGGCCGCCCTCGCCCTTGCGTGCGAACAGGTTTGCGACCGGGCCATCCGGCGCTTCACCCTCCAGATGGCGCCAGACGCGGAACCCCGCATTTTCCAGCGCGTCCGCCAGCACCGCTTGCGCGGCGCCGGTGTCGGGCGTCACGCTCGGCACGCGGATCAGGTCGCGGGCGAGCGCGACGGGATCAATCACGCAGCAGCTCGTTGGTGGAGGTCTTCGAGCGCGTCTGCGCGTCGACTTCCTTGATGATGACTGCGCAGGCGAGCGAGGGACCACCGGCGGGGTCCGGCAGGGTGCCGGGTACCACGACGGAATAGGGCGGGACTTCGCCGCGAACGACTTCACCGCTGCCGCGGCGTACGATTTTCGTGGAAGCGGTGATGAAGACCCCCATGCCGATCACGGAGCCCTTCCCGACGCGGACGCCTTCGACGATTTCGGACCGCGCGCCGATGAAGCACTCGTCTTCGATGATCGTCGGCGTCGCCTGCAGCGGTTCGAGCACGCCGCCGATGCCGGCGCCCGCCGAGATATGGCAATTCTCGCCCACCTGGGCGCAGCTTCCCACGGACGCCCAGGTATCGATCATCGTTCCTGCGCCCACATGCGCACCGATATTGACGAAGCTAGGCATCAGCACCGCGCCCTTGCCGATATGGGCGCCGCGCCTGACAAGGCTGCCGGGAACGGCGCGAAAACCTGCGCGGCGGAAGTCCTCTTCGGTCCAGCCAAGGAATTTCGACGGCACCTTGTCGAACCAGACCGCGCCGCCGGGTCCGCCTTCGATCAGGTCCATATCGTTGAGGCGAAAGGAGAGCAGAACAGCCTTCTTCAGCCATTCGTTCACGCGCCAGCCGCCCTCGCCGTCAGGCTCGGAAACGCGCGCCTCACCGCGGTCCAGCGCGCTCAGCGCCGCCTCCACGGCCTCACGCAGCTCGCCGCCGGTTTCCGGCGAAATATTGGCGCGGTCGTCCCACGCCTTTTCGATCAGTGCTTCGTTCATTTTGTTTCCCATTCGGATAGCCAGTCGCCGAGATCTTCGATGACGAGATCGATCGCGCCGGGGTCGGCGTCGTACCCTGCGCTCTCGCTGCCATTGTCGATCCAGATCGTGCGCATCCCCAGCGCCTTTGCCGGGACGAGGTTCCGCGCCATGTCTTCGACGAAGGCCGCTCGCCGGGGCTCGATACTCAGCCGGTCGCAAAGATCGGCATAGACGGCCGGGTCAGGCTTGGGCCGGTAGTTCATGGCGTGAATGTCATGGACGTGTTCGAAATGATCGTGCAGTCCGAGCCGTTCCAGCACCCGGCGCGCATAGCTCTCGTCGCCATTGGTGAAGACCAGCTTGCGGCCGGGCAGCGCTTCGATGCCGCGCGCTACCCGCGGATCCTCGCTCAGCGCGGTCATCTCGATATCGTGGACGAAATCGAGGAAGTGGTGAGGATCGACGCCATGTTCGTCCATCAGGCCGCGCAGCGTGGTGCCGTGCCGGTGAAAGAAATCCTTCTGGATCCTGCGTGCTTCGACAGCGTCGACGCCAAGCTCGCGCGCGATGAAAGCGCCCATCTTCTTGTCGATCAGCGAGAACAGGTTCGCGCTCGCCGGATAGAGCGTGTTGTCCAGATCGAACAGCCAGGTCTCCACGCCGCGGAAGTCCGGCCTGTCCTTTGCGCCTCTCGCGGTCTTCGCATCGCTCATCGCCGGGCCAGCCGCCGTTCGATCGAGAGCGCATGCGCCGGAAGCTGTTCGGCATGGGCGAGCGCGGCGGCGGCGGGCCCCAGTTCGGCCATCCCCGCGGCGGACACGTTGAGGAAGGTCGTGCGCTTCATGAAGCTCGCCGTGCCCAGTCCGCTGGAAAAGCGCGCCCGCCGCCCTGTCGGCAGCACATGATTGGGGCCGGCCAGATAGTCGCCGATCGCCTCGGGCGTCTGGTAGCCGAGAAACACGCTGCCGGCGTGACGCACCGCATCGAACAGCGGGGCCGGATCCGCCATGGCAAGCGCCAGATGTTCGGGAGCCAGTGCGTCGATCAGGGGCGCGGCGTCCATCAGGGCTGAAACCGTGATGATGGCCCCGTTTGCATCCCAGCTTTCCCGCGCCGCGGCTTCGGTGGAGATGGCGGCAAAGGCCGCCGGCAACGCGGCGTCGACCGCATCGGCCAGATTCGCGCTGTCCGTGATCAGGATCGACTGGCTCGTGGGATCGTGTTCGGCCTGGCTGAGGAGATCGGCGGCCAGGACCTCCGGGTCCGCCCCCTCGTCTGCGACGATGAGGATTTCGGAGGGGCCCGCGACCATGTCGATACCGACGCGCCCGAACATCTGGCGCTTCGCCTCCGCGACATAGGCGTTGCCCGGCCCGGCGATCATGTCGACGGAGGGGATTGTCTCGGTGCCGAAGGCGAGTGCGCCCACCGCCTGCGCGCCGCCGACACGGTAGACTTCATCGATGCCCGCGAGATCGACCGCAGCGAGGATGTGGGGGTCGATGCGCCCGCCCGGCGCGGGCGTCGTCATGACCAAATGCTCGACTCCCGCCACCTTCGCCGGGATCGCGTTCATCAGCACGGAAGAGAATAGCGGCGCGCGTCCCCCGGGCACATAGATGCCAGCGCGTTCCACAGCCGTGTATCGCCAGCCGCGAACCGTACCCGAATCTTCGGTCTCGCTGTGGTCTGCAGGCATCTGAGCCTCGTGAAAGGCGCGGATGCGCGCGGCGGCGAGCGCCATGGCATCGGCCACGGCCGGGTCGATGTGCGCTTTCGCGTTTTCAATGTCGGCAGACGGTACCCGCAGTCCGCCCTCGGCGGGATCGAAGGCGTCGAAGCGGCGGCAATAGTCCGCCAGCGCCTCATCGCCGCGGGCGGCCACCTGCCGCACGATATCGGCCACAACCGCCGATACGTCGTCCGACGCTTCGCGGCGGTCCGCGACCAGCGCGGCGAATTTCGCCCCGAAGTCTGCCGACCCGGCGTCAAGCCGCTGCATCGGCCGCCTCCCTGAATCGTGAAATCCAGTCGGAGAGGATGGCGCCTTTGCGCTTGAACGCGGTGCGTGAGACGATCAGGCGGCTCGTCACCTCCGAAATCGTTTCGACTTCGACGAGGCCGTTTGCCTTCAGCGTTGCGCCCGAGGAGACGAGATCGACGATACGGCTCGTCAGGCCAAGCGCGGGAGCTAGTTCCATGGCGCCGTTCAGCTTCACGCATTCTGCTTGTACGCCGCGCGCGGCGAAATGGCGGCTGGTCGTGTTCGGATACTTCGTCGCGACGCGCACATGGCTCCAGAGGCGAGGATCGTCGTCTTCGGCAAGCGCCTTCGGTTCCGCAACCGACAGACGGCACGCGCCGATGCCCAGATCGACCGGCGCATAAAGGGCGTCGTAGGAAAACTCGTCGACAACGTCGCTGCCGACGATCCCGAAGTCCGCCGCGCCGTGAGCGACGAAGGTTGCCGCGTCGAAGGCGCGAACGCGGATGATCGACAGTCCTTCGACATTCGATCCGAACTGGAGGGCCCGGCTGGAGCCGTCGTGAAAATCCGCTGCGGGTTCGATCCCGGCAGCCGCCATCAGGGGCAGGGCTTCGTCGAGAATTCGGCCTTTCGGGACCGCGAAGGTGAGGGTTTCGCTCATAAGACTGATAAGACCTGGTTGCGGACGGCGTCGGTATGAACCGGCACGGGGGTCGGGGATGTTTTTGTTGGTCCGGCTGCTATACGGGGCGGCTGACGCCCGCAAGGCGGGCGGGTTGGGAGAAGAAGACTGGTCGATCTGGATAGCCTTTGTGATGCAAGTTTTCGCTGGGCGAATCTGTCGCTGCGCTGGGCCGAGATGATGGTGGCAAGCGCGTTCGTGGTGAATCGGCGGACCGGCCTGATGTGGAGCGCGGCGGAGGATCCGCTGAACGCAGACCTGGACGAACTGGGCCGCATGGTCCCGGAAAAGGCCGCCGCCTTCTACGAGGGGCTCTCGGACATGGGCCGGGCGCGCGATCCGCTGGATGCCGCCGAACGCCTCCTGGATCCCATCCACAAACGCGCGACGGCAAACGCCCGGCGTTTGCGCGGGGCCTGATCTTGGCCGGGCGCCCCTTCGCCGAGCAGGCGGACTGGTGCCTTCGGATGAATTCTCCATTCATGGAGCGGCTGTGCCGCGCGCTCGACACCGTCCTTGACGAGAGGACGGAAGTCGGGCGGCGCGTGCTGGAATGGCCCGGCGACCCGCATACCGATGCGATGCCGATGCGCGTTACGGGCGGGCTGAATGCTCTGCGCCGAACCGGCCGCGCGCCGGGCCTGACCTCTCTCTATCCGCCCGCGCCGCTCGCGCCGCTGCCGGAATTCGAACAGGTACTCAGCTCCGTCCTCGGAGAATTCGACCAAGACCTGTTGCCCTGGCTCGACGGGCCGCCGCAGACGAATGAGACCGGACGGGCGGGGGCGCTCTTTCCCGGGCTGATGCTCATCGCGGCGCGGACCGGTCTGCCGCTGCGCCTGTTCGAGCTCGGGGCGAGCGCTGGCCTCAATCTCCGGCTCGACGACTATGCGTATCGCCTCGGCGGAATCGAGGCAGGCCGGACCGGAAGCCCGGTCCGGATCGAACCTCAGTGGTCCGGGTCGCCGCCCCTTTCCGCGTCCCTCGAAGTCGCCGAACGGCGCGGCGTCGATATGGCCCCTCTGGACGTCACCGACCCAGATGTGCGCGAGCGGCTGATGGCGTTTTGCTGGCCCGACCAGAGCGACCGGGTCACGCGGCTGGAGGCAGCCCTAGACCTCGCCGCGAAGGATCCGCCCCCGATCGACAAGGGGGACGCGGCGGACTGGACCGAACGCATGGTGGAGCCGCGGTCGGGCACGGCGACCGTCGTCTTTCACTCAATCGCGTTCCAATATTTCCCCGAGGAGACCAAGCGGCGGATCGAGGACCATCTCCACCGGCGGGGAACGGCCGCCTCCGCCGACGCGCCGCTCTTCTGGTTGCAGTATGAGGCCGGCCCGGGCGGTCCGGGGCAGCCGACACGCCTTGGCCTGCGCTCCTGGCCCGAAGGCGGCGAGGAGCATCTCGCCGAAGGCCATCCGCACGGGACTGACCTGCATTGGCATGCGGATTGATTCTCTTGCCTTTCCGCCCCATTTGACGAAAGGGGCTGCGCGCCCATTTTCCGAGACAATCTGCTAAGGGAGCCGGATGGCTAAAGAAGAACTGATAGAGATGCGCGGCACGGTGACGGAATTGCTTCCGAACGCCATGTTCCGCGTACAGCTTGAAAACGACCATGAAATCCTCGGTCATACGGCGGGCAAGATGCGCAAGAATCGCATTCGCGTCCTGGTCGGCGACGAAGTGCTGGTCGAGCTGACGCCCTACGATCTTACCAAGGGCCGCATCACATATCGCTTCAAATAGCGTGACCGAGGTCGCGCAGCCGCCGCTTGTCCTGGCCTCGTCCAGCCCGCGGCGCCGCGACCTGCTTGCGCAGATCGGCATCTTGCCGGCGCGTACCCAGTCCCCAGACATCGACGAAACGCCCCGTCCGGCCGAGCCGCCGCGCGTCTATGCTGAGCGCATGGCACGGGAAAAGGCGCTCGCCGTGCCGCGTGAGGCCGGGGAGTGCCTGCTTGCGGGCGATACGACTGTGGCAGCGGGCCGGCGGATTTTCCCGCCCGCCGCGTCGGAAGAGGATGTGGCGCGGTTTCTCGAGCTATTGTCGGGGCGCCGCCACCGGGTCTTCGCCGCTGTCGCGCTCATCGACGCAGAGGGCGTGCTAAGGGCCCGGGTCGCCGAGAGCGTCGTGCGCTTCAAGCGCCTGCACCCGGACGAGATCGCAGCCTATGCCGCCAGCGGCGAGGGTATCGGCAAGGCAGCAGGTTATGCGATTCAGGGCCGCGCCGCAGGCCTGATCGCTTTCATGTCCGGCAGTTACAGCGGCGTCGTAGGTCTACCGCTGTTCGAAACGCGCGCGCTCCTGGAGACCGCGGGCCTCCATGTCTGATTGGATCGTCGAGGACGGCATCGGAGAGATCCGGGCCGCCCGGCTCGGCAAAGGCGGGATCGCGGAGGCCAGGATCGTCCGGGAAGGGCGCCTTCACGCCGGCCAGGTCGTGCGCGCGCGCCTGACGACGAAGCAGGGAAAACGCGGCCTCGCCGAGGCCGGTGGCGAGGTCCTTCAGCTCGATCCCTGGCCCGCCAGCGCCGCCGAAGGCGAAGAGCGGGACCTGGTCGTCACACGCGGCGCCATTCCGGAACGCGGGAGGCCGCGCGATGCCAAGGCGCGGCCGGCTATGGCGGCCGACGAGCCGCACCCTCCCGCACCAGAAGGGGCGAGGCCGGGTGACTTGTCGGACCATGGCTGGGAAGAGTTGATGGAGGAGGCGCGTTCAGGCGTCGTTGCCCGCCTGGGCTGTACCTTGTCGATCGTGCCCACCCCTGCGGGAACGACGATAGACATAGACGGCGACCTCGCGCCCCGCGAGCTGGCCAGCCGCGGGGCCGAGGCTGTTGCCGCCGCCATTCTCCGGCTCGATATCGGCGGCTCGATCCTCATCGACTTTCCCTCTCTCGAAGGGAAGGGCGACCGCACCCGCCTCGCCGCGATCTTCGACGATGCCTTCGACGCCGAGCATGAACGCACAGCGATCAACGGCTTCGGCCTGATGCAGGTCGTGCGGCCCCGCTTTCGCCCGTCGCTCCTTGAACTGGCGCAGAACCTGCCGGCGGAATCGCGCGCGCTCGACCTTCTGCGGCGCGCGGGGCGCGGCGCAGGAGCGGCGACTTCTCTCGAACTGAGGGCGGGAGAGGCTGTGACGGCCTGGCTCTCGGCGCGGCCACACCTCATCGAACGGCTCGAGGCGCGTCAGCATCTGCGCATTGCCTTGAAAGCCCACGGGTCCGACCCCTTATGGGCAGGCGATGTCCACGCCGTCTAAACCGCGCCCGCGCTGTCCGATCTGCAAGGCTCCCGCCTCGCCCGATCATCTCCCCTTCTGCTCGCAGCTCTGCAAGGACCGCGATCTCCTGAAATGGATGAACGAGGATTACCGCGCCCCGGTCGCGCCCGAGGAAGAGCCGCCCCGCGATTGAGCCGCGCTCTAGCCATGCTGGTTATCGGAACGAGCGTGCACAGGCTTGCATTGACCGGGTATGACCAGGCCCGATCCCACGCCCCCACATAAAGACAATGCCGAGCAAGGAGCGGCACATGATGCGCGCGATGTGCGGGGTGCTGAGATCATCCTCCGCAGCCGGCGGCGGCGTGTGATTTTCGTCGCCGGGCTTGCCGCCATTCTGCTGCTCGGCCTGATTCTGCGCTTTGCGGCGTAGCTGGCGCTGGACAAGCCTGCGCGCCGCCCTTATGTCCCGCGCTTCGCCAGCTTCCGAGCGTGTGCCCAGGTAGCTCAGTTGGTAGAGCATGCGACTGAAAATCGCAGTGTCGGCAGTTCGATTCTGTCCCTGGGCACCATTTCCCTGCTCCAGAAAAACGGGCTCAGCCCAGCCCGCCGCCTGAGCGGTCAGGGAGTGTTCTTCGTTTTTTCGGGAACCGCGGCTTTCGCCGCAGCGCTGTCGGGGCCGAAGCCGAGTTGCTCGACCATTGCCAGTGCATCGCCGAAGCCTTCGCCGCAATAGACGGGGATGTCCCGGTCCTCGATCCCCGCAAGCAGCTTCCCGTTTTCGCCGTCGCGGCAGGTGCCGGAAACGTCCCGGATGAAAACGCCGGCGACATTGTCCGGGAAGTCCGCCGCCACCTTGGCGTACACTTCGACGTCGCGCTGGCCATTGTCGCCGATCAGGAGGAAACGAAAGCCTGGGTAGAAGGCGAGGATCGTCTCGATCGCGTCCACCTTGTGCGTGCGATGCCCTCCGGCGATGAATTTCGTCCGATCGATCCCATAGTCCTTCAGGAACATCGGCCCGTGCGGGATATCGTTCAGTTCCATGAATTCGGTGAGGAAGCCGTAGAGGTTCCACGGGCTGGAAGAGACATAGAAAACTGGTCGGCGGGGCGCCTCATGGTCCACCACCAGCATGCGGTAGAGTTTCGAGGCACCCGGTACCGCCAGACGGTCGGACGGCTGGTGGACGAGCACGCGCTTCCAGTTCTTCAGGAAATTCGTAGCCCCGGTTTCGACGATGGTATCGTCGATATCGGAGATGATACCGAGCCGTGTATCGGTTCCCGGAGCGAGGACCGGCGCCGCCACCCGCTCGCGGTGGGAAAGTCGGCCCGGCGTCGACAGGGTGACCTCTTCCCAGGTGGTGCGTCGGGGTAAATCATGTGCGCCGATGGGAATGGAGAACCGAAAATAGCCCTCGTCGTCGCTCTCGGTCTCATGGACGCCGCCGAACCCCTCCATGCGCACAGGAACGCGGGGCACCTCGTCGCTTTCGTAGATGGCCAGCATCGCGCGCAGGCGGGGCAGCGTCCCTGTCCCCGGGTCGAGCGACTCGCGAAAGCGCACGATGCGTCCCGAAAGGCGCAGCTCTTCGGCGCTACGGTAACCGGCATAGGTCAGCAGCCGTAGCTTGTCCTGCGCATCGCCGCCGCCGCGGTAGCGCAGCCGGTCGAGGCCCCGTTCCGCCGCCGCCAGTCCGCGGTGAAAGATCCGGAAAAAGGGGCTCTCGGGCAGGTCCATCGCAGGCAGTCTCCGCTTGTTCAGTTCGAATCCGTCATGCGCCGAACGCGGCGGCTTCGCCATTCGATGCGCGTGAGCTAGAAGGATGCGGCATAATCGTAAGCAAGACGGGGAGCGACACGATGCTCAGAATGGCAGTGACAGGCGCTTTGATGATGGCGATGCCTGCAATGGCCGAGCCCCTGGGGCTGGACGAAGCCGAAGCCATTGTCGCGCGCACCGATCGCAGCGACCGGGATCAGGCGATGGACGAGGACCGTAAGCCGGCGCGCGCACTTGCCTTCATGCAGCTCGAGCCGGGAGACCGCGTGCTCGATATGTTTGCGGGCGGCGGCTACTATTCCGAACTCATTGCCCGCGCTGTCGCACCCGAGGGCTTCGTCCTGGCGCACAATCCTGCGAGTTTTCGCATGCGCGACCGGATGGAGGAGGCCGGTGCGGCGCGCGGCTACAGTTCCGGCAGGCTACCTAACGTCGCCGCCTTCTACCGTGACTTCAACCGCCTAAGGCTTGCCCCGGCGAGCCTGGACGCCGTGCTGTTTCACCTGGTCTATCACGACCTTTACGTCACCAGCGCCGACTACGGCCTGCCCCATACCCAGCCGCAGGATGTGCTTGCGCAGCTCAACATCGCCCTGCGGCCGGGGGGAACGGTGACCGTCATCGACCATGTCGGTGCCGACGGCGATACCCGGCAGATCGCGTATGACATCCACCGGATCGCGCCGGAGCGGGTGGTCGAGGACTTCCGGAAAGCCGGATTCGCCCTCGTCGCACGCGAGCGTTTTCACGATAATTCCGATGACGAGCCCGGCATCAATGTCTTCGACGACTCCGTACGCGGCGAGACGGATCGTTTCGCGTTGCGGTTCGCGCGCGCGGGCGATCCCAATGTCGCCGATATCGGTGAGGAGAACGGCCCGGCCTCCTCTCCGGACGTAACGGACCAGGCCCACCCCTGCGGCGCAGAAAAGGTCGCCGACCTGCTCGGGCGCCCGCTACGCGCCGACCTTCGTGAAAGGATTCTGGCACGCAGCGGCGCGGCGACCCTCCGCGCTTATGAAGAGGGGGCGCCTGTCACGATGGACTACCGTCCCGACCGGTTGAATATCGTTACGGAGGCCGGCACGAATGACGTATTGGAGCTGAAGTGCGGCTGACCTGAAAGACTGGTCCAATGCGCTTTCCTGCCCGATCCGGCGGCCCGCCGCCCACCGCTCTCGTTTCCCTGGCGCTTGGCGCAGCCCTTCTCGCTGCGTGCACGACGCGAGATGCCGAGGCACCGCCGCAGCCGGCTGCCTTCTCCCCACCCGCAGATGCCCTCGTGGAGGAACATGTGCAGGTGGCCATGCGCGACGGCGCCCGTCTCGACACTGACATCTACGTGCCGTTCGGCGGCGAGCGCCCGGTTCCAGCCATTCTGATCCGCACGCCGTACAACACAGAGGTTGGCGGTCGCCGCTCGGCCTTCTTCAACCGCCTGCTCGAGGACGGCTACGCGCTCGTGGAACAGCATGAGCGCGGACGCTATTTTTCGGAAGGCGAGTTCACCATGCTCCCGCGCCCGGCGGAAGATGGCTGGGACACACTCGACTGGATTGCCGAACAGTCCTGGTCGGACGGGCAGGTGGTGACGCTCGGCTGCTCTTCATCGGCGGAAAACCAGCTCAAGCTGGCCGCGGCGGGCCATCCCGCCCACAAGGCAATGATCGCCATGTCGGCCGGCGTTGGCGTCGCGGAAGCGGGCCCGTTTCGCGAACAGGGCAATTTCTGGCGCGGCGGCGTCTGGCAGCAGGGCTGGTTCAACTATTTCTACGGTTCGATGAAGCAGCCCTGGCCGAACTTTCCGGCGGGGCTGTCGGACGAAGAGCGGCAGATCCTGCTGTCGAATTTCGAGGTCGACCTGGTGCGCGACGAGGACGCTTCGGAAAAATTCGTCGCCACGCGAATGCACCTTCCGATGGTGGATATCATGACGGAGATGGGCGCCACCGACAATGAGATCGACGACTATCTGGCACGGGGTCCGTCTCACCCGGCATGGGCGGCGAACCGCGTCACGAATTCCGACGTGATCCGCGTTCCGGGACTTTGGGCCGAAGCGATCTACGACATTTCCGCCCGCTCGACCGTGGCCTGGTTCGACCGCAATCTTGCAGAGCTTTCGCCCGCAGCGCGCAACAACCAGCATATGCGCATCACCCAGGGCGGTCATTGCAGCTTCGGCCGCGAGACCGAGGCGGCGAGCATCGGCGACTTGCAGCTTGGCGATGCCCGCTATCCCTATGAGGCGGAGCTCCGGTCTTGGATCCACCGTTGGACCGGCAAGGGGAATGACGGGCTGTGGGACGATGTGCCCGCCTACCGCGCTTATCTGGCCGACGGCGACTGGGCGGGCCGGGCCGACATGCCCACGGGCGGCGGGACCTTATGGCGGCTTGGCCCCGACGGCATGATGGCGAGCGCGGAGACGCAGGCCGGCCAACTCAGCTACCGCTACGATCCGGCCGACCCTGTCATCAGCCGCGGCGGCGAGATTGGCGGGGTGGGGGACGACCAGGTCGACGGCAGTTTCGACCAGCGCCCCGAGGCGGCGCGCCAGGACGTTCTCGTCTTCACCTCGCCGGAATTTAGGGCGCCGCGGGACCTGCTTGGCTTTGCCAGGGTAAAGCTATCCGTGGCGTCCGATCGTCCCGACACGGATTTCACCGTGAAGATCATCGACGTCTTTCCCGATGGCGGCGCCTTTCTCGTCGGCGATACGATTCTCCGCATGCGCTATCGGGAAGGTATGGACCGTGAAGTTCCGATGCAGGCCGGGCAGCGCTACGATGTCGAGTTGCCGCCCATTCTGCTGTCGCGGCGTATCGAGACGGGACACAGACTGCGGGTCCATGTCAGCTCCAGCAATTTTCCGAACTATGCGCGCAGCCTCAACAGCATGGGGGATCCCTACACCTCGACCGATGCGGCGGTGGCGACCAACACGGTCTATTTCGGGGGGAATGCCGTCAGCTCGATCGAGCTTCCCACGAGCGAAGGGCTGATCGACTATGTTCAGCCCGTGGTTGCCGGTTCGGCGGGCCGTTAGAGCAGCGGGCCCACGAGCCGCGCCATATTCTGCAGCAGCTTTTCCGGCAGCGGCCGGTTGCGCCATGCTTCCGCATCGCACTGCCGGCTGACGGCCCGGTAGCCCTCCTCCACCTCTTGCAGCCGGGCGTTCAGCCGTTCGTCATACCCGACCATGACGACCTCCGAATTGAGTTCGAACGAGCGCATGTCGATATTGCTGGATCCGATCAGGGTCAGCGTATCGTCAATGCTGACATGCTTGGCGTGGAGGAATTCCCGTTCGTAGAGGTGGATGCGGACGCCCGCTTCCAGCAGTCCGCCGAAATAGGAGCCTTGAGCGAAATCGACGAGCCTGCTGTCGGTTTCTGCGCTGACAATCAGGTTCACATCGACGCCGCGCTGGGCCGTCGCGCGAAGGGCCATGACGAGCGGGTCCGAAGGTATGAAATAGGGCGTCACCAGGGTGGCGCGCCGCCGTGCATGGTACAGCAGCGCCGAGAACAGCATGTCGATGCTCGTATGGGGATAGTCCGGGCCGCTCGGTACGATTTGCACGGCCATGTCCGCGTCCTGCCGCGCGGGTAGCGGAAAGAACCCGGCGCCGTTCGGGATGTCGCCGGTTTCCAGGAAATAATCGCCGAGGAAGACGAGCTGCAAATGGGCGGCGGCGGGTCCCTCGATCCGCGCCATCAGTTCCTTGTTCGGCTGTGCGCCGCTCTTCGCGCGAATGATATTCTGCGATCCCGTCCAGCCGATCCGGCCATCGATCACGGCGACTTTCCGGTGATTGCGCATGTCGGCGCGGGTCCAGCGCTTCCAGAAGCGCAGCGGCAGCATTGCGCGCACTTCCACGCCGGAGCCTCGCAACCGCGCCTCCACCTCGTCTGCCGACCGCAGCGAGCCCACGGCGTCGTACATCAGGCGGCAGGTGACACCGCGTCCGGCCGCCCGGCGCAGCGCCTCGATGACCTGCTCGCCGGTATCGTCGGCCGCGAAGATGTAGAACATCAGGTGGACGTGATCGCGGGCGCGGTCGATGTCGTCGCACAGGCGGGCGATCATCCGGTCATAATCGCCCTCCACCTCCACCTCGTTGCCGTCATAGGCGGGAAGCTCGCCGATGGCGTCCGCGATACGGCTGATGGGCAGGTCGCGTTCGGCGATGTCGGCGCGGCAGGCGCGCAGCTCGTCGCTTGTATCCGCGGTCAGCTTCTCCAGCACACTGCGAAGCTGCTTCACGCGCTCGCGGCGCTCCTTCGGATGCCGCGCCCGCCCGATCAGGAAGTAGAGTACCGCGGCGGGGATCGGCAGCACGAAGAACAGCAGCAGCCAGCCGCGCGCGGCATCGGCGCTGCGCCGGTAAGGCACATTGATCAGCGCGGCGATCCGGATCGCCCAGTTCACCGTCGTAAGGAGAACGGCGCCCCATTCCGACAGAAGGCCGCCCAGGTCGCTAAGCATAGCCGACGCTTAGATGGCGCCGTCGCTGCACGAAAGCCCCGGGCGGCTGGTGTGGGGGCGGACCCCGGGGCTATCGCGTCAAAGCACGTATTTCGACAGGTCCTGGTCCTTGACGATCTCGTCGAGCTGTTCGTCGACATAGGCGGCGTCGATTGTCACTGTGTCGCCGCCGCGTTCGGAGGCTTCGAAGCTGATCTTCTCGACAAGCTTTTCCAGCAGGGTCTGCAAACGCCGCGCGCCGATATTCTCGACACCGGAATTCACCTCTGCAGCCAGCTTGGCGATCCGGTCGATCGCCTCCTCGGTGAAGTCGAGCGTGACATTCTCGGTTCCGATCAGAGCGCGGTACTGAGTGATCAGGCTGGCTTCGGTGTCCTTCAGGATGTGACGGAAATCCTCTTCCGTCAGGCCCTTCAGTTCGACGCGGATGGGGAGGCGTCCCTGCAGTTCGGGCAGGAGGTCCGACGGCTTTGCGACATGAAAGGCGCCGGAGGCGATGAACAGGATATGGTCGGTCTTCACCGCACCATGCTTGGTGGTCACGGTCGTGCCCTCGATCAGGGGCAGCAGGTCGCGCTGGACCCCCTCGCGGCTGACCGAGCCGCCGCGAACATCCGAAACGGCGATCTTGTCGATCTCATCCAGGAAGACGATGCCGTTCTGCTCGGCTGCCTCGATGGCCTCGCGGGCGATTTCCTCATCGTCGAGGCGGCGGTCGGACTCTTCCGCCAGCAGCGCATCGAAGGCCTGCGCCACGCTCAGCTTCCGGCGCTTGGTTTGCTTCCCCATCTTGCCGAACATGCTGCCGATATCGATCGTGGCGATCTGGCCGGACATGCCCGGCATTTCGAACGGCATTTGCGGCGCCGCCTCGACTTCGATCTCGATCTTCTTGTCGCTCAGTTCACCCGCGATCAGCTTTTCGCGCATGCGCTCGCGTGTGGCCGATGAGGCGTCCTTGCCCGCGAGGGCGTCGATCAGCCGGTCTTCGGCGTCGCGCTCGGCCTCGGACTTCACCGCCTTGCGCTTCTGCTCGCGCACCAAGCGGATCGCTTCTTCGACAAGGTCGCGCACGATCTGCTCGACGTCTCGGCCGACATAGCCGACCTCGGTGAACTTGGTCGCCTCGATCTTGATGAAGGGGGCCTCCGCCAGCTTCGCGAGGCGGCGGCTGATCTCGGTCTTGCCGCAGCCGGTCGGCCCGATCATCAGGATGTTCTTCGGACTTACTTCCTCGCGCAGTCCGGCAGGGAGCTGCTGGCGCCGCCAGCGATTGCGCAGTGCGACCGCAACGGCGCGCTTGGCGTCGTCCTGGCCGACGATATAGCGGTCGAGCTCGGCGACGACGGCGCGCGGGGTCAGGCCTTCGATGGCATGATCGGCGACGATGGGGGTTTCTGAATTCATAGGGCTCAAGCGGCCTCCAGACTTTCGACCGTCAGATTTTCATTGGTGTAGACGCAGACTTCGGCGGCGATCGCCATGCCGCGGCGGGCAACGTCTTCCGCGTCCAGCTCCGTGGCGTCCATCAGAGCGCGCGCGGCGGACAGGGCGTAATTGCCGCCCGAGCCGATGGCTGCAACGTCATGGGTGGGTTCCAGCACATCGCCGGTGCCGGTGAGGACAAGCGTTACGTCCTTGTCCGCCACGATCATCATGGCTTCCAGCCGCCGCAGATAGCGGTCGGTGCGCCAGTCCTTGGCGAGCTCCACACAGGCGCGTTTCAACTGGCCCGGAAAGCGCTCGAGCTTCGACTCCAGTCGCTCGAACAGCGTGAAGGCGTCCGCAGTCGCGCCGGCGAAGCCGCCGATGACGCTGCCGTCGCCCAGCGGTCTCACCTTCTTCGCATTTCCCTTCATGACCGTCTGGCCCATCGAGACCTGGCCGTCGCCGGCGATGACGACCTTGCCGCCGCGCCGGACCGACAGGATCGTCGTACCGTGCATCACTGGAGTTTCGGACATTTCACCTCATGGATGTTCGCGCCGGAGTGGCGGCAGGTTGGCGGCGGATATAGGTAGCGCAGCGCTGCGCTTCAAAGGACGGGCCCGCATCGCTGGTCCGCAGCCAAGGGGGAGATCATATGCGCCGACTGATTTCATGTTTCGCTGGTCTGCTTGCACTGACGGCGTGCGGCGAAAGCGCAGAGCTGCCGGTAACGCAGGGCATGGGGACCGACCCTGCCCTGCCCGAGCCGACAGAGACGGTGTTTCCGACGGTCAACACGGCCGACGCCGTGGGCTGGGGAGACGGTGAGGCGCCGCGGGCTGCGCCCGGCCTGACCGTCAGTGCTTTCGCGTCGGACCTCGATCACCCGCGCTGGCTCTACCGTTTGCCGAATGGCGATGTGCTTGTGGCGGAGTCGAACAAGCCGCCAAAGGGGCAGGGCGGTGGGCTGATGGCCTGGATCGAGGAAAAGGTGATGGCAAGCGCGGGTGCCGGCGCGGAGACCGCGAACCGCATCACGCTTCTGCGCGATTCCGACCGCGACGGGCAGGTGGACGAGCGGCACGTTTTCGCAACGGCCGACAACGGTCTGGCGTCGCCCTTTGGTATGGCTCTCGTCGCGGGCGATTTCTACGTCGCCAACTATGCCGGCCTTCTGCGCTTCCCTTACGAGGACGGCGCGACGAGCCTGCGGGGCGAGGGCGAGCTCGTTGCCGAATTCCCCGACCGCGGCGAGAAGGCGGGGCACTGGACTCGCAACCTCCTTGCCAGCCCGGACGGGCGGAAACTCTATGTCAGCGTCGGTTCGGTTTCGAATGTCGGCGAAAGCGGCCTCGGGGTGGAGGAAGGGCGCGCGGCCATTCATGAATTCGACGTCGAGACCGGCGAGATGCGCCTGTTCGCGACGGGACTACGCAATCCGGTCGGGATGGACTGGAACCCGGCAACGGGGGAGCTCTGGACGGCGGTGAACGAGCGCGATGCGCTCGGCTCCGACCTCGTGCCGGACTATATGACCAGCGTGGAGGAGGGCGGCTTCTACGGCTGGCCGTGGCTCTATTATGGCAACGTTGCCGATGACCGGGCACCTGGAACGCCTCCGCGCGAGACCGCCATCAAGCCGGACTATGCGCTCGGCCCGCACACCGCCTCGCTCGGCCTCGCCTTCACGTCCTCCGGCAGCGGCGCCATCGTCGGACAGCACGGATCCTGGAACCGCAAGCCGCCCTCGGGCTACATGGTCGTCTACGTTCCGTTCGAAGACGGTGAACCGGCGGGCCTGCCGCAGGTGCTCCTGGACGGCTTCCTCGTTGGCGGCGAGGCGAAGGGCCGTCCGGTGGGGGTCGCCTTCGACGCGACCGGCGCACTGCTCGTTGCGGACGACGCGGGCAACCGGGTCTGGCGCGTCGCCCCCGAGGGGCGCTAAGGCCCTGTCTATGAGCTTATTTGCCAGCAGCCGAACGGCCACCGTCCGACGCGACACGAAGGAAACGAAGATCGCCATCGATCTCGATCTCGACGGCACGGGCGCCTATGAGATTTCGACCGGCATCGGCTTTTTCGACCATATGCTTGAGCAGCTGTCGCGCCACTCGCTGGTGGACCTGAAGCTGACGACCAAGGGCGACCTTCACATCGACCAGCATCACACGGTCGAGGATACGGGCCTTGCACTGGGGGAGGCGCTGAAGGTGGCGCTTGGCGACAAGCGCGGCATTCGCCGCTACGGCCAGGCCTATGCGCCCATGGACGAAACGCTGACCCGCTGCGCGCTCGACATTTCCGGCCGGCCCTACACGGTCTACCGGGTCGAAATTCCGCACGGGCATCTGGGGCAGATGGATACCGAGCTGTTCCCCCACTTCTTCGAAAGTCTGGCCCAGACGGCCGGTCTGACCCTGCATCTCGAGACGCTCTACGGCGAAAACTCGCACCACATCATCGAATCGGCGTTCAAGGCATTTGCGCGCGCGCTTCGCATGGGGCTTGAGATCGATGCGCGGAACGCCGGGGCGGTCCCCAGTACAAAGGGTACGCTCTGACGTCATGGCACAGCGCATCGCCGTCATCGACTATGGCGCGGGCAATCTCAGGTCGGTGGCGAAGGGTCTCGAAACCGCCGCGTGCGACGCTGCGACCGCTACCAATGTCCATGTCACCGCCGCGCCGGAGGACGTCGCCGCCGCCGACCGCATCGTACTTCCCGGCGTGGGCGCCTTCGGCCACTGCGCCGCGGCCCTGAAGTCCGTTCCGGGCATGACCGAGGCCCTGACGCACGCGGTCCTCGAAAAGGACCGCCCCTTCCTCGGTATCTGCGTCGGCATGCAGCTTCTTGCCGACCGGGGCTTGGAACGCGGCGCGCATGCCGGACTCGGCTGGATTTCGGGCGAGGTGGCGCATCTCGAGCCCCGCGATCGCGCCCTCAAGATTCCGCATATGGGCTGGAGCCCGATCCTTCACACCGACGCGGGACGCGCGCATCCGCTCGTCGGCGCACTGCATGATGGCGGCGAGGCCTATTTCGTCCATTCCTATGCCTTTGCGGCGGCGCGGCCCGACCATGTGCTGGCGACGTGCGACTATGGCGGCGACGTGACGGCGATCATCGGACGGGACAATATCCTCGGTACGCAGTTCCATCCCGAGAAGAGTCAGGCCTACGGACTGCGCTTCCTGCGGGCGTTTCTCGACTGGACGCTCTAGTCCGCCGAGCCTAGGTCCGGACGGGCGGCCCACGCCGCGAGCCCCGAAAAGCCGACATCCGAAGGGACGCCATGCCGTTCACCGTTTATCCCGCCATCGACGTGAAGGACCGCCAGATCGTGCGCCTGTCCGAAGGCGAGATGGCCAGTGCCACCGTCTATGGCGACGACCCTGCGGAGCAGGCGGCCATGTTCGGCAAGGCCGGTGCGGAATGGCTTCACATCGTCGATCTGAACGGCGCCGTGGAGGGCAAGTCCAAGAACCGCGAAGTCATCGAGGAATCGATCAACTCCTTTCCGGGACGTGTTCAGGTCGGCGGCGGCGTCCGCAGCCGCTCGGCAATCATGAACTGGATCGAGGCGGGTGCGAAGCGGGTCGTCCTCGGCACGGCGGCCCTGAAGGACCCGGACCTGGTGAAATCGGCCGCCGCCGACTTGCCCGGACAGATCGTCGTCGCCGTCGATGCGCGCGGCGGCTTCGTCACTACCGAAGGATGGGCCGAGACGTCCGACATGCCCGTCGTCGACCTGGCCAGGCGCTTCGAGGATGCCGGCGTCGCGGCGCTTCTCTTCACCGATGTGGGCCGCGACGGTCTGCTTTCCGGCGTGAATATCGAAGCGACGAAGGACCTTGCCGAAGCGGTCGAGCTACCGGTCATCGCCTCCGGCGGCGTTGCCGGCATGGACGATATCCGCGCGCTGAAGAAGGCATCGGGCAGTGGCATCAGCGGCGTGATCGTCGGCCGCGCCATCTATACCGGCCGTCTGAAGCTGAAGCAGGCGCTCGCCGCCACCACCTGATGGCCGCCGTCCGCATCATTCCCTGTCTCGACATGGCCGCCGGCCGCGTCGTCAAGGGCGTCAATTTCGTGTCTCTGCGTGATGCCGGCGACCCGGTCGAGGTGGCCAAGGCCTATGATGCACAAGGTGCGGACGAGATCTGCTTTCTCGATATTGCCGCCACGCACGAGAATCGCGGCACCCTTCTCGACGTCGTGCGCCGCACGGCCGACCAGTGCTTCGTGCCGCTTACCGTCGGCGGCGGTGTCCGCGCGGCCGAGGATGCGCGCGCGTTGCTTCTGGCCGGGGCGGACAAGGTGGCCGTCAATTCGGCCGCGGTCAGGCGTCCCGAACTGATCGGCGAGCTGGCGGAGAGCTTCGGCTCGCAATGTGTGGTTGCAGCGATCGATGCCAAGCGCGTTTCCCCCGGGGCGTGGGAGATCTTCACTCATGGCGGGCGCGAGCCGACCGGCGTCGATGCGCTTGCCCATGCGCGCCGCTGTGTCGCCGAGGGCGCCGGCGAGATTCTGCTGACCTCGATGGACCGCGACGGCACCAAGGACGGCTTCGACCTGGACCTGACGCGCACGATTGCCGATGCCGTTGCCGTGCCCGTCATCGCCTCGGGCGGTGTCGGCCATGCCGGCCACCTCGTCGAGGGGGTCGTCGAGGGGCACGCAAGCGCGGTCCTCGCCGCCTCCATCTTTCATTTCGGCGAAGTCAGTCTGGCCGAAGCACGAGCCGCCATGGCGGCGGCGGGGATCGCGGTCCGCAGGATCGAGGAGGAGGAACTGGCATGACCGACATTCTTGGACGCCTGGCGACCATCGTGGCGAGCCGCGCGGACGCGGCCGCCGGGGAAAGCCACACGGCAGCCCTGTTGCAGAAGGGGCGCGGGAAGATCGCTCAGAAAGTCGGCGAGGAAGCGGTCGAGACCGTCATCGCCGCAGTTGCGGAAGACCGCGCCGCCCTGATCGGCGAAAGCGCCGACCTTCTCTACCATCTTTCCGTTCTCTGGTTCGATGCCGGGCTTACGCCCGGCGACATTGACGCGGAGCTGGCGCGGCGGGAAGGCATGAGCGGCATAGAGGAAAAACGGTCGAGGGAGGACTGAGCCATGGAAGCGGTCGACGCACGCGGACCCTATGACGACGAAAATATCTTCGCGAAGATTCTTCGCGGCGAGATTCCGTCGACGAAGGTATATGAGGATGAGTGGTCCTATGCCTTCGAGGACATCAATCCGCAGGCCCCTACCCATGTGCTTGTCATTCCCAAGGGCAAGTACCGCTCATGGGTCGACTTTACCGAGAGCGCCTCGGCCGAGGAGATTGCCGGCTTCATCCGGGCGGTCGGCGCGGTGGCGCGCGAACTGGGGCTGGAGGACGATGGCTACCGGTTGCTCGTCAATGCCGGCAAGAACGCCCATCAGATGGTGCCGCATCTTCACGTACATGTGTTCGCCGGTCGTCCGCTCGGCCCCATGCTGGCGGGCGGTGCGAACGGTTGATTGTAGTGAACGCAACCAACTTTTCGCGGAACTCTTTCGAATTTTCCCGGCGGCCCTTCATTTGACGTGCAATTGATGTAATCAGTTCGCTTTGCCGCGTAGGGATGGGGGGCAAGTAAATGGTAGCCACGCAATCGTCGCGGGAGGGCTGGTCCAGCCGTTCCGCCTTCATTCTTGCAGCCGTCGGGTCGGCGGTCGGGCTCGGCAACCTCTGGCGGTTCCCCGCCGAGGCCGGCACGAATGGCGGCGGCGCCTTCGTGATCTTCTACATCCTGTGCGTCGTCCTGATCGGCCTTCCCAGTCTATTGTCCGAAGTGCTTATCGGGCGTCACGGGCAGGGCTCCGCGTCCGAAAGCGTCGTGCGGGTCGCCCGCGATTCCGGCGCCAGCGAGAAATGGGTCGTCATCGGCGACATAGGCATGCTCGTCGCTTTCCTCATCCTCAGCTTCTACAGCGTGCTGGGCGGCTGGGTTCTGAACTATATCGGCGTCTTCGCCGGCGACCTGGTTACCAGCCCTTTCCTGGGGGGCGCCTTCCAGAGCTGGAGCGACAGCGAGATCGAGGGCCTGCTTCCGGCCCTGCTCGAAGACCCGGTCAAGCTTGTGGCGCTGCACGCTGTTTTCATGGCGATCACCATCTTCTTCGTGGCCCGCGGCGTCACCAAGGGGATCGAATTCGTCGCCACCTTCATGATGCCGGCCTTCTTCCTGCTGTTTCTGGCCATTACGATCTACGGCGCGTTTACCGGCGCCTTTGCGGAAACGCTCGACTTCCTGTTCACGTTCGAGCCGGAGAAGCTGACGGGCTCCGTCATGCTGGCCGGCCTTGGCCAGGCCTTCTTCTCACTGTCCCTCGGCTCCGCGATCATGATCACCTACGGTGCCTATGCGGACCGGACGACGAACCTCGCATCGACCTCGGCGATTATCGCGGGCGCGGATACGTCGGTGGCCCTGATCGCCGGCCTGTGCATCTTCCCGATCGTCTTTGCTGCCGGCTTCGACGTCGCGGCGGGTCCGACCCTCATGTTCCAGACGCTGCCGGCGGCCTTCAGCGCGATCCCGGTCGGCAGCCTCGTCGGCCTGCTGTTCTTTGTCATGGTCTTCTTCGCCGCTCTGACGAGTTCGGTTGCCCTGCTCGAGGCGCCCGTGGTCTGGGGCGTGGATCGCTTCGGTTGGCAGCGTCAGTCGACCGCCATCGGTATCGGTCTGGCCATCTTCATCCTCGGAACGCTGGCGGCGCTCAGCTTCAACGTCCTCGCCGACTGGCATCCGCTGGGCGGTATGTCGCTATTCGCGAACCAGGGCTTCTTCGATGTGCTCGATACCTTCACGGCGAAGGTCCTGCTGCCCGTGGCCGCGCTCCTGACGGCGATCTTTACTGGCTGGAAGATCGACAAGCGGCTCGTGCGCGCGGAAAGCGGTCTTCCGGACGGCCTGCACAAGGTGTGGATGTTCCTGATCGCCTATGTCTGTCCGGTCGCGCTTGCCGGTATCTTCATCGTCGGCATCGTGAGCTAGCACCGCAACCCCGGGTGGCGACATTCATATCGTCGATCCGGGTCCGGACTGGTCGAACCAGGTCGCGGCGAAGCGAGAGCTTCGCGCTGAGCGCCTGAGGGCGGGAAACCGGCTGGCTGGCGCTTTTTAGAGCAGCTTCGCGGCGAGCGCCTTCAGGTCCGTCTGGGGCCGCGCGCCGAAGTGCGAGATGACCTCGCCGGCCGCGACGGTTCCGAGAACTGCGCAGTCGCGCAGGGGACGGTCATCCTGGATACCTGCCAGAAAGCCTGCGGCAAACAGGTCGCCTGCACCCGTGGTATCGACGATGCGGCCGGTCAGCTGCGCCGGAACCTCGATATAGTCGTCCTTCGTCAGCACGACGGCGCCCTTTTCGCTGCGGGTCACGACCGAAATCTCGCAGGCGCCGCGCTGCGCGGTTGCAGCCGCGTCGAAATCGTCCGTTTTGTGGAGGGCCTTCAATTCCGCTTCATTGGCAAACAGGAGATCGACCTCCGCCGGAGGCCAGCTCGCGAAAGTCGTCATGATGCCGTTCGACGCAGAATGTATCGGACAGGGTGAAGGAGACGCGGCGTCCGGCTGCGCGTGCGGTGTCGCGCGCTTTGACCATTGCGGCGCGCGCGTCGGGCGCATCCCAAAGATAGCCTTCCAGATAGGTAAGCGGAGCGGCGGCCACGGCGTCATAGTCTACATCGGCTTCGGACAGTTCGGCGCTGGTGCCGAGGAAGGTGCTCATCGTACGCTGTGCGTCGGGCGTTACGCAGATCAGGCAGCGTGCCGTCGGCAGACCGGAAGAGGAGGGCGGGGTAGTGAAGGTGACGCCGGCGCTGCGGATATCGTGGCCGAAGACTTCGCCGAGCTGATCCTCGGCAACGCGGCCGATGAAATGGACCGCACCGCCGAGGGCTGCGATGCCGGCGGCGGTGTTCGCTCCGGACCCTCCCGAACTTTCCTGTCCCGGACCCATCTTGCGATAGAGTGACGTGGCTTCATCCGCATCGATCAGCCGCATGGAGCCCTTTACGAGATCCTGCTCCTCCAGGAAGGCGTCGTCGGCCTTCGAGATGACGTCGACGATGGCGTTGCCGATACAGATGAGGGGCGCGTCGCTCATGGAGGTCTCCGGGAATGGGTAGCTAGGAAAGATGAGCCGGGCCTAGGCGGCGGCTGCCTGCCTGTCGAGTTCAGCGAGCGCCCACTGGGCCGCCTCCCTGACGACCTCGCTGCCGTCCTCGACCAGCGGCGCCAGCGCGGCTCTGGCTGCCGGGTCGCCGCTATTGCCCAGCGCGATCGCGACGTTGCGCACAAACCGCTCCCGTCCCACGCGCTTCACCGGCGAGCCCGAGAACAGCTCGCGAAAGGCGTCGTCGTCCAGCCGCGCGAGGTCGGCGAGGTCCGGATCGTCCAGTCCTCGGCGCGGGTGGAAGCGCAGGTCGCGCGACGTTTCGGCGAACTTGTTCCAGGGGCAGACCGCAAGGCAGTCGTCGCAGCCGTAAATGCGGTTTCCCATCGCGCGGCGAAACTCCTCCGGAATCGGGCCGGAATGTTCGATGGTCAGGTAGGACAGGCAGCGCCGCGCATCGAGCCGGTAGGGCTCAGGGAACGCAGCTGTCGGGCAGGCCTCCTGACAGCGGCGGCATGAGCCGCAGCGATCGCCGTGCGGCTCGTCGGGCGGCAGCTCCAGAGTCGTGTAGATGGCGCCCAGGAACAGCCATGAGCCCTCGCTGGTCGATACGAGATTGGTATGCTTGCCCTGCCAGCCGATCCCGGCCGCTTCCGCCAGTGGTTTTTCCATGACCGGGGCGGTGTCGACGAACACCTTCACTTCGGCGTCCGGTCGCTCGGCGACGATCCAGCGCGCCACGCGCTTCAGCGCCTTCTTGACGATGTTGTGATAGTCCGCCCCATGTGCGTAGACCGACACCGCGCCGGTCCCTCGTTGGGCATGATGGCGCAGCGGGTCGACCGGGGGCGCATAGCTCATCCCCAATATGACGACGCTGCGGCAGTCCGGCCATAAATCCTGCGGCGAGCGCCTGCGGTCTGCCTTCTCGACCATCCACGCCATGTCACCGTGCATGCCCTCTGCAAGCCAGCGGTCGAGCCGCGGACCTGCGCGCGGAGTCGCGTCGGCGCGGCAGATACCGAGCGAGGCAAAGCCCGCCGCCTCGGCCTGCTGTCGCAAATCGTGCAAGAGTTTGTTATCGCCCACCGCCTACATGTAGCGTCCCCAATGCGGCATGCTACCGCCGGATGCCCGGCAGGCGCGAATCCCGAAAGGACAAGTGGCGAGTGCAGTACGCGATCGAGGCGCGCTCCTTGCAAAAACGGTTCGGCGACAAGCTGGCCGTGCGCGATATCGATCTAGTCGCGCGCGAAGGAGAAATTCTCGGCTTCCTGGGCCAGAATGGTGCCGGCAAGACCACGACGATCCGCATGATCCTCGGGATTCTCTCGCCCGACGCGGGGCAGTGCGAGGTCCTGGGGAGCCGTCGCCCCCTCGAGATCGCCCATCGCATCGGCTATCTGCCCGAAGAGCGCGGCCTCTATCCTGCCATGACGACGCGGGACACGATCGCCTTCATGGGCGCGCTGCGCGGACTGCCGCTTGCAGACGGTCGCCGCCGCGCTGCCGAACTGCTCGAGCGCTACCAGTTGGGCGCCGAGGTCGATGCGAAAATTCGCACATTGTCGAAGGGAATGGCGCAGAAAGTGCAGCTCCTCGGCAGCTTCGTGCACGAACCCGACCTTATTATCCTCGATGAGCCGTTTTCGGGACTCGACCCCGTCAACCAGCAGGCGCTGGAGGATATCATTTCCGTACAGCGGCAGCGCGGTGCGACCATCCTTTTTTCGACGCACATCATGGGTCATGCGGAGCGCCTGTGCGACCGGCTCGTGGTGATCGCCGGTGGTCAGACGCGGTTCACGGGCTCCGTTGCCGAAGCGCGCGGCGTGCTGCCTGCGGTGGGCGCGCTGCTGGCGGAGCGCCCGGTCCCGGCCGGCCTGCTTCCGGGCGACGCCTACCGCGCGGAGGGCGGCGAGTGGCGCTTCTCGGTACCCGATGACGGCGTCGACCGGCTGCTGCGCGCGCTTCTCGACGCCGATGTGGGCATCCGCGACTTTTCCGTCGAGCGCCCGACGCTGCACGATGCTTTCGTGGCCATGGTCGGTGATCCCGAAGCGGAAGACGCTCGTCGTGATGCGGCGGTGGACGCACCGGCAGGCGAGGTCCTATGAGGCCGCCAGGTTTCCTGCGGGCGGTTGCCGTCATAGCCCGGCGCGACGTTGGCGCGACCGTCATGTCCCGCGGATTTCTCGTCTGGCTCGCGACGCCCATCATTGCGCTCGGCTTCGGTCTTCTCATCGGCCTTCTGACCGGCGATGACCCCGAGCCTGCCGGGCCTTCGAACATCGCCGTGATCGACGCCGGCGGCGACTTCGCCGACTGGATCGAGGAAACCGCCCGGCTGGAACGGACGCGCCGACGCTACGACATCCTGCGCGGACGGTTCCAGTCGATCCGGGCAGAGGACGAGCTTCCCGCCCGCCTGGAAACGCCCGCCGCCCTTCTCACCACGTCCCAGCTGCGCGCACTGGGATCCGGAGATCTCGAACGCATCGAGAGCGAGCATGAACTCGGCGCGGGCGAGGCCGCACGGGCCCTCGGGCTGGACCGGCGGGAGCCCGCGCTGACGGTGGTGCCCGCCGAGGGTGATCCGGCCGGGCAGGCGAAGCGTCTGATGGACCCGGCAGCGGGCCGGTTCGGGGCGGTCCTGCTCGCCCGCGAGGACGGCCTCACCATCTACCGCGCAAGCGACGCCACGCGAATCGAACGCGTCAGGGTGCTGGCTAACCGGGCCTGGGAACGCCGTGCGGCCGACCGGCTTGGCCTGAGCGCGCAATTGGATGAGTTGCAGCGCTCCGCTCCCGTCATGTCGGTGGAAACGCTTGCGGCCGTGGCAGAAAGTGGCGGACCCGCGCCCGCTGCACCACGCGACCGCGCCGCAGAGGCCCTGGGCACAGGCGCGACCATGATCCTGTTCATGCTCATCTCGCTGCTTGCGGGCGCGCTTCTTTCCAACATGGTGGAAGAGAAGGGCAACAAGGTGATCGAAATCCTCGTCGCCTCGGTGCCGATTCCCGCCATCTTTGCGGGTAAGCTGATCGCGATGGTGATCGTCTCGCTGATCGGCATTGCGGTGTGGGGCGTCATTTTCGGCGGCGGCGCGGCGCTGCTCCTCGGCCAGCTTCCGGCCGGCATCATTCCGGACCCGGCGCGCGGCTGGCCGGAATTTGCCGCACTGGTCCTTGGTTATTTCATCTGCGCCTATCTGATCTTCGGCGCGATCTTTCTTGGGATCGGCAGTCTCTGCTCCTCGATTCGCGAGGTTCAGACCCTCTCCATGCCGGTGACGATCCTGCAGATGGTCGTCCTCGTCGTCACGCTTCAGGCGATCTCCGCCGATCCGGGTCCGTTTCGCGCGATTGCAAGCTGGTTCCCGCTGTCGGCCCCATACATGATGGCAGCGCGAGCGGCCGAGGGCACGGCCCTGCTTCCTCACCTGTTCGCCTATGCGTGGCTGCTGCTGTTCGCAGGCGGCGTGATCTTCGTCGCCGCGCGCCTGTTCCGCTACGGCGTTCTTCGCTCGGGTCCGCCGCCCAGCCTGAAGGACCTCGGTATGAGCATGCGCGTGTGGCTGCGGGGCGACGTGCCGCGGAAAGTGGATAGCTAGCTGAGGCGGCCGCACCGCCCGCCGATACGGTCAGAAGTCCAGCTTGTCGTAGTGCGGCGGCGGGACCAGGCCCTCCATCCGGTCGGGAAGCAGGCGGCGGACTGACGGCCGCGACTTCACGGCGGAATACCATTGTTTCGTATCGGGATAGCCCGAGAATCCCAGGCCGCCGAGATAGTCCGCGACAGAGAGCTGCGCGAAGGCGGCGACATCCGCCAGGCTGAAGGTTGCGCCGGCGAGCCAGCGGCGTTCGCCGAGCAGTGCCTCGATCCGGTCAAGATGGAGGGCGACCGCCTGCGATGCGGCGCGCAGGGTCCGCGCCTCGGGCGGCTGGCGCAGCACCACGCGCTTGTACATGCGCTCGAGCAGCAGCGGGTTCGTCGCTTCGGCGTAACATTTCTCGTCGAACCAGGCGGTCAGACGGCGAACTTCAGCGCGGGCCGCCGAGCCGGAGCCCAGAAGCGGTGCCTTCTCGACCGTTTCCTCGAAATATTCGCAGATCGCCTGGCTATGAACGAGCGGTCCCGGTTTCTCGCCTGCGAGCACCGGGGTCTGGCCGGCCTGGTTCAGGCCCAGCAGACGGTCGCTACGTGCCCAAGGATATTCCAGCTCCAGCGCGAAATCGACATTCTTCTCGGCGAGCGCGATGCGCACCTTACGGCTGAACGGACAGAGGGGGAACTGGTAGAGGGTCCACATTTGGCGCGGACATTAGCCATGTCGCCGGGCCGGACAAAAGCGAAAAGGGGGGCACACCGGCGCGGTCGGCAACAGGTGCACGTTCCGAGGCGTTGTTGCCGCATGATTCTCACGCTTCCATACCGGAATGTCCCCGCCCCACGGTTGGGGCTCTTCCTTCTGCCGACCCTGATTGTCGGCCTTGCCGCGTGCGGGAATGCGCCGGGTGAGGAGCGCGGCGATGCTGCTGCCGGGGACCCGGCTGTCTCGCCCCCGCCTGTCACCGCGCCGCCCGTGTCTGACCTGGAGGCGGAAGATGGCCGCGCGGGCCCGCCCAACCCCGCCGAGGGCTTCGTCGATCCGGTCGACCCGCCGCTCGAGCGCGATTTGCCGGGGCCATCGGGTGGAGAAACGAACGGCGGCGATGGCTCGTCGATCGTTCTTCAGCCGCTCGGAGCAGCGGATATCGAGCGGATCGCCCCGGCCGGTGAGCTTGCCTGCAGCTTTGCTACCGAGAAAGGCGAGGCGCCGCTTCTGCTCGCGCGGGCGGACGTCACGCCTGACGGCGCCGTATCGGCGGCCTACAAGATGGGCGGGACTCCCTACCCGGCCATGCAGGGACGGGCAGGGGGCTTCTCCGACCTCAGTGACGGCATATCGCTTGCCGCGCGCGGCCTGGCGCTGCGCATCGAGCCCACCGGCGCCGACCGGGCGGAGCATGAAGGCAGTGTCCGCCCGGCCACCCTGACGGTGCTGCGCGGCGACGGCGGCGAGCGCACCTATACCGGTTTCTTTACCTGCGGCCCCTGACGCGCAGGGCAGGGGTTCCGGCGGGCTGACAGCTGACAAACCTGGCTTACAAGGCAGGCTTACTCGGCGGCGCTGATCTCCGGCTCGTCCGATAGCGGCATGTCGAGGTGCGGCAGCGTCTCTTTCGGCACGACCTGTACGAAGTTCGCCAGCTTGTCCTGCCAGTCCTCGAGAATGCTGCGCGCCCAGGCGCTTTCGGTGCGTGCGGCATAATCCTCGATCACGCCGCGCAGGACGCCTTCCCAATGCGCGGTCTCGATGCCTTGCCAAACCAGGCTTTCGGAATTGACCCGGGCATTGAACTCGCCGGTCTCGTCATAGACGAACGCCATGCCGCCGGTCATGCCGGCACCGAAATTGTCTCCTACCTTGCCGAGGATGACGGCGAGTCCCCCGGTCATATATTCGCAGCCATTGGCCCCGCAGCCTTCGACGACGACCGTCGCGCCCGAATTGCGGACGGCGAAGCGTTCGCCGGCCTTGCCGGCGGCATAGAGCGTTCCGGCCGTTGCGCCGTAGAGAACGGTATTGCCGATGATCACATTCTCGTTCGTCTTCAGGGGCGAAGAAATAAGCGGGCGCACGATGATCTCGCCGCCCGACAGGCCCTTGCCGACATAGTCATTGGCATCGCCCAGCACTTCGATGGTCAGGCCCTGCACCGCGAAGGCGCCCAGCGACTGGCCGGCCGATCCGCGCAGGCGCACATGGACATGGCCGGGGGCGAGCCCGCGCATGCCGAACGCCTTGACGATGTGGTGCGACAGGCGTGTGCCGACGGCGCGGTGCGTGTTCCTGACCGCATAGGTCAGCTGCATCTTTTCCCCGCGCTCGAACACCGGCGCGGCGTCCTTCACCATCTCCGCGTCCAGCGTGTCGGGAACTTCGTTGCGGAACCCGTTGATGGCGAACCGATTGCCGCCATCGGGCGAACCGGGCTTGGCGAGGATCGGGTTGAGATCGAGATCGTCGAGATGCTCCGCGCCGCGGCTGACCTGCGACAGCAGTTCGGTGCGACCGATGATCTCGTCGAGCGACCGCACACCCAGCGACGCGAGGATTTCGCGCACCTCCTCGGCCATGAAGCTGATCAGGTTGATGACCTTTTCCGGGCTGCCGGTAAACTTCTGGCGCAGTGCCTCGTCCTGCGTGCAGACGCCCACCGGACAGGTGTTCGAATGGCATTGCCGGACCATGATGCAGCCCATGGCGACCAGGCTCAGCGTTCCGATGCCGAACTCTTCGGCGCCCAGGATGGCGGCGATGACGATATCGCGCCCCGTCTTTAGACCGCCGTCGGTGCGCAGCTTCACGCGGCTTCTGAGGCCGTTCAGCGAGAGCACCTGGTTCACTTCGGACAGCCCCATTTCCCATGGGGTGCCGGCATATTTGATGCTCGTCTGCGGGCTCGCGCCGGTGCCGCCGGTATGTCCGGCGATCAGGATGGTGTCGGCATGCGCCTTGGCGACGCCCGCGGCCACCGTGCCGATACCGGCCTCCGAGACCAGCTTCACGCAGACGCGCGCATTCGGATTGATCTGCTTCAGGTCGTAGATCAGCTGCGCAAGGTCCTCGATCGAATAGATGTCGTGGTGCGGCGGCGGGCTGATCAGCGTCACCCCGGGGGTCGAGTGGCGCAGCTTCGCGATCAGCTTGGTGACCTTGAAGCCGGGAAGCTGGCCGCCTTCGCCGGGTTTCGCGCCCTGTGCGACCTTGATCTCGATTTCCTGGCAGGCGTTCAGATACTCCGCCGTGACGCCGAAGCGGCCCGAGGCGATCTGCTTGATGACAGAATTGGCGTTGTCGCCATTCTCATAGGGTGTGTAGCGCCGCACATCCTCGCCGCCTTCGCCCGATACCGCCTTGGCGCCGATGCGGTTCATCGCGATGGCGAGCGTTTCGTGCGCCTCCGGTGACAACGCGCCCATCGACATGCCCGGCGTCAGGAAACGTTTGCGGATTTCGGAGATGGATTCCACCTCGTCGATCGGAATCGGATCCTGCGGCGTGAAATCCAACAGGTCGCGCAGGTAGATGGGCGGCAGGTCCGCGCAGCCGCGGCTGAACTGCAAATATTGCGTGTAGCTGCCGCTCGCGACCGCCTTCTGCAGGAGGTGGATCAGATTGCCCTGAAAGGCATGCGGTTCGCCGCCCGAGCGGTAGCGGTAGAGCCCGCCGACCGGCAGCGCGGTGACGTCCTCATCGAAGGCGAGCATGTGCCGGTCGATGGCCGAAACCTGAAGCGAGTTGAATCCCTCGCCGGAAATCTTCGCCGGCATGCCGGGGAAGAACTCGTTCACCAGCGCGCGGGAGATGCCCACCGCCTCGAAATTATAGCCACCGCGGTAGGAGGAGATGATGGAAATGCCCATCTTCGACATGATCTTCAGCAGGCCGCCGTCGATCGCCTGCTTGAACCTCTGCATCGCCTCTTCGAAGCTGATGTCGCCGAACAGGCCCTTCTCGTGCCGCTGCTTGATCGCTTCCTGCGCCAGATAGGCGTTTACCGTCGTCGTCCCCACCCCGATCAGAACGGCGAAATAATGCGTGTCCAGGCACTCCGCCGAGCGCACGTTGATCGAGGCGAAGGAACGCAGGCCTTTCTTCACGAGGTGCGTGTGCACGGCCGCTGCGGCCAGGATCATCGTGATGCCCTGGCGCGTGGGCCCGATATGCTCGTCGGTCAGGAACAGCTGCGCGCGGCCCTGGCGCACGGCGCGCTCGGCCTCTTCCTGAACGCGTGAAACGGCCAGGCGCAGACCGTTTTCCTCGCCGACTTCGAAGGTACAGTCGATCTCCGTCGCGGCGTCGCCGAAATGTGCCTTCAGCCGGTTCCAGTCACGGTTGGTGAGCACGGGCGAGCGCGCCACCATGACGTCTTTCTGGTCCGCTTCCTGGTCGAGAACATTGGTGAAATTGGAAAAGCGCGTCTTCAGGCTCATGACCCGCGATTCGCGTAGGGAATCGATCGGCGGGTTGGTGACCTGGCTGAAATTCTGCCGGAAGAAATGGCTGAACACCCGCGGGTTGGGACTGACCACCCCCAGCGGGGTGTCGTCGCCCATCGATCCGATCGCTTCCTTCGCATCTTCGACCATCGGCGACAGGATCAGCTCGATGTCTTCCATCGTCATGCCGGCGGCAACGAGACGGCGGCGCACATCGTCCGTCTCATAGGCCGCGGGCGGCTCGGGCTGCTCCGCGCCGGGCATGTTTTCGAACAGCGTGAAGTTCGCGATCAGCGACGCATAGTCCTTTGCGTCCGCGACCAGGTCCTTCACCTCCTGATCGTGCAGCAGAAGCTGCTCGTCCAGGTCGACGGCAATCATCTGGCCGGGGCCGAGCGCGCCCTTCTCGACGACGTTCGCTTCGGCGACGGGCACCATTCCCGTCTCGGAGCCGACGAGCAGCAGATTGTCGCCGGTAATGGTGTAGCGCATCGGCCGCAGCGCGTTGCGGTCGACGCCCGCAACCATCCAGCGCCCGTCGGTCATGGCGAGCGCGGCCGGCCCATCCCACGGCTCCATGACCGAGGCGAAAAAGGCGTACATGGCCCGGTGATTGTCGGGAAGCGTCGAGTCTTTCGACCAGGCCTCCGGGATCATCATCAGTTTCGCCATCGGCGCCGAACGGCCCGAGCGCACCAGCACCTCGAAGGTCGCGTCGAGCGCCGCAGTGTCCGAGGCACCCGCCGGGATGACCGGCTTCACTTCCTCCGACAGGTCGCCGAACGCCTCGGCGGCCATCATGATCTCGTGGCTCTTCATCCAGTTCTTGTTGCCGCGCACGGTGTTGATCTCGCCATTATGGGCAAGCGTGCGGAAGGGCTGAGCCAGCCACCATTCGGGGAAGGTGTTGGTGGAGTAGCGCTGATGGAAAATGGCGAACCGGCTGACGAAATCCTCGTCCTTCAGGTCCGGATAGAATTCGGCCAGGCTCTCGGCTAGGAACAGGCCCTTGTAGATGATGGACCGCGACGACAGCGAACAGATGTAGAAGTCCTTCACCTGCGCGGCGATGACCTTCTTCTCGATACGCCGGCGGATCAGGTACAGGTCCTTCTCCATCTTCGCCTGGTTGGCGTAGTTCTCGCCCGGGTCGGGACCCTCGATCATGATCTGTTCGATTTCGGGGCGCGTCCGGCGTGCCTTTTCACCGATGACGCCCTGCTCCACCGGCACCTGGCGCCAGCCATAGATGCGGTAACCGAAGGCGATGACTTCGGATTCGACGATCGCGCGGCAGGTTTCCTGGTCGGCGAGATTGGTGCGCGGCAGAAAGATCATGCCGACGGCGAGAAGAGCGTCCTTCTTCGGCTTATGGCCGGTGCGTTCGATATGCTTGTTGAAGAACTGGACCGGCAGCTCGACGTGGATGCCGGCACCGTCGCCCGTTTTCCCGTCCGCATCGACCGCTCCGCGATGCCAGACGGCCTTCAGCGCGTCGATGCCCAGCTGGACGACGCGGCGGCTCGCCACGCCGTCCGTCGCCGCGATCAGGCCGACGCCGCAGGCATCCGACTCGAATTCGGGCCGGTACATCCCCTCGCGGGCAAGGCGTTCGCGTTCGGTTTCGTACATTTCGTCTCTCTTCTAACTGCGCCGGGCTTCGCTGATCGTCTCCCTTCGAGGGAGCAAAGCCTCTCTACGCGGCCACTTTCTCTTCGGCGTCCTTCGCCTGCAGATAGGCGTGCATGCTCGCGGCGACGTCGCGGCCATCGCGGACGGCCCACACGACCAGGCTGGCGCCGCGCACGATGTCGCCGGCCGCGAAGACGCCGTCGAGGCTGGTCATCAGGGTCTTGTGATCGGTCCTCAGCGTTCCCCAGCGCGTGATGCCGAGGTCGGGCACGCCGAACATGGTCGGCAGGTCTTCGGGAGAGAAGCCCAGCGCCATAACGACGATGTCGGCATCCTCGCGAAATTCCTCGCCGCCCGGTTCGGGCTGGCGCCGTCCGTCGGGACCGGGCGGGCCCAGTTTCATCTTCGTGCCGCGCACCGCGCTCACGATCTTCTGGCCGTCTTCGCCCTCCTTGTCCTCGAACGCCGTAGGCGCCGACAACCAGACGAACTCGACGCCTTCTTCCTCGGCGTTCTGCACTTCGCGGGCGGAGCCCGGCATGTTCTCGCGGTCGCGGCGGTACAGGCACTTCACGCTCGTCGCCCCCTGCCGCACCGCCGTGCGGACGCAGTCCATCGCCGTATCGCCGCCGCCGATGACCACCACGCGCTTGCCGTCGGCGTCGAGTTTGCCGGAGTCAAAGGCGGGAACCTCGTCGCCGAAGCCCTTGCGATTGGAGGCGATCAGATAGGTGAGGGCCGGCACGATGCCGCCCGTGCCCACGCCCGGGGCCTGCAGTTCACGGGCCTTGTAGACGCCGGTGGCGACCAGAATGGCGTCATGGGTTTCGCGCAGCTCGTCCATCGTCGCGTCGGTGCCGACATCGAAATTGTAGCGGAACTCGATGCCGCCCTCTTCCAGCCGCTTCAGGCGGCGTCCGACGACATATTTCTCCAGCTTGAAGCCGGGGATGCCGTAGGTCAGCAGTCCGCCGCCCCGATCGTACCGGTCGTAGACGGTGACGGAATAGCCTTTGTTCCGCAGCAGTTCGGCGGCGGTCAGGCCGGCGGGGCCGGCGCCGATGATACCGACAGACCGGTGCGAGCGGTCGCGCACCGGACGGATCGGCTTCACCCAGCCTTCGTCCCACGCCTTGTCGGTGATGAACTTCTCGACCGACCCGATGGTAACGGCGCCGTGTCCCGACTGTTCGATGACGCAATTGCCCTCGCACAGCCGGTCCTGCGGGCAGATGCGTCCGCAGATTTCCGGCATGGTCGAGGTGGACGCCGCCATCTCATAAGCTTCCTGCAGCCGGTCCTCCGCCGTCAGCATCAGCCAGTCGGGGATGTGATTGTGAAGCGGGCAATGCACCTGGCAGAAAGGGACGCCGCACTGGGAACAGCGTGACGCCTGTTCCTCCGCCTTGTCGACGATGAACGGGCGCGAGATTTCGAGAAAATCGTCGTCACGCTCCTCGGCCGGGCGCTTCGTGGGATAGTCCTGCGCGACCTTCGTGAAGGTCAGCATGTCCTTCGGCATTCCAAAAACAACCTGATTGGGGATTTCGAGCGCAACCATAGCGTGGAGGCGGCTGCGAGTCACGTCGTTTCTGGCTAAAAGGTCAGGGTAGGGTAACTAAAGTAGAAGGGAGGATCGCCTTGGCAGCCACCCGGCTCTTCTGCCGATTGTTATTTGTACCGAAACGGTACCGTAGGGAAACGGCTCGGCTTTCCGTCATGTCATGCTAAAGGCCGCACGGTTCCTTCCGCGGAGTGCGCATGTCGTTCCTACAGTTGCTGCTCATCGCCGTCGTTCAGGGCGTGACCGAGTTCCTGCCGATCAGTTCGTCCGGCCATCTGATCCTGATTCCGAAGCTGACCGATCTCCCCGACCAGGGGCCGTTGATCGATGTCGCGGTTCATGTGGGGACGCTCGCTGCCATTATCGTCTATTTCTGGCGCGACGCCTGGGGTCTGGCGCGCGGAGGCTTTGCGAGCGTGGGTATCGGCACGGCCCCGGCAGAGCGGCGCCTGTTCTGGTACATCGCCGCGGGCACGGTACCTGCCGTCATTCTCGGCCTGTTCCTGAAAACGGGCGGCTATCTGGAGGGCTTCCGGTCGACAACCCTCGTGGCGGTGAACCTCATCATCTACGGCGTTCTCCTCGGCATCGCCGACCGGGTGGGACGCCAGGAAAAGAGCTTCGAGGATCTCAGCCTGAAGGACGCTGTCATCGTCGGGCTTGCTCAGGCCCTTGCCCTTATTCCCGGCACCAGCCGCTCGGGCGTCACCATGACCGCGGCGCGCTTCCTGGGCTACACCCGGGTCGAATCGGCGCGCTTCAGCTTCCTCCTGTCGATCCCGGCAATTGCCGGAGCGGGTCTTCTGGCGGTTCTCGATCTTGCGGAGGCGACGGCTGCGATGCAGCGCGACGCCCTCATCGCCGGCGCGCTGACCTTCGTCGCGGCGATCCTCACCATGGTGTTCCTGATGAACTTCCTGAAACGCGCTTCGATGACCGTCTTCGTCGTCTACCGCGTCGCGATGGGCGCTGCGCTTCTGATCTTTTTCACCTGAACCGGTACGGAGCTCGGTCCCGACCGGATCAGCCCTCGCTCAGTTTCGTGAAGCGTCCGTGGCGACGATAGTGGACCATCCAGTTCGGGGCCACGGCCTGCATCGGCGTAGGTGAGATGCCGAATGCCGAAAGGCCGTTTTCCCCGCTGACGACATTCGGGCTCTGCAGCATTTTCCACTGGTCCTGCGTCATGGGCGCGCCGGGCAGCCAGCCGAACATCTTCACCATGCGTGCGGTCACGGCGTCGGGAACCTCGATGAAGCGCTCGTCCTGTCCGGTCGTTCGCGCGATCCAGTGCAGCAGCTCGCGCATCGTGACCACATTGGGTCCGCCCAGCTCATAGATCTTGCCGCCATGGGCGGCGGGATCCAGCGCAGCTTTGGCAACGGCTTCCGCCAGGTCGCCGACATAGACGGGCTGGAAACGGGCGTCGCCGGCCACGACGGGCATGACGTGCGCGATCTTCATCAGCTTGGCGAAGCGGTTCAGAAACTCGTCCTCGGGCCCGAAGACGATCGAGGGGCGGAGAATCGTCGCGTCGGGGAAAACCTCCCGCACCGCCGCTTCGCCCTCGCCCTTCGTGCGGGCATAGTCCGCCTCCGCCTCGGGGTCGGCGCCGATGGCGCTGACCTGCACGAAGCTCTTTGCCCCCGCCTCTTTCGCAGCTTCTGCGGCGCGGCGCGCGCCGTCGACATGGACCGCCTCGAACGACTGGCCGCTTTCGTCGAGGATGCCGACCAGGTTCACGACCGCATCGACGCCTTCGCAGGCAGGAGTGGGCGCAGAAAGGGAAGACTTTACGATCGCCATCTGCCCCAAACCCGCCAGCGGCCGCAGGAACTGGGCGCTGTGCGGATCGCGGGTAGCGGCGCGGATGCGCGCATCCGCCTTTGCCAGCTCCTGACAGACATAGCGGCCGATGAAGCCGGCGGCGCCGAAGACGGTTACGAGTTTGGACATGCGGGACCTCTCTGCTGGGCGGGCTGCCGGCGCGAATGGCGAATGGCCCGCCCTAAGCGTGCCGGACCGATATTGACAATAGCGCGAAACGTCCGTACCTGCCCGCTTCCTCTCCCGCCCCGCCGCGACAGTCGGCGGGCGCCGGCCCAGGTGGCGGAATTGGTAGACGCGCTAGCTTCAGGTGCTAGTGTCCGTATGGACGTGGAGGTTCGAGTCCTCTCCTGGGCACCAACCAATTCTACTTGGTTGAAATTCCTCAAACTCATTGTAAAACAAAGCGTTTCCTACAAGCGGCTGTTACGTTTGTAAGGGTTGAAGCGCTATGTGCACCTATCTGCAGAGACACAACGGGGTTTACCGGTTTCGACGTTCGGTGCCGTCTGAACTTCGTCCGTTTATCCGCACGCAATCAGGCAGTGCCCGCCGCGAATGGGTAATCTCGCTTGGGACCAAAGACCGCGAGGAGGCCAAGCGAAGGTTACCCGAGCATACTGTCGAGACTGACCGGCTGATTGATGAGGCGCGGGCGCGTGCCGTCGCCCCGATCTCGGAAGGAGGGTCGCGGGAGTCAGAAGAGCGGGCTGCGCAAGAGATGTTGGAGCGCGAGCGGCAGCTGCGACATGAAAAGCGAAAGGAGCTTCGCACGGGGCTTCGGATGAGGATGGCTTTGTCTACCGCAGAATTGACGCCAGAGGAGGCTGCACATCGGGACCTTCTTCGCGAAAGAGACGCTGACATTTCCGCGCTGAAGGCAGCCATTGAGGCGCAATCTGCCATAATTGAGAAGCTTAAGGCATCGAGCGGCTATGGCTCGATAGTTGAGGCGCCCCATGCTTCGGCGGCTCTGTCGATCCGATCCCTCTTTGAAGAATACGCGGTGGCAGCGAAGCCTCGCCCTCAAACCGTAAAGTCCTTTCGAGCGTACGTCGAAACATTCTGCGAGTTCATCGGCCATGACGATGCGAGACGAATCTCGTCCCTTCACGTTCGCTCGTGGTTGAAAAAACTGGAAAACGAAGGAGGGCGAGGGAGACGCGCGCTCAGCCCTAAAACGGTTCGGGAATCCTACCTTCCAGCGTTGGCGCAAGCGCTGCAGCAGGCAGTAGCGGACGGCAGGCTAGAAAAGAATCCCGCAAAGGACCTCGCCCTTCCGCGCGTTCGGAAACCGGTTCAGGTGAGGGAACGAGAGTTCAGGCCGGAGGAGACTACCGCTCTGCTCGGCGCAAGCCTCAAAATGGGCGACCCGGACCCCGCTGACCATACGAGCTTTGCGCGTCGATGGGTTCCATGGCTTTGCGCCTATACCGGGGCCAGGGTCAGCGAGATGCTACAGCTTCGCAAAGAGGACGTGATGACCGAAGGGACCGTAGCGGCGCTGCACATCACTCCCGCAGCGGGGAGCACTAAGACAGACAAACCTCGCAAGGTTCCCATTCACGAACATTTGTTAGCGCAGGGCTTTCTCGAAGCGGTTGCGAAGGCAGATGAGGGGCCGTTGTTCTTCAGTTCGTCCAGGAGCCTCAATTCTCGGCCATCCTAGACGGTATCAATTCAGACAATGAGGTAGAAATTCGGGGGCAGCGTTCTCCGCTACGCGCGCCTGATCACCTTCTTATTTTCGTCGCACCGGCTACATCTCCCCCTGCTTCTGAATGAAATCGCCGGTGGTGGCGAGCGCAGAGGTAATCTGTGCGGGATGCGCTCCATGATTGATCCAGTTTAGGCCCTCGCCAATGCACCGGTTGAGCTTGCCATCTTCGACTTGCTGACGTCGCCCGAGCCGAAGCTATCGAAGGCTCAGGAGCAGGAGGTTAAGCGGGTAGCTTGCCAGTTGCTTCGGAAGTTGCAGAAGCTTGTGGCAGCCGTTGATTGGCTGAATGGCCAGCAAACGAGGGGAGCAGTTTGGACGCAAATCAGGCAGGGGCTTAACGAGCTCCCTGAAGAACCGTATCCGCAAGCGCTATGGGACGAGAAAGTCGACAACGTCTGGCAATTCGTGATGCGGCGCTATGGAGAGGTCAAATCTCCAATCGTTTGAGAGCGCGGTGCACATTGGTGGCATGCCAGTTTCCTGCTCCGGGCGATACGACGCCCAGCTCGTTCAAACGTGAAGCCATTTGACGAATACTCAGCCCTTCCTTTCTCATGTCTTCAAAGTGATGTGCAACGGGCTGCAAGCTCTGGAATGCCAATTCCTTGTTGCGTTTCGCAAGTGCTGGTCCGTTCTTTCCGAGTTTCGCCCCTCTTGCCTTTGCGGCCGCAAGAGCCTGCTTGGTGCGCCGCGAGATAACCTCTGCTTCCTTTTCAGCCAGGGCTGCGAACAAGTGAAGTTGGAACCGGTCCGCGTTCGGCATGTCAGCCACCGCGAAGTCCACTCCAGTTTCCATGAGCCCTGAGATAAAGTGAACGTTCCGTGCGAGCCGGTCCAGCTTTGCTAAGACGAGCTTCGACTTGGTTCTCTTGGCCTCACCCAGCGCGGCCAAAAGCTCGGGTCGCCGCGCGAGCGCGTTTGATCCTTTTCCAGTCTCCACTTCGACGAACTCATCTACAAGGCGAAGCCCTGACACGCTGGCGTATTGGCGCACAGCTTCCCTTTGCGCTTCGAGGCCTAGGCCGCTCCGTCCCTGTCGATCAGTCGACACGCGGAGATAGGAAATTGCCAAAGCGTCAGTTTTCATTGACCAGCCCGTTCACACATATACCAACGTATACCTGTGTACAGTCGCGCCGGTTCAGGTCAATGTCCTGTCGGAAACGCCGCTGTGGGGGGCGAGGGGGGAGTACGCCAAACTTCCGGTTGGAGGGCTACCGCGTGTGAATACGCTGATTTCCGATCCTGAAGTGCGGCTGCGATTGCGCCTGTTACAACAGCCTGTTACAGAGGTGTTTCCGCCGCTACGGCAACCCTTTGTTTTTATATGAGGTTTGATCGCGCAGGGTTAGTCCTCTCCTGGGCACCAACAACTCTTCCCAAATTCTGCCGTTCTCCTAAGAATGGAACCGGAGGAGTAACGGGGCGTATCCTGTCGTCGGCGCTGCGACCGGGCGATGGGCTACACCGCCGCATTCGCAACCCGGGACGAGCGTGCGAGCCTGCTCTTGGGAAAGGGGTCCACCGGAAAAGGGGCTCCACCGAACAGCCAGCGGGCAACTGGCAGCCATCCGCAGGCGGGCGTCGCCACCGGGGCGGCGCGATAGGAATGCCCACAGGATCGCGCGGCAGGGCGCCGCATTGGGGTAGGCATCACACATGAGTCTCGTTGTCAGGAACCTCTCAGACCAGCTTATCGAGCTGGTGCGCGACCGCATCCTTTCGGGGCGCGTGCCGACCGATGCGCCCATCCGCCAGGATGCGCTTGCCGCGGAACTCGGGGTCAGCAAAATTCCGCTGCGCGAGGCATTGGCCCGCCTCGAGGAAGAGGGGCTGCTGCGCTCGCAGGCCAATCGCGGCTATTTCGTGCGCACGATGAACTCGGACGAGGCCAAGGAAGTCTTCAACCTGCGTATGAAGATCGAGCCCGACGTCATCGCCCTGGCCGCGCGCAAGGCGACCGAAGAGGATCATCTGCTGGCGCGGCGGATGCTGGACACGCTCTACCAGGTCACCGAGGAAGGCGGCGAAGGCGTCGGCGCCTTCAACAGGGCATTTCATCTGGCGCTGATCCGGCCCTGCGGCCAGACGCTCACCACCAATATCCTGGAGCGTCTCCACATCCTGTCGGAGCGCTACGTTCGCAAGCATCTGGAGCCGCTCGGCCGGGACGAGCAGGCCAATGAAGAGCATAGGAAGATGCTGGATCGCTGGATGGGCCGCGACGAGGAAGGCATTGCGCGCCTCGCGATGCTGCATATCCAGCGGACCATCGACGATCTGACGCTGCAGCTCGACGCCGAGAGCTGACGGCTCGTCAGAAGCATCAGCACAGCTGCGCTCTGCGGGCTTGCCGCCAGACTAGATTAGGCCGGAGTGCTTTGACCAAGGTCAGCGCGCGAACGGCGCCCCGGCCGAAGCCGGGACGCCGCCACGTTACGCAAATTACAAAGATACGCGGGTACTGAACTCTATCAGCGGCGCACGACGCCTTCCTCTGGCAGGCCCATGCGGACCTTTTCGGCACGCACCATGGCCGCCACGTCCGCCAGCAGCTGCTTGGAATCGTACAGGATGCCGTCCTTGATCGTGTAGCTGACACCGCCGACACGCTCGAGTTCCTGCGTTTCTTCGTTCAGGCGCAGGAAGCCCGTGCCATACAGCGTTTTCAGGTTCTGCAGCGGGTTTTCCTTTACGATCACCATGTCGGCGAGCTTGCCGACGCGTACGGTGCCGATCGGCGGGACCGGCTGGCCTTTCGGCTCATAGAGCGTCAGCGCGCCGTTGAGCGTGGCCGCCTGGATCACCTGCGACGGGTTGAAGCCGGCTTCCTGCAGCAGTTCCAGCTCCTGGATATAGCCGAAGCCATAGGGCTGGAAGATGAAGCCGGAGTCGGAGCCGGTCGTGACGCGGCCGCCGATCTTCTTGTAGTCGTTAATCAGGTGCATGAATTTCTGGTAGAAATTCTTCCACTTAACTTCCGTCGCCGTGGTCCAGTCATAGAAATAGGACCCATGGTTGATGCGCGACGACTGATAAAACTGCCACAGCTGCGGCATCGTGTAAGTGTCATGCCAGTCGGCGTTTCTGGCGCGCATCAGGTCGCGGCCCGCCAGGTAGATGGTCATCGTAGGATCGAAGGTGACGTTGTTTTCCTTCTGCTCCTCCAGATAGTCCCACCATTCTTCCGAATCCGCCTCGAAGCTCTCCGCGGCGAGATTGGCGACGTTGCCGAACCGGTCCTGCTCGTCATTATAGTTGTAGTCGACCGGCCAGTCCTGCACCGGGCCATTCTTCAGTAGAGATTCGAAGTGACCGTAATAGTGCGTGACCGAATCGAGCCCCATGCGGCCGGCTTCGAGCGCGTTCAGGCGGCCGACGCCGATCTGCGACAGGTGCGCAACGGTGCCTAGACCCTGCTTTTCGGCTTCGTCGATGATCGCCTCGATCACTTCCGGCGGCTGGTCCTCGTTGTTCGACAGCTTGATGCCGTCGATGCCTTCGCCGGCTGCCCAGCGAACCCAGGCGCGGGCCTTTTCCGGCGTGTTGGTGCGGCCGCCCGTCCAGCCCTCGCCCTGGCCGGGCCGCTGGTAGACGAAGATGCGCGGGGCGACGATTTCGTTGCGCTCGGAGCGGGCCTGTTCGCTCAGCGAGACTTCGAACGGCGCAAGGTCGACACCCCGTACCGTGGTCACGCCATGGGCAAGCCAGAGCTTGTAGGAATATGACAGGTCGGGCGCTTTGTCGTCGGTCGACCCATGGACGTGCATGTCGACGAATCCGGGAAGCATGAACATGCCGGTCGCGTCGAGCTCATAGTCGAAGTCGCGCGGCTCGCGGCCATCCTTCAGCGGCAGTCCGGGAGTTCCGGCGGGCAGGATGTCGGCGATGGTGTCGCCCTCGATGACGATGTCCACGGGACCGCGGGGCGGGGCGCCCGAGCCGTCGATCAGCGTCACGGCACGCACGACCCATTTGTTGTAAGGACCAAAGCCCTCATTCGGTCCGCGGTCCGGGCCGGCGTCTGCGCCTGCACGCGGCTTCACTGCCTGTACCGGCTCTGCGGGCGCCGACTGACCATACCCGGTTGCCGACGTGGCAAGCAGCGCCGCACTCAGCATCAGTGCCGCTGTGCGGGTAACCGTTTTCGTTCCTCGTTTCATCCCATACCCCCTTCTACGAAAATCCCGGACCTCGTTCGGCCCTTCACCCCAAGGGGTGCCATGAACCCGCCGGGTATACAATATACTTTAGGTTTGAACGGCCTCTCAGGTCCGCTTCGGGTCTCCATCGACATGCCGCGGCACATTCCACGGATTGGCGTTGCGCAGCGGCGGGGGCAACAGGTCGTCAGGGATGTCCTGAAAACAGACCGGCCTCAAGAAGCGCTCGATCGCCAAGGTGCCGACCGAGGTGCTCTGGCCGTCCGAGGTTGCGGGATAGGGACCGCCATGCACCATTGCATCGCAGACCTCGACCCCCGTGGGCCAGCCATTGGCGAGGATGCGTCCCGCCTTCCGCTCGAGCTTCGGAAGCAGCTCTGCAAGGGCCGACTTGTCGTCGTCTTCCAGATGGACCGTCGCGGTCAGCTGGCCTTCCAGTCCTTCGATCATCGCCGCCATCTCGTCCAGGCTGTCGCAGGCGACGACCAGCGACGCCGGTCCGAAGACTTCCGCCCCCAAGGCAGGGTCGGACAGGAAGGCTTTTGCGGTGCAGCTATAAAGCGCCGGCTGCGCGCAGTTCACGCCGCCGGTCTCGGCGCTCCGGCCGACGGCGGTGACGTCTTTGTGCGCGTCGAGCGTCGCGACGCCGCCGCCATAGCTGTCGTGAATTCCCGCCGTCAGCATCGGCGTGGGCGGGGCGCCTTCCAGGGCCTTGGCGGCCGAGGCGAGGAACCGGTCCAGAGCTTCGCCGCGAAGGGCGAGTACGAGGCCAGGATTGGTGCAGAACTGGCCCGACCCCAGCGTCAGCGAGCCGACGAACGCCTCGCCGAGCGCGTCGGCGCGGGCGGCCAGGGCACCGGGAAGAAGAAGTACCGGATTGATGCTGCTCATTTCCGCAAAGACGGGAATCGGCACCGGCCGCGCCGACGCGACGCGCATCAGTGCCAGGCCGCCCGGGCGCGAGCCGGTGAAGCCGACGGCGCGGATATGGGGATCGGACACCAGGGCGGCACCCAGCTCGTTGGAGGGGCCGGGCAGATAGGAGAAGACACCGTCGGGCAGACCGCAGGCCGCGACCGCGGTCCGCAACGCGCGCGCCACCAGCTCGCCGGTACCCGGATGTGCCGGGTGGCCCTTTACCACGACGGGGCAGCCGGCGGCCAGCCCCGACGCGGTGTCGCCGCCTGCGACGGAGAAGGCGAGCGGGAAGTTGCTGGCGCCGAACACCGCAACAGGGCCCACCGCGACATGCCGGCGACGCAGGTCGGCGCGCGGCAGCGGATCGCGGTCCGGCATGGCGGGGTTGATGGCGACGTGCAGCCATTCGCCCTTCTTCAGGTGCGCGGCAAACATGCGCAGCTGTCCGACGGTGCGACCGCGCTCGCCTTCCAGCCGCGCGCGGGGCAGGCCGCTTTCCGCGGTCGAACGCTCGATCAGTTCGTCGCCGAGGGCCATGATCTCGTCGGCCGCGCGCTCGAGGAATGCAGCACGGTCCGGCGGCGCAAGCGCGGAAAAAACGGGAAAGGCCTCGTCGGCCAACTTGCAGGCGCGTGCGACCTGGTCGCCGGTCGCCGCGCAAAAGTCCGGTGACAGGGTCTCCCCCGTCGCCGGATTGACGCCCCGAAACTTGTCCCCCGACTGCTCTTCGCTCGCACCGACGAAGACCGACCCTGAAATCATGAAAATACCTCTTGTCCCGTTGCATGTCTTGCGGCCGGCGCTCCTGGCCGGCCGCGCTACGTATTCTTGGTCGGGCAGTCGGCGGGCGCGGAGTGGCAGCCGCGCCCGCCCTGCCGGATATCAGTCCACCAGGAAGGGCTCGGTGACGATGTCCGGCTGTGCGCCGACTTTCGATTCCTTCACGATCCGCTCGACTTCATCCATGACGGCGGCGTTCTCGATGACGATGCCGTCCTTGATCGTGTGGATGATGCCCTGCGTGCGGTACATGTTGCGATTTTCGTCCATCTTGATCGCGCCGAAGGGGTACAGGTAGCGGAAGTTCTCCACCGGGTTCCCGTCGACGAGGAGAAGGTCGGCGATATAGCCCTCCTGGATCAGGCCGAGCTTCGGTTCCTTGATGGTCTTCGCGCTGTTGAACGTTGCGGCCTGCAGCACCTCGAGCGGATGCATGCCGGTTTCCAGCAGCAGCTGCAGTTCGCGGATGTTGCCGAAACCGCCGGTAGCCCACTGGAAATTATCGTCGGTGCCGAAGGCGACCGTGCCACCGCGATTGTTGAACTCGTAGATCAGGTCGCCCCACAGGCCGTACATGTAGAACCATGCGGCCTCGTCCTGCGACGTCCAGTCATACTGGAAGGCAGCGTGGTTGTCGGGGTTGGGCAGGTGCCAGTCCCACAGTGCCTGGTGCGTATACTTCTCGTGCCAAGGCAGGCCCTGTGCCCGGATAATGTCGCGGTTCGCCTCATAGGTCGCGCGGTTCGGCTGCATGACGACACCGGTTTCCAGCAGGTCGTCGACGACGTCGTTCAGCAGGCGTTCGCGCGTTTCCGGATTGCGGCCGACCTCTTCCCAGACCATTGCCGCCTCGCGAAAGCGCTTGTTCTCGTCGAAGAAGTTGTAGTCCGCCGGATAGTCCTGCACGCGGCGGTCGAGCGCGGATTCGGCATAGCCATAATGGTGGACGATCATCGACACGCCGAGCTGTGCGGCGTCGAGCGCGTGGATCTGCGACGTGCTGGAAGGCTGGACGTGCAGTGCGGTCAGCCCGCCGGCTGCGTCGATCGCCTGCGCCGCAGCCCCGAACAGGTCGCGGTTCCACGCCAGCTGGTTCAGATAGACCTGGCGGACGCCGTTCGAGATCATCTCTTCCGCGATCTGCGGCGCCAGCGAGGTGTCGGCGAGCTGCTCTTCGGTATAGTCCGTCTTGCTGCCCCAGCCGTAAAGCGGGAACAGACGCGGCGCGAGAATGCGGTTCGCCTGCTCGTCGGCCAGCTGGTCGCGCACGCGCTGCTCCTCCGCCGGACCGATGGACGTGACGCCGGTCGCGAGCTGGAGATAATAGATATAGTCGAGCGGCAGCTCATCCTCGCGCAGATGCAGGTGCAGGTTCAGCATGCCGGGCATGACATATTTGCCGTCGCCCTCGATCACGCGGTCGCCGGTCAGCCGGTCAGCCTCTGCATTTTCGGCATAGGGGAAATAGCGCCGCATTTCCTTGATGACGTTGCCGGTGATCAGGATGTCATAGGGTCCGCGCGGCGGGCCGCCATTTCCAGGCACCACCATGACGTTGCGAATCACGAGCCGCTTGTAGGGGCCCTGCGCCAGATTTCCGAACGTCTTCGTTTCGGCTGGATTGGGTTTGAGGGCGACCGGGCCCTTTTGCGCGGCGGCGGGCATTGCCGTTCCGGCCACAGCCAGCGCGAGCGCCGGCAATGCAATTCGCGTCAGCCATCCGGCCGCGCGCGTGAATGATGTACCAGACATAAGTCCCCCTTTTCTCCCGTTCCCGGCCGATCCCTCTCGGCCTAGCTTTCCGTTTCCCCGGATTCTTCGGGCGCCTCCCCGCCTTCCTCCTCGAAGGGCGTTTCGACCGCCGAGACATGATTGAGCGCGATGACCCAGTCGCCGTCCACCTTGCGCATCAGACGTGTGTTGATTCCCCACAGCGGATGTTCCGGCCGGTCGAGGTGGAACTTCGTGATGAGCTGCGCCGCGTCGGGCGCCAGCATCCACACCTCCGGTTCGTAGAAGGTCAACGTGCCGCGTTTTTCGGGATCTCGGCCATAGTCGCGGATGTAATGATCGAGGGTGCCCTGCCAGCCATCCTGGAAGCGTCCCCGCGAGACGAACACGATGTCGGGGTTCAGGAACCCCTGCATATAGCCTTCGTAGTCGCCGACGTTCCAGGCCGCCTGCATGCGATCGCTCACTGCGATGATGGCGGCCTTCTCGGCCTCCTCGTCAAAGCTTGCCGCTTGCGGCGCGGCGCCGTCTCCGTCGTTTACCTCGCCGGCGGCATCGCAGCTCGCGAGCAGGAGCATGGCGGGAAGGAGCGCAGAGAAGCCCCGGCGGCTATGGCGCGACATTGTGCAGGGCCTTCTGGTCCTCGATCCAGCGGCGCATTTCCGCTTCCAGCGTATCGAGCGGTACTGAGCCGAGATTGAGGAGAGTGTCGTGGAACGGCCTCTGGTCGAAGGCCGGGCCCAGTTCTTCCTGCGCTTCGGCGCGGAGACGGCGGATCGTCAATTCGCCGAGCTTGTAGGCAAGGGCCTGTCCCGGCCAGGCGATATACCGGTCGATCTCATTCTCGACATCGGCCTGGGCAAGTGCGGTGTTGGCGAGCAGATAGTCGATCGCCTGCTGCCGGCTCCAGCCATAATGATGGATTCCCGTGTCGATGACGAGGCGCGCGGCGCGCCACATCTCGAAGGTCTGGCGGCCGAACTCTTCATAGGGCGTGTCGTAGACGCCGAGGACTGTCCCCAGCCACTCGCAGTAAAGCCCCCAGCCCTCGCCATAGCCGGAAAAATAGGTCTGTCGGCGAAAGTCGGGCCTGTCGGGAGCTTCCAGCGCCATCGCTGCCTGGTGGCTGTGGCCGGGCACGCACTCGTGCAGGGTCAGCGCGGTCAGGTTGTAGAGCGGCCGCGACGGCAGGTCGTAGGTGTTCATCAGGCAGGATTCGAGCCCGCCGCGTCCGGATGTGTAGATCGGCGCGATCTCGTCCGGCACTGGCAGGATCGTAAAGCGGTAGCGCGGCAGAACCGTGAACAGGTCCTTCAGCTTCCCGTCGACGCGCTTCGCCACATAGGCCGAGAAGGAAAGGAGCTCCTTCGGCGTTTCGGCATAGAATTGCGCATCGGTGCGCAGAAACTCGAGAAATTCGTCGAAGCTGCCCTCGAAGCCTGTCTCCGCAATCGTCCGCTCCATGTCGGCGCGAATGCGGGCCACCTCCTCCAGGCCGATCTGGTGGATCTCCTCGGCCGTCAGGTCGAGCGTCGTATATTCGCGGATCTGCGACTGGTAGAATGCGGGGCCGTCGGGCAGCGATTCCGCCATGATATTGTCGCGCGCATTCGGCATGTATTCCTCGCGCATGAAGGCGAGGAGATTGGTGTAGGCCGGTGCAACCTGCTCGCGCACCACGGTTTCCGCGTCCGCCAGCAGCGCCGCCTGCTGCTCGGGCGGGATCGAAGACGGCATGTTGCGGAAGGTCTTCAGGAACGGGTTGTCGGCGCCTGCGGCGGTGAAGGGTACCATCGTTTCGTCGCGACCGATCGTCGAGACCTTCGGAACAGTGTAGCCGCGCGCGAGACCGGCGCGCATGTTGACGATATTCTCGTCGAAGAAGCGCGGAATGTCGCGCATGCGCCCCAGCAGCTTTTCGTAGTCTTCCACCGCGGACGGCGGCGTGCGCGGATTCAGGCCGCCCCAGAAGAAGGTGTCGCTGTTGAATGGCGCTTCGTAGCGCTTGTAGCGCAGGTTGTTCGCCTCGGCTTCCAGCTTGGTGCGGAAAACGGCGTAGTTGATGCGCTCTTCGGGAGACAGCGCGTCGACATCGATCTCGTCAAGCTTTGCCAGCACGTCGTCCCAATAGGCGAGGCGGCGCGCCTGCGCTTCGGCCGTCACGGAGGGGAAGCGGTCGGAGGCCGTCGACCTGCCGCTCTCGTCGACCTCGCGGGCGAACTCATCCGCGCGCCAGGCCCATTCAGCTTCGTACAGCGCCTTCAGCGCCGCATCTTCGGCCGTCGCGGCGCTCGCGGTTGCCGTGTCCGTGGCCGTGGCTGCGACCGTTTCCGCCGCGGCCTGGGCGAGTGCGGGACTCGCTGCGCTGGCCAGTAAAGCTGCGGCGATGCTGCGCAGAACGGCTTTGCTGAGAGTCACGTTCGATATCCCCTTGCGAATACCCGGCCGAACCGGATCGTCCCCAATTATGGAGTATACGATATACGCTCAACTGATCACGTCAAGCCGCGTCGGCGCGCAGCATGCGGCAGCCGAACACGGGCCCCGCGCGGTCATGACCCTCTGCTGGCTGGAAGCGAATCAGGACCGACTCGCGCCCCGCGGTCAGGCGTTCGGGCAAGGCGTAACTCTCGGTGAAAAAGGCCCCCGGATGCGATCCGGTCAGCTCCTGTGTGGCCACCCGTTCGCCGTCGACCAGGATGTCGAAGGTGCGGTCGCGGTCTTCACCCCAATAGGTGGCCTGCAGCAGCATCGGGCCCTCGTCGACCTCCATGCGGAACGAGAAGAAGCCGTCGTCGCGCGCGTCGCGGCCGTGCACCCCGCGATAGGTATGGGTGTAGCTGTATTTCGCCTCCAGCTGATGGTCGCGTTCGGGCTGCATTTCGCCCAGGTGCATGACATCGACCGAGCGCCGCACGAGCGCCGCCAATTGCGCTTGTTCCGCGGTATAGGCTTCGCGGCTCGCGGCCCATCCTGCTTCGTCGAACCGGGGGAAGTAGACGGCGGTGCGCCGGTGCCGCTGCTGAAAAAACGGCGCGAAATCGAGGGCCTCGGGCCGCGCCGCCGTCGTCCGGTAGGTCGCCGCACCGCCCGGCACCTTTTTTACGTCGCGAAGAATTGCGGGAGAGACGAGCGCCGGCGCGGGCCCCTCGAAGGGGGCCTGCGTCGATCCCATGTCCGCGGCCAGCACAAGCGGCCCATGAAGGAGCGCGACGATGTCGGGGTCGTCCGGGGTCGGCTCCAGCCGCAGCGCCATGGGCAGGATCAACGTCACCTTATCGCCGGTCTTCCAGCGACGTCTTATGAGGGCGTAGCCGTCGGGCGCTTCGGCGCTGACTTTTTTTTCGTTCACCGAAAGGGCGGCAGTCTCGCACCAGCCGGGAATGCGCAGCGCGAGCGTGAACTCGGCATTCGCATTCACTTCGTCGACCAGGATGTCGATGGTTTCGGAGAAGGGATAGCCAGTCTCCATACGCAGCACGGCGCCCGCCGCGTCGACCCTCGCAACTGAGGGGATGTAGAGATTGGCGAAGATCGTGTCGCCGCCCTGCCACCAGATCGAATCGCCGTGTTTGGCATGGGTTTCCATCCCCGACCCGACGCAGCACCAGAAGCTGTCGAACGGTGTCGACCATTCGCGGTGCGAGCCCGACATGATCGGCACCATATAGGCGAACATCCCCGTCTCCGGATCCTGATGTGCGAGCATGTGGTTGAGGTGGGCGCGCTCATAATAGTCGAACAGCCGGGCCTGCGGCGTCCAGGCGAACAGGTGCCGGCTCAGCTTCAGCATGTTGTAGGTGTTGCAGCTCTCGCAGGTCTGTTCGGTGATGTGCTGCGAGATGGTGTTGGGCGAGGGGAAATATTCCCGGTCGGCGTTGCCCCCGATGACATAGGTGTAGCCCTCGATTACCGTGGTCCAGAAATATTCCGCTGCCGTTCGGTGCGACGCCTTGCCGGTCAGTTCATGCAGCCGCGCGAGGCCGATGACCTTCGGGATCTGCGTGTTGGCGTGGACGAAGTAGAGCGGGTTTTCGCGTTCGCTCAGCGGGTCGAGGATCTCTCGGTGCCGCAGCCGCTCGGCAAGGGCGAGCCAATTCGCATCGCCCGTACGCGCGTGCAGTTCGGCGAAACTCTCGTTGATGCCGCCATGCTCGCAGTCGAGAACCTCCTGAACTTCAGCGTCGGTCAGCGCGGCAAATACCGACTCGATATAGCCGCCGAGACCAACTGCGATCGCGAGCGCCTGTTCGTTCCCGACGAGGTCCTGCGCGTGGAACAGACCCGCGAACAGCTTGTGCCAATTGTAGAAGGGCACCCAGCAGCCGTTGAGGTCGAATCCGGCCGAGCGGATGTCGCCGGCCATGATTTCCGGGAAGATTGCGCGCCCGTCCTCGATCAGGTCGCCGTCGCGCCGCGTGAATCCGGCGACGTAGCCGTCACCTTCGGCAGCCTGCGCTTCTGCAAGCGCAGACACGATATAGTTCACCCGCGCCGCGCACTCCGCATCTCCCGTCTGCGCATGCATCAGCGACAGGGCAGTGAGATAATGGCCAAGCGTATGCCCGGCGATCGTGTCGCTTTCCCAGCCGCCATAGGGCTCGCCCGATACCGGCAACCCCGCATGTTTGCGAAAATTGTGCAGCAGGCGGTCGGGCTCGAGCCGCAGCAGATAGGCCCGGTTCGCCTCGATCGCATCGAGAAAGGGAGAGGGCAGTAGCCGGACCCTCTCCAAAGGCAGCGGCTGCGCCGAAGAAGGCAGGCGAGAAGACGCCATGACCGCCTTTGCGCCGCCTACGCCCGCTGCGACTGCGCCCGCGGCCGCTCCCATCAACAGGGCGCGGCGCGTCGGCTGGATGGTGCGGCAAGTCATAAGTGGTTCCCCGGAAATCCCTCATACAAAATCGTATACGATGCTGCACCAAGGCGGGGGGGGGCGCAAGCCTTCACGGCCCCGTGGCCGGGCCTCTGGGGAGGATCAAGCGACCGGCAGGTCGATGGCGGGCTGCGGCGGCGTGAACCACTCGGCGCCTGTATCGGTAACGTGGAAGTGGTCCTCGAGCCTGACGCCGAAGCGGTCGGGCACGACGATCATGGGTTCATTGGAAAAGCACATGCCGGGCTTCAGCTCGGTGCGGTCGCCGCGCACCAGATAGGCCGCTTCGTGAATCGACAGGCCGATGCCGTGCCCGGTGCGGTGCGGAACGCCGGGAAGCCGGTAGTCGGGCCCCAGCCCGGCCTTTTCTACCACTTGGCGGGCGGCGGCATCGACATCCTCCGCGGCAACGCCCGGTTTCGCCGCCGCAAAGGCAGCCGCCTGGGCTTCCTTCTCAAGGTCCCAGATCCGCCGCTGCTCGTCGCTGGGCGTGCCGAAGGCATAGGTGCGAGTAATGTCCGAATGATATCCGCCCACCTGGCAGCCCGTGTCCACCAGGACGAGATCGCCCGGTTCCAGAACCGACTCGCCGGGCAGGCCGTGCGGGAAGGCGGTGGAGCGGCCGAACTGCACGATACAGAAACTGTTTCCCGCGGCGCCAAGGGCGCGGTGGGCGTCCTCGATGAAGCGCCGCACTTCGGTGGCTGTAATTCCCTCTCGCATGATGCGCGCGGTGCGCTTGTGCACTTCCAGCGTCATCGACTTTGCCTGCTGCATGAGCGCCAGTTCGGCGGGCGACTTGATCTGGCGGCAGCCGTCGATGACCGGCGCGCCGCTGACATAGTCGAGAGACGGCGCTGCCTTGGCGACGGAATCCGCCATGCCGAAGGAGAGGTCGGGGTCGACCGCGACGGTCTTCCCGCCGCAGGCGGAAAGCGCATCAGCCACCAAGGCTGCGGGGCTTTCCTCCTCCTGCCACAGGCTCGTTTCGGCCTCGATTTTCAGGTCGGCCTGCAACGAACCGAGTTCGAAAAAGGGGCAGACGATGATCGGATCGCCCTTCACCGGCAATATCATGGCGATCATGCGCTCGGTCGCCCCCCAGGGCACCCCGGCGAAGTAGCGCAGGCTCTGCCCGGCACCGACGACCAGGGCATCGGCCCCGATCTCCGCGGTCAGGTGCTGTGCCTTCTGCAGGCGGGCGCGATATTCCTCCGGGGCGATGGCGGGCGCGGGCGTGGTCCAGGGCGAGAGGTTCGCCAGTTCGGCCTCGCGGTTCGATCCTCCGATTGCGCTCATAAAAAACCTCCTTTCGTGAATCTTTCGAGGGAGAAGGGGGCAATGTCGACGGCCGTCGGCTCGCCCGCGCCGAGAGCGGCGATCAGGTCGCCGGTCAGCGCCGACAGCGTCAGGCCCAGATGCTGATGGCCGAACGCATAGTAGAGATTGGACGCCGCGTCGCTGCGTCCAATGGCGGGTAGATAGTCCGGCAGGGTCGGACGCACTCCCATCCAGCTGCGTCCGGGCAGGTCGACCGGCAGGCCAAGATCGGCGATATGTGCCCTTAGGCGCTGCCACTTTCGCGGATCGGGCGGCGCGTCGGGACGTCCGAATTCGACGAACCCCCCGGCCCGTACCCTGTCTTCGAACCGGGTGACGATCATGGAGCGGTCCTCGAAGACCAGCGGCGGCAGGTCGGCGGGCCACTCGTCGCCAGCCTCGGCTTCGACATGGTAACCGCGTTCGGCGATGATGGGCGCCTTGTGGCCGAGCGGGGCGAGCAAGGCTGCCGAGGTATGGCCTGCTGCGACGACGACCATGCCCGCCGCCAGACGTTCGCCGCCGTCGAGCTGCACAGCACATTCTGCGCCGTTGCGAGCCAGGCCAGCCACTCGTGCTGTCACCATTTCGACGCCGTGCTCGGCTAGCCAGGCCGCCTGCGCGTCGGCAAGGACGCCGGGATCGATATGTCCGCTATGCAGGAAGCGCACCGCGTCTGCAGGTGGCCTGCCAAGCAGGGCTGTCAGCGCTTCCCTTTCCTGTTCGGTGAGCTCGCGAAAGGCGCTCGTTTCCGCTGGGAGGCCGCTCCAGTGCGCCCGTCCGGCGTGTGCGGCGGATGTGCTTTCCCACAATAGCAGGTGACCCTCTTCGTACAGCAGGTCGGGTCGGCCGACCAGCGCTGTCTGCCTTCGCAGAGCAGGCATCGCTTCGCGCAGCGCGGCGGTCAGGGCGGACTTGCCGGCGCGGAACCGCTGCGACCGGGCGGCGGCGAGCAGGCGCAGCGAAAAGGGAAGCCAGGCGAAGATCTGACTGGGCGGAAGTGCCACCGGTCCGCCACGAAGGAACAACTTCGTGGGCAGGTTCCGGACCAGCTTTGCCGAGGCGAGAGGTTCCACCTGTTCCACGGCAATATGGCCCGCATTTCCCCATGAGGCGGCGCGCGGCGCGGCGGACTGTTCGACCAGCTGCACCCTCGCCCCCCGTGCCGCCAACGCACAGGCACATGCCTGGCCGATCAGACCGCCTCCGACAACGACAGCATCCCTGCTCATGACGACTTCCACTTGCCCACTCGATCAGATACCGTATACGAAAATAGAAACCGAATTCCAGCATAGGGGGCAGTTTTGAGTAAGCAGCTTTCGTGGCGCGGGGTGTTTCCCGCGGCAACCACCCAGTTTGCCGACGATTTTTTCGTGGATCTCGACGCATCGCAGAAGACGCTGAACGCGCTGATCGAGGACGGCGTCGATGGTCTCGTCGTCCTTGGTACCTGCGGCGAGAATAACTCGCTCAGCGCGGAGGAGAAACGCGCGCTGCTGACGGCGGCTGTGGAGGTCGTCGACGGGCGTGTGCCGATCGTGGTCGGAGTCTCGGAGCTTACGACGCCGAACGCCGCTGCCTTTGCCGCCGATGCGGAAAAGATCGGCGCCGATGCGCTGATGGTGCTGCCGTGCATGGTTTACGTTCCGCAATTGCCGGAGCTGGTTACCCATTTCGCCAGTGTCGCAAAGTCGACCGCGTTGCCGCTGATGCTCTACAATAATCCGCCTGCCTACCGTGTCAGCATCGGCATGGATGCTCTCGAAGAGCTTGCGGCCTACGACAATATCGTGGCGATCAAGGAAAGCGCGCCGGACACGCGCCGCTTCACCGACCTTCTGAATGCATTCGGCGACCGCTATGTGCTGATGGCAGGGCTTGACGATGTCGCGCTCGAGGGGCTGCTCCTTGGTGCACATGGCTGGATTTCCGGCCTGACGAGCGCCTTTCCGCAGGAATCGGTCGCGCTGGTGAAGGCGCTGGACGAGGGTGATCTGGACACCGCGCGCGCTATCTATCGCTGGTTCATGCCGCTCCTTCACCTCGATGCCGATCACGACCTTGTGCAGTCCATCAAGCTTGCCGAGACGATCATGGGCCGCGGTACGGAAACGGTCCGGATGCCGCGCATGCCACTTGCCGGCCCGCGCCGCGAGGAAGTCGTTCGGTTCGTCGAAACCTGCGCCGCCACACGTCCCACGCTGGGCGGCACGAGCGCCTGATCCCGCCAGGGTATGCGTAGCACGTTCTTTTGTATCGACGGCCATACTGCGGGAAATCCCGTCAGGCTCGTGGTCGGCGGGGCGCCGCCCGTGCGCGGCGCCACGATGGGCGAATGCCGGCTCGACTTTCTCGAGCGGTTCGACTGGATCCGTACGAGCCTCTGCTTCGAGCCGCGAGGTCACGACCAGATGTCGGGCGGATTTCTCTATCCGCCCTTCACGCCCGATGCCGACATCGCCCTCCTCTTTATGGAGACGAGCGGGTGCCTTCCCATGTGCGGCCATGGCACGATCGGCATGATCAGCTTCGGCCTCGAGCATGGCTATATCCAGCCGCGCACGCCAGGGCGCCTGCGGGTGGAAGTGCCTGCCGGCATCATCGATGTCAGCTATACCATGGCCGGCGCGCGCGTAGCGTCGGTGCGCCTAAGCAACGTGCCCTCCTACGTCGCGGCGCGGGATATCTCCATCGAGGTTCCTGGACTTGGGCCGCTCACGGTCGATGTCGCCTATGGCGGCAATTACTACACCATCGTCGAACCGCAGGGCGGCTATACCGGCCTCGACGGTATGTCGGCGCCGCATCTGGTGGAACTCAGCCGGGTGGTGCGCGCGCTGGTGCGCGAAAAGTTCAAGCCCGTTCATCCGCTAGACCCGGCCATTCACGGCGTCAGCCATGTCCTGTGGACGGACCTGCCGAGCGGGGAGGGGGCCGACGCACGCAACGCCGTCTTCTACGGCGAGAAGGCAATCGACCGGAGTCCCTGCGGAACGGGCACCTCGGCGCGCATGGCCCATCTTCACGGCAAGGGCCTGCTGGCCCTCGGTCAGCGCTTCATCCACGAGAGCTATATCGGCAGCCGCTTCGTCGGAAGGATCGAGGGCGAGGCGCGCGTCGGAGACTTTCCGGCCATTCTCCCGTCGATCGAGGGCAGTGCGATCTCGACGGGATTCAACACCATCTGGGTCGATCGAGACGATCCCTACTGGGAAGGCTTTCAGCTGACCTAGAGACATGCTTTACGGGCAAAGAGAATACCGTATACCGTAGGAACCCGCGGCGTGAGCCGAAAGCAAGCGGGACAGTGGCGCGACCAGCGCCGGGACACTTCCGACGATCCCGGGGGAGGGGACACGGACAGCAGGCGGGAAGGGCGGTAGGCGCTCGTGAAATGGCTGGTGGAAATCGCGCTGAGGCGGCCGCTGACGTTTATCGTCATGGCCATCCTCATCGCGCTCGTCGGCAGCATGGCGGCGCTGCGTGCGCCGGTCGATATTTTCCCTGCCATCCGCATTCCGGTCATCGCTGTCGCGTGGAACTACAGCAATCTTCCGCCGGAGGAGATGGCGAGCCGCGTCGTCTACCCGTTCGAGCGCGTGCTCACGACCACGGTCAACGACATCGAGCATATCGAAAGCCGTTCCCTTCCTGGGAAGGGCATCATCAAGATCTTCTTCCACTCCGAGGCGGACATCCGCACTGCGACTGCGCAGGTTACGTCGGTGGCGCAGACGGTGCTCAATTCGATGCCGCCCAACGCGCACCCCCCGCTCATCCTCAACTATGACGCCTCGACGGTGCCGATTCTCCAGCTCGCGCTGTCCGGCGACGGCCTGTCCGAGCAGGAGCTGTTCGAGCTGGGGCAGAACCAGATCCGGCCGCGCCTCATCACCGTGCCCGGCGCAGCGCTACCCGGTGCGGCCGGCGGACGGCAGCGCCGCATCGCGGTCGACCTGGACACCCAGGCGTTGCAGTCGAAGGGACTGACCCCCGTCGACGTCAGCACCGCGCTTGGCGAACAGAACCAGATCAGCCCGGGCGGTTTCGTCAAAATCGGCTCGAACCAGTTCCCGGTAAAGCTGAACAATGCTCCCGAATCGATCGAAGAGCTCAACGATCTGCCGGTGAAGGTCGTCGATGGCGCGACCATTCGCATGCGCGACGTCGCCCATGTCCTCGACGGCAGCGCGCCGCAGGAAAATGTGGTGCATGTGAACGGGACGCGCTCGGTGCTCCTCACCATCCTCAAGAGCGGCGAAACCTCCACTCTCGCCATCGTCGACGGCGTGAAGAAGATGCTGCCCACCATTCTCGCCGGGCTTCCCGGGGAGCTCGAGGTGTCGCCCATGGGCGACCAGTCGGTCTTCGTGCAGGCCGCCGTGTCGGGCGTGGTTCACGAGGGCGTGATTGCCGCGGTTCTCACCTCTCTGATGATCCTCCTGTTCCTCGGATCCTGGCGTCTGACCGCCATCATCGCACTGTCGATCCCGCTGGCGGTGCTTGCCGCCATCGCGGCACTCGCCGCCTTCGGCCATACTCTCAATGTCATGACGCTCGGAGGGCTTGCGCTCGCCATCGGCATCCTCGTCGATGACGCCACGGTCACCATCGAGAACATCAACTGGCATCTCGAAAAGGGGAAGCCGGTCATCCCGGCAATCCTCGACGGCGCCGCGCAGATCGCCACGCCGGCCTTCGTATCGCTGCTATGTATCTGCATCGCCTTTCTGCCCATGTTCTTTCTGCCGGGCGTGTCGGGCTATTTGTTCGTACCGATGGCGCTGTCGGTCATTTTCGCGATGGTGGCATCGTTCGTGCTTTCGCGAACGCTCGTACCCACTCTCGCCATGTACCTGTTGAAACCGCTGAAACCCGGCGAGGACGAACATATGGCCGGAGCGCCGGGGTCGAAAAATCCCTTCGTCCGGCTTCAGCGCGCATTCGAGCGCCGGTTCCGACGCGTGAATGAGGCCTATGCGCGAACATTGCGGCAGGCAGTGGCGGGGAGGCGGGCATTCGTCGGCGGGTTCGTTGCGTTCGTCGTCGGAACCATGCTGCTGATCCCGTTCCTCGGCAGCAACTTCTTCCCGAACGTGGACTCCGGTCAGATCCTCCTTCACGTCCGCGCGCCGGTGGGCTCGCGGATCGAGGATACTTCGGCGCTGTTCGGCCGGGTGCAGCAGCATATCCGCACCATCATTCCGGCCGACGAACTGGCCTCGATGGCGGACAATATCGGCACCCCGATGAGCCGCATCAACACGACCTACAACAATTCCGGGACGATCGGGCCGCAGGACGGCGACATCATGATCGCGCTGGCGGAAGACCATGCGCCGACCGAGGACTACATGGCCGAACTGCGGCGCGAACTTCCGCGTGCCTTTCCCACCGCGACCTTTTCCTTCCCGCCCGCCGATATCGTCAGCCAGACGCTCAACTTCGGTGCGCCCGCGCCCATCGACGTGGAGGTGCGCGGCCGCAATCTGGAAGAGAGCCGCGCCTATGCGCTGAAGCTGCTGCGCCGCGTGCAGCATGTTCCGGGTCTTGTCGATGCGCGCATCCAGCAACCTGCGGGCACGCCGCAGCTCAAGGTCGATGTCGACCGCGCGCGGATCGGGCAATACGGTATGACGGAGCGCGACGTGACCACCAGCGTGTCGAGCGCGCTGGCAGGAACGTCGCAGCTGTCGCCGGTCTACTTCCTCGATCCCGACAGCGGCATCCAGTATCAGGTCGTCGCGCAGGCGCCCGAACATTCGGTCAGCTCGATTGCCGACCTACGCAGTCTTCCCATTTCCGGCGGCGACGGAGAGGTGGGGCAGACGCTGGGCGGCCTTGCGTCCATCTCGCGCGAATCCACCCAGGCGGTCGTTACGAAGTATAACCTGCGCCCGACGATCAATCTCTATGCCGGCGTTCAGGGCCGCGACCTCGGCGCCGTAGCTGCCGACGTCCAGCGCGAGATCGACGCCCTTTCCGACGAGGTGCCCCTCGGCGCCGAAGTCGCGCTTCGCGGCCAGTATGAAACCATGCAGACGGCCTTTCGCGGTCTCGGGTTCGGGCTGGCGGGCGCAATTCTCCTCATCTACCTGCTGATCGTCGTAAACTTTCAAAGCTGGCGCGACCCCTTCATCATCATCACCGCGCTGCCGGGTGCGCTGGCCGGCATCGTCTGGATGCTGTTCCTGACCGGCACGACGCTCAGCGTACCTGCCCTGACCGGCGCGATCATGTGCATGGGCGTCGCCACGGCCAATTCCATCCTGATGGTCAGCTTTGCGCGAGAGCGGCTGGCCGAGGGAGTCGATGCGGTCGAAGCGGCCGTAGAGGCGGGGCTGGTGCGCTTCCGCCCGGTTCTCATGACCGCGCTTGCGATGATCATCGGCATGCTCCCCGTGGCGCTCGGTCTGGGAGAAGGCGGCGAACAGAATGCTCCGCTCGGACGTGCGGTTGTCGGCGGCCTGATGCTCGCGACCTTTGCCACCCTGTTCTTCGTTCCCGTTATCTTCGCGATGCTGCATCGCCGGTCGAAGCCGGCCGCCGCCGCAGAGCTGGAGCCTGCCCATGCCTAACCACCCGCATCCAGAAACCCGGACCGAGCCCGGATCCGCGTCCGCGTCCAATTTTACGGCCGCCTCTGCGGCGGGGCTGTCGCCGGGCCTTAAGAAAGTCGGCCTTCTTGCCGGGGTGATCGCCTTGGGGCTGGCTGCGGGGGGCATCGCCATGCGGTCGGGCGCCGAGCATGAATTGGCGCAGGAAGCCGCGCAGGCGACCGTCCCCGCCGTGGCGATCGTGGAACCGCAGCCCGCCAGCGGCGACGAGGCGCTCGTTCTGCCCGGCCGGCTCGAAGCCTATAACAGTGCGGCCATCTATCCCCGCGTCGACGGTTATGTGAGCCGCTGGACGGCGAATATCGGCGACAGGGTCGAGGAAGGCGCTCTTCTGGCGGTGATCGAGGCGCCCGAAATCGAACAGGAACTGGCGCAGGCCAAGGCGGATTACCGGGCTGCGCTTGCGAACGAAGAACTTGCCCGCACGACCGCGGACCGCTGGCAGGAGATGCGATCGTCCGAATGGGTTTCCGTGCAGGCGCTAGACGAGAAGCTCGGTGCTCTCGCCGCCCGGCAGGCCGAGACCGAGGCCGCCCGCGCGGCGGTCGAGCGGCTGGAGGTGCTGCACGGCTATACTAGGGTCAGGGCGCCCTTCGCCGGGGTCGTTACGGGACGCGCCGTCGAGGTAGGGGCGCTGGCCCGCGCCGGGAGCGGGGCGGGGGCGCCTTTCTTCACCATCGCCGACACCCACCGGATGCGTATTTTCGTCGAGGTTCCGCAGGGCGTCTCGTCGCAGGTACGGCCCGGCATGCAGGCAGAGCTCAGTCTGCCGGAATATCCCGCCCGCACCTTTACGGCGACGCTGGTTCGCGATGCCGGCGCGGTGAACGCCGCTTCGGGCACCGTCCGTGTCGAGCTGGAAACGGCCAATCCGGACGGCCTTCTGAAGCCCGGGGCCTATGCGGAGGTCGATTTGCCGGTCAGCGGCGTCGCCGGCGCCATGCAGCTCCCCGGCAGTGCGCTCATCATCGGGGCGGACGGTCCGACGGTGGCGGTCGTGGATAGAGAGAACCACGTCGCCATGCGCTCGGTGGTCCTCGGCCGCGATCAGGGCAGCGTGGTGGAGATCATGTCAGGTCTCGATGCCGGCGCCCGCGTCGTCGATTCACCGCCCGAAACGCTCCTGCCCGGAGATGAAGTGCGGATCGTTGCGGGAATGGCGGCCGCGCCCCGGAAAGGCTGAGGCAGGCGGCCGCCCGGCCGTGGCGCTATTCCGTCCGCTGTAGAAGGTCGACCAACTCGTCCTGCCAGAACTTCGCCCAGGTGTGCGTACTGTGTCCCTGCGTCGTCTCGTCTTCGGGGATCAGGATGTAGCGCACGGTCGGCATGCGCGCCGCAGCTGCCTCCGCCATACGCAGGCCCGGCGGGTTGATGAAGTCGTCGGCGGAATTCATCCAGGTCATCGGAGCCTCGATCTTCTCCAGGTCTGGCCAGGGATTATAGTTCCGCGAAGAGTTGAAATAATAGAGATAGTCATTGGCATCGATGTTGGGGACGGCGGCCTCGATCCGCTCCTCCAGATAGGCTTCCGCCTCCTCGCGCGTGGGATATTCCTTCTGCAGATAGACGGGCGCCGATCCTGCGATGATCCCCAGATAGGTAGCGCCGCGAATGCCGTGCACGGGCTGGGTTTCGTAGTTTCCGCCCTGCCAGGCCGGGTCGGTCTTGATCATGTCCATCGCCGCCATGCGCCACATCCTGTTGCGCCCCGCAATTTCGGCCGGAAGGCAGGCCATGGGCATGGCCGCATCGGCGAAGTCCGGATCGCGCTCGGCCCACATGAAGATATGCATGCACCCCATTGAGGTGCCGAAAGCGAGGCGCAGCTTCTCGATCCCGAGCCCCTCGCGGAGCAGTCGGCGCTGCGCTTCGACCATGTCATCATAGTCATAGGCAGGAAAGTTCATGCGCAGGCCGTCGCTCGGCTTGGTCGACCCGCCATGGCCGATATTGTCGGGCAGGATGATGAAATAGCGCGAGGTGTCTAGCGGCTGGCCTTCGCCGAACAGAAGGTCGGTGAAGCGGGGGCGCAGGAACTGCGCGCCGGTGCCGCCGGTGCCGTGGAGGATCATCACGGCATTGTCGATCTCGCCGTCCGGGCCCCGGTGCGGCGTTCCGAGCGTGCGGTAGTGCAGGCGGACATCCTCCAGCCGCTCGCCGGTCCCGAAGGTGAATTCGTCCATTACGAAGTCGGCCTCGACCGCTTGGCTCGTATCGAAGGGCTGCGCGTCCTGTGCGAGTCCCGGCGCGGCAATTGCCGAGGCAATAAGTGCCGTTACGGAAAATATGAGATGTGACATTCGTGCCGCACTTAGTTGCGCGGCGCGCAAAGGACTGGGCTTCATCGGCATGTCTTATTCCTCTTTTCTTACGCTTTAGTGTCGAAAATCTAACGAGAATCGCTGGAGGGATGTAACCCTATATCATTGTTGCCGAAGCAACTACATCGACGACATAGACTTAGCAAAAGTCCAATTCTGACGCAGGATTACAAATCTAGCCCGCCTTCGCTGCCTTGCAAGTATACGATATCTGATATACGAATCTGGCTTTGGAGATCGGGGGGTTACGATGATCGACAGAAGAAGTTTGCTTTCGGGCGCCACTGGGGCAGCCGCGTTCGCTGCCAGCGGCGCAGCATCGGCACTCGCCGGCGCGCCTTCGGGTGCCCGCGTGGAGGGCATCGATGGCAGCAGTTCGGCTGGCCTCTTTCTTCCGCCCGACGATGTGGCGCCGGCCGATGTGGACCGCTTGCCGCTTTCCTGGAGCAAGGAGCGCACGAAGAGGCTGCAGGAAACGCTGGCCGCCAACGGACTCGACGGCATCCTTCTGACGAACCAGTGGAACATCATCTATTTTACCGGTCTGTGGCACACCACGACTGAGCGGATGATCCACTGTTTCATCCCGGCCGAGGGTGACAGTCCGATCTGGTTCTATCCGGCGCTGGACCGCGACCTGATCCGGAGCTGGTGGTTCGAAGACGGCGACATGTACTTCGACTGGCTCGACGTCGAAGGCGCGTTTCCGCACCGCGGCGAGGTCTTCAAGGGGCCGACCCACGATCTGTGGCTGTGGCTGCTCGAGGGGCTGAAGCGCCGCGGCTTTGCCGGGAAGCCGCTTGCGGTCGACCAGGAGCTCATTCCGACCAAGCAGAACAAGGTGGTCGAAGTGCTCGGCGCGCCGATGGCCGATGCGCAGCAGGCCTGCCTTTACATGCGCATGCGCAAGACGCCGCTGGAGGTGGCGCTGACGCGGCGCGCATATGGTTATTTCGACCGCATTCACGCTTTTGCACGCGATCTCATCCTGCAGCACGGCACCGATTTGATCGACTATGAGATCGCGAACGCGGCCGAGAAGTTCGGCACGGATCTCATCATGAACGACCTCGAACATGATGGAAAGCCGCACAGTGCGGTGGGCGTCCGCGTCGGCGTGTCGGTGCGGGCGGGGCAGCCCACCGGATATCCGCACCCCAACCAGTTCTATTATAACCGGGTCGAGCGTGGGCAGGCGCTTCAGGTCGCCGGCGTGGTTCGCATCGGTGGCTGCGGCGGCGAACTTTACCGCCCCTACATGATCGGGCCGCGCACCGCGCATATGGAGAAGCTCTGGACTGCCGCGCGGGACGCCTGCCTGATGCAGAAGGACCTCTCACGCAAAGGCACGCTCTGTTCCGACGTCGCTTACGAGATTCACAAGTTCCAAGTCGGCGAGGGCGTCCAGGACTACATCTATCACCGGCCTGCGCATGGCGAGGGGATGGAGGGCCACCAGCCGCCCTACCTCTCGCTTGGCGACCATACGGTGCTCGACACGGGAATGATGTTCTCCGTCGAGCCCGGCCTGTTCGATCCCGTCACGGGAACGGGCGCAAACTTCTCCGACGGCTTCATCGTGCGCGAGGAGGGACCCTCCCTCCAGATGTCGCGCCTGCCGTGGAGCGAAGAATGGGCGTGGATCGACATCTGACAGCTAGGGAATGATCCAGGGGATAGTTTCAACCTACTGAAATATAAGGGGGTAATCTGTGAAAATTGAGTCTTCCGCAACCCGGATGAGCCGGCTGGCCGGCCGCATCCTCGGCACCACCATCCTGTCGGGAGCATTCGCCGCCCTGGCCGTGCCTGCGGCTGCCCAGGTGGCCGACACGCCGGTCACCGACGCCCCGCCGGTCGCCTCGAACGTTATCGTCGTAACCGGGTCGCGCCTGTCGCGCAGCGACCTCGAAGCTCCCAGCCCCACGACCGTCGTCGGGGCCGAGGATATCGAGCTGTCCGGTAACTTCACCATCGAGAATACGCTGAACGAATTCCCACAGCTTGCTGCGGGCAACACCTCAAGCGTGAACTCGGGCGGCGGTTCCGGCGTCCTCACGGCCAACCTGCGCGGACTCGGGGCAACCCGGACCCTCGTTCTCGTAAATGGCCGGCGCTTCATTCCTGCCGACGCCAGCGGCACGGTCGACCTGTCGAGCGTGCCCGATGCGCTGATCGAGCGGGTCGACATCATTACCGGCGGCGCCTCGGCGGTCTACGGATCGGACGCCATCGCGGGTGCGATCAACTTCGTCCTGAAGGAAGACTATAACGGGTTCGAAGCCGGCTACATGTACGGCATCAACGAGCGCGGCGACGGTATTTCGCACAAGCTCGACCTGACGACCGGCGCCGAGTTCGATGATGGCCGCGGCAATGTCGTCATGGGCATCAGCTACACGAACCAGGATCCCGTCTTCCAGGAGGACCGCTCCTTCTCCGCACCGCCGCTCGATACGGTAAACGGAGAACTCGTCCCTGGCGGGTCGGGCAATGTTCCCGGGACCCGTATCGGTCTCAGCAGTGGCACCGTCGCGAACCTGGTCGGCGTGGCGGCTCCTTCGGGTGACTGTACGTCGATCACCGGTATCTTCTTCGCCGAAGACGGCGCACCGCAGACCTACTGTACGCCGGAAAACGCGTTCGACTATGCGGAGGGCAACTATCTGCTGCGTCCGCTCGAGCGCACGCAGATCACCGCGCTGGGTCACTATGACCTGACGAACAATATCACAGCCTATGCCGAAGGCTTCTTCATGACCAACCGGAACGCCTACCAGCAGGCTCCGGCGGCCTTCGGTCCGGTCACGCCGTCGATCCCGGGCGGACGCACGCTGCTCCTTCCGAATTACGCCACGAACCCGGTTCTGTCGGACAATGTTCGCGACTTCTTTGTCGCCAACGCCGACGTGTTCGACGCCGATGGCGACGGCAACGCGGAAATCGTCGGGGCCGGCCGCCGCGCCGACGAGCTCGGCTATCGCAACTATGCGTTCGAGCGTACGTCCTATGCCGTGACGGGCGGCCTGCGCGGCGACTTCGACATCATGGACCGCGCATGGCGCTGGGATGCCTTCTACCAGAGGCAGCGCTCGCGCACCGACCAGCACCAGTCGGGCCAGATTTCGCAGGCTCGCCTCTCGCAGGCCCTCAACGCGACCACCGATGCCAGCGGCAATGTCGTCTGCGTCGACCAGTCGCGCGGCTGTGTGCCTGTCAGCATCTTCGGCTACGACACGATCACGCCGGAAGCGGGCGAGTTTATCACGCCTGATCGCGACTCGTACGAGATTTTCGTCCGCCAGGTGGCCGGCGCTTCGCTGAGCGGCGAGCTGTTCGACCTGCCGGCGGGACCGGTGGCGCTCGCCTTCGGCGTCGAATGGCGCGAAGACGATTATGAGTTCACGCCCAGTCCGCAGGATGCCGCCGGCGAATATGGCAGCAGCTCCCAGTCGGCGACCGGCGGTGAGTATGACGTCAAGGAAGCCTTCGGCGAGATCCGGATTCCGATCCTGTCGGACATGGCGTTTGCCGATACGCTCGCGCTCGAGGGTGCGGCCCGTATCTCCGACTATTCGACCATCGGCAACGTCTTCACCTGGAAGATCGGTGCGGAATATGCCCCGGTCGACTGGATGCGCTTCCGCGGCGCCTTCAACAAGGCCATCCGCGCGCCGAATCTGGACGAGCTCTTCGCTCCGATCGCGTCGGGCTATTCGGGTGGTAACGACCCCTGTGCCGCAGCCGAGAATCCCACCGAAGCGCAGAAGGATTTCTGCGTCCTCCAAGGCGTTCCGGCAGCGGACATCGACAACTTCGCACAGGGCACGGTCGGCTACACCATCCGAACCGGCGGCAATCCGAACCTGCAGGAGGAAGAGTCCAGCACCTACACCATCGGTGCCGTGGTCACGCCCTACTTCCTGCCGGGGGTGAACATCACCGTCGACTATTTCAACGTCGAAGTGGATGACGCGATTGCCTCGATCAACGGCGATCAGACGCTGCGCGACTGTTTTGACAAGCTCGACCTCGATGCCACGACCTGTCAGGCGGTCAACCGCCTGTCGAACGGCCAGATCGACTATATCGATACCAACCTGGCGAACCTCGGCAATCTGAAGGCCGAAGGTCTCGACGCGCAGATCGACTATCGCTTCAACCTGCCGGCGGCGGTCGACATCGCCGGACCGTCCTCGCTGACGCTTCAGTGGGTCGGCAGCTGGCTGTTCGAACGGTCGATCACGGTCATCGAGGGTCAGGGCGCACTTGACTGCGCCGGCGTCCTCGGCGGCGGTTGCGGTGGCGGCACCGGCCGTATTCTCATCCCGGACCTGAAGTTCAACTTCTCCGGTACCTATGAGAGCGGTCCGGTTACCTTCCGGGCGGCGGCGCGCATGATCGGCAGCTTCGACCTCAACGAGACGGTGACGGCCGCGGTCGATCACATTCCGGCCGAGTGGTACGTCGACCTGTTCGCCAAGGTGGACATCATCGACAATCTCGAGCTGTTCGGCGGTATCAACAACCTGACCGACAACCAGCCGGAAGTCCTGGGTACGGCGCTTGCGGGCGACGCCAACGTCGACGTCGGCCTCTACGACGTCCTCGGTCGCCGCTACGTGATGGGGGCCCGGCTCCACTTCTAAAGGGGCCTCCAGGGCGGGTGGTTCCCCCCACCCGCCCACCTGTTTTTTCCAGTCGAGGAAGCGTTTCGATGAACAAGAAGTCCCTTCGCGCCGGGTCCCTGCTCGGTGGCCTTGCCCTCTCGCTCGGCGCTGCCGTCTTGGCGGTGGTGCCGGTCGCGGACCCGCCGGCTTTCGCGGCCGAAACGGGTGCGGCGGTGGCCGATCCCATTCCGCAGCGGACGGAGGGGGCCGGCCCGTACAACCGGATGGTGCTGCGCAACGCGATCATCATCGACGGCACGGGCGCTCCCGCGCAGGGTATGGTCGACATCGTCATCGAGGGCGACACGATCAGCGAAATCGCCTTCCTCGGCGAGCCAAAGGCGATCGACAACTCCCGGCGTCCTGCCGCAGGCGACTACGACGTCGATCTGGGCGGCGCCTACGTCATGCCCGGTTTCGTCGACAGTCACGTTCACCTGCACACGCTGTCGGATGGGCAGGGCGTGCCGTCCGACTATATCCTGAAACTGTGGATGAGCCACGGCGTCACCACCGTCCGCGATGTCGGCAGCGGCGGTCGGCCCATCGAATGGCTGGTCGACGTGAAGGAACGCAGCGCCGCGAACCAGATCGTTGCGCCGCGCATCGAAATCTACCCGATGTTCCATGACATTCTGGGGCACATGCCGAACTCCGCCGAGGAGGGTCGCATGGCCATCCGCCAAGCGAAGGAGCGCGGCGCCGACGGCGTCAAGTTCATCGGCGGTCCGGAGGATGCGCTGCTCGCCGCCATCGATGAGGCGGAGAAGATCGGTCTTCACACGACCATGCACCATGCGCAGCCGAGCGTGTCCTATGCGGATGTCCTCGACACGTCCGCTGCCGGCCTTGAATCCATGGAGCACTGGTACGGCCTGCCGGAAGCCATGTTTACCGACCGCCAACTGCAGAAATGGCCTAACGACTACGTCAACAACGACGAGCAGGCGCGTTTCGGCCAGGCCGGCCGGCTCTGGGTCCAGGCTGCCGAGCCGGGCTCGGAGAAGTGGGAAGAGGTGATGGACACGCTGCTCGAGCGTGACTTCGCCCTCAGCCCGACCTTCACCGCCTATCTCACCAGCCGCGACTTCATGCGCATGAGCCGTGCGCGCTGGCACGAGGACTACACCATGCCCGCGCTCTGGGACTGGTACCGGCCCAGTCGCACCAATCACGGCTCCTACTGGTTCGACTGGACCACCGAGGACGAGATGGCGTGGAAGGAAAACTACCGCCTGTGGATGCAGTTCGTGAACGAGTACAAGAACAAGGGCGGCCTTGTGACCGTCGGCAGCGACTCAGGCTATATCTATAACCTCTACGGCTTCGGCTACATGCAGGAGATGGAGTTGCTGCGGGAGGCCGGTTTCACCCCGCTAGAAGTGATCCATGCGGCCACGCAGGTCGGTGCCGAGGTTCTCGGCGTCGACGACGAGGTCGGCACCATTCGCGTGGGCCGAAAGGCGGATCTCGCCATCGTCGAGGGCAACCCGCTGGAGAATATGAAACTCCTTTTCGGCACCGGCGCTCTGAAGCTGAACGATGAGACCGGCCAGGTCGTCCGCCGAGGCGGCATCGCGTACACGGTGAAGGACGGCATCCTCTACGATGCGGGAGCGTTGCGTGCCGAAGTCCGCGACATGGTAGCGGCGGCGAAGGCCGAGCGCGGCCTGCCCGAAGGCATCATGCCGATCGCGCATATCGACGAGACCGAGTGACCCTGTAAGGGCCGGAGGTGCAGGCTGGACCTGCATCCCCGGCTCTTTCGACCTCACCAGGTCCTGACGATCTCGTTCAGCGCCGGGCGCGGCCGCTCCTCGAGCGGTTTGCCCGGCGTTCCCATGAAGACGAAGCCGACGATTTCCTCGCCCTCTTCGCAAAGGCGCGCGTGGACGCCGTCGGAAAAGGCGGCCCAGCCGGTGATCCAGCCGGATACATAGCCGCTCGCCGTCGCGGCGTTTTCCAGCTGCATCGCCGCGCAGGCCGCCGAATCGCGCTGTTCGCTCAACGGGATGGAGCGTTCCGCATTGGGTTTGTACAGCACGACGATCAGCGTCGGCGCCTGCTGCGCGAACTGCGCCACCGATTCGAGTTCCAGCCGCCCGGCCTCGGGCTTCTCCTCGCGGTAGACCTCCTCCAGCAGGGCCTGAAACGCGTCCCGCCGGTCGGGGCCGATAATCAGGAAGCGCCAGGGCGCGATCTTGCCATGGTCCGGCACGCGTGCAGCGACCGCCAGGATTCGCGCCAGCTCCTCCTCGCTCGGACCGGGTGCGACCATGTCGCGCGGTTTGCCGGAACGGCGAGTTTCAAGAAGGCTGAGGGGGGAGGAGAGATCGTTGAACATGGATATCCGCATCTTTGAGAATGGCTCGCAACTTGCCGTTCATATGGCAATGGAGATAGGCGCGCGCCAGTCCGTCCTCTGACAAAGCCGCGCTCATGCCATGTTTTCGTTCGTCCCGCGCCCGGGTTCAGCCATTTTCCGTGTTGTTGGTTGCGGCAGCCTCCACGCTTTTCCCGTCGCTGCCCGGTGCCGCACTGGCGCAGGACGAGATCGTCGTTACGGGTGCCCCGCTATCCCCGATGCCCGGAGAGGCTGCGCTCGCCGCCGTGGTGCTGGACCGCGAGGCGCTCGTCGCCGATCCGTCCGGCCAGCTCGAAAACGCTCTGCGCGATATTCCCGGCTTCCAGCTCTTTCGCCGGTCCGATGCGCGCAGCGCCAATCCGACCAGCCAAGGGGCAACCTTGCGCGGTATCGGCGGCAACGCCTCCAGTCGTGCGCTGGTGCTACTCGACGGCGTCCCGGTGGAAGATCCCTTTGCCGGCTGGATCGCTTGGCCCGCGCTTCGGCCGGAATCGCTCGCCACTGTCCGGGCGGTGACGGGTGGCGGCGGCGGCGCGTTCGGCGGCGGCCTCACGGGCACCATCGAGCTATCGTCGGCGGGACCGGGTCAGCGGGAGGACTACGTCCACGCCCGCTATGGCAGCCGCGACAGCCTGGATCTGGAGGGCGGCGCGCTGGTCGATGCAGGCGCAGGGTTCCTGGCTGCGGACGCTCATTTCGGCCGCGGCGACGGCTTCTTCACCACCGCTCCCGCCGACCGGGGCGCGGTCGATACGCGCTCGCCCTATGAGCAGGGCAGCATCGCCGCGCGCGGGGTTTTTCCGGCCTTCGCCGGCGAACTGCAGGTTCGCTTTGCCGCCTTTTACGACGAGCGCCAGCGCGGTCAGCGGCTCGTGACTTCAGGGACGGACGGAGCCGATGCATCGCTGCGCTATGTGGGGCGCGGCGCCCTCCCGCTGGAGCTTCTCGGATATGTGCAGGCCCGCGAATATCGCGCGACCTTCGCCCGCACGGAGGCGGACCGGTCGGCCGAGCAGCCTGCGCTCGACCAGTATAACACGCCCGGGCTCGGTGCCGGGGGCAAGATCGAGGTGCGACCCGTCATCGGCCCGGCCAGCCTCTCCCTCGGCGCGGATCTACGCTACCGCAAGGGATCGACGAACGAGCGCTACGATTTCGACGGTGATACCCTTGTCAGCCTGCGCCGGGCGGGCGGTGAGAGCCTCGTCGCCGGCGCCTTCGCAGGCGGTGCCTTCGCTGCGGGGGAGCGACTGACCCTCACCGCCGAAGGACGCGTCGACCGCTGGTCGCTGTCGAACGGCTCGCGCACCGAAATCGACCGTCTGCCGGGTCCGGAGGCGCGCAGCGACAGCCTGTTCCCGGATCGCCACGGGTGGGAGCCATCCGGCCGGGTCGGCCTCGCCTACCAGCCGGCGGGCGCCGTCACCCTGCGCGCCTCGGCCTACAGTTCATGGCGCCTGCCCACGTTGAACGAGCTCTACCGCCCCTATCGCGTCGGCCCCGATGCCACCGCGGCGAACGAAGCGCTGGAGCCGGAGCGCGGCTACGGCGCGGAGGTGGGCGTCGACTACCGCCCGCTTTCGACCGCGACGCTGTCCGTTACCGGCTTCCGGGTTCGCGCCGAGAACGCCATCGCCAATGTAACTCTTGCCGAGGGGCCGGGCGTTTTCCCCGGCGTGGGATTTGTCTTCGGAAGCTACCGCCAGCGCCTGAATCTCGATGCCGTGGAGGCTTGGGGCCTCGAGGCGGCCGGCAAGCTGCGGCTCGGCGGCTTCGACCTCTTCGCAAGCTATGCCCTTACCGACGCGGAGGTTGACGGCAGCGGCGACACTGCGGCGCAGGACGGCTTTGCCCCGCCGCAGGTGCCGCGACACCGGGTCAGCCTGTCGGCGCGTGCCGATTTGGGGCCGGCGCGGCTGGGGGCGGGTCTGCGCTACACCTCGGAGCAGTTCGAGGACGACCTAGAGGCCCGCCCGCTGGGCGATGCGCTGGTGGTCGATGCGTCTGCCGAGCTTCCGCTGCGCGGCGGCCTCAGCCTGACGGTGGCGGCCGAGAATTTGCTCGATGAGCGCGTCGAGGACGGGATCGATGTGCGCGGCGCGACGACACTCGCGCAGCCCCGCACCCTCTGGGCAGGACTGAAATGGACCGGCTGACGCGGTTCGTCGAACCGCGCTCTTCCCTTACCAAATTGTGACGTCTAGGGTTCGGCCCATTAGGGGGTCGAGCCCGCGCCGAGGGAGGGCGCATCGACCCGTCAACCTTGTCGAGTTTCCGGGGAACGAACTCCATGGCAAATCCTCAAGCGGCAGCGCCCCAGGGCCTGCCCGACAGCGACAGCGCGGGGACCCTGTTCGGGCATCCGCGCGGTCTCTACGTGCTGTTTTTCGCCGAAATGTGGGAGCGCTTCTCCTACTATGGCATGCGCGCGCTGCTCATTTTCTACTTGGTGCAGCACTGGCTTTATTCGGACAGCGAAGCGTCGATCATCTACGGCGCTTATACTGCGCTCGTGTACATCACGCCGGTCGTCGGCGGCTTTCTGGCCGACCGCTATCTCGGGCAGCGAAAGGCCGTCCAATATGGGGCCGTTCTGCTCACCATCGGCCACGGCCTGATGGCGTTCGAAGGCGGGGGCGGACAGGACGACCCGATGATGTCGGTCTTCTGGCTGGCGCTTGCCTTCATCATCGTCGGCGTCGGCTTTCTGAAGGCGAACATCTCCGTAATCGTCGGCCAGCTCTACCCTCGCACCGACATCCGCCGCGACCCGGCCTACACCATCTTCTACATGGGCATTAACGTCGGCGCCGCGCTCGGTTCGCTGATCTGCGGCTATCTCGGTCAGACCTATGGCTGGGCCTATGGCTTCGGCGCCGCGGGCATCGGCATGCTGGCGGGCCTGATCGTCTTCGTGTGGAAGCGCCCGCTCCTTCTCGGACGCGGCGAAGCGAAGGACCCCGTCGCGCTGCAGCGCCCCGTTGCAGGCCTGAAGCTCGAATGGTGGATGTATGTCGCCGGCCTTGTCATGGTCGGCATCTGCTTCCTCGCCATCCAGTATCAGGACCTTGTCGGCTGGGTGCTCGGCCTGTTCGGCGGCGCGCTTGTCCTTTACGTGCTCGCCATCGCGGTCACGCGCCTGCCGGCCGATGAGCGCGACCGCATTTTCGCGGCGATGTTCCTGATCCTCGCCTCCATCGTCTTCTGGGCGCTGTTCGAGCAGGCGGGGTCTTCGCTCAACCTCTTCACCGACCGGCATGTCGACACGGCAGGGGTTCCGGCCGCGATGTTCCAGTCGCTGAACGCGATCTACATCGTCTGCCTGGCCCCGGTCTTCGCCGGTATCTGGACGCTTCTGGGGCGCCGCGGCCTCGAGCCCTCAGCCCCCCTGAAATTCGGCCTCGGCATCATTCAGGTCGGGCTTGGCTTCCTCGTTCTCGTCTGGGGGGCGCAGGCCGTCGGCGTGAATGCCGCGACGCCGGTCATCTTCATCTTCCTTATCTACCTGCTGCACACCATGGGCGAGCTTTGCCTGTCCCCTGTCGGCCTCAGCGCCATGAACCGCCTGTCGCCGGGCCATATGGCCTCGCTGATCATGGGCACCTGGTTCTTCGCTTCGGCCACCGGCAATTTCGCGGCCGGCCTGATCGCGTCGGCTACGGGCGGTGAGGGCCTCGAAGGCGAAACGGCCGGGAAGGAAGTCGTCCTCAGCGTCTATCAGACCGTCGGCCTTTATGCCGTCGGCATCGGGATCGCCGTCATGGTGGTATCGCCGCTGATCAAGAAACTCATGCATCTCGACACGCTTACTGACGATGTGGACCACAGCCTGGCGGGCGAACGCGAACTTGCGGAACCGGCGGGCGCGGGCGTGCATCCCGAGAAGGAGGAAAAGGGCATTGCGTAACCTCATCGCACTGGTCGGCGCGCTGGCCGTCGGCGCCTGCGCGACCGCGAATGCAAACCAGTCGGGAACGGCCACCGCCTCGTCGGAGCCGATCCCCGTCATCGACAAGAACCCGTACGCCTCGACCTACCGGCCCTATGGTTCGGTGCCGACCCTGCTGACCGGCGCCAACATCTACGACGGCGCGGGCGGCCGCATCATGGGCGGGCAGGTGCTGATGGTCGACGGCAAGGTCGCTGCCATCGGTCAGACGGTGGAGGCGCCTGCGGGAACCGAAACCATCGACGCCGCAGGCAAATGGGTCACGCCGGGCGTCATCGACGTTCACTCGCATCTGGGCGACTATCCGACGCCCAGCGTGATGGCACATTCCGATGGCAACGAGGTTTCCGGCCCCGTCACTGCCGAGGTCCACGCCGAACATGCGGTCTGGCCGCAGGATCCGGGCTTCAGCCGCGCGCTGGCGGCAGGTGTCACGACGCTTCACGTCCTGCCGGGCTCCGCCAACCTCTTCGGCGGGCGCGGCGTCACGCTCAGGAACGTTCCGGCGCGGACCGTCCAGGGCATGAAATTTCCCGATGCGCCGTACAGCCTGAAAATGGCCTGCGGCGAGAATCCGAAGCGTGTCTATGGCAGCCGCGGGCGCATGCCCGCCAGCCGCATGGGCAATTTCGCACTCTATCGCAAAACCTGGCAGGACGCGGTCGAATATGACCGCAAGTGGGACCGCTGGGAGGAAAAGGTCGAGAACGGAACGGCGAAGGCGAGCGACATGCCCGACCGCAACCTGCAGATGGAAACGCTGCGCGGTGTGCTTGACGGCGAAATCCTCGTGCAGAACCACTGCTACCGCGCCGACGAGATGGCGCTGATCCTCGATCTGGCCAAGGAGTTCGGCTACCATGTGTCGGCCTTCCACCACGCCGTCGAGGCCTACAAGATCGGCGACCTGCTTGCGGAGGCCGACACCTGCGCGGCGATGTGGGCCGACTGGTGGGGCTTCAAGATGGAAAGCTATGACGGCATCCAGGAGAACATCCCCTTCGTCGAAGCGGAGGGCGCCTGCGCCATCACCCATTCCGATGACGAGATCGGCATCCAGCGCCTGAACCAGGAAACTGCCAAGGCCTGGGCCGACGGCAACCGCGCCGGTCTGAACATTCCCGCCGAGACGGCCTGGACCTGGGTCGGCGTCAACGCTGCCAAGGCGATCGGCCTCGAGGATGAGATTGGCAGCCTCGAACCGGGCAAGCGCGCCGATGTGGTCCTGTGGAACGGCGATCCGCTGTCCAACTATTCGCGCCCTGAGAAGGTCTGGATCGACGGCGCCCTGATGTACGACGTGGAGACCGGCATGCGTCCGGTCAGCGATTTCGAACTCGGCCAGCCGGGTGAGGGAGACACGAAATGAGCCGCCGTTCGATGCTTGCCTCCGGCCTTGCTGCCGGCCTCTGCGCGTTCGCTTCCTCTCCTCTCGCTGCGCAGGACTTCGCCATCTCCAACGCGCACATCGCCGACGGCCTTGGCGGCGAGCCGGTGCACGGTACGATCACCGTGCGCGGAGGCCGTATCTCCTCCATTTCGGCGGGGCCCGCTCCGGCCGGGGCGATAGACGCGGACGGCGCCTGGGTGACACCGGGCCTCGTCGCGGCCTACAGCGTCCTTGGTCTTGCCGAGGTGAACGCCGTCAGCTCCGCCGACGACCGCGAGGCGGACGACAGTCCCTATAATGCTGCCCTCGATGCGGCCGACGCGGTCAATCCCTCGTCCGTAGCGCTCGGTGTCACGCGCGCCGACGGGATTACCCGCGTGGCGACGGTCCCTGCGCCGGGGAACGACATTTTCGGCGGCAAGGCCGCGGTCATTACAATGGCCGAGGGTGTTGCTGATCCGGTGGTCGTAAGCGATGCCTTCCAGGTCATGGCTTTGGGTGAAGGCGGCGCACAGCTTGCCGGCGGGGCACGCACGGCGGCCTATGCCCGGCTGCGCGATGCGTTTCTGGAGGCGCGCGCCTTCGCCCGCAACCGGGCGGGCTACGACTTCGGCCGTACCGAGGACGCGCTGCTGACCCGCGCCGATGCCGAGGCGCTCGTCGAGGTGATCGAGGGGCGCACACCCGTGCTCGTCTCCGTCCACCGCGCCAGCGACATTCGCCGCGTGCTCGCGCTGAAGGAGGAATATCCTCGCCTCGACATGATGCTGTTCGGAGTGTCGGAGGGCTGGCTCGTCGCGGACGAGATCGCTGCGGCGGGCGTTCCCGTCATGGCCGTCCCCATGATGAACCTTCCGGTCAGCTTCGAGGCGCTGGCGTCCACCCAGTCGAACATCGGCCGCATGATCGACGCCGGGGTCGAGGTTGCGGTTGTCGATATCGGCACCTCCACTATCACGCCGCGGCTGGCGCAGCAGGCCGCGCAGCTGGTGGCGCAGGCCCGCATCCCCGGCGCGACCGGCGTCACCCATGCAGAGGCGCTGAAGGCGATCACCAGCGTTCCCGCCGACATGATCGGACTCGAGGATGCGGGGCGTCTCGCGCCGGGCGCCCTTGCGGACATCGTCATCTGGGACGGCGACCCGCTGGAGGCCACGTCGGCGCCGGTGCGGCTGTTCATCGGCGGGGTGGAGCAGCCGCTCGATACCCGTCAGCGCCGGCTTCGCGACCGCTACAATCCGTCGGCTCAGGAGAGCGCGCTGCCACCGCAATATACGCGGCCGCGCTGATCCCTGGCTGACAACAAGGGCGCCGCCTCCAATCGGGGGAACGGAGGCGGCGTCCACCTTTTCGAAAGACGTCTAGATGCTCACCCCGTCCCGGCTCCTGCCCGTTCTTCTCTTCCTGTCGTCCTGCATGGTACCCGAGCGCCCGCCGCTTCCCGGCTCGCCCGCCGAAACCGCGCAGCCGGAGGCTCCCGCCGAGCCCGGCCCCGCCGAGGAGCCCGCCGGCCCGGAAACCGCGCTAGAGGCCGGTGTCGAGCTTGTCCGCTTCGCCGACCTTTCCGGCTGGCAGGAGGCTGACGTCGAGGCTGCGCTCGCGGCCTTCCGCAAATCCTGCTTCCCCGTACAGCGCCGCAACGACGCGAGCGGCCTGGCTCGTCCTGCCGACTGGGGCGTTGCCTGCCGTGCCGCCGAATCCGTGGCGGCCACGCCGGCGGCTGCCCGCGCCTTCTTCGAACGCGAGTTTCTACCGGTACGCGTGGCGGGCGCCGAGGCGTTCGTCACCGGATATTACGAGCCGGAGATCGCTGGCTGCCGCACGCCGCAGCCAGACTGCAACGTTCCCATCTATGCCAAACCTTCGGATCTCGTGCGCGTCGAGCAGCCCGATCCGGAAAATCCGGGCGAAACCATCACCCCGCTCGGGCGCGTCGACGTAAACGGCGACTACCAGCTCTATCACGACCGTGCGGCAATCGCGGCAGGCGCACTCGCAGGCCGCAACCTCGAGATCGCCTACGCAAAGGACTATGTCGAACTCTTCTTCCTGCAGATCCAGGGGTCGGGTCGCCTGCGCATGGACGACGGCTCGGTCATGCGCATCGGCTATGACGGCCAGAATGGCCGCGAATATGTCGGCATAGGACGCCGGCTTCGCGAGATGGATGCGCTCGCGCCGGGCGAAGCATCGATGCAGGGAATCATGCGCTGGCTGCGCGCCAACCCCGTGGATGGTCGTGCGCTGATGTTCGAGAATAAGAGCTACATCTTCTTTCGCGAGCTGACGGGCGACGGGCCCATCGGCGCCATGAACGTGGCCGTCACGCCTGAGGTGACGCTGGCTGCCGATCCGCGCTTCGTCCCTCTCGGGGCGCCGGTCTTTCTCAAGACCACCTATCTCGATGCCATGCGTAGCTATCGGCCCTTCACGAAACTGATGGCGGCGCAGGATACCGGCGGCGCGATCAAGGGCCCGAACCGCTTCGACCTGTTCTGGGGGGCGGGCGAGCGTGCGCGCACGATCGCCGGCGGCATGTCGGAAAAGGGCACGGCCTATATCCTCCTGCCGCGCGCCGCGGCATTGCGTCATTCCGGCGACATGCTGATCGGCGACTGACTTTGGGCTAAGGGCGGCTGATGGCCCGCCCGCCCAAACTTCCGTCCAAGCCTGATGCGAGGTCGCGCCGCGACCGGCGCTTGTCCGACCGCGACGCGGAACTGTGGCAGCGGGTGGCCGCCACAGTTCGCCCGCTGGACGGGCCGAAGCCGGCTGCGGGCGCCAATCCGCTTCCACGTGTAACTGTGCGGCCTAAAGCGCCCGATCAGCCGCAGGCCGGTTCGACCGTGCGCTCGCCGGTTGGTGCGCCCCTCGACGGCGGCTGGGACCGGCGGTTCAGGAAGGGCCGCGTCGATCCCGATCGGACCGTGGATCTGCACGGGGACACGCAGGCGCGTGCCCATGCCAAGCTGGTGGGCGCGGTGCAGTCCGCCTACACGGCGGGTGCCCGCGTTCTCCTCGTCATTACGGGCAAACCGCGAGGTCCGGACGAGGCGCCGCGCGGCATCCTGTCGAAGATGTTTCCCCTTTGGTGCGAGGGCGACGACCTTCGTCCCTACATCGCCGCCATACGCCCGGCGCATCAGCGCGATGGCGGGCGCGGCGCGCATTATGTGGTGCTGCGCCGCAGACGCTAGCGGCGGCTCTGGCTGGCGGCTAGGACTGGTGTGGGTTCACGAGGTGGGAGGTTCCTTATGTCGCGGTCGTTCGTCTTGTCTTCACTCGCCGCTCTGGGTCTGTGCGCAGCTGCGCCTGCCGCTGCCGATATGCATGGCGCGCCTGCCCCCGGGCTGGTCGATATCGAAAGCGGCCATCTGAACGAGGCGGTGCCCATTCCGACCTTCAAGGCCGATGCGTCCTGGCCCGACATGCCGGGCGATCTCATCTTCGGCCAGGTGCCCGGCCTCGCGGTCGATGCTGAGGACGATGTCTGGATTCTTCACCGCCCCAACTCGCTCGGCGGCACGGACACGGGCCTTGCCGAGACGCCGCCCATTGCCGCCTGCTGCAAGCCGGCGCCTCACGTGCTGCAATTTTCCCCCTCAGGCGAGCTAATCTCATCTTGGGGCGGGCCGGAGCTCGCACCCGATATGGAGGGAATTAACCAGTGGCCGGCGAACGTCCACGGTCTCTATGTCGACGATGCGGGTACGATATGGCTCGGTGGCAACGGCGACGGCGATCATGTTGTGCTCAACTACACCGCCGACGGCGAATATATCGGCCAGATCGGCCGCCGCGAGCGGACCGAGGGCAATTTCAGCGAGGAGTTCCTCGGCAATCCCGCCGACATCAGCCGTGAGGGCGGCAGCGTTCTGGTTGCGGACGGCTATATCAACAAGCGCATCGCCGCCTTCGACGCCGGAACGGGCGGTTTTGCCCGCCTGTGGGGTGCCTATGCGGAGGCGCCGGGGTCGGAAGTCCGGGAACAGGACTTCGATCAGAGCCAGGCCACCAGTACCGGCGACGGCGGTGCCGACCCGGACTCCGCCAGTTTCGGCGATATCGTCCACTGTGTCGTGCGCGGGCCGGACAGCACCATCTATGTCTGCGACCGGCGCAACAACCGCCTGCAGCTGTTTCACGAGGCGGAAGACGGTACGGTCAGTTTCGTGCGCGACATCGTCATCGCTCCCGAGACGGGCGGCACCCGTACCGCCTCCGACGTCGCCTTTTCGCCTGACGGCACCTATGTCTATGTCGCGGATATGATGAATGGCCGCGTCTGGATCCTGACGCGGTCGGATCATGAGATTGTCGGCTGGTTCGGCCGCAACGGCCGCTATCCGGGCCAGTTCACCTGGCTACATAGTGTCGACACCGACTCTGCGGGCAACGTCTACACGACGGAGGTCAGCACCGGCCGCCGCGTGCAGAAGTTCGTCTTCACCGGCATGACCGGCGGCGAGTGACGTCCTAGACGGTAAAGCTTTCGCCGCAGCCGCACACGCCAGTGGCGTTGGGATTGTCGAAGACGAAGCCGGCGGTGAAGTCGTCTTCCTTCCAGTCCATACGGCTGCCGATCAGGTAAAGCAGCGAGGGGCCGTCCACGAACAGCGGCCCCGCAGGGGTCTCGATAAGCTCGTCGGTCGGCTCGGGCGCATCGACATAGTCGATGGAATAGGCAAGGCCCGAGCAGCCCCGTCGGGGCGTCGACAGGCGCACCCCTGCGGTGCCCTCCGGCGCGTCCTCCATCAGCTCCTCGATGCGCGCGACCGCGCCGTCGGTCAGCGTGATCGGCGCCGGACGCGGCGGGCGCGGCTTTGTCGTTGTGGTTGCAGTGCTCATCGCTTCTTCCTCGCTGTGCCGGGGTGGAACGGATCGCCCAACTTTACAGCATCCCCAGTTCCAGCTTCGCTTCGTCGCTCATCTTGTTCGGGTCCCACGGCGGGTCCCAAACCAGGTTCACTTCCGCAGAGGCGATCCCGGGCACGGAGCTGGTACGGATTTCGACCTCGGCCGGCATGGACTCGGCGACCGGGCAGTGGGGCGTCGTCAGCGTCATCGTGACGATGGCGTGATCGTCGACGATATCGACACCGTAGATCAGGCCCAAGTCATAGATGTTCACCGGGATTTCCGGGTCGTAGATCTCGCGCAGCGTTTCGACGACTGCTTCATATTGCTCGCCGCCGGGCATGCCCTTCACGGGCGTGTTCGGCTGTGCGTTCAGGAAGCCGTCCAGATAGTCCTTGTCCCGCTTCGGCGCATTGCCCGGGTCGTCCGCCGACTCGTCGCCAGCCTCCGGCCCCGAAAAGAACTCGTTCGGCTTCCGGTCGGTGGACGTCAGGTCCTCGTCGGTCGGCGCACCCAGGTCGGCGGCGCTCGGCGCTACGGGGCGGGGACGGCTGTCACTCATGATCCGAATATCCTCTGGACCCGCGAAAGGCCCTTCACCAGTTTTTCAACGTCTTCGGCGGTGCTGTAGATGCCGAAGCTGGCGCGCGCGGTCGCGGGCACGCCCAGCGTCTCCATCAACGGCTGGCAGCAATGATGCCCCGCGCGGATGGCGACCTGTTCCTCGTCCAAGATGGTGCCGATGTCGTGCGGATGAACCCCCTTCATCGCGAAAGAGAGGATTCCCGTCCCGTCATCCGGCCCGAACAGGGTAAGCGAATTGATGCCGTGCAACGCGTCTCGCGCGGCACGCGCCAGACCGCGCTCGTGCCGGTCGATCGCCTCGATCCCGATCGCGTCGACATAGTCGATGGCGGCATGCAGGCCGACGGCCCCGACGATGTGCGGCGTGCCGGCTTCGAAGCGCTGCGGCGGCGGCGCGTAGCTGGTGCTCTCCCAGCTTACCGTTTCGATCATCGATCCGCCGCCCTGATAGGGGGCCATGTCGTCAAGCAGCGGCGCCTTGGCATAGAGAACGCCGATGCCGGTGGGGCCGTACAGCTTGTGCCCCGACCAGACGTAGAAGTCGGCGCCCGATGCGCTCACATCGACCGGGATGCGCGGCGCGGCCTGGCACCCGTCGATCAGCAGCTTCGCACCTACCCCGTGCGCGGCCTTTGCCATCCGCGCGACGTCGAGGATGCCGCCGAGCACGTTCGAGACATGCGCAAGCGCAACCAGCTTCACGCGCTCGTCCAGCATCTCTTCCAGCCGGTCCTCGTCGATACGCTGATCGCTCGTCAGCGGCGCGACGAGGATTTCCGCTCCGACGCGCTCGGCCAGCATCTGCCAGGGCACGATGTTAGAGTGATGTTCGAGTGCCGACAGGACGATCCTGTCGCCCGCGCCGATATTGGCGGCGCCCCAGCTGGCGGCGACCAGGTTGATGCCCTCCGTCGCACCCCGCACGAACACGATTTCGTTCGCCGAGTCCGCGCCCATGAAGCGCGCGGTGCGTGCTCGCGCCGCCTCATAGCGTTCGGTCATGGTGGCGGAGCGCGCGTAGACCCCGCGGTGGACCGTGGCATATTCCTCACCATACGCCTTCGCGATGGCGTCAATGACCGGGGCGGGCTTCTGCGCGGTCGCGGCACTGTCCAGATAGGACCAGCCGCCGGCAAGACCAGGGAAGTCCGCGCGGTGATCACGGGTGGGGCGATCGCGGGTCAGGAGCGTCTCGGCATTCACTTCTGCGCGCGCCTCATCGCAGCGCTTCCAGCACGCCGAGCGCGTCGGCTTCCAGCGCCTCGCGCGCCTTGTCGTCGCCCAGTTCGGCGAATCCTTCGGCGACGAAAGTCTGCAGCATCAGCCGCTCGGCAATCTCCGGCGGAATGCCGCGGGAGGCCATGTAGAACAGCGCCCGCTTGTCCAGCTCGCCGACCGTGGCGCCATGCGCGCACTTCACGTCGTCGGCGTAGATTTCCAGTTCGGGCTTCAGATTGGCGGTCGCGGTGCGGTCGAGCAGCATCGCCTTCGACGATTGCGACCCGTCGGTCTTCTGCGCCCCGCGCGCGACGTATACCTTGCCCAGGAAGCTGCCGGTGGCCTTGTCGGCCAGCACCGCGCGCACCGTTTGGTTCGAAGTGGCGTTCGGTTGTTCATGGTTCACGCGCACGATGAACTCGTTGGTCGCGCGCGCCTTGCCGATGATCGCGCCGCCGAACTCGAAATGCGCGCCGTCGCCCAGCGTCGCCTCGATTTCAAGACGGCCATAGCGGGACCGGGCGGCGAGCGCGAACAGCTCGTAGCGACCGCCGTCGCCGACCGTCACCTTAAGCCGGGTCACATCCGATACCAGATCGGGGTCGGGCAGCAGGCGCACCAGCTCGCGCTTGGTCTCGCCGGCGGCTACGTCGACGGTTTCCCACCGGTCTGCGCTGTCGGGCCAATGCTCCTTCAGCGCATCGAAATCGGCATAGCGCCAGGCTTCGTCCTTTTTGGTCGGCCGTTCGCTCATTGTGCGCTCTCCGGCTTTTTCATGGCGAGAATCGCGTAGACGTAGGTCAGTGCTGGGGCAGCCGCGACAGCGGCCCCGCGTTCAGGCTCGGGAACAAGCAGGTAGGCGGCATAGCAGAGCAGCGCGCGCATGATGAAATGGATGAAGCCGGCGGGGTCGTCCGCACCCCAGCCGTGCGGGACCCAGATCATGCCGGCGAAAACCGCCATGCCCAGAATGACGAGATCGACCTCCCCGGCTTCCATCGCGGCAATGATGATGAAGGGCGACAGGAGCGTGATGACCCAGATGAAGCGCATGAACAGCTTTGCGACCGGATTGTCGTTCCCCTGCTTCCAGCGTCCGATCGTGCCGCGAATTCGATCGATCAGCAGGGCAATCGGAACCGGGGCCGCTGCGGCCGTGAACGGAATCCACACAGGCAGGTCATCGCCCATATGCCAGGCGATCGCGGCCAGTGACCCCCAGGCGATCAGCCCGCCTATGGGCATCGCGGTCGTTGAATTCGCCAGATAGTCGCGCCGCGCGTCGGCAAGGGACATGGCCCTGAAGTCGCTCATTTCCTAAGCCGCCTCAGCCGAAATCGCGTCATAGCCCTCGCGTTCCAGCTCGGCGGCAAGCTCCGGACCGCCGCTTGTGGCGATTCGGCCCGTCTTCAGCACGTGAATCCGGTCGGGCTCCACATAGTCCAGCAGGCGCTGGTAGTGGGTGATGATCAGGATTGAGCGGTCGGTTGAGCGCAGCCGGTTGATGCCGTTCGCCACCACGCGCAGCGCGTCGATGTCGAGACCGGAGTCGGTCTCGTCGAGGACCGCGACCTTGGGCTCGATCATCGCCATCTGGATCATCTCGTTGCGCTTCTTCTCGCCGCCCGAAAAGCCGACATTCACGCCGCGCTTCATATGATCCATGGTCAGGTCGAAGGCTTCGGCTTCCTTGCGCATGGCGCGCAGGAAGTCGCCGGCGGAAATTTCCTCTTCGCCGCGCGCACGGCGCTGGGCGTTCACGGCAGTGCGCAGGAAATTGACGTTGGACACACCTGGAATCTCGACCGGATATTGTAGCCCCAGATACAGGCCCGCGGCTGCGCGCTCATGCGGCTCCATGTCGAGCAGGTCCTGGCCGTCGAGCGCGGCGCTGCCGCCCGTCACCTCATAGCCGTCGCGGCCTGCCAGCGTGTAGGCGAGCGTCGACTTGCCCGACCCGTTGGGGCCCATGATGGCATGCACTTCGCCCTTCGGCAGGGTCAGCGACAGGCCGTTGAGGATGGTCTTGCCCTCAACGCCCGCGGTCAGGTCTTTGATATCAAGCATTCTTCTTCTTTTTCATCTGCGTGGGTTTACGGCGCGCGCCTGTCGCGAGCGCCTGCCGGCTCAGTTCCTGAACGCTCCGCGATCAAAACTGGTGTATGTATGGCCGCGGCGCGAGGCGCTGTTGCTGGTCATCCACGGACCGAGATAATGGCTCTTCGTTATCGCGTAGGGGCGGACGGACCGCGCGCGCGTAAACTCGACCGCCTGAAAGCGGCGCTCGGTCAGCTTGGGGACGTTCTCGCCGTCCTCGCGCAGGCTGCGGAGGGCGAAAGGTTCGCAGGCATCGTCGACAAGGCGCAGATCCACCTGAAAATCCTCCACTAGGCCATCGATCGTGCCATCCGCCGCGCATTCCAACCAAGTCAGAACTCGCGGATCGACCGCGCGGCCCTCACTGCGAAATGTCTCGGCCTGCTCGTTCATCAGCGAGACGACGCGCGACCAGTCGCGCAGAGTGGCCTTCGCTTCGGAAGGCCCGACATATCTACGGATCAATGGTTCGGCGGCGGCGCGGAGAGCTTTGTCTTGCCCCTTGCATGCCTGGGCCGGCGGATCGCTTTGCTCAGCATAGGCACAGACGGCATACTTCATCAGAAACGGAGTTGCGATGCCGCTGATACGGACGTCCGCCTGCACAGCGCTCGGGACGAAAGCCGCCATCGCAGCTCCCAGCAGGAAAGTCGTGGCCTTCATGTCACCCTATCTCCCTCTATGTCCGCGATCCGCTCGAGATTGGCTTCGGCCCAGTCGCGGAAATGCTGGACCAGTTCGGTCAGGTCTTCGGGCCCGCAGGCGCCCTGGATCATGGTGTCCTGGCGGCGGAGATCGATCCAGCCGTCCGGGTCGTTGATGCTATTCTTCGTCACCGTCTTGAACTTGGTATTCGCCAGCGGCGTGCCGAAGGTGTCGAACTCGAACACCCAGCCGGGATTGTTCAGGCTCTCGATGCGGCAGCCATTGGTATGCTCCCATTCGCCGTCGCAGAAGGAACGGTAGAAGCTCTGCAGCCAGGCCCAGGTGGAATCAGCCAACGGCCCCCTCCAGACTGATCCCCAGCAATTTCTGCGCTTCCACCGCGAATTCCATCGGCAGCTGCTGCAGCACTTCCTTGGCGAAGCCGTTGACGATCAGCGCCACCGCCTCTTCCTCGTCGAGACCGCGGCTCATCGCATAGAACAGCTGGTCGTCGGAGATTTTCGAGGTCGTCGCCTCATGCTCGATCTGCGCCGAGGGGTTCTTTACCTCGATATAAGGGACGGTATGCGCGCCGCAGCGGTCGCCGAGCAGCAGGCTGTCGCACTGGGTGAAGTTGCGCACACCCTCCGCCGTCGCCGCCACTTTCACCAGCCCGCGATAGGTATTGTCGGAGCGACCGGCGCTGATTCCCTTCGAAATGATGGTCGAGCGCGTGTTCTTGCCCAGATGGATCATCTTGGTGCCTGTATCGGCCTGCTGCGCATTGTTCGTGAGGGCGACGGAATAGAATTCGCCGACGCTGTCCTCCCCCGCGAGCACGCAGGAAGGATATTTCCATGTGATCGCGGACCCGGTCTCGACCTGCGTCCACGAAATCTTCGAGCGTGCGCCGCGGCAATGGCCGCGCTTGGTGACGAAATTGTAGATCCCGCCCTTGCCGTCCTCATCGCCGGGATACCAGTTCTGGACGGTCGAATATTTGATCTCGGCATCGTCGAGCGCCACCAGTTCGACGACGGCGGCGTGAAGCTGGTTCTCGTCACGCTGCGGGGCGGTGCAGCCTTCGAGGTAGCTGACATAGCTGCCCTTGTCGGCAACGATCAGCGTGCGCTCGAACTGGCCGGTATTTTCCGCGTTGATGCGGAAATAGGTCGACAGCTCCATCGGGCAGCGCACGCCCTCGGGGATGTAGACGAAGGTGCCGTCGGAAAAGACCGCCCCGTTCAGGGTGGCGAAATAGTTGTCGCGTTGCGGCACAACCGACCCAAGGAATTTCCTTACAAGCTCGGGATGTTCCCGGATTGCCTCGGAAATCGACATGAAGATCACGCCCGCCTTCTGCAGTTCGTCGCGGAAGGTGGTGGCGACGGAAACGGAGTCGAACACGGCGTCGACGGCGACTTTCCGCGATCCCTTCACATTGGCGAGGACCTTCTGCTCCTCGAGCGGGATACCCAGCTTCTCATAGGTGTCGCGAATGGCCGGATCGAGATCGTCCAGGCTGTCCAGCTGCGGCTTCTTCTTCGGCTCGGCGTAGTAGTAGGCATCCTGATAATCGATCATCGGGATGTCGAGCATCGCCCAGTCGGGTTCCTTCATCTCCTGCCAAAGGCGAAAGGCCTTCAGACGCCAGTCCAGCATCCATTGCGGCTCTTCCTTCTTCATGGAGATGAAGCGGACCGTGTCTTCGGTCAGTCCCTTCGGAGCGAAATCCTGCTCCAGGTCGGTCGAGAAGCCCCATTTATACTTCGAGGCTTCTTCGGCGGCGGCGAGGGCTTCGGCATTCTGTGCCATATCAGGCAAGTACCTTTCCGGGTTCGGCCGCGCTGTCATCGGCCTTCATATCGTTCGCGGCGCCCTCTGCAGCGCCCTGCTCGCGTGCGAGGTCGGCCAAGGTGGCGCTGGAAAGCGCGCTGCGCACGCTGTCGTTGATGATCGCCCAGTGCGGCTTTGCCTGGCAGGTGGCGGAAAGCTGGCAGGCCTCCTCTTCGGCATCGTTGGCGTGAGTGCAGGCGACGAGGCCGATGGGCCCGTCGACGGCCTCGATGATGTCGGCAAGGCTGATGTCGTCCGGTTCCAGCGCCAGCATGACGCCCCCGGACGGCCCACGCGAGGAGGCGAGCAGCCCGGCGCGGGTGAGTATCCCCGTCAGCTTGGCCATGGTGGGGGCGGGGACCTGGGTCGCATCGGCCAGGTCCGCGGCGCTGACGCGTCCGTCCGCACGGGCCAGCTGCGTACAGGCGAGAACCGCATAGTCGGCGAGGTTGGAGAGTCTAAGCATATCGTACCATTCGGGTCCGATATAGGAAGGTTGCCCCGACTCTCCAACCCGTGCGGCAGTTTAACCGGCCCGTTTTTTCTCAGCTTTTGGCAGCTTCCTCTTCGATCCAGCGGTCGACATTGCGTTCCAGCATATCGAGCGGCACGGGTCCCGAGGACAGCACGGCGTCGTGGAAGCCGCGCCAGTCGAAATCGTCCCCCAGACGGTCCATTGCCTTCTGCCGAACCTCCATGATTTTCAGCTTGCCGATCATGTAGGCCGTCGCCTGGCCCGGATAGACGATGTAGCGCTCGATGGCCTTGCGGATGTCGCCTTCGGGATTGGGCGTGTTGTCCTTGAGGTACTGGATTGCCTCCTCGCGGCTCCATCCCTTGTGATGGATGCCCGTGTCGACCACCAGTCGGCAGGCACGCCAAAGCTCCATGCCCAGGCGGCCGAAGTCGCGATAGGGGTCGGTGTAGAAGCCCATGTCCTTGCCCAGTTCCTCCGAATAGAGGCCCCAGCCCTCGGTATAGGCCGTGAACCCGCCGAAGCGGCGGAAGGGGGGCAGCCCCTCCTGCTCGACCTGCAGCGCACGCTGGAGGTGATGACCGGGGACCGCCTCATGATAGGCCAGCGCTTCCAGCTCGGTCTTCGACATGTCGCGCAGATTGTAGAGGTTCACATAATAGGTGCCGGGGCGCGATCCGTCCGGCGCGGGAGAATTGTAGAAGGCCTTGCCCGCAGACTTCTCGCGGAACGCCTCGACCGGTTTCACGACGACCGGATTTTCCGGCAGCGTCGCGAAATAGGCGGGCAGCTTCTCCTGCATGGCCTCGATGGTGCGCCGCGCCTCGGCCAGATAGGCCTCGCGCGTGTCGTAGAACATCGCCGGGTCGTTCCTCAGCGATTCGAAAAACGCGTTCCGGCTTCCCTCGAAGCCGACCTGGTCCATGATCTCTTCCATCTCGCCATGGATGCGCGCGACCTGCTCCAGCCCCAGCTGGTGCACCTCTTCGGCGGTCATGTCGGTCGTCGTGTAATAGCCCAGCCGCTCCTTGTAGTAGGCCGCGCCGTCGGCGAACCGGTGGATGCCGTCTTCGGTCGGTGCGGTCGCTGCCTGCTGCTCGATCGCGCTGCGCAGCCGACGATAGGCGGGTCCGACATGGTCTAGAAGCGCCGCGCGGCCCGCCGCGACGATGTCGGCCTGTTCGGTCGCCGGAATGTCCAGCGCCGCCACTTTGCCCTCCAGGTCTTCCATCAGCGCCGTCGGCTCGCCGTCGGTGAAGGGCGCCCCGCTCAGAAGATTGTCGATATCGCTAAGGACATAGGGATAGACCCAATCGGGCGGCTGAACGCCGGCCCGGGCGCGGATTTGCGCTTCCTCGACCAGCGTATCGATGACCGTTTCCATGCCTTCGAGGCGAGAGACATAGGCGCGCGCCTCCTCGGCATTCCGCACTTTGTGAATGTTGATCAGGAAGGCGGGCAGGTCCGAATGCGCGCCGTTCATCTGGTCGAAGACATATTGGTTGCGGCGGAAGGGGAAGGCCGCCGCGCGGCGTGCCATCATCGCCTCGAACAGTTCGTAGGAGCGGCGGGACTGCGCCGACAGTTCCGCAGCGGCAAAGCGGGTGCGCATGTCGTCCAGCCAGCGCATGTCGGCCTGGAAATGTTCGACGTCCGCGGCGTCGGACATGTCGCCCCAGCGGCCGTAATCCTCGTCGACGATACCGCGATAGGCCTTCGTCGTCGGCGAGCGCGCAAGAACGGCGTCGTTATACGCCTCGAAAAACTGCGCCAGCGCCGCATCGGCTGTCTCTGCCGACGCGGATTCTACCGCGGCCGGGTCTGTCGCCGCGACTGCAGACCCCGTCCCTGCTGGCTCGGCCGGCATAGTTCCGGCGCAGGCGGACAGCGCGCCGAGTGCGGCGACGGACGCGAAGGTACGAAACATGTGATTCTCTTTCATCATTGGCCCCGAAAGCGAGTAGCGTAGATACGCGCACCGCTTTTGACTAGGCGAACGCCGATGAAGGTCTTTTATCCAGCTCTGCGTCCCCTCCTGTTCAGGATCGATCCCGAACGGGCCGTGCGGCTGGCCATCTCCGGGCTTAAGCTCGCGCCGCTGTCCCCGCGCGGCGCCAACGACCCGATCCTTGCGTCGACGGTCGCCGGGATCGGTTTCCCGAATCCGATCGGTCTTGCGGCGGGCTTCGACAAGAATGCGGAGGTCCCGATGCAGGCGGCCGGGCTGGGCTTCGGCTTTGTGGAGGTCGGCTCGCTGACGCCGCGCCCGCAGGTCGGCAATCCGCTGCCCCGGGTCTTCCGGCTGAAGGACGACGAGGCCATCATCAACCGCATGGGGTTCCCGAATGAGGGGATCGAGAAGGGCGTCAAACGCCTGCGCCGGATGCGCTTTTCGCACGGCTCGGCCCGCACCGGCGTCAATGTCGGCGCGAACAAGGATTCGGAGGACCGCATCGCCGACTACGAGGCGTGCATAACGCTCGCCGCTCCGGTCGCGGACTATCTGACCGTCAACATTTCCTCGCCAAATACGCCGGGCCTGCGCGAACTCCAGTCGAAGGACGCTCTGCACGAACTGCTCTCGCGTTGCCTGATTGCGCGTGAGCACAGGGAAGTGCCGCTGTTCGTGAAGGTGGCCCCCGACCTGACCGACCGCGATATCGCGGACATCGCGGAAGTTGTTCAGGAGACCGGCGTCGACGGCATCATCTGCACCAATACGACCGTGTCTCGCGCGCCCGACCTGCGCTCCTCCGCCAGCAGCGAAACCGGCGGCCTCAGCGGTCCGCCGCTGCGCGAAATGGCGCTCGCGGTGCTGAAGGCCTTTCGGCAGGCGACCGGGGGCCGGATCCCCCTTGTCGGGGTAGGCGGCATTGCCTCCGCCGACGACGCCTATGAGCGCATCCGCGCCGGAGCTTCGCTCGTTCAGCTCTACACGGCTCTGGTCTATGAGGGCCCCAGCCTGCCGAAGGACATGGCGGAGGGACTGGCCGATCATCTCCGCGCCGATGGCTTCTCCAGCGTGGCGGACGCGGTGGGCGCCGATGCGCCAAAAGTGGCCGCACCCTAACAAGCCTCATTCCGCCCGAAGATCGAAGGGCTTGGCGAAGGAAGCGTTGGCCGCTTAGGCTCCGCGCATGAAAACGCCCCTCCTTACCGGCCTGTGTGCCGCAATCCTGGCCGTTTCGGCCTGCGCACCGTCTGCACCGTCCGCGCCGTCGGCACCTGCCGCCACCGAGGCTCCTGCGCTCGGTTCTGCCGCGACCGTCGAATCCGGCCAGGCCGACGGCCTGGAAACTTATTCCGCGCTGGTTTCGGCCGCGCATCCGCTGGCAGCCGAAGCGGGCAAGGAGATGCTCCGTCAGGGGGGCAGCGCCGCCGATGCCGCGCTCGCGACGCTCGTCGCCCTCACCGTGGTGGAGCCGCAAAGTTCCGGCATCGGCGGCGGCGGGTTCCTCATCTATCATGACGCGGAAAGCGGCCGCACCTTCGCGCTCGACGGCCGCGAGACGGCTCCCGAGGCCGCGCGGCCCGACATGTTCGTCGATGAAAATGGCGAGGCGCTGCCCTACCGCGCCAGCCAGGTGGGCGGAAAATCGGTCGGCGTTCCCGGCAATGTCAGGCTGATGCAGAAGCTGCATCGCCGCTTCGGCAAGCTGCCTTGGGCGCGGCTGTTCGATCCGGCGATCCGGCTGGCGGAGGAGGGCTGGGAGGTCACCCCCCGTCTGCACGAGATGCTCACGCGCTCGCAGGAGCGTGCATCGCTTACGCCGTGGGCCCGGGCTACCTTCTTCACGGCGGCGAACGAGCCGAAACCGGTAGGTACGCGCCTCACCAATCCGGCGCTCGCCAATTTCCTGCGCCATCTCCAGGCGGAGGGACCCAACGCCTTCTATTCGGGCCGCCCGGCGAGCCTGCTCGTCCAGGCCGTGGTGACCGCTCCCGTCAACGCGCAGCGCATGACGACCGCCGACCTGTCCAATTATGAAGCGAAGTGGCGCGAGCCGGTCTGCGGCGACTATCGCGGCTACCGTGTATGCGGAATGCCGCCGCCCTCCTCGGGCGGCACGACGGTGCTTGCCATCCTGAAGCAGCTCGAGCGTTTCGACCTCGCCGCCATGGGACCGGACAGTCCGAAAAGCTGGCATCTCATCGCGGAATCGATGCGCCTCGCCTTCGCCGACCGGGAGAAATATGTCGGCGATCCCGATTTCGTCTCCGTACCGACTGCCGGCCTTGTGGCCGACGGCTATACGACCAGCCGGGGCCAACTGATCGATCCGGCCCGGGCCGCCGAGTCTGTCGAGGCGGGCACGCCGCCGGGCGCGGGCGACATGGCCTTTCACGTCCAGCCGCCCGATGGCGGGACATCGCATTTCGTGGCCGCGGACCGCGACGGCGATGTCGCCTCGCTGACCTCCACCATCGAAAGCGTCTGGGGGTCGGGCCTCACCGTCAACGGCTATTTCCTCAACAATGAGCTGACCGACTTCAGCTTCCTGCCGACCAAAGACGGCCGCCCGGTCGCCAATGCCGTTGCAGCGGGCAAGCGGCCGCGCAGTTCGATGGCGCCGACCATCGTTTACGCACCGTCCGGCGAGGTGGCCTTTGCCATCGGCGCCGCCGGCGGTCCGACCATCATCGCGCAAACGGCGAAGGCGATTATCGGTGTCGTCGACTGGGACATGTCGATCGACGAGGCGATCGATGCACCGCAGCTCTATGCCGCCCTTGGTCCCGTGGTGCTGGAGGAGGGCAGCGAGGTTGCCGCCTATGCCGATACCTTGTCGGAGATGGGTCATCAGGTCGCCACCAGCTCGCTCCCGCTCAAGGCCAATGGGCTCGCAAGGCGGGGCCGCGGCTGGGTCGGCGGTGCCGACGGGCGCGGGGAGGGCGCCGTCCGCGGGCTCAGATAGCTGCTTTTGCGCGCCGCGCGTTGGAGCTTTATAGCGGCGCGAAAAAGGGGAGATGCGGTCCGTGATCGACAAGGATAGCTGGCCGAACCTGGTCACGATGTTTTTCGACCAGGCGGAGAAGAAGGGCGATGCGCCCTTTCTCGGAACCAAGGTCGGCGACGAATGGCAGACGATCAGCTGGCGCGAAGCCGCCCGGCAGGTGGCGCAGGTTGCCGAGGGCCTGCTCGAACTCGGCGTCCGTCCGGGCAACCGCGTGATGCTTATTTCGGAAAACCGGCCCGAATGGTGCCTGGCCGATCTCGGCATCATGGCGGCGGGTGCCATTACCGTGCCGGCCTATACGACCAATACGGAGCGCGACCACCTCCATATCCTTGAAGATTCGCATGCCCGTGCCGCCATCGTCTCGACGACGAAGCTGGCCAAGGCCTTTCTGCCAGCCGCCTATCAAAGCGACACCTGCGAGCTTCTCATCGGTATCGAGCCGCTGTCGATCGGCCAGTCCTCCGGGCCGCAGGTCCGGTCGTGGGAGGATTGCTTCTCCAGCCAGCCCGGCGACGTGGCGAAGGCGGCGCGACTCGCGGAAAATGTGAAACGAGATGAACTTGCCTGCCTTATCTACACCAGCGGCACCGGCGGCGCCCCTCGCGGCGTGCGCCAGCATCACGGTGCCATCCTGTGTTCGACCGCGGGCGCATACGACATTCTGGAAAGTGATTTCGGTGTAACGGACGAGCGCTTCCTCTCCTTCCTGCCGCTCAGCCACGCCTATGAGCATACCGGCGGCCAGTTCCTGCCCATCATGTGCGGCGCGGAAATCTACTACAGCCAGGGCCTCGACCGTTTGGCTGCGAATATCGAGGAAACGGGTCCGACGATCATGGTCGTCGTGCCGCGTCTGTTCGAGGTGCTGCGCCAGCGCATCATCAAGAGCATCGAGAAGCAGGGCGGTGCGGCCAAGTGGATGCTCGACCAGGCGCTCCGGCTTGGCGAAATCCGCGAGAAGAAGGGCCGCCTTCCCCTGCATGAACGTCCGCTCGACATGCTTCTGGAACGGACGATCAGGAAACGCGTGCGGGGACGCATGGGCGGCCGCCTGAAGGCGATGGTCTCGGGCGGCGCGCCGCTCAACCCCGAAGTGGGCCTGTTCTTCGAGGCATTGGGGGTGACCCTGCTCCAGGGCTATGGTCAGACCGAGGCCGCACCCGTCATTTCCTGCAACCGGCCCCGGGCGGGAATAAAAATGCACACGGTGGGACCGCCGCTGAAGGGCGTCGATGTGCGCATTGCGGAAGACGGCGAGATCCTCGTCTCCGGCGAGCTCGTCATGCACGGCTATTGGAACAACCCTGAGGAAAGCGCGCGCACTCTGTCGGACGGCTGGCTGCATACCGGCGACATCGGCCATTTCGATCAGGACGGGCACATAGTCATCACCGACCGGAAGAAGGACCTGATCGTCAACGACAAGGGCGATAATATCGCGCCCCAGCGCGTGGAGGGCATGCTTACCCTGCAGCCCGAAATCCTGCAGGCGATGGTGTCGGGCGACAAGCGGCCCTATCTCGTTGGGCTGGTCGTTCCCGACCCCGAATGGATGGCCGAATGGGCCGGGAAGACCGGCAAGCCGGCAGACCTTCTGACATTGAAGGACGACCCAGAATTCGTGCGCGCCGTCACTCAGGCCGTCGACCGCGTGAACAAGACGCTGGCCACGGTAGAGAAGGTGCGCCGCATCATTATCGCCGATGCCCAGTTCACCGTCGAAAACGAGCAGATGACGCCCTCGATGAAGATTCGGCGCCACATCATCCGCGGCGTTTATGGCGAACGGCTGGATGCCCTCTACCGCTGAGATCGAGGACAGGCTGCTCGGTCTTGCCCGCGATCGCGGGCAAGACAAGAGCTTCTGCCCCTCGGAGGCTGCGCGCGCGCTCGTCTCTGCGGCGCCCCCCGGCGGAAACGGAGACTGGCGCGTGCTGATGCCGGACATACGCACCGAAGCCTCGCGTCTCGTGGCGGCGGGGGAGCTACGCTGTACGCGTGCGGGCGCCGAGGTCGATCCGCTGTCGCCGGGCGGCCCGATCCGGCTGTCGCTGCCACTTGGTTGACCGGACGCGGACTGCTTTTCGCCGCCGCCAAAATGTCGCAGCCGCCGTTGACCCGGGTCAAACTTCCCGGGGGGTCCTCCGCTACCTTCACTGTCGACGCCGCGGACGATCGCGGCCCGGACAAGGAGAGCGGATATGAGCCAGGATGTGCTCCACGATTTCGACAGCCTCAGCCGTCAGGCGCAGCCTGTGGCGGTAGAGCAGCAGGCGGTGAACCCGGTTGCCCGCATCGGTCACAACCGGCCCGTGGGCGGCGTCCCGCGCGGTGTGCTCATGACCTTCACGGGCTGCTTCGCGATCCTTCTTGGCGCTTTGGCGGCCCCGGCGTTCGGCACCGCGCCCTTCCCGCTGATCTTTGCCATCTTCGCCATTTGCTTCGCCGGCTATTTCCTGCCCATCTGGCGAACGCATGTGATGCGCGAGGCAACGGCCCGGCGGCCGCATGCCGATGTCGACACCGGCAGCGGCCGGCTCAGCGCGAAGGAAGCCGCCTGGCAGATTCTGCCGCTGCCGGCACTCCTCGCCGCCTTCGGCATCTTCGCCATCGTGGCAAAGGCCGCGATTTTCGCCTGAACCCTTCCAAAGGGGGCGCTTATGCGGGAAGGGGGGCGCAGATGCGCCTCCCTTCCTGTTTCCGTTCGTGACTGGGCCCGCTGCGGGCAACTCCACCCTCGCGGGGGCGGGCTGGACCATCGTGTCCTCGCTACTGTTCAGCGTCGCGTTTACCTTCGTCAAACTGGCGGGACAGGACATCCACCCCTTCGCCGTCGTCTTCTGGCGCTGCTTCCTAGGTGCGCTCATTCTGATGCCGTTCGTCGCTGCCGGGCGCGTGCAGATGCCGCTCAGCCGTCTGCCCGGCCATGTGGTGCGCGCCAGTTCGGGCACCATCGCGATGTTCGCGACCTTCTACGCGCTTGCGAACGCCCCCATCGCCACTGTGCAGGCGATCACCTTCGCGGCGCCCGTCTTCGCCACGGTCGCGGCGGCGCTGTTTCTGGGTGAGCGGCTGCGCTGGCGGCGCTGCGCCGCACTCGGCGTCGGCTTCGCCGGGGTGCTGATCGTGCTCCAGCCGGGCGCCGTGCCGCTGACGCCGGGAATCAGTGCGGCCATCGTCGCAGCCGTCGGGGTGGCGTTCACCGTTATCGCCATCAAGAAGCTGGTCGGCTTCGACCGCCCGGTGACCGTCGTCGCCTGGAGCTTCGTTTTGCCGATCGTGCCCGCGCTTCTCGCCGCCAGTTTCTTCTGGACCTGGCCGCGGCCCGAGACGTGGATCTATCTCGGCATCATCGCGCTCTTCACGCTGACCGGCCAGATCGCCATGGTGAAGGCGTTCTCGCTGGCGGAAGCCTCGGCGATCATGCCCTACGACTTCGTCCGCTTCGGCTTCATCGTCGCCGCCGGCGTCCTCGTGTTCGACGAGCCGCTCCGCGCGCCCGTGCTGGTGGGGGGAGGGATCATCCTCACCTCTTCAATTTATCTGGCCTACCGCGAAGCGCAGTTGTCGCGGCGCGGCGCCGCCTCTACCCCGCGCGTCACGTAAGGCTTTCCAACCGACACTTCAGGGAGAAACATGATGAAACTCGATGGACTTTCCGCAGTCGTCACCGGCGGCGTTTCCGGTCTCGGCCTCGCAACCGCGAAAACGCTTGCCGCGCAGGGCGTGAAGATCGCCGTTTTCGACCTCAACGAGGAAAAGGGGAAGGCCGTCGAGTCCGAGCATGGCTTCACCTTCTGCAATGTGAACGTCACCGACGAAGAGAGCGTCGACGCCGGTTTCGAGAAGGCGCGCGCCGCCAACGGCCAGGAACGCATTCTCATCAACTGCGCCGGCACGGGTAACGCGATGAAAACCGCCAGCCGCTCGAAAAGCGACGGCTCGATCAAGCATTTCCCGCTCGATGCCTTCAACCTGATCATCCAGATCAACCTCGTCGGCACCTTCCGCTGCATCGCGAAGTCGGCGGCCGGCATGCTGTCGCTGGATCCGCTCGACGAGAGCGGTGAGCGCGGCGCCATCGTCAACACCGCGTCGGTCGCCGCCGAAGACGGCCAGATCGGCCAGGCGGCTTATTCCGCTTCCAAGGGCGGCGTCGTCGGCATGACCCTTCCGATCGCCCGCGACCTGTCGTCGGAGGGCATTCGCGTGAACACGATCCTTCCTGGAATTTTCAACACGCCGCTGCTCCAGGGCGCCCCGCAGAACGTGAAGGATGCACTCGGCGCGCAGGTGCCGTTCCCGAAGCGTCTCGGCAATCCCGAGGAATATGCCGCACTCGCTCTCGAGATGGTGCGCAATTCCTACTTCAATGGCGAGGATGTGCGTCTCGACGGCGCGATCCGCATGGCGCCGCGTTGATCCCGGCGATCTGATCCGGTGCGGCGCCGCAGCAGCGGCGCCGCACCACCTTTCTTGCCGCGCTTCCGTTCGGACCCGGGCTGTTTATCCCGCGCCGCCATTCGGGCAGGGGCGTGAGGAAACAGCTTGAATTAGAGGAGCGCACCCATGCCCGCCCCCACTCCCTTCCAGCCGAAGGGCTCAGTCTGCATCGTCACCGGCGGCGCGAACGGCATCGGCCTCGCCCTTGCCCGCACGCTTAAGGCGGCAGGCGCCGCTCATGTCGCCCTTGCCGACCTCGATGAGACGGCGTTGGCCGAAGCGGCGGTCGAGATCGGCGGGCTTACCTTTCCGATAGACGTCGCGGATTTCGCCGCCGTCAGTGACATGGTGGAGGCCGTCGAGGAGGCTGCCGGGCCCGTTGGCCTCTTTTGCGCCAATGCCGGAATCGGCATCGCCGACCCCGACCCCGCCGATGCCTCGTCCGCCCCGCTCGACGCCTTCGAAAGCTGCTTTCGCGTCAACTGCATCGCCCACATCGTCGCGGCGAAGGTGATGATGTCGCGCTATCTGCGGCAGGGCGGCGGCTGGTTCCTGAACACGGTCAGCGCCGCGGGGCTGCTCAGCCAGATCGGTTCGGCGCCCTACTCGGTCTCCAAACATGCCGCGATCGGCTTTGCCGAGTCGCTTGCCTATACCGGCCGGGACAGCGGTGTCGGCGTAACCGCGCTGTGCCCCCAGGCTGTGCGTACGGCGATGATCGGCGAGAATCCGGAAGAGGAGCTGAAGGGCGGCGCCGACGTCGACGGCATTCTCGAACCCGAAGAGGTGGCCGCCGCGGCGCTCGAGGGCCTGACCGAAGGGCGCTTCCTGGTGACGCCGCATCCCCATGTGCGCGGATATATGCAGGCGAAGGCCGCCGATTATGACCGCTGGATCGGCGGCATGGCGAAACTGCGCCGCTCGGTCATGTAGCGAGGGCGGGCGCCGCCTGCTCCGTTCTGCCGCGCGGCGCGTGGACGCAGCCGCGCGTCCGACTTCCTTTCACGTTCGTACTTTGGATCGCGTCACCGGTGCGCGATCCTCGCCCCCGGCACGCGAACTCTTTGGAGGGAGTTTGACATGAAGACTTTCGCAATGGCCGCAGCCGCGGCGCTTCTGACCACGACCGCGCCCGCATTGGCGTTCGACAATCATGAATCGGCCGGCATGGAAGAGGCCGGGACCATCGTCGATGTCGCATCGGGCAACGACATGTTCGGCACGCTGGTGGCGGCCGTGACCGCTGCCGACCTCGCCGACACGCTTTCCGGCCCGGGGCCCTATACGGTCTTCGCCCCGACCGACGCTGCGTTCGAGAAGCTGCCCGCGGGCACTGTCGAGATGCTGCTGCAGCCGGAAAACAAGGACAAGCTGACCGAGATCCTGACCTACCATGTGGTGCCCGGCTCTTACATGGCAGCCGACCTGCAGGGTAAGACCATGATGGCGCCGACCGCTGCCGGGGCCGAACTTTCGATCGACGCGACAGACGGCGTGAGCGTGAACGACGCCAGCGTCGTGAAGGCCGATGTGAAGGCCTCGAACGGCGTCATCCACGTCATCGACACGGTGCTCATGCCGCCATCCAACTAAGCCGTCCAACTAAGCCATCTGGCCGGATGTCGGCCTGAGCTGTCAGGCGGCTCCGGCTTCGATGGCATGCGAAGGGCCGCCGTCTCCCGATGTAGGAGGCGGCGGCCCTTTCCTGTTGTTTGACAGCTCTTGCGGAAACGCGGGCCCGTCAGCTCGCCGCGACCGGCTCCATCTTCTGCTTGGCGAGAGCGGTCTTCACGCTCTCATCCCGTTCCATCCGCGCGCGAAAGGCCTTCAGCTTCGGATAGTCGTCGATCGACAGCGGCGTCATCTCGATCCAGCGTGTGATGACGTAGAGATAGGCGTCGGCGAAGCTGCGCTCGGACAGGTAGAATTCGCCCGCCATCCTATCGTTCAGCCGCTGATAGTGACCGCGCAGTTTTTCGTACGTCTTCTCCTTGATGGCCTCATGCTGGCTTTCGTCGGCGATCAGGCTGCCCGGCGCGAAGTGGCCCGCATAGTCGGCATGAACTTCCGAGGTCATGTAGGAGAGGGCCTCGGCCTCGCAGCGGCCGAGCCGCTTGTCGCGCGCATAGCCTTCGGTGCCATATTCCGCGCCCAGATAGGTCATGATCGCGGCGGCTTCGGTCATCACGTCGCCGTCGTCGAAGACCAGCGCGGGAACCTGGCCCAGCGGGTTGATCTCCAGATACCAGTCCTCTTTCTGCTGGCCGCGTTCCAGCGTTTCGATTTCGACCGGCGCGTTCAGCCAGTGCGCCGCGATATTGGGCGCAAGCGCACAGGTGCCGGGCAGCGTGTAGAGTTTCGTCATGGTCTCCGATCCGTTCGAACAGGCTTTCCCGGCCAACGGTGGAGGCGGCGGCAGGGGTCCCTGCCCGGGGACCGGCGCGTTGCCGCAGGCGCGTGCCGCCCGGCCCTAGAGCGCCTCGATCTGACGCGCGAGGTCGATGTCGCGCATCGACAGACCGTCGGCATCATGCGTCGTCAGGACGATGTCGACCCTGTTGTAGACGTTCGACCATTCGGGGTGATGATCTGCCTTTTCCGCCAGCAGGGCCACCTGCGCCATGAAGCCGAAGGCGCGCGTGAAATCGTCGAAGCGGAAGCTTTTCCGGATGGCGTCGCCTCCCTCCACTTCGGACCAGCCGGGAAGGGAGGGGATCAGGTCGGCGCGCTCGGCGCCGGTCAGTTTGGAAATGGCCATGCGCTTCCCTAGGGCTGCGGCACCCCCTATCTCAAGTCCCCCGTCCCCGCAGGCACATCGTTACCGCAGGCCCCCATGACTTCAGGAACCTTCGCGCCCACCCTGGCAGATATCGAACGGCTGGCCGTGGCCGCCATCGACACGCTGCCCGACCTGTTCCGCGAGCATCTCGGCGGCGTGCGCCTCGTCGTCGCCGATTTCCCCGACGAGGATGTCATCGCGGAGATGGAGCTTTCCTCTCCCTTCGACATCCTCGGCCTCTATCACGGGCATTCCATCGCGAAATCGGTGGAGCTGTCCGGCAACCTTCCCGACACCGTCTATCTCTACCGCCGGCCGCTGCTCGACTATTGGGCAGAGCATGAGGAGAGCCTCGAACATCTCGTTGCGCACGTACTCATTCACGAAGTCGGGCATCATTTCGGCCTCTCGGACGAGGACATGCACGGCATCGAGGATGCCGCCGGCTGACAGGCACCCAACCTGCGGCCTAGCTCCGCCGCCTCGCTCTCCCTAGGTAGGGGCGCATGGCACGATCCGACTTTCGCTTCCGTCACCGCATGCGCGTCCGCTACGCCGAAATCGACGCCCAGCGCATCGTCTTCAACACCCGTTACCTCGAATATATGGATGTCGGCGTGACGGAATATTTCCGCGCCGTGGGTCTGCACGATCTCGATCAGCCTGACGGCGGCGATGCCGAGTTCCACGTCGCGCGCAACTCGGTCGACTACAAGAAACCGCTGGCCTGGGACGAGGAGTTCGAGGTCTGCATGCGCTGCGCGCGCATCGGTACCAGCTCGATGCAGTATCTGTGGGAAATCCACGGCTTTGCGAACGGCGCCGAGGCCGACGACCTGCGCGCGCTCGGCGAATCGATCTCGGTGCATGTCGGCGAGCTCGGCAGTCCGCCCTCGCCCGTTCCGGATCGCATCGTGCAGATTTTCGAGGACTATGAAGGGCGCCAGCTGCGCGCCGAAAGGAAGGCCGCATGAAGTATCTTCACACAATGGTACGCGTCAGCGACCTCGACGCGTCGATTCGCTTCTACGAACTGCTCGGGCTTGAGGAACAGCGCCGCGTCGATGTCGACGCCGGTCGCTTCACCCTCGTCTTCCTGGCCGCACCGGGCGACGAGGAGGCACAGGTCGAACTCACCTATAACTGGGATCCCGAGGAATATTCCGGCGGCCGCAATTTCGGCCATCTCGCCTATGCGGTCGACGACATCTACGAAAAGTGCCGCGAGCTTCAGGACGGCGGCGTGACCATCAACCGCCCGCCGCGCGACGGCCGCATGGCCTTCGTCCGCTCGCCCGACGGCATTTCCGTCGAGCTTCTGCAGAAGGGCGATGCGCTCGCGCCGGCAGAACCATGGGCATCCATGGAAAATACGGGCAGCTGGTAAGCGCCATGCTCGACATCGTCCGCATCCCCGCGCTCAGCGACAACTACATCTGGCTCGCGCGCGACAGCGAGACCGGTGAGGCCGCCGTCATCGACCCCGCGGAGGCTGCCCCCACCCTGGCGAAGGCGGAGGAGCTGGGATGGGAGATTTCCCAGATCCTCAACACTCACTGGCATCCCGACCATGTCGGCGGAAATGCCGAGATCAAGGACGCGACGGGCTGCAAGGTCACCGGGCCGAAGGGCGAAGAGGAAAAGATTGTCGCCATCGACCGCGCGGTGGTGGAAGGAGACCGCGTCGCGATCGGGTCAGCCAAGGGACGCGTCATCGACGTGCCGGGGCATACGGCGGGACATAACGCCTATTATTTCGAGGGCGCCGGCAAGGACGGAGAGGGCGTTCTGTTCTGCGGCGATACGCTGTTCGCCATGGGCTGCGGCCGGCTGTTCGAGGGGACGCCCGCCCAGATGCACGACAGTCTGGCGAAGCTTGCCGGGCTTCCCACGGACACGAAGGTCTACTGCGCGCATGAATATACCCAGGCGAACGGGCGCTTTGCGCTGACCGCCGAGCCGGAGAACGAGGCGATCCGCCGCCGTCAGGACCAGGTGATCGCGATGCGTGAGCGCGGCGAAGCGACGGTGCCCACCACCATCGGCGCCGAACTGGACACCAACCCCTTCGTCCGCGCGTCCGATGCTGAGGAACTCGGCCGCCGCCGCGACGCGAAGGACTCCTTCAGTGGCTAGGTAATTGCGGTCTCTTGCCTTTATTACTTGATGAATGGTCGCGCTCGGTTACTAACTTCGGTTAGTAACCTGTGTGTGGGCGAACTGTTCAGGGGGACCGAATGGCCGATATTCAAATCTACGTGCCCTTCGATATTGTCGATCTTTACGTAAATATCGGTTTGAATTGGTATGTGGAAAACAACGAGGGCGTGGCCGTAGATGCTGACGGCATCACGCTGTTTTCCGAGGACCAGTCCTCCTCACTCCTTTTGATTGTCCGCGGTGAGGATCTCGTTTTCGACGGTTTCGTTCCCGTCTCCGGAACCGTCACGTTCATTTCGGAAAGCGGGTCGGACGACGGCGATACGGGAGTGCTTTATGCCTTTGGCGGCCTGTCCCTTTCGGTCGCTGCCGTTGCAAGTGCGGTATTGTCATCGTCCACTGCAGATGATCGCGAACTGATCCTCACCCAGCTTGCAGGCGACGACAATATCACGCTCTCGAACGGGTCCGACATTATGGCGGGCTTGGGCGGCGACGATGTCATCTGGGGGAACGGTGGTAATGATACCCTCACGGGGAATGAGGGCGACGATACGCTGATCGGCGGTTCCGGTAACGACGAGCTCAGCGGTATGGAAGGCAATGACCGGCTGGAAGGCGGGGCGGGGGACGACATCCTCTCTGGTGGCGCCGGAAACGGCGATGTCGCGGTTTTCGACGCACTGCTTGAGAACGCACTCTTCTCCATCAGTACCGCCGCGCCGGACACGGTGGTTGTGACGGTCCCGGGGCTCGGAACCGATACGGTAACGGGCGTAGAGATTTTCGAGTTTGCGGGCAGCGTTTCCCGGTCGCTCGAGGAGGTGGAAGCGATTGCCGAGGGCGGAGGCACCCCAACGCCAACGCCTACACCGACGCCCACCCCCACACCAACGCCCACCCCCACACCAACACCGACACCCACTCCCACACCCACTCCCACGCCAACCCCTACCCCAACGCCCACTCCTTCTGAGGATCCGGTCTTTCAGTTTCAGGCCTCGACCGGGTTCACGGGCGCAATCGGAGGAAGTGGCACCGTCATCGGTACGTCGGGGCAGCAGGTTCTTCAGGTCGGCGACAGCGCCGGCCGCCTGAGCTACGATCCCTCGTTCAACCGCGGCGGCGACATCCTGATATTCAGTGACGAGGCATCCAGCTTCACGATTGCCGTGTCGGGCTCGACCGCGACCCTTACCGGGGTCGGCGAGGCGGCGGGCCGCGTGCTGACGCTGCCAGTCGGGGTCGTCGGGATCGACCTTCAGTTCGCGGATGGTACGCGGGTGCTCCGCTTCGATGCCGATATCGGCGCGGTGCGCATCGGGAACCAGACCGTCACGACGGAGGCCGCGCCCATTACGGCAGAGGGTACGGATAACGTTGTAGAAGATATGACGTCCGCCGACGTCGCCGGGCGCTTGGCCCTGTCTGCCGGTGGTAGCGCTCAGGTCGGCGGAAATGTCGATGTATTTGGCGTGCGAGGGGTCGCCGAAACCATCGAGATTCTTGGTCCCTCCGAAATTCGTCTCGACGGGTCGTTCAACGTCGGCCCCGATACCGTCATCATCGATGCGCCGCCCGGCGGGTTCACTGCCGTGCGTTCGGGAAGTGTGGCCGTGTTCGACAGCGATACGATCGGCCTCACCGTACCGATCGGGCCGGGGGCCGAGAACCGCACCGCGATTTCGTTCGAAGGCACAAGCGCCGACCTCTACTTCGATTCGCAGACCGGACAGGTGATGTTCGGCGATCAGGTCGTGACGACATCACCTGCGCCGGTCCCACTCGCTGCGGAGCTGGCGCAGCAGCTAGTCCTTTAGGCGTCGCGCTTCGCGCGGCGGGGCCTCGCCGTCCGCCGCTGGCTCCTACTCGCCGACCTCGACCGTCTCGCGGATGTCGTCGGTCAACGGCCGCTCCAGGCCCTTCAGCGCCTCTTCTAAAGCTTCGGCGTCAGTTCAGCCGTGCGCGGGGGCAGCGGCGTGCCGTCCCCCATTTCTCCGCGTTTCTCGATATCGGCCAGGATCAGCTTCATCTCGGCGATCTCCTTCACCTGCGCCTCGATGATTTTGTCGGCCAGTTCGCGCATGCGCGGATCGGAGATTGCGGCGCGGCGGCTCGTCAGGATGGCGATGCTGTGGTGCGGGATCATCGCCTCCGCCCAGGAGACGTCGTCAACGGTGGACTGGCTGCGCGCCAGCCACAGGAACAGGCAGAAGCCGGCGATGCCGCCGCTATCACCAGCCACTTCACCGTCTTCGTCTTGTACATGCCCCACATGAAGCCGAGCATGATGACGATCATCGCCATGCCCATCATCAGCGCCATCCACATGCGCGTCTGGCTGAAGAAGATGTGGTCCGGTTCGTAGACGTTGGAATATTTCAGGACGAACATCGTGACGATCGAGGTCGCGATCATCGCGGCGAAGGTGAGCCATTTGCTGCCCTGATGGCTGTCGCCCGCCTTCTGTCCGTCCTCATTTCGGTCAGAATCGGTCATGGAATGTCCCCTTTCCAATGGCTTCAATGCGGCGCGTTAGATGTCCGTTGCATGCGAAAAGGCCCGCCGGCGCAGGAAACCGGCGGGCCTTCCTCGGAGCGGCACGCTCCGAAAGCCTCAGGCGTAGCGCGGGTCCAGATCGAACCGGTCCGCGTTCATCACCTTCGTCCAGGCCTTGACGAAATCGCGCACGAACTTCTCTTCGTTGCCGCGCTCGGCATAGACTTCGGACACCGCGCGAAGCTGCGAGTTCGAGCCGAAGACCAGGTCGGTGCGGCTGGCGCGCCACAGCTCTTCGCCGGTCACGCGGTCCTCGCCGACGAATTCCTCGTCACCTGAGGTGTCGACCACTTTCCATGCGGTGCGCATGTCGAGCAGGTTGACGAAGAAATCGGTGGTCAGCTGCCCGGGGCGGTCGGTGAAGATACCTTGGTCCGACCCGCCTGCGTTTGCGCCGAGGACGCGCAGGCCGCCGACAAGCGCGGTCATTTCCGGAATCGACAGGCCGAGAAGCGAGGCGCGGTCGAGCATCAGCTGCTCGGTCGGAACCGAGTGCTTCGTCAGCAGATAGTTGCGGAAAGCGTCGGCCTTCGGCTCCAGCGGCTCGAAACTCTCCGCATCGGTCATCTCGTCTGTCGCATCGCCGCGGCCCGGGCTGAACGGTACCTCGACGGCGAAACCGGCATCCTTTGCCGCCTTCTCGACCGCCGCCGTGCCGCCGAGGACGATCATGTCGGCGACCGATATGTCCTTGTCGCCGCGGATGTCCTCCAGCTTGGCCAGAACCTTCGACAGCTCGTCCGGATCGTTCACCGGCCAGTCCTTCTGCGGCGCCAGGCGGACCCGGGCGCCGTTTGCGCCGCCGCGATGGTCGGACACGCGGTAGGTCGATGCAGAGGCCCAGGCGGCCTTCACCAGTTCCGAGGTCGTCAGGCCGCTTTCCAGGATGGCCGACTTCATTTCAGACACCAGCCCTGCGTCCGGGGTGGGCCCGGCCGGAACCGGATCCTGCCAGATCAGGTCCTCCTCGGGCACTTCCGGGCCGAGATAGCGGACCTTGGGGCCCATGTCGCGGTGCAGCAGCTTGAACCAGGCGCGGGCGAAGGCGTCGGCGAACTGATCGGGATTGTCGCGGAACCGCTCGGAAATCTTGCGGTATTCCGGATCGACCTTCATCGCCAGGTCGGCCGTTGTCATCATGGTGGGCCGCAGCTTGGAAGGATCGTGCGCGTCGGGCGCCATATCCTCTTCCTTCTGGTCGATCGGCTGCCACTGCTTGGCGCCGGCGGGGCTGGTCACGAGCTCATAGTCATAATCGAGCAGCAGCCGGAAATAGTTCATGTCCCAGCTTATCGGCGTGTTGGTCCATGCACCTTCCAGGCCGGAGGTGATGGTGTGTCCGCCCATGCCGCTCTCATGTTCGCTGTGCCAGCCGAAGCCCTGCGCGGCGATGTCCGACGCTTCTGGCTCCTTGCCGACCTTCTCGGCCGGACCGGCGCCGTGGCACTTGCCGAAGGTGTGGCCGCCCGCGGTCAGCGCGACGGTTTCCTCGTCGTTCATCGCCATGCGCGCGAAGGTCTCGCGGATGTCGCGCGCCGAGCCTTCGATGTCGGGCTCTCCGCCGGGTCCTTCCGGATTGACGTAGATCAGCCCCATCTGGATGGCGGCAAGCGGGTTCTCGAGCGCCTTGCCCTCTTCCGGGTCGATCCGGGTCGGGACGCCTTCGTTCACCCACAGGTCTTCGGTACCCCAATAGATGTCGCGCTGCGGCTCGTACGTGTCGGCGCGGCCACCGGCAAAGCCGAAGGTCGGGCCGCCCATCGACTCGATGGCGACATTGCCGGTCAGCAGCATCAGGTCGGCCCAGCTGATCTTGTTGCCGTACTTCTGCTTGATCGGCCACAGCAGCCGCCGTGCCTTGTCGAGGTTCGCATTGTCGGGCCAGCTGTTCAGCGGCGCGAAGCGCTGCTGGCCTTCGCCGCCCCCGCCGCGGCCGTCGGCAGTGCGGTAGGTGCCGGCCGAGTGCCAGGCCATGCGGATGAAGAAGGGGCCGTAATGACCATAGTCGGCCGGCCACCAGGGCTGGCTGTCGGTCATCAGCGCGTGAAGGTCCTGCTTCAGCGCGTCATAGTCGAGCGACTTGAACGCCTGCACATAGTCGAAGTCCTCGTCCATGGGACTGGCGCGGCGATCCCCCTGGGTCAGGATTTCCAGCTGCAGCTGGTCGGGCCACCAGTCCTTGTTCTGGCGGCCGAGAAGCGCGCGTACGCCGCCGTCATGGCCAAGCGGGCAGCCTTCGATCTTTCCGGTTTCCATATTCATGCGGCAGCTCCTCCTTCGGGGTGCGAGTCTTATTCAGTGAGCAGCTTATAACCCGTTTTTGCTATCGGAAAAAGCGATTAAAGCCGATCAGTCAGAGTGAGCGGGTCGAACAGAGATGCGTGACGGCGCGGCAGCGCTCGCTTGCAAAATCCGGTCGGTGGTGGGATCGGTGGGGTCATGAAACACCAGCTGTCCCGGGCGCTGCCCCGCGTCTCCGCCACGACATTCGCCGCCGCCGCTGTGCTTGCCCTCGGCGCGCCCGCGGCCGCACAGCTGGGTCCGGCTACGGCGCCAGCCGCGAAGGATCTGGGTGATCGCTATTCGGGCTTTTCGGGTCAGACGCGGTCGCCCGTTCTCGGCAAGAACAGCATGGTCGCCACTTCACAGCCGCTTGCGACCCAGATCGGCCTCGACGTCCTGAAGGCGGGCGGTTCGGCGGTCGATGCGGCGATTGCGGCAAATGCGGCGCTCGGCCTGATGGAGCCGACCGGCAACGGTATCGGCGGCGATCTGTTCGCCATCGTCTGGGATCCCGAAACTGAGCAGCTTTACGGCCTCAACGCCTCCGGCCGCGCGCCGATGGGGCAGACCCTCGAGCAATTGCGAGCCGCGTCGGCGGAGGCCGGCGATGCCAACGACATCCCAGAATTCGGCTGGCGCTCGGTCACAATTCCCGGCGCCGTGTCGGGCTGGGGCAAACTGCATGAGAGGTTCGGCCGGATGCCGTTCGCCGCGGTGCTCGCTCCCGCCATCTACTATGCGGAAACCGGCTTTCCGGTCTCTGAGCTGATCTCCTACTATTGGAACGTCGGTCCCGACCGGTACCGCGACTTCTGTGCGTCCGGCGTCATAGAGGAATGCGACAATGCCAACCGTCTCTATTTCGGCGGCGGCGACAACCCGCCCGACGTCGGCGACGTCTTTGCCAATCCAGACCTCGCCCGGACGCTGAAGACCATCGCGGCCGAGGGTCCCGAGGCCTTCTACAAGGGCGAGCTTGCCCGCGACATGGCAGCATATCTCGAACGGATCGGCGCGCCTCACCGTTACGAGGACTTCGCGTCTCACGAGGCGAACTGGGTGGAGCCCGTGTCGGTCGACTATCGCGGCTATGACGTCTGGGAGCTGCCGCCCAATGGACAGGGCATCGCAGCCTTGCAGATGCTGACCATATTGGAAGGCTACGATCTTGCCTCCATGGGGCGCGATTCGGATGAGTTCTGGCATCTCATGACCGAGGCGAAGAAGCTCGCCTTTGCCGACCGGGCGCGCTTCTACGCTGATCCCGATTTCGTCGAGACGCCGGTCGAGCGGCTCCTGTCTGAGGATTACGCCGCCGAGCGCCGCGAACTGATCGGCGACCGGGCGATGATGGAGGCCGATCCCGGGCTCGACACCAGCGCCATTGCCGTCGGCGACACCATCTATCTGACGACCGCCGATTCCAGCGGCATGATGGTCAGCCTGATCCAGTCCAACTATCGCGGCATGGGGTCGGGACTGGTCCCCGACGACGGCGAGGGCAATACGCTCGGTTTCATGTTTCAGGACCGCGGCGCCCAGTTCGCGCTCGCCGAGGGGCATCCGAATGTTTACGCGCCCGGAAAGCGCCCTTTCCACACCATTATTCCGGCCTTCGTCACCAAGGACGGCCAGCCGTGGATGAGCTTCGGGCTGATGGGCGGCGCCATGCAGCCGCAGGGCCATGCGCAGATCGTCGTCAATATGGTCGACTTTGGTATGAACGTGCAGGCTGCCGGCGATGCCGCCCGGTTCCACCATGTTCAGGCCGACGACGCGACGGCGCTCGGCCGCATGAGCGACGGCGGCGTTTTGCAGGTCGAATCGGGAGTGCCGCTGGAAACGGTGCGCCAGCTCGAGGCGCGCGGGCACCAGGTCGAATACACCACCGGGCCCTTCGGCGGATACCAGGCCATCTGGAAGGACCCGGAAACAGGTGTCTATTGGGGCGCCAGCGAAATGCGCAAGGACGGCCAGGCTGCCGGTTATTGATTTAAGCTGTTGAGCTTTGCGCGCGTTCGTCCGTTAATGCGGGCGAGGGGACAGTCAGGAGGAAGTTCATGACTCGCATTTCAATTGCGGTCGCCGCCATTGCCCCGATTCTCGGCCTAGCGGCCTGCGCTACCGATTCCGGCGCGGGCGACTCCGCGGAAGGGCGCATGGTCGCCGACGAAGACGCCATTCCCTATCTGGAGGCCGCCGCAACGGGCGAACCGCGCACCTGTCTGATGACGACGCAGATTCGCTCGACGAGGGGGCTGTCCGATGGCGCGATCCTGTTCCGCACCAGCGGAGGCGACCTCTATCGCAACGAGCTGCCGAACCGCTGTCCGGGCGCGCGGCGCGATGCGGCCTTTTCCTACCGCGTGCCGACCTCGCAGCTGTGCCGGGGAGAGATCCTGCGCTTCTTCGACCCGACCAGCGGCATGGAATATGGCAGCTGCGGCCTCGGCGAATTCGTGCCCATCGAGGATCCCGACGAGGTGGACGGCTAAGGACTGACACACGGGGGCGGCTGTGGCCGCCCTCAGACGAAGCGGTCGAACGGCCTCATGTCATAGGCATTGCGGCGCAGCGCGTCTGGGTCGTCGATCACCCCGAGAAGCTTGCGGGCATTCGCGCGCATCAGTTCTGCGAGCGGGCCCCCACCCGTCCCTCGCGCTACCGGCTCGAGAAGGGCGCGGATTTCCGCAGCGCTGTCGCGTTCTTTCAGGCCGATCGCATTGATGGCGTAGAGCGTGCTGATGACCGGGTCGTCGGGGGCGAGGCGGTGCGCGCGTGAAAAGGCCTCCAGCGCGCTGTCTGTCTTGGCGCCAAGCATGGTACCCGCCATGAACTTGCCGATATTGGTCACCGCCTCGCCATGCCAGCCGCCCAGCCCGGCCCAGCCGGCTGCGCTGCGCGGGTTGTCGGTGACGATCTCGCGGAACAGCGCGCGCGCGGCCTTCGCATCCGATCGGCTGCGGGTCAGCTTCGCCCGGTAGCCGAGAGCCGCCGCTTTTTGCAGCCGCGCATTCTCATGCGCGGGCGCAAGGGCAAGCGCCCGGTTCGCCTCGGCAAGCGCGGCCTCGAGCGTCGCCAGCGCCGCCGCCTCGTCCGCGGTGCGATAGGCGGCTTCGACCAGCTTCGCCTCGGCGGAGTTTGCGAGGGCAGTGGCGCTCTCGGCCTGCGCGGCAGCGGGGAAGGCGAGACCTTCCGGCAGCGTGCCGGTCCCCGCCAGCGGTATGGCCGCCAGCACCGCAGCAAACAGTATTCTTGAGGTCATCAGCCCTATCTCTCCAGCGCCTCCGCGATCAGGCGGCGCGTATTGTCGATTCCGTACAGGCTTACGAAACTGCCCATGCGCGGTCCCTGCGAACTGCCGAGAAGCGTCTCGTACAGCGCCGAAAACCAGGCGCGCAGCGGCTCGAAGTCATGGGCCTTCCCGACCTCATATACCGCGGTCTGGATGTCTTCGGCCTGAACGTCCGCGTCCATCGCGGCCAGCCGGTCGTCCAGATCGCGCAGCGCGGCGGCTTCCTTCTCGCTCGGTGCGCGCTTCTCCAGGCTGGGCGCGACGATCTCGCGGACATAGCGTACCGCGTGACCGACCAGCTTCGCGAGTTCGGGTTCGGTCTCCGGCGTCGCCCCCGGGGCATAGTTCTGCAGATAGGCCCAGACCGCCGCCTCGTCCGCTTCGGAGCCCATCACCCCCACCAGATTGAGGAGCAGCGAATAGGGCACTGGAAGCGCTGCGTCCGGCACGTCGCCGCCATGAACGTGGTGGACGGGATTGCCCAGCCGCTTGTCCCAGCCCTGCGCGGGATAATTCGCGCGCATCTGGAAATAGTCGTCGATGACCTTCGGGATCAGGCCTGTGTGCAGCTGCTTCGCCGCCTTCGGGTCGCGGTAGATGTAGAACGCCAGGCTCTCTTCCGGGCCATAGGTCAGCCATTCCTCGATCGAGAGGCCGTTGCCCTTCGACTTGGAGATCTTCTCGCCCTGGGCGTCGAGGAACATCTCGTAGATCATGCCCTCGGGCTTCCGGCCGCCGAGCACCTTGGCGATCTTGCCGGACTGCACGCCCGAATCGGTCAGGTCCTTGCCGTACATTTCATAGTCGACGCCCAGCGCCACCCAGCGCATGGCCCAGTCCGCCTTCCACTGGAGCTTCGCCTGTCCGCCGAAGATCGACTGTTCGATGCTCTCGCCCTCGTCCTCGAACCGGATCATGCCCGTCTCGGGATCCAGCACGGTCACGGGCACCTGCAGGACGCCGCCGCTCTTCGGGCTGACCGGAAGCACCGGAGAATAGGTTGCTCGGCGTTCCTCGCGCAGCGTCGGCAGCATCACGCCCATGATCTTGTCGTAGCGCTGCAGCACCAGCTTCAGCGTCTCGTCGAACGCACCCGAGGCATATTGCTCGGTGGACGACATGAAGTCGTAGTCGAAGCCATATTGGTCGAGGAAGGCGCGCAGACGGGCATTGTTATGCGCCGCGAAGCTCTCATGCGTTTCGAAGGGGTCGGGAATGCGGCTCAGCGGTCGGCCCAGATGTTCGGTCAGCATGTCCTTGTTCGGGACGTTGTCCGGCACCTTGCGAAGCCCGTCCATGTCGTCGGAAAAGGCGATCAGCCGCGTGGGGAGCCCGGACATCTCCTCCAGTGCCCGGCGCACCATTGTCGTGCGAAGTACCTCGTTGAACGTCCCGATATGCGGCAGGCCCGATGGCCCGTAACCCGTCTCGAACAGGATCGGCGCGCCGTCAGGCTTGCCGTCCGGATAGCGTTTCAAAACCCGTCCCGCCTCCTGATAGGGCCAGGCCTTGTTCGTAAGCGCGGCTTCGCGCCGCTCGGGATCGATGGTGGTCATGGGCGGCAGCTAGGCGCAGAGGCCGCGACGGGCAAGGCCGCGGCATGACGTTTCGGCTCTCCGTCACGGGCGCACCGCTAGAGGGCCCGGAACCGGATTGCCGGCTACGGCGTATCTGACCCGAAGGAGTTGGTTCGCCATGAACACGTCGATCGCCTATCTGATTGGTTTCCTGATCGTCATCGGGGGCCTTGCCTATGGCGCCACCCTGGCGGGCGTCCCCGCCACATGGATCGGCGTGGGCGTCATCGTACTCGTGGGGATCGGCATCATGTCAACGGTCACGAAGACACGCGCGCCCGAGCCCACCAACGGCGAAGCGCATCGCAAGGCCGCGACGACCACCGTTCGCGAGGACTGACGCCCGCGGCCCCCATTCTCGGGCCCGCCATTTGCGGGCTTGAAGGATGTGCGCCTTCCCGCGAAGGGAAGGATATGGCCGTTCCCGATCCGTTCCCTGCAGCTGCCTTGCCGAACCCGGCGCTCGTCGCAGCGCTCGACGGCTTCTGGATCGCCGATGCCGAGGGTGCGGCGAAGGTCGACCGCGCCGACGCCGTCAGGCTTTTGACGTCGACGCCCACCATCATGGCGAACGTCCCGCTGGTGGCTGCGAAGCTGGGTTACCCCGAACTCGACGGTCTCGACATTCTGGAGCTGTTCGCCTTCGTCCATCCGGCCCGGTTCAGCGTGCCGACCGTTGAGGGCATGGCGGACTTCCTTGGACTCGACCGTCCGGAAACGGGCGCGGATGCAGCAATTATGCTGCGCAGCATGGCTGCAACATTGCTCGGCAGGGTGTCGTTGCCGGACTGGCGCGAGAAAGAGGGGGCATGGCCGATCGCGCAGGCCCTCGCCCGTGCGCGCTGGGGGTGGGCGAATATCGTCCTGCAGGCGATGGAGCCGCCGGCGCGCCCCGAGCGCAGCGTCTTCACCGCCCTGCCGCAATGGGAGGAAGGGCCGCCGCCCGCCCAGCCTAGGACGGTGCGCCTCGAAGAGGAGGAGGTGGATCGCCGTCTCAGTGCGCTCCTCGGCCCGGACGCCGAACGGCGGGACGGCCAGCGCAGCTATGCCGCCGCGGTCTCCCGGGCCTTTGCGCCGCGGGAAGTGGAGGGCGCCCCCAATATGGTCCTTGCCGAGGCCGGAACGGGCATCGGCAAGACGCTCGGCTATCTGGCCCCGGCAAGCCGCTGGGCGGAGGAAGCCGGCGGCACGGTCTGGCTATCCACCTATACCAAGGCGCTGCAGCGGCAGCTCGATGGAGAGATGATCAGGCTCTATCCCGACGAGGCGGAGCGCAAGAAACGGGCGGTCGTTCGCAAGGGGCGCGAGAATTACCTCTGCCTCCTCAATTTGGAAGACGCCGTGCAGGGAAGCTTCGGCGGCCGCGCGGCGATCTACGCCCGGCTGGTCGAGCGCTGGGCGCGCTATTCGGCCGGCGGCGACATGATCGGCGGCGACCTGCCCGGCTGGCTGACGAGCCTGTTCGGTCGCACTGCGCAGGCCGCGCTGACCGACCGGCGCGGCGAGTGCGTCTATGCCGCCTGTCCGCACTATCGCCGCTGTTTCATCGAACGCGCGGCGCGCGCGAGCCTCGATGCCGATCTCGTTATCGCCAACCATGCGCTGGTGATGGTCAATGCAGCACGCGGCAAGAGCGAGGGGCGGGGATTGGCGCGGCTTGTCTTCGATGAGGGGCATCACCTCTTCGATGCCGCCGATTCCACCTTCGCGCTTCACTTCACAGGCGCCGAGACGATCGAGATGCGCCGCTGGATCATCGGGCCGGAACGCAAGACGAAGGGCCGCCGCCGCGGCCTGACCGCCCGGCTCGGCGATCTCGTCGCGTTCGAGGAGGAAGGTGCGCTGCTTCTCGACGAGGCCGTGGAACGGGCGCGCATCCTTCCGGGCGAGGGCTGGCTGAAGCGGATCGTCGACGGCATGCCCGACGGTCCCGTCGAGCTGCTGTTGGCGGAGGTGCGGGCGCTCGTCCTGGCGCGCGCGAAGGCGAACGAGGCAGGCTATGGCCTCGAAACCGAACTGGTGGAACCGCCCGCTGCGCTGGTCGAGGCCGCGGCAGCCTGCGAGCGCGCGCTCGAGGATCTCGCTGTGCCGCTCCGCCGCCTCGGCGCGCGGCTCGTTCGCCTGCTCGAGGAAGCACCTGACTGGCTCGACGCTCCGGCGCGTGCGCGCGTCGAGGGTGCGCTCGGCGGCATGGAATGGCGCCTGCAGACGCTGTCGGGCTGGATTTCGCTGATGGCCCGCGTCGGTGGTCCGCCCGATTCCGATTTCGTCGACTGGCTGGCGCTTGACCGGTTCGAGGGGCGCGAACTCGACATGGGCATCCGGCGGCACTGGCTCGATCCCACCAAGCCTCTTGCGAAGGTGGTCATGGAGCAGGCGCACGGGGTGGTGGTGACGTCAGCGACATTGCGGGGCCGCGTGGCCGAGGGGGAGGCGCCCGCCGACTTCGACTGGCAGGTCTCCGAGATGAGGACGGGCGCCGCCCATCTTTCGCTGCCCGCCAAGCGGTTCCAGGTCGACAGCCCGTTCGATTATGCCGCGCAGACCAGGATCCTGGTCGTCACCGACATCAAGCGCGGCGACACCGCACAGCTAGCCGGGGCCTACCGGCGCCTGATCGAGGCCGCAGGCGGCGGGACGCTCGGCCTCTTCACCGCCATTGCGCGGCTGAAGGCGGTCTACCACCGCATTCACGGCCCGCTCGCGGAGGCGCGGCTGCCGCTCTATGCCCAGCATGTCGATCCCGTCGATGCGGGCACCTTGGTCGACATGTTTCGCGCCGACCCGCGCGCCAGCCTCCTCGGGACCGATGCGCTGAGGGACGGCGTCGACGTTCCCGGCGAGTCGCTGCGGCTGGTCGTCATGGAGGGGGTGCCGTGGCCGCGGCCGACTGTCCTCCATGCGGCACGGCGCGCGGCGTTTGGCGGCAAGGGCTACGACAATCTCATTACTGGCGGGAAGCTGGCACAGGCTTTCGGCCGCCTTGTCCGCAGGGCGAGCGACCGGGGCGTGTTCGCCATTCTCGGCAGTGCGGTACCCACCCGGCTGACCACCGTCTTTCCCGGCAATGTCGAGGTGCTGCGTGTCGACCTCGCGACTGCGGCCCGGATCGTCGAAGAACAGGCGGGACTGCGCGAAGGCGTTGCACAGGCGCACAGCGCCGCCTAGAGCGCTCGACCCTATGGCACGCATCGTCATGAAATTCGGCGGCACCTCGATGGCCGGCCTTGAACGCATCCGCGCGGCTGCGGACCGGGTGAAGCGCGAAGTCGACGCCGGCAACGAAGTCGCCGTGGTGGTCAGCGCCATGGCCGGCGAAACCGACCGGCTGGTCCGCTTCTGTCAGGAGGCGGCGCCGCTGCACGACCCGCAGGAATATGACGTGGTGGTCTCCTCCGGGGAACAGGTGACCGCAGGCCTGCTCGCCATCGTCCTGCAGTCGAAGGAAGTGAATGCCCGCTCCTGGCTCGGCTGGCAGATGCCCATGCACACGACGAGCGCGCACAGCTCGGCGCGCATTCGCGGCATCGACAGCGAGAAGATGCTGGCCGCCATGGCGGATGGCGTCGTCGCCGTCGTGCCCGGGTTCCAGGGGCTGTCGGAATCCGGCCGTGTGACCACTCTGGGCCGGGGCGGCTCCGACACCTCGGCCGTCGCCGTGGCAGCGGCGCTCAAGGCCGACCGGTGCGACATCTATACCGACGTGGACGGCGTCTACACGACCGACCCGCGCATCGTCCCGCGCGCCCGCAAGCTCGACCGCATCACCTTCGAGGAAATGCTGGAGCTGGCGTCGGTCGGCGCGAAGGTGCTGCAGACCCGCTCGGTCGAACTTGCCATGAAGCAGGGCGTGCAGCTGCGCGTGCTTTCCAGCTTCCGGGACGTCCCCGGCACCGACATCGTGAATGAGGATGAGATCGTGGAAGACCAGCTGATCACCGGCATCGCCTATAACCGCGCCGAGGCGGAAGTGACGCTGACCAAGGTGCCCGACACGCCCGGCTGCGTGGCCGCCATCTTCGAGCCGCTGGCCGAGCACGAGGTCAATGTCGACATGATCATCCAGAACATCGCCGACCAGCAGGGCCGCACCGACGTGACCTTCACCGTCAACCGCACCGAAATTCCGCGGGTGATGGAAATGCTGAAGGGCGCGCAGGACAAGATCGGCTACGAAACGCTCAGCTATAACGACAAGGTCTGCAAGCTGTCGGTCGTCGGCGTCGGCATGCGGAGCCATACCGGCGTGGCCTCGACCATGTTCAAGGCGCTGGGCGAGCGCGGCATCAACATCGAATCGATCACCACGTCGGAGATCAAGATCAGCGTCCTTATCGCCGAGGAATATACCGAGCTCGCCGTGCGCGTCCTTCACTCCGCCTACGGCCTCGACGCCGCGGAGGAGGAAACGGCGTGACGCATGAGCGTCTTCAGCGCCTGATGGCGCGCGGCCGGGAATTTCTCGGCACCGACTACGCGATCATGGGCGGCGCGATGAGCTGGATTTCCGACCGCCATCTCGTTTCCGCCATCTCCAATGCCGGCGGTTTCGGCATGATCGCCTGCGGGGCGATGGAGCCGCATATGCTGGAGGAGGAGATCGCCGAGACCGCGAAGCGCACCGACCGCCCCTTCGGCGTCAATCTCATCACCATGCATCCCGACCTGTTCGAGCTGATCGAGATTTGCGGCCGGGCCGGTGTCAGCCATATCGCGCTTGCCGGCGGCTTGCCCCCCAAGGGCTCGATCGACGCCATCAAGGGTACCGAGACCGGTACCCCGGCAAAGCTGATTTGCTTCGCGCCCGCCCTCAGCCTTGCGAAGAAGCTCGTGCGGTCCGGCGTCGACGCGCTTGTCGTCGAGGGGATGGAGGCGGGCGGCCATATCGGCCCTGTCTCGACCGCCGTGCTGGCGCAGGAAATCGTGCCCGAGCTTGGCAAGGACGTTCCCATTTTCGTGGCCGGCGGTATCGGCCGGGGCGCCGCCATTGCGGCCTTTCTGGAAATGGGCGCGGCCGGGGTACAGCTCGGCACGCGCTTCGTCGTCGCCAGCGAGTGCGTCGCGCATGAGAAGTTCAAGAAGGCGTTCATCCGCGCCTCGGCCCGCGATGCCGTGACCAGCGTACAGCTGGACAGCCGCCTGCCGGTAATTCCCGTCCGCGCGCTCAAGAACAAGGCGTCCGACGAGTTCATGGCAAAGCAGCGCGAGGTCGCTTCGCTTCTCGACGAGGAGAAGGTCGAGATGTCCGAGGCGCAGCTCCAGATCGAACATTACTGGGCCGGCGCGCTGCGCCGCGCGGTCATCGACGGCGATGTGGAAAGCGGCTCGGTCATGGCCGGGCAGTCGGTCGGCATGGTGAAGGCCGAAGCGCCGGTTGCCGAGATCATGGCCGAACTGGTGGACGAAGCCGAAGAGGCACTGGCGCGCAAAGCCGCCTGACCTTCTCGCTTTCGCGCATGTTGCATTCGCGCAACACTCCCCTGGGCAATATTCTTGCCCGCGAAACACCCCATGGAAGCCTTTGCGCTGCTGTCCTATGGGATCGATTCGATCCGCCCAGCAGAGGCGGCCCAAGCAAATAATCGGGGAGGGTTCTGGCCGTTGGCGCCGGACCCTTTCTGTTGTCTGTCATCCAGAGGGTTCTAACTCATGAAAGCCATTCTTCTTGCCGGTGCGGCCTTTGCCGTCGCCGCCCCCGCCATTGCACAGGACGCCGGGGTTCAGGACACCACGGCACCCGAAGCCGTCCCGCCCGCGAATACCGCCGCATCCGAAGACCTTAGCGGCAATGCGATCATCATCACCGCGACGCGTCGCGCCGAGACGATTCAGGACGTGCCGATTTCCGTGAATGTCGTCGGCGGCGAGCTGATCGAGAATGCTGGCGTCGACGATGTCCGCTCGCTGCAGCAGGTCAGCCCCAGCCTTCGCACCGGCACGGGCCAGTCCACCGCGACCGGCACCTCGCTCAGCATTCGCGGCATCGGTACCGGCGGCGACAATCCGGGCTTCGAGCCGGCCGTCGGCGTCTTCATCGACGGCGTCTACCGTGCCCGTGCGGGCGTCGCGATCAGCGAGCTGCCGCCCGTCGACCGCGTCGAGGTGCTGCGCGGCCCGCAGGGCACGCTGTTCGGCCGCAATACGTCCGCCGGCGCGCTCAACATCATCACCGAGGAGCCGGAATTCTCCTATGGCGGCTTTGTTCAGGGCGAATATGGCAATGAGGGCCAGCTCGAATTTCGCGGCATGGCCACCGGTCCGGTCAGCGACACGGTCGCCCTGCGCCTCGACGGCGTCTACCGCGAGCGCGACGGCTATATCGAGGATGTGAACTCGGACCGTGAGTTCAACACGATCGACCGCTACAGCCTGCGCGGCCAGGCCCTGTTCGACGACAGCGACCGCCTGTCGGTGCGCGTCATCGGCGACTATTACAAGACCGACGAAGAATGCTGCTACGCCGTCAACGCGGTGCCCGGCCCCGTCGGCCCGGCGCTCGATGCGATTGCGGGCTTCGCGGGCCTGACCGGCCTCGTCACGCCGACCAGCGGGGACGACCGCCGCGCGGCGGCCTCGCCGAACCGGGACCTGACCGAAGAGGTCGAGGACTGGGGCATTTCCGCCGAAGTGAACTATGAGTTCGACTTCGCCACCTTCACGTCGATCACTGCGTACCGCGACTGGGACGCTCTGCGCGATCAGGACATCGACTTTTCCGGTGCCGACCGCGCCTATCGTGATGATTACACGACGGGGCTGAAGGACTTCACCCAGGAACTGCGCCTGCAGGGTACGGCGTTCGACGACCGCCTCGACTGGCTCGTCGGTGCCTTCTACCTGAACGAGGAACTGACGCTCACGGATACGATCCGTACGGGCACTCAGGCTGCGGCTTATCCCGACACGCTGTTCGCCAGCCGCGCAGGGTTCGAGCTGTTCGATACCTACGGTGCTGCGGTGCCCGAGTTCGGCCAGCTGCTCATCGCGCCCGGCAGCCCGCTGTTCAACGCCGACCTCGCTGCAGCAGCAGCGGCGGATCCCGCACTCCTTGCCTCGCTCGTGAATCCGCTGCCCATCGGCGGGGACGGCTTCGGTCAGCAGGCCGACAACTACACCGTCGACACGCAGGCCATCGCGCTGTTCACGCACAATGTCGTCGACATTACCGACGCCCTGTCGCTGACGGTCGGTCTGCGCTGGAACCACGAGGAGAAGGACTTCGACGCCGATCTTCTTGCCACCAACCCGACCTGCGACTTCTTCCTGAACCCCGCCAACGCGGTCTACACACAGACGCTTGCGGCCGTCGCGCCGTCGGCGATCCTGCTGGGCTGTAACCCTGCCGTGAACAGCGAGTTCAACGGCAGTTACGACGGCGGCTTCAGCGACGACGAGTTCACGGGCACCGCAAAGCTCGCCTACGACATCAACGGCGAAGTGCTGCTCTACGGCAGCTATGATCGCGGTTATAAGTCGGGTGGCTACAATCTCGACCGCGCCGGGTTCGACTCGGTTCTGGTCGGCGGCGACGGCGCGCAGATCGACGACCTCGAGTTCGCGGCCGAAACGGTCGACGCGTTCGAAGTCGGCGTGAAGTCCCAGCTCAGCCGCGAATTCACCTTGAACGCGGCGGTCTTCTACCAGGACTTCAAGGACTTCCAGCAGCTCGTCTTCACCGGCACCAACTTCGCCGTGCAGAATGTCGAGAAGACCATCTCGAAGGGCCTCGAACTCGATGCCAGCATTCGCCCGATGCGCGATTTCAACATCGCCCTTGGCTATGCCTACACCGACGCGGCCTTCGACGACGATCTCGACCTGACGGGAACGCCGCTTGCGGGTGAAGAGGGCCAGCAGCTCGTCAGCATTCCGAAGCATGCGATCACCGGGTCGATCACGCTGACCCCGCCGCTGAACGACGACCTCAACCTGCTGGTTCACGTCGACGGCCGCTTCCAGAGCGAGACGGCGACCGCCGCCTCCTCGCGCGGCATCGTCGATGCCAAGGCCTATGCGGTGGTGAACATGCGTGCCGGCATCGTGACGGCCGACGACCGCTTCCGTCTGGAAGCGTTCGTGGAGAACCTGTTCGAGAGCACCTATCCGGTCGCGAGCTTCGCGGTGCCGGAGCAGACTGGCACCTTCGCGATCTATCCCTCGCAGCCGCGCTACTATGGCGTGACGGCGCGCATGGGCTTCTAAGCTCGCGGGACGATCTGTCTCACGTGCGGGGCGGGGGCCGGCTGGCCTCCGTCCCGTTGCGTTTGCGTTACGAGCAGCGTCTCGGCAGGCCTATGCAGAATGCGCATGCTGCGTCTTTGAGGACGGCACGATCATCTGCTAGTCCGGCTGTATGAACGCCCCCGCGAGAGTCTCGGCCGGTGTGGCGGCGCGGGACATCCTGCGGCGTCTGCACGAGGTCATGGCCAGCCGATCCTCGGCTCAGGCGAAGCTGAATCGCGTCGTCAACATCATCGCGCGTTCGCTGTCGTCGGAGGTCTGCTCGATCTATCTGCTGCGCGACGGCGTCCTCGAATTGTTCGCAACGCACGGTCTCAAGCAGTCTTCTGTCCATGTCACGCGCATGGCCATCGGCGAAGGTCTCGTCGGCCACATCGCCGCCAACAAGGAACCGCTCAATCTCGCCGAAGCCGCGGCGCACCCGGACTTCGCGTACAAGCCCGAAACGGGCGAAGAACTTTACCACAGCTTCGCCGGCGTGCCGATCATCCGGCAGGAAATCTCGGTCGGCGTCGTCTGCGTGCAGCATGTTGACCCGCGCGACTATGACGACATCGAGATCGAGGCGCTGCAGACCGTGGCCATGGTTCTGTCGGAGCTGATTTCGGCTGCCGGCCTGATCGACGAGCGCAGCATCAGCGGCGTGCGCGCTCATGAGGGGCCGCTGCGTCTGGAAGGGCTGCCCCTTGTGGACGGGATCGGCAGAGGCCGCGCGGTACACCACCAGCCGCGCATCGTCGTGGAGCAGACCGTTGCAGAGGACGTCGATGCGGAAAAGCAGCGCGTCTCGCATGCCTTTCAGGTCATGCGCGGCCAGATCGACGACATGCTGGGAAAGGCGGAATTCGCAGCGCCCGGCGACCATGACGACATCCTCGAGACCTACAAGATGTTCGCCTATGATGAGGGCTGGATCCGGCGCATCACCGAGGCGATCGAGAACGGCCTGACAGCCGAGGCAGCCATCGAGCGGGTGCAGATGAAGACGCGCCGCCGGCTGCGGGAGGCGAAGGACCCCTTCTTCGCCGAGCGGCTGCATGACCTCGACGACTTGTCCAACCGTCTTCTGCGCATCGTTTCGGGACAGCTGGGCACGGCGGCCGAGTTGGGGCTGCGCCGCGACACGATCTTGCTCGCGCGCAATCTCGGCCCGGCGGAACTGCTCGAATATGACCGCCGCTATCTGAAGGGTGTGGTGCTCGAGGAGGGGTCGGCCACCGCGCACGTGATTATCATCGCGCGCGCCATGGGTGTGCCGGTGCTCGGCCAGGTGAAGGATATCCGCGCGCAGATCGCCGATGGCGATCCGCTGGTATTGGACGCGGGCCGCGGTCTCGTCTTCGTGCGCCCGCAGGATGCCGTCGTCCAGCAGTTCACCGAGCAGATCGCCGCCCGTGCTCGGCGCCAGGCCGAATATGCGAAGCTGGTGGACAAGCCCGCGCGGACCGTATGCGGAACCGATGTCAGCCTGCAGATCAACGCCGGTCTGCGCAGCGACCTGCCGCAGCTGGACACGTCGGGGGCGGACGGCATTGGCCTGTTCCGCACCGAATTCCAGTTCCTCGTCAGTGCGACGCTGCCCCGCCGCGAACGCCAGACGCGGCTGTATCAGAGCGTGCTGGAGGCGGCAGGGGACCGGCCCGTCACCTTCCGCACCGTCGACATCGGCGGCGACAAGGCGGTTCCCTATGTCAGTCAGGCGGGGCGCGAGGAAAATCCGGCGATGGGCTACCGGGCTCTCCGCCTCGCTCTCGGGCGCGAGGGGCTGATGAAGGTGCAGGCGCGCGCGCTGCTCGACGCAGCGGCGGGGCGGACGCTCAATGTGATGTTTCCCATGGTCTCCGAGCCCTGGGAATTCGATGCGGCGCGCGCCCTTGTGGAAGAGCAGCGCCGCATGCTGGGAGAGCGCGGACGGCCCGTCCCCGACCATGTCCGCTACGGCGCCATGTTCGAGGTGCCGGCCCTGGCGGAAGTGCTTCCCGAACTGCTCGAGCGGGTGGATTTCCTCTCGGTGGGCACGAACGACCTCTTCCAGTTCCTGTTCGCGGCGGACCGGTCGCATCCCCTGCTGGCCGAGCGTTACGACTGGCTCAGCATCAGCGCGCTGCGTTTCCTGAAACGCATCGTCGATGCCGCCGACAGGGCGGGAAAGCCCGTCACGGTCTGCGGAGAGATGGGCGGGCGTCCGCTTGCCGCCATGGCGCTCTTCGCGCTCGGCTACCGGCGGGTCTCGATCACCCCCGCGGGTGTCGGGCCGGTGAAGGCGATGGTGCGTTCGCTGGACCTGCAGGCGCTGAAACCCGAATTCGACGGCTGGTTAAGCGCCGGCCGCAACATGCGCGCGGCTCTCGAAGGCTGGGCTGAGATGCACGGCGTGGCTCTTCCGCTTCGCTGAGGCGTTATGGTAAATGCGTCGGTAAGATTTACGCTTGCCGCCGTGTTAACCATCTAAAGCTGCCGGGCGCACGTCTGGCATGGAACTTGCTGTATCGCTGATATGATCCACAAGCTCGGCAACCTCTTCGTTCTCAAGAACGGTTTCGAAGCCGGCCTGGTGATTTATGCGCTCGCTTGGGGGGCCGCGTCGCGCGGGGCAGCCTATCTGGACAAGTTTCCCGGTAATTTCGGCTGGGTGCTGTTCGCCGCGTGCATGCTCACCGTCCTCATCGCAGGGGCGAGCCTGGTGGACGGCGTGAAGACATGGCGCGAGCGCCGACTGGCGAAGTCGGCGCTAGGGCGGGTCGTCGCGCGCGCACGGGCTGCGCACTGATCGCGGCGGCGGCGGGTCCGCCCTGTTTCCGCGCCAGAACGCAGTGAACCCCGCCCATGCGCGGCAGCAGCGCCGCCAGCGGCCGCTCTAGCCATCGAAAGCCTCTCAGCGGCGGTGCCGACAATACGGTTCGCCATGTTTCCGGAGCGAAGCCACCATCGGCGAGCAGCCGCGTCAGTTCACCGCGGCCATAGGGGTGACCACGCCCGAACGGCGTCGACTCGAAGTGCGTCCACAGGCCGGCGCGATTGGGCACGATCAGGATCAGGTCTCCGGCAGGCGCGAGGACTCGGCCGACTTCGGCTAGGATCGCCCTCGCGTCGCCATGTTCCAGCGTATGAACGACCAGGATCTGGTCGAACATCGCGCCGGAAAAGGGCAGGTCGTCCGCATGGCCTGCCGCGGCGCAGTTCCGCTCGGCATGGCGCGGCCAATATTGGACCGGCGCGCCCTCTGTCGTCAGCATGGCGACGCGCTCGAACCGGTCCGGGCGCAGCCCCGTAAGAAGCGGGCGCGGATAGCCGAGCGCGAGCAGGCGGACATGCGGTTCCTGGCGCACGAGCGGTGCGATCGCAAAGGCGAGCGAGCGCGCCGTACGGCGACCATGGCGGCTTTCGTAATATTGGCGGAATTCGGCCGCAAGAGTCATGGCCGGTCATCCGGACCAGCGTCGGGGCCGTGCGGGAAGTCGTCTTCGGGGATGCAGATTGCCCGGTCGCGGCCCCTGGCTTTTGCCCGGTACAGCCTCGCATCGGCGCGCGAATAGAGGCTGGCCTGCTCTTCGCCGTCGCGCTCCGTCGCTCCGCCGATGCTGACGGTTATGTGAATGCGCCCGCCCGAGGGAAGCTCCAGATGTTCTTCGCGCATCGCCTGACAGATGCGCGCGGCTGTCCGCGCGGCAACGTCGCGGCCACCCTCCGGGATCAGGATCAGGAATTCTTCGCCCCCGATCCGGCCCAGTTCGGCGTCGGCGCTCAGGGTCGACTGCAGCCGCCGCGCCGCGCGCCGCAGCACCTCGTCGCCGACCGGGTGGCCATGCCGGTCGTTGACGCTCTTGAAATGGTCCAGGTCTACGATCAACAGGCTCAGCGGGTGGGCCCGGGCATTCGAAAGGTGCTGTTCCAGCCGCTGCATGATGTAACGCCGGTTCGGCACGTCGGTCAGCGGATCGCGCTGTGACAGGCGGGTCAACTGCGCATTGGTTCGGCGAAGCTCTTCGGTCCGTTCGGCGACTTCCCCCTCCAGCCGGTTCTGCGCGGCGATGATCTCCTGCGACATGCGCGCGAATCGCTGGGAAATGCGTTTCAGCTCGTTCGCAGCCGGATTGTCCTGAACCGGCTTGGAATGCGGCAGTACGCGGGCCTGTATCTCGTCGAGACGCCCGAGCAGGGCCCCCAGGGGGGCGACCACGCTGCTGCGAACGATCAGGAAGGTCATCAGCATCAGCAGGATAAGCAGCGGGACGCCGATGCGCAGGATTCCCTGCGCGACCTCGCCGGCGCGCGCGCCGATCTCATCCTGCGAACGCAGCGACAGGATATGCCAGCCCGGGGCGTCGACATATCGCTTGGCGACCAGCGCGTTCAGCCTGTCGGCGCGGCCGAGAAAGGGATCGGCTCCCTGCGCTTCGATAAACCTCCAGAGCGCTTGCAGCTCGGGCACGTCCGTCGAGGGGAGGTCCAGGAAATCGCCAGTTCGCGAACTGTCCTGCCGCAGATAGCGGGGATGATGGATCAGCTGCCCCTCGTCGGACACGATGATCGTCTCGGAACTGCGGATGGCGGTTTCCAATCCTTCCGGCAGGACATCCTCCAGAAGAATGCTGGTCCCGAAGGCGCCGACGAACTCTCCTTGGTCGTCAACCGGCGTCATGCAACCGGCAGTCCAGACGGTGCCGGTCTGGTCATATTCGATGCGCCCCAGCGATGTGCACTGCATCGTCCGGGCCGAGTTGCGTTCCGGACGGACCACGGTTGCGAATTCGCGGTCCTGAAAGTCCAGGTCGGCGGGGGCGTCTTCGCGATAGTAGCGCAGGCCGTCCGGCCGGTCGGGCGCGAAGATCACCAGCGCATTCTCGGGCGTGAAGAAATAGAGACTTTCCAGGTCGAAGGTCGACGCCATGCCGACTGTCGAGACCGCCCGCAGCGCCGCTATGGCCGTCTCTGGTTCGATCGACAGACCGGGGGGAATAAACGCGCCTACCCCCTCGACAAAGCCGACGGGGGTGATGCCACCGTTGTACAGCTTATCGGCGCTGCGGCGCGTACCGTCACCTTGGCGGGGGAACAGCTGCGCGAACTGGCGCTGCGCCTCGCCGTCATCGAGGCCGGCGGCTTCGCGCCGCAACAACCGCTCGGCCACCTGGTGGGCGGCGCTGATACGGCGAAACACCTGCTCCTGCTGCGACGTAACCTGCTGGTTATAGTCGTCGAGCGTGCTCAGCGCGGCCGCCACGCCCGCTCGCCGCGCTTCGAAATAGGCGATGGCGGCAACCAGCAGCAGGACAAGCGAGAAGCTGGCTGTCAGGACCGCGGCGGCCTGTGTTGCCAGCGTTCTTTGCTTCCACAGGCTGGCGATCCGGGACCGGCGCTCGCGGCTGGGGGCGGGTCTAGCGCTCAATGGTCAGCGCGATACCCATCCCCCCGCCGATGCACAGGGTCGCGAGCCCCTTCTTCGCGTCTCGTTTCTTCATTTCGTGCAGCAGGGTCACGAGGATGCGCGCACCCGAGGCGCCGATGGGATGGCCGATGGCGATGGCGCCGCCATTGACGTTCACGCGCTCGTCGTCCCAGCCCAGCTCCTTGCCGACGGAGAGCGACTGGGCGGCAAAGGCTTCATTGGCTTCGATCAGGTCCAGGTCCGAAATCGACCAGCCGGCCTTTTCCAGCGCCTTCTTGGAGGCCGGGACCGGGCCGATGCCCATATAGGCAGGGTCCACGCCGCAGCTCGCCCAGCTCTTGATCCTGCCGAGAACCGGCGCGCCGCGGCGTTCGGCCTCCGCCGCGCTCATCAGGACCAGCGCCGCCGCCCCGTCATTGAGGCCGGAGGCATTGGCGGCGGTTACCGAGCCGTCCTTGGTGAAGGCCGGGCGCAGGCCCGCGAGTCCCTCGGCCGTGACGCCCTCGCGAATATATTCATCCGTATCGACGGTCCGCTCGCCCTTCCGCTCCTTGACGGTGACGGGAACGATCTCGTCCTTGAACCGGCCGGACCCTCGCGCCGCCTCCGCCTTGTTCTGGCTGGCAGCCGCGAAACTGTCCTGCGCTTCGCGCGTCAGCTGGTAGCGTTCCGCCAGGTTCTCGGCGGTCTGGCCCATATGATAGCCGTTGAACGCGTCCCACAGTCCGTCGCGGATCATCGTGTCGATCAGTTTCAGGTCGCCCATCTTCTGCCCCTGGCGAAGATGCTGCGCGTGTGGGGCGAGCGACATGCTTTCCTGCCCGCCCGCGATCATGATGTCCGCTTCGCCCAGCGCGATCTGCTGGCTGGCGAGCGCGACGGCGCGCAGGCCTGATCCGCACACCTGGTTCACGCCATAGGCCGGCGTCGCCTCGTGGATACCGGCGGCGATGGAGGCCTGCCGCGCCGGGTTCTGGCCCTGGGCGGCGGTAAGCACCTGGCCCAGGATGACTTCGGCGATATCCTCGCCCGTCACACCGGCCTCCTCCATCGCGGCGACGATGGCGGCGCGGCCCAGTTCATGCGCCGGCGTATCGGCGAAACTGCCGAGAAAACTGCCGACGGGGGTGCGTTTCGCGGCTGCGATTACGGTTTCGACCATAAAGTTGGTCCCTTCGATATCCGTTTGCGCCCCACCTACAGGGTTTCGAGCCACTGTGCGACGGGATTCCAGACGTGGCGCGGAGCCTCGCTGCCGACGATCATGCCGACATGGCCCAGCGGAACGGTCAGCTGCTCGGGCGCGGGCGCGGCGGCGGCGGCGGGCACGATGCGATCTGCTTCCGCGCGGATATCCAACCATGGGCAGGAGAGGACCTCGGGCGTGATCGTCGTTCCGGCGACGGTCCAGCCCTGCTCGAAGAGGCAGTCGCCGAAGCCGCGTTCGAACAGTTCGGCGGCGGCGGCGAGGGGCAGCGGCGTGCCGCCATTCGCCCAGTCCTCCATCCGCTCGAAGCGGGCCGCGGCATCGCTGGCAGGCGGCATGGCCGCATAGCGTTCGAACTTCCTCACGGGCAGGGCGGGGTCGAGCGACCAGAAGGCCGGCTGGACCAGGTCCATGCTGACGGCGCCCAGCTTCCGGGCAAGTGGTTCTATGGCGCGCCAATACGCCGTCAGCTCGGCACGGGCCGTGTCGCCATAAGCGGACAGCGTCCAGGTCGAGGCAAGGGTCAGCAGGCCGCGAACGGTCAGGAGACGCGCCGCTGCGGCGGCGAAGACGCTGCCGAGGCAATAGCCGGCGAGTACCGGGCGTTCCAGCGCGCCCAGCAGGGGCAGCAGATGCTGTTCTACGAGCCCGGCCAGGGAAGGGCCCTCGTTCCCCGCGGCGGGCCGCTGCCAGTGAACCAGAAAGACCTCCCAGCCTTGCGCGGCGAGGAAACGGGCAAGCGACCGCTCGCCCAGGTCGAGCACCCAGGGTGGATTGACGAGCGACGGAATGAACACCAGCGGCGGCCCTGTCCCGCCGATGCGGGCCAGCTTTGCCAGCCCGGTATCCGCGACGGAATCGAACTGCCCCGGCCGGGCGTCCAGTGCCGTCTCCTGATATCGGCGGACGGCGGCCAGGATACGTCTGCGGCGCGCGGGGTCTCCGTTCGTCTCGCGTTCCAGCAAATGCAGGAACAGCGGGAGGGGGTGAGGACCTCGGCCGCGCGCGCCTTCGCCTCGTTGCTGCGCAGCAGCGCTCCATGCTATCCTATTCGCATCCGCAAAAAAGGGGGGATGTCTTGCCACGCAGATCCAAGCAGACGAATGGTCAGGACGACGGTCCGACGATCATCAAGAAATATGCCAACCGGCGCCTCTATAACACCGGCACGTCCAGCTACATAACGCTCGACACGCTGGCGCAGATGACGCGCGAGGGAACCGAGTTCAAAGTCATCGACGCAAAGTCCGGGGAGGACATCACGCGAACCGTGCTGACGCAGATCATCATGGACGAGGAAACGAACGGCCAGACGATGCTGCCGACCAGCTTCCTTCGTGAGATCATCGCCATGTACGGCAACCAGATGCAGGCCATGCTGCCCAGCTATCTTGAGGCGTCCATGGCCGCCTTTCGCCGCAATCAGGAGCAGTTCGCGAAGACCATGATGGGCGGGAACGCCTTCGGCGCGCTCGCCCAGCAGAATCTGAAGATGTTCGAGGCGGCGTTCAGCGGCGGCAAGAACGAGACGCAGGACGCTGAGCCGGAAGCGGGCCGCCCCGACGAAATCGCCGAATTGAAGGCAGAGCTGGCCGCGATGAAGGAAAAGCTCGACCGCATCGGTTAGTCGCCGCACGGTCTACAGCATGAAGAAGGGGCCGGAACGCATGTCGCGCTGCGGCCCCTTTTTTCAAATCCGGTCCGGGGATCAGGACGGGCGGTAGTAGACCAGCACTTCGCGGCGGAAGGCGGCGTCGTCGAAATTCGGCGAATCGTCCTTTGCGAAGCTGGGGGCGCTCTTCAGCTGTTCCTTGTCGATGTTCAGCACATAGGCATCGTGCTTCGTCTCATAGTCGAGCACCGGCCAGGGAAGCGGGTAATAATGCGCGCCGAGGCCCGCGACACCGCCGAATTCGAGCACGGCATAGGCGACGCGGCCGGTATATTTGTCGACCATGAAGTTCATCACCGACCCGATCTTGTCGCCATCCTTGTCGACGACCTTCGTGCCCTCGACCTTGTCTGAGGCGATCAGGCGCACGGTCTCGTCGGTCTGCAGACGAAGCTCGAAATCGTCGGCATCGGCGGTTCGCGGATCGGTCGAACGATTGCGGTAGGCGCGGGATCCGGCGACGGCGGCCGCACCGACCGCAGCCACACCGAGAGCGGCGCCTGCGCCCATGCCGATCTTGTTCCAGTCCCAGCTGCCGCCCGGAATGCGCTTCAGCTTGGCGCGGGTATAGCGCTCGCCCAGCGTCGTGCCTTCTTCGCTGTTCACCAGCGGCTGCGCTTGGCCGATCAGGACTTCGTGCCGGCCGCATAGACGGTCGAGCTGTTCCAGCGCCACCTTGAAGCTCTCGGTCCAGTCCGGCTCGTTCTTGCCGGGCCGGTCGAGCCAGGAGAGGTCGCGGCGCATCGACTTGTGATGCTGCTCGATCTCGTGGACCGTCGCGCTGGTTGCTTTCTGTTTCTCCAGCGGCGGAAACACCACGTCCTCGACGGCCGCAAGGTGGCGGCGAAGCTTGGTGTCGAACAGGTCGAACTGGTTGTCGCGGCTCGCCGGTCCCTCGCCGTCCATGGCGTTGAGGACGTCCTTCCCGAGCGACTTCAGTTCTTCATGATCGGATTCGATTTGTGTCCAGATATTCATCCTGGCCCCTTTCTGCGTCATTGTGAGCGATCTTGCTCGAACAACTGAACGTAAGGGGGGACGGTTCCGGACGAGGCGTGCGATCATGCACGGGATGAAGCTGCTACGCCGAGCCGCGCGGGGGTCTCGCTGGCAGCCGGGCGGGCTACCGGGCGGCGGGGCGCCGGCGCCATGCCAGGAGGAAAACGCCGATGCCCAGCAGGCCCGGAGCTGCGGGGCCGGGTATGTCGGTAGGCGCAAACCCGTCCGGCCCGGTGAGGACTCCGGCAAATTCATTGTCGAAGCTGATCTCGCTGATCGTCATCGAGCCTTCGCCGGTACGCGTACTGCCGCTTCCGTCGCCGATAACCAGAAGCCGCGAACTGCTCGACTGGGCCGCTCCCGAATAGACGGTACCATTGATGCGGTAGCTCACCAGCCCATCGCGCATTGCGATCTCGAACAGGTTGTCCTGCGTCAGGTCGAGCGGAACGAAGTAGTTTTCGCCCGACTGCGGATCTCCCGGTGCGGCAAAGGTCAGGCTGAGGCCAGGCAAAGGGGTTTCGCCGTAGCAATTGCCCGGAACGCAGTCTGTCGGGCCGAAACGGATGCTCGCGAAGCTCGTATCGTCGGAGAAATAGGCGCTGAAGTCCGCAGTTCCCGGTCCGAACCTGGCCGCGAGTGTCAGGAGGTTGCCGTCCATGCTGTTGCCGATACTCCAAGCCGGTGCGTTCTGCCCGGGCACGTTGCCGAAATAGACGCCCGCATAGGGACTGGTGGTCAGCGTGGTCGTGCTGCCGTCGGTCGTCATCGACGTGTTGCCGAAGACCACGTCGGTCCAGTCGGGCGTGCCTTGATAGGGAAGGCTGCTGGCAACGATGGCCGCATGAGCTGCCCCGCTACTCAGCAGACTGACGATGGCGGCAACAAGAATACGCATGGAAACCTCCCCGGATCGGCGCGAATATTTCCGGGGAGGAGCAACGATCATGCCAACAGCACCAAGGCCTTGAGGAGGCTCCGACTTAAGGTTTCTTCAGAAATGCTTTCGTAAAGATTCCCGACGTTTGCAGAGCGATATTCGCCGCGTTTCGCGGCCAGCCGAGTCCGCCGTCTGCTCAGGAGAGCAGCTCGACCGCCATCGCCGTCGCTTCGCCGCCGCCAATGCACAGCGAGGCCACGCCCCGCGTTTCGCCGCGCGCCTTCAGCGCATGCAGCAGCGTGACCAGAATACGCGCACCCGACGCGCCGATCGGATGGCCGAGCGCGCAGGCCCCGCCGTTCACATTGACCCGGTCCTCATCGAGACCGAGCTCGCGGATGGCCGCCATGGCAACGACGGCGAACGCCTCGTTGATTTCCCACAGATCGACCTCGTCCTTGCTCCAGCCGGCACGGTCCAGGACCTTGCGGCAGGCCTCAATCGGCGCCGTGGTGAACCAGGCCGGGGCCTGGGCATGGGTGGCATGGGCATGAATGCGCGCAAGGGGAGCGACGCCCCGCTCGGCAGCCTCGCTCTCCTTCATCAGGATAAGCGCAGCCGCGCCGTCCGAAATCGAGGAGGCGTTGGCTGCGGTGACCGTCCCGTCCTTGCGAAAGGCAGGCTTCAGCTGGGGAATCTTGTCGGGCCGCGCCTTGCCGGGCTGCTCGTCCGTCTCCACCACGCTCTCGCCCCGGCGGTCCGCCACCGTCACCGGGACGACCTCGTCGGCAAAGTCGCCGCCCTCGATGGCCGCATTCGCGCGCTCCAGCGAGCGGATCGCATAGGCATCCTGCGCATCGCGAGTGAACTGGTAGTGCTGCGCGCAGTCCTCTGCGAACGTCCCCATCAGCCGGCCGGGTTCATAGGCATCCTCCAGCCCGTCGAGGAACATATGGTCCTTCACCTCGCCGTGCCCCATGCGATAGCCGCCGCGCGCCTTCGGCAGAAGATAGGGGGCGTTGGTCATCGACTCCATGCCGCCCGCGACCATGATCCGCGCCGACCCGGCATAGATCTGGTCGTGCGCATCCATCACCGCTTTCATGCCGGATCCGCACATCTTGTTGACCGTCGCGGCGCCGACGCTTTCGGGAAGGCCCGCACCCAGCAGGGCTTGGCGCGCAGGTGCCTGGCCCTGTCCCGCGGGAAGGACGCAGCCCATTATGCCCTGGTCGACATCCTCTGCATGCAGCCCCGCCTGACCGAGCGCGGCGCTGATCGCCGCGGCGCCCAGCTCGGTTGCGGTCGCGCCGGCGAGCGCCCCCTGGAAGCCGCCCATGGGCGTACGCTTGGCGGCAACGATGACAATCGGATCTGCGGAGCTTTCTGAGGACATTCGGGTCTGCCTTTCTGATTGAATAGGGACGTCATGTAGGGGGACGGCCGGGAACGCACTAACGCCCGTCGTCGAGATAACGCGGCGGGTGCATGCCGGGGACGTTCGCCTCCACGCCGGTAATGCCCGGCCGCACCAGGATCCAGTGGACCGGCGAGAATACCGGGATCAGGGGGGCGTCGTCGGCCAGCACCCGCGCCGCGCGGCGCGCCTTTTCGATGCGGGTGCCCAGGTCGAGCGCGGCGTCGGCCTCGCTCATCAGGGCGTCGGCGTCCGGATCGCAAAAGCCGCCCAGCCGCACCTCGCAGCGGAACGGCCGCAGGAAATAGTCGGCGACCGGGACGGGCGAAATCCGCTCGACGGCGGCCAGGTCGAATTCGCCGTCTTCGATCGCCTGCCGGTGTCCCGCCGCGCTGCGGCGAAAGCCGCGCACGCGGATGCCGAGCGGGGCCCACTGGTCGGCGATGGCGGCAAGCAGGCGGCGGTGCGCCTCGCCGCGCGGCAGGGCGGCATCGATCCTCAGCGGCGTTTCCGGGCCATAGCCGGCTTCCGCAAGCAGGCGCCTCGCTTCGGCGATCCGGTCGGCCTGGGTCCAGACCGCCCAGTCGGGTACCGCGCCGGCATAGGCGGCCGGCAGGGTGGGCGGCAGCGGCCCGAAGGCGGGCTGCATGCCGCTCAGCGCGAAAACGCCGCCGATGATCGTCTGCCGGTCGATGCTCATCGCCAGCGCCTGCCTGACGCGCGGATCGGCCAGCGGCGAGGGCGCGGCGGTGCGCGCCAGATAGCCATAGATGCCCCAGCTTTCGGCGAGCCGCAGGGCGGGGGCCAGCTCGTCGGTGCGGACGCGGAACAACCCCCCGGTGGACCCGCCGAGGACGAGATCCGTCGCGTCCGCCTCGAAGGCGGCGATTGCCGCCTCGGTCTCCGTCTCCGGTTCGAGAAGCAGGGTTTCCAGCTCATCTCGTTCGTCGCGGCCATAATAGTCCGGATTCGGCGTGAGCGCGCGCAGCTCCCCATCCTCGTACCGCGCGACATAGGCGCCCGAAGGCGGCGGCGGGTTGTCCCGCGAGCGGATGATGGCGAGCGATGGCTGGGCGAGAATGGCAAGCAGGTTCGGATTCTGCTGCGACAGTTCGATCGTCACCGTGTCGGGGCGCGGATCGTCGACCCTCAGCATGCGCGCCGGCGCCCGGTTGGCGGCGACCGCCACCGCGCCCTCGATGTCGCGCAGGTAGCGCCGCCAGGGCGAGCTTCCCCCCGGTGCCACCTGACGGCGCAGCACGGCAACGACGTCTCCCGCCAGGATTTGCCGGTCGTCTGGCCAATAGGCCTCGCGCAGTTTGAAGACATAGGTGCGGCCGTCGTCGAGAACGCGCCAGCTCGTGGCGAGGCCGGGCACGATACGCCCGTCGGGCGCATAGGCGGTCAGCCCGACATGAGTGGCGGCTTCGGCGAAGCGCTCGCGGTCGGAGCGCGGGGCAACGTCAAGCCCCTCGTCGGCGACATGGGTGACGCGCAGCAGGTCACCCGCCTCGTCACCCGCGCCGAGATCGCAGGCGGGCAGGCTGAGACCGAGGCAGAGGCCGAGGGCAAGGGCGAAGGGACGGCGCACGGCTGCCCTCAATAGAAAGGCCGTCCTCCCGCGCCAAGGTGGCAGCGCGGGAGATTTGCGCATCGGGCCCCGCCCGGCGTAGAGGCGATTGCATCATGACGAGTGTTCGGTCCTCCGCTGCTGCCAGCGCGCTCCACCTGATCGGGAATACGCGAATGGTCCGCCTTGCCGGGCCGTCGGAGCGCACCGGCTGCGATATCTACGGCAAATGCGAGTTCGAAAATCCGGGCGGGTCTGTAAAGGACAGGGCCGCCCTGTTCATCGTCGAGGATGCCGAGCGCCGGGGACATCTCCGCCCCGGCGGGACCGTCGTCGAGGGAACCGCCGGCAATACCGGCATCGGCATCGCGACCGTCGCCAATGCAAAGGGCTACCGCACGATCATCGTCATGCCGGACAACCAGTCGGGCGAAAAAATGGCGACCCTGCGTGCGCTGGGGGCCGAACTCGTTCTGGTGCCGCCGACGAAATATGCCGACCCGGAGCATTTCGTGCACCGCTCGCAGCGGATCGCCGAAGAGCGGGACAATGCCGTCTGGGCGCAGCAGTTCGACAATGTCGCCAACCGCCAGGCGCATGTCGAAACGACCGCTGCGGAAATCTGGGCGGCGCTGGACGGGCGCGTCGACGGCTTCACCTGCGCGGCGGGAACGGGCGGCACCATTGCCGGCGTCGGCATCGGCCTGAAGGAGCGCCGCAAGGATGTCGTCATCGCGCTGACCGACCCTCATGGCGCCGCGCTCTACAATTACTACGCTCATGGCGAACTGAAGGGCGAGGGGTCTTCCGTGGCGGAGGGCATCGGCCAGGGCCGTATCACCGGCAATCTGGAAGGTGCCCCCATCGACGCTCAGTTCCGGGTCTCGGACGAGCAGGCGGCGCGGGCCGTCTTCGAACTGAACCGGCAGGAGGGGCTTTGCCTCGGCCTTTCCTCGGGTATCAATGTCGTGGGCGCCGAGCTTCTGGCGCGAAAACTCGGGCCGGGGCACAGCGTCGTCACTGTCCTGTGCGATACGGGCTTCCGCTACCTTTCGACGCTCTGGAATCCGCAGTGGTTGCGTGAAAAGGGGCTGCCGGTACCGGACTGGATGGACGGGCAGGGCTGATGGGTCCGCTTGCGCGGTTCGAAAATGTCGGGCTGCGTTACGGCACCGATTCGGAAGTGCTGCGCGATCTCAGCTTCCGGCTCGACCGCGGCGCGTTCATGTTCCTCACCGGGCCGTCGGGCGCCGGCAAGACGTCGCTTCTGAAATTGCTGTACCTTGCCGAGCGGCCCACGCGAGGACGCCTGACGCTGTTCGGTACCGATGTCGGCGCCGCAGCGCCCGAGGAGCTTCCCGCGCTGCGCCGCCGTGTGGGCGTCGTCTTCCAGGATTTCCGCCTGCTCGACCATCTCAACGCATTCGAGAATGTCGCTCTTCCCCTTCGCATTGCCGGCGTCGAGGAGGAGGAGGTCGCGGCGCATGTCGAAGAGCTGCTGGACTGGGTGGGCCTGTCGCGGAAGCGCACGGCGCGGCCCAAGACCCTGTCGGGGGGTGAGCAGCAGCGGCTGGCCATCGCCCGCGCGGTGATCAACCGGCCCGATCTTCTCCTGTGCGACGAGCCTACGGGAAATGTCGATCCGGAGATGGCGGGGCGGCTCCTCCACCTGTTCCAGGAGCTCAACAGGCTCGGCACCACGGTCGTCGTCGCCACGCACGCCATGCAGCTTTTGCCCCGCATCCCGGCAGCGACCATCATGCGGCTGGAGCGTGGCCGCATGCAGGACCCTTCGGCCTATCTGCACGGCTCGGACGACCGCGCGGCGGCCACCCTGTCTGCGGCGGAAGGCGTCTGATGGCCCGGTGGGCGCCGCGGGCGGAGCGCTACCGCTACCTCCCCGCCGAACCGGTGCTGCGCACGTCGCTCCCCTGGCTCGTGGCGCTTACCGTCCTCCTGGCCACGCTCGGAATGGCGGTGGGTCTCTCGCTCGTCGGGGGCCTGACCGCGCTCGGCAACCAGATGTCGGGCGGGTTCACCATTCAGGTTGCGGACGGCAATCCCGACCGGCGCGACGAACGTTCGCAGCGGCTTCTTTCGTGGCTCGCCGACCGGGAAGGGGTCGTGAGCGCGGCGCGCGTGCCCGGGGACGAGATGCAGCGCCTGCTCGAGCCATGGCTGGGGGACACCGATCTCGCGGGCGTCCTCGTCATGCCGGCGATGATCGATGTCGAGCTCGCCCCGGGTGTGGAGGCGCGGCGCCTGGCGGCGGAGCTCAGGTCGGCGGATCCCGATATCACCGTCGATTCGCACGCCGACTGGTTCGCGCCGGTCGGACAGCTCGGGACGGTCCTCGCGGTCCTTGCCATGGGTTTCGCGGTCCTGCTTCTTGCCGCCATGGCGGCCATCGTGGTTCTGGGGGTGCGCGCCGGTCTCGGTCGGCACCGGGAGGCGCTTGGCATTCTTCATGTCCTGGGCGCCGAGGAGCGAACCATTGCCGGGCTATTTCAGTACAGGTTTGCGCTTACCGCTCTGGCCGGGGCCGCGGGCGGCTTCGTGCTGGCGGTACTCCTTATCCTGCTCATCGCCGAACTGGTCGGCGGCCTCGGCAGCGGCCTGCTCCTGTCTGCGGGCCTCTCGCCGCTCGCGTGGCTTCTGCTCGGCACCGTTCCGGTCGTTGCGGTGTTTCTTGCCATGATGACTTCGCGACTGACCGTGCAGCGAGCCCTTGCGGAGCAGCGCTGAGCCGTGAAACTGCTGCTGCGCCTTCTGCTGGCCATTCCGCTTCTCTGGCTTGCGGGCTTCGTGTGGTTTCTGCTGTCGCTTCCGGCGGGCGTGGAGGCCGAGGTGGAAACCGATGCCATCGTGGTGCTTACGGGCGGCCCGGGGCGCGTGGCCCACGGGGTGGAACTGCTTCAGGAGGGATATGGCGAACGCCTGCTCGTTTCCGGCGTGGATCCCAAGGTGCGGCCTATCGAGTTGGCGGAGGAACTCGGTGTCGACGAGGCGCTGTTCACCTGCTGTATCGACCTCGGCAAGCAGGCGGAGAACACGGTGGGGAACGCCTTCGAGATCGGCACCTGGGTGCGGCGCAACGGCTATACCTCGCTGCGCGTCGTGACCGCGGCGGACCACATGCCCCGCGCGCTGCACGAAATCGAACGCGAGCTGGGACCTTCGGTCGCCTTGGTGGCCGACCCCGTCGCGCCCAAATGGGGCCTGAGTGCCCTCGCGACGGAGTTTTCCAAATATACCGTGCGCAGTCTTCAGATGCTGGTGGGGCGCGGCTGATGACGCTCCTGCGCAACATCGTCTTCTCGGTTCTCTTCTATCTCTTCAGCGCGGTCTTCAGCATTGGCTTGTGGATCGTCTCGCTGGTGAAACCCTCGACGGCCCTGCCCGGCGCTTCGGCCTGGTCGCGCGGGGTCCGCTGGCTCACGCGGTACATCCTCGGCATTCGCATCGAGATCGACGGCGAACTTCCGCACGGCCGCTGCATCGTGGCGCCGAAGCACGAATCCTTCTTCGAGGCGCTGATGCTGCCGGCCCTGTTTCCCAATGCCGCCGTCGTCATGAAACGCGAACTCTCGCGCATCCCTGTCTGGGGCGACCTCGTTCAGAGGCATGCCTCCATCTTCGTGGACCGCACCGCCGGCGGCCAGGCGATGAGGTCGATGCTGACCGCGGCAAAGGCCGCGCGGGCCGCCGAGCGCGAGATCCTCATCTTTCCGGAGGGGAGCCGGGCGCCGCCGGGCGAAGCCCCGCCCATTCGCAGCGGCGTTGCCGGGCTCTACCGCATGCTCGACCTGCCGGTGGTGCCGATTGCGCTGACCTCGGCGCACGTGTGGCCGAAGTCGGGACTGAAACGGCCGGGGGTAGTGCGCTGGCGCGTCATGCCGGAGATTCCCGCGGGTCTGCAGCGCCGCGAGTTCGAAATGCGCCTTCATGATGCGATCAATGCCGAACAGCCCAAGCTTGCCTGACCGGCAGCGAATGAGACCTTTCAGGAAAGCCGCGCGATGAAAAGCTGGCAGCGAATCTGTCTTGCCCTCCTCCCGCTGACCCTCGGGCTCGGGGGCTACTGGCTCTACTGGCGCGCGCAGGCCAATGATTTCGCCCAGCTTGTCGAGAGCGTGGCGGGAGAGCGGCCCGCGCTGTCCGGCTTTCCCTACAGCCTGCGCGCCGAGCTGCCGGGTCTCGCCCTCGCGCGCGGTGACGATGCGCGGATTCGGGTCGCGGGCAGCCGGGCCGAAGTCAGCACCGGCCCCTTTCGCTCCGCCGTCAGCGTGACCGCCGTCGAGTCTGCCGAGGTCGAGGCCGCGCTCACCGGCTTTCCGGACGCGCGCATGACCCTCTCCGCGCCGCTCGCGCTCGCCAGCCTGCGCGCCGGCCCCGTGATCGAGCGTCTTTCGGTTGTCGCCGAAAAGGCGCGCGCGGCGACGCCTCTGCTGGGCCAGGTCGGCGTGACCGACCTGGAATTTCATTTCCGCGAAACGCCCACCGCAGCACCGGCGGCCGGCCCGACGGGACCTGGTCAGGCCGAGGCGCGTCTCTCCGGCCTGTTCCGCTTCGGCGACGATGTCGCGCTGCGGCTGCTCTTACCTGTGACGATCGCGGCGGACGCCCCGCTTTCTTCGCTGCGCGGATGGCAGGATGGCGGGACGATCGAGATCGACGGCGGTCTCCTGACCGGCGCGGACGAGGCGCCTCTTGCGGGCTTCGATGCCACTGCGGCGCCGCTTCCCGGGGGCTCCATCGCCCTGTCCGGGACCTTCACCACAGACTGTCCGCTGACGCTGCGCTGGCTGGTAGGGGGCGACGCGCGCCCCGCGGAGGAATTCCGCCGCCGCAATCCTGCGCAGTTCAGCCTGTCGGGAACGCTGCGCGAGCCCGTCCTCACCGAGCGGCCGACGCCTAGCGGCGGTCTCGCCCGAAGTCGGGAGCCGCCGTGTCCTGACCTGCGTCGATGACGCGGCGGCGGGTGTCGCGCGTCTCGCGGAACCTGTCGAACAGGAAATCGCCATCGTCCCAGCGGATCGCCCGCTGCAGCTGCGTCAGGTCTTCGGTAAAGCGCTGCAGGGTTGAAAGCACCGCCTCCTTGTTCTCCAGGAAGACGTCGCGCCACATGGTCGGGTCGCTCGCCGCGATCCGGGTGAAGTCGCGAAATCCGCCGGCGGAATATTTGATGACTTCGCTGCTCGTCACATCCTCGATGTCCGAGGCTGTGCCGACGATGGTATAGGCGATCAGGTGCGGCAGGTGGCTGGTGATAGCCAGCACCATGTCGTGATGCCCGGCCTCCATCAGCTCGACCTCGCTGCCCAGCCGGCGCCAGAATTCGCTCACTCGTTCGACGTTGCGCGCATCGGCCTCCGCGCCGGGCGTGAGGATGCACCAGCGATTCTCGAAGAGTTCGGCAAAGCCGGCGTCGGGACCCGAGCGTTCGGTTCCCGCCACGGGATGCGCCGGCACGATCCGGTCTGGCCCTTCGATGGCCGCGGCCATCGCCTTCAGCACCGATGCCTTCACCGAGCCGACATCGCTGACGACTGCGTCGCGCGGCAGGTCGGCGGCAATCTCCTCGGCCGCCGCGCCGATGGCGCGTACTGGTACAGCGAAGACGACGAGGTCGGCGTCGCAGACCGAGGCGCCGGCGCTGTCCGCCATGTCGTCGAACAGGCCAAGCTCGTCCGCGCGGGCCGCGACGGCCGCGTCGCGGTCATACCCCGTCAGGCGGACGGTGGGCATCCGGTTCCGGATGGCCCGCGCGAGCGACGAGCCGATCAGGCCCGTCCCCAGAATGGTGACGCGTTCGAACGGTAGCACGGCCGCCTAGCCTTCGCCGAAAAAGGCGCGCAGCGCCTCGATCAGCTCGCCGGTTTCCTCGGTCGTCCCCACGCCGATGCGCAGGGCATGGCCCAGGCCCATTTGCGGCAGCCAGCGCACCAGGATGCCGCGCTCGCTCAGAAACGCGTTGGCAGCCTCGGCCGTATGGTCGCCCGTTTCCGGGAAGGTGGCGAGCACGAAGTTCGCCGCCGACGGCACGGCGCGCACTCCGTGATTGCCGAGTGCGGCGAGGGCCTCCTCCAGCCGGCCCCGTTCGCGGCGGTTTTCGGTGCGGCAATGCTCGACCCAGTCCTGGTCGCGGACGGCGGCGATCGCGCCTGCCTGCGCTTCGCTCGTCACGTTGAACGGGCCGCGGATGCGGTTGAGCGCCCCGATCACGTCGGGGTGGCCGTACGCCCAGCCCACGCGTGCACCGGCAAGGCCGTATATCTTCGAGAAGGTGCGCGTCGTGACGACGTTCGGATGGACGCGCGCCATGGCGATGCCATCCTCATAGTCGGCCTCGCCCGCCTGATATTCCGCATAGGCGGCGTCGAGAACGAGCAGGATGTCGGGCCTCAGACCAGTATGCAGCCGCTCGACTTCGTTGCGCGGAATGACGGTCCCCGTCGGGTTGTTGGGGTTCGCCAGATAGACGAGCTTCGTCTTGTCGGTGACGGCGCCCAGTATGGCATCGACGTCTGCGGTATAGTCCTCGTCCTCCACCGCGACCGGAACCGCGCCCGCACGGCGCGCCGCGATGGGATAGACCATGAAGCCGTAGCGCATGTGGACGATCTCGTCGCCCGGCCCGGCATAGGCCTGCGCAAGCAGTTGCAGCAGTTCGTCGGACCCGGTGCCGCAGACGACCCGGTCCGCTTCCAGGTCATGGGTCTCCGCGATAACCTCGCGCAGTTCGTGGCTGGCCGCGTCGGGATAGCGGTGCGGGTCCACCGTCCCTGCGCGCAGCGCCTCGAGCGCCTTGGGGCTGGGGCCGAGCGGGTTCTCGTTGGACGACAATTTGATCGTCCGCTTGCCCGCTTCGCCCGAACGGCCCGGCACATAGGGTGCGATTTCGGCGATCCATGGCTTCATCTGGGGGGCGGGCATGTCGGACGTGCATCCTTTCGGGAACAGGGAACGCGCCGGTCTTCCGGCGCTCTCAGCGCGCCTTAGCGCCCCTCGGCGCGACAACCAACCGGGAGGGCATGCCATGCAACCATCAATGAAACGCCACGTTATCCCTGCAATCACTGGAAAGGAATCACCATGGGAAATGGCGGACGCACAATCCTTTGGATCGCTATTCTAGCGGTCGTCGTTCTGATTATTCTCTACGCACTCGGCTTTTTCTCTGCTGAAGTCGAAGGAGAGCTTGAAGCACCGAATGTCGACGTAAGCGCCGAGGGCGGTTCCATTCCGGACGTCGATGTGGATGCGGGCGAGATCGAGGTCGGCACCGAAGAAGAGGTCGTCGAAGTTCCGACGATCGACGTCGAGGAAGCCGGCGAGCCTGACGAAGAATAAACTTCGGGCACGAAGACACCAGGGAAGAATAACTCACAGGCCGGAGACGAACCGTTATGCCGCTTATCATTCTCATTCTGACCATTCTGATCCCGCCGCTTGGCGTGGCGCTCAAACATGGTCTCAGCGCGGATTTCTGGATCAACTTGATCCTGACGCTGATCTTCTACGTCCCGGGCCTGATCCACGCTCTTTACGTGAATTATGTAAGATAAGCATCTAAGAGCCATGGCCATGACCGGGAACGGCTTCATGACCATGGCTCTCGAACAGGCGGAAGCAGCGGCGCGCCGCGGGGAGGTCCCCGTGGGCGCCGTTGTCGTTTGCGGGGAGGACGTTTTGGCCGCGCGTGGCAACGAGACGCGGCAGGCCGCCGACCCGACGGCGCATGCGGAACTGCTCGCCATTCGGGAGGCTGCGGCAAGGCTCGGCAGCGAACGGCTGACCGGCTGCGATCTCTACGTGACGCTCGAACCCTGCCCGATGTGTGCGGGCGCGATCTCGCATGCCCGGCTCGCGCGGCTTTACTTCGGCGCGGAGGATCCGAAGGGCGGCGGCGTGTTGAACGGCCCGCGCGTCTTCTCGTCTCCTACCTGTCTGCACAGGCCCGAAGTGTATCCCGAGATCGGCGCGTCCGCAGCCTCGGAGCTTTTAAGGGGCTTTTTTCAGCAGCTGCGTTAGCCGCACGGAAAAAGGGCGCCCCGTCGAGACGGGACGCCCTTTTTCGGTCTAGATGCGAGGCCGCCTACATGCGGTCGACGGTCTTCTTCGCATCTTCCTTCAGTTCGCCGCGCAGCTGCTGGGCTTCGCCCTTGCGTTCCTGCTCGAAGCCTTCCTGTTCCATCTGGCGGTTGTCGGTGGCGTCACCGATATCCTGCTTCAGATTACCGGCAGCTTCGTTGGCGTTACCTTTGATCTTGTCGGAAAATTCACCCATGAGACATACTCCTCTCGTTTGCGGCGCCTGCCTGCCGGGTAACTTCGTCCGGCTAGCGCGCCTTCGTTGTCCGCTCATCTAACCAACGGAAGCACAAGGTTTTTGTTCCGAAAGAATTGGCGGGACCCGCGCCAGGGTTCGCGCGAGGTTTTCGGCAATCGGCGCGGCGCCGTCCAGCCTCAGGACGCGCCCGTCACGCTCGCCAAGCCACGCCTCGTGGCGCGCGCGGGTCCTCCCACCGAATGACGGATCGTCATAGCCTTCGGCCCAGCGAATGAAGTTCTCATGCGCCTGGTACATGTCGCCGCCCGGGGCGATCCGCGCGCCGAAACGCTGCTGCTCCCGCGCGCGCAGGCGGGCGATGCGAAGATCGGTCGGGAGCGTCAGGAAAATAAGATGGTCGGCGCGGTCGGCCACGGCCTCGCCCCAGTCCATCATCGAGCCGCTGACGACCCAGCCCGCATCATCGTCCAGATCGAGGTCCAGAAGCCTCAACCGCTCCTTGTAGCTGCGCTTGCGCAGGAAGGGCGGGTCGGTCGGGACCCAGTAATAATCGGCGGCGTCCGCATGAAAGACACCGAGCTTCTGCGCCAGCGCCCGGCCGAGCGTCGTCGTGCCCGTTCCGGACGCGCCGAGCAGGTGAAGCTTCAGATCAGGCCTGCCAGCGGGCTGGACGGATCGGCATAGCGCCGTTTCGCCATGCGACCTGCCAGGTATGAATCGCGGCCCGCCTCGACGGCGCGCTTCATGGCGCGCGCCATCAGGACCGGATCCTTCGCTTCCGCAATGGCGGTGTTCATCAGCACGCCGTCACACCCCAGTTCCATCGCGCCTGCCGCGTCCGATGCGCAGCCGACACCGGCATCGACCAGTACGGGGACGCTTGATTGCTCGACGATCATGCGGATGGTCACCGGGTTCTGGATGCCCAGGCCGGAGCCGATCGGCGCGCCGAGCGGCATGATTGCGCAAGCACCCACATCCTCCAGGCGCTTCGCCGCGATCGGATCGTCGGCGCAGTAGACCATGACATCGAAGCCGTCCTTTACCAGTTCCTCCGTGGCACGGATCGTCTCGATCATGTCCGGGTAAAGCGACTTGGCTTCGCCCAGAACTTCCAGCTTCACCAGGTTCCAGCCGCCCGCTTCGCGCGCCAGGCGCAGGGTGCGCATCGCGTCTTCAGCCGTGAAACACCCGGCGGTATTCGGCAGGAAGGTCACTTCCCTGGGGTCGAGGAAATCGGTGAGGCGCGGCTTGTCCGGATCGCTCAGATTGACGCGCCGGACGGCAACGGTGACGATTTCCGCGCCCGCGGCCGCGACGGCCCGGGCGTTGGTTTCGTAGTCCTTGTACTTTCCCGTGCCGACGATCAGGCGCGAGCGGAAGGTGCGTCCGGCAACGGTCCAGCCTTCCTCCTCCGTTCCCGTAGCCGACTCCTCGGCAACGGCATCGCCGCCGCCGACGAAGTGCACCACCTCGATTTCGTCGCCGCTCGCCAGTTCGGTCGTCTCGTAGGCCGACTTCGGCACGATCTCCAGGTTGCGCTCCACGGCGACCGAGTTCGGATCTTGGCCGAGCTCGTTCAGCAGGTCGACGACGGTCGCCGGTTTGCGGATGCGGCGATGTTCGCCGTTCACGGTGATGGGAAGGGTACGGTCCATGGCATTCCATTCAGTGTCGGCGCCGGATATAGGCAGGCGCGTCAACCGAACCAACCGCAAGAGCCGAAGCCATTTCCGACAAGCCTCTCGTCATGGTCCTCAACGGACCCAACCTGAACCTGCTGGGGACGCGGGAACCCGATATCTACGGGACCGAGACGCTCGACGATATTGCCGGGCGGCTGGAGGACGAGGCGCGCGAACTGGGCGTTGCCGTGGACCTCAGGCAGTCGAACCATGAAGGGCATCTGGTCGACTGGCTGCACGAAGCGGCTTCGGTCGAGGCAAGGGCGGTGATCTTGAACGCAGCCGCCTACACACATACCAGCGTTGCGCTGCGCGACGCGGTTGCGGCGATCTCGGTGCCGGTGATCGAGGTTCATCTCTCGAATCCGCATGCCCGCGAACGCTTTCGCCACCGCTCGCACATCAGCCCGGTCGCACGCGGTGTCATTGCCGGTCTGGGCGCAGAGGGGTACAGCTTGGCGCTTCGCGCCGCGGCGACGCTTTAGACGGCCGCTGGTTCGGCCGAAGAACAGAGGGGATAGTTGAAAAATGTCAGAGCCTAAGGCGAAGGGCGGCATGTCCGTGGACACCGCGCTCGTGCGCGAGCTGGCCGAACTGCTGGGCGATACCGGGCTGAGCGAGATCGAGGTGGAGGACGGCGACCGCAAGATCCGCGTTGCCCGCAAGCTTCAGGCTGCGGCCGCGGCCGCGCCTGCCTATGCGCCCGCCTCTGCTCCGCCCGCCGCCGCTCCCGCAGCCGAGAGCGCGGCGCCTGCCGAAACGGCGCAGGATCTGAAGGCGCACCCCGGGGCGGTGAAATCGCCCATGGTGGGGACCGCTTACATGTCGCCCGAACCCGGCAAGCCGCCGTTCGTCAGCCCCGGCTCGCAGGTCGCGGCGGGCGACACGCTGCTGATCGTCGAGGCGATGAAGGTCATGAACCCGATTACCGCGCCGAAGGCCGGGACGGTGAAGCAGGTGTGCGTCGAGAATGAAGAGCCGGTCGAATATGACCAGGTGCTGCTGATCGTCGAATAGATGTTTGAAAAAGTCCTGATCGCCAATCGCGGCGAAATCGCGCTCCGGGTTCTCAGGGCGTGTCACGATCTTGGGATCGGTACGGTCGCGGTGCACTCCACCGCCGACGCCGATGCCAAGCATGTGCGGCTGGCCGACGAGGCCGTGTGTATCGGGCCGCCCAGCGCCGCCGAAAGCTATCTCAACATGGCCACCATCATGGCCGCTGCCGAGGTTTCCGGCGCCGATGCGATCCATCCCGGCTACGGCTTCCTGTCCGAGAACGCCAAGTTCGCGGAAATCGTCGAGGCGCACGAGATCGCCTTCATCGGCCCGACGCCCGAACATATCCGCGTCATGGGCGACAAGGTGGCGGCGAAGAAAACCGCCGGCGCCGTCGGCCTTCCGCTCGTGCCCGGTTCCCCCGGCGCGGTAACCAGCGAAGCCGAGGCACGCGAGATCGGTCGGGAGATCGGCTATCCGATCCTCGTAAAGGCCGCCTCGGGTGGCGGCGGCCGCGGCATGAAGGTGGTCGAAAGCGAAGACAAGCTGTCCGCGATGCTCAGCCAGGCCAAGGCAGAGGCGAAGGCGGCCTTCGGCGACGACACCGTCTACATCGAGAAATATCTCTCCAACCCGCGCCACATCGAGTTCCAGGTCTTCGGCGACGGCAAGGGCGGGGCCATTCACCTCGGCGAACGCGACTGTTCGCTGCAGCGGCGGCACCAGAAGGTGTTCGAAGAGGCGCCCTCGCCCGCAATCAGCCCCGAGCAGCGCGCGGAAATGGGCGAAGTGTGCCGCAAGGCGATTGCCGAAATGGGCTATCGCGGCGCCGGCACCATCGAATTCCTCTACGAGGATGGCGGCTTCTACTTCATCGAGATGAACACCCGCCTGCAGGTCGAACATCCCGTTACCGAAGCGATCACCGGCCTCGATCTGGTGCGCGAACAGATTCGCGTGGCGGCGGGCCTGCCGCTTTCGCTTACTCAGGACGACGTGCGCTTTCGCGGCCATGCCATCGAATGCCGCATCAACGCCGAGGATCCCGCGACCTTCGCCCCCTCGCCCGGCCTCGTCGAACAATATCACGCGCCCGGCGGCCTGCATGTCCGCGTCGATAGCGGCCTTTACGACGGCTACCGCATCCCGCCCTATTATGATTCGCTCATTTCAAAGCTGATCGTCTACGGCGACGACCGCGAGGCGTGCCTGCTCCGCCTGAAGCGGGCGCTGCGCGAATATGTGATCGACGGCCCGAAGACGACGATCCCGCTGCATCAGGCGCTGGTCGACGAACCCGACGTCCGTGCGGGCGACTATTCGATCAAGTGGCTCGAGGCCTGGCTGGCCCAAAAGGAAGGCTGACCCGCCAGCCTGACAGCGCGAACCGCCCGTAGAGGGGCCGCGACGGGCGATCCGTACTCACACACTTGTTAGAAGTGCCAGTGGGCGCACAGTTGACCGCCCCACCATTCCCCAGCCAAAGACGCGTCTCGAAAGAGGGAGCGCTTGTCCGTGCTGAAGAAGATTCTGATCGCCAACCGCGGGGAAATCGCCTGCCGTGTCATCAAGACGGCAAGGCGCATGGGTATCGAGACCGTCGCCGTCTACTCCGACGCCGATGCCGATGCGCTTCATGTCAGGCTTGCCGACGAGGCCGTCCGGATCGGCCCGGCCGCGGCCTCCGAAAGCTATCTCGTCGCCGAGAAGATCGTCGAGACCTGCAAACATGTCGGCGCCGACGCCGTTCATCCGGGCTATGGCTTCCTGTCCGAGCGGGCCTCTTTCGCAAAGCTGCTCGACGAGGCGGGGATCACCTTCATCGGCCCGCCGCCGAACGCCATCGCGGCGATGGGCGACAAGATCGAATCGAAGAAGCTGGCGCGCGAAGCCGGCGTCAACGTCGTCCCCGGCTTCGTCGGCGAGATCGAGGATACCGACCATGCGGTGAAGATCGCGAACGACATCGGCTATCCGGTCATGATGAAGGCCTCGGCGGGCGGCGGCGGCAAGGGGATGCGCCTCGCCTGGTCGGAAAAGGACGTGCGCGAGGGCTTTCCCTCGGTGCGGTCGGAGGGGCTCAACAGCTTCGGCGACGACCGGGTCTTCATCGAGAAGTTCGTCGAGCAGCCGCGCCACATCGAAATCCAGGTGCTCGCCGACAAGCATGGCAACTGCGTCTATCTGGGCGAGCGCGAATGCTCGATCCAGCGCCGCCACCAGAAGGTTGTCGAGGAAGCGCCGTCGCCCTTCGTGACGCCTGAAATGCGCAAGGCCATGGGCGAGCAGGCCGTCGAGCTGTCGAAGGCCGTCGGCTACACCAGCGCCGGCACGGTTGAGTTCATCGCCGGCGCCGACCGCAGCTTCTACTTCCTTGAGATGAACACCCGCCTGCAGGTGGAGCATCCGGTAACCGAGTTCGTCACCGGTCTCGACCTTGTCGAGCAGATGATCCGCGTCGCGGCGGGCGAAAAGCTCGCCTTCGGCCAGGACGACGTTACCCTCACGGGGTGGGCGATGGAGAGCCGGGTCTATGCCGAGGACCCCTACCGGTCCTTCCTGCCGTCGATCGGCCGCCTGACTGCCTACCAGCCGCCCGAGGAAGTCGAGAATGCCGTGCGCGTCGATACGGGCGTCCTTCCGGGCAGCGAGATCTCGATGTTCTATGACCCGATGATTGCGAAGCTGATCACCTATGGCGAGACGCGCGAACAGGCGATCGACCGCAATCTCGAGGCGCTGAACCACTATGTGATCCGTGGCATCAGCCACAATATCGACTTCCTCGCCGCTCTCATGCGGCACGACCGCTTCCGCTCGGGCGAGATCACGACCAATTTCATCGCCGAGGAATATCCCGACGGTTTCGAGGGCGCGCCGCTGTCCGACCTCCAGCGCAGGCAGGTGATTGCCGCCGCCGCCGTCATCCAGGCGACCGACACCGCGCGCACCTCCGAGCTGACGGGCCAGCTCAACGGCAAGCCGGCCTTCGGCAGCGACTGGGTTGTCGTTCTGGACGGGGAGGGCGTGCCAGTCTCCATCGACGGCTCGGCGCCCGACTGGGACCTCGAATTCGGCGGCAGCACCATGGAAGTCGAGAGCGGCTACATGCCCGGCGACCTCCTTTTCACCGGCAAGCTGGACGGAGAGCCCTTCGCGCTCGAGGTTCAGCGCCTCGACGTCGGTTACCGGTTCGGCATCGGCGGCAGCCGGCACGACGTGCGCACGCTCACCCCGCGCACCTGGGAACTGTCCTCGCACATGATCGAGAAGGAGCCGCCTGACCTGTCGAAGATGCTGCTCTGCCCGATGCCCGGTCTCGTCATGACGATCCATGTCACGGAGGGCGACAAGGTCGAGGCCGGCCAGCCGCTCGCGGTTGTCGAGGCGATGAAGATGGAGAACATCCTGCGCGCCGAGAAGTCCGCCACCGTCTCTGCCATCAAGTGCGAGGAGGGCGACAGTCTGGCGGTCGACGATGTCATCATGGAATTCGAATAGGCGGCCGGGATAGGCGGTTAGGCCATGGCGGGCGCGGAACCACCTTCGATGACCGACGCGGCCGGCATGCCCGCGTCCGAACGCGTCGTCGCCTGCGAGGGCATCCACAACCTGCGCGACTATGGCGGCTACGAGGCGTCTGCGGGCCGTCTCGTCACCGGGCGGCTGTTCCGCTCGGCGCAGCACCGCGAAGCCTCCTCTCCCGACCTGGAGAAGGTTGCCGGCCTCGACCTCGCCGCCGTCATCGACCTGCGCGGCCGGTCGGAGCGGGAGGCCGCGCCCTGTCCCCGGCCGGACGGGTTCGGCGCGCGCGTAATCCTCGTTGACGACGAGACCATCAACCCTGCCGACGCCGCCCGCTATGCCCGCGCCTTCGACAGTCCCGCAGCAGCGCGCGAGGCGCTGACCGAGGGCTATCGCGCCATGCCCTACCGCCCGAACCTGCAGCGCCTGTTCGGCCTCTATTTCGAGGCTCTGGCCCAGGAAGACGGCGCGACTCTCATTCACTGCCTGGCGGGGAAGGACCGTACCGGCCTTGCTGTCGCGCTGTTCCACCATGCCATGGGCGTCCACCGCGACGACATGATGGCCGACTATCTGCTGACGAACAGTGCGGGCAATGTGGAGGCGCGCGTGGCTGCTGCTGCCGCGGCCATGCGCGACATGCACGGCGGGGACATTCGCGAGGACGCGCTTGCCGAATTTCTCGGCGTGCGGGCGGAATATCTCGAAACCGCCTTTGCGGCGATTCGCGCGGAGCATGGATCTCTGGACCGCTATCTCCATGAGGTACTCGGGGTGACCGCCGCCCGACGGCAGGAGCTGGAGCGCCGTCTTGCAGCCTGACGCGGCGCGCACTCCCGGCTTCTCTCCGGGCTTCATCTTCGTCTACGGCCTGCTCAGGCCCGGCGAGAGCGGTCTCGCCGAACTCGGCCTTGCGGATCACCTTCCCGCCGCCGGACGCGCCAAGATTCGCGGGCGGCTCTATGACCTCGGCCCCTATCCCGGCGCGAAACTGGACGAGCCCGGCACCCTCGCCGGCGATCTCCTGCGCCTCACCCGGCCGGCCGATCTAGACGCCCTCGACCGGTTCGAGGATTTCGACCCCCGGGACCTCGCCGCCTCGCTCTACGAACGCCGCCGCGTGCGGACGCTCGCCTCCAATCTCACTGTTTGGGCCTATCACTACCGGCCCGCGGTCGACCCAGAGGCTCGCATCGCGTCGGGCGACTGGACTCGCCGCGGCTAGGGCGAACCAGTGAAAATGGAGAATGGCGCGCCGCAGCAAGCTGGCTACGGTGCGCGCGATACCTCACAAAGTGGACCAGATTTCTATGCTGAATACCGCCGGGCGCACCGCCTATAACGAAGATCATGAAATGTTTCGCGACACCGTGCGCAAGGTGCTCGGCGACGTCATGGAGCCGAAACTCGACCAGCACGAGGCCGAAGGCGTCGTGGGGCGCGAGGAATGGAAGGCCGTCGGTGCCGCGGGCATGCTCTGCCCCACCGTCAGCGAGGAATATGGCGGCCTCGGCCTCGATTTCGGCTACAACGCCGTCGTCGACGAGGAACTCGCCTATCTCGGCTCGTCGGCGGGCTTCACGCTTCAGTCCGACATCACCGCCAATTATCTCGAACAATATGGCTCCGAGGAGCAGAAGAAGAAATATCTGCCCGGCATGGTTTCGGGAGAGATTATCTCCGCCATCGCGATGACCGAGCCGGGCACCGGCTCCGACCTCCAGGGCGTCCGCACGACGGCGAAGAAGGACGGCAATCACCTCATCGTCAACGGCTCGAAGACCTACATCACCAACGGCCAGAACGCCGATTTCGTCATCGTCGTGGCGAAGACCGACCCCGATGCGGGCGCGAAGGGCATCAGCCTCGTTCTCGTCGATGCCGATAGCGAAGGGTTCGAGCGCGGCCGCAACCTCGACAAGGTCGGCCAGCATTCTGCCGATACGTCGGAACTGTTCTTCAACGATGTGCGCGTGCCGATGACCAACATCCTCGGCGAGGAAGGGCGGGGCTTCGCCTATCTGATGGAGGAACTGCCGCAGGAACGCCTCTCCATCGCCGTGTCGGCGCAGGGCGGTGCGCAGCGCGCCTTTGACGAGGCGGTTAAGTTCACGAAGGACCGCAAGGCGTTCGGAACGACCGTCTTCCAGTTCCAGAACACGAAGTTCACCCTCGCGGATCTCGCGGCGCAGCTGCAGGTCGGCTGGGCGCATCTCGACTGGGCGCTGAAGCGCCACATGGACGGTGAACTGACCACGGCGGAGGCCTCTTCGGCAAAGCTCTGGCATACAGAGCTTCAGGGGCGCGTATGCGACGCCGCGCTGCAGCTCCATGGCGGCGCCGGTTACATGAACGAATATCCCATCGCCCGCCTGTGGCGCGACGCGCGCGTCACCCGCATCTTCGGCGGCACCAGCGAAATCATGAAGGAAGTGATCAGCCGCTCGCTCTGAGCGGCCGTAGCCAGGAACGAGAAGGAAAGACACATGGCAGAAGCAGCATATATCGTGGCCGCGTGCCGCACCGCCGGCGGCCGCAGGGGCGGACGTCTTGCGGGCTGGCATCCCGTCGACATGGGCGCGAAGGTACTCGATGCGGCGGTCGAGCGCGCGGGCGTTCCGGGCGATGCGGTAGAGGATGTCATCGTCGGCTGCGTCAGCCAGGCGGGCGAACAGTCGCTCCATGTCGGGCGCCACTGCGTCCTTGCCTCGAACCTTCCCGAAAAGGTCCCGGCCGTCACCATCGACCGCCAGTGCGGCTCGTCTCAGCAGGCCATCCAGTTCGCCGCGCAGGCCGTCATGTCGGGGACGATGGACGTCGTCATCGCCGCCGGGACCGAAAGCATGACGCGCGTGCCCATGGGCTCCGCCGTTCGGTCGCCCGAGGGGTCGAACCCGATCCCCCCGTCCATCCAGGATAAATATGGCGTGAAGGGCTTCAGCCAGTTCAAGGGCGCGGAGATGATCGCCAAGAAGTGGGGCTTCAAGCGCGAACAGCTCGACGCCTTCGGCCTCAACAGCCACGAAAAGGCGCAGCAGGCCGTGAACGAGGGCCGCTTCGAAGACGAAATCGTGCCGCTCGAGATCGAGACGCCCGAGGGCGAAAAGGCCATGCACAAGGTCGATGAGGGCATCCGCTGGGACGCCAGTGCCGAGGGCATGGCCGGTGTGAAGCTGCTCGACGAGAACGGCGTCATCACCGCCGCCACCTCCAGCCAGATCACCGATGGCGCCAGCGCCTGCGTGATCGTCTCGGAGCGCGCGCTGAAGCAGTACGGCCTGACGCCGCTCGCGCGCATCGTGAACCTCACCGTTACGGCGGGCGATCCGGTTGTCATGCTCGAAGAGCCGCTGTTCGCTACCGACAAGGCGCTCGAGCGCGCGGGCATGAAGATTGGCGACATCGACCTTTACGAGGTCAACGAGGCCTTCGCCCCCGTGCCGATGGCCTGGCTGGAGCATACCGGCGCCGACCCCGAAAAGCTCAACGTCAATGGCGGCGCCATCGCGCTCGGTCATCCGCTCGGCGCGACCGGCACGAAGCTGATGTCGACCCTGGTGCACGAGCTTCACCGCCGCGGCGGCAAATACGGCCTGCAGACGATGTGCGAAGGCGGCGGCATCGCCAACGTCACCATCGTCGAACGCCTCTAGCACCGCTCGACGTGCGGGGCCCGCGTCCGAAGGGCCGGGCTTCCGCGATCCGCAAACGTCGCCGCCCCGGCGACCGTCATGGAAAAGGGGGGAGCGGCCGGGCCGCTCCCCCCTTTTTCGTGTTCCGCGATGATTCGCGGCGGGAGGGGCCTTTGCTCGAAAGGCCGCTCCCGCGCTTTGGCTTAGACGCGTTCGATGATGATCGCCGGGGCCATGCCGCCCGCGGCGCACATGGTGACGAGGCCGCGCTTCAGGTCGCGGCGTTCCAGCTCGTCGAGCACCGTGCCGATAAGGATCGAGCCGGTGGCGCCGATGGGATGGCCGAGCGCGATCGCGCCGCCGTTCACATTGACCTTGTCCCAGTCGAGATCGAGGTCGCGGACGAACTTCGCCGCAACGACGGCGAACGCCTCGTTGATCTCCCAAAGATCGATGTCGTCCTTGGTAAGGCCCGCCTTCTCCAGCACCTTCTTCGCGGCCGGGACCGGCGCGTTCAGCATCAGCGTGGGGTCGTCGCCCATATTCGCAGTCTGGATGATCTTCGCGCGCGGCTTCAGGCCGTGCTTGTCGCAATATTCCTTCGAGGCGAGCAGCACCGCGGCGGCGCCGTCGACCACGCCCGACGAATTGCCCGCATGGTGGAAATGCTCGATCTTCAGGTCGGGATATTTCTGGTTGATCAGCTTGCGGAAGGTGGTGCCCTTCTCGTCGATCGGCATGTCGGCGATCTTCACGAAGGAGGGTTCCAGCTGCGCCAGCGTATCCATGGTCGTCTGCGGACGCGGGAACTCCTCGCGGTCGAGCACCATGTTGCCGTCGGCGTCGGTAACGGGAACGAGGCTCTTGTCGAAGCGGCCTTCCTCGATGGCGACGCGCGCCTTCTGCTGCGACTTGTAGCCGACCTCGTCGAGCTCCTCGCGCGTGAACCCTTCCTTCGACGCGATGGCGTCGCCGCACACGCCCTGGTGCGACTGCGGGTGGGTTTCCTGCAGGCGCTCGTTGCCCGAGCCCATCATCGCCGCGCCGAGGCCGGCGGCCATTTCCTCGCGGCCCCGGTCTGCGGTGTAGCTCATCATCTCGGTGCCGCCCGCAACGACAAGGTCTTCCATGCCCGACATGATCTGCGCCGCGGCGAAGTTCACCGAGGTGATGCCGCCGCCGCAGAAGCGGTCGAGCGTCGTGCCCGAGGTCTTGATGTCATAGCCCGCGTCGAGCGCCGCCATGCGGCCGAGGTCGCCGCCCTGCTTGCCCTTCTGCGAGGAGGTCGACCAGATGACGTCGTCGACGTCCGCCGTGTCGAGATTGTTGCGCTCGGCGATCGCCTTCAGCACCGTCGCCGCGAGGTGCTGCGGGTGCATGTGCGCCAGCGCGCCCTTGCCGGTCTTCCCGACGCCGCGCGGGGTGCGCACCGCGTCGATGATATATGCCTCTGCCATGATAGTCCTCCTGAGATGAAACGTGGCGCGAAACTGCGCGGGGAGGAGAGGGGCAACAAGCCCGCCAAAAGAAGGGGCTCCCGGCGCGGCGCTTCAGGAGAGGGCCGGAACCGGTGCCCATCAAAAAGGGGGCGAACCCGGACGGTCCACCCCCTCTTGAAGCCCAGGCCCGGTTTTCGCGGCCCGGGTTTCGCGGCGCGGTGTCCGCGATCCGGTGCCTGCTCAGGCGGCCTTGGCGAGGTTCCTGAGCACGTAATGCAGGATGCCGCCATTGCGGTAATAGTGCATCTCGTTCGCCGTATCGATGCGGCACAGCGCGGTGAAGCTGCCCGTGGAGCCGTCGGCGCGTTCGAAATCGACCGTCACGTCCTGGCGCGGCTCCAGGTCGGCCAGCCCGCGGATGGTGAACACCTCGTCGCCGGTCAGGCCATGCGTTTCGCGGCCTTCACCTTCCTTGAACTGCAGCGGCAGGACGCCCATCCCGACAAGGTTCGAGCGGTGGATGCGCTCGTAGCTTTCGACGATGACCGCCTTCACGCCGAGAAGGATCGTGCCCTTCGCCGCCCAGTCGCGCGAGGAGCCGGTGCCATATTCCTTGCCGCCGAGCACGACGAGCGGAGTGCCTTCGGACTTGTAGCGCATGGCCGCGTCGTAGATCGGCAGTTCCTCGCCCGAGGGGATGTGGACCGTGTATCCGCCCTCGGTGCCGGGAACCATGGTGTTCTTGATGCGAATGTTGGCGAAGGTGCCGCGCATCATCACCTCATGGTTGCCGCGGCGGCTGCCATAGCTGTTGAAGTCGCTTTTCGCGACCTGCCGCTCGAGGAGGTATTCGCCCGCCGGGCTGTCGGCCTTGATCGAGCCCGCCGGCGAGATGTGATCGGTCGTGATCGAATCGCCGAACACCGCCAGCGCGCGGGCGCCGACAATGTCTTCGGGGTCCTTCGGTTCCAGGTCCATGCCGTCGAAATAGGGCGGGTTCTGGACATAGGTGCTCGAGGCGTTGAACGAATAGGTGCGCCCGCCCGCGACGTCGATGCCCTTCCAGCGCGCATCGCCGTCGAACACCTCGCCGTAGCGCTCCTTGAACATCGCCGGCGACAGCGCGCCCTCGACGACCTCCTTCACCTCGCGGTTGGAGGGCCAGATGTCCTTCAGGTAGACGGGATTGCCGTCGCGGTCCTCGGCCAGCGGCTCCTTGGTCAGGTCCTTCGTCACCGTACCCGCCAGCGCATAGGCTACCACCAGCGGCGGCGAAGCGAGATAATTGGCGCGCACGTCGGGCGACACGCGGCCTTCGAAGTTGCGGTTGCCGGAGAGGACCGAGGTCGCCACCAGGTCGTTATCGTTGATCGCGCGCGAAATGGCGGGCGGCAGCGGGCCCGAATTGCCGATGCAGGTCGTGCAGCCATAGCCGACCAGGTCGAAGCCCAGCGCGTCGAGATCGTCCTGCAGGCCGGTCTTCTCCAGATAGTCGGTCACCACCTGAGAGCCGGGCGCCAGCGAGGTCTTCACCCACGGCTTCACGTCGATGCCCTTTTCACGCGCCTTCTTCGCGACGAGCCCGGCCGCGATCAGCACGTCGGGGTTCGAGGTGTTGGTGCAGCTGGTGATCGCCGCGATCGCCACGTCGCCGTCGCCGAAGTCGAAATTCTCGCCCTCGACCGGATAGCGCTTGCCCGTCATCTCGCGTTCGCGCGCGAAGGTGCCGGCGGCCATGTCGCGGCGGAAGCTGTCGCCCACGGCCGGCATGTCGATGCGGTCCTGCGGCCGCTTCGGCCCGGACAGCGAGGCGACGACATCGCCGAGGTCGAGCGACAGCGTGTCGGTGAAGACCGGGTCGGGCGTCGTGTGGTCGTGCCACAGGCCCTGTTCCTTGGCATAGGCCTCGACCAGGTCGCAGCGCCATTCCTCGCGCCCCGTGAACCGCATGTAGCGGATGGTTTCCTCGTCGATCGGGAAGAAGCCGCAGGTCGCGCCATATTCGGGCGCCATGTTGGCGATGGTCGCGCGGTCGGCCAGCGTCATCGAGGCGAGGCCGTCGCCGTAGAATTCGACGAACTTGCCGACGACGCCCTTCTTGCGCAGCATTTCCACCACGGTCAGCACCAGGTCGGTCGCGGTGATGCCCTCGGCCAGCTTGCCCGTCAGCTTGAAGCCGACGACTTCGGGGATCAGCATCGAAACCGGCTGACCCAGCATCGCGGCCTCGGCCTCGATGCCGCCGACGCCCCAGCCAAGGACGCCCAGGCCGTTGATCATGGTCGTGTGGCTGTCGGTGCCGACAAGCGTGTCGGGATAGGCGACCATCTGGCCGTCGGGTCCTTCTGAAGACCACACCGCCTGGCCCAGATATTCCAGGTTCACCTGGTGGCAGATGCCCGTGCCCGGCGGCACCACGCGGAAATTGCGGAACGCCTGGCTGCCCCATTTCAGGAACTCGTAGCGCTCCTTGTTGCGCTCATATTCCAGCTCGACATTCGCTTCGAAGGCCTGCGGCGTGCCGAATTCGTCGACCATGACGCTGTGGTCGATGACGAGGTCTACGGGGACCAGCGGATTGATCGCCTCGGGCTCGCCGCCCAGCTTCAGGATGCCGTCGCGCATCGCGGCCAGGTCGACGACGGCGGGAACGCCGGTGAAGTCCTGCATCAGCACGCGCGCCGGGCGATAGGCGATTTCGCGGTTCACATCGCCTTCCTTCAGGAAGGTGGCAAAGGCCTCGACATCGTCGGCGCTGACCGTCTCGCCGTCCTCGAAGCGCAGCATGTTTTCCAAAAGGACCTTCATCGACATCGGCAGGCGGGCGAAGTCGCCATATTTCTCTGCCGCCGCGGCGAGCGAGTAATAGGCATAGTCCGTGCCGCCTACATTCAGGGTCCGGCGGGTGTTCAGGCTGTCGCGGCCGATCTGGGTCATGATGTTCCTTCGTCGCAAAGTGGTACTTTGCGCCGGGCTCTTGCGCCGCAAGGGGAGTGCGGGCGCCCGGCGTTCGGGGGCTCGCTTAGCCAATGCACGAAGGGGGCGCTAGGGTTCCCACGCGGGGACGTGTCGGCCCTGCTGCTCTTCGGGATCGGCGGCGGACGGACATCTTTTGGAAAGTTCCGTGGGCCGCGGAGAGCGTGTCGGCTATGCAGGGCGAAGGCGTGGGGAGAAGAACATGATCAGGCGCGCGACCGTAATGGCAGCAACAGCCATTCTTCTGGCCACGGCGCATTCGGCGGCATTGGCGGCCAATTCAAGGGTTCTGGACATGGCCGAGCAAGCGCGCGAACGCCGGGCTGAGCTTCTGACGAACTACCCGGATTTCGAAACGGTGGACGAGGCCATCCGCACCGACTGTGCAGCGAAGGTGGAGGGAGAGGCGGCCTCGGGTCCGTTCTGCGACTGCGGCGCCGCGCTGGTGATGACACTTTGGACGGCGGGGGCCGACCCGAAGATGCTGCCGCGGCTCAACGCGTATCTTGAAGACCCGACCGAGGCGGCGGCGCAGGACCTCCTCAGCTATCAGGGCGCCGAACTCTACCGCCCGCTGTGCAGCCAGGCCGTAAGGTAACCGCGGCGCGATTGCGCCGGAGGGCTTTCCGAATGGCTCTGTCCTACAGCCAGGGCGGTCGGGCATACTCCCTTCTCGTTCGATCGGGCAGGGGCCATATATGCGAGAGGAGGTCGCGGAGGTGGATCCGCTAGCCAGTGGCGGGTTGCCGCTGGGCAGGCAGGCTGGGCTTGCGAGGCCGCGCCCGTGCGGCCCCTCGCGCGCCTGCGCACAAACGCGCGTACAGGCGCACGGGTTCCCGCGCGTGCGCGCGCTGAGGTGTGACCTACTGTGACCTACATAGGATTTGGCGAAGCCTGCGCGCGGCGACCATGGAGGCCGCAGGCCGGAAATCTGACGCGCGCCGCGAAGACCCAACCAGCGCGGCGGCCATGGAGGCTGCAGGCCGGAAATCTGACGCGCGCCGCGAAAACCCAATCGGCGCGGCGGCCATCGAGGCCGCAGGCCGGAAATCTGACGCGCGCCGCGAAGACCCGACCAGTGCGGCGGGCATGCAGGCCGCAGGCCGGAACTCCGGCCCGCGGCCCGGAAACGCCGATCCTCTTACAGTTCGGCCTTTTCGATGTCGGCGATCAGTTCCTCGCACATCTTCGCGCAGCGCTTGCAGTGCGCGTCCTCATGGTTCGAACATTCGGCGTGGCAGGATTTCAGCGCCGCCTTGGCGAAGGTCATCGCCGCCTTGATGACGGGCTCGTTGGAGCCGGTGCGGCGCGCGGCGATATAGGCCAGCGCTTCGGACGCGTTGGAGGCGTCGAGGCACGAACGGATGCAGTCCTTGCGGTCGGCGGCGCTCTCCTCGCCCAGGCACGCATCGGCGCAGCTGGCGGTGATCTGCGCGGCGTACATGGCGTGCTTCACTACTTCGGCCAGCGGGTCGTTCAGATGGCCGTCGACATGGGGGTGTTCGGCGATCATTTCGACGATGGACATGGGAATCTGCTCCTGTCTGGGGACGTGTTCAGGGTTTCTCCATGAACGGAGCGGGCGCGCGGAAAGTTGCGGCGCCGGGAAAAGGTGGCGGGGCCCGGGTCTCGAAGCGACGGAGCGGCGCCGGCGTGAGCGGGCGCAAAGAACGGGGCGAAAGGGCTCGAAGCGGGAGGCTGAGGGCGGGGAGGCTGGGGGCAGGGATGGAGCGGACGACCGGGATCGAACCGGCATCATTAGCTTGGAAGGCTAAGGTTCTACCATTGAACTACGTCCGCAAGCCCCTGGAATTCCTCAGACCGGGCTTGGCGCCCAAGGTGAGGTTTACAGCGCGGTTTACACCGGACCTGCTCAGCCGCTCGCCCATTGCCACCACTGTGGCTTCCCCGTCAACATGGGTGTCGCGGATGCGCGCCTCTCTTCTTGTGCTCCGGTGGGGGGCGTCAGACGGCCTTCAACCCTTGGTCGAGCTGGGCGATCAGGTCGCCGGCATCCTCGACGCCGCAGGAGTAGCGCAGCAGGGTCTCCGATATGCCGAGCGCCGCGCGCTGTTCGGCGGTGCACTCGACATGGCTGGTGACGGACGGCGGGCCGATCAGCGTGTTGACCGATCCCAGGCTGGCCGCCCGGTGCACATATTTCAGCTCGCCGACGAATCGCTTGAGCGCGTCGAAATCACCGTCGACCGAAAAGCTCAGCATGCCGCCGAAACCCGACATCTGCCGCTTGGCGACGTCGTGCTTCTCGTGAGTTTCGAGGCCGGGGTAGAAGACGGCGGCCACCTTTGGATGCTCGGCGAGGAAGCGGGCGACGGCAAGGCCGGTCTCATTCTGCTTCCTGACCCTCAGGTCGAGCGTCTTGAGCCCCCGCAGCAGAAGATAGGCCGAGAAGGCGGACAGCACCGCGCCGCAGATTTCGCGATGCTCGTAGACGGTCGTCACCAGGTCTTTGCGTCCGATCAGCACGCCGCCCATCGCATCGTCGTGCCCGCCGAGATATTTGGTGGCCGAATGCAGGACGAGGTCCGCGCCGAAGCCGAGCGGCCGCTGGTTGATCGGCGTCGCGAAGGTATTGTCCACCACCACGATCGCGCCGTGCGCCTTGGCGGTTCGGATGGCCCGGTCCAGATCGATGATCTTCAGCGTCGGGTTGGTCGGGGTCTCCAGATATACGAGCCGGCAGCCCTTCTCGATCGCCGCGTCGATCGCATCGCTGTCGCTCGTTTCCACCAGATCCACCTCGATCTGCATGCGCGGCAGCGTGTCCATGAACAGCCGGCTCGTTCCGCCATAGCTGTCCTTGATCGAGACCACGCGGTCGCCCGGCGACAGCAGCGACAGCAGGGTGTTCGAAATCGCTGCCATGCCGCTGGCGAACGCGATGGCCTTCTCGCCCCCTTCGAGGATGCGGCACTTTTCCTCGAAGACGCCGACCGTGGGATTCGTGTTGCGGCTGTAGATATGCCCTTCGGCCTGGCCCAGCGCGACGGCGCCCCATTCGTCCATGTCGTCATAGGCGAAGGGCGCGCTCTGCACGATCGGCACCTGCGCCGCGCCGAAGGCGAGCGGCCGTTCCTCTCCGGCCCAAACGGCGATGGTCGACGGCTTCTGGCTGGTAATCGACATAGTAGACCCTTGAGTTCTCGTGGGGGGCGGGGATTGCGAACCGGCCATCGATCAGTCCTCGTTCGCCAGTGTTTCGTCGGCGTAGATCGCCTCTTCGGCCGGGTGATCGCTGCTGGCAGCGCCCCGGTACATTCCCTCTGTGTTCATGGCGAAGGCGATGCGGCCCAGCGCATCCATGGCGATCAGGCCGCCATCGCCGCCCAGCACGCCGATCGATCCAATCGTAGCGTCGGCGGCCTCGGCGATGCTCTGCCCGTTCCAGGCCACGCGGTCGCACACCTGGCGGCCGGCACTTTCGCGGATGAAATACTCCCCCGTTCCCGTACCCGAGACGGCGCACTTACCGTTGGCGGCATAGGTGCCTGCCCCGATGATGGGGGAATCGCCGATCCGCCCCCAACGCTTGCCCGTCAGGCCGCCGGTGGAAGTGGCGGCGGCAAGGTTGCCGTTCCTGTCCAGTGCTACGGCTCCCACGGTACCGAAGCGGTGAGTGGGGTCGAGCGCAAGCGCGGACAGATTGTCCCGCCGCCATTCCTCGATCTGCTGCCAGCGGCGTTCGGTGCGGAAATAGCCCGGGTCGACCTGCTCGATGTCCTGTTCGCGCGCGAACTGATCCGCGCCCTCGCCGGAGAGCAGCACATGCCGCGACTTTTCCATGACTGCGCGGGCGAGCGTGACCGGATGCTTCGTCATGCTGACTGCCGCGACGGCGCCTGCCTGCATGGTCGCGCCGTCCATGATCGCCGCGTCGAGCTGGTTGCGCCCTTCGGCATCGAATACGGCGCCGCGCCCGGCGTTGAACAACGGATCGTCCTCCAGAATGCGCAAGGTGGCTTCCACCGCCTCGATGCTAGTTCCGCCCTGTTCGAGCACGGCGGACCCGGTTGCGAGAGCGGCCTGAAGGCTGGCGCGGTAGGCCGCCTCCATCTCCGCAGTCAGATCCCCTCGCTCGATCACCCCCGAACCGCCGTGAATGGCGAGCGCCCAGTCGCGCCGCTGCGGCGGTACGGGAACATCGCGCAAATCGCCCGCCGCGACCTTCGCGGTTCCTTCAAAGGCGGGGTTGTCCACCGTCATGTTCGTAAGGTCGATACGGCTGTGCGGACCCAGGCCGGTCAGTGTCACAGCATCCCAGTCCAGCGCGCCGCCGGCAGCAAATCGCGGCGCTCCCTCGGGCTCTACAAGCCAGGCATGGCCGCCGCTTTCGGTGAAGACGCGTGCGGTCCCATCACCCTCCACGCAAAGCGCGGTGTCTTCGTCGATGCCGAGGCCGATCAGGTCGGTCTGCCCCGCCCCTCTCCCCTGCGCCAGGAAGGCAATCAAGCGGCCCAGCCGACCGCGCTCGGTGAAGTGTGTATCGGTGACGATGTTTTCGAGGAACGGCACGGTCAGGAAGTCGCTCACCAGCGTGACCTTCGCGCCTCTCGGGTCGGCGAGAGCCTCCGCGGAGCCGACCGCTTCGGCGGCAAGCGCGCCGTAGCCGGTGCCGCCGAGGATCGCGAGACCGGCGCTGGTGCCGCCCAGGGGGCGACCGCCCGCGACATGTGCGTTCAGGGCGGCGGCGACCGGGGTATCCTTCCAGAAGCGGACATATTTCGACTGGTCTCCGCCCGCGATGAAGATCCCGTCCGCCTTTGCCACGAGCTCGCCGACGCGGGGATCGAAAGCCGCGCTGCGGTCGGAGAAGACCAGAGTCTGAACAGAAGCGAGGCCGCCGATATTTTCCAGCAGCCAGTTGCCGTCGCTGCCGTCCTGAGAGGCGCGAAGGATTACCAGATGACCACCGCCGGCCTTGTTCGCGAACCAGCGCCAGGCTTCGGCGCTCCAGTCGCCTCCGCCGATCAGCATCAGCCCGGGCGTCGGCGTGCGGGGCGTCGGCGCGGAGACATCGCCTGCTTCGTAGTAGGTGTAGGCCGCATCGCTTTGCGCCCGAGCGATGCCCGGCAACAGCATGGTAAGTGATGCCAGAAACATGATGAGCAGCGGTTTGGGATACATGTGTCCGACCCTCCGATTTCGACCGAGCGAGAAATACCAACCATTGGCCGTTAGCAGACCCCCATGGCCGGCCGGTCTTCTCTGTCCGATTCGACGATTTTCAGCTTCGCAGATAGGTTGAACCGTATCTGGACGATTGGTCGGCGTAGAGAACCGATTTTGTCGTCTGAATGACAGGAGAGGCCAAAATGAGGAAAATAGATGCGGCGGATGCGCGCCTGCTGGAGGCGGTCCAATCGGACGCGCATCTGACGGCCGACCAATTGGGCGAGGCGTGCGGACTTTCGCCCACAGCGGCGCTGAAGCGGCTCAAACGGCTTCGCGCCGACGGGATCATCGAACGCGAGGCTGCGATGATCTCCCCACGGGCGCTCGGCTATAATATCATGGCGCTCGTAATGGTGACCCTGGACCGCGAGGACCGGGGCGTGATCGACCGCTTCAAGCAGGACATCCGCAACACCCCGCAAGTCACAAATGGTTACTACATCACCGGCGATGCGGACTTCATTCTGACCGTGGTGGCTCGCGATATGGACGAATATGACGAGTTCACCCGAGATTTTTTCTACGACCGGCACCCGATCAAGACCTTCAAGACCAGCGTCGTCATGAGCGTCGTGAAGTCCGGTGGGCCGCTCCCTGTCCACGACTTGGCATAATCGGGCGTTGTGAAGGCGCGCCACGACAAAATTTGTCTTTGGCGACGCTGCAAAGGCCAGAAGGCGCCCGCCGAGCACGATATAGTTTCCCCAATAGCAAATCCTGCTGCTGCGTATGCGGGCACAGCATGCCAGCGCGAGAAGGATGGACGCTCCGTTTGATCGCGGGGCGGGGAGGATCGCCCGGCGAGGGCGAAGTCATCATGATCACGGGCGCCCGGCGCCTGGGAGGGGACAGTTCTATGCGCCGAATCTCGACCGCGATTGCCCTTGTCGGCACCAGTCTACTCGCCGCCGCCGCGGCGGCTCAGAATCCCGAGAGTGCCTACCCGGCAGATGCGAGCGACGACACGCTTGCGCTTCGGGACGACGATGCGCCCCTTCCTGCAGAAAATGTCATTACGGTCCTCGGTTCGCGCATTCCCCGGTCGGGACTGGAGGGTCCGGCACCCGTTACGGTCATCGAGGCGGCGGACATTCTGAGGCAGGGCTTTCAGGATGTGCCCGAACTCATGAAGTCGATTACCCAAAACAGCGGCGAAACACAGAGCACGCAGAGCTACGGCGCCAATACGTTCACACCGGGTGCGAAGCAGGTCGACCTGCGGGGGCTGGGTCCGAACCACACTCTGGTCCTCGTCAACGGGCGCCGCGTTGCGGACTTCCCCATGCCCTATGGCGGCAACAGCAATGTCGCGGATATTTCGAACATTCCGGTCGGACTGATCGAACGCGTCGAGATCCTCAGCGGCGCGGCATCGGCCATTTACGGCTCCGACGCCATTTCGGGTGTGGTCAATTTCCAGTTGAAGCAGGAACCGGACGGCACGCGGATCGATGCGCAGCTTGGCCTGACCGAAGACGGAGGCGGCGAGTCCTTTCGCATCACGGGTTCGACCGGGTTTCGCTCCGGCCCTTTCCATGCCCTAATCGGTGCGCAGTACAGCGCGCAGCGCCCGCTTTGGGGCTATGAGCGGGACATTCAGGATTCGACCGCGGACAATCCGACTACGGACCAGCCGCTCGCCTATCGTAACTTCCTGCGCTACGATTCGGGGGGCTATTATATCGATCCGGGTGCCTCGACCTGCGCGGACCTTGGGTTCACCAATGAGGGCACCACCTTCTACGCCCCGCGCGCCGGGTACGGCTTCGACGTCGATAACGGCTATGCCGCAACCGACGGCTATTTCTGCGGCAGCAACGAGGCGATCGCCTACGGCCAGATCCTGTCCGACCGTGACCAGGTCAGCCTTTACACCTCCGCAGGCTATGAGCTCGGCGGCGGCACCGACCTCTTCCTCGACGCCCAGTTCGGCTATTCCAACCTAGAGCTCTTCAACGGATTCAAAAGCTGGTTCTACGTGGCCCCGGACGGCAATGAGGAAGGGCTGTTCTACAATCCGCAATATCTCGAGCCCATCGACACCTACTGGCTCGATCAGCTGGACGGCTGGTACCGAACCTTCACCCCCGAGGAAATCGGCGGGTTCGAGAACGGGGTCATCAAGAACCGGTCCTACACCTTCAACGTAACGCCGGGCATCCGCGGAAATACCCAGCTGGGCGGCCGCGAGTGGGATTATGAGGTTTACTTCAACCATGCCGAATATCGGTCGCGCATGGCGTGGCCGGAAATCGTTATCGACGCGGCGAACGACTTCTTCCTGGGGCAGCCGGTGGACGATCCCAATAACTCAACCGGTTACCAGCGTTTCGATGCGGATCCCGCCCGCCTGTTCACCGCGCTGACCCCCGCTGAATATGCGGGAATCCAAGAATACACCGTCTACCACCCCAAGTCCTGGGTGAACAACGTTCAGGCCAATATCAGTACGGTGAACCTTTTCGACCTTCCAGCGGGGCCGGTGGGCTTTGCCGCAGTCGCCGAACTGGGTCAGGCCGGTTACGAGATCAATCCCGACCCGAAGGCGCTGACCCAATATTATGTCGGCATCGAGGATTCCGACGGGGAAGGGGATCGGGAGCATTGGGGCATCGGCGGCGAGGTCCGCGTGCCGCTATTCGAAATTCTCACCCTCACCGGGGCGGGCCGCTATGATGGCTATAACTATGCCGGCAACAGCTTCGGCGAATTTACCTATAATGCCGGTGCAGAGCTAAGGCCCACGAGGAGTATTCTGGTCCGCGGCGCGATCGGCACGGGATTCCGCGCGCCGGACCTGCACTACGTCTATCGCGGGCCGGGAACGGTCAACGGAGGCGGGGCGGATTACTATAATTGCCGTCTGGAGCAGGCCGACCCGACCCTCGCCGATTGCGTGAATACGCGGTATGAGGGGTTCATTCAGCGGCGCAGTGGGAACCGCGATCTCCTTCCCGAAACCGCGCAGTCGGTGACCGCCGGTATCGTCTGGTCGCCGGACCGGATCTTCGATGTATCGGTCGACTATTTCCGCATCCGGATGGAGAACCAAGTTCTCAACCTCGATACCAACAGCCTGCTTATCGACGAGGCGAACTGCCGCCTCGGCACCGACGTGAATGGCGGCGCGGTCGACCCGAATTCACCGACCTGCATCGATGCCCTCGACCGGGTGCAGCGCTATGAGACCGGCGCGTCCGCAGGAGAACTGGAATCGGTCAGCGTGGTGCCGATCAACGTCGCGCGCGAGCGGGTCGAGGGGGTGGATGTGGCCGTCAATAGCCGCTTCTTCATCGGAAAGGCCGGCGACCTCGCCCTGGGGGCAAACTACACTTATGTGATCGATCACAAGATCCAGCAATATCCGGGCGATCCGACGCTGGATAAATATGTCCCGCTGAACGGCTACGAAATCCCCCGCGACAAGGGCAAGGCGTACCTGACATGGAGCCTGCCGCGCTTCTCCACGACGCTTACCGGTATCCGTATCGGCAAAATGACCAACTGGAACTGGGACGGAAAGATCGACGAGAGCTACTGGTTCAACCTGTCGGCCCAGTACGACCTGAACGATCGCCTGCGCCTGTCAGGAACGATCAACAATCTTTTCGATCGCGACCCGGTGGATGATCCGAGCCATGCGAGCTATCCCTACTACAACAGTTCCTGGTTCGACGCGGTCGGGCGGCGCTACTATCTGCAGCTGACCTACAAGTTGGGGGGAGAAGTCTTCTGACGGCACCGGCCTTCGAAGAGCCCGCCGCGGCAACCGGGAGCAGCATCTGTCGGCGATGAAGGAGGTTCTCTTCTTGCCATCCCTGCTGCGCGCCGCCTCGACCGCACTCGCCTGCGCTGCGCTGGTTACCGCCGCCGCGGCGCAAGCGAGCTACGCCTTTTATGTCGGTAGGGACCTGACCGACGATGGCAGCGTGCTGGTCGGCGGTACGGGAGAAGAGGTGTCGAGCCACTGGCTTGAGATCGTTCCCGCCAGAAGTCACCCGTCCGGCGCCACGATCAAGGTCGGCGTCACAGCCGAGGCGGTAATCCCCGGGGAGCTGATCGAGATCCCCCAGGTCCCCCACACCTTCCGCTACATGCATATGGCCTACACGGACTTCGAGGGCTTTCCCCCGCCGCTGACGAATGGCGGCGTCAACGAGCATCAGGTTGCGGTACGCGATGTCTGGGCGCCGAGCCGCCGGGAACTGGTCGAGATGACGCCTCGCCCGCAGCGCGGCCTGCAATATTCCGATCTCGCACGTATCGTCATGGAGCGTGCCCGCACGGCGCGCGAAGGGGTCGAAATCATAGGCGAGCTGATCGCACGGCACGGCTTCGCGACCTATGGCGGCAACACCCATCTGATCGCCGATCCGAATGAGGGCTGGGTCGTGTGGGAGTTCGCGGGCGGGCAGGGCCTTTGGGTGGCAGAGCGCCTGCATGAGGACGATGTGCGCGTGCTCTATCCGGGCGGGATTGGCGACATTCCTACCGACCTTGCCAGCGATTCCGACTTTCTCGCTTCTGACAATTTCATTTCCTTCGCGGTCGAACGGGGTTGGTTCGACCCGGCATCGGGCGAGTCGTTCAATGTCCAGCATGTCTATGGCGACCAGAGCATTCGCGATTACCGGGAGCCGGGCATCAAGTTGATGTCGCCTGCGGCCATGGAGGCGGCAACCCGGGCGATGGCGCCCGTCAGCGAAAGCGACCTGATGCAGCGGGTTCGCGATCCGCGGGTTGTAGACGACGACAGCGGTTACGGACAGGTCGTCAGCCTGAGAAAGGATTTGCCCGACGCTGATCTCATCCGGGTCTGGAACGCACCGACCGGCTCGGTTGCCGCGCCGTTCAATGTCTGGTGGCTGGGCGTCGAGAAGGTGCCCATGGAGTATGCTCAGCATCGCTACCTGACCAAGGATTCGGCCGCGACCTTCCTCAACCCCGATTACCAGATACAGGAAGCCACCCGCTTCGCCGGACGCACATTCAAGCGGGTGATGTATTTCGCCTGTTCGGACCCGGACCGCCTGCTGGGGCCCGTCACCGAGATGCTTACCGGCTTCGAGCGTGAGACGCAGGCCGACCTGTCTTGGGTCGAACACATGGCCGGAACCATGATCGACGGCGGGGACCGGGGCGCTGCGCGCGAGCTGCTTACCCATTTTGCCGGAACGCGCGCGATCGCCGCCCTCGATCTGGGGGACACGATCGCCGAGGCGCTGGACGCCTATATACGCCTGGTGGGCGGGCGGCGCGCGCCGGACGGCGGACGCATCAATACGCTGGACCCGACGGTGAACTGCCTGGCGAATGGCGACCCCGATCATGCCGAGTGACCTGTAAAGGCCCCTCCGCCGCCATCACGGGGTCGCCGACGGTCAGAAGCCGCTGCGCAGATCCTTCGGCGTCATCAGCATGCCGTCGCTCATAACCCCTTCCACATTGGCGATGCGGGCCAGGTCTGGGCGCGGGTCGGCGGCGAGAAACAATATGTCCGCTTCCATACCCGGCCGGATGGCGCCGATCCGGTCGTCGAGGCCCAGCGAACGCGCCGCGTCCGAGGTTGCCATGCGCAGCACCGCAGAGGCGGGGATACCGGCCTGCTGGTGCAGCGCCATCTCCCTCGACATGCTGAGGCCCGGGGCAATGAACGGATTGGCGAAGTCCGTCCCGATGGTCATCGGCACCCCGCCCTCGTACATCATGCGCACCAACTGGAGCGCCTTCGGCCAGATGGCGCGGGCGCGGGCATAGTCGTCGGCCTGCCAGCCGGCATCGAAACGGAAGCCGCTGCGCCAGTTCTTCACCATGTCCGGGTGGGCATGTTCGGCCACCGACGAGAGCAGCTGTTCGTCGTCGCCGAAGAAGGCGGGCTCGAAGGCGACCAAGGTGGCATCGAAGGTCACGTCGTTTCGGGCCAGCGTCTCGATCATCTGCGCGATCTCAGGGGCATCGAGGGCAGCAGCCTCATACCATTCGAAGAACTGGAGAGGTCCTTGCCGGCGGGTTTCCAGATACGTCTTGCGGCGGTCCGCGGGCAGCAAGTCCGGGCTGGTCGGCATGGCATGGACGATCGAGTCGATGCCGAGGTCGGCGGCGCGCGTCCAGCTGACATCGCCGAAATGGCCGATGGTCTGCATGCCGTGCTCGTGAGCCATCCCAATTCCCTGCGCGAGGTCGTCTTCGTCGAGGCCGGTGTAGAGCTTGGCGTAGCGTGCGCCGGCATCCGCCTGAGCGGCGACGATATCCGCGACGGAGTCTTCCGGCGTGACGAGCGTGACCAGGTTCTCGAAGGCGAAGGGGCCGCGGTCGATGATCTCGCCCGCCCACACCATTTCCGGGCCGAGGCGCTCGCCCGCCTCCCGCTCAGCGGCATATCGCGCATTCTCCTCGGTCGAGCCGCCGGGGTTGCGGATGGTCGTGATCCCGTAGGAAAGCAGCATGCGCGCGCCATGCGTGACGATTTCTTGATCGGTAACAGCGCGCATGACCGGCACCTCATCCTCGACCCTGATCTCGGTCGGGCCGAGCGTCAGATGAGCGTGCGTGTCGATCAGGCCGGGCAGGGCCCACTGGCCGCCGAGGTCGTGCAGCACCGCATCGCCATGTGCGGCGGGAAGTCCCGTTCCGATCGCCGCGATATGCCCGTCCTCGACCAGGATATAGCTGTCCGGACTTGCGGTGCCGGTATCGGGATCGAGGATCGTCAGCCCGTGGTACAGGTCCTGCGCGGCGGCAGGCAGGGCAACGGCAGGCAGGGCAACGGCGGCGAGAAGAAGGGAGGCGAACGATCGAATGCGCATGAAAGGCTCCTTTGCGGTTGTGCCCTTTCAGTCGCCCGCGAGAGTCGGCGGCTTACAGAATCCGCCGAAAAGAGAATTTGTAAGAAACCGGGCGAGAATGGCGACTTAACGCGCGCATGGCCGATCTAAGAGACATCATCACCGCCTACGGCTCGGGGCTCGCCCGCGTGGCGGCATCCTATGAAGCGGACCCGGCGCTGCAGGAGGATCTGTTGCAAGACATTCTGGTGGCGGTCCACGGATCGTTGCCGTCGCTCAAGCAGGCAGAAAGCCTGGCGCCCTTCGTTTTCCGGATCGCTCATAATCGCAGCGTGACGCATGTCATGCGCCAGGCGGCCCGGCGAAAGGGCGACCTTCCGAACCTGCCGGAGGGGCAGGCCGAAACGCCCGAACAATTGCTGCTCGCCGACGAGCGTGCCCGCATGGTGACGACCGCGGTGAGGAGACTGCCGCTTCCCTACCGCCAGGTCATGACGCTGGTGCTCGAGGATCTGAGCTATGCGGAAATTGCCGAAGCGCTCGACATCAGCGTGTCGAATGTGGGGGTGCGGGTGAACCGGGCGAAGGCCCGCCTGAGGGAGATGCTCGATGCCCGATGACGACGATATTCTGGGAGCGCTGAGAGCTGACTGGCAGCGCCAGACGGTCGATACCGAGCGGCTGTACGAGCGAACCCAGCGACGGCAGCGGCGGACGCGGCTACTGCTCACTGGGAAGGTTGCGGCGACGATCCTCGCCCTTCCCATTGCCCTCTGGTTCCTGTGGCTGGCCTTTGCGGGCGAGGGGTCTACGTTCGCCCTGGCGGGGGGCGTCCTGCTGGCGGCGTTTCCGCTGATGCTTTTGGAACTGGTCGGCCTGATGAAACTGGCCAGGCTCGGCGCGGGCGCGTCGCCGGAAGGCGCGCTGCGGGCAGCACGTACCCAGGCCGAGGCCGCCCTCAACCTGCTATGGAGCGCGCGCGTCGCCGCGTTGCTGCTCGGCGCGGGCGCGGCCGGGCTCCTAGGTCTTCATCTCGCGGACCACGCAACTGCCGCCGGAACGGTCCCCATCGCGCTGGTCTGGCTTGGCGTCGCGGGTGCGACGTGGCTGTGGCAGGCGCGGCGCGCCCGGCAGCTGAACGCGGAAATCCAGCGTTGCGACACGATGCTGAGCGAACTGGAGGGCTGAGGTCCCCGGGAACATGCGCGGCGCGAAGCTCAAGCGGGTGCGAGCGGGAGAGTCCGCCCCCTATCGAAGGATCGCGCCTGGCACCCAGCGAGAGGAGCGGTGAGCCGTCAGATCGGGGAAGGTGGTGGAGGGGACAGGATTCGAACCTGTGTACGCATACGCGGGCAGATTTACAGTCTGCTGCCTTTAACCACTCGGCCACCCCTCCAACAGCGGGTGAGCGGACGACCGGGCCCAACCAGGGGGCGTCGTCGTACCGTCATGTCCGAGAAGGCGCGCTATCTGGCGAACGGCAGGCGTCAAGTCAACCGGCTGGTCACGGCATCCGTGCTCTTGTAGCGGACGCCTATGGCACGATCAAAAATCAGGCGCGGCCGGGCGGGCCGCGAACTCAGCGCGAAGGGCAAGAGCGGTCAGCTGCGCCTTTATGGCCGACATGCGGTGGAAGCGGCGCTCGACAATCCCGAGCGTCACTGCCGCAAGCTGTTCGTCACGGCGGACATCGCGCAGAAATATCACCTGCCGGACGACTTCATCGTCGAGCGGGGCGACGGCGCGGCGCTGGCGCGCATGGTTCCCGAGGGCGCGCCGCACCAGGGCCTGGTGCTGGAATGCGACCCGCTGGAACCGGTCGCGCTCGACGAACTATGGTTGGGGACGGACCGGAAGCGCCCGATCCTCGTGCTCGACCAAGTGACCGATCCGCATAATGTGGGAGCGATCATTCGCTCCGCCGCCGCATTCGGCGCGGCCGGCATCGTCACGCAGGACCGGCACTCGCCGCCGGAATCGGGAGCGCTGGCAAAGGCCGCCTCCGGTGCCCTCGAACGTCTGCCCTGGGCCCGGGTCACGAATCTTGCGCGTGCCCTCGAAGACATCGGGGATGCGGGCTACTGGCGCATCGGTCTCGCCGGTGAGGCGGACATGACGCTGGCCGCGGCGCAGCGTGACATGCCCGCCTGCCTGGTATTGGGTGCGGAAGGGTCGGGGCTGCGGCCCAATGTGGCCGGGCATTGCGATGTCACGGCCCGCCTGCCTATCTCGCAGGCGGTTGAGAGCCTGAACGTGTCCAACGCTGCGGCCGTGGCCCTGTACGAAGTCGGACGGGAGGGTTAGCCCGGCCTGCGGCCGCACTGTCGCCAATCCCAAATAGCGAACCGTTGGAATGCTGCGGTTCCGGCGGCGCCGGACGGCGGGCCTCAGGGTAAAGGTTGGCGGTCGCGCAGGCCCGAAAGAACGAAGCCGCCCACGAAACCGAAGCCTCCATCGAGAAGGAAGTCGGCAAGCTCGACATGCCGGCCGAGGACTAGCCAGCCCACCAGTGTGGCGCTCATCATCACCAGAGCCAACACCGCTCCGCTGACCAGCCGAAAGGTTCGGTTGGACTTTTTGATCATGCCTAGTTCCTGCGTTCCGGCTGCGACGTCGGCTCAGGCGGAGGCGGACAGCGGGGGGCGGAAAAGGACATATGGGTCCGCCGCGCCACGTCAGTCCGCCGCGCTTGAACATCCGGGAAGGCATGAGCGGCCTGCCGGACGAGCCAAATAAAGTGTTAACATGGGTTATAAGTTGTACGGCTGGCTGTCACAAGAGCGACTGCGCACCGTTCGTCGCATTCCCGCGCAGGGCACCGGCGCGACGCAAAGTAGCGCTAGCGTAGCCGCTTTACATATTGCTGGCGGTCGGACCGGGTCTCCACGGCGAACTGGGGCACGTCGGTCAGTAGGTCCGAAAGCCGCGAATAACCGTAATTGCGGGCATCGAAGCTGGACCGGTTGCCGGCGCGCTGCCCGACTTCGGACAGCCGTGCCCAGCCGTCATCGTCGCGCTTCACGCTGTCATAGGCGTCGACGAGCAGCGACAGCAGCTCCTTATCCACCGCCTTCTTGCGATTCCGTGCGGGCTTGCGTGCCGGACCATTTTCCGATTCCTCCTCCTTCTGGAGGGCTGCCACGTCGATAAAGCGCGTGCAGGCCGCGCGGAATGCCTGCGGCGCACGCTCGGTGCCGAAGCCGTAGACGGGAAGGCCGTCCTGCCGGATGCGCTGGGCGAGCGGCATGAAGTCGGAGTCCGAAGACATGATGCCGAAGCCGCCGACCTTCCCGGCGAAGAGGAGGTCCATGGCATCGATGACGATGCGCATGTCGGACGCGTTCTTCTTCTTGACGATGTCGAACTGCTGGTAGGGCTCGATGGCATATTCGAGGGTGAGGTCGGCCCAACTCTTCAGCGCCTGCTTTCGCCAGTTGCCGTAGGCGCGGCGGACATTCACCTCGCCCAGTTCGGCAAGTACCGTGAGAACGGGGTCGAGATGGTTCGGCGATGCATTGTCGGCATCGATCAGGAGCGCGATGGAACGGCTTTGGTCGGTCTCGGTCATGCAGGATCCTTGGCAAACAGATTTTCCGGACTGCGCATCGCCTTGAATTCCAGCGCGTTGCCGGCAGGGTCGCGCAGGAACATCGTCGACTGTTCCCCGGCCGTGCCGGCAAAGCGGGTGCGCGGCGAAATGACGAACTCCGTACCCGCCTCCTTCAGACGTTCCGCCAGCGATGCAAAGACCTCCGGCGAAAGCACCGCGCCGAAATGCGGCACTGGAACGGCATCGCCGTCGACGGCATTGGCGTGGGCGTCGCCGACCCGGGACGGCGCGAGATGCGCCACGATCTGGTGGCCGAAAAAGTCGAAGTCGATCCACTCGGTCGACGAGCGTCCTTCGGGGCAGCCGAGCAGATGACCATAAAAGCGGCGCGCGGCGTCGAGGTCGTCGACGGGGAAGGCGAGGTGAAATGGTGGCATGCGCCTGACCTATCAGCGCGCCCGGGCGAAGGCTACGGCGCCAGCGACACGCCGATCAGCGTCAGCACGGCCGCCTGTAAAAGGAGAACGCCGAGCCAGTGGCCCGTGTCGATGGCGGTAAGCGCCCAGGGCCTCATCGTGTAGCGGTGATTGATAAGCTGCGTCGGCAGGACGAAACCGACCCACAGGATGAAGGCGGTGCCGAGCGCGACCGTCCAGCCGCCGGCTTCTACGGGCGCGAGGATGAGCGCGCCCGCAAGGACGGCGGCCATCCAGGCCTCGAAAATGAACGCGAGAATGAAGGGCAGTTTGCTGGTCGAACCGTCCGGCCTGCGGATATCGCTTTCCTGAAGGCTCGCCGCCTTCATCCACCGGGTTCCGAGGAGCCCGTACCAGACCGCGCCGAACAGCCAGGCCGCCGCAGCCGCCGCGAGAATGGCGGCGAGATTGTCGAAAATATAGTCCATGGCCGATCTCCCCCGAAAGGGCGCGCCGCTCGCTGTGGCGGACGCCCAGCGGGCCCAGTCTACTCCAGCGCGGCGCAGAAGGGGAGCGCGAGCCGCTTAGAAGCGCTTTTCGAGGTCGCCCATCAGCTTGCGCGCAGGACTTGGCGGGGCATCCTCCGCAAGAGTGGCGTCGAGTCGCTTCACCCGTTCATAAAGGTCGCGGCTGGCTTCGATGATTTCGCGCGCGCGATCGGGCAGGGCACCGAGCGTTTCTTCGTCGCAGGCGGCATCGCCGGCGCGGCCCAGCCGCCGTTCGGGGGAAAGCCCCTCTTCCTCGCTGAGTTCGCCCGCCGCGACCGCCTTGCGGTTGAGCAGCCAGGACACGGCATGCATCAGCCGGGTGGTGACGCGCAGGCTTTCGCAGGAGAACTGCACGCGCTGCATCGGCAGCAGGCGCTCCCGGTCCGTCTTGCCGGCCTCGTCGAAGTAGAGACGCGCGTCGTCGGCCAGGCGCATGGCCTCGACATACAGGGACTCCACAAGTTTCTCGGTCAGCTCCACGGGCTGTCCTCCTCACTTGGCTGTCTGGACCCCGTATTCCTCCTCTTGAAGCGGAAGAATTAACAACCCATTTCTTCAGGGACGGAAACGCTCAGCGCCCGCATTCGGGGCTGGGCCCCGCTTCCGTCGAACGACCCCTCCCGGCCGTCATGGCGGGAGACATAGATGCATGATCGCTTGAATGAAAGGATGATGACATGCGTAGTTTTGACCTGAGCCCCCTTCTCCGCAGCTCCATCGGCTTTGAAAATCTCAGCCGTATGGCCGACTTCGCCATGCGCGACGAGGGAAGCGCCTATCCGCCCTACAATATCGAAAAGCTGGGCGAGAACGAGTACCGGATCCAGATGGCCATTGCCGGCTTTGCCGAAGACGAGCTGGACCTGACGGTGCAGGAAAATGTCCTGATCGTGACGGGCCGCGCGGCGGAGGAAGCCGACGACCGCGAATTCCTCCATCGTGGAATCGCCAAGCGGGCCTTCGAACGTCGCTTCCAGCTGGCCGACGTCATCAAGGTGACCGACGCCACGTTCGAAAACGGCCTCCTGAACATCGGTCTCGTGCGCGAAATTCCCGAGCACAAGAAGCCGCGCAAGATCCACATCGGCGGCAAGCAGCAGCCGACCCCGATCGAAGGCGAGACTGCGGACGACGAGAGCCGCGCCGCCGCCTAGAGCTGTGCGCGGCGACATAGTTCGTCGCTGACTGCCGGGGCCGCGTCCGCTTCAGGCGGGCGCGGCCCTTTCTCGTGGGCAGCCCGGTTTGCTTCTGAAGGCGCCCGCCGCAGCCGCGCGTAGCGGCTTCTCATCGGCGCGCGCCGTTTTTCTTGCAAAGCCACGCGCGCGTTCCTAAGTAGCCGCGTCCCGGGCTCTAGGGGTGTAGCTCAGTTGGTAGAGCATCGGTCTCCAAAACCGAGGGCCGTGGGTTCGAGTCCCTCCGCCCCTGCCAGGGCGCGGCTTTAACAGTCGCAGACGGGACATTAGGTGAAGGTTTGGCCGGCCGCCGCCGCCCGATCGTGAAGGGCGGGCGCGGGCGGTCTGTACCTGTTTGTGCGCCGAGGTGCGCGGCAGGATCCGGGAACGAGACGAGAGGTCGAACGTGGCGAACTTCAATCCGGGCAAATATGTCCGCGAAGTGCGGCAGGAAATGTCGAAGGTCACATGGCCGACTCGGCAGGAAACGATCGTGACGACCATCATGGTGCTGATCATGACCAGCCTTCTCAGCGTCTTCTTCCTGGGCGTCGATCAGGTCCTGGGCCGGCTGGTGCAGCTGGTTCTGGATATCGGCTAGGTGCTGCGGCCCTAGGCGCACACGGAAAACGGGTAGCGAGGACAAGAGACAGGCATGGCAGCGCGCTGGTATATCGTTCAGGCCTATTCGGGCTTCGAGAACAAGGTGAAGGACGCGGTGATCGCGGAGGCGGCGCGCCTGGGCCTGGAGCAGCTCGTCGAGGCGATCGAGGTGCCCACCGAACAGGTTACCGAGATCAAGCGCGGCAAGAAGGTGCAGACCGAGCGCCGCTATTTCCCGGGCTACGTCCTCGCCAAGGTGCATATGACGGACGATGTCTTCCACCTGATCAACAATACGCCGAAGGTAACCGGCTTTCTGGGTGTCGGCGGGAAACCCACGCCAATCAGCCAGGCCGAGGCCGACCGCATCATGGCGACGAAGGACGACGAGGCCTCCAAGCCGAAGCAGCAGATCAAGGTCGATTTCGAAATCGGCGACGAGGTGAAGGTGCTGGACGGGCCGTTCGCCAGCTTCAACGGCATCGTCGAGGAAATCGATTTCGAGAAGGGCCGCGTGAAGGTTTCGGTCTCGATCTTCGGCCGGGCGACCCCGGTGGAACTGAACTTCGACCAGGTCGAACGGGTGAAATAGGAATTCCCGGTCCTACGACGGGCCGGGATGTGTGTGCGGGAGGCGGTCTCTGATCGCTGTTTGACCGCTAAGTCTGAGAAAGGACGAAGGTAATGGCTAAGAAGATCGCAGGTTACATCAACCTGCAGGTGCCCGCGGGCGCCGCCAATCCGTCGCCGCCGCTGGGCCCGGCCCTCGGTCAGCGCGGCGTCAACATCATGGAATTCACCAAGGCGTTCAACGCGGCCACCCAGGAAATGGAAAAGGGCGCGCCGATCCCGACGAAGATCACGGTCTATGCCGACCGCAGCTTCACGTTCGAGACCAAGACGCCCCCCGCCACCTACTTCATCAAGCAGGCGCTGAAGCTGAAGTCCGGCTCGAAGGCTCCTGGCAGCGAAGTCGCCGGCGAGATCAAGCGCTCCGTGCTGCGCGACATCGCCGAGAAGAAGATGAAGGACCTGTCGGCGAACGACCTGGACGCCGCCGAGAAGATCATCGCCGGCTCCGCCCGGTCGATGGGCCTCGTCGTGGTGGAGGGCTAAGATCATGGCAAAGCTGAGCAAGAAGCAGAAAGAGCAGTTCGAGAAGGTCGACCGCGAGAAGTTCTACGCGGCGGACGACGCCATCAAGCTGGTCAAGGAACTGGCGACGGCGAAGTTCGACGAGACGATCGAGATCTCCATGAACCTGGGTGTCGACCCGCGCCATGCGGACCAGCAGGTTCGCGGCATGGTTTCCCTGCCCAAGGGTACCGGCAAGGAAATGAAGGTCGCCGTATTCGCCAAGGGCGACAATGCGGAGAAGGCCAAGGAAGCCGGTGCGGACGTCGTGGGCGCCGAGGACCTGATGGAAGACATGCAGGCCGGTAACCTGAACTATGACCGCGTCATCGCCTCGCCCGACATGATGGGCATCGTTGGCCGTCTTGGTAAGGTTCTGGGTCCGAAGGGCCTGATGCCGAACCCGAAGCTGGGTACGGTGACGCCCGATGTCGCCAAGGCCGTGCAGGACGCCAAGGCAGGCCAGGTGCAGTACCGCGTCGAAAAGGCGGGTATCGTTCACGCCGGGATTGGCAAGGCGAGCTTCTCCGAGGCCGACCTCAAGGAGAATTTCGATGCATTCGTGAATGCGGTCGTGAAGGCAAAGCCCTCGGGCGCCAAGGGCAAGTTCGTGCGCAAGATCGCGCTTACGAGCTCTATGGGTCCGGGTGTGGCCGTCGATGTGGCGGACGTCGCCAACGTCTGACCGTCGACAGCGACCAGCCAATTGATCGAGGGGCCGGAGCGGCGACGCTTCGGCCCCTTTTTCTTGTCCGCATGCTGGAAATCAGCAGGCAGGCTGCAGTCGCGCCCTTTGCGCTTGCAAATGAAAACGCCTCGCATTAACCGCCGCGTCACTTCATTTGCGAGCAATTCTGAAAAAGGGGGAATGATGGCATTCCGGATGCCCATGCTTCTGGCATGTACGGCCATGGCGGCTACTAGCGTTCAGGCTGCGGATACGGCCGCCAGCGAAGCGGACAGCCAACCGGCGACGGCACCTGTACTGCTGGCGATGGCCGCGACGGACACGGTCAGCGACGAGCAGATCGTCGTGACCGCGGCGCGGCGCTCGGCCGAAGGCGCGACGAAGACCGATACGCCCCTGATCGAGGTGCCGCAGCCGATTACCGTCATCACAGACGACGAGTTCCTGTCGCAGGGCGCGCTGTCCATCTCCGACACCGTCCGCTACGCGGCAGGCGTCGTTGCGAACCCCTACGGGCCGGACAGCCGGGTCGATGGCGGCTTCATTCGCGGCGTCACGCCGCTGCAGTTCCGTGACGGCATGCGCGACATCTTCAGCTACTATGTCAGCATCCGTGCCGATCCGTATAACTTCGACCAGGTCGAGATCATTCGCGGTCCGGCCTCCGTCCTGTTCGGGGCCGGCGCGCTGGGCGGCATCATCAACCTCGTCTCTAAGACGCCGGAGTTCGAGACGAGCGGCGAGGTGGCCCTGCGCTACGGCACCTACGACCGCAAGGAAGCGCTCGCCGATGTGACCGGCACGATCGCAGGCGATGTCGCGGGCCGGCTGGCCGTGCGCGTCCGCGACTCCGATACGCGAGTGGACTATGTTGGCGACGACCGTGTCATGGTGGCACCGTCCGTGACCTGGCAGCCCACCGATCGGACCGAAGTCACGCTGATCGGCCTCTATCAGGAGGACGATACAGGCTCGACGAGCCAGTTTCCGCCTCTCGTCGGCACCCTGCTGCCCAATCCCAATGGCGAACTGCCCGAAGACCTCTTCGTTGGTAAGCCCGGCTGGGACCGATATGACGGCCGCCTGCTTCAGGGCACGGGTATGCTGCGACACGAGTTCAACGACACACTGCGCCTGAACCTGAAAGCGCGCTACATCGACAGCGACATCACCTATTTCACGCACTACGCCGATAGTTATTCGAACCCGCTGAACCCGTACCTGGACGAAGAACAGCGGACGATCGGCCTTTATGCGAGCGGGTCGATCGGCTCGATGGACATCTTCTCGACCGACAACAACCTCCAGGTCGATTTCGCCACCGGCAGCGAGATCGAGCATAGGTTGCTGGCCGGCGTCGACTATCGCTGGAACCGCGTCCGGCAGACGCAGGGCTATGGCTATGAGTTCATAGATATCTACGACATCGACTATGACTCGCTGTTGGACTATGACGGCGGCATCCCGCAACCGGCTTCTTCGAGCGATACCTCGCAGAAGCAGCTCGGCTTTTACCTGCAGGATCAGATTCGCATCTGGGATCGGGTTTCGGTCGTCCTGGGCGTCCGGCACGACGACGTGACGACCTCTCAGCCCGGAACCGCCGATGTCGATGCCGACGCGACCTCCTTCCGTGCCGGTATCATCGGTGAAGTGGTGGACGGCGTGTCTCCCTTCTTCAGCTACACGGAGAGCTTCGAGCCGATTTCGGGCACGCTGTTCGCCGGTGGCCCGGCCTATGAGCCCAAGCAGGGGCGCCAGTTCGAGGCGGGTGTGAAAATCCATCCCGATCCCACCACCCTGATCACCGCGACCGCATTCCACATCAAGGAAACGAACCGTGCGATCAGCGACGATTCCACGGCGGATCCCAACGACCGCATCCAGGCGGGCGAAGCCACCTCGAAGGGCTTCGAACTGGAAGCCCGCAAGAGCTTCGCAGGCGACTTCTCCCTGATCGCCGCCTATTCCTACAACGAGGCCTATCTGAGTGAGACCGACGCCGCGAACGCGCCGCTGATCGGCAAGCAGCTGGACAATGTGCCCAAGCACCTCGCATCGCTGTGGGGATCAAAGGCCTTTGATCTTGGCAATGCCATGTCGCTGCGTCTGGGGGCGGGCGGCCGGTATGTGGGCGAAGCCAAATCCTTTGGCCCTGCCTTCCCCAATGGCCTAGAGACTCCGGACTATTTCCTTGTCGATGCGCTTGCCGAACTGAGCTGGGAGCGCTGGAGCTTCGCGGTCAATTCGACGAACCTTCTGGGCGAGGACTTCTACGCCTCCTGCCTGGCGCGCGGCGACTGCTTCCTTGGCGAGGCACGGCAGGTCTTCGGTACGCTGAAGTACGAGTTCTAGCATGGAGGCCTGGGCCCTTCTCCTGATCCTTGCCGCCCTTCTTGCGATGGCGGGCGTGGCGCTGCTGCGCGCCGCATGGAGCAGGGCCGGCCGCTCGCCGGCGATGACCGCGGCGGGCTGGGCGGCGCTTGCGGCCGCCTCCGTCGCCGGAGGCCTTTCCGGCGGGGCCTGGGGTATCGCGGTGGCGAGCCTGTTCGGCATGGGCCTTGCTGGCGCCTTCCTGCTCGATGCAGCGCGGCGCGCGCCCGCCGGCAAGCCGGTGAGGCAGCCGCGTGAGGCGGGCCGAGCACGAGAACGCGCGGATCGCCGTATCCTGCACCGCTCGCTCGTCTTCCTGACTACGGGGCTGGGCGGCCTGCTCGTGTCCATCGGTCTCGGCATTGCGAGCCGCGGCCTCGCTATCCTTGGCGGATGGGAGGAGGCCGACGCGAATTCGCTGGCACTGCTGATCGTGCCGGTCGCCTGGGCGATCCTGCTTACCATTTTCCTGATGCAGGAGCGGTCCCGAGCACGGTTCGCGACAATGGGTGCCTTCGCCCTGCCGGGACTTGCGGCCTATGCGCCCATCCTGCTTGGATGGCAGGCATGAACCTGAAGCGCATCGTCAAACCCGGCCTTGCCGCCCACACGACGCTGGGCCTCGTCACGGCGGTGCTGCTCTACATCATCTGCCTGTCGGGTACCGTGCTGGTGCTTTACGAGGAGTGGCAGCGGGCCGAGCAGCCCAATGCGCCGGAGATGGCGGCGCCGAGTCCCGACGCGGTGCAGCGTGCAATCGAGACGGTGCTGGCAAGCGAGGCGGACAGTCCGCCCACGACGCATCTCTACGTCCATTTCCCAACCGAGGGTCTGCCGCGCACGACAATCACGACCGACAGTCAGGCCGTTCATGTCGATGCCGACGGTGCCGTGGCGATGCCGGAGGAAAACGCCTGGTCGGAGTTTCTTTACGCGCTTCACTACAGGCTGAACCTGCCCGCGCTCTGGGGGATTACGCTGGTCGGTGCGCTGGGAGCGGCCATGCTGGCCCTCATCATCACCGGTATCATCGCGCATCCGCGCATCTTCCGCGACGCATTCCGCCTGCGCGCCCGAGACAAGGGCGGTGTCGGGGTAACGGACTGGCACAACCGGCTTGGCGTATGGACGCTGCCCTTCGGCATTGCCATCGCGCTGACGGGCGCCGTGATCGGGCTTGCGACGGTGGCTGCCTATGGCCTCGCTGACCGTTATTACGAGGGGGACGTTGCTGCCGTCTATGCCCCGCTCTTCGGCCCGGAACGCGCGGAGGACCCGGCGCCCGCCCCCATGCCGAACGTCGCCCCGGCGCTCCGCTACATAAAGGACAACTACCCCGAACATCGGCCGACCTATATCATCGCGCACGACCCGATGACCGCCGGCCAGCATGTGCAGCTGATCGCCGCGCCGCCACGCCGTCTGATTTTCGGCGAATATTTCCTGTTCGATGCGGAGGGGGACTTCGAAGGGACGGCGGGTCTGTCCGACGGGCCGCTCGGACAGCAAACGTCCGCCTCCGTCTACAGCCTGCATTTCGGCGACTATGGCGGCCTGGCCGTGAAGCTGGCCTACATCCTGTTCGGCCTCGCGCTGACTGTCATCACCGCAACCGGTATGTCCATCTGGTTCGGGAAACGCGCGCGCCGGGGCGTCCATGAACCGCGCCTGCGGGCCGCCTGGGACGGGCTGGTCTGGGGGACGCCCGCGATGCTGGTGCTGACCTTCGTCCTGCGGGCGCTGTTCGGCAACGAGCTTTTCCTCGCCGGCTTCGCGCTGCCCTTCGCGGCGATCTTCTGGATCGGCCTTCTTGCCGTCGTCTGCGGCGCGGCCGCCTCGGCTGGCGGGGTGCGTCTGAAGGCCGGGCTGCAGGCGGCGACGCCGATCGGTCTGGTCGCGGCGTTCGTTCTCCTTCTCGTTTGACGGCGGGGCGACCCGGCCGTCCGCAGAAAAGCGCGAGTGTGATGCGGAGCCGAGCCGGGCTAGGCTCGTTCCTCCGCTGATAGGAGAGGCCCATGCTCGTCACCAAGACTCCAAGCCCCGCGCTGCGCCTGGTTACCGGCGCCCTGGGCCTTATGCCGAAGGTCTTTCCGGCGCCCGAGAAACTGAAGCCGGTGCTTGCAAAGCGCGATGCCGCGCCTGCCAAATTGCCGTCCTCGCTCTTGAAGCTGTGCACGCCCCAGGAAGTGGTCGAGGCAGGCCAGCGCGTCCTGACCCTGACCCCGCGAACCGGTGCAAGTGCCTGGCATATCGTCTATTTTCATGGCGGCGGCTTCGTTCTTCCCATGTCGCCCTTTCACTGGCGGATGATCGGGAAGCTGATCGAGAGCACGGGGGCCACGGTCACCTTGCCCTTTTACGGGCTGGCCCCGGAGTTCGACCACAGGCCAGCTCATGCGCTGGCCGAAACGGTACTGGAACGCGTCCGAGCCTCGCATGACGGACCGATTGCGCTGGCCGGTGACAGTGCGGGGGCGAACCTGGCGCTTGCCGCAACGCTGAACGAAGGCGCGGCGGGACGTGCCCTGCCGGACCGGCTGATCCTGTTCTCGCCCTGGCTGGACCTGACCATGTCGGATCCCGCGTCGGCGGAGATTGAGAGCTCGGATGTGATGCTGAGCGCCGAAGGCCTGCGCTGGTGCGGAGAAGCCTGGGCCGGCCCGGAGGATGCCGCGGGACCGCTGCTCAGCCCGCTATTTGCCGATCTTGAGGGATTGCCGCCCATGATCGTCTTTCAGGGCGACCGCGACATGTTCGTCGTTGACGCGCGAACCTTCGCGGAGAAGGTCCGCCAGGCGGGTGCCGCGCTCGACTATTTCGAATATGGCGGCGCGCCGCATGACTTCATGCTCTTTACCTTCACGAGAGAAGCGAAGGACGTGCAAAGGCGGGTGAAGGATTTTCTCGCAGGCTAGGAAGGGCTGAAACGGAAAACGGGGCTCGACATTTCCGCATGGGGAGCGGTCTGTAGAGCCCCGTCCGCGCCCGGCCTAGCTGGCCTGCGTCCAGGAGGAGTCGCCGGGCGGCGGAAGCGGCCCGCCGAGCGATTGCCTGTGGCCCCATGCGGTCATGTTGGGGAAGCTGGGGCCGATGATCCTCATGTAGGACTGCACGAAGCTAAGCCCGTTCGCGCCTGGCGCTGCGGACTCGCATGCCGAAACGTAGACGCCGCCAGAGTAACCCTCCGGGAAGATATGAAGGTTGCTGTTGAGATCCCGGGCCGTGAGGTAAAAGTCGTTCGCCTCGCTGCCGATGACCGGCTGGTTCTCGTCCCCGAATGCAGCGCCATGAGCGACGATGAAGAGATCCTCATCTTTTCCCAGATCCGGAAGCGGATCGTCGAAGACGCGGTGCCAGTCTCCAAAGGTTGCATGATTTGACTGGCTCGCTTCGCGGGCGACGTTCTCGATCATGGGATCGTCTGTACATACTGCGATAATCATAATGGTTTCCTTTCTCGTGTTCCGCCCCGGTCGCTCATGCCGTGAGGCGGGTGAAGGCAACGGCGTCGCGCGGCACCGAAAAATTGCCGAAAATCTGGCTAAGATCGGCCGCCGTTCCGGCATTTCTGAGGTCGAGCGACGACGTCATGGTGGTCACGTCGAACGTGTAGTCACTGGCGGACCCGCCCCCCGCGCTCCTGATCTCGAGACAGGTCAGCGCGGTGCCGATGGTTTCCCGAGACGACTGATCGAGGACCAGGCAGTTGAAGCTGTTGACGCTGCCAAGTGCCTGAATCCGAGACGCCACTGCGTTGGCGACGCTAGAGGCCATCCTGCCCGCGACCGGCTTCGCGCAGAGGTGGGCTACCGCCCGGGACAATCCGGCCGGCTGCAACGAATGCGAGAGGGTCTGGGAGGAAATCGATGGCGATCCCTGATCGGGCACCACCTGGACCACGCGTTGCCAGGCATCGCCGTCCAGCACCGTCGCCGGTGACGCTGTCAGCTTCGCCATGATCGCGCTGCAGATCCTATCCGCAGCGACGATCTTCGCCGTCTTCGGCGCGATCACGATGAACATGCCTGCTCGAAGCTCTACAAAGGGGGTCATAGCCCATTCCTTTCAAGACTGTGGGCAGGGAGGGGCGCGAGGCGCCCTCCCGGTACCCGGGTGGCATCAGACCTGCGGTTTGATGTCGTCCTGAGGAGTGTTCCCGCCGTTGAAGAAGTTCTGCGCCTTCTTGAACTGCTCGGTAGAGTTCGCGTTAATGAGCGACTGGAAGTTGTTGTAGTCGGCTCCGCCAGAGCGAATGCGGCGCGTCTGCACCAGGTTCGTGATCTCCGTATACGACATGTCGACGTTCACGAGCTTCGTTTCGGAACAGGACGACTTGAGATCCATGAAATATTCGTTGAACTCGATCTGTCGCAGCACGATCGCGCCATAGTCGTAATACCCGCCGGCACCGTTATCGACGAGGTAGCTCTGATAGGTACAGGTGAGCGCCTTGTAGGACTGGTCCTTCGTATGCGCGCTGAACGTGATGTTCCCCACCTGCTCGAGGAATGAGTTGAAGTCGGTCAGAAGCGAGGCGCCGTCCGTGATGATCGCTTTTGCGATCATCGACAGGAAAGTCCCGGAGACCGACGTGCCCGCGATGCTGTCGGAATATTTCTTCTGCACCGCCTTGCCGATCGAGAGAGCGGGGACGTTGCCGACGACATTGTTCCACGTGTTGATGTCGAGCTTCGCCGTGTTCACCGTCGGATAGTGGGCGGTCATATAATTGTGGATCAGGCCGCCGATTCCCAGAAGGTTGTCCTGATTATCGTTCATGATGCTGCTGTAGGCCGGATCGGTCGTCTTCTGGCCGATCAGGTGAAACTGCACGGTTCCCTGGTCGGTCGCGATGTCCGCATTCCCAGAATCGTCTGCGGCACCGCGCAGCATAAGCGGCTGAGGCCGGAAGAAGTCCTGCGCCTTGTCGTACTGCTCATCGATATGCTTCTGCTCGAAGCGCGGAATGTTTACTGCTGATGTGGTCGTCATGGTCGGCCCCGTCCTTTGTGTGGGTTTCGGTATCGGGGCGGCTTGCCGGCCTGATTTGGCCCTCTGCCGGCAGTCCGTCCCACCTGTTTTTCTACCGGGCCGTTTCAGCTCCCGCCTTTGCGGGAGTCCGGCATTCCTTTGCGGATATGCGAATTGCGGAACAGCGAAGGCGGGGCGCCATATTCCCGCCGGAACGCGGTCGAAAAATTGTTGCTGTCGTCATAGCCGACCGCGGCGCCGATCTCTGCCACCGGGAGAGCCGTGGTCTCGAGGAGTTCAGCCGCGCGCGCAAGCCGGGTTTGCCTGAGCCAGGCGATCGGAGAACAGCCAAGGGTCTGCCGAAAATGCGCGGAAAGCGAGGACCTGTTTGTGCCCAGTTCGCGTACGACTTCGCTGAGCTGGATGTCACGGTCCAGATTGCGGCGCATATAGGCGCAGCACCTTGCCACCAGCGGATCGCGTGCCTCGGGTGCGTCCGTATTGGCCGGAAAGAACAGGGTTCTGCAGCCGGCCAGCCGTATGGCAAGCTCGGCCGAGATCAGCGGCCAGACAAGATAGTCTGCATAGCCATGATCGAAGATCATGTGCCGCGAAAAGCGGCCCTCGGACACGAGGGGAAGCGCGACGGCTCCGCTGGGCGCCATTCCGGGAAGGGCAAGGCGGCCGCCGGGGCCGGCACGCGCATCGAAGATCAGAATTTCCGGCAATCCACGCCGGCCGTCATTCGCCGTTCTAAACACCAGACCTTGCAGTTCGCTCAATGCGTCTTGCAAGGCGCCAGAGACGCGCGCATCGGTTCCTATGTACCGGACCCATACCGGGTCCGGGTCGTCTTCCCGGTCGACAGTCAAGGGGGCCCCTCCCTTCACTCGCGGCGAGGGACCTTCGGGGAATTTTCCTTTCCAGCGTAGGAATTTTACCACCGATCCGGGAGTTAATTGCCGAGCGGCAGGGCTTCGTGGTGCAACGGTGGACATGTCCCCAGCTTTCGCAGGGCACAGGCCATTGACTTTCGCACGCGTGCGCCTAGGTGACTGCCGGTCCGTGCCCCGTGCGCGGACGCCCGTCCGAGACTGCAGGCGCCGGAGACCTTTCACAGGGTCAGGCCGGCTTAAAATCCGCCCGCATAGACGGAAGAGAGAATTTCCGGTCTGCCCGGCCTGACCTTTCGTCGGTGGGCGGCCCCCCTCACTCTTCCATCGGACAGTATGGATCGGTCCCTTTTCATAGGGCTGGTTCGAATATGAGCCGTTCGCGCGGACGGCGGGGGTATCGCTCCTGCCTCGTTCGCGCGGGCATGTAGGAGTGAAGCATGGATCGCGCAGAAAAACATGCGCTGGTCGATCAGCTGAAGGGCACCTTCACGGAGTCCGCCGTCGTCGTGGTTACCAAGAACCATGGCCTGACGGTGGCCGACGTCGAAGAGCTTCGTGCGAAGATGCGCGACGCCGGTGCCAGCTACAAGGTCGCGAAGAATCGTCTTGCCAAGATCGCGCTGGAAGGCACGCCCTATGAGGGCCTTGCCGATTTCCTCGTTGGTCCCACGGCCCTGGCGACATCGAGCGATCCGGTGGCTGCGGCCAAGGCGGCGAACGACTTCGCCAAGACGAACGACAAGCTCGAGATCATCGGCGGTGGCATGGATGGAAAGATCCTGTCGTCCGACGAGGTTAAGCAGCTCGCGTCGCTGCCGAGCCTCGACGAACTGCGTGCGAAGATTGTCGGCCTGGTCCAGGCCCCGGCGACCAAGATCGCGCAGATCGCAGCGGCTCCGGCCGGTCAGCTTGCCCGTGTCTTCGGCGCTTACGCCGCCAAGGAAGACGCCTGAGGCGTACCAGCGTTTTTCAAACGAACCGATTGAATTTGAAGGAATATTATCATGGCAGATCTTGAGAAGCTTGTTGAGCAGCTGTCCGAACTGACCGTCCTTGAGGCGGCCGACCTTTCGAAGATGCTCGAAGAGAAGTGGGGCGTTTCGGCCGCGGCTGCGGTTGCGGCCGCTCCGGCGGCTGGCGGCGGCGGCGATGCCGCGGCGGCCGAAGAGAAGACCGAGTTCGACGTCGTCCTGACGGGCGACGGCGGCAAGAAGATCCAGGTCATCAAGGAAGTCCGTGCGATCACGGGTCTCGGCCTGGGCGATGCCAAGGCGCTCGTCGAAGGCGCGCCGAAGCCGCTGAAGGAAGGCGTCAGCAAGGACGAGGCCGAAGAGATCAAGAAGAAGATCGAAGAGGCCGGCGGTACCGTCGAGCTCAAGTAAGCTCGAGCGACGAAACGTCCGAACGGAAGGGCGGCTTCGGTAGACCGGAGCCGCCCTTTCTTCGTTTCGGGGACATGCCGCTCTCGTGATAGGGGGGGCAGGGCTGAGTGACGACCGCGGTCCCGAACCGCGTCCCGGGAGGTACGAGGATGTTCGACTGGTTGGGAGCGCTGGCCGAGAACGGCCTATATGCGCCGCATGGCTACTGCCTGCTGTGGAAGCCGGAGCTGATCTGGACGCATGTGATTTCCGATGGCCTGATCGCGCTGGCCTATTTCTCGATACCGGTGGCGCTGATCGCCTTCATCCGCAAGCGGCAGGATCTGGAGTTCGGCTTCATCTTCTGGCTGTTCGCCCTGTTCATCATGGCCTGCGGCACGACGCATCTGATGAGCATCTGGAATCTGTGGAACAGCGACTATGGCTATGAGGCGGGAATTAAGGCGGTGACCGCCGTCGCCTCGGTTCTGACAGCGTGGATGGTCTGGCCGCTCCTGCCGCGCGCCCTGGCCATTCCCAGCCCGTCCGCCCTGAAAGAGGCGAACGACGAGCTGACCTCCAGCCTGCTGGCACGCGACACCGCACTCGAGCAGCTCCGCGAGGAAATGGCCGAACGCCGACGCGCCGAAGAGCAGTTGGTCCAGACGCAGAAGATCGAGGCGCTGGGACAGCTGACGGGCGGCATTGCGCACGACTTCAACAACCTGCTTCAGGCGATCAGTTCCAGCGTGCAACTGATCGAACGGGCGCCGGAAGATCCCGATCGCGTACTGCGCTGGTCGGCCATGGCGCGCGAGGCAACGGCCAAGGCAGAACGGCTCACGGCCCAGCTGCTCACTTTTTCGCGCGTTCGTGCGACTGCCATCGAGCCCGTCGAACTCGACCCCATGCTGGAGGGGATGCAGGACTTGCTGGAACGCTCTCTCGGGCCTTCCATCGACCTCGACATCCGCTCGGAAAGCGGTGCGGTGATCTCGATCGACCGTACACAGATCGAACTGGCGCTTCTCAACCTGGTCATCAACGCCCGCGATGCGCTGCCGGAAGGCGGCGAAATTCGCGTGACTTCGGACATCGTCGAGGTGACGGAGGGGCCGGAACTCTCGGCCGGGCATTATGCGACGGTCTCGGTGGCGGACAATGGCACGGGCATTCCGCCCGACATCCTGAGACGGGTCTTCGACCCCTTCTTCTCGACCAAGGAGGCCGGCCGGGGCACGGGGCTGGGGCTCTCCATGGTGCACAGCCTGCTGAAGCAGCATGGCGGGACCATCGAGATCGATTCCGAACCCGGACGGGGAACCGTCGCGACCATGTTGTTGCCGCTGTCCGAGGATGAAGCGCGCCCCGCCGCGAGCGTGGCAACCCCGGACGTGGCCCCGGACCTGAAGGGCCTGCGGGTGCTGGTCGTCGACGATGACCAGGCCGTGCGCGCCGGCTTGGTCGAGGCGCTGCGCATGCTGGAGGCTGAAGTGGAGTTCGCGGCCGACGGAGAGCGAGGTCTGGTCAGGCTGAAAGAGGATGAGTTCGACGTCCTCCTGTCCGACTATGCCATGCCGGGCATGAATGGTGCCGAACTCGCGCGGCTGGCCAAGGAGCTGCAGCCCGCTCTTCGTGTGGTCATGGCGACCGGCTTCGCCGACTTCGCGGAGATCGAGGAAAAGGTCGGCGACAGGATGGATGTGCTGCGCAAACCGTTCAGTCTCGCGGCGCTGGCCGCCGTGCTAGGGAGCGACCGCACCACGCACTAGCTGGGGCGCAGGAGACCCGGCCAGTTCCGGTTGAAGGTCGAGCGAAGTCTCTTCGGCGGCCCGCATGCTGATAATGACGTCGGGTGCGCGCAGGGTGAGCGCGAGCCAGCCGACGACAGCGGCATCGAGGATCATGAGAACCCAGTCGAGCCACCCAGGTGCAGCCGTGACCGCCAGAATGGCCAGCCCGTAGTGAAGCGCCATGAGCGGTGCCATGCCACCAAGGAAGTAAGCCACGTAACGCGGCAGCCGGGGCAGCATCACCCGCGCGGAGCGAAGGGGGCCGATGGCAGAATTGCCGAGCGCCCAGGCAACGAGCCAGACCGTGCAGAGCGCGCCGACGAGAAAGGACAAAATGCCCCAAACCAGGGCACCCTCGGTTCCTGCCGCGCCGAGCTTTTCCGCTATCGGCGTTCCGAAGAGGTTGTTCGCGCTGATGGCGAGCCCGGCAAGCGCGAGGGAGCCCCAGAGCAGGACCGCCTTCCGCTCTAGCCGGCGTGCGGCCGCCGGGTCATCGCCGAACGCCATGTAGCGGACGAACCAATAGCCCGGCAGGGTCAGGGCGACGATCTTTGCAAAGCCGAGCGCGAGCCGAAATGGATGCTGCTCGGCTGCGACCGCGCCGGCTTCGGACGCGTACATGCCGAGGTGGAGCTCCACGATATGCTGGGCCATCTCCACGAAGACGGGGATGAGAAAGAGGAGCGGACAATCACGGCTGAACCGCCATGCACTGCGGTAGATCGTCTTCAGGTCCTCGATCATTCCTCATCCTCCTCTTCGTAGAGCAAGAGCTCTCCGGGCTGACAGCCGAGTTCGCGGCAGAGTGCGTTCAAAGTGGAGAAGCGCACCGCCTTTGCCTTGCCCGTCTTAAGCACCGACAGGTTGGCGATGGTGATCCCCACTCGTTCCGACAGTTCCGTGAGGGTCATGCGCCGCTCGTGAAGACGGGCGTCGAGATCGATCCGGATGGCCATCAGATCGTTCCCTCCACCTCCTCGCGCAGGGCAGCACCCTGCTCGAAAATTCGTGCCAGAACGAACAGCAGCAGGACGGCCAGCCAGCCGGTGAGGCCTGGCGACCAGCCGGCATACTCGCCCGAGGAGAGGCTGAAGCGAATCGCGACGTAGCCATAATAGAGGTCGGCGACCTGCAGCAGCAGGAATAGCCAGGCCGTCGTGCGGAGGCTGCGTGCGGCCTGCGCGGTGAAAGGATCGCCGCTCCGCGCCCCGCGCAAGATCCTTAGGAGCGCCGAGAAGATGAGATGGACCGGGATCGCCATTGCCGCACCCAGACCGAAGAGCATTCTGATCGTTCGAAGATAGTCCAGTTCCTTCCCATCACCGATTTCTCCGGCGATCGCCTGAAGGGAGGGCTGGGGAGCGACGAAGCTGAGAATGAGGGCGCCGACGAGCAACGCTGCCGCAGCGATGTTGAGCAGCCTGAGAAGGTCCAGGATGCGCTGGGTCGTATTCAGCAACCGGTCTTCGCTAGCCATGGAGTCGCCTTTCGTTTCCCGATAATCGATAACAATATATCGAAAAACGACAAGCAATTTATCGAAAAACGATTAAACTAGGCTCGCTATCCGACCCGTGACGCTCCGCGGACCTCGTTCACTTCCGCACCAAGGAGGAGGACGTAGGCACTCAGGTATAGCCACATCAGCATCACGACGACCGCCCCGAGCGCGCCGTAGGTCGCGTTGTAGTTGCCGAAGCTGGCCACATAGAGGCCAAAGGCGAACGTAGCCGCCAACCACAAGATGGTGGCAAAGAGCGCCCCGGGAAACAGCCGCCGCCAGGAGGCGCCCTCCCAGTGGGGGGCGTGCCGGTAAATCAGCGCCATCGCCGCAGCGCCCAGAAGGCCGGCAGCGACCCAGAAGAGCAGCTGCACCGCGGTGTGCAGTGCCAGCGGCATCATGGGCAGCAGACTCTCGACGAAGCCGAAGACGGTAATGGCGGCGAGGGCGGCGACGATCGAGAGAATGGTTGCGCCGGTGATGAGAAGCGCCGTCAGCGTCTGCCCCAGGAAGCCCCGCGTTTCCTCGACATGATGGACGATGTTCAGGGCGATGATGATCGACTTCGCCCCTTTCGACGCGCCCCACAGGGCGGCCAGCAGCGACAGGAGGAGACCGAGCCTGGTGCGTCCCTGATCCGCGCCGGTGACGGCTTCGAGCTGGTCGGTGATGAGTTCCGCAGCCGCCGAGGGGAGGACGGTGCCGAGCGACTGGGCGTGGCGCGAGACCGTCGCGGGATCGGCGACGAGCCCATAGGCCAGCACCAGTGCCGCCAGGAGCGGGACAAAGGCAAGAAAGGCGTAGAAGGCGACGCCGGCAGCGACGAGTCCGAGATTATTGTCGGAGGCCGCGCGAACTGCCCGCCAGGTCTGCTTCGGCGACGGTAGAGAGAACATGGACATGCTCCGCCAACGCCGCCGGCGCGGGTTCGTTCAGCACCGGCGGTCGAGAGCGGTCAGCCGGTCAGGGCTGCGTAACGATTTCGGGTGCCGCCGCGAAGGGTTCGATGCCGAAGGCGGGATAAACCTCGGACGGGAAGTAGACCGTGCCATCGGAAACGACCATCCGGATACGCTTGATCTCCTTCAGATCCTGAGTGGGATCGCCGGCGACAAGGAAGAAATCGGCATATTTGCCGTCTTCGATCGAGCCCAGATCCTCCGCCTGACCGAGATATTCCGCCATTTCGAGCGTAGCGCGCGCCAGCACCTCCGCGGGCGTCATGCCGAGCCGCTCGAACAGCTCGAGCTCCCGGTGATAGGCGAAGGACCCGCCCATGTCGGTTCCCGGTACGAGAAAGATGCCGCGCTCGTGCATCATCCTTAGCGTGGAGATGATCTGGTCGAAGGCGCCGCGATAGGCCTCGTCCGTGCCTGGCTCGGACACGTCGGTCCAGCCTGTCCGCAGCTCGCGCTGCATGGACACGGGCAGATTGTCGACGATGTCGGCAAAACTGGGCGAGACGGTACCGTTACGACCGAGAAGCAGGTTCTCGTGAATCGTGATCGTCGGATCATGGGCGATGCCGCGTTCCGCCATCATCGCCAGCGTATGTTCGACCGGGGCGCTCGACAGGTCGAGGTCGGGCAGGCGGTCGAGCGCGGTCAGACGCAGCAGCGTGCGCGTATCCTCTCCCTCATCCAGCACCCAGCCGAGCATGATCTGGTTGATGTGGGTCATCTCGTCGAAGCCCGCCTCGATCATGTCGTCGGCGCGCGAGAACGCCGGAACATGACCGGCGACCTTCATGCCGAGTGCATGTGCCTCGTCCACCAGCGTCTCGGCCCATTCGCCGCGCATCGAGTTGTAGAGCTTCACCTGCTGGAAGTCGCGCGCGCCGCACCAGCGGACCATGTCGAGCGCTTCTTCAGGGGTGGAAACGGTTTCGCCGGTTCGCGAGGAAAACTCGCTCTCGCCCTCGATGAAGCAGGAGCGGGTGATGCGCGGCCCGGCAATCGTGCCCTCTGCGATACGGTCCATAAGGCCCTCGAGAATGTCATTCTCATTGCCCATGTCGCGGATCGAAGTGACGCCCGCGGCGATGTTGAGAAGAGCGCCCTCCTGCCCCGTATGGCCGTGCATTTCGTACATGCCGGGAACGAGCGTGCCGCCGGCCCCGTCGATCACGGTCTCGCCCTCAGTGACGGGACTGTTCGCGGCCTGTACGCTGGAAATGCGCCCGCGGTACACCACAACGTCATGAGCGGCCGTCAGCGCCTTCGCCTTCGGATCGAACAGCCGCACGTTGCGGATGCGAACCGGCCCCTCATAGTCGTGGGCGGTCTCGGCCTGGATTTCAACGAAGCGCTCGGTCGAGAGCTTCTCGACATAAGTCCGCAGAGCCTCGTCGGCGCTGTCCTCATAGCCTTCCCGGACAAGAATGCTGCGCGGGCTTGCGAAGGCGAACAGCTCGCCGTCGGCATCGAGCGTGACGTCGACCGGGTTCGTCGACAGGCCATTGATCTGGTAGGTCGTTGCGGTGACGGCTCCATTCGGCCCATCGAACGTCATCGTCTCGCGCTCCCGCAGAGTGGCGGTGCCGGAGGGATAGACGGCGATGCTGCGGTCCTCGTCGGCAAGCAGCGCACGCGCCAGCAAGGCGAGCGAATAGGGGCTGCCATTCTGGTCCACGTAGAAGCCGAGCGGGGCGGCTGGCGCCTGGCCCTCGCCGGTTGCATCCTGCCAGCGAGCGGTGCCCCCCTCGACGCGCAGCCACTCGTCCACTTGGTTGCCGAAGGTCGTGTTGCCCTCGATCTGCCAGCCAACCGGATAGCCCTCCGCATTGAGGTCGATGGTCTCGGCGATCGTGGGTCCGCGGCCGTTGTTCTTCACATCATAGTCGATGACGAGGCGGTCGCCCTCCCGCTCGACGATGAGATCGCCGACGTCGTCGCCCGCGGACAGCATATTGTAGTGCAGCGTCTCGGCTGCGGCGGGCGGGGCCGCCGGCAGGCCGGCCAGAATGGCGGCAAGGATGGTGAACCGGGTCACGGCGTATATTCCCCCTCTTGGACGATCCGTCGAAAGATCAGCGAATGGACGCCGGCAGTTCCCCGCGCTCTCGCATTAGCGCCAACGTCCGTGAGGCGGTCTCTTCGCCTGCCGCGGCGGCCTTGGCAAGATAGCCGGCGGCGCGGGTCATATCCTGCGCAAGGCCGAGATAGCAGAAGTAGGTCGCGGCCCCGAGTTCGCTCGCGGCAAGCGCACTCCCCTGCCGTTCCAGCTCGACAAGCAGTTGCAAAAGGAGCGCGTCCGCATCGTCTTGGTCGAGCTCGGCTGCGGCCTCGTCGTAAGCGGTCAGCATGGCCTCCCACCCGTCTTCAGGGTCGTCATAGGGCCAGGTGTCGGGAACAAAGGAGAGGGCAGCTACGCCCGGACGGCGGCGGTCCGTAAAGGGTCGCAGGTCGGGTTTCGCACAGTCGGCGAACAGGTCCGGATTGGCCTGTTCCTCGGCGAAGCCGCGCAGCGCGGCCTCGAGACCCTCCTGCAGAGAATTGGGCGCGCCGCTTCCAGCCAGGTCGCGGTTCATGTCGGCGATAGCGGCGCGCAGTTCCTCGGCTTCCGCACGCCTCTCGGCGATCATCTGTCGCTCGACCGGGCCCGGCCCGTCGTTCGCCACGCCCGCAGATGCAGGCATTTCCGCTCGTGGCTGCGCACAGGCGGCGAGAGACAGGCAAGCGACAAGGACCCCGATACGCACAGGCTTCATTGCGGCAGTGTATCAGGTGTGGGCGCCTCGACCAGCCACGCGGAAAATAGAGGTTTGCGCCGTCTCGGCCCAATTTCCTTCGGATGTGGCGTTGCTATCGCCGACGCAGGCGACCCATGGCGAGAAGGCCAACGCCAAGAAGCCCGAGCGCACCCGGCGCCGGGACATCGGTCGCGGTCGGCGGCGCATCGACACTGAACGTGCCGCCGCTGATGAAGACGGCGGAGTCGAGCTGTTCGTCGAAGACGTCGGCGACCACGAACTGGGCGGTGTGCGATGCGAACGGGTCGAGGCCGGAGATGAAGGCATTGATCTGCGCCGTACGGCCGTCAAACCCGAATGCGAGGTTCGCATTCGGAATGCCGTTCGTATTCGCCACGTTGTTGACGTAGAGCGACGAGTTAACTTGGTCGTTCACATTGTTGATATTGACCGTATCTCCGCCAGCCTGACCGGTCGTAGTGCCCACGTTCGTGCCGTTGATCAGCAGCTGGAACTCGTCATTGAAGCCGGTCCCGATGAAGTCGATATATTCTTCCGACGCGAAGGCGAAGGCGAAGTTCACATTGCCTGCGCTGGGGTCTGTCGGATTGGTAAAGGTGAAGGTGAATTCGAGCGACGCATAGTCGGTCGAGTTCAGGATCGCGAGGGTTCCGCCCGAGCCGGTGACGGTGCTGATGTTATCATCGGGGCTGAAGCCGTCGCCGCGCGTTTCCGTGTAGTTTTGGCCGGCGGTATCGGTAACCTGCGCGACATTCCCGGTCGTCAGGACGATGCCGGTGTCGAAGGGCAGCGCGTCGGAGCCGCCCGTAAAGGTACCGGACTGGACCGTTGCGGATGCGCCCTTGTCATAGGTCGCGCCGGTAATGGTGATGCCCGACCCGGCGATCTGCGAGGCGAGGTCGAGGGCCGTTTCGTTTCCCGAGACGGAAATGGCAGAGGCCGGAGCTGCAAGCGCCGCTGCGACGGAAAGGGCAAGGAGAGAACCACGAACGTCCATGTCTAATCCCCGACAAGGGTGAAACCGGTACGCAACGCCACTTGGGTGAAACTGTCTCTGGGCAGCTCCTAGCAAAAGTGATGCCAGAATCCGTCTTACGCGAAGAGTCAGTCACTTGGGGATGTACTAATGCAGGTTAGTATCGCGTGCTGTAAAATTGGCCGACACCTGGGAATGGTGGTGTCCGGCCTTTGACTCTCCCGGGCTCGTTCCTATATGCAGCGCCTACCCACCCGATCACGAGACAGGCCGGTCGTCGCGCAGCCAGCCTACGGAAGGTGACGGGATTGGGACCCACGCGACGTGCAAGAGATAGCGGATTCCGGTCCCGGTACCGGAGTCCCTCCCGATGTGCGCCGCGTTTTTTCGTGCCCGAACCAGTTCGACCAGACACGCAAAGACCCAAAGGATCTCCATGGCCACCACGCAGCAGGCTCTCAGCTTCATCGGCAAAAAGCGGGTTCGCAAGATGTTCGGTGACATCACCGAAGCGATCGAAATGCCTAACCTCATCGAGGTGCAGCGCGAATCCTACGAGAACTTCCTGCGTTCGCGCCCGGAAGACGGCTATGTCTCCGGCCTGGAAAAGACGCTGCGCAGCGTCTTTCCGATCAAGGACTTTGCCGGTACGGCCGAACTCGACTTCGTCGACTACGAACTGGAAGCGCCGAAGTACGACACCGAGGAATGCCGTCAGCGCGGCCTGACCTATTCGGCGCCGATGAAGGTAACGCTGCGGTTGATCGTATTCGAGATCGATCCCGACACCGAAGCCCGCTCCGTGCTCGATATCAAGGAGCAGGACGTTTATATGGGCGACATGCCGCTGATGACGGAGAACGGCACGTTCCTCGTCAACGGTACGGAGCGCGTCATTGTCTCTCAGATGCACCGCAGCCCGGGTGTCTTCTTCGACCATGATCGCGGCAAGACCCATGCGTCGGGTAAGTATCTCTTCGCCGCGCGCATCATTCCCTATCGCGGATCCTGGCTCGACTTCGAGTTCGACGCCAAGGACATCGTCAACGCGCGCATCGACCGGAAGCGCAAGCAGCCGGTCACGACACTGCTGCATGCCCTGGGTCTTTCTACCGAAGAGATCCTCGACCGGTTCTACGCCAAGCTGACCTTCAAGCGGTCCAAGACGGGTTGGAAGGCGCCGTTCAATCCGGACAACTGGCGCGGCCAGAAGCCGACCTTCGACATCGTCGATGCGAAGTCGGGCGAAGTCCTGTTCCCTGCCAACAAGAAGGTGAGCCCGCGGGCCGCACGCAAGGCTGCGCAGGACGGCATGGACGAGTATCTGATTCCCGATGAGGAACTGGCTGGTCGCTTCGCTGCCAAGGATATGATCGACGAGAAGACCGGCCGCATCTATGTCGAGGCCGGCGACGAGATCGACGCCGATGTGATCCAGCGCCTTGACGATGCGAAGATCAAGGAAATCGAGATCCTCGATATCGACTATCAGAATGTCGGTCCGTGGATCCGCAACACGCTGAAAGTCGACAAGTCCGAGGACCGCGACACTGCGCTTGCTGAAATCTACCGCGTCATGCGCCCCGGCGAGCCGCCCACGCGCGAGACCGCCGAGGGTATGTTCGAGGGTCTGTTCTTCGATCCGGAGCGCTATGACCTGAGCGCCGTCGGCCGCGTGAAGATGAACATGCGCCTCGATCTCGATGCGCCGGACGATCTTACCACGCTGCGGCAGGAGGATATTCTGGCCGTGGTGCAGACGCTGGTCGGCCTGAAAGACGGCAAGGGCGAGATCGACGACATCGACAATCTCGGCAATCGCCGCGTGCGTTCGGTGGGCGAACTGCTGGAGAACCAGTACCGCGTCGGCCTGCTGCGCATGGAGCGTGCCGTGAAGGAGCGCATGAGCTCCGTCGACGTCGACACGGTGATGCCGAACGACCTGATCAACGCCAAGCCGGCAGTTGCCGCGGTGCGCGAATTCTTCGGCTCGTCGCAGCTGTCGCAGTTCATGGACCAGACGAACCCGCTGGGCGAGATTACCCACAAGCGCCGCGTCTCGGCACTCGGGCCGGGCGGCCTGACGCGTGAGCGCGCGGGCTTCGAGGTGCGCGACGTCCACCCGACCCACTATGGCCGCATCTGTCCGATCGAGACGCCCGAAGGTCCGAACATCGGCCTGATCAACTCGCTGGCGACCTTCAGCCGGGTGAACAAGTACGGTTTCATCGAGACGCCGTACCGCCGGGTGGTCGACAACAAGGTGACGAACGAAGTCGTCTACCTGTCGGCGATGGAAGAGCAGAAGCACACCATCGCGCAGGCCAATGCCGAGCTGACCGACGATGGCAGCTTCGTCGAGGAAATCGTGTCCAGCCGTCAGGCGGGCGAATTCCTGATGGCGCCGCGTGACATCATCACGCTGATGGACGTGTCGCCGAAGCAGCTGGTTTCGGTTGCGGCCTCGCTGATTCCGTTCCTGGAAAACGATGACGCCAACCGCGCGCTGATGGGCTCGAACATGCAGCGCCAGGCCGTGCCGCTCGTACGTGCCGAGGCGCCGTTCGTCGGTACCGGTATGGAAGGGACGGTGGCGCGCGATTCCGGCGCTGCCATTGCCGCCCGTCGCACCGGCATCATCGACCAGGTCGATGCCGAGCGCATCGTCGTGCGCGCCACCGAGGACGTGCAGGCCGGCGAAAGCGCGGTCGACATTTACAAGCTGAGGAAGTTCCAGCGGTCGAACCAGAATACCGCCATCAACCAGCGTCCGCTGGTGAAGGTGGGCGACGAGGTGCTGAAGGGCGATATCATTGCCGACGGCCCGTCGACCGAACTTGGTGAGCTCGCGCTCGGCCGCAACGTGCTCGTCGCGTTCATGCCGTGGAACGGTTACAACTACGAGGACTCGATCCTCATCTCCGAACGCATCGTGAAGGACGACGTCTTCACCTCGATCCACATCGAGGAGTTCGAGGTGATGGCCCGCGATACCAAGCTGGGGCCGGAAGAGATTACGCGCGATATTCCGAACGTTGGCGAGGAGGCGCTGCGCAACCTCGATGAAGCGGGCATCGTCTATATCGGCGCCGAGATCGAGCCGGGCGACATTCTGGTCGGCAAGATCACGCCGAAGGGCGAGAGCCCGATGACGCCGGAGGAGAAGCTGCTTCGCGCCATCTTCGGCGAAAAGGCCTCCGACGTGCGTGACACGTCGCTGAAACTGCCGCCGGGCGTTGCCGGGACGGTCGTCGAAGTGCGCGTGTTCAACCGTCACGGCATCGACAAGGATGAGCGTGCCCTCCAGATCGAGCGCGAGGAAATCGAGCGGCTCGAAAACGACCGCGATACCGAACGGGCGATCCTGGACCGCGCGACCTATGGCCGCCTGAAGGAAGTTCTGATCGGCCAGACCGCCGCCGCAGCGCCCAAGGGCGTCAAGAAGGGCAGCGAGATCACCGCAGAGCTGCTGTCGGGCATCGAGAACCGGCGCGACTGGTGGAAGTTTGCCGTCATCGACGACAGCGTCCAGTCCGACCTCGAAGCCATGAAGGGCCAGTATGACGAGGCCATGAAGAGCCTCAGCGACCGGTTCGAGGAGAAGGTCGAGAAGCTGCAGGCCGGCGACGAGATGCTGCCGGGCGTCCTGAAGATGGTGAAGGTCTTCGTCGCGGTGAAGCGCAAGCTGCAGCCTGGCGACAAGATGGCCGGCCGCCACGGAAACAAGGGCGTCATCAGCCGCATCCTGCCGATCGAGGACATGCCGTTCCTGGAAGATGGTACGCATGCCGACATCGTGCTGAACCCGCTCGGCGTGCCGTCGCGTATGAACGTCGGGCAGATCTTCGAGACGCATCTTGGCTGGGCCGCTCGCGGTCTGGGCGTGCAGATCCGGGACATGCTGGAGAAGATGCACGAGAACGGCAGTTCGGACGAACTGCGCGAGAAGCTGAAGCGAATCTACGGCAAGCAGTACGACAAGGAAATCGCACCGCAGTCGGACGAGGAGCTGACCGAACTGGCGACCAACCTGTCGCGCGGCGTCCCGATGGGAACGCCCGTGTTCGACGGTGCCCGCGAACCCGATGTGGCGGACCTTCTGGAAGAGGCGGGTCTCGACCGCTCTGGCCAGGTGGACCTCTACGACGGCCGTACCGGCGAGAAGTTCGACCGCAAGGTGACCGTTGGCTACATCTATATGCTGAAGTTGCACCACCTGGTGGACGACAAGATCCACGCACGCTCCATCGGCCCGTACTCGCTCGTCACCCAGCAGCCGCTGGGCGGTAAGGCGCAGTTCGGCGGCCAGCGCTTCGGCGAGATGGAAGTCTGGGCGCTGCAGGCCTACGGCGCAGCCTACACCCTGCAGGAAATGCTGACGGTGAAGTCGGACGACGTGTCGGGCCGCACGAAGGTCTACGAGGCCATCGTGAAGGGCGACGACACGTTCGAAGCCGGCATCCCGGAGAGCTTCAACGTGCTCGTGAAGGAAATGCGCTCACTTGGCCTCAACGTTGATCTGAAGAACCAGGACGAGGACGACGACGAGGACGGCCAGGACATGCTTCCGCAGGCAGCCGAATAGGGACCGGGGTCCCGGCGAAGGCCGGGGCCGCCACCCGGCGGGCGCACGTCGGGACGAAGGTCAGGAATTGGAGCCCGGCTGATGGCCGGGACCAGGAACAAGGGTCCCGAAGGACCAGAAGGAAGATCGCATGAACCAGGAAATCATGAACTTCTACAATCCGGCCGCGAAGCCGGAGACGTTCGACCAGATCAAGATCGGCATTGCCTCTCCCGAGCGCATCCGGTCCTGGTCCTACGGCGAGATCAAGAAGCCCGAAACGATCAACTACCGCACGTTCAAGCCTGAGCGTGACGGCCTGTTCTGTGCGCGCATCTTCGGTCCCATCAAGGACTATGAGTGCCTGTGCGGCAAGTATAAGCGGATGAAATACAAGGGCATCGTCTGTGAGAAGTGCGGCGTCGAGGTCACCGTTTCGAAGGTGCGCCGCGATCGCATGGGCCACATCGAACTGGCCGCGCCGGTTGCCCATATCTGGTTCCTGAAGTCGCTGCCGAGCCGCATCGGCATGCTGCTCGACATCCAGCTGAAGCAGCTTGAGAAGGTGCTTTATTTCGAGAGCTTCATCGTCGTCGAGCCGGGCTTGACGCCGCTCGAGAAGCTGCAGCTTCTGACCGAGGACGAACTGCTCGACGCGCAGGACGAATACGGCGAGGACGCCTTCACCGCCGGTATCGGCGCCGAGGCCATCCGCGAGATCCTGGAGACGATGGACCTGGAGGCCGAGCACAAGGCCCTCGAGGAAGAGCTGGCCGTCACCAAGTCCGAGCTGAAGCCGAAAAAGATCATCAAGCGCATGAAGGTCATCGAGAGCTTCATGGAATCGGGCAACCGTCCCGAATGGATGATCCTGTCGGTCGTCCCGGTCATTCCGCCCGACCTGCGTCCGCTCGTGCCGCTGGATGGTGGCCGCTTCGCGACGTCGGATCTCAACGACCTCTACCGCCGTGTGATCAACCGCAACAACCGCCTGAAGCGGCTGATCGAACTGCGCGCGCCTGACATCATCGTGCGCAACGAGAAGCGCATGCTGCAGGAATCGGTCGATGCGCTGTTCGACAATGGTCGCCGCGGCCGCATCATCACGGGCGCCAACAAGCGTCCGCTGAAGTCGCTGTCCGACATGCTGAAGGGCAAGCAGGGCCGCTTCCGCCAGAATCTGCTCGGCAAGCGCGTCGACTATTCCGGTCGCTCGGTCATCGTGACCGGCCCGGAACTGAAGCTGCATCAGTGCGGTCTGCCGAAGAAGATGGCGCTGGAGCTGTTCAAGCCGTTCATCTACGCGCGCCTTGACGCCAAGGGTCTCTCCATGACCCTGAAGCAGGCCAAGAAATGGGTCGAGAAGGAACGCAAGGAAGTCTGGGACATCCTGGACGAGGTGATCCGCGAGCACCCGGTCCTGCTGAACCGCGCGCCGACGCTCCACCGCCTCGGCATTCAGGCGTTCGAGCCCGTGCTGATCGAAGGCAAGGCGATCCAGCTTCACCCGCTGGTTTGCTCGGCCTTCAACGCCGACTTTGACGGCGACCAGATGGCCGTGCACGTGCCGCTGAGCCTAGAGGCACAGCTGGAAGCGCGCGTCCTCATGATGTCGACCAACAACATCCTGTCGCCCGCCAATGGCAAACCGATCATCGTGCCCTCGCAGGACATGATTCTCGGCCTCTACTATCTGTCGATGGACCGGCAGGGCGAGCCGGGCGAGGGAATGGTCCTCTCCGACATCGTCGAGGTGCACAACGCTCTCGACGCCGGCCTCGTGACCCTGCACTCGAAGATCACCGCCCGCGTCCCGCAGACGGACGAAGAAGGCAACGAGTACATGCTCCGCGTCGAAACGACGCCGGGCCGCATGCTGATCGGCGAGAAGCTGCCGAAGACGCACCGCGTGCCTTATGAGCTGATCAACCGGCTGCTGACCAAGCGCGAAATCGCCGACGTCATCGACGTCGTCTACCGTGAGACGGGGCAAAAGGAGACGGTCCTGTTCGCCGACGCGATCATGGATCTCGGCTTCCGGCATGCCTGCTCCGCGGGCATCTCGTTCGGCAAGGACGACATGATCATCCCGTTCGAGAAGGAGGAGATGGTCAACGAAACCCGTGCCACCGTCGCCGACTTCGAACAGCAGTATCAGGACGGCCTGATCACGCAGGGCGAGAAGTACAACAAGGTCATCGACGCGTGGGCGCGTTGCGGCGACCGCGTGGCCGACGCCATGATGGGCAAACTGTCCGCGCACGAACTGGACGAGGGCGGCCGCGAGAAGCCGGTGAACGCGATCTACATGATGGCGCATTCCGGTGCGCGTGGTTCGCCTGCGCAGATGAAGCAGCTGGCCGGTATGCGCGGCCTCATGGCCAAGCCGTCCGGCGAGATCATCGAGACGCCGATCATCAGTAACTTCAAGGAAGGCCTGACCGTCCTTGAATACTTCAACTCGACCCACGGTGCCCGTAAGGGTCTGGCCGACACCGCGCTGAAGACGGCGAACTCGGGCTACCTGACCCGCCGCCTCGTCGACGTGTCGCAGGACTGCACCATCACGGAAGAGGATTGCGGCACCGACAAGTCGCTGAACGTCAAGGCGATCGTCGAGGGTGGCAACACCATCGTGTCGCTGGGCGAGCGTATCCTCGGCCGCACGCTGGCGGACGACGTCATCGACGCCAAGACCGGCGAGACCGTCATGGAAGCCGGAACGCTGCTGGGCGAAGCCGAAACGAAGCTGATCGAGGATGTGGAACCCGCATCGGTCGACATCCGCTCGCCGCTGGTCTGCGAAGCGCAGATTGGCGTCTGCGGCGCCTGCTACGGCCGCGACCTTGCGCGTGGTACGCCGGTGAACATCGGCGAGGCCGTGGGCGTCATCGCCGCGCAGTCGATCGGTGAGCCGGGAACGCAGCTGACCATGCGGACCTTCCATATCGGCGGTGCAGCCCAGGTTTCCGAGCAGTCTACGCTGGAAAGCTCGTTCGACGGCCGGGTCGAGTATCGCAACCTCGACTCGATCAAGGACCAGAAGGGCCGCCTGCTCGCAGCAAGTCGTTCCGGCGAGATCGCCGTCATCGACATGGAGGGTCGCGAGCGCTCGGTCGACCGTATTCCCTACGGTGCGATCATCGCCTGGGAGGACGGTCACATCGTCAAGCAGGGCGACCGGCTTGCCGAATGGGATCCGTACACGCTTCCGGTCATTGCCGATAAGGGCGGCGTCGTGAAGTATCAGGACCTCGTCGAAGGCGTCTCGCTGACGGAAGAGGCCGACGAAGCTACCGGCATCACGGCGAAGACCGTGGCGGACTGGAAGGCGGTACCGAAGTCGGGCGATCTGAAGCCGCGCATCACTCTGACGGGCGACAATTCGGAAGACGCGCAGGTCTACCAGCTGTCCGTGGGCTCGATCCTGTCGGTCGACGAAGGTGCCGAAGTGAAGCCGGGTGACATCATCGCGCGTATCCCGCGTGAAGCTGCCAAGACGCGCGACATCACCGGCGGTCTGCCGCGCGTTGCCGAACTGTTCGAGGCTCGCAAGCCGAAGGACAATGCGGTCATCGCCTCGATTGACGGTCGCATCGAGTTCGGCCGCGACTACAAGACCAAGAAGCGGCTCTACATCCATCCCGAGGATGGCAGCGACACGGTCGAGTATATGGTGCCGAAGGGCAAGCATATCGCGGTCCAGGACGGCGATAGCGTGCGCAAGGGCGACTATCTGATCGACGGCAATCCCGATCCGCATGACATTCTCGATGTCATGGGCGTCGAAGCGCTGGCCGAATATCTCGTCTGGGAGATCCAGGAGGTCTACCGGCTGCAGGGCGTGAAGATCAACGACAAGCACATCGAGGTGATCGTTCGCCAGATGCTGCAGAAGGTCGAGATCACGAAGTCCGGCGACACCACCCTGCTGGTTGGCGAACAGGTCGATCTGACCGAGATGGAAGAAGAGAATGCCAAGCTGACCGCGCGCCAGGAAAAGGCCGAGGGCAAGCCGGTGCTTCTGGGCATCACGAAGGCGTCGCTGCAGACCCGCAGCTTCATCTCCGCCGCTTCCTTCCAGGAAACGACGCGTGTCCTCACCGAGGCGGCCGTCCAGGGCAAGGTCGATACGCTGAACGGCCTGAAGGAAAACGTCATCGTCGGACGTCTGATCCCGGCAGGCACCGGCGCGGCCATGAACCGTGCCCGTCTGGAGGCGAGCCAGCGCGACGCGAAGCTTCGCGAGAAGCAGCGCAAGGCACTGGAAGCCGCCGAAGCGGAAGCGGCGAATGCCGAAGCCGAGACGGAGACAGAAGCGGCCGAGTAACGTCGGCAGGTTTTGCGAGGCAGAGGGGCCGCGCCGGACATCCGGCGCGGCCCTTTTTCATTCCGGCATTGGAAGCTGCCGCGAGAGCCACTAGGCCGCAAACATGCTGCTCACCTTGGCTGTCGTTCTCGTCGTCTCCGGGGCCCTGATGGCCGGGGCGGCCTGGGGGCTTTACGGTCGTCTCCCGGAACGACTTGAAGGGTTTCTGGTGGCCATGGCGGGCGGCGCACTGATCGTCTCCGTCATGTCGGAACTGATCGAACCGGCCACCGAGCACGCCCCCGTGTGGATGGTGATGAGCGCCGTATTCGTCGGTGCGCTGGCCTTCGTCGGACTCGATAAGCTGAACGACAAGTTGTTCGGCGAAAGTGGCGGCACGGGCCTATTGCTGGCGATCACGATCGACGGAATTCCGGAGAATTTGGCGCTTGGCGTTGCGCTGATCGGAGCCGGGCCAATGCAGGTGGCGGCGCTGGCAGGCTCAATCCTGCTATCGAACCTCCCCGAGGCGGCTGGCGGCGCGAAGGAAATGGCGGCGCAGGACCGATCGAAGGGCCGCGTCATGCTGCTGTGGGCCGCGACCGCAGGTCTGCTGTCGCTGGCCGCAATCGCGGGCAACCTTCTTCTTGCCGGAACGGATCCGAAACTCCTTGGTCTGATTCGTGCCTTTGCCGCGGGCGCAGTGGTGTCCTCGCTCGCAACGGAAGTCTTTCCCCAAGCCTACAAGCAGGATCACAAGATGACCGGCGTCGCCGTGGCCCTAGGTCTCGTCCTTGCCTTCCTGCTCGGTCAGCTTGGCGGATAGCGAGACCTAGTTCTGCGGGTCAGCTTCGAGCTCGGAGCCTTTCTTGAGGACACTCTGCCCGTCTTCCTGCTTGATCAGGTAGGCGGGATTGTCCTCGCTGCCGTTGCGGGACACCTCATTGCCGTCGATCGTCCGTTTGACATCCCGTTCGAATCGCTCGTCGATCTGCCCGCGGGCATAGTCCTCGCCCCATTTCCATTTCACATACTGGCCGGTCTGGAAGCTGTTCGAATTGGACATGGGCATCTCCTTTTCCGCTCGAACGGCGGGGCGGCGATCACCGTTCCTGTGGCATTCCGCCCCGGCGCCCGCTATGCGCCCGCGCATGCAGCCAAAAGACCTTCGGGTCGCCCTGTTCTCGGGCAACTATAATTATGTGAAGGACGGCGCCAACCAGGCGCTAAACCGCCTGACGGGCTATATGCTGTCGCGCGGCGTCACCATGCGCATCTATTCGCCGACAATCGACAATCCACCGTTCGAGCCGACAGGCGATCTGGTGTCGATCAAAAGTGTGCCCGTGCCCGGGCGCGACGAGTATCGGTTCGGCTTTGGCCTGATTGGCGCTCACGACGATCTGGCCGCTTTCAAGCCAAATCTAGTGCACATTTCCTCACCCGATGTCATCGGCCACCGCGCCGCGGTCTGGGCCGAACGGCACGGCGTTCCACTGGTCGCCTCCGTCCACACCAGATTCGAGACCTATTTCCGCTACTACAAGCTGGGCTGGCTGCAGTCGGCGGGCGAGGCGATCCTGCGCCGACTCTACAACAAGTGCGAAGAAATTTACGCCCCGTCCGAAAGTATGGCCGATGTCCTGCGCGAGCAGGGGATGAACCGGGAGGTTCTGATCTGGAGCCGCGGTATCGACCAGCAGCTCTACGATCCTGCACGGCGTGATATGGCCTGGCGCCGAAGTCTCGGCCTCGCCGACGACGACGTAGTTATCCTGTTCGTGGGGCGGCTGGTGCTGGAAAAAGGCCTCGACGTGTTCGCGGCGACGCTGAAGGAACTCGACCGGCGCGGTCAAAGCTACAAAGCTTTGTTCGTCGGTGACGGGCCTGCCCGCGAGTGGATCGAAGAGCGCGCACCTCAGGGCATCTTTACCGGCTTCCTGGGCGGCGAGAAGCTGGCGCGGGCCTATGCGTCCGCCGATGTCATGTTCAACCCCTCCTCCACCGAGACGTTCGGCAATGTGACGCTGGAGGCGATGGCGAGCGGTCTGCCCGTCGTCGCCGCGCGGGCCACGGGTTCGACGAGCCTTGTGGAGGAAGGTCTGAACGGCATGCTGACGGCTCCCGACGATGTCCAGCAGTCGGCCGATGCGCTGCAGCATTATCTCAACGATGCCGAGGCCCGGCGCCGCGCGGGGGCGGCGGGGGCGGAGCGTGCCGAGGCTTATGACTGGGATGCGATCAATGAGGGATTGCTGCAGCGCTATCTCGCCGTCGCGGGCGGCCACGGCAGCTAGCGGCATCCGCGAGACTACAGCGCGCCGAACTTGAAGCGTCGGATCATCGCGCCTATCTTCTCAAGTGCCGGCTTAGCGGCCGGCTATGGCGATAAACTTTGCCGTGAAATAGGTTGCATGGACCCGGGGGCGGTACCCGGCGGCTCCACCACGAGGCGTTCAGCATCTCCAATGGACGCTTCCTGATGGGGCCGAAACAGCTTCGACATGTGCTGAAAGACGGTGACTTCGCCCGGCCTGACATAAGCCGTAAAACTGGGTCAAAACCGATAAATGCCAACGACAACGAGGCATTTGCTCTTGCTGCGTAACCAGTAGCCTAACGGCGAACGTTACACAGGCCAAAAGCGGGGTTCGGGGCGCACCTGTCAACAGAAGCGCCAGTCCAGCGGTTCGGAGGGCACCGGGCAACAGAAGCCCCTCCACGATTCCCGACATGCGAGTTGCGGGGCCGCAGTGCCTTTGTTCTGCCGCGGCTCAGGCCGCCTGCGCAGCCCGCGATTCGGTGCGCGCGGCGTTGAGGAGCCGCGCTTCCAGATCCTTCAGGCGCTGTGTTCCGTCGAGCTTCTGCCCGGTCAGGTCGGTGAGGTAGAAGGTGTCGACCGCGCGTTCGCCGTAGGTCGTGATATGTGCGGAATTGATGCTCACCTGAGCGTCGAACAGCGTCTTCAAAAGCGCGTGCAGCAGGCCGGGGCGGTCGGCCGCGTTCACTTCGATCACGGTAAAACGATTGGACGCTCCGGACTGAACGAGAACCCGCGGCGCGACACTGAAGGCTTCCGCCCGCGTGAGAGGGGGCGGCTTCGAGGCCAGCTTGTCCTTGAGCCTCACCTTGCCCGCCAGCGCATCGCAGACGGTGCGTTTCAGGCGCTCGAGCTGATCCGGTTCCGTGAAGGTCGCCGTGCGCGAGGAGGTGACGAGCAGGTTGTTGATTGCCATGCCGTCACGCGTCGTGTGAATGCGGGCGTCCGCGATGTCCGCGCCCGCCAGACCGATCGCCCCGGCGATCCGCATCAGCAGTCCGGGATGGTCCTCCGAACAGATACGCACCTGCGTCAGGCCGGAATCCTCGTCGAACGTGAACTCGATCGAGATCGCCTCTTCCGGCGTCTCGATCTGCCGTGCATTCGCCACCAGCGTGTCGATATCCTCGGCAATCCAGTAGCTGTCGAAGAAGCGCGCGGCATAGGCATCCATGCGCTCATCGTCCCAGCCGAGCCGCTCGGCTGCCTCATGCTGCTTCGCGGCGATCTTCTCCTCGCGCCCGTAGCGCTGGTGGCCTAGCCGCAGACGCTCCTCGGCCAGCGTGAAGAGATTGCTGATGAGCTGTGCCTTCCAGGCGGTCCATGTGCCCGGCCCAACGGCCCGGATATCGACGACGGTCAGGACGGTAAGCAGGCGCAGCCGTTCCAGACTTTGCACTTCGGCGACGAAATCCTCGATCGTCTTTGCGTCCGAGAGGTCCCGTTTGAAGGCCGTTGCGGACATCAGGAGATGATAGCGGACCAGCCAAGACACGGTTTCCGTCTCTGCCGGCCCCAGGCCCAGCCGCGGACATAGCTCCAGCGCAATCTCCGCCCCCAGTTCGGAATGGTCGCCGCCGCGCCCCTTGGCGATGTCGTGTAGCAGCACCGCCGTGTAGATCACCTGACGCGCCCCGACCTTCTGCATGATATCGGTCGAAATCGGGTGCTCGTCCTTCAGCAGGCCGCGCTCGATCTGCGACAGCAGGCCGACGGCCCTGATGGTATGCTCGTCGACGGTATAGTGGTGGTACATGTCGAACTGCATACGAGCGACCACGCGGCCGAAGTCGGGTACGAACCGACCGAAGACCCCGGCCTCGTTCATCCAGCGCAGTACGGTTTCCGGATCGCGCGGAGAGGTCAGAACCTGCATGAACAGATCGTTCGCACGCTCGTCGTCCTGAAGGTCGGAGATAAGCTGGGCGTCGCGGCTGGCCTGGCGCATGGCGAGGGGATGGATTTCGTGCCCATGTTCCTCTGCGAGGGCGAACAACTCCAGCAAACGGCGCGGCTCGTCCTGAAAGAAGCTCTCGTCCGGAATCCCGATACGGCCGCGACTGAGCGTAAAGCCGTTGAGATGTGAAGGCGCGCTGGTGCGCGAGCGGATGCGTTCGCGAAATCCGGCATATTCCTCTTCGATATGTTCGAGGAACAGGCCGGTCAGGTCGCCCACGGACTTCGCGATCAGGAAATAGTGGCGCATGAAGCGCTCGACGGCGGAGGCCCCCGCCCGGTCCTGATAGCCGAGCAGTTCGGCGATGCGGCGCTGCATGTCGAACGTCAGCCGTTCCTCAGCACGGCCGTTCAGATGGTGTAGAAGGGTCCGGACCGCGAGCAGGAAGTCTTCGGCGCGGTTGAAGAGGCGGTATTCCTCGGGTTCGAACAGGCCGGCATCGACAAGTTCCGCGGCCCGCTCGACCCGGTGGCAATATTTGCCGATCCAGAAGAGCGTCTGAAGGTCCCTCAGGCCGCCCTTTCCTTCCTTCACATTGGGTTCGACGACATAGCGACTGTCGCCCATCCGCTTGTGACGCGCATCGCGTTCGGCGAGCTTTTCGCGGATGAAATCCCGCTCCGTGCCGTGCACGACCTCGCTACGGTAGACGCGGCCCGCTTCGTCGTAGAGATCCTGGTCGCCGCAGATGAAACGCGTTTCCAGCATCGCCGTGCGGATGGTCGTATCCTCGCGGGAAAGGCGGACGATTTCCTGGGGCGAACGGGTCGCATGGCCGACCTTCAGGCTGAGGTCCCAAAGCGTGTAGAGGACCGATTCGACAACCTGTTCCGACCAGGCGGACAGCTTGCCGGGCACGACGAAGAGCAGGTCTACGTCGCTATAGGGCGCCATTTCCCCCCGGCCATAACCCCCCACGGCGCAAATGGTCAGGCGTTCGCCGGAACTGGGAGAGGGGTTGGGAAAGAGGAAACGCGCCGACGCCTCGAAGGCGATGCGGACGATCTGGTCGATCAGATAGGCGCGGGCATAAGCGTGCGCGCGGCCGTCGCCGGGATCGGCATCGATACGCTTTTGGAGTTCGGCCGCGCCGTCTGCGAGCGCCTCGCGAAGGATCTCGACATAATATTTTCGCTCGGCCGGGGCCTCTTCCACACGGGAGAAGATGGTGCGGCGATCAATGATCGCGCGGCGGTCGGTGACGGAATCGAAGCGGCGCGGCATGACTATGAGCTAGTAAGCGCGCCGCCCGAGCGAAAGAGGGGATCAGGTTCAGCTCGGCCGATAAGGCGCTAGCGGCCGGACCTTATTCGGGCTCTTCGGGGGGAAGGACCTTTGCGTCGAGCAGTTCCCGCTCCTCGCGGAAAACTTCATATTGTTCGAACGCGCAGGCGCTGTTTCCCGCGCCCACGGCGGAACAGCTCGTCGGAAGCTCCGAATTTCCGAGTGTCGACAGCGCGCGGCGTTCTGCCTGAACGTCGAGTTCACGGTCGCCCGGCGTCGGGGGCGGAGTTTCCTCTTCCTCTTCATAGGGGGCCTCGACGCAAATCTCGTCCTCCGGGCAGCGCAGCGGGACCAGAAACTGGTCGAGAGGGATGCGTTCCTGCCGCGGCGAGACGAGCACGCCGCTGTCAGTGGGCGGGTCCGCCTGTCCAGCATCGGTAGCGGTCTGTGCGGAGGCGGGAATTGAACAGATGCCGAGCGCGAAGCCCAGGCCTGTCAGCAAGAGAAAGCGACTGGTCATATCTGTCTTTCGAACGAAGGAGGGGGCCTCCGGTTGCAGATGACGCCTGCGCCGCTGAATTGCCGATGAACATCCGGAATGCCGGCTGCGGCGGCGTGGCTCCACCTAGAACCCGCTGCTTAGCACCGAGCGCGCCTGACTGGCGAGATGTGCAAGCATGGCGGGCGTCTGCACGCCGGATGCCCGCGCACGGTCGATTGTCGCCGACAGGTTCGCTACCGCGTCCTTGCGGCTTTCGAGCCAGCGTTCAGCCTCCGCCTCTGCATCTGCGCCATCTTCAGCGGGGAAGCTGCCGACGAGATCGAGACGCATGACTTCGAAATCGCGCGCCAGGCTGGACGCCAGCAGTCGCTCCCAGGGATCGGCCGGTTCCAGATAGGCGGCCGTCGCGTGCGCCCAGTCGAGACCGAGCGCGCTCCCGATCCGGGTATAGGCCTTTGCCACACCGGTCGCCGTCATGCCTTTATCGTGGGCGAGCTTGGCGATGAGAGCGGCGCCGTCGAGCGATTCGATCTCGAGGATTTTCTCGGTCAGCTCCTCAGGCGCGCCTTCGGCCGCGAGGCTTTGCCGGCCCCGCTCAATGGCGGCACGCGGCTCCACTCCCAAAATGTCGCCGACGCTCTCGCGAAGCTCTTCGAGGCCCGGCCGCAGCATCGCCACTGTCTCGCTCGGCATCGCCGCCGGTCCAAGCGCGTCGATCAGGTCGGACATATGCGTTCGCAGGCCCTGACCCGACCGGCGGTGAAGGGCGATCTGGATACGCGGGTCGAGAGCGGCGGCGTCGATGGTGCGCCACAATGTCCGAAAGCGGAACAGCTCACGCGCCGTGACGAACGCGGCGGCCACACGCGCCAGCGGAACGGAATGCTCTTCGGCCAACTCGAAAGCGATGGCGATGCCGCCGCGGTTGACGATCTGGTTGGCGATTTTCGTAGCGATGATCTCACGCCGGAGTCGGTGAGCGTGAATCTGGTCGAGAAACTCGGCCTTTAGCCGATCGGGAAAGGCGAATTCCAGATCCTCCACGAGGGCGGGGTCGTCGGGAAGCGGGCTTTCGACGATCGCCTCGTAAAGGGCGATCTTGGCATGCGCGAGCAGCACAGCGAGTTCGGGTCGTTCGAGCCCTCGGCCGCCAGCAGCGCGCTGCTGCAACTGGTCGTCGCCGGGAAGTTGTTCGACCACACGGTCGATGCGCTCCTGCGTCTCCATTTCCTGCAGCACGCGCTGGAAGGAGGGCAGCATATCGGGGCCGCCGGCCTCTGCCACCGAGAGGGCCTGTGTCTGCATGACATTGTCCCGCAGCACCAGCGCGGCGACTTCCTCGGTCATTTCGGCGAGAAGCGCGTTGCGGTCCTCCTCTTCCAGCGTGCCGGCGCGCAGCGGGTCCTGCAGCGCCACCTTGATGTTCACCTCATTGTCCGAGCAGTCGACACCTGCGGAATTGTCGATGAAGTCGGTGTTCACGCGGCCGCCCGCTGCGGAGAAAGAAATACGGCCCGGCTGGGTGATGCCGAGATTGGCCCCCTCGCCGATCACCCGGACGCGCAGGTCGCGGGCGTTTACGCGGATGGGGTCGTTGGCCCGGTCGCCGACATCGGCGTCGCTTTCTCCGGCAGCTTTCACATAGGTGCCGATACCTCCAAACCACAGGAGATCGGCGTCCGCTTTCAGGATGGCCGACAGAAGGTCGGTGGGGGCAAGGTCGTCCGCGCCGATGCCGAGAAGTTCCTGCATTTCCGGCGTGGGCGAGATAGATTTCTGGGCGCGCGAGAAGACGCCGCCACCCTTCGAGATGAGCGACTGGTCATAGTCTTCCCAAGAGCTGCGCGGCAGCGCGAACATTCGGCTGCGTTCCGCCCATGACGCCGCCGGATCAGGATCGGGGTCGATGAAAATGTGGCGATGGTCGAACGCGGCAACGAGCTTCAGCGTCTTGGACAACAGCATGCCATTGCCGAAGACGTCGCCCGACATGTCGCCAACGCCGATCACGCGGACGGGGTCCGATTGAATGTCTATGCCCATCTCGCGGAAATGGCGCTGTACGCTGACCCAGGCGCCGCGCGCGGTAATGCCCATCTTCTTGTGGTCGTAACCATGCGCGCCTCCCGAAGCGAAGGCATCGCCGAGCCAGAAGCCGTGTTCCTGCGAGATGGAATTGGCGAGGTCGGAAAAGGTCGCCGTGCCCTTGTCCGCGGCCACTACAAGATAGGGGTCGGGATCGTCGTGGCAGACGACGCCTTCCGGTGGGACCGTCTCATTGCCTTTCACATTGTCCGTCAGCGACAGGAGTGCCTCGATGAAAATCCGGTAGGCAGCCTGACCTTCGGTCAGCCAGGCGTCGCGGTCGGACATGGGCGGCAGTTGCTTGGGATAAAAGCCGCCCTTGGCCCCCGTCGGCACGATGACGGCATTCTTGACCATCTGTGCTTTCACGAGGCCGAGTATCTCCGTGCGGAAGTCGTCGCGCCGGTCCGACCAGCGCAGGCCGCCGCGGGCAATGGGGCCACCACGCAGGTGTACGCCTTCGACGCGGGGGCTGTAGACCCAGATTTCCCGGTAGGGCACGGGAGCGGGCAGGCCGGGAACGGCGCCCGAATCGATCTTGAAGGCCAGGGTGCGCGAAGCGGCGCAGAAGGCCGTGGTGCGCAGCGTGGCGCCGATAACCGCTGCATAGCGACGAAGAATGCGGTCCTCGTCGATGGCTTCGACGTCGCGAAGACCTGCCGTCACCGCGTCCTGCGCGGCCCCGATCGCCGCCGCCCGGTCTTCGACATCCAGTGCGAAGCGGGCGCAGAACAGTTGTACCAGCGCGCGAGTCGTCACCGGATTGCGGGCAAGCGCTTCGACCACGGTGGCAAGGCCGTAGGGGAGGACAGACTGGCGCAGGTAGCGGAAATAGGCGCGCAGCCATGCGACCTCCTCCACACCGAGTTCCACCGCCGTGACGAGCGAGTTGAAGGCGTCGTTTTCCTGTTCGCCCAGAAGAACGGCGCGTAGCGCCCCGGCCGCGGTGGTTTTCAGGAAGTCGAGGTCGAGCGCTTCTCCGTCGGAACGGTGAACGAGGAAGTCGTGGATCCACCCGCCGCCATCGCCCGCCGGAGCATCGAACGGAAATTCCTCGATGACCTGGAAGCCAAAGGCTTCGAGCACCGGGACCATTTCGCTGAGCGGGATAATATTACCGCGGCGGTAGATCTTGATGCGGAGGTCGTGGCCCTCGTCGCCCGACTTGCGGTAGAACTGAACTTCCCGGTCTTCAGGGCCCTCGAGCGCCTCCAGATGTTCGATGTCCTTCACCGCCTCGGCCGGACTGAACTGGTCTCGGTAGCTGGTCGACAGCGCCGCTTCGTAGACGCGTGCGAGCGTCTCGCCGCGTTCGTCGCCGAAGCGGGCAATCGCTTCCGTCTCCAGCTGCTCGTTCCAGCCGCGCACCAGCTCGCCGAGACGACGGTCGAGGTCTTTTTCGGCAATGTCGGGCACCTGCCCGGGGTCGGTGCCCAGATAGAATTGTACGCGCGCGAGGCCCTGCGCGCGAAGTTCCACGTCGAAACGCGCAAGCCGGGCGTTGAACGTCTCGGCAAGCATGTCGCCGACCTTTCGCCGCAACTCGCTGGTGTAGATTTCTCGTGGGATGAAGACGACGGCGGAGACGAAGCGCTCGAACGGGTCGACGCGGGTAAAGACCTTTGGACGCGGGCGGTCGAGCAGCGAGAGCATGCCGCGCGCCATTTCCGTCAGGCGGTCCTCATCGGTCAGGAAGAGCTCACCGCGCGGCAAGGTTTCCAGGACATGGTTGAGCGCCTTGCCGGAATGGCCGCTGGGGTCGAAGCCGAGGCGCTCGCGCACCGCCGCCACCTTGCGGCGGATGATAGGGACGGAATTCGGGGGCGATGAGAGGGCGGCGGAGGTGAACAGGCCGATGAAGCGATATTCGCCGCAGACCTGCCCCTGGTCATCGAAGCGCTTCACGCTGACGGCGTCGAAATAGACATTGCGGTGAACGCGGCTGACGGCGTTCGATTTCGTGATCAGCAGCGGCTGCGGGGTGGCCATGAACTCGCGTAGGGCCGGCGGCAGGCGCTCATATCCCTTGGCGCCGCGAAATAGTGGAAAATCGGGGTCGCGGAGCAATCCCAGCCCGTCCTCGAATTCCGGTTCCGCGTCATGGTCGGTCAGCGCCGAAGCGAAGCTGAAGGCCGCAAAGCCCAGAAAGGTGAAATTGTCGTCGCCGAGCCATTCCAGAAACGCCTTGGCTTCCACGACTTCGTCAGCCGGAACGGCAATGCGCGCGGCGCCCAGAGACTCCGATGCGCGCGCGAGCCGCGAAAGCATGGTGCGCCAGTCCGCCACCGCGAGGCGCACGTCCACGAGAACCTCGGTGAGTTCCCGTTCGAGATCCTGACGCTCTTCCTCGGTAAGGTGAGTCATTTCCAGGTAGATCAGCGACTCGCGGTTCGTTCCTTCGGGGAGAATTTCGCGGTCGGCCGGAGCGAGGCCGCGGATATCGCCATGAGCGTCGCGAGCCACGTCCAGAATTGGGTGGAGCAGGCGGTTGATCGCAAAGCCCCGCGCGCTGATCGCGTTGGTTACGGAGTCCACCAGGAAGGGCATGTCGTCGTTTGAAATAGCGATCGACGTGGAGCGCCTCGGGCGTTCGCCCGGCGTCTCGGCGATGACGAGCTTTGCCTCACCCGGCTTGCGCCCGCGAGCCGCCTCGAGCGCGAAGTCGGCAATTTCGTTCGCCAGCTGCTCGTCCAGATCGTCGGCTTCGCCGGGTAGCGCACCCGCAACGAGCGCGCCTTTCAGGTCGATTCGAGTAGATTGCGGCGTTGAGGGGGCATGATCTGCCGCCATAAGCGGGCCTTTTTTGCGCGAAGGGCGTTGAATTGCACGCTTATCGCCTTCGCGGTTCAGTCCGCAAGCCGAGTGCGACGATGGCGCGCCAAGACCGCATCACCCCGCCGGGCGTCATCACCGGCGATCCTTTCCGTTTCCCGGCGCAGGTCGCCGATCATTTCATCGCCAGCAACCTCTTTCCAGTTCACCACTATGAGAACGCTATCCGCCTCTTTCCCACGTTCCGATAGGGGCAGCAGGACGCCGCGGTAGAGTAGCCGGCCGCCTTGATCAGTATCTATCTCTTCCTCGACATCGACGGGATGGGGGAATGATGGAGGGGGCGGGCAGGCGGAGAGCAGCCGGACGACGAGGCACTCCTCGGGAAGCTTCGTGACATCCAGTTCCCCGTGGGGAAGACGGCCCTGTTCGCGCAGGCGTGCGCCCACATATTCTATGCGGACCTTGCCGGTTTCCGCCGCTCGTTGGATCAGACAGGCATTTTCGGCGATGTCCGCATTCGGCCAGGGGGCCAGATCTGCAAGGGCAGGCGCGACCTTTGACCCCCGCGCCTGCTCCCAGTACCGGCGTGCGCGGACATGCATGCGCCGCTCGCGCTCCTCCCGGAATTGCGGCGGTGCGTCGAAGTCGGGTTCGAGATCCAGGAAGGTCCTGCCTCGCACGCTATTCATGACCCTCCGATCTGTCCGCCTTTTCCGACCCGTCTGGCAGAGGGGAGTTGATGGAGCGTTAAGCGCGCGTGGGAGCTGAGCGAGCGTCTTGCGAAGCCAGTGCGCTTTTGATAGGGGCGCGCCTTCCCACGGTGGAAGCGTCTCTCAAGATAGAGGTCGCAGCGTCGGGTTTGCCGCTTTAGCTCAGTTGGTAGAGCACATCATTCGTAATGATGGGGTCAGGTGTTCGAGTCACCTAAGCGGCACCACCCGCCCTTCAGACCCGCCTTCATACTCTTCCCGAATCTTTCCCGAAGCCGACGCTATGCCCCTGTCCGTTTATCCGGGGCCAGCCTGCGAGCACCGGTCCTTTTGGCATCGGCCTCAAAAAGAAAAGGGGCCCGATCGGACCCCTTTTCAGTTGATATGTCGGCTCAGGTCAGCCGTTCGACACAGCATCATCGTCGTCATCATCATCGTCGGTTACGGCGATCACGCCGCCGATAACGCCCGCAATGGCAACAACGCCCACGATAACGGGCGCTACCGCCGAGCGGGCCGGAGCCGTCGTAACGGCTGCCATGGACAGGGCGGCCGTCAGAGCCAGAATAAGTTTAGTCATATACTCAGTCCCAAAGGTTTGCCCCCTCGCCAAGGCTAGCACAGCCAAGGTTTACAGCTGATTAACAAGGTAAGGAGCCGGCGGTTCCGTGGCGGAATGAAAAAATTGCGAGGCCCCTTTCTCTAGAAGGCTCTCGCAGGTCTTGCCTTTGCGACGAAATCTCATTCTTATTATTGTCACCCAGCATGATTGCGGCGGTGATGTCCGGGGGCGCCGCTACGGCGGCCACCAGTGTCGTGGCCGATGCTGGGCGAGCGATTCGGGTGCGAAGGCGCGACAATGGAGAGGATCGCGCGCTGAGTTTATCTCGGCAAAAGAAAAGGGCCCCGGACGGGGCCCCATCGAACAGTCATTTTCTCAGCGTTTAGCCGTTGGAGACGGCGTCGTCGTCATCGTCATCATTATTGTCGGTTACGGCGATCACGCCGCCGACCACGCCAGCGACGGCAATAACGCCGACGATGATGGGCGCTACCGCCGAGCGGGCCGGAGCCGTCGTCACGGCTGCCATGGTCAAAGCGGCCACAAGCGCGCCAGTCAGTTTCAGCATTAAACCCTCCAAAGAAAACTGTCGCCGTGGAGCCCTCGTCGCTCCCGACTGGGCGTGGCCATAACATGAGATTTATTACATTTCCAAGACCCGTAGGCCTGACAAATTCTTAAGGGGCAATCGCCTCTCGGGGAAATGAGGAAAAAGGGAAATGATACCAGAGGCTTGTGCAGGAAATCCTTCGAGGTAAAAAGTTAGGCTACCGCGAAGAAAGATGCGCGGCCGCCCCGAATCATTCCCCGGGGAGGCGCCGAACCGCCCCTTGGGACGCATTTGACGCCATGAGGGCATATGCCCTGAGCGCACGTGAAACCTCCCGTTTGCGGCCCTTCGGCGTATAGGCACGGTCTCCACGTTCTTCCTGCGCAGCCTTGCGACGGGCGAGTTCTTCGGCGTCCACGAGAAGCTCGATCGTCCGCCCGGGAATGTCGATATCGATCGGATCGCCATGTTCGACGAGCGCAATCAGGCCGCCCTCGGCCGCTTCGGGGGAGACGTGACCGATAGAAAGCCCCGACGTGCCACCGGAAAACCGGCCGTCGGTTACAAGCGCGCAGGCTGCGCCGAGCCCCTTCGCCTTCAGATATGAGGTAGGGTAGAGCATTTCCTGCATGCCGGGACCCCCGCGGGGGCCTTCATAGCGGATAATGACGACGTCGCCTTCCACGACTTCGCCGCCTAGGATCCCGGCGACGGCTGCGTCCTGACTCTCGTAGACACGTGCCTTGCCCGAAAAGGTGAGGATGCTGTCGTCGACGCCGGCGGTCTTCACGATACATCCCTCCGGCGCGAGATTTCCGAACAGGACAGCCAGACCGCCATCCTGCGAATAGGCATGAGCCTGGTCCCGGATCACGCCGCCCTCGCGGTCGATATCGAGTTCTTCCCACCGACGGTCCTGACTGAATGCAGTCTGCGTCGGGACCCCTCCGGGCGCCGCGCGGTAGAACCGCACCACGTCGGGACTTTCGGTCTGCATGACGTCCCACTCCGCCAGCGCGGCCTTCATGGTGGGGGCGTGCACGGTCGGAACCTCATCCTGCAGCAGGCCGGCGCGCTGCAGCTCGCCTAGGATCGCCATAACGCCGCCGGCGCGGTGCACATCCTCCATGTGAACATCTCCCCGAGCGGGGGCTACCTTCGACAGACACGGCACGCGGCGGGACAGCCGGTCGATATCGGAAATATCGAAGTCGATCTCTCCTTCGCGGGCGGCCGCCAGGAGATGAAGCACGGTGTTGGTCGAGCCCCCCATGGCGATATCGAGCGACATCGCGTTTTCGAACGCGGTGCGGCTGGCGACCTGGCGCGGCAGGACGCTCTCGTCCTCGCGCTCATAGTGCCGGCGCGCCACATCGACGATCAGACGGCCCGCACGCCGGAACAGCGCCTCGCGGTCAGAATGTGTCGCGAGCACCGAGCCGTTGCCGGGAAGGGACAGGCCCAGCGCCTCCGTCAGGCAGTTCATGCTGTTGGCGGTGAACATTCCCGAGCAGCTGCCGCAGGTCGGGCAGGCCGAACGCTCGATGGTCTGTACTTCCTCGTCGGTGCGGCTGTCGTCGGCTGCCGCGACCATGGCATCAACGAGGTCGAGCGCCTGTGCGCGGCCATCCGCCCACACCACCTTGCCGGCCTCCATCGGCCCGCCGGAGACGAAGACGGCCGGAATGTTGAGACGCATGGCCGCCATCAGCATGCCGGGCGTGATCTTGTCGCAATTGGAAATGCAGACGAGCGCGTCTGCGCAGTGGGCATTCGCCATATATTCGACGGCGTCGGCGATGAGTTCCCGGCTCGGCAGAGAATAGAGCATGCCGGCGTGACCCATGGCGATGCCGTCGTCGACAGCAATGGTATTGAATTCCCGGCCGACACCGCCCGCCTCAGCGATCTCCTCGCAAACGAGCTGGCCGAGATCCTTCAGGTGAACATGTCCCGGGACGAACTGGGTGAAGCTGTTGGCAACGGCGATGATGGGCTTGCCGAAATCCTCTTCGGCCATGCCTGTGGCGCGCCACAGGCCGCGCGCACCAGCCATGTTGCGGCCATGAGTGGTCGTGCGGGAGCGATAGGCGGGCATGAATGTGTCTTTCGAAGCGGTAATTTCGGCAATCTTACTACTACCTGAGGCCGCCCCGCGTCCACCCGAGCGCCCGGGACAGGTCAAAATCGGCAGGTAGGCTTTCCGCGCGATTGGCGGGAAATAGCAAGCCGACGTCCGCACAGAAACGGACGCGAAACCAAATCGAACTCGAATGAGGACTTGGGGAATTTATGGCGTACGATCTGATCGTCGTCGGCGGCGGCATCGGCGGTTCCGCGCTGGCGGCCACGATGGCCGGGGCCGGATGGTCCGTGCTGCTGCTGGAAAAATCAGCCGAGTATGAAGACCGCGTGCGCGGAGAGTGGATCTCTCCCTGGGGCGTTGCGGAAACCCAACGCCTGGGTCTGTATGACCTTCTGAAGGGTGCTGGCGGCCATCACCTGACCTCGCACGTCACATATGACGAGAGCATTCCGCCGGAGCTCGCCGAGGAGGCTGTCATGCCGCTCGCTCTGCTTCCCGGCGTACCCGGACCGCTATGCATCCGCCATCCGGTGCATTGCCAGACCCTCTTCGACGAAGCCGGGCGCCGCGGCGCCGAAGCGCTGCGTCCGGTGAAAGTGACAGGCATCGAACTCGGCGCCTCGCCGTCGGTTACCTACGAGCATGACGGGCGCACCATCACCGCTTCCGCGCCGCTTGTGGTCGGAGCCGAGGGGCGGCAGTCGAAGGTCCGCAAGGCTGCGGGGATCGCGCTGAACCAGGACAAGCCGCATCACTGGTTTGCCGGACTGCTGGTGGACGACGTTCATGGCATCGACGAAACGCGTCAGTCCATCGGAACGGAGGGTGACTTCGGCTTCCTCGCTTTTCCCCAGGGCGGCAGCCGGGTGCGCGTCTATGGCGGTTATGCGCTCGACGAAATGAAGCGCTTCGCGGCGAAGGACGGAACCAAAAAATTCCTGGAATCCTTTCGCTTTCGCTCCGCCCCCGCCAACGACGCCATTGCGGAGGGCACTCCGGCAGGTCCGCTATTTTCCTACTACAACAATGACAGCTGGACCGATGAACCCTTCGCGGAAGGGGCCGTGCTGATCGGCGATGCGGCTGGCTGGAACGATCCGATAAACGGGCTGGGCCTGTCGATCACCTATCGCGATGTGCGCATCGTGTCGGACCTGCTGAAGGATGCAGGAGCGGGACAGGTCCCGGATTTCCGCCCCTTCGCCGAAGAGCGTGCCGAACGTATGCGGCGCCTGCGGTTCGCGGGGCAGCTCCAGGCCTCGCTGGATATGGAGTTCGGTGAGGAGGCGAAGGCGCGCAGGCTATCCTATCACCAACGCCGCGCGGCCGATCCGGAAGTCGGCATGCATGGTATCGCCATCATGGCCGGCCCGGAAAGCGTTCCCGAAGATTTCTACACCGAGACGCACCGCAACCGGGTCCTGGGGAGGGCAAGCTGATGGATATCGAACGCTTCAATGCCGACTGGCTGCAAGCCTGGACCGACAAGGATGTCGAACGCCTGCTCGGCTTTTACCATCCGGAGGCCTATTATGCCGACCCGCAGACCGCAGGCGGAATTACGGGTCATGAGGCCCTTCGCAGCTATCTGACGGCACTGTTCGGGGGAACTCCCGACATGGAATATCGCCCCGAGACGGTCTGGGCGATCGAGAATGGCTTCTGCGGGCGCTGGTATTGCCATGTCGGTGGAGTAGCGGCTCTGCGCGGCTTCGACCTCGTCCTCTTCGAGGGAGACAGGATCGGGCATAACGAAGTCTATGTTCACGAACTGGGCGCCGCATCGTGATCCCGGACATCCGCGAATGGAAGCAGATCGACGAAGCCTGGCTGACGGCTGCTCTGAAGGCCGATGGCCTGGATGCCGACGTAGCGGGCTTTGTGGCGCAAAGGGTCGGTACGGGCCAGATCGGCGACTGCGTACGGTTCGAGCTCGACTATGCGTCCGCTCCTGAGGGGGCGCCGCGGACTCTGGTCGGTAAATTCCCGTCGGAGGGCGAAGAGAGCCGCAGCACGGGGGTGGCGCTGGGCAATTATCACCGCGAAGTGAAATTCTACCAGATTCTGCGCGACCGGGCGCGGATATCGACGCCGTACAGCTATTTTGCGGAAGTCGACGAAAACACGCATGACTTCGTTCTGCTGATGTCCGACGCCTCGCCGGCTGAGCAGGGCGATCAGTTGGCGGGCGTCTCGATCGCCGAAGCGATGACCGTGATGGGCGAAGCCGCCAAACTGCATGCGGCATTCTGGAACGACGCTACCCTCGACCAGTATCCGTGGGTTTCGGGAACCAGCAACGCCCCGGAACTCCTGGCGCCGGAGATGTTCGTGCAGCTGTGGGAAGGCTTCAAGCAGCGCTATAGTGATCGCCTGACCGAAAGGGCGCAGCGCGTCGGCGACAGCTATACGGCCGATATGGAAGCCCATGAGCCGATGAGGGCGGGAAACCGCAGCCTGATCCATACCGACTTCCGACCCGACAATATGCTGTTTGCTACGCCGGCTGGCGGGGACCCGCTCACGGTCGTGGACTGGCAGTCCTTCGCCTATGGGCCGCCGGCCTCCGACATCGGCTATTTCATTGCCGGGGCGCTGACTCCCGACGAGCGCAAACAGCATGAAGACAGTCTGATCGGTGCCTATCTGGCGGAGTTGGAACGGCAGGGAGCAGGGCCGTATCGGCGCGAAGAGCTGACCCGGCATTATATTGCAGGCGCTTACCAGCTGTTTACCACCGCCTATGTGGCGGCCATGCTGGTTACGCAAACGGCGCGCGGCGATGATATGTTCTTCCGCATGCTGAACGGCGCGGTGGACCTGATCTTCGATCACGGCGCCGATTCGGTCGACTAACTCGGTCGACTAGGGCATCCCGCGAACCCGTAGTGACGCAGTCAGCGGCAATTGCTAGCTGCGCGGAAGCGTGGCGGCAGCCGCGCTGATCGTTTTGGGAAGGCGGGCGGCTATGGGGGTGGCGCGCACCGGCGAAGGCGGAGTGGCGGATCAGCGACATGGCGGACGGTCTGGTTTCCGTATTTGCCGCCGAGCGCGACGCGCTGCTTCGGTTCCTGCGCGCACGCGGAGCAGGCGACGAGGCGGAGGACCTGCTTCAGGATCTGTGGCTGAAACTGCGCCGTGCGCCGCCGCGCGGCCCGGTCTCCGACCCGCGCGCTTATCTGTTCCGCGCTGCCAACAACCTGATGCTGGATCGCGCCAGAGCCGGCCGCGACCGGCGCCGGCGCGAGCGGGAGTGGAGCAGGCCGCTCGACGATGCGGTGCCGGACCGGTCCGATGAGCCGTCTCCGGAACAGGCGCTGCTCGCGCGGCGTGAGCTCGAGGCGGTGCAGCGGATGCTCGAGGAGCTGGGCGAGCCGACAATGACGATCTTTCGCAGCTATCGTCTGGACGGCATGCCGCAGAAGCGGATCGCCGAACGGCAGGGCCTTAGCCTCAGTGCCGTCGAGAAGCACCTGCAGAAGGCGTACCGTGCCCTGATCGCCTTTAAGAGGAGGCGGGATGCGGAATAAAGCCAACGAGTCCGTCTTCTCTGTGGGGACTAGGACATGACCGACGTGACACACAGAGAAGACGAAGCCCTGATTTGGATCATCCGCATGCGGGACCCCGCCTTTGCGGACTGGGACGGTTTTACCGCGTGGCTGGAAGGAAGTCCCCGCAACGCGTCGACCTTCGACGAGATGGCGCTGGCGGAAGAGGAGGCGGTCGGCCTGCTCGAAACTTGGAATGCAGGGCGACCTGCCAATGACGAGGGTCAAGCGGCAGCTTTGCGGACGACAATGCCGCGCCGCGCGTTTTTCGGCGCCGCCGTCGCGGCAGCCGTGCTGGCGTCCATCGGCGGCTATTCGCTGATCGAGAGCGAGCCAGAGCTGTCGCGGGTCGAAGTGGCTGCCGGGGCGCGCCAGAGCGTGACGTTGGAGGATGGTAGCCGCATCGAACTGAACGGACCGGCGCAGCTGGCCTATGTGCCAGACGGGCGGTCCGCCACGCTGTTGTCCGGGGAGGCGCATTTCGAAGTCGTTCACGATGAGAGCCAGCCGTTCGTGGTCGAAGTCAAGGGGCGGCGCGTGGTCGATATGGGAACGGCGTTCAACATAGCGGTCGGTCAGTCCATTCTGGATATCGAGGTATCGGAGGGGCGGGTCAGTGTCGATCCGGCTGACAGCGCGATCGAACTTGAGGCCGGAGAGGCGCTGACGATCAGCGGAAGCCGCGCCGTGCGCCGCAAGGTATCGCCGCAGAATGTCGCGAGTTGGCGCAGCGGCCGACTGGTCTATGCGAACGCGCCGCTCAGCCTGGTGGCGCGCGATGTCGGTCGCAACCTCGGCACGGACATTCGCCTGGATGCCAGTCTTGCGGGGTCCAGTTTCACCGGTACGATCCAGCTGGAGGGTAAGGCGGAGGACCTCGTGCCCGTCATCGGGCGGCTTGCCGGTGGCCAAGCGCGCCGCGAAGGCGCGGTCTGGATCCTTTCAAAGGACTGACGTGCGAAGATGGTCGATTGCCATTGCGGGCGCTGCGCTTCTGGCGTCCTCGCCTCTCATCGCGAGGGAGCGGCCTTCTGCGGCGCCTTATGTTGATGTGCCGGCAGGGCCTCTGGCCGAATCGCTGACCCGCCTGTCCGAGCAGGCTGGCCTAAGCATCTCCGTTGCGGACAGATCGGTTGCGCGCCTTGCAGCCTCGGCCGTGCGAGGAAGGATGGCGGGTAGCAAGGCATTGGTCCGTCTGCTCGCGGGCCTGCCTGTGCGTATCGTTCAGGTGGGCGAACGCGCCTGGCGGATCGAGGCCGATCCCGGGACTCTCAACCGAAGCCCTGTTGCTCGCCAGATGCAGATCGAGACAGCCAGCCAGATTCAGCTCGCCTCCGCTGCGCCGATAACGATCACGGCCAGCAAACGCGGACTCACCTTTGCCAATTACGCGGGGCCTGCCGTCGTCCTTGGCGAAAGCGAGACCGAGTTCTTCAATGCCGGGACGGGGACCGATGCGATCGTCGACCGGGTTGCGACAATCGCCTCCACCCATGGAGGATCGGGCCGAAATAAGCTTTTCATCCGCGGCATCGCGGATTCGAGCTTTCTCGGGCCGACACAGGCGACAGTGGGTCAGTATCTTGGCGATACGAGGCTGAACTATAACGCGCCCGACCCCGACCTGATGCTGTACGACATCAGCCGGATCGAGATTCTCGAGGGGCCGCAAGGCACGCTCTATGGTGCAGGCTCGCTGGGCGGCGTCATTCGCGTTGTACCGAACGCGCCCGATCCCGGCGAACTCGCCCTGAAAGCGAATGGCGGCGCATCGCTGACGCAGCATGGCGATCCGGGGGGCGACCTCGGAGCGGCATTCAATCTGCCGATTGCCACAGGCGGCGCAGCGGTACGGGTGGTTGGCTACGGTGCAATCGAAGGCGGGTATATCGACGATACCGGCCGCCAGCTCGAAGACATCAACCGGGTGGAAACCTATGGCGGGCGGGCGTCCCTCCGCTGGACGCCGAGCGCGAATTGGGTCGTCGATGTCAGCGGCGCCTTTCAGACGCTCGATGCCCGTGACAGTCAGTTTGCCGACCGTGACGCGCCGCCCTGGACGAGGGAAAGCGCAGTTTCACAGGGCTATTCGAGCGATTTCGTGCTTGCCGACCTGACCATTACCGGAAACTGGGGCGACATCAGTCTCGTCTCCTCGACCGGTGTGGTCAGGCAGAACCGCGACGAACAATATGATGCCTCGCCGCCGGACGGGCCGAGTGCCGTCTTCCTGCAATCGAGCGAGTCGCTGCTGCTCACCACCGAGAACCGAATATCAAAGGATATGAACGGCGGTTTCGGCTGGGTCGCCGGGCTGAGCCTGCTGCGCAACGAGGTGAGTACCACGCGGTCGTCCTTTGCGGCGAACCTCAGCAGCTCGTTGACAGGCGTTGAGAATGACGTCGAGGAGGCCACATTGTTCGCAGAAGGCTCGGTCGAGCCTGCGGATGGCCTGGTGCTGACTGCGGGCGGGCGAGCCACCTATGCGCGGCTGACGGGTAGGGGCCGCAATGTGGCCTCCCAGTTCATTGTCGAGGCTGCGGAGGCCGCCGCAGCGCGTGAGGAAACGACCTTCCTTCCCTCGGTCGGGCTGCTGTACCGCGCGACCGGCGACGTCAGTCTGTTCGCCAGGTACCAGGAGGGGTTCCGGCCCGGGGGGCTGGCGGTACGCAACCAATTCGTACAGCGTTTCAAGAACGATCGTGTCGCCACGGTGGAAGCGGGGCTGCGCGTTTCCGCGCCGCACCTCTCCTTCTCTGCCACGCTGGCACATACCGACTGGGACGATATCCAGGCCGACATCATTCTGGTGGGCGGTTTTCCGACGACCGCCAATATCGGCGACGGTCGCCTAGACAGCCTGGACCTGCGCGGCGAATGGCAACCCCTTCGGGGTTTGTCGCTCAGCGGCGGCCTGTTCCTCAACGATAGCGAGGTGACCGAGCCCGCCGCGGACCTTCGCCTCGCGAACGATGCCAGGCTTCCCAACGTCGCGGATCTGGGCGCTCAGGCCCGTGTCGCCTATGAAGCGCCCCTTCGGGACGGCGTGCGGCTGAACGCGGCGCTGGCCGCTCACTATGTCGGCAGTTCGCAGGTCGGGCTTCCGGGCATGGCCGATCAGCCGCAGGGCGACTATGCCGAAGCAGAAATCCATATCCGGCTCGGCACCGACAACCACGGCATTTCTCTGGGCGTTACAAACCTGTTCGACACCGCAGCAAACCGGTTTTCCGTGGGTACGCCCTTCACGCTAGACCATCGGGCCCAGGTCACGCCCCTGCGACCGCGCACCGTCCGTCTGGGCTTCGACGCCAGTTTCTGAAGGCGCGCTTTCCCGCAACGGCGTCATGGGTTGAAAAAAATCTCGGCTGAGCTTGCGGGTCTGGGACGTCGACAACGTCCTTGTTCTCGAGGGCCGCCGTCTCACGAGCGTTCCGAAAGAAAAGGGAAGTTATGCGTAGACTGCTTTGCTGCACCTGCCTCACGCCGATCGCGGTGCTTGGGCTGGTCGTTCCGGCGCAGGCCGAAACCGTTATCGACGATGAAGTGACGACGCCGCTCCTCACCTCTGAACTGGCGGATGGTGCGGGCGACGACCTGCTGATCGACGGGGACGGCGCGGTCACCCTGACGGGCGGTGTCGCCGTGACGCTCGACAGCGACAACGATGTGACGAACGAGGGCGATATTACCGTCAGCGATGCCGATGGCGGCGCGGGAATTCTCGCCGAGGCAGGTCGTACGGGCGACATCATCAACAGTGGCACGATCCTGATCGACGAGGATTATGAGGCAGAAGATGACGACGACGACGGCGACGCAGACGGGCCGTTCGCAGAAGGCTCGGACCGGTACGCCATCCGCATCGCGGAGGGCGGAACGTTCACGGGCACAGTCGACAACAGCGGAACTATAGATGTCTTCGGCAACGATTCCGCCGGCATCGCCATCGACAGCGCTCTCGATGGGTCGCTGCTGAGCAGCGGAAGCATCGACCTGGTCGGCGACGACGGCCAAGGCATCCGCGCAGGCGATGTCAGCGGAGATGTCAGTGTGACGGGTGCGGTGATCGCGCGCGGCGAGAATTCGGTGGCTGTCGACCTGTCCGGCGACATCGGCGGTCAGCTGGTTATCCAGAACACGGTAGCGGCCAGTGGCTATCGCAGCCTGACCGCGCCTTCGGATACCGAGGACCTCGACGAAGACGACCTGCTGCAGGGCGGGCCGGCCATCCGCATCGCTGGCAATGTTGCCGGCGGCATTCTGCTCGACGTGGCTCCCGACGACGAAGACGAGGACGAAGACGACGAGGACGGCGACGGCGTCGATGACAGCGCGGAAAGCGATGCCGACGTTACGTCCTTCGGCGAGGCGGCTGCCATAGAGATCGGCGCTGCCGAGGATATTGTTATCGGCGCCCCCGCTGGCGACGAGCCAAGCTACGGGCTGGACCTGAACGGCCGGGTTCGCGGACTGGGTGTCTATGACGGCGCGACCGCAACGGCCATCGAGATCGGCGGTGCTGGCGGTGCCGTCGAGATTGCAGGCGGCATCCGCAATGCGGGAACGATTTCTGCGGTCTCGACAGACTCGAACGCGCAGGCCGTAATGCTGTCGGCGGGAGCCGCCTCCCCCACATTCGTGAACTCGGGAATCGTTCGCGCTTCAGGCGGCGCGGAAGAAGACAGCCGGGCGGTCGCTCTCCTTATTGAGGAAGGAGCAGTCCTGGAGAGCGTCGTGAACAGCGGCGAGCTTGAGGCGGTTACCGACGAGGATGGCACGGCCTACGCGATTTACGATCGCTCAGGTTCGCTCGACCTGATCGTTAACAGCGGTGAACTCGAGGCACGCGGAGGCGAAGATGGCCGGAACGTCGCTATCGACCTGTCCGCAAACCAGACCGGCGCCGTGGTGCGCCAGACGGAAACGGAGGACGGCGGCGTTGCGGCGGAGCTGAACGGCGATGTCCGCTTCGGCACGGGCGGCGACCTGTTCGAGGTCCTTGGCGGGACCGTGACGGGAGATGCCAGTTTCGGTGACGGCGCGAACCGGCTTGTACTCGGAAACGACGCTGGCTTCACCGGGAATGCGGTTTTCGGTGCCGACGACGACGAAGTCAGCATCTCGGGCAGTGCCCGGTTCATCGGAGATATCGACTTCGGTACCGGGGCGGGCACGCTGGTCATAGGAGAGGACGCGCTGCTGCGCGGCGGTCTGGCTCACAGCGGCACGTTGGACGTAACCGTGAACGGCGGCACGCTCGATGCAGCCAATGTCGGGACGATAACGCTCTCTTCTCTTTCTCTGAACGAGGGCTCTACCCTGGGCGTGACGGTCAATCCCGAGACGGCCGAACAAAGCCTGTTCGACGTCGGCGGGACCGCCAGCTTCGCCGAGGGGTCCGCCCTCTCCGTGCGTCTGACGGGTGCGGCTGCATCCGAGGGCGAATTTCTGGTTCTGACGGCGGACACGCTGGTCGGCGCCGACAATCTGGCCCAGAATACCGCGAGCCTGCCCTTCCTGTTCGACGGCAGCGTTTCTGTCGACGAGACCGCAGGTGAAGTCAGCGTGACGCTCGCGCGGAAGTCCGCCGAGGCTCTGGGTCTGACGACGTCTCAGTCTCGGGCTTATGACGCGGTTTTCGAGGCGCTAGACAATGACGAGGACGTCGCAGGCGTTTTCCTGAACCTCGCCGATGGCAATGGCGTCCGCGGGTCGCTCCAGCAGATGCTGCCCGACCATGCAGGCGGAACCTTCGAGGCGGTCAGTCTCGCTTCGCGCCAGATAGCACGTGTGCTGGAGGATCCATCGGCTCACTATGTCGATCTGGGCGGCTGGGGATACTGGCTGCAGCAGGCGGCCTGGGGCACGTCGTCCGACTCGGACGATACCGCGTCCTACGACATCGGCGGTTGGGGGGCCGGAGGCGGCTTCGAATTCGGCGATACCGGCTTTGGCGGGGTCGGTCTGTCCTTCTCATATCTGAGCAGCGACATTGAGGATGACGGCACCGGCAACGAAGTGATCGCTGATCAGTTCGAAGGAGCGGTTCACTGGCGCGGCGACTGGAACGGCGTGCAGGCGCACCTGCGCGGCTCCGCGGCTTATGTGTCCTACGACAGTGAGCGCGGGTTCACCGGAGATTTGGACGGCGAGACGATCAGCCGGACGGCGGACGGCGAATGGGACGGCTGGCTCTATTCGGCGTCCGGCGGCCTCAGCTACGACTTCAGGGCAGGACGCTTCAGCCTGCGCCCCGCAGCGACGCTCGACTATTACCGCCTCGACGAGAGCGGCTATTCCGAGGCCGGTGGCGGCGATGCCTTCAATCTGACCGTCGAAGACCGCTCCAGCGACGAACTTGCTGCGACCGGGCGTTTGGTCGCCGGCCTGATGTTCGGCGGCGACCGGCCGGGCGGCGGATGGATGCGCGTCGAGGCCGAAGGCGGCCGCCGACAGATCCTCTCCGGATCGCTGGGCGATACCGTCGCGAGCTTCGAAGGCGGCGACGAGTTCACGCTGGCTGCCGAGGAGCGGACCGACGGCTGGGTCGGCGGACTGCGGCTGGTCGGCGGCGACGACCTTTTCACCCTGGGCGGTGAAATCAACGCAGAGGAACAGCAAGGCCGGTACGCGATTGCGGGCCGAGTCTCGTTGCGGGTCGGGTTCTAGTTCACCCCCTCCATGGGCCCGACGCCGGTGGTTGGCCGTGCGGTTCCAAGACCGTGCGGCCAATTGCCGTTTCGTCAGGTAGGAATGACCGCGCAGAACGGAGAGCTCTGCGCTTGTAGATGATGCAACCAGCGTATGTGAGCAACGTCCTCTGGCCCCTAGTGATCGATTTTCGGCGGTGGTTCGAACGCACCATAAGGGCTCTTCGCGCCGTATTTAATTGATTGACCTAGTAAGGGAAGTGATTAACGTGCCGCGACATCAGACAGCAGGCGGCGGTAAAGGGGCTCGAGCCTTTGGCTCTGAAAAGCAACATGCGGAAATGAGTACCGAAAATCTGGCGGACAGTGTCAATGCTGCCGAGCCGGTAGCGCAGGCGCCAGAACAGAAACGCTCTACGCGTGACCAGCTTCTCGATGCCACAGGCGCCTTGATGACGGAGAACAATACTACATCGGTCAGTTTCGGCGAGATTTCGGCCAAATCCGGCGTCAACGCTGCCCTCATACGTTACCATTTCGGCAGCAAGCAAGGCCTGCTTGAAGCCCTGTTGGAGCGCGATGCTGGCGACAATTACGAAGCGATGCACAAACTGGTCCATACGGACTGGGATCCGGTGCAGAAGATGCGGCTGCATATTCACGGCGTCATTCGCCTTTATCAGCGCGTTCCTTATTTGAACCGGCTCCTCATCGCGCTCCAGAGCGAGAGCGATACCGACATCGCCCGGTACATCATGGATAGGTTCACCACGCCAGTAGTGGAAGCGGAGAGGGCCATTCTGGAGCAAGGGGTAGCTGCGGGCGTTTTCCGTCCGACCGATCCCATCCTGTTTCATTTTTCGCTGATCGGGGCGTGCGACAGTATCTTTCATTCCCGCTCTGCTCTGCTGGAACTCGTCGGCGTCGATATGATCGATGACAAGCTGCGCGATCGCTACGCCGAGCATGTTGCGAACCTGCTCATGAACGGTCTGCGGAGCGAGCCTGAAGAAGCTAAGCCGGCCGGCTGAGGCACGGCTTCTCAGTCACACAGGAGAATAGCCATGGACTTGGAGCTAGCCGGCAAGGTGATCGTTATCGCTGGCGCCAGCCGCGGCATCGGTCTTGGAATTGTCGAGGCCTGTATTGCCGAGGGCGCGAAAGTGGCGCTGGCGGCGCGAGGCGAAGACGCGCTCCGGAACGTCCATGACCGTCTCGCCCGGGAATATGGGGGCGACAGGATCTGGTCGATGGCCGGGGACCTTCGAGACACGGCTACGATCGAGACCTTCGTGCACCGAACGGAGGAAGAGCTCGGACCCATCTGGGGCGGCGTTGCCAATGTCGGCCTTTATCCGTGCCCGCCGGGTTATGATGTCGACGACGAAACGTGGTCGGGCGGCTTTAGCCAGAATCTCGACAGTGCCTATCGCCTGTCGCGCGCGCTACTGAAGCGATTGGAGCCGCGGGGCGAGGGGGTGCTGCTTCTCATAAGCTCGATTGCCGGTCTTGCGGCGCTCGGTAGCCCGCTGACCTACGGCACATCGAAAGCGGCAATGAATCACATGACCAAGGAATTGGCGCGTCTATCCGGTCCCTTCGGGGTTCGAGTTAACGCGATCGCTCCGGGCAATATCATCTTTCCAGGGGGCGATTGGGAAGAGCGTTCTACCGGAGAGCGAGGCGACCTTTGGTGGCGCTGGATCCGGCGGGAGGTTCCCCTGCAGCGCTTCGGCAGGCCGGAGGAAATTGGCAGTGCCGCGGCATATCTTCTCAGTCCGAAGGCCAGCTTCGTGACGGGTGCCATCGTGCCGGTCGATGGAGGCCAGACCCGCTAATTCGTGCATCGCGCGTCTCGCACGCCCCGATCAATCCGAAAATACCGGTGCCCGCTTTTCCATACGAGCATTGACCGCTTCGATCTGGTTCGGAGAGCCGATCAGTGCGCTCATCTCTTCGCTCTCCGCCTCTAGAATATCGCGATGTTCCGCTTCGGCCGAGAGATTGAGCAGCCGCTTCGCCGCCCGGATCGCATCCGGGCTCGAATTGGCAATGGCGCGCGCATACTCCAACGCCTCAGCGCGTGGGTCGTCGCACAGCCGCGTTGCAAGCCCGATCTCGACGGCTTCGCCGCCCTCCACCATGCGGCCGGTATAGACGAGGTCGCGAACGACATCGGCGCGCATCAATTCCTTCATCAGGGGGAAAGCGCCCATGTCGGGAACGAGGCCCCAGTTCATTTCGAACGCGGACAGCCGCGCGCTATGCGCAACGAAACGCAGATCGGCTCCCAGGGCGAGCTGGAAACCTGCGCCGAGCGCTACTCCATGTACCGCGGCTACAACCGGAACGGGAAGGTCGCGCCATCCAAAGGAGACCTGCTGCGCGCGGTTTGCCCCGTTGGCGTAGCGCGGCGTATCGACAATGCCCGACCCTCCCTTGCGTTCGCCAGATGCCATTTTGCCGAAGTTCGACAGATCGAGACCGGCGCAGAAGCCGCGTCCTTCTCCCGACAGTACGACGCACCGCAGGGCGGTCATCTTGGAGAGCTCATCGATTGCGCTGTTCACGGCATCAAACATGGCGTCGTCGAAGGCGTTCATCTTATCTGGACGCGCCAGACGGACGTCGGCCACGCCGCTCTCGACGGCCAAGGATACGCGCTCGCTCATTTCGTCTCTCCCGTTGATCGACGTCAAGGCTCCGTGGACGGCGGCCTCTACTCGCTCCTTTAGACGGGATCGAACCTCGTCGCCGCCCCTCAAATCGGCAGGAGAGCCTCGACAAAAAGCTAGCAATCCCGCGCTTGCCTCGCTCGGCACAGCCTTATAGTTAATCACTTAATAAAGTAGCGAGTCGGGTAATCGACTACGCAGAATTGGGGGAAGGGCCGAGCGATGAGTACCGAAGGGTATGATCTCTTCCCCGCCGCCATGCGCGCTCAGAACACAGCCGCACAGTCCGGTCCCGCTGCAAGCGCCGCCTTTGCAGCGACGCCCGAGCGCATGACCGAATAATTCAGACGGAGGACGATCATGGACTACAGCTTGCCCCAGGAGCTTCTCGATTATCTCAATGAACTCGACAGTTTTATCGAGAAAGAGATCAAGCCTCTTGAGGAGCAGGACGACAACGTCCGGTTCTTCGATCATCGCCGCGAATGGGCGCGGACCGACTTCGAGAATGACGGCCTACCGCGGCCCGAGTGGGAAGATTTGATGCGCGAGGCGAAGCGCCGCGCCGACGACGCGGGCTACCTGCGCTTTGCCATGGATCCGAAATTCGGCGGCAAGGGTGGGTCCAACCTTTGGATGACCGTCATCCGCGAATATCTGGCTGCGAAGGGCCTCGGCCTTCACTATGATCAGCAGAATGAACATTCGATCGTGGCGAACAATCCGTTCGCGAAGATGTTCGACGACTTCGGGACCGACGAGCAGCGCGCAGAATTCATTCAGGGCATGTTCGACGGGACTCGCCGGATTACCTTTGGCCTGACCGAACCCTATCACGGCTCCGATGCCACTCACATGGAAACGCGTGCCGTGCCAGAGACACGGGACGGGGTCGATGGCTGGCTGATCAATGGCGAAAAGATGTGGACGACGGGCATGCACGTCGCAACGCACTGCGCGCTGTTCGCCCGCACTTCAGGCGAAGACGGTGCGGCGAAGGGGATCACCTGCTTCCTTGTGCCTGCCGACGATCCGGGCGTGAAGGTGGAGCAGTATCTGTGGACGTTCAACATGCCGACGGACCATCCGCGCGTGTCGTTCACCGATGTCTGGGTGCCCGATAGCGCGATTTTCGGCCCGCCCGACAACGGCTTGCCTCTCGCTCAGTCGTTCGTGCACGAGAACCGCATCCGGCAGGCGGCCGGTTCGCTCGGCTCCGCCGTCTACTGTATCGAGGAGAGCGTGCGCTATGCGCGCCTGCGGAAGCCGTTCGGTGAGGAACTGTCCCGCAACCAGGCAATCCAGTTCCCGCTGGTTGAACTGCATACCCAGTGCGAGATGGTGCGCCAGCTAATCCGCAAGACCGCCTGGGAAATGGATCAGATGTCTCACCCTGAGGTCGAGAAGCGCATCTCCGACAAGGTATCGATGTGCAATTACTGGGCGAACCGGCTGTGCTGCGAGGCTGCCGACCGGGCCATCCAAGTGCATGGAGGCGTGGGCTATTCGCGGCACAAACCCTTCGAGCACATCTACCGGCATCATCGCCGTTACCGCATCACCGAGGGCACCGAGGAAATCCAGATGCGCAAGGTGGGCGCGTTCCTGTTCGGCTATCTGGGTCCGAAACGGAAAGAGTTCTCCGAACTCACCTACGACGACGTCGACTACCGCAAGGAGCCGCAGATCCGTCCTCGTAGTGGATGGCAGGCCATCGAGACGACGCGGCCCCCCGCCGACTCCTGAAGGTCCGCCGAGGGGCCCTTACGCGAATGAGAGAGTGGCCGGTGCCGGGTGGCAGCGGTCCAGCCGAAGGAAGCAGCGATGGATTTCACTTACAGCGACAGGCAGCAATACTGGATCGACCGCGTATCCGCTTTCATGGACGAACATATCTACCCAGCGGTCGAGATCTACGAGCGGCAGGAGGCGGAAGGCGAGCGCTGGAAGGTCATTCCCGTAGTCGAAGAGCTGAAGCAGAAGGCGCGCGAGGCGGGCCTGTGGAATTTGTTCATGCCGCCGCATTCGGGGCACCCGCCGGTCGACGACACCTTCGCGTTCGAGGGGGAGCAGCTGACCAATCTGGAATATGCGCCCGTGGCCGAACTGATGGGCCGCGTCGGCTTCGCCTCCGAGGTGTTCAATTGCTCCGCGCCCGACACGGGCAACATGGAGGTCCTGGCCCGCTACGGCACGCGTGAACAGAAAGAGAAATGGCTTGGCCCGCTCATGCGCGGCGAAATCCGGTCTGCCTTCCTGATGACCGAGCCGGCCGTGGCCAGCTCCGATGCCACGAATATTGAGACCCGGATCGAGCGCGATGGCGACCATTATGTCATCAATGGTCGTAAATGGTGGTCGTCCGGTGTGGGCGATCCGCGCTGCAAGGTTGCGATCCTGATGGGCAAGACCGACCCGGAGGCCGGCAGTTATACTCAGCAGTCGCAGATTCTCGTCCCGCTCGACACGCAGGGCATCAAGATTCTGCGCATGCTTCCGGTGTTTGGCTATGATGACGCACCGCACGGGCATGCCGAGGTGCTGCTGGAGAATGTTCGCGTGCCCGCGGAAAACCTGATCTGGGGCGAGGGGCGCGGCTTCGAGATTGCGCAGGGCCGTCTCGGCCCCGGGCGGATTCACCATTGCATGCGCTCCGTCGGTGTTGCCGAAGTGGCGCTGGAGAAGATGGCGCGGCGGCTGCAGTCGCGTGTCGCCTTCGGCAAGACCATTGCTTCCCATTCGGTCTGGGAGCAGCGCATCGCGAGGGCGCGCATCGACATCGAAACGACGCGCCTTTTGTGTCTGAAAGCTGCCGACATGATGGACCGCGCGGGCAACAAGTTCGCTCGCCTGGAAATCGCGATGATCAAGGTCCAGGCCCCGAACATTGCGCTGCAGATCATCGATGATGCCATCCAGGCCTTTGGCGGGGCCGGTGTCAGTAGCGATCCGGGACTCGCCCGCGCCTATGCCGGCCAACGATCCCTGCGCATCGCCGACGGTCCGGACGAGGTCCATGCCCGTACCATCGCCCGCATGGAGCTTAGCAAATACGGAGCGGACCCGGCGAAGAGCCGAGCGAAAACAGAAGAAGAAGGCAAGCTGCACGTACCCGGCATTCGCTGACATCTTGCGGCCGGGAACTGGCCGGATTCGGCGGCGGCGACAATATTGGGGAGACAATCAATGGACATGGAACTGGTAACCGAGGGGCTGGAGTTTCCCGAAGGTCCCATCGCGATGGCGGACGGGTCAATCATTCTCGTTGAAATCAAGCGCCAGACACTAACCCGCGTGAAGCCTGACGGTAGCCAGGAAATCATTGCCGAACTCGGCGGCGGCCCCAATGGCGCGGCAGTTGGACCCGACGGCGCAGTTTACGTCTGCAACAATGGCGGCTTCGAATGGATCGAAAATGAGGGAATGCTGATTCCCCATGGCACACCGGACTTTTATGAGACTGGCAAGATCCAGCGTATCGACTTGTCGGACGGCTCGGTCACGACGCTCTACGACGAATGCGACGGCACTAAACTGCGAGGCCCCAACGATATCGTCTTCGATACCGATGGCGGCTTCTGGTTCACCGATCTGGGTAAGAGCGACGGCGATGTCAGCCATGTCGGTCACTTGCTTTATGCCAAACCGGACGGCTCGAAGATCGTCCGTGCGAACGACAGCATGGTCACACCGAACGGCGTGGGCCTGTCGCCCGATGGTACGAAGGTCCACGTCGCGGAAACCCAGACTGGCCGCCTCTGGTCCTTCGCGATCGAGGCTCCGGGACAGATCGCGGCGCCGGGCAATCTGTTCGAACCCGGCGACGTGATGGGCCCGCTACCCGGCTATCAGATGTTCGACAGCCTAGCGGTGGAAGCGGACGGTCATGTCTGCGTAGCCACGCTCGTTAATGGGGGCATCACCGCCTTCGACCCGAAGGATGGCAGCTACGAGCATTTTGCGTTTCCCGATCCGATCACCACTAACATTTGCTTCGGTGGTGAAGACATGCAGACCGCCTTCGTGACCTGCTCGGCGACCGGCAAGCTTTACAAGTGCCGGTGGCCACGACCGGGCCTGAAGCTGAACTACAACGCGTGAGGAGGCCCGCTGCCATGACTTACGAGGATATTCTCTACGAGGTCGACGGTCCGGTTCTTACGGTCACGCTCAACCGGCCAGACAAGCTCAACGCCTTTACCAATCTGATGGGGCGCGAACTGGCCGATGCGCTGCAGCGGGCTGACCGGGACGACGACATTCGCGTGGTAATCCTGACGGGGGCCGGCCGCGGTTTTTGCGCTGGCGCCGATATCTCTGCCGGCGCCGGCAGCTTCGATACGAAGTCCGGGGAGGGCGCGAAGAATTTCGGCGACGGCCAAGATAGGGGGGAGGGGTCGAGCTTCGTCCACGCCCTGTTCAATTCGAAGAAACCGACTATTGCGGCGTTCAACGGCCCGGCTGTCGGCGTCGGCGCCACCATGGCACTTCCGACGGACATCAAGATCGCTTCGGACACCGCACGCTTTGGCTTTGTGTTCGCACGCCGGGGCCTCGTTCCGGAAGCCGCCAGCGCATGGTTCCTCCCGCAACTCGTCGGAATGGCGCAGGCGCTTCGCTGGGCGATCAGCGGAAATGTATTCGACGCGCAGGAGGCGCTGCAGGGAGGGCTCGTCAGCGAGGTGGTTCCAGCCGAGATGTTGCTGAACCGTGCCCGCGAGATCGCCATGGACATTGCGGACAACACCGCGCCGGTGTCCGTCGCCCTTACCCGACAGTTGATCTGGCGTTTCGGATCGGATGGCGGGCCTTTCGACCTGATGAAGATCGATGGCGCCTATGCGCTCGAACGCGGCTCTACGGACGATGTGAAGGAAGGGGTCGCCAGCTTCCTCGAGAAACGCAAACCCGACTTTCCAGGCAAAGTCTCGACCGACATGCCGCCTAATTATCCGTGGTGGACGTCCGAATAGTCGCGGAGCAGGTCCTCAGCGTAGCAATTCCAGAGAGCCATCGGCGATCATGTCGCGCAGCTCGCGCTTCAGCACCTTTCCGGAGGCGTTTTTCGGCAGTTCCTGAATGAAGGCGACCGCGCGCGGCTTCTTGTAGCTGGCGATATTCTCGCGGCAGTATGCGATGATCTCGGTCGGCTCGACGCGTTCGTTTGCGCGGCACGACAGGACGGCGACGACTTCCTCGCCCCAAGTGTCGTGTTCCGCTCCGACGACTGCGGCTTCCAGTACGGCGGGGTGTTTGTAGAGAACTTCCTCGACCTCGCGCGGATAGACATTTTCCCCGCCCGTAACGATCATGTCCTTCTTTCGGTCGACGATCCACAGATAGCCTTCGTCGTTCCAGCGGGCGACGTCGCCAGTCTGGAACCAGCCATCGGCGAAACTCTTCTCCGTCGCCTCCGGATCGCGCCAATAGCCGATGAGCACCTGGTCGCCCTTTACCCACATCTCTCCTTCCTCGCCTGGGGCGGCGTCGGTACCGTCCTCCCGGACGACGCGCACGCGAGAGAGCGCCATCTGCTGGCCGACCGAATTCAGAATCGGCAGCCCTTCGTCTAATGCGCGATCATGCTCTTCCGCCGTCAGGAACATGACGTTGCCGGCCAGCTCGGTCATGCCGAAGCCGGTTCCGAACTCGACTTGCGGCCATTTCTCTCGCGCGCGTAGCAGTACCGCCGCCGGCATGGCCGAGGCGCCGTAGCCGACATTCGTAAGAGAGCTAAGGTCGAAATTCTCCATCTCCGGATGGTCGAGCAGCATGGCAATCATCGTTGGCGCCGCTGCCGTCGCGGTCACCTGATATTGTTCGATGGTTGAGAAAAAGCCCACCGGATCGAAGTTCTGCATGATGACGACCGGCACGCTGCGGAGATGCTGAACGAGCATGCCGTAGCCAGCGACATGATACATGGGGAAGGTGAGAAGATAGACGGGATCGTCGTCTGTCGACCGGTCCCAGCTAACCAGCGCATTGAGAACGGCGGCGAGGACATTCTTGTGGCTGAGCATCGCTCCCTTCGGCAGCCCCGTGGTGCCCGAAGTGTATAACAGCCAGGCCAGATCGTCGTCCTTCGCCTCTACGCCGGGCTCGCTGGCATCGCCGCGCGACAGGAAGTCGACGAAGGAGGTCGTTCCGGGCTGCGTTTCCCCGACCGATATGATCGTCTTCACTGAGGGAATTTCCTCGCGGATCTTATCGATCAGGGAGAAATACTTGTCCTCCACGATCAGCACGGTCGGCTCGGCATCGCCGATGATATAGGCAAGTTCGCGCGGCGACAGGCGGTAGTTCAGGAAATTCAGGGCCATACCGGCGGAAGGTACGCCGTAATAGCATAGCGCATATTCGATGCAGTTTTCGGCCAGCATCGCGACCCGGTCGCCTGGCTTCGCCACTTCCAGCAGGGCGTTGCCGAGGCGCCAGCAATCGTCGCGAAGTTCGGCGAAGCTGATTGCCTGCTTACCGAGCCGTACTGCGATCCTGTCAGGTGCGTGATGAGCGGCTACGGCCGGGATCTCGCCAACCAGCATGGTCTGTTCTCCTCACGGGCCCGCCGCCGCGCTGTGGACGACGAACCGCTCCCCAAGTTTGCGGCACCGTCACGGTTCATCCGGCTTTTCGGTGTCGCTCGGTCTGTCCCTAACTGTCTTAGCGGCTATCTCACAATGTTTGACTGGTTAACTAACGAGTGGCAAAGCCATCGCTCGTTCCCCAGGAGAGGGAAGGCATTTTTGGGGAGGTGCTGTCATGGGTAGGACGGCTGGCGGACAATGGGCAGGCGGATGGTCGCCGCCCGATTTCGTAGTCGACGACAATGGGAAGGTCGTTGGCGCGGTTTGCCCGAACGTACCGAACAATTGGGGGCGCTGGGGCGAACTCGATCAGCGCGGTACAGTCAATTTCGTGACGACTGCTAAGGTCGCTGCCGCGGCGGCACTGGTGAAGACGGGGCGTGTCGTCAGCTGCGCCATTCCGCTCGACGCCACCGGCCCTGTGCACCCTGCGCGCTCCAACATCGTCCACCTGCATTCCGCCACCGGCGCGGACCACGCGACATGGAATTCGACCGGGCAGAGCTATGCCGGGCTGCAGGGCACCGACGACTATATCATGATGCCGCTGCAGGGCAGTACGCAGTGGGACGGTCTCGCTCATATCGGCGCCGACGACTGCTTCTATAACGGGTTCTGGATCGGGGTCGTCGAGGCTTCCGGCGGTGCGACCCGGCTTGGCATCGAGAACATGAAGGACAGTCTGACATCGCGGGGCGTCCTGATCGACCTGCCCCGCCACCAGGAGGTTGACCGGCTTCAGCAGGGCCACGCGATTTCGCCTGGCCAGGTCGAGGAGGCGGCCGCCGCACAAGGCGTTGCCATCGGTACCGGCGATATCCTCGTCATTCGCACGGGGCATGTACCCTGGTTCTATTCACTGGAGAACAAATCATCGTTCTGGTCCGGCGCGCCAGGGCTTTCGATGGAGATGGTGGAATGGCTGCACCGGAAGGAGGTCGCCGCCGTCGCGATGGACAATATCGCCATTGAGGTGGAGCCGTTCGAAGAGCCCTTCGACAAGCCCTATCCGGTGCATGTGCGTCTGATCCGCGACCTCGGCCTTTCGCTGGGTGAAATTTGGTGGCTGGAAGATCTTGCAGCGGTCTGCGCGGAAGAACAGCGCTGGGAATTTATGCTGGTCGCGCCGCCGCTCAATGTCACAAACGCGTCGGGTTCGCCTCTGAATCCGACAGCGATTTTCTGAGGACGGCCGCGGAGGTGGCGAGCGCACCCGAGCCAGCCGAGAGCGATTTGCCAAGCGACTCTCCGCCAGAGGACGATGAACGGACCTTCGCCGCCAAGCTTGCAGCGATGGCAAGACGCGTCGATCCGCGCATTACCGGGGTCTCAGGCATCGGCCGCATCACGGCCGGCGCAACGCTGCAAACATTCGCACTCGACCTCGAAGCTCCCAACGAGACGATTCCGCTGATCCTGCGCCGCTCTCCAGGCGGCCGGGCGAATGCCTCGCTTTCCCTTCCCGATGAGGCCGCTGTCATCCGCGCGGTTGGTGAGCACGGTCTTGCCGTGCCGAGCATTTGGCACGTCCTGACATCCGAGGACGAACTCGGTGATGGCTTCCTGATGCAGCGCATCGATGGCGAGACGCTGCCGCGCAGGATTATCCGCATGACCGAGACCTCGGGAAACGGTCCCGAATTGACCCGCCAGCTTGGCCGTGCGCTCGCCCGAGTTCACTCTCTTCCGCTCGAAGGGCTTCCCCCGCTGCCGCAAACCGAAATCGCGACGCAGCTGACCCGTCTCGAAGAAGAACTTCGCAAAGAGGGCGCGCAGCCCCGCCCGGTTTTCGAACTGGCGTTGAAATGGCTGCGACGCCGCATACCCGTCCCGGCAGAGCCGCGCCTGCTTCATGGCGACTTCCGCATCGGCAATGTCATCGTCGGGCCCGAGGGCCTGCGCGCCGTGCTCGACTGGGAGATCGCGCATATCGGCGATCCGGCCGAGGACCTTGCCTGGATGCAGGTTCCGCCCTGGCGTTTTGGCAATCTTGAGAAACCGGTCGGAGGCATCGGCCGTCCAGAGACGCTTTACGAAGCCTATTCCGAAGAAACGGGCTGGCCTGTCGATCCCGAGCGCGTGCGCTTTTTCCGGGTCCTCGGATCGCTCCGCTGGGGGGTTTCGACTGCCGGCATGGTCAACTGGCTGCGCGGGCATGATCCATCTGTGGAGCGGGCGATGATCGCCCGCCGTGCTTCTGAAAACGAAATCGATCTGCTGCGCGCGATCGCGGGGCAGGAGTAGGCAATGCAGGAACAACCCACGTCCCCGGAAATCCTGGAAACGGTTGCCGCTTATCTGCGCGACGTTGCGATGCCGCAGCTGGAAGGCCACGCCGCCTTCACTGCGCGAGTGGCAGCGAACGCCGTGGATCTTGTGCGCCGTGAAATCGAGCTGCGCGAAGCTTCCGACTGCGCCGAAAAGGAGAGGCTCGTTGCTCTTCTCGGCCATGACGGTGAGCTGGAGAAGCTGAACGCGGACCTTGCCGCCGCGATCCGAGAGGACCGGATGGACATAGAGGCGCCAAAGCTTCTCAGCCATCTTTGGCAGACGTCTCTGGAAAAGCTCGCAATCGACCAGCCCCGCTACGCGTCATACCGGGCGGCGCTGGAGGAGACGCCGGAATGGTGAGGAACGGTGCGAACGACAGCGGAGGAGTGAATGGCTAGCCAAGCTCAAAGGACGCCGCCGGCGGACTGGCCGAAGGTGGATATTCCGGAGACCTACAGGATCCTCACCGCCCCCGGGGCGCCCTTCGAAATGGAGGAGGCGACCGTCCAGGGCCGCTCCTACCGCGTCTACAAGAACGCGCTCGGCACGCTTCGCGAGGTGTTCGACCAAGCCCGCGAATGGGGAGAGCGGGACTATATGGTCTTCGAGAACGAGCGGCAGACCTACGGTCAGCATTTCCGCGCTGCAGGGCGGCTGGGGCGCATCCTTTCTGAACGCTATGGCGTGAAGAAGGGCGACCGCGTGGTCATTGCAATGCGCAACTTGCCGGAATTCTCACTGGCGTTCTGGGCGGCTGCCTCGATCGGAGCGATCATTACCCCTCTCAATGGCTGGGGTAGCGGTGAAGAGCTTGCGTATGGCGTCTTGGATTCGGGAGCTAAGGTCGTATTTGTCGACGGTGAACGTCTGGACAGGCTGCGTCCTCATCTGCCCGGACTCCAGACCTCTGCAGTGATCGTTACCCGCCCGGGGCCCGATGGGACGGCCGGTGCAACGCCGCTCGAAGATCTGGTGGGCACGCCCTCAGGCTACGACGACCTCCCGGACGACCCGCCGCCCGATCCTGGTCTCCAAACCGACGACTACGCGACCATCCTTTACACGTCGGGGACCACGGGGCGGCCCAAGGGCGCTCTCGGCACCCATCGCAATATCATGACGAACCTCGTCAGCATTACGTTCAACGGGGCCCGTGCGGCCGTGCGGCGGGGAGAAGGCATCCCGGAAACGCCGGAGCCGGATCCCGACGACCCACAGCCAGCAACGCTGATCCCGGTACCGCTTTTCCACGTGACCGGCATTAATTCGATGATGGTCCCGGCCGTCGTCGGCGGAGCCAAGATCGTGCTGATGTACAAGTGGAATCCGGAACGCTTCCTGGAACTGATCGAGCGCGAGCGGGTCACCGGCACGACCGGTGTTCCCGCCATGGTGTGGCAAGTTCTGGAATCGCCCGATTTCGATAAGTACGATCTCTCCAGTCTACAGGGCTATGGGTATGGCGGGGCAGCCATCGCGCCGGAGCTCACCATGCGCTTCGTCGAACAATTCCCCTGGTTTCCCGTCGGTCAGGGCTATGGCGCGACTGAGACTAGTTCCGTCTCTGTCGCACACAGCGCAGAGGATTACCTCCTGCACCCCGACAGCGTGGGCTTGCCGGTCCCGTGCGTTGACCTGAAGGTCGTGGACGAGAAGGGCGACGAAGTTCCTGCCGGCATGTCGGGCGAGCTGTGCATACGCGGACCGAATGTCGTTCACGGCTATTGGAACAACCCGGAGCAGACTGCCGCCGCCTTCCCGGACGGCTGGTACCATACGGGAGACGTCTGCCGGATCGATCCGGATGGCTTCGTCTATCTGCTCGACCGCAAGAAGGACATGCTGATCCGCGGCGGCGAGAATATCTACTGCGTAGAGGTCGAGAGCGTGTTGGTCGCGCATCGCAACGTGATCGACGCTGCGGTTGTCGGCCTGCCGGACCGGGTCCTGGGGGAAGAGGTCGGTGCTGTCGTCCAGCTGAAACCGGGGACCGACGTCGGCGAGGAAGAGCTGCGCGCCTATGTCGCCGACCATCTCGCGCCGTTTAAGGTGCCGATCCACATCGATATTCGTACCGAGGAGTTTCCGCGCAATGCGAGCGGCAAGACGCTGAAGCCGGTGCTGCGCGAGGAACTGCTCGCCAAGCTGGGGCGCGATAAGAATGGCTGAGGTGGAAAAGGCAGCGAACGGCGTTGGCCAGCGTCTGGGCCCGGTCAGCGAGAAGCACCGCTTTGACGAATCTGCTCTCGACCGGTGGATGTCGGCAAATGTGGACGGCTATGCCGGCAGTCTGGAGGTCCGGCAGTTTGCAGGAGGGGCGTCGAACCCGACATTCCTGTTGACGTCCGGCGACCACCGCTATGTCCTGCGCAAGAAGCCTCCCGGTCAGCTGTTGCAGAGCGCGCATCAGGTCGACCGCGAATATAGGGTCATGAAAGCGCTCGGCGAAACCGGCGTTCCTGTTCCCGTCATGCGCGGCATCTGCGATGATCCGGAGGTCATCGGCACCAGCTTCTACGTCATGGACTTCCTGGAGGGGCGCATCTTTCGCGACGCCTCCCTGCCGGGGATGAGCCCGGACGAACGCGCGGCCATATATGACGAACTGAACGCAACCCTCGCGAAACTGCATGTGGTCGATTGGCGAGCGGTCGGCCTCGAAGGGTTCGGCAAACCCGGCAATTATTTCGAGCGTCAGGTTGCGCGCTGGGCGAGACAGTATCGCGATGCACCGCTCGACCCTGTGCCCGCGATGGATCAGTTGATCGAGGAACTGCCCGACCACATTCCGGATGACGATTCCGTGTCGATCGCGCATGGCGATTACAGGTTGGAAAACGTCATGTTCCATCCGACCGAGCCGAAACTTGTCGCTGTTCTCGACTGGGAACTTTCGACCATCGGTCATCCCCTAGCCGACCTCGGCTATTCCGGCTTCCTATGGCATTCGCATAGTCCGGTCTGGGGCTCGCTCGATGGGGTCGACTTGGAGACGAGCGGCATTCCGACTGAGGCCGAGTGGGTCGAGGCCTATCGCCGCCGAACCGGGCGGGACGAAATCGTAGGCTGGAATTTCCTCCTTGCCTTTTCGGTCTTCCGCCTCGCCTCCATCAGCCACGGTGTACATGCCCGCGCGCTCGCCGGCATTACGCCGACGGGGGAGGTGGGTGAGAATGGCTGCCCGATACTGGCGGAGCAGGCGCTGGAGTTATTGCACAAGGGAGACGCGAGATGAGCGACAAGGACGAAGTGCCGCCAGAGGATGTGATCTACGAGGTCGCAGATCATGTCGCGACCATCACGCTTAACCGGCCGCACCGCCGCAATGCGCTGGGCTGGAACGCGTATGCGCAGCTCGAGAAGGGTCTGAAGGATGCGTCCGCCGACAACGAGGTCCGCTGTGTGGTCGTCACGGGCGCGGATCCGGCATTCTGCTCGGGCGACGATGTTCAGGAAATCATGGCCGGCCCGAAAAGTTTCTCCGCGGAGAACAGGGCCGTCACCGTGAGGCACCAGCCGACACCCGCTGCCATGGCCGCGCTTGAATGTGAGAAGCCAATGATCGCCGCGGTCAACGGAGCAGCGATCGGTTGGGGCATGGAACTTGCCCTTTATGCCGACATACGTCTTGCGTCCGAAAAGGCTAAATTCTCGGAGATGTTTATCAAGCGCGGGCTAGTCTGCGACGTGGGCGGTTTTTACCGTTTGCCGGCCATAGTCGGCCCGGCCAAAGCGGCGGAATTGCTCTATACTGGCGACGTCGTCGATGCTGAGGAAGCTTTGCGGATCGGCCTCGTTACCGAGGTCGTTCCGCATGCCGGGCTGCTGCCGGCGGCCTATGAACTTGCGGGCCGTATCGCCGCCAATCCGCCATTGGCACTGCGCTTTATGAAGCAGGGACTGGCTCGCGCGTCCTACGGGGACCCGCATGAGATCGGCGCCTGGGCCATCGCTACCATCCGCCGACTGATGGATACCGAGGATCACAAGGAGGGTGTGGCGAGCTTCCTTGAGAAGCGCGATCCGGTCTTCACGGGGCGCTGAAAAATGGAGGGTGAGGACACTTCTGGCCTCTGCGGCACTGCATGCCGCGGCTTCTCTTGAGGCAGCCAGGGCGGCGCTTCGGCAAGGGCCCTGGAGGCGAACCCTCTTTCCCTGCAACTCGGTATAGCAAGGAATAGGACCCGAAAATGCCCAGCGAAGCCGTGCTTCCGCGCCTTGCCGCGACCGTGCTGCTGATCCGCGACGATCCGCTCCAAGTCCTGATGGTGCGGCGCAACGGGCGCGGGATGTTCGCCCATTTGCTGGTATTTCCCGGCGGGCTGCTGGAGGACGAAGACTCGTGTGACAGCTGGCTCGAGCACTGCGTGAATGCCGATGCATTCTCTGCCGAGGAGCGGGCACATCGCATTGCGGCGCTTCGCGAGACTTGGGAAGAAGCATCCGTACTGATTGTCGACGGTGCGGAAGGGGATTTTCTCGGACCACCCTCAAGTTCAACACCCGCCGAGTTCCGCCATGCAGTGATTGCCAGCGGCGGAAAGCTGGACCTCGCCGCGCTCCAGCTTTTCGGCCATTGGGTAACCCCGGAGGACGCGCCAAAACGGTACGACACCCAGTTCTTCATCGCGCGTGCTCCCGATGGGCAAGTCGCGGTTTGCGACGGCGGTGAGACGGTTGCCCTGGAATGGATCGAGCCGCACCTGGCGCTGCAGCGGGGCCGGGAAGGTAAGGGGGGCGTCATGTTCCCGACCCGCCTGAACCTGCTACGTCTGAATGAAACGAGTTGCGTAGACGATGCCTTCGCGGCCAGCGAAACCAGACCTATTGTGAAGGTGACGCCGCGGGTAGAGCAGCGCGGAGACGGCTTGGTCGTTTGTATACCCAGCGATGCTGGCTACAGCGAATGGGAGGAGCCCGCCGTTAAGCGCGACTGAGACGCTGCCTGTCAGGGTGAGGGAACGATGCCGAGGACGGCCACCTCGTCCAGCAGCCGAGCGAACATTTTTTCGGTGTCCTCGCAAGCCCCGAATCCAGCCTGACGCAGTTTGATTGTGCTGACCAGAACTGGCGCCCTGGCGGCATCGGCCGGCGCCTCCACACCGAAGAGCAGGTCAGCATAATGATGCGATTCGCCGACCAGTTCCTTTAGAGATTGGGGGCGCAGTCCGTACTTTTCGACGACGTCGTCCCAGACATCGGCATGCTGCAGCAGATAGTCTGCCAGCGAGAAGGGTTCACCATAGGCCGGTTCCATCTTCAGCGCGCGCGCAATTGCAGGCCAAACGCCTTGCCAGGTAAAGACATCGCCATTGGTAATGTTGAAGATCTGATCGGCCGCTTCCACGGCGTCGGAAGCCCAGAACAAGGCGTCTGCCACCAGCTCTGCAGACACTGCCTCCGCAACGCCGCCAGGGCGGCCGGGATAGGTCAGCGGCCTTCCGAGTGTCCGTTGGATCGCGGCATAGGCACCGAGGACGGGAATGATGTTCATCGCCGCGCCTGTCGCCGTCCCGAACACGACTTGGGGCCGCCAGATGGTCAGGCTCCAGGGCGCGCCTGCGCGTTTCTCGCGCAGATAGTCCTCCTGAAGCCAGTAGAAATTGGCATGCGGGTCGCGCGCCTGGCTTTCCCGAGCCGGGACCGAGATCTCGTGCACATGCGCTCCATAGGCTTTCGTGCCTTGCAGGGCGCTGACATGTGACAGTTTCGTCGCACTGCTGAGAAGCGGCTCCATCAGGTTCCGCATCATCGCCAGGTTCGTTTGCATCTGGTCCGCTTCATGCCAACCGGCGACGAGCCCCGGTTTTTCGAACAGAGCAGCGTAAACCAGATGGGTGAGATCGCCGAGTTCGCTAGCTGCGTTCGCGCAAGCCTCTTCGTCCAGTAGATCGATCGCCAGATGTTCGACATCTAGTTCGGGGGGCAGGTCCGGCGGTCTCCGCGACAGGCCGATCACACGGTCGAACCCGCTCTTCGCAAAGCGTTCGGCTGCCGCTTGTCCGATGACGCCGCTTGCGCCGACGATTAGCGCGGTTTTCTTGCTCATTATATTCACCTTTCGCGCGCCCCTCCGGTCGGATGTGCCAACCGGAGGGGCTAGCTGTGAGGTATTCCTACATTTCCCAGGTGAAGGTCAGGCCGTAGGTAGCTGGCATTCCGGTATAGCGGACAAGGACGTCGTTCGTGCGCGCTGCCTGCGTCCAGTACCACTCGTTGAAGACGTTCCGGCCCCAGATTTGCAGCGTCCACGGTCCGCTCTCGATCCCGGCCCGCAGGTCCACCAGCGTGCGTTCGGTGATCTCGAGAATATCGTCCGGCTGCAGGGCATTGGGACTCTGGTCATAGAAGAACTGCCGTGTGCTCGACTGGTAGTTCACCGTCGCGCCGACATAGGCGGCGAGCGAACTGCTTAGCGGGAAGTTATACTCAGCATCGCCATATGCCTGCCAAGGCGGGGCGTTTGGAAAGGGCTCGTCCTTGAAGTTCACCGGTTGCGGCGAGAACGGATCGAAGTTGAAATAATCCCCGATCACCCGGCTGTGGGCATAGCTTACCCCGGCAGACAGGTTGATGTTGCTCGTCGGCGCGGCAACCATCGACAGTTCGAAGCCCTTCACCTCCGATTCCGGTACGTTCACCAGAGCCGGAAGGGCGCCGAATACCGGATCGTTCAGGCTGCCAAGAATCTGCTTGTCCTTGTAATCATAGTAGAACAGCGCGCCGTTCAGCTGCAGCTGGCGATCGAACAACGTGCTCTTCGCGCCGACCTCATAGGCCGTCAGCTGCTCTTGGACCGCAGGTTCCAGCTGTTCGAAAGAGCTGGTTGCAACCGTTGGAAATCCGCCTGCTTTGAAGCCCCGGCTGACATTTGCATATATGAGCGTATCCGCGACCGGCTTCCAGTCCAGCCCCAGGCGGAACGAGACGTTGTCCTGATCGAGTTCGTTGAAGAAATCGGGGCTCGCGGGATTGAAAGTCGGTGCCGGTCCCGTCGTAGCGCAAGCCCCGGGTCCGGGGTTGATTCCGGGGCCTTCGCCTGCAGCGTACTGCTCCGGCGTAATCAGCCCATTTACGAAAGCCAGAAGGTTCTGGATCTGCAACGAGGCCAACGACCATGTGCCATCGCCCGAATCGTGCGCACAACCCTGATAGTCCTTGTTCACCTTCGTGTAGCGCAATCCGCCATAGGCCGAGATGGTATCCGTCAGCGGAAGGTTGATGTTGCCGAATACGGCGTAGGTATCGGTTTCCTGCCGGTTCTGCGGATTTGTCGGGCCGAGAAGGATGCCGAGCGTCGGAACTGCGCCGGAATTTCCGTAACTTTGCAGGAAGTTGTCGTAGGTCTTGTCGTGCTCGTAATTAAGGCCGACGATCCAGTTTCCGTCTAGGCCGAATGTCCCGGTTGCCCGAACCTCCTGGTAGAAGGTCTCGATATAGCCTCGCTGCTGCGACTCGTAGTCCTGGTAGATGATACCGTCGCCTTCGACCGGCTGGTCGCGCTCGAAGCGCTCGAACGCAGTCAACGAGATCAGCGAGATTGCGTCGGAGGCGTCATATTCTAGGCGCAGGGCCCCCTGGTAGAAACTGTTATCCCGGGCCAGGCTGGTACAGTTGTCCGCGGTCGTCGGCCGTAGGGGATCGTATCCGTAGGGCGGCGGAATTGTGTTGAACGGCTCGTTGAACGGAGACTCGTTGATGCAGATGCTGCGATCTGCCGCGCGGGGGTTCTCGGGCGCACGTGGGTAGGCGTCGATACGCGGATCGACGCCATTCGTCGGATTTAGTGGCGCGATGCCATATAGCTGCGGCACCTGCGAGTCCGACTTGTCGCGCCAGCCATTGATGTTGAGGAGCGCACGAAAGTTGTCCGAGGGCTCGTATTCCAGAAGTACGCGACCGATCCATAGGTCGCGCTGTCCAGAGGTAAGCGGCGTCGTGTAACCTTTCTGCCAGTCGTCCATCGTCTGACGGCGCACGGCGACGCGGGCATTCAGACCATCCGCAAGCGGCCCGGATACGAACCCCTCGGCGTCCAGCTGGTCGAAACGGCCATAGCTGATCTTCGCGCCGGCGGAAGGAATGTCGGTGGGCTTGTTCGCTATATAGTTGATCGCGCCGCCTGTAGCGTTTTGACCGAACAGAATGCCCTGTGGCCCTTTCAAAACCTCCACGCGTTGCAGATCGAGCGCCGCGCCTGCGGTCATGACCGAGAAGGGCAGCGGAACCTCGTCGACATAGACGCTGACAGTCGGAGAGGCCGCGAGCGAAGTATCCTGGAACCCGACCCCGCGTATGGTGAAGATCGGCGTACCATAAGCGGACGGAGTGAAGTTGAGGCCCGGAGTGACTTTCGAAAGGTCTTCTACGTCGTCGATACCAAGCCGCGTCAACTGCTCTTCGCCGATCGCATTGATCGACATGCCGATATCGTTGACGAGTTCGGTACGCTTCTGCGCCGTCACGACAATTACGTCGATCTTGCCCCGATCGGATTCTGTCAAAGCCGAAGCGGCTTCGGGAGGCTGCGCTCGGGCGCCGCTCGCGTCGCTCTGGACATCGGGCGAACCCTGACCGTCCTGCGCAAGCGTGGCGGGCGTCAGAACAAGGTTTCCAACCAACAAGGAAGCGCTCGCAAGGAGCGCGCGACGAACACTCATAAATCCTCCCCATTTTCGACCGGTTGTCCGGTGCTGTCTTTTGAGGCGGTGCGGCGAAGTTCTCCCTCCACTCGTGAGCCTCGAGCCATGGATATCAGGCCGAAATGAAATTAGCTAGTCACAAAACTAATTCCCCTCTCCCCATCGCGCCGACGGTGGCGGACGGACGAGCGGTTCGTGGGTTTCCGTCGAAATTGCCGGGACGGCGACGTGGCAAATGCCGCCAGCGGGCCGGTTAAACGGTTAGCTAAGCAAACCCGTTCTGCGGCCAACCTTGGTAACAAGAGAGCCACCGGCTGTTAGCGCGGTTATGTTCGTGCAACCTATCTGCATGCATGGCTTCTGGATCGCCAAGTCTGGTCCTCGGGATGCTCGCCAGCGATCTTCCATGCGCAGCGCCTTTGTTTGGCCGCTAGGCTCTCGATCCCCGTTTCCGCTGTCAGGGTCCGGCGGGAACGCCAGCTTCGTCTGATCATGTCCAGTGACGAAAGTGCGCCGCCGCCTGCGCGTCGCGACAGCAAGCTCATTGCGCTTGTGGCGAAAGCGATGTCCTATCTCTGCGTTGGGCGTGCAGAAAGCGTTGATCGCGGAGGCGATGGGGGACCATGCGCATATCGACAACGGAGTCTGTTCGACCCTCGGTAGTCGTTACGCAACAATGCCATACAAATCGCGCAATCGTTGGGCGGCCGCCTCTTGCGCTAGTTGACCGACCCTGTCGGTTGGCAAGCCGCTAAAGTTCAGGTCACCCGAGCGCACTAGCCATGAATGGACTGCGCGCCTGGCGGTCACAGCGAACAGGGTTTCGACATACAGCTTCGCGCTGATGGAAAGTGAGCGCTCACCATCGCCGAAGCTTTTTATATTGAGCGGGGGGTCGAAACCCGGCCCCTCGAGCGAATCGACTAGGCCAACAAATGCTTGCATGTCGTCCTGCAGCGAATGCAGCGGGCTCGCGATGGCCGCGGGGAACTTGCGGCGCAGGGAGGAGAGATTAGTTCCGGCCATTGCGAGGAACTGTCGCAAACAATCGCTTGGCTGATGGAGGGGGTCGAGTGAGGGCAACTCTGTTGGGTAGAAGGCAGCACTGTGCGGATCGTCGCCCAAACCGACATGCGTGACGAGCCGTTCCCTCTCATTCAGCCACCAGCACATTGCCGGGGCGTTCTCTAGTCCGCCGCAAACCGGTTTGAAAGTCGCCAAGCCTGATACGAGCCGCTCGAACCTGCCGACCGGGTGAAATTCATCCCATGTGCAATCGAGCGGGGAACCATCGCTGGGAATCACCGGATTGAGAGCAATGTCGCATATCAGCAGGAACAGCTCGAAGAAGTGTGGAACGTCGTCGCCTGGGATGTGCTGCACATAGAAATTGAGCGCTTCGGTGTAGAGCGAATGACGCTTGTCCATGAATCGTTCGAGCGTTACCGCCAGTGCGCGGGCGCCGAACTCGACCGAACGTTCGTCCGGCAGCTGGCGGGCGAAATCGGCGTGGCAGAGATATTGCTCGACGAGCGCAGCCGCCTCTTCGATGTGACGGACCGTCAGCCGAGATTGGCGTGGAAAACTGGAAAACTCGTCGCTCGGGCCAAGCGCCAGCGTTGTCTTGAGAAATGTCTCGTCGGGCGCATTGAAAACCGAACGCAGGTCCTCGCCTGCTGCCACATAGCGTAGGCCGAGCCCGACCATGAAACGCGGGTCAATGGGGCCGAGCAGTGGTATCCCATCGTCAATCAGAAAGTGCTCGAGCGCGACGGTCGCCCACCAATGGTCGAACAGGGACTGCACGGTGGTCGAATAGCCAAATGCGTGACGGAGTTGCCCCTGCCGATCACGCTGGGCAGGCGCAACGCCGCGATTTCTCTGATCCTTCAGCGCAGCGAGTTCCGCCGGAGTGGCTGTGGTCAGGATGGCATCGGCGAGGTCGCCAGTGGTCACGCGATTGAAAGCAAGGAAGCGTCCAAAGCTGGTGCCCGCCAATTGTAGCCAGTGCAGCTGCTCATGGGTTCGCGCCGCGGCGGCGACGAAAATGCTAAGATCCGCTTCCTCAAGCAGTCGCATCTCGTCGTAGTCGAAACTTTGGACCTCGTCCGGGTATGCCGACAGATCGACGAAGAGGGTGTCTGGCCAGAAGCGGGCGCCAGCGGCGTTCTCGAACCTCGGATGAGGTTCGAAGGGGTCAATCTGCCTGGGCATCATCTACCATGACGCGTTCGCTTCCGAACCGCCTGATGAGCGCACTGCCAGCCTTTTTCATCAAGTCATAGGCGATCCCGCCAGCAGCCGCCTGTCCAACCCAGATCACTACGGTGAGGAAGGTGATGCCTTCTCCACGCTTGCTTGGGTCAAAGGGATCACCCGATGTGTCGATATGGGTTACACCGAGCATCTCCAGTTCGTCCGGCGACAGCTCCTCTCGAAGAGTTGCCAGCACCTCCTCTTCGCGGGCCTCGACGGAAATCTTCTCAATCAATCGTCCCACTCCCTTGCCGAAAGCGTCAGGCATTCGTCCAATATGCCAGTTTATCCGAGGCTTCTATGGGCAAATACCGCCTGTGTGTCACGTCGTCAGCACATAGTTTATGCCTTAAATGGGAGGCAGGGACGTTGCGGTGTCAAAGAACCATCGGCTTCCCGCTGTGGCCGCGCACTCAATGCTGACTTTCAGGGTCGTCCGATAACATTGCCGCTCAGTCGATATCCTTGTGACTTCCGCTTTCGGGCGAGCGGTTGATTATCTCGGAAGTCTAAGATTGGGGCGCAATGCGGGCTAACCGCCCTTTCTGAGAGCCGCCGGGCGGCAACTGGGCCGGATGCGGAATGGAGGGTTTCAGGCGCGGACACCCGAATTGCGGACCTCTGTATATGCGATGACCGAAACCGTGTTGATCTGCGGTGCGGTTTTAAGCAGCGGAACCCAGCTTTTTCAGGCTCTCATAATGCTCTGGGGCGACCGCCTGCACCATCTCGAGCAAATAGGCGACGTTCTTCTGCGTCTCGGCGACCAGCGCTGGATCGAAGCCTTTGCCCGTGAAATGGGAAAGGTCGTTGGCGAACTTATAGATTGCAGTCTTTTTGTGCGGATCGAAATTAACCGCTTCCAGCTGAGCGTACAGCGTCCGCTCATGCGGCCGCTGGAATTCGAGAAAGGTCTCTAGCACTTTCCGCGCGATGTTGGGAATATGGTAGGATGCGACGATGGTGCCGTCCGACTCAAAGTCGTGAAGCAGTTTGAACAGGTAGCAATATTCGGTCGGATGGTCGCGCAGCAGCGGGTCGAGCGGCTTGAGCACAGCATCGCGGGAAGCGCCACTCTCGGTGCAGATGACCATATAGAGCGACTTGTCCGCTTTCCTGAAATGGCTGACCCAGTTCAATAGCAGCTTCAGGAAGTCGAAATTGTGGGTCAGGACGAAGACCTGCCGGGCATCCCTGACCGCGTTCTTGAGGAAGGAGAACGCTTGGTAGATTGACGCCGCGTCCATGCTAGAGATCGGGTCGTCGATCACCACTATGCCCTCGGCGAGGTCGAAATCCTGATCGCCAAGCTGGACGATAAAATAGAGGAAGGCGATCGCGGTCTTTTCGCCTTCCGAGAGTCGCTTCGCCGGCCTTCCCCGGCGCTGCACATGATAGCCGTCAGTGCCGGATTTGAAGTGCAGGTCTGTGCGGCCGAGGAACGTCTTGAGGCGCTCAGTCAGCGCGGCGCCGCCGGCATGTTCGCTTGAGACCTTTGCCTGCTTCGCCTCGTAGGAGCCTTTGAGCACGGCTAGGCCGCGCGGGTCGGGCAGGTCCACCGCGCCGTCGGTCAAGCGCATGAAGAGCGCCTGCTGCCCAGCGATCTGGCGCTCGTGCTCGCGGACCTGGTCGACGATGGTCGAAAGATAATGAAGTTCGATGGCCTTGCGGGCTTCGCTCCGCGCGCGCTCGAATCCGGCGGTCTTGGCATTGTGGCGAGCGACGATCGCGGACACGGTCGTGATCGCAGCGGTCAGCGGCGCCGGATCGAGGGCTATGTCGCGCTCATAAGCGGTCGCGCGATGGAGCAGCTTTTCATCAAGCAGCTCCAGCACCGCGTCCATCTCGGCCGCCAATGCCGACCGGCAGCGTTCGACCGTCTCGCAGGCGGCGTCGAACTCGATCCGCAGCTCGCCATAGAGCGCGGTCCGCACGGGCAGCGCCAGAACGGCCAAGCCCTCTCCGAGCGCTAGGACCGTGCGGCGTGCGCTCTCGATGTCGGCTTTGAGTCGCTGGTCCTCGATGCCGAAATGCTGGGCGAGCCGCGCCATGCGCTCGGCCGGAAGCGGCTGATCGCAAAACTCGCAGCGATCCCAGCCGTGCTGGCCATGGATCGCGACGCCCTCCTCCACCCATCGCGCGACCTCCGGTTCCTCGACCAACCGGCGCAGCGCGCCTGCCTGCGCGGTGCGGGCGAGCAGCGCCGCGACCTGAGCGGGAAGTGCTTCAGTGACTTCGGCGAAGGCAGCGAACGGGGCATCGGATTTGGGCGGTGGCAACGGCAACTCGGGCTCCGTGACCGCGTCCAACTGCTCCTGATGGATCGTCGCTCGATGGGCTTCGAGGGAGGCTTCATCGAGCGTGGCGAACGCCTGCACCTTGCCGAACGCCTTTTCGGCGTCGGGCTTGCGATAGCTGCGGAGTGTACTCCCGCTGGTCGCTTCGCCTATTGTCTTGGCAATCGCCGAAAAGATCTTGCCTTTGTCGGCGTCGAGCTTGGCCGCCGCCGCTTGCGCGGCGGTAATCGCGCGCGTCCGCTCATCGTATAGCGCCTTCTCGGTAGCGGCCTCCTCCGCGAGCGCCTTGTTCTCCTCACCGATGATGAGGATGTGGCGCAGCGGCCCTTGGAACTGTCCGATGTTCGCTTGGACATAGTCGGCGTTGAACACGCGGACCTTCCGGTCATAAGGCTGGCCCTGGGTCAGCGCACCCAACTGGCTATCGAGCGCATATTCGAGACCGGCGAACTCGGGATGGGTGCCAGTGTCCAGCACGGCGAACAAGCGCGACAGCGTCGTCTTGCCCGACCCGTTCTCGCCATAGATGATGTTGTAGCGCGCGAAGGGCGGCAAATCACTGGGCGCGGCGAAGTTGCCGAACACGCCCAAGCCCTTGATCCGCTTGACCCCGGTCAGCATGGCGCGCCCTGCTTTTCGACGAAGGCCGACCAAGCGGGCAGTACAAAGGGCTGGCCGTGGTCGACTGGTACTTTCATGCTCGTCTCGCCGTATTCACAGGGCGGCCCGAACGCGACCGTGAGGCGGAACTCCATTGTAGAAGGCTCGCCAGCTGGCGGGAGATCGTAGCGCTCGGGCAATCGTCGCAGCACCCTCGCCTGATAAATCCAGATGTCATTGCCGCGCAGCAGGACAATCAATTCACGAAGCCGGCGGCGCGTAGCGATCTGGTCGGAGGCGGGAATGTCGTGGCGAATATCGCGCTGGGACCAGGTTAGCGCGGTCAGCATGTCGACTATATCCTGAACATAGGTGCCGGTCTCGGGGTTCAGCGGCACCTCAATTACGCAAGCGAGATCGTGCGCGTTGCTGGCCTCCTTGTAGAGCGCGCCGTCGTCTGATGTTACTTGGGCATATTCCCAATCATGTCGTGGGATGAGTTTCTCCTTGTCGAAGTCCGTCCGCGGGCCGTCGTCCGTGCGCGCCATGGCGGCCAACGGAGTCGGCAGGGTAAGTGTGATGGCTTTCCGATGGACGCCAAGGAGCTTGGCGATACGATCAAGTAACACCGGGGCGATCAGGGCATTTTCATTCTCGATCTTGCGCAACATTCGCACGCTGACAGCGATTTCGTTCGCCATCTCTTTCTGTGTGGATAGGCGTTCAAGCTCTAGGCGTAAATGCTTGATCAGATCGCCTCTTGGAATGATCTTCTTCATCGAATTCCCCGACATCAGTATTGCGCGTTTCGATCTACACGACAATCCGAATGAACAGGCGGCACGCGACCGGACGGCGAGCGGCACAAGCAGCACCATTGGACCGTACATACAGATTGGTCAGCAGAGGTTCTTGCCGATTGCCAATGCTCGGGCCGTGAGCCTATCAGATTGGTGATCGTCCGCTTTTGGGTGCCGTCGCTTCAGGCCAAGATGTCCGACATTGGGGCGCGTAGGGGACCGGCGGTTCGTGGGGCTTCAGCGGACGGTCCGCTATGAGTCTAATGGGGCCGAACCGAGACTAAGCGATACCCCCTGGTGTGGACGGCGCCATTTCTGGCAGTTCCCTCTCCGAAACCAAAATGCCGCCCATTCGCTGAATTGGCGAACGGAGGATTAGATGGCGGCACGCGCATATTGGCAAGGACAAATCAGGCTCGCCCTCGTTTCAATTCCGGTCGAGATATTCTCGGCTAGCAAATCCGGCGCGAAGATCCGGTTCAATCAGATTCACGAACCGAGCGGAAAGCGGATCAAGTACGAGAAGAGCGTTCCTGGAGTCGGCCCGGTTGATCGCGATGAGATCATCAAGGGCTACGAGATTTCGAAGGGCGAGTACATCTTGCTCGAAGACGAGGAGATCGAAGCGGTGAAGATCGAGAGTCGGAAGACACTCGAACTCGTCCAGTTTGTCGAGGCGTGCGAGATCGACCCGCTCTACTTCGAGAAACCCTATTATGTCGCGCCGAAGGACGATCTTGCCGAAGAGGCCTTCGTCGTGCTGCGAGAGGCTCTGCGAAAATCGAAAAAGGTGGCGCTGGGGCAATTGTCGGTCCGCGGGAGCGAGAAGCTCGTCGCGCTCAAGCCGTGCGGCAAAGGCCTGCTGCTCGAAACGCTGCGTTACGCCGACGAGGTGCGCAAGGGTCAAGACTTCTTTGAAGATATCGACGAGGCGAAGCCGAAAAAGGAGCTGCTCGATCTCGCGACGACGCTGATCGAAGAGAAAAGCGCGCCGTTTGATGCGAGCGAGTTCGAGGACCGCTATGTCGATGCACTGAGAGAGCTGATCGACAAGAAGGCGAAATCTAGGAGCAAGAAGGCGATCGTCACGGACGTCGACGAGCCCGACGGCGGCGACGGTGGAAACGTGATCGACCTGATGGCCGCACTAAAGAAGTCGGTCGGGGAGAAGAAATCGTCGAGCGGCAAGTCGCGTTCGAAACGCAAAAAGAGCGCGTGATATGGCGGCCCAGGGCAAGCCTTTCGATCCGCTTGCGACTTACAATGCCAAGCGCGATTTCGAGAAGTCGCCCGAACCGCCTGGTGCGGCACGAAGCAGCAAGAGCGGCGATCTCTTCATAGTGCAGAAGCACGACGCCTCTCGGCTACATTGGGACCTGCGTCTCGAAGTCGACGGCGTGCTCAAGAGCTGGGCGGTAACCAAGGGGCCCTCGCCGGATCCGGACATCAAGCGGCTGGCGGTGCGGACCGAGGACCACCCGATGTCCTACGCCGAGTTCGAAGGTACGATCCCAACGGGCGAATATGGCGGCGGCACGGTGATGCTTTGGGATCGCGGAAGCTGGGCCCCGATTGAGGGAAAGAGCGCTAAGGATCTCGATAAGGGGCATTTGCATTTCTGCCTCGAAGGCGAGCGGATGCGGGGCGAGTGGTTGCTCATCAGGCTCAGGAAGAAACCAGGCGAAAGGCGCGAAAACTGGCTTCTGCGTAAACTGCAGGATGACCACGCCCAGAAAGGCGACATGCTGGTCGAACGCGAACTAACCAGCGTGCTGTCCGGGCGATCGATGGCCGAGATCGCGGCCGAGAAGAGAGGCGGAAACCCGTTTGCGCGGAAGAAGGGCAAGGCATTCCTCGAACAGATGGAAAAGCCTTCGGCGCAAAGTGCCAAGAAGGCCAGCGCCTGCAGAAAGCGAAAATCTGCGCCCCTTCCGAAATTTGCCAAGCCCCAGTTGGCGACACTCGTCGACGACGTTCCCGCCGGTAACGGGTGGATGCACGAGATAAAGTTTGACGGGTACAGGACGATGATCGCGGCCAAGGGCAGCGACGTGCGCGTCTCTACGCGCAGCGGCAAGGACTGGACCGACAAGTTTGCACCGCTTGTCGAGGCAATCGCGACGCTCCATCTTCCGGCCTGCCTGATCGACGGCGAGATCGTCGCCTACGACGGAAACGGCAACCCCGATTTCTCGACCCTGCAGCGCGTCCTGAAGCGCGGCCATGGCAGCCAGTCAAAGAGCAATGAGCTCTCTCTCCACGCCTTCGATCTGTTGTCGCTCGACGGCGAGGATCTGACCAGGCTGCCCAATATCGAGCGCAAAGAGCATCTCGAAGCGCTGCTATCCACCGCCGAGCCGCCGATCCATGTCGCCGATCATCTCATTGGCGCGGGAGAAAAGCTTTACGATTCCATGTGCAGAGCCGGGCAGGAAGGCATCATCGCCAAGAAAATCGATGCGCCCTATCGCCATTCGCGTAGCAAGGCGTGGGTGAAGGTCAAATGCACCCGGCGGCAGGAATTCGTGATCGTGGGGTGGAAGGCAAGCAAGGCGAAGGGGCGTCCGTTCGCCTCCCTGCTGATGGCCCAGCATGAAGGCGATGAACTGGTCTACAAGGGCAATGTCGGCACCGGGTTCACCAACGACGACCTCGATGAGCTGGCGGCAAAGATGAAACGGCTGGAGCGCAAGACGCCGCCGGTGAAGACCGACGAGACGAGCGCGCGCCTCGTCACCTGGCTTACGCCGAAGCTGGTCGCCGAAGTGGCCTTCGCCGAATTCACCGCCAACGGGAATATCCGCCATGGCAGCTATCTCGGCCTGAGGAGCGACAAGGACGCGGCATCGGTAACGCCGGAAACGGCCGCACTGGCCCCGAAGCCAGCCGTCGCCATCAGCATCTCCAGCCGCGACCGCGTGGTCTTTCCCGATACCGGCCAGACCAAGGGCGAGCTTGCCGATTACTATACCGCCATCGCGCCGCTCATGCTCCCTTTTGCCGGGCGGCGCCCGATCAGCCTGGTGCGCTGCCCGCAGGGACGCGCGAAGAAATGCTTCTTCCAGAAGCACGATAGCGGCGCCTTCGGCGATGCTGTCCACCTTGTCCCGATCCGCGAGAAGGACGGCGGGACCGAGGACTATCTCTATGTCGCGGACGCGCGCGGCATCCTTCAATGCGTGCAGATGGGGACGATCGAATTCCACGGCTGGGGCTCGCGCAGCGACGATGTCGAGGCACCAGACCGAATGGTATTCGATCTCGACCCCGACGAAAGTCTGGATTTCAACGACGTCAAACAAGCGGCGCATGACATTCAGGCTCGGCTGTCCGATATCGGGCTTGTCAGCTTCGCTCTGCTTTCGGGCGGGAAGGGGGTGCACGTCGTGGTGCCCCTCAAAACCGGTCACTCATGGGGCGAGCACAAGGATTTTGCGCGCCGCTTCGCCCAAGCGCTGAGCATTGCGGAACCCGATCGCTTCACGGCCACGACGAGCAAGGCGAAGCGCAAGGGAAAGATATTCATCGACTGGCTGCGCAATCAGCGCGGCAGCACTGCCGTCGTCCCCTACTCCGTTCGCGCCCGCCCTGGCGCACCGGTGGCGGCGCCGATCGCCTGGCACGAGCTGAAATCGATGACGCAGCACCAGTCTTTTTCGATCGATGACGCTAAGCGTCTACTTGATCGTGCGCACAGCAAGACCCTGACTGGCTGGGGTTTCGCCGACCAAACACTGCCGGACGTATGATTGCCGCGATGTCGCTGTCAGTTGAGAGGCTCAGGTTGTCGCTTTTTGGGCCGGAAGCGGAAAGGCAGCTTTTATATCTTTGAGCGGATTAAGCGGACAGCGACTGCTGACCGAATCGCAAGCCGGTGCATTAGAGAATGGTCTGGAGAAACCCCTCTTGGCATAGACTTTTGCCGTCGTTGAAACGCCCCTGCAGGACAGCCAACACGGAGCCGAGAGCCACAAACTAAATTGGTTTACTATTTAGCGCGCCTTTCCTACCATCCGGAGATGGCGAGAGAAACCTTTACGATTGAGGGCGCAGGCGCGATTTCTCTTACAGCCGAGGCTGAGGGGGATGCCTACGCTAAACCCGTCCTTCTTGCGCACGGCGGCGGGCAGACACGGCGCGCGTGGAGAAGGGTGGTCAGCGAGCTGGCTCAAGCCGGCTTTCGCGCAATCGCCTTCGACATGCGCGGTCACGGAGACAGCGATTGGTCGCCATGCGGAGCTTATGAAATGCGCGACTTCGCGGCGGATCTGGTCGCTGCAGCGTCGCGCCTGGACCAGAAGCCAGCGCTGGTTGGCGCTTCACTGGGCGGGCTCGCTGGACTGATTGCCGCAGGGGAGCTTGCTCCAGGTAGCTTTGCTTCACTCACATTGGTCGACATTGCCCCGCGCATGGAGCCCAGCGGTGTGATGCGCGTGGTTGGTTTCATGGAAGAGCATGTCGATAGCGGCTTCGCCTCACCAGAGGAGGCGGCCGACGTGATCGCTCGCTACATGCCGCATCGTCCCAAGCGGGGCGCGAGCGATGGTCTGAAAAACTATCTGCGGCAGAAGTCGGATGGGCGCTTCTATTGGCACTGGGACCCGGTGTTTATCCGTAATATAATGTCAGCCAGACAAGGCGACCCAGACAGCCAAGAACGTCAATCGGCAATGCTGAGCCAAGCTGCGGCGAATCTCACGCTTCCGCTTCACCTCATCCGAGGCGGCTCTAGCGATCTTGTTTCCGAAGAGGCCGTTTTGCATCTGCGACAACTCGCCCCCCATGCAGAATACACCGATATTGCCGATGCCACGCACATGGTCGTGGGCGATGCGAACGATGCCTTCTCCGCCGCTATCGTCGATTTCCTACGAACCCATCACTCTTGCGATACGGCTCAACCACAGGGGACGAGGGAGCTATGATCGATCGAGAGCGCTTGCAGGAAATGCTGAATATCGCGCCGTTTCATCGATGGCTTGGGCTGGAGATTGCAACATGCTCCGACCAGGGAATCGCGATCACCATGCCATGGCGCGAAGAGATCGTGTCGAACCCTATGATTGGGTCGGCGCATGGAGGGATCCTGGCTTCACTGGTCGACCTCACCGGGCTTTATACTCTGCTTGCCGGGGGCGTCGCGGCGAGAGCGACGGCCGATCTGCATGTCGATTACCACCGTCCTGCAACCTCAGGACCTCTCACTGCTCACGGACAGATCGTGAAGATCGGGCGACAGATTTCGGTGGCGGAAACCCGGGTTCTCGAGCCCGACGACAAGTTGGTCGCCAGCGGCAGGGGCGCCTACTTCTCGTCAACCGGATCACTTGATCAGCGCGGCGGGACTATTGATCTCGAACAGGCTCTTGCCACCCAAGGCCCAGCGACTTCTGCAGCGCGATCCACGCCAGCGTAAGGGCACCTTTTGCCCGGACGAGGTCTGCTGAGGCCTGCTGCTGTTCTCGCAGGGCCCGGTTGAGGTCAGCCTTCGAGATCGCTCCTGCGGCAAAACGTTGGCGGTTCAGGTCCGCCGCGCCGTCAGCCTGCTTCTTGATTTGCATACTGGCAGCGAGCGCCACACGCTGCTGGCCGAAGCGAGCCAAGGCACGTTCGGCGTCTTGCAGTGCCAGAAGCACCGTCTGCTGGTAATTGGCGACTGCTTCGTTGCGCGCCGCCCCGGCTTGGTCGATCGCAGCGTCTACCCTGCCGAAATCCAGAAAATTCCACTGGAGGCGTGGGATCGCGAGTGCGGAGAAATCGCCGACATCGACAACGTCGTCCAACGAGGATCCGCCGAGGCCCAGGATCCCCGTGAAGGACAATTTCGGGAACCGCGCCGCCTCGGCCACCCCGATCCGCGCCGTCGACGCGGCAAGAGACCGTTCGGCCGCCCTTATGTCAGGCCGACGCGCCACCAGGCTTGCCGGATCGCCGATCGCGACCTGCTCTGGCGGCATGGGAATGGAATGCGCAGTCGTGAGCGCTGCATCAACTGATCCCGGCACCTGTCCGGTCAGTATAGCGAGTGCATCAGACAGGACTGCGATATCCGCTTCAGCTTCGGCAAGTTGTGACTTGAGCATCTCCAGTTCGGCATTCGCGGTGCCTACCGGGAAAAGCGGCAATGCACCGCGCTGATAGCGTTGGTATGTCAGCGCCAGGATCTCTTCCTGCAACGAAATCTGCGCCTCAAATTGCTCTGCGCGGAATTGGGCCTCCCGCAAATTGACGTAGGTGCTGGCCACTTGGGCAGTCAACTGGACCTTTGCGTCCTCTGCATTGGCCACCGTTGCAGCAGCTTGGGCATTGCTGGCTTCAATGCGCCTGCGCGAGCCACCGGCGAACTCCAGCTCCCAGTTGGCGTTAAGGCCCACATTGAAAAAGCTGAGCGAGTCATCGGTTTCTGCGTCGGAATTGGTTTGCTCTGACGGGGGGGGCGCCCCGCCTTGAATGTCGAGACCACGAAGCCGGCCCTGCACGGTGGTGGCCTGTGCCCCAAGCGATGGCATTCGACCCGCACGGTCTTGCCTGATGGATGCCCGTGCCTGGGCAATGCGCGCCTGCGCTGCGGCGAGCGAAGGGTTGCCGGACAGCGCAGCCTCCACCAGCCGCGTCAACTCGGGATCGCCGAGCAGCAGCCACCATTGAGCGACAACCGGATCAGATGCGCTCACATCACTGCCAGCGCGCACAAAGCGAGTGCCCGTGTCTGCTGACACAACTTCCGGGGGGCCTGCATAATCGGGCCCAGCCGTGCATCCAGCTAGCAAGGCGATAGTGATAATCGGAGGTAGCAAGTGGCGCATAATCTCGGGCTCAGTGCATCGAAAGGGAGACATTTTCCGGAAGCGGCTTGAGGAACAGAACAAGCGGGACTGTCGCGAGTGTGAGAAGTCCCATCACCAGAAAGACATCATTGTAGGTCATGATGAACGCTTCGCGCTGGAGAGTGCCGCCGAGTGCCGCCATCGCTCGTTCCATATCGCCCAAGCTTCGCGCCAGTCCGTCGAGATAGGTCTGCAGCGAAACGCTGTTCGCATTCAGCGTTTCTTCCATGCGCCTCGTATGGTGCCAAATTCGCTGGTCCTGGAACGAAGCGAGGGCCGAGAGGGCGAATGATCCGCCAAGATTGCGGGCCGCGTTGAAAATGCCCGAGGCATCGCCCGCGTCTTCCTTGGCCACCGACGCAACCGTTGCCTGATTCAGGAACATCATCGCAAGTATCATTCCGGCCCCGCGGATAAGCTGACTTTCAGTGAAGACAGCGCCGCCGGATTCGGCGGTCAGACTCGTGCTGACAAAGCAGCTGATCGCCATCAGCAGCATTCCGGTGCCGACGGCAATGCGGATGTCCACCTTGCGGATCATCAGGGGCAGAACCGGCATCAGGAGAAAGGCCGGGACACCCATCCAGAAGATGACCAGTCCCGTCTGAAAAGCATTATAGTCAGAGATGATCGCCAGAAACTGCGGAATGACATAGGTCGAACCATACATCACCATGCCCAGGGCGAGCGCCATGATCGCGACGCTGGCGAACTGTCGATTGAACAGGAGCTGCAACTTCAAGACTGGCTTGCGTGCCTTCACCTGTCCGTAAATCAAACAGGCAAAGCCGATAATGGTCACCACCGTTAGCCAGCGAATGAGTGAGGACTCGAACCATTCCTCACGGTGCCCTTCCTCGAGTACAACAGTCAGACCGCCCAGTCCGAGGATCAGCCCGAGAATGCCAGCCCAATCGGCGTCCGTGAGATATTCCCACTTGGGCTTCTCGTGAGGCAGCCCGATAAACAGCAAGAGCAGCAGGATTGCGCAGACTGGCACATTGACGAAAAAGGCATAGTGCCAGCTCAGGTTCTCGGTCAGCCAGCCGCCGATCAATGGCCCCATCACGGGGCCAAGAACCACAGTCATGCCGAACAGGGCCATTCCGATTGGCTGTTGGTGCGGCGGTAATCGTTTAGCCACAATAGTCATTGCGGTCGGAATGAGGACTCCGCCCGTGAATCCCTGACCCGTTCGGCCGATGATCATGGTCGTAAGGTCGGTTGCAATCCCGCATAGCACCGAAAATGCGGTGAACGCGCTAACCGCGATGATGAGGAGGGTTCGCAGACCGAACAGCCGTTCGAGCCAAGCGCTCAGCGGAATGACGACGATTTCAGCAACGAGAAATGACGTAGCAATCCAGGTGCCTTCGGCGCCTGTGGCACCGATCTCGCCCTGAATGACGGGGAGTGCGGAATTGACGATTGATATGTCCAGCGTCGCGAGCATGGCGCCAAGCGCGCCCGCGGCCACAGCGACCCAGGCAGTCACGTCTGCGTTCTTTCGGCCCCCGGCCGGCCCGATCGAAGTGTCCTGCGCTGCCAGTATCTCGGTCATTGAGTCCGACTCGAGATCTCTTCCAATTCGCCGGCAGCATTCCGGGTGTCGACGGTAGCCACTACCGACATGCCGGGAACGAGCAGACGCCGCACTTCAGGGGGAGCATCGATACCGATGCGGACGGGTATCCGTTGAACGATCTTGGTAAAGTTGCCGGTGGCATTTTCGGGGGGGAGGATGGAAAATTCCGCGCCCGTTCCCGGCGATATGCTGACCACTCGTCCCGCGATCTCAAGGTCGGGTAGGGCGTCAACTTCGAGCCTGACGCTTTGGCCGGCCCGGATCAGGCCGACCTGCGTTTCCTTGAAGTTTGCCGTCACGTAGATCGCCCTCACCGGAACCACCGTCATCAAACGTTGACCCGGTTGCACGAACTGGCCCACCCTCACCGAGAGATCGCCGACGCGGCCGGCCTTGCTGGCGCGCAGCAAGGTCGATTCAACCGTAAGGTCGGCTGTTTCCAGCTGAGCGCGAGCAGCGTCCGCCTGCGCCTGGGTCTGGTTGATCTGCTCGAACAGGGTCCCTCGGCGCGCGGTCGCGGCAGCCACCGCCGCCTGCGCGGCGACGAGTTCGGCCCGCGCTTGCCGCGCCTGCGCCTCATACTGGTCTAGCTTTTCCCGCGGTTCGGCTCCTGTCGCGGCAAGGGGCCGATATCGCGCCACCTGGTCGTTCGCGAGGTCCAGTGCTGCGCGCGCGGCGGCGAGTTGGCCCCGCGCCTGGCGAATGGCTGCATCCTGTTCGGCTACCTGAGAACGGATTGTGTCGGCACCGGCCAGGGTCGCAGCGATCTGTGCGCGCGCCTGTTGCGCTTGCGCCTGATAATCCCGCAGATCCAGTTGTACGAGGGCTCCGCCGCGAGCAACCTGCTCGTTCTCCCCCACGAAGACCTCTTCGACGTATCCCGCTACCTTGGAAGAGATAACGACGCTGTCGGCAGCGACATAGGCGTTATCGGTCGTCTGCATGTACTGTCCGTAGGTTACGTGCCGGTAGTACCACCAGATCCCGCCAAGCAGCACGGCAAGACCAACGATGATTAGCACGATGCGCAAGCCACGCCGCGATTGCGGTTTCGTTGGGGTTGTGCCCTCCTGCTCCGGTTGGTTGGAGTTATCGGTCATCTGACTCTTTCGGCAGCCTCAGTAAAAGGTGAACGCGTCTCGCGCCCTATGAGCCGTGAGTCAGATAGTAAAGGCATTTAGCAGTTTGCATTTGGGCATCCGAGGCTATCCGACTACACAGCGCTATGGATGAAAAACCAGATACCATGTCACGGTCTCAGCGTCGGCAGAAGGTCATCACCGATGATGACCGCATTCTCTATCTTATGGACGAGATCAGTCGCGGCGCGCGCAGAGTGTACGATGCGAGGGTCGCCAGGATCGGTCTCAATCAGACACAGTGGAGGATCATCGGACAACTTCTTCGCGATCCTGCCCTTACGCAGGCTGAAATCGCCAAGAAACTGGAACTGGAATCGGCGACCATCGGCCAGGCGGTTGCAGGTCTTTGCGCACGCGGGCTGATGAAAAGGCTTCGAGCTGAGACGGATCGGCGAGCGTGGCAGCTCATCCTCACGGAGCAGCTTGACGATCTGCTGCCCGAACTGAGAGGCTCCGCGGATAGGCTTCATGGTCTGCTTTGGCGCGACATTGCCGCCGACGAGAAGCAAACGTTGCAGCAGACTCTTGAAAGGGTATCGGAAAATCTGGACCAACTCCGGGCCGAGGCTGAGTAAAATCATGGCATCGCCCCCGGAAAAGCCTATCAGCAGCATCGCTCGCGCCGCGGAGATCGGCCAAATCCTAGTGAGGCACGGCGCGAAGAATCTCGCCGGAGCCCTCGGATTTATTCCCTCTTCGAGCAATGTCATCGATCCTCGCGAATTTCATCCGGCTGCAGTTGTGGCGTTCCTCCGTGACATCGGGCCAGTCGGCATAAAGCTGGGGCAACTCCTCGCCACCCGAAGCGATCTGTTTACCGAACACTGGATCACGGCATTCTCAACCCTGCACGATCAGGTGTCGTCAGTGCCCTTCGCAGATATCGAGCCCGTACTTGCTTCAAGCTGGGGTGAGGACTGGCGGAGCGACTTTGCGCAGTTCGACGAAAAGCCTTTGGCCTCTGCCTCCATAGCGCAAACCTATTCCGCCAGACTGCGGGACGGAAGCGAGGTCATCGTGAAGGTTCGGCGGCCAGGCACTGCCGCTCGGATGGAGGCTGATGTGCGCCTCCTTATACGCCTTGCCGGGATCGTGGAAGCACGGTCGCCGGACATCGCGCGTTACCGGCCAGTCGAGTTTCTGCGGACCTTCGGCCGCAATCTTGCCTGGGAGATGGACCTCGCTGCGGAATCCCGAGCCTGCGAGCGGATCGGCGCATATCTCGATACCATCGGCGTCAGGTCCCCGGCCATCCATTGGGAACTGACCGGGCTGCGGGTGAACGTTCAGGAACGCCTGTACGGCAGGCCCGCGTCTTCGCTGGGCAGCCCATCGGGCGACCCGCGGGTGGCGGCTTTCGCTAAAAGCTATGCCAACGCTGTCCTGCGGATGATCATCCTGAACGGCGAATTTCACGGCGACCCCCATCCCGGTAACGTCTTCATGATCGGCGAGCAGGATGTCGGCTTCATCGACTTTGGATCGGTCGGGACGCTCACCAAGGCCAGGCGCGACGAGATCGTCCGCCTCGTCCTTGCGATCGCTGGTGAGGAAACCAGCGATGTCGCGAATGTCCTGCTCGCATGGGCGGGGGAGCCGAAGGTGGATCGCGATGCGCTCGCGGTGGATCTGGATCAGTTGATCGGAGAGTTCAGGGGGACCGTGCTATCTGGCATCGAGTTCTCGCAGATTTTTTCCCGCGCTTTCGACCTGTTGCGGGATTATCGACTGGTTCTGCCACCTGATCTGGCCATTCTTCTGCGTACCTTGTTGACTGCAGAGGGCTTCGTCCGATCGCTGGCACCGGACTACAACATCGCCGAAGAGACCCGGCCGATCATCACGGAGCTTCTCGCCGAGCGGTTCTCGCTCGGCAGCGCTCGGTCGGGTTTGAAGAGACTTCGCGGTCAGCTGCTGGGTTTGTCGGCGTCCTTGCCCGACATACTTGCCACTGCGAACTCGATCGCAAAGTCAGGATATGTGCCGGTTCAGCTCGATCCGCTCAGTATCGAGCAGCTCGCTGGACTTCGCAATGAGCGTCAGTCCTTGAAAGGCCCTCTAGCTGCCGCATTGATCATAGCTAGCGCGTTGCTTGTCGATCAATCCTGGCTTCTGGCTGGCGGCGCGCTTGTGATTGCTGGGGTGGTGCTCATCCGAAAGTCATAATGAAGGAGCAACTTAATTCGTGCACGGTCACGATACGGCAAAGCCGAACTTAACGAGGATTTCATGCGCCTCACTTCAGCGACCAAGACGCATCGCGAAGAAAATTTTTCGACCTATTGCGATTGAAGGCTTATTTTCCTCAATCAGACGAAACTTTGGAACGGCAGCTTTCAAGCGTGTCCTCGCCTGACTTTATGGCCGCTATTGGGGCGCATAGCTGCCATCGACGCTAGTCTGAACCAACGGCAGCTTTTGGGCGAAAATCGTGACTACTCGAATGACCGGGATGGGGCGCAAAGCGGCCATTCAGTCAGCATGAGCACATGTCGGCTCAAAGCCGCTGTAGCACTTCTGCTTCCTGTTGGTGACAGACCGGACTCCTAACCCGGTAACGCTCCCACAATGAGCGCGGTCTCTCATTCATCCACTATCGCCATCTCCACTTGGGGGAAGACCAGGATGGCCAGCTTGCTGAGGGCGTTGTCCACGGCTCGACAGACGCTTTCGCTGTTCGCGACGTCCTGAAGCAGCTTTGACGGGTCACTTTCCATTCGACTTCGCCGCCAAAGCGAGCCTTGCTGTGCGCACCCGATCGCGACCGATGAGCGGTCGCTGCCCCGGCGCTTTGCGCGACACGGGGCCTCCGGTGGTGGGAGCCGCAATCCGCTGCACCACGATCCGGAGAACGAACCATGACAACCAGAACGACGGCAAAGAGCGCTGCCAAGGATACGGGCAAACCGAAGATCGCGACAGTGATCGAATTGCTTGAGCGCAAGAACGGCGCTGATATCGACGAGATCGGCAGGGCAACCGGCTGGCAGAAGCATACCGTTCGCGCCGCGCTGACAGGCCTGAGGAAGAAAGGGCATGTGATCGAGCGAACGAAGGTCGACGGTGCCAGTCGCTACTCGATCACGAAAGTGGCGCCCGGGGGTTCGGGCAAGTGAGCAAACTCGATACCGATCTTGCCACGCTGCCCGGCATGGGTGCTGGCAAAGGAGCGGTATGACGATGGCGGCTTTTCCGGCGGCAATATCGATCGCCCCGGCCTGAAGCGCCTGCTTGCCGATATCGAGGCGGGCCGGGTCGACATCGTGTTGCTCTACAAGATCGATCGCCTCACCCGAAGTCTTGCTGACTTCGCGAAGATCGTCGAGGTCATGGATGCCGCCGGGGCAAGCTTCGTCAGCATCACCCAGAGCTTCAACACCACGACCAGCATGGGGCGGCTGACGCTCAACATGCTGTTGAGCTTCGCGCAGTTCGAGCGCGAGGTCACCGGGGAACGCATCCGCGACAAGATCGCGGCATCGAAGAAGAAAGGCATCTGGATGGGCGGACCGGTTCCGCTCGGCTACGACGTTCGCGATCGCAAGCTCGTCGTGAACGACGCCGAAGCGGAACAGGTCCGGCATATCATGCAGCGCTACCGCGCGCTCGGTAGCGTGCCAGCGCTTGCCGAGGAGCTGAACGAGCAGGGCTACCGCACGAAGGTCCAGCGTCGCGCAAGCGGTCCTCACAAGGGCGGCTGCATCTTTCGACGCGGCACGCTCTATCACATGCTCTCGAACCGCATCTATCGCGGAATGATCGTCCACAAGGGCGAGGCCTATGCTGGCGAGCACGAGGCCATCGTGGATCAGGATCTATGGGATCGGGTGCAGGCACAGCTCGCCGAGAACGCCTGCGGGTCGTCCCGTCGCAAACGGCACCAGCATCCGAGCCTACTCATCGGAAAGGTGTTCGATGGCGAGGGCAGGAGAATGACCCCGAGCCATGCGCAGCGAGGCAGGAAACGCTACCGCTATTATGTGACCCGGCCCGAAGAAGTGGATGGTAGCGAGGCTTGCCGGGTCAACGCTCACGATCTCGAACAGCTTGTATGCGAGCAACTGGCCGAGCGAATCGAGACCGATCGGTTCATCCTCGATAATCTAGGGAAGACTGCCGATCTGCAGGCAGATCGATTGCAGCGTTGCCGGAAGGCTGCAGTCGTCATGGCGTCACGGCTGCGACGCAGAGACATCAGCCTGAGGGCGGACCTGCTCGACCGAGTTATTGCCCGAGTAAATCTGAAAGACGCTGGCGTAAATGTCCGCCTCGATGAAGCCGGCCTTGCCTCGGAACTCGATCTGTCGCCCGAGCTGATCCGGGTCGATGGAATATCAATCAACATTCCCGCGGCCAGAGTCCGGCGCGGACGCCAGCTGCGACTGGTCGTTCCCGGGGATGGAAGCGCGCAGCCCAAGCCTGCGCGTCGCGACGGCAAGCTCATCGCGCTGGTCGCGGAGGCGATGGCCGCGCGCGAGCTGGTCGAGAACACGCCCGATCGCTCGATCGCCAGCATCGCAAAGGAGCACGGTCGTTGCCGGACCCGGCTCGGAAAGCTGGTTCGGCTCTCTTGCCTGGCTCCCGATATCGTTCAGTCCATCATTGAAGGCCGGCAGCCTGATACGCTCAACGCGGGATCGCTTGGTCGAAAGACGCTGCCGCTCGACTGGGCCGGTCAGCGCACAATGTTCGGATTCTCCTGAGCTGCGAAATCATATTGCAGTCGGAATTCCGGGCGCCTGAGACCGACGCTCCTTCCTGCGTCAGAAGTCCATCGGTACGAGCCGTCTCCGACTGCATGTAGCGTCTCTGGACTGGAGGAACGGCGCGTAACTGCGCCATTCCTGTCGGCAATCCTCAGCCCGTATCTAAAGGGCCCAGGAGACAAGGACTGTATGGTGCTCTCGAGAGAAGACACGAATTCGCCCAATTTCCGCAACAACTTCGAATTCGCCCTCAAAGAAACGGCGTGTTTCTCGTAGGTTGTTCAGGTCAACGAATTGAACCGTCTCGAAGAGACGATTTCAGCTTTGGACTGGATAGACGAGCGTCGAGTCTGAAATAAACGCTTCGCCAGCCATTACGACCACCTCCGCACCGATGCGATCGGCTGCGACTCACAAAGAATCTAGAAATCAAATTGCAGTCATGATTTCGGCCACCAGAGACAGCGGCCGAGTTCTCGGCGAGATGCGGCTCATTCAGAGACAAAACGCCCTGCAATTGAAAATCGGCCTTCCGGAAACGCCGCAGAACTGCGGGCGTTTCGCCGCGCGACAGAAATAAAAGCCAAGCCTAACAAGGGCTTGGGACTGTTTGGTGCGGTCGAGAAGACTCGAACTTCCACGGGCTCTCGCCCACAACGACCTCAACGTTGCGCGTCTACCAATTCCGCCACGACCGCACGCCGCGATTCGCCGGGGTTTTGCACGCCCGGCGGGAAAGGAGCGGCGCTGTTAGCAGACGACTCGCATGGCTGCAAGCAGGTGCGTCCAGCTCCTGGCAAAGACATATTGGGGCAACAAAAAGGGGCGGGCCGCCAATGACGAACCGCCCCCTTTTGCGTACCGGTACGGGTGGTGTCAGGCGGCTTCGGCCTGCTCCTCCGACCCCTTGCCTGCGGCCTTGGCCTTGCGGACCAGAACGGTCTCGATCTTTTCCTGCGCCTCGCTTTCCTCGGTGCCTTCGAGAGCGGCGAGTTCACGTGCGAGGCGGCCGATGGCGGCCTCGTAAATCTGTCGTTCGGAGTAGCTCTGCTCGGGCTGGTCTTCAGCGCGGTGCAGATCGCGTACGACTTCGGCAATAGAGACGAGGTCGCCGGAATTGATCTTTGCTTCATATTCCTGGGCACGGCGCGACCACATGGTGCGCTTGACCTTCGGCTTGCCCTTCAGCGTGGACATGGCGTCGGCCAGCGTGGCCTGACTGGACAGCTTGCGCATGCCGACCTGGTCGATCTTGTGGGTCGGAACCCTGAGCGTCATTTTCTCCTTCTCGAACCGGAGGACGTAGAGTTCGAGGCTGGCGCCGGCGATCTCCGTCTTCTGAATTTCCATGACCCGGCCGACACCGTGCTTCGGATACACGACGAAGTCGCCCGGCGAGAAACTCAGCTTCTTGGCTGCCATATACTGCTCCTGTTAGGCTCGCAGCACGTGACACGACCCGTCGGGTCTCCCCAGAACCATTGGGAAAATCAGGCCGGTCATGTGCAAGTCGAGGCGTCCGCTTACCCAGTCTCCGGAACCGGCGGCGCGCGGACGACGCCGCGGCGATTCCCTGTCGGAAAGATACGCTCCGCTCCATGCGCCGACTCGGGCGAAGGATCAAACCGTACCGTCGATGACAGGATTATAACATAAATGCGCAGGCTTCGCTACGGGCAGTGGTATACCATCCGCAACGGCCGTCAGAAGGCGCTATCAGGCGCCTATATCCGGTAGCTTGTGCCCAGACGCCGGGGCTCAGCCCTCGCCGGGTTCTGCCGAGAAGTACTTTTCGAACTTGCCCTCTTCGCCCTTATGCTCCTCTGCTTCGGGCAGCTCGTCCTTCTTCGTCGTGATGTTCGGCCATTCGGCGGAATAGGTCGTGTTCAATTCGAGCCATTTCTCGAGCCCGTCCTCGGTATCGGGAAGGATCGCCTCCGCCGGGCACTCGGGCTCGCACACGCCGCAGTCGATGCACTCGCTGGGGTTGATGACGAGCATGTTCTCGCCCTCGTAGAAGCAGTCGACCGGGCACACCTCGACGCAGTCGGTATATTTGCACTTAATGCAGGCATCGGTGACGACGTAGGTCATAAACTGAAACTTCCCCGTGGGATTCGAAGCGAATTTTCGTCTCCGTAAGCGCGCTCCGAGGTCGAGGTCAATCCTGCGTAAGGTCTGAATAAAGTAACTGAGAATCAGTAGCGGAGCCGCGCCGCGTCGGCAATATGTCCACCCGGACGATTCTGACTTTCCCGAAGCGTGTAAAGGCGAGCACGGATCCCGGCCGCACCAGCGCGGACGGTCGGCTGACCACACGGCCGTCGATCCGCAGCCGACGGCTTTCGGCCAGCGCCTGCGCTTCGCCGCGGGTCTTGGTAAGGCGGGAAAACCAGAGAAACTTGTCGACGCGCTGGCTCTCGCCACTCCCGCCTGAACTCATTCCCCGCCCCGATGCAGATCGGCAAGGACGGCAAAGGGAGAGTGGCGCGGTGCCGGCGACGGTGAGCGACGACGGCTTTTGTGTGGCGGGCGGCCGCCATGACCGCGCCAACTGAAGGCGGCGTTGTCTCCCTTTGTGGTGCGGCGGTAACCGATGCCTTTCATCACAGCCGAAAAATCTTCCGCATCGACACCCAGACGGTGCATCCAGTCGGCGGGCGGTACAAGCGGCGCTGCCCCCTTGCGCCGCTTGGCGAGGTCACGTGCCAGCCGCTCGACCATGTCGAGGCGCACGGCGCGGCCGCCGAAGAGGCCGAAGCCGGCCACCCTGTAGAAGCCGTCCGGGACGCCGCCCTGGCGTTCCACGGACACGAGGCCGGGACCGGGCAGCGCTGGAATCGAAGCGACATCGGCGAAGGCCGCCCACAGCGCGATCCGCCAACGGGTGGGGCCGGGGCGGAGCAGGGACGGTACGAAAAGTTGCGAGACACCGATGCGGATACCCGCGCGATGAAGCAGTTTCCGGTCCGCATCGACCATGGTCGCCAGCAGCGGAGCCGCCGCTTCGCGGTCGAGAATGCCGAATGCCTCAATAAGCTGCACGGCCAGCCCGCGCGGCGCAGCGTTGACGTCCCCTCGCGCCGCCGTTGCCGCAATACGGGCAAGCGGCTTCAATTCGGCTTCGATCCGGTCCGACAACCAGTCACCAATGCGGACATCCACCTTGCGCTGAAGCTCCGGCTCAAGATTGCGCAGCGCGCCGTCGAAGCGCAGCACGGGCGCGAGCGGAGAGGCGCCGGCTGCCAGATGGCCGACAAGAACATTCTGCCAGCGGACCTCCGGTAGCCCCTCGTCAGGGAGCGTGAGCGAAAGATCGTGCGCAGGTGCGTGCGCCAACTCGGTTGCCCGTCCGGCGAATTCGCCCGCCAGTCTTCGCTCCGCGGCGTTGATCAGCTTCTTTTTCTCACCCGCACGTGCGCCAGGGTCGACCTGGAACCGGAAACCTTCGACCGTACCGAGAGCCTCGCCGCCCATCTCGACGGTGCCGTCTTCTCCGATTTCCAGCGGCAGGCGGGAGACGTCGCCGGCCAGTTCGCGCATCAGCACGGAGGTACGGCGATCGACGAAGCGTTGGGTCAGTCGTTCATGCAGCGCATCGGAAAGCTTCTCCTCAAGAGCGCGCGTGCGCTCGGCCCACTCGGCCTGGTCGGCGAGCCATCCCTGCCGGTGGGAGATGTAGGTCCAGGTGCGCGCGGCAGACATGCGCGCGGCAAGTGCGTCGATACCGCCCTGGGTGTCATCGAGGCGGGAGATTTCGCGACCGATCCAGGCCCGCGGGACATGGCCCGCACCCAGCGTAAGCTCGGTGAAGAGCTTGCCCACCAGGGCCGCGTGCCGCCTCTGGCCCGCCTTCCGGTAGTCGGGCAGGTTGCAGGCATCCCAGAGCAGCTGCAACCGCGCAGGCGATGACGCGCGCGCGGCGATGTCCTCCTCCTTCGCCAGTTCGCGCAGGACCGCCTCGTCCGTGGCCCGCCGAACCCGGACCAGATCGTCATGGTCAGGCTGCTGTTCCAGGGAAGCAAGGAGGCGCGGAAGCGAAGCCCAGTCGAGACGTGCGTTGCGCCAGGTCAGGTGCTTCAGCCGGCGGAACTCATGCTCCGTAATCGCGGCGATTTCCGGCTCTGTGAAAAGCGGGTCGTCATCCTCGCCAAGAGCGAGCGCACCGAAGCTGCCATCGGTCTGATAACGGCCTGCACGGCCCGCGATCTGGCCGATTTCCGCAGGGGTCAGCCGGCGCTGCCGCTGACCGTCGAATTTCGAGAGGCTCGCGAAGGCCACATGGTCGATGTCCATGTTGAGGCCCATGCCGATCGCGTCGGTGGCGACCAGATAATCGACCTCTCCCGACTGGTAGAGCTCGACCTGGCGGTTCCGGGTGTGAGGGCTGAGCGCGCCCATCACTACCGCGGCGCCGCCCTTCTGCCGCCTTAGCATCTCGGCGAGGCCGTAGACCTCGTCGGCCGTAAAGGCGATGACAGCCGACCGCCGGGGCAGGCGAGACAGTTTTCGGGGTCCGGCGAAACTGAGCGTCGAGAAGCGCGGACGCTGCTCTATGAAGGCCTCCGGCACCAATCGCCGAATGAGCGGCGCAATGGTCGCCGCGCCCAGAAACATCGTTTCCGCGGTTCCGCGCCGGTGAAGCAAGCGGTCGGTGAAGACATGGCCGCGCTCCGGATCGGCGGCGAGCTGAATCTCGTCGATCGCAAGAAACTCGGCGGGGATATGGGAGGGCATCGCCTCCACGGTGCACAGCCAGTAGCGTGCGCCTTCCGGAACGATGCGCTCTTCGCCGGTGATCAGCGCAACCTGCCGCGCACCCTTGATCGCCACGACCCGGTCGTAGACTTCGCGCGCGAGCAGGCGCAGCGGAAATCCCATCATGCCGGAGGCGTATCCGCACATGCGGGTCACGGCGAGATGGGTCTTGCCGGTATTGGTGGGTCCGAGGACCGCCGTCAGCCTGGACTGGGCCATTCCGGATTCTTGCCAGTCCGCGCGGACGCTTGCAAACGCGTTCCGCACTGTGCCCGTCCGGCACCTTCGGAGACCCCCCGGGGCTCGGCTCGGCGCACGCACGATGCCATTCGCCGCAGCGGGAATCCGCATGCGATTCCCTTCAATTGACATTAACTTTTGGCTGCAACTATCGGTACTTTGGAGATTGTTACTTCTGCGTACCTGCCGACCGGCGGCAGTCCGCAGCGAACATTGGGGGTCAGTTTGGTTTCGTTCGCCGACTTCGAGTTTCACCGGCACCGGGTCAGTCCCGGCCTGATCGTGGACCTTGGGACGGGCATTGGCAGCAAGGATTGGTGGCGCGGCGTCGCGACCCTCCTCGGCATGCTCGCTCTTTGTTTCTGGTTGGCCTTCAGTCCTGTGAAGCTGCCGGCCTATGCCAGCCTGCCCCCGGCGGAGGACCAGCTCGCCGCGTTCGAGGCGGTCAGCATCGCGCCTCTGGCAAATGGTGGGTTTTCGGGCAGCCGCAGCGGTCCCTCGGCCCTCGTCAAGCCGCTGTCCGAAGCGCCCGAACGTCCCCGTATCGAACTTGTGGCCGAACTGCGCGAAATCGACAGCTTCGGTGCTGCTCTTCGCCGTGCCGGCGTCAGCTCCAAGGACATGAACCTGGCCGCAGGGCTTGTTGGCGAGCATCTGGACATCGCCCGCCTGCGCCCGGGCACGGCTTTCGACATCACCCTTGGTCGCCGGCCCGGTACCGGCGCCGCTCGTCCGCTGGAGGAACTGTCCTTTCGCGCCGACTTCGAGACGCGCATCGACATTGTCCGCAGCAAGGACGGCGTGCTGAAGGCACGCGCCGTACCCATCCGTATCAAGGAAGAGCCGATCCGCGTCAGCGGGTTCGTCGGCAGCAGCCTCTACCAGTCCGCGCGCGCCGAGGGCCTCTCGAGCCGCGTCGTGGCCAACTTCATCCGCGCCATGAGCCCGCGGCTTAACTTCCAGCGCAACGTCTACGCCAGCGACGAATATGACCTGGTGGTCGAGCACAAGGTTGCCGAAACCGGTGAAACGCAAACCGGAGACCTGCTCTATGCCCGCCTGAAGGGGAACGGGAAGGACCTGGAAATCGCGCTGTGGGAGAAGGACGGGCAGCCGCATTATTTCCTCCCCGACGGGCGCGGCATCAAGGAGGGGCTATCCTCGACGCCGGTTCCGGGCGCGCGCCAATCCTCCGGATTCGGCATGCGTCGCCACCCGATCCTGAAGCGGGGGCGCATGCACAACGGCCTCGATTTTGCCGCCCGTTCCGGCACGCCCATTCAGGCCACCGCACCGGGAGAAGTCATCTTCGCCGGTCGCAATGGCGGGTATGGCAACCAGGTACGTATCCGGCACAAGAACGGCATCGTCACCAGCTACAGCCACATGAAAGGCTTTGCGGTCAGCCGCGGCAAGTGGGTCGGGCAGGGCGAGACGATCGGCTATGTCGGCTCCACCGGGCTCTCCACAGGGCCGCACCTACATTATGAAGTCATGGTTGCCGGCAAGCGGGTCAATCCGAAGTCGCAGCGCTTGCCCACCGGTGTTGAACTGGAAGGTGCCGAGCTCGCCGCGTTCCAGCGTGAGCTTGCTCGCCTACGCGACATCGCACCCAAGGATGCCGACGAGCATACGCCGACCAAGACCTGAGGCGAAAGGGATCCCGAAGGAGGGGAAATCCCTGTTCCGCAGTGCTAGTCTGCGCCTATGGCAGACACCGCCCCGCCCCCGCTGCGTAAGATCATCCATGTCGACATGGATGCATTCTTCGCCAGCGTCGAGCAGCGCGACAATCCGGAGTTGCGCGGCAAGCCTGTAGCGGTCGGCGGGTCGAAGGCACGCGGCGTCGTCGCGGCGGCCAGCTACGAAGCGCGGGTCTTCGGCGTTCGCTCTGCCATGCCCTCGGTGACGGCCGCCCGGCTTTGCCCTGATCTCATCTTCGTGAAGTCGCGGTTCGACGTCTATCGGGAGGTCAGCGCGGAAATTCGCGACATCTTTCGCCGCCATACCGATCTGATCGAACCGCTCAGCCTCGACGAAGCTTATCTCGATGTAACCGCGAGCGAGCGGCCTGCCACCGAAATCGCGAAGGCGATCCGACGGGAAATTCGCAGCGCCACCAACCTGACGGCGTCCGCCGGCGTCAGCTACAACAAGTTCCTGGCAAAGATTGCCAGCGATCAGAACAAACCCGATGGGCTGTGCGTCATTCGGCCGGAACAGGGGGCAGCCTTCGTTGCCGAGCTTCCCGTAAAGCGCTTTCACGGTGTGGGCCCGGTAACCGCCAGAAAAATGGTGCGCCTGGGGATCGAAACCGGCGCCGATCTGGCGGCGCAGAGTTTTGAATTCCTGCAGGCGAATTTCGGCAAGTCGGCGCGCTACTACTATCACGCGGCGCGGGGCGTCGATGACCGTCCGGTCAGGCCGAGCCGCATTCGCAAGTCGATCGGCGCAGAACGCACCTTCTCCGAAGACCTGTCGGACGAGAACGAACTGATGGAGGCTCTAGGCCGCGTCACCGACGCGGTCTGGGAACGCATTGCGGGCAATGACGCCGCGGGCAGAACCGTGACCCTGAAGGTGAAATTTGCCGACTTTCAACAGATCACTCGCGCGCGGTCGTTCGAGACGCCGGTAGGCGAGCGAAGCCTGTTCGAGCGGATCGGACGGGACCTTCTGGCGCGGGAACTGCCGGTGCCGAAGGGTGTGCGTCTCCTGGGCCTGACCTTGTCCAGTCTGACCAGCCGGGATGTCGCAGAAAGCGACGCCCAGATGACGCTCGGGCTCTAGGCCTCACCGCAGCTTCAGGTGCCAGATCCTGTCATCGTCGGCCTGATCGCCCACCATGAAGATATGCCGCCCGACTTCGACGAAGCCATATTTGCTGTAGAAGCGCTGTGCGCGCAGATTGTCGTGATAGACGCTGAGATAGATGTCGTCATGGCCGCGCGACCGTGCCTCTGCGAGCGCCCAGTCCATCAACTCCTGCGCCAGACCGGTCCCTTGCCAGGGCGTGTCGACGTAAAGCTGGCACAGTTCGATAGCCGAGCGGCCAGGCCTCGCCTCCGGGAGGTCCATGTAAGGCTTGCCGATCTTCACGAAGCCGGCGATCCCGTCCGGCGTTTCCGCAATCCGTAAGGTTCGTTCGCCCGCCCGGTATTCCTCTCGTACAGGCTCCTCGCCCCAAACCTGGTCGAGAAAGGCCTGCAGGTCAGAAGGTTTGTAAAGCGGGCCGAAGGTGTCCGTGAAGGTCCGGCGCCCCACCTCTCTCAGCGCCGGCAGGTCGGCCTCTTCGGGTTCGCGGATCGTCCAGCTCGTCATTACCCAACTCCTGCTATTGGCGGCCATCCCGGCGCCCTCAAGGCCAGCACCTTGAACAGGGCGCCCATCTCGCTGGGCGCAGTCAGGCGGTGCACGGCCGCGGAAATCTCTTCGCTGCGCCCGGGAGCGGCGGCCATCAGCCGCTCCGCGCGCAGGCCGATGCCGAGAGCGGAGAGAAAGGCTGCCTGACTTACCGGTCCGGAGACCTCTGCGCCTTTCCGGCGTGCAGCCTCGGCAAGAGCCGCAAAATCGACATGGGCGGTCAGGTCCGCCTCTCCCGGGAACGCGAGCGGCGACACTTTTTGATGCGCGCGCACCGCCTGCAGCGTGTCGCCGGTTTCCCCGCCCGCATAGCCATAGTCGATAACCAAGGCGGCGCCGCCCTGCGCGGTCAGGCGCGTCGCGAGCGCTGCCGCGACAGTCTGCGCCGCGTCGCCCGTTTCGCGGATTTCGGCGCCCTCCGGCAAAAAGACCAGATCGCCGTTCCGCTCGGTGACGCGGCGCTCCTGCCATTCGCTGCCCACGCGAACCTGCTGTGCGATAGGCAGCGCGTCGAAGAACTCGTTCGCCACGAGAAGGAGCGGGCCGCTCGCCGGAAGGGTGTCGAGCCGGTCATGATGGACGGCGTCCGGCAGTCGGCGGATCTGTTCGCGGCGAAGTGCCGGACTGGTTTCGACCAGATGTGTGCGCGCGGCCTCGCGGAATCCCGGCACCTGCCCGGCGGCGCGTAAGGCATCGGACATCAGCGTGCCGCGTCCGGGACCTAGCTCGCAGAGGAAAACAGGTGCTGGGGACCCTGCGCGCACCCATAGGTCGACAAGCGCGAGGCCGACCAGCTCTCCGAAGATCTGAGAGATTTCCGGCGCAGTCACGAAATCGCCCTCAGCGCCTAACGGATCGCGCGCGGCGTAATAGTGCGTGTTCGACGCGGCCATGTAGTCGCAGACGGAAATGCTTCCCTCCGCAGCGATCCGGTCTCTTAGATCTGCGGTGAAATTCACTGCTGCGCGGTCGTCCCGGCAATGGGGTCTATGCGCTCGCGCCGCGCCTTCGCTGTCAGGATCAGGTACAGGCCGGCGATGATCATCGGCAGGCAGAGAGTCTGCCCCATGGTGAGGCCCCAGCCAAGGACGCCGAGCTGTGCATCGGGCATGCGGACGAACTCGACCAGAAAGCGAAACGAACCATAGCCCAGCAGGAAGGTGCCCGCGAGAAAGCCGGGCTGGTAACGTGCGCGCGTGCGCCAGAAAAGAACGGCCATGATCGTGAACAGGACGAGACCCTCTAGCGCCGCTTCGTAGAGTTGGCTGGGGTGGCGCGGCGTCTGCAGCGGATCGGATGGGAAGATCATGGCCCAGGGCAGGTCGGTCGGACGGCCATAGAGTTCCCCGTTTATGAAGTTCGCCAACCGGCCGAAGAACAGCCCTGCGGGCACGGCGCAGCAGACATAGTCGCCGACACGAACCCAGTTCAGGCCCTGTGAGCGGCAGTAGAAGAATATGGCGAGGATGACGCCGATGGCGCCGCCATGGAAGGACATGCCGCCCTCCCAGACACGGACGATGTTCCCCAGGCTGCCCTCGGGCCCGAAGAAACGGCCGCTGTCGTAAAAGAGGACATAGGCGAGGCGGCCGCCAAGAATCACTCCGATGGTCGCCCAGGTAACCAGGTCGTCGACGTGGCGCTTCGCCATCGGCGAGCCGGGCTGCATGGCGAGGCGCGCCACATACCACCAGCCGAACACGATGCCGGCGATGTAGGAAAGGCTGTACCAGCGGATGGGAAGTCCCACCCCGTCGAACGGCGTCGGGATGGTGAACCAGACCGGGTCGATCTGCGGATACTCGATCAGGACCATCGGGTCGAACATCGGCTGGGGGCTTTCCGGACTGGGGGAAGGATGGCGTGCGGCCCGTTTCGTCGAGACCGCCACGCGACGCAAGATATGCGCGCCATTGGCAGCGATGATAGTCGTTTGCGAAAGCGCCGTTCGATCCCCTAAGAGAAGCGCAAATTCGCACAATCGGCCCTTGGGAGACTTTCAGACATGCCTACCGAACTCGACCTCGCCATGGAGGAGGAACTCGCCAAGCTGACCGCCGAGGGCACGATGTTCGAGGTGGTTGATGGCGATGTGCGGGGGACCTCCATGCCGGTCTTCAAGAACGCACCGGATTCCATGCGGGGATTTTACGACCTCTTTTTTGCAGCCCAGGCCGAGAAGGAATTCACGGTCTACGAAGAGGAGCGGCGGACCTTCGGAGATATCTACGCCGAGGCTAAGCAGATCGCAGCAATGCTGCAGCATGAATATGGGATCGCGAAGGGCGACCGCGTCGCCATCGCCATGCGCAACTATCCCGAGTGGATCAGTGCCTATGTCGGCGCAATGTATCTCGGCGCGGTCGTCGTTCCGATCAATGCCTGGTGGACGACCGAAGAGCTGGAATATGGCCTGCAGCATAGCGGTACCAGCCTAGTCATCGCCGACGAGGAACGCCTGCGGCGCATCCGCAAAATCGAGAACTTTCCGGTCGACGTGGTGACGGTCCGCACGAGCGCGCAGATCAGCGAAGAGCTGGGCGCACGCCGACTGCAGGACGCGCTCGCCGCCAGCCCCGACGACATCTGGTACCTTCCGCCGCTGACACGCGAGGACGATGCCACCATCATGTATACGTCCGGCTCGACGGGTCATCCGAAGGGTGCGGTGTCGACACATGGCGGCCTGCTGCACGGCGCCATGAACTATCTTGCCAGCGGACTGGCGATGCTTGCCCTGGCGGAAAAAGAGGGAACCGAACTGCCCGAGCAACAGGTCATGCTGCTCAACGTCCCGCTGTTTCACATCACCGGGTCCGTGCCTGTCATGCTGGTGTCGATCGCCATCGGGCGCAAGCTGGTCATCATGTACAAATGGGATCCGACCGAGGCGCTGAAGCTGATCGAGCGTGAACGCGCGACCTACTTCGTTGGCGTTCCGACGATGTCGCTGGAACTGATGCAGCATCCGGACCGGGACAAATACGACACCTCGACGCTGATGGACATTGCCGCCGGCGGCGCGCCGCGACCGGCCGAGCATGTGAAGCGGCTGAAGGAGACGTTCGAAGCGCGGCCCGCCATCGGCTATGGCCTTACCGAGACGAACGGCGTGGGGGCGGGCAATCTGCGCGACAACTATGTCGCAAAGCCGTCATCCACCGGCCGCGCGTCGAAGCCGATGGTCGAGCTCGGAATTCAGGACGATGACGGCAATTTGCTGCCGCAGGGCGAGCGCGGCGAAGTATGCATCCGCTCGGCGGCCAACTGCCGCGGCTATTGGCGCAATCCGCAGGCAACAGCCGAGTCCTTTTCTCCCGATGGCTGGTTTCATACCGGCGATATCGGCTATCTCGACGAGGACGAATATCTCTACATCGTCGACCGCAAGAAGGACATCATCATCCGCGGCGGCGAGAATATCGCGGCGCAGGAAGTCGAAGCCGCGATCTACGCCCATCCGGCGGTTGCGGAGACCAGCGTCTTCGGCCTGCCGGATGACCGCATGGGGGAGATTGTCGGCGCCGTTATCTATTTGAAGCCGGGCGAACAGGTGGAGCGCGAGAGCCTACTCGGGTTCCTTGCGGACGACTTGGCGAATTTCAAGATTCCCGAGCGCATCTGGATGGTGAAAGAGCCGCTTCCCAAGCTCGGCTCTGCGAAGATCGACAAGGTTTCGCTGCGCGAAAAATACCGCGAGGAACATATCGGGCGCCATCAGGGCTGACCCGCGCGTGACCGTTGGGGAAGCGGGCCGTACACGCTGGTCCCGCTTCCAGGACGTTTGGCCTAGTCCGGCGTTCCGTAGCCGCCGCCTCCGGGCGTCTCGATCAGAAAGACGTCCCCGGGCAGAAGCTCGGTCGTGACCGTGCCTCCATGCTGCTCGCAGCGGCCCTCGGCGCGGTGGATCTCGGTGCGGCCGAGCTTCCCGTTTGCGCCACCGGCAAGGCCGAAAGGCGGCACCCGTCGCCGGTTTGCGAGCAGGTTCGCGCTCATGGGCGCGAGAAAGCGCATGCGCCGCACGGTGCCGTCACCGCCGCTCTGGGCGCCGCCTCCGCCCGACCCGCGTCGAATGGAGAATTCTTCAAGCCGGACGGGAAAGCGGTCCTCGAGCACTTCGGGGTCGGTGAGCCGGCTGTTGGTCATATGGGTCTGCACCGCATCGGCGCCGGGAAAGTCCGGACCCGCTCCGGATCCGCCGGCGATGGTTTCATAATATTGCCGCTCGCCGTCACCGAAGGTGAAGTTGTTCATGGTACCCTGGGCAGCTGCCATGGCGCCGACTGCGCCGAACAGGGCATCGCAAAGGACCTGGCTGGTCTCGACATTGCCTGCGACCACTGCCGCCGGCGGCAAGGGATTCAGCATCGTTCCCTCGGGCGCGACGATCTCCACAGGGCGCAGGCAGCCGTCGTTCATCGGAATGGGCTCGTCGACGAGAACGCGTAGGACGTACAGGACGGCGGCGCGCGTAACCGCGAAGGGTGCGTTGAAGTTGGAATCTAGCTGGGGCGATGAGCCGCTGAAGTCCACGACGGCCCCACCTCCCTCGGCGTCGATGCGGACCTCGACCTCCACGGCGGCGCCATTGTCGAGGTCGACGCGCTTCCGGCCCGGCGCCAGGCGAGACAGCAGCCGGCCCACGGCTTCTGCGGCATAGTCCTGCAGGTGGTCCATATAGGCATCGACGACATTGCGGCCGTGCAGCGATGCCGCTTCGCCGAGTTGTGCTGCGCCCCGAGCGCAGGCGGCCACCTGTGCCTTCAGGTCGGCGATGTTCTGCGCCGGGGTGCGTGCCGGATACGGGCCGCCCTCCAGAACGCTGCGCACCGCCTCTTCGAGGAAGCGGCCATCCTCGACGATGAGGAGATTGTCGAAGACCACCCCTTCTTCGGCAATGTCGCTTGACCCGGATGGCATGGACCCGGGCGCCACCCCGCCGACATCCGCATGATGGCCGCGCGCGGCAACCCAGTATGCCGGGCTGGCATCGGCAGTCTCCAGGAAGACCGGCATAATCACGGTAATGTCGGGCAGGTGCGTGCCGCCGGCATAGGGGTTGTTCAGCGCGTAAACGTCGCCGGGTCTGATGCCGCGGCCATCGGCGGCGCGGGCGGACATGACCGCCTGAACGCTTTCGCCCATCGACCCGAGATGAACCGGCATGTGCGGCGCATTGGCGACCAAGGCGCCGGCTGCGTCGAAGACCGCGCAGGAGAAGTCGAGCCGTTCGCGGATGTTCACTGATGAGGCCGAATGCTGGAGCGCAGCGCCCATTTCCTCGGCGATGGCCATGAACAGGGCGCCCATCATCTCGAGGCGGATGGGGTCGCGTTCGGTAGAAATTCGCACCGGGTCGCTGCGATCGGCCTTCGTGAGGACAAGGTTTGCTGCTGCGTCGAGGGCCGCCTCCCAGCCCGGTTCGACAACTGTCGTAGAACTGGGATCGACGATCAGGGCAGGGCCGGCGACGCGCTGGCCTTCTGCTAGAGCTTCGCGAGCGTAGACCGGCGCCTCTCCGCTTTCGGCAAAGTCGGCACGGGCGTGGTCGAGAGGGCGGGCAGGGCCCGAAGCGGCAGCGCCGACATCCACTTCGGCCTCGCTGGAGGCGCTCGCCTCCACGCGGATCATCTCTGCGACAAGCGGCGCTTCACCGACGAAGCCGAACTCTTCCCGGTGCGCCTCGTTGAAGGCAGCCACCATGTCGTCTTCGTTGCCGAAGGGGACGCCGATGGCATGTTCGGTGCCTTCATATCTCAGGAAAACGCGGGCCTTCGTTTCGGGCGGACGTTCTCCCTGCCGGGCCTCGCCGAGCTCCGCGAGAGCTTCGGCGTCGAGGTCGCGGCGTGCCTGATCCAGACGCTTCGTCTCTCCGGCGCCGCAGCGAAGGGTGCGTTCACGCGTGGCGCTGCGGTCTGCCAGCCCCATGCCGAACGCGCTGAGCACGCCGGCGAACGGGTGCAGCATGATGCGCTCGATTCCGAGCGCGTCGGCGACGAGACAGGCGTGCTGACCGCCTGCGCCGCCGAAGCTGGCGAGGGTATAGCGCGTGACGTCGCGCCCCCGCCCGACGCTGATCTTCTTGATCGCGTTGGCCATGTTCTGGGCGGCAATGGCCAGAAACCCGCGCGCGATTTCGGCGACCGGCATATCGCGGTCTTCCGACGCTGCAATGGCCGCTCGAATCTCCTCGATCCGTTCGATCGAAGCCTGACGGTCGAGGGGCTGGTCGGCCTCCGGGCCGAAAACGCGGGGGAAGTGCGCCGGCTGAATTTTCCCGAGGACTAGGTTGCAGTCCGTGACGGTCAGCGGTCCGCCGCGGCGATAGCAGGCGGGGCCGGGCACGGCGCCCGCGCTTTCCGGTCCGACGAGGAAACGTGCGCCGTCATAGCTGCAGACCGAACCGCCCCCTGCGGCAACGGTATGAATTGCCATCATCGGTGCGCGGATGCGGGTGCCGGCCACCTCTGCCTCATTCGTCAGCTCATAGCTGCCTGCATAGTGAGAGACGTCGGTCGAAGTGCCGCCCATGTCGAAGCCGATGAGAAGCTCGCGCCCGGCCGCCTCACCGGTGCGAACCATGCCGACGATCCCGCCCGCCGGACCGCTGAGGATTGCATCCTTACCGCGAAACAAGGTCCCTTCGGTCAAGCCGCCCGACGACTGCATGAAGAGTGGTTCGACGCCGTCGAGCGCAGCCGTGACGCGGTCGACATAGCGCCGTAGGACGGGCGACAGATAGGCATCGGCCACCGTGGTGTCGCCGCGTCCGATCAACTTGATGAGCGCGTTTACCTCATGGCTGACGGAGATTTGGGTGAAGCCTTCTTCGCGGGCGATTTCGGCCAGCCTGCGCTCATGGTCCGGCCAGGCATAGCCATGCATGCACAGAATCGCGCAGGAGGTGAGTCCGCGCTCCGCAGCCGCTTTCAGCCCTTTGCGTGCCGCTCCCTCGTCGAGGGGCGCGACAACCTCGCCGCTTGCGGACACGCGCTCGCTGACTTCCAGAACGCCTGCATAGATCGGCGCGGGCTTTTCGATATGCTTGGCGAACAGGTCCGGCCGCGCCTGGTAGCCGATATCGAGTGCGTCCCCGAACCCCTTGGTGACCACGAGGAGCGTGGGCTCCCCCTTCCGTTCGAGAAGCGCATTTGTGGCAACGGTCGTCCCCATGCGCACCGAAAGCGGCGGCAGGGCCGCCCCGGCGGCCGTGCCCGTCAGGCGGTGGATGCCTTCGACGGCAGCATCCTGATATTGTTCCGGGTTTTCGGACAGCAGCTTGTCCGTTTGCAGCGTCCCGTCCGGTGCGCGGGCGACGATGTCTGTGAAGGTGCCGCCGCGGTCGATCCAAAATTGCCAGCTCTTGTCCATGCGCTCCCGCTAGCATCCCAGCCAGCGGGAGCGAAGCCTCGCGTCGGGTCAATCCGTCGTCTTCAGCCTGCCCACGGCCTTCACAGGGATGCGCAGATAGCTGACGCCGTTGGCTTCGGCGGGAGGAAACTTCCCGGCGCGGATGTTCACCTGGATCGACGGTAGCAGCAGGCGCGGTACGGGAAGGGTCTCGTCACGCGATTCTCGCATCGCGACGAATTCCTCCTCGCCGACACCTCCTCCGACATGAACATTTGCGGCGCGCTGCTCCGCAATCGTGGTCTCCCAGCGATACTCGTCGCGGCCGGGCGCCTTATAGTCGTGACAGAGGAACACCCGCGTGCCCCCGGGGAGCGCCAGCAACCGCTGAATCGAGCGGTACAGCTGGCGCGCGTCACCGCCGGGAAAGTCTGCCCGCGCGGTCCCGTAGTCCGGCATGAACATCGTATCGCCGGCGAACAGAGCGTCCTCGATAAGATAGGCGATGTCGGCGGGCGTGTGGCCGGGCACGTGAAGCACTTTTACTTCCAGATCGCCGATCTCGAAGGTCTCGCCGTCCCGGAACAGCCTGTCGAAGTCGCCGCCCTCCGGCTTCATATCGTCGGCGCCGAACATGGGCCTGAAGATCCGCTGGACGTCGCGGATATGTTCGCCGATGCCGATGAGCGCGCCGGTTCTCTGTTTCAGATAGGGCGCGGCGGACAGGTGATCCGCATGAGCGTGCGTTTCGAGAATGTAGCGGACGTTCAGCCCCTGATGTGCGGCCGCTTCCAGAATGGCATCCGCCGAGCGGACGTCCGCCTCCCCGCTGTCCAGATCGAAGTCCAGCACCGGGTCTATGACGGCGGCGTCCTTCGTCTCCGGATCGCTGACCAGGTAGCTGATCGTGTGAGTGGGTTCGTCAAAGAAAGCTTCGATTGCAGGTTCGGTCATGGCGACGCTCCTTTCCTTGACAATATATTAGAACAGCCTAAATTAGCAACATCTAATGTAAGGAGTTCGACATCTTAAAGGTGGACACGGCCGATCTGCAGGCTTTCGCGGCGCGGGCCGGAGAGGTTGCGGATATTCTGAAGCTTCTGGGGAACCGGGCCCGGCTTATGATCCTGTGCAAACTTGCCGAGCTTGGTACCGCCTCGGTTGGTGACCTGGCGGAGGCGATCGGACTGTCTCAGTCGGCAACGTCGCAGCATCTCGCGAAACTGCGCGCCGAGGACATCGTCAGCTTTCGCCGCGATGGTCAGACGCTCTGGTATGAAGTGGCCGATCCGCGTCTCGGCAGGCTGCTCGATTCCCTGCATGCCATCTATTGCGAGGACATCACATGACAGACCTTGCTCCTATCGGGCCCCGAGAGGCGGCTGAACGGCAGGCTGGCGGCGCTCTGCTGATCGACATTCGCGGCGCGGACGAGTTTGCTCGCCGTCATATTCCGGGGTCGACCAATCTTGTGCCGGAGGCTTTGCCGGCGGGCGCACGCGAAGTGATCTACCTTTGCCGCTCGGGGAACCGTACGGCGGTCAATGCGGACCGGCTTGCCTGCCCGGCAGGGGGGCGTGCTTTCATGCTGCATGGCGGATTGGAAGCGTGGGCAAGGACCGGCCTTCCTATCCAGGAAGACCGGCGACAGCCGCTCGAACTGATGCGTCAGGTTCAAATCGCCGCCGGACTTCTGGTTCTATCCGGCGTGCTCCTCGGCGTCTTCGCGTCTCCGGTGTTCTTCGCGCTCAGCGCCTTTGTGGGGGCAGGCCTGACATTTGCCGGCCTCACCGGATGGTGCGGCATGGCGAGGCTGCTTGCGGCCATGCCGTGGAACCGGCCGGTAGCGATCGGAAGCTAGCGGGCATGGAGACCGCCATCGCAACCCTTGCCGTGGGCGGATTGATCGGCGCGGTACTGGCCCTGATCGGCGGCGGCGGCTCGATCCTAGCCGTCCCTCTCCTCGTAAGCTTTGCCGGACTTTCCACCCATCTTGCCATCGGGACGGCTGCGGTCGGCGTGTCGCTCAATGCCCTCCTCGCGGTCATAGGCCATTCGCGCGTCGGTACCGTCAAATGGCCGTGCGCTCTGGTTTTCGGAGCCAGCGGCATGGCGGGCGCAGCTGCTGGCGCAGAGCTGGGCAAAGCGACCGAGCCCGATCTCCTCCTCTCGCTGTTCGGTATTCTGATGATCGCCGTCGGCGGCCTGATGTTTCGGGGCCGCAGGCTTGCGGCCAACGCGGAGGTCCGCCTGACGCGTGCGAGTGCGGGGGAATTGCTCCCACGCCTTCTCCCCCTCGGCGTGGGAGTGGGTGTCATGGCCGGATTTTTCGGTATCGGAGGAGGTTTTCTGATCGTCCCGGCGATAATTCTCGCCACAAGGATGCCAATCGCTATGGCCATCGGGTCGTCGCTGGCGGTCATCTCCGTGCTTGGTGCGACTACGGCCGCTTCCTACGCGCTTTCGGGCCTCGTCGACTGGACGGCGGTACTGATGCTCGTCGCAGGCGGTACGGCCGGCGCGGCCATCGGCTTGCAGGTTCAGAAGCGGCTCGCGGGCCGACAGAAACTACTCGAACGCGGCTTTGCCGCTGCGGTGGTGGCCGGGGGAGCGGCGATCGCCGGCGGGCTGCCCTGAGCGTTTAGCTAAGGGTCTTGGCGAGTCCCTCGAACAGGCGCCGTCCGTCCGCGCCGCCCAGCTCGTCCTCGATCAGCCGTTCGGGATGGGGCATCATGCCGAGCACATTGCCGCGCTTGTTCCGGATGCCTGCAATATTACGCTGCGAGCCGTTCACCGCCTCGCCATAGCGAAAGACGACCTGACCTTCGCCTTCCAGCCGGTCCAACGTGTCCTCATCGGCGAAATAGTTGCCGTCATGGTGGGCAACTGGGATGCGGATGGTTTCGCCGCCTTCATAGGCCAGGGTGAAGGGCGTCTCGGAATCCTCGACCACCAGGTCGACATCGCGGCAGACATAGTCGAGGCCCGAATTGCGCAGGAGGGCGCCGGGAAGGATCTGCGCCTCAGCCAGCATCTGGAATCCGTTGCACACACCGAACACATGTCGGCCTTCCTCTGCAGCCTTCTTCACCGCCGACATGATCGGCGAATTCGCGGCAATCGCCCCGGTGCGCAGGTAATCGCCGTAGGAAAAGCCGCCGGGAAGAGCGATCAGGTCCACATCCGGCAGGTCGGTCTCGCCGTGCCAGACCATTTGCGGCTTCACCCCGCCGATCTTTTCGATGGCGACCGCCATGTCGCGGTCGCAGTTGGATCCGGGAAAGACGACGACCGCCGCCTTCACGCCGCGTCCTCGCCGGAAAGGATACGAATGTCGTAATTTTCGATGACGGTGTTCGCCAGCAGCTTCTCGCACATCTGTTCGATGCGCTCGCGAGGAGTGCCGTCGGCAAGCTCCATCTCGATAAACTTGCCTTGGCGGACATCCTCGGCCTCTTCGAAGCCGAGCGCGCCGAGCGCATGGTGGACGGCCTTGCCCTGCGGATCGAGCACGCCGGACTTAAGGGTGATGAATATCTGCGCCTTCATGCGGCGCCATATGAGCCCTTAGCCCTCCCCGGGCAAGCCGCGAGGACGGGATAAGCGCCGTTATTCCGGACCGCGTGCCTTCTTGGCGTCGGCGAAGTTCAGGACCGTATCGGCCCCCGCGCCTTCGTCCGGCATCAGGCCCAGGCGGCGGGCCACTTCCTGATAAGCCTCGACCTCGCCGCCCAGGTCGCGCCGGAAGCGGTCCTTGTCGAGCTTCTCGTTCGACTTCATGTCCCACAAACGGCAGCCGTCAGGGGAAATCTCGTCCGCCAGGATGATGCGGCTGAAATCTCCGTCCCAGACACGGCCGAACTCCAGCTTGAAGTCCACCAGCTTGATCCCGATCCCGGCGAAGAGACCCGAGAGGAAGTCGTTCACCCGGATTGCCATGTCAGAAATCTCGTGCATTTCATCCTGCGAGGCCCAGCCGAAGCAGGCGATGTGCTCGTCGGTGATCATCGGATCGCCAAGGGCATCGTCCTTGTAGCAATATTCAAGGATTGTGCGGGGAAGGGGGGTGCCCTCTTCGATCCCGAGCCGCTTCGAAAGCGTTCCCGCAGCCACATTGCGGACGATGACCTCGACCGGCACGATTTCGACCTGGCGCACAAGCTGTTCGCGCATGTTCAGGCGGCGGATGAAATGTGTAGGAATGCCGATCTGACCGAGAAGTGTGAAGACATGCTCGGAAATCCGGTTGTTGAGGACGCCCTTGCCGTTGATCGTGCCCTTCTTCTGGTTGTTGAAGGCCGTGGCGTCATCCTTGAAATACTGGATGATCGTGCCGGGTTCGGGGCCTTCATAAAGAATCTTGGCCTTGCCCTCGTAGATCTGGCGGCGGCGCGACATGCGGGGGTGCCCTTTTCAAACAAGACGGTGGCAGCCGACGAGCCGGCGCCCGGGAGAGATAGGTTGTCCCGCGCGCCTACACCATAGTCGGCCTGCGGACTAGAGCGCCCCGAGCGCCACCACAGTCGCGAAGAAGAGCGCCAGGCCGATCAGAGCAAAGTTGACCAGGAACCATGTTCGGATCAGCGCGCCAGTCCGCGACAGCGCATATCCATATTTCAGTTGTTTGTACATGTGGATGGGCGGGATGAAGACCAGGCCGATCCAGAAAATCGCCCAGCCCCACAGGCCGGTGGCCATGCCGACCCACAGGGTAATGGTCAGAAGGCTCATGAAGCTAAGCGAATAGAGGATGAACACCGTATGATCGTAGAGGTGAAGGTCACGGCGCCAGAAAAAGAGAAGCCAGACGAACGGAAGTGAAATCGGCAGTAGCAGGAAGGAGAACTTATAGGCCGACTGCTTCACCTTGTACCAGAAAAACTCCTTGTTCTTCAGGTTCCTGTCGATCGTCTGTTCGATCTTCTCAATGCCGAGGAAGGAGCTGCCATTCTCGTTCACTTTGATCCCCGGAGTGATCGTCCATCCGAAATTTTCTCCGCTGGGTGCTGCTTCCTCCTCCTCCTCCTGTGCCGTACCTGAGGAGGTGGCGGGCTCCGGGCTTGCGTCGCCGCTAGGTGCCGAGCCGGCTGGCACATCGGCTTCGCCTTCGTTCCCGGGTGGAGGGCTTATGGGGGCGTCAGCCTCCGTGGCGGCCGTCTCCGACATTGGCTCGCCGGCAGAACCCTGCGCTGCGGCGTAGGCCTGGTCGAAGTCCTCCAGCCCTGCAGGTGCTGCGCTGCTTTCAAGAACGCGTTCCTCGGATTTTTCTTCGGGACCCGCCTCGCCCAAGCTTGCGGATGTCTCTCCCCCTTCGGCGGCCAGGCCGATTACATCGCCTATCTGGCCCTCCCAGTCGAACCGGCCGGTCTCGATCGCCTCGATCGTGCGTTCGGCAATCCGCAGCGACAAGCGCTGCTCTCGCAGTTCTTCGTCGATCTGGGCGATCGCTTCGGCGTTTGCATCGCCGTCTCCGGCAAGGTCGGACCGCGTCTCCTCCAGCGTCGCAATTGCCTCGCGCAGCCCCTCGGCCTCTGCGCGAAGATCCTCCGCCGTCTGTGCGCGGGCGGCGGGGTCGGTGACCTCCTGTCCGGTTTCGCCGTCGATCATCGTATACTGGTCGACGCCCGGCGGGCCGAAGACCGCGAACGTGAAGTACATCGCGAAGATGGTGAACAGGAAAATGCCGAAGGGGGCGACGTAGCGTGCGCGCTTACCCTCGATATAGTCGCGGGTGAGATGCCCCGGCTTGAAGATCAGTTTGGGGAGCGTGCGCCAGAACTTGCCGTCGAGATGAAGCACGCCGTGAACGAACTCGTGCAGAATATGTCGTACCGACCGGGCGACATGAACATGCTGACCGCACTCCGGGCAATAATGCCCCGGCGCGGGCGTGCCGCAATTCGGGCATTCCTCGTGCTTCACGCCGGCATGGGAGGCGTGGCGCCCGCGCCCGCCGTCGACCTCTCCGGCGACGAGCCCTGCGGTCACAAAGGCTCCGACTGCATCTGTTTCGCTCATTAGATACCCGCTCCTGCGTCTTTCCGCAGTCCCGCCTCCCTCCTTGCGAGAGCCAGCGGCGGATTTCAAGCAAGCGGCTCCGTTGCGGCGGGCGCACGGGCGGCCTATCTGGTGGCAACGGAAGGCGCTGAGCAAGGACAGGGACAAGGGCGATGAGCAGCAGTTTCGACGAACGCAAGAAGAGCTTCGAGGCGAAATTCGCCAAGGATGCCGAGTTGCAGTTCAAGGTTACGGCCAGGCGCAACCGCCTGCTCGGCGAATGGGCCGCGGACCGCCTCGACCTGACGCCCGAGGAACGGGACGCCTATGCCAAGTCTGTCGTGGCGGCAGATTTCGAAGAAGTCGGCGACGAGGATGTTTTCCGCAAGGTCTGGGGTGATCTGAACGCCAAGGACACCGGCGTGACCGAAGCCGAAGTGCGCGAGGCCATGAGCGAGAAGATGGTCGAAGCGCGCCGCCAGTTCATCGAGCAGGCCTGACAGATGCCCATGGCCGCCAGCGATATCCGCGCCCTCATTGAAGAGCATGTCACGGATGCACAGGTAGAGATCACCGATTTGGCGGGCGACGGCGATCACTATGCCGCGACCGTGACCTCGCCCGCCTTTGCCGGGCTCAGCCGCGTAAAGCAGCACCAGATGGTGTTCGACGCACTGGGCGGGCGCATGGGCGGGGAGCTGCACGCGTTGCAGCTGACGACCAAGACACCCGATCAGGAGTAGAATTCGACATGGCCGAACTTTCCGACGCAACGAAGACCCGCATTGACGACATGGTGGGCGGCAGCGACGTCTTTCTGTTCATGAAGGGCACGCCGCTGTTCCCGCAGTGCGGCTTTTCCAGTCGGGCCGTCGCGATTCTCGAGCATGTCGGCGTCGAATTCGAAAGTGCCGATGTCCTGCAGGACCCGGAGATCCGTCAGGGTATCAAGGCCTATTCGAACTGGCCCACCATCCCGCAGCTTTATGTAAAGGGCGAGTTCGTGGGCGGCAGCGACATCATGATGGAAATGTACGAGGCGGGCGAACTGGGCGATCTGATGAAAGACAAAGGGGTTGCCGTCCAGTAAAGGACGGCCTTGCGAACCGGCCGGCAGGGGGTGTTGGCCCGGAGCGCTACAAGGGGGAGGAAATCGATGAAGCCAATGACTGGCATCGGCCTGGTTGTGCTGGGCTGCCTGGCAGTGAGTCCTGCGCAGGCGGCGTTGTCTCAGGCATTCGAAAGTGATTTCGAGCAGGGTAACATCGTCACTTTCGAGGGTCTGGCGACCTATTCCGACGTGGGGGCGACCTACGCCGCGCAAGGCGCCACATTCGCGGGCTTTCAGGCCTATGACTATTCGCTGTCCAATCTACAGGGGAATACGCTTGGCTGCTGCGGCGATACCGCCGCGGCGCTGGTAAACTTCGCGCAGCCAGAATTCGCGATCGACTTCGGTTCGGCTGTATTCCGGGCGGGATTCTACACGGGCGGCTCCAGTGCGGTCACACTCCCCGTTTCCTTCCTTTTGGACGGCACCGTGGTCGAATCGACGACGGTGACCAGCAATTCCGGCTTCTTCGAATTTTTCGGTTTCGAGAGTGCAGGTACGTTCGACAGGATCGAATTTGCCGGCTTTTCTCCGGGTGTCCTAGTGGACAATGTCCGGTTCGATTTCGCCCGCTCCGCCGATGTGCCGGCCCCCTCTGGTCTTGCCCTTTTGGGACTCGGTCTGGCGGTTCTTGGCGGTGCGATGCGTGGGCGGCACAGAGCTCGCTAAGGGCAGAAGCTCTCCGGGAATAGCTTCGCCTGTTCTGTGCGCCCAGGCCCGACGAACAGGCCAGGGCAGTCCGGCCCTTTTTTGTATCTCGCCGCCTTTATTTAGCGACGTTGTAGGCGAGCGCCGGTTCGTCGAGATTGAACCCGAGAAGCACCTCGAAGGTGGCCTCGCGCACCGCGTTACGCACTTCCGGGCGCGCCAGTGGATCGATCGCCGCGTCGGGATCTCCCGGTTTGCGCCGGCGGTCGATTTCCCGGTTGATGTCATCCGGCAGCGTCGCCGCACTGCGGGCAATGCTCGATTGTGCGCTCGACTGCGCGGATGCGGTCAGGGCGCCATCCGCGAACTGAAGCGTGACCGACCCAATGTCCTTCGACAGTAGGCGGTCGCCCCCGCGCACCACTGCCGAGAAAACCGGCAGTGTCACCGTGCGCGCCCCTGCCGCTTGCATACGCGTGGCGACGACCTCGTAGGTGGCGTTGCTGACGATGGTGTCGCTCTGTTCGAAGCAGGTGGAGCGGACGTTGGTGATGGCTGCCGTCACGTCGATCGCGTCGGCATCGCGGCTGCCGGCCGGGCTGAAGAGCGTGGCCTCGCCCGCATATTCGAGCACTCCGACGGCCGGGCAGGCGCTGCGTTCGACCCGCAGCGGGTTCCGGTTGAGGCCGCAGCCGGCAAGAATCAGGGGGGCGAGGAGGACGGGCAGGAGGACAAGCCGCATGTTTTGGCTTTCAAATCGAACTGAAGAACGGAACTGATCAGCCGCGATCTATAGGAACCGGGTTTCTAACCGGCAAGGAAACGCTTATCTCCGCGGGACAGATGGCAGATAGAGACCCAAATCTTTCCTCGCGCGGCGGCAATGGCGCCGCCACCGCTCCGCTGAGAATTCTCGTCGCGAATCCGCGCGGCTTCTGCGCGGGCGTCGACCGGGCGATCCAGATCGTCGAACTCGCTCTCCAGAAGTTCGGCCCGCCGGTATATGTGCGCCACGAGATCGTTCACAACCGCTTCGTGGTCGACAGTCTGCGGGAGAAGGGTGCGGTTTTCGTCGAGGAACTCGATCAGGTTCCCGAGGATGTTCCGGTGATCTTCTCCGCCCATGGTGTTCCGAAGTCCGTCCCGGCTGAGGCCGAACGGCGAAATCTCCTCTATGTCGACGCCACCTGCCCCCTGGTTTCGAAGGTTCATCGTCAGGCGGAGCGCTTGATCGCTCAGGAGCGGCACATCCTGTTCATCGGCCATGAGGGGCACCCCGAGGTGATCGGGACGTTCGGGCAAGTGCCGGAGGGGCGTATGACGCTCGTGGAGACCGTTGCGGATGCAGAGGCCGTCTCGGTCGAGGATCCTGCCAATCTGGGTTTCCTGACGCAGACCACTTTGTCCGTCGACGATACCGCGCAGATTGTCGCGAAGCTGAAAGAACGCTTCCCGGAGATTCAGGGACCGCGCGGCGAAGACATCTGCTACGCGACTTCGAACCGTCAGGAGGCGGTGAAAGCGCTCGCCGAGCAGGCCGACGTGGTCTTGGTCATCGGCGCGCCAAATTCGTCCAATTCGGTCCGCCTTGTGGAAGTCGCGGAGCGCAGCGGCGCGCGTGCCTATCTGGTCGAGCGAGCAAGTGCGCTGACCGAAGACATGGTTGGCGGGGCGTCAACGGTCGGGATCACAGCCGGCGCATCAGCCCCGGAGGTTCTGGTTCAGGAAGTGATCGAAGCCCTTTCCGCCCACCGCGACGTGGAGGTTTCGTCGCTGACAACCGCTGAGGAGAACGTGACCTTCAAACTCCCTCGCGCGCTGGCCGGCTGACCCTTTCGTGGCGGTCTACACGCAGGTGTCGGCGGAAACGCTGGAAGAGTTTCTGGCCGAATATGATGTCGGTACGCTGCGAAGCGCCAAAGGAATCGCCGAGGGCGTCGAAAACACGAACTATTTCGTCGAAACCAGCCAGGCGCGCTTCATCCTGACGCTGTACGAAAAGCGCGTGGACGTGGCCGATCTTCCTTATTTCCTCTCTCTGACGGCGCATCTGGCCGAGAAGGGGTTACCCGTTCCTGCCCCGATCGAAGACCGGCGAGGGCGCGCACTCCAAGACCTTTGCGGACGCAAGGCCTGTTTGATCGAGTTCCTGTCCGGCGTGTCGGTGGACGAGCCGGGTGTCCGCCATGCGCAGGCAGCCGGGCAGATGCTGGCGGAGATGCATCTTTCAGCTGCCGACTTCGCTGACCGGCGTCCGAACGACCTGTCGGTGGCGGGCTGGCAAGCGCTTCATCATGAACTGGAGGGGGAGCTCGGAGGCATTTCTCCCGGACTGGACCGGCTTGTAGGGGACGAACTGCGGCACTTAGCGGCGTGCTGGCCGCAGCATCTGCTCGCCGGGACCGTCCATGCTGACCTCTTCGCTGACAATGTCCTGTTTTCCGGCGACCGGATTTCCGGAGTGATCGATTTCTACTTCGCCTGTACCGACCTGCTCGCATACGATCTTGCCGTGACCCACGCGGCCTGGGCATTCGATGGAGACGGCGCGGCGCGTCCCGAACTCGGCGAGGCGCTTGTCGCGGGCTATCAGGCCGTGCGTCCTTTGTCGGAAGACGAGCTCGGCGCGCTACCCGACCTATGCCGCGGCGCTGCGCTGCGTTTCCTGCTGACGCGCGCCTACGACTGGATCAACACGCCGCCCACTGCGCTCGTTACGCGCAAGGACCCACTCGCCTTCGCCCGGCGACTGGAACATTATCGCGCCGCATGAGCCGCAAGGTTGAGATATGGACGGACGGGGCCTGCAAGGGAAACCCCGGGCCGGGCGGCTGGGGCGCGCTTCTGAAATTCGGCGAGTCCGAAAAGGAGATTTTCGGCTTCGAGGCCAGCACGACGAACAACCGCATGGAACTGACGGCTGCGATCGAGGCGCTGAATCTTCTGGCACGGCCCTGCAACGTCGTCCTGTCGACTGACAGCGTCTATGTCAGAGATGGCATTATGAAATGGCTGCCGGGCTGGCGGAAGCGGGGCTGGAAGACGGCTGGAAAGAAGGATGTGAAGAATCGCGATCTGTGGGAGGGACTGCTGGCGGCGACGGCACCGCACGACATCGAATGGCGCTGGGTCAAAGGGCATGCTGGCGATCCTGGGAACGAGCGTGCGGACGCCTTGGCCAATCGTGCGGTAGCCGAACGGCGCAGCGAACGTTAATATCGAAGAGTCGGAGGATTTTACGCCTTCAACCTCTTGATAAGGAAATTCCGCTTAAGATCAATTGATTGGGCAGTTGGCTTGGCTCTTGCATGCCAAGAAGGTAGACGAGTCTCGGGGAATTATGATGTTCGGCAAGGTAGGATTGGCTTTGGCAGCCGCACTGGCAGTTTCGCTGCCTGCGCGCGCGACGCTGACGAAGATCGGGGACGACGTAACCCTCGATCTGTCGAACAGCGGGTCCTGCTCTTCTTCCTCAAACGACTGCACCTACACGGCCTTTTACGGCAGTGGGCAGTCGGTGAACGTTCGCGCGACCGCATGGACCATCGAGGGCGGGAGCGGTTTCGATTCCGGAACGCACAGGCGCGGTGATCTGGAGCGCTACAGCTCCGGTCTTGGCGTGGTGAACAGCGACGGCGACAATTCCCACACCGTCGATAATTCCGGCTGGCGCGACTATATCGCATTCGAATTCAGCGAGCAGGTTACGCTGGAAAGCGTCAAGCTGGCGCTGTTCGGGGACCAGCCCGACTCCGACGTCTCCGTTGTCATCGGCAATGTTCCGACCGGCCTTGACGCCTATACGAACCCGCTGGAGGCGCTCGAGGACTGGCAGAGCGGTTACGCCATCGACAACGACTATAGCGGCGGCAGCGGGTATAACGGGTGGATCACTCAGGACGGCTTCGATTTCGGCGAAGCCGATGCCGGCAACGTCGTTCTGGTCGCCGCGGACCTGTTCGAGAATGACTATAAAGACGACTACTTCAAGGTCGATGAACTGACCTTCGATATTTACCAGCAGGGCTCGACGCCGCCTACGGGTGTCCCCGGCCCCGCGCCGATTGCGCTGCTCGGACTAGGACTTCTCGGCGTCGGTGTCCGTCAGCGAAAGCGCCGCGCCGCGTAAGTCCCGGCGTTCAGGCCGTGCGGAACGGGCCGGCCTAGGATCAAGGCGGCACACAAGTCGGCTGCCGCCGGCGCGGTCTGAATGCCGAAACCTCCCTGACCTGCACACCAGAAGAAGGGGTTGTCCGCCGCCTCGAACCCGTAGACCGGCAGCCGGTCGGGCGCAAAGGTGCGGAGGCCGGCCCAGCTTCGCTCGATCCGGGCAACATGCGCGTCCGCCGCGCTTTCGAAACGATCGACAGCCACGGCGATATCGATTTCCTCAGGCTGCGCATCGCCAGCCGGGGCGGGAACTTCGTCGTGCGGGCTGATCCAGAGCCGGCCAGCGTCGGGTTTGTAGTAGAAGCCGCCTTCTGCATCGACGGTGAGCGGCCAGTCGTCCGCGACCGGCCGGTCGAGGTCGGCGACCACCATCGTCCGGCGAAGCGGCTGCAGGCCGATGGGGGAGACGCCGCAGGCCGCCGCCACATGATCCGCCCACGCGCCGCCGGCATTGACGAGAAGGTCAGCCTGTACCCGGCCCCTGCGGGTCTCGATCTGCCAATTCTCCAAAAAGCTGGCGCTTTCCAGCTCCGCCTCTGTCAGGATCTGGGCCCCTGCGCGCCTGGCCTGCCGAAGATAGGCGGCGTGCAGTCCCGCGACGTCGATGTCGCGGCAACCTGGCTCCCAGAGAGACTGTCGCCGCCAGTCGGCGCGCAGCAGCGGCGCCTTCGCTTCCGTTTCCGCCGCAGTCAGCGTTTCGATTCTGACGCCGGTGCCGTCGAAATCGGTCGAGAGAGCGTCGAGAAAAGCTTCCTTTCCCTGCCGGGCGACATGAAGCGCGCCGCGATCCGACACAAGCGGCTGCTCTGAGAATTCCGGTGGCGGCGAAAAGAGCAGGTCCCGCGACGCCGTTGTCAGGGGCTGTACGCCCGGCCCGCCATAGGTTTCGGCGTAGAAGGCGGCAGAGCGTCCGGTCGCGTGCATGGCGGGATGGGCCTCACGCTCCAAAACGACGACGCTGCGTTCCGGCGCCAGGAGGGCGGCGAGGCTGATGCCCGCCATCCCCGCTCCTACGACTGCAACGTCAAACCGGGTGTTCGTCAGTCCAGAAACGACCAGATCTCCTGCCAGAGCAGCTGCTGTACCTCATCGGTATCGAGGAACAGTTCGTGATGGCCATCCTCGATGTCGAGAAGGCGGGCGCGGGGCAATCGCGTGGAAGCGGCGCGAACCTCGTCCGGGTCCACGACCCTCTCCTCGCTTCCCAGGAAAACGAGGAGGGGGGTATCGATCCTTTCGAGTACGCCCGGGCGCCTTAGCTTCCGCATGGAGCGCACCGCGGCGCGTAGCCATCCCCAGGTCGCGCCTCCGGCTGCCAGTCGCGGGTTGCTGTCGATGTGAAAGAAGCTTTCGGCAAAGCGCGCCGTGTCGCCCGTCAGACGCTGCCGTCTCTCTTCGCTGCGATAAACAGGTCCGTAAGCAGGTTGACCGGGCGGCCTGTGCTCCCCGAACCCTAGACCCGTCATGACCTCGGCGGCTGTCCGCATAAGGATACGTCCGGCGCGTCCGGCGCCGCCGCTTCCGATACCCATCATAGGACCGGTGAGGACAGCGCGCCGCACCAGTTTCGCGGCGGCGGGGTCGAAGGCCAACACCCTCAGCAGCATGTGCGCGCCCATCGAATGGGCGAGCGCATCGAAGGGCGCGCCGATACGTTCGGCAGCATAGTTCATCAGATGGGACAGGTCGGTTTCCATCCGATCGAACAGATGCGCGGTGGGGACGGAGGCGCGTGACGAAAGCCCCTGATCGCGCCAGTCGAGCGCCAGTAGCGGCCGCTCGCGTTCGCGAATCCGCGAAAGAGCCTCGGCATGCCGTTCGATAAAGTCGCGCTTGCCGCCCATGAACAGGACCGGCACGCCCTCACCGTCCGGCCACTCCATGGTGCGCAGGCGCGCGCCGTCGGGCATGGGGTGGAAGCGCTCCACACCGCCGTCCGGAAGGCTGGTTCTCGGGGGTGCCGAACTGGGGGAGGGAGAAGGCGCGGTGTCGACTGTCTGGCTCATGGTTACGGCTTCTTTAGGATTGCTTCTTAAGGGCCGAAGGCATGCTGCCTTTCCTGTTCTGGACTGCGATTGCCGGCCTCGCCGTTCTGCTCGCCTATACGGTCTATAGCGACCTGACGAGCCGGCGAATCCCCAACTGGCTGACTCTGTCCGTTGCGCTTCTCGCCATACCCTATTGGCTGGGACGCGGCGCTGCGGATGCCGACCTGCTGCGCCATGCGGTCTTTGCGGGCGCGGCGATCCTGCTGCTGCTGCTGATCTGGCAGGCCGGCTACTGGTTGCGGCGGCGGCTGATGGGCGGCGGCGACCTGAAGCTGCTGGCCGCCCTGACGCTGTGGCTGCCGCTCGCGCCCTATATGGAAATGCTGTTCTGGATGGCGCTGGCAGGCGCCGTCGTCACGTTGGTCGCGCTGGCGGAGAACCGCCTGCGGAAGCGGCCGCTTCCTACCCGTGTTCCCTACGGCCTCGCGATCGTCGCGGGGGTGTTCGCCGTACACGGCGAACTGATTGTTAAGCAATTCGGGGCATAACCGGTGATGGGTCATCCTAATCTGAGAGCTTTGGGGCCATGGACGTAAAGAAGATCATCCTGCTTGTCGTCGCGCTGGTTGTCGCCGCGGGCTCCGCCTTCGCGATTCGCGCGCTTCTGTCCGGCGGTCAGGGTGCGCGGACAGTCGAGGCGGCGCCGCTCGATGCGATCAAGAATGCCGTCGCCGAGCCGGACGGCCCGCGCGTTCTGGTGGCGCAGACCACTCTGCCGACCGGCACGATCATCGCGCCCCAGCATATCGCCTATCAGCCATGGCCGAAGGACATGGTCCAGCAGGCGTACTATATCGAGTCGGACGATGCCGCCGAGGCCAATGCCGCGAACGCAGCCGCTGCGCCGGGGGGTGGACAGGGCAAAGCCGGACGCGGGGCGAAAAAGGTCGACCTTGCGGCGCCGCCGCCCGTCGGGGCCGAAGATCTGATCGGCAAAGTGGTGCGCATCTCGATCAGCGCAGGGCAGCCCGTTTCGCGCACTGCCCTGGTGGGGCCGGGCGAAAGCGGCTTCCTGGCGGCTGCGCTCAATCCCGGGATGAGGGCCGTGACCGTGCCCATCGACAATATTTCCGGCGTGGCGGGGTTCATCTTCCCGGGCGACCGTGTCGACATGCTGCTGACGCACAATATCCGTGAGGGCGGCGAAACCGGCGCTTTGACTCGCGTCAGCTCGTTGCGGGTGGCGGAGACCATCGCGCGCAACGTGCGCGTTCTCGCGATCGACCAGCGTACCGACAATACGAAGGGGACGCCCCAGCAGGGCCGAACGGTCACGTTCGAAGTCACCCCGAAGATGGTCGAGAAGATCTCCGTCGCGCGCATGATGGGGAAAATTCAGCTTTCGCTGCGCTCCATCAAGGATCAGCGCATGGCACTCGAGCAGGCAATCGCCGAAGGAAAGGTCGATGTAGGCGACGAGCAGACCTCTGCCGAGGACCTCGCCATGGCCTATGCGGCGACGGCTGGCGCGGACGAGCGCGGCCCGACTTACACCACAGGCGGTGAGGTCTCCCGCTTCGCGCTCGACTATGACGTACGCAAGCGGCTCGCGGAAATGCACCGCGAAAAGGCGGACTCCCGGCCGCAGGTGACGGTGCGCACCGGCCGCCGTCCGCCGCAGACCATCCGCGTGGCGGAGGAAGCTGCCGGGCCGACCGCGGCGAGTGTTTCCAGTGAGATGCCGCAGGCCATGGTCGCTGCGCTCGCAGCCGCCGTAAACGCGAAGGCCGGCCAGACCGGCGTGCCCTCGCGTTACGACCCCGATGCCTGGGGAGCCGAAGACCCCAGCCTCGTTCCCGACGACGCCTATGCCGATGCCGGCGATCCGCGGATCGCCGACTAGAATTCCCGAATTCGAGAGGGCCGCATGAACCTTGTGACATTCTTTCGCGACATCGCATTGGGAACGGCACTTGCCGGTCTCGCTGCTGTCGCCATGCCGGTGCCCACGGCGGCGCAGCGGACCGTGGTGCGCGCGGCAAGCCCCGACACATCGCTCGAAGTCGGCGTGGGCAAGGGGACGTTCGTAACCTTGCCGCGTTCCATAACGGACCTCTTCGTGGTGACGCCTGGCATCGCCGACGTGGAGGTGCGCTCGGCGCGCGAGTTGTTCATCTACGGCATTCAGGGGGGTGAGACGAGCTTCTACGCCACCGACGCCGCTGGTGAGACCGTCTACGAGGCAACGGTGCGTGTTACGCGCAATATCGATCAGATTCGCGAAATGATGCGCCTCGCCATGCCCGGTCTCGACATCGAAGTGCAGACGGTTGGCGGCGTGACCTTCCTCAATGGGACGGTGCCAAGTCCGGAAGAGGTGGGCGAAGTCGAGCGCCTCGTTACGGCCTTCACCGGCAGCCAGAATATCATCAACCGCGTAAAGGCGGCGACCCCCCAGCAGGTCAGCCTTCGTGTCCGCTTCGTCGAGATCAATCGTAACCTGACGAAGAATCTGGGTGTGAACCTGCAACTGCTCAACGAGGAAGACGGCTTCATCTTCGGCCTGACCCGAGGGCGCGAAGCAGTGACCGGGCCGGCCGGGGATCCCTTCGTGAACACGCCAGATACCGGCGGCCAGTTCGAAATCGGCGGCAACAGTCTCTACGGCATCGGCGACCTGTTCGGCCTGGACTTCAATGTCGCTGTCGACGCACTGGCGCAGGACGGTCTGGCGACCGTGCTGGCAGAGCCGAACCTGACCGCGATTTCCGGTACGCGCGCAACCTTCACCGCTGGCGGCGAATTCCCCATCGCGGTTTCGAACGGGCTCGGCGGCGTCAACGTCCAGTTCAAGGAATATGGCGTGATGCTGGATTTCGTGCCGACAGTGATGGCCGATAATCGCATCCGGCTGCAGGTCGAACCCACGGTCTCGGAGTTGACCGACGCGGGCGCGGTGGTCCTCGACGGCATTTCGATCCCGGCCCTGTCGACCCGTACGGTGACGACGACGGTGGAACTGGGTTCCGGCCAGAGCTTCGTCCTTGGCGGCCTGATCCGTAACAATACGAACAGTGCCGTGGAGAAAACACCGCTTCTGGGCGACTTGCCGGTTCTCGGCGCGCTGTTCCGCTCCCAGAGCTTTCGCCGCGCCGAAACCGAGCTGATGGTCATCGTTACGCCCTATCTGGTGAAGCCGGTAAACGAACGTATCGCGACCCCGCTCGACGGCCTGCGCGCCCCCAGCGAGGCGGAAAACTATTTCCTCGGCGATGTCGGCGCACCGACAGAAGAGGTCCCGGTATCCGCGAAGGACGGGGGCACGACCCCGGCCCGTCCCGGCTTTTCGATCGACTAGGAGAGGTAAGCGATGAACGTCCTTCCCGCCGCAACCGTCCTTGCCCTCGTCGGCGTCATGATCGCCGCCTGCGCCCCGCAGCAGCAGACGCCGGAGTTCAACCAGACGAACTTCCCGCTCAATACGCCGGTCGTGGAACAGCATGTCATGACCTACGACCTTGTAGCTCCTGCCGGCACCGGGTTGACCGCCGCCCAGCGCGACGAGCTGCGCGAGTGGCTGAACAGCGTGGGAGCGCGCTACGGCGACCGGATCAGTGTCGACCAGGAGGCCGTTCTCGCCGCGCCAGAACGCCGCGCGCAGGTCGAGACGATCGTCAACGAACGGGGCTTGGTGCTGCAGCGGATCGCACCGGTGACGTCGCCGGCGATACCGGCCGGCGCGACCCGCGTGGTGCTCGTTCGCGCTGAGGCAAGCGTCCCCGACTGTCCCAACCATAGCGGGGTGGACGATACCAATTACGACAATGCCACGAGCAGCAATTTCGGCTGCGCGACCAGCACGGCGCTGACCCAGATGATTGCCGATCCGAACGACCTCCTCAGCGGCAAGACCTATGAGGAGGAGCGGCAGGTTATCATTCCGGAAACCGGGCCGGCCGCTGCGCTCGACGACTGAAACGAGGAAGCAGATCGATGAACGCCATCTCACCACTCAGCGCCGGAGCTCGCGACGTCTTTGCTGCTTTCGTCGGTGATGACGAACTCGCCTCGACGATGCGGGCGGTGCTGCCGGATCTCGGTTGGCCCGACGACCACGTTAATCTCGGCGGATTGCAGAATGCGGTGCAGACCCTGTCGGTGACTGCGTCTCCCGCCGTGCTGTTCGTCGATCTGTCGGATGCTGCCGACCCCATTACCGAGATCAACGCGCTGGCCGAAGTGTGCGAACCGGGCACCATCGTGCTTGCCGCCGGGACAGTGAACGATGTCGGCCTGTACCGGGACCTCGTCGCAAGCGGCATTCAGGATTACCTGACGAAACCGGTGCAGCCGGAGGTCCTTCGCGAAGCGCTGCTGCAGGCGCAGATCATGCTTCAGGCCCCGCGCGGCGCCGAAGAGGAAACCGCCGATCGCCCCGCTCTCGGTGTGACGGTCATCGGGGCCCGCGGCGGTGTCGGTGCGTCAACGCTCGCCACGTCGCTCGCCTTCATGCTGGGGGACCGTGCCGGGTCCTCGACGGCTCTGCTCGACCTCGACGTGCAGTTCGGCACGGGTGCTCTCAGCTTCGACCTCGAACCGGGACGCGGCCTGACCGACGCGCTGGAGAATCCCAGCCGCATCGATGGACTGTTCATCGAACGGGCGATGACCCGCGTGAACGACAAGCTGGCGGTGCTGTCGGCCGAGGCGCCGATCAATCAGCCCATGCTGGCGGACGGTACGGCGCTGCATCAACTGGAGGAGGAAATGCTGGCTGCCTTCGATGCGCTGGTGGTCGACATGCCGCGCTCCATGGCCGTGCAGCATCCGCACCTTCTTGCCCAGTCGGGCTACGTCGTTCTGGTCACGGACCTCTCGCTTGCCGCAACGCGCGACACGATCCGCCTGCTCGGCTTCCTGCGCCAGCATGCGCCTCAGGCGAAGGTCGTCGTCGCCGCCAACAAGGTGCAGCAGTCGCCGCCGCCCGAGGTCTCGAAGGGGGATTTCGAAGCTTCGATCGAGCGCAAGGTGGATATCATGCTGCCCTTCGACGTGAAGCAATGCACGGCCGCCGCGAAGCAGGGCAAGGCTCTGGCTGCGATCGCAACTGGCAAGCTGAAAACGGCGATGGAGCAGCTTCGGACGAGCGTCTCGCCGCAGGAAGAGGATGAAGGCGAGAAGGAGTCGGTCCTCGGCAAGATGCGGGCGCTTCTGCCCAGCAAGGGTACCGCCAAGGCTGCGGGCGCCAGATAAGGGATAGCGGCCGCGCATGAGCCTTGATGTTCTCATACTGATCGTAGCCGGGGGTATCTTCGCCACCCTCGCGCTCCTGATCCTCGCCTTTTCCGGCGATGGCGGGAAGAAGAAGGCCGCCAAGCGCCTGTCGGCGGTGCGCGAGCGTCATTCGGATTCTGCGGAAGTGAAGACGCAGGCGCAGATGCGCAAGATCGTCGCTGCTCGCGAGACGAAGCTCGATTCCATGTTCTCGGGGGTGCTTCCGAACAAGGAGGTCCTGCGCATCAGACTGGCGAAGACCGGCAAGAAGTGGGGCGTCGGTCAATATATGCTGGCGAATCTGCTGTTGGTGGGGCTCCTTGCGGGTGTGTTCAGCATGCTTGGGCTGCCGGGCATGCTGGCATTGCTCTTGGGCATCGCTCTTGGCCTGTTCATCCCGCATTTCACCGTTGGCTTTCTGATTTCCCGCCGCACCAATGATTTCACGACGCGGTTCCCGGACGCCATAGAACTACTGACCCGGGGGCTTCGCTCAGGCCTTCCCATCGGCGAATCGGTTATCGTCGTCGGCCGTGAGATTCCGGGCGTAGTGGGCGAGGAATTCCGCGCGGTGTCCGACAAGGTGCGGATCGGCCGGACCATGGACCAGGCACTGCAGGAGACGGCGAACCGGATCGGCACTCCCGAGTTCCAGTTCTTCGTCATCACGCTGAATATCCAGCGGGAAACGGGCGGCAATCTGGCGGAAACGCTCAACAACCTGGCCGATGTGCTGAGAAAGCGCCAGCAGATGAAGCTGAAGATCAAGGCCATGAGCTCCGAGTCGAAGGCATCGGCCTATATCGTCGGCTCGTTGCCGTTCATCGTCTTCGGCCTGATCCATACGATGGATCCGACCTACACGGGCGGCTTCTTCGAGGATTCGCGCCTGATCATCGCCGGCATTTTCGGCCTAATCTGGATGTCCATCGGCGCCTTCATCATGGCGAAGATGGTCAGCTTCGAGATTTAGGGGGCGGGGATGGAAGCCAATACCGACCTCACGACTCATGCCCTGATTTTCGGGCTGACGGCGATCGATATTGCCACCGTGCTGACCGCCATCGCGGCCTTCGCGATGCTGGTCGCGGTCTATTCCGTCGCCACGGTGCGCGATCCCATGCGCGGCCGGGTAAAGGCGCTGCAGGAGCGCCGCGAACAGCTGAAGGCGGGCATCACCGCCTCGCGCCGCCGTACGAAGGTGGCCGCGAAGGCCGAGGCCACCAACCAGATGCGGCAGGTTCTGAAGAAGCTGAAAGTGCTTCAGGACGAGCAGGCGAAGGTCGCGGCGGTGCAGCTGTCCCAGGCCGGCATCCGTTCGAAGGATGCCGTCGTCACGCTACTTTTCTGCCGTCTTGTCCTCCCCTTCGCCTTCGGCGCAGTGGCCGCTTTTCTCGTCTACGGCATGGACCTTGCCGCGGGATATTCCGACCCCGTGCAGGCAGGCATGGTCATGGGCGGCATTTTTCTTGGCTACAAGGCTCCCGACATCTTCGTCACGAACCTGAAGTCGAAGCGCACGGATGCCATTCGCAAGGGGCTTCCCGACGCACTCGATCTGCTGGTCATTTGCGCGGAGGCGGGCCTTACCGTCGACGCGGCCTTCAACCGGGTCTCGAAGGAACTCGGCAAGGGTTTCCCCGAGCTGGCGGACGAGTTTGCCCTGACCGCTATCGAGCTGGGCTTCCTTCAGGAGCGGAGGCAGGCTTATGAAAACCTGTCGCAGCGCGTCGATCTGGAATCGCTGCGCGGCGTGGTCACCACCCTGGTGCAGACAGAAAAATATGGCACCCCGCTGGCGTCGGCCCTGCGGGTTCTCTCCGGCGAGTTCCGTAACGAACGCATGATGCGGGCCGAAGAGAAGGCGGCGCGCCTTCCGGCGATCATGACCGTGCCGCTGATCCTGTTCATCCTGCCCGTCCTGTTCATCGTCATTCTGGGTCCGGCAGCCTGTTCGATCGGGGATGCGCTCGGCTAACGCCGCCATGCGAAGGGGCATAGCCACAGCGTGGACCGGCGCTTAGAACCCGGTGAATCATGGCAACCAAAGCAAGCGAAACCGGCGGCCTGCCCGTCTCATTCTCCGACGTCGAAGCGGCCGCCGAGGCCATTTCCGGCAGCGTTATCCGTACCCCTTGCCTGAAGTCGCAGACCTTGTCGGACATCACCGGCGCGGAAGTCTGGCTGAAGTTCGAGAATCTGCAGTTTACCGCCGCGTACAAGGAGCGCGGCGCGCTCAACAAACTGCTCTCCCTCAGCAAGGAGCAAAGGGATAAGGGTGTGATCGCCGCCTCGGCCGGCAATCATTCGCAGGGCCTTGCCTATCATGCCTCTCGGCTCGGTGTGCCCGTAACCATCGTGATGCCCCAGTTCACACCCGTGGTGAAGGTGAAGCAGACCGAAGGGCATGGGGCGAACGTGCTACTGGAAGGCGAAAGTTTCGACGATGCCTATGCCTTCGCCCGCACGCTCGAGGCCGAGCGGGGGCTGACCTTCGTGCACCCCTTCGACGATCCGAAAGTGATCGCCGGTCAGGGAACGGTCGGCCTGGAAATGCTTCAGGATGTGCCGGAACTCGACATGCTGGTAGTACCGATCGGCGGCGGCGGGCTGATCTCCGGCTGTGCGACCGCCGCCAAGGCGATGAAGCCGGACATGGAAATCGTCGGTGTACAGGCGGCCCTTTATCCTTCCATGTACGGCAAGCTGCGCGGTGAAACCGTGGTGTGTGATGGAGACAGCCTGGCCGAGGGGATCAGCGTCAAGAAACCTGGCGAGATGACCTTCGAGATCATCCGCGAACTCGTCGACGACATCGTGCTGGTGGCCGAGCGTGAACTGGAGCGCGCCGTGGCCCTGTTCCTCGGCATCGAAAAGACGGTCGTCGAGGGCGCCGGTGCCGCTGGCCTCGCAGCGCTGCTTGCGCATCCGCGCAAGTTCCGCGGCCGCAAAGTAGGCCTGCCTCTATGTGGCGGCAATATCGATACCCGCCTGCTCGCCAACGTCCTGCTGCGCGATCTGGCGCGAAACGGCCGTCTTGCCCGTCTGCGCATTCGTCTCAAGGACCGGCCGGGCCAACTCTATCACGTGGCGCGGCTGTTCGAGGAGCATCAGGCGAACATCCTTGAGGTTTATCATCAGCGCGTATTCACCAACCTGCCTGCCAAGGGACTGATCACCGACATCGAGTGCGAGACGCGCGACGCCGAGCATCTCGACCGGCTGGTCGAGGGCCTGCGGGCGCGCGGGTACGAGGTACGTATGGTGGAACTGGCTTAACCCAATCTTGGCGTCTGATCTGATAGGTTCGTCCGCGTCCGGCGAACGTCCTCTGGACATGATATGAACCTCCGCGCGATAGTCGCCCTGTGACAGACCAGAGTTTCCGCTTTCCCCGCTTCTTCGTGACGGCGCCGTCACCGTGCCCCTATCTGCCGGGGCGCACGGAGCGGAAGGTGTTTACCGAGCTGCGAGGCTCCGATGCCGCGCAACTGTCAGAAGCGCTGTCGCGAATCGGGTTTCGCCGGTCGCAGAACGTCGTCTACCGGCCAAGCTGCGACGGTTGCCGCCTGTGCGTCTCCGTCCGTGTCCTCACACGCGAATTCAAACCGAGTTCGTCGCAGCGGCGTATCCTGCGTCAGCATGACGATCTGGTGGTCGATGCCTGTCCGCCGCGCACGACGAGCGAGCAGTTCGCGCTGCTGCGGCGCTATCTCGACATTCGTCATCCCGACGGCGGCATGGCGTCGATGGACGCCTATGACTATGCCGACATGGTCGAGCAGACGCCCGTCGACACCGTCATCCTGGAGTATCGCGAGGCGCCCGAAGAGGGAAAACGGCTGGGACGGCTGGTAGGGGTCTGTCTGACCGACAGGCAGTCCGACGGCCTGTCCATGGTCTACAGCTTCTACGAGCCAGAGCTGGAACGGCGGAAAGGCCTCGGCAATTTCATTATCCTCGACCATATCCGCCGCGCTGCCGAGGCGGGCCTGCCTTATGTCTATCTGGGATACTGGATCGATGGCTGCGACCGGATGAACTACAAATACCGGTTCAAGCCGCTGGAAGCGCTGACGCCGGCAGGATGGGAACGACGCAGCTAGAGGCTGCCGCGATCAGCCCGGCTAGCGCTTGATCTCGGCGCGGCGAATCAGGTCTCCATTTGCCAGGCTGATTTTCCGCAGGGCGGTTTCGACGAACGCGTCCTGGCTGCGCACGACGCGAATCATGTTGAGATTCGTGACGTCCGAAATGGGGCAGACATAGGAGGGCGGGCCCCAGGTGGAACCGAAATAGCCCTGCGCAGCGGCAGGGGCGCGGATGTCCCCCGTTACCGACCCGTAAAGTGTCAGCGCGCGGTTGCGGCGTGGATGCCCCAACAGCTCTTCCTTGCTCGTCACGGGCTTGAGGCCGTTGAATTCCGTGTCGACGAAACCGCTTTGACGAATACCGAACGGTTCCATGCGGTGGCTTTCGATGCGCACGCCGCGAAACACCTGTAGATAGACATCCTCGCTGACATCCTCGTCGCATTCGCCGGGCGCCATGGGCATTTCCCAGTCGGCCGCTGTGGGCCAGGGCACCTGTACGCGGCCGCGAGCCCCCCTTCCGCCTACATAACGGTCTCGCCGCAAGCCGATGACGGCGTTGCGGGTCGTCGGACTGTCAGGCTGCCGCCGGCGAAAGGCTAGATCCTCCGCCCAGATCCATCCGAGGGTAGGCAGGTCTGCCATGGGACGGTTGGACGGTGTGGTCGGTGAGCCGCCGGTATCGAAGGCAACATTTTCGAGAATGGTAAGGGCGGGCCGGGCCTTCAGCAGATGACCGCCGATGCTGCCCTTGGCCTGCTGTCCGAAGATGACACTGTCGACGAAATGCGCGGACACGATGCCGTTCAGGTAGATCGTGTGTTCCTGGTCATAGTCGCTCCCGCCATTGGGTCCGAAGCGGCTCCGCTCGATATAGAGCATCGTCGCCCCAGGCGGGACGAAGAAGGCGTTGCGCGCACCGCTGAAGCTGCTGTCGCGCACGACCAGAGTCGTCAGCACATCATCGGTTGCGGAGGGAAAAACCTCGAACCAGAGGGCTCCGCTGTCTGCGCTGTTGGGAACATCGACCTCGATATCGCTCACTTCGGCGTGGAAGCGGCCGACGTCGAACTTGTTCACGCCGACCCGTCCCGGATTGATACGAAGCGATCCGCCGCGTTCGAGGCGGAAGCGTGCGGGGTCTCCCGCAAGCGCGCTGCGGTGAATAACCTGGGCACCGTCCGCCCATTGTCCGCGCGGGACTCGCGCCGGTGCTATGCCGTCGTAAAGACATGGCTCGTAGACGAACTCCATGCCGCGGAGGAGTCCGCGGGACGGCGGATCGACCGGGCGGTCGGCGAGCGTGCGCAGCTCGCCAGCGCGGTTCGAATTCTCGCAGGAGATGAAATAGCGCAGCGGCGGAGCGAGCAGGCCGCCCACGGGGAAATAATCCGGGTAGCGGGCCGTGCCCGCGCGCGCGGTCAGGTTTGGGACCGGCGGATCGAGCAGGGGCGCATCCGCGGCAAAGCGCGGCTGGTGCGCCAACGGGCCGCTGCCTTCCTGCGGCAGGACCCAACCGAGGGCGGTCCAGACGGGGTCCAGACTGGGATAGTTGCTGCGTATCCGTGCCAGACGTTCCCACCCGACTTCGAGGATCCGCGACCCGTAGGGAAGTCGGTCGAGAAACTGGAGTCCGACGAGCCCCGCAAGAACGAGGCCGGCTACAAGAGCCAGTCCGCCAAGGGCGAGCCTGCGCCGACGGTGCGCCCGGGAGCGCTTACGCTCGAGTCCCTCCTGCAGGCGCGCAAGCCGCGCGCGTCGTTCCTCCAGATTTCGTTCCCGCCTCGCCATGACGGTCCTATAGCCGCGGCAAAGTACCTAGAGCCAGAGCTGCCGAGCGGACCGTCAGGCGAGATTGGGACGCAGCCAGCGGCGAGCCTCTTCCAGCGGCATGTCCCGCCGCGCGGCATAGTCGGTCAGCTGGTCCTCGCCGATGGTGGCAACACCGAAATACTGGCTGTCCGGATGCGCGAAGTAGAGGCCCGACACGCTAGAGGCAGGCAGCATGGCCATCGACTCCGTCAGCGTGACGCCCGTCGCGTCCGTTGCCTGCAGCAGGTCGAAAAGGATTGGCTTCAACGTGTGATCGGGGCAGGCGGGATAGCCGGGGGCAGGCCGAATGCCGCGATATTTTTCCTTGATGATCGCGTCCATCGACAGCTGTTCGTCGGGTGCGTAGCCCCAGAGCTGGGTGCGAACGCGGTGGTGCAGATATTCCGCAAAGGCTTCGGCAAGACGGTCGGCGAGCGCCTTCAACAGGATGTCGGAATAATCGTCATTGTCCGCCTTGTAGCGTTTCGTCTGCTCCTCGAACGAGCCCGACGTGACGCAGAAGCCGCCGATCCAGTCGCCTTCCGGCATCAGGAAGTCGGTCAGGCAGAAATTGGCGCGGCCTGCTCGTTTTCCGACCTGCTGGCGAAGCATGGGCAGACGCCGTTCGCCTCCATCGACGGAGATCATGATATCGTCCCCGTCTGGACGAGCGGGCCAGAATCCCGCCACGGCCTGTGGCGAGAGCCAATTTTCGTCGGCGATCCGGTGCAGCATCGCTTCGGCATCGGAGAAAAGAGAGCGGGCGCTTTCACCGACGGTCTCATCTTCGAGAATCTGCGGATAATTGCCATGCAGCTCCCATGAGCGGAAGAAGGGCGTCCAGTCGATGAAGGGGATGAGGTCGTCTACCGACACGTCCTCGATCCGCGTCAGCCCGGGACTTTGGGGCTTCGGAGCCTCGTAGCCGCCGAAATCCGGAACGAAGCGGTTCTCGCGGGCCTCCTCAAGAGAGACGAGCTTGCTCTCGCCTTTGCCTTCGCGGCTGGTGCGGATATCGGCATATGCGCTTCTCGTTTCCTCGACCAGTTCCTCGCGCGCGGTTTCGGAAACGAGTTTCGAGGCAACGCCTACGGCGCGGCTGGCGTCCAGGACATGCAAGGTGGGGCCGTCATAGGCCGGCTCGATTCGCAGTGCGGTATGCACCCGGCTCGTCGTCGCCCCGCCGATGAGGAGCGGCAGGGTGAAGCCGGCATTCTGCATCTCCTCCGCAACGGTGACCATCTCGTCGAGCGACGGCGTGATAAGGCCGGACAGGCCGATGATATCGGCGTCTTCCTTGCGCGCGGTTTCAAGGATGTCCTGCCACGGGACCATCACCCCCATGTCGATGACTTCGAAGTTATTGCACTGGAGCACGACGCCGACGATGTTCTTGCCGATGTCATGCACGTCGCCCTTGACCGTGGCCATGACGATGCGGCCCTTGGCCTTCGCGCCCTCTTCCTTCTCCGCCTCGATATAAGGGATGAGGTGCGCCACCGCCTTTTTCATGACGCGCGCCGACTTCACGACCTGCGGCAGGAACATCTTACCCGCGCCGAACAGATCGCCGACAACGTTCATGCCCGCCATCAGCGGTCCCTCGATCACATGAATGGGCTTGTCGGCCTGTTGCCGCGCCTCTTCCGTGTCCTCGACGACATATGCGTCGATGCCCTTTACGAGCGCATGTTCCAGGCGCTTTTCGACCGGCTGCTCGCGCCACGCATCGTCCGTCGCGGATGTTTTCGCGCCGCCGTCGCGATATTTGTCGGCGATTGCCAGCATGCGCTCGGTCGCGTCGGCGCGGCGGTTGAGGACGACGTCCTCCGCTGCCTCACGAAGTTCGGGATCGATCTCGTCATAGATGTCGAGCTGGCCAGCGTTGACGATGGCCATGTCGAGACCGGCCGGGATCGCATGATAAAGAAAGACCGAGTGCATGGCGCGGCGCACTGGCTCGTTGCCACGAAACGAAAAGCTGAGATTGGACAGGCCGCCTGACGTTTTGGCGCCCGGACAGCGTGCCTTGATCTCCTTCAACGCTTCGATGAAGTCGTTGCCGTAATTGTCATGCTCCTCGATCCCGGTCGCGATAGCGAAGATGTTGGGATCGAAGATGATGTCCTCGGCCGGAAAGCCGTTTTCGGTCAGCAGGCGGTAGGCGCGGTCGCAAATCTCGACTTTGCGGGCCTTGGTGTCCGCCTGACCCTCTTCATCGAAGGCCATGACGACCGTGGCGGCACCGTAGCGGCGGATCTTGCGCGCGGCGGCGAGAAAGTCCTCCTCGCCCTCCTTCAGACTGATCGAATTGACGATCGCCTTGCCCGCAACGCATTTCAGCCCGGCCTCGATCACGTCCCATTTGGAACTGTCGACCATGATCGGCACGCGGGCAATGTCGGGTTCCGCCGCGATCAGCTTCAGGAATGTTTCCATCGCCGCCTTCGAATCCAGGAGACCCTCGTCCATGTTGACGTCGATGATCTGGGCGCCGTTCTCGACCTGCTGACGCGCGACTTCCACCGCCGTCTCATAGTCGTCCGCCATGATCAGCTTCTTGAAACGGGCGGAACCGGTAACGTTGGTGCGTTCGCCGATATTGATGAAATTGGTGGAGGAGGACATCAGGCAGCCACCGAAAAGGCGTCGAGGCCGGCAAGCCTGAGCGCGGGCGGGATTTGGGGAATCCGCCGCGGCGAGCATCCCTCCAGCGCATCCGCGATCGCACGGATGTGCGTCGGCGTCGTGCCGCAGCAACCGCCGACAGCGTTCACATAGCCCTTTCCTGCCCACTCCTTCACGAGCGCGGCGGTGGTTTCGGCAGCTTCATCATATTCGCCGAGCTCGTTCGGCAAACCGGCATTGGGATAGACCATTACCGCGGCGTCGGCGATTTTCGACAGGGCGGCCACGTGCGGGCGCAGTTCGGTCGCTCCGAAGGAGCAGTTGAGCCCGATGGTCAGCGGACGCGCGTGCCGCATGGAGTACCAGAAGGCCTCGATGCCCTGTCCGCTGAGGTTGCGGCCGGCCATGTCGGTCAGGGTGAGCGAGACCATCATCGGGATGTCGCGGCCCAGCTCTTCGCCGGCTTCCATCGTCGCCATGGCGGCGGCTTTGGCATTGAGCGTATCGAACACGGTCTCGATCAGGACGACGTCGCAGCCACCGTCGATCAGCGCGTCGATCTGCTCGCGGTAGACAGCTTTCATCTCGTCGAAGCCGACGTCGCGATGGCCGGGATCGTTTACATCGGGCGAGATGGACAGCGTCTTGTTGGTGGGGCCTACGGCGCCGCAGACGAACCGGTCGATGCCGTCGTCCCGCGCATCCACGGCCTTTCTGAGGATGCTGGCGGCGGAGCGATTGATCTCGCCGACCAGATGTTCGGCGGCATAGTCGGCCTGGCTGATCCGGTTGGCGTTGAACGTGTTCGTCGCGAGAATGTGGGCGCCCGCCGAGATGTAGTCGTGCGCCACCTCTTCGATCAGCTTGGGCCTGGTGACGTTGAGAAGGTCGTTATTGCCCTTCTGATCGGCCGACAGGTCGAGGTCGCCGCGATAGTCGGCTTCCTGCAATTTGCGGGCTTGTACCTGCGTTCCGTAGGGGCCGTCCTTGATCAGGATACGGCGCTTTGCGGCGGTCAGGAATCGGTCGCGAACGCTCATGCTGCCTGGCTTTCGATCTTGGGAGACGATGGTCGCAAGCCGAGCATATGGCAGATGGCATAGCTCAGCTCGGCACGGTTCAGCGTGTAGAAGTGGAACTGGCGGACACCGCCTGCGTAAAGGCGCCGGCACAACTCGGCCGCGACGGTGGCGGCGACAAGATTGCGAGCGTCCTGCTTGTCCTCCAGTCCGTCGAATAGCCGCTCCAGCCAGCCCGGCATGTCCGTCCCGTTGAGCGCGGCGAACTTGCTGGTCTGCTTGAAGTTCGTCACCGGCAGGATCCCCGGGACGATCGGAGCGGAAATTCCGTGAGCGACGGCATCGTCGCGAAAGCGGAGGAACGTTTCCGGCGAAAAGAAGAACTGCGTGATTGCCCTGGTCGCGCCGGCGTCGATCTTTCGTTTCAGATTGTCCAGATCGCCGTTGGCGCTTTCCGCTTCCGGATGGATTTCGGGGTAGGCGGCGACGGAAATCTCGAAGTCCGCCACCTTCTTCAGTCCCTCGACCAGCGACGCGGCGCAGTCATAGCCCTCGGGATGGGCGCTGAACCGTTCCCCCTCCCGCGGCGGATCGCCCCGCAGGGCGACGATGTGACGGATTCCGGCATCCCAATAGGCGCGCGCAATGTCCTCGATCTCTCCGCGAGAGGCGTCGACGCATGTCAGATGCGCCGCCGGCGTCAGGTCCGTCTCTTTCACGATCCGTTCGACCGTGGCGTGGGTGCGTTCGCGCGTCGAGCCGCCGGCGCCGTACGTCACCGAGACGAAGTTCGGCTTCAGCGGGGCAAGCGCCGCGATCGAATTCCACAGCGTCTCCTCCATCCTTTCGCTCTTCGGCGGAAAGAACTCGAATGAGACGGAGATATCTCCGGCCAGATCGGCAAATAGAGGTGAGGCGAACGCACGTTCCCGCTCACTGCGCTGTAGGCTCATGCTACTTTCCTCGTTTCGATGGCGGGCTTGTCCGCGGTCCAGATTGTCACGGTAAGCGTACCTTTCAGGTGCTCGGGATCGAGCGGTTCCAGCCCGGCGCGGCGCATCCAGTGGCACAAGGTCTCATCGGCAAAGCCGAGACGTGAGTGAGCATGTTCGCTGCGCAGTTCCTCGCGGTCGTGGGGCGCGAAGTCCACCACCAGCAGACGGCCGCCGGGCGACAGGACGCGCGCCGCCTCATCCACTGCTTTCGAAGGGCGCTCGGCAAAGTGCAGGGCCTGGTGAATGATGATCGTGTCGGCGCCGCGCTCGAGCGAGGGAAGGGAATGCATATCGCCCTGGCGCACGGCGCAATTTCCAAGGCCCAGACTGTCGAGCTTCGCGCGGGCAGCGCGCAGCATGTCGACGCTGCGGTCGATACCGAGAGCGCTGTCCGCTTTGTTCGCGAGCAGTTCGAGCATACGGCCGGTGCCCGTGCCGATGTCGAGCAACCGCCCGACCGGACGTTCGGACAATAGCGCCACGATGCGCCGTTCGACCTCGTCGTCGGCCACGTGAAGCCGCCGGAAGCGGTCCCAGGTTTCCGCCTGCGCATTGAAATAGGAGGTGGAAGCTTCCAGTTGTTCGCTGCGAAGATCGTTCAGACGGGCGGTATCCTCTTCTTGCGAGGGAAGCAGGTCGATCACGTCGGCGACGCGGGCTGCGAGTTCGCTCTCGGCGTAGCGAACGAAGACCCATGCCCCTTCGCGGTTGCGCTCGAGTAGGCCCGCTTCCGCCAGAATACGCACATGCCTCGAGACGCGCGGCTGCGACTGGCCGAGGACGCGGGTCAGGTCCCCGACGGTCAGCTCAAGCTGCCGCACAAGATGCAGAATGCGCAGGCGCGTCTCGTCGCCAAGCGCGCGGAAAAGGTCGGGACCTGCGATCATCGGCCGGAACATATAAAGACATCTTTATATGTCAATTCGGCATGAAGTGGGCTTCAGGGTCGCATTTCACGTCGCAACCGTTCGCGCGCTGCGCTAGGTCGGCGGGATGACGCGCCGTTACGCCAGCCTTCTCATCCTGCTTCCCGTCCTGTCCGCCTGCGCCACGACGCCTGCCGGCTATGAAACAGCCCAGCGCGACTCTCTGGAGGACTTCAATCGCGGGGTCTACAGTTTCAACAAGGCAGTCGATGATGCCGTGCTCAAACCCGTGGCCCAAGGCTATGTCGCCGCAGTTCCTGCGCCCGCGCGCAAGGGAATCGGCAATGCCCTCGGCAATGTCGAGGAGCCGCTCAGCTTCGTGAACGCCGTCCTTCAGGGCAAATTCAAGCGCGCCTTCCGTGCTGTCGATCGCTTCGTCATCAACTCGACCTACGGTTTCCTCGGCACGATCGACCGGGCAGCGGAGCTCGGCCTCGAGGAGCAGCCGGAGGATTTCGGCCAGACGCTCGCCGTCTGGGGCGTCGGTTCCGGGCCCTTCCTCGTTTTGCCGATCCTGGGTCCGTCGAGCCTCCGCGATGCGGCAGGCTTCGGCGTCGATACGGTGACCAACCCCTGGACACGCTTCGAAAGCTCCGAACTCAACCTCAGCTTCGAAGAACAGGCGGCAGAGCGCGTGATCGACGTCGTCGACCTGCGCGCGGGTCTCCTCGGTACCGCCGACAGCGTACTCGCGGGCGCTCTGGACCCCTATGTCGCCCAGCGGTCCGCCTATCTGCAGAATCGCATGGCGCAGATTACCGACGGCGAGGCGTCCTCCGCCGTCGGCGCGGGAATGGAAGAGTTCGAGCCGGTGGATTATGGCGCGCCGCCCGTAGAGGATGTCTCTGGCGATGGCGCCGAGATGCCCGGCAGTGCGGATATGCCCGAAACGGCGGATGACCTCGACGATCCGGCACCTGAATCCACCAGCGATGAGCCGCGCCCCGGCGAGTAGGACGAGCGAGATCCCGGTCTGCTGTCGCGCCAACCGCATCATTTGTGAAACCTATTGGCATACGGAACGTTCGGGCCGATGATGCATGCGGTGCACCCTGCGCCGCAGGTGATGCATCTGTATGACTGAAAAGGGGTTATTGTTATGAAGAACCTGACCAAGGGTTTCGCGGCTGTCGCACTCGTGGCCGGGCTCGGTCTTGCCGCCTGCTCCGAGGGTACCGAAGAGAACGCCGAGGCGACCGTCGAGAGCGCCGGCGACGACATGGAACTGGCCGGCCAAGAAGCGATCGACGACATCGAATCCGGTATGGATGAAGTCGGCCAGGACATGGATGCCATGGGTAACGAGATGGAAGGCGAGTTCGACGAACTCGACGCCGAAGTCGATGCCGCCACTGCCGAAGCCGAGGCGGATGCCGAGGCCATGGGCGACGAAATGGAAGCGGAACTCGAAGAAGAGATGTAAGCTTCGCCGCCATTGGCGGATCGTTACATGAAGAGGGTCGCCGGGTTCTGTCGGCGGCCCTTTTTCATGTCAGTGGCTTTTCCTGACCGGCTCGCCCTCCGGCGTCAGGCGGCTGTTTTCTGCGCGGCGGGACAGGAGTCTTCGCGGAGGTATCGCCTGGCGAAGAGATAGGCCAGGACCGCCCCGGCGAGATTCGCCGTCAGTTCGCCGCCATACACGCCCGCTTCGGCGGCCACGTGTCCGCCCAGCCAGGCGACCGGCACCATTACTGCCAGAACGCGGATGACCGAGAGCAGGAACGAGCGGTCGGCGCGGCCAATGCCGTTCAGCGCTCCGTTCGTTACTATCAGAATGCCATAGCCGCCGAACCCCCAGGCGGCGATCTGGAGGTAAAGGCCGATCGCGTCGATGATTGCCGGATCGTCGGAGAAGAGGCGCGCGGCTTCGCCCCGGAACGCGACCAGCAGCGCGGCGATAGCGGTGCCGTAGGCGAGGCAGAAGCCCCCCGCCTCCCACAGCGCCTTGCGTGCGCGATCCGGCCGGCCGGCACCCCAGTTCTGGCCTACGATCGCGCCGATGGAAGACGACATGGCCAGCAGCGGCACGACGGCGAAGGTCTGGATGCGTCCGGCCACGCCGAAGGCGGCAACCGCATCGTCACCATAAGAGGACAGAAAGCCGGTCAGGACCGTCAGTCCGACAGGGTTGATGGCGTTCGAAACCGCGGCGGGTGCCCCGACCGCCGCAAGTTCGCGCATGCCTGCCAGCAGGTCGCCATCCTTCAGGTGGGCGAGATGAAGTCCGAGCTGGCTACGCGCAGCGAAGGTGGAGGCCGTCAACCCGGCAATGACGAAGGACCCCGCCGATGCGTACGCCGCCCCCGATATGCCAAAGGCGGGAAAGGGGCCCCATCCGGTGATCAGCAGCGGATCGAGCACCCAGTTCGCGGCCGCCATCGTGATGAGGACGCCGCTCGACCGCTTCGCGGCCCCCTGGGCGCGCAGCACGCCGTTGCTGCCCATAGAGAGCAGAAGGAAGGGATAGCCGGCAAGATAGGGGAACATGTAGCGGTCGATCAGTGCCGCCGTTTCGCCTTTCGCCCCCAGGAGCGAAAACAGCGGACCCTGAAGCAGCATCAGGACGGCGGTAAGCGCCAACCCCACCAGCGCCGCCAGCGCCACACCCTGGCCCGCGCGGCGTTCGGCTAGGTCCCTGCGGCCGGATCCGAGACCGCGCGAGACGACCGAATTGATGCCGACCAGGACGCCGACGCCCAGGCTGGTCAATGCGATGGTGACGGGAAAGGCGAAGCTGATCGCCGCAAGAGGCTGCGGGCCGATCTGACCCACGAAATAGGCATCGATGATACCCACCGAACTGATCGCCGCGACGCCGAAGATCATGGGCAGGGTTTGTTCGAGGAGGTGGCTGCGGATCGACCCCTGCACCAGCTTTGCATCTTGCGACATGGTGCGCGCTTACGGGGCGCCGGGCCAGAGGGAAAGCGCCGCGGCGGAACCAACGAGGCGGGAACCTCTTTGGAGTCAGGTTGATGGCGGGAGAACGGACATGGCCGCGCGTGCAGTATGGAAGGGTCAGATCCGTCTGGCGCTGGTGTCGATCCCCGTGGAACTCTACCCGGCAGCGAAGAGCGGCGCCTCGATCTCCTTTCGCCAGATCCACGAGCCGACCGGCAAGCCGATCCGCTATGAAAAGGTGGTGCCGGGCGTCGGACCGGTCGATCGCGACGAAATCCTGAAGGGTTATGAATATGAAAAGGGCAGCTATGTCCTTCTGAGCCCGGAGGAAATCGACGCCGTAAAGCTGGAATCGAAGCGCACGCTGGAACTGACGCAGTTCGTCGAACTGGGCGAGATTCCGGTTTTTTATTTCGAGAAGCCCTATTTCGTCGCACCGCAGGACGAGCTTGCCGAGGAAGCCTATACGGTTTTGCGGGACGCCTTGAAGGCGAGCGGCAAGGTAGGCCTGGGCCAGCTTGCCATGCGCGGCAAGGAGACGCTGGTGAGCGTGCGTGCCTGCGGACGCGGTCTGGTCATCGAAACGCTGCGTTATGCCGATGAAGTGCGGAATGCCGAAAGCTATTTCGCCAGCATATCCGATGACGAGCCGCAGGAGGAGCTGCTCGAGCTTGCCGAGACGCTTATCGAGAAGAAGACTGCACCGTTCGACGCGAAGGCGTTCGAAGACCGCTACGCCGAGGCGCTGCACGACCTGATCGACAAGAAGCTTCAGTCGAAAAGCGGTAAGGTCGATCTGGAAGAGGGCGAAGAGGCACCTGCTTCGCGCGGGAATGTGGTCGACCTGATGGCGGCCCTGAAACAGTCTGTCGAAGGCGGCGAGAAACCGAAACGCAGCCGCAAGAAAAAGGCGGCCAGTGGCTAGGCGCAAAGATAGTTCCGATCCGCTGGCGGAATATAACTCCAAGCGCGACTTCACCAGGACTGCCGAGCCGGCGGGTGAAGCCGGAGAGGCGGGCAGCCGCATCTTCATGGTGCAGAAGCACGATGCGACGCGCCTCCACTACGACCTGAGACTGGAAAAGGACGGCGTCCTGAAGAGCTGGGCCGTTACAAAGGGGCCGTCGCTGGACCCCGACGACAAGCGCCTCGCGGTCCAGACCGAAGATCACCCCATGAGCTACGCCACGTTCGAGGGGACGATTCCGAAGGCGGAATATGGCGGCGGCACCGTCATGCTGTGGGACCGGGGGACCTGGAAGCCGATCGAAGGCAAGAGCGAGAACGATCTGGACGAGGGACATCTTCACTTCTGCCTCGATGGCGAGCGCATGAAGGGGGAATGGCTGCTCGTGCGCATGAAGCGGCGCAAGGGCGAGAAGCGCGACAACTGGCTGCTGCGCAAGCTGGACGACGAGCACAAGGGCAGCAGCGAGGGACTGACCGGCCGCTACCTGACCAGCGTCGAGACCGGGCGCACCATGGAAGAGATTGCCGAAGGCGCCGAACCGGCTGGCGGTAATAACGAGACGGAAAGCCACCGGCCGCTGCCAAAATATGAATCGCCGCAGCTCGCCACTCTAGCCGATGCCGTCCCGCCGGGTGACGACTGGTTGCACGAGATGAAATATGACGGCTACCGCGCCTTGGTGGCCGCTGCGGACGGTGAAGTCCGCATCTTCACGCGCAACGGCAAGGACTGGACGGAAAAATTCCCCGCCGTGGTTCACGCCGTAACGGCTGCCGGGCTCGGGACCGCGCTTCTCGATGGCGAATTGGTCGTCTTGGACGAGGACGGGCGTCCGAGTTTCCAGGGGCTGCAGCAGGCGCTCGACGGATCGAAGGCAGCAGAGAACGTCGTCTATTTCGCCTTCGACCTGCTGCGACAGGGCGGCCGCGATCTGAAAAGCCAGACGAATGCGGAACGCAAGGCACGGCTTGCCGCGCTGATTCCCCAAAACTTCGGGGCGCTCCGCTACTCGGACCATGTTCTGGGCAAGGGCGAGGCGCTGTTCGACGCCATGTGCGAGCAGGGTCTGGAAGGCATCATCTCGAAACGGGCGGATGCCCCCTACCGCGGCAAGAGATCACGTAACTGGCTGAAGGTGAAATGCACACGGCGCCAGGATTTCGTCATCGTCGGCTGGTCGAAAAGTTCGAAGGCGGGACGGCCGTTCGCGTCGCTGCTTTTGGCCCAGCATGACGACGGCGATCTCGTCTATCGCGGAAAGGTCGGTACGGGGTTCGACCAGGAACGATGGAGGACCTCGCAGGCAAAATGCGCCGGCTGGAGCGAAAGACCGCACCGCTGGACGTGCCGAAGAGCGCCGGGAAGGGGGCGCAGTGGCTCACCCCCAAGCTGGTTGCGGAAGTCGCCTTCGCGGAACTGACAGGGGAGGGCGTGACGCGCCACGCCAGCTTCCTCGGTCTGCGCGCCGACAAGGATGCCGAAGATGTCGAGAGCGAGCGGGCCGTTGACGCGGAGAAGGTCGCGAACGCTCCTGCCGTGAAGATTTCGAGCGCGGAGCGCGTCGTCTTTCCGGATGCGGGTGTGACCAAGGGTGAACTGGCCGACTATGTTCGTGGCGCTGCGCCCATGATGCTGCCCTGGGCGGCAAAGCGGCCGATCAGTCTGGTCCGCTGCCCGCAGGGGCGCCAAAAACAATGCTTCTTCCAAAAGCACGACCCCGGCAGTTTCGGTCCGCATGTCCACGCTGTTCCCATCGTGGAGAAGGACGGCGACAAACAGGACTATCTCTATGTCGAAACCGCTGAAGGCCTGCTGGCCTGCGTGCAGATGGGCACGATCGAATTTCATGGATGGGGTGCGCGCATCGCGGATGTGGAAAAGCCCGACAGGCTGGTCATCGACCTCGATCCCGACGAAGGGTTGGACTTCGCCGACGTCCGGAAAGCGGCCTTGGAGGTTAGGGATCATCTCGCCGATACCGGCCTGGTCAGCTTCCCGCTGCTGACGGGCGGCAAGGGCGTTCATATCGTCGCGCCGTTGACGCCCTCAGCCGAATGGCCGGAGGTGAAGGACTTTGCGAGCCGCTTTGCGCGCGCGATCGCGCAGGCAGAGCCGGACCGGTTTACGGCCACCATGTCGAAGGCGAAGCGAAAGGGCCGTATCTTCATCGACTGGTTGAGAAACCAGCGCGGATCGACTGCAATTCTCCCCTACAGCCCGCGCGCAAGGGCAGGGGCACCGGTGGCGGCACCGATCTCCTGGAACGAACTTAAGGATCATAAAAGCGGCGCCACATTTTCCGTCAACGACCTGGACCGCCTCAAGCGGCGCGCAGCCTCGGCTGCGCTCGAGGGCTGGGGCGAAGCCGATCAGCGGCTTCCGGAATTGTAGGAAAGGCCCGTCAGGCTGCGCCGCTCGACTTTCGCGGTACGTCGAACGGCATCTCGGCGCAGTAGACCCGGTTTCGTCCTGCCGCCTTTGCTGCGTAGAGCGCTTCATCCGCAGCGCGCAGGACCGTATCCTGATTGTCGCCGCGGCATAGCTGTCGCAGACCGAAGCTTGCCGACACGGAAATGGGCACGCCGTCCTCGTCCAGGATATCCAGACCGTGGAGCTTGCGTCGCACGCGGTCGCACACGCGGGCGGCCTCTTCCAGACCCGCACCGGTCAGGATGAGCGCAAATTCTTCGCCGCCGATGCGGGCAAGCAGATCTCCGCTTCGCTTTTGCAATGTGACGGTGGCGGCAACGGTCTTCAGTACCTCGTCTCCCGAAGCGTGCCCATGCCGGTCGTTGATCTGCTTGAAATGGTCGAGGTCGAAAAGCGCCAGCGTCGCGGGACTGGTAGCCGGGAGATTCTGCAGCAGCTGTCCCATCTTCTCCGTGAAGGCACGGCGGTTCGGAATCTGCGTCAGAGGGTCGGTCTGCACCAGCTTCGACAGCATTTGCTGCGCCTCGCGATGATCGCTGATGTCGCGTATCGAGCCGACGAGCGTCTTCCCGCCGTCCTTATGTTCAACCGCCCGCGCGATCATCTCCAGATAGATTCGTTCGCCATCGGCGCGGTCGAACGCCTGCTCCAGCGACACATCCCGGCCCGGGGCCCTCAGAGCGGAGGTCATGGCAGACTTTGCACGGCCGCGATCTTTCCTTGGGAAAAACAGCAGGAAGGACCGGCCAAGCATACGGTCGCTTTCGATACCGGTAAGATTTCCCATGGCAGGCGAAGCGTATGTGACGCGCCCCGATTCGGAGAGACGCAGCGTGCCGTCGGCGGAATGACTGGCCATCATCCGGAAGTGCGACTCGTTTTCCTCCGCACGGCGCAGGAGCGAGCGGACAGTCTTGAGAGCGGCCGAGACGGGCAGGGCGGTAAGGAACGTGACCGCTAGGAACAGCTGGAGGACATGAACCTGGATCGGTGAGGAGACACCCAGTGCGGCGATCGGACCGACACCGATCAGGGTCGTGGTCGTCCCGATGGCGGCGACGATCACCAGGGCGACAGACGCGCCCACCCTGCCGGCGACGAGCGTGGCGAACACCATCGGCAGCACAGCCACGAACAGCAGCGGAAAGGGCTGCAGGAAGACGAGAAGAGCGAACAGCGAAAGCGCAACGAACGCCACAAGGGCGTCCACATATTCGCGCCGGGTGCTCGTCCTGAACCAGTCGGCAACCTCTCCGCGCCATAGCATGATCGCGAGCGGCATAACGATGAGAGTGCCTAGCCCATGACCGGCCGCCCAGCGGAACCAGCTGTCGAAGAAGGGCTGATCGGTGAAGGGTACGGTAACGAACGCTGCCGGTACTGCGATTGCACTTGGAACGAGTACGCCCGCGACAAAGGTGAAAACGACGACGCCGCCGACCGTCTCCAGAAAGTCCATGCGCGGCCGCAGCCGTCGCAGCAGTTCGGCCGTGAGGACGCATTCGAGAGGGGCAAGGGGTGCAAGAAGCGCCGAAACGGTGGGATGGATACCGAAAAGTGCGGATGCGATGCAGATGGCGATGAACGCGGCGCCGACATGCATCCAGCGTTCCCTCGCCGGCAGGGTCAGAAGAGCCGCCACGACGACGCCGTTCGTCAGCCATACGATCGCGAGACCGCCATTCACGCGCGACAAGGCGAGCGTGGCGGCGGAAAGTCCGAAATAGACCGCAAAGCCGATGGCTGCGCGTACGAACGCCGAATTGTTCGGACTGGCCGGGGGGCCCATGCGGAAATACTCCCTCGGGACCGCGCCTCTCGGGCACGGCCCTTTCCAAAACATTCGCCCCGATTCTTGACCCCGTGCGCCTTGTGGCATTTCGTCCGGCACCCGTCCAGCACGCAGGATATGAAACGGCCCGGAAGGAGGGTGTCCTTCCGGGCCGAAACTGGCTCTGCCATGGACAGAGCGGTGAGGGAGGCGGACTTAGAAGTCCATGCCGCCCATGCCGCCCATGCCGCCCATGCCGCCACCGGGCATGCCGCCGCCGCCATTGTCCTTTTCGGGGACTTCGGAGACGGTGGCCTCGGTGGTGATGAGCAGGCCGGCAACCGATGCGGCGTCCTGCAGCGCGGCGCGCACGACCTTGGTCGGGTCGACCACACCGGCCTTCAGCAGGTTCTCATAGGTGTCGGTCGCAGCGTTGAAGCCCTGCGTGTCATCCTTGCCGTCGACCAGCTTGCCGGCCACGACGGCACCGTCGAATCCGGCGTTTTGCGCGATCTGGCGCACCGGAGCTTCGAGCGCCTTGCGAACGATGTCGACGCCGCGCGTCTGGTCGTCATTGGCGCCTTCCAGGCCCTCGAGAGCCGTCTTGGCGTAAAGAAGCGCGGTACCACCGCCGGGGACGATGCCTTCTTCGACGGCCGCGCGCGTGGCGTGCAGCGCGTCGTCGACGCGGTCCTTCTTCTCTTTCACCTCGACCTCGGTGGCACCGCCGACCTTGATCACGGCAACGCCGCCGGCGAGCTTTGCGAGACGCTCTTGCAGCTTTTCCTTGTCATAGTCGGACGTGGTGGTCTCGATCTGGCCGCGGATCTGCTCGACGCGCGCCTTGATGTCGTCGGCAGAGCCGGCACCGTCGACGATCGTCGTATTGTCCTTGTCGATCGTGACGCGCTTAGCCTGGCCGAGCATGTCGAGCGTGACGTTCTCGAGCTTGATGCCGAGGTCCTCGCTGATCATCTGACCGTTGGTCAGGATGGCGATGTCCTCGAGCATGGCCTTGCGGCGATCGCCGAAGCCCGGAGCCTTAACCGCGGCGATCTTCAGGCCGCCGCGCAGCTTGTTGACCACCAGGGTGGCCAGCGCCTCGCCCTCGACATCTTCCGCGATGATGAGCAGCGGACGACCGGACTGGACGACGGCTTCCAGGATCGGGAGCATCGCCTGCAGGTTCGACAGCTTCTTCTCGAAGATGAGGACGTACGGGTTGTCGAGCTCGACGTTCATCTTCTCGGGGTTGGTGACGAAATAGGGCGACAGGTAGCCGCGGTCGAACTGCATGCCTTCGACCGTCTCGAGCTCGGACACGAGGCCCTTGGCTTCCTCGACGGTGATCACACCTTCCTTGCCGACCTTGTCCATGGCCTTGGCGATCATGTCGCCGACCTCGGCGTCGCCATTCGCGGAAATCGTGCCGACCTGCTTGATTTCCTCGTTACCGGAAACTTCGCGGCTGCGGCTCTTCAGGTTCTCGACGACCTTGTCGACGGCGAGGTCGATGCCGCGCTTCAGGTCCATCGGGTTCATGCCGGCGGAGACCGACTTCATGCCCTCGCGGACGATCGCCTGGGCCAGAACCGTCGCCGTCGTCGTGCCGTCGCCGGCCACGTCGTTGGTCTTGGAGGCCACTTCACGCACCATCTGCGCGCCCATATTCTCGAACTTGTCCTTAAGTTCGATTTCCTTCGCGACCGTCACACCGTCCTTGGTGATGCGCGGCGCGCCGAAGCTCTTCTCGATGACCACGTTGCGGCCCTTGGGACCCAGCGTGACCTTGACGGCATCGGCGAGGATGTCGACGCCCTTGAGAATGCGCTCGCGCGCATCGCGTCCGAATTTTACGTCCTTGGCTGCCATGTCTGACTACCTTTCGTAATAGATTGGAAGAAAAGAAGAAAAGCCGCTGCCTCAGGCCATGATGCCGAGGATGTCGCTTTCCTTCATGATGATCAGGTCTTCGCCATCGATCTTGACCTCGGTACCGGACCATTTGCCGAAGAGGATCTTGTCGCCTGCCTTCACCTCGAGCGGGGAAATCTCGCCGGCATCGTTGCGCGCGCCCGAACCGGCAGCGACGACTTCGCCTTCCTGCGGCTTTTCCTTGGCGGTGTCCGGAATGATGATGCCGCCCGCGGTCTTTTCGTCGGCCTCGATACGGCGGACGAGAACGCGGTCGTGCAGAGGACGGAAGTTCATGTTGCGTCACCCTTCTCGTTATGAATGGATGTGAAAAACTGGCGTTGGCACTCCAACGTGGAGAGTGCCAACGGCGAGCGATATGTGCAGCAGTTCATCCGCTGTCAACATTGGCCGATTGCGAAATTTTCGTGACCCGGCAGCCCGGCCGGGCGAGTGAACCAGCGGGCAATTTGCCCTAGACGCTACGTCGCGGTTGGACTGAAGCTGGTGTGTGACTACCTTGTGGGCAAGACCCTAGCGAAAGCAGTATTTCCTCCATGGCTCTCCTAAAAGGCTTCTGGAAGCTTCTTGTCGGCATCAAGGACTTCCTCGTCCTCCTCCTGATGGTGCTGATCTTTGCCGGTATCGTCACGGCTATGAACCAGGAGGAGGAGCTTCCCCAGGTGGCGGGTGGCGGTGCGCTGACCGTGCCATTGACCGGGTTCCTCGTGACCCAGCGGCAGGACATCGATCCCGTCGCGCTGTTCACAGGTGCAGAGATCGCGCCGGAAATCGAAACGCGCGAACTGGTGCGCATGCTGGAGCGGGCAGCCGGCGACGACCGTATCGACTCCGTGGTTCTCGACATGGACGGGTTTCTCGGCGGCGGCCTCGCCAACGTGCAGGCGGTGGCGGACGCGGTGGTGGAGTTCCGCGAAAGCGGTAAGCCCGTTTATGCCTTTGCCAGCGCCTATCTGGACGCCGGCTGGCTGATCGCGGCCCATGCGGACGAAGTCTCCCTGGCGCCGCTCGGAACGGTGCTGGTGCAGGGCCCCGGCGGCTCGCAGCTCTATTTTGGAGAGGCGCTGGAAAAGCTGAACGTCAACGTCAACGTCTTTCGCGTGGGAACCTACAAGTCCGCGGTCGAGCCCTATACGCTCACCGAGGCGTCGGAACCGGCTCGCCGGGCGCGGCAGGCCCTCGCGGATGATCTGTGGGCAAACTATCTGCAGGACGCGGAAGCCGCGCGGCCGCAGGCGAACCTCTCTGCTTATGTGGAGAACCTTCCCGGCCAGGTAAGAAACGCCGGGGGCGACTTTGCGCGCGCAGCACTGGAGGCGGGGCTTGTCGACCGCCTCGAAACCAGGGCGACCTTCGAGCAGCTGATGGCCGAACGGGTGGGCGATGCCGACGACATGCCGGGCGGGTATCTCGCGACCGACTTCTGGGCGTATCTCGAGACAGTCTCCGAGCCGGGCGGCGATGCCGTCGGCATCATCGACGTGACGGGAACGATCGTCGATGGCGAAGCCCCGGCAGGCACCGCCGGGGGCGAAACGATCGCGAACCTGGTCGAACTGGCCGTCGCGGACAGCGATATAAAGGCGCTGGTCGTCAACATCGATTCCCCGGGCGGTTCGGTCACTGCCTCGGAAACGATCCGTCAGGCGCTTCTGCAGGCGCGCGCGGAGGGCCTGCCCGTCATCGCCCGCTTCGGTCCGGTGGCGGCATCCGGCGGCTACTGGGTGGCGACCGCGGCAGATACGGTCGTGGCGGCGCCGACGTCGATCACCGGCTCCATCGGGGTCTTCATGGTCTTGCCGACCTTCGAGGACACGCTTGCCGAGATCGGTGTGAACGCCGATGGGGTTGGGACGACCCCTCTGTCCGGCGCTCCCGACCTCGCCGACGGACTAAGCGCTCCGATAGAGGAGCTTCTGCAACTGTCGGTTGAGGATATCTACCGCCGGTTCGTAGGCATCGTCGCAGAAGCCCGGGGCCTGGACCCGGAGCGAGTTGACGAGATCGCCCAGGGCCGGGTCTGGTCCGGCGGTGCCGCCCGGCAGCTCGGCCTCGTCGACCGGTTCGGCTCGCTGGAAGACGCTGTCGCGGCGGCGGAGGAAGCCGCCGGTTATTCGGTCGGCGAGCTTGCGGTCGTGGAAGTGCGCGAGCCGAAGCCGTTCTTCGTGCAGCTGGCCGAGGACTTCCTCGAGATGGATGCGAAGGCGCGCGTGTCGGCCACCATCCCCCACTCCGCCATCGATACGCGCCTAGCGCAGCAGCGGGCGGTTCTTGAGCGGGCCGCCATCGACGCAGCCGCGGTGGCAGCGGGGCCGGCCATGCAGGCACGGTGTCTCAGCTGCGACATGGCGGGCCGTCCCGTGCAACCGAGGGAAAGGACCGGCATGCTGGAAGTCGTGAAAGCGCTGCTCGACTAATCCCGGCGGGCGTAGCTTCGCTTGGCTGGATCGCCTTTCAGGCGGCTCGCCGCGGTGCGCTACCGAGCGCGTGCCCGCTCATATGTCCCAAGGACGCGAACCCATTTGGTGAAATAGCCAAGCTCGTCCATGGCGCGGGCCACTTCCGGCTGATCGGGATGTCCCTCGATATCGATGTAGAATTCGGCGGCCTGGAAAACTCCGTCGCGCAGGTAGCTCTCGATCTTCGTCAGGTTGACGCCATTGGTGGCGAAGCCGCCCAGAGCTTTGAACAGCGCGGCGGGAACGGAGCGTACTTCGAACATAAGAGTGGTCATGACGTCCGCTTCGGCCGGCAGACTTGCCGGTTTCCGGGACAGGGCCACGAAGCGCGTGGTATTATGTTCTGCGTCTTCGATACCCCGCTCCAGGATGTCGAGGCCGTAGAGTTCGGCGGCGAGCGCGGACGCGATTGCCGCTCGTCCGGGCGCTGTCTCTTCGGCTACAAGCGCGGCCGCCCCGGCGGTGTCGAATGTGGGCCGGGGCTTTATGTCCCACGCTTCCAGGCGGCGGCGGCATTGGCCGAGTGCCTGGGCATGGCTGAACGCCTCGCGCACCTCCTCGCGCCGCGTTCCCGGACGGGCGAGCAGGCAGTGCGACACGCGGACGAAATGCTCATGCGTGATCGACAGGCCGCTTTCGGGCAGCAGAAAGTGGATGTCGGCTACGCGGCCATGCTGGGAATTCTCAATGGGAATCACCGCGTAACGTGCGCGGCCCTCGCTCACGGCATCTATGGCCGCGCCGAAACTGACGCAGGGGAGCGGGGCGAAGTCGGGAAACAATTCACGCACAGCCTGATGTGAATAGGCGCCGGGTGCACCCTGAAACGCCGCGGTGGTTTCGGGGGAGGCCTCTGCGGTTTGCGACAGGCGCGATACTAGCTCTCGGGCTTTCGGCGGGTAGGTATCCATGGCGCGGCCTTCCCTCACCAAGTCGCACCGACTTGGCAAGATTGCACGGTCTCCTTATGAAGGCGGCGATTTCGCGCGCCCGTTGCGGCGCAGGCCTGTATCTTCTCAAAGGACCGACACCTCGTGGACAGTTTCGAGTGGAACAAGATCATCGGCTGGGTACTGGCGGCGGCAATCGCCGTCCTGGGCCTCAGCATCGTTTCCGGCGCCGCGTTCGATACCGACCGGCCCGAGGAAATGGGCTTCTTTGTTGACGTTCCCGAGGAAGCCGGCGCTGCCGAAGACGAAGTCGACCCGATGGTCGAACTGGCGCTCGCCATGCAGCAGGCCGATCCGGCCCGCGGCGAAGCCGTTTTCAAGAAGTGCGCGACCTGCCACACGATCGAACAGGGCGGTGCGAACAAGCAGGGTCCCAACCTGTGGGCCGTCGTCGGACGCGATGTCGGCAGCCATGCTGGCTTTGCCTATTCCAGCGCGCTCGAGGAAGAGCCCGGCAACTGGGACTGGGAAAAGCTGAACGCCTATATCGAGAGCCCGCGTTCCGCGATTCCCGGCAACGTCATGTCCTTCGCGGGCCTGTCCGATGTGCAGGACCGCGCGAACCTCTTCGCCTATCTGCATGACATGGGTGGCCAGATCGACTTGCCCGCTCCGCCGCTGCCGGAAGAGCTCGCCGCCGAGGATCCGGAAGGCACCGGCCCCGAGGCCGCGAAGGCTGAGGACGTGCCGGAAGCCGACTTGGCGGACGCGCAGGAGGTGCCTGAGAGCAATATCGGTGGCCCCGCTGCCGAAAATCAGGACACGACCGACGCCGACGAGGTCAGCGAAGGCGAGTAAGGGGCGGGGGCCTGCCATAGGTCCCCCAGCGCCACAGCCATTCCAGTGGACCGTAACGGAAGTGCTTCAGCCAGATGTGGCTGAACGCTATCTGCAGACCCAGAATGAGAATGGCGAGGCCCCATAGAGCCGCGATTCCGAACCGGTCATATTGATCGAGGGCGAAGCCGGGGAACAGCAGCCACTGGCAGATCATCGTCTGGCCGATATAGGTCGTGAGCGCGAGTCGCCCGGCTGGGGCGAAGAGGCGCATGAGCCCGTCGGCACGGCCCGCGGTGTAGAGCCAGCCCAGCGCGCCAAGATGTCCTAGTGTGACAAGGACGCGGCCCGGCTGGTCGGACCAGAGCAGCATGGGAATTTCGGCCGCGAAGCCGCTGTGCCATTGCTGCCACCATTCGGCGATATTGAGCGGAATGCCGAGGCCGTAGCCGGCGGCAAGCATCCATCTATAGGCCGAGGGCTGGCCCTGTCCCGAAAGGATGCCGAGCTGCATCAATGCGCCGCCGAGCAGCATCATCGCAATCGGCTCGAACAGCCAGATGCGTGAGGCGGACAGGCTGTTGAGCTCGTTCGCAATGCCGACCTTGTAGTGAACATTCTCCGCAACGCCGCCGGCTCGCGCCTGACGGGACTCGGCCACGCGGTCGTCGCTGGGGGCGAGCTTCTCCAGATAGGCGCTCCAGTCTGACACGCGCTGATCGGTTTCGTCCGCGCCGCGCGCTGCCGCCCCCTCCGCGAACGCGCGCATGTTCATGAGGCCGGCGCTTGCGCCGAGGCCGAGGCCGGTCAGGAGGACCAGCCCGGCAACGCCAGCTCCGATCATCTGGCGCGGCTCCATCTCCTTGGCGAACCAGAGAAGGAGGCCCGCCAGCCCGTAGATGAGAAGGATGTCCCCGGGCCAGAGCAGCAGGTATGAATGCACGAGGCCGAACAGGATCAGGAGGACGGTGCGCCTGTAGTAGGTCGCCGCGCCCATTCCCCGGCTTGCCATCAGAACGAAGCCTGCCCCGAAAAGCATGGAGAGGAGGCCGCGCATCGTCCCTTCCACGAACACCATCTGAAACCACCAGACGGCCTGGTCGAGCCCTGTCCAGCTGGGTCCGATACGCGGGTCGCGCTCGATCCCCGCAACGCTGCCCATGATCCAGATGTTGACGAACAGGATACCGCAAATCGCGATCCCGCGCAGACCATCTAGGAACGGGAGTCGGTCTCGGGCGGTGGTCGGCGCGGCTAGCGGCGCGCTCATTGCCCGCCGACGCCCCCGTTCGCCATGATGCACCAGATCATCGGCAATAGGGGCCTCGCGGTCCCATATCCATGTGCAGATGATCGCGGTGAAACGCATCTCCGTCCGGGCCGATGACGATCTCGAACCGGTTGCAGGCCGCCTTGTGAACGTCGCGCAGGAAGGCAGTCTCGTCGCCCCCTGCCTTCCAGCCGCTTTCCACCTGAATCACTTTCCCGTTCTCCAGATGAAATGCGGCGATATCGACGGCGTTGCCGTAGGAATGCTCGGACAGCCGCCCGCCGGGCCGGGAATTGACCGGGCGGCAGGAATAGGTCCCCCAGCTTTGGATGCGCACCACGCGGCTGCCGAAATGGATTGCGGCCGCGCCCTGAACGTCTTCGCTGATCCATTTGTAGAGCGAAGCCGCCGCCGGGCAGGAGATCGCGGTCAGGCCGGGGACGGGCACGCCAATATCGAGCAATTGGACGCCGTCGTCGAAACCGCAACCCTCGGTCGTACGACGGGGCGGCAGGGGCCGGTATTCGATCGGAAGACGGTCGAGGCTGGCATAGCAGGCGGGTGCAGGTGCACCGGATGGCGGCGGAGTGTCGGCGGGCCGGTCGACGGGGGGCTGCGATCGCACAACGGGTCGCGGCCCGGCGCAGGCGCTGGCCAGGGCGACAAGCGCTACGGTGAGAACAAGGCCGGGGGCCGGACGCATCGAAAGAGACCGCATGTCCGCTCGATAGAATGGAGAGGCGCCGACGTCATCTGCTTGCTGCATCTGCTTGGGGGCTGCGGAACCCGCGCCGGGCTCCATTCGTCGATTTGGGGAATGCGAGCACGCGCCCGTTTCCGCCCGTCATGCCTCCGTCCAGCCTTTGGATGTCTCGAAAGGAACATTTGACTCGCGGACTGCCGACCCTAATTGCGGCGGCGGGCCACGCCGTCCCAACGCGGCGCGCGCTCTCTGTAAGGAGAGAATATCAGTGTCTAATGAACCCACGCTCAAACCCGAGCGCCCCTTTTTCTCGTCCGGTCCCACGGCAAAGTTCCCGGGCTGGTCCCTAGATAAGCTGAAGACCGAATCGCTCGGCCGGTCGCATCGGTCGAAGATCGGCAAGGCGCGTCTGAAATATGCCATCGACCTCAGCCGGGAGCTTCTCGGCGTCCCCGACGACTATCTCGTCGGTATCCTGCCGGCTTCCGATACCGGCGCGCTGGAATGCGCGATGTGGACCATGCTCGGCCCGCAGCCCGCGACGGTCGCAGCCTGGGAAAGCTTCGGCAACGTATGGATCCAAGACGCCGTCAAGCAGCTCAAGCTGAAAAACCTCACCGCTCTCGATGCCGACTATGGCGAAATTCCGGATCTGGCATCCATTCCCCAGGATAACGACGTGGTCTTCACCTGGAACGGGACGACGTCGGGCGCGCGCATTCCGAATACCGACTGGCTTGAGTCCGGACGTTCCGGCGTGACGATCAACGACGCCACGTCTGCCATCTTCGCGCAGGAGATGGACTGGCCGAAGCTCGATGCCACGACCTATTCCTGGCAGAAGGTCATGGGGTCCGAGGCCCAGCACGGCATGCTGATCCTGTCGCCGAAGGCTATCGAGCGTATCGAGAGCTACGACCCCGACTGGCCGTTGCCCAAGCTGTTCCGCCTGAAGAAGGGTGGCAAGATCAACCAGGGCATCTTCGAAGGAGCGACGATCAACACGCCTTCGCTGCTCGCGACCGAAGACTATATCGCCGCGCTTGAGTGGGCGAAGTCGATCGGCGGCCGCCAGGCGATGTTCGAGCGGGCGAATGAAAACGCGCGCATCCTCGAAGCGTGGATCGAAGCGACACCCTGGATCAGCAACATGGTCTCCGATCCGGCAAAGCGTACCAATACCGGCGTCTGCATGGTCTTTGGCGGCGACTGGTACGAATCGCTGTCCGACGAGGACAAGGCCGGCGTTCCGAAGAAGATCGTCTCGATGCTAGAAGAACGCGGCGTCGGCTATGACTTCAACGGCTATCGCGACGCGCCGCCGTCGCTGCGCATCTGGTGCGGCGGCACGGTCGACGCCGAAGATGTGAAGCGCCTGCTGCCCTGGATCGAATGGGCCTTCGAAGAAGTGAAGGCTTCGCACGCAAACTGATTAGTCATTCCGGCGGCAGCCGGGCGGAGCGGGCGAACGGGTATCTTTCCTTTCGCCACCCGGCCCGCGAGCTGCGCCGGAATGACGAAAATCTTGATTGGAGATTTTCGTCATGCCCAAGGTTCTGATTTCCGACAAAATGTCCCCGAAAGCCGCCGAGGTGTTCCGCAATCGCGGGATCGAGGTGGACGAAAAGCCCGGCCTCAGCCCCGAAGAGCTGAAGGCGATCATCGGCGAGTATGACGGCCTCGCCGTCCGTTCCGCCACGAAGCCGAACGAGGACATCCTCTCGGCCGCCGACAATATGAAGGTCATCGGCCGCGCCGGCATCGGCGTGGACAATATCGACATGAACGCCGCCTCCGCGCGCGGTATCGTCGTCATGAATACGCCGTTCGGCAATTCCATCACCACCGCCGAACACGCCATTGCGCTGATGTTCGCGGTTGCACGTCAGTTGCCCGAGGCCGACGCCTCGACCCAGGCCGGCAAGTGGGAAAAGTCCCGCTTCATGGGCGTCGAAGTGACCGGCAAGACGCTGGGGCTCATCGGTGCGGGCAATATCGGCTCCATCGTCGCCAGCCGCGCGCTTGGCCTTCGAATGAAGGTCATTGCCTATGACCCCTTCCTGACCGAGGAGCGCGCGCAGGAGCTGGGCATTCGCAAGGGTACGCTGGACGAGGTGCTGGCCCAGGCCGACTTCATCACCCTGCACACGCCGCTGACAGACCAGACCCGCAACATCCTCAGCCGCGGGAATCTGGAGAAGACCAAGAAGGGTGTGCGCATCGTCAACTGCGCGCGCGGCGGCCTTATCGACGAGGCGGCGCTGAAGGACCTCCTCGAATCCGGCCATGTCGCGGGCGCGGCGCTCGACGTGTTCGCCGAGGAGCCGGCCAAGGAAAACCCGCTGTTCGGCACGCCCGGTTTCGTCGCGACGCCGCATCTCGGTGCGTCGACGACCGAGGCGCAGGTGAATGTTGCCATCCAGGTGGCCGAGCAGATGTCCGACTATCTGCTGTCGGGCGCCGTCACCAACGCGCTCAACACGCCATCGGTAAGTGCCGAGGATGCACCGAAGCTGAAGCCCTACATGGTTCTTGCCGAGAAGCTGGGTCTGCTTGCCGGCCAGCTGATCGAAGAAGGTCTGTCCAAGGTCACGGTCGAGGCCGAGGGCGCGTTGTCGGAGCTGAACCTGAAACCGATCACCTCCGCTGTCCTGGCGGGCCTGCTGCGGCCGATGTCGGATTCGGTGAACATGGTGAACGCGCCGGTGCTTGCGCGCGATCGCGGCATCGACATCGCCGAGGTCCGGCACGAGCGCGAGGGCGACTATCACACCCTTCTCCGCCTGACGGTCGAAACCTCGAAGGGTGCCCGCTCCATCGCCGGCACATTGTTCGGCGAGAACAACCCGCGCCTCGTCGAACTGTTCGGCATCGGCATGGAAGCCGAACTGTCCGGCCAGATGCTCTATGTCGAAAACGCTGACAAGCCGGGCTTTATCGGAGCCGTCGGCTCGACCCTGGGTAAGGCGGACATCAACATCGGCACGTTCAATCTCGGACGTCGCGGCGGCGGCGGCGAGGCGATCATGCTAGTGTCCGTCGACGGAGAGATTTCCGAACCTCTGCTGTGGGACATCTGCCGTCTCGAAGGCGTCCAGGACGTGAAAGCGCTGCGATTTTGAACGAGCGCGCGGACCCGATCGCCCTCGGGTTGCTGCCCGAGGGATTCCGTGACCGGCTCCCGCCCAGGGCGGGAGCCGCAATGCGGCTTACCACCGAAATGCTGGAGGCGATCCGGCCGCACGGTTACGACCGCGTCTCGCCTCCCCTTGTCGAGTTCGAGGACAGCCTCGTCTCTCGGCTTGCCGGTACGCAGGCCCAGGACCTGGTGCGCCTGATCGACCCGCTGTCTCAGCGTACGCTGGCGCTACGACCCGATATTACGGCCCAGGTGGGCCGCATCGCAGCCACGCGTATGGCGCATCGGCCCCGGCCCGTCCGCCTGGCCTATGCAGGCCCGGTGCTCTGGGTCCGCAGCCGACAGGTCAGTTCGGCGCGCGAGTCGATGCAGCTTGGCGCCGAACTGATCGGCAGCGACCACCTGCGCGCCGTCGAGGAGGTGCTGATGGTGGCGCTGGAGGCGCTGACGGCGAGCGGGGCGAGCGGCATTTCGGTTGACCTCACCCTGCCGTCGCTGGTCGACGAACTGGCGGAAACACGCTGGCCCGTCGCCGATCTTGCAGCTGTGAAGGCGGCGCTCGACGGAAAGGACCAGGCGGCGCTCCTCGCCGCGGACGGCGGAGACTATGCTTTCCTGATCGATGCTGCCGGGCCGGTGGGCCGGTCGCTGGCGCGGCTGCGCGCTGCCGATATGGGCGCGAACTTCGATGCGCGGCTGCAGGCTGCCGAATCGCTTGCAGATCTAGCTGGACGCTACGGCGCGGTCTCGCTCGACCCCACCGAGAGGCTGGGCTTCGAGTATCAGAGCTGGGCTGGCTTCAGCCTTTATGCCGAGGGCGTCGCCGGCGAGATCGGCCGCGGCGGAACCTATACGATCCGCCATCCGGACGGCAGCGAGGAGCCGGCGGTGGGGTTTTCCCTTTATGTCGATCCGTTGGTCGAAGCCGGTCTCGGCAGTCTCGACACGCCGCGTATCTTCCTGCCGCTGGGTACCGGCTCCGAAGTCGGAAGCCAGCTTCGCGCGGACGGATGGGTCACGGTAGCTGCGCTGTTCGATGAGGACACTGCCGAAGCCAATGCCTGTACCCATGTCTGGGACGGCGCACCAAAGGCACTGTGAAGCCCTCGCCATGACCGAAGAGGAAGCAGAAGAACTCCGCCGGACGGCGCAAAAGGCTTCCAGTATTTCGACGGTCGCCATCTTCGTTGCTGCGGCGGCGCTCGCGCTCGCGATTCTCGGCCTGTTCATGCCGCTCTCGCTGTAAAGGGCGACTAACCGAAGCTGCCCGGCTCGGGGCCGATGCGCCCATTCTGATCGTCGAGCTCGTCGATCCGCGCCATCTGCTCTTCGCTCAGTTCGAAGGAGAGGGCGGTGAAGTTTGCCTGCATATGGTCTGGCTTGGACGCCTTCGGAATCGGCGACAGACCGTGTTGAAGGTGCCAGCGCAGAACGACCGCGGACGCGGGCTGCCCCGTTTCGGCTGCGATGTCGGAAATAACCGCCTCACTTAGGCCCGCACCCTGGCCGAGCGGTGACCAGCTTTGTGTAATGATGCCCAGATCCTTATGTCGCCGCCGCAGCGCGTGCTGCTGGAAGGCGGGGTGAAGCTCGATCTGGTTCACGGCCGGGGTCACGCCGGTTTCCGTTATGATACGGGCAAGGTCTTCCTCGCGGAAATTCGAGACCCCGATGGACTTGGCCTTGCCCGCTTCCCGCAGCTCGATGAAGGCCTTCCACGTCTCGACGTAGAGATCCTGCTTCGGGCACGGCCAATGGATCAGCAGCAGGTCGACGCTGTCACGCCCCAAGCGGCTCAGCGACTTCTCGAACGCCTTCTTCGCCCGCTCGAAACCCTGGCTCTCGTTCCAGACCTTTGTGGTCAGGAAGGCGTCCGAATCCTGCAGCGCCGTTCCGACGCCTTGCTCGTTTCCATAGACGGCCGCGGTGTCGACCAGGTCATAGCCGATCCCGAGGGCGCTCCGGACGGCATCGGGGGCTGCATCATCGTCGATCTTGTAGGTGCCGAAGCCGAGCTGCGGCATGCGGCGTCCGTCATTGAGCGTCAACGTCTGTATCATGTGTATATCTGTGTCCTGCCTAGTTCGATTCCCCCGATTCAACGCGCCGCCCGCCGCGTCCGATCCGGCTTCCGCGCTTGCGCTCCGGCCCTCTGCGGCCTAGCCCGCTCCCGCAGCCCGCAGCGGGCAGAAACGAAGGATTTTCATGAGCAACGTTACCGTCATCGGCGCGCAGTGGGGCGACGAAGGCAAGGGGAAGATCGTCGACTGGTTGTCGGCCCGCGCGGATGTGGTCGTCCGGTTTCAGGGTGGCCACAATGCCGGGCACACGCTGGTGGTCGGGGACCAGACCTACAAGCTCAGCCTGCTCCCCTCAGGTATCGTGCGCGGGACGCTGTCGGTCATCGGCAACGGGGTCGTGCTCGACCCCTGGGCGCTCGCTTCGGAAATCGAGAAGCTGCAGGGCCAGGGCGTCACGATCACACCCGACAATTTTCGGGTGTCCGAAACCTGTCCCCTGATTTTGCCCTTTCACCGGGACCTAGATGCGCTGCGTGAGGATGCGTCGGGCGTCGGCAAGATCGGCACCACCCGCCGCGGTATCGGCCCGGCCTACGAGGACAAGGTCGGCCGCCGGGCGCTTCGCATTGCGGATCTTGCCGATCCCGCGCGGGCGGAACGGCAGCTCGACCGCATCGAGGCGCACCACAACGCCCTGCGTGCGGGCTTCGGTGAGCCGCCTATCGACCGCGCCCGGCTGCTTGAGGATCTGAGAGAGATCGCGCCGAAGGTACTGCCCTATGCAGCGCCTGTCTGGCACGACCTTGCGAAGGCGCGCGGCGAAGGGAAGCGCATCCTGTTCGAGGGGGCGCAGGGCGTGCTGCTCGACGTCGATCACGGCACCTATCCCTTCGTCACCAGTTCGAACACAGTTGCCGGAACGGCGGCGAGCGGATCCGGCTTGGGGCCGGGCGCGGCTGGCTATGTGCTCGGAATCGTCAAGGCGTACACGACGCGCGTTGGCTCCGGGCCCTTTCCGACCGAGCTGGAAGACGAGGTCGGAAGGCGCCTTGGCGAACGCGGGCATGAATTCGGCACCGTCACCGGTCGCCAGCGGCGGTGCGGCTGGTTCGATGCTGCCCTGGTAAGACAGTCGATGGTCGTCTCGGGCGTGACCGGGATCGCACTGACGAAGCTCGATGTGCTTGACGGTTTCGAGACGTTGAAGATCGGCGTCGGTTACGACGTCAACGGCACCCACTACGACTATCTGCCTGCCAGTCCGGAAGACCAGCTCGCCGCGATACCGGTCTATGAAGAGATCGAGGGCTGGAGCGAGTCCACTGTCGGGGCGAGGCGCTGGGCCGATCTTCCGGCGCAGGCGATCAAATATATTCGCCGCATCGAAGAGCTGATCGGTGTACCTGTGGCGCTGGTTTCGACCAGTCCCGAGCGCGAGGATACGATCCTAGTTACCGATCCGTTCGCAGGCTGACAGTAGGATGCCAGGCGCGCTTTAGCGCGCTTCAGAAAACTCCCATAGCCAGGCCTGCGGCTAGCGCCTGTCCCATTTCGGCGCAGCGGTCGAGGTCCGCCTGAGCGATCGTCTTGTCGGCGAGAATCTTCTCTTTCGAGTCGGCGTGAGTGCAGATGATGATCGGCTCCGCTACCGGTTTCAGCCGCCAACCCTTCGCAATGCGCGCCGTCTGCTTCACGGCATTCTCGCCGTCCGAGCCCGCGCAGACCATCTGCGCATATGGCCGCCCGTCCAGCTTACCGAGCACGGGATAGTAGCTGCGATCATAGAAATCCTTCATCACGCCGGCAATGGCGGCGAGATTCTCAGGCGCGGCGAACAGATAGCCGTCCGCCGCGAGCAGCTCGTCCGGTCCGGCATTTTCCGCCTGCACAAGGAGGGCTTCGGTCTCCTCCTTGTCTGCAGCCTCGAAGGCGGCCCGAGCCATCTGCGCGGTTCCGCCGGTCTTCGAATGATAGACGATCAGAAGCCGAGGCATGGGCTGGCTCTACGCAGCTAGCCAATGCCTTGCCAGACTCACTTTGGCGCAGCCCCCATGCGCGGCCGGATCTGGGAGACCTTGTGATCGACCTCCGAATAGTCGACGTCCGACAGCTCTTTCCGTTTGGGGCCGAGATAGCCGAACAGATAGGCGCCCACCTTGCGCATCTGGATTTCCTCGGCGCCCTCGGTGATGCGGTAGCGGCGGTGGTGGCGGTAGATGTGCTCGAACGGCTTGTGGCGGGAATAGCCAAGGCCGCCATGCACCTGGATGGCACGGTCGGCGGCTTCACAGCAAAGCCGGTTCGCCCAGTAATTGCACATCGACACCTTGTCGGAGATCTGCTTCTCGATCTCCACATGGGGCAGGTTGTCCATGTCCCATGCGGTCTTGCGGATCAGCCAGCGCAGCATTTCGGCCTGGGTGGACAGCTCGACCAGCGGGAACTGAATGGCCTGGTTGCGTGACAGCTCCTGCCCGAACGGCTTTCGCGCGCGGGCATATTTCACGCTTTCCTCGATACAATAGACCGCCGCGCCTAGCGAGGAGGCGGCCTGCCGGATGCGGTTCTGGTGAACGAAACTCTGGGCAATGGCGAGGCCGCCGTCGAGCGGGCCGAGAAGCGCCGTTTCCGGCACCCAGACTCCCGGGATCGTAACCCGCGGATGGTCGGTGGGCATATTGTAGGTCCACAGATACTCGTCGACTTCGATCTGGTCTGCGGGCACCAACAGGCAGCTGATTCCGCGCGCATCGCCGTCCTTGCCGGAAGTGCGCGCGAAGACGGCACAGTGCGTTGCGACGTGCATGCCCGTCGTCCACATCTTCTCGCCCTTCACCAGATAGCCGGGCGTTCCGTCGCGCTCCTCCGGAGTGGCGGTCGTCTCCATATGAGTGGCGTCGGAGCCGTGATGCGGCTCGGTCAGGCCAAAGGCCACGCGCCGGGAGCCGTCGAACCCGCCTTGAATGAATTCTTTCTTCTGCTCCTCGGACCCGAACTGTTCGTACATCTCGACGAACGGGAAGTTGCCAACGACCGAATGCTCGTTTTGCAGGTCGTTGTGGAGGCCCAGCCCCTTCGCGGCGAGATATTCGCGAATGACGGCCATCCACAGATGCGATCCGCCCTGGCCGCCGAACTTTTCCGGCGCGGAAAATCGCCAGAAGCCGGCCTCGTCGGCCTTGCGCGTGGCCTTCCTGAGCAGTTGCTCCCACTCCGGACGCGGCAAGCCGTCATTGTCGAAATCGGTGCGCGCCCATTCGCGCCGGTGGTCGAAAAAACGATCATTGTCGTCTTCCTCTTCGAGCGGTTTGATTTCCGCGTCGATGAAGTCGTCCAGCTTCTTCAGATAGTCCGTCAGTTCTGCCGGTAGCGCGAAGTCCATGGTCAATCTCTCCCTGTTATCGGGCGACCATGAGCGTGTGCGTGGCCCCGGTCCACGCATCAGATTAACAGGGTTGTGAGGAGGCCAGTCGGCGCGTCTTTCCGACCGGCTCAGTTCCAACTGGTCTTGCTGCCGGGCGGGAGACCCTTTTCGTCTTCCTGAACCTCATCGACGCTCTCGCCGGGATTTTCGGTCTCGCGCTTCAGTTCCTCGTTCGGCCGCTGCGCATCCTCGTCTTCGGCAGGCTCGACTTCGGGCGGGCTTTCAGGTGGTTTCCGATTGTCGGTCATAGTCACGCTCTCTTTCCGTTTCTCGAACGGTGCGTCGCGGGCCTGCGTTCCCCGAAGTGCCGCCGGCCGCAGCAACCGACACGGCAGCTTGCTAACAAAAGAACGAGGGGAAAATTTTCGGACCGGATCGGAACACCTGCCCTCTTTTGTCGTTCTTTGGGTCAGATAGCGAATGATATCCCCCCCCCGCTCTCGCTGTCTGATAACAGAGGCCCGGGTTCATGCCCCTTCCCCCCCAACCGGCATGAACCCGGGCTTCATATTTTCCCCGCTTCCAACTCTCGCCTGCAGCGCACGACCCTGCGTTCGACCAGGCTCGCCCCTCCATACGCACGGAACCATGCCCGCCTGGGGCTGTTCACCTCCGTAGGAAAGAGGGAGTTACGTCGATGAAAAAGGTATATATTTCCGCCGCCATGGCCTTCGGCCTCGCGCTTGCCGGGTGCAATACCTGGGACGGGATGGGCGAAGATGTGGAAAGCGCCGGCGATGCCGTCGAAGATGCCACGGACGAAGTGAATGACGGCGACGCCTAGCGTTCATTGCTCGTCGAGTGCGCCAGCCTGAAGGGCTGCGCAGGGCCCGGCCCGGGAACCTGGTCGCTGTCCGGTGCGTCATTCCGGGCGGGGGACCGCTAAGGAGGCGATATGCGTAAGATAGTTCTTCCTGTGATGCTGGCGCTCGGCCTGGCCACGGCAGCATGCAATACGGTCAAGGGTGTCGGCGAGGACATCGAATCCGTCGGCGAAGCCGGTGAGGATGCGATTGACTGAGCTCGACTGAGCCAGATGCGAAACAGGGGCGGCGCCGTGCGGCGTACGCCCCTTTTCTTTGCCCCTGATATGGGTGTTTATCTGAATGGCCTGCGGCCATTCAGGCTACTCAGCGGCTTCCCGCTCCAGCTTTGCGGCCCTGCGGTGTGTGATGAGGATCGCGACCAGCGACAGTTCGTAAAGCACGATCATCGGCACGGCGAGCATGAACTGCGACACGACGTCCGGCGGCGTGACAATGGCCGCGATGACGAAGGCGGCCACGATGGCGTAGCGGCGAAAGCCCCTTAGCTGCTCGAGCGTCACCAGCCCCGCTCGTTCGACCAGCATCAGCGCGATCGGCACGAGAAAGCACAGGCCGAAGGCGAAGATCAGGCTCATTGCGAAGCTGAGATAGTCGCCGACCGCGGGAAGGGCCTGCAGCGAAACCCCGGCCGTTTCCCCCTGCATTTCGAGAAGGAAGGTAAACACGGTGGGCATGGCGATGTAGTAAGCGAGCGCTGCACCGAGGAAGAACAGCACCGGCGTCGCAATCAGGAAGGGCAGCAGCGCGCGTTTCTCGTTCTTGTACAGGCCGGGAGCGACAAAGGCCCAGACCTGGTTTGCGATGATCGGGAAAGCGAACAGAAAGGCCGCGAAGAACGCGACCTTTATCTTCGTGAAGAAGGCCTCGTAGAGCTTCGTGTAGATCAACGTCTGGCGCGTTCCGTCGCCCACCCGGTCATAGGCCTCCAGCAGCGGCTGGCCGAGAAAGGCAAGGAGCTCGTCGGAAACGGCAAAGGCGGCGAAGAAGAAGAGCAGCAGCGCCGCGACCGACCACAGCAGCCGCGTCCGCAGCTCCGTCAGATGTTCGAGCAGCGGCGCGCGCGAGTCGTCGATATCGTCGGGGCGGCTATCGCTCACGGCTCGCCCTTCCGGTCAGCTGACGGGGATGATGGGCCAGGCGCTGTTCCCGGTGTCTCGGACGAAGATGGCGGCGGTCCGTCTTCCGGCGGCTTGGGAGCTGAGGAGGGCGGTGGGTCGGGAAGGCCCGGTGCCTGTGCGTTCGGGTGCGCGCGCATGATTTCCGCATTGTGGCGGTCCCATTTCTCGCGCATCTCGTCGAGCTCCGCCTGGCGGATCATCTCGTCCATACCGGATTTGAAATGGCGCGCGGTCCCGCGAACCTTCGCAGCGGCCCGGCCGACCGTTCTCATCACCCGCGGCAGGTCCTTTGGTCCCACCACCAGAAGAGCGACGATCGCGATGAAAAATAGCTCGAAGCCGCCCAGATCGAAAAAGGGCATGGCCCGGTTGTCCTAGCGGGGGTCGCGCTCGCTGGAGGCCGGTGCCGCCTGTGTGGGCTCGACTGGCGTTTCCGCATGCTTCGGATGGGAGTCGCTGGAAAGCGCCTTGCGCTCCGACTCGGGCGTGCCGTCGTCGTCGGCAAGACCGTGCTTGAAGCTTTTGATCCCCTTGCCGAGGTCGCCCATCATCTCCGAAATCCGGCCCTTGCCGAAGAGCAGCATGATGACGAGTGCCACGATGAGCCAATGCCAAATACTGAGGCTGCCCATGATAAAATCTCCCTTCGTTCGCCGCCGCATGTGGGAAGCGCGCGGGTTCATTACTAGGTAAGCGAGGGGGACGCCGCAAACCAAAGCGTACCCTTGACGGAATATAGGCGCGCACCGCAGTGAGATGCTTTGGCGGGGCCGAGTTGAAGGGCTAGTTCATGCAGGAAGAAGATACGGCGGCCGGCACCATGGAAGATGCACCCGCGCACCCCCCGGCGCGCCAGCCCGAACATATCGGCGCCATCCTTCAGGAAGCACGGCTGGAACAGGGGCGCGAACTGTCCGATATCGCCAATCTGACGCGCATCCCCGTCCGCCATCTGGCCGCGATCGAGAGCGGCGACCATTCCAGCCTGCCGGCGATCCCCTATTCGATCGGGTTCGTGAAGAATTATGCCCGCGAGGTCGGCATCGACCCTGACCAGGCCGCAGCGCAGTTCCGCGCGGAGACGACCCTGACCGTTCGGGAGCCCGTCGAGATCAACATCAATCCGATCGACGAGCGCCGGGTGCCGCCTAAATCTGCGGTATTCCTGGGCCTTGGGCTGCTTGCGATCGTGGTCATCGTGGCGTTGCTGTGGGCGGCCGGGATTTTCGGCGGCCCGAATGATGTCGCCGATCCCGAATTCGATCCTCTGTCGGACCCCACCGAGGTCGCAAGCGAGATCGGTACATCCCCGCCCGAGCTGACCGCTCCACAGGAACCCGAAGCGGCGGACGGAGAGCAGTCCGCATCGCTGAGCGGTCAGGTGGTCATTCGCGCCGACGAGGATGCCTGGGTGCGCATCCGTGGCGGCGGCGAGACGCTGCTGATGCGGATCATGACGGCCGGCGAAACCTTCGAAGTTCCGGAGGGACGCGATGATCTTCAGCTTCGTACCGGCCGTGCAGGGGCGTTGACCATCCTGGTAGGCGGGGAGGAGCTTCCCAGGCTCGGCGGCAATGACGAGGTCGTCGGCGAGGTGCCGCTGACGCCTGCCGGTCTCCAGGACTATGTCTCGTCGCTGGATGAAGACGATGCGGGTGAGGAAGGCTGAGGCGATCTTCATCGCCCAGTCATGCGCCGGGCGATAGGCCTTTTCCGCCATCGCCATTGAGTTCGAACGGTTCGAGAAGAGAGAGAATATGCGCGTAGCGGCCACGGCACTTGTTCTGGGACTGATCGCAGGCCCCGTTTCGGCCCAGACAGTCGATACGCTCGATCGGCGGGTGACGCGCGTCGAGAAGGAAGTCCGGGCGCTGCAACGCGAGGTCTTTCCGGGCGGGGACGAGCGCTTTTTCGAGCCCGAAGTGAGGACCGGCGATCCGGCTGAGGAGCCCGGCTTCGGCGTTCCTGCCGCCACGCCTTCGACCGTCATGACCGAGCGCCTGGATGCGCTGGAGCAGCAGGTCCAGACGCTTACCGGTCAGGTCGAGGAACAGGCCTTTGCCATTCGCCAGTTGCAGGAGCGACTGGAGCGGTTCGAGAGCGACGCCACGTTCCGTCTAGAACAGCTTGAGGGCGGGTCCGCAGGCGGCGAGGCCGAAACGGCCGCCGGGGACGGAGGGCCGTTCGACGCAGCGCTCGCCCAGTATCGCAGCGGCGACTATGCGGGTGCCCAGGTCGGATTTTCCGCTTTTCTCGAAGCCAATCCCGATGACGAGCGCGCCAGCGCCGCGGGCTATTGGCTCGGCCGGTCTCTTCTTGCGCGGGACCAGCCGGCTCAGGCCGTGCGGACATTTCTTGAGAATTATCAGACCTACCGCGATGCCCCGCGGGCGCCCGACAGCCTGCTGTGGGTCGGCCGCTCGCTGATGAGCCTCGATCCGCCTGTTTCCGACCGGGCATGCCAGGCCTATGACCGGCTGGAAGAGGAATATGAGGGCCGCCTGTCGGACGAGGTCGCGTCGGGCCTCGTCGAATCCCGTCTCGCGGCCAATTGCAGCTAGCCGGAGACTTCGGCGCGGCGCTGTCCGCGCTTGCTCCTGACTTCGGGCCGTCCGCACGGCTGGCCCTGGCCGTATCTGGCGGCGGCGACAGTTACGGCATGCTCGCCCTTGCTGCGGACCTGCTGCCCGATCGCATTACGGTTTTTACCATCGACCACCGCCTGCGCGCCGCGAGCGGACAGGAATGCGAAGCCGTGCTGTCCGCCTGCGCGGTACGCGGCATTCCGGCCGAGCGAATCGACCTGGACTGGCCCAGCGGCGTTCCCCAATCGAACCGCCAGGCCCAGGCGCGCGAGGCCCGCTATCGCGTTCTCACCGCTGCCTGTGCCGAGCGCGGCCTTACCTGGCTTGCAACCGCTCACCACGCGGACGACCAGGCTGAAACATTCCTGATGCGCGCGGCGCGCGGTAGCGGCCTTTCGGGCCTCGCCGGGGTCAGGGCGCGGCGGCGGATCGGCGAGCTTGTCCTTCTGCGTCCCTGTCTCGGCATGCGGAGTGAGACATTGCATCAGGCTGCGCGTGCTGCCGGCTTCATACCCATAGAGGACCCAAGTAATTCCGACCCCTCCTATGACCGCAGCGGCGTGCGCGCCCTTCTGGAGGGGACGGACTTGCTGCCCGCAGAGCGCCTGGCCGCCGCCGCATCGCACCTTGCCGATGCCGAGGAGGCGCTGGCCTGGCTGGCCAAGGAGGCCCGCCGCACGCGCTGTTGGAGCAGGGGCGACGAGCTTCGCTTCGATGCGCGAGGGCTCCCCTCCGAAACCGTGCTCAGGGTCGTCCGCTCCGTCATCCTGGACCTCGGCGGGGAACTGCCTCGCGGGACGCAGGCTCAGCGCCTCGTGGAGACGCTTGGACGTGGAGGCCGGGCTTCGCTGTCCAATGTGCAGGCTTCGGGGGGAGCAGTGTGGACTTTCCGGCGGGAAAACGATCCGCGCCGTGCCTAGCCGGGCATTTCCGTCGCGGGCCTTGGGAAGCGGCGGCGGAATGCCTATGTTCGACGCTACGCATTCAGAATTGGACTCGTAACGACGATGAGCGATCAGGACCCGAACAAGAAGAGCCCCCCGCCCTGGACTAAGAACCTGGCTATCTGGGCGGTCATCGTTCTCGCTCTGATCGTCGGCGTTTCGCTGTTCGGTGGGCAATCGGGCAGTTCCAGCGCCACCGCCATCGCCTATTCCGACTTCATCGAGAAAGTGGAGGAGGGCTCGGTCGAAGCGGTCGAAATTCGCGGCCGTGAGATCGCCGGGCGCATGACGAACGGTCAGGAATTCCAGACCTATGCGCCGGAAGACCCTGGCCTCGTCGAGCGGCTGGAAGATCAGGACGTTACGTTCAACGCCCAGCCAGAGGAAAGCCGCAGTCTGCTCGGTGCGATCCTCATCAACATGCTCCCCATGCTGCTGCTGATCGGTATCTGGATCTTCTTTATGCGGCAGATGCAGAACGGTGCCGGACGCGGTGCCATGGGCTTCGGCAAGAGCCGCGCCAAGATGCTGACCGAGAAGCATGGCCGCGTGACCTTCGACGACGTCGCTGGGATCAACGAGGCCCGCGAGGAGCTTGAGGAGATCGTCGACTTCCTCAAGGACCCGTCGAAATTTTCGCGTTTGGGCGGCAAGATCCCGAAAGGCGCCCTGCTGGTCGGCCCCCCGGGCACCGGTAAGACGCTGCTGGCGCGCGCCATCGCAGGCGAGGCGGGGGTCCCCTTCTTCACGATTTCGGGTTCCGACTTCGTCGAGATGTTCGTCGGCGTGGGCGCCAGCCGTGTCCGCGACATGTTCGAACAGGCGAAGAAGTCTGCCCCCTGCATCATCTTCATCGACGAGATCGATGCCGTCGGTCGTCATCGCGGCGCCGGCCTTGGCGGCGGCAATGACGAGCGTGAACAGACGCTGAACCAGCTGCTCGTCGAGATGGACGGCTTCGACGCGAACGAGGGCATCATCATCATCGCGGCGACGAACCGCCCCGATGTGCTCGACCCTGCGCTGCTGCGTCCGGGCCGCTTCGACCGTCAGGTTGTCGTGCCGCGCCCCGACATCGAGGGCCGCGAGAAGATTCTCGAAGTCCATATGAAAAAGGTGCCGTTGGCGCCCGACGTGGTCGCCCGGACCATCGCGCGCGGTACGCCGGGCTTTTCCGGTGCCGATCTTGCCAATCTCGTCAACGAGGCAGCGCTTCTCGCCGCACGCAAGGGCAAGCGCCTCGTCGGTATGGCCGAGTTCGAGGAAGCCAAGGACAAGGTCATGATGGGGTCCGAACGAAAGACCATGGTCATGACCGAGGACGAGAAGAAGATGACCGCCTATCACGAGGCCGGCCATGCCCTTGTCGCCCTGCACGAGCCCGCCTCAGACCCGATCCACAAGGCGACGATCATCCCGCGCGGCCGTGCGCTCGGTATGGTTATGCGTCTGCCCGAGCGTGACGAATACAGCTATCACCGTGACAAGATGCACGCGAACATGGCGGTCGCCATGGGCGGACGCGTGGCCGAGGAGATCATCTTCGGTTATGACAAGGTGTCGTCCGGTGCGTCGGGCGATATCCAATATGCCACCGACCTCGCCCGCAACATGGTCACTCAGTGGGGCATGTCCGACAAGGTCGGGCCGGTCATGCTGACCGAGAACCAGCAGGAAGTCTTTCTCGGCCAACAGCTCAGCCAGCAGAAGAATGTGTCCGAAGCCACTGCGCAGCTGATCGATGCGGAGGTGAAGCGCGTCATCGAGGAGGGCTATCAGCGTGCCAAGGACGTGCTGGGCGGACATGAGGAGCAGCTCCACGCTCTTGCGGGGGCGCTTCTGGAATATGAGACCCTGAGCGGCGACGAGATCAAGACGCTGATGGATGGCGGGTCGATCGACCGCTCGAGCGCGAAGGCGAAGCCGGTCATCTCAACTGCCGGCGTCTCGGCCATTCCGAAGTCCGGCAAGCGTAGCGGCCGGCGCGGCGGTGACGAGCCGGACGGGCTGCCCGAAGGCGCCTGAGGCTTCGCAAAAGAAACAGGAAAGAAGGCGCGGGATGTTGATTCGGCGCCTTTTTTCTTGCCGCCGTGACGTCAGTGTTTTCAATGGAGGACAGAGGGGGCCCTATGATTCCATTGACCGAAAACGCCGCGCTTATGCTTCAGGCCGTTCTGTGCATGGGCCTGCTGACGCTGATCATGTTTCTGTGGATGTACGCTACGCGCTTGCCGGCCTTCAGCAAGGCCGGGATCAAGCCGCAGGCTGCCAAACATCCGGGCACCTACGAGCTGCCTTCTTCGGTTCGACAGGTCGCCGACAATTACAACCACCTGTTCGAAGCGCCGACCTTGTTCTACGCGGTGTCGATCGCGGTGGTCCTGCTCGGTTTTGCCGATCAATTGCATGTGATCTGCGCTTGGAGCTACGTCGTCCTGCGGGTGGTTCACTCGATCATCCAGGCGTCGGTAAACGTGGTGATCGTCCGATTCCTGGTCTTCGTCCTAAGCTGGGTCGCCCTCGGAACCATGATCGTCCGGGGCGTGTTGGCGACCTTCTGACGAAGCGCGCGCCATAGTCGTCCGCTATGTCAGTCGCCAGATTGACGGGTGCGCTCTTCCGCCTGTTGCCGCGCCCACATCTCTGCATAATGACCGTCTCTGGCCAGCAGCTCGCCATGGGTCCCGCGCTCAGCAATGCGTCCGCCGCGCATGACCAGGATTTCGTCGGCGTCGGTAATCGTCGAAAGACGGTGCGCGATGACGAGGGTCGTTCGTCCGCGTTCGACTTCCCTGAGGCTGGTCTGGATCGCGTCCTCGGTGCGACTGTCGAGCGCGCTGGTAGCTTCGTCGAGAAGCAGGATGGGCGGATCCTTCAAGATCGTGCGGGCAATGGCGACCCGCTGTTTTTCCCCGCCCGAGAGTTTCAGGCCGCGCTCGCCGACCAGCGTTTCATAGCCGGCGGGCAGGCTTGAGATGAACTCGTGGATCTGCGCAGCTCTTGCCGCCGCTTCCACTTCCTCCTGCGTCGCTCCCTCGCGGCCATAGGCGATGTTGTAGCCCACGGTATCGTTGAACAGCACCGTGTCCTGCGGGACGATGCCGATGGCACGCCGCAGGCTGTCCTGCGTGACGTTGCTGATATCCTGACCGTCGATTTTCACCCGCCCGCTGTCGATCTCGTAGAAGCGGTAGAGAATGCGGCCGAGCGTGGATTTGCCGGCACCGCTGTCGCCCACCACGGCGACGGTCGCACCGGCGGGCACGGCGAAGCTTACGCCGTGGAGAATCTGCCGCTCCTCACTGTAGGAGAAGACCACGTCCTCGAAGCTGATTTCACCCCGGGTCACCTGCAGTGGCCTGGCGTCCGGGGCGTCCTCGATCTCCGTTTCTGTGTCGATCAGGCGAAACATCTCCTCCATGTCGACCAGGCCCTGCTTGATCGAGCGGTAGACCCAGCCGAGCGCGTCTAGCGGGCGGAAAAGCTGCATCAGGAGCGTGTTTACGAGGACGAGGTCGCCCACCGTCATGCGGCCCTCGCTCCAGCCCCACACGGTGTACCCCATCGCCCCGGCCATTGTGAGGTTGAGGATCACCGCCTGGCCTATGTTCAGCCAGGCGAGCGACGTTTCGCTGCGTACGGCGCTTTCCTGGAAGGTCCGGGCTGCCTGTTCGTAGCTGCGCGCTTCCAGACCCTCATTGCCGAAATATTTGACCGTCTCGTAGTTGAGCAGGCTGTCGACGGCCCGCTGGGCGGCCCGGTTGTCGTCGTCGACCATCTGGCGGCGAAGCTTCTGCCGCCACTCGGTCACCCGCTGGGTAAACAGAATGTAGGCGGCGACCGCGGCCAGCATCATTCCCACTGCGGGAGGGCCGAGCTTCACCCAGAAGATCCCGCACACGACAACCAGTTCGAGCGCCGTGGGGGCGATGTTGAAGAGCAGGAAATACAGCATCATGTCGATGGACTTGGTCCCCCGCTCGATAATGCGGGTCAGCGCGCCCGTGCGCCGTTCGAGATGATAGCGAAGGGAGAGCCGGTGCATGTGCCGGAAGACGTCGATGGCCAACTGGGTAGCGGCCACCTGGCCGACTCGTTCGAAGACGGCGTTGCGCAGATTGTCGAACAAGGTCCCGCCCAGCCGCGCACCGGCATAGGCCGCGACCATGGCCAGGCCGACCATGAGAGCGTCCGAAACGGGCCCCTCGGCGCTCATCGCATCGACCGCGGCCTTATAGGCAAACGGCATCAGGAGTACGGCCGCCTTTGAGGCGAGGACGAATGCCATGGCGCCCACGATCCGCCGCCTGAGGTCGGGGCGGTCGGCAGGCCAGAGATAGGGCAGGAAGCGCAGCAAAAGCTGCCGTTCGGACGTCATGCGGCAGCAGACATAGGGAGCGCCGGGCGCTCTCGCCACGCCGGGAAAGGGCGACATCTTGATCCAGCGCAACATTCGCGGAGAATGGACGCTGTAGATACAGAGTCATTTCAACAGGGGAGAGAACGACATGCGGCGAATCATTGTTCACGCGTTCGACGATGCCGGCTTCGAAACTCGCATGGAGGCTGCCATGGCCTTCGCGCGGACCTACGATGCCGATCTCACCATCATGCATATCCGGCCGGACTTCACTTCTGTCGGCGAGCCTTACGCGGCAGGGCTCTTTACGGGCGCCGCCTTTGCGGAAGCCGAGGAGCGGCTGAAGGCCGACGAGCGGAAGTTTCGCGAGGTCGCCGACCGCCTCCTGAAGGGCGAAGATGTCACTTATGACTGGGAAATCCGTTCCGGCCTGCCCGAGCGGGAATTCGCGCGGGAAGGCGTCCTTGGCGACCTTCTGATGCTCAGCCCGCTGAAAGACGATTTCTCCGGCCAGGCCGGCGATACCTTCGTGGGTCGCATGCTCGCCAACGCGACATGCCCGGTCTTCATGGCTGTCTCTGCCCGGCCGAAATGCCTGGATGACGGCCGCATACTCGTTCTGTGGAACGGCTCCGATGAGGCGGGCCGTGCACTGCGCGCCGCGCTGCCGCTCATCGACCGAGCCTCCGACGTTCGCATTCTGTCGATCGGGGACGTTCCTGCCGGGCGGCCCGACGAAAAGGATGTCGCCAGCTATCTCAGCCGCGGCGGCGCGAAGGCGGAAACCATCAAGGTGCCGAGTTCGGGCAAGATCGGCGACCAGATTCTGGAAGAGGCGGGCGCGTACGGCGCGGACCTCATCGTGATGGGTGCCTATGGTCATGGCCGTCTGCAGGAGATGCTTCTGGGCGGCGCGACTCAGTCGATGATTCGGCAGCACCGTCACCCGGTGCTGTTCGCCCATTGAGGGTGCGCTTCCTTCTGCCGCTGCTGCCGCTCGCCGCACTCCTGTGGTCGGGACCGGCGGCAGCGGAGGAACTGCCGCTTCCGGCGGGGCCGATCGAGCCCGCTGCCGAGGCGCTGGCTCCCGGAGATTTCCTGTGGGCCGACCGCGTCTCTCCCGAGGGGCCGGTGACCATTCTCGTCAGCCTGCCGGTCCAGCGCGCCTATGTGTATCGCAACGGTGTCCTCATCGGCATTTCCACCGTCTCGACCGGCCGCGAAGGTCATGAAACCCCGACCGGGGTCTTCACCATTCTGCAGAAGCGGCGCGAGCATTACTCCAACCTTTATGACAACGCGCCCATGCCGTTCATGCAGCGGCTGACCTGGGACGGCATTGCCCTTCACGCGGGAACGCTTCCGGGCCATCCGGCGTCGCATGGCTGTATTCGTCTGCCCGAGGAGTTTGCGCGAAAGCTCTTCGCCGTCACTGATCTCGGCATTACCGTCGTCGTGACGGCCAGCCCCGACATTCCCCGCGTGGCGGCGCGCACTCCGGAGGCGGCCGGGTCCGACGATGCCCTGCCGGCTGGCGGCAAGGTGGCGGGAGAAGTCCGGTGGCGGCCGTGGCTGCAGAAAGAGGGACCGATTTCGATCCTGGTCAGTGCGGCCGACCGGCAGATCAGGGTCATCCGCAACGGCGTCGAGATCGGCCGGGCACCCGTCGGCATCGGACGTCCGGTGACGCACACCGAGATCTATCAGCTCTTCTGGTCCGACGCCGCCTGGGATGAATTTATCTGGGCCTCGGTCCCGCTCGAGGAAGGGGAGCATTCGGAAGAAGTCAGCCCGTCGGAGCGGGCAAAGCTGATGCTTCCGAAAGAGTTTCGCGCTCAACTCGCCGAAGAATTGACCGGAGGGGCGGTCGTCGTCGTGACGCCGGATTCGCTGGACTCGGCGTCGTTCGACAAGACCCTCGCCATCGTCGAGCCGGGAAGTTGAGCCGAACCGAGTTCGTCCCGTGGGAACGCTGATGTCGATGAACCGTTTGTCTCATACGACGAACCGAATCGATGAAGGCAAGCGAGATGGACGGGGTTTTTGTGGCGATGGCGATTCTGGGCTGCGGCGATGCCGGCAGCGCCTGTCAGACGCTGAAGATCATGGATCCCGATTTCGAAACCGTCGATCAGTGTCTCGATGCTGCGCCGGCAATTCTCGATCGACTTACCGCACTCGACTATCCCGAGGTGGTCATCGACTGCGACGCCCGACCGGTTCTGGCCGAGCGCCAGAAGAAGGAACGCCTCGGCTAGCTCTCGCCAAGACCCGCGGGCGCTTCCCATTCATATGACCGCATGATGCGCGTTACGTGCAGCGTGTAACGCGCGTACCAACGGCCGCGTCCGCGTTCACGAATGGTTCGGTGTTCCGGGTGCCGGCGCCACGCGACCGCGTCTGCCTCGCTTGCCCAGTAGCTGATGGTGACGGCTTCACGGCCCTTGCCCGCTACATGATCCATGCCTCTGTAACCCGGCTGAGCGGACGCAAGCGCGGCCATCGCTTCGGCGGCTGCCGCATATCCGTCCACGTCCTGCCCGGTGCGCTCCGACAGGAATACGACCGCCACTTCACCCTTTCGGCCAGTGTCCGCCGCGACATGGCCGGACATCGGCCTAGTCGAACAGGCTGGACACGGAGGTCTCGTCCGCAATCCTGCGGATTGCCTCCCCCAGGAGCGGGCCGATCGTCAGCTTTCGGATCTTGCCCGGATTTTCGGGCATCGGAATCGAATCGGTAATTACCAGTTCGCGCAGCGAGGAGTCGGCGACCCGCGCCACCGCACCGCCCGACAGCACCCCATGGGTACAATAAGCGGTGACTTCCTTCGCCCCGGCCTCCAGCAGCGCGCCGGCGGCATTGCAAAGCGTACCGGCCGAATCGACGATATCGTCGATCAGGATGCAGAAGCGTCCGGAGACGTTGCCGATGATGTTCATCACCTCTGATTCGCCGGCGCGCTCGCGGCGCTTGTCGACGATGGCCAGCGGGGCGTTGTCGAGGCGCTTCGCCAATGCGCGGGCCCGCACCACACCGCCGACGTCAGGCGAAACGATCATCAGGTTGTCGAGGCTGAAGCGCGCCTTGATGTCTTCCGCCATGACCGGGGCGCCGTACAGATTGTCGGTCGGGATATCGAAGAAGCCCTGGATCTGACCGGCGTGCAGATCGACGGAAAGAACGCGGTCGGCGCCTGCCGTTGTGATCAGGTTCGCGACCAGCTTCGCAGAGATGGGCGTGCGCGGGCCCGGTTTCCGGTCCTGGCGCGCATAGCCATAATAGGGAATGACTGCCGTGATGCGCCGGGCGCTCGCCCGCTTCAGCGCATCGATCATGATGAGCAGTTCCATCAGATTGTCGTTCGCCGGCGCAGCGGTCGACTGGATGACGAAGACGTCTTCGCCCCTGACATTCTCCTGAATTTCGACGAAGATTTCTTCGTCGGCAAAGCGGCGAACGCTCGCCTGGGTCAGGGGGATTTCGAGATAGCGGGAGATGTCCTCCGCCAGCGGCACGTTGCTGTTGCCGGTGATGATCTTCACGGGAAGGGCGTTCCTCTCGCGAGCGTTAATCTGGGTGAAGCGGAATGCGTGTCCCGCCTAGAGCCCCGCCAGCCGCTCGGCAACGATTCATGACGAGTTTGTGACCGGCAGGCCGATAACGCTGATCTGGCGGCCATAGGATGGCTCGCCGCGGTGGGTCGAGCGTCGAAAGGAATAGAAGCGCTCTTCCTGCGCATATGTATCCTGCCCCAGGCATTCGACGCGGCCGATCCCGGCGCGGGCCAAGCGGGCGGCGACATAGGCTTCCAAATCGAATTGCGCATGCCCCTGCCGTCCTTCGGAAAAGAACCTCCAGTTCTCCTCGTCCGCAGCGAGGAAGCGCTGGCGGAAGGCGTCGTCCACCTCATAGCTCGATCGCGCGATGCACGGTCCGACGGCTGCTACGATCCGCGACCTGTCGGCGCCGAGCTGCTGCATTCCCGCGATCACAGCGTCGGTGACCCCGGCCAGTGCGCCTTTCCATCCGGCATGCGCCGCGCCGACTACGGCGGCCGCTTCATCGGCGAGCAGCACCGGTGCGCAGTCCGCAGTCAGGATGCCGAGAAGGACGCCTGGCCGGTCGGTAACGAGCGCGTCGGCTTCCGGTCGCTCATCGTCTGTCGGCTCTCCCTTGGCATGCACGACGGCGGTCCCGTGAACCTGCCTTAGCGTGGCAAGTACCGTCCCCGGGGCAATGGTTTTTGCCACAAGCCCACGGTTCCTGCGCACGGACGCGGCATCGTCATCGGCGCCAAGTCCGCATTGCAGACTGGCCATGTTTCCCGTCGAGACGCCGCCTTCGCGGCCGAAGAACCCATGCGGGACGGATATTTCCTGCGCCGATAGGAAGGGAGGGCTCATTTACCTCGGAGTTCCTCGGTCAGAAAGTTGTGGACGTCCGTGAGGTCGGCTTCCGGCCAGACGAATGCCTCTCCAATCCCGCGCGCAAGGATGAGCGGGACGGCGCCCGCCTTCGCCTTCTTGTCTTGGCGCATATGCGCCACGAGCGCTTCGGCACTGCCAATCCCCGGAGGGATCCTGACGGGCAGGCCGGCATCCAGCAGGTGCGTCTCCACGCGCTCGGCCTCGTCGACGCCGCAGAGGCCGAGGCGCGCGGAGTAGGCAAAGGCGAGGCGCATCCCGATGGCGACAGCTTCGCCGTGCAGAAGGGCGTCCGAAAAGCCGAGTTCCGCTTCGAGCGCATGGCCGAACGTATGTCCGAGGTTGAGAAGCGCGCGCCGGCCGCTCGTTTCTCGCTCGTCTTCGGCGACGATAGCCGCCTTCGCGCGGCAGGAGGTCTCGATCGCAAGGCTCAGCGCATCGCTCTTGCCCGCAAGAACGGTCTGATGATTTGCCTCGCACCAGGCGAAAAAGGGTTCATCGCCGATCAGGCCGTATTTTACGACCTCGGCATAGCCTGCGCGCAGTTGCCGGGTCGGAAGCGTGGCGAGGACTTCGGGGTCGATCAGGACCTGGCGCGGCTGGTGGAACGCACCGACCAGGTTCTTGCCCGCCGCGGCGTTGATGGCGGTCTTGCCGCCGACCGAGGAATCGACCTGCGCCAGAAGCGTGGTGGGGACCTGCACGAAGCCGCAGCCGCGCCGCAGGATGGCGGCTGCGAACCCCGTCAGGTCTCCGACCACCCCTCCTCCCAGCGCCACGATGCTGTCGCCGCGTTCCACGCCGAGGTCGAGCAGCTCCTCGACGACGCGTTCCAGCGAGGCCCAGGACTTGGTCGCTTCACCGGCAGGAAGGACGACCGCCTTCGTTTCCGCTTCGACAGCCTCGCAAAGGGCGGGAAGATGCCGTTCGGCGACAGTCTCGTCCGTCACGATCACCAGTGGTCGCCCCGCCGTGGGCACCGGCAGATAGGCAGCCGCCCGGCGCAGGAGACCCGGTTCGATGAGGATGTCGTAGCTGTCCGGCCCAAGCTCGACGGGAACGGTCAACAAAACAGCTTCTCCTCTTCCAGCCGCTCCAGAATGGCATCGACCGTGATCTGGGGGGCGCCTGCGCCGCTGCGGACATGTATGCGCGCCTCCGCATAGACGGGATTGCGAACCGCAGCGAGATCGCGAAGGACCGCTGCGGGATCCTTTCCTTTAACGAGAGGGCGATTGTCTCGGCGCGAAACTCGCTCTGCGAGCGTCTCGATATCGGCGTTCAGCCAGACAGTGACCGTCTGCGCCGCAAGCAGCCCGCGCGTGTCCGTGTCCATGAACGCGCCCCCGCCCGTGGCCAGCACGCAGGGTTCGCCCTCGACGATGCGTCGGATCACCCGGCGCTCGCCGTCGCGGAAATAGGCTTCGCCGAACCGGTCGAAAATCTCGTTTATGCTCATGCCGGCGGCCGTCTCGATCTCGTCGTCGGCGTCGACGAAGGGCAGGCCGACCGTGGCGGCGAGCCGCTGACCCACCGTGGACTTGCCGGTTCCCATCAGCCCGATCAGGGCCAACGAGCACGCTTTGCCGTCCAGACAGATTTTTCGTTTCGTGAGCATGGAAGCCGCGGCTATACACGCGTCGATCCGCGCTGACGAGCCAAGTGCCGTCGGTCCTGTAAATGTTCGGAAAGATGCGACGTGGGTTCGGTTCTGAAGTGGCTTGTTATTGTGCTGATCGTGGCTCTTGTGGGCCTGGTCTTTTATTTCGGATTCAGTGAGGACACCGTCGAACGGACCGTGGTGGAGCAGCCGGTGGATCGTGAAACGCTGGGCCTTTAGGACCGCGCTGCTTTCCAGCTGTTTGCTTCTGCTGCCTGCCGCCGCGGCAGGGCAGGAAAATCTGCTGCCCGGCTTCTTGGAAGAGGAGCCCGAAGAGCCCGCACAGCCCATCCCGGCGACACCGGTCGTTCCCGGGCAGAGCGAGCCGCCTCCCGCGGAGGATGACCCCGCGGGACAGGGGGAGGATATTTCCGCCCCCGCGCCGCTGCCGCCGCCCCTGCCTGAGCCGACGAATCGCGACGATCTCGCGACCGAAGCGGAAACGGCGGACATTTCCTTGGTGGGACCGCTCGATACATCCCGCGGCGGTTATGGATCGGGTCTGTTCTCCGGAACCAATGGAGCGCTTTTCGCGGCCTGGATGCGCCGCATCGATACGCCGCTGGCGTCGCGCTGGGCGCATATCGTCCTGCGCCGCGCACTCCTCAGCCGGGCGCCCACGCCCCCGGGTATTCGCGATGCCGACTGGGTTGCCGCGCGGGCGGATCTTCTCGTGCGCATGGGTGAGGCGGACGGCGCCAAGCTGCTGATCGCGAACCTGCCCCTGGATACGTACACACCGCGGCTCTACGGGGTTGCCGCGCGCGTGCATCTCGCCTCGGCCGATATCCCGGCTCTCTGCCCGATGGTGGCAACGGCACGCGCCGTTTCCGACGATCCCTTCTGGGACCTTTCCGCTGCGGTTTGTTCGGGCATCGAGGGGGACGAAGTGACGGCGGTTTCGCTGTTCAACCAGCTTCGGCGGCAGGAGGCCGTGCCGCCCATCGACCTGCTACTTGCCGAACGGATTGCCAGCCTGGCGGGCGGCGTGAACCGGGCTGCCAATGTCGACTGGGAGGACACCGAGCAGCTCAGCCCGCTGAGGTTCGGCTTTGCGGCAGCCGGCGGCGTGGAGGTGCCCGAGGAAATCTGGGCCAGCGCGCCGCCAGCCATTCACGGCTGGGCATTCCGCGCTCCGGAGCTTTCGCTGGAACAGCGCTCGGCTTCGGCGCGCCGGGCCGCGCCCTATGGAATGGTGTCCTCGCGTGAACTGAGCGCGATCGCTAGCGTCCGTGCCGACCGACTGGAAGCGTCCGATGACCTTCCGTCGGAACTCGAGCGGCTGCGCGCGGCTTACACCGGGCGGACCGTCGCAGAGCGCCTCGCCGCCATCGAGACCATCGTGGAGGACCGCGCGGCCGAAGGGCAGCGCTTTGCCGGGCTGCTCACTGCTGCTCCCGCCGCCGCCCTCATTCCTCCCAGTAGCGACTATCTGGAGCAGGCGCCGCTGCTCATCGAAGCTCTGCTTGCCTCCGGACGGATCGCCGCCGCCCGCGCCTGGTGGCCGGTAGTCGAGGCGGCAGAGGAGGGCCAGCAGATGCGCCTTTGGCCGCTTCTCGTCCTTGCTGACGACGAGAATGTGGTCCCGCTGAGTCCCGGGCTGTTCCGTGCGGCCTATCGGCAGCTTGCCGAAGCCGACGAAGCGTCCGCGCGCCGCCGCATGAAGTGGACGGCGGCCGGTCTTGCCGGTCTCGGGCGGATCGGCGGCGGTCAGTGGGATAGCGTGTTCGAAGATTTCGAGGTGGATAGCAAACGGGACGCCTTCACCTCGGCCCTTGACCGGGCAGCGGAGCGCGGCCGGGTCGGCGAGGTCGCAATCCTGTCTGCGCTCGGCCTGCAGGGCCCCTGGGCGAAGGCACGCCCTCGGGACCTCCGGCCGGTACTTACCGCCTTGGACGAGGTTGGCCTTTCCGAAGAGGCTCGCCTGATGGCGATAGAGGCGGTGCTGAGGGCCCCGTGAGCCGCGTGACCTCCGTGCGGTCAGGCGAAAGCGGCCAAGGGGACGGCGCGAGAATACAGGCCTTTCTCGACATGATGCGCGCAGAGCGCGGCGCCGCTGAAAACACCATTGCCGCCTATGAACGCGACCTGCGTCAGGCCAGCGAGGCGCTGGATGGGAAGCTAGCCAGCGCGACTCAATCCGGCTTGGACGAGCTTCCGGGCTGCTGGTCCGACCTGTCGGCGAGTTCCACGGCGCGCAAGCTGTCGGCGGTCCGGCGCTTCTTCGCCTTCCTGCAGGCGGACGGAGTGCGTGACGACAATCCGGCTGCCGATCTGACCGGGCCGAGCAGCGGACGCAGGCTGCCGAAGGTTCTTCGCGCCGCAGAGGTGGAGGCGCTTCTGCAGGCGGCGCAGCGACGCGTGGCCGAGGCGCGTCCGGGCGCATTGCGCGACCGCGCGCTCATCGAGCTCCTTTATGGCTCGGGCCTGCGCGCCACCGAACTCGTGTCCTTGCCGCGCCGTGCGGTCGGGATGGACAAGCCCTTTGCAATCCTGAGGGGGAAGGGGGGCAAGGAGCGCCTTGTCCCCGTCGGCAGCGTGGCCGCCGAGGCCGCGCGTGCCTGGCAGGAAACCCTCGGGTCCGGTGAGACCTATCTCTTTCCTTCCCGCGGCGGACATCTCAGCCGCGTGCGCCTGTTCCAGATCGTCAAGTCTCTGGCGGCGGAAGCCGGCCTGGATCCCGCCCGGGTAAGTCCGCACGTTCTCCGCCACGCGTTCGCCTCGCACCTTCTGGAAGGAGGCGCCGACCTCCGTGCCCTCCAGTCCATGCTGGGACATGCGGACATTTCGACGACACAAATCTACACCCATGTCCAGCCGGAGACGCTGATCCGGCTCGTCAACGAGCGTCATCCGCTGGCCGATCGGCGCCGCGCAGCTGACCGCGCAAAGGGCGCGGCGAATTGACCAGAGACCCCAAGGGGGCGTAGCCGGGCGGCATGGTAAAATTTCTTGAATTCGAGAAGCCGATCGCAGCGCTTCAGGAACAGATTGAAGAGCTGGAGGCCGGCGCGCGCGACGGGCCCGTCGACGTAAGGCAGGAAGTGAAGCGCCTGCGCAAGAAAGTCGATGCCGAGCTGCGCAGCGTCTACGCGAACCTCTCTCCGTGGCAGAAGGCGATGGTCGCACGCCATCCCGACAGGCCGCATTTCTCGGATATTCTCGGCGCGCTGTTCACCGACTTCGAGCCTTTGGCCGGGGACAGATATTTCGCCGAGGACGCGGCCATCCAGGGCGGCATGGCCCGCTTCGACGGTAAGCCGGTGATGGTGATCGGCCACGAAAAGGGGCGCGATACCGAGAGCCGGCTGAAGCATAATTTCGGCATGGGTAAGCCCGAAGGGTACCGCAAGGCCGTTCGGCTGATGGAGATGGCCGACCGGTTCGGCTTTCCTGTGCTGACCTTCGTCGACACCGCAGGGGCCTTTCCGGGGATCGAGGCCGAAGAGCGGGGCGCTGCCGAAGCGCTGGCGCGCGGCACCGCCGCCTGCCTCCGCCTCGGTGTACCGATGATCGCGACGATTACCGGCGAGGGCGGCTCCGGCGGTGCCCTTGCCCTTGCCGCGGCCAATAGGGTGTTGATGCTCGAACATAGCTTTTACGCTGTCATTTCTCCGGAGGGGTGCGCGTCCATCCTTTGGCGCTCGGGCGACCGCGCGCAGGATGCTGCCCAGGCAATGCGTATCAGTGCGCAGGACCTGAAATCGCTGGGTCTCGTGGACGGGGTCATCGGCGAACCCCTCGGCGGCGCGCATCGCGATCCGGCGGCGGCGATGGAGGCAATCGGTGCCCAGCTGCGCAAAGAGCTGAAGTCGCTCGAGCCGAAATCTGCCGAGGAGTTGCGGCGCCTGCGCCGGGAGAAGTTCCTCGCCATGGAACGCGCAGCCTGAGCGGGTAACCGAGAAGGAGGATATCGACGATGCGCCGCTATCAACCGCAAACACCGCTGGAAGAGCAGCGCTCCGACGAGCGGGCGGAAATCGGTCGGCAGGTCTGGGCGCGCCTCAAGGAGCGCGAAGACCTGAAGATCGTCGAGGCGCGCCGCGCACAGGTCGCGGTGATCGACAAATTCATCGACGAGGGCACATGCGCCGAACTGTGCGCGCGCATCGACGCCAACAATCAGCGTTCGGCCGCCTATACCGAAACGGGCATAGACGACCGGCGGACCAGCCACTCCTCGAACTTCGATCGCTGGGATCCCTTCATTCGCGGCATCGACCGGCGGATCTGCGACCTTCTGGGAATTGCAGAGGAACAGGGCGAGACCATGCAAGGCCAGCGGTACGAGCCGGGCCAGTTCTTCCGCCCCCACCCCGACTTCTTCCAGGTCGACCAGCCCGGCTGGGATCAGGTTGTCGCGACGGGCGGACAACGGACATGGACCGCCATGATCTTTCTCAATCAGCCGATTTCGGGCGGGGAGACGCGCTTCAACAATCTGGGCTTCCAGGTGAAACCGGCTGTGGGCCGGCTACTGATGTGGAACAATATGGATCAGCATGGCGCGCCCAACCCGAACACCTTCCACGAAGGCACGGACGTCATCATGGGCCGCAAGCATGTGGTCACCAAGTGGTTCCGCGAAGGGAAGTGGGTCTGACGGCAGACAGCACGAAGTGCCCGCTCGTACTTTCGGGGGGGGCTGGTTCGCCGGGGTCGTTCTGCCCCGAAGTCTATTCCGCCAGACCTAGGGCGGCCTTGTAGGCGTCGAGCAGCGCTTCCTGTTCCTGCCGATCGTTCTTGTCCATCGCGCGCAGCCTGACGACCGTCCGCATCGTCTTGGGGTCGAAACCCTCAGCCTTCGCTTCGCCGTAGACCAGCTTGATGTCGTCCGCGATGGCCTTCTTTTCCTCTTCCAGGCGCTCGATGCGCTCGATGAAAAGACGAAGCTGTTCGGACGAATGGGTGGCGTCGGCCATCTGTGGGGTAACTCCTAGGGTCTTCTGAATGGGGCTGCGGGGGGCCGTAGCTAGGCGGGGGCCTGATTCTTCGCAACGCTCTCGTTCATGCGCTGCACCTGTTCGTCGCTCGCCTCTGTCTGGTAGCGTTCCTTCCACTCGGCGGGGGGCATGCCGTAAACCGCCTCCCGCGCCTCGTCCTTCGACAGGTCGATGCCCTTTTCCGCCGCGGCTTCGCGGTACCAGTCGCCCAGGCAATTGCGGCAGAACCCCGTATGACCCATCAGGTCGATATTCTGCACGTCGGTCCTGTGGCGAAGATGTGACACGAGCCTGCGAAAGGCGGCTGCCTCCAGTTCGGTACGGGTCGTGTCGTCGATCATGAACAAATCCTTCGCTTGCCAAACGGAAATGCCTCGCGCATCGCGGGGGCGAACCGCGAGACTGGAGGTCCAGACGTGAGCATCGAACCCCGCCGGCGCAAGGTTCGGATACTGGCCACTCTCGGGCCCTCCTCTGCAGATCCCGAGATGCTGTCCCGACTTTTTCACGCGGGCGCCGACGCTTTTCGCGTGAATATGAGCCATGGCAGCCACGCCGATCACAAGGAGAGGATCGCGCAGCTTCGTGCGATGGAGAAGCAGCTTGGCCGCCCGATGACCATTCTGGCCGATCTGCAGGGTCCGAAAATTCGCGTTGGCACTTTCGAGGATGGGCCGATCCATCTGAAAGAAGGCGACCGCTTCGTTCTAGACCGGGACGACAGTCCCGGCTCGGCGGAACGGGTCTGCCTTCCGCACCCAGAGGTCTTCGTGGCCGTCGAGGCGGGCCAGAGACTTCTCCTCAACGACGGCAAACTGGTTCTGAAGATCGAATCGGTCAGCGACGACCGGATCGAGACGGTTGCGCAGAATTCGGGTGAACTGAACGACCGGAAGGGCGTGAACGTCCCGGACGCCGTCATTCCGCTGCCTGCGCTGACCGACAAGGACCGGCGCGATCTCGACTTCGCGCTCGATCAGGGCGTGGACTGGATTGCCCTCAGCTTCGTGCAGCGCCCGGACGATGTGGCCGAAGCTCGCCGGTTGATCGCCGGGAGGGCGGCCCTGATGGCGAAGATCGAAAAACCCCGTGCGCTCGACCGCTTGGACGAAATTCTCGATCTTTGCGACGGGCTGATGGTGGCGCGCGGCGACCTTGGCGTCGAATTGCCGCCGCAGAAGGTGCCGCGGGTACAGAAAGAGATCGTGGAACTGGCGCGCATGGCCGGCAAGCCCGTCGTGGTTGCGACGCAGATGCTCGATTCCATGGTGTCCAACCCGGCCCCGACGCGCGCCGAGGTCAGCGACGTGGCGAACACCATCTACGAGGGCGTGGACACCATCATGCTGTCGGCGGAAACGGCTGCCGGAAGCTATCCGGTGGAGGCGGTGCGCATGATGAACGCCATCGCGCTCGAGGCTGAAGCGGATCCCATGTATCAGAAGCATATCAGCTTCACCGAAACATCGCCGCAGCCCACCACGGCCGACGCGATTTCCTCGGCCGCCGGATCGGTGGTGCGTACGGTGGATTGCGCGCTCGCCGCCTGCTTCACGACCTCGGGCTCGACAGCGCGGCGTGCCAGTCGCGAGCGCCTGCCGGTGCCCCTTCTGGTGCTGACACCCTCTCGGGAAACAGCGCGGCGGCTGGGGCTGCTGTGGGGTATTCACGCCGTGACGACGCGAGACGTCAGCGATTTCGAGGAAATGGTCGGCAAGGCGCGCCGCATGGCGGTAAGGACGCGGCTGGGGGAAACGGGCGACCGCATCGTCGTCATGGCGGGCGTCCCCTTCGGTACGCCGGGCAGTACCAACGTCCTTCACATCGCAAGGATCAGCGGTGACGAGCTGAAGGGGTATGAGCGTTAGACCATCGCTGCGGCGATATGGGGTGCGGCTGGCGAGACTTCGCGGCTAGACCTGAACGCCTAGCTTGGCGAGTTCCTCTTCGACGGCGGGACGCCCGGTGAATTCCACTGCGTTGAAGCCGGCATCCCGTGCAGCGGCGACGTTCTTCGGCTGGTCGTCGATGAACAGCGCCTGCGAGGGGTCGATCCCGAACCGGCTTTCCGCGAGCGCATAAATGGCCGGGTCCGGCTTCATCATCTTCTCCTCCCCGGAGACGATAATGTCCTCGAACAGGTCGAAGACCGGAGCGGTGGGCCGGAACATCGCCCAGAACTCAGCCGAAAAATTGGTGATGCCGAATATCCGGTATCCTGCCTTGGCAAGTGTCTCGACCAGCTCCGTCATTCCCGGAACGGGCTCGCCGATCGTTTCGAGCCAGCGCGGGCCGTACAGCGAGATAAGCTCAGCCTCGGCAGGATATTGCGCGATCAGTTCGGCCTTCGTCTCGACGAAGGGGCGCCGGGCGTCGTGCTGAAAATGCCACTGCCGGGTGACGACGTTGGTCAGAAACCATTCAAGCCGATCCGGGTCCGGGATCAGCTTGGCGTAGAGATAGCGGATGTCCCAGTCGTAAAGGACATGGCCGACATCGAAGATGACGGTCTCGAGCTGCGGGGAAGGCATAGCCGTCCCGGGCGAAATCAGCCCTGGCGCGCCTTGAACCGGCGATTTGTCTTGTTGATGACGTAGGTGCGGCCACGGCGACGAATGACGCGGCAATCGCGATGCCGATTCTTGAGCGACTTCAGAGAATTGCGAACTTTCATGGCGCGGCCTGCTATAATCTCGTGCGGAAAAATGAAGCGCGCAGATAGGGTCCGCGGGCGCACAAGTCAAGGAATTGGCGCAGTCACCGGGTCCGGGATTGAGGGTGTTCGGGATTGAGGTCTAGGAATGAGGGCGGCCCCGCTTTACCTTCGCCAGCGATGAAATTTCTGTTCAAGAAAAACAAGAAGGCGCTGCCTTCTATTCCCTCGGGAACGCGTATCTATGCCGTGGGCGACATACATGGTCGGCGCGATCTGCTCGACGCGCTTCTGGAGCGGATCGCCGCCGACCTGAAGGGGTTCGAGGGGCATAGCGAGATCGTCTTCCTGGGCGACTATATCGACCGTGGGCCCGACAGCGCGGGGGTCATCGACCGGTTGATCGAGGGGCCGGAACCCGCCGACAGCTGGGTCTATCTGAAGGGCAATCACGATCATTTCGCCACCTTCCTTCTGGAAGACGACGACTGGAAGAAGGACCATCTGAAGGCCTGGATTTCGAATGGCGGCGACGAAGCCCTGAAAAGCTGGGGCGTCTCCACCCGCCTGCTCGTGTCGGGAAAGTCCGAAGAGATTGTCGATGCCTTCCGGCTGGCGCTGCCGAAGGCGCACCGGAAGTTCTTCCGCGCCCTCAAGCTCGACTACCGCGTCGGGGACTATCTGTTCGTCCATGCCGGCATCCGGCCGGGGGTGCCGCTGGAAGAGCAGGACGAACGCGACCTGATGTGGATTCGCGGCGATTTCCTGAGGCATCGCAAGGGGTTCGGTGTACATGTCGTCCATGGCCATACCATTTCGAAGGATGTCGATGAGCAGAAGAACCGGACCGGCATCGACACAGGGGCCTATATGACGGGGACCCTGACCGCTCTGGTCCTCGAAGGCGCCGAACGCCGCTATATCGCGACGGATTAAGACCGGCGCGCCTCCAGGGCCTCCTCCCAGGACAGCGCATGGCGCACGATCATGTCGAGATCTGCGTAGCGCGGTGACCAGCCCAGCGTCCGGACGATGCGGGCATTGTCGCTGACCAGCTCTCCCGGATCTCCGGCGCGGCGCGATTCCAGCCGCCGTTCGATCGGCCGACCCGACACCCTTTCGACCGAGTCGAGCACCTCGAGAACCGAAAAGCCGCGCTTGTACCCGGCGTTCATGAATAGCGACTGCGAGGCGTGCGCCCGCAGCCATTCGAGCGCCAGCACATGCGCCTCCACCAGATCGGAAACGTGGATATAGTCGCGCACGCCGGTGCCGTCGGGCGTGTCGTAATCGGTGCCGAATACGGCGACGTGCGAGCGCTTTCCGAGCGCGGCTTCGCAGGCCACCTTGATGAGGTGAGTGGCGCCGGCCGTCGATTGACCCGTGCGGCCCTCGGGATCGGCGCCGGCGACGTTGAAATAACGGAGCGCGCAGAAGTTGAACGGCTGCGCGGCGGCCGCGTCGCGCAGCATGGTTTCCGTCATCAGCTTCGAGGCGCCATAGGGATTAATGGGCCGCTGCGGCGCGTCCTCGGTGACCGGCACGACCTCCGCCAGCCCGTAGGTTGCAGCGGTCGACGAGAAGATGAAGTGCGGGATGTCCGCCGCGACGGCTGCCTCGAGAAGGTTGCGTGATGCGGCAGTATTGTTGCGATAATATTTGAGCGGATTCTCGACCGATTCGGGAACCACCACCGACCCGGCGAAGTGCATGATGCCGCCAATCTCGTCCTCTCGCAGAATGGCTTCCATCCGGGCCTGATCTGCGACATCGACCTCGTGGAAGCGCGCGCGATCCGGCACCGCCCAGCGGAAGCCCGTGACAAGATTGTCGACAACGGACACCGGATAGCCCCGGTCGAGCAGGGCGTGGACGGCATGGCTGCCGATATAGCCCGCCCCGCCGGTAACGAGGACCCTGGGCTTTTGCTCACCGGTGGCGGACATGGAACGGCTTCCCCTTCGAACCAGTTTGTTTCATGGCTGCACAGGGCGGCCTATCGCTTCCGCGAGCCGCCGAAAAGCGGGACTGGAGGCCCTTTCGGGAGAGATACCATGCGTTCGCTGCCCCTTATTCTCTGCGCTGCCCTCGCAGCCTGTTCGACCTACGATCCCGGCATCGACGTGACGCGGTTCCATCTGGAGCAGCCGGTGGCGCGCGGCGCGGTTTTCCTGGAGCCGGCCATGCCGGACCAGGCGGGCACGTTGGAATTCCGCACCTATGCTGACATCGTCGCGGCAGAACTGCGCGAGACGGGCTTCACCATCGTCGACGACAGGGACGATGCAGAGCTGCTGGGCGTCGTCGACGTGGCGCAGGCGAGCCGGGAGGCGCTGGCGCAGCGTTCGCCCGTCAGCATCGGCGTTGGCGGCGGAACCGGCGGGGGCAATGTCGGCGTAGGCGTCGGCACGACGTTCGGCCTGGGCGGCGGCAAGTCCGGCGAGATCGTCGAAACGCTGCTGGCCCTGCGGCTGACGCGCATGAGCGACGAAAGCGTTATCTGGGAAGGCCGGGCGACCACCGAAGCCGAAAGCGGCGCCGACCGCGCCAGTGCCGTGGCGGCGCTGCCTGCCCTGGCAGACGCCCTGCTGCGCGACTATCCGGGCATGTCCGGCGAAACCGTCACCTACGACGAGTAGCGTCGTACCCGACTGCGCGGCGCGGAAGCGCGCGGCGCCGCTTATGACGGGCCCGCCTGGGTGTTGGGGCCCGAGCCGGTACCCGGTTCGGCCTGACTGCGCCGGACGATATCCTCTGCCTTTTCCGGCGGCGCGAGCTGCATCGACGACAGCCCCTCGGGCACGACCGTACCGAGGGAAATATAGTAGGACAGGAGGTCGTCGACGCCGATGCCGTCGATGCGCACGACGCTTTCCGGCGGGACCAGAATAAGCGCACCCGTCATCGGAAGCGGCGCCGAGGGCATGTAGACGAGCATGCGCGGCTCTCCCGCGACTTCGACAGGGGTGTTCGACGCAAGAAGGGCGAGCACGTCGACCCCGTCCTTGCCGCCGAAGCGGCAGGAAATCGGGCGCATCGAGGCTAGTTCGCTTTCCTCGCGCATGCCGAACATGCGGGTAAGCTGCGAGATCGGCCGGTAGATGCTGCCGATAATGGGGATGCGGCTGACCCATGATTCGATCCGATCCTGAACCGAGCGCTGCGCCTCCCTCTGGAAGATCCGGCCGACGAACCAGATCCCGGCGACGACCAGCGCCAGCATGATCCACACACCAAGGACATTGTCGCCGAACAGCAGCGACGACGATCCGAAAATGGCCGACCCGAGGATGGTGTCCTCGCCGAACAGGCCCGCCACCTGACGCACCACCCAGTCGAGCACCATCAGGGTGATGATTATGGGCAGGAGGAAGAGCAGGCCGGTCAGGAAGGTTCCGACATGGCGGTCGAGCGAGTTTCGCCACGGCGCCCGGCGGGGCGGCTTCAGGGGGTCGCGGAACTTGTTCATCAGAGGGACTGAACGATTGCAGACCCCATCTGCTCCGTCGTCGCCTCGCCGCCGATGTCGCGTGTGCGGGTGCCACCTTCGATGGCTGCCTCGACCGCGCGTTCGATCCGCCCGGCCGCGCGTTCGTCGCCGAAAGAGTGGCGTACCGCCATGGCGAGGCTGAGAATGGCGGCGGCCGGATTGGCAAGTCCCTGTCCGGCAATATCGGGTGCGGAGCCATGAATGGGTTCGTACAGGCCCGGTTTGCCGGGCTCGCCGAGCGCGGCGGAGGGCAGGAGGCCAAGAGACCCGGTCAGCATCGCCGCCTCGTCCGAGAGCATGTCGCCGAACAGGTTGTCGGTCAGGATGGTGTCGAACTGCTTGGGGTTCTTCACCAGCTGCATCGCGCAATTGTCGGCGAGCATGTGCGAAAGCTCGATGTCGGGATACTCCTGATCGCGCAGGCGCTGTACCTCCTCGCGCCAGAGCAGGCCCGCCTCCATCACGTTCGACTTCTCGACCGAGCACACCCGTCCCGACCGGCCCTTGGCCAGGTCGAAGGCGGCGCGGGCAACGCGCCGAATCTCGGACGTGGTATATTGATGGGTATTGAGACCGCGGCGCTCTCCGTCGGGCAACTCCTCGATCCCGCGGGGCTTTCCGAAATAGACGCCGCCGACCAGTTCGCGCACGAACATGATGTCGAGTCCCTCGACCAGCTCGCGCTTCAGGCTGGAGGCGTCGGCAAGCGCCGAGAAGCAGCGCGCGGGACGCAGGTTCGCATAGACGTTCATGGCCTCGCGCAGGCGCAGAAGTCCGGCCTCGGGGCGTTTGTCATAGGGCTGGTTTGCCCATTTCGGTCCGCCGACCGCGCCCATCAGGACGGCGTCCGCAGCGAGCGCCCGGGCGACCGTCTCGTCCGACACGGGTACACCCTCCGCATCGATCGCAGCGCCGCCGAACAGGGCTTCGCCGGTCTCGATGTCGAGGTCGAGCGCGTCCAGGACCCGGCGCACCTGCCCGGTCACTTCCGGGCCGATGCCGTCGCCGGGGAGGAGGAGCAGTTGTTTCGTCATGGGACAGTTTCCAGGCTGTAGGTCACAGTAGGTCACACCTCAGCGCGCGTGGGCGCGCGGGCAGGTGCGCGTGAAAGGGTAAATCCAATCCCGCAAGGGCAGTTTCCGGCCTCTATGCGCTGTCCGATCCTATTTCGGAAGGCACAAGCCCGATCATCCACGCATCAGGCGCTGCGCCGAGACGCAAGGGAAGGCCGCCGGTTGCACATCCGGCGGGTCAGGTTACCGGGTCCAGAAAGGGCATGTCGGCGGACCGGCGCTGCTCGAACGCGTCGATGTCGCCGGCAAGCTGCTCGGTCAGGCCGATCTCGTCGAGGCCGTTCATCAGGCAGTGCTTGCGAAAGGGGTCGATGTCGAATTCGAACCGGTCCTGAAACGGCGTGGTCACCACCTGATTTTCGAGGTCGATGGTGATTTCGTCGGTCTTGGCGACCTCCATCAGCCGGTCGACCTGCTCCTGTGGCAGCTCGACGAGCAGCATGCCGTTCTTGAAGGCGTTGCCGGAGAAGATATCGGCGAAGCTGGGCGCGATGACGCAGCGGAAGCCCATATCGGCAAGTGCCCAAGGGGCGTGCTCGCGGCTCGAGCCGCAGCCGAAATTGTCGCCCGCGATCAGGATGGGCGCCCCGGCATTGCGCTGCGTGTCGAAGATGTTGTCCGGGTCCTGGCGGATCGAATCGAAGGCGCCCATGCCGAGCCCGGTACGCGTCACCGATTTCAGATATTTCGCCGGAATGATGATGTCGGTGTCGACATTCTCCTGGCCGAACGGGACGGCGATGCCGGTGAGGGTGTCAAAGGGGGTCATGATATCCGTACCTTCAAAGGGGTGCCGGGCAGCGCCGGCGGTCGGCGGGGTCTTTCACCCTCCCCCGGCCCCTCCCTGAGAGGGAGGGGAGAGGTTCGGGCTTTCCCCGCTCCTTCCTTCGCGGGGAGTTGAGGGGGTTCCGCCTGTCTGCCAATCACCGCATCAGCTCGCGGACATCGGTGATGCGGCCGGTGACCGCGGCGGCGGCCGCCATGGCCGGGGACATGAGATGCGTGCGGGCCCCAGGGCCCTGCCGGCCGACGAAATTGCGGTTGGATGTGGAAGCGCAGCGCTCCCCCGGCGGGACCTTGTCCGGGTTCATGGCTAGGCAGGCCGAGCAGCCCGGATCGCGCCACTCGAAGCCGGCATCGGTAAAGATGCGGTCGAGACCTTCGGATTCGGCCTCTGCCTTCACACGGCCCGAGCCTGGAACGACCATGACCCGCACGCCCTGCGGCGCGCGGCGGCCCTTCGCGACGGCGGCGGCGGCGCGCAGGTCCTCGATACGCGCATTGGTGCAGGAGCCGATGAAGACATTTTCCACGGGGATTTCGCTGAGCGGCGTGCCGGGCGTCAGGCCCATATAGTCGAGGCTCTTTGCCGCGGCGGCGCGTTTCGATTCCTCGGCGAAGGAGGAGGGGTCCGGAACGCTGCCCGTAATCGGCAGCACATCCTCGGGGCTCGTGCCCCAGCTGACCTGCGGCGCGATGTCGGCCGCGTCGAGAAAGACCTCGCGGTCGAAGGCAGCTCCCTCGTCGGTCGGGAGGGTGCGCCAATAGGCGACCGCCCGGTCGAACTCCTCACCCTTCGGTGCACGGTCGCGGCCCTTCACATAGGTGAAGGTCGTCTCGTCGGGCGCCACCAGCCCGGCGCGTGCACCGCCCTCGATGGCCATGTTGCAGAGGGTCATGCGCCCCTCCATCGAGAGCGCGCGAATGGCCGACCCGCGATATTCGATAACATGGCCGGTGCCGCCGCCCGCGCCGGTCTTGCCGATGATCGCGAGCGTGATGTCCTTCGCGCTGACGCCGAAGCCCAGTTCGCCCTCGACGGTGACGGCCATGGTCCTCGAGGGTTTGAGAAGGAGGGTCTGGGTCGCCAGCACATGTTCGACTTCACTGGTGCCGATGCCGAAGGCGAGCGAGCCGAACGCGCCGTGAGTCGCGGTGTGCGAGTCGCCGCAGACGATGGTGAGGCCGGGGAGGGTAAAGCCCTGCTCCGGGCCGATGATGTGGACGATGCCCTGATCGCGGCTCGTCATCTCGATATGTTCGATGCCGAAGGCGGTGCAGTTCTCTTTGAGGAGCGCGACCTGCTTTGCGGAGGCGGGGTCCTCGATGGGGTCGCCGCGCCCCTCGGTCGGGACATTATGGTCGGGGACGGCGAGCGTGAGGTCGGGGCGGCGCACCGGCCGGCCGGCCAGACGCAGACCCTCGAACGCCTGCGGGGTCGTTACCTCGTGAATGAGGTGGCGGTCGATGTAGATGAGGCAGGTGCCGTCATCCCGCCGGCTGACGGTGTGGGCATCCCAGATCTTCTCGTAGAGCGTGCGCGGTTTCGTGGCCATGCGCGCTCGGTAGAGCGGCGGCGCCCCCACGGTCAAGAAACTGCGCGTGGGGAACGCCCAAGCCGGATTTTCAGATCAGAGGCCCATGACCTTCGCAAGGATGTTGCGCTGGATCTCGTTCGAGCCCGCATAGATCGATTCGGCGCGGCCGTTGAAATAGCTGGGCGCGGCGAGCGCGGCGCGGTCCGGGCCGACGATGCCGCGGTTGTCGCCCGGACGGTCGACCTGCGGCTGGTAGATCGCCGCCCAGGGGCCGGCGATGTCGACGGCAAGCTTCTGCATGGTCTGGCCCATCTCGGTGCCGAGCACTTTCAGCATCGAGGCCATGGGGCCGGGAGAGCCGCCCTTCGCCGCCTCGGCAAGAAGACGCTGCTCGGTCGTCTCTATGGCGGAAAGGTCGGCGGCAAGTTCGGCGAAGCGGCGGCGGATGGACGGGTCGTCGAAAATGCCCGCCTCCCGCGCGTCGTCGGCCAGCAGGCCGAGCTTCACCTTGAGGCCGGGCGCGTAGCTGGAGGATCGTTCGAATTCGAGCAGATATTTGGCAACCGTCCAGCCGTCATTCTCCTCGCCGAGAATGCCCGTCTTCGGGACGCGCGCGTCGGTGAAGAAGACCTCGTTCACCTCATGGTCGCCGGAAATGAACTCGATCGGGCGAACCTCGACGCCCGGCGTGTCCATGTCGAGGAGGAGGAAGGTGATCCCCTCCTGCTTCTTGCCCGACGTGTCGGTGCGGACGAGCGCGAACATGCGGTTCGCGAGATGCGCGTGCGTGGTCCAGATCTTCGACCCGTTGAGGATGTAATGGTCGCCGTCGTCCTTCGCGCGCATGGCGAGCGAGGCGAGGTCGGAGCCGGACCCGGGCTCCGAATAGCCCTGGCACCAATAGTCCTCGCCCGACAGGATGCGCGGCAGGTAGAAGTCCTTCTGCTGGTCGGTGCCGAACTTCTGGATGACGTGTGCGACCATGCCGAGGCCCATCGGCGCAAGGTTCGGCGCGCCCGCGCGGGCAGTCTCCGCAGCCCAGATATAGCGCTGCGTCAGGTCCCAGCCGGTGCCGCCATATTGCTTTGGCCAGCCGGGGGCGACCCATCCCTTTTCGTTGAGGATCGCCTGCCAGCGGAGGTTGTGATCCTTATGCGTGTAGACGCTGGTCTGACGCTGGCCGACTTCCTTCAGGTCGTCGGTCAGATTGTCCGCCAGCCAGGCGCGCACCTCCTCGCGAAAGTCGCGGTGTTCGGGGGATAATTCGAAATCCATGGTCTGTCTCCGCCCCGCTTCCGGGGAAAGGGGCCTGTCAGTTCACCTGGCGATCGCGCCCGGCCCAATAGGGTTCGCGCAGTTCGCGGCGGAGGATCTTGCCGGACGGATTGCGCGGCAGCTCCTCGATGAAGTCGACGCTTTTCGGCGCCTTGAAATGGGCGATGCGCGTCTTGGCGAACTCGATGATGTCCGACGGATCGGGCGAGGTGCCGGGCTTCGGCACGACCATCGCCTTCACGGCTTCGCCCCAGCGGTCGTCGGGAACGCCGATCACGGCCACCTCGGCCACGTCGGGATGGCCGTAGATCGCGCTTTCGACTTCGGCCGGATAGACATTCTCGGCGCCCGAGACGATCATGTCCTTCACCCGGTCCTGGATGTAGAGATAGCCGTCCTCGTCGAGGTAGCCGGCATCGCCCGTTTTCAGCCAGCCATCGTCGGTATGGGCCTCCTTCGAGGCCTCCGGCAGATTCCAGTAGCCGAGCATGTTGTGATTGGAGCGGGTCTCGACCTCGCCGATCTCGCCGGGATCGGCGAGCGTGCCGTCCGACCGGCGGACACGCAGCTCGACATGGGGAAAGGGCTTGCCGGCGCCGCGCATGCGCTGGTTGCCGGCAGGATCGTGATCCTCTGGCGGCAGGTAGACGATGGTGCCGGTCGTTTCGGTCATGCCATATTGCTGGCAGAAGCCGCACTGGAAGACGTCCATCGCCTCTCGCAGCAGGTCGAGGGGGATGGGGCTGGCACCGTAGAGGATGTATTTCAGGCGCGAGAAGTCGACCTCGCGGACGTTGGGCTGGCGCAGCACGATCTGGATCGCGGCGGGCACCATGAACAGCTTCGAAATGCCGTCCTTCACGAAATAGTCGAGCACCTGCGTAGGGTCGAACTCGCGCGCGATGACGTTGAGCGCACCGGCATAGTAGCCTTGATAGCCCCAGCCCGTGCCGCCGATATGGGCGACCGGCATGGCGACCAGCGAGACGTCGTCGGGCGTCCACTCGTTCCAGTCCTCGGGGTCCTTCTGCATCTCGACGCGCGCGCCTGCGAGGTTGAGATGCGTCAGCTGCGCGCCCTTGGGGTTGCCCGTCGTTCCCGAGGTGTAGAGCTGCAGCGCGGGATCGAGGTCGGACAGTTCGACCTGCGGATCGTCGGCGGGATGCGACCCGTACCAGTCGGCAAAGGCCGGCCAGTCACCCGACGGCGCCTCCATCGCCACGACCCGCTTCAGCTGCGGCAGTGCATCGACGATCTTTGCGGCGCATTCGGTGCATTCGGGGCCGACGAAGAGCAGCTGGGCGCCGCAATCGCCGACGATATATTGCACCTCCGGCGGAGCCAGGCGCCAGCCGACCGGGATGATGACCACCCCGGCCTTCGCGCAGCCGAAGAAGAGTTCGAAATATTCATCCGAATTCTTGCCGAGATAGGCGACCCGGTCGCCCTTTGTGAGCCCCGCGGCGGCGAGGGCCTGCGCGATGCGGCTGGCGCGCTGGTCGAGCTCGCCATAGGTCGTCTCGCGCCCCTCGAACCGCGCGGCCAGATGACCGGGCCGATATTTCGCATGGAAACGGGTGACGTCCGCGATCGTGCGGATTTCTTCATGTGGCTCTGGAATGTCGGCCATTTTGCTCCCCAAGAACTAACAGCGGTGTTAATTCATTGCGGGAAGCCTGCCGTCAACAGGGGGGCGGTGAAAGCCTAGCAGCTTTCGCGGGCGGCGACGGCTTCCTTCGGATTGTCGGAAAAGACGCCGTCCACACCCGCCGCGATGGCGGCGCAGATCTCGCCGGCCAGGTCGCCGATCTCGCGTCCGTCGCGCTCACGGCGATATTCCGGCGGCAGGAAGACATTCTCGCGGCGGTACGTCCAGGGGTGAACGGCGAGTCCGGCGGCGTGGGCAGCGTCGATCAGGCCGGTGGGAGCCCCCTCGCGGATCACCAGTTCCTTGTTCGGGCCGAGGCCGGCCGCATATTCCGCGACGGCCAGCAGACCTTCCTGCGTCAGCATGTCGCCATAGGTGATGCCGCTGGCATCGACGGGCCGGCTGCTGCGCGGGTCGCCGACCAGCTGGACGAGGCGCGCGCCGGTCATTGCGCGCAGGCGGCGCAGATTCTCAACTTCGAAGGACTGGATGAAGACGGGGGCGTCTGCATGCGACCACCCGGCCTGCTCAAGCGCGGCGATGAGGGGCTCTTCGAGCGGCAGGCCCACGGAGCGGAAATAGCTGGGGTGCTTGGTCTCGGGATAGATGCCGACGCCGTGTTCCTTTGCGAGAGAGATCACTTCGGCAAGGGTGGGGACCTCGAACCTGCCATCGAAGGCGGTGCTGCGCAGCTGCGGCAGCCGTTCCTTCGCGCGCAGCGTCTTCAGTTCGGCAAGCGTGAAGTCCTCGGTGAACCAGCCCTGCACCATCTCTCCGTCGATGGTCTTCTCGGTACGGCGATCCGCGAATTCGGGATGCTCGGCGACATCGGTCGTGCCGGATATCTCGTTTTCGTGCCGCGCGACGAGGACGCCGTCCTTCGTACTGACCAGATCGGGCTCGATAAAATCCGCGCCCTGCCGGATCGCCAGCTCATAGGCCGCAAGCGTGTGCTCGGGCCGTTCGCCGCTCGCGCCGCGATGCGCGATGACGAGCACCTGGTCGGCCGGGGGTTGAGACATGCCGGTTTCGGGCGAGGTCATGCAGGCGGCAAGACCGAGAGCGAGGAGGATGACAAGATGGCGCATGGAGGGGTCCCGGTTGAAGGCGCGGCAGCCGCGCACGATCTGAGGCGTTACAACCGCATGCATGTGAAGGGATTATGTCATGGCCGACAAAGGCGCCGATCAAGGCAGCTCAGCACCCGCAACCGAAATCGCGATCCTGGCGGGAGGATGCTTCTGGTGCCTGGAAGCGGTCTATGACGACCTGAAGGGCGTCCGGCATGTCGAATCGGGCTATATCGGCGGCCATGTGGACAATCCCAGCTACCGCCAGGTCTGCGGCGGCGACACGGGCCATGCGGAGGCGGTGAAGGTGGAGTTCGATCCCGCCGAGCTGAGTTACGAGGAGATGCTCGACATCTTCTTTCACATTCACGACCCCACGACGAAGGACCGGCAGGGCAACGATGTCGGGCCGCAATATCGCAGCGCGATCTTTCCGCTGTCGGACGGCCAGCGCGCCGAAGCCGAAGCCGCGATCGAGCGAGCCGGGCGGCTGTGGTCCGATCCCGTCGTCACGACGATCGAGGAGGGCACATGGTGGCCGGGCGAGCGCGAGCATCAGGACTATTATGCGCGCACGGGCGATTCCACGCCCTACTGCAATTTCGTGGTCGGGCCGAAGGTGCGGAAGTTCCGCGAGGAATATCGCGACAAGCTGAAACCGGGCGTCGCAGCCTGACGCGGCAGCCCAACCTTCCGGCGTGAGCGGCGGCTGCGCGCAGCGGCGCGGGACCACCTTCCTAGAGGTCGCGGCCCATGATGACGTCGTCATAGACATTTTCGCCGACCTGGAACTTGCGCGCGCCGATGATGGCGAAGTCGTTCTTCTGGTAGAAACGGATGGCGCGGCCGTTGCGACCGTAGACGCCGAGGAGCAGCCGCCCGCAGCCCCACTCCCGCGCCTGCCGCAGGCTTGCCGCCATTAGCGAGCGGGCGACGCCCGTACCGTGGAAGCGCGACAGCACGTAGATGCGTTTCAGTTCGACGTCGCCCGCCTGCGCTTCGACGGTCGGCAGGTCGGGCGGCGAGAGCGCCGCATAGCCGATCGGCGCACCCTTCGGCAGTTCCGCAAGCCACAGGGCGTGGCCCTCGCCGGACAGCCGCGCCTCGTAATCCGCCCGGCTGTGCTGCTCCAGACAGTGCTTGATCACGTCGCTGCCCGGCAGGACGTCTGCGAAACTTTCCAGGAAGGTGGCCTGGCCAATGAGGGACAGGCGCGCGGCATCGCCGGACTGCGCCGGCCGCAAGGTAGCGTCGATCTCGTTCATCGCGCCCGCCTGTAGCCGCACGCGCGGCCGGCGCGCAAGGAACGGAGGTCCCCGGCGGCTCGTTGGTCAGCCACGATAAAGGAGATTGATATGGCTGATGAAAACCGCCGCACCGAAACCGCCCGCCGGCATGACGATTCGCACCTCTCGGGCGGTCCAGAGACCCCGGAGGAGCAGGGCCGTGCCGGCGGCGATCTACAGACCGACGTCGCCACGCAGGCAACGCGCGAGCGGGTCGACGATCCCGACGCGCATGAGGGCGTCACGAAAGAAGACGAGCTGCAATATACCGGGCGCAAGGGCGGCGCCTGAGGCGTGAGCAGGAGGGCGCCAGCCCGGGGTCGTTCGTATCCCGGGCCGCCCCGAAAAGCCTTGACCCCAGGCTACGCTGGAACGCTCAATTCAAAAGCTGGCACCTAGCTGCCGCGACGGCCCGGGTTGTTCCAGATCCGGCCGCGCCAGCCAAGCAAGCGGTCCGGCTACCCGTCAGGCGAGGTCGAACATGTCCTTGAAGCCCGACGGGGCGTGCGGTCCGACATAAAGCTGCTCGAGAACGCCGCGTCCGCGGTGCTGTTTCCCGTCCGGCAGGGTGAGAACCGCCTGCGCCATCGCCTGCACATGGACGTTGCCGGGATTGGCCAGATCGACCTCTGCCAGCCTGTGTGTTTCGCGGTGTACGCTGTGATCGCCGTGCGCCGTCCCGTGTCCGCGCGTCGGATGACCATAGCCGATACCGTGCATGTGGAAATTCCGGCCCAATTCGAAGTTGACCGTGGTGCCATCCTGACCGACCAGCCGTGCGGTTTTTGCATTCCGCGTGCAGGGTTTGAATTCCAGTTCCGGCGACATGACGAGCTTCGTGATCTTGCCCGATTTCAGATCGACGAGCTTGCCGTCGCGGTTCCAGGCATGACCCGCGGCGTCGTCGTTCGTGTGCCAGAAGAAGGCGTGATCGGGGAAATTTAGCGGCGACCAGAGCCAGTAGAACTGGAAGGCCGAGGGATCGGTCGGGCCTTGCGGATCGCTGGCGCCGACCGGGCGTACGCCCCAAGACCGGTCGCGCGTGCCCCACCAGCCATCGACTTCGATGCGCTTGCCGTCCTTCTCGATCCAGCCATCCCATTTCACCGACTGAGTGAGGCGCGTCACATCCATCAGCGTGCGGGTGCCGATCGCGTAGGTGAAGCGAGGTTCCTCGATCGGCTCGGCGCGGGCAGTCATGGTAAGGTCGGCGGCCGGCTCGCCGGCGCCGCCCGCAACGCGAAAGCGGATACTGACCAGGGGTTCGATCACCTCGATGGAAATGGGCTCGACGGTCATGTCCATACGCTCGCCGCCGACGATCTTGCGGCTAGCGAAGACGCTCTGCTGGTCGGTCTGGTCGTTCACCGAAAAGGCCGCGTCCATCACGGCGAGATGCGGGTAGACGCCGAGCGCGCCGCCGAAGAACAGGCTGCCGTCGGGAGCATAGCCGTTGAGGAAATAGCGGTCGTAGAAATTCCGGTCTGTGCCCGCCGTCGCGACCGGCTCGGGCCGCTGGTGGATCGGATATTCGTCGCCCTTCGTCAGCATGCTAAGTCTCCCCAATAGTCCTGGTTATCTTGTATAGGCGTCGATCAGCGGCGTGCCCGCAAGCGCGGCGAGCGCCGCCCGGTTCTCCGCGCCGAGATCGGCAATGACTGCGCCGGTCGCCTTGCGGCATTTCTCGGTAAATCCACGGGCGCGCATGACGCGCGGCTCGCCGTCGCTGCTCCAGCGCGCCTCTTTCTCGCCGGCTGCGACCGCGGCGGCATTCGCGCCGAGAAAGGCTGCGAAATCGTCCATCCCGGCGAAGAAGGCGCGCAGCGTTTCAGGGGCGCTGTCCGCGTTGTCGAAGTCGCCGTCGCCCGCGACCGCCAGCCTGACCCGTTCCGCGAAGGCCGCGAGAGCAGGCCAGCGCGGTTCGACATAGGCGCGCGCCGCCGGTTCCCAGAGCAGTCCTGCCTCCAGAAAGCCGAACATCGCGAAGTCGGGGAGGGAGACGCGCGTGCCAAGAAGGAACGGGCGGGTCTCGAAATGAGCAGCCAAGGCGTCCGCGGCACCGTGGAGGATGCCCAGCACCTCCTGCGCATAGTCCTCGCCCACCCGGTTCACCGCGCCGGCACCGGCGAAAAACTGCGAAGCATAGCCGACGCCCGGGTGATCGTGCGCCTCGCCGGGATCCTCGCCCGGGTCGTCGTCGCCGTTCATGCCAGCGACGGCATGGCGCGCGACCCAGCGCCGGTTCTCCGCGTCGGTGACGCGCCAGTGCAGCGTGGGACGCAGCAGCCACTCGTCGGCCCAGTCGTCGAGTATCAGCGCCGCCGCGCGCATCGCCGGATCGGCGGGCAGGATGGCGGCGTCCGGATGCTGCCGGCCGAGATAGAGGCCGATGTCGGTGGAGTCGGTGACCCAGTCGTCCTCAGGCGTCCGGAGGACCGGAAACTTGCGGTAGCCGCCCACCGCGGCCTCGACCTCCGGCGCGATCTCTGCGGTCTTCAGAAGGTCCTCGTGCGGCAGGCGCATCGCCGCAAGCATGGCGGCCACCTTCCTCGTATAAAAGGACGGGCGGAGGCCGTAGAGCTGGTAGGCCGGTTCCATGATCGTGCTCCCTATGGGGCGGGGGCGCCGGGGTCATCCTGACGCTTTGGGTGGCGCGGGGCGCCTTCGGCTCTCATATAACCAGCCTATGACCGATACCGCATCCTCTCCCGCCGGCCCCCACGAGCAGCTTTATGGCGGCACCGACATCGACCCCGCGCGGCTGCCCGCGCTGATCGGCGACCTTCTGTCCGGCACAGACGACGGCGAGCTGTTCGTGCAGAACGCCGTGACGGAAAGCTTCGCCTTCGACGACGGACGGCTGAAATCCGCCAACTACGATCATATGCGCGGCTTCGGACTGCGCGGTCTGGCCGGAGAGAAGACCGGCTTTGCCCATTCGAACGTCATGAGCGAGGCGGCCATCCGCCGCGCGGGTGAGACGGTGGGCCTCGCCGCCAAGGGGCATGACGCGGTCGCCGCGCCGCCGCCCGCGCGCACCAACCGGCATCTCTACGGCCTCGACAACCCGCTGGAGGCGACGCCCTTCCGCCAGAAGGTCGAACTGCTGGAACGCATCGACGCCGCCGCCCGGGCGCGCGACCCGCGCGTGCGGCAGGTCAGCATCTCGATGGTCTCGAGCCATTCGGCGGTCGAGATCGTGCGCGCAGACGGCTTTCGCGCCGCCGACGTCCGCCCGCTCGTGCGCATGAATGTCGAGGTCGTCACCGAAGTGAACGGCCGGCGCGAGCGCGGCTATTTCGGCCATGGCGGGCGCTACGACCTCGAGCGGCTGATGGACGAGGAGGCGTGGAACCGCGCCATCGACGAGGCGCTGCGCCAGAGCCTGGTGAACCAGGAATCGGTCGATGCGCCCGCCGGCCAGATGAACGTCGTCCTCGGCTCCGGCTGGTGCGGCGTCCTCCTGCACGAGGCGGTGGGGCACGGGCTGGAAGGCGACTTCAACCGCAAGGGCCAGTCGACCTTCTCGGGCCGCATCGGCGAGCAGGTGGCGGCGAAGGGCGTAACCGTCGTCGACCAGGGCAACCTGCCCGAACGGCGCGGCTCTCTCAGCATCGACGACGAGGGCACGCCCACCTCGGAAACCGTGCTGATCGAGGACGGCGTCCTGAAGGGCTATATGCAGGACCGGCTGAACGCGCGCCTGATGGGCGCCGCGCCGACGGGCAACGGTCGCCGCGAAAGCTATGGCCACAGCCCGATGCCGCGCATGACCAACACCTTCATGCGCGCAGGCGGCGACGATCCCGAAGAGATCATCCAGCGCGCGGGCACCGGCATCTACACGAAGAGCTTCGGCGGCGGGCAGGTCGACATCACCAGCGGCAAGTTCGTGTTCAGCTGCACCGAGGCCTATCTGATCGAGGACGGCAAGCTGGGCGCGCCGATCAAGGGCGCGACGCTGATCGGCTCGGGCCCGGAAGTCATGCAGCGGGTGAAGGCCATCGGTACCGACTTCGCGCTCGACGAGGGCATCGGCGTGTGCGGCAAGGGCGGCCAGAGCGTGCCCGCGGGCGTCGGCCAGCCGACCATGTTCGCCGAAGGGCTGACGGTGGGCGGCACGGCGGCCTAGCGAGCGCTTGCCGGGGTGATCGGCGCCGGTTAGCGTGACCGGCGTTCAAGAGGAGGATTTCATGAACAAAGCGCTCTGAGCCCCAAGCCCTTTTCGGCCCCGGACCCGGAGTCTTCGTCATGCCTGCCCATAATTTCCCCGCGCCCTCGACGCGCGCCCCGCTCCTCATGCCGGACGGACGGCCGCACGCCGGCACCGTCTTTCTGAACGCCGCCATCGACCATCCGCGCTGGGATGTCGGCGACTACAGCTATGCGTCCTGCCACCGGCCGCCGGACGACTGGGCGATGCATCTGGCGCCCTATCTCTATCCGGATAGCGAAGAGATGCTGCGGATCGGCAAATTCTGTCAGATCGCGGATGGCGTCATGTTCGTCACTGCATCCGCGAACCACCGCTATGACGGCTTTTCCAGCTATCCCTTCGCGATCTTCGACGGCATGGACCCGGCGCGGCCCTCGCTGCCCGACGGCCCCTTTCCCGATACGGTCGTCGGCCATGACGTCTGGATCGGCCAGGGCGCGAAAATCCTGCCGGGCGCCAAGCTGGCAAGCGGCACCATCGTCGGCGCGGGCGCGGTTGTGGGCGGGACGACGAATCCCTACAGCGTCGTGGCGGGCAACCCGGCGCGGGAGATACGCCGCCGCTTCAGCCAAGCGGCAACTCGCCGGCTGCTCGACCTTGCCTGGTGGGACTGGCCGATCGATACGATCCTTTCCCATGAGGCGGCGATCTGCGGCGGCGACCTGGCCGCCCTAGTGCGCGCCGCCGGATCGAGACCGCTCGTCAGTGGCGGCGAAAAGACCTAGGGAGGTGGAGATGGCCGACTTTACCGAGACCCTTACCGACAAGCACATCGCCTTCATCGGGGCGCAGCCGGTGTTCTTCACCGCGACGGCGGCGGAGGGCGCGCGGATCAACCTCAGTCCCAAGGGGCTCGATACCTTCCGGGTCCTGTCGGACCGGGAAGTTGCATATCTGGACCTTGGCGGATCGGGTAACGAGACGCACGCCCACCTGATGGCGGACGGGCGCATCACCATCATGTTCTGCGGCTTCGAGCAGCCCGCGAACATCCTGCGTATCTATGGCCGGGGCACTCCCGTGCTTCCGCAGGACGAGGGCTGGGACGCGCTGGCGCGCCATTTCGAGCTGCTGCCGGGTACGCGGCAGATCTTCCGCATCGCCATCGAGACTGTACAGACGAGCTGCGGCTGGGGCGTTCCGCTGATGCATGTGGACCGGGCGCGCGATACGCTGACCAAGGCGCATGCCAATGCCGACGGAGAGGCATGGGTCGACGAAGTGCAGACCCGCACCTCCTCGATCGACGGCCTGCCGGTCAGGCCCACCGACCGTTATTTCGGCCCGGAAGGCGGCAAGGGCGCGAAAAGCCTTTAGACGCGGGAACGGGGCCGGGAACGGGAACGAGGCCCGCGTCGCCGCAGGCCCGCCGCCGTCAGTGCGCCTAGTCCGAGAAGACCGAACGAGGCCGGGGACGGTATTGCGTCGGCCTGGAAAAACTGGATTTCGCTGACGAACACCCAATGGTCGCGGCCGTCCCGAAGGCGGTTCATGCGAAGCGCGATCCTGTCGACATCGGGCATGGCAGAGGTATCGAGTGTAATCGCGGTCGGTCCCGTCCCCGCCGGATCGGAGAAGAAATATTCCTGATCGAAAACGACCGTGCCGTCGCGCCAGGCCGACATGCCTACGCGCGGGATATGGTCAACGCCGCCAACACCGTCCGCGTCATCCTGATGGATGACGATAGAGTCGATGACCGCCGGATCGGCAAAATGGAAGACCGGCACCGGATCGGCGTCGATCCATCCCACATAGGCCTTGCCGCCGCCCGGCCCCTCTTCGACCGGCCAGGGCTGCGTGGCGATCACGCCGTCCGTCAGGTCGCCGGAGCCGCCAGAGAGATATCCGTAGCGGTTCGTCTTGTCGCCCAGACCATCGTAGCTGTCGTCGAAATAGGTATAGGTCCCGGCGTCACCGTTCGGCGTGTCATAGTAATCGGGAACGATCTGCACCGCGCCCGCCGGAAGCGGCAGCAACAGGGCAACGGTCAGGAACTTGCCAGATTTCATCTTTGAGGCCTCCACGCGCGGGGTGCCGAGCAAAGGTCGTGCCGACATCAGAAAGTCGCGCTATCCTAAGGCCTTGAAATGATGGGTCCTGCGCGGCCGCCCACATGTCGTAAAGACAGCCGACACCGACTGAGTTATGCCGCTTTGCCATGATCGAACTGGCCGTGTTCCATAATCCCGTCGAAGCCGACCTTGCCCGCGCGCGGTTGGACGCCGCGGGGATCGAGGCGCTGCTCCTCAATCACAATACGGGCGGCCTGTTCGGCGGCGCGCTGATGCCCTCGCGCCTGATGGTGCTGGCGGAGGACGAAGCGGAGGCTCGCCGCCTGCTCGAAATTTGAGCAGAGGTGACATTCTGCTGCAGAAATAGGCGGCTCTCGCCCGTTAATCCTGCATCAATCTATTCGCGCCCGCAGCGAAACGGGACTTGGCACGGTTCCTGCTGCGTCACCTGGCAGCGGGTTAACTACGCCATGAGAGAAAGGGGGGCGACGCGAACGATGAAGCTGATCATCGCTATCATCAAACCGTTCAAGCTCGACGAGGTCCGACAGGCCCTGGAGGGATTGGGCATCGCCGGCATGACCGTCAGCGAGGTGAAGGGGTATGGGCGCCAGCGCGGCCATACCGAAGTCTATCGCGGCGCGGAGTACGAAGTGACCTTCGTTCCGAAGCTGAAGCTGGAAATCGTCACGACGCTGGAGCTTGCGCCCCGCGTCGTCGAGACGATCCGCGAGACGGCCAACACCGACGCCATCGGCGACGGCAAGATCTTCACCCTGTCGGTGGACGACGTCGTGCGCATTCGCACCGGGGAAACCGCCGAGACGGCGCTGTGATCAAGGAGGGGACATTGAGCAAACTCAAGACAATCTCGGCACTGGGCCTGACCGCCCTGTGCCTGGCGGAACCGGCCCTTGCGCAGCAGGGATCCGAGGAAGCCGCAGAAGCGGTCGCGGTGTCCGGGGGCACCGCCTATATCTTCAACACGCTGCTGTTCCTGATCGGCGGCTTCCTAGTCATGTGGATGGCCGCCGGCTTCGCCATGCTTGAAGCCGGCCTGGTGCGCGCCAAGAACACCTCGGTGCAGTGCCTGAAGAATATCGGCCTTTATTCCATCGCCGGCCTGATGTTCTGGGTCATCGGCTATTCGATCGCCTATCCGGGCTTCGAAGGCGGGTTCTTCGGCATCGCCAGCTTCCCCTACTTCATGCAGGGCGTGGGTGAAGCGGACGTCGCGACGGGCTATTCGGTCGCGTCGGACTGGTTCTTCCAGATGGTGTTCTGCGCCACCACGGCCTCTATCGTTTCGGGCACCGTGGCCGAACGTGTGAAGATCGTACCCTTCTTCATCTTCGTGACCGTCCTTACAGGCATCATCTATCCGGTGATCGTCAGCTGGGAGTGGGGCGCCGGCTGGCTCGACGCCATGGGCTTCTCCGACTTTGCCGGTTCGACGCTGGTGCACTCGACGGGCGGCTGGGCCGCGCTGATGGGCGCCATCATCATCGGACCGCGCATCGGTCGCTATGTCGATGGCCGCGTGACGGTCTTCGCCGGCGCGAACATCCCGCTGGCGACGCTCGGCACCTTCATCCTGTGGCTGGGCTGGTTCGGCTTCAACGGCGCCTCCCAGCTTGCCATGGGTACGGTGGGCGACGTCAGCGACGTGTCGAAGATCTTCGTGAACACGAACATGGCGGCCGCCGCCGGCGTCGTGGTCGCGATCATCGCCACGCAGCTTCGCTACGGCAAGGCGGATGTCACCATGGCGCTGAACGGCGCTCTGGCCGGCCTCGTCGCCATCACCGCGGAGCCGCTGGCCCCCAGCGTCGGCATGTCGATCATCATCGGCGGTATCGGCGGTATCCTGCCGGTCATCTTCGTACCGATCCTCGACAAGCTGAAGATCGATGACGTCGTCGGCGCCATCCCGGTCCACCTGATCGCCGGTATCTGGGGCACGCTCGCCGTCGCCATCAGCTTCCCGGAAGTCCTGGTGGCCCAGATCATCGGTATCGTTGCCACCGGTGTCTTCGTCTGCATCACGTCCGGCATCGTCTGGTTCGTGCTGAAGGCGACCGTGGGCGTACGCCCGACGGAAGAGGCCGAACTTGCCGGACTGGACGTGTCCGAGACCGGCATCGAATCCTACCCCGAGTTCGTCCGCACCTAGCGGACACTCCGCGGAGGAGGTGGGGCCGGTCGCTTCGGGGGGAAGCGGCCGGCCCTTTCCTTTTGGGGGCAGGGCCGAAGTGGGATCCCAGCCTTCGCCGGGTGCCAAATGCGGGATGCCTGAATGCGAGAGGACAGGGCCCGGCGGGCGGACCCTCTCAGACGAGCGTGAGGCCGCCGTCGAGAACGATGCCAGACCCGGTCACATATTTGCCTTCGTCCGAGCAGAGATAGGCCGCCGCCGCCGCCACATCTTCCGGATCGCCGTAGCGCCCCATGGGGATGGGGGTTGCCTGGCGCATCTGTTCGGGGGTTTCGGCCAACCCCAGCGAGACGAAGCTTTCCTCCAGACGGTCAGCCATCTTCGTCTGGGTCATGCCGGGGTAGAGGCAGACGACGCGGATACCGAGTTGCAGCTGGCCGGCCTCCAGCGCGGCGCATTTGGTGATGTGCGCCACCGCCGCCTTGCTGGCGCAATAGGTCGTCATCGCGGTGGTCGGCTTCAGCCCGGCGACCGATGCCAGGTTGAGGATCGTGCCGCCCTGGCCCGGGGTGGCGCCCGGCTTCATGGCGCGGAACGCCGTGCGGCAGCCGAGCATGACGCCGAAGACGTTGATGTCGAACAGCCGCTTCACTTCGGCCATGTCGAGCGCCTCGACGAAGCCCGCGGTTTCGATGCCCGCATTGTTGATGAGGATGTCGAAGCGTCCGGTCTCCTCGATCAGGCGGACGGCGGCGGTGTTCCAGTCGCGTTCTTCCGTCACGTCTTGGCGCATTGCCAGCGCGCCGTTGCCGATCTCGGCAGCCGCAGCGGAGACGGCCTCTTCGTCGATATCGGTCATCAGGAGGGTGGCGCCTTCGGCGGCAAAGCGCCGTGAGATCGCCAGGCCCAGACCTTGCGCGGCGCCGGTGACGAGCACCGATTTGCCGGCCAGTCCGCGTCCGTCTGCCAAATTGCTGCCGTTCGTCATGATCACTCTCCCCGACCTGTTTCGGGGAGGCTTTGACGGCGCGGCCGCGCGGCGATCAAGCTGGCGAAACTGCTGCCCCCCTCAGGCTGCGGGGCGGTGGGGCCCGGCAGGTGCGCCCGGTGCCCGGCCGGTTGCGGCGGGAGGGTCGCCGAGCCCGGCCTGACGGCGGATTGCTTCGGACGTGAGGCGGCTGCCGTCATGGCTCCAGCCCGGCTCACGCGCGACATAGTTCCAGCGGGCCCGCCAGGTCGGCGCCGCCCACAGGTCCTTTGCAATGCCGACCCATTCATGCACCGCCACCCAGAGCGGATTGAAGCTGCCGAGATTCCTGACGATGCCGTAGCGCAGCGGCTCCTCGGCCGGATCGGGCTCCGGCTCGAACGTGCCGAACAGGCGGTCCCAGATGATGAGCATGCCGGCATAGTTGCGGTCTAGGCAGCGCGGGTTCGTGGCATGGTGGACGCGGTGGTGCGACGGGGTGTTGAACACCGCCTCGAACCATGCCGGCATTTTCTTCGCGCTCTCCGTGTGGATCCAGAACTGGTAGACGAGATTCACGCCCGAGCAGAAGAAGACCATTGCCGGCTCGAAGACGAGAAAGAGCGGCAGCGAAAAGACGAAGCTGAGCGAAACCGTGCCGGTCCAGGTCTGCCTGAGCGCGGTGGACAGGTTGTAGTGCTGCGAGCTGTGGTGAATGACATGGCTCGCCCAGAACCAGCGCACACGGTGCGCGGTACGGTGGAAGGCATAATAGCTGAGATCGTCGGCAAGGAAGCACAGCAGCCATGCCCACCAGGCCCAGCCCGCTTCGGCGATCCGGTAGTCGGAAATGACGATCGCCGCCGCCACGAACATGCCGCCGGTGAGGAGGCCGGCGACCGTGCTGCCGAACCCCATGAGCAGGCTGGTGGCGGTGTCGCGCCACTCGTAATGGCCGGCCGAGCGCCCCTTCAGCCGTACCCAGAGCAATTCCAGGACCATCGCGCCGATGAAGAAGGGGACGGCGATCTCTACGGGATCAGGCAGCTCCATCGATGGCCTTCCTCAGTTTCGCTTCCCAGTCCCCGGCGCGGTCGCCCGCATCGAGCCGCAGCGTCCCGAACATGCGCTCGGGGGTGCGGACGATCAAGACGGAGCCGTCCCGTACGACCGCGGCGCCGGGCCCGGCGAGCCGCACGCTGAGATGGTCGCCATGCGGTTTCAGAAGCGCGATGCGGCCCCCGGCGTCGGCGACAAGCGCGCCGCCGGACATTCCGCACAGAGCCTCCTCGCCGGAAAAGCCGGGCAGGTCGTGGTCCGCCCGTGCGATCGCCTCGCGCCGGTCGAGGGGTGGGCTGCCTTCGCGGAAGACCAGCCAGACCAGCGCGACGATAAGGGCGATGCCGCCGACCGAGACCAGCTGCAGGAGCATGGGGGGAGGGAGCTAGCCCGCCACCTGCCGCAGCGCCGGTTCGAGCGGGGCGAGGTCGTAGCCGGCCTGCGCGGCGAGAGAGACCAGCTCCGAGATGTCGCGGCCGCGGCGCGCCTCGGCGAAGGCCCAGAGCGTCGTCGAGCGTGTGCCGGACCGGCAGAAGAGAAGCGCGGGCCCGTTGCCCGCCAGCGCGTCAGCCATCTCGTCGAGCTGCGCGGCGGTGAGCGGATCGCGCCCGACGGGCACGAAATGATAGGCGAGGCCCGCGTCGCGCGCGGCCCGCTCGATCTCCTCGCCGGCCGGCTGACCCGGCTCCTCGCCATCGGGGCGGTTGTTCACGACCGTGCGGAATCCCGCGGCTCGCACGGCCTCCATCTCCTCCGGGAAGATCTGCGGCGCGGCGGAGGCGTTGAGGTCTAGCTTTCGTATCTCCATCCGGCATGCCAATAGAGAAGCCAATTCAGCGAGTCATTGCTGGAAATCGGGAGAACGTTTCGGGCGTTTTCGCGTTGGGGCGTAGAATAAAGGGAAGCGTACATATGGCTGAAACGACGCTGGCGAACGTCCTCGACGTGCTGAAGGCGGAGAGCAACGAGATCCTGACAGACTGGATCGAACAGGCCGGGGAAGACGGGGCGAAGCGCAGCGACCTGTTTTCCGAGCGCGAGGAACGCGATCAGGCCAAGAGCCTGCTGAACGCCTTTCGCAAGGGCGTGAAGGACGGCCTGAAGGATGGCGACTTCGACCTGGCCGACGATCACTGGTCGGACCTGCGCGGTGTGCTGTCCGAGATCACGCATGAGCGCGTCGAACGGGGCGTCCGCCCCGAGGAAATGGCCGCCCTGATCCTTGCTCTGAAGAGCCCCATCATAGAGCGGATCAAGGAACGGCTCGCCGATAATCCCGACCAGCTGGTGCAGGAAATCCTCTTGCTGTCGCAAGCCATCGACCGGTTCGCGGTTTATACCAGCGAAGTCTTCATCGCCGAGCGCGAGGCCGTGATCGAACGCCAGCGCGAAGAGATGATGGAGCTGTCGACCCCGGTCGTCGAGCTGTGGGACAAGGTGCTGACCCTGCCGCTGATCGGGACGCTCGATTCGCTGCGCGCGCAGGAAGTGATGGAAAGCCTGCTGGAAGCCATCGTCCAGTATCAGGCCGAAGTCTGCATCATCGACATTACCGGCGTGCGTACGGTCGATACGCAGGTGGCGCAGCACCTGCTGCGGACCGCAGCCGCCGTGCGCCTGATGGGCGCGCACTGTATCATCAGCGGCATCAGTCCGAAGATCGCGCAGACCATGGTACAGCTGGGCGTCGATGTCGGCGAGGTTAGCACGCGCTCCTCCATTCGCAGCGCGCTGACCGACGCCCTGACGCGCGTTGGCGTCGCCATCCTTCCTGTCGAGAAAGTAGAGCGGACGGACAAATAATGAAGTCGGCGGCGATCTATCCGGTCGAGGGCGTCCTCCTGGTGTCGATCCAGGACGACATCACGGACACCGATATTCTCGACCTGCAGGACGAACTCTCCACGAAGATCAGCGAGATGGATGCCGAAGGCGTGGTCATCGACATTTCCGCGCTCGACATCGTCGACACGTTCGTCGGGCGGGTGCTGGCGCAGCTGACCGCGATCGCAAGGCTGCTCGATGCGGAGACGTTCGTCGTCGGCATGCGGCCCGCCGTGGCGATGACGCTGGTCGAGCTGGGCATGTACCTGCCCGAAAACCGCACGGCGCTGAACCTGACCCATGCCCTGTCGAAGATGCGGGACACGGCCTCTGAATGAAGTTCGATAAGGCGAAGCGCGCCGCTTCCCTCGATCTTGCCACCGATCGCGACGTCGCACGGGCCCGCACGGTTGTGGGCCGAATCATGAAGGAACAGGACGCGAAAGTTCTGATGCAGACCCGGTTCGTCACCGCCGTCAGCGAGATTGCGCGCAATGCGGTCCGCCATGGCGGCGGCGGCACGATGGAGGTCTACCTGCTGCCGGGAGGGCGCATCGGCGTGGAATGCCGTGACGAGGGTCCGGGGATCGCCGACGTGGAAGCCGCGCTGACGGACGGCTTTTCAACCATAAACAGTATGGGACGCGGTCTGGGCGGAGCGAAGAGGCTGTCCGAACTGTTCATCATAGAGACCATGCCCAACGAAGGAACCACCATCAGGATGACAAGCAGGCTGCGAGGCGGCCGGTGAACCGCTGGATTCGACTTATGGAACCGAGCGGCGTCGCCGAGGCACGCCGCCGCGCACGGCGCTATGCGTCGGGCCTGTCGATGTCGTCCACGCGCGTCGAACATGTCGCCATCGTGGCCACCGAAATCGCGCAGAATGTGCTGCGCCATGGCGGTGGCGGACAGATCATGGTGGAAGCCTTCGGCCCCCCCGGCCTGGAAGTGCTGACCATCGTCGGCCTGGACGAAGGGAGCGGCATCGAGCGGCTGGACCGCATGCTGAAGGACGGCGAGTCGACGAAGAATTCCAGCGGAACGGGCTTTGGCGCGATGCTGCGCCTCTCCGACCGGCTGGACATCGATACGGAGCCGGGCAAGGGCACCTGCGTCGCCGCGGAGTTCAACACGCAGCCCGCCCCGGCCGGCTATGCCGCCGACCATGCTGGTTTTCGGCTGGCCTATCCGGGCGAGCGGCGGAGCGGCGACTGCGTGGCGGTTCGCCGCGCCGGTTCGCGCCTGATCTACATGCTGTCCGACGCGCTGGGGCATGGGCCGAAAGCAGCGGAGGTCGCCCAAGAGGCCGAGACCGCGTTCCGCGCCTCCGAAGGGTCGGACCCGGAATCGATCCTCGACCAGATGAACGATGCGCTTTCGGGTTCGCGCGGTGCGGTGGCCGCCATCCTGTCCGTCGATGTCGAGAGCCGCAGCCTGTCCTATGCCGCCGTCGGCAACATCACGACCCTGATGGTGCACGAGCGGAAGCTGAAACGCCTGCCGGTCCGCGACGGACTGCTCGGCGCCGGATCGCGCAAGCCCCATGTCGAAAGCTTCGAGGTGCCGGAGGACGCAATTTTCCTGATGCACTCCGACGGCCTGTCGATGCTTCGCAGCCTGGACCCCTACAAGTCCCTGCTGCACCGCACTGCGCCGGTCCTTGCCGCCCGGCTGCTGGACGACCTGTTTCGCGGGCGGGACGATGCGAGCATCATCGCCGTTCGGATGAGCCAGGCGAAAGCCCTCTGACGCCATGCAGATCACGACCGTCCGCATCGCCGCCGAGCCCGACATCGCCCGGGTACGCCAGGTCGGCGACCGGGTCTCGGAAAGTCTGGGCCTACCGCGCTTCGGCCGTACCCGCGCCGTCACCGCCTGCTTGGAACTGGCACGCAATGCGCTGCAATATGCCGGCGGCGGGCGCGTCACCTTCCGCGCCTATCGCGACGGCGACCAGAGCCTTCTTGCCATCGCCGTATCCGACCAGGGGCCGGGCATCGACAATGAGAAGGATATCATGCGCGGCCGCTCCACCTTCGGAAAGGACGAAGGGCTTGGTGCGGGCGGCCTAGGCCTCGGCCTGCGCGGCGTGCGGAGAATTGCCGACCGGTTCGATCTGAAGACCGGGTCGGAAGGGACGCACATCGAGATATCCTTCGAGATCCCGGTCAATCCGGCAACACTGCCCGACCGGGTGAAGCAGGCGGCGGACGAGTTGCTGACCATGGAGAAGACCGATCCGGTCGCCGAATTGTCGCGCCAGAATCGCCAGCTTGCCGAAGCGCTGGCCGAACGCGAACTGCTGATCAGTGAGGTTCACCACCGCACCGGCAACAACCTGGCGCTGATCCTGGGCTTCATCCAGCTGAGCCGCCGCAGCACGAACAGCGACGAAACGCGGCAGATCCTGCTGGAGCTGGAAATGCGCGTGCATTCGGTGGCTAAAGTCCACCAGGAATTGCAGCGCGCCCAGCAGTCCGACCAAGTCGACCTGCTGCCCTTCCTGAAAAGCGTGTCGAACCACGCGGCGGAGGCATTTTCCTCGGACGATTGTCAGGTAAACGTGCATGTTGGCGGCGCCTCGGCGCTCGTGCGCAGCAGCGTCGCGATCGACCTGGGACTGATCGCCGGCGAGCTGATTACCAATTCATTCAAGCATGCCTTCACGGGCCGTAGCGAAGGCCGCATCGATGTGCGCTTCGAACATGACGACACCGTCGACGGGCCGGGAGCCTTCAGCCTGCACATCGGCGACGATGGGAAGGGGCTGGCCAAGGAGGAAAAGCGTCCAGAACGTCCCGAATCGCTCGGCTGGCGCATGATCCGGTCGATGGCACGGCGGCACGGCGGGACCATCGCGACGAGCAGCGAAACGGGGTTTCAGACCGTTATCGAGTTCCCGCCCGAGCTGGTGCTGGAAAGCGACTAGCCGTCGCACCGCTGGCGCAGGTCCGGTCTCCGCCTCACCGCGTTCCTAGCGGCCCGCCCCCACATAGACGAAAGGTGCCCAGAATGCAGGGTGCCGGTAACGCGCATCGTCGCCATCCATCAGGGAAAGCTGCGCCTCGCGCAGGCCAGAGGCGGGGTCGGCGCCGCGCTCGTAGCGGGCACGAACGGCCGGAACGGTAAGCCGGGCGGCCACATCGTCTGCGACTTCCCAGTGCGAGACGAGAAGATTGCGCGCTCCCGCATAGAGGAATGCGCTGGCCAGACCCGAAAGACCCGATGCGCCGGCATATTCCGGCCCGGCGGTGTTGCAGGCGGACAGAATGACCCAGTCGGCGTCGAGCCGCATGCCGGCAATTTCGCTGGCCAGCAGGAGGCCGTCGGACTGTTCGCCGGGCGTCAGGGCGAGGGCGGGTTCGGTAAGACCGGCAAGCTCGCCGTCGAGCAGGCCGTGGGTGGCGAAGGCAACGATGTCGGCCGGAACGGCCAGCGCCGCTGCCACATCTTCCTCCCGCGCATCCTGACCGACGAGCAGGACGCGATCCTTCGCGTCGATCGCCTGGGCTATGGCATCGAGTTCCGCCTGCGCCTCCGGCAGGGCGGGAAGACCCGAAAGTCCGTCACCCGCCTCGAACGCCGACCTGAGAAGGGCGCTGTTCTGGCCGAGTTCAGGGGCACCTATGGCGATCACCCGCCGCGCCTGTCGCGAACCGGGCGGCGCGCCCTCCAGCAGGAGGCTGAGCGACGGAAGCGTGGCCAGCGCGTGGCGTCGAACCAGCCAGTCGGCCTCTTCCAGCCGCTGGGTTGTCGGCGCCGCGGCGAGAACTGCGAAGGGCAGGCGGCTGAGCGGGCCGCCCGCCATGACGAGAAGTTGCGTCCGCTCGCCGATGGCCTCGCGGATCTTTGCGGGGAACAGGGCCTGGTGAAGAGCGGATCCCGGGGCGAAGTCGAATGTGCCGGGATCATCCTGCGAAACGAGGAGGCCGCGCAGCCGTCCGGTGGAGCCGAGCGCGCCGCGAAGCTGGTCGGTGAGCATGGCCACCTCCCGTTCGGGAAGCGATGCGCGGTGAAGCGCGCTTCCGCCGGACGTCAGCGCCATGACCCCGAGCGTTTCGGGCCCGGGAACGGCGAGAAGGACCGCCTCGTCGTCCGAAAGGCGCGAGCGGATTCGATCCAGCGTGACGGTCCAGGTCTCGGTCGCAAGAGTTTCGGCGGGACTGCCGGAGAGCGCCGCAAGCTGGGCGGAAATATCCTCGAGCCGCTCCGGGGGGGCGCCGTCTCCAACGGCGCGGAGATATTTTCGGGTCAGACGCTGGCGGGCCTGGATCCGGTCCTGCGCAGCGCGCAGCCGGGTGCCGTCCACGTCGTCCGCCTGACGAAGCCGGGCGCTTCGTACCGCCCGGTCCGCGCCGCCATCGAGGAGATGCTGCGCGGCGAGGAAGACCGCTTCTTCGCTCCCGGAGTCGAGCGCCGCTTCATAGGCCCATCCGCGCGCCTGCCTCAATTCGCGGAGGTCGGTCGCCGCAAGCGCGCCGCCCAGCGCCTGAATCGCCGCGGCCTCTTCCAGGCGGACGGCGCTCGCCAGGGCATAGGCCTCGTCGGCAACGCCCGCCCGGGCAGCCAGCAGACCCAGCCTGACTTCACCGGCAAGGCGGGCGAGGCTGTCGGCGGGGAAGACGCCGCGGCGCGCGGCCTGCACGTCGAAATAGGTGCGGTAGGCCTCTGCTGCGCGGCCCTGGCGTGCCAGGATCGCCGCCACCAGTTCGCCGCTTCCCAGCCGGTCGCGGTGACCCGGCTCGTTTACCGACCGATGCGCCGTGTACACCGCCTCGGCCTCCGTCAGCGCTGCCGGGAGGTCGCCGGCGGCAAAAAGGGCCTCTGCCCGCGCGCGGCGAGCGAGGAGCGAAATGTCCGCCTCCGGTCCGAGGGTTTCGGCGATGATGCCGTAAGTGCCGGTCGACAGGCCGAGCGCTTCTTCGGGCTTCCCCTTCGCCGTCAGGATTCTCGCCAGCGCGGCCTTGTAGCCTGCGGTCTGGAAATGATCGGGTCCAAAGGCTGCCGAGGCGATCTCCACCGCGCGCCGCCCTGCCATTTCAGCTTCGCCGAGCTGGCCTCTCTCCGCCGCCATCTGCGCGAACGTGTTGTAGATGGCTCCCACATAGCCATGCCCCTCGGGGAGGATGGCGGACACTTTCTCGAGGTTCAGCCGCGCCTGCGCGAACGCCTCCTCCATACGGCCCGCGCGGGACAGGTAGACGGGGACGTTTGCGTACCACACGGCGGCGTTGGGTACGGTTCCCTCCAGCCGGTCGGCGACCTGCGCGCTTTCGAGGATCAGGTCTACCGCACGGTCGTAATTGCCGGTCTCGTTCTCGGCATTGGCCACATTGTTGAGCGCGGCGGCCATTTCCTTGATGACGATCCGCTCGTCCGGGCTGTCCGCATATTGGCGGCGGCGCTGGTCGAGCACGCGATATGCCATGTCGCGCGCCGCCTCGTTGCGCCCGGTCTTCATGTACATGACGACCAGCGCGTTCTGGCTGTCGACGACGTCGCCTTCATAGGCGGCGCCGCCGGCGGCTATCAGCGGGAGAAGCCGCTCGAGCCGTGCGATCGCGCCGGCCACGTCACCGTCGAAATAGTCGGCAAGGCTGAGTTCGCTCTCCAGCGAGGCGACGACGGGATGGTCGGCGGGGTAAAGCGTTTTCGCATAGTCGATCGCGCGCTGCCATCCGGCGCGGTTCTCTTCGGTGGCCGCGGCGACATCGATTTCGTCGGCGGCCTTTCGCAGCTCTTCGAGGCGAGCGCGTTCGGCTTCAGTCGGCTCGGCGGCGGCGGGCGCGGCCAGCGAAAGTCCGGCTGCAAGTACCAGAAAGATGAAACGCATGACCGCTGCTCCCCCGAAACGATTCATGAAGGCGAACCGTGTCGCGGGAGGCGGGCAATGTCCATATCCCAGAAGAAGGGGGGCGGCGGACGAACCGCGGACCCCCTTCACCAATCATCACATGGTCCCGCCTAGCTTCCGGGCGCCGTAAAGGCCGCGGCGCCGGTGATTCCCGGGATGCTGCCGTCCGATGAGTCGATCGTGTAACCGATGCCGACCGCCGAGGCGCCGGCCCCTGACAGGAACCCGTTCAGCGTTGCGCCGCACTGGGTGGTGCATGACGCGCCGTCGGAGGTTACCGCAAGCCCGCCCGAGAATTTCATTTCTCCGTCGACCGCGAGGCCGCCATTGGCGGGGTCGGCCGCGCCGCCGGGTGTGGAGAGCGCGAAATTCTCTCCGTCATACCCGACCGCCAGATTCATGCCGACGAGCGCCTGACCCCCGAATGCGACCGCCAGATCACCCGAGAAGGTACCCGGAGCGGCGGGATTTTCACCCCGGCGCGTCGGCGCGGTGGCACCGGCGAGCTGATACTGCACCGTGCCGCTGGCCGGGAGGTCGGTAGCGGGTGTCCCGGCAATGACGTGGACGCCCTCATTCTCGCGGATCGTCGTCGTGCGGCCGAAGGGTTCGGTAACTTCGCCGCCGGCCCAGCGCGACCAGCCGATCAGACCGGCGACCGTACCACTTTCATTCCGGTTGGCGGTACCGATGCCGAACTGGCCGCCGGCGACGGCGGTCGGGACGCCGGCCTCGTCGAAGGTCACCGTATCGCCGCCCCGAAGCGAATTGTTCGTGCCGGTGACATAGACGGAAATCGCATTGTCGATATCGCCGGAGAGTGGGGGGACCTCGGCGCCGCCCCCAGTTCCGCCGAGAACGAGCCCGCCGAGATCGTCGGCAGAGAACGCCACCGCCGCCGCATAGCTCGCCTCCGGCGCGTCGAAGGTCGCCAGTCCGGCAATGTCGCCGAAATCTTCTGAGAAGGCGCCCTGGAAGAACAGGGTGCAGTCGCCCGGCGCGCAGATGGTGCCGCTGTCCTCGGTATAGGCAAGGAAGTCGAAGCCGACGCCGCCCAGCGGGATCGCGGTGCCGCCCTGCGCGTCCGAAGTCTGGAAATTATAGGTCCGGTCGAGGAGGACGTCGATGTCGGCGGCGATGGTCGGGCTGGCGCCGAACGCGACGAGCAGATCGCCCGAGATCGACCCTTCCTCGCCGCCCCCGGTCAGCGGCGTGAACGGTGTCGCGGCGAAGATGCTGTAGGTGATGGTGCCGGCGGTGGGCAGGTCGGTGACCATGCGGCTGTCGATCAGCGAGACGAAGGCCGGACCGAGAGACGTGCGCTCGGTGCCCTCGACCTCGAAACCCTCGCCGAGATAGCGGGCGATGAGGACGTCGTCATTCCCCGCGATGCTGTCGGCCGCCGCGCCCTCGTTCGCAAACAGGGTCCGGCCGAAGGACTCCATGGAGACGGGGGCGAAGGTGCCGTCCTCGAGTACCGCTGCGCCGCCATCGCCGAAGGTGAAGGCGAAACCGCGTTCGGCGGTGTAGGCGCCGGTAACGCGAACCGCGGACGGATCGAAATCGGCAAGCGTGGCCGTTTCGCCGCCGCCCGATCCGGGCAGCGTGCCGACCATCTCGATGCCCTCGACGCCCGCTTCGAACACCGCGGTGCCGACCAGCCCGCCGGCGCTGCTGCCGATGCCGTCGCCGATGGAATAATAGAGGCCGGCAAAGCTGCCATCCTCTCCGAAGAAGCTGCCGACGAACTGACCCGAGCAGCTGCTGGTGCAGCTGGCGTCGTTCAGACCCGAGACGCTGCCTTGGAGGCCAAGGAAATTGAAGTCGTTCTCGAAGATGTTGTTGGTGCCGGAGAAGGCATACGCCCGGTCGCCGAGAAACACTTGGGAGTCGAGCGTAACCGTCGGGGCGGCCGCGAACGCGACCGACAGGCTGCCGGTGAAGGCGCCGGCCTCCTCCGATGCGAGGAAGCGGGTACCGGTCGGCGCCGTTCCCCCAACCAGGCCGTAGCTGACCGTGCCTTCGGTCGGCAGGGCGAGGGGAGAAATCCCCGTCACGATGTGGAATGCCCCGTCGCGGAACGTGTTCTGCAGCGCGGAGCCCCAGCGCGTCCACTGGACGATGTCGCCGATGAAGCCGAACTCTTCAGCCTCTTCGGCGTCGCCTCGTGCGAACGACAGGACGTTCCCGCCAGACGGACGGTAGGTGTAGGCGGCAATCGAGCCGTCTTCCGCGAAGGTCACCTCCGGCGCGGCGCCGGCATTGTTGGTGTTCCGGCCGATATAGGCCACGCGGTAGTCGCTGACCGTGCCCGACGGGGTGACGTCGCGGCTGCCGCCCGGACCTCCCGTCCCGCCGGTTTGAAGCGGGTCGCCCTTCGTGAACGCTGCGGTGCCGATCATCTCGAGGCCGTCATTCTCACGGGCGAAATAGGAGACGGCGAGCTCTGCCGCCTCGCCCCCCGAGATGTAGCCCCGCATTTCGCCGACCAGGTCGATCCCGTTGCGGGTCGCGATAATCAGGCCGCCGTCGGTCTGCGTGGTCTGCCCGAAGAAGAAGCCGGGCGCGAGGTCTTCGCGCAGCGCTATGCCGTTTTCGGCAGTGGCCATGATCCCGCCGACCGTCTGAAGGTCGTAGACACGGTCCGCGAACGTGGTCTGGATTTCCAGGCCGACCTTCGTTTCCGAGCCGAAGGAAATCGCGGCAAGCGCCTTCGTCAGTTCGCCCGTGCTATTCGTGCCCAGAGTCGGGGTCGTACCGCCCGAAAGGTCATATTCGATAAGGCCTTCGGTTGGCATGTCGAAGACCGGCGGGCCTGCGATGACGTGAAGGCCGCTGGACTGGAGTTCGAACGGGCGTTCGGGTGAGGCGTAGGCCGTGCCGCTCACCCAGCGACCCCAGCTGACGCCTCCTGCCGACGCCTGCCCGGTGTCGACCAGATCCGCCTCCCCGATCGAAATTTGCAGCGAGTTGAGCTTGAAATACAGCGGGGCGCCCGTGCTCTCGTCATAAATGACGTCCGAGCGGCTGCGGTCGATCTGGCCGTTGAAGGGCGCGCCGAATTCCTGCTGCGTTCCCCTGAACGCGATGAAGTTGTTCGAAGCGAGCGTCCCCTGCGGAACCGGGAACTCGAACGGCTGCGGCAGTTGACCGAACTCGTCGAATGCGCCGCCACCCTGCAGGAATGCCAGATAGTCGTTCAGGAAGTCCGCCTGCTGCGGGAGCAGCTGGCCAAGGAGTCCGGCGGTCTTCAGGGCCTCGAGATAGGCCTGGAATACCTCGGCTGTCAGGCCCGCGAACTCGCTCGGCACGCCGCCATCCGCGATGAAGGCCAGAAAGGCGTTCAGCGTGCCCACATATTGCTGCACCAGTCCGTCATCGAGACCGAAGCCGCCAAACTCGCCGGGATTGCCGCCCTGCGCCAGGAAATCGAGATAGGCCTGAAGAACAGCCGACTGGGTACCGAAAATGGTGTCGAGAATGCCCGCCTGCGACAGGGCCTGGAGATAGGCCGTTACGACATCTGCGCCGCCTGCGAAGTCGGCCGGGTCCCCGCCGCCCTGAACGAAGGCGATATACGCCTCCACCGCCTGCACATATTGGTCGATCAGAGCCTGTGAGAGGCCGAAACCGCCGAAGTCCGCCGGGTCACCCCCCGCTTCGATGAAGGCGAGATAGTCCTGAACCGCCTGAGCCTGCGCGCCGAGCAGCTGCGCAAGAAGGCCGTTGTCCTCAAGGGCCTCCAGATAGGCGGTGATGGTATCGACGCCGGTGCCGAAATCGGCCGGGTCGCCGCCCCCCTGCAGGAAAGCGATGTAGTTCTGGACCGTGGCTGCATATTGCTGGGCGAGCGCGTCGGAAATGCCGAAGCCGCCGAAGTCGGCCGGGTCGCCTCCCCCCGATACGAAGTCGAGATAGGCGGTGAGCTGATCCGCATATTGACCGAGCAGCGGGTTCAGCAGGTCCGCATTGCGAAGAGCCTGCAGATAGGTCGCGATGAGGCTGGCGCTGGTGCCGAATTCGGAGGGGAGACCGCCGTCGCGCAGAAACTGGACATAGGCTTCGACTGCGGACGCATATTGCTGGGCCACCGCGTCGGAAAGGCTGCCGCTGAGGTCGACGAAGCCGTCGAACTGTTCGGGCTCGCCGCCGCCGCGAACGAAGTCGAGATAGTCTTGCAGAGCGCTCGCCTGGGCATCGAGAAGCTGATCGATGAGGCCGGACGCCTCAAGGCTTTCGAGATAGGCAAGGATGGTCTCGGGCGCGACGGAGAAGCTGTCAGGGTCGCCGCCGGCCGATAGCAGCGCGACGTAATTCTCGATGGCCGCCACATAAGCGGAGAGAACCTCCTCATCGAGAAGTGCGCCCGGTGTGACGAAGTCCTGCGGCGTCCCGCCCGTCGAGATGAAGTCGAGATAGGCGGCAAGCAGCCCTTGCTGCTCGGCGGCGATGCGTGACAGCGTGCCGGTCTCTTCGAGATAGGCAAGATAGGCGCTGAGGGCCGAATAACCGATGCCCGGCAAGTCGGCGGCCGCACCGCCCCCGGCGAGCGCGGCCAGATACTGGTTGATCAGCGCGGTGTAAGCCGACTGAAAATTGCCGATCTGCCCGCCGGCGGCGAGGAATTGCAGATAGGCATCGATCAATTGCGGCGTGGCGCCTGAAAAGGCGGTGCCGCCGAGGGCAGAGGCAAGGCTGTCGGAAAAGTCCAGCAGCGTCTCCACATCGCCCGAGGGCAGCTGCCCGACGGTCGCATCGGCCGAAGCGCGGTCGAGCGCCCGTGCTGCGGACACCACGTCACCCTGTGCCCCAAGCGCCTCAAGCGCCTCCCCAAGGGCGACCGGCAAGCCGTTCTCCGCCGCGGCCGAGATACCCCCCTCCTGCAACGAGGCCACGCGGGCCGAGGGCGTGCGCTGGGCGGCATTGGCCATGACGCGGCGCGGCCCCTCGCCGCGCATGGCGCGCCAGGTTTCGCCGCGCGCATAGCGTTCGCGTTCTCCGTTCGCCTCGACGGTCATCGAGCCGCCAAGAACATTTCCGGTGAGTTGCTGGGGCGAGACCGTGAGCGAGGCCGCACCCGCCACCAGTGCGGTGCCAGAGGGGGTCACGATGCGTACCGAGGCCCGGTCGCTCGCCGCAATCGTAATGCCGCCGCGGTCGATGCGAACCTCGTTGCCCTCGACGAGGAAGCCGGCCGCGTCGACCAGGCTGACCAGAGCGCCATTGTCGAGAATGAACTGGGTGGCGGCGGCCGTCACCTCGTAGCGGCGCCCCTCTTCCAGCGTCCCTTCGCCGCCGAAGATGTAGCGGGCAGCCTGAACGGGCGATGCGGAGGCAGCCGAGGCCGCCGCGGCGGCGCCAAGAAGCAGAAGCGTGCGAGTGCGGATCATGTTCTAATCCTTCCCTTAAAACTCGAAGCGGACGCCGACGCTGCCGGTCAGGCGGTCGTAGTCGTAGAGCGGAATGTTGGACCAGTTGCGGGTGTAGGTGACCCGGGGCCGGACGTACGCGTTGTCGGCGATCCGAAATTTCAGCCCGGCCGAGCCATCGATTTGCTCGTCGCTGCGCGAGGCCAGGAACAACGGATCGTCGGCGTCGTAGCGACGGATCTGTCCGCCGACGCCCAGGATGACGGCCACGCCGTCAGCCACAGCCTGCTCAACGCCGGCATTGGCGCGCAGATAATCGAAGGAAAGATGGTCGCCGGCGGCGCGGCGCGTTTCCTCGTGACCGCCTGATGCCTGCACGACGAGTGTGCGCGCAGCATAGGCGACACCGATCCCGTAGCGGTCGGAATCGCGCAGGGGGTCCCCATCGAAATTCTGCCGGAAGTATTCGCCGGAGAAAGACAGGGCTTTGCCGCCCTCAAGCCGATTCGTGAACTGGAGGATGCCGCCCACGGCCTGGCGGTAGCTGTCGCCGCCAAGCCAGAATTGCTGCGCCTGTGCGGATAGCGAAAGGACATCGCGGGACGCGAAGGTGTGCGCCGCCCCGACCGTGCCGGTAAGGGCAATCTGGTCGAAGCCCTCGCTGTCCATATTGTTGCGCCAGTTGGCGAGCCCGGATGCGAAGAACCTGGCCTGGCGCGAGGTCGCGACGACCCCGGATACGCCGCCAACAACCTCTGAGAAGACATCCTCGTCCGCCGTCGCCCCCGGCCCGAGCACACCCGGTCCGAACCCCGCAAAGAGGGGAATGACGATCGAATCCTCGTCGGTCGCTGCGTTCACATTGGTGTCGTAGCCAAGCGAGGCGTCGAGGAAGCCGGACACGCTGGAGCCTCCGCCCGCAATCTGCCGGTCATAGGTCCGCACGATGCGGTCGAAGCGCTGGCGGACCGGGTCTGGCAGGCTGGGATCCTGCAGCGCGGTATCGAATTCCGCCCGCGCGGTATCGATGTCGCCGCCAAGGGCATAGGCGCGGGCCAGTTCGGCGCGGGCCTGCGAATTGTCGGGCTGGACGGCAAGAACGCGCTGTAGCGCGATGATCGCCTCCGCCGGCCGACCCGCATCCGCAGCGGCGATGCCGAGCGCATAGTCGAAGTCGGGGTCGCCCGCCCGGTTTTCCACACGCGCCGACAAAAGTTCGTAAGCCTTGTCGGCTTCACCTGCGGCCTGCAGCCGAAGCGCCGTCTGGACGGTCTGATCGACCGCCGCATCCACCGGGGCGGCAAGCGAGATCGCGCACCCCCCGGCGGCCAGAAGAACAGCAATGATCCGCATTCGAATCCCCCGCACTTTGTTCGTCCCTGTCTTGGAAGGGATCGTTTTCAATGTCTTCTTACGAAACCTGACGCATCCCGGCGAGGCGCGGCAGCGTAAGGGTCGCGCGGGCTCCGGGAGAGAGGTCGGTGAGGCTGAACTCGCCGCCATGTCTGCGCGCAACGGCCCGCACGATCCTGAGGCCGATGCCATGACCGCCGAGTGTCGACGCCTGGCCGCGCGGCTTTGCGGTCAGGCCGATCCCGCTGTCGCGGACGGAGATGGCCACGCAGTCCTCCGTGCAGTCGACGGCCACGACGATGTCGCTGCCCTGCGCACTTGCCTTGATGGCGTTGTCGATCAGGTTGGCGGCCGCGCGCACGATAAGCGAGGCATTGCCGGCGGCGGTGCAGCGGGTGAAGTCGCGGCGGATGGTGATGCCATATTCGTCTTCCGCCACGGCCTCGTAGAGATCGATGGCATCCTCCACCGCCTGGACGACGTCGAAAGGGGTGGTCGTGACGGGCGCCTCGGTCTCGATCTCGCGAAGGTCGAGGAGCGCGTTGAACGACTCCATCAGGCGGTCGAGTTCGGTTGCCGCGAGGCGGATTTCGGCTCCGCAGCGGTCGTTCCCGGCCAGATCCTCGATCCGTGACAGTCGACCCTGCACTCTCGCGAGCGGGGTCCTGAGATCGTGAGCCAGGCCGTCGGTGGTATCGCGCAGCGCCTCCAGCCGCCGTTCCAGTTCGTCCAGCATGCGGTTCATGTGGCGTGCCAGAAGGGCGATTTCGTCGCCCCCGGAAACGGTATGGCGGGCGTGCACGTCGCCGCCCTCAACATCCTCGCACAGCTGGTTCAGTTCGGCGATGCGGCGGCTGATACTGCGCCCGACGATCCATGCGGCGAGGGCGGCCATGGCGATGATGAGGAGGGCAATCGCTGCGCCCCAGCCAAGAAGGGTCTCGCGCAGGGGCCCGGTGCCCTGAACGGTGCGGCCCACGAGAACCTCGCTGCCGTCCGCAAGCTGCCGCCTTATGCCCGCCGCACGCGCGCCGTCCGCCCCCTCGAACAGGACATAGCCACCGCCCAGCGGCCGCGTCGCCGGCCAGTCCGCCGGGCGCTGTCCGGGCGTGCGCAGGTGGACGATGCGCAGCTGCCCTTCCTCCTCCGCGATGCGGCCGATCTCCTGCAAGGCGCTGCGTCCCATGACGGCGAGTTCGGGGTCGGTGAGGACGCCGGGAAGCTTCGTCTCGAGGCTGGCGAGGTCGCGCGCTGCACCCTCGGCGGCGCTGAGCTGGCGCGCCTCCCTGTCGATCAGCAGCATGCCGACAATGGCGATCGCCACGGCGGCGCAGGCGATGAGGGCCACCAGGACCGCCCCCTTAGCCGGAATGGCGAGACCGGGCCGCCCGTCGCGCCTCATATCGCGCCGAGGTCGCGCAGCATCAGACCCCGGCCCCTGACCGCGACGATGAGCGGCTTCAGCGATTCGGGGATGGGCTCGCTGGCGGCGTCCAGCTTCTTGCGCAGGCGCGAGACGTGGACGTCGATGGTGTTGGTCGCATTGGCGGGCATGAAATTATAGTCCGACCAGCAGCGGCTCCACAGCATCGAGCGGGTGACCGGAAGGCCGCTATTTTCCGCCAGTACGAGAAGAATGCCATGTTCGCGCGGGGTCAGGTCCAATGCCTCCTCGCCCAGCCGCGCGGTCAACGTGGCGGGATCGACCATGAGCGGGCCGTTCTGAACGGTTCGTGTCCCGCGTTCCGGCTCCTGCACCTGGCGCCTGAGAAGCGCGGCAAGGCGTGCCAGCAATTCGAGATCGCCGACCGGTTTGACGACATAGTCGTCGCCCCCCGACGCAATTCCCTCGACTCGCTGGCGTTCCGTGCCGAGAGCCGTGAGGAACAGGGCGGGCGAGCCCGAGGAGGCACCCGACGCGCGGATGCGTTCGAGCGCGGCCAGGCCGTTCAGCCCAGGCACCTGCCGGTCGAGCACAAGAATGTCGAAGGGTTGCGCCCCGGCACGGGCGACAGCCTCCTCCCCGTCCGCCACCACGTCCACATCGGCAAAGCCATGTCGGCTGAGCACCGACGCGAGATGCCCGGCAAGTTCGGGTTCGTCCTCGAGCACAAGGGCCGTTCGGCCGAGAAACATGCCGCGCAGGCGGTCGTCGAGATCTGTGGGGTCCTCGGCCATGAACGAACATTGCCGCCCCCGCATGCGAAAGAAAAGAACGAGCGGCGGATTGTTCAGCTTACTTAAGGCGGGGGCATCTGGCGCAGCGCCCCCTTGGAGCCTTATGGTGGGCCATGGTCGGCACATTCGCCCTTACGATCCGTATCGCAGCCGCGGCGGCTTTTCTCGGCGCCTGCACAGCGCCGACGCATGAGACGTCAACCTATTCGAGTGAGGCCGCGGACCGGCATGTCGGCGGCGAGGGAGCACCGACTGAAGCGCAGGACCGGGCGGAACTGGCCTTTCGCCTCGCGGCTCAAGCGCGCGAAGACGGCGATGCGGACGCGATGCTGACGGCAGCGCGGCTGATGCTGCGTAGCGGGACGCGTCCCGCGCGGCTTGAGGCCGGAGTGCTGACCGCGGAGCCCGGTCGAGATGCGGTCGTCGCCGCCTGGGCGCGGGAGGCGATCCTGCTGGCCGACGCGGATCGCGGCGTGACGGAGAGGGCGGAAGCGCTGATGCAGGCGCGCCCGCGCGGTATTCTCGAAAGCGGCCTTGGCGCGGGCCCCTTGCGCCTCGTCCAGCGCCTCGATCTCGGCGAAGCACTCACCCTGTCGCTCGTGGCCGAGCCCGGAACCGATTCCAGTGTCGCGGCGATCGGCGACGGCGATGCGCGGCTGGCCCTTGCCGTCCGCGCGGGACGGCAGACGATCTGCACCGGCGAGAGGCGGACCACCCACGCCATGTGCGCCTGGCGCGCACGGCAGACCGACCATGTTGTCCGCCTGACGAACGAAGGTCCGCTCGCCAGCGAAGTGATGCTGCTGTCGAACTGAGCCGCCGCGCGCTCAGGGCGGATCGCCGACCCGGAAGCGAAGCACCTGCGCGGACACCGGTTCGTCGCTGCCGAGCGGGCGGCGGAGGAGAACCAGGCGGTCCATTCCCGGCGGGAGGGGCCTCTCCGTCTCGGGGTCGCGGTCGACGAAGGTGAAGGACAGCCGCGCCGGCCGGCCTAGTCCGACCGGATAGCCTTCGATCGGGGAGACCAGCGTCTGATGGCCCGCACTGTCGACATACCAGGCGTCGACCCGCCCGAGCTCGTCATCGTCGACCGAGAGGAGGACAAGGTCGCAGTGGGATAGCGCGAGCGGCGCGGCGGAAAGGTCGATTTCGGCGGGCGGCCCGGCCTTGCCGTCGGGACAGCGGTCCTGTGCGGCCCGGTGGGCGGAAAGGGAGAGCCGTGCCGGGTCGAGCCGGGCGGCGAACTCGAGCGGGCCGGGAACGGTCCCCGCAAAGAAGAAGGCCGCACCGATCTGGCCGCCGAGCACAGTTGAGCCTGCGGAGGCTGGCGTACCGCGTGCGGCGGCGAGTTGCTTGCGCGCGAGCATGGCAAAGGTCGCGGGGTCCCCGTCGATGGCAGCGGCAAGCGAGCGTGTGAAAAGTCCCCCCGACGGGCCGCCAAAGGCCGGGCGGTCACTCGGACTGGCAGCAAAGGTCACCAGCCGCCCCGCACCCGCGCGGCGGTCCGCCTCCACCCATGGGTCGGCGAGCCCGCGCGCCCCGCGGCGAACGGTCTGCGGCAATCCGAGCAGGGCGGGCGGCAATGTCCGCGGCTGCAGGGCGGCCCCGCTGCGAACGGCGCCGCCGGACGCACAGCTGTCGATGACGAGGAACACATCGGCGCCTCGGCTGCGCAGGCGGTCCACGACATCGCCGATCTCGTCGTCGGAGAGGCTGCCGGGAAGACGCCGGGCGTCCGGCTGCCAAGGCGCCGCGTCGGCCAGCAGCAGCACCTCGTCGAGGCCGTCCGCCTCGTCGAGGCGGCCATTGTCCGGAATGCGCGCGCCGTGCGCGGAGAGGTAGAGGAGAATGCGGTCGCCGCGCTCGGCCTGTCCGACAAGTTCGGCAAAGGCGCGGTTCACCCTTGCCGTCGCCGCGTCCGCGCCGCTCAGGATGACGAGCTCGGGCGTTGCCGCCCTGGCGTCTGCGGGGCGGTCCGCAGTCATACGCGTCCATGCGCTGCGCATCAGCGCTACGTCGGCGTCCGCCCCGATCAGCTCATAGGGTTTGAGGGCAGGGTGCGAGAAGCTGCCGGCGGCTACGATCAGCGCACGGTCCGCCGCCCGGACGGGGCTGCCGGCGATCGCCAGAAACGCGACCAGAGCGGCAGCGATAGAGGCAAGCGGGAAACGGATGCGGGTCATGGAAGCGGGTGCGGCCAGTCGTCGTAACGTGTTCGAGCGGCCTAGCCCGCACGGCAGGGGCAGGGAAGGCGCAGGCGCTGTGAATTCAGGGTTCGTAAGTTTCTCGCCGCGCGACGCGCGGATACCTTTCAGGCCTACCGTAAGAGATGAGGGACTGGGGACATGAAACAGGCACTTTTGGGATATGCAGCGGCTGCGGCGCTTGCCGCCGGATCGGTGACACCGGCTCTCGCCGCAGACGATGAGGCGCAGCTCGTGCGCTGCGAAACTTCCTATGGCGCCGTCGCGATCACCGACGGCTCCACGCAGGGCTGGACCGAGTATAAGCTGTCCAGTCCCCGTCCATTGATTCAGCAACTGATCGCCCAGTCGGGCTGCTTCACGCTGGTGAACCCGGCAACGGGGGAAGCCGCGGACTATCTGATGGCGGCGGAAGCCGGCAGCAAGGAAGAGATCGACCAGGCCATGAACGCGGCCGCCAGCGCTGCCTCGAGCGCCGCGACCTCTGCGCTGATCCGCTCCGGCGCGCTGTCGCGCGTCCCCGGTGTGGGCGCCGTTGCGGGCCTTCTCGGCGGTTTCGGCGGTAAGAAGAAGACGATTTCCGCCGCGCTTCGGCTCATCAGCCCGCAGAACGGCCTGACCGTCGCCGCCGCGACCGGAGAGCAATCGAAGAGCGTCATGAAAGTCATGAAGGGCTCGGAGTGGAAAGCGCTGGGAGACGAGACCGGCGGCTATACGACGTCGAAGGACGGGCGCATGGTCTCGAGCGCATTCGTGACCGCCTATAACAGCCTGGTCGCCCAAGCGGCGGCATTGCCGCCGGTCCAGACGGCGGCCGCCCCGGAGGCGGGCGCAGCCCAGGCGGCAGAAGAAATCTATGTGGTCGCCATCGACAGCAGCCTGCTCGCTGCGGCGAGCGCCGCGGCAAGTCCGGTTCGCAGCCTGCGTGCCGGGACGGAGCTGGTGCCGACGGGCAACCGCCAGGGCCTCTTCGTCGAAGTGGCCGACAATTACGGCACGACGGGATGGGTTTCGGTCGAAGACCTGCAATAGACCCGGCAGGTCGGACGCCTACTGGCCGCGGTGCGCCTGCCGGCGCCCGCGGCCTTTTTTATGCGCCGCTTTCACGACCCGCTGTCATGAGCCGTGTGCGGCGGGGCGGCCCGCTCAGACCACCATCTTGGCGAAGCGGTCGCGCATGATTTCCTCGGCATCCGCGACGATCCGATCGATCAGTTCCTTCACCGTCGGAATGTCATGGATCAGGCCCTGGATCATGCCGGCCGACCAGATGCCGCCATCGGGATCGCCCTCGGCCATTGCCTTCTGCCCGCGCACGCCGGCCACCAGATGCTGGATGTCCTCGAACTTGGCGCCCCCCTTGCCCTCGATCTCGACGACTTCCTGACTGACGGCGTTCTTCATGACCCGCGCCGTGTTGTGGAGCGTGCGGAAGATCAGCTTCGTGTCGCGTTCGTCATTCTCGACCATCTGCTTCTTGAACGCCTCGTGGATCGGCGCCTCCTTCGTCACGCAGAAGCGGGTGCCCATGTTGATGCCGTCCGCGCCGAGCGCAAGCGCCGCGGCCAAACCGCGGCCATCGCCGAAGCCGCCCGAGGCAAGCATCGGAATTTTCACCTTGTCGGCGGCGGCGGGAATAAGGATCAGCCCGGGAATGTCGTCCTCGCCCGGGTGACCGGCGCATTCGAAGCCGTCGATCGAAATCGCGTCGACCCCCATACGTTCCGCCGACAGCGCGTGCCGCACCGCGGTGCATTTGTGGATCACCTTGATCCCGTGTTCCTTGAAGTGATCGACATGCTCCTGCGGCTTGTAGCCGGCAGTTTCGACGATCTTGATCCCGCCCTCGATGATCGCCTGCCGGTATTCGGCATAAGGGGGAGGCTTGATGGCCGGAAGGATGGTGAGGTTCACGCCGAAGGGCTTGTCCGTCATCTCCTTCGTGCGGGCGATTTCCTTTGCCAGGTCTTCTGGCGTCGGCTGCGTCAGCGCGGTCAGCATTCCCAGTCCGCCCGCATTGGAAACCGGCGCCGCCATCTCGGCATAGCCGACCCATTGCATGCCGCCCTGGACGACCGGGTGCTGGATGCCGAACATCTCGGTAAAGCGCGTCTTGATCATGAAACCCTCCCTGGCGGCACGGGCCGCAGTCTTCGTGTGCGGCAGACACTGGGTGCCGACCGCCTGCGGGGAAACTGACAGGGATGTTAGTTTTGCGCGAGGAAAGAGATCCCCGCTCCGGGGATCGCGCGAGGCTGGCCGTGCAAGAAAATGGTGACCCCTACGGGACTCGAACCCGTGTTTCCGCCGTGAAAGGGCGGCGTCCTAGACCACTAGACGAAGGGGCCACGCTGCTGTCGCGGCGGGCGGTTACGCGCCGTCCCGCGCGAAGAAGCGCTCACGTAGCGACCCGGCCCGTCCCGGTCAACGTCCGATATGGCAAGGTGTGACATAGCGCCGTCTTCGTGGCTGGCCTCTGCTGGCGGCGCACGTCAGGCGGCACGCGCCGCAGCCCCGTCCGCCCATGCGGCATCCTCAATGTGAATCTCAGCTCGCGGCACCTGCTGCCAGTCGTCGCGCTTCACCCGGCCGGCCACGAACAGCCGCCGCCCGTTCGCACCCAGAAGCGCCGCGCCAAGCGGCGTGTCTTCGGCGCGAAAGGCGATGCCCTTCGCGCGCTTCCCGTCGGCCCCGGCGAGGAGGGTGCGCACATGGCCGTTTCCCACCACAGAGGCCTCGACGATGCTGACAGGTCCCGCCGCGACGCGCGGAGTAGGCCAGCCAGCGCCGTAGGGCGCCGCCAGATCGAGCGACTCGGCGAGGTCGGGCGTAATGCCGCCCGGTGCCACCGCCAGGTCGAAGGCCAGGCTGCGCTCCGACTGGGCGCGGGTGACCTGCCCTTCCAGCCGCTCGCAGAGAAAGTCGGTCAGCTCGCCGATGCGGTCGGCGACGACGGTAAGGCCGGCCGCCATCGCGTGACCGCCGCCCGCGGACAGCAGACCGGCATCCTTTGCCGCGAGGACGGCCGCGCCGAGATCGACGCCGGAGATGGAGCGCCCTGATCCCTTTCCAATGCCTGCATCGGTACCGATGACGATTGCGGGCGCGCCAAGCCTGTCCTTGAGACGGCTGGCGGCGATGCCGATCACGCCCGGATGCCAGCCCTCCCCTGAAACCACGGCGACCGGCATGTTGCCCGCGCGTTCGGCCGCCGCCAATGCCGCGTCGGTCACGTCGGCTTCGATGGCGCGCCGCTCTTCGTTGAGGCGACTGAGTTCTTCGGCGAGCGCCTGACAATCCTCATCATGCGCGCCGCAGAGGAGCCGGACGCCGAGGTCCGCGCGGCCCACGCGCCCGCCCGCATTGATGCGGGGGCCGAGCGCAAAGCCGAGATCGGAGGCGAGCGGCGCGCGCTCCAACCTGGCCGCGTCGGCGAGCGCCGACAGACCGCGATTGCCACGCCGCGCCATGATCTTCAGTCCCTGAGCAACGAAGGCGCGGTTGAGCCCGGTCAGCGGAACGACATCGGCGACCGTGCCAAGCGCGACGAGGTCGAGAAGCGGCATCAGATTGGGCGGCCGATCGCCCAACCGGCCGCGGCGCGCCAGCTCTCGCCTGACGGCAACGGTAACGAGGAAACTCATCCCGGCGGCCGCGAGATGCCCGTAGCCCTGAGCCTCTACGCCCTCGTCAATGCGATTCGGATTGACGATCGCCGCGGCGGGAGGAAGCTCTGTCGAGGCCTTGTGATGATCGACCACGATCACGTCGAGGCCCGCAGCGCGCGCCGCCTCCAGCGCCTCGAACCCCTGTGTGCCGCAATCGACGCAGACGACGAGATCGGCACCGGCCTGTTTCAGGTTCACCAAAGCGTCGGCGGAGGGGCCGTACCCTTCCAGCAGGCGGTCGGGAATATAATGGCCCGCCCTAGCGCCGAACATCGCCAACGCGCGGATGAGGACGCTGGCGCTCGTGGCGCCGTCGACGTCATAGTCGCCGAACAGCACGATGCGCTCTCCGCGCTCGACCGCGTCCGCAATGCGCGCGGCTGCCGCATCCATGTCGCGGAAGATCGAGGGGTCCGGCAGCATGTCGCGAATGGTGGGCGCGCGCAGCATGTCGATCTCTTCGGCGCGCGCACCCCGGCTGAGGAACAGGCGCCGGATCATGGCGTCGGGGCCGAGACCTTCGTCCGCGGCACCGCCGCGCCAGACCCAGGCCCTGCCGCTGACCGACCGGGAAACCTGAAACACATTCTGCGACATGCAGCCAACCTAGTGAGGAAGCCCCCGAGATGGAATGCCTGCCCGGACGGCAAAGGCGCGCGCGAGGGGCTCAGACTTTGACGAATTGTCCGGGATGGTCGCCGGTGCGAACTGACGATGTGTCGAAGGAAGAGATGCATCGAAGGAAGAGGAGAGACGCCATGGCTGCACGCGCGCCCGCAAACACCGAGTCGGTACATGAAGAGCTGATCTACGAGGTGGACGGCCATGTCGCGACGATCACCCTCAACGCGCCCGACCGGATGAACACGATTTCCGGCCCGATGCTCGACGGGCTGAGCGAGCTTCTGGTGCGGGCGGATGCGGACCCGGAGGTGCGCTGCGTGATCCTGACCGGGGCGGGGCGCGCCTTCTGCGCGGGGCTCAACCTGCAGGCGGCAACGGGCGGAGAGGGCAGCATGTCGTCGGGCGCGATCAGCGCCTCCAATCTCGACCTGCGCAATACGCCGCCGACGGTGCTGTTCAACATGGACACGCCGGTCATTTGCGCGATCAACGGCGGGGCGGCCGGCTATGGCATGGACACCGCGCTCGGCTGCGATATGCGCATCATGTCCGACAGGGCGAAGATGGCGGCTGCCTTCTGCAAGCGCGGCGTCCTGCCCGAGTCGGGCGGAACCTGGTTCCTGCCGCGCATGCTGGGCTGGGAGAAGGCCGCAAAGCTGATCTTCACCGGCCGCACGCTCTCGGCAGAAGAATGCCTGGACTATGGGCTCGTCAGTGAGGTTGTCCCGCATGAGGAGCTGATGACCGCCGCGCGCGCGCTAGCCGACGAGATCTGCGCGAACGCGCCGATGGCGGTCCAGGGCTCCAAGCGGATGATGCGCATGGGCATGTCGGAGCCGTTCACCGAGCATGTGCACCATGTCTTCCTGCAACTGCTGCCGCTAATGCGGTCCGAGGACGCGCGCGAAGGCATGACCGCCTTTCTGGAAAAGCGGCAGCCGGTCTTCACGGGCAAGTAGGCGGCAAAGGCCGGGTGGGGGCACGCAGCCCCTGCCTTGCTTGGGCGGTCAGTTGTTGCAGGTCGGCCCGGGCTCGCGCCGATGCGTTGACTTCACATAGCGGACCGTGCCCGAGCTGGCGCGCATGACCACGCTTTCGGTGGTGATGAGGCCGCCCTTGCGGAATTTGACGCCTTCCAGAAGCGAGCCGTCGGTGACGCCGGTCGCGGCGAAGATCACGTCGCCCTTCGCCATTTCGGTAAGGGTGTAGACGCGCCCGAGATCCTCGATGCCCCATTTGGCGGCCCGGCGCTTCTCATCGTCGTTGCGGAAGACCAGGCGGCCCTGCATCTGGCCGCCGACGCAGCGCAGCGCGGCCGCCGCGAGGACACCCTCGGGGGCGCCGCCCTGACCCATGTAGATATCGATGGTCGTGTCGGGATCGGTGGTGGCGATGACGCCCGCCACGTCGCCGTCGGGGATCAGCTTGATGCCGCAGCCCAGGCTGCGCAATTCCGCGATAATCGCCTCGTGACGCGGGCGGTCGAGGACGCAGGCGATGATCTCGTTCGGCTTGACGCCCTTCGCCTTGGCCAGCGCCTCGATATTCTCGGTAACGCTGTTTTCCAGACTGACGATGCCCTCGGGGTAGCCGCCGCCGATGGCGATCTTGTCCATATAGGTGTCGGGCGCGTTCAGAAGGCCGCCCTCTTCGGCGATGGCGAGGACGGCCAGGGCATTCGGACCGGCCTTTGCCGTGATTGTCGTGCCTTCCAGCGGGTCGAGCGCGATGTCGATGGCCGGATCCTTCTTCTTCTGGCGGCCGACCTTTTCGCCGATATACAGCATGGGCGCTTCGTCGCGCTCGCCCTCTCCGATGACGACGGTGCCGTTCATCTTCAGCCCGTTCAGCGCGTCGCGCATGCCCTCGACGGCGGCCGCATCGGCAGCCTTTTCATCGCCGCGGCCGATCAGGTGGCTGGCCGCCATGGCGGCGCACTCGGTCACACGAACCATTTCCAGAACAAGTACCCGGTCGAGCGGATTCTTGTCCTTCTTCTTAATGCTTTTCGAATCGTCTGCCATGACCTGTCCCCAAGGGCGAAATGCTGATGCGGCCACAGGTTCGTACCAAGGCCGAAGATGAGTTGACGCTGCCCTACTGTGCCCCTTGCAGGGGAGCAAGCCGCCCCCGTCCTCGCGCCGACTTGACGGCAGGGGTGCGGGCGCCGACTCTATAGCGGCGAAGGGAAGGGCAAGATGACCGATCAGGACCGGCATGACGCGAAGAATCTCGAGGCGCAGAATCATATTCTGAAAAAGCAGCTGTCCAAGACCGCCGATCAGCTCGACGAGTTGGCGGAGTCGGACTGCGATCCCGACGAGAAGAAGAAAAGCGAGCGAACGGCGAAGCGGTCGCGCAAGATGGCCGACAGCTGAGCGGCACCAGCGCGCTGGCGGCGACACCAGATGAAGGGCGGGACATGATCGGGCGCCGGGATATTCTGAAAGGGGCGGCCGCAGCAGCCGCGATGACCGCCGGTCCGGCATTTGCGCTGCGCGCCGCCGGCGTCGGCGACGACTGGTTCGAGCGGACGCTTGTCATCGACGGACTGGGCGGCATCTGGGACCCCTATCGCGAGGAGGGCGTGACCCGCACAAGCGACCGCTTCTGGTCCGAACTGCAGCAGACAGGCGTCGATGCCGTGCGCATCACGGTCTATCCCGTCGGCAACCGCGCTGACGGCTGGGCACGCTATCAGGAAAGCATCGCCCAGTTCGACAGCTGGTTCGCCGCCAATCCCGACCGACTGGTGAAGATTCGCGATGCCGCAGGGATCGCCGCAGCCCGAAAGGCGGGCAAGGTGGGCGTTATCCTGGGAACGCAGGATAGCTCCATGATCGGCCCGGACCTCGACCGGCTGGCGGCGATGAAGGCCGACGGCGTCATGACGATCCAGCTGACCTACAATAATCGCAACCTTGCGGGCGACGGTTCGATCGAGCCGGACAATGCCGGCTTGTCCAAGCTGGGCCGCGCGACGATCGAGCGGATCGAATCGGAAAAGCTGCTGCTGGACCTGAGCCATGGCGGCGCGCGCACAATGACCGAGGCAGTGGAGGCGGCAACCCGGCCGCTGGTGATCAGCCATACCGGTGCGCGGGCGCTTGCCGACCATCCGCGAAACGCAAGCGACGAGACCATTCGCGCGGTCGCCGACAAGGGCGGCGTCGTAGGGCTCTATTTCATGCCCTATCTGGCAGCAGACATGCAGGCCACTTCCGAGACCGTCGTGGCCCATGCGGACCACCTGCTACGGATTGCGGGTGAGGACCATATCGGGGTCGGCACCGACAATGGCCCGGTGTCGGCGCCGTTCGATGCCGAGGCCAAGGCGGCCATGGACCGGTCCCAGCAGGAGCGTCTCGACCGGGGCATCGCCGCACCGGGGGAAAAGGTCGGCGTCTATCCGCTGGTGGAAGAGTATTACGCGGTAGATCGCTATGAGCGCTTCGCATCGGACCTGGCAAAGCGGGGCTGGAGCGAGCGTCAGCTGGATAAGCTGCTCGGGCAGAATTTCCTGCGCGTTTATGGTGACGCTTGGGGCGCCTAGCGCGCAGACCTTTTGAGGGCCGAGCGGACGATGTCCTCCACCGAGGCGTTTTCGCCCAGTTCATCCATTGCCGCCTTGATCACCTTCGCCGCCTGCGCGGGCTTGAAGCCCAGATTGGCGAGCGCCGATGCCGCGTCTGCGGCAAGGGTGCCGGCGGGGGGCGGCGCGCCTGCCGCCGATGTGTCGCCGCTGCCAAGGGCGGGTCCGGTCTTATCCGCAAGCTCCGTGACGATACGCTGGGCAAGCTTCGGCCCCACCCCCGGCGTGCGCGCGACCATCGCTTTGTCGCCATTGGCGATCGCCGACTGCAGTTCGGCGGCGGAGAGCGTCGAGAGAATGGCGAGGGCGACGCGCGCGCCCACGCCCTGAACGCCTTGCAGCAGACGAAACCAGGCCTGCTCTTCTTCGGTGGCGAAGCCGTAGAGGAGGAAGGCATCCTCGCGCACTACGGTATCGATGTGCAGGCGCACGTCCGCGCCCTCGGAAAGCTGGCCGAGCGTTCGCGTCGAGCAGCCGACCAGATAGCCGACACCGCCCACGTCGATGATGGCGGTGTCCGATCCAAGCTGTGCCACGAGGCCGGTCAGGCGGGCGATCATGCGTGCATCACCCGCTTTTCCTGTCCGGCGAGGCCCGCATGGGTAATGGCGACGGCCAGCGCATCCGATGCATCATAGCTGTCGATCTGCGCGCCCGGCAGCAGCCGCTCGACCATCGCGCGTACCTGCCTCTTGTCGGCACCGCCCGTTCCCACCAGCGCCTTCTTGACGAAGCGGGGGGCATATTCGGCGCATGGCAGATTCGCCGCGCCCATAGCAGCGAGGACGGCGCCGCGTGCCTGCCCCAGCTTCAGCGTCGACTGCGGGTTCTGGTTGGCGAACACTTCCTCCATCGCGCCGGTTTGCGGCATGTAGGCCGCGAGCATCTCGCTTGCCTGGCGGAACAGGATCGCAAGTCGTGCGGGCATGGGAAGGGCGGAGGGCGGCTTGATCGTACCGGCCGCCACGAATGACAGGCGGCTACCCTCGGCGCGAATGACGCCCCAGCCCGTCGCCGTCAGCGACGGGTCGAGGCCGGCGATGATCACGCGCCCAGCTTCTCCATTACGTTGTCGGGGATGTCGTAATTGCCGTAGACGGTCTGGACGTCGTCATCGTCGTCGAGGGCGTCGATCAGCTTGAAGAGAGTCTGTGCCTGCGCCTCCTCCAGCGTCACCATATCCATCGGCTTCCAGTGCAGCTTCGCGCCCTCGGGCTCGCCGAGCTGGGCCTCGAGCCCCTTGGCGACTTCGTGCAGCGCGTCGGCATCGGTGTAGATCTCATGCTCCTCACCGGAGGAGTCGACATCGTTCGCGCCGGCTTCGAGCGCCGCTTCGAACACCTTGTCGGCCTCATGCGCGTCGGCCTTGTAGGTGATGAGCCCGACATGCTCGAAGCCATGGGTGACCGTTCCGGGACCACCGACATTGCCGCCATTCTTCGAGAAGATGGTGCGCACATTTGTGTTGGTGCGGTTGCGATTATCGGTCAGCGTTTCGACGATGAGAGCGGTGCCGCCGGGGCCGAACCCCTCATAACGGATTTCCTCGTAATTCTCGTCGTCGCCGCCCGTCGCCTTGTCGATGGCGCGCTGGATGTTGTCCTTCGGCATCGACTGCGCCTTGGCGGCCTGCACCGCGGCGCGCAGGCGCGGGTTCATCTCAGGGTCGGGCATGCCCATTTTCGCCGCGACGGTGATTTCGCGGCTGAGCTTGGAGAAGAGGGCGCTGCGCTTCTTATCCTGCGCATCCTTGCGGTGCATGATGTTCTTGAATTTGGAATGGCCTGCCATGGGTCGCTTCGTCGGCTCGTGATTTGGGAAAGATATCCGCGTCCCTTACCGCGAAGCCTCCGGCGGCGGCAAGTTCGCGCACCGGTTGCAGGCCGCAAGGGCAAGAGCCCCGGAAAACAGGAAGGCCGCGGCCACGACCAGCTGCTGCAAATGAAGGAGCGCGATCGCCTGTAGTTCGAACGCCGAAACCGGCGCCGTCAGCAGCCGCTCGAGAAGCGATGCGCCGCCCGAAACGATGACTATGGCGGCGAAGAGGGCGAGCGACGCCGCTCCCCTGAGCCCCGCCCACCAGTTGCGCTCAAGCGGACTGAGGCGGCCCGTGGCGGTGCCGGCGTAAAGAGGAAGCAGGCGCAGCGTCAGCGCCGTCGCGGCGATCTCGGCGGCGAAGACCAGCCGGTACATGTCCTCGGGACTGGCGCCACCCCGAAGCACCAGCGCGTGCGCGGCGGCGATCAGTGCCCCCTCGATCAGTCCGAATAGGAGAACGAGCCCCGCGAAGAAAACGAAGCCCAGATTGGGGAGCGCCGGACGGGCTTCGCGCGCCATGGCGCGGATGAACAGATAGGGCATCCAGAAGCGGACGAGGAACTGGAACAGGAGCTCCGCGGGTTCGCCGACGAGTCCCGGCGGCGCGAAAGGCAGCATGGCCCGGCCGCTGAGAACGAGGACCAAAAGCAGCCAGTATCGTGGGCCGAGACGTCCGATCAGCCGGGCTGCGGCTGCCAGCCAGGAGAGAGGAGAGCGCGGATCGTGCGCGGTGTCGAACGGGGGCAGCGACAAGCGGGCGCGCCCCCTCAGCTCCAGGGGCCGCTGCGCTCTCCCGACCTTCCGCTCCTGCCTCCACCGCTCAGCGACACGGCGGTACCCGACGCCGAGACCATCAGCATGGAGCCTTCCTTGCCCAACACCTCATAGTCGATGTCGACGCCGACGATGGCATCGGCGCCATATTGGGCGGCGACATATTTCATGTCCTCGATGGCTTCGCTGCGCCCCTGCTGCAGGACCTTTTCGTACGAGCCCGAACGACCGCCCAATATGTCGGTGATGCCCGCGAACAGGTCGCGGAAAATGTTTGCACCCATAATGGCCTCCCCTGCCACGACACCGTGATATTCGGTGATGGTACGTCCTTCGACACTGGGGGTTGTGGTGACGATCATCGGCAGGTTTCCTTCCAGACAGGTCGAGCTTTTTCCCGCTTATGACGTCCGGCAGGACGCGTGTAGGCCCTAGCGCACCGGCACGTCGAAATAGCTGTCCGGATAGGGTTCGTCCGCCAGGGTGAAGTGCCACCATTCCTGCTTCAGGGGGCGAAAGCCGACGCCGAGCATGGCCTGCCTCAGCAGCAGGCGGTTCGCGCGTTGCTGCGCGTCCGGCCGGGGGTCCGCAGGCCAGGACAGCGTGTCGAACAGGTCGTAGCCGGACCCCATGTCGAGCTCCTTTCCGGATTCGAGGTCCACCAGGGTGAGGTCGACCGTGCTGGCGCGCGAATGACCGGAACGCCGGGCGATATAGCCGCGCTCGAACAACTCCGACTTTGGCACGTCCGGGTAATAGTCCGCCTTGCGCAGGGTGTCTGCGGGATCCTTCGCCCAAGCTGCGAAAGCGTCGACCGCGCGCTGGGGCCGGTAGCAGTCGAAGACCTTCAACCCGAGGTCATATTCGGCCAGTTCGGCCTGAGCCCCGCCCAGCGCGTGGGCGGCCTCGAGCGAGAGGAGGCACTGCGGCGCCTCGTATCCGGGAACGGGCCGCCCCGTGAAATTCTCGTCGCCGTAGTAGCGCATATCGACGCGGATATTCGGGGCCACTCGGTGAATGTCGATCAGCTGCGGCTGCACCGGCGCCGATTGAGCGGTGGAGGGGCGGGCGGGCAGTGCTTCGATCGGCAGGGCCTGATCCGACTGCATCCGGTCGGATTGCGTCTGGGCCGCACAGCCTGCCGCGCCCAGCGCCAACAAGGCGGCCAGCCGCAGCATGGGATTATGAAAGTCCGCCGACGGCCTGCTTCAGCATCACGGTGCACAGATGCGCGCGATATTCCGGGCCTGCGTGGATATCGCTGGACATGTCGCCGACATCCGGTGCGCCTATGGAGGCAGGATCGGTCCCGGCGGCAAGCGCTTCTTCCGCGGCGGTCCAGCGGAAGACGCCGTCGCCCCCCGCTCCGGTCACGGCGACGCGTACGCCGTCCTCGAACTCGGCGACGAAGACGCCCGCAAGGGCATAGCGCGAGGCAGGGTGCCTGAATTTCGCATAGGCCGCGCGCTTCGGAATGCGAAACCCGACCCGGCGAATGAGTTCGCCCTCTTCCAGCGCGGTGAAGAACATACCCTGGAAGAAATCGTCCGCCGCGTGCGATCCGCGATCAGTTTCGATGACCGCATCGAGCGCCAGGACGGCGGCCGGATAGTCCGCCGCGGGGTCGTTATTCGCCAGGCTGCCGCCGAGTGTGCCGCGTACCCGCACCTGCGGATCGCCGATCAAAGAGGCGAGTTGCTGCAGCGCGGGAATCGCACCGGCCGTCTGCGATACCTCGGCATGCGTCGTCAGCGCGCCGATCCAAAGCCGTTCGCCGTCGGTGACAAGCCCCTTCAGCTCGTCGAGGTCGGCGAGGTCGATGAGAAGGTCAGGATCGCGCAGGCGCGCCTTCATCGCGGGAATCAGCGTATGGCCGCCCGCCAGATAGGCAGCGTCCTCGCCCGTACCGGAGAGGCGGACGGCGTCGTCCAGCGTGCCGGGACGTTCGTAGCTCATTCCGCAGCCTCCCGCGCCGCGCCATCCATGGCCGCCGCGCCGGCGCGAATCGCCTTCACGATGTTCACATAGCCGGTGCAGCGGCAAAGATTGCCCTCGAGCTCGTGCGCAACGGTCTCCTCGTCGACCTCACCGCCATGCCGGTTCGCGATGCCGATCCCGGCCATGACCATGCCGGGCGTGCAAAAGCCGCATTGCAGCCCATGCTCTTGGCGGAACGCTTCCTGCATCGGATGCAGCCGGTCGCCCTCTGCAAGCCCCTCGATCGTCGTGACGCTGCGATTGGCGACCTGGGCGAGAAGCAGCGTGCAGCTTTTCACCGGGACGTCGTCGAGCAGGACGTTGCAGGCGCCGCACTGGCTGGTGTCGCAGCCGATATGCGTTCCGGTTTGTCCCAGCGTGTCGCGAAGAACGTTGACAAGCAGCGCTGTCGGCGGCGCGTCGGCGGCTACGGGCTGGCCGTTCAGCGTGAATTGAGTCCCCATAGGTGGAGCCTAGCGCAGGCGGGGGCACCGACGAAATTGAATTTTATGTGAGGCTCGCGTCACGATCCGGCGGCATTCGCTAAAACGAAAAAGGCGGCAACACCGGGGCCTTGGTGCTGCCGCCTGATTCTTAGCGAAGGGGGCGGACCCTCGGGGCCGTGAGGCTCCGCCCGTAGCTTCGAGAGGTCTGCGATACATTGCAGAACCTCGAAATATCTTCCCGATCGGGGCCGTGATCGAGAGACATGAAACGGATAGCAACCTGCGTGCCAAAAACGAAAAGCTGTTAATTTATAACGGCTTGAGAAATATAGTCCTGAACGACCAGTTCAAGCAGGCGCGTATGATGTGCCGAATTGAAACAGGCGCGGTCTCATTTTGATACAGCTGGTGTTGAAGGACCCTTATGGCGTTGCTCGGATCGACGAACCGGGCACCCAGAACAGACCGAGCGGCGCCGAAAGGTCAGGCGGAGACGGGCAGGCCCACGGCCTGGCCGGCGCGCACGAAACGCGCGACGATCTCCGCGACATCCTCATTGCTATGCTCGGCGCAAAGCGAGCAGCGCAGCAGGTTGAAGCCGGGGGTGGCCTGCGGCGGCACCATGTTCACATAGACCCCCTCTTCGATGAGAGCGGTCCACATGGCCGCGCTGGTCTGCTGGTCGGGCATTTTCACCGCGATGATGGCGCTTTCGGCTTCCGCCGTTCCGAGCTCGAAGCCCGCCCCGCGCAAGTCCGCATGCATCTTGCGGCTCGCCTGCCAAAGATGCGCGCGCTTGTGGTGCGCGGACATCAGCTTGCGGATCGAGGTCGCGGCGCAGGCGACCACGGCGGGCGGCAGGCTGGCAGTGTAGACATAGGGGCGCGTGACCAGCCGCAGGATGTCGAACTTCGGATGGTTCGAGACCACGAAACCGCCGACCGTTCCCACGGATTTCGAAAAGGTGCCGACGACGAAGTCGACATCGTCCTCGACGCCCGCCGCCTCGAAGACGCCGCGCCCATTTTCCCCGAAGAAGCCCATGGCGTGAGCCTCGTCGACGACGATCATCGCGCCGGCCGCCTTCGCAACGGCGACCATCTCCTTCAGCGGGGCGATGTCGCCGACCATCGAATAGACGCCTTCGAGGACAACCAGCTTGCCGGCTTCGGCAGGCAGGCGGTTCAGACGCTTTTCCAGATCCGAAACGCTGTTGTGGCGGAAGCGGACGATGTCGGCATTGCCCATGGCGCAGCCGTCATAAATCGATGCATGGCTGTCGGCGTCGAGGACAATGTACTCACCGCGCCCCGCCATGACCGACATCAGGCCGAGATTCGCCTGGTAGCCGGTCGAAAAGACCATGGCATGATCCATGGCATAGAATTCGCGCAGCGCCGCCTCGCATTCGGCATGGCCCTGATAGGTACCGTTCAGCACACGGCTGCCGGTGGTTCCCGAGCCGAATTCCTCGAGCGCCTTCTTGCCCGCCGCGATGACGTCGGGGTCGAAGGTCATGCCCATATAATTATAGGTGCCGACGAGGATGATCTCTCGGCCATTGACGACCGCGCGCGTGGGCGACTTGATCTCGTCCATCTGCAGGTGGAAGGGATCGCGCAGGCCGCTGCCGCGCAACGCCTCATACTGGTCGATGAGGGGCTGGAACTTGTCGAAGAGATCGGCCACCGGGGCCCTCCTGCCGCTTATTTGGATTTGATTTCGGCCACCGCCGACGCGACGTCGCCTATAGTTTCCAAATCGGGCAGCATGTTGACGGGGAGGATGATGTCATATTCGTCCTCGATCTCCGCCACCAAGTCCATCACCGTCAGGCTGTCCAGCTCCAGATCATTGGCGAAGCTGGTCGCGGCGGTGAGTTCGATGTCCTTCTTGTTGAAGGGCTGGATGATGTCGATGAGGCGCGGCAGCACCTCTTCCTTGGTCGTCGTCATGCGGGCGTCTGTAACGGCCCGCCGCCTTTAGAGCCAGCCTTCGCGCGCATACCAGTCGGCGGTGCGGCGAATGCCCTCTTCGGCACCGATGCGCGGCGCCCAGATGCCGAGCGCCTCCAGCGGTGCCGGGTCGGCGCTCCAGTCCGGATGGGCGATGTAGCGCGCCCGGTCGAAGCTGAGCTTGGGAAGCTGCCCGGTCGCCTTGCTGCGCAGCCAGTCGGCAGCAGCGCCAAGTTTCAAGGCGGCGGTGGGCAGGGGCACGACCCGGGGGGTGCGCCCGACTGCTGCGCCGACAAGGCGGGCCATGTCGCGGTGCGTGACCGCGCGGGGGCCGTCGGCTATTTCGAAGATCCGGTGCGAGCCTGCTTCGCTTTCGGCGAGCGCGACCAGTGCCGCCGCGAGGTCGCTGACGTAGATGAGCGAAAAGCGGCCCGGGCCCGGCGCGACGGCGAGCCCGCGCTTGGCGAGGCGGTAGATGTCCACCGTCTCGGTATCGCCGGGGCCGTAAACGGCGGGCGGACGGAGAATGACCCAGTCGAGGCCGGACGCGCGCACCCGTTCGTCGGCGCGCGCCTTCGAGGCGCCATATTGCGACAGTTCGGGCTCGCGGGCGGACAGCGAGGATACATGGACGAAGCGGCGCACCTTGCCCGTTTCGGCTGCGGCGAGCATGCGGCGCGTTCCGGCGACATTGCCCTCCTCGAAGCCGGCGGGCGTGCGGGCGTTGACGATGCCGGCGATATGGATGACGGCATCGGCGCCTTCGCACAGCTCTGCAAGGGCAGCTTCGTCGGCGAGGTCGCCTGCTACCCAGTGAACGCTCGGGCGTGGAGCCTGCGCTCGCCGCGTCAGGGCGCGCACCTCATGACCGCGCCGCAGTGCCTCGTCGATCGTATGACCGCCGACAAATCCCGTGCCGCCGGTGAGGGCGAGGACGGCGATGGGGTTAGGCCGCGACCTGGAGCGGCTGGATTTCGCCGGACAGGTAGAGCGAACGCGCCTTCGAGCGGCTGAGCTTGCCCGAACTGGTGCGCGGCAGCGTGCGCGGCGGCACAAGCTCGACGACGCAGCTCATGCCGGTCATTTCCTTCACCTTGGCCTTGATCTGGTCGCGGATGCGCGCGCGTTCGGCGGGGTCGCTGGTACGGCACTGGACGAGGACGGCGGGGCTTTCCTCGCCCTGCGGCGTGGTGATGGCGAATGCAGCGATGTCCCCGGCCTTGAACCCGGCGAGCTGCTCGATCGCCCACTCGATATCCTGCGGCCAGTGATTCTTGCCGTTGATGATGATCATGTCCTTGGCGCGGCCGACGATGAAGATGGCCCCGTCCTTCAGATAGCCCATATCGCCGGTATCGAGCCATTCCCCGTCGAGACAGGCCGCGGTGGCCTCGGGGTCGCGGAAATAGCCCGTCATGATGGAGGGGCCCGCGATCAGGACGCGGCCGATCTCCCCGTCGGGAAGCAGGCTGTCGTCGGCGCCGCGCACCTCGACGCGCATTCCGGGCAGCGGGCGTCCGCAATTGACGATGCGGCGCTTTCTCAGGTCGCCGTTCGCGGCCGCGTCCGCACGCGACTCGCCGGCCAGGCGGCGTTCGTCGACGAGGTCGGTCTCGATGCCGGTACCGGGCTCGGAAATCGTGACTGCCAGCGTGGCCTCGGCAAGGCCGTAACTGGGTGTGAAGGCGCCCGCGTCAAAGCCTGCCGGCGCGAACGTCTTCGCAAAGCTCTCCATCACCGAAGGCCGGATCATGTCGGCGCCGTTCCCGGCCACGCGCCAGCGCGAGAGGTCGAAGGTCTCCGCGACGCTCGACTGGCTGGAAATGCGCCGGGCGCAGATGTCGTAGCCAAAGGTGGGCGAATAGGAGAGCGAGGTGCCCTCATGCCGACTGATCAGCTTCAGCCAGCTGAGCGGCCTGCGCGCGAAATCGTCGGTGGCGATATAGTCGGCGCTCGTCTGGTTCGCGACGGGCGAGAGCAGGCAGCCGACGAGGCCCATGTCGTGGTAGAAGGGCAGCCAGGAAATGCAGCGGTCGCCCTCTCTCAGGCCGACGCCGACGGCATGACCGTTGAGGTTCGCAAGCAGGGCGCGATGCGTAATCTCCACGCCGTGCGGAAAGCGCGTCGAGCCGCTGGAATATTGCAGATAGGCAATGTCGTCCGGGCCGGCCGTGGGAAAGTCGCACGGTTTTTCCGGGAGGGCGGCGGCGTCCTCCCAGCCAAGAACGTCGATCCCGCGGCCGAAATGTTCGGCGGCTTCCGCGACGAACTCCGTCAGGGCGCCGGGCGCCACGGCAAGGCGCGGATCGCATGAGGTCAGCTGGTTGCGGATCTGTTCGACATAGCCGCCGCGCCCGCCGAAGCTGGTGGGAAGCGGCAGCGGCACCGGAAGCGCGCCGGCATATACGGAGCCGAAAAAGGCGACTGCGAACTCGGGACTCGTCTCGGCGATCAGCGCGATGCGGTCCCCGGGCTGAATGCCGCGGGCGATCATGCGCCGGGCGAAGGCCTGCGCCTCCTCCTTCAGCTGCCGGAAGGTAAGCGCACGTGGATTGGCGGCACGCGCGTCGAAGAAGTTCAGTCCGCACGCGCTGGTCGCCGCGTAGTCCACGGCGTCCTGCAGCGTATCGAAATCGGCGAAACGTCGCTCGATTCCGGGAGATGTCGGGGTCGTCATATCGTCCTGAACGGGGGCCCCGGCCGGCACGTCGCTCACCTCTGCGCCGGCCCGCTGGTCGAATTGGTCATGGTCGATCCTCATGGGATGATCTCTATCTTGTCAGCTGTGTTACACAATTCACGCGGTTCGACAAAGCCGTGCCTTCATGTCCCGTCGCGTGCGGACTTTTCCATGCAGATGACGGCAGACTGTGGCATGAATTGGGCATGACAGGGCGGGATTCGACGGCGAAGCGGCGAAAGCCGCGTGCTTCCAAGCGTTTGGGCGAGGACAGTCTGCGCGAGCTGGCACTGCATTATGTCGGGCGGTACGCCACCACCCGCGCCAAGCTGGTACGTTACCTGGAACGGAAGCTGCGCGAGCGCGGCTGGGACGGTGAAGGCCGGCCTGACACCGACGCGCTCGCGGCGCGCTTTGCCGAGCTCGGCTATATCAGCGACCGAATCTATGGCGAGATGAAGGCGCGCAGCCTTGCCGCCCGCGGTTACGGCGCCCGCCGTGTAGAAGCTCAGCTTCGTGTGGACGGTCTCGGGGAAGAGGACCGCGGGGCGGCACGAGGCGAAGTCGATGCGCGCGGCGCCCTGCTGCGCTTCGCCGAGCGCAAGCGTCTGGGGCCCTTCGCTGCCGAAGACCCCACGCCCGAGCGCGAACGCAAGCAGTTTGCCGCCTGCCTGCGCGCGGGCCATGATGTGTCGCTGGTGAAGGAACTGTTCAGCGCCGAAAGCGCGGAGGCGTTCGAGGGCGTCGAGGACTAGGCCTTCGCGCGGGTGCCGTCCCAAACTCTGCGGATTTCGTTCAGTCCTTCGGGAGTGTCCGCGTCGAGGAAGACGGACTTGGACGGCGCCTTCACTTCGACGATCTTTTCGAAAGATGCCGCAAGGAGAGCCTTGCCGCCCCGATCGCCGCATAGATGTTCGAGCGCGGAAAGATGGTCCCGGCCCCAGAGCACCGGGTTCCCGCGCCTGCCCCCCGACACCGGTACGATGATGCCGTCCGGACCGGCCAGGGCTTCTTCCATCGTGCGAAGGAGCGCCGGTTCGACCAGGGGCATGTCGCCGAGCATGATGAAGAACCCGCGCCAGTCAGCGGGAACGGCGCGTACACCTGCCGCGAGCGAGGCGCCCATCCCGTCCCGATAGGCAGGAGCGGTGACGGTTTCCGTTCCCGGCGGCAGCGCTGCGGCGACCCGGTCCCTGTCATGACCGAGGACGACCAACGCAGGGAGGCCGGCCGCCGTCGTGAGGGCGAGGGTGCGGGCGATGACCGGCACACCGCCCAGTTCGGCTAGCAGCTTGTTTTCATCGCCCATGCGGCGCGACATGCCTGCTGCAAGAAGGATCGCACCGACCGTCACCGGCTGGGCCGCTCCGACCCCTTGAGAAGCCCGCCCGCGCCGAGCGCCGCAATGTCCCGCGAGGAGACGGGCAAGCCCGCGAACAGGCGTTCCAGCACCATATCGAAGCCATTCCGCTTCGGGCTGCGCGCACAGCCCGGCAGACCGACGATCCACTGCGCGCCGCGCCTCGCGAGAAGGAGCAGATTTCCCGGATCGACCGGCATGCCGAGGCGGAGGACGGTGCCGCCGCTCTTGCGGATCGCGGCGGGAACGACATCGCGCCGGTCGGTGGTTGCCGAGACGCCTGCAACAAGGACGAGATCGGACCCGGCCTCTGCGAGCGCGTCGCCGAGCGAATCCACCTTGTGCGGAACGGCACGCTCGCTCGTCAGCCGCCCGCCCAGCGCCTCCAGCCGCGTCCTTGTAACCGCGGCGGTCTTCGCCTCGAGCTTGGGCGTGGGGTTTTCGCCTTGCGTGTGAATGAGGTCGGCGGAGAGCGCGCGAAAGGGTTCGACCGTCAGTGGCTGCACGCTCGCCGCCTTCGCTGCCCGCTGTGCGGCGGCTGCCCGCACCGCGAAGGGGACGATCTTCAAGGTCGCGCAAATTTCGCCGGCCTCGACGGTGGCAAAGGCGGGCAGGGTGGCGAGGCCGATCGCTTCGCCGATGCGGTTCACGCGGTCTATCACGCGCGGATCGAGGCAGAGCAGGCCGCGGGTCCGGGCGACAAGGTCAACCCGGCCATTGGCGGGCGGGCGGGCATCCAGTCCGGACCCGGACAGCGCAGAGGTGATCAGACTGGCCGCGTCATCCTCGCGCAGGTCCGCCGGCGACGGTTCGGCGACGGTGAGCCGTTCTCGGCCCGCCTGGCGCGCCGCGTCGAGGTCGGCCGCGGAGAGCAGGCGCCCCTTCGCAAGGCGCGTGCCGTCGAGATCGACCGAATGGGCAAGGATTGCGCCCTCGCAGGCCGCCAGCCGCCGGTCCCCGAACTTCATGGCGCCGACACGCGTCCGCGCCACGCCTCGACCATCTGCGCGGCGACCGAAAGGGCGATCTCGGCGGGGTTCGCAGCCCCGATGGCGAGCCCCGCAGGACCGTGGATACGGCGGAGCGCTTCCTCGCCGAACCCTGCATCGGCAAGGCGCTCCAGCCGGGCGGCATGGGTGCGCCGGGATCCCAGAGCGGCGATGTAGAACGCCTCCGAGCGAAGCGCGGCGGTCAGCGCGGGATCGTCGAGCTTCGGATCGTGCGTCAGCGTGACGACGGCGGATGCCGCGCCGGGATGCCAGTCCGAAAATGCCTCGTCGGGCCAGCGGTCGTCCACCTCGATGCCGGCAAAGCGCGCGCCCTGCGCGAACAGCCCGCGAGGATCGACGAGGCGGCAGCGGTAGCCGAGCTCGGCGGCAAGGGGGATAAGGTGCTGGCTGATATGGACGGCGCCGACGATGAGCAGTTCGAGGGGCGGAGAATAGAGCCTGCGAAAGCGGCCTTCGCCGGGCTCGCCATCTGCGCCGCGCCGCGTGATGCCGTCCGGGCCGGTGATGAGTGTCGTTTCCTCGCCCCGGTCCATTGCCGCGATCACCTCCTTCGCAAGGTCCGGCGAAAAGCCGCGGTCCGAAAAAGGCTGAACGAGGATGTCGATCTCACCGCCGCAGGCGAGCCCGACGTCCCAGGCGCGTTCGTTCGCGACGCCGTAGTGCAGTTGGCGCGGTTCCTCGGTTTCGAAGACAGCGGCCGTCTCGGTAATGACGTCGCCCTCCACGCAGCCGCCGGAAACCGAGCCCTCGAACAGGCCGTCGGACCGGATGACCAGATGCGCGCCCTGGCGCCGCGGCGCCGAGCCCCAGGTTTTCGTCACCGTCGCGAGCGCGACCTTTCCTTCGTCCGCACTCCAGTCCAGCGCTTGCTGCAGAAGCGCGCGGTCTTCGCTGCTCATGCCGGTGTCCGCCTGTTCTAGAGGAACTGGATGGCGACGATGCCGGCGGCGATCAGAATGACGAGCGCGGCCCATCCCTTGACGCCGAGGCCGGAAGACTCGCTGCGGAAGGGCTCGCTGTCGTCGACCGCGCCCGTAACGGGGGCGGTCGGTTCCTGCGCCGCGGGGGTGTCGGCGGGCACCGAGGGCTTGCCCGGCGAAGCTTCGACCGGATCGGCGAGGGGCTGGGCTTCCTCTGCGGCGGCGGGGACCGCTCCCGAGCCGGGATTTCCCTCCACCACATCTTTGAAATTCTCGAAGAAGCGTTCGGCATAGCCCTTTGCCGCGCCTTCGACGAGGCGCGACCCGAGCTGGGCGAGCTTCCCGCCAACCTGCGATTCGGCGGTGTAGTTCAGGATCGTCGCTCCGGGTTCGGGCTCTTCCAGGTCGACCGCGGCGCTTCCCTTCGCAAAGCCGGCGACGCCGCCCTTGCCTTCGCCGCGAAGGACATAGTGCTGCGGCGGCTCGGCCTCCTGGATCGCGACCTCGCCTGTGAATTTGGCGCGCACGGGACCGACTTTCGCATTCATTTTTCCTGCGAAACGGTCGTCTTCGGTACGTTCGAGCGACTCCACGCCGTCGATGCAGCGGGCGAGGACATCGGGGTCCATCAGGGCGGCCCATACGCGCTCTCGCGGTGCGGCGATCCGCGTTTGTCCGGAAATTTTCATGTCATGCTCCCGCCTAAGTGACGCATATTGATGCTTCAACGTTTCAAACCGCAGCAAATTTGCTATGATCGCTCGTTAATCAGGGGTAAATAGATACCCACTGCGGGGAAGGGCAGTATGGGGCTTGTAGACCGGTCGATGGAAATCGACGCGGCCACGGACGACGCGGACGGCGAAAAGCTGTCCGGCCGTATGAAGTGGTTCGACAGCGTAAGAGGATTTGGCTTTCTCGTCCCGGACCAGGACGGGAAGGGCGACGTACTCGTGCACTATAGCCTGCTGGCAAAGCACGACCGGCGGACGCTTCCGGAAGGGGCGAGCCTGTGCTGCCGCGTCTGCGAGACCGACCGCGGCCTGCAAGCCAAGGAAATACTCTCCCTCGACCTTTCGACCGCCACCGGGCCGGATCCGGAACTGCGTGCACCCGTCAAGCGGGTGAACGAGGCCGCCGCCGAAAGCGTCGGCGAGCTGGAAGAATGCCAGGTCAAATGGTTCAACAAGCTGAAGGGCTACGGTTTCCTGCTGCGCCCCTCGGTCGATGGCGATATCTTCGTGCACATGGAAACCCTGCGCGCGGCCGGAATCAGTGAAGTCGAACCAGGTGATGTGCTCGACGCCCGCATCGGCGAAGGACAGCGCGGCTTCATCGCCATCGAAGTTGCCGCCCGCGCGTCCGAGAAGGACGACAGCGAAGAGTGACCCCGCTACGACTGGCCCTGGGGCCGCTTATGATGCTCGGCCTTGCCTGTTCGGCCTGTACGGCCAGCTCGCAGCCCTCGGCAAAAGCTGCCGAGACCCTGGAAGAAGGCTGGATTCCCCTGTCCATCGAAACCGAGACGGGGACGCATGACTATCAGGTCGAACTGGCGCTGACGCAGGACGAACAGGCGCGCGGTCTGATGTTTCGCCAGGAAATGGCCCCCGACGAGGGCATGTTGTTTCCGTTCGATCCGCCGCGACCGGCCTCCTTCTGGATGAAGAACACCTATCTGCCGCTCGACATGATCTTCGTTACGGCGGACGGGACGATCGAAAGCATCGCAGCCGACACGGTTCCGCTCGCTACTTCCAGCTACCGCTCGCAAGGGACCGTGGCGGCCGTTCTGGAGCTGAACGCCGGGGAGGCCGCCCGCATCGGCGCGGAGGCGGGCGACCGGGTCAGCTACGAGCTGCCCGCCCGCTGAGGCGGGGTTCGGGCGGGAACCGGACGGGCAGGGAGTGGATTCCTGTCCTGCCAGCGACTAAGCGGCGAACGATATGCTTCGCACAACAGGGAAGAGCGCCCCATGGGCATCTTGAAATCCATCTTCACCTGGTGGGACGGTCCCACCCTCGGCACCCGCCTGTGGTCCTCGCGCCACGGCGAGGAAGTCGGCAGGGATGCGGCCGGCAACGTCTATTACCGCAAGGACGCCACGGACCGGCAGCGCGAACGGCGCTGGGTCATCTACAATGGCGACAACGAAGCGAGCCGCGTGCCGCCGCGCTGGCATGGCTGGCTGCATTTCAGCCATGACGACGTGCCCGCGCCAGGCGAAGAGCTGGTTCACCCCTGGGTACGCGAGCATCGCCCCAATCCCACCGGGACGCCGGCGGCCTATGTCCGGCCGGGCGGTCTTCCGTCGGGACGCGAGCGCCCGAAGACGCTGGGCGATTACGAGGCATGGTCGCCGGAGGATAGCCACGCATGATGAATCAGATGTTCCGGCAGAACCTGATCGAGGCGGTTGTCGGATTGCTGGTCCTGGTCGTCGCCGTCTTCGCCGTGCTGTTTTTCTATGAGAAGACCAGCGCGAGCACGGGCGACAGCCAGTATGTCGTGACCGCCCTGTTCGACAATGCGGCCGGCGTCGACGAGGGTACTGACGTGCGCGTTTCCGGCGTGACCATCGGACAGGTCACCTCCTATACGCTGGAAGAGCAGTTCCCCTTTCGCGCCAAGCTGGAGCTGGCAATCAACGACCGCTACGAGCTGCCGCTCGATTCGAGCGCGCAGATCACCTCCGAGGGGATTCTCGGCGGCACTTATATCGCCCTGTCGCCCGGCGGCGATACCGAGGTGCTGCGTAGTGGCGACCAGATCATGAACACGCAGGGCTCGGTCGACATGATGGGACTGGTGGGCCAGTTCATCAATCAGACCGGCAGCGATTCCGGCAGCGACTCTTCCGGATCGGGATCGGGCAGTTCGCTGGAGGGGGGCTTCGGCAATCTAGAAGAGCCCGCGCCGGAGGACGAGCCGGCCCTGTGACCAGGTGCGCCGCAGGCCTTTTCCTGACGCGATCGGCCGCATTGGTGGGCGGCGTCCTGATGCTTGCCGCGCCTGCGGCCGCGCAGCAGGCGGAGACGTCCGGCCCTACGCCGATGGAAGAGCGCATCGCCGTGATCGCCGTGCTCGACAAGGTCAGCCAGGTCGTCACCGAATATGAGATGTCGCCCGGCGACAGCGAGGACTACCGGGCGCTGTCGATCCGCCTCGTCGCCTGTGAAAAGACGCCCCCATGGGCGCCGCGGGAAGAGGAAGGCGCCTTCATCCAGATCGACGACCGGCGGGCGGGCGAAGGCGAATCGCGGCGCCTGTTCTCGGGCTGGCTGTTCGCGAACAGCCCGTCGCTCAACAGTTTCGACAACCCCGCCTACGACGTCTGGGTAAGAAGCTGCACGATGGACTTTCCCGATACTCCCTCTGGCGAGGCCGAGAACTGATCGAAACGCGCCCGGCGGGCCAGTGCGCGGTCCAGCCGGTCCCGATAGTCCTGCCGGGTGATTTCCACCGCGCCCAGGCTGGCGAGATGATCGGTCAGGAACTGGGTGTCGAGCAGGAGGAAGCCGCCGAAACGTAGTCTCGCCACGAGGTGCGCGAGCGCAGCCTTCGAGGCATTGTCCTCTCGCGTGAACATCGACTCCCCGAAGAAGGCCCCGGCGAGCCGGACGCCGTATAGCCCGCCGACCAGCCTGCCCTCCCGCCAGCATTCGACCGAGTGGGCAAAGCCGCGGTCATGAAGCGCCCGGTACCCAGTGCGGATCTGTCCGTTGATCCAGGTGCCGTCCCGCTCCGCGCAGGCCGCAACCACCGCGTCGAAAGCGGTGTCCACACGGTGCTCGAACCGCTCTTGGCGCAGGACCTTGCGGAGGCTGCGCGACAGGTGGAATCCGTCCAGCGGCAGGATGCCCCGGCGTTTCGGTTCGACCCAGAACACGTCCTCCGCGGCAGCGTCGTCCGCCATGGGGAAGACGCCGATTGCGTAGGCGCGGATCAGGAGGTCCGGGTCGAGGACGCCGCTCATGCGGCCGAGCTTACCCGGTTGCCCGCATGCCGCTCCAGCCGTCCGCCAAGCTCGAGTTCCAGGAGGACTGCCGAAACAGTCGCGGCGGACAGGCCCGACAGTCTCACGAGTTCGTCGACGGGCACGGGCGTGAGGGCGAGCAGGCCCGCGACAAGGTCACGCTCGCGGTCTCCCACTTCTTCATGCGGGGCCGGGACGTAGGTCGGGGGCTCTGCCTTCACCGCTGCTCCGGAAGAGAGCGGCTGGAGTGTCTCGACGATGTCTTCGACCGACTGGACGAGCGTTGCGCCGTCGCGAATGAGCGCGTTGCAGCCCCGCGCTCGCGGGTCGAGCGGAAAGCCGGGCACTGCCATGACCTCGCGGCCCTGTTCGTTCGACAGCCTCGCGGTGATCAGCGAGCCGGAACGGGGCGCGGCTTCCATGACCACCGTCCCTAGGGAAAGCCCGCTGATAATGCGGTTGCGGCGGGGAAAATGCGCTGCCCTGGGCTCCATGCCGAAAGGCTGTTCGGCAACGACGAGGCCGCGCTCGTACAGTTCCTGGTGCAGGCCGGCATTTTCGGGCGGCCAGCATATGTCGATCCCGCCCGCGATGACGCCGACCGTTCCGCCCCCGAGCGCCCCCTGATGCGCCGCGGCGTCTATGCCTCGTGCAAGCCCCGAGACGACGGTGAAGCCCGCTCCCGCCAGTTCCGCAGACAGATCGCGCGTGAACCGGATCGCGGCGGCGCTGGCATTGCGTGCGCCGACGATCGCCACGCAGCGCTCATGGGCCAGATCGAGCCTGCCGCGGCAGGCGAGCACGGGCGGCGCAGTTTCGATATTGGCAAGACGCCGGGGATAGGCCTCGTCACCGTAGAAGATGAAGCTGGCCCCGGCCTCCGCCGTTCGGTCGATCTCTTCCTGCACCCGAGCGACCGGCGGCGGACGCAGCGGCTTGCCGCCGCCGCGGCGTGCCAGTTCGGGCAGGGCGTCGAGGGCAAGGTCCGCAGTGCCGAAACGCGCGAGGAGCTGGCGGTAGGTGACGGGCCCGATCCGGGGCGTCCGCGCAAGCCGAAGCCGTGAGAGCTGTTCGGATGCGCCGGTCTCGCTAACCAAGACGCGGCCCCGGGGCGGGCTCCGTATCTCTATCATCGGAAGTTTGTTCGGGCTCGTCGAAACCATCGTCACCATAGGTGTCGCTCCCTGCGTCACCGGTCCCTTCGTCTCTGGCGCCGATCTTCGGTTCCTCGCCGCGTATCAGGCGGCCGATATTCGCCTCATGCTTGGCAATGACGATGGCGGTCATGCCGGCGAGAAGCAGCCCGGCATCCCAGCGGCCTTGCACCAGCGGAACGATCGGCGCGGCAATGCTGGCGAGCAGGCCCGCCAGCGAGGACAGCCGCACGAGAAAGGCGGTGAGAAGCCAGACAGCCGCAAAGGCCAGACCCGCAGCCGGGGACAGGGCGAGCGCGATGCCCAGATAAGTGGCCACGCCCTTGCCGCCGCGGAACAGCAGGAAGATCGGAAAGCAATGGCCCAGAAACGCGCCCATGCCGCCCAATATGTCGCCGCCCAGGGCGTAGCGGCTGCCGAGCCAGACGATGACGCCGCCCTTCGCGGCATCGAACAGCAAGGTCAGCGCCGCCGTTCCCTTGCCTGCCGCGCGCAGGACGTTCGTCGTGCCGATATTGCCGCTGCCCACCTTCCGCACGTCGCCCTTGCCGGCGAGAAAGGTCAGAAGGAGGCCGAAGGGGACGGAGCCCGCAAGATAGCCTGCCGCAAACCAGAACCATGGATTGGCAAGGAGTTCGGTCCCGGACATGCCGCCTGACTTACGGCTGAGGGCAAGGGGGGCGCAAGATGCCGCGGACGCTCACGCAAAAGATTGCGGGCGAGTGCGTCTGCGCCCGGCGACGTCAGTGCCGCCGGCGACTTCAGGTCAACGCCGCACCGGCGTGCAGGTAGCTGGGCGTGAAGTCGGGCCGCGCGGAGGGGCGCCCCACCAGATAGCCCTGAACCAGCCGGCATCCCTCCTGCTGAAGCACCGCAAGCTGCTCTTCCGTTTCGACACCCTCGGCAAGGACGGGGATGGAAAATGCCTGGCCGAGCGCGAGCACGGCGCGGACGATTGCCGTTTCCTCGACCGGTGCATCGGGCTCGGCAATGAAGCAGCGATCGAGCTTGATCTTGTCGAAGGGAAAGCTGCGGAGTGTCTCCAGCGAGGAATACCCGGTTCCGAAATCGTCGAGCGCGAGACCTACGCCGAGGGTCTTGAGAGAGCCGATGATCCTGAGTGCCTGGTCGCGGTCGGCAAGGAGCGCGTTCTCGGTCAGCTCCAGTTCCAGCCGGGCGGCGGGAAGGCCTGTGCGGTCGAGCTCCATGCGCACCTGGCGCGGCAGCTCCGACTGGCTGAACTGTAGCGGCGATACGTTGACGGCGACCTTTATGCCAGCGTCCCAGCCAGCGGCCTCGTGACACGCGGTTCCGAGCACCCAGTTTCCCACCTGCACGATGAGACCATATTCTTCCGCCACCGCAATGAATAGCTCGGGAGAGACGAGGCCGCTGACAGGATGTTTCCAGCGCAGCAGCGCTTCATAGGCGATCACGCGGGAAAGCGAGATGTCGGACTGCGGCTGATATTCGAGGTAGAGCTGGCCATCATCGGCAGCCAGAGCCGCCTTGAGGTCCGCAGCAAGCTCCCGGCGGCGCCGGACTTCCTCGTCGAGTTCCGGATTGTAGAAGCAGGCCTGGCGGGAGCCTTGAGACTTCGCGCGCGCCATGGCGAGGTCGGCATTCCGGGACAGCGCTGGCCCATCATCCCCGTCGCGCGGATAGACGGCGACGCCGAAGCTGGCCGCGACCCGGACTTCGGCGCCATCCAGGGGCATCGGCTTTGCCAGAGAGGAGCGGATATAGGACAGCAAGCGGCTGATTCGGTCATAGTCGCCGCCGGAAACGAGAAGCGCGAATTCATCCCCGTCTACGCGGGCGGCACTGTCGGCGTGGCTGAGCGGAGCGGATATTCGGGTAGCGGCGATCTTCAGTACCTCGTCGCCTACGAGATGGCCGTGAAGATCGTTCACGTCGCTGAAGCGGTCCAGGTCGATCTTTACGAGCGCGAAGCGCTCACCCTCCAGTTCGGCCTGATCAATCCGGGCGCGGATGATTTCTCGAAGGCGGTTGCGGTTCGGCAGGCCGGTTAGGGCATCTGTGACTTTCAGGCGTTCGAAATGAAGCTTCGTCTCGGAACGGGCGCGTTTGTCTATGAATGCAGCCGCCACGCCATTGGCGATTACTAGCATGCCCACGATCGCGGCGATGGCCGCGAGCGCTTCGCGGTCATGCGGTCCCAGCGCCGAATCGGAAAGCGGCAGCGCGTCGATCTGCAGGGCCGTCATTCCGGTGAAGTGCAGAAGAGCCACCGCCAAGGTGAACAGCGTGGCTCCGACGACCCGCTGGCGGGGCATTCCTTCCTGGGTCAGGGCGAGGACGACGCCGATTGCAAAGACGACGGAAACGACGACGGCAGCGGCGACATAGCCAGGGTCCCAGGTCACGATGCCATCGAACCGGTATCCCGCCATGCCGGTGAAATGCATGGCAGCAATGGAAAGTCCGAAGATCACGCCGCCGGCGGCACGCCGTAGCATGTTCGGCGCGCGCTGCTCCACCAAGGCAAGTCCGAGCCCGCTGCCGACGACCGCGATGAGCAGCGAAGCGATGGTAATCGACGGCACGAGAACCGCCTGCGCATCGGTGCGATAGGCGAGCATTGCCACGAAGTGAGTGCACCAGACGGCGGCACCCGCCGACATCGCGGTGAGGATCAGCCAGCCGCGTTTCTGCGATCCCCGGTTGACCTGAACGCGTTCGAATTGAAGGACAAATGCAGTCGCGCCGATCGCTGCCACGACAAGAGCCAATAGCACCAGCCATGGATCGTGCTCATACGCAATGCAATTAACTATATTCAGCACGCGATACTCACTTTTTAGCGACCCGAGCTTTCAATGCCGGAGGTGGGGAAACGTTTCAACTTTCGAATATTACGCTAGCGTAAATGACGATCTCGCTCGCTTTGTGTCCCTTCCGCGCCGGGCGGTCTGCACTTGTTCGTGAGCCATGCCGCTTTATATCCCGGCGCCTGAAGAGGAGACGCCGTCATCGCCAATAATCTCGTGATCGTGGAGTCGCCGGCCAAGGCGAAAACGATCAATAAATATCTCGGCTCGGACTACGAAGTGCTCGCCTCCTATGGCCATGTGCGCGATCTTCCGCCGAAGGATGGCTCGGTGAATCCCGATGAGGATTTCGCGATGACCTGGCAGGTCCAGTCGGATCGGTCGAAGCAGCTGAAGGACATTGCGGCCAAGGCGAAGGCCGCCGATGCGCTGATCCTGGCGACCGACCCCGACCGCGAGGGCGAAGCCATCAGCTGGCACCTGTACGAGCATCTGAAGGCGAAGAAGTCGCTGCCCGACACGGTCAGGCGTGTCACCTTCAACCAGATCACCAAGGCCGCCGTCACCTCTGCCATGGCCAGCCCGCGCGACCTCGACGGTCCGCTGATCGACGCGTATCTGGCGCGCCGCGCGCTCGACTATCTGGTCGGCTTCACCCTGTCGCCCGTGTTGTGGCGCAAGCTGCCCGGCGCAAAGTCGGCAGGACGCGTCCAGTCGGTGGCGCTGCGCCTGATCACGGAACGCGAGCGGGAGATCGAGGTCTTCCAGGCGCAGGAATACTGGACCGTCAAAGGCCGGTTCGAGACCGACAAGGGACAAGCCTTCGAAGCCCGCCTGGTGCGCTGGCAGGGAACCCAGCTCGACAAGTTCACCTTGTCGAAGGCCGCGCTTGCCGCCGAGGCCAAGGCAGACGTGCTGGCCGGCGAATATCAGGTCGGTTCGGTCGAGACGAAGCCGGTCAGCCGCAATCCCTATCCGCCGTTCACCACCTCGACACTGCAGCAGGAGGCGAGCCGCAAGCTGGGCATGGCGGCCTCGGACACGATGCGGACGGCGCAGGCGCTCTACGAGGCAGGCCACATCACCTATATGCGTACCGACGGCGTCGAAATGGCGAGCGAAGCCATTACCGAGGCGCGTCAGGTCATCGCCGACCGCTACACGCAGCGTCACCTTCCCGACAAACCGCGCATCTACAAATCGAAGGCGAAGAATGCGCAGGAAGCGCACGAGGCCATCCGCCCCGTCAATCTCGCGAAGGGGCCGGAAGCGCTTTCGTCGCTGCCCGATGCGCAGCGCCGCCTCTACGACCTGATCTGGAAGCGGACCCTCGCCAGCCAGATGGCGTCGGCGAAGTTCGACCGCACCACCGTGTTGCTGCAGGACCGGAACGGCCGCGCAGAACTGCGCGCCTCCGGCCAGGTCACCGTCTTTCCCGGCTTTCTTGCGCTGTACGAAGAGACGCGCGACGACGCCGAGGAAGACGAGGACGACCGCGCGCTGCCGAAGATCGAGAAGGGCTCGGCCCCGGCCGTCAAGGACGCCTCCGCGGAACAGCATTTCACGCAGCCGCCGCCGCGCTATTCCGAGGCCTCGCTCGTGAAGCGGCTGGAAGAGCTCGGCATCGGCCGCCCCTCGACCTACGCCTCGATCCTGCAGGTGCTGAAGGACCGCGGCTATGTGCGGCTGGAGTCGAAGCGCTTCTTCCCGGACGAGAAGGGCCGCCTGCTGACAGCGTTTCTCGAGCGGTTCTTTACCCGCTATGTCGAATATGACTTCACCGCCTCGCTGGAGGAGCAACTCGACGAGATTTCCGCCGGCGACATCGACTGGAAGACGGTACTGCGCGACTTCTGGCAGGACTTCTATCCGAAGACACAGGAAATCCTGGGCCTGAAGCCGTCCGAGATCACGGAGGTGCTGGACGAGTACCTCGCCCCCTTCCTGTTTCCGCCGAACGAGGATGGCAGCGACCCGCGCGCCTGCCCCTCATGCGACGACGGGCGGCTCTACCTCCGTTCCAGCCGCAACGGCCCCTTCATCGGCTGCTCCAACTATCCCGAATGCACCTATACGCGTCCCTATGGCAGTCCGGATGCAGAGGGCGTCGACAAGGCGGGCGCCTATCCGAAGGATCTCGGCGCGCATCCCGAGGACGGCGAGCCCATCACGATCCGCGACGGTCGCTTCGGCCTGTTCGTCCAGAAGGGCGAGGAGAAGAAACCGCCGCGCGCGTCGATCCCGAAAGATGTGGAACCCGAGACGGTCGACCTGGAAATGGCGCTGAAGCTCCTCAGCCTGCCGCGGGTCATCGGCCAGCACCCCGAGACCGGCAACGATATCGAGGCCTCGATCGGCCGCTACGGTCCTTATCTGCGCCACGATGGCAAATATGCGCGTCTGGCGAGCACGGCCGAGGTGTTCGAGACGGGCATGAACGCTGCGGTCGCGAAACTGGCGGACGCCGAGAAGAATGCGGGTAAGGGCCGGAAGAAGGCCGAACCGCTGAAGGTTCTCGGCCCGCACCCGGTATCGGGCGAGGAAATCCGCCTGATGGACGGGCGCTACGGCCCCTATGTGACCGACGGATCGGTCAATGCCAGCCTGAAGAAGGACATGGATCAGGAGGCGCTGACGCTTGAGCAGGCCGCCGAGCTGATCGATGAACGCGCGGCAAAGGCGCCGGCGAAGAAGAAGCGCAAGGCCCCTGCGAAGAAGAAGGCCGCGGCGAAAAAGGCCCCCGCGAAGAAAGCCACTGCAAAGAAAAAGGCACCGGCTAAGAAAGCGGCAAGCGCGGAGGAGGGTTAAGGGAGGCGCCTCCGCCGCTTGCAGACCGCCCTTTGCTGTGTTATCTGAATAACACAGCAAGTTTCTCTGTGAGACCCCTTCATATGGCTCCCCTGTTCTCCGCGCTCCCGAAGGCGTTGCTCGCCTGCGCTCTTGTCGCAGTCGCGGTTCCGGCCGCCGCCAACCCGCAGCTTGCCTCCGTTCCGGGCGCCCGCACCAACATGGCGATTCTTGAGCCGTTCGAGATTCAGGGTAGCGAAATGCCCTTTCCTCATCAGGTTACGGTTGCCCTGCCGGCCAGCTACGATGCTGCCGCCGATCGAAGCTATCCCGTCCTGTGGGTTCTGGATTCACCTATGATGCTGCGGGCGGTGACCGGTATTCTCGACATTCTGGTCCTTGGGAACCACAGCCCGGAGATGATCGTGATCGGCGTCGGTAGCGCGCCCGAAGAGGGCCTCGCCGGCGTCGGGCGACGAGTGGTCGATTTCTCCCCGCCGGGGGAAGGTTATGCGCCGACCGGCCTTGGCGGCGAGGTCTTCCACAGTATCGCACCTATTCCCGAATTTCCGCACAAGGCCGATGCCTTCCTTGCCATGCTGGTCGACGAGCTTCGCCCGAGGATCGTCGAGGCGTATCGCACGAGCGGCGAACATGCGCTGTTCGGCCACTCGGCTGGCGGGATGTTCGCAGGTTACGCGCTGATGTCCCGCCCCGAGGCGTTCGACAAGATGATCATCGGCAGTCCCTTCATGGACGGTGTCGATGGTGCCGTCTTCACGACCGAAGAGCGCTTTGCTGCCAGCCATGACGACCTTCCCGTTTCGATCTTCCTCGGTGCAGGATCCGCCGAACTCGATGAGGATTTTCTCGCCGTGTCGGGGATTGTGGCATCCACCGCGGCCTTTTCTCGCCGCCTCCATCTACGGAATTATCCTTCGCTCGAACTGACCACGCGGATCTACGAGGGCGAGGATCACTATACGGTCGTGCCGCAACTCCTGACTGACGCCATTCCAGCGCTGTGGTCTGATGAGGCGGCAGCCTTGGGGTCGTCCTGGCCCGAGCGAACGAAGGACGGCACTGCCGACTAGTCGGCCTGCCGCGCCCATCGTTCATATTTGTCGATGTGGACCGAGTGGGGGTCCAGGAGTTCGATCAATTCCGGCATCGCCTCCAGCGCCCGCTGATTGGGCGCGTTGAGAAGGATGATGATGCCGTCCCCGGTGGGCTCATAGACATAGGCGACCGAAAGCTGGGCCCAGTCGGCTCCATTGTGTCCGAAGCTCTTCACCTCGCCCCAGTCGAGCACTTCGTAGCCGAGGCCGTAGCCTTGGGCCGCGGGGCAGTCCTGCGGGGCTGCCTGCGCGCAGTCGACGACGGCTCCCTCCTGCCGCCGGTTGAGGACGCGGAACCGCTCGTCGGCAAGTTCGGGCGACAGGGCGTCGCCGCGCCAGACCGATCCCAGAATTTTCGCAAGGTCGCCCACGCTGATCGCCAGGTCGGCGGCTGCGTTGAGGCTACCGGCCTCCCGGCAATAGCCGCCGGGACGGCAGTAATAGCCGTAGAATTCGCCCTCGGCATCGACGGGGCGCGCCAGCAGGCGCTCGGTTCCGAATTCCGCGCGCACCGACGCGGTCTCGATACCCAGAGGCTCGAACAGATACTCGTCGACAAGCGCTTCGAAGTCGGTAGCGAGCTTCGCTTCTGCGTAGCGGCGGGCATATTCGAAGCCTTCCCCGGAATAGCCGAAGCCGCTGCCGGGTTCGGACTCGAAGGCCAGCTTTCCGTCGCTTCTGAAGAAGCGCCAGTTCGGAAAGCCGGTCGAATGCGTAAGGACATGGCGCAACGTCAGCCGCTTCGTGCGGGGGTCCCCGGCAATGTCCGGGTCGATCCAGTAGTCCGCCATCGGTTCGTCGAGCGAGAGGCGATCATCCTGGACCAGGCGCAGAAACGTTTCGGCCGAGATCAGCTTCGTGATGGAAGCGACGTTGAAGAGCGTAGCCTCGTTTGCGGGTACGCCAGGTGACTGCTCCCCCACATATCCTTCGAGAGCGAGTTCGCCATTTCGCAGGGTGGCAAAGCCGGCGGTTACGATCCCATGGCGGGCCGCGACGTCCGCGAACGCAGTGCGTAGCGCGTCCTCATTCCTGCCGGGTTTCACAGTTCCGAATTCGGTGTCTGGCTGCGTCTGCGTCGCCCCGGTCCCGGCGAGACCAAGCCACGCCATGGCAGCGATAAGAAGCAAAAGCGCTCGCATTCCGACAGTCTCCCGAAGTTTCGGGAGGCCTATGCTACATTTGTAGCACCTTCAACCAGTCCGCCGGTTTCACTTTGTTCCCCAGATCAGCTCTTCCGGAAACGTTGCGGGTTGTTGGCGATCAGCGTCTCCAGCTTCGGCATACCGTCGGCGATGCCTTTTTTCAGGCCTTTCGAGACGAGCCAGCCGAGCGGAAAGCCGCTCGCCCCGCCGGACCAGATCAGTTCGCTGCCCCCCGGCGCGCGCCGTACCCTGTAGTCCTCGATGGCGGACTTCACCGGCAGGGTGGACTTGTCGAAGTAGAAGGCCATGCGCTCGCCTTCCTCCCAGGCGAAGAACACTTCCTCGACCTTCTGCTTGTCGATCTCCACCGTCCGCGTCGTACCGACCCCGAAGGGCTTCGGGCTGGTCCAGGTCACGTTTGTGATGGGCAGCCACTCGGTCCACGCCTTGGCATCCAGCAGCGCGTTCCACACCAGGTCGGGTGCGAAGGGAAAGCGGTGCGTGATCAGCGAGGATGATACGGCGGCAAGATACTCTTCGCCCACCGGCTCATGGGATTTCATCTTCGGCATGTCGCTCTCCTTCGTTCGCCCCCGCCATCTTCTTAGCGCATCGGACCCGGCGGTGACGCGCTGGAAATGGAGAGGCCTATTCGTCGAGCGGGGCGCGGTAGCGGGGGAAGGGCAGGCTGAGTGAAAGCCGAATGGCCACGAGCCGGAGAACGAGCGCGGCAGCCAGCCCGCATAGCGCGCGCAGGTCGAAGCCGAGCGGGCCGGGCAGGGCCACGAAAACCGCCCCGCCGAGAAGCGCCGGGGTGATGTACAGCTCCTTCGCGAACAGGATGGGTCGCTCGCCGCAGACGATGTCGCGGATTATCCCGCCAAAGGTCGCCGACATGGCACCGAGAAGGACCGCGACCAGCCAGTGCGCGCTGGCCTGCTCGGCCTTTGCCGCGCCGAGGACGGCGAACAGGGCGAGTCCGGCGGCATCCGCATAAAGCAGCCAATCCATGCGCCGGCCCAAGAGCCATCGATTCAGCGCACATGCAACGACGGCGCAGGCGATGCAGACGGCGATGTCGAGCGGCTCGCGCACCCAGTGGACGGGGGTGTCGCCGAGCAGCAGGTCGCGGACCGTTCCGCCGCCGACGCCCGTAACCACGGCGATAAACGATACCCCGACAACGTCCATGCCCTTGCGCAGGGCCAGCAGCGCACCCGAAATCGCGAAGACGGCCGTGCCGACCAGCGCATACCAGAAAAAGAGTTCGGAAAGCCCGCCCATAGCGCCCCGTCATGGCGCGCAGAATGCGCTGAAGCCAGCGAAATTGGCCGGATTCATGAACCTATGTAAATCTTCGCAACTGCGGGAAAATTCTCGCGGAACGGGCAAGGCCGTTCTGCGCTTGGTCTTCCGGAACCAGGGAGACACGACTGCATGAAAACCACCCTCAAGGTGAACGGCGAGGAGCGCGAGCTCGAGGCAGATTCGCGCGTCAGCCTGCTCGACGCGCTGCGCAATCATTTCCGGCTGACCGGAAGCAAGAAGGGCTGCGACCACGGCCAGTGCGGCGCCTGCACGGTCATGGTGAACGGGCGGCGGATCAACAGCTGCCTGACGCTCGCCTGCATGCATGACGGCGACGAGATCACGACGATCGAGGGACTGGGCACGCCCGGCAGCCTGTCGCCGATGCAGGACGCGTTCGTGCGGCATGACGGCTATCAGTGCGGCTATTGCACCCCCGGCCAGATTTGCTCCGCCACCGCCATGCTGGAAGAGGCGAAGGCGGGCTGGCCCAGTGTCGTGACGGAGGACTTGGAAAGCCGTCCCGACCTGACCGACGAGGAAATCTCCGAGCGGATGAGCGGCAATCTGTGCCGCTGCGCCGCCTATCCCAATATCGTCGATGCGATCCGCGAGGTGGCCGAATGAGACCCTTCGATTATGCCCGCGCCGAAGCCGTCTCCGACGCTGCGAAGGGCAGCGCGGCAGGCGCGACGATCATCGCCGGCGGCACCAACCTTCTCGACCTGATGAAGCTGGAAGTGATGGCGCCCGAGCGGCTGGTCGACATCAACCGGCTGCCGCTTGGCGAGATTGAAGAGACGGAAGAGGGCGGCCTTAAAATCGGTGCGCTTGTCCCGAATGCCGACCTCGCCGCCGACCAGCGAGTCCGGCGCGACTATCCCGTCCTGTCGCGCGCGCTGCTCGCCGGGGCCTCGGGCCAGCTTCGCAACAAGGCGACGACGGGCGGCAATCTGTGCCAGCGCACGCGCTGCTATTATTTCTACGACACCTCCGAGCCGTGCAACAAGCGCGAGCCGGGCAGCGGCTGCCGCGCCATTGGCGGGTTCAACCGCATTCACGCCATACTTGGCGCAAGCGATGCCTGCATCGCCACTCACCCGAGTGACATGGCCGTCGCCATGCGTGCCTTGAAGGCGGATGTGGAGATCGAGAGCGCCGACGGCAGCCGTAGGACGGTGCCCGTCGACGACTTCTACCGCCTGCCGCACGACACGCCGCATATCGAGACGGAACTGGAAGCCGGCGACGTGATCACGGCCGTGATCCTTCCGGCCCCCGTCACCAGCGAGCAGCGCTACCGCAAGGTGCGCGACCGTGCCTCCTATGCCTTCGCACTGGTCAGCGTGGCCGCGGTCGTCAGCCTGGAGGAGGGGCGCATCGCAGACGTGACCCTGGCCTTTGGCGGGCTGGCGCATTGCCCTTGGCGCGACGAGGCCGTCGAAGCCCGTCTGAAGGGGCAGGCGCCGAGCCGGGCTCTGTTCGCCGAGGCGGCCGACCTGCTGCTGAAGGACGCGACAGGACAGGGGCACAACGACTTCAAGATTCCCCTGACGAAGCGGACCATGATTGCCGTGCTTGCCGATGCATGCGGACTGGAGACGGGCGAATGACCAAGACGCTGACCATGGACAAGCCGGACGACCGCCGGCGTCTCGATCATATGGCGCAGGCCGTGATCGGAAAGCCGCTCGACCGGCCCGACGGGCCGCTGAAGGTGTCGGGTACCGCGCCTTATGCCGCCGAATATGAGATCGAAAACTGTGCCCATGGCGTGCTGCTGCGCGCAGCGACGATGGGCACGGTCAAAAGCCTGAACCGCGCGAAGATCGAGGCCCTGCCAGGGGTGCTCGGTGTCTTTTCGTCCGACGAATTCCTGCGCAACCCCGCCCAGGGCATGGCCGGCGAAGCGCCGGTACAGGGCGTCGGCGAAGTTGCCTATGTGGGCGAGGTCATCGGCCTCGTCGTCGCGGAAACGTTCGAGCAGGCGCGCCACGCCTCTTACGCCTTCGCGCCCGAAATCGAGCCGGCGGGCCATATCGTCGATCCCGAGGCGGTCGAGCCGGAGCCGCAGGATAGCGAGGCGGTCGACCAGGGCGACCTGGCGGGCGCCATGCGCGACGCGTCCCACAGCGTTGACGTGGTTTACCGCACCGAGGGACATGCGGCCGCGGCGATGGAGCCGCACGCCTCGATCGCCGTCTGGGACGGACCGAAACTGACGCTTTACGGCGCCTATCAGATGCTGAAGTTCAACCGGAAGGAGCTGGCGGACTCGCTCGGTCTCGACGAGGCCGATGTGCGCATCGTCTCGCGCTATGTCGGCGGTGGCTTCGGATCGAAGCTGGGGATCAGCCAGGAGGGCATTGCCGCCGCAGTCGCGGCGCGCGGCCTCGGCCGACCGGTCTCCGTCGTGATGACGCGGCAGCAGGTGTTCGAAAGCATCATGCGGCGCACAGAGACGAAGCAGCATATGCGGCTCGCGGCCGACGCCGAGGGCAGGCTGACAGGCCTGGGCCATGAGAGCCTGATTTCGAACTTGCCGGACGAGGAGTTTGCCGAGCCCGTGCCGCAGTCGACGCATTTTCTATACGGCGGTGAGAATCGGAAGATCTCGCTCAACGTCGCGCGGATCCACAGGCCGGCCGCCGGCTCGGTACGTGCGCCGGGCGAAGCCGTGGGAATGCCGGTGCTCGAAAACGCCATGGACGAGCTGGCCCACGCAGTAGGGATCGACCCCGTCGAGTTGCGTAAGAAGAACCTGCCCGAATGCCATCCGGAGACGGGCATTCCCTTTGGCACGCGCAAATATGCCGAATGCATGGACGAGGGCGCAAAGCGGTTCGGCTGGGCCGACCGCAACAGGGTGCCTGGGGGCCTGCGCGAGGGAGAGTGGCTGATCGGGCACGGCATGGCCGGCGCCAGCCGCGTGAACATGACCGAAACGGCGAAGGCGCGGGTCACGCTGAGCGCGAACGGGACCGCAACGGTCGAAACCGACATGACCGACATCGGTACCGGCAGCTATACCGTGCTGGGACAGGTCGCCGCGGAAATGCTCGGTCTCGACCCCGCGAAGGTAGAAGTGAAGCTCGGCGACACCGACCTGCCTCCGGGCTCAGGCTCTGGCGGCTCGATCGGCGCGTCGTCCTGCGGTTCGGCAGTCTTCCTGGCCTGCGAGGATGTGCGCACGCAAATCTGCGAAGCTCTCGGCTGCGAGGAGGCGGACCTGACGCTGAAGGACGGCGAGGCGGTCACCGGCAACCGGCGCATGAGCCTGGCCGACGCGCTCGGCGCGGACGAGCTGACGGGCGAGGGCGAGTTCAACCCCGGCGAGACCAGCGAAGACTATGCGCAGGCGGGCTACGGCGCCTATTTCTGCGAAGTGGCAGTGAACAGCGTGACGGGCGAGACCCGCGTGCGCCGCATGCTGGGCGTCTACGCCGCGGGGCGTATCCTCAACGAGAAGACCGCGCGATCGCAGTGCCTCGGCGGTATGACCTGGGGGATCGGCACTGCACTGACCGAAGAGCTCGTTCACGACGAGCGCAACGGCAAGATCGTCAACCGTGACCTCGCCGAATATCATGTTCCGGTGAACCTCGACGTGCCGCAACTCAACGTCGTCTTTCTTGAGGAACGCGAGGACGCGGCATGTCCGATCCAGTCGAAGGGTATCGGCGAACTCGGCTTCTGCGGCGCGGCAGGCGCGATCACGAACGCGATCTACAACGCCACTGGTGTGCGCGTGCGCGACTATCCGGTCACGCTCGACAAGCTGCTGGCGGGCCTGCCCGACTAACGTCGATCTAGCTGTAGATGCGAGCAAGGGCTGCGATCTGTGTGTGGCGCGCGTACCCGGCGGTTCAGCCGGGTACGCGCGCCCTAACGGGCGTTAGCCCTGGCGCGAGGACTGTTCCCCGCCGGAGCGGTTGCGATTGCCCTGCCTGTGCCGGCCCTGGGCACCGGGACGCCCCTGGCCGTGACCCTGACCATGCTGTCCGCCGCCGCCCTTCCGGTGCGGACGACGTCCGGCCCCGGGCTTGCCGCCGGGCCCCTTGGCACGGTGCTGCTGACCCTTGCCGCCTTCGGCATGTGCGCCGTCGCGGCTGCGGTCCTGGCGCTGTCCATCCTGACGGGGCCCGTCCTGATGAGCGCCAGTCTGTGCGCCGCCTCCGCGGCGGTGCTGTTTCGGTCGCGGCTTGCGGGCACCATCCTCGCGTTCCGCGGAGAATTCCGGCTTCCGGCGGCGCTGCCCACCCCCATTCGCACCGCCGCGCGACCGGCGATTGCCGCCGCCGCCGCGCCGGTCATCGCCGCGCTCTGCCCCGGCGGCCCCTCGCGGGGGCAGCTTCAGGCCGTTGATGCGCTCGACCTCGGCCATGAAATTCTCAGGCAGGGGCAGGGTTTCGATCTTCTGGCGCGTGGTGCGCTCGATCGCCTTCCAGTCCTGCTTTTCTGCCGGCGCGACAAAGCTGAGAGCTTCGCCGGCCGCGCCTGCGCGCGCCGTCCGGCCGATGCGGTGAACATATTGCTCCGCAACCTCGGGGATGTCGAAATTGATGACATGGCTGACGCCGGAAACGTCGATTCCGCGCGCGGCGATATCTGTCGCCACCAGCACGCGCACATCACCGGCGCGGAACGCATCGAGAGCGCGCGTCCGCTGAGCCTGGGACTTGTTACCGTGGATTGCCGCCGAGCGGATGTTTGCCGCCTCAAGATTGCGGACCACCCGGTCGGCGCCGTGTTTGGTACGCGTGAACACGAGGACGCGGTCGTAGTCGGCGCGCTCCAGCGTCAGCGTTAGCAGGGGCTGCTTCTGCTTGGCGTCGATAAAGTGACAGCGCTGCTCGACCCGCTCGGCAGTCGTCGATTCGGGCTGCACCTCGACCTTCGCGGGTTCGCTCAGATATTTGCCCACCAGTTCCTTGATCTGCTTCGGCATGGTGGCCGAGAAGAAGAGCGTCTGCCGGTCCTTCGGGACCATCGGGACGATACGCCTGAGGGCGTGGATGAAACCCAGATCGAGCATCTGGTCGGCTTCGTCGAGGACGAGGAATTCGACCTTGTCGAGGCGGCAGGCATTCTGGTCGATCAGGTCGAGAAGGCGGCCCGGGGTGGCGATCAGGATATCGACACCGGCATGAAGCCGGCGCTTCTGCGGGCCGTCCTTCACGCCGCCGAAGATCGTTTCGACGGTCAGGCGGAGGCCGCGGCCATAAGCCTTGAAGCTTTCGCCGATCTGCGCGGCGAGTTCGCGCGTCGGTGCCAGTACCAGAACGCGCGGAGCCTTCGGCGTCAGCTTGTAGGGGCGCGTGGCGATGGCCTGCAAAATTGGAAGCGCGAAGGCGGCGGTCTTGCCGGTGCCCGTCTGCGCAATGCCCAGAAGGTCGCGCCCTTCAAGCGCGTAGGGAATGGCCTGCGCCTGGATCGGCGTCGGGCTGTCATAGCCCTCGGCGGCAATGGCTTTGGCAATGGGTTCGGCAAAGCCGAAGTCGGAAAATTTGGTCATGAATCTCTTTCAAGTGGCGCAGCGCGCCAAGCTCCGCTGAGCCCGTCGGGCGCGGATGATTGCGAGGAACGCACCCCGCGTGAACCGGGACGTGGCAGAGTTTTGCAACTCGTAAAGGCCGGGAACTCATCGGAGCGCGATCATATCGTCAGGATCGTCGCGTCCGGCGCTTCACGCCGTTCCGGGCCAGATGCTGCGACGCAGCACCGATGCGGGGCGGCATATGGGCGGAAGCGGGCGGGCTGTCAATGCGCCGCGCCAGTCCTTAGCTAGGGAGAGATGACCGATCTTCCCTCGCGCGACGCCATTCTCGAATTCGTGAAAGACAGCAGCGGCCCGGTAGGGAAGCGCGAAATCGCCAAGGCCTTCGGTATCAAGGGCGACGACCGCCGCGCGTTGAGAGCCCTGTTGGGCGAGATGGCAGAGGCCGGCGATCTGGAACTGGGGCGCGGCAAGACGGTGCACGAGGCGGGCGGTCTGCCCAAGGTCACGGTGCTGCGGGTAGTGTCGGTCGAGGATGGTCGTCCCTTCGCCATCCCAGAAAGCTGGGACAATCCCGACCCGCCGCCGCGCGTGCTGGTACGCGAGAAGAAGGGCGGCCGCGCGCTCGGCGAAGGCGACCGCATTCTGGCGCGCATCGAAGAAACCGGGCGGGGCTATCGCGGCCACCTGATGAAACGGATCGGCAGGACGTCGGAAGAGGTTCTCGGCATCCTGCGCGCAGACGAGCGCGGCCATTTCCTGCAGCCGACCGACAAGCGGCTGCGAAAGACCTTCTCCGTCCACGATATCGGCGAGGCGCGTCCCGGCGACCTGGTCCTCGCCGCAGTCGAGGGGCGGAAAGCCCGCGTGACCCAGCGGCTTGGCGATCCGTTCGAACCGCGGTCGATTTCGCTGATCGCCATTCACGCCAAGGGTCTGCCGCACGTCTTTCCCGAGAAGGTGCTCGAGCAGGCCGACAAGAGCGCGGGGCAGCCGCTCGGCGACGGGCGCGAGGACCTGCGCCATCTACCGATCCTGACGATCGATCCGGAGGATGCGCGCGACCATGACGACGCCCTCCATGTCCGGCGCAGCAACAAGGGGGGCTGGGATGCCGTCATCGCGATCGCCGATGTCAGCCATTATGTGCGGCCCGGCAGCGCGCTCGATGCCGAAGCGCGAAAGCGCGGCAATTCGGCCTACTTTCCCGACCGGGTCGTGCCGATGCTGCCGGAAGTGCTTTCCGCGGGCGCATGCTCGCTGGTGGAGAATGAAGACCGCGCGGCGCTCGTCTGCCATCTGCACATCGCAGAGGACGGCACGCTGTCCAACTGGCGGTTTGCGCGCGCCGTCATTCGCGTCGCGGCGAACATCGCATATGAGCAGGCTGCCGACTGGCCGGACATCGAGCCGCTGTGGGAAGCGTGGCGAGCGCTGTTTGCGGCGCGGCAGGCGCGAGAGCCGCTGGAACTGGACATTCCCGAACGGCGCGTCGAACTGGACGCTGACGGGCGCGTCATTCGCATCGGCGTGCGCGAGCGGCTGGACGCGCACCGCCTGGTCGAGGACTTCATGATTGCAGCGAATGTCGCGGCGGCGAAGGCGCTGGAAAAGAAGAAGTCTCCGGTCGTCTACCGCGCTCATGAAACACCTGGCAGCGAGAAGATCGACGCGCTGCGGGAATATCTGAAATCGCTGGGCGTGCCTTTTGCGAAGGGGCAGGTCATCCGCCCGGCGCTGTTCAACCGCATGCTCGATGCGCTGACCGATCCGATCCTGCGCGAGCAGGTGTCGACGGAGGTGCTGCGCAGCCAGACACAGGCCTATTACACCACCGACAATCTGGGCCATTTCGGCCTTAGCCTGGCCAGCTACGCCCACTTTACCTCGCCGATCCGTCGTTATTCGGACCTTCTGGTCCACCGCGCGCTAGTGCGCGCCTTCGATCTGGGGCCCGGGGCCCTCACAGATGCCGAGGAGGCCGAACTCGAGCAGATCAGCGAGCATATCTCCAAGACCGAGCGGCGCGCGATGGAGGCGGAGCGGGACACGACCGATCGCTATGTCGCGGCCTATCTGTCCGAGCGGGCGGGCGACGTTGTCGAGGCCCGCATCACCGGCGTCACCAAGCATGGCCTCTTCGCCACGGTGGACGGTGTCGGCGGCGACGGCCTTCTGCCCATGCGCGCGCTCGGCGGGGAATATTGGCAGTTCGACGAGGCCACGAGAACAATCACGGGTGAACGCTCCGGCACGACCTACAGCATCGGGCAGCGGCTCGAACTGCGCATGGTAGAAGCCAATCCGGTGACCGGCGGGCTGATCTTCGAATTGCCGGACGGAGCCGGGTCACCGGGGGCTGGAGGCCCCCGGGCGCAGCCGCGCGGTCGCCGCAAGCCCGGCACCTCTCCAAAGGCGCGCAAGAAGTCTGCAGGCCGGAAAGGCGCGAAGGGCGGCAAAACGCCCCGCCGCGGCCGACGCGAGCGTTGACCCTCCTATAGAAGAGTGTCGCCTTGCTCGCGCTTCATTCACAGGGATAGGAACGCGTCCGGTACGAGAGGCCATCGCAGCCTCGGAGGGGAAAGGGGGGACAGAATGCCATTCCGCGTCGCGGTCCTGTTCCTGATCTCTCTAGCCGGATTGTGGACGGCGGAAGCTCGCGCCGCCGACCTCGGCGAACGCTTCTGCTCGGCCGTTACATCCCCCTTCGATGCGGTTCCCGAGCGCTTTGCCTGTCCGGCAGACCCGCAGGATTATGAAGTTGCAAGGCTATGGCTCGATGCCGAGGTCCTTCCCTCCGACCAGGGCAAGGAAGGTACCAGCGTGCTCGTCCACCAGAGCCGCTTCAGCCGGCTGGCGGTGCGGTTCCGCTATGCCGATGGCCGCATCGTGCAGCAGTCGGTGCAGCGAGGCGACTACGGCCCCCATTGGCGCATTGGCGGGCAGCTGGAATTCACCCCGCCCTACAGAGAGGTGCCCGTCGAGCAGGTAACGCTTGTCCTTGACCGGCTCGAGGCCTTCGGTGTTCTGCGCGCCCGCATTCTCACCGCCGAAGACGCAAGCCAGCAACTCTCGCTGTTGGCCGTTATCGTGGGCGCGTGCGTGTCGCTTCTGTTTCTCGGCGCGCTCTACAATGCGTTGCTTGCGATCGGAACGCGCCGGGCCTTCATCGGCTGGCATGCGGCATGGGCCACGGCCGTCCTTCTTTACGGCGTCGTCTGGTCGCACCTCGGCGTCGTCGTCCTTCCGGCTATCGCGGGTTCCCTGTCGGCGCGGTTGGGAACATTGTTCGCGACTGCTGCCGTGGCGGCAGCGATGATGAGCGTACTCGCCATCGTTGGACGGGATACGGCCCCCAACTGGCTGCGATGGGTGGCGAAGCTTGGTGCCGCCGGGTCGGTCGCCGCCGGCCTGCTTGCGGTCTATCCTCCTCCCGGTACGCTGGAGAGCCTGGCCGTCACCACCGGCGTCCTGACGCTCCTCAACCTTGTCATCGCGGCGCTGCTGGCAGGCTGGGGCTGGGCGACGGGGTCGCGTGAGGCGCGGGACTTTCTCCTGGTCTGGTCCGTGTCGATGCTTGCCCTCGGCGGCCTCAATATCGTCGACCTCGGCCATTTTTTGCTCGGCGGCGGGCCGCAGCTCGCCATATTGATCGCCTCGGCCGTGCAAATCCTTTGGCTGTCCGCTCTGGTGACCGTCCGCCTGTCGCGCCTGCGGTCCGAGCGCGACGCCGCCCGCGCCGAGAAGAGCGCGCTTGCCGAGCTGGCCGAACGCGATCCACTGACTGCGCTTTGGAACCGCCGCGGCTTCATGCGCCGGGCAGAGGAGATGCTGGTCGAAAGCGAAGGCCGGGTGCATCTGCTGCTGGTCGATCTCGATCATTTCAAGGCGGTCAACGACAGACATGGCCACGACGTGGGCGACCTGGTGCTGGAGCAAGTCGCGAAGACGCTAGAGGGAACGGTGAACGGAAGACGCGCTGCCGCCGGCCGCATCGGCGGCGAGGAATTCGCCGTTTCCTTCCGGGGCACGCTGGACGAGGCGAGGAAGCTGGCCGAGGAGATTCGCCGAAGCGTCGCCGCGCTGCGGTTCGGCGGCAAGGCTCCCGGCCTGTCCGTCACCGTCAGTATCGGCATCAGCGGCACGACCGGTCGCTTCAACCTCCTCGCGCTCTACCGCGAGGCGGACCAGGCGCTTTACGATTCGAAGGATGCCGGGCGGGACGTGGTGACCGTGCGCGCAGGCTGAGCCCGGTTGCTCAGCGCGACCAGCGGGCGAACATCGCTGTCGGCAGGAGGAGTCCGCGCGCTTCTTCTCGCACGCACATCTCGCCGGCCTCGACCTGTCCGCCGAGCGGCTTGAGCACCTGGCGGAACAGCTCGCCCAGCGCATGCGCGCTCATGCGCACGGCATAGGCGGTCAGGACAAGATATTTCGACCGCTCGTCGAGGAGCGCGGCGAGCGTCCGCGTAAGCTCCGGCAGGCCGGATTCGAGATCCCAGCGTTCGCCCTTGGGACCGCGCCCGAACTTCGGCGGGTCGAACAGGATGCCATCATAGCGGCGCCCACGCTTCACTTCGCGCTGAGCATATTTCAGCGCATCCTCCACCAGCCAGCGGATCGGCCGGTCGTTCATCTGCGACAGCGCCTGGTTTTCGCGCGCTGCCGCGACGGCCTTCTTCGATGCATCGACATGCGTCAGCCGGGCGCCCTGTTCTGCCAAAAGCAGCGTACCCACGCCGGTATAGCCGAACAGGTTCATGACCTCGTCGCCCGTCTCCGTCAGGGCGCGCATCCAGTCCCATTGCGGCGCCATGTCCGGGAAGAACGCGAGGTGGCGGAAGGGGGTGTTCGCCGCATGGAAGCGGACGCCCTGACGGGAGAGCGGCCAGCTTTCCGGTATGTTGCGATCCAGTTGCCAGCGGCCGCCGCCTTCGCTGTCGGAGGCTGGCACGAATTCGCCGTGTGCGTCCCAGTCGGCCAAGGCAGGATCCCACAATGCCTGCGGTTCGGGCCGGATGAAGCGATAGGGGCCGTAGCGCTCCAGCTTTCGTCCGCCGCCCGAGTCGACGAGGCCGTAATCCTCCCAGGGCTCCGCGACGATGGTGGTCAGCGTCATGGCAGGTCGAGTCCGTGACCCGCCCCGATCACTGCGAGGGCCGGGTCGGAGGCGAGCAGGGATTTACCGGCGGCGCGAACCTCATCGAGTGTCAGCGATTCAAGCCGGTCGACGACTTCGGAAGGCTCGACAAGGCGTCCGTGGACGAGAAGCTGGCGCGCGACATAGCTCGCCTGGCCTTCGCAGCTTTCCAGCGCCATCAGAAGACCCGCCTTGGCGAGGGCGCGGGCGCGCGAAAGTTCGCGCTCGTCGAGATCGTCGGCCGCCTCATTCAGGACTTTCAGCGCGAGGTCGCGCGCCGCGTTCGTATCGGCGGGCGCGGTTGCCGCGTAGACCGAGAACAGCCCGGTATCGAGGAAGGGCGCGTGGGTTGCGTAGACGGTGTAGGCAAGCCCGCGTTCCTCTCGCAGTTCCTGGAACAGCCGAGAGGCCATGCCGCCGCCTACCGCCTCGCAGAAGATTCGCGCCGCGAACAGGCCGGGAGCCGCCGTCGCGGGTCCCTCCCACCCCAGGCAGAGGTGAACCTGCTCGGCGGGACGGGTGCGGTCGATGGCGCGCGGCGTGAAGCGTGCGGCGTGGACCTGCGGCCGGGTCACCGGGGCCAGGTCGCCGAAGCGGCGCGCGGCGAGGTCAACAAGCTCGTCATGGTCGAGCGCGCCGGCCGCAACGATGATCAGCGAGCCGGGCTCGTAATTGGTGTCGCGCCAGGCAATGAGATCGTCGCGCGTCAGTCCGCGCAGGCTTTCGAGGCTGCCCAGGATCGACCGTCCGAGCGGCTGGTCGGGATAGCAGGCCATTTGCAGATCGTCGAAGATCAGGTCGCCGGCATTGTCGTTAACCTCGGCCATTTCCTGCTCGATCACGAGCTTTTCCCGTTCCAGTTCGACGGGGTCGAAATGCGGGTCGAGGATCATGTCCGCGATCAGCTCGAGGCCAAGGCCAAGGTCATCCGCCAGCAGACGCGCGGAGAAGACCGTACCCTCGCGCCCGGTCATGGCATTGAGGTCGCCGCCGACATCCTCCACAGCCTCGGCGAGGTCGCGGGCCGAACGCCCGCCCGCGCCCTTGAAGACCATATGTTCGTACAGATGAGCGAGACCGTTTTCACGCCCGTTTTCGCGCCGTGAGCCAGCATCGCATTGGAGGCCGACCGCTACCGTCTCTACGCTCGGCATGGTCCGGCTGACGATGCGCAGGCCGTTGTCCAGGGTTGTGAGGCGCTGCATCAGGCCGGCAGCGCCGCATTCGTCCTTACGAAGTCGCGTACGGCCTCATAGGTGCCCGGCAAGGTCTCGTAGGCCTCCGCGCGGTCCATCAGGCCCGACAGGCGGCCGGGAAGTTGCGGACGCATACCGGTCGCGCGCTCCACAGCGGTCTCGAACTTCGCCGGGTGCGCGGTCGCCAAAGTCACGACCGGTACGTCGGCGGCAAGCTCCTCCTGCCGGGCGGCGGCCAGGCCGATGGCGGTATGGGGGTCGATCAGATTGCCGGTCTGGCGCCAGGCCCATTGCAACGTCATCGACATCTCGTCGGCATCGATGCGTGCGCTCGAGAACATCGCCGCCGCCTTTTCCCGAATGTCGTCGTCCAGGCGCAGGCGTTTCGTCTCATCGAACCCTTCCATCATCGCGGTGAGACGCGCGGGATCGCGATCGGCCAGATCGAACAGCAGCCGTTCGAAATTGGACGACACCTGAATGTCCATACTGGGGGCTGCCGTGGGGGATACCGTGCCTGCACTGTAGTCGCCGGCGCTGAGCGCCCGGTGCAGGATGTCGTTTACATTGGTGGCGACGATCAGCCGCTCGACCGGCAGTCCCATGCGCGCGGCGACATAGCCGGCGAAGACATCGCCGAAATTGCCCGTCGGAACGGAAAAGGCGACGCTGCGGTCCGGTGCGCCCAAGCGGACTGCCGCGTAAACATAGTAGACGATCTGCGCCATCAGGCGCGCCCAGTTGATCGAGTTGACCGCGCTGAGACGCAGGCCCGCCATGTCCGGGTCGCGGAACATGCGCTTCACATGCGCCTGGGCATCGTCGAAGCTGCCCTCGATGGCCAGGTTATGGACGTTTGGCGCGATGACGGTGGTCATCTGCCTGCGCTGGACGTCAGACACCCGGCCCGCGGGGTGCAGCATGAAGACTTCCGCGCACTCGCGGCCCGCGAGCGCATTGATCGCCGCCGATCCTGTGTCGCCGGAGGTGGCGCCGACGATGGTCAGGCGCTCGCCGCGGGCGGTCAGGAATTTCTCGAACAGCAGGCCGAGAAGCTGCAGCGCGACGTCCTTGAAGGCGAGCGTCGGGCCGTGGAAGAGTTCGAGCAGCCAGTGGCGACCGTCCAGCTGTACCAGCGGGGTGACGGCGGCGTGCGAAAATGCGCCGTATGCGGCCTTGGTCAACTCGGCGATTTCTTCGGCCGACAGCGTATCGCCGACGAACTTTGCGATGACCGCGTTCGCCGTTTCTTCGTAGCTGGCACCGCGCAGTGCGCGCAGTTCATCGGGCGTCAGGGCCGGCCAGGCCTCGGGAACATAAAGGCCGCCGTCACTGGCAAGGCCTGCCAGGGTCACGGCTTCGAAATCGAGAACCGGTGCCTGTCCGCGCGTGGAAATATAGTTCATCGGGTCCTGTTCGGGGTCTTCGCGTCAGCGGTTTTCCGCGTGGGGGGTCTTCGCGTCGGTGGTCTGCTTCGCCGCGCGGCGCGCCCGGCGCCATTGCAACGTGTAGAGGACGTAGATGACCGAGAGCACGGCTGCAAATCCGAACCACTGCCCCGCATAGGCGCGGTGGCTGTTCGGGATGTCCTCGAGCGTTGGCGGCGCGCTGGGGCGTAGTTCGGGTACCGCTGCCCGTCCGGACACGAGCAGGAATCGGTCGGCGCCGCTGCCAAGTTCCCTGATCCGGTCGATAAGGACGCCCTGATAGCGGTCGCGCAGGACGACCGCATTGACCGCGTCCGGGCGCGGCGCCCAGCCAATGTCCAGCATGACGGGTGCGCCGCTCTCGGGCGAGGAACAGGGCAGGCGGTAGCTGTAACCGGTCTGGCCCTGCAGCGAGCGGCCGCTGACGGCCTGCGGCCTGCCGGACGTTCGGCAGGTGATCGCCGCGCGGCGAAAATTCTCCGGCGCAGCGCCGGGCTGGTCGAGGTCGATCTGCGGCGCGGAAGGGCGGCGGGCAAGGTCGGAGAGCATCTCCTCCTTCCACTCCAATCGGTCGAGTTGCCAGAAGCCCAGCGCGATCATCACCGGCACCGCCAGCACCACCATCGCCGTGGGCAGCAAGGGCAGCTTCATTGGTCGTCCCGCGCCTGGTCGTCGCCGTCTGCGCCGAGCGCTCCTTCGCGCGCATCGTGGCGATACTCGAAGGCAAGAAGGAGTCCCTTGCCCGCGCGAAGTCCCACGACCGTCAGAAAGATGAGAAGCGCCGGCCAGATGGCCACATGCACCCAATAGGGCGGATGCGCGCTGAGCTCGAGGGTCACCGCGCCGACCAGACCGATCGTATTGAGGATCAGGATCAGGAACACGACGGCGCCGTCGCCGACGTTGAAGTCGCCGAAGGACAGGCCGCACACCTCGCAGCGTTCGCGAAATTCGACGAAGCTCTTGTAGAGCTTCCCGCGCCCGCAGCGCGGACATTTGCCGAGCGCCGCGGCGGCGACGTCGACGCGCCGCCCCTCAGCTTCCCCGGCGGCCACGCCGCCTAGTGACCGGCGCCGTGGACCACGGCCGCGCCGAAGTCGCTGCCCCACACATAGATGGAGATGAACAGGAACAGCCAGACGACGTCGACGAAGTGCCAGTACCAGGCCGCGGCCTCGAAGCCGAAATGATGCTGCGGCGTGAACGCCCCGCGATAGGCGCGGATCAGGCAGACGATCAGGAAGATGGTGCCGACGATGACGTGGAAGCCGTGGAAGCCCGTCGCCATGTAGAAGGTGGCGCCGTAGATATTGCCCGACATGCCGAAGGCGGCATGGGCATATTCATAGGCCTGCACACAGCTGAAGATCAGGCCGAGGATGATCGTCAGCCACAGACCCTTCTTCAGACCCTCACGGTCGCCCTCGATCAGGGCGTGGTGGGCCCAGGTCACGGTCGTGCCGGAGAGAAGCAGGATCAGCGTGTTCAGAAGCGGATAGACGAAGGGATCGAGCACCTCGATGCCCTCCGGAGGCCACACGCCGCCGACCGCATCGCTGGTGCTGGGGTAGAGCGAGGCGTCGAAGTAGGCCCAGAACCAGGCGACGAAGAACATGACCTCCGACGCAATGAAGAGGATCATGCCATAGCGGTGGTGAAGCTGAACCACCGGGGTGTGATGCCCCTCATTGGCTTCCTTCGCGACGTCGCCCCACCAGAAGGCGGCAATCGCGCAGGTGACGATCAGCCCGGCGAAGAAGATGAAATTGCCGAATGCCATCTCGTGCATCCACATGACCGCGCCGCCCAGCATGAGAAACGCGCCGACCGAAGACAGCAGCGGCCAGGGGCTGGGGGGGATAATGTGGAAATCGTGGTTTTTGGCGCCTGCCATCATCAGCCTCTTGTATCGGATTTTGCGCGCTTACTAGCGGTCTGCTCGCGCGTAGGAAAGAAGGTATAGGACAGCGTGACCTCCTCGATCTTCGCCGCGTCCGGATCGTCGAGGAATTCCGGGTCGATATAATAGCTGACCGGCATCGACACGCTCTGCCCCGGCTGGAGTGTCTGCTCGTTGAAACAGAAGCACTGGATCTTGTTGAAATACTTGCCTGCGGTATCGGGCGAGACGTTGAACGTCGCGACGCCCGTCACCGGATAGGGATTGTTGTTGGTCGCCTGGTAGAAGGCCAGCTTTCGTTCGCCGATCAGGATCGTGTCGACATTCTTTACCGGCTCGAAGTCCCAGCCGAGGCCGGGCGCGGTGTTCGCATCGAAGCGAACCTTCACCGGCACGTCGGTGGCCACGACCTGCGCGCTTTCCTCGGCGCGCTGCGTAGTGCCGCCGAATCCCGTGACCTGGCAAAAAATCCGGTAGAGCGGGACGGAGGCGTAGGCCATGCCGAGCATCAGCACCGCCACGCCGAACATCATGAATCCCGTGCGCTTGTTTGCCGTCATCAGCCAGGCATCCTTACGAGGGTGATCAGGTAGAACAGCGCGGCGAGGCCGACGAGGACACCGCCCAGCACATAGTTGCGCTGCCGCCGCCTCCGTTCGAGTTCGCGCTGCTCCTCCGGGCTCATGCGAGCACCAGCCGGTCCGCGGCAAGCGCAGCGAACAACGCGAACAGGTAGAGGATGGAGAAGGCGAAAAGCTGCTTTTCGGCCTTCATCCCGGCGGGGTCTTCGGCTCGGTTGCCCGCAACCCGGACCGCGCCTGCGAGAAAGACGATATTCAGCGCCAGGGCAGGGATGCCGTAGACGAGCCCGGTCAGGCCGAGCGCCCAGGGCGCAAGCGCGGCTGTGACCAGCGGCAACGTGTAGAGGAGGACCTGCCTGCGGGTCTCCGCAAGGCCGTGCGAAACCGGCAGCATGGGCACGCCCGCTTCGCGGTAGTCGGTTTTCACGAACAGCGCGAGCGACCAGAAGTGCGGCGGGGTCCACAGGAAGATGATGCCGAACATCAGGAGCGGCAGAAGGGTGACATCGCCGGTGGCGGCCGCCCAGCCGATCATCGGCGGAAAGGCGCCGGCAGCGCCGCCGATGACAATGTTCTGCGGGGTGCGGCGCTTCAGCCAGACCGTGTAGACCAGCACGTAGAACAGGATCGACAGGACCAGCAGCCCCGCGGCGGCGAGATTGACCGCCAGCGCCATGATCGTCACCGATCCGATGGCAAGGAACATGGCGAAGCCGAACGCCTGGTCGCGCGTCAGGCGGCCCGCGGGGAGCGGACGCCCGCGAGTGCGCTTCATCTTTGCGTCGAGGTCGGCCTCATACCACTGATTGAGGGCTCCGGCCGCACCGCCGGCGACGGCAATGCACAGGATCGCCGTGAAGCCGATAACGGGGTGCACTGCCACGGGGGCGGCGAGCAGCCCCATCAGCGCGGTGAAGACGACCAGCGCCATGACGCGCGGCTTGGTCAGGGCGAGATAGTCGCGCCAGTCGCCGAAGTCGGTCGAGGCGAGCGGCGCCGCCCCGGCCAGTGGCAGCCCGGGCGCCACTGGCGAGGTGGGCGCACCGCTCATTACTTGATCTCGGGCAGGGTTTCGAACTGGTGGAACGGCGGCGGCGAGGACAGCGTCCATTCGAGCGTCGTCGCCCCTTCGCCCCACGGATTGGCGGCCGCCTTCTTACCCGCAACGAGAGACACCACGATGTTCAGGAAGAAGGGGATCAGGCCGGCGGCCATGATCATATAGCCGTAGGTCGACAGCTGGTTATAGCCCGCGAACTGGTCCGGATAGTCCGGAATACGGCGCGGCATGCCGTCCTGGCCGAGGAAGTGCATCGGGAAGAACAGCACGTTCACGCCGACGAAGAACACCCAGAAGTGCAGCTTGCCGAGGAACTCGGAGTACATTTTGCCGGTGATCTTAGGCCACCAGTAATACCAGCCGGCGAAGATCGCGAAGACCGCGCCGAGCGACAGCACATAGTGGAAGTGCGCGACCACATAATAGGTGTCGTGCATGTAGGTATCGACGCCGGCGTTCGACAGCACCACGCCGGTCACGCCGCCCAGCGTGAACATGATGATGAAGCCGATGGCCCACAGCATGGGCGTCTGGAAGCTGATGGAGCCGCCCCACATGGTGGCGATCCAAGAGAAGATCTTCACGCCCGTCGGCACCGCGATGATCATCGTGGCGGCGGTGAAGTAGAGCTTCACGTTCACGTCGAGGCCGACCGTGTACATGTGATGCGCCCAGACGATGAAGCCGATGAAGCCGATCGCGACCATGGCGTAAGCCATGCCGAGATAGCCGAAGGCCGGCTTGCGGCTGAAGGTGGCCACGACCTGACTGATGATGCCGAAGCCGGGGAGGATCATGATGTAGACCTCCGGATGGCCGAAGAACCAGAACAGGTGCTGGTAGAGGATCGGATCGCCGCCGCCGGCCGGGTCGAAGAAGGTCGTCCCGAAATTACGGTCGGTCAGCAGCATGGTGATCGCGCCGGCAAGGACCGGAAGCGACAGGAGGAGCAGCCACGCGGTCACCAGCACGGCCCAGACGAACAGCGGCATCTTGTGCAGCGTCATGCCGGGTGCACGCATGTTGAAGATGGTCGTGATGAAGTTGATCGCGCCGAGGATCGAACTGGCACCGGCGATGTGCAGCGAGAAGATGGCGAGATCGACCGCAGGTCCCGGATGGCCGATGGTCGAAAGGGTCGGATAGACCGTCCAGCCCGTGCCTGCGCCGTCGAAGCCGGCGGGTCCCGGAACGAACATCGAAATGACGAGGAGGATCAGCGCCGGCGGAAGCAACCAGAACGAAATGTTGTTCATGCGCGGGAAGGCCATGTCGGGCGCGCCGATCATCAGCGGCACGATCCAGTTGCCGAAGCCGCCGATCATGGCGGGCATGACCATGAAGAAGACCATGATCAGGCCGTGCGCGGTGATGAAGACGTTCCACAGATGGTAGGCGGCGTCGAGATTGCCGTCGACCAGGCCGGGCAGGATCTGCATTCCGGGCTCGGCCAGTTCGGCGCGCATGAAGCCGGACAGTGCACCGCCGACGATCCCCGCGATCAGCGCGAAGATCAGGTAGAGCGTGCCGATGTCCTTGTGATTGGTCGACAGGAACCAGCGCGCGAAAAAGCCGGGCTTGTGGTCGGCGTCGTGATGCGCATCGTCGTGGCCGTGCTCGGCCTCGAAGTCATGAGTGGGGGCGTGCGTAGCCATGGTCTTCGCTTCCTGAACTTACTCGGTCACTTCGCCGACTTCGGACGGCGTGCTGGTTGCTGACTGCTCGATGACGGTGCCGGTAACCCCGTCCGTATCGGTGGGCGCGGGCATTCCGGCTTCATCGGGAACGGCGACCGACTGGTCGGTCGGAACGCCGAGACCTTCGTCCTCGACGGCGCTGAAGCCCTCTTCTTCTTCCAGAAGGTCGGCAGGGTCGATGCCGGCATAGTCCTGACGGCTTGCCACCCAGTTATCGTAGACGTCCTGTTCGACGACCTCGACGACGATCGGCATGAAGCCGTGCTGCGTACCGCAAAGTTCCGAACACTGGCCGTAGAAAACGCCGGTGCGTTCGGCGCGGAACCAGGTCTCGTTGATGCGGCCGGGAACGGCGTCCATCTTCACCCAGAAGGACGGCATGGCCCAGCTGTGCAGCACGTCGACCGAGGTGACGAGAACCTTCACATTGGCGCCGACAGGCACGACGACCCGGTTGTCGGTGGCGAGGAGGCGGGGTTCGCCCGCTTCTGCCGCCTGTTCGTCGGTCAGCATGATGGCGTCGAAGGAGAAGCCGCCTTCATCGGGATATTCATACTCCCAGTACCACTGGTGGCCGATCGCCTTCACGGTCACGTCGGCTTCGGGCGGGTCGTACTGCGCTGCCAGAAGTCCGAAGGACGGGATGGCGATGCCAACGAGAATGAGGACCGGAACGAGCGTCCAGAGCACCTCGATGAACACATTGTGCGTGGTCTTCGACGGCGCCACGCCGTCTTTCCGGCGATAGCGCAGCATCGCCCAGAGCAGCAGTCCGAACACGAACAGCGTCACCAGCCCCATCACGGTGAGAAGGGCGGTATTGAAGCCATTCGCGAACTCACCGAGCGAGGTGACCTGAGACTGGATGCCCATGCCGCCGATGGGCTGGCCGAGAGTGGCATCGGCAACCGTGCCCGCATTGGCGATATCGCCGTCGACGGAGGGAACCGTTTCGGGGGTCGAGGGCGTTGCCTCGACGGCCTCTTCGGTCGTCATGTCGCCGCTGACGGTCCGGCTCTCGTCCGGATCGTTGATGGCTTCGGCTTCGTCCTGAGTGACTTCCTGCCCGGCCACGAGCGGCTCGAGCCCGCCCTCGTTCAGAGGCGTTGCGTCCTGTGCGCTTGCCGATCCGGCTGCAATGCTGAGCGCCAAGGCGGCGGCGAGATGTGTCCAGCGTCCCATCTGGTTCCTAATCTTCATGCGAATTACCCGCGCCCGCTCCTGGCGGACGCCCGCGATTGCGGCGCGGTATAGGCAGGGCTTCGGGGAACGACAAGCGCTAGCTTGCCGCAGGGCGGGTATCTACGGCCTTGGTACCGGCCAGCAGGCGCTCTTCCAGATGCTCGCCGTGCAGGACCGAAATGTCGCCCGTGGTTTCCAGGACGACCGCGCGAACCTCGTCCATGTGAAGCACGTTCGCCTCCCTCAGTTTCGCGATCAGGTCCGTCTCCGTCACCCGTGTCGCGCTCAGCGCCTCGTGGAGGATCCGGCCGTCGCGCATCAGGATGGCGGGCTGGTTCTGGAGGGCGTCCTCGACACTGTCCGAAGATTTGCGGATACGGGCGATCACGAACTGGACGAGGAAAAGCGCGACCAGCGCCGTCATCGCCTGTCCGAAGCCGGTCCAGTCGCTCGTGGTACCGCCGGCAGAGAGGGTCGAGCCCACCGCGACGGTCATGACGAAGTCGAAATTCGTCATCTTTGAAAACGACCTGAGTCCGGTCACACGGACAAGGAGCACGATCCACAGCAGCCCGATGGCGGTGAGGATCAGCCCTCTCAGGACCATGTCGAGAGTGGGGTCGGCGACGAACATCTGCAGGCTCCTATGCGCCGGGCTGCGCCCCGTCGAGCGGCATGATCAAGAAATGTCGGCGAATTTCGGCGGGCGCTTCTGCATCTGCGCGGACACAGCCTCCTTCATGTCATCCCCATGGATGAACGCGGCGTTCCAGACGCCGACATAGTCGAGGCCCTGCTCCACGGTCATGCCGCGACCGCGGTTAAGGAGAGTTTTGCACCCCATGACGGCTACGGGAGACTTGCTGGCGATCTCCTGTGCCATGGCAAAGGCGGCGTCGACCGTTTCTTCGTGGGTGCCGGTGACGCGGTTGACGAAGCCGAAGCTCCTCGCCTCCTCGGCCGGGAATTTGCGGCCCGTATAAGTCAGTTCGCGGACGATGCCCTCGGGCAGCAGATAGGGGATGCGCTGGATCGTGCCCACGTCGGCGACGATACCGATGTTGATTTCCTGGATCGTGAAATAGGCATTGTCGCTCGCCAGGCGAATGTCGCATGCGCAGACCATGTCGACGCCGCCGCCGATACATGCGCCGTGAACCGCCGCGATGACGGGCACGCGGCACGATTCGATGACATTGAAGGCCTGCTGCAGGCGTTTCAGGTGCCGCGTGAAGCTATAGGCTCGGCGCGCCTCGTCTTGGTCTTCGCCCTGCGAGAGCGTCGCGCTGTTGAGGTCGAGACCTGCGGTGAAGTGCCGTCCCGTCGAAGACAGGACGACCGCGCGCACGGAACCATCCTTCTCGATCGCCTCGAAGGCGGAGATCATGTCTTCCCAGAATTGCGGCGTCATGGTGTTGAGCTGCTCGCCGCGGGTCAGTTGGACATGGGCGACCCCCTCGGAGGTCGTGAGTGTCAGCGTTTCGAGTTCCATTTGTGCGCTCCCGGTCCTAGTTTGCGGTCTCGATGACCCGCTTCACCGTCAACGGCAACCCTGTCGAATATCAACTTGCGCCGGAAACCCCGCTTCTGTGGGCGCTACGCGACGCCAGCAACCTGACCGGCACCAAATATGGATGCGGGGCGGGCCTTTGCGGTGCGTGTACGGTTCATATCGACGGCGAAGCGCGCCGGTCCTGCCAGGTCCGGATCGGCGACATCGAGGGCACTTACGTCACCACCATAGAGGGGTTGTCGGAGGATAGCTCGCACCCCGTTCAGCGGGCCTGGATCGCCGAACAGGTGCCGCAGTGCGGCTATTGCCAGTCGGGCATGATCATGGCGGCCGCGGCCTTTCTGAAGGACACCCCCAATCCCAGCCCGGAGGATATTCGTACCGGCATCACCAATCTGTGCCGCTGCGGAACCTATCCCCGGATCAAGAAAGCGGTTCTGCGCGCTGCTTCGACCGCCGATTCCGGCGGGAAAGCGCCTGCCAACGGCGAAGGCTGAGGAACCACGCTGCGTCTCGGCCCATTTCATAGGTTAAATGAACGGGGACAAGAATGCAGAACCAGGCTCCTGAGCCCGCTGCCGCAGCCGAGAACACCGGGGCAGCGGAGAACGCTGCGGCAGCACCGCAAGGCGGAGAAAATGTCGTCGAAGCCGTGGGCGGCGATGTCTCCATCGTCGGAACGCTCGTCGATACGCTGGAGGGAATGCTGCGCGGGCTCGTCGCCGCGCTTCCACTTCTGGCGATTGCCGCAATCGTTCTCGTCATCGTGGCTATCCTGGCGCGCGGCGTTAGCAGTCTGGCCGGAAAGGCCGCTCAGAAGGCGGGTGAACGGCGCAGCCTCGTCGACCTGACCGAGACGCTGGCGAAGGTCGGCGTATGGATCGTCGGCCTGCTCCTCGTCATGACGATCGTCTTTCCCTCCATGACGCTCGGCAGCCTGATTGCGGCCCTGGGCATCGGGTCAGTCGCCATCGGTTTCGCGTTCCAGGACGTCTTCGAGAACTTCCTCGCCGGTGTCCTCCTGATGCTGCGCGAGAAAATGCGCATCGGCGACTATATCATCTGCGAAGGCGTCGAGGGCGAGGTCACCAACATCACCCTGCGCGAAACCTATCTGCGCCGCCTGTCCAACGAAATCACCGTCGTCCCAAACAGCCACCTGTTCAAGAACCCGGTCGAGATCATCACCGATGCGACGATGCGCAGGCACGAGATCACTGCCGGCGTCAGCTACGATACCGACGCCGACATGGCCCGCGACCTGATCCAGAAGACGGTCGAGGGATGCGAGCTGGTCGACAGCGAAAAGCCCGTGCAGGTGTTCGCCGCCGCCTTCGGCGCCAGCTCCATCGATTATACGGTGCGCTGGTGGTCGGGGTCGAAGCCGATCGACATGCATAAGAGCCGCGACGAGGTGATCCGCCGTATCAAGCGCGCGCTGGACGATGCCGGTGTGGAAATTCCCTTCCCCTACCGCACGCTCACCTTCAAGGAGCCGCTGCCGCTGTTGCAGCAGGGACCGAAGGACGAAGGCTAGTCTTTCGGGCTTGCGGTATTCGCCGCGACGCGTTGCTCAATGGGCATGGACCAGCGAGAATGACGCCGCGCGGCGCCCCTCCCAGAAGCGCTCATGGAAATAGAAGGCGACGGCGTTCGCCAGCGGCTCGACGAGCGCGATGCCCCCTGCCACGGCAAGCGAGCCGGTCATCAGATAGGCGACGCTGAACCCGATGATGAGGTGCAGCGAGAGGTAGCTGAGTGTCTTGGCGAGATTACGATCCACGGCAGGATTCCTTTCGGGACCCTAAATGAGAATTGATCGCAACTAGCGCCAATGAATAAATAAGCGTTCAATGATCGATTTTATCGAATAGAGCTTTGCGCCGGGGGGCGGCACCCTCTCGGGCGTAGAAAGATGGAGAGGGAGGAGCCAGTCCATGTCTGACCTGAACAGAAGGGAATTGCTCGCCGGTACCGCTCTGGCGGGCGCGGCAGCGGCGACTGGGGCTGTCGCGGACCGCGCCGCGGCGCAGGAGGGTGCGGGAGACCCCGACCTTTCGGGCCGTTCGATTCTCGTTACGGGCACCTCCTCGGGCTTCGGTCATCTCGGCGCGCTTCACTATGCCCGCCTCGGCGCACGCGTGATCGCCACCATGCGCGACATGCCGCGGCCCGAAGCGGATGCCCTGCGCCAGGCCGCGGAGGCGGACGGACTCGACCTTCACCTTGTCCCGCTCGACGTTCTTGACGAGTCCTCCGTACGCGAAGGCATTGCGGAGGGCGAGCGCATTGCAGGCGGCGCGCTCGACGTGCTCGTGAACAATGCCGGCATCGGTATCAGCGGCCCTGTCGAACTGCAGGACGAGGTAGCCGCCGCGCAAATCTTCGGCACCAATGTCGACGGCTATCTGCGCACGGCGCGGGCGGCGCTGCCGGCCATGCGCGCGGCGGGGCGCGGGCTGATCGTCAACAGCTCCTCCCAGCTTGGGCGGGTCATCTACCCCAATATCGGTCTCTATTCGGCGACCAAGTTCGCGGTCGAAGGGCTGTCGGAACAGATGGCCTATGAACTGGCGCCGCACGGCGTCGACGTCGCTATCGTTCAGCCTGGCGGTTATCCGACGGAAATCTGGGAAAATGGCGACCGCTATACCCGCGCGTTGCTCGATAGGATCGGCGAGGAGCGAAAGGCAGGATATCCCGAGCTGATCGACAATGCCCTGCGCAGCTCGGGCGGCGGCTCGACCGATCCGATGGATGTGCCGCGTGCCATCGCCGAACTGATCGCCATGCCGGCGGGAGAGCGGCCGCTGCGGCGCCCCGTCCATCCCGGCACCAAACCGCAGCTCCGGATCAACGAGGTCAGCAGGCGGACGCAGCTTGCCATGCTGGAAAACTCCCCCTTCGGCCCGGCGGCGAAGTCCGTGCTCGGTCCCGCCTGAATGTCGCTTGCGCTGGCCCTGGCGGGTGCACTGGCGGGGCTGGTCGCGGGCAGTTTCATCGGCGTGATCGGGGAGCGCTGGCCGCGCGGGGAACAGGTCGTCAGTGGCCGATCGCGCTGCGAGGCGTGCGCGCGGACGCTTACGCCTGCCGACCTGGTGCCGCTCGCCAGCTATGCCGTGCTGAGGGGGAAATGTCGGCATTGCGGTGCGCCCATCCCAGCCCACCTTCCTGTGGTCGAGTTGCTGGCGGCGATTGTCGGCGCGGCCGTCTTCGCGGTCGCAGACCGCCCGCTTGAGCTTTTTTGGGCCCTCTTCGGCTGGATGCTGCTGGCACTGGCGCTTCTCGACTGGCGCGCGCTCTGGCTGCCGCGCCGCCTGACCCTGACGCTCCTCGCCTTCGGCCTCGCCTACCATGCGGCAGCGGGCGACCGACAGAGCTTTCTCTTTGCGCTGTGCGGCGCGGCGGCGGGGTGGGCGGCACTGGCTCTTGTCGCCATTGGCTATGAGCGGCTGCGCGGGCGGCGGGGACTCGGGCGCGGCGACCCGAAGCTGTTCGCCGCCATCGGTGCCTGGCTCGGGGCCGGCGCGCTGGCACCGGTCGTCAGCTTCGCCTCGCTCGGGGGGCTCGCCTTCGTGTTCGGCGCGATGGCGGGCGGGCGGCAGATCACCTCCGACACGCGTCTGCCATTTGGGACGTTTCTCGCGCTGGGGGCGGCGTTATACTGGGCCGTCGCGAGTCTTTCCCAGCTGCCCCTGCCGTTCACCGTAGAGGTCCCATGAATCAGACGTCCGAGATCCTGCGCGCCGTTCCGGGCATGCAGCGCACGCCCACGCCCAAGCTCGAACTGTTCAGGCTGCGCGGGTTCCTGGATGCGGACGAGTGCGAACGGCTGATGCAGATGATCGATGCCAACCGCCAGCCCTCGACGCAGTCCGACGACAATGGCGATCCGACCTACCGCACCAGCGAGACCTGCTATTTCGGGTCCGGCGACGCTTTCATCGCCGAGGTCGACAGGAAGCTGCACGATCTTCTCGGCATTCCCGAGGGCTTCAGCGAGCCCCTTCAGGGGCAGCGCTACGAGGTGGGGCAGGAGTTCAAGAACCACACGGACTATTTCGAACCCGGCGGGGCCGACCTGCAGAAGCGTAACCAGACGGCTGGGCAACGCACCTGGACCGCGATGGTCTATCTGAACGCGCCGGAAGCGGGCGGCGCCACCCGGTTCAAGGCCATCAAGAAGACGGTTGTGCCCGAACGCGGCGCGCTTCTGGCCTGGAACAATCTGAAGCCGGATGGCAGCCCCAATTTCTCCACGCTCCACCATGGGATGAAGGTGCGGGCGGGCACGAAATACGTCATCACCAAATGGTTCACCGAGCGGCCCTGGCCGCGGAGCGCCTGATGGCCAAGAGAAAGAGAAAACCCGCAGTTGACCCTGCCGCGTCGGCTCTGCCGGCAAGCGTCAGAACCGAAATCGCCGAAGCGTTGATGCTAAGTGAAGAGCCGGTTCGCATCGCGCGGCGGCTGCAGGCGCGGGGACTGCCCGAGCGCAAGGTCGAGGCGGAGATCGAGGCCGCGCGGAAACATCCCTATCTTGCCGGCGCCGAACGATTGCGCGCCCGCGTCAGGAAGCGCGACTGGCTGCTGAGAAATGTCGGCCAGCTAGCCGCGCTGCGTATGCAGGACCGGACTATTCCGCGCTTACGGGACCTTTCTCCGGAGGCGTTCTTCCGCGACTATTATGCTGCTAACCTGCCCGTTGTTCTCGAAGGGATGATCGACAATTGGCCCGCCATGTCCCGCTGGTCGCTCGACTATCTCGAGGAACGGCTGGGCGACGTGCCCATAAGTATCCAGAATAACCGCGAATCGGCACCGGATTACGAGCCGCGAACCGAGGAATTTCGCGAGACCCAGCCGTTGCCGCAGGTGATCGAGCGCTTGCGCTCCGGCGGGCCGACCAACGACTTTTACGTCACCGCGAACAACAGCCCCGTGAACAAGCAGTCGCTGGCGCCGCTATGGGAAGATGTGGGAGAACTTCCCGGCTTCCTTGCCCGGCAGGAGGAACGCGACGGCTTCTTCTGGATGGGACCGCAGGGTACGATCACCCCCTTCCACCATGACCTGACGAACAATCTCCTTGTCCAGATAGACGGACGGAAGCGCGTCATCATGGTGCCCAGCTGGGATACGCCGGGCATGAAGAACTACATGCACTGCTATTCGGAATGGACTGGAGAAGACTTCGCCGACGGCCTTTCCATTCCGGGCCGGCCGCAGCCGTGGAAGGTGGATATCGGTCCCGGCGACATGCTCTTCATTCCCATCGGCTGGTGGCATCATGTGGAGGGACTTTCGACCACCATCGGCATGTCGTTCACCAATTTTGCGCGCGATAACGACTTCTATTCGAAATATGACGCCAATTCGCCGCTCTGAGCGGTTGCCCAGTCTACCCACCCCGCCTCTACCCACTCGCCTCTACCCGCACGTCCACTTACGCGCGCGTAGAATTGCGTCGCCTCTGCGATAGGAACGCCACAGCAGAAAATATTCTGCAATTTCCGGGCCAGAATCGCGCTCTGGCCATTTATCGTTAACGCCCGGCCTGTTATGCCCCCTGTTCATGGCCGAAGTGGACACCATCAGCGAAGCGGAACGGATTGCCGCGGAAAGCGAAAGCGCGCCCGACGGCGCCGGCGGGCTCGCGGTTATTTCGATCGGCAAGAGCTACGACAAGAAGATCGTGCTGCGCGACGTCTCGCTGGGAGTGCGGCGCGGCGAGGTGATCGGCCTGCTTGGTCCCAATGGCGCGGGCAAGACGACCTGCTTCTATTCGATCATGGGGCTGGTGGAGCCGGACCGCGGGCGCATCCTTCTCGACGGCGTCGACATCACGAAGCTGCCCATGTACCGCCGCGCGGCGCTCGGCCTGGGCTACCTGCCGCAGGAAACCTCCATCTTTCGCGGCATGACGGTCGAGCAGAACATCATGGCGGTCCTGGAGATCAGCGAACCGAACAAGACCGCCCGCCGCGACCGGCTGGAAGAGCTGCTGGAGGAATTTTCCATCACGCGCCTGCGCTCGTCGCCGGCGATGGCGCTGTCGGGCGGCGAACGGCGTCGCTGCGAAATCGCGCGGGCGCTGGCTGCGGATCCCTCCATCATGCTGCTCGACGAACCCTTCGCGGGCATCGACCCGATCTCCATCGGCGATATCCGCGACCTGGTCTGGCATCTGAAGGACCGCGACATCGGCGTCCTCATCACCGATCACAATGTGCGCGAGACGCTCGATATCGTCGACCGGGCCTGCATCATCTACGATGGCCGTGTCCTCTTCGAGGGGACGCCCGAGGCGCTGGTCGCCAATGAGGAAGTACGCCGGGTCTATCTGGGCGAAGGCTTCCAGGCTTGATGCGGGGCGACTGATCCGATGCTGGGGCCGCGTCTCGATCTAAAGCAATCGCAGCAACTGGTGATGACACCCCAGTTGCAGCAGGCGATCAAGCTGCTCGCGCTGTCCAATGTGGAATTGGAAGCGGTTGTTCAGGCAGAGGTCGAGAAGAACCCTCTGCTCGACATGCCCGAACAGGCCGCGGAACCCCAGGAAGCCGGTATGGATGGCCGCACGGACGGTGCAGATGGGGGCGAACCGGCGGGCGCGGACGACCTGATCGGGTCGGGCGCGGGGGAGAGCGACGCGCCGCTCGATGTCGATTACGGCGCGGAAACCTTTCACCATGACGGTCCGACCGACGGAATCGGCGAGACCCCGGCAGCTGCCGAGCAGCTTTCGCTAAACGGGACCGGCATCGGCGGCGAAGAGGGCGTCGACCCGGGCGCGATCGGCAGCGCCCCGCGTTCGCTTCGCGACGTGCTGGAGGAGCAGGCCGGCGTCCTGTCCCATGACCAGCAGGTCGTCGCGCATACCATCGTCGATCTGATCGACGAGGCTGGCTATTTTACCGGAGACTGCGGCGAGATCGCCGAACGGCTTGGCGCGCCGCCCGAGTTCGTCGAGGACGTACTGGCAAAGGTGCAGACGTTCGAGCCGACCGGCGTCGGCGCACGGACCCTGTCCGAATGTATTGCCATCCAGGCGCGCGAGGCGGACCGCTACGACCCGGCTATGGCCACGCTGATCGATCGGCTCGATCTCGTCGCGCGCGGCGACTTGCAGGCGTTGCAGCGTCTCTGCCGCGTGGATGCCGAAGATATGTCGGACATGCTGTCGGAGCTGCGTCGCTACGATCCGAAACCGGGTTACGCCTTTGGCGGGCAGGGCGACATCTCGCCCGTGGTGCCGGACATTTTCGTGCGGCCTGACGACGAAGGCGGCTGGGCGATCGAACTCAACCAGGCCACGCTGCCGCGCCTGCTGGTGAACAGGGAATATGCCGCCTCCCTGTCGGCTCAGGGAAAGCAGTCGAAGGAGACGAAGGCGTTCCTGTCCGATTGCCTGCAGTCGGCGAACTGGCTGATGAACGCGCTCGACCAGCGCCAGCGTACTATCGTGCGCGTGACGAGCGAACTGGTGAAGCAGCAGGACGGCTTCTTCCGCCGCGGCATCAGTGCGCTGAAGCCGCTGACCCTGCGCGCCGTCGCAGAAGAGATCGAGATGCACGAATCGACGGTCAGCCGCGTGACGTCGAACAAGTATCTGTCCTGCGAGCGCGGCCTGTTCGAGCTGAAATATTTCTTCACCAGCGCCATCCAGACATCGGAGGGCGAGGATGTTTCTGCCGAAGCCGTGAAGAGCCGGATCGGCGCGCTGATCGCGGCGGAATCGCCGAAGAAGGTCCTGTCCGACGACAAGCTGGTTACGATCCTGAAGGGGGAGGGCTTCGATATCGCGCGGCGCACGGTTGCGAAATATCGCGAGGCGATGGGGATCGGCAGCTCGGTCCAGCGGCGGCGCAGCTACAAGCTCGACAGCGCCGTCAACGCGTAAGCCGGCCCAGGTTCGTTCGGCTGCGGGCGGGGAGAGGCGCTCTAGCCAGTCCTGTCGATCAGCTTGTCGAGTTCGCGGGCAACCCGCTCCCTGACGGGGTCGTGGAAGACCCAGTGTCCTACCCCCTCCAGCTCGACATAATCCACGTCGCCCGTCAGCTTTCGTGCGGTCCGGCGGGCCGTGGCGACGGGCGTGATGCGATCCTCGTCGCCCACCAGGACCAGCGCGGGCATGTCGAGGCGGCTATAGTCGACGTCCGTAGACCGCTCACGGTCGGCAAAGGGCATGGAAATCTGGAACAGGACGCGGCCGGAATCCCACACCAGTTCGGACAGCGCCTCGCGGATATCCTCCTCGGGTACATTGTTGAAAATGCCCCAGCGCGCCCGCATTTCGTCGATCAGCGTCGGGGAACGCCACCAGCTGCGCCCGGTGGTGACACCGAGAAGCGTCCGCAGCGAACTGATGGCGAGACTGCTCGTCTGCGCGGTCGGGGCCGGCGACAGCAGCGCAAGTCCGCGGGCGCCCTGCTGTTCCGCTAGCTTCTGCGCGAGCATGCCCCCCATCGAATGACCGACGATGATGGGCGACTCGCCGACGTCCCGGCCAGCGGCCAGCAGCGCATCGACATAGTCACGGATCCCCGTCGTCGCGAGCAGCGGATCGGGTACGTCGCCTGCCTTCGCATCGTGGAAGGGCAGGGCGGGGGCGTAGACAGGGTGACCGCGGCTCTCGTAGCGCTCGCGCAGCCAGTCCCACACTTTGGGCGTGGACCACATGCCGTGGATGAAGAAGAGCGGCGCTTTCGCCATGGTTTACAGCCCTAGTCGGCGACGCCGCTGGCGGCAAGCACGGCCATGGTGACAATGTCGTTGGTTCCCGACGTCATCGGCACGATCTGGACCGGCTTCGACATGCCCATCAGCAGCGGACCGATCGTTCGGACCGCGCCCAGTTCCTTCAGCAGCTTCGCAGAGATGTTCGCGCTTTGCAGGCCCGGCATGATGAAGACGTTCGCCGGCCCGGTCAGGCGGGAGAAGGGATAGAGCTTCTGCATGTCGCGGTTGAGCGCCACGTCGGCCGACATCTCGCCTTCATATTCGAAGGTCACGCGGCGCTCGTCGAGCAGCTTCACCGCCTGGCGCGTCATTTCCAGATTCTCGCCCTCGGGATTGCCGAAATTGGAGTAGCTGATGAAGGCGACGCGCGGGCTGCGGCCCATGCGGCGGGTGAAGGCAGCGCACTGCTCGGCATAGTCGGCAAGCTGCTCGGCGGACGGCCGCTCCGTGACCGCGGTGTCGGCGATCAGGTAGCTGTCGTGCCGGCCCACGACGACGTGGATGCCGAACGGCGTGTGCCGCGGGCTCGGATCGATGACATAGGAGATCTGCTCCATCGTCTGGCCGAAGTGGCGCGTCACGCCGGTGACGAGCACGTCGCCATGCCCCAGTTCGACCAGCAGCGAGGCGAAGATGTTGCGGTCCTGGTTGACCCAGCGCTGTACGTCGCGGTGGAGCGCGCCCTTGCGCTGCAGCCGGCGGTAGAGATGCTCCGTCATGCCGGGAACGAGCGGGTTCTCGCGGCTGTTCTGGATTTCGAAGCTGTCCGGGTCCGCCCCCAGAGCCTTCAGGTTTTCCTTCACCTTGTGGTCGCGCCCGACAAGCACGGGGATGCCGTAGCCCTGGCCCTTGATCGTGAGCGCGGCGCGCAGCACGACCTCCTCCTCGCCTTCCGCCAGGATGATGCGCTTCGGATTGGCACGGGCGCGGTTGAAGGCCTGTTCCAGCACGGCGGTCGTGGGATTGAGACGCGCCCGCAGCTCGGTGCGGTAGGCCTCCTCGTCGATGATGGGACGACGCGCGACGCCCGACTTCATCGCCGCCTTCGCGACCGCGAAGGGGACCGCCTCGATCAGGCGCGGGTCGAAGGGGGCCGGGATGATATAGTCGGGCCCGAAGGAAAGCTGGGTGCCGTAGGCGGCGGCGACTTCGTCGGGCACGGCCTCCTTGGCGAGGTCCGCCAGCGCCTGCGCCGCGGCGATCTTCATTTCCTCGTTGATCGTCGTGGCGCGCACGTCGAGGGCGCCGCGGAAGATATAGGGAAAGCCGAGAACGTTGTTGACCTGGTTCGGATAGTCCGACCGGCCGGTCGCCATGATGGCGTCGTCGCGCACCTCCGCGACCTTTTCCGGCAGGATCTCGGGCACCGGGTTGGCCATGGCGAAGATGATCGGCTGGTCCGCCATCACCTTCACATCGTCCTGCGACACCGCATCGGCGACCGACAGGCCGATGAACACATCGGCTCCGTTCATGGCGTCGTGGAGGCTGCGCTCGTCGGTCTCGACGGCATAGGCCGATTTCCACTGATTGAGGTCGTCGCGCCCCTTGTGGATAACGCCGGTGCGGTCGCACATGCGCACATTCTCGCGCCGGACGCCGGAGGCGATGAATAGCTCGGTACAGGCGATGGCGGCGGCGCCAGCGCCGTTCACGACCATCTTGATGTCCTCGAGCTTGCGGCCGGTCAGCTCGCAGGCATTGAACAGGCCGGCCGCCGAGATGATCGCGGTGCCGTGCTGGTCGTCATGGAAGACCGGAATGTTCATCTCGTCGCGAAGGCGCGATTCGATCTCGAAACAGTCCGGGCTGGCGATGTCTTCCAGGTTGATGCCGCCGAAGCTCGGCTCCATCAGCTTCACGGCGGAAATGAACGCCTCGACATCCTCGGTGTCGAGTTCGATGTCGATCGAATCGACATCGGCAAAGCGCTTGAAGAGGACCGCCTTGCCCTCCATCACCGGCTTCGAGGCCAGCGCGCCCAAATTGCCGAGGCCGAGGATGGCGGTGCCGTTCGAGATCACCGCGACCAGATTTCCCTTGGCGGTATAGTCGTAGGCCGTCACCGGATCGTCGGCGATCGCCTTCACCGGCACCGCAACGCCCGGAGAATAGGCGAGGCTGAGGTCGCGCTGCGTCGCCATGGGTTTCGAGGCGACGACCTCGATCTTTCCCGGCCGGTTCTGCGAGTGGAAGCGCAGGGCCTCCTCGTCGGAAAATTGTACCGACGAGCCGCGCGACGAGTTCTTCTTGTCCGCCACTTACCGAAGTCCGTTCTGCGTGATGATCATGCCCGCCGCTTCTAAGGAAGGATGGGCTGGCCGCAAGGCGCGGAACGGGGTTTTCTCGTGCTGCGGCGCAGCAAGGGCAGGTCGCGCGCGGGCCGCTAGATCACGTCGAGGATCAGGCCGAGTTTGCGCGCTTCCTCGGCCTCGATATACCAGTTTTCGGGCGCTTTTTCGCGGATGGTCTCGAAGTCGACGTCGGACTGTTCGGCAATGCCGCGAAAGCCCTCTTCCTCGATAAGGATGGAATGCTCGATCTCGTGCAGCTTCGCCTTCAGCGTGGCGACGCAGGAGCGCAGCGGGCCATTGAGATTGATCGTCTGGCTCATCTGCCGTTCGTGGATCATCAGCCGCGTTCCCTGCGTCAGGAAGCGGTGTTCGCGCGGGAAGTAGCTCATGAACGTCGCTCCGGCGGAATAAACCGCCTGCTTGCCCAGGAACAGGATTTCGCGTCCGGTCTGTTCGCGCAGCAACCGCACGTCGTCGCCCATGGTGCGGGCAAGTTCGGGATCGCCGCCAAGCGTCGTCAGGGCAATGACGATCGCGCCCTCCTCCGGCGCGCATTCCAGACCGCCGCGAAACTGGTCGTACATGGCGTGGTTCACCGGACCGTGCAGACGCAGGTTCGGATTGGCGAGCAGGGGATATTGCTGGGTCTTCGACATCGTCTCGGGCTTTCTCGGGTTCGCAGCGGCAAAGGTCCGGGCGTTATAAAGGTTCCGCGCGCGCTGACGGGTGACGCGGGATGCGCGCAGCTTTAAGGGCGGGGAATGGCTGCTCGGTCGGCGGCGCCCGCCGCCCCCTCCCCCATGATGGCGCAATATCTCTCGCTGAAGGACGAGGCGGGGGAAGATGCGCTGCTGTTCTTTCGCATGGGCGATTTCTTTGAGCTGTTTTTTGGCGATGCCGTGCGCGCGGCGGAGGCGCTCGACATCGCGCTGACGAAGCGCGGCCAGCATGCCGGCGAGGACATTCCGATGTGCGGCGTGCCGGTACATTCGGCCGAGAGTTATCTCGCGCGGCTGATCGCCAAGGGCTTCCGCGTCGCCATAGCCGACCAGACCGAAGACCCGGCGGAGGCAAAGAAGCGGGGATCGAAGTCCGTCGTCCGGCGCGAGATCGTGCGCGTGGTGACGCCCGGCACGCTGACGGAGGAAGCGCTGCTCGACGCGCGGCGCAGCAATTACCTCGCGGCGCTTGCCGAAGCGGGCGGCGCAACGGCGCTCGCCTGGACCGACATGTCGACGGGCGCGTTTCGGACAATGCCCCTTGCCGCCGAGGAAGTGCCCGCCCAGCTTGCGCGGCTGGCGCCGGCGGAACTCCTCATTGCCGAGGACCGCGAGGGGCCGGAACGCTGGTCGCTCACGCCCCTGCCGCGCGCCCATTTCGACAGTGCGCGCGGCGAAGCGGCGCTGAAGGACCGTTTTCGGCTTGGGTCCCTGGATGCCCTCGGTGACTTCACGCGCGCGGAGATCGCGGCGGCGGGGGCGCTCCTTTCCTATGTCGATGCCACCCAGTTCGAGGCGGGCGTGCGGCTTGGAGCGCCCGAGCGGGAACTGCCCGGTGCGCACATGGCGATCGACGCGGCCACGCGCGACAGCCTGGAAATCGCGCGCACGCAGAAGGGCGAACGGCGCGGCTCCCTGCTTGCCTGTCTCGACGAGACGAAAACGGCGGCCGGCGCGCGGCTGCTATCGGAGGATATCTCGGCCCCGCTGACCGATGCGCGCGAGATTGCCAGGCGGCTCGATCTCGTCGCCGCCTTTGAAGCGGGACCGTCCGTTCGCGACCGGCTGCGCGAGATGCTGAAGGGCGTGCCCGACCTCGAACGGGCGCTCGGCCGCCTCTCGGCCGGACGCGGGAGTCCCCGCGACCTTGGCCTTCTGCGTGACGGTCTCGGCGCGGCGGAGGAGATAAAGGCGCGCCTCGCCGCGGCAAAGCTGCTCGGCCCTCCGCCCATTCTCGCCGAGCTTCTCGAATTGATCGGACCCAATGGCGAGCTTCTCGCGGCACTCTCCGACGCGCTCGTTCCCGAGCCTGGCATTTCCGCCAATGAGGGCGGGTTTATCGCCGAGGGGTATGACGCCGCGCTCGACGAACATCGCAGCCTTGCCCGCGACGCGCGCCAGCATATCGCCGCGCTCGAGGCCCGGTACAGGGAGGCGACCGGCGTCAAGGCGCTGCGCATCAAGCATAACAATGTGCTCGGCTACTTCATCGAGGTTGGCGCCAACCACGCGGATGCGCTGATGACGTCGGACAGCGGTTTTGCGCACCGGCAGACGCTGGCAAGCGCGGTGCGGTTCAATTCCGAGGAACTAGCCGGCCTCGCAATGCGCATCACGCAGGCGCAGTCGCGCGCCCTGGCGATGGAGGCCGAGCATTTCCAGCGCCTGCGCGCGGCCGTTATCGACCATGGTCCGGTGATCGAGAACACGGCCGCGGCGCTTGCCCGGCTCGATGTCGCCGCGTCTCACGCGGGGCTGGCCGCCACGCGCGGCTGGACGCGCCCGGTGGTCGATGACAGCGACCGGTTCGTTATTGAGGGCGGACGGCACCCGGTCGTCGAATCGGCGATGGACGGCGGCAGTTTCGTTGCCAATGACTGCGACCTTACACGCGCACAGCATGTCTGGCTCGTGACCGGTCCCAATATGGCCGGCAAGTCGACCTTTCTGCGCCAGAACGCGCTTCTCGCGATCCTTGCGCAGGCAGGCTGCTTCGTGCCGGCGGCACGGGCCGAAATCGGCATCGTGGACCGGCTGTTCAGCCGCGTCGGTGCCTCGGACAACCTGGCGGAGGGGCGCTCGACCTTCATGGTCGAGATGGTCGAGACGGCAGCGATCCTGAGACAGGCGACGAACCGCTCGCTCATCATCCTCGACGAAGTCGGGCGCGGGACGTCCACATATGACGGGCTGGCCATTGCGTGGGCCGTGCTGGAGGCGGTTCATGACGAGCTGGAATCGCGCTGCCTGTTCGCAAGCCACTACCACGAGCTGACGGGTCTGGCAGAGCGGCTGAAACGGCTCGAACTCGCCACAGTGCGCGTGCGCGAGTGGAAGGGCGATCTCGTCTTTCTGCACGAAGTCATCAGGGGCGCGGCCGACAAGAGTTACGGCCTTGCCGTCGCCAGGCTGGCCGGCCTGCCGGCGCATACGGTATCGCGCGCAGGGGAAGTTCTGGACCGGCTCGAGGAACGCCGCGCCGAAACGGGCGGCATCGCGGCGGGTCTCGCCGACCTGCCGCTATTTTCGGCGAGTGCGCCGCCCGTTGCCGATGCTCCCGATGCGCTGCGGGAGCGGCTGGATGCCGTCGCTGCGGATGATCTCAGCCCGCGCGCCGCGCTCGACCTCATCTACGAACTGAAACGGCTCGCAGCGGAAACGTAACGGCGAGGGCGGAGCGGCGGTCCCGCTAGCGGACGCGCTTCACCCGGAAGGACCGGCGACCGATCGTCATGCGGTAGGACCCACCTAGGGCGCGTTCTACCGTCGCGGTTTCTCCGGCATCGATCGACAGCGGGCGCACCTGGTCGAAGGTCCAGACATGCCCGTTCTGCAGCAGCACGAGCCAGGTTTCCCGGCCCTGTTTGCGGGCCTCCAAGACAGTGGACTCGATGCTGTCGAGCGCCTGGCCCGGCCGTCCCGTTCCCGGTTCGACCTGTTCGCGGCCGAAGGCTTGGACCGCGGAGAGTTCGCGTTCGGCGGCCTCCGCCTCACGACGCTCTAGCTCCTGCCGCCGCGCCTCTTCCGCAGCTATCCGGGCGCGCTCTGCGGCTTCGGCGCGCGCTTCGGCCGCAAGACGCTGCTCCTCGGCGCGGCGCTCGGAAATCATGCGCTGCGCATTGTCGCTGATCCCTGCGGCGAGCCGGTCGAAGCACGCCAGGCGCTGTTCGGCCTCAACGATAACGGCGCAGTCGAGAAGTTGCTGGCTATCGACCTGCGCGGCGGCCGGGGCGCCAATGGCGAGGGCAGGAAAGATCGCGGGGAGGAGAGGGCGCATGGTGAGAAGTCCGCTGGTGGTGGTCAGGCGGCCGCGTTTTCGCCGCGCCGGTTCAGTTCGGCAAGCACGGCGTCGAGTAGCGGCGCATAGCCCCGCGCGCCGCTGACATCGACCGGCCGCACCCCTGTGCCGTCCAGATCGGCATTGTCGTTGCCGCTGACGGGGACATAACGCGCCAGGTTCGGCAGCCACTGCTGCACCAGTGGAGACAATTCGTGGATGCGGTCGGTGCGCGGCGTGGTCAGGATGATCGCCTCGCGCTGTGCCATCGACAGGACGTCCCAGCTCTTCGGATTCGCAGTCGAGGCATAGTACACCTCATAGCCGTCTGCGACAGCGCGCTCGAACCGCTCGCGGTCGAATTCGACCGCCAGATACTCGACCCCTGCTTCGCGCAGGCCGTCGGCGACGGCGCGCCCGTGATCGGCCAGTCCGACGATGACGACCGGCGCGCGCGCGGTTCCGACCTTCCGGTCGGGCGGTCCGCTGCGCAGCTTTCCGGCGATGCGGCGCCCCAGATTGGATACGGGCGGGGTCAGGGCCAGGCTTAGAGCGATGGCGGCGACGAAAATCGCCACGGCGTCTGCGCCGAGCAAGCCGGAGACCGCCGGAATGGCGAACAGGACAAGCGCGAACTCCGACCCCTGGCCGAGCAGGAAGCCGAGTTGGACCGATCCTGGAACCGACCAGCCGTTCAGGCGCGCGGCGACGATGTTGAAGGCGCATTTCAGGAAAATCAGAAGCGCGGCGACAAGGAGGACGAGGGCCCAGCTCGACACGAGCGCCGAGATGTCGAGGCCGATGCCGACGGTCATGAAGAAGAAGCCGAGGAACAGGCCGCGGAACGCCTCGATTTCTGTCTGGATGAGGACCTTGTAGCGCGATTCGGCGACAGCGACGCCGCCCAGAAAGGCACCGAGTGTCAGCGACAGGCCAGCCGCGCCGGTGGCCCAGCCTGCTGCGAGCGCCAGGAACAGCGCGGTCGCCGTATAGACCTCGCCTGCCGTGGTCCGCGAGACCAAACGAAACAGCGGCTCGGTCAGGAAGCGCGCGAACAGGACCGCGGCGGCGAAGGCCGCGAGGGCCTTGGCGCCGGCCAGTAGCAGCGCGGACCCCAGGCTTCCGTCGCCGCCCAGCGCTCCCGCAGCGACGAGAAGCAGGATGGCGGCGATATCCTGGAAGATCAGGATGGACTGGGCCGCGCGTCCGACGGGGCAGTCCTCCTGGTCGCGCTCGCGGATCAGACCGATGACGACCGCGGTCGAACTCAGGCCCAGCGCGAAGCCGCCGAGCACGGCGGCGGCGGGCTCCAGGCCGAACAGGAAGCCCAGGGCCGTGAAGCCGCCTCCGGCCACCAACATCTGCAGGGCGCCGAACCCGAATATATTTCCGGCCTCCTCGCGGATTTTCGCGAGAGAGAAGTGAAGACCCAGGTTGAACAGCAGGAACATCACTCCGGCTTCGGCGAGCGCCGCCACGACCGGGCCCTCGAAGTCTCCCGAGAAGCCGAGTGCCGAGATTGCCGCACCGAGCGCGATATAGCCGACAATCGGGTTCAGGCGCAGCGCGTAGGAGAGGAGGGCGGCGCCGACGCCGAGGCCCAGAAGGACCACGGCGGGCTGGATCGTCTCTACCGCGCTATGAATATCCGCCATCGTCCACCTTTCATGAGAAGGCTAATCTAGGTCAGCTTCTGCCCTGCCGCCATATCCGCGGCTTGACGTGAGTTGCTGTGCTAGTAATTTAAGACAGTCATGAAGCAGACAGACCGACCCATTTACCTTCAGATTCGCGACCGTATCGCGGCGGCGATTATCGACGAGGATTTCGGCGTGGGCGATGCGCTTCCATCGGTGCGCATGCTGGCCGGACAGGAGAATGTGAATCCCCTGACCGTGTCGAAGGCCTATCAGGAATTGCAGATGGCCGGCCTCGTCGAGGCGCGCCGGGGCCTCGGGCTGTTCGTCGTGTCCGGCGCCCGTGACCGCCTGATCAGCGACGAGAAGCAGGCATTCCTGACAGAGGAGTGGCCGCGTGTCCGGGCCCATGCCCGCCGCCTCGGCATTTCGCTTGCGGATCTGGTGGACGCCGAGACGGCGTAGCGCCGGCCCCTCGGGGCGCCTCAGGGGTGGGAGCGCATCGATTCTGGCGCCGCACCGCGCGACGCTCGGTCGCAGTCGCTCGCAGTAACTCTCCGAATCTTCCGAACGAACCCCATATGTTCGGCAAAGGAGAGACGATGAGTTTCGATCGACGACAAATACTGACCGGCGCCGGAGCGCTGACCCTCGCCGGCATGTTCGGCGCGCGCGTCGCCGCGAATCCGCACGCAGCGGGACCCTTCGAAGTCGACCTCGATACGGCGCAGTGGCGTGAGCGTCTGACCCCGCAGGAATTCCGCATCCTGCGCGAGGCGGGTACCGAGCGCGCCTTTACCAGTCCGCTGAACGAGGAAAAGCGCCGCGGCGTCTATCGCTGCGCGGGCTGTTCCAACCGCGTCTATACCTCGGCCACCAAGTTCGAATCGGGGACGGGCTGGCCGAGCTTCTATGAGGCGGTCGAAGGTTCGGTGGGCTATGCCGAGGACAAGTCGCTCTTCATGACCCGTACCGAGGTTCATTGCGGCCGCTGCGGCGGACATTTGGGTCACGTCTTCGACGACGGACCCGAGCCGACGGGCAAGCGTCACTGCATCAACGGCGCCGCGCTCGACTTCAAACATGTTCCGAAGCCGGCTTAGGGGGCCCGTCATGCGCTTAGCTGCTTTCGTCGCCGCCGCCGTCCTTGCGTCCTCCTGTTCCTCTTACGCGCAGGAGAGCGGCGGTGCGCCCGCCGAGTCGGAAGATCGCGCCTATTTCGCCATGGGCTGTTTCTGGTGCGCGGAGGCGGACTTCGAGAAAGTCGAGGGCGTTTCGGAGGCCGTGTCGGGCTATGCCGGCGGCACGACGGAAAATCCCACTTACGAACAGGTCTCCGCAGGCGGCACGGGCCATTATGAGGCCGTGCGCGTCAGCTACGATCCGGACGTGGTCGGCTATGGCGAGCTGCTCGATATCTTCTGGAAGAATGTCGACCCCTTCGATCCCGCCGGTCAGTTCTGCGACAAGGGCGAAAGCTACCGCGCGGCCATCTTTCCGGCCAATGCGGAGGAGCGGGCGCTGGCCCGGCAGTCGCTCGAGCGGGTCGAAGCCCGCTTCGGGCGCGAGGTAGCCGTGAAAATCGTCGAGGCGCCGACCTTCTACCGGGCAGAGGAATATCATCAGGATTATTCCGACAAGAATCCGCTCAGGTACAAATTCTACCGCACGGGATGCGGCCGCGACGCCCGGTTGCAGGAAGTCTGGGGGGAATAAGCCGAGAGGCGAATTTCCTCGCTTTCTCGACGCTTGCGATTCGGCGGGGGCGGTGCTACCCGCAGGCCCTGCTGGAGCGGAGGGTGCCAGGTCCTTAGGGAACGGCGCCCTATTTTCTGTGCGCTACGGCGATTCGATACGAACCCCACTTCCAGCCACACGGGACAGGCGTGGACACAACGACCACTTCGAACATGGGCAGGATGGTACACGGTCTTGGCGGCCGTTATGCCATGGCGCTCTTCGACCTCGCGAAAGAGGAAAAGGCCGAGACTTCCGTTGAGGACAGTCTGGCGACGCTGAAAGCGGCGCTGGCCGATTCCGCGGACTTCCGGACGCTGATCTCCTCTCCGCTTCTCGACCGCGAGCAGCAGCGCGCCGGCATGGACGCGCTTGCCGACCGCATGAAGCTCGATCCGCTGACGAAGAAGTTCCTTGGCGTTCTCGCGAAGAACCGGCGCCTTGCCGCGCTGCCGGAGATCGTCCGCGCCTATCAGCGCCTGGCCGCTGCCGCGCGCGGAGAGATCACGGCGGAGGTTACGTCCGCGCATGAACTCAGCGAGGACCAGAAGGGCGCGCTGAAGACCATGCTGCGCGCGCGCTATCATCAGGACGTCGCTCTCGATGCGAACGTCGATCCCAAGATTCTCGGCGGGCTGATCGTCAAGGTCGGCAGCCGCCTCGTAGACTCCTCCCTCAAGACCAAGCTCGACAATATCGGTCGCGCGATGAAAGGCATGAGCTAATGGACATCCGCCCGTCTGAAATTTCCGACGTCATCAAGCAGCAAATTGCCGATTTCGGCACGGAGGCCCAGGTCTCCGAGGTCGGCGAAGTGCTGTCCGTCGGTGACGGTATCGCCCGCGTCTACGGCCTCGACCAGGTGCAGGCCGGCGAAATGGTCGAATTCCCCGGCGGCATCAAAGGCATGGCGCTCAACCTCGAGGCCGACAATGTCGGTATCGTGATCTTCGGCTCCGACGCCGGCATCAAGGAAGGCGATCAGGTCAAGCGGACCGGCGAGATCGTCGACGTGCCCGTGGGCAAGGGCCTGCTTGGCCGCGTGGTCGACGGCCTCGGCAACCCGATCGACGGGAAGGGTCCGATCGAGGGCGCCGAACGCCGCCTCGTCGAGGTAAAGGCCCCGGGCATCATCCCGCGTAAATCCGTGCATGAGCCGATGCAGACCGGCCTGAAGGCCGTCGACGCGCTCGTGCCGATCGGCCGCGGCCAGCGCGAGCTGATCATCGGCGACCGCCAGACCGGCAAGTCCGCCGTCGCGCTCGACGCCATCATCAATCAGAAGGGCGTGAACGCCGGCGACGACGAATCGAAGAAGCTGTACTGCGTCTATGTCGCGGTCGGCCAGAAGCGCTCCACCGTCGCGCAGCTCGTCCGCGCGCTGGAAGAGAATGGCGCGATGGAATATTCCATCGTCGTCGCCGCGACGGCCTCCGAGCCGGCGCCGCTTCAGTATCTTGCGCCCTACACCGGCTGTGCCATGGCGGAATATTTCCGCGACAACGGCATGCACTCGCTGATCGTCTATGACGATCTTTCGAAGCAGGCCGTGGCGTACCGCCAGATGTCGCTGCTGCTGCGCCGCCCGCCGGGCCGCGAAGCCTATCCGGGCGACGTCTTCTACCTGCACTCGCGCCTTCTCGAGCGCGCCGCGAAGATGAACGACAGCATGGGCGCCGGGTCGATGACCGCCCTGCCGATCATCGAGACGCAGGCGGGCGACGTGTCGGCCTACATTCCGACAAACGTCATCTCGATCACCGACGGCCAGATCTTCCTCGAAACCGACCTCTTCTATCAGGGCATCCGCCCTGCGATTAACGTAGGTCTGTCGGTCAGCCGTGTCGGCGGCGCCGCCCAGACGAAGGCGATGAAGAAGGTCGCCGGCTCGATGAAGCTCGACCTCGCCCAGTATCGCGAGATGGCGTCCTTCGCGCAGTTCGGGTCGGATCTCGATCCGTCGACGCAGAAGCTGCTGAACCGCGGTCAGCGCCTGACCGAGCTGCTGAAGCAGCCGCAATTCTCGCCGATGCCGGTCGAGGAGCAGGTCGTGTCGATCTTCGCCGGTACGCAGGGCTATCTCGACAGCGTCGCCGTCGACGATGTGACCCGGTTCGAAAGCGCGTTCCTCACGGACATGCGCGCGAACCACAAGGAGGTGCTCGACTCGATCCGCACCAGCGGCAAGCTGGAGGATGATGTGGCCGACAAGCTGCACTCGATCCTCAAGGAGTTTGTGCGCACCTTCGCATAGGGCCTGCCGCCCGCTGCCGCGTCAGTGGCAGGCCGGGTGGAGGAACGTGAAATCGGGTTCCGGCAGCGCCGGGATGACAGGATAGGGAAGCCTTCGGGAGCCACATGGCAAGCCTCAAGGAACTGAAAAACCGGATCTCCTCGGTCAAATCGACCCAGAAGATCACCAAGGCGAAGAAGATGGTCGCCGCCGCCAAGCTGCGCCGTGCGCAGGAGGCTGCGGAGGCTGCGCGCCCCTATGCCGAGAAGATGGAGGCGGTGCTTGCCTCGCTCGGCCAGCGCGTGACGCCGGCAACGGCCTCGCCGCTTCTCACCGGTACCGGCAAGACCGATAGCTATCTGCTGGTCGTCGCCACGTCGGACCGGGGTCTCGCCGGTGCGTTCAACGCGAACATCGTGAAGAAGGCGCTGGCGGCAGCCGAGCAGTTGCGCGCGCATGGCAAGACGGTGAAATTCTACCTGCTGGGTAAGAAGGGCCGCGCGGTCATCAATCGCCGCTTCGCCGACGATATCGTGCATTTCCAGGACTTTTCGGACATCAGGAATGTCGACTTCGACTATGCCAAGGCCGTCGCCGACGACATTCTCGTCCGCTTCCGCAACGGCGAATTCGACGTCGCCCAGTTCTACTTCTCGAAGTTCCAGTCCGCGCTGGTGCAAAACCCGACCGAGCAGCAGATCATTCCGGCGCCGGTGTCTTCCGAAGCCGACGGCGAACGCGAAACCGGTCCGGTAGAATATGAGCCGTCGGAGGAGGAAATCCTCGACAAGCTGCTGCCGCGCAACATTGCGGTGCAGATCTTCACGGGGCTTCTTGAAAATGCCGCCTCCGAGCAGGGCGCCTCGATGACCGCGATGGACAATGCCACGCGTAACGCCGGCGACCTGATCAACGACCTCACCATCCAGTATAACCGTACTCGCCAGGCCGTCATCACGACCGAGCTGGTGGAGATTATTTCGGGCGCCGAGGCGCTCTAGACCGCAGGGAAGCGAAGACATGGCAACCGCAGCAGTCCAGCCCACGACCAACAATATCGGCCGTATCGCCCAGGTGATCGGCGCCGTCGTCGACGTTCAGTTCGATACGGAGCTGCCGGAAATTCTCTCGGCGCTGGAAACCAGCAACAACGGCAAGCGCCTCGTTCTCGAGGTGGCGCAGCATCTCGGCGAGAACATGGTCCGCACCATCGCCATGGATGGCACCGACGGCCTCGTGCGCGGTCAGGAAGTGACCGACACGGGTTCGCAGATCCGCATGCCGGTCGGCCCCGAAACGCTCGGCCGCATCATGAATGTCGTCGGTGAGCCGATCGACGAGCGCGGCCCCATCGAGGCCACTCAGTCGGCTCCGATCCACGCGGAGGCTCCGCTCTTCATCGACCAGTCGACCGAAAGCTCGATCCTGGTCACCGGCATCAAGGTCATCGACCTGCTCGCCCCCTATGCGAAGGGCGGCAAGATCGGCCTGTTCGGCGGCGCCGGGGTCGGCAAGACCGTCCTGATTCAGGAACTGATCAACAACATCGCGAAGGGCCATGGTGGCACTTCCGTCTTCGCGGGCGTCGGCGAGCGGACGCGCGAAGGTAACGACCTTTACCACGAGTTCCTCGACGCGGGCGTCATCGCGAAGAACGAGGCCGGCGACGCCATTTCCGAGGGCTCTAAGGTGGCGCTGGTCTATGGCCAGATGAACGAGCCGCCGGGTGCGCGCGCCCGCGTCGCCCTGTCGGGCCTGACCATCGCCGAATATTTCCGCGATCAGGAAGGGCAGGACGTGCTCTTCTTCGTCGACAACATCTTCCGCTTCACGCAGGCCGGCTCGGAAGTGTCCGCGCTGCTCGGCCGTATTCCTTCGGCCGTGGGCTATCAGCCGACGCTCGCGACCGACATGGGCAACCTGCAGGAGCGTATTACGTCGACGACCAAGGGCTCGATCACGTCCGTGCAGGCCATTTACGTGCCCGCCGACGACCTTACCGACCCGGCGCCGGCCACCTCCTTTGCCCACCTCGATGCGACGACCGTGCTCAACCGCGCGATTTCGGAGCTCGGCATCTACCCGGCGGTCGACCCGCTCGACTCGACGTCGCGCGTTCTCGAGCCGCGCGTCGTCGGCCAGGATCACTACGAGACTGCGCGCGCCGTCCAGGAGATTCTGCAGAAGTACAAGTCGCTGCAGGACATCATCGCCATTCTGGGAATGGACGAGCTGTCCGAAGAGGACAAGCTGACCGTCGCCCGTGCGCGTAAGATCCAGCGCTTCCTGTCGCAGCCCTTCCACGTCGCCGAGGTGTTCACCAACATCCCGGGTAAGTTCGTCGACCTCGAAGACACCATCCGGTCCTTCAAGGAAGTCGTCGAGGGCAAGCATGACGACCTGCCCGAAGCGGCGTTCTACATGGTCGGCGGCATCGACGAGGCCCGTGAAAAGGCCCAGAAGATGGCGGCGGACGCGGCGTAAATGGCTCTCAACTTCGAACTCGTCTCTCCCGAGAAGCAGCTTCGCTCCGGCAGCGTCCACCAGGTGGTCGTGCCGGGCGCGGAGGGCGATTTCGCCGTGCTGGAGAACCATGCGCCGATGATGTCGACGATCCGCCCCGGCGCGATCGACGTTTATGAGCGTGAAGGCGCACCGGCCGAGCGGATCTTCATCGAAGGCGGTTTCGCCGAGGTGAACGACAAGGGCCTTACCATCCTTGCCGAGCGGGCTGAGCCGGTATCGGAGATCGACGCGGGCGCGCTGGCGACCGAGATCGAAGAGGCCGAGCGTACCGTTGCGTCCGCAGCGTCCGACGCGGAACGCACTCAGGCTGAAACGCGGCTTGCCGCGCTTCGGGCCAAGCGGGACGTCGCCGCCAACTAGCTTCTGGAGAAGTCGGCTATTCGGCGTCGGTGTGCCGGCGCCCGATGGCCAGCAGCATCGCGGCCAGCGCCGCTGCCAGCTGCACGGTGCGGCCTGCGTGCAGCACGCCGTCGAGCATCGCCATGATGAGCAGGGTATTCAGCGCGAGGAACAGCGGCATCGCCCAGTTGTCCCGCCGCACGGCCATGGCTGCGCCGCTCCACATGCGGACGGCCAGATATCCTGCCGCCAGCGCTGCGGGCAGGCCCCAGCTCAGCGCGGCCTGCAGCACGATGTTGTGCGGCTGGAAATGGTGATACCCGAACGGTTTCAGCAGCCACAGCGCGGCGTTTTCGCCATGGCCGAGCAGCGGGGCGTCGCCGATCAGGCCAGCCGTCAGCATCCATAGCTGCGTCCGGCCCGCCGAGATTTCTCCTTCGGGCGACGCTGCGGCGATGCCCAATATGCGCTCGATACCGAAAGCGGGATGCTCGGGAACCCACAGGGTTGAGGCAAGGGCGCCCAGAAGAATCGCGCCGCAGGCCGCAAGAACGCCCCGCGCCTTCAAGTTCGTGCGGCATAGAAAGACGGTCGGGACCGCGCCAGCAACGAAAGCCAGCACGCCGGACCGCGTGCCGCTGAAGCATAGCAGCGCCGATGCCACGAGCAGCCCCGCAAAGGCGATGGCGGCCTCCGGTCTGCGCTCGGCGCCCAGCGAGAGGTAGCCGGCGAGCAGGCCCATGGCCGCCGCCGCGGTGAAGCCGAGCTGGCGCGCGCTCATGAAGCCGGGAAGCATTGTGTCCCAAGGAAGGTCGGAGCCGCGAAGTACGCTGGCCGGAAGCGCGGCGATATGCACCGCCGTCAGCGCCGCCAGCAGAAGGACACCGCAGGCAACCCCGGCTGCGGCCCGGGACATCGAATGCCGGGTCATGGCCTTCGCCGCTTCGAACACGGCCAGGCCGAACAGGCCATGGACGACCCACAGCAGCACGCGGACCAGCGAGAAGGCCGGCTGCTGCGAGACGAAGACCGATGACACCCAGAACAGCGCCAGAAAGACACCGAGCGCAATCCCGTCCGCCCTGCCGAGGTCCCACAGCGGTCGCAGCACCGACCGGCCGCGCCGCCGCATATAGACGATGAAAGCTACCTCTGCCGCGGCGAACAGGAAGTCGTTGATGTACGCGAAAGTGGCAAGCCCCCCGCCCATCTGGTTCCAGGGCACCGGGAACATCAAAGCGGCCAGCGCTGGCAGCGCGGCAAGCAGAACCAGCAGCAGGGCGAGCGGTGAGGGCGCGTGCAGCCTCGCGCCGGACCGCACCGGCGCGGCGGAAAAAGCGGGGCGGCTGCTGCTCGTCATGCTTTCCGCCTAACCAGACAGGATTAACGAACCGTTCGGACGGCTGGCGGAAAGCCTTTCTTTACTTCGGCCGTTTACCACGCCTGCCATCACCGATGTGGGGGCCGCGATCGTGCAGCAGGCAATACTGGAAACATTTCGGCACGTCGAAAACAGGCCGCTCGAGCTCGCGGTCGTTGTCCCCGTGCTCAACGAGCATGACAATGTCGGGCCGCTCCTCGAAAAACTGTCCATCGCACTTGCGGGCATCGAGTTCGAAGTCATTTTCGTCGACGACGGCTCCGGAGACGGCACCCCCGAGCGGGTGGAGGCCATCGCCGCCACCGACCGGCGCGTCCGCCTGCTGCGGCGCATCGGGCGGCGCGGGCTCTCGTCCGCAGTGGTCGAGGGGTTCCTTTCGACCGTGGCGCAGGTCGTGGCGGTCATCGACGGCGACCTGCAACATGACGAAACGGTGCTTCCGGGGCTCTACCGGGCGATTGCCGAGGACGGGTACGAACTTGCCGTCGGAACGCGCTATGCGGAGGGCGGCGGCACGGGCGACTGGGACCGCGCCCGCGAGCGCATCAGCCGCCTTGCCACCCGTCTCGCCGCTCCCGTGACGAAGACGCTCCTGTCCGATCCGATGTCGGGCTTCTTCGCGGCCAAACGTGCGGTCGTTCTCGAAGCCGCGAGCGACCTCTCGTCGGTTGGTTACAAGATTCTTCTCGACCTCGTTGCCTCGCATCCCCGCCGCCTGACACTAAAGGAAGTGCCCTACGAGTTTCGTTCACGCACGGCCGGGGAGTCGAAGCTGGATAGCGCGGTGGCGCTCGAATATTTCGAACTTCTGCTCGACAAGCTTGTCGGGCGGTTCGTGCCGGTCAAATTCCTTATGTTCGGCGCGGTGGGGGCGCTGGGGCTGCTCGTCCATCTCTGTGTACTCGGCGTGGCGCTGAATGCGGCCGGCCTGGGGTTTGCCGCAGCGCAGACCCTCGCCGTCCTCACCGCGATGACGTTCAACTATGCGCTGAACAATGCCTTCACCTACCGGGATAGGCGCCTGTCCGGCTTCGCCTGGTGGCGCGGCCTGGCAAGCTTCGCGCTGGTCTGCAGCGCCGGGGCGGCAGCGAATGTCGGTGTCGCCGGATTCGTGTTCGGGGAGCAGGGCGCCGACTGGTGGCTGGCCGGAGCGCTCGGCGCACTTGTGGGCGCGATCTGGAATTATGCGGTGACGTCCTGGCTCACCTGGTCGCGCCGTTAGCGTGAGCGTTTCGCTTAGGACTATGCCCTCCGCTTTGCCGCGCATCGGCAGCGGCACGCTGGCATGCCTCGTCGTCGCGGCGGCGGCGCTCGTCATTCGCCTCCCGGCACTCGGCGATCCCAACTATCATATGGACGAGCAGTTCTACCTGCTGTTCGGCGAGATGATGACGCAGGGGGCTCTGCCCTATGTCGATGTCTGGGACCGGAAGCCCGTTGGGCTTTTCCTCCTTTATGCCGTCTTTGCGCTGTTCGGAGACGGCCTCCTTGCCTACCAGCTCGGCGCGCTACTCGCCGCAGGCGGCACGGCGATGCTGATCTGCGCCGCCGCGATGCGCCGCACCGGCCCGGCGGTCGCCGCCGCGGCGGGCATCGTCTATCTGCTAGCGCTCGAATTCTTCATGGGCGGCGGCGGGCAGTCGCCGATCTTCTACAACCTGCCGGTGATGCTGGCCTTCCTCCTGCTCCTGCGAAGCTGCGAGCGTGAGGGGGAAACGGATATCTTTCCCGGTGCCGCTGCCATGCTGCTGTGCGGTCTTGCCGTCGCCGTGAAGCCCACCGCCCTGTTCGAAGGGGCGGGGATCGGCCTCGGCTTTCTGTGGCTGTGGCACCGACGCGGCGTCGGCTTCCGGCCCTTGCTGCAGCGGGTCTTCTGGTTCGCCCTTTGCGGCGGCGGCCCCTCGCTTGCGGGCGCCGCGCTCATGTACGCGCTCGGCGCCGGGCCGGCCTACATCCAGGCTGCCTTCATTTCGGTCTTCGAGCGCACCGCGGAGGGCTCGCTTGGCTGGCCGCAGGCGCGCAAGATGCTGATCCTGCTCTCGCCGCTGATGGCGCCGACGCTGCTCTTCTGCGCTCTCGGAAAGGCGCGCGCGCCGCTGGCTTTCTATGTCGTCGGCGCGTTTGCCGGCTTCTTCGTCGTCCCGAATTTCTTCGTTCACTACGCGCTTCCCCTGCTGCCGCCCTTCATCCTCGCAGCCGTTTGGATGTTCCGGTCTGACCGGCTGAGGGGTGTATATCTGGCGGTCCTCGCCCTCATGCTGGCGGTCCCCGGCCAGAGGCTCTCGGCCGAGCCTCATTTGCGCTCAAAGGAGACGACGGCCGCACTGGCGCGAACGGTCGGCGCGCATCTCGATGGGGGATGCCTCTATGTCTATGACGGACCAGTCAGCCTCTACCGGGAAACGGGCGCCTGTAAGGTAACGCCATACCTCTTTCCTGAACATCTGAACTTCGCGCGCGAACGCTTTGCCTTGCCTCAACCTGCCGACGAGGCGATGCGCGGAGCTCTGGCGGCGCGGCCCGCGGTGATCGTCACCCGGCCCCGGCCAATCGTGCCCGCGCCCAACCGGCAGAACTTCGCCCTGCTGAGCGAGGAACTGGAGCGCAGCTACGAGCCGGTCGCCACGCTTCCCGAAACGACGGTCGAGGGGGAACGCGACGTCATCATCTGGGCTTTGAAGCGCTAGGCTTTTCGCCTCAGGATCGAGGTATGGTCGGGATAGGGCTTTGCAAAGGCCGGTCCGAAATACCGCGTTTCGACCAGCGGGGCGGCTTCGATGGCGGGCCGGTAGCGGCGCCGGAAGCTGTCGTCGAACAGGACAAGGCCATCCGGTTTCAGGAAGGGGATGGCCTGGGTGAAGCAGGCCGCGCGCTCGCGTCCGTCGATGACGATCAGGTCGAACTGGCCTCCCGCTTCGGCGATGCTGAGCGCGAAGGGCCCGCCGCCCCGCTCCAGCCTGCGTACCAGAAGGTCGGTATTGCCATAGGGGGCAAGTTCGCGCTCGAGCGCCTCGGCCCAGTCCGCATGCGGCTCTGCGCTGTAGACATGCGCGGCACGGCGCGCGAGCCAGACGGTACTGCTGCCGGACCCGAATTCGAAAACGCGCGCCTCGGACCGCGCGGAGAGAAAGCGGTCGACGGCAAGCGCGGCCTTGCGGTTCCACCACGGCACGTCCAGCTCGATCATGCGCGGCAGGTCGCAGATGGCGAGCTGGCTCGCAAAGAAGCGCGCCGCGCTGGCGAGCGGTGCGGCCGCTCCCTTCTCCAGCAGGCGCTTGCCGCGCTCCCGGTCGCCGTAGCGATAGGCGGCAGACACATAGGCGGACTTTGCCCGGTCGAAGGCTGAATCGCCCTCGCGCCGGTTCTCCAGATAAACGCTTAGGATCTGCTGTTCTCCTGCGGCGGGTCTTCGCCTTCGGTGCGCGCTGTGTGCGAGGCGTCTGCCCGTGTGCCGGGCCGGACATAGGGTGCCCATTCGCCTTCCGGCTGGGCCAGCCGGTCCGCCGTCACGGCCAGCACTTCGGCAGACCAGACGAGGCCGATATGCGTGCTCGAAACCTGCACGCTCTCATGCCGTGGCCCCTGGCCGATGTCCATGCAGTCATAGGCGACGATACCGTCCTCCCTGCTGTAGATCGCGGTGACAGGCACGGGCGGCAGTTCCGACAGGTCCGTGTCGAACGGGATTTCGTCGACGGCATGATCGTTCAGCCGCTCATAGGTCTTCCAGGCATTGGTCGCGCGGAAGTTGCTGCAGGGCGTCCCGGCCGTGATGACCTGCCGCACGCAGTCGGGACGCCGCTTGGCGATCTCGCGCGCGAACAGCCCGCCGAGGCTCCAGCCGAACAGGCTGGCCTTGCGACCGGCTTCAGAGGTGATGCGTACAAGCTGTGAACGGATCTCCGACAGGGTATCGCGGCGCGGCCCAAGGTTTTGCCCCAGTTCCCAGCCATGTACCTCATAGCCGATCTCGCTGAGCCGGGAGCGGAGCAGGTAGGTCGTCGTGTCGGAGCCCAGCATCCCCGGATAAACGATTACGGGATGGCCGTCGCCGCGCGGCAGGCCGCTCGTCGTGTCACTGACAATGAACCGCGCCAGTTCTCCGACGCTGAACAACTCGCGCAGGTGCAGGGCGAGGGACGGCGGCTCGGCCACTAGCCCAGTCTTTCCTTCGCAAAGCTGCGCACTGTGTCGGCCAGGTCTTCGCGTTCCAGCGCAAGCGCCAGCGTGGCGTTCACGAATCCGGCCTTGTCGCCGCAGTCATGGCGTTCGCCGTCAAAGGTAAAGGCGTGGAAGGGCTGGTTGCCGATCATCCGGGCCATCGCGTCGGTCAGCTGGATTTCGCCGCCCGCACCGGCTTCCTGGTCCTTCAGGATGCCCATGACTTCCGGCTGCAGGATATAGCGGCCGGGCAGCATCAGGTTGGAGGGGGCGTCCTCCGGCTTCGGCTTTTCGACGAGGCCCTTCACCTCGGTCAGCGCGCCGTCTGTCTTCCCGGGATCGACCACGCCATATTTGTAGGTTTCCGCCGGGTCGACTTCCAGCGCGCAGACCAGGTTTCCGCCCACTTCCTCATACGCGTTCATCATCTGCTTCAGGCAGCCCGGCTTCCCGACCAGCAGCTCGTCGGGAAGCAGGACGGCGAAGGGCTCGTGGCCGACCACGCTGCGGGCGCACCACACGGCGTGGCCCAGGCCCAGGGGCTCCTGCTGGCGGACATAGGCGATGCGGCCCGGCCCGATGCGAGAGCCCTGCAGCACGCTCAGGTCCTTGCCGCGCGTTTCCATCGTGTGTTCCAGCTCGAAGGCGATGTCGAAATGGTCCTCGATCGCCGTCTTTCCGCGTCCGGTCACGAAGACCAGCTGCTCGATACCGGCCTCCAGCGCCTCGTCGACGGCATATTGGATCAACGGTCGGTCGACGACGGGCAGCATCTCCTTCGGAATGGCCTTGGTCGCGGGTAGAAACCGCGTGCCGAGCCCAGCGACGGGAAATACGGCCGTTCGTACCTGTTTCATCGAAACCTCTTCAAAAGCCTGAGATAATAGGATCGCTCTTCCTGACTACGCGACTGGTCGCGGGCGCGTTCCTCCAGCAGGGCGCGAATTTCCTGCACACGGCGTAGTCGCTGTTCGTCCGGCAGGTCCACCGATCCCTGTCCGAACCCGCGTCCGGGGCGGCCAAGCGGATCGACGCCGCTTCCGCTCTGACCCGGCTGCATCATGCCCCCCGCCGCCTGCTGCTGGGCTTGCTGCGCCTGTCGTTCCAGTTCCGCGGCCGCGCTCGCGAGCGCTTCCAGCGCTTCGCCCTGCCGCTGGCCGGCCTCTCCGGCCTCGCCTTCCGACAGGGCCGCGGCGGCGGCCTGCATGGCGCTGCGTGCCTCGTCCAGCGCGTCCGGCGCCGCCGCCCCCGCCTCGGCCAGGCCCTGCTCGATCTGCGAGACGGCTTCGCTCAGCGCCTGCTGCCGTTCACCCAGCTCGGCGCTTCCATCTTCGCCCACGTTGATCGTCTGGCGGATCGCCTCGGCAATCGTCTCCTGCCTCAGTTCGCCCTGGTCGATCTCGGCCTGGCCCAGCCGTTCGGCAAGGTCGCGAAGCGCTTCGGCGCGGGCGGCGGCCTCCGGATCCGGGCTCGGCGCGGCGAACTGGATCGATTCCATCAGTCCGCGCAGATTCTGCAGCGCTTCCATGGCGCCCTCGGTATCGCCTGCCGCCAGCCGGTCCTTCAGGTCCTCCATCATCGCTTGCAGGAAATCGCCGTCGACGTTGGACGCCAGGCCCTGCATCATTCCCGAAGGGGGCATTTCACCCGCCTCCAGCGCGGCATCGATCTGGCGGCGCATATATTCCGCCATGGCGCGTTCGATCTGCTCGGTCAGCGCCGCAAGCCGGTCGTCGTCTGCCGTCGCCGCCTCGCGCATCAGCTCGTCCATGGCTGAGCGCAGATCTTCAAGCGCACGGCTCGCGCCGCCATCTTCTATGTCGACCGCGATATCCCAGAGCAGGTCGCCGACCTCCTCGATGGCGGCATCGCCCTCCGAGTAGACGAGGCGTGCGCCGGCGCTGCGGAGCCCCGCATAAACGGCGAGATTTTCGTCATATCTCTCCGGCCGCGCCGCGATGGTGCCCAGCCGGCGCACCACGCGCTGCCGGTTCATGCCGCCGAAGAGCGCGCGCCGGACGGCGATGATCTCCTGCGCGGCTTCGTTCGTGAAGCTGCGCTCCGGCAGTGTCACGAGAAGCGGGGAGGACCGCCCGACATTGCCCGCGCCGTCGGTCGCGACCAAGGTCAGCCGCGCGTCCTCGCCCGCCCGCGGGTCGCGCGACAGTTCGGCGTAGGAGCTGCCCTCGCCGACGCGGGCGGCGTCGGTCAGCGGGTAAAGGCGGGGGCGGCCCCGTTCTCCGTCGACTTCGATGGCCAGGCGGGAAAGGCCGTGATCGTCCTCCAGCCGGTAACGGACGAGGAGGGCGCCCGAGGCATTCAGTTGCGGGGTGCCGTCAAACCGGATGACCGGCTCGCCATCGGCCGCGATGGAGATGTCGAGCGTCGCCAAAGTGCGGCCGTGCTGTACGATGTCCCATGTGCCGGCCCGGTCCGGCGTGATCTCTCCGTCGGCTGACAGGCCGGCGGGACCGTCTAGGACCCAGCCTCCGGGACCGTCCAGCGCCTCGACCTGCAGCGCTGTCCCGCGCAGCAGGCGCAGGGCCTGTCGGTCGCCGCCCGCCAGCGTGATCGTCACCGGCGCTGCCGCGGCATAGTCGGGCGGCGTCATGCGGACGCGAAACTCATATGCGGAAAGCGGTACCGGCCAAGGCGAGATCAGGCGGGCAAACCGGTCTGGCGCAGCGACCACGGAATAGACGCCCCCGGCTGCTGCGGCGACGGCAAGGACTGCGAGCGCGGCCAGCAGCCTTGGCCCGGGCCGGGCGCTGCCCAGGCGCAGGCGCAGGCGCACGCGCTGCGTCGCCGCCTCCGTCTGGGCACGAGTCCACAGCGCCGAGCCCGGCCCGCTAAGCTCCGTTGCAGGGCCATAGGCCTGCAGGCGCAGCAGGCCGCGGGGAACGTGGCTGTCGCGTTCCAGCCGGTTCAGCACATCGTTGAGGGCAGGCGGTTCGATCCTGATCGCAGCCCGGGCGAGCAGGGCGATGGTGAGGACGCAGCACAGCCCGAGCGCGGCGACGCGGACAGAGCCGGGAAACAGGTCGAACAGCCCGGTGAGAACCGCCGCCGCATAGCCCAGCCACAGCGCCCCCAGCCAGGACAGTTCTGCCGGAATGGCGCGTTCGATCCACAAGAGTGCCGCGGCGGGGAGCAGCCGATGCCGGGCGGCAGGGGTCAGGCGGTGGACCGGCTGCGCCGTCATTCCTTCGCGATCCAGTCGGGGATACGGTCCTGTCCGATCAGGTCCTCATAGGTCCGGCGCGGCCGGATGACTGCGCTTCGCTCGCCGCTCACAAGAACCTCGGGCGTCAGCAGGCGGGAATTGTACGTTGAGGCCATCGTCGCACTGTAGGCGCCCGCCGTGCGGAAGACGATAAGGTCGCCGGCCTCCAGCCTGGGGAGCGCCCGGTCGCGCGCAAAGGTGTCGCCGGTCTCGCAGACCGGACCGACGATGTCGGCGACCACCTCGCCTCCTCGTGGGCGCACCGCCTCGATGCCGTGATAGGCGTCGTAGAGGGTGGGTCGCATCAGGTCGTTCATCGCTGCGTCGATGATGACGAAGCAGCGCCCGACCCCCTGCTTCAGGCGGATGACGCGGGACACCAGGATACCGGCATTGCCCGTGATCAGCCGTCCCGGCTCGAAGATCAGGCGCACATTCCAGTCCTCGGTGATTGCGGCGACCATCTTGCCATAGTCGGCGGGAAGGGGCGGCTCCGCGCTGTCGGGGCTGTAGGGAATGCCGAGACCGCCGCCCAGGTCGGCGGTGCGAATGTCGTGCCCGCCGGCGCGCAGCTCTCCGATCAGGTCGCCCACCCGGCGAAAGGCGGCCTCCAGCGGGCTCAGGTCGGTCAGCTGGCTGCCGATGTGGACGGCGACCCCCACCATGTCGATATCGCCCGACGCCGCTGCGGCGGAAAAGGCCTGCGCCGCCGTGTCGATGGGAATGCCGAACTTGTTCTCGGCGCGTCCTGTGGAAATCTTCGCATGCGTGCCGGCATCGACGTCGGGATTGACGCGAAAGGCGGCGCGGGGCCTGCGGCCTGCGGCTCTCGCGACCTCGGCGAGCATGTCCGCTTCGGATGTCGACTCGAGGTTGAACTGCAGGATGTCGGCGGCAAGCGCCTCGGCCATTTCCTCCCGGGTCTTGCCCACGCCGGAAAAGACGATGCGGTCGGCCGGGACCCCGGCGGCAAGCGCGCGGCGCAGTTCGCCGATGGAGACGACATCGGCGCCCGCCCCCTCGCGCGCCAAGCAGGCGATCACAGCCTGGTTGGGGTTCGCCTTGACCGCATAGGCCACCAGCGGGTCCTTGCCGCAGCTCGCGACTCCCTCGCGAAAGACATTCAGATGCCTGACGAGCGTCGCTTCGGAATAGCAGTAGAAGGGCGTGCCGATCTCCTCGGCGAGCCGTTCGAGGTCGACGTCTTCGGCGTGAAGGACGCCGTCGCGGTGCTGGAAAAAGTCCATCGATCAGTTCGGCGGCAGGTCGAATTCGTCTTCGTCGCGCTCTTCCGAGCGGTCGACGATATCGTCCAGCCGGTCGGGCGCGGCCTGGGGCGGCGGATCGAGCAGGTCGGCGACGGTCGGGGCCTGCTCTTCGCCCACAGGCGCCGGCGGGTGCTCGTCGTCGGCGAAGGCGATGTTGCCGGAGGAGCCGCAGGCGGCGAGAAGGAGCAGCGGCAGCGCCGCGCAGGCGAACGTCTTCATGCTATGTCTCCAGGGCATTGCCCGCCGCTTTCGGCCTTCAGCTCCTCGCGCGCTTCGGCGATCCGCGCGCGCACCTGATCCGGCGCCGTGCCGCCAAAGCTCGACCGGCTGGCCACCGACTTGTCTACGCTCAGGACGTCGAAGACCCCCGCGTCGATGCGGCCATCTATCGCCTTCAGCTCGTCGAGCGGCAGGTCGGACAGCGTACAGTCCTTCTCGTCGGCCAGCGCGACGGCGCGCCCGGTGATGTGATGGGCTTCGCGGAAGGGGACCGACGCCTCGCGTACCAGCCAGTCCGCAAGGTCGGTGGCGGTGGAGTGCCCTGCCGCCGCGACCTTCCGCATCCGCTCGGTTCGGAACCCCAGCTCGCGAACCATTCCCGTCATCGCCGCCAAAGCCAGCTGCAGCGTGTCGAAGACCTTGAAGACCGGTTCCTTGTCCTGCTGCAGGTCCTTTGCATAGGCCAGCGGCAGGCCCTTCATCATGGTGGCGAGCAGGGTCACCGCGCCCAGATAGGTGCCCGGCTGCGCGCGCACGAGCTCGGCGGCATCGGGGTTGCGCTTCTGCGGCATGATCGAGCTGCCGGTGGAGAAGCTGTCGGGCAGGTCGACGAAGCGGTAGGGCTGGGACGCCCAGATAACGATCTCCTCCGCCAGACGCGAAAGATGGAGCCCGGCGGTCAGCGCAGCCTGCGCGAACTCCAGCGCGAAGTCGCGGTCGCTGACCGCATCGAGGCTGTTGCGCGTCGGCGCATCGAAGCCCAGCGCGCGGGCCGTCATCTCACGGTCGACCGGGAATCCGGTGCCTGCAAGCGCCGCCGAACCCAGCGGGCATTCGTTCAGCCGCCGGCGGCAGTCGGCGACGCGCGACCGGTCGCGGCGCAGCATCTCGACATAGGCCATCAGGTGATGCCCCAGCGTGACCGGCTGCGCCGACTGAAGATGGGTGAAGCCCGGCATGATGCTGCCGGCATGCTCCTCTGCCCGGTCGAGCAGCGCCTGCTGCAATGCCGCGAGCCCCGCGCCGGCTTCGTCGCAGGCGCGCCGCGTCCACAGGCGAAAGTCGGTCGCCACCTGGTCGTTGCGGGAGCGCGCGGTGTGCAGGCGGCCGGCGGGCGTTCCCACCAGTTCCTTCAGGCGCGCTTCGGCATGCATGTGAATATCCTCGAGCGCGAGGTCTTCGACCAGGCCGCCCTCCGCCCATTCGCGTTCGATCCTGTCGAGGCCGTCCAGGATGGCGTCGCGGTCGGCGGGCTCGATGATGCCCTGCGCGGCGAGCATGTCGGCATGGGCGCGGCTGCCGTCCAGGTCTTCTCGCCACATCCGCTTGTCGGTGCCGATGGACGCATTAATCTCCTGCATGATCGCGGCGGGCCCGCTGCCGAAGCGCCCGCCCCACATCGAGTTGGAGTTATCCGTCATGCACGCCCTTTCGACCATTCTCGCCGCCAGCCTTCTCGTGGCCGCCTGCGAGGCAAGCCCCCGCGATACGGAAGCGCCGGGGGCGGAGCAAGAGAGGGAAACGGCGGCGCAGGCTGCCGAGCCCGGAACCTATGACCGGTCGAAGGCCGGGACGCCCATGCCGGATACGACGCTGCTGCGCCGGGACGAGGGGCCGATGAGCCTGCAGGCCTATCTCGGCACGCCCACTCTGGTGAACCTTTGGGCTACCTGGTGTGCGCCCTGCATCGCCGAAATGCCTGCGCTCGACCGGCTGGCGGAGGCGCGCGGCGGCGGCCTCGACGTAGTGCTGGTCAGCCAGGATTCGGGCGGCTGGGAGCAGATTTCTCCGTTTCTCGAGCGCGTGCCCATCGAACATGCGGTCGTGCTGGCCGATCCGGATATGGACCTTGCGACGGGTTACCCCGCCCCGGGCCTGCCCATGACCATTCTCTACGACGCCGCAGGCAAGGAGCTATGGCGCTATGCCGGCCCGAACGAGTGGGACGAGGAGGGCGCGCTTGCGGAAGAAGAAGGCGCGGACGCCGGAGACGCTGGAGACGAAAGTGCATCAGCCGGGGATGCCGGCGGCCAGGCCGCAGCAGACACCGGCCTTCGCGCTCACGGCGTCCGCTATGTTGCGCGCGGTCAGGAACCGGGCTGGCTGGCCACGCTGGTCCCCGGCGAGCGGCTGACGGTGGCTGTCGACTATGGCGAGACCGAGGTCCGCTTTCCGGCACCTGCACAGGCTCCTCGAAAAGCGCCTTTCAGCTTCGAACTCGAGGACGGCGGGCACAGCCTGTCCCTTACGGTGCGGGACGAGAGCTGCGAGGACCCGATGAGCGGGCGCGCCTATCCGCACAGTGTGAGCCTCACTCTCGACGGACGCACGTTCCGCGGCTGCGGAACGGCGCTTTAGCGGTCGTCCTGCGGCACCTTCACGCGGATCGTGCGCCCGTTATTGCCCGGAAAATCCGTGAACATCGCGGTGACGAGGTTCGGCACCAGTTCCGGCAGGTCATTGTCGCGCGACGTAGTCATCGCCCGGCCCTCGAAAACGGGTTCGCCGCTATCTTCGCGGATGACCATGTCCAGGAACGCATTGTAGACGGTGTAGCTGTAGACATCCCGGTCGTGCATGCCCGGATAGCCGTAGAACCACGGATCGTAGAAGATCGGGTAGCGGTAGCCGTACCAGCCATAGCGATAGCGGGCGAAGCCGCCATAGCTGCCCGGCCGGGTGGCCACCTTCTCACGCGGATCGCCGACGCCGTAGTCGAGGGCGACGATCAGGTCGGCGGCTTCGGGATTGGCGACCTCGCGGTAGCCTTCGTCGATCAGTTCGCCGGCGACGTAGCGGGCATAGGTGCCGAACTCCAGGCTGCCAGTCTTCGCTTCTTCGGCCGCCACGATGGCAAAACTCTGCCCCGTCGGCGCGGGCAGGCGCTGAAAGCGGCTTACATCGGCCGTGAAGGGCGCGGCACAGGCGGCGGTGAGGCTGAGGGCGGCGCCCAGGACGGCGGCTTTCAGGATGGTCATCTGGTCTTCCCCGGATTCCGAACGAAATTCTTCGTCAGCAAAGCGACGCAGCATGCAGACTCGCCTTGAACAAAGGCTGAACGCAAGCTTTTGTTCAGCATCGCAGTTTCGCCTTAGCGCCTAACCTTTCAGGAAACCGACCGCGCGCTTCGCATCCTCCAGAATGGGGGCGGCGATGGCGTCGGCCTTTGCGGCACCGTCACGCAGAATCCGGTCGAGCGTCTTCTTGTCGGCTTTCAGGTCGCGGTAGCGTTCGGAATTGGGAGCGAGCTTTTCCGCCGCCAGTTCGCCCAGCGCAGGCTTGAAGCTGCCAAAGCCCTGTCCGCCGAACTCGCGCAGTACCGCGGCGCGGTCCGTGCCGGCCAGCGCGGCGTAGATGTTGACCAGGTTCGCCGCTTCGGGGCGCCCCTCGAGGCCCTCTTCGCTTTCCGGCAGCGGTTCGGGGTCGGTCTTCGCCTTCTTGAACTTGCGCATGATCGTGTCGGCGTCGTCGGTCATGGCGATGCGGCTCATGTCTGAGGGGTCGGATTTCGACATTTTCGCCGTCCCGTCGCGCAGGCTCATCACCCGTGTCGCCGGGCCCTGGATCATCGGTTCGGGGACGGGGAAGAACTCTCCATCGCCGCCGCCGAAATTCTGGTTGAACCGGATGGCGATGTCGCGCGCCAGCTCCAGATGCTGCTTCTGGTCCTCGCCCACGGGCACATGGGTTGCGCGGTAGCCCAGAATGTCCGCCGCCTGGAGCACGGGATAGGTGTACAGGCCGACCGAGGCGCCCTCCTTGTCCTTGCCCTTCTTCTCCTTGAACTGCGTCATGCGGTCCAGCCAGCCGACGCGCGCCACGCATTGCAGGATCCAGGCAAGCTGCGCGTGCATCGGCACGGCGGACTGATGGAACAGGATACAGCGGTCGGGATCTAAGCCGGAGGCGATCAGGGCGGCGGCAAGCTCGCGCGTCTGTTTGGCCAGCAGCTGCGGATCGTGGCTCATGGTGATGGCGTGCAGGTCGACGATGCAGAAGATGCAGTCGTGGGTTTCCTGCATGCGGACCCAGTTCACGATGGCGCCCAGATAATTGCCTAGGTGCAGGTCGCCGGTCGGCTGGATGCCGGAAAAAACGCGTTCGTTGGTCATGGCGGGGGCTTTTGCCCGCAAGCGCCCTGCGGTCAAGCGCATGCCTGCCTCATCATGCCTCTGGCGGCGCTCAGCGGCCGATCAGGGCGAACCGCGCCGGCGCAGCGCCGATATCGATTCCGGATCCAGTCCGCCAATGATCCAGAGCGCCCCGAAGTAAACGGGGATTACAGGGACGATCAGCGTTGCGATGCTCCACACCCGGTCCAGCGGGGCGCCGCCGAAATAGGGCGCCAGCCAGCCGGAGAGGAACCACAGCGGAACGGCCATCAGCGCGGCGGCGAGCGCCTGCTTGCCGATGCGCAGGGCCACGAGTCCGGTCAGGTGATACTGCCCGCGCCGATGCAGCCCGGCGTACAGGAGCAGCGTATTCAGCCACGCTGCGGCGGCACTCGCCAGGACCAGGCCCACAATGTCGAACCGCTCGATCAAAAGCAGGATCAGCGCAATGTTCACCACCAGCGCCGCCAGCGCCGTATAGACGGGCGTCTTCGTGTCGCCGCGCGCGAAATAGCCCGGCGTGAAGACCTTGATCAGCACATAGGCGGGCAGGCCGATGGCAAGTCCCGCCATCACATCGGCGGTAATGGCAGCGTCGGCAGCGTCGAAACGGCCGCCGAGGAAGAAGGCGCGCGTCAACGCGTCGCGGCACAGCATCAGTCCGACGGCCGAGGGGATCGTCAGCATCATCGAGAGCTCGAGCGCCTTCGACATCAGTCGCTGCGCGCCTGCCGCATCGTCCCGGCCGATCAGCCGCGAGAGGGCAGGCAGGATCGCCGTACCGAGTGCGATGCCGATGACGCCGAGCGGGAGCTGGTTCAGCCGGTCGGCATAGTTGAGGAAGCTCATCGCTCCCTCCTGCAGCCGCGTGGCGAAGAAGACGTCGACGAGCTGCGAGATCTGGTAGATGCCGGCGCCGAACGTTGCCGGGAGGATGATGCGCAGCAGCCGCTTGACCTGCGGCGTCATGCGCGGCGGCAGCAGCTTCAACTCGATCCCGGCGCGCCGGACGGCGAAGAGCAGCCAGACGAACTGCAAAATGCCCGCGACCGAGACCGCTACGGCCAGCGCCCTTGCGGTAGTGAAGTCGGGGTCGGGGCCGGTCGAGCCGAACAGGATGACGGCGGTGATCAGGCAGATGTTGAGAAGGACTGGCGCCGCTGCCGCCTCCGCGAACCGGCTGAGCGAATTGAGAATGCCCGCGAGGAGCGAGACGAGGCTGATCAGCAACAGATAGACGAAGGTGATGCGGCTGAGCGTGACGGTCAGCTCGAACTTGCCCGGCACCTCGCGATAGGCGCTCGCCATGGCATCGACGATCCACGGCATGAAGATTTCGGCGATCGCGGTGAAGAAGAACAGGATCGGCAGGAAGACGCTGAGGACCTGCACCGAGAAGCGCACCGCCGCGTCCCGGCCGCCGCCGCTTTCCAGTTCCTTCGAGAACATCGGTACGAACGCCGCGCTGAAGGCGCCCTCGGCGAACAGGCGGCGGAAGATGTTGGGCAGCTTGAAGGCGACGAAGAAGGCGTCCGCGCCCGTACCCGCGCCGAGCAGCCGGGCAAGCAGCATGTCGCGCGCGAAGCCGAAGACGCGGCTGACGAGGGTCAGCCCGCCGATCGTGCCGACATTCCTGATCAGTGACACCGGCGCGGCCGTCCTTTTCGCATGGTCGCCCTAAGGTGGGCGCGCCCCTTCTAGCCGCGAAGAACGGCGGAAAGAAGATTCCAGCCTGCGCCGGAAAAACGGGCTGTGGTCCGGGACGCTGCGCCCCGGACCAGGGTCATCAGCTCGGCAGGATGATGTTCGGCGTTTCGCCGCCGTCCTGGCTGCCGCCGCCCTGCTGGCCGCCGCCATTTTCCGGCTGGCCGCCCTGCTGCGCCATCTGCTGCTGCGCCAGCTTCATGAAGTCGATCGGCTCCAGCATCAGCGGCGGGAAGCCGCCGTCGCGGACGGCATCGGCGAACACGCGGCGCGCATAGGGGAAGATCAGGCGCGGCGCTTCGGCCAGCAGCACGAAATTGAGGAGGTTCTGCGGCACGTTCTGCAAACGGAAGAGCGCGCCATAGGCCAGTTCGATGACGAAGGCGGTCTTCTGGCCTTCGTCGGTTTTGGCGTCCGCCTTCAGGTGCAGGATGACCTCATAGGCACCCTCGGACAGTGCGCCCTTTTCGTTCACGGCGACGCTGACACCGATATCGATGGCAGGCTGCCCGGCATGCTGGCTGAGCGATTCCGGCGCGTTCGGGTTCTCGAAGCTGAGATCCTTCACATATTGCGCCATGATCTCGATGCCCAGCGGCTGCTGCTGGTCGGGGGCTGCGCCTTCGGGCTGCTGCGGCTGTTCGTCCGCCATAATGTTCACCTGTTCGGGTCTGTGTTCGGGAGGGTCGAATGCAAGGCGGCGCGCTAGCAGGGCGAAGGGGGGAATGGCAAGGTTGCCGCAGTCGCCCGGGCGTGGCTTGCGGCGCCGCGCTGAGGACCTATGTTGGACCTTTCGTGGCCGTCTCGTGTTTCAGGAGACGGAAGACCTAGTTGTTTTGCCCCTTCGGAGGCGGATTTGATCGAGATCGTCGTACTTGCCCTGCTTGCCGGTTTCATTGCCCTGCGCCTGATCAGCGTGCTCGGCAATCATGACGAGTCGGCAGAGCCCCAGGCCCCCGTCGTCCCGCGTGCCCAGGCGCGCCAGGCGGACAATGTCGTCTCGATCAGCGGCGGCGATGCCGCGCAGGCCCAGCCGCTTACCATTCCCGACGATGTGAATGCCGCCGCGCGTGCCGGCCTTGAGGATATTCACGCCGCCGATCCCGACTTCGATCCCGTTCGTTTCCTCTCCGGCGCAACCGAAGCCTACCGTCTCGTGCTCGAAGCGTTCTGGCGCGGTGATGCCGAGGCGCTGAAAGAGTTGGTCAGCGACGATATTGCCGAGGATTTCGCCGGTGCCATCGAGGCCCGCGAAGCCGACAAGCTGACTTACGAGAACCGCCTTGTCGGTGTGGAGCGCGCGGAAATCGTCAGCGCCGTTCGCCGCGGCGAGATGGCCGAGGTCACCGTTCGCTTCGATGCCGACCTCGTGGCGGTTACCCGCGATGCCGAGGGCACCCTCATTGCCGGCTCCGAAAGCGATGCCACCCAGTCGCACGACATCTGGACGTTCAGCCGCCACCTGCGCTCGGACGATCCGGCCTGGCTGCTGATCGAGACCGACTCCGCCGACTGAGCAGACCGGCCGGCCTTACTGGCCCCTCACTATCTGAACGTTCCCGGTCCGCGCCCCCGTCGGCTGCCGGTTCCCGCCCGAGGCTCGCGCGTCTGAGTTTCCGGCGTTGAACTTCCTGCATTCGAACTCTTGCGCTCTGCGCCGGGATCGTATGGTTTGCCGCCTTAAAAGAACGGGGGCGGGGAGGGCGACATGCAGGTGAGCGGACAGACGGTCTGGATTACAGGGGCATCGAGCGGCATTGGCCGCGCGCTGGCGGAGGTCTTTTCGGCAGAAGGCGCGGCGGTCATTCTCTCGGGCCGGCGAGAAAGCGCCCTGGCAGAGGCGGCCTCCACCTGTTCCGGTGAAACAAAGCTGCTCCCCTTCGAAGCGACCGACTATGACGCGCTGCCCGCGCTGGTCGAGCAGGCCGAAACCTGGCGCGGCCGGGTCGATATCCTGGTCAACAATGCCGGCATTTCCCAGCGCTCGGTCGCCTTGGACACCGATTTCGACGTCTATCGCCGCCTCATGGAGGTGGATTTCTTCGCCCCCTTGCGGCTGACGCAGCTTCTGCTGCCGAACATGGCCGCGCGCGGGGCGGGGCACTTCGTCAATATCGCCAGTGTGGCGGGCAAGCTCGGCTCGCCCCTGCGCACCGGCTACTGCGCGGCCAAGCACGCCCTCGTCGGCTATTCCGACGCCTTGCGGGCGGAGGTCGACCAGTTCGGCGTCGGGGTGACGGTCGTCACGCCCGGCTTCGTCCGGACGGAGATCGCGGCGAACGCGCTCGACGGGACGGGCGAGCGCTACGGACCCAATGACGATCCGGTGAATCACGGGATTTCGCCCGAGGCGGCGGCGCAGCAGATCCTGGCGGGGCTGCGTGCGGGCAAGCGCGAGATTCCCGTGGGCAAGGGCGCCGAGATGCAGGCCCTGACCCTGAAACGGCTGTTTCCGAACCTCGTCTTCGACCGGATGGCCGCGATGGCGCCGAAGCGCGGCGGCTAGCGGCGCACCATCGCCAGCATGGCGGGATTGGCATAGCGTTCGCCGGCCGTGCCGCCGACCGGCGCGGCCTCGGCCAGGTCCTTCAGATCCTGCTCGCTCAGGCTCAGCTCTGCCGCCGCCGCGTTTTCCTCCAGCCGGTGGACCTTCTTCGTGCCCGGAATGGGGATGACGTTCGGCGCCTGCGCCAGCAGCCAGGCCAGCGCCACCTGCGCGGGCGTCGCGTCGTGCCGCGTGGCCACCGTCTTCACGGCGTTCACCAGCTTCATGTTGGCGTCGTAATTCTCGCCCCGATAGCGGGGATCGGTCCGGCGATAGTCGCCCTCCTCATAGTCTTCGGCGCGTTTCACCTGGCCGGTCAGAAATCCGCGTCCCAGCGGCGAGTACGGAACGAAGGCGATCCCATGTTCCCGGCACAGCGGCAGGATGTCGTCCTCGACCGTGCGTTCCCACAGCGAATATTCCGACTGAACGGCGTCGACCTTGCCGGCGGCAATGGCTCGTTTCAGCGTTTCGGGGCCTGGTTCGGACAGACCGGCAAAGCGGATCTTGCCCGCCCGTTTCAGCGCCGCGAAGGTCTCCATGACGTCTTCGATCGGCACCGCGGGATCGACGCGGTGCTGATAGAACAGGTCGATCCGGTCGGTTCCCAGCCGCCGCAGGCTGGCCTCGCACACCTCCTGGATGTGCGCCGGCCGGCTATCGAGGCCCGCGACTTTCCCGTCTTCGATGCGAAAGCCGAACTTGGTGGCCAGGAACGCGTCGTCGCGGCGCTCGCGGATCGTCTCACCGACGAACTCCTCATTGGCGAAGGGGCCGTAGACTTCGGCGGTGTCGAGGAAGTCGAGCCCCAGGTCGAGCGCGCGGTGCATCACGCGGCGGGCCTCGTCAAAATCCACCTCGCCATACATCGAGCTCATTCCGGAAACGCCGGCAAAGCCCATGCAGCCGAGGCCGATGGCGGAAACGTCAGTCGTGCCGAGGGAGCGCCGTTTCATCTTCGACATCCTTTGCGTAGATGGTGCCGGCCTTCACGCCGGCGAGGAAATTGTTCACTTCACGCCTGACGCGCGGCGCCAGGATCAGGCACCCGGCGACGTTCGGCAGCACCATCAGGAAAAACAGGCTGTCGATCAGTTCGACAACTGCGTCGGCGGCCAGCACGCTGCCCAGCGGCATCAGCAGGCAGTAGAAGATCTTCGCCGCCCAGTCGCGCTTGCGGCCATGACCGAACAGGAATCCCCAGGCGGTCATGAAGTAGTAGCCCCAGGCGATCAGCGTCGAATAGGCGAACAGCACCACCGCGAGCAGCAGGACATAGGGAAACCAGTCGATGACACTGGCGAAGGCTGCGCTGGTCATGGCGATATTTTCATAGCCGTCGTCATAAACCCCGGTCACCACGATCATCAGCGCCGTCGCCATGCAAACGATCATCGTGTCGAACATCGGTTCCAGGAGCGCGACCATGCCCTCGGAAGCGGGATGGTGCGTCTTGGCCGCCGAATGGGCGATCACCGCGGTGCCGACACCGGCTTCGCAGGAAAAGACCGCGCGCCGCATGCCGACGACGAAGGTGCCGACCACGCCCCCCGCCAGTGCATCGGCGGAAAAGGCTCTCGTGACGATCAGGCTGAATGCCTCCGGGATGGCGGGTGCGTTCGCGAACAGGATGACGATCGTCGCGCCGAGATAGAGCGCGCACATGAAGGGGACGACTTTCCCGGTAACCCGGGCGATGGAGCGCACGCCGCCGATGATGACGAGGCCGATGAGGACCGCGAGCGCGAGGCCGTAGAAGAAACCGTTTTGCGGGTTGATGGCAAAACCGCCTACCGCGGCGACCTGTTCGAAGCTCTGGTTCACCTGAATGAGGGGGAGGGCTCCGCCCATGGCGAAGATCGCGTAAAGCGTTCCGAGCACCAGGCCGAGGCGCGGCAGGCCGATTTCCTTCAGCCCGTTTTTCAGCATGTACATGGGCCCGCCCCGAACGCTGCCGTCGGGGCCGAATTCCCGGTATTTCAGGCCCAGCGTGACTTCGGCGCATTTCAGCGCCATCGCGAAGAAGCCGATCACGAACATCCAGAAGGCGGCGCCCGGACCGCCCATGGCGATGGCGATGCCCACGCCGGCGATGTTGCCCAGCCCCACGGTTCCCGAGAGCGCCGTGGACAGGGCCTGCAACTGGCTGACTTCGCCGGGCGCGGTCGGATCGTCATGCTTGCCGCGCAGAAGGCGCAGGCCGATGCCAATGCCGCGCAGCTGGGGCGCACCCAGCCAGACGGTGAAAAACAGCATGGCGCCTGCCAGCAGCAGGACCACCAGCTCGATGTCCGTGCCGAAAATAGCGACCTGGGAAAAGACGCCCGCGCTCAGCGCCCCGATGCCGTCGGTAAGCGTTTCGACCAACTGAAGTCCTTCTTCTGACGTTGCCTATGCCTCAGCCACGGGCGTAAAGGCTGCATGCTTAAAGGGCCGCATAAAGAATTGCACGGCGAGAGAATTGGGGAAGAATGTGGGCGAGTATTTCGGCACCGACGGCATCCGCGGCCTGACCAACACCCATCCGATGACGCCGGGCATGGCGATGCGCGTGGGCCAGGCGGCGGGCCGGAAATTTCTCCGCGGCAATCACAAGCACCGGGTCGTGATCGGCAAGGACACGCGCCTGTCGGGCTATATGATCGAGTCCGCACTGATCGCGGGCTTTACCAGCGTGGGCATGGACGTCGTCCAGGTCGGTCCGCTGCCGACCCCGGCGGTCGCCATGCTGACACGGTCGATGCGCGCGGATCTGGGCGTGATGATCTCCGCCAGCCACAATCCCTTTCACGATAACGGGATCAAGCTGTTCGGGCCCGACGGCTTCAAACTCTCCGACGAGGACGAGGCCGATATCGAGCATCGTCTCGACATCACGCCCAAACTGGCAAAGCCTGAGGATATCGGCCGGGCCAAGATGTTTCAGGACGCGCGCGGGCGTTACATCCACGACGCGAAACTCAGCTTTCCCAGCCATCTGCGTCTCGATGGCCTTCATATCGTCATCGATTGCGCGCACGGCGCATCCTACACGGTCGCGCCCGACGCACTTTGGGAACTCGGGGCAGATGTGACCCGCATGGGCGTCGACCCCGACGGCTTCAACATCAACCGCGAATGCGGCTCGACGCATCCCGATGCGCTGCAGGCGAAGGTGCGCGAGCTTGGCGCGGACATCGGCATTGCCCTCGACGGCGATGCGGACCGGCTGATCGTGGTCGATGAACAGGGAAAGATCGTCGACGGCGACCAGATCATGGCGCTGATCGCCACGGACTGGGCGCGCAAGGACCTCCTGCGCGGCGGCGGGCTTGTCGCGACGGTCATGTCGAACCTGGGGCTCGAACGCTATCTGGAAAGCCATCAGCTGGTTCTGGCGCGGACGAAGGTCGGCGATCGGCATGTCCTCGAACATATGCGCCGGCATGGCTTCAACGTGGGCGGCGAACAGTCCGGCCATATGATCCTGACCGACTATGCCACCACAGGCGACGGATTGGTGGCGGCGCTGCAGGTTCTCGCCTGCCTCGTGGCGCGCGGTCAGCCCGCGTCGCAGCTCCTGACCTTGTTCGAGCCGCTGCCCCAGCTTCTCAGAAATGTCCGTTATCAGGACAATGACCCCATGATGGTGGACAGTGTGCAGGCGGCCATTCGGGCGGGCGAAGACCGGCTCGGCAATCGGGGCCGCGTGCTGATCCGCAAAAGCGGCACCGAGCCGGTCATCCGCGTCATGGCCGAGGGTGAGGACAGGGACGTGATCGAGCAGGTCGTCGACGACATCTGCGACGCGGTGCAGAAGGCCGCGTGAGCGCGGAGACGCCGCCGCGCATCCTGATCATCGCCGGGTCGGACTCCTCCGGAGGCGCGGGGATTCAGGCCGATATCAAGACCGTCACCATGATGGGCGGCTATGCGATGACGGCCATCACGGCAGTCACCGCGCAGAACACGGCCGGTGTGACCCGCGTCGATATGCTTTCCGCCGACAGCGTGACCGCGCAGGTGGAGGCCTGCCTGTCCGATATCGGCGCCGACGCCGTGAAAACCGGGATGATCGGATCGGCGGCTCAAGTGGAGGCGATCGCGAGCGCGCTAGGGAATCGGGCTGTACCTCTCGTCCTTGATCCCGTGATGGTCGCGACCAGCGGTGCGCGCCTGATCGACGAAGCGACGCTGGCCGCTCTGCGCGAGTATCTCTTTCCCCGCGCCGCGCTGCTGACGCCGAACCTCGATGAGCTGGCCGTGCTCGCGGACCGGGAGATCGGTGACAGCAAAACGATGGAGGCCGAGGCGAAGAAGCTGTCGGCTCGGCTAGGCTGTGCAGTGCTGGCGAAGGGCGGACATTTGCCGGGCGACGCGCTGACGGACATTCTCGTTGAGGGGTCGGCCGTCTGGCGCTTTCCCGGCAGCCGCATCGACACGTCGGAAACACATGGAACGGGTTGCACGCTCGCTTCCGCCATCGCCACCGGCCTGGGACGGGGGCTCACCCTGCCCGACGCGGTGGGAGAGGCGCGGCTGTTCGTGCGCGCCGCCATCGCCGCGGCGCCGGGTTTCGGCGCGGGGGGCGGCCCGCTTGGGCACCAGGCCGTCACGCGGCCCGACCATTGCTGAGGCTTGCAAAATAGGCGGGATTTTCGGACTCTCGGGCCATGCTTCCCGCCTCCCCCATCACCATCACCTCTACCCGTATTAGAGAACCTTCCTCGCGTGCGCGGGCGCACGCGCGCGCCCGAGGTGTGACCTACTGTGACCTACAGCTCGATTTGCCGGCGGATCGCTGAGAGTGGGCCGGCCCTGTTTCAAGATCGAACGAGACTATCCTGAACCGCTTGCGGGGGTGGACGAGGCAGGCTGCGCGCCGCTGGCGGGACCGGTCGTTGCCGCCGCCGTGGTGCTCGACCGGGCGAACTTCCCGCGCGGGCTCGACGACTCCAAGAAGGTGCCTCTCCCGCAGCGTGAAAAGCTGTTCGACCGGCTGTACGACCGGGCCCGCATCGGCGTCGGGATCGTTTCGGTCGAGGAGATTGACCGGCTGAACATCTTCTGGGCGCGCATGCTGGCCATGGTGCGTGCGGTCGATGCGCTTGGCTTCGACCCGCTGATGGTCCTGGTTGACGGCAATCGCTGCCCAAACTGGACCCGCCCCAGCCGCGCCGTGGTGGCGGGCGATGCCAAATGCCGGTCCATCGCGGCGGCCTCGATCATCGCCAAGGTCACGCGCGACCGCATCATGGCCGATCTCGACCGCGAATGCCCGGGCTTCGGCTGGGCTGAGAACAAGGGCTATCCCACGCCCGCGCACAAGCGCGCGCTGCTCGAACTCGGCCCGACGCCGCACCACAGGCGAAGCTTTGCGCCCGTCGCGCAGCGCGTACTCGACCTCAAAGTCCCCGCCTGAGTCCTCTGCGCCACACCTACTAGGTCTTGTGGAGCGCGCGCCGGGGGCGACTCAACTGGTGGTGGCGCCGCGCTTCCGGATGAGTCTCGAACTAAAGCTAGGGGCGCAAGTTATTGACTCCTTTCACTCTCTTTCTTGACGGCGAGTCCCGCTTCGCCCACTCTTCGGGCCAAGCGAGGCAATTGGGACGGCCATCATGACGGCGACAGGCAGCGATCCGATGCGGATCGTTCACGGCGAATGCGTGGCCGAAATGGCGAAACTGCCCGACAAGTCGGTCGACCTCATCTTCGCCGATCCGCCCTATAATCTTCAGCTTGGCGGCGGGTTGCGGCGCCCGGAGGGCAGCGAAGTCGATGCCGTCGACGACGAGTGGGACCGCTTCGACAGCTTTGCCGCCTATGACGAGTTCAGCCGGTCCTGGCTCGGCGAGGCGCGCCGCATCCTGAAGGATACCGGCAGCCTGTGGGTCATCGGCAGCTACCATAACATTTTCCGGGTCGGCGCGACCCTGCAGGACCTCGGCTACTGGATCCTCAACGACATCATCTGGCGCAAGACGAACCCCATGCCCAATTTCAAGGGCACGCGCTTTACCAATGCCCATGAAACGCTGATCTGGTGCGCGAAGTCGGAGCAGGCCCGCTACCGGTTCAACTACCACGCCATGAAGGCGCTCAACGACGATCTGCAGATGCGCTCCGACTGGTCGATCCCGCTGTGCACCGGCGCCGAGCGGGAGAAGCTGAACGGCCGCAAGGCGCATCCGACGCAGAAGCCGGAGGAGCTTCTCTACCGTGTCCTCCTTGCCTGTTCGGAGCCCGGCGATCTCGTTCTCGATCCATTTCTGGGATCGGGCACCACCGGCGCAGTGGCTAAGCGGCTCGGCCGCCGCTTCATGGGCATAGAGCGAGAAGAGACCTATATCGGCGTCGCCCGCTCCCGCATCGAGCGTGCCCGCCAGGTGGAACTGGATGCGCTGGAGATCAGCCGGGGCCGGCGCGCCCAGCCCCGGGTGCCGTTCGGCGCGCTGCTGGAGACGGGCCTCATCCGGCCCGGCACGCCGCTATGGGATGCCCGCCGCCGGTTCGAGGCGCGGGTGCGGGCCGACGGTTCCATCCTCCACGGCAAGGAAGCGGGGTCGATCCATAAGATCGGCGCGCAGGTACAGAATGCGCCGAGCTGCAATGGCTGGACCTTCTGGCATATGGAGGAGGCCGGCTCCCTGATGCCCCTCGACGCGCTGCGGCAGCGGTACCGCGACCAGCAGCAGACCGGCTGACCGGTCCGCAGGACTATCATGGCTGCTGGTCCCTATCTTCGGCCCACGGGGTTCGTGGAGGCGCCCTTCGGGCATGATGGCAAGGTGGCACGCCTCGCGGGCGGTATGTGCTGGTTCTCCGCCGTCGAGATCCTTCGGCGTGGCGCAGAGCCCGAGCTGCTCGCGGTTAGCGACATTGAAGCCTTTCTTTCGTCCTGCCCGGAGGCGGAGCCGGTCTGGTCGAACCTGATCGGTACGCGTCCGCCGCTATCCTGCTCCGGCCGTGCGTTCCGCTTCGACCAGCCGCAGATCATGGGCATTTTGAATGTGACGCCCGACAGTTTCTCCGACGGCGGAGCGTATGAAGATGTGACCGCTGCCGCCGAGGCGGGATGGGACATGAGCGCGGCCGGAGCGGCCTTGATCGATATTGGTGGCGAATCGACCCGGCCGGGCGCCGAACCGGTCTGGGAAGGCGACGAGGCGGCCCGCATTCTTCCCGTGGTCGAACGGCTACGCGACCAAGGCGCGCTTATCTCCATCGACACGCGGAAAGCCGCCGTAATGCGCGCTGCATTGACGGCGGGCGCACATCTTGTGAACGACGTCAGTGCGCTGACCTATGACAGCGAAAGCGCGGGCGTCGTTGCCGAGGCCGGCGTTCCGGTGGTGTTGATGCACGCGCAGGGCGACCCGCAGACCATGCAGCAGGCGCCCGCCTACGACCATGTCCTCCTCGACGTGTACGACTGGCTCGCAGAGCGGATAGACGCTGCGGTCGCGGCAGGCATCGAGCGCGGAAGGATTATCGTCGATCCGGGCATCGGATTCGGCAAGACGCTGCGCCACAACCTGGCCCTTATCAACGGACTGTCGCTGTTCCACGGGCTGGGCGCGCCGCTGCTGCTAGGGGCGAGCCGAAAGCGCTTCATCGGGGCGCTGTCGAAGGAGGCACCCGCGGACCGCCGCCTGGCCGGGTCGCTGACTGTGCTGCAGGCCGGTCTTTCCCAGGGCGTGCAGTTGGTCCGCGTTCACGACGTTCCCGAGAGTGTGCAGGCGCTCCACGTCTGGCGCGGCCTGCGTGACGCGGCGCTCAGTCCGGCCTGAAGGCCTTTGCGGCTCTCGGACCGCCGCGATAGAGACCGCCCGTGTCGATCGTTCGAGGCGCAGGCCGCCTTCTCCTAGTCATAGTCGCTTCGCTCGCCTTTTTTGGCGCGGCGGTGCTGTCGGACCGTCCGGAAATAGTCCCGCCGGAGACGCCGGGTCCGCGTGATGTGGGGACAGTGAGCACCATCGCCCGGATGGCCTTTGCGGCCATCAGGTCGGAGGAGGGGGGCTTTGTCGGCGTGCGCGCCGAGGAACTGCCCTCCGTCTCCCGGGTGGTCTCCTTCAGCAATCCGGGGCTGGCTGCCGATGGCCGCATCGAGAACGGGGCCCTGCAACTCAGGGGCAGCCTGGCCCTCGCTACGGCTACCTATCTCAATCTCGATCTCGCGGTTGCTGCGCACACTCCCGAGGAGCTGCCGCGACTTTATGTTCGGGCAGGCACCGTCCGATTCTCGCCCGCCGCCGTGCGCTGGCTGAGCAACATGGGGGTCGGGCTCATCTGGCCCGAACCGTTCGAGGATGCGCCGCGTCTGTCCGACCTGATCGAAGAGGTCAGGGTGGGCGAGGATTTCGCCGCTGCGCGGATCGACATGCCCATCGGCCTTCTGCGCGCGGCCCAAAGGCTCGCCGGGCGATATTCGCCCGATGCAGATGCCGCCGCCCGGGCGACCTATTTACGCCTGACGAACTTCGAAGATTCTTTTCGGCGCCCGGCCTCGCTGGGAGGCCTGTTCGCCCAGGCGTTTCCGCAGGACGAGGACACGGTTTCCCCGGAGGAAGCGTCGGGCCGCCTGGTCGGCATGATCATGGCGGCCTACGATCCGGATTTTCTCCGCTTGGTCGACGTCGATGCGCAGCGAAATCCACCATGCCGGGGTGAGCGGGTTGTCGTGACGGTCGTCGGCCGGCGCGACCTTGCGCTCCACCTCCTCATCTCGGCAATCTTCTCCGCCCAGCGCGACCGGGAACTTGGCAGCGCGCTGGGTGAAATGAAGGAACTGAGCGATGCCCTACCCGGCGGCAGCGGTTTTTCGTTCGTCGATCTTGCCGCCGACCGGGCAGGAATCCGCCTTGGCACATTGCTTGCCGACCCCAAGACGACAGCGGAGGTCCAGCGGCATCTGGGCCGCGGCGGCACGGCGAATCTCTTCCCCGCACGCGCCCTTGGGATGGAAGAAGGACTATCGGAGGAGGAGTTCGAGCGCCGCTTCGGCCGACTGAACAGCGAGCAATATGAGGCCGCTGTCGACAGGATCGACGCAGCGCTCGATTCGCTGCCGATCTACCAGGACTTCACGAACGGCTGATCAGCCGCAACTGCCACCCCCGAGCACACAGAAGCGCGAGCAGTGCGGGTGATTCAGCGGTACGGGGCCAACCGCGCCTTGCAGGTCCGCGCCATAGTCGAACTCTTCATCATAGGGCAGCAGCGTACAGGCCACGTAGGAGGCGTGCTGCGCGCCCCGGCGGCGCACAAGCATGCGCTCGTTCGCGCACATCAGCGTGGCGGGATTCTTGTCCAGAATCTGCCAGCAGGCGGTGGTGATCTCTGGAGTTTTGCCCTGTTCGTCCATCTCGGGAAACAGAACGAGCGCTTCGGGATCGGCTGCATCGATTGAAATTCCCTCGTTCGCGAAAAGTTCGGCATAGCCGCGCCGCAGATCCTCCTCGTCGTCACCCCAGCGCGTTCGCCCCGCAACCGCGATGGGAAAGCCGTGGTCGGAGAGCCAGCGAAGGCCGTCCATGGCGGGACGAAAGCTGCGCGGGCCGCGCTCTTCCTCGTGTAGCGCCGGGTCGTAATGATCCAGGCTGACCCGCATCGTCAGCAGCGCCGGATAGCGCGCCGCCAGGCTGAGAAGCGCCTGCCGGTGATGGCGCATCGGCGTCATCGCGTTGGTCAGGACCAGAACCTCCAGCCCCTCTGCAAGGCAATCGGCAAGGATGTCGTCGATGTCCGGGTTCATGAACGGCTCGCCGCCGGTAATGCCCACCGACCTCAGCGGCTGCCGGGTCTCGGCGGCCTGCCGGAGCGCGGCACGGACATCGCCGCGCGTCAGATAGGCGAGCCGGTCGTTCTTCGGAGAGCTCTCGATATAGCAATGATCACAGGCGAGGTTGCACAACGTGCCGGTGTTCAGCCACAGCGTTTCGAGGCCGCGGAAATCCACATGGGCGCGCTGTTCTCCAAGAGCAGTCGTGGTCGGATCGGAAAAAGGGCGCGCAGTCATGATATCCCTGTTTCGGTCCGCGCAGAGGCGGCGTTACGCCGCCGGAAGTTCGGCGACAGGCTCGACCTCGACGGCGGATCCGTCGACGGCGACAATGCGAACCTTGCGTCCCGCAGGTGTGTCCGGCCCCTGCGCAATCCAAGGGGAGTCGGCGATTTTGACGCGCCCCCTTCCATTCTCGATAGGCTCGATCACCTCGACGACGCGCCCGACATATCGGGCTGCGGGCTCGTTGAGGCCGGGAGAGGGAGCGGCTTCGAACAGGTTCTGGAAGTATCTGCGCCCCAGCAGCACGCTGACAACGCTGTAGAGCGCGAAGCTAAGCAGCTGCGGTTCAACGCCCAGATCGAAGAACAGGGTGGAGGAGGCGGTCAGAAGGGCCGCGATCCCCAACCACATGACGAAGGTTCCCGGCAGGATCACTTCCAGACCGAGCAGGAGTAGGCCGACGGCCGCCCATCCCCACGGGCTGAACAGCTGGCCGAAGAGATCGCCCATTGCCTCCGCCCGCTTCTTTTAGCTTCGGTCGGCGCGGGGCTGGTCCAGCGCGCTTCCGGGTTTGGAGGAGGTTTCTGCGTCCTTTGCGATCGTCTTTACCAGTTCGCCGATGCCGCCAATCGTCCCGGCCAGGCTCGTGGCTTCAAGCGGAAGGAAAATCGTCTTTGCATTCGGGGAACGGGCAAAACTTTCCATAGCGTCGACATATTTCTGTGCCACGAAATAGTTGATCGCCTGCGCGTCGCCCCCGACGATCGCTTCGGAAACAGCGCGGGTGGCCTTGGCTTCCGCTTCTGCTTCGCGCTCGCGCGCTTCGGCATCGCGGAACGCCGCTTCGCGCCGTCCTTCGGCCTCGAGAATGTTCGACTGCTTTTCGCCCTCCGCCCGCAGGATGGCCGCCTGCCGCTCGCCTTCGGCATCGAGGATGGTGGCGCGCTTGTCGCGTTCGGCCTTCATCTGCCGCGCCATCGCCTCGACGATGTCCTGCGGCGGCCGGATATCCTTCACTTCGACACGGGTAACCTTGACGCCCCATACGCCCGTGGCCTCGTCGATGGTCGCCAGCAGGCGGGCGTTGATCTCGTCGCGCTTCGACAGCGTCTCGTCGAGGTCCATCGATCCCATCACCGTCCGCAGGTTCGTCGTCGTCAGGTTGAGAATGGCATTGTAGAGATCGCTGACCTCATACGCGGCCTTGGCGGCATCGAGGACTTGGAAGAAGACCACGCCGTCGGTCGAGATCATGGCATTGTCGCGCGTGATGATTTCCTGACCAGGAATGTCGAGAACCTGCTCCATCACGTTGATGCGCCGACCGACGGAATCGATGAAGGGCATGATCAGCGAAAAGCCGGGTTTCAGCGTGTGGGTGTAGCGGCCAAGGCGCTCCAGCGTATATTCGTGGCCCTGGCGGACGACGACCACGGCCTTGAAGAGCGCGACGATCACGAGTGCGACGATTATGAACGTGATGATGGTGCCCGCTTCCAGCATGGCCCGCCTCCCCGAGAGAATGGAGCGCAAGCCTAGCGGCCCGCCGCCCGCCCGCAAGGCGAATGCAGAGCTGGCTCTTGCGGAGCCCGCACGATGTCCGGAAGAAGGCCTTCAAGATGCGTACTCTGGGAACCATCCTCGCCACGACGCTCGTAACGGCCCTCGCGACCAGCGCGGGCTGGATCTTCCTCTATGAGCGGACGCCCGATACGGGCGGGCCGGCTGTGACCGTGCCCGAACTGGTCGATGACAGCCCGGCCGATCCGCTTCCGCCCCGGGAAATACCCGTTCCCGTACCGGAAGAGATGCTGGTCGAGCCTTCCAGCCCTGCCCTTGCGCAGCTGATGGGAAAGGATCTGGTCATCCCGGTGCAGGGATTTCCGGCCGACGAGCTGCGCCCGCAATTCCAGGACGATCGCGGCGGTCGTCAGCACAGGGCCATCGACCTGCCGGCGCCGCAGGGAACGCCCGTACTCGCCGCGGAAGACGGCGTCATCGAGAAGTTCTACGATTCCGACCGCGGCGGGATCACGATCTACCAGTTCGATCCGACCGAGACCTATGTCTATTATTACGCCCATCTGGACAGCCGCGCGGACGGCCTTGCCGAGGGCGACAGCGTGCGCCGGGGCCAGGTGATCGGATATGTCGGCAGCACGGGCAACGCCGATGGCGATGAACCTCATCTTCACTTTGCCATCGAGCGATTGGGCCCTGAAAAGCGCTGGTGGCAGGCGACGCCCATCGACCCCTATCCCGTATTGTCCGCCAACTAGCGCGGCTTGCCGCCCGTAGCGGCCCTATCTAAGCGCTGGCCGCAAGGCGCGGCCGTGGCCGCGAACGCCCAAAGGAGATGAAAATGATCGGACGTCTGAACCATGTCGGGGTGGCGACCCCGTCGATCGAGAAGTCGGTGACGCTGTACCGCGACGTACTGGGCGCCACGAAGATCCACGACGCTTTCGACATGCCCGAACAGGGGGTGCGGGTCTGCTTCGTCGACGTCCCCAACAGCCAGATCGAACTGATCGAGCCGCTGGGCGACGACAGCCCCGTTCACGGCTTTCTGGCGAAGAACCCGGCCGGGGGGCAGCATCATGTCTGCTTCGAGGTCGAGGATATCTATGCCGCACGCGACGAGATGGCGGCCAAGGGCGCGAAGGTGATCGGCACGGGCGAGCCCCGCATCGGGGCCCACGGCACCCCGGTCATCTTCGTTCATCCGAAGGATATGGGCGGCGTCCTCGTCGAGCTTATGGAACGTCCCGAGGATCTTCACGAATGAGCGATGCGGATCCGGACGCCGCAGGCCTGATGCGAGAGCTGGTCGACATACTCGACCTGGAGCGGATCGACGAGAACCTGTTCCGCGGCCAGAACTCACCGGATGCCACGTTTCGCCTGTTCGGCGGCCAGGTCATCGCGCAGGCCCTGGTGGCGGCGCAGCGAACCGTGGGGACAGAGCGTCCCGCGCACAGCCTGCATGCCTATTTCATGCGGCCGGGGGCGATCGACGTTCCCGTGATCTACCAGGTCGAACGCGACAGAGATGGCTCCAGCTTTTCCACGCGGCGGGTGATCGCGATTCAGAACGGCAAGCCGATCTTCAACATGGCCGCCAGCTTCCAGATCGTCGAAGATGGCTATGAGCACCGTTTCGACATGCCGGATGTTCCCGATCCCGAAACGCTGATGAGCGAGACGGAGTGGCGGGCAAGCTTCATAGATTCCGTGCCGAAGCGGATGCGCGACCATTTTCTGCGGGAACGCCCGATCGACTTCCGCCGCGTCGACCAGTCCGTGCCCGACGAGGAGGGGAGCGAGCCGCGCCAGCAGGTGTGGTTTCGTGCCCAGGCGCCGCTGCCGGACGATCCCGAACTGCATCGCTGCCTGCTCGCCTATGCCAGCGACATGACCCTGCTTTCGACCTGTCAGCGGCCGCACGGGCTGAAATGGTATTCCGGCGAAGTGCAGATCGCCAGCCTGGACCATGCGCTGTGGTTTCACGCCGACGCTCGCGCGGACGACTGGCTGCTCTACGTGCAGGACAGCCCCTGGGCAGGCCATGCGCGCGGCATGAACCGCGGCCTTATCTACGACCGCTCGGGACGGCTGTGCGCCTCGGTGGCGCAGGAGGGCCTTATTCGGCCGAGGTCCTGACCTCGTCGCTTGCCGGCAGGTCGGGCTCCTCCTCGAGCCTTTCCTGCTGGGCGAACACCAGCACAAGCGTTCCGACAATCCCGCTGAGGAGCGACCCGCCGAGAACGCCCATCTTCACCTCGTTGATGTACGTCATGTCGACGAAGGCAAGGTTGCCGATGAACAGACTCATGGTGAAGCCGATACCGCAAAGCAGGGACACGCCGTAGACCTGCGCCACCGAGGCGCGCGCGGGATAGTCCACGATGTTCAGCTTTTCGAGCAGCCAGATCACCGAAAACACGCCGATCTGCTTGCCGATGAACAGGCCCATCGCAATCCCGAGGACCAGGGGCGCCCAGAGCATTTCGAGCTCGAGGCCGCTGAAATTCAGGCCGGCATTAGCAAAGCCGAAGATCGGAACGATCAGGAACGCGACCCAGGGCGCGATGGCGTGCTCGAGCTTGTGGAGAGGCGACTCGACGCTGTCCGGATGGCCGGGATTCTTCGTCATCGGAATCGTCAGCGCCACGGCAACGCCCGCCAGGGTGGCGTGGACGCCCGATACGAGCATCAATGCCCAGATGACGAGCCCCATGACCATATAGGGCCACAACGTCCGCACGCCGCGCTTGTTGAGGAAGAACAGGACCCCGAGAAGGCCGAACGCCATTACCAGCGGCACCAGGTTCAGCTCTGCGGTGTAGAACAGGGCGATGATGATGATCGCGCCGAGATCGTCGATGATGGCGACTGCGGTCAGGAACACCTTGAGCGAGACGGGAACGCGCTTGCCGAGAAGCGCGAGTACGCCGAGAGCGAAGGCGATGTCGGTCGCGGCGGGGATCGCCCAGGCGCGCAGCGTCGGCTCGCCTGCATTGAAGGCGACGAAGATCAGTGCGGGGGCGACCATGCCGCCGATCGCAGCGGCCCCAGGAAGGATGCGCCGCTCCCATGTCGACAGCTGCCCGTCGAGCATCTCGCGCTTCACTTCCAGTCCGACGAGCAGGAAGAAGATCGCCATCAGGCCGTCGTTGATCCAGTGGAGGACGCTGAGGCCCTTCCAGCTGAGGCCCGACTCATATTCGAACCCGCCTAGGTAGGTGTGCAGCAGGTGGTCGTAATTGTCGTAGAGCGCCGTATTGGCGACGAGGATGGCGAGAAGCGCGGCCCCCATCAGGACCAGACCGCCGGCCGATTCCGTCGCGACGAGGTTGCGCAGGGCCGACTTCGGCCGCTCGATCAAGGTGGTGTGAACGGCGCCAAGCATACCGTTCTCCTCGGGGGGTCTTTCAGCCATGCGCCTCGCCTACCCCAGAGGCAGCCATTTTGAAAAGCCGCTAAGCCGGGAGGCTTAGTTTTGCGGTAAGACTACGCGGCCCCAGGTCGAAATCGAACGTGCCGCCTTCCGCTTTCACGAGCCGTCCGACGATCGACCTGCCGGATCCCGTGGACATGAGCGCGCTGTCGACGGCGAAGCTCTCCGGCACGGGCCCGTCGGGAATGATCTCTTTCCACGTGATCAGAATTTCGTGCGGATCACCATCCAACACAACCTCGACTTCTCCGCCCGGACGACTGAACGCTCCATATTTGAAGGCGTTAAGGGCCAGTTCGTGGACGGTGAGAGCGATGACCTGCGCGCGCCGCGTTCCCGTCTCTATCGACCGGCCGCCAATCGACCAGCGGCTCTTCAAACTCGACCGGAAGGGGAACACGACTGCCTCGATCAGCTGCTCGATATCGGTACCGTCTTCTGTCGACAGGGTCAGCCGCTGAGTCCGAGCGAGCGCCTGCAGCCGCGATCTGTAAAGCTCTATAAAGTCCGGAAGGTTGGAAACTTCGGTGGCGGTACGGCCCGCCAGTGCGTCAATTAGCCCGATCAGGTTGTTGACCCGATGGCGGAGTTCGCGCGCCTGATTCTCGACGGATTGAGCGTAGTCGATCTGCTGCGTCCGCGCCGTCAGGGCATTGGACATGACACGGGACAATTCTCTCAGGATCGTCGTTTCGCGATCGGACAGCCCTTCGGGTCGCGGTTCGGGGTGCAGCAGGCAGAGCGTGCCGACCGCTTCGCCGCTGACCACGATCGGGGCGCCGGCATAGAAGCGGATACGCGGGTCGCCGGTCACGAGGGGATTGTCGCGGAAACGCTCGTCTTCGCGGGTGTCCGGCACGACCATGACTTCGTCGGGCTTCAGGATCGCATGCCCGCAGAAGGACACGTCGCGCGGCGTCTGACGCGCTGTGGTGCCCACGGCGGCCTTGAACCATTGGCGTTCGCGATCGACGAGGCTGAGCAGCGCCGTTTCTACATTCAGAGCGAGCTTCGCGGCCCGGGCGATCCCGTCGAATTCCTGCTCGGCTGGCGTATCGAGAACGCGCAGCGAGTCGAGGATCGCCTGGCGACGACGCTCGGAGGCTGGTGTGCCGGGAGGAATGTAGTTCACATCGGCCTCATAGTGCGCAGCGGGGGCTCCGGCCAGTGGCGGGACCCGCTGCGCTGGCTCAAACTAGGCCGATTTTGGATCGTGCCGGAAACCTAGGCGGATGGTGACCTGGAAATGCTTCACCTTGTTGCCGTCGATATGTCCGCGCAGGTCGGTCATCTCAAACCAGTCAAGATTGTCGATGGTTTCGGACGCCCGGCCGATGGCCCCGGAGATCGCATCCTCGATACTCGTTTCCGACGTTCCGACGAGTTCCGTCACGGCATAGACATTGTCGGACATTGAGGCGCTCCTGCTCTGGCATAAAGAGCAATCCAACGCTTCGCGGCCCCGATATTGTTCCGGCCCGCTGTGAAAAGTCCTAGTCCGAAACGAGCCCGATCAGCGCCTCTCCCAGTTCCGGTTGGGTCAGGTAGCGGCCTCGGCCCACCGTTTCGCCGTTCACCCGGGCGCTGTCGATCTGATCCGCTTCGGCGATCACCCGGTCCGCGCCCGCGCCGCGGATGAAGAAGGGCACGAGCTGGTTGGAATGCGACCCCGACCACCATTTGTGACCGGGAAGCTTACCCACCCCGCGATTCTCGATCGGTTCGAAGGGCGCATTGCCGGGACCGAACAGCAAATGATCGTGATCGGCGGTGACGACGACAAGCGTATTGTCCCACGTCGATCCGTTGTCAGGGTCGTCGACCCACGCCTCGACCAGGTCCACGGCCTCGTTGAAGCCATTATATTCCTCGATCGCCCGGCCGAGGAAGTTCCCGTGCATGGCCCAGTCGACGGCGCCGCCCTCGATCTGGAGAAACATGCCGTCTCCGCCTTCGAGTTGCGAGAGCGCTGCTGCGGCAAGCTCCGCGAGCGTTGGCACCGTTTCGATGGGCGGGGTGTCGCCGGGAGCCTGGAGGCGCGGGTCGCCCCCGTCGCCGCCGACCGGCGTGCGTTCGACCTGCAGCGTGCTGGCCACGCGGGGAAGAAGGATAAGGCGGCCGGTTTGCGGAGCGGAGGCGAGGTCGCGAACGGCATCCCGGTCCTCGACGAGCGTCCAAGCCGATTCGCCGCTCTTCAAAGCCGTCCAGTCCGCTTCCGAAATCCACCGGTAGCGTTCGTCCGCATTTTCGCCGCGTACCTTGCCATCGCCGTCATAGTCGGGATTGCCGCCGCCCGCGATGAAGTCGAGCGTTTCCGAAGAGAGCATTTCCGAAGCGATCTCGTGGTAATTGTCGCGGTCGCGATTATGCGCGCCGCCGCCTGCAGCCACAGTGGCATGAGTGAAGGGAACGCTCGACAGCGTGCCGACCTTCCAGCCGGCCGCTTTCGCTGTCTCCGCCAGCGATTTGGCCGGTTCGGCGCGCCCGTCGACGTTGATCGCCCCGTTATAGGTGCGAATACCGGTCATCATGGCCGACATCGTCCCGGCGCTGTCGGGCGCGGAGCAGCGGTTCCACTCATAGCCCGCATAGCCTGCATCATAGCCGTCGGCGCAGGCGGACGCGCCCGTCACTGGCGCGGCGTCCCAGTTCTTGCCGCTGTCGTAGACGGTCTCCGGATTTTGCGAGAGGCCGAGGGGCTCGATGTCGCGGCGCAGGGCGTAGGTCGCCATCGCCGCCTTTTCCCATGCCGGGCCGTCGGCGGTCAGCGCCCGGCCGTGCCAGTAGCGCGTGGCGGCCAGCATGTTGTAGCCGGCTCCGTCGGCGATCATCACGATGATGTTCTTCGGCCGTGCCTCGGCGTCCTGGGCAGCGGCGGGCATCGCCAGGGCCGCCGACAGACAGGCGGCCGCAAGAGTACGCAGCATCAGAATTTCCTTCGGGCTCGAAATGTCCAGGTCATCGGACGGCCGAGATAAGGAAGGCCTGCTGCGCTCGAATCCACATATGTCTCGTCGAAGCAGTTGTCGCATTCCAGCGATACCAGCCACCAGCCGTCGTCGGTTTCCAGGGAGAGGCCGGCATCGACCAGCGTCCGCGCATCGGCGCGGATCGCTCCGGTCGGTCCCTGCAGCGGGAGGTTGGCCGAATTCGTCTCCATGTCGCCCCGATAATCAACTGCAAGTGACGGAGTGATGAAACTTTCCGCGGAGGGGATGTAAAATCTCCACGAGGCGTCGGCGCGGGCGGTGAAGTCGGGCGCGTAGACGGGATCGGCGATCGTCCCGTCACTGCCGATGAAGCCGGATCCGCAGACGCCGCCTGCCTGACCCGCCTGCAACTCGGCGAGGCAGGCCTGCCTGACCTGCATGAGCGCACCGCTCTCCTTGAATTCCGGCGACTGGTAGCCGCCCGCCGCGGTGAGGACGAAACCGTCGAAAGGCCGCGCGACCAGTTCCAGTTCGGCGCCGGCGTTGCGAAGGTCGGCCTGTACAGCGCTCGCGGCGACTTCCGTCTCGCTGAAGCCAGCCGCGAGGTTGTCGGCCTCCAGATAGAAGCCCAAGGCGCGCAGGTTGACTGCATCGCCGAACAGACCCGCGGAAATGCCAGCTTCGAAGCTGAGGGTCTCAACCGGGCGCAGCCGCCCCGCCCCGGTAGCGCCCAGGCGGTCTTCTTCGAAATCGGCGGTGCCGTGACCGCGGGCAGCCCGGGCAAACAGGTTCGCAGACGGCCCGAGAGCCAGGTTTGCGTCGGCAAAGGCGCTCCAAAGGTCTTCCTCGAAGGAGTCGCGGACCGTGGGAAGTGCGACATCTCTGCGCCTCTGAACGACCTCGGGGCTTTCGGAACCGAACGAGCCGCCCGTGGAAAGCCTGAAAGCGCCGAGTTCGGCCGAGAGGGCGCCAAAGACCGAATAGCCGGTCGAGTTGACCTCCGTCAGGCGGTCGTACGCCACGGCCGACACCCCGTCGTCGCCGGTCGTCACGCGCGCCTCATCGGACGTTTCGCTCGAGTCGAATCCGGAAATCCCGATCAGGTAGCCGAAGCCCCGGGCTACATCGCCCTCCAGCCTGAGGCTGGCGGTCAGGTCTTCGCGTGAAGTCTCACCGAGGCGAAGATCCTGTCCCAGCGGGAAAGCGGGATCTTCCGGGAATGCGCCGCCCCCGGACGGCAGCGGGCTGCCTGCCGACAGGTCGAGCCCGTAGTCCTGGTCGGTATCGGCATAGCCCGCCACGAAGGAAAACGTGCCAAATCCGGCATCGAGCCGCATGTCGCTCGACATGAGCGCGACTGCCGTTTCGGCGCCCAGTCCACCGCGGGCCTTGTCGCCGCTGACCGGCAGGCCTGCAAGTGGGTCGAGGAGGTCGTCCACCTCGTTGGAAAAGCCGGTCGTGGAGTAGCGGTCGTCGCACAGGTCGCCGCACTCGGCATTGTAGAGATAGAGCGACCGGTCCTGCACGACGCCGGCGACGACGTCCCATTCAAGGCCGTCCGTGGGCGTCAGGCGGATGCCGAGCCGCCCGCCCCAGCGCCGCGTGGCGTTCAGCGTCTCGCCGGTCGCGAGATTGTCCACATAGCCGTCGCCATCCTCGTAGAAGCCATTGAGGTTCATGCCGAAGCTGCCGTTGTCGGAGGCGATGTCGAGGGACCCGTCCAGTCCCCATTGGTCGAACGCGCCGTAATGCGCGCGAAAGCGGCCATGCGGTTCAGCGCCGGGCCGGTGGGAGCGGGCCGATACCGATCCACCCGCCGAAGGGAGCGCAAAGGGGAACAGCGCAGCCCCCCGACCGATATCGATCTGCTCATAGTCGAACGACCCCAGCAGGTTCGCGGTGGGAAGGCTGAGGCGGATGCCGTCGATATAGGTGCCCACATCCGGCACGCCGCGGAGGGTATAGAGCGTTCCTGCGCCAAAGCCGGGCGTCGTCACGGCGACGCCGTTGGGCGCCTGACCAAGCAAATCCGCTGGCTCGGTCAGGTATCGGCGCTCCATCGCCTCCTGCGAGAGGTTCAGGGAAACCGGGTCCGTCGTTGGCTCGGCCGCCACGACCGCCGTGGACGCTGCAAGGGTGGAAATGCCGGCGAACAAGGCGCTGCGCAGGAACATGTAAGTAAGCCTCGGAGGTGTCGGAAAACCCGTCTCTTACGCGCGTTCCTACGATTCCTGTCAATCGGTGCATGTGCGGGCGCACACGGCGCTGCGCGGCGCGGGTGGACAGGCCCGGCGATCAAGCCGCTTGTTTCCCTGCGCCGGCGGCGCCTAAGCCGAGGCGACCATGGCGCGCATCGGAATCCTAGGCGGCTCTTTCAATCCCGCTCATGGCGGTCATCGCCATATCAGCCTGCAGGCGCTGCGCCGGCTGGGCCTCGACCAGGTGTGGTGGCTTGTCAGCCCGCAGAACCCGCTGAAGGCAAAACGCACGATGGCGCCGCTCCCTGCACGAATGCTGAGAGCCAAGGAAGTGGCCCGCCATCCGCGACTGGAGGTAACGGCCCTGGAGGTCGAACTGGGGACCCGATATAGCGCGGATACGGCCCGGGCGCTGGTCCGGCGGTTTCCGCAGCACGACTTTATCTGGCTGATGGGCGCCGACAATCTGGTGCAGTTTCACCGCTGGAAAGAGTGGCGGCGCCTCGCGCGCACGCTGCCGATTGCGGTTATGGCCCGGCCCGACTACATTGGGGCGGCCCACCGCGCTCAGGCGATGGGTTGGCTGCGCAGGTTCTTGAAACGGCCGGAACAGGCGCGGCGATGGACCGAATGGAGATTACCGGCGATCCTGTTCCTGCGCATTCCGCTCGACGCACGTTCCGCCACAGCCATTCGTGCGCACTCGCCCGACTGGGCAGGTGCCTATATCGAAGACCCGGCCCCCCCTAGATGAAGGACGCATACCATCTTGCCTGAAGGCGTTAGCGACACCGGCTCCTCCGACCGGCTGCACGAGCTGGTCCTGCAGAGTCTCGATGACGACAAGGCGCAGGATCTCGTCGACATCGACCTCAGCGGTAAGACGGAGGTTGCCGATCACATGATCATCGCGTCCGGGCGGTCGACCAGGCAGGTCGCCGCGATGGCGCAGAAGCTGTCCGAGCGCATCAAGGCCGAGATGGGCCGCCCGGTGCGCATCGAGGGGCTGCCGGCGGCCGACTGGGTTCTGGTCGACGCCGGTGACGTCATCGTGCACCTTTTCCGTCCCGAAGTGCGCAGCTTCTACAATCTGGAGAAGATGTGGGCCGTCGCGGACAGTCCGCACCTGCGCAGCGCCGCCGCCTCCAACCCGTCCTGAGCTGCCGCGTGCGGCGCCGCGGACGAGGCTCGGCATGAGGCTGCATATCGTTGCCCGCGGCAAGATCGGGCGTAGCGCCGAAGCCGAGCTGGTCGAGCGCTATGCCCGCCGTTGCCGCCCGCCGTTGAAGCTTACGGAATTGCCCGAAAGCGGAGGCCGTCTTCCCGAGCCTTCGGCCCCGGTTAGGATGGTGGTCCTGGATGAACGCGGCACGGCGTTTGGGTCCGAGGCCCTTGCGGCCAAGCTGAGCGCATGGCGCGATGAGGGCGTGCGCGAGACGCAGTTTCATATCGGCGCCGCGGATGGTCATCCGGAGGAGCTTCGCCGGAGTGCCGACCTCCTGCTTTCGTTCGGCGCCGCAACGTGGCCGCATCTTCTCGTACGCGCGATGTTGGCGGAGCAGCTTTACCGGGCGGAAACCATCATCGCAGGGCATCCCTATCACCGTGCCGGCTGACCCTCGCGCTACCGCTATTCTGCTGGGGGTCCTGCTTTTCACCGGAGCGGAACCGGGCCGAGCTCAGGATGCCGGGCCGGAAACGGAAGCCGTCGACTCGGCTCTCGCGGTCGACCGCGAGGCGCGTGAGCTGAGGCGCGAATCCGAAGAGGCTGCCGCTGCCGCTTCGCAGGCCGAGGCGCAGGTCAGACAGATGGCTGCGGAGATTCAGGTGCTTGAAGGTCGAGCGCTGGCTGCGGAGCGCCGGCTGCAGACGCTGCAATCCAGACGCGGCGCCCTGCTGGACCGCGTGGCCGAACGCGAGGAGGGACTGACCGCGCTGCTTGCCGCCCTTCAGTCGATGGCCCGCCGGCCCGCCGCGGCGATGCTTCTTGAACCGGGCAGCGCGCTGGAGGCGGCCCGCCTCGCCTCGCTCGTGAAGACGGTGCGCCCGAAGATACTTGCAAGAACGGCAGATCTGCGCGCCGACCTCGACAGGCTGGCAGCGCTGCGCCGCAGCGTTGCGAAGCAGCGCAGCGCCCTCGCGCGCACCGAAGCGCAACTTAGCGAGAGAATGTCCGAATATAGCGACGCTGCGGCCCGCTATCGTCGCCGCTCGCGCAGCTTGTCGCAAAACGCCGCTACCGCCGCGACGCGGGCCAGCCGGCTGGCAGCCAATGCGGTCGAAGCGGCCGGCCTCGACCGGGGGCTCGCCCTGCCCGACGACATCGAACGCGGCCGCCGTCTTCGCAGCCACAGGCCTGCGCGCGCTGAGGTGGATGCACTGGGTTACCGGCGTCCGGCGACCGGACCGGTTCTTGCCCGCTTTGGCGCGCCTAGCGAGGTGGGAGTGATCGGCAGGGGGATCACATTGGGTACCCGTAAAGGTGCGCTCGTGACCTCGCCCGCGAATGGCACGGTCGTCTATGCTGGCCCTTTTCGCGACTATGGCGGAGTCGTCATCCTGGAGCATGGGAATGTGGCGACCGGTCCGCCCATGACGACCATCATTTCCGGATTGGCGGACGTCGAAGCGCAGGTGGGCCAAGAGGTCTCTCGCGGACTGCCCGTCGGCCGGGCGGGCGCGGCTGGGGTCGCCCTGGAACTGCGCCGCGGTGGTACGCCCGTCGACCCGCTATTTTACATCGCGGGCGAGGCGCGGGCTTCGCAGGAGGACGGGTGAGTGGCTGCCCCGTGTCGTAACAGGCCCTGTAAGTGGGCGAGGAGCGTCTCTATATTGGTATCTCTTGAGTTCGAGGAACCCGCGACATGAAGCACCGCATTCTCTACGCCTTCCTGCCGATCGCACTGGGCGCGCTCGTCCCGACGCCCACGACGGTCCAGGCGGCGAGCAACAGCGAGGACACCTATCGCCAGCTGGATCAGCTGATGGACGTGTTCGAACGCGTGCGGGCTGAATATGTCGAGGAGGTGTCCGACGAGCAGCTCCTTCAGGGCGCAATCGACGGCATGCTGGCCAGCCTCGATCCGCACAGCTCGTTCCTGGATATGAGCGACTTCGACCGCATGCGGACGCAGACCGACGGCGAATATGGCGGTCTCGGCCTTACCGTGAACATGGAAGACGGCGTCGTTCGCGTCGTGGCGCCGACGGACGATACGCCCGCCGCGCGCGCGGGCATCGAGTCGGGCGACTACATCACCCATATCGACGGGGAGCTCATCTACGGCCTGTCGCTGAACGAAGCCGTCGAACAGATGCGCGGGCCGCCGGGTACGCCGATCGAAATCACCGTCGTTCGCGAAGGCGAGGACGAGCCGATCGACTTCACGCTCGTGCGGGAGACGATCGAGTTGAAGCCGGTTCGCTGGGAAGTGACCAACGACGTCGGCGTGATCCGCATTTCGACTTTCAACAAGCAGACCGGCGATGCGACGCGCGAGGCGATCGAGGCCATTGAGGAGGAAGTGGGTAGCGACTTGCTCGGCTTCGTCATCGACCTCCGCTCCAATCCGGGCGGTCTTCTCGACCAGGCGATCGAAGTCAGCGACGCTTTCCTGAACGATGGCGGCGAAATCGTCTCCCAGCGCGGCCGCCAGTCGAAGGATGTGCAGCGCTATTTCGCGCGCACGCCCGACCAGACCGACGGCAAGCCGGTCGTGGTGCTCGTCGACGAAGGGTCGGCGTCGGCATCGGAAATCGTGGCGGGGGCGCTGCAGGACCACCGGCGCGCCCTCGTGATCGGGGCCCAGAGCTTCGGCAAGGGTTCGGTCCAGACGCTGATCCCGCTGGGAACGGACACGGCGCTACGCCTGACGACTGCCCGCTACTACACGCCCTCCGGCCGTTCGGTACAGGAAGCGGGTATCGAACCCGACATCATCGTCCCGCAGCTCAGCGATGAGAATTACGCGGATCGCCGCGTGGTGCGGGAGACCGATCTGCGCCGGGCGCTTCGTAACGAGAGTGTCGGCGACGACGCGATCATCGAGGAAGATGACATGGTCAATCCTCGCTTCGACATCAGCTATGAAGAGCTTCAGGATGCCGGCATCGAGGACTTCCAGCTGCAATATGCGCTCGACATTCTCGGGCGTCTCGACGGTCAGCCCGGACTCATCAAAATGGCGAGCGTGGCGGAATAGCCCGGCCGGGCGGGCGGAATGAAGTTCGTCGGCCTGACGCTTCTCGCCGCCGTGGTGGTCGCGGCGTCCGCCTGGCTTGCCGCACTTGCTTTTGCCGGACTTCCGGAAACCAAGGCCGTGCGCGCGGCGCAGCAGCAGGCCGCCTTGTCGTCGTTGGCTAGATCGGACGCTGTCCTGGCGGCCGAGGAAAGCGCCGCTGCCGCAGCCCAAAGCCGAACCGAGCGACCGCCCGCCGGCGAGTCCTCAGCGCCGCTTCCGGAGGGGCCGCTGGTTGCGATTCTCGTGACCGAGATCGGTATGCAGCCCATACGGGACGCACAGCTAATTCCTACCCTGCCGCCGGAGGTTAGCCTCGCCTTTTCCCCCTATGGGGAGAATTTGGCACGTCTGGTCGAACTTACCCGCGATCACGGTCATGAAGTGATCGTTTCGCTTCCGATGGAGCCCAACAGCTACCCGGACATAAGTCCCGGTCCCGGGACGCTGAGAACGGATGTTTCGGCCGAAGACAATCTCGCTGCCGTGGAGCAGGTGCTCGGGCGCTTTCCCGAAGTAGACGGTGTGACCGGCATGATGGGTAGCCGCTTCACCCGCAGCCGCGAGGCGCTGGGCCCGCTGATGATCGATCTGTCGGCGCGGGAACTTGCCTTTATCGATCAGCGCGCGTCCGCCAGCAGCATCGCCGAGGCGGAGGCGCGTGCTGCCGGCGTCGCCTCGCGGACGAACGACCTCTTTCTGGACGAACCGGCGGAGCGGGAGCTTATCGACCGCCGGCTGGCGCAGCTCAGCGAGATTGCGAAGCGGCGGGGTTACGCGATCGGCTATGCCCGCGCGCTTCCAGTGACCGCCGAGGCTCTTGCAGATTATGCCGAGACGGCTGAGGAACGCGGCGTTTCGCTGGTCGGCGCGGTGCGCCTCGTTCGCAATTTGCCGCCGGAAGGCTGAGCGCCGTGCATAGTCTGCCGCTGTTCATGAAGCTCGAGGGAAGAAAGATCCTGCTCGCCGGAGGCGGTGAGGGCTTCGTGCCGAAGCAGCGTCTGCTTGAGGCGGCGGGGGCCAAGCTGGTGGGCAGCTACGAAGCGGGGGTGCGGCTTGCTGTGCTGGCAATCGATGACCCCGACGAGGCGGCGCGCGCCGCAGCCGTGCTGAAAGAGCGCGGCGTTCTCGTCAATGTCGTCGATAAACCGGACCTTTGCGACTTTAGCTTTCCGGCCATCGTCGACCGGTCGCCCGTCATCCTGGCCATCGGCACGGGCGGCGCCTCCGCCACGCTAAGCAAAGTGCTGCGCGAACGGCTGGAAGCGCTGCTGCCGGCGAAGCTTGGCAAGGTGGCGGACGCCGTGCGCGCGGCGCGGGCAGAGGTGAACGCCCGTCTTCGAAGCGGCGCGGAGCGGCGGCGCTTCTGGGACAGGTTGATGGCGCGCGGCGGGACGCTCGATCCGACCGGCAAGCTACCCGATGATCCCGGAGCCGCCATCCGCGCCGCGCTCGAAAATCGCGGGGACGCAGCAGCAGGCAAGGCTGAAATCGTCCTGACCAGCGACGATCCGGACGACCTGACCCTGCGACAGCTTCGGCTGCTTTCCCAGGCCGACCTGATCCTTTACGAGGCCGGGATTTCCGGCGCCGTTCTAGACAGGGCGCGGCGCGACGCCGCGGTCCTGCCCCTGGGAGAAGGCGATCTGCCGGGGGAGGGGCTGACCCTCACACTCCGCCGCGCCGTCTGAGCGGCGTTCGCGTGCCCAGGCCAGGAAGGCATCGGCAGGCATGGGCCGCGCGATTCCGAAGCCCTGCATGGCCTCGCAGCCGATGACCGAGACGATCTGGGCCTGTTCGTCATTCTCTATGCCCTCGACCGCGCAGTCATAGCCCATGCCCTCTATCAGCCGGAGGACGGCCTGCAGGATCGCGCACGCGCTGTCGGAGTTGGCGATGTCCTTCACCAGGGAGCGGTCGATCTTCACGCGGTCGATGGGCAGGTCGCGCAGCCGCTGCAGGTTCGAATAGGCCATGCCGAAATCGTCGACGGCGACCGAAAGTCCGAGTTCGCGAAGCTGCTCGAGTGTGCGAACGGCGCCCGCCGAAGCGCGCATGAGCAGCGATTCGGCAATCTCCACCTCCAGAAGGTTCGGGTCGGCACCGGCCCGGGCGACGGCCCGTTCGACCCGGTCGGCAAGACCGGGGGTTTCCAGCTGGCGCATGCTGATATTGAGGCCGAGACGGAGTGGCTGGCGTTCGGCCTGGAGCAGCCTGGCGAGGCGGCAGGTTTCGCCAAGGACCCAGTTGCCGATCTCGCCGATCAGGCCGCGGTCCTCGGCAAGCTCGATGAACCCGCCAGGTAGGATCATGCCTCGTTTGGGGTCGTTCCAGCGCAGCAACGCCTCGGCCGACAGCACCTCGCGTCCATAGGGCGAAACGAGGGGCTGGAGGAACAGCTCGAACTCGTCTCTGCCGGCCGCGCCGCGAAGCCGGGCCTCGAGCTCGAGCCTGCTCTTCGCCTCTTCCCGCATTTCGTCGGCGTAGACCCGGAAGGTATTCCGCCCCGCCTCCTTGGCCTCATACATCGCGGCGTCGGCATGCTGCAGCAGGCAGTCGAGCGTGCGGCAGTCCGGACCGCTGAGGGCGATGCCGACGCTGGCGCCGATGCCGAGCCGGTGATCGTTGCCGATGTGGAAGGGATCCTCCAGGCAGTCGAGAATGGCCCCCGCGGTCCGGCGCGCCGTTTCTATGTCCGAAACGCCCGGCAGGAAGATGGCGAATTCATCGCCGGCAATGCGGGCCAGCAAGCTGTCCGCATGCTCTTCGCTGCCGGCCAGGGTCTGCCCGACCCGCTTGCCGAAGCAGCGCAGCACTTCGTCGCCCGCGCTGTGACCCAGGCTGTCGTTGACCGATTTGAACTGGTCGAGATCGATGAAGAGAAGCGCGGCGTCGCTAGCGCCGCCGGAAAAATGGCTGGTTACCGTCTCTGCGAAATGCAGGCGATTCGCGAGGCCTGTGACGGCGTCCTTGCGCGCCACCCCGGCCATGCCCTGATAGGCGCTGCGCAGCCGGTCCACCGTCCGGTCCAGCGCCTCCGTCACATGCGGCAGCGAGCGCCGCGCGGTCACCGAAAAGGCGGGCATGTCCATCGTGACCGCGGAGGTCCGCATCGCCGCCTCGATGTCCGAAATGGCCATGGTCAGCCGGCGCAGCAGCCGGGCAATGACCACATAGGAGGCAATCGACAGGGTCAGGCCGAGCAGGACCACGATCGCTGCCAGATACCAGCTGGGCAGGGGGCGCGGCACGATCGAGGAGAGCGCGAGAGCGCCGACCAGGCCCACCAGCATCAGCCAGCCCTGGACCAGAATCAGTTTGAACTTCAAGCGCTTTGAAAACACGTGTCTGCCCGATTCCCCTGGGTCACGACCCTAGGGGCCACACGTAAATAAAGCGCTTAAGCGCTAGTCGGTTTCCGCCGCGTCCTTAAAATAGGGTTCGACCTTCCCCTTCAGCGTCAGCATCATGGGGTTTCCGTGCCGGTCGCGGGACTTGCCGGCCGCGACCTTCACCCATCCCTCGGACACGCAATATTCCTCGATCGTCGTCTTCTCGACGCCGTTCAGCCGGATGCCGATCCCGCGCTGCAGGACCTCCGGTTCGAAATAGTCGCTGTGCGGGTTGACGCTCAGCCGGTCGGGGGGCGTGTCGGCGGTCGCCGGCGAGGTCTCGGAGCCAGCTTCGGGGTTTTCGGTGTCTTCGGTCATTCTGTAATTCCTTCTCGCACTTAATGTGCGGCAGCCCATGTGGCGCCCGTGCCGACATCGACCACGAGCGGTACGTCGAGTTCAAGGACCGGCGCGCAGGCCTCCTCCATCACCTTGCGGATGACGGTCCCCGCGGCCTCGGCCTTGTCGGCGGGGACTTCGAAGATGAGTTCGTCATGCACCTGGAGGAGCATGCGCGCGGCTTCGAGCCCTTCGCCTTGAAGCGCGGGCTCGATACGCGTCATCGCGCGGCGGATGATATCGGCCGCCGATCCCTGGATCGGTGCATTGATGGCGGCGCGCTCGGCAAAGCCGCGCTCGTTCTGGCGCTGCGACTTGATGAGCGGCGTGTAGGTGCGGCGGCCGAACAGCGTTTCGACATAGCCCTTCTCGCGCGCCATCAGCTTCGTCCGGTTCATATATTCCCGAATACCGGGGAAGCGTTCGAAATAGCGGTTGATGTAGTCCGCGGCCTTGTCGCGCGGGATGCCCAGATTACGCGCCAGACCGAAGGCGGAGATGCCGTAGATGATGCCGAAATTGATCGCTTTCGCATCGCGCCGGATCATCGGGTCCATGCCCTCGACCGGCACGCCGAACATCTCGGATGCCGTCATGGCGTGGATATCGACCCCGCCCTCGAAGGCCTGCTTCAGCTGCGGAATATCGGCGATATGCGCCAGCAGCCTGAGCTCGATCTGCGAATAGTCGGCCGAAAGGAGGACGTTGCCGCTCTCGGCAATGAAGGTTTCGCGAATCTTCGCGCCTTCGTCGGTCCGAATCGGGATATTCTGCAAATTGGGATCGGACGAGGCGAGCCGGCCTGTCGTGGACGCGGCGAGGGTAAAGCTGGTGTGGACGCGGTTCGTGCGCGGGTTCACAGCGGCTACCAGCGCATCCGCATAGGTCGATTTCAGTTTCGCGAGCTGGCGCCAGTCGAGCACCTTCTTGGGCAATTCGAAATCGTCGACCGCGAGCGTTTCCAGCGTGTCCTGATCGGTCGAATAAGCGCCGGTCTTGGACGATTTCCGCCCACCGGGAAGGCCCATCTTGCCGAACAGGATTTCGCCGAGCTGCTTGGGCGAGCCGATGTTGAACTCCTCGCCCGCCAGCTCGTGAATCTCGGTTTCGAGAGCCGCCATACGGTCGGCATAGTCCGCACTGAGCCGCGAGAGGGCGGCCCGGTCGACGGCGATGCCGCGCTCTTCCATGCGGGCGAGGACGGGCACGAGAGGCCGTTCGAGCCGCTCGTAGACCGTCGTCATCCGGTCGCGCCACAGACGCGGCTTGAACGCCTGGTAGAGCCGAAGCGCCACGTCGGCATCCTCGGCGGCATATTCGGTCGCCCTGTCGAGCGGAACCTTGTCGAAGGTCACCTGGTTTCGCCCCGTTCCGGCCACCTCCTTGAAGGGGATGGTCTCATGTCCAAGCTCGCGCTTGGCGGCGGGATCGAGGCCATATTGGCCGCCGACATGCTTGCCGCAGTCGAGCACATAACCCATCAGCATCGTGTCTTCGATCGGCGCGACGTCGATGCCGTGCCGGTTTCTGAGGACCAGCAGGTCATATTTGATGTTGTGGCCGACCTTCTGCACGGCCGGGTCTTCCAGCAGCGGTTTGAGCAGGGCGAGGGCCTCCTCGCAGTCGACCTGCTCGGGGGCTTCCCCGAGGAGCCCCTCGTCGGAAACATGCGCCAGGGGGACATAGCAGGCGCGGCCGGGCCGCGTGGCGAGGCTGATGCCCACCAGTTCGGCCCGCATGCAATTGAGGTCGTTGGTTTCGGTATCGAAGCCAAGGCAGCCGCAGGTCCGCGCTTCCTCGACCCAGGAAGTGAGCGCCTCGACGGTCGTTACCGTCTCATAGTCCTCATGCTTGAACGGGACCTGCTCGACATTCACCGGGGTTTGCGGCGTTGCGGGCTTGGGCGTGCCGGAGGAGCGCACGCCCAGCTTCGTCAGCATCGACTTGAAACCGTGCTTGCCGAGAAATTCGGCCAGCGGCTCCTTCGGCGGGTCCTTCAGTTCAAGCGAGTCGAGCGGTTCGGTCAGATTCCAGTCGCAATAGAGGTCCACGAGCTTGCGCGAGATGCGGATTTCCTCGGTCGAATTCTGGATGTTCTCGCGCAGCTTGGGCTGTTTGATCTCGTCAGCACGGGCAATCAGCGTTTCGGTGTCGCCATATTCGGTGATCAGGCGCGCGGCGGTCTTCACGCCCACGCCCTTCACGCCGGGAATATTGTCCACGCTGTCGCCCATAAGCGCGAGGATCTCGCCGACCTTTGCGGGCGGGACGCCGAACTTCTCCTCGACCTCGGCAGGACCGATGCGCTTGTTCTTCATCGTATCGAGCATGTCGACCTGCCCGTCGTCGACGAGCTGCATCAGGTCCTTGTCCGAGGACACGATGGTGACCTTCCACCCCTCCTTGCGGGCGGCATGGGTGTAGCACGCAATGATGTCGTCGGCCTCGATCCCCTCTTCCTCGATGCACGGGACAGAAAAGGCGCGAGTGGCGTCGCGGACCAGCGGGAATTGCGGGACGAGGTCCTCGGGCGGATCGGGACGGTTCGCCTTGTACTGGTCGTACATCTCGTTGCGGAACGTGTGCGACGAGGCGTCGAAAATCACCGCGAGATGCGTGGGCCCGTCGGTGTCGTTCAGCTCGTCGATCAGCTTCCACAGCATGTTGGCGAAGCCGTAGACCGCGCCGGTGGGAATCCCCTCGCTGTTCGTCAGCGGCGGGAGCACATGGTAGGCCCGGAAAATGAAGCTGGAGCCGTCGACCAGGTAGAGATGCTTCTGCTCGCTCATCGGGCGTTCCGGCGGGGCGCCGCGCCCGGCGAAAGGTCACAAAGGTCACACTCGAACGCGCGTGCGCCGGGCGCGGGCGGGCGCGCGTGTGACGCGTGCGCATGGGGCGCCGGCGGGGTTGGAGAGAATCTGGACGCTAGGGGCGGGCCGGGGAACATCATCGCCGCCCTCATCGCGCATTCGGTCCTATTTTGAAAGGCGGGGCGGCGCCTGCGAAACGGCGTGTCGCATCCGGGTTCAGGGCGTCACGATGTCGATGACGCCTTCGGGCTGCTCGAGAGCGCCGAAGAGGGCTGACCTCCCCAATCATTTTCTTTTCGTCCTTGTCTGTCGTTCGCCGCTTGGCAAGCGGCGTCGCCGCCGAGCCGAGTCCGCGAGGCCTAAGGACGGTGCCGGCCGCCGGCCCTCAGAACTTTTTCAGAATTTCAGCGCGCCTTTTCGGTGACTCGGAGCAGGATAACCAGCCGTAAAAACAGGATAAAATGGCCATGTCGCGGCTGCGGAAGGGCGCGCGCAGAAATCAGGAGAATTCCACGAGCGCCGCAGGATTTCGGCGCCGCGTTCGGTCAGAAGCTCGCCCATCGCTGGCGGCGCTGATGCCCCCGGCGGCCCCAATGAAAACAGGTTCAGATCAGAGGATGTAGCGAGATGACCAACTTTGCGACGGCGAGACCGGGACGGAATGTCCTCCTCGCCGCAGCGTGCCTGGCTTCGGCCTTCGCGCTGGGAAGCTTCGATGCCGCGGTGGCGAAGCCGCCGAAACACCAAATCGAACATGATGCGGGCGAAAGCGACGAGGTGCGCACCGCGCGGGCCGAGCGCTGGGCGCGCCGTGCCTGCCCGACCCCGACCGGCAGCCGGATCACCGAACGGCGCCTGCGCCGGCAATGCATCGAACAGAAGAAGGAGGCGATCCTCGCCGCCTTCGAACAGGCCGACGAGAAGGCGGCCGTACAGCTTGGCTACAGGGCGTTCTAGCGTCCTCTAGCTGGCGCCGGAGTGCGGGACACCCCCAACCTGTCCCCCCACGTTCCGCACTCCGGCAATGCCAAACCGCAACGGACAGGACGCTCAGCCGGAGTTCGAACCGGCAAGAGCGATACATTCGACTTCGACCAGAGCGCCGAGCGCAAGCCCGTCGGCGCCGAACGCGGACCGGGCCGGATAGCTGCCGTCGAAATAGGTGCGGTAGACCTCGTTGAACGCCGCCCAGTCGTCCATGTCGTCGATCATGACGGTGCATTTCACGATGCGGTCCATGCCAAGGCCGTGCTTTGCGAGCGCAGCCTGGATATTGTCCATCACCCGCTTCGACTGTGCCTCGATCCCCTCCTCGAGCCCGCCGGCCGTTCCGGGCTGCGTCCCGATCATGCCCGACAGGAAGAGAAAGCCGCCCGCTTCGACAGCTTCCGAAAAAGGATAGCCGCCCGCGCGAAACGCCTCGCTCTCATGACGGACGATATCGTCCGCGCCGTCGTCGGGCCTCGCGGACGCGGCGGTTGCGATGACCGGGAGGAGCAAGGCGGCGCCAAGTGCCGCGGCAGTGGAATTCTTCATTACCCGATGTCCCTCTCGACGATCCTGTTTGCCGATGGCTAGCCGCAGGGTCGCGGACCGTCGAGAGGGCAAGGTTCAATCCCGGCCCCGGCGCGCTATGCGCTCGCCGCGCGGCGCAGCCGGTCGTTGATGGCCGCGCCGAGCCCCTCCCCGGGCACGGAAGCGACGGCGATGGCGGTGCTGTCCGACCGGTCGGCGACATGGAGCAGCGCGAAGAGCCGCGCCGCCGCCTCGGCAAGGTCGCCGGTCTCGCTGAGCGTCTCGTCTCCTTCGACATCGCCGAAGCCGATCAGGAACTCTCCGGGTTTCGCGGTCTTCGCGTCGAGGCGCAGCGCCTTTGACGGCGCATAGTGACGCTTGGTCATGCCGGGGGCGCGGACGCCGCCATCCTCCTGTGCGAAGCCGAGAGGTGCCAGGGCGGACAGCCGGTCCGCCGTGACCGTTCCGGGGCGCAAGAGAACGAGACGGTCCCCCTCGACCGCGACGATCGTCGATTCCAGACCGACGTCGCACGGCCCAGCGTCTATGATCAGCGGCGCATCCTCGCCCAGGCTGCGGACGACATGCGCGGCGGTGGTCGGGCTGATCGTTTCCGTGCGGTTCGCGCTCGGCGCTGCGAGCGGCCGCCCGAGCGCGGTGATCACCTTCTGCGGCACGGGATGCGCCGGCATGCGCAGCGCGACCGTGTCCAGCCCGGCGGTGACCAGCGCGGCGATGGTGCTTTCCTTTCGCCGGGGAAGGACCAGGCTGAGGGGTCCGGGCCAGAATTCCGCCATGAGCCGCTCGGCGAGCGGAGACAGGTCGGCATGGTCGGCAGCCATGCCGGGACCGGAGACATGGGCGATCAGCGGATTGAAGGCGGGGCGCCCCTTGACGGCGTAAACTTTCGCGACGGCCTCCCCGTTCGCAGCGTCGGCAGCAAGACCGTAGACGGTTTCGGTGGGCAGCACGACCGGCGCTCCGCGTCCGAGGGCAGAGACGGCTTCGGAGATGGCTTCGGGATCGCTGGCGGAAAGGAGACGCGGCATGCGGACCGGCCATAGCCGTCCCCGCATGCCGCGAAAAGCTACCAGCCCTTCTGAATGCCGAGCGTCAAAGACCAGTCGCGCGGCATTTGCGGGCCGTTCAGGTCCTGGACGACCGGCATGCCCGCCTCGAGTCCCAGCCGCCACGCGGCCAGAGGTCCGTGCGTCGCGACGAGGTTGAGGCCCGCAAACGCGGTGACACGTTCGCCGCCGGAAAAGTCGGGGTTGGCCGTCTGCACCGGACCCATGATAGCCGGGTCGATCCCCTCGATACGTCCGACGCTTTCCCCTTCGGCGCGCAGCGAAACGGATACGGCCGGATCGAGAGCGTAGGCTGCCCATGCGGTTCCCGTGACCGTGTCGCCGAGATGATAGTTCTCGTCGTTCTCGCCCAGACGCAGCGTGCCCTTCACCTGCCCGCCCCAGCCGAAAGGACCGGTCCGGTCGGTATAGGTAATCCCGGGGAGGAGGTCCCAGGTGCCGGACCCAAGCTGCATCGGGTAGGGCAGGCGCATCTCCTGGCGCATGCCCATGGGGGTGAGGACGTCCCCGCTCTTCGTGATCGGACCGGTCGGGATCGAAATCCCGGCGTTCAGATGCACCGTTTCGCCAAGACCGATGAGTGCGGTGAGGCTGGTGTCGCCGAAGCCGCCGGGCGCCGTTCCGAAGTCACCGAGGACGGCTGTGCCCATGCCGCCCTGATAGGTGATGAGGTCCATCTCCCTGGTGACATAGTTCGCCATTCCCATCAGCGTGACGCGGTCGCTGAGCCCGTACATGCCCCCCAGCATGTGCATATCCATGCGCATCGACTTCGGTACGATGCGGAGGGTCGGCGGCTGGCCGGCCATGCCGGAAAAGCGGTTGGGAATGGTGGTGGCGACCGTGTCGGCGGAGATGTCGCCCGTGCCGACCTGCACGCCGCTCATCTCCATATGCATCAGGCGGTAGCTGAACATGAGTTCGCCGGCGGCATGGCGATGGTCGCCCATGACGCCGATCGGGGCGTGGTCGAGCGCGGACACGTCATGCGCAAAAGCCGCGCACGGGAGCAGCGCCGCGGCAAGCGCCGCGACGGGAAAACTGGTCTTCATCTTCAAAAATCCTTCTTCGTCTGATCAACCGGGTGGTGTCAGGCGAACAGGGGCGGTCCGCGTGCGAGATAGGCCGGGGGCGGCGCGCGGGGGCGCACATCGCGGGGTGGGCGAATTCCGAACAGGCGCGCGTCGGAATGGAAGAGAAGGGCGGCAAGCAGGACGACGGCCAGCAGGGCCGGTGCGCACAGCCCGCCGCACAGATCGCCATGCGAGGACTTCTTGCCGGACGGATCGCCGGTCTCGTCCGCCAGGTCGAGGGTCCTGGTGCCCGCACCCGAACAGATGACGAGCGTACCGCCGGGCGCGAAGACGCTTTCGGCGGTTACGGAGGACGGCAGGCAGCAAGTCGCCATCGCCCAGAGCTGGACGAGAAGCGCGAAGGGGAGAGCCCAGACAAGAGGGCGTTGCAGCCGCATGGCGGCGCTCTGACGTGAAACCTGCGCGAAAGGCAAGCGAGGTGCGCACGCCGCGGCAAAAGGTTCACCCGACGCGGATGATTTTTCCGCGCGCAGCGTCTATCTGGCCGCCATGACCTATACCGCCCCCCTGAAAGACCAGCGTTTCGCGCTGGAGACCTCCGCCCGCCTGTTCGACCTTGCCAGGCTTGAAGGCTTCGAGGCCGTCGAAGAGGATCTGGTCGAGGCCATTCTGACCGAAAGCGGGAAGCTGGCCGGCGAAGTCTGGGCACCGCTCAACCGGGTGGGCGACGAAAAGGGAGCGGTCCTGAAAGACGGGGTCGTTACGCTTCCCGAGGGGTTTCGCGACGGCTACCGCCAATATGTCGACGGCGGCTGGGGCTCGCTGGGCGGCGATCCCGACTATGGCGGGCAGGGTCTGCCCTTTGCGCTGGCGACGGCCTGCCAGGAACAGCTGACCAGCGCCAACATGGCCTTTTCACTATGTCCGATGCTGACGCTGGGCGCGATCGAGGCGTTGACCGCACACGCCTCCGAAGAATTGAAGCAGACCTACCTGACAAAGCTGATTTCGGGCGAGTGGACGGGCACGATGAACCTGACCGAGCCGCAGGCCGGATCGGACGTCGGCGCCCTGAGAACGACGGCGACGCCGGCAGAGGATAGCCACTTTCCGGACAGCTGGCGCATCAAGGGCCAGAAGATCTACATCACCTGGGGCGAGCATGACGTGGCCGACAATATCGTCCATCTCGTGCTGGCGCGGACGCCCGATGCCCCGGCTGGAACCAAGGGCATCAGCCTGTTCGTGGTGCCGAAATTCCTGCCCGATGCGGAGGGCAATTTCACGCGCCGCAACGACCTGACCTGCGTCGGGCTGGAAGAGAAGCTGGGCATCCATGCCTCGCCGACCTGCACGATGAGCTTCGGCGACGAAGATGCGTGCGTGGGTTTCATGGTCGGCCGCGAGATGGGCGGCATGCGCGCCATGTTCACGATGATGAACCATGCCCGCATCAATGTTGGCCTGCAGGGCGTCGCCATCGGCGAGCGCGCGTACCAGCAGGCCCTGGCCTATGCCAAGGAGCGCGTGCAGTCGGCGAAGATCGGCGCGACGACGCGCGATCCCGTCGCCATCGTCGACCATGCCGATGTGCGCCGCATGCTGATGACCATGCGCACGAGTACCGAGGCCATGCGGGCGCTGGCCTATGCCAATGCCGCGGCGGTCGACCGGGCGCACGCCCTGCCGGAGGGCGACGAGCAGGTTGCCGCGCAGGGGCGCGCGGACCTGCTGACCCCCATCACCAAGGCCTGGTGCACCGACCTCGGCGTCGAACTCGCCTCGCTGGGCGTACAGGTCCATGGCGGCATGGGCTTCGTCGAGGAAACCGGCGCGGCGCAGCATTACCGCGACGCGCGCATCGCGCCGATCTACGAGGGCACGAACGGCATCCAGGCGCTCGACCTGGTCGGCCGCAAGCTGAACATGGCGGGCGGCGCGCACTGGAAAGCGCTGCTGGACGACATCCGCGCCGACCTGCCGGACCTGGAACCGGATCAGCGCGCGGTCATGTCCGCGGCCGCGGCCACCTTCGAAACGGGCGCGAACTGGCTGACCGATCCGGATCGCGGCGCCAACGATCCCGCCGCCGGGGCGCAGCCCTTCACCCGTCTTTCCGGTTATGTCGTCGGCGGCTGGCTGATGGCGCAGCAGGCGAAGGAAGCACGGCGGCGCCTGGATGCCGGCGAAGGGGACGCGGACTTCCTGAAGGCCAAGATCGCCAGCGCGGATTTCTTCATCCTGCAACTGGTGCCCACCGGCATGGCGCTGCTGGGGGCGGTCATGGCCGGCGAAGGTCCGCTTTACGCGATCGCCGACGAAGCGCTGTAGGGCGCGGGTCCGGGCGCGAATCAGTCCTCGCCAAAGGCCCGGGCGTAGCGGGCGCGTCCCGAGCGGGGCGCGTCCTTCGTAAGGCGGAGAGCCTGGAAATAGGGCGGGTCATAGGCGCTGTCGAAGGCTGCCGCCGTTTCCGAGGCGAAGCCGAAGCGCCGGTAGAAGTCCGGATTGCCGAGCAGGAAAATCATGGTCGCGCCGTAGCCCGTCGCGCGGGCGATCGCGGCGTCCATAAGCATGGAGCCGATCCCGCGGCGCCACGCCTCCGGCGAGGTGGAGAGGGGGCCGAGGCCGAGCGCACCTGTCGGGTCCCGCATGGTGGAGAGCATGACATGGCCGACGACCCTGCCGTCCATTTCGGCGACAAGCTCGATGGCGGCATCGCCGTCCCGCCGCAGGGCCTCTACCAGCTCCGCCTCGCCCGCATGTCCGCGCGGGCCTGCGGTGAATGCCGACCGGGTCACCTCCGCAATCGCCTCGTCGTCATCGGGAGTGCGCGGACGGATGTTCATGCGAAGACCTTGCCCGGGTTCATGATGCCGTGCGGATCGAGCGCGCGCTTCACAGCCCGCATGGCCGCCAGCTTCCCGGGGTCGCCGAGCCGGGCGAGAGCCTCCGCCTTCAGCGTGCCGATGCCATGTTCGGCGCTGATCGAGCCGCCTGCTGCTGCGATCTGCTCGTAAACGAACCCGGTTATCTCGGGCCGGAGCGCGATGAGATCGTCGCGGTCGAGCGCGTCGGTCGAGCGCACGTTGAAGTGGATATTGCCGTCGCCCAGATGACCGAAGGCGATCATGCTGGTGCCGGGCCAGCGCCGCTCGATTTCGGCGCCGACCTCTGTGACGAAGCGGGGCATGTCCGATACCGGCACGGAAATATCGTGCTTTATGGCGAGGCCGTCGGCGCGCTCGGCCTCGGCAATGGTTTCGCGCAGGCGCCAGAGCTCCTCTCGCTCGCGCCCCGACCCCGCGAGAACCGCGTCTGCGGCAAGCCCATCCTCGATGGCTGCGGCAAGGGCGGTTTCGAGAAGGCCGCGCTGGGTTCCCTCAGCGCCTGTTCCCGTCAGTTCGGCGAGGACGTACCAGGCATGCCCGGCGGCGAGGGGGTCGCGGGTGTTGTCGACATGTGCCGTCACGAGATCGACGGCGATGCGGGGGATCAGCTCGAAGCTGTCCACCTGACCTCCGGTGGCGGCCTGCAGCCTTGCCAGCAGCTGAAGCGCAGCTGCCGGCGAGGAAAGACCGACCAGCGCCGTCGCCGTTTCGGCGGGGGCCGGAAGCAGGCGCAGCGAGGCGCGGGTGACGATACCGAGCGTCCCCTCGGCCCCGATCAGCAACTGCTTCAGGTCGTAGCCGGTATTGTCCTTTCTGAGCGGAGCAAGCTGGTTCAGCACATTGCCGCCGGCAAGCACGGCCTCCAGCCCCAGCACCTGCGCGCGCATGGCACCGTAGCGCAGCACCTGCGTGCCGCCCGCATTGGTCGAGATGAGCCCGCCGATGGTCGCGGAGCCCTTGGCGCCGAGCGACAGGGGGAACATCAGCTGGCTTTCCGCGGCGGCCTCATGGAGGGTCTGTAGAATGACGCCCGCCTGCACGCGCGCCGTCGCGCCCTCGGCATCGACCAGTTGGATCTCGTTCATGCGTTCGAGGCTAAGAAGGACCGCGGTGCCGTCCCCTTCCGGAACCGAGCCGCCCACAAGGCCGCTATTGCCGCCCTGAGGGACGAGGGGGACGCCTTCGCGCGCGGCAAGGCGAACGACGTCTGCAACCTCGGACGTCGTGCCGGGGCGCAGGATGAGAGAGGCCGCGCCGGTCTTGGTCCCGCGCCAGTCGGTCAGATAGCGTTCGGCATCGGCAGGGCTGGAGGCGGGATCGATCGCCTGGCCGCCCGCGGCGGCGCGAAACTCCTCTTTCAACCGATCGTCCATGGCGCGGCCCCTACCGCCCTTCGGGAAAAAGAGCGACCGTTGCAGGAAAGTGACGGTCGGGGCGGCAAGTCGCCAGATTTCGCAGTTTTGCTAGGCTGTAGAGGCTGGACAAGTTTGTCGCAGGCTCGGAAGATCGAGACGCTAATCCGGGGGACTTCAAGAAGCACACCACTCCCCGGCAGGTGCCAGCTACGTTTCACAAAAGAAACGGGCGGGCGAGACCAACATAATCCTGGGGAGGATGCCGAATATGTCGAAGACCGTGCGCGCCCGAAGTGCGTTTGCCGCCACCGTGTCCCTTGCCGCGCTTGTCGCTGCCTATCCAGCGGCGGCACAGGAAGTTGCCCAGACGCCCGCAGAAGCCGCGAGTACCCCAGCTGCCGGGGGCGTTCCCGAAGCCGCAGTCACGCGCGGCATTCCGACCATCGTCGTCACCGCACAGCGGCGGGCGGAAAGCCTGCAGGACGTGCCGGTCGCGGTCAGCGCCTTCTCCGACGAATCGCTGGCGGCTCAGCAGATCGAGAACACGCTCGACCTGCAGCAGGCGCTGCCCAACACGACCTTCACCGGCGGCAATTTCGGCGGCGCGAACATCACCATTCGCGGTATCGGCTCACCGGTGGTTGCCGCGTCCGGCGACGCGGGCGTCGGTGTGCACATCAACGACATGCCGCTGCTGGGATCGGGCGGCCTGTTCGACACCGAGTTCTTCGACATCGAACGTATCGAAGTGCTGCGCGGCCCGCAGGGGACGCTGTTCGGCCGCAACGCGACCGGCGGTGTCATCAACCTGATCACCGCGAAGCCCGACCTGTCCGGCTTCGGCGCGAGCGGCGAGGTGCAATATGGCAATTACAATGCGCTGAGCACGCGCGGCATGGTGAATGTGCCGCTGGGCGATGCAGTGGGCGTCCGCCTGGCCGGTCTCTACCTGAACCGCGACGGCTTCACCGACAATCTGTTCACCGGCGACGATATCGACGGACGCGACAATTATTCGCTGCGCGGCACGATCGGGTTCGAGCCGACCTCGAACACGTCGGGCTATGTCACGGTGCAGTATCAGAAGGAGGATTCGAGCCGGGCGCGCAACCAGAAGCAGCTGTGCGCGACCGATCCGACCGGCGTTCTCGGCTGCCGTCCCGACCGGCTGGATACTCAGCCCGTGAACGGCAACGCGACGCTCGCGACGATCCTGTCGAGTGCCGAATTCCTGACGGTCGCCGCCTCGCCGGCGCTGGCGCCCTTCGCGCTTGGAAGCCTGTACGGGCCGAACCCGTTCGCCGATACTGTGACGCCCGAGAATCTGCGCGCGGTCTCGATCGACTTCGAGCCGACCTACGAGTCCGAATATTTCGTGGCGCAGGGCGAGCTCGAGCATGATTTCGGCAACCTGACAGCGACGCTGAACGGCGGTTACTCGACGGCGAAAACCGACTCCTACGGCGACTATAACCTCAACGTCACGTCGAGCGTCCTGCCGCAGATCGCCCAGCTGCAGGCCTTCGCGTCGATCACCGACCCGGCCAATCCCGCATTCCCGCTGGCAGGCATCGCACAGGGAATCCTCGCCACGCCGCTGTTCCAGAACGGACAGATCTGCGTGTCGGACGCGAACCGCGACTATGTCGGGTTCATCGGCGGCGACATCTATGGCTGCGCCGACAACACGACCGAATATGACCGCGACACCGACGATGTGGAGCAGTGGTCCGCCGAGGCCCGCATCGCGTCCGACTTCGACGGTCCGTTCAACTTCCTCCTCGGCGGCATCTACCTGCACGCCAAGGTCGACACGAACTATTATGTGGCGGCGTCGGGCCTCGATTATGCGAACCTGCTGCTTGGCGGTCCCGCGAGCGGCTTTGCCGCGGCCACAGGTCCGACGACCTTCTCGTCGGAAACAAACGACTATGAGCTGGATAGCTATGGCCTGTTCGGCGAAGCCTATGTCGACTTCACCGACGAACTGTCGCTGACGCTGGGCCTGCGCTACTCGAAGGACGACAAGTCGGTCGCCGACCGCCAGCTGCTGGCGAACGTGCCCATCCCGTTCGGAACGACGACGCTGACGCCGGAGCTGCTCGAGGCCGGCGGATATGATGCCGATCCCGACACGCCGGGCCTGCAGACCTTCCGCCGGTCCGAAGCCTCGTTCGAGGAAGTGACGGGCCGGGCGCTGCTGTCCTGGAACCCGTATACCAGCTTTTCCGACGACACGCTGGTCTACGCCAGCTTCTCTCGCGGCTATAAGCCGGGCGGCATCAACCCGCCGTTCGACAGCTCGCTGTTCAACGCGCCGCAGACCTTCGACTCGGAAATCATCAAGGCCTTCGAGATCGGCACGAAGAATACCTTCGGCGGCGGCGTGGCCGTCATCAACCTGACCGCCTTCTACTATGACTATTCGGACTTCCAGGTCAGCCGCATCTTCAACCGCACGTCGTTCAACGACAATACGGACGCAGAGATCTACGGCGTCGAGCTGGAGTCGGTCTTCAACCCGACCGACGCTCTGACGATCAATCTTACCGGGTCGTACCAGAAGACGGAGATCAAGGATCTGGTGGTCCAGGACACCCGCGATCCGTCGGGCGGGCGTTCGAACGCGGTCATCATCAAGGACATCACGACGGCCAGCAACTGCGTGTTCACCTCGGACACGCTCGACCAGGCCACGCTCGGCGCGCTCGTCAGTGGGTTCAACTCAGCGCTGGGCCTTCAGGGCGCGGTACCGGTACCGGGCACGCAGGCACTGGGTGCCTATTCCATCTGTAGTGCGCTCGCCGGTGCGGCGGCCACAGGTGAGTTGGGGCCCGCCTCCGACCTGATCTCGCTGGACGTCCTCAATGACGGAACGCCGATCCTTCCCGACGGCGTGCCGTTCGACCTCTCAGGCAACGAACTGCTCAACTCGCCGAACTGGAAATTCTCCGTTGGTGCGCAGTACGAAATCGACCTGGCCGGTGGATGGGTCCTGACCCCGCGTGCCGATCTCAATTTCGTCGGAAACGCCTTCGCGACCAACTACAACCGGCCTGTCGACAAGATCGGTGCCTATGAGATCGTGAACGCGCAGCTGACACTGACGTCGCCCGACGATCGCTTCTACGTGCGCGGCTTCATCACGAACGCGTTCGACGTGGAGGCGCAGACGGGCCGGTACGTGACCGACCAGTCGTCGGGCCTGTTCACCAACATCTACCTGACCGAGCCGCAGCGTTACGGCGCCGCGGTGGGCTTCCGCTTCTAGCGGGCCCTGGCCGCGAAAAGGGCGGCACGACGGGATAAAAAGGGGGAAGGGGCGGCAATCCACACAGGGTTTGCCGCCCCTTTTTATGCCGCCCGGCCCGGTCCTAAGCTTCCGTTCAGGCGAGTTTCGGCTAGTAAGGCGCCCATGCGACTATTCACGACCCTGCTTCTCAGCCTGATCATGTCCTTCGCCGCGGCGGCGCAGGACCGCGCGGTGCCCGACATCGTTCCCGACGAGAATATCCTGAACCTCGACCTGTCGACCGGGGGGCGCGTGCGAATCATCCTGCGACCCGACATCGCCCCCAACCATGTCGAGCGGATCCGCACCCTGGCAGAACAGGGATTCTATGACGGCGTCGTCTTCCACCGGGTGATCCCGGGGTTCATGGCGCAGACCGGCGACCCGCTGGGAACGGGCCAGGGGAGCAGCGACCTTCCCGACCTGGAAGCGGAGTTCACGCGCACGCCGCACTTGCGCGGCACCGTCTCCATGGCGCGGGCGCAGGCGGAGAATTCCGCGAACAGCCAGTTCTTCATCGTCTACATGCCCACGACGACGCTCGACGAGAACTACACCGTCTTCGGCCGGGTCTTCGACGGCATGCAATTCGTCGATGCCATCGCTCCGGGGGAGCCGCCCGCCAATCCCGACCGCATCGTCCAGGCCCGCATCGGCAGGAACGTTCCGCAGCCGTCATCCGATATGCTCGCCGCCGCGCCCGCCTCCCGGGAGGCGTCAGCGGGCATGGACGCGCTGACCTCGGCAATGCCGGAAGGCTTCGGCGACACTCCCACGCCGGATGCGCCCGCTCGGACGCCGCCGGTAGAGCCCAGCGCGGACGGCCCCGCCGATAGCGCCGATGGCGAAGGCCAGGACGAGCCCGTCGGGGTGGACGCGCGAGCCGAGGAGCCGGCGTCGGGGCCCGAGACCGAGGACCCCTCGCGCTAGGGAGAGTTCTGTGCGGGTCTCCGACTTCGATTTCGACCTGCCGGAAGAGTTGATCGCGCTACGTCCGGCGGTTCCGCGTGACAGCGCGCGGCTTCTCCATGCTACACCCGATGCGCTTGCCGACCGGACGGTCATCGATCTTCCCGACTTGCTGCAGCCGGGCGATGCGCTGGTGTTCAACGACACGCGGGTCATTCCCGCGCAGCTGACGGGACGGCGCGGCGACGCCACGATCGGCATCACGCTGCACAAGCGGGAGGATGCCGTAACCTGGCTCGCCTTTCTGAAAAATGCACGCCGCGCCCGCCTGGGCGACCGTATCGAGATCAGCCCTACCCTTGCCGCCCTCGTCGAGGAGAAGAGCGAGAAGGGTGTGCGGCTGCGCTTCGAGGCGGACGGTCCGCTGGAGGCGGAGATCGCCGCAGCGGGCACCATGCCGCTGCCCCCCTATATCGCGTCGAAGCGGCGGATCGACGAGCGGGACGGCGAGGACTACCAGACCATGTTCGCGCGCCGCGAAGGCGCGGTGGCGGCGCCGACCGCCTCTCTGCATTTCACGCCGCGCCTGCTCGAGGCCATCGCAGCCCGGGGCGTGCTGACCGAGACGCTGACCCTGCATGTGGGGGCGGGGACGTTCCTGCCGGTAAAGGCGGAAGATACCGAAGAGCATAGCATGCATGCCGAATGGGGCGAGCTGGGCGCGGATGCCGCCGCGCGGCTGAACGAGGTCCGGGCGCGGGGCGGGCGCATCGTGGCGGCCGGGACGACCTCGCTGCGCCTTCTGGAAAGCGCCGCGGGCGATGACGGTCTGCTCTCGCCCTTTGCCGGCGACACGGACATCTTCATCACCCCGGGCTACCGCTTTCGCGCCGTAGGCGGGCTGATGACCAATTTCCATCTGCCGCGCTCGACCCTGTTCATGCTCGTGAGCGCGCTGATGGGCCTGGAGCGCATGCACGGGGTCTACGACCACGCCATCAAGGAGCGGTACCGCTTCTACTCCTATGGCGATTCCAGCCTGCTGATGCCCTGAAGAGGCTTGAACGCCGAGCTGTATTGCGGTAGCAACACAGCTGAAGGAGAATGTTCATGCGCCTGTTGCTGCTTGCCGCCCTGGTCGCGGCCCCCGGCCTGGCCGCCTGCGACGCGGACGGCGACTGGTCGGCGACGAAGGAAGGTGACCGTATCGTGGCCGAAGTGATGGCGGGCACCGACTCCTGGTCCGCCGACGACGTAACGGTGAACGGCGTCGACCTGTATCCCGGCAGCCGCATTACCAATGCTGGCTTCGACGTCTCCACCTCGGGCGGCGGCGGTCAGCTGTCGATCAGCTTCGAGAGCGACGACGATGTCGAGACGGTGCGCGACTATTTCCGCTCGTCCTTTGCCGAGGAAGGTGTCGAACTGCTGGAGCAGGGCGATCGCATTACCGGCGTGACCGAGGGCGAAAACGCCTTCTCCATCACCCTGTCGGAAGGCGAGGACGGCGGCACCGTCGGCGAGCTGACGGCGATTTCCGAGGACTAGCGCGACCTGCGGAGCGATTGAAACGCACCGCCTGCTGCGGCAAGGCGGCGCCATGGCCCCCCGTTTCGCCTTCGAACTGTCCGCAACCGACGGCCGCGCGCGGCGCGGCACGATCCGCATGCGGCGCGGCGAGATCCGAACGCCTGCCTTCATGCCGGTGGGCACGGCGGCGACCGTGAAGGCGATGAAGCCGCAAGCCGTGCGCGATACGGGCGCGGATATCCTGCTCGGCAATACCTATCACCTGATGCTGCGTCCCGGCGACGAGCGGATTGCGCGCCTGGGCGGGCTGCACGAGTTCATGAAATGGGAGCGGCCGATCCTGACCGACAGCGGCGGCTTCCAGGTGATGAGTCTGTCCGAACTGACGCAGCAGTCGGAAGAGGGCGTTGCTTTCAAGAGCCATCTGGACGGCAGCCGCCACCTGCTGTCGCCGGAACGCTCGATGGAGATCCAGCGCAATCTGGACAGCGACATCGTCATGGCCTTCGACGAGTGCACCTCCTGGCCCGTCGAGCGTGACGCAGCGGCAGCCTCCATGCACCGGTCGATGCGCTGGGCCGCGCGAAGCCGGGCTGGCTTCGACAGCGGCGAAGCGCACGCTGCCGGCGCCACCCTGTTCGGGATCCAGCAAGGCTCGATGTTCGAGGATTTGCGGTGGGAAAGCTCCCACGCGCTGCAGGACATCGGGTTCGACGGCTATGCGGTCGGGGGGCTGGCCGTGGGTGAGGGGCAGGAGCAGATGTTCGCGGTGCTGGACTATGCGCCCGAACTGCTGCCCCGGGACCGGCCGCGTTACCTGATGGGCGTGGGCAAGCCAGACGACCTGGTCGGCGCTGTGGCGCGCGGCATCGACATGTTCGATTGCGTCCTGCCGACGCGCTCTGGCCGTACGGGGCAGGCGTTTACCCATGACGGCCCGATCAATATCAAGAATGCGCGCTTTGCCGAGGATCGCGGGCCGATCGACGGCGACTGCCGCTGTGCGGTCTGCGAAACGTTCGAGCGCGCCTATCTGCACCATCTGGTGCGGAGCGGTGAAATCCTCGGCGCCATGCTGATGACGGAGCACAACCTCTCCTTCTATCAGCAGTTGATGGCAGGCATGCGCGCCGCCATCGAGGAGGCACGCTTCGGCACCTTCGCTGCCGAATTCACGACGAGATATGGGAGGACGAAGAATGGCACTGGTTGACGTCGAGAGGAATCCGGCAGGCTATGCTGTCGTCACGCTGAACCGCCCGGGAGCCATGAACGCCCTGTCGCAGGAGCTGCGCAGCGATCTGGCGCGGGCCGTGCGCGAGCTGGAAGACGACGAAGATATCCGCGTGCTGATTCTGACCGGAGCCGGTGAGCGCGCCTTCACCGCAGGGCTGGACCTGAAGGAGCTTGCAGGCGGTGCCAGCGTCGGCGCGGCGGTGGACGAAGAAGACCCGGTGCAGTCGCTGAACCAGTTTTCCGGCCCGATCATCGGCGCCATCAACGGCGTCGCGATCACGGGCGGTTTCGAAGTGGCGCTGGCCTGCGACGTGCTGATCGCGAGCGAAAATGCCCGCTTTGCCGATACCCATGCGCGGGTCGGCATCATGCCCGGCTGGGGCCTGTCGCAGAAACTGTCGCGCATCGTCGGCGTGAACCGGGCGAAGGAACTGTCGCTGACCGGCAACTTCATCGGTGCGGCGCAGGCGGCCGAATGGGGCCTCGTCAACCGCGTCGTCCCGGCGGGCGACCTGCTGCCGACCTGCCGCCAACTGGCGGAGGACATGCTGTCCACGGACCCTCAGATGCTGAAGGATTATCTCGCGCTGATCGACGACGGCTATGCCACAACGTTTGCCGAGGGGATGGAGCTGGAGAGCCGCGCCTCCGAGCGCAACCGCTCGGTCACGGCCGACGATGTCGGCGCGCGCATTGCCGGCGTGCAGGCGCGCGGGCGCGCCCAGAAGAGCTAAACGGGGAATCGGAGCGGCAAACGGCCGCCGGCAGGAAGGGAAGGGAGGCGTCGCCGCCTCCCTTTGTCTTGCCGATCAGAGACCTTTGAAGTCGGCCTTGCGCTTTCCGAGGAAGGCGGAGACGCCTTCCTTGAAGTCCTCGGTACGGCCGGCCTTCAACTGGTTGATCCGCTCGACGCGCAGACCCTCGGACAGCGTCCGGTCCATGCAGTCGCGCACGCCTTGGCGGATCATCGCATAGGCCTGGGTCGGTCCCTTGGCGAAGCGCTGGGCGAGCGTCTTCGCCTCGTCCATGAGCGTGTCGCCGGGCACAACCTTGTAGGCAAGGCCCCAGTCGAGCGCCTTCTCGGCCGGAATCTTCTCACCCAGCATCATCATCTCGAGCGCGCGCGCTCGGCCGACGATGCGCGGCAGCAGCCAGGTCGAACCGACGTCGGGCACGAGACCGATATTGACGAAGGCCTGCAGGAAATAGGCCTCCTCGGCGCAGATGACGAAGTCGCCGCAAATGGCGAGCGAGCAGCCCGCGCCTGCCGCCGGGCCGTTGACCGCGGTGATGATGGGCGCGTTGAGCGCCATAAGATTTTCAAGGAGCGGGTTATAGTGCGTCTCAAGCACCTTGCCCGCGTCGGGCTTGCCCGTGCCGCGGTCGCCTGTCCCGTCGCCGGATAGGTCGGCGCCGGAAGAAAAGCCCCGGCCCGCGCCGGTAAGGATCAGCGCGCGCAGGGTTTCGTCGTCGCGAACGCGCTGCACGGCGTCGATCATCTCCTCGACCGTGGCGAGATTGAGGCCGTTCAGGACCTTCGGACGGTTGATCGTCAGCGTCGCAACGCTGTCTTCGCTCTCCAGCAGGATGTTCTCATAGTCCATGTCGTCGGTCCCTTGCGGCAGTAGTGAGCTGTGGGGTCCGCTTTAACGCGGGGGAAGTGCGAGCTAAGCCCGCGAAAGGGGGAGGGGCCAGCCCCTCTCCCGGCAATCCGGGCGCGAAGTTATTCCGCCGCCGCCGCATGGCTCGACAGGCGCGACAGCCATAGCGGGTAGCCGCCGCATAGCCAGGGTTCGGACGTGCCGGAAGGCCAGGGACCGAGCAGCGTAATGGCCGCCTGAAGCAGCGGCTCGATCCGGTCCGCCGGTCCGAACGCCTCCATACAGACGGTATGCCAGGCAGAGCCGGCACATTCGACATCGGATATCTCGAGGCCGACGCCTTCCTCGGCGGCCTCTTCGGAATCGATGCCGTGCCAGACGCCCCCGGCAAACTCCAGGAGGCGCCGGAAGCGCGTTTTGCCCACGGGCAGGGTGGTCCCGGTCGTCAGCGACAGCGGCAGACCGCTGCTCTTGACCCAGATTTCGGCCTGGCAGCCCATCTGCGGCGGCAGCGACAGGTCGGGGAGGTCGACGAGGACTTTCACTTCGGTGGCGCCGTAGCCGCGCTGCTTGATGCCGATGTCCGTTGCCTCGGCATGTGCAAGATAAAGGTCGGTGCGTCTGTCGACCAGCGGTTCGGCGCCCTGCAGGAGCCATTCCGTCAGCGGTCGGGTGCGCTCGCCCCGCCACCACCATCTCAATTCTGCCGTACGCCACATGGCGGGGACCATAAACCGCCGATGACGCATGGCAATTCGTTCCTGAGCGCGGCAGGAGACGGCGCGGAGGTCAGATGGATAATCTTGCTCATACGCTTGCAGGCGCCGCGCTGGCGGAGGCCGGCCTGAAAGAGAAAACGGGCCTGGGTCTCGCCACGCTGATGATCGCGGCGAACCTACCCGACGTGGACGTGATCGCGCTGGCGTTCGGCGAGAATCTCGCCTTTCGCCGCGGGGTCACTCATGGCCCCATCGGCCTGCTGATCCTTCCTGCCCTGCTTGTCGCGGCGATGGTCTGGTTCGACCGCTGGCAGACGCGGCGCGGCAAGCGGCCCGAAGCGCGCCTGCCGGTCAGGTTCGGCTGGCTGCTCGTTCTCGCCTATGTCGGCGCCCTCAGCCATCCGGCGCTCGACTGGCTGAACACCTATGGCGTGCGCCTGCTGTCGCCCTTCACGGAGAGGTGGTTCTACGGCGACACGCTGTTCATCATCGACGTCTGGCTGTGGACGATGCTGACCATCGGCGTGGTGTGGTCGCAGCGGCGGCGCCGCCGGGGCCTGCAGGGCGCGCACTGGCCGGCCCTCGTCTCGCTGGTGGCCCTCCTTTCCTATATCGGCCTGATGTTCGGCGGCAGCCAGCGGGTGAAGGCCGCAGCGGCGGAGGAGCTGGGCGCGCGCGGGCTGAACGTGGCGGCGATCTCGACCGGCCCGCCGCCCATCAACCCCTTCCGCCGCGACATCGCCTATCTGGCGGACAGCCGCGAGGTCGGCTGGGGCCGCGCGCAGCTGTTCGGCGGAGAGAGCCTCGTTCTCGACGCGCCGGCCCCTGACAATATGGACGACCCGAGGGTTGCGCTTGCGGCGTCGAAGTCGAAGGCGCTTCGCGACTTCCTGTTCTGGGCGCGCATGCCCTTTGCCCGCTTCGAGGGCAGCCGGGTCATCGTCACCGACGCGCGTTACACCAACATCCGCGCAGGCGGGCCGTTTACGGTCGAGGTGGATCTGGGCGAAGCGCCGCCGCCGCCAGAATGAACCAGCCCGCGATCATGAGAAGGCCGCCCGTGGGCGCCACAGGGCCAAGCGACACTCCCGCCAGACCGGAAAGATAGACCGCCCCCGAGAAGAGCAGCGTCCCGGCCAGCAGAACGAGAACGCCGGCGCCGGTCCAGCGCGAGCGGATGGCGGCGAGGGCGCCGAACGCAGCGGCAGCGTGAAAGAGCTGGAACTGGGCACCGGTGGTGACGCTGGCCGCCACGCCGGTATGCGCGCCGATCGCGGCGAATGCGACGCCGCAGGCGCCGTGCAGCGCGGCAAGCAAGAGCAGGTAGCGCCGCATCAGGCCGCCCGGTTCGCCGCAGCGCTCTCGGCCGCCGCGGCCGCCGCCTCGAACGCCAGCAGGAGGGAGGCGTGGCGAGCCTTGTGCGGGCGGGCGGGCGCGAAGATCTCCAGCTCCGACCAATTGGCGGGAAGCGCGTCCCCCTCGGCAAGAAAGCGGCGCAGGGCCGTCTCGGCGCTCCGCAGCTCGGCAGCCGACATGCCGACCACACGCGCGCCGAGAAGCGAGGACGATGCCTGCCCCAGAGCGCAGGCGCGCACCTCCTGCGCGAAGCGGCTGATCCGGCCCTCGTCGTCGAGGTCGACATCGGCGTCGACGCGGCTGCCGCAGACGGGCGAGACCTTGCGCGCGGTTCCCATCGGCTCGTCGAGGCGGCCGAAATGCGGGATCTCCGCCGCGAGGCGCAGGATCCGGGTGTTGTAAAGCGGTTCGCTCATGACCGGCGATGTAGGCGCTTCAGCCCGCGGCTTCCATCAGTTCGATGCGATTGCCGAACGGATCGCGCGTGAAACAGCGGCGAATGCCCGGGAGACGGTCGTCCCAGTCGACCGGATAACCCTTTGCCGCCAGAAGGGCCGCGAGATCGTCAAGGCCGGTGACCCGCAGGGCAGGGTGCGCCTTCCCTGCGGGTACGAAATCGGGGTCGGCCCCAACGTGAATCTGAACGCCCGCGCTTTCGAACCAGCAGCCGCTGGCGGCAAGGCTGTCCGGCTTTTCGAGTTCGGCCATTTCAAGAATACTCGCGAAAAAGCTTCGGGCACGGTCCTCGCCGCCAGCAGGCATGGCGAGCTGGATATGGTCGAGGCCGATGATCCGGCTCAGTCGGTGCGCCCGTGTATGAAGCGGTCGACGAGCTCGTTGCCGCTCTTGTCGAGCTGGTCGACAGGGCCCGCCCAGACGATCCGCCCCTCGTGCAGCATCGCGACCTGGTCCGCGATGTGGTGGGCGCTCGCCATGTCATGAGTGATCGTCACGGCCGTGCAGCCCAGATCGGTAACGAGGCCGCGAATAAGCTGGTTGATCGTATTCGCCCGAATGGGGTCGAGGCCGGTGGTCGGCTCGTCGAAAAAGATGAGGTCCGGATTGGCGGCGATCGCCCGGGCGAGGGCCACGCGCTTCTGCATTCCGCCGGAAATCTCGGCCGGACGAAGATCGGCGACCCGCGGCTCCAGGCCCACCTTTTCCAGCATTTCGATCGCCAGGGCGTGCATCTTCTTCGAATCGCGCGCACGGCCCTGCGTGAGGGCGAAGGTGATGTTGCGCCAGACCGGCATCGAATCGAACAGCGCGCCGCCCTGGAACAGCATGCCGATCCGTTCCCGGACCGCATCTGTACGGTCACTGCGCTGGTCGGTCATGTCGACGCCGTCGATCAGGATCGTGCCGCTGTCCGGTTGGATCAGGCCGAGGATGCATTTGAGGAGGACCGACTTGCCGGCCCCCGAGCCACCAATGATGACGAGCGATTCGCCGGGGCGGACGCCGAGATTGACGCCGTCGAGGACGATCTTGTCGTCGAAGCTTTTCCTGAGCCCGGCAATTTCGAGCGAGGATCCGTGCCGTTCCGTCATCCGAAGACCAGAACCGTGATGACGAGGTTGGCAAGGAGGATCAGGAGGAAGGCGCTGACGACCGCATTGGTCGTGGCCGTGCCGACGCCCGCCGCGCCGCCCTTCGTATGATAGCCGTGATAGCAGCCCATGAGCGCGAGGACGAAGCCGAAGACGGCCGCCTTCACCAGCGACGAGACGATGTCGTCGAGCTCAAGATAGGCGCGGGTCGTATCGAGATAGCTCGCGGCGTTGAAGCCGAGCCGGTACACCGCCAGCAGGTAGCCGCCCATGACGCCGATGGCGTTGGCGACCAGCGTAAGAAGCGGCAGCACGATCACGGCTGCAAGCAGGCGCGGCGCGACCAGGAACTGAAACGGATCGGTCCGGAGCGTCTGCAGCGCGTCGATCTGCTCGGTCACGCGCATCGTGCCCAGTTCCGCCGCCATCGCCGACGACACCCGGCCTGCCACCATCAGGCCGCCGAGAACGGGTGCCAGCTCGCGAACGATGGCAATGACCGTGACGGCCGGAACGGTGCTGGCAGCATTGAAGCGCTCGCCGCCGACATAGATCTGCTGCGCCAGAGCCGCGCCGGTGAAGAGCGCCGTCAGGCCGACGACCGGCAGCGAGAAATAACCGATGGTGATCAGCTGCTGCATCAGCCGCGCCGGGTAATAGGGCGGCGTGACCGCGGCGATGAGCGCACGGAAGGCGAATACGGCCGTCCGGCCGATCGCGGCGAACAGGCCGAGCGTGCCCGCCCCGAGAGGCGAGAAGAGGCGGGTGAACCCTTCGGTCATGCGTAATCGCGCTGATAGCGGTGACCGAGGCCGGTCAGCAACTCATATTGACTGAGACCCGATTGCGCAGAGGCAGTGGGCAGGTCGTAGGTCATGTCCAGCCAGTCTCCCTCGCCAAGGTCCGCGGCGCCGATATCGAAGATTGTCATGTCCATGGAGACACGCCCGGCAACCGGAAAGGTTTCGCCGCCAGCGCTCGCAGATCCGCCCTTTGCCGGGCCGGGAACGGAGAAACCGCGCAGATAGCCGTCGGCATAACCGATATTAACCGTCGCGAGCCGCGTGCGGCGCTGCGCCGTCCATGTCGCCCCGTAGCCCGCGCTGTCTCCGACCTCCATGTCGCGCACCTGAAGGATCTGTGCCTGGACCGAGACGACAGGCCGCACATGGCCTGCCGCCGCCGCGTTCGGAATGCCGCCATAAAGGCCGAGCCCCGGGCGGGTGAGGTCGAAATGATAGTCCCCACCGAGGCAGATGCCGCCCGAACTGGCAAGCGAGGCGGCGGGCGGGCCGACCTGGGCAACGAGCGCGCGGAAGCGGCCGAGCTGCGCTTCGTTCAGCGGATCGTCGACATCGTCGGCGCAGGCAAGATGCGAGTGCAGAGTCCCGAGCTGCAGCCCGCCCAGGATGGACGGGTCGAAGTCCTTCCAGCCGAAGCCGAGCCGGTTCATGCCGGTATCTACCTTCACGTCGCAGCGCAGGTCCGGCGCGACTTCGCGCCAGCGGGCCACCTGCGCGGCCGTGTTGAGAATCGGCACCACCCCGGCGCGGAGACCGTCCCCGTCGCGAAAGCCATGCAGGGCGTAGAAGGTCAGACCGTCGGGTACGGCACCGAAGGCGGCGATCTCGTCATAGGTGGTGAAGAAAAAGTCGCGGCAGCCCTCCTCGGCCAGCCGGCCGACGACCTCGCGTGCGCCGAGGCCGTAGCCGTCCGCCTTCACCGCCGCGCCTGTGCGGGCAGAGGCGCTCATCCGCGCGAACCAGCGCCAGTTCGCGGCAAGGGCGTCCAAATCGATGCGGAGGCGGAGCGGCGCGGTCATCCGCATCCGCCCTTAAGCCCTTCGCGAAAAGAAAAAAGGTCCCGCCATATCTTCCCGTTCCCGGTTCGTTCCGGTATGGCGATTCCATGGCAAAGGCGAAGACGCGCTATTCCTGCACGGCCTGCGGCAGCGTGCAGACGAAGTGGCAGGGGCAATGCCCCGATTGCGCCGAGTGGAACTCGCTGGTCGAGGACGCCGATGCCGTCATGACGCCGTTCAGCGCGAAGCATTCCCTGCGCACGGGCGGGACGCGCATCGCGCTGGAGACGCTGGCGGTCGAAACGCCGCTTCCTCAGCGTGCGAAAACCGGGATCGGCGAGCTCGACCGGACGCTGGGCGGCGGGCTGGTCGCAGGGTCCGCGGTCCTGATCGGCGGCGATCCGGGCATCGGCAAGTCCACATTGCTGCTGCAGGTGGCGGGGACGCTGGCGAAGGAAGGCCGGCGCATCGTCTACATCTCGGGCGAGGAAGCCGCGGACCAGGTGCGGCTGCGCGCGCGGCGGCTGGGGCTGGGCGATGCCCCCGTCGAGCTGGCGAGCGTCACCTCAGTGCGCGACATCCTGACGACGCTGACCGAGGGAGCGCCACCCGCGCTGCTGATCATCGATTCGATCCAGACGATGCACTCCGACATGCTGGAGGGCGCACCCGGCACGGTGGCGCAGGTGCGGGCCTCCGCCCAGGAACTGATCCGCTTCGCCAAGCAGAGCGGCACCGCGCTGGTCCTGGTCGGGCATGTCACCAAGGAGGGCAATATCGCCGGTCCGCGCGTGTTGGAGCACATGGTGGATACCGTGCTCTATTTCGAAGGCGAGCGCTCGCACCAGTACCGCATCCTCCGCGCCGTGAAGAACCGCTTCGGCGGCACGGACGAGATCGGTGTCTTTGCCATGGAAGAGGCGGGCCTCGGTGAAGTGAAGAACCCCTCGAGCCTGTTCCTGACCCAGCGGGAGGAGGCGGTGCCGGGATCGGTCGTGTTCCCCTCGCTGGAAGGAACGCGGCCCGTGATGGTCGAGGTGCAGACACTGGTCGTTCGGCTGGCGTCCGGAGCCACCCCGCGGCGGGCGGTCGTCGGGTGGGATTCGGGACGCCTCGCCATGATCCTCGCCGTGCTGGAAGCGCGCTGCGGCATGAGTTTTTCGAATGCGGAAGTCTATCTCAACATTGCCGGCGGGCTGCGGGTCTCCGACCCGGCGGCGGACGTGGCGGTGGCGGCGGCGCTGGTCAGTTCGCTGACGGACACCCCCGTGCCGCTCGGCGCGGTGGCGCTGGGCGAGCTGTCGCTGTCGGGGGAAATCCGTCCCGCCATGCACCTTCCCCTGCGCCTGAAGGAAGCGAAGAAGCTGGGTTTCGACCGCGCCCTTGCGCCCAAGACGGCGAAAGCGCCCGGCGGCATGCGGGTAGAAAGCTTCGGACACCTCGCCGACCTGGTCGCCCATCTTGCCGGCGGGGGTGCGTGACGACCGGCCCGGCAAAGGCGGGAAGGTGACGAGAGCGCAGAAGGCGTATATCAGGCGCGGTCCATGTCCGACCTGACCCTCTTCGACCTGTTCTTTTTCGGCGTCCTCGTCATCTTCGCCCTGCTGGGACTGAAGCGCGGCTTCGTGACCGAGATCCTGGGGCTGTTCGCCTGGGTGGGCGGCATCATCGCCGTGAATCTCTATTTCGATACGGGCGTCGAGTTCGCGCTGCGCTTCGTCGACAGCGTAACCGCTGCATCCGTCATCTCGGTGATCGCCATTTTCCTGGTCGCCTTCGGCCTGCTGAGCGCGGTGGCGAAGGCGTTGGGCGGGCGCGTGAAGAACAGCGTGATCGGCCCGCTCGACCGGCTGCTCGGCTTGGGCTTCGGCGCCGTGAAGGGCCTGCTGCTGGCGGTGCTGACCTGGATGCTGCTGACGCTGGTGATCGACGTCGTTCCGGGCGAACGTCCCGACTGGCTGGCCGACGCCCGCTCGGGCCCTGTGCTGGCGCTGTTCGCCGCCGAGGTGGAGGAGTTCGTCGAGGCGCGGCGCGAGCGAAGCGAAACCCCGGACGCGGTAGACGGGGAAGCGCCCGAGGAAGAAGGCTATGACGAGGAGGAGCGCGATGCGCTCGACATGCTGTTCGAGGAAGCGGAGCGGCTGAACCTGTGATCCGGCTGTACGACACCAAGCGGCGCGAGAAGGTCGACTTCTCGCCCGCCGACCCCAAGCGCGTGACCATGTATGTGTGCGGGCCGACGGTCTATGCCCGCGCCCATATCGGCAATTTCCGCCCGCCCGTCATATTCGACGTGCTGCGCCGGCTGCTGCGCCACGAATATGGCGCGGACAGCGTCGTCTATGCGCGCAACATTACCGACATCGACGACAAGATCATGGAGCGCGCCGCCGCCGAGAACAGGCCGATCGAGGAGATCACCGCGGAAGCCGAGGGCTGGTATCTGGAAGATGCCGGTGCGCTCGGCGTCGAACCGCCCGACCTTGCGCCGCATGCGACCGACAACCTGCCGCAGATGATCGAGCTGATGCAGGGGCTGATCGAGCGCGGAAACGCCTATGCCGCCGAGGGGCATGTGCTGTTCGATACGACCTCGGACGCAGACTATGGCTCGCTGTCGGGGCGCGCACTCGACGAGATGATCGCCGGCGCGAGGGTCGAGGTCGCGGGCTATAAAAGACACGCCGCCGACTTCGTGCTCTGGAAGCCCAGCGCGGCGGACGAACCGGGCTGGGACTCGCCCTGGGGCCGGGGGCGACCGGGCTGGCATACCGAATGTACTGCGATGATCCGCGCGCATCTGGGTGAGACGATCGACATTCACGGCGGCGGGCAGGACCTCGTCTTTCCGCATCATGAGAATGAGGCGGCGCAGGGCCGCTGCCTGCACGACGGGGCACCGCTGGCGCGCGTGTGGATGCACAATGGCTTCCTGTCGATGAATTCGGAGAAGATGTCGAAGTCGCTGGGGAATATCGTCGGCGTGCGCGATCTTCTGGCGGACGGACACAAGGAAGAAAGCATTAGGCTGGCATTGCTTTCGGCGCACTACCGCAAACCGCTCGATTGGTCGGACGAGCTACTCTTTCAGTGCAGGGACGTGCTGAACCGGCAGTATAGCAAGCTGTCCAACAATGCGTTCGTCGAGGAAGGCGCCGAACCCGATGAAGAGCTCGTCGAGGCTCTTCGCGATGACATGAACTTTCCGAAAGCATTGGCTCGGCTTTGGGCGCTGGATGGCGAAGATTGCAGCCGAGATAAAATCGTCGCGTCTGGGGCGCTCTTGGGACTCTTGCAGTCTTCGCCAGCAGATTATTTCAGCCTTCCGTATGGTTCTGGAACTGCCCAGGCACGGCAGGAGATCGAGGCGCGGATTGCCGAACGGGCCGCGGCGAAGCGCGAGAAGGATTTCGCCGCCGCCGACCGTATTCGCGATGAGCTTGAATCCGAGGGCATCATTCTGGAAGATGGACCAAATGGCACGACCTGGCGGCGCAAATAGGACCGCGGAGAATACGGGCGTGCGGACAACTGGGGGTATTCGGCCGATGAGAGTCGGAATGATCGCGGCGGCGCTGGCGGTGGGCCTGAGCGCGTGCGGAGACAATGGCGGCACGGCGGAGACGGAAGAGCCGGTGCTGGACAATGCAACCTTCAAGACGCGCCAGGCGGCGGCGGACGAACCCCGGCAGGTGCTGGCGGAAGAGCTGTTCATCCGCGAGCGCTCGCCGACGCTGCAGTTCAGCTGGCATGCGCCGCCCGAGATTGCCGCGCATCCGCGCCTGCTGGACCGGCTGCGTGCGGACGCCCGGGACTCGCTTGCGGAAATGCGGGAAAATGCGCGCGAGTTCGCGCAGCGCCTGGTGGAAACGGGCCAGGACCCGCGCCCGCTCTATTTCGACCAGGAATGGTCGCTGGCCTATAGTTCGCCGACGCTGCTCAACCTCAGTGCGGCGACCGAACGCTACGACGGCGGCGCGCATCCGAACCGCTATTTCGACGGCGTTCTCTGGGACCGCACCGAGAACCGCGCGATCGAACTGCCCGCCCTGTTCGTCAACTGGCCGACGGCGCGCGAGGAGCTGGAGACCGTCTATTGCCGCGAACTTGACGACATGCGGCGCGAACGCCGCGGACAGGAAATCCCGGATGATGCCGACGACGAGCCCTTCTGGCAGTGTCCGCCGCTAGGCGAGCAGACGGTGGTGCTCGATAGCGGCGCGGGGATGCGCGCGCTGAACCTGAAGGTCCTGCTGCCGCCCTATGTCGCGGGGCCCTATGCGGAAGGTTCCTACGAGATTGACATCCCGCTGACGGAGGAGCGGCGGCAGCTTCTGAAAAGCGCCTATCTCGCCAATTGAAGAACGGGGCGGGAAAACGTTGCTGCAATGCAACTTCCTTGTTCGAAATAGGCGGAATTCCGCAAAATTCACGAAGCTGCAACGCAGCGGAATTTTTTCTGTAAGAATTCGATCCTAGCCGCAGCCGGTCCCTTTCTGAGACCGGAGTCACAAGATGAAATCCCTGTTCCTCGGCGCCGCCGGCGCCGCTGCGCTCGCCAGTGCGGCCGCCACACCCGTTTTCGCCCAGGCCGCCGAGCCGGTCGTCGACGACATCGGCAATGATGTGATCGTCGTTACCGCGCAGAAGCGCGAGGAACTGATCACCGACGTCCCCCTGACCATCAGCGCCATCTCGGCCGAGCAGATGGAGCGGATCGGCGTCGACGAGTTCGATGAACTGTCCGCCTTCATTCCGGGCCTGAACGTCCAGGAGCAGAGCGCCAACAATCCCGGTTTCGTCATCCGCGGCATCACCTCGGATTCGGGCAGCGCCCAGCAGGGGCCGCGCGTTACCATCTACTATAACGGCGTCGACGTTTCGCGCTCTCGCGGATCCTATTTCAAGCTTTACGATCTCGATCGCATCGAAGTGGTGAAGGGCCCGCAGGCCACCCTGTTCGGCACCGCGGCCACCATCGGCGCCGTTTCGGTCGTTTCCGCCAAGCCGGAACCCGAACCCGCCGCCTTCGTGACGGCGTCCTACGGCAATTACGACGCCGTCGAGGTGCAGGGCATGGTGAACGGCGGCAGCGACATGGTCTCGGCCCGCCTTGCCGGCTTTTACGAATATCGCCGCGGCTATGTCGAGAACATCGCCGGCGAAGCCGGGACGGCCAGTGCCGCCATCGTCGGTACCGACCAGGACGACCTGAACGGGCTGGATCAGTTCGGCCTGCGCGGGTCCGTTCGCGTCACGCCCGATATCGGCGTCATCGACCTGGTGGTCACATATGAACAGCAGAACAACCCCGGAACGGCGTTCGTTTCGGGCACGATCCCGGCAACCGGCGGCGACACCTCCCCCTATACCGAGGTGGAGCTGGGCGGCTCGCCGGTGAGCGGAGAAATTCTCGGCATCGACAAGCTGAAGCTCGAGCGCGACGTGTTCGACGTCAACCTGACCGTCGAACTGCCGCTGTCCGACGCGCTGACCCTGACGTCGGTGAACGGCTATCGCCGCTTCGAGGCGCTCGAAACCTTCGACGCCGACGGCAGTGCGCTCTACTTCCTCGAATTCGCCGAGGATGCGCAGGGCGACCAGCTCTCCTCCGAACTGCGCCTGTCCTACGATGATGGCGGTATGATCCGCGGCTTTTTCGGCGGCAACATCTTCATGGAGGACGGCTTCCAGCGCGTGCCCTTCTCCTCGGACGAGGGCACCTTCTTCGCCTGTCTGCCGTCGGGACTGCTGCCCGAACCGCTGAACAGCGGCGTGCTGCAGATCCAGGGGCTGCTGAGCCAGGCGCAAGGCGGTCTCGGGTCGTGCGTGGCGCCCGACGGCACGCTTCTGGGCCAGAATGCGTCCGCGATCCTCACCCAGGGCGCGGCAACTGTCATTCCCTATGACAGCGAATATACCAATTTCGGCGAGAACAACGTCTATTCGCTGTTCGCCGACGTCACGGTGGTGCCGACCCCGGCGCTCGAACTGACGGCGGGCGTGCGCTATCTGTACGAAGAGCGGACGTCGAAGTTCAGCTCGATCCAGCCGGACAGCTTCCTCTTCAACCTACTCGGCCAGCAGGCCGGATTGCCCGGCCTGTCGCTGCCGCTGATTCCGACGCTGCCCAATACCAACGGGCAGGTGTTCACCGCCAGCGACGATTTCGACGCCTGGCTGCCGCGCTTCGCCGCCCGGTTCGACGTGAGCCCGGATGTCAGCGTCTACGGCACCGTGTCGAAAGGCCGCCGGGCGCCCGTTCTCGATCTCGACGGACCGCCCGCCACGAACCTGAACCTGATCGAGGAAGAGCGGGTCTGGAACTATGAGGGCGGCGTGAAAACGGCCACGGGGCCGTTCAGCGGATCGGTCGGCGTCTTCTACCAGGAATATACCAACTTCCAGGTCACGCTGGTCGACGAAGCGACGGGCGAACTGCGCAGCGTCAACGCCGGCCAGGCCGAAAGCCTGGGCGTCGAAGCGGAAGCCCAGTTGCGGATTGCCCCCTGGCTCAACCTGTTCGGCAGCTATGCCTTCATCGATGCCGAAGTGTCCGAGGCGAACGACCCCGGGTCGGAAGGTGCGCAGTTCGCCGGCGACCGTTTCCGGTTGCAGCCGAAGCATAGCGGCGCGGTAGGTGCCGCCTTCTCCTACGACCTCGGTGGCGGCACGGCGCTCAGCCTGACGCCGACGGCGACCTATCGCAGCAAGGTCTACTTCACCCAGCCGAACGACGAGGCGCTGAGCCAGGACGGCTATTGGCTGGTGAATCTGCGCGGCGGTGTCAGCTTCGACGACGACCGCTACGCCGTCACCGGCTTCGTGACGAACCTGCTGGACGAGGAATATCTGATCGACGCCGGCAATACCGGCTCCACCTTCGGAACCGCGACCTTCATTCCGGGTGAGCCTGCGCTTTACGGCGTGGCCGTCTCGGCGCGTTTCTAATCGACCTACGCGCCGTGCGGAGAGCTATTCGTAGCTCTCCGCATAGCCGTCGGGCGCACGGTCGCGGAAGCGGGTGACGTTCGCCTGGAACATCAGCGGGACAATGCCGGTCGCACCGTGGCGCTGCTTTGCCACGATGACCTCCGCATGGCCGCGAATGGCCTCGGCCTTTTCCAGCCACTGGCTGAACTTTTCGCTGCCATCCTCGGGCTTCTTGGCGGCGTGATAATATTCCTCGCGGTAGACGAACATGACGATGTCGGCGTCCTGTTCGATGGTGCCCGATTCGCGAAGGTCGGCAAGCTGCGGGCGCTTGTCTTCGCGCTGTTCGACCTGACGGCTGAGCTGCGACAGGGCGAGGACGGGGACGTTCAGTTCCTTCGCCAGCGTCTTCAAACCGCGGGTGATCTCCGAGATTTCCTGCACACGGTTCTCGGCGGACTTGCGGTTCGTGCCCTGCAACAGCTGCAGATAGTCGACGACGATCATCCCGACGCCGTGCTGGCGCTTCATGCGGCGCGCGCGCGAGCGCAGCGCGGCGATCGACAGGCCGGGCGTGTCGTCGATAAGGAGCGGCAGGCTCTCCAGCTTGGCCGAGGCGCGCGTCAGGCGGCGGAAATCCTCCTGGCTGATACGGCCCATGCGCAGATCCTCGGAATTCACCTCGGCCTGCTCGGCGAGAATACGCGTCGCGAGCTGGTCGGCGGACATTTCGAGGCTGAAAAAGCCGACCGGGCGGCCTGAGCTCTTGTCGGGGTCGTCGCCCTCGCGGTCCTTCATGAAGCGTTCGGCACAGGCGAAGGCGATGTTCGTCGCCAGCGCCGTCTTGCCCATGGCAGGGCGCCCGGCGAGGATGACGAGGTCGGACCTGTGCATGCCGCCGGTTTTCGAGTTGAGGCCGTCGAGCCCGGTCGTCAGACCCGACAGGTTGCCGCCCGATTTCAGCGCGGCGTTCACCATTTCGAGGGCCTGGGTGGCAGCGGTCTTGAACTGGCGCACCTGGCCGGTGGCATCGCCCTCCTCCGCCACGCGGTAGAGGGCCATCTCGGCATCCTCGATCTTGCGCTGCGGATCGACATCCTCGCTGGTGTCGGACGCGCTTTCGACCATCTCGCGCCCGACCGACACAAGGGCACGCAGGAGCGCGAGGTCGTAGATCTGCTGGGCGAAGTCGCGCGCGGCGATCAGCCCCGCGGTCTGCTCGGTCATCGCGTTGAGATACGCCGGGCCGCCCAGCTCCTTCAGCGCCGGGTCGTCCTTGAACGTCGGCCGAAGCGTGACGGGATTCGCCAGCATACCGCGATCGATCAGTTTCAGGATCTGCTCGTAGATGCGCGCGTGAAGCGGCTCGAAGAAATGCTCCGGTCGCAGCTTCATCTGCACATCCTCGGCAAGCCGGTTGTCGAGCATGATGGCGCCGAGGAGCGCGGCTTCCGCGTCCAGATTCTGGGGAAGTTCGTGGCCGGTCGATTCGGCGAATAGGGAGACGGGATTGCTGGCCATCGACATTGGTTATCAGAATAGCGGCAGCGTAGAAGTGGCCAAACTTCGCAAACAAGCTGTGGAATGCCTGTGGATAAAATTCCTGAGCCTGTGGACCATCGACTTCCCCGACTCGGCGTTCCAAGAGGGCAGGCATGGGCATCGAAGATCGTCTGGCAGATTGGCGGCAGCAGGGCCTGATCGATTCCGCGGCGGCAGAAAAAATTCGCGCTTATGAGGCGGAGCGGGCGCGGCCGGTCTGGCTTTGGGCCATGGCGGGCCTGGGTGCGTTGGCGCTGGCACTTGGAATCGTCGCGCTGATTGCGGCGAACTGGCAGGATATTCCGAAGGCTGTGAAGCTGGGGGTTCACGCCCTGCTGCTGGCCGCCGCTGCGGGAACCGCCTGGCAGGCGCGGGAGAAGGGCTGGCCCTGGGCGCTGGAGGTGGCACTGTTCCTGTTCGCCGGGCTGGTTCTCGGCGGCCTTGCCCTGCAGGCACAGATCTACCAGTTGTCGGGCGACATATGGCGCCTGCTGATGACCTGGCTGGGGCTGTCCGTCTGGCCGCTGCTGCTGGCGGGCCGGACCCGCCTGACTGCCTATGCCGTGACCGGAATGACTGTCTGGGCGTTTGCCAGCGTCGCAGCCGCGATGGACGGCTCGACCACGCGAGAACTGCTGGCGCAGGGCCTTGCCGCAAGCGTCCCCTGGGCACTCGTGGCGGTGGGCGCGCTGACCAACAGCGAGTTCGCCAAGGGGCTGCGGGAAGGCGGGCTGACGGTGCTGCTCCCCTTCGCCAGCCTGGTGCACCTGACCTGGGCCGACCGGCTGACGGTGGAGGATGCCGGCGCCAATCTGGTGCGCTGCCTGCCGGTCCTGGCCGTGGCGGCAGGGGCCACCCTCCCGGCGCTGCGGCGCGGCGTCATTCCGAAGTCGCTGGTGGCGCCGCTGCTTCTGGGGCCGCTCGGCGCGCTGCTGCTGGCCACGCTGATCCCGCATCCCGACGCGACGTTTCCGCGCCTCGCAGGTGTGTTCGTCTTTGCCGCCATGTGGATCTGGATCGCCTTCGCCAGCGCGCGGGCCGGCTGGCGCGGGCTGTACGGGATCGCCATCGCCGCGCTCGCGATCCGGCTGTTCATCGTCTATTTCGAGTTGTTCGGAACGCTGGCGACGACCGGCCTCGGCCTGATCGTGGCGGGGCTGCTGCTGATCGGCCTGGCATTCGCCGGGCGCCGCATGTTCCGGGAAGGCGCGGCCGGATGAGGCGCCTGTTCGCCCTGACGCTGCTTTTGCCGCTGGCGGGTCTCGCGGCCGGGATTGCCGCGAACGAAGTCTCGCTTGCGGGCGCGGACGAGTGGCGCATTCCGATCGCCGGCTATGATCCGCGCGATCCCGTGCGGGGCCAGTATATCGACTATGCCTATGACTGGACGCTGGCGGGAGACCCCGAACAATGCGCCGCGCCCGAAGGCTGCATCATCTGTCTGGAGGGGCCTCCACCCGATGGGCGGCGGGGCGCCATCCGGCCCGGCAGCGCCGAGTGCCCCTATGCCGTCAGGGACATCGACGAGGATGTGAGGTTCGTGCAGGGTCCGGAGCGGCAGAACCGCCTGGTGCTGCGCGGACGGATTTTCATGGACGGCGAACGTGCCGCACGCTGGGAACGGCAACTTCGCGAGGAGCCGATGGTTGTGGTGGCAAAGCTGACGGCGGGGGGACGGCTGATGCCCCTGCGCCTCGATACACGGCAAGGGGAGAAGAACCGATGAAGACACTGGGCATGGCAGCGGCGGCGCTGACCGGAGCGGCAATCTGCATCGCGGCGCCGGCGGCGGCGCAGCGCGATTTCTCGAGCGTCGAGATCGAGGCGGAGGAGGTCGCGAACGGCGTCTATGTGCTCTACGGTGCAGGCGGCAACATCGGCCTCAGCTTTGGTGAGGATGCCGTCTTCCTGGTCGACGACCAGTTTGCCCCCCTGACGGACAGGATTCAGGCCAAGGTAAGCGAACTTGCAGGCGCGGGCGCCGAGGTGGATTTCCTCGTCAACACGCACTGGCATGGCGACCATACCGGCGGGAACGAGAATTTCGGCGAGGCCGGCGCTCTTATCGTGGCGCATGACAATGTGCGCCGCCGCATGGCCGCGGGGTCGGAGGGCGAGCGCGAGGTCGCGCCGGCGCCGAAGGCGGCGCTGCCGGTCATGACGTTTCGCGACCGGCAGAGCTTTCACATCAACGGCGGCACGCTGCGTGCGGTCTATGCCGCCAACGCGCATACCGACGGCGATGCGCTGATCCACTTCGTCGACCAGAACGTCATCCACATGGGCGACACCTTCTTCGCGGAGACGGCGGGGACCTTTCCCTTCATAGACCGCGCGTCGGGCGGATCGGCGCAGGGACTGCTGAACGCCGCGGACCTGGGGCTGAAGCTGGCCAATGAGGAGACGAAGATCATTCCCGGCCATGGCAAGGTGACCGACAGGGCGGGGCTCGCCGCCTATCGCGACTTCCTCGCCGAGATGATCGGCGCGGTACAGGCGATGATCGACGAGGGCCGCAGCCGCGACGAGATCGTCGCCGCGCGCCCGGCCGCCGCCTATGCCGATGCACGATCGGGCGGGTTCATTTCTGAGGACCGGTTCGTGGGCTTCGTCTATGACAGCCTGACCGAACCTGCGGCCCACAGCCACGAGGACGGCACGACCCACGCCCACTAGGCCGCGCACCTCGGCTGACGTTCAGGCGAACAGCAGGCCCCAGATGGTGCGGCCCGGTAATAGGGCGAAGGCGCCGGCGACGATCAGGCCGATATAAGTGCCGCGCATCGCCTGCATGTGCGCCTCTATATGGCCGCGCCTTGCCTGCACCACGGCATAGGGGATCGACAGGAAGGTCAGCACCGCGAACAGGTGGATCGGGCTGAAGCCTTCGGAGGTCGAGCGGAGGAAGAAGGCGGTGCATGCCGTCACGAACATCATGCCTGCCCAGACCCGTCCGAGTATCCGGTGCCGCGCGGTCCCCTTGCGGCGCCAGAGAATATAGGCGCCAAGAGGCACGGAGGGCACGACGGTCGCCAGGTGGAGCCAGACCAGCCAGGGGACGTCTGCGGGCGCGAGGACGGGAGCGGGACCGGCGGGGCGCGGATCGCTCCCGCTGACCGCGAGATAGGTGAACCAGAGGGTGATCGCCGCCGTCACGGCTGCGGTTATGCCGACCGAAATCCAGACACTCCTGGTCATGCCGCCTGCCTTTCCCGCCGAGGGTCAACCGAAGGTGAGGACCGCCATGGTGCGGTCGCCCTGATAGGCGAAGAAGCCCGCGACGAGCAGTGCGCCGACATAGAGCTGCAGGAACATGCGCTCGTGCGCCTTCACCCGGTGCCTGCGCGCCAGCCAGATTCCCGCGGCGATGCTGAGTATCGTTCCCGGGATGAAGAGGTGGATCAGGCTCATCGACCCGTCGGGCGACGTGCGGATGAAATAGGCCGACAGCGCGGTCGCCAGCATGAACGCGCACCAGATGCGGCCGGCCAGCCGGTGCCGGGGTGTGCCCTTGCGCGCCACGAAGACATAGGTGCCGAGCGGGGCCGCAACCTGAAGCGTCAGCAGATGGACGATTACCGCAGGCGGCAGCTGCCAAAGGCTGAAAGGGGCGCTGCCGGTCGATCCGCGCAGGATGGCGGCGGCTATCAGCAGCGTCAGCAGGCTGCCGCAGATCAGGATGCCGGTCTGCACAAGCGTCAGGCGGCGCGCTGTACGCGGCGCCCCGGTACGGCCGGGCAGGAAGGGAAGGGAAAGAGCTGTCATCGGGTCCGTCTCGCTTTATCTCTCGGGTCGATGGCCATAGGGATTGCAGGCCGCCGTCCGCGCTCAAGCGCAACTTCGCGGGAAGGGCGCAATTCTTCGTGAAAGCGGGCGCTTGCCCGTTCACGAAGCGCGAATGGGAAGGGAATTCGTGGAAGGGACCGGGCCTTGAGGGAGTTCGTTCGCCGCCTTCTTATCGGAATGGGCGTGTGCGCGTCGGTTGGCGTGGTCCTCGCCTTTCTCGGCCCCTTCGGCAGCTATGCCGTGCAGTCGCTGGGCGAGCGGCTGATCTATTGGGTCGGCGTCATCTGCGCAGGCTATCTCGTCTTTCTGCCGGTCATCCCCGTCACGGTCCGCATTTCGGAAAAGCTAGACCTGTGGCTGTGGCCGCTGATCACCGTTGCGACCGCCGTGATGGCGGTGCCGATGACCTATGTCGTCGCCATGCTGACGGGCGGCGGCCTTGCGGCGCTCGGCATGCCGCTGGGCAGGTTCGCGGCGGGCTATCCGAACGTGCTCATGATCGGGCTGGGGATGCAGGCAATCTTCTGGTGGCTGTACCGCGAACGCCCGGAAACGGTCCCCTTTGCCGACGCAGGCCCGGCCTCACCAGAGGATAGAGCCGGTGTCGCAGCCGATTCCGATGCAGACTCAGCATCGCTCGCAATGCCCAGGGAAAATTCAGGCAGCGCGCCTGACGTGCCGCTCCTGGAGCGGGTCCGCGCCTCCGCGCCCGGCGATATCCTCGCGCTGGAAAGCGAGGACCATTATGTCCGCGTTCACGGCGCGGCGGGAGAGGACATGATCCTGATGCGGCTGGACGACGCCGTCAGGGAGATGGGCGCGACGCCCGGTTGCCGCGTCCACCGGTCCTGGTGGGTGGCCGCGCACGGCGTGGCGGAGGCCGTCAGGGACGGTCGCAGCGCGGTGCTGACCCTGACGAACGGGACCAGGGTTCCCGTCGCCCGCGCGCGCACGGCCGATGCGAGGGCGGCCGGGCTGCTCCGCTAGACCCGCTTCGCGACCGCGATGGCCGCGCGGCAGCCGGCGCGGATCACGCGGCTGAGCACGGGATAGCCGGGGGCGTCCTCGGCACCATGCGCAATGGCGGTTTCCTTGTGCTCCAGCTCTTCGGCGCGGAACTGGCTGATATGTCCCGATAGCTCGGGGTCCTGCGTGCCGAGCGCGTCTTCCTGCTCGGCATAGTGCCGGTCGATCTCGGTCTCGACCGCCGCCGTGCAGGCCATGGCAGCACGCGGTCCCATGAGCGCGGTTGCCGCACCGAGAGCGAAACCGGCCGCGTCCCAGAAGGGGGAGAGGAGGGTCGGGCGCACGCCGCGCTCGACCATCAGCCGATCGAAGGTCTCGAGGTGGCGCTGCTCCTGCCGGCGCATGCGCTCGATCTCGGCGGCGTCGGGATGGCGCGCGCCCATGACCGCGAGCTGCCCGGCGTAAATGCGCGCCGCGCCGAACTCGCCGGCCTGATCGACCCGGATCATCGACTTGGTGTCGACCGGCGTGCGGGCGGGATCGGCGTCGGCTAGCGGCTCAGGCCGCGTGTTCGCATCCACCATAGGGAAACTCCGGCAATCAGGAACGAGAAGATGGCGTTGTAGCCAGCGAGCGAGATGCCGAACAGGTCCCAGGCCGCGACGTCGCAGCGCACCAGCGGAGCCGCGGCGATGTCGCGCAGGAAATCGCCGCTGCCGCCGATCTCGACCGCGGTGCAGCCAAGGGGCGAGTCCCACCAGCCATATTCGACCCCTGCGTGGAAGACGCCGATGACCCCGCTGGCAAGGACGAACAGCGCGGACAGGACGAGGACGGGCCAGCGCAGCCCCTGCGCGAGCATGAAGGCAAGCGTTGCCAAGAGCAGCGCGATGGCATGCGGCCAGCGCTGCCAGACGCACATCTCGCAAGGGTAGAGGCCGAAGACGTGCTGGCTGATGAGCGCGCCGCCCAGAAGGAGCGTCGGCCCGATCAGCAGCAGGAGATGTGCGCGGTTAGTTATCGCTGTCGCTCCCCATGAGGGCAGAAAGGTCCGCTGCGACGGCCTGCTGCAGTTCGGGTGCGATCTGGTAGGTGCCGGACGGCATATATTGCGTCATCATCACCAGACCGACACCCTGCAGCGGAAAGGCGCTCGCCAGCGTTCCCGCCGCGCCGCCCCAGCCATAAGCGCCGTCAGGAAGCGCACCGGCGCTGCCGGTAATGACATAGCCGCCCGCGCCGTAGCCCTGCGCGCTACCCGCCTCGTTGATCCCGCCGGCAGATGACAGGGTGAAGGTCGCGCTGTCGGGCAGGATGTTCGACGTGGCGAGCGCAACCGCGTCGGCGGGAACCGCCTGCCGGCCCTCGATCATGCCGCCATTCGCCATGGCGGTCATGAAGCGCAGATAGTCCTCCGTCGTCGAGACGAGACCGGCGCCGCCTGCCGGGAAGGGCGCGGGCGTCGCATATTCGCTGTCGGCGGGCGTATCGACGGGAACCATCGACCCGTTCATCAGGAAATAGTTGGTGGTCAGCCGGTCGAGATCGTCCTGGGCCACGGTGAACGCGGTATCGTCCATACCGAGCGGGCCGAAGATGCGCTGCTGCAGGAAGGTTTCGAGCGGCATGCCGGAGACCTTCTGAATGACCGCGCCCATCACGTCGAGGCCGATGGAATAGCTCCAGTCCGTCCCAGGCTGGTGCCGAAGGGGAAGGCCGGAGAGGCGCTCCATGAAGGCATCGAGGGATTGGGGCTGCTCGCCCGACGGCATCAGCGGATTGGGACGGCGCAGCCCGGGCACGATGCCGGCGTCGCTATATTGCTGGGAAATCCCGCTCGGTACGATGGAATAGCCGAAGCCGGACGTATGCGTGACCAGATGACGGATCGTGATCGGCGATGCGAGCGCGACCGTCTCGCCCGGCGTATCAGGATCGGCCAGTACCCTGACATCGGCGAAGGCCGGGTAGATGTCGCTGAGCGGCTGGTCGAGCTGCAGCTTGCCCTCGTCGATCAGCATGGCGGTCGCCAGGCCGATGATCGGCTTCGTCATGGAGTAGACGCGGTAGAGGCTCTGCTCGTCGGCCGCCTGGTCGCCGCCCAGCGCGAGCGTCCCGCTGCTGACGTAACGCGTTTCGCCGCCGGGGAGGGAAACACCGATCACCATATTGGCGACCTTCCCCTCAGCGACGTAACGCGCTGCCAGGGCGGAGAGCTGGTCGAGTTCGGGCGCCTGCGCCTGCGCTGGCTCAGCGGTAGGGGCGGGGGCGGAGGCCGTAGACGTCGGTGCCCCGGTCTGGGCGCAGCCGGCAAGCAGCAGGGCTGCGACGGGCGCGGCGGAAATCAGCCTCAAGGCCTTCGAGAATTTCGTCATGATCCAAACCTCCCCCAATGTTTCGGCGCTGTGTCGCAAGACGACGCGTGCGGCATCCCCGGGACTCCGACCGGATAGGATATCCTTACCCTTATCGGCAGGGCTTACGCCAGCGTCGGTTGACAGAAAGGGCCGCGTGTCTATCCGTCCCGCAACATGTCAACTGAGCGCACGAAGCGGCGAACGCTTGTCGAAACCGAAGGCCCGTTCGAAGGCTGGACGCGCTGGCACGCCGAAAACTACAACCGATTTTCCGACCTGATCGGCCCTTCCTGGTTCAAGTGGGACGGCGGCGGGATCGGCGAGGGAAAGGTGGTTTGCCGCATCCCGACCGAGCAGCGCCATGCGAACTGGCAGGACTATCTGCACGGCGGCTTCCTGATGGCATTCATCGACCAGGTGCTGTTCGCCGTCGCCATGCCCTCGCTGCGCGAGCATTCTGCCGTGACGCTGACCTGCAACACCGAATTCGTCGGCGGGGGCAAGGTCGGTACGCCGCTCGATGGAAGCGGCGAGATCGTCAAGGAAACCGGCAAGACCATCTTCATTCGCGGCGAACTCTATCAGCCCGATAACCTGATCTGTGCCTTTTCCGGCGTTCTGAGAAAATTCCCGCGCAAGTGACGGGGACGCTGTCGGCCTACAAGGCGCTGGTAGAGGCCGGCGAACTGCGTCCGGACCCGGACCAGGAAGGCGCGGCCGTCCGGCTCGACGAGCTGGAAGGCGAGCTGGAGGCGGGGCATGAAACGCCCGGCCTGATGAAGCGGCTGTTCGGCGGCGGGTCTGCCGCCAAGGTTCCGCGCGGCATCTATATGTGGGGCGAGGTCGGGCGCGGGAAGTCCATGCTGATGGACCTGTTCTTTGCCGAGGCCGATATCGAGCGGAAACGGCGGGTTCATTTCGCCGCCTTCATGCTCGAGGCGCATGCGGCCATGAAGACGGCGCGCGGCGAGGGCCAGGACGCCATGAGCGCGGTCATCGAGAAGGTGGCGGGCGAGGCGCGGCTGCTCTGTTTCGACGAGATGCAGGTCACGAACGTGGTCGACGCCATGATCCTGTCGCGCCTGTTCACGGCTCTGTTCGAGGCGGGCGTGACGGTCGTTGCGACATCCAACAGGCCCCCGAAGGACCTCTACAAGGATGGGCTCAACCGGCAGCTGTTCCTGCCGTTCATCGACCTTCTGGAAGCGCGGCTGGACATTGTCTGCCTGAACGGGCCGACAGACTACCGGCTGGAACGACTGGCCGGGATGCAGACCTATTATGTGCCGAACGGCGAAGCGGCGACCGAAGCCCTGTCGGAAGCGTTCTTTCGCCTGACCGACTATCCGCCCGAGGACCGGGCGCATGTCGGCGGCTGCGATATCGAAGTCGGCGGCGGACGTACGCTGCACGTCCCGAAGGCGCTGAAGGGCGTCGGCGTGTTCTCGTTCAAAAGGCTGTGCGGGGAGGCCAGGGGAAGCGCCGACTATATCGCCGTGGCGCAAAGCTTTCACACGGTGATTCTGGTCGGCGTTCCGGTCATGGGGCCGGACATGCGCAACGAAGCCGCGCGCTTCGTCCAGCTGGTCGATGCGCTGTACAATTACCGCGTGAAGCTGCTGATGAGCGCCGATGCCGAACCGGAAAATCTCTACCCGGCCGGCGACGGCAGCTTCGAATTCAAGCGCACGGTCAGCCGCCTGATGGAAATGAAGTCCGCGGACTATATGGCTGCCGGTCACGGCCTCGACGAGGCCGCGGAGACATAGGGGGGACGAGCCTTAGGCCCCCCGGAACAGGAACGCGCAACCTCAGCGCTCGGCGGTATCCACGACGTAGACGTCGATGACGGTACGCGTCCGGGGATCGAGAAGGTAGGCGAAGCCGCCCAGATAGGCGTAGAGCTTGCCGTCGCGATCGGGGAGCGACTCATACCCTTCCGGATCGAGATAGGCGAAGTCGCCGGTATCTGGCAGCACGTCGCCGATCTGAAACGCATCGGTGGCGCTGGGAATGAAGGGACCACCCATGCCTTCGGCGTTCTTATCTTCGGCGTTCGTGTCGGTGATGTTCGCATCGGCGGCACCCTCCTGCGCAGCGGCCGAACCGGCCGCGCCCAAGGCGAGCGTGGTAGCAACTGCGATCAGGATATTACGCATTCGGGAATGCCTTTCCGGGCGGGGCGCCCATTTCGATATGATCCGTCAGTCGATCAGGACCCTGACAACGTCCGCCACAAGGCGTGTTTCGGGGTCGATCAGATATGCGCGGCCGTCCGAATAGCCGTACACATAGCCGTCACGCTCGCGCAGATCGTAGCGGTCGTAGAGCGACGGCTCGACGATGCGGTAGTCGAAGGAGGTCGGCAGACGCTCCCCGACACCGTAGATTTTCTTTGCCTGCCCGGGCGGTAGTCCGCCCTTCTTAGCGAGGCCCGGCGGCACCTGCTTGGCCTGCGCGTGAGCAGGCGGTGCCGCGAGAGCCGCAGCCGGAGCAAAAGAGAGTGCCAAAGACGCGGCGCCAAGAGCAAGCAAAGTACGCATTACAACTACTCCTAATACTGTCCCATCAACGGACAGCCGACGCTTCGGGTTCCAAGAAGTGCGGGAGTGGCGGGCTAAGTGATTGGTGCCGCGTTGCTTTGCCAGACTGCGGTGTCGACTATGCCGAAGCTCTGCCGGGGGGAGTGGCGGTCAGAAGATAGTGAAGAGCGCGAGGGCGAGGCAAAGGCCGATGATGGGAACGACGACCGTCGTGGCGCCTACCGCGCCGTAAGCCCTTGCATGCGTTTCTCCGCAGACGGCGCGGATGGTCGTCACGACATAGCCGTTGTGCGGCAGGCTATCGAGCGCGCCGGACGCGATTGCCACCGTGCGGTGCAGCTCTGCCGGGTTGGCGCCGGCATCGAGATAGAAGGGCGAAATCAGCGGCAGGGCGATGGTCTGCCCGCCGCTTGCCGACCCGGTCAGCCCCGCGATCACCGTGACCGCGATGGCCGCGCCGATCAGCGGCGATCCCGGAATGGTCTGAACCATCTCGAGCGCCTGCATGAAGGCGGGGGTCAGCTTCGCCACCGACCCGAAGCCGACCACGGCGCAGGTATTGGTGATGGCGACGACCGCGCCCGTGGCCCCGGCGGAGAAGGCGGCCGGCATGTCGCGCAGGAAGGGCCAGCCGACGAGAACGCCGGCGAGGAGCCCGCTACCGAGCGCCGCGATCAGCGCCCATTTCCCCATGTCCTGCGTTACCAGGAACACCCCCAGGACGGCGACCAGCGGCAGGATCGAGAGGAGCGGGTTCGGCAGCGCCGCGGTGTCGGCGCGGGCGTCGTCGCTCGCCCGCGCCTCGAACCGCTCACCGGCGGCAACGGCCCGGCGCACCATATGGCTGAGCCAGGCATAGCCGAGTCCGGCCATCAGGACGGCAACGACGAGGCTGACCTCCCAGGCGGCATAGGCGGTGGTGCCGAGATACTGCATCGGAATGAGGTTCTGGATTTCCGGGCTGCCCGCGCTCGTCATGGTGAACGTCACGGAGCCGAAGGCGAGCGCGCCGGGAATGAAGCGGCGCGGCAGGTTCGCCTCCCGGAACAGGCCGACCGCCAGCGAATAGACGGAAAAGGCGACGATGAAGACGCTGACCCCGCCATAGGTGAGGACGGCGCAGGCCAGCACCGTCGCGAGGAGCGCGAAGCGGCTGCCGAGCCGGGCGGTGATCCAGTGCGCGACCGACGCCGCGGCGCCGGAGGCGGCCATCACCTCCCCGAAGATCGCGCCGAGCAGGAACATGAAGAACCAGTCGCCGAAAAAGCTGGTGAAGCCGGCCATGTAGCTGGTGGCGAAGTCGGCGGCGTCGGGCGCGGCGAAGGGCGGGAGCAGCGGCAGGCCCGCGGTGACGGCGACGAGCAGCGCGGCGACCGGCCCCGCAATGAGAATGTTCACGCCGCGCACAGTCAGCAGGATGAGGAGGCCCAGCCCGCCGATCAGGCCGGCCCAGGAGACGATATCGGCAATCTGTCCGCTCATGGCGGCGCTGGGTGACACAGCGGCCGGGCGAGGGGAAGACCCGGCGAAGCGGCAGGCGCGAGCGCGGCACGTCTCGAACCCGCGAATTTGCGGGGGGCGGCCCGTTTGCAGTGCCCGCCCGCTTGCCCCGACTCCTGCCGCCCGCTATCGCCCGCGGCAAAGCCTCCAAGCCAAGAAGGATTCGACGAACGCATATGGCACGCAACAAGATCGCTCTCATCGGTGCAGGCATGATCGGCGGCACGCTCGCCCACCTCGTAGGCCTCAAGGAACTGGGAGACGCGGTCCTGTTCGACATCGCCGCCGATCCTGCCAAGGGCAAGTCGCTCGACCTGATGCAGTCGGGCACCGTCGAAGGCTTCGATTCCGACCTGAAGGGCACCGACGATTATGCCGACATCGCCGGCGCCGACGTCTGCATCGTCACGGCGGGTGTGCCGCGCAAGCCGGGCATGAGCCGCGACGACCTGCTCGAGATCAACCTGAAGGTCATGAAGGCGGTCGGCGAGGGCATCAAGACGCATGCCCCCGACGCCTTTGTCATCTGCATCACCAACCCGCTCGACGCGATGGTCTGGGCCCTGCGCGAATTTTCCGGCCTGCCGCACGAGAAGGTCGTCGGCATGGCGGGCGTGCTCGATTCCGCGCGCTTCCGCCTGTTCCTGGCGCAGGAGTTCAACGTGTCGGTCGAGGACGTCACCGCCTTCGTCCTCGGCGGGCATGGCGACACGATGGTCCCGGTCTTGGAATATTCGACCGTCGCGGGCATTCCGGTTCCCGACCTGATCAAGATGGGCTGGTCGACACAGGAGAAGATGGACGCGATCGTCGACCGCACGCGCAAGGGCGGCGGCGAGATCGTCGGCCTGCTGGGCAATGGCAGCGCCTATTATGCGCCGGCCAGCTCGGCGATCGCGATGGCGGACAGCTATCTGAAGGACAAGCGCCGCCTGCTTCCCGCCGCCGCCTGGCTGTCGGGTGAGTATGGCGAAAGCGGCATGTATGTCGGCGTGCCTATCGTCATTGGCCAGAACGGCGTCGAGAAGATCGTCGAGATCGATCTGGGCGACGAGGCGAAGAAGAATTTCGGCGTGAGTGTCGACGCCGTGAAGGAACTGATGGACGCCTGCAAGAAGCTGGACGGCTCGCTGGGCTGATCGGCGGCCCGGGCTTCGTCACTGGTATCGGAGGACAAGATCAGGACTCTCTGCATTCTTTTCGCGCTCGGGGCGGCCGTAGCCATGCCCGGCTGCTCGAGCGACGCGGCTGCAGACGGCGGCATCGCCGACTATGGGAACGGGGCCCAGATCGTGTTCCGTACCGATGCTGCCGAGAGCTTCCCGATTTCTTCCTCCGTTGCCGACGTCCTGTTCTCGCTGTCATCGCAGGAGCGGCTGCGGCTTCTTCTCGAAGCCGGCAAGACGCAGCTTCTTTGCGCCAACCAGTATGAGAGCGAGAGCGAACGCTTCTCGTATTTTCGTCGCCTGGTGGATGCGGGGCTGCTGGACGCCGAGCGGGTGACGGACCCGGATAAGATGATGGGACGGCCCTGTGACGAGGCCCAGGTGAAGCTGACCTCGACCGATAAAGGCAAGGAAGCTCAGAACTTCCTCGGCTGGCTTCTCGTCGAAGGACTTGAATTTAAGACTGCGGAAAATTGAGGCTGTGAGGATCGCAACTATATGAACATTCACGAATATCAGGCGAAGCAGCTGCTCGCCAAGCATGGGGCGCCGATTTCGGACGGCTATCCCGCCTTCACCGCCGACGAGGCCGTCGAGGCAGCCAAGAAGCTTCCCGGGCCGGTCTATGTGGTGAAGTCGCAGATCCACGCCGGCGGCCGCGGCAAAGGCAAGTTCGAAGGCCTGGGTGCCGACGCGGCGGGCGGCGTGCGCGTCGTGAAGTCGGTCGACGAGGTGAAGTCGAACGCCGAGGAGATGCTCGGCCGCGTGCTCGTCACGCACCAGACCGGCCCCGAGGGCAAGCAGGTGAACCGCCTGTACATCGAGGACGGCGCCGACATCGCGAAGGAATATTATCTGTCGCTGCTGGTCGATCGCGCCAGCGGCATGCCGGCCTTCGTCGTATCGACCGAAGGCGGCATGGACATCGAGGAAGTCGCCGCGTCGACGCCCGAGAAGATCCACACCATCACGGTCGATCCGGCCACCGGCTACCAGCCGCACCACGGCCGTGCAGTCGCGGCGGCGCTCGACCTGTCGGGCGATACGGCGAAGAAGGCCGCGAAGCTGGGCAAGACCCTCTATGAGGCGTTCCTGGCCACCGACGCGGCGCTGCTGGAAGTGAACCCGCTGGTCGAAACCGGTGACGGCGACCTGCTCGTCCTCGATGCGAAGATGGGCTTCGACGGGAATGCGCTGTATCGCCACCCGGACATCGCCGAGCTGCAGGACGAAAGCGAAGAGGCCGAAGCCGAGCTGGAAGCCGGTAAATACGACCTCGCCTACGTCAAGCTGGACGGCAATATCGGTTGCATGGTGAACGGCGCAGGCCTCGCCATGGCGACGATGGACATCATCAAACTGAACGGCGCCGAGCCGGCCAATTTCCTCGACGTCGGCGGCGGCGCCACCAAGGAGAAGGTGACCGCGGCGTTCAAGATCATCCTGTCCGACCCGGCGGTCGAAGGCATCCTGGTGAACATCTTCGGCGGGATCATGCGCTGCGACATCATCGCCGACGGCATCGTCGCCGCGGCGAAGGAAGTCAGCCTGTCGGTGCCGCTGGTCGTACGCCTGGAAGGCACGAATGTGGAGAAGGGAAAGGAGATCCTGGAGACCTCCGGCCTTCCCATCGTGTCCGCCGACAGTCTGGGCGACGCCGCGAAGAAGATCGTTGCCGAGGTGAAAAAGGCCTGAGCGCCTTTCCCCGCCAACCGAATGACATGAATTGATCCCGGCGCGGAGCCCGGATCACCTTAGAGGGAACAGGACGAACGATGAGCATCCTGATCGACAAGAATACGAAGGTGCTGTGCCAGGGCCTGACCGGCAACACGGCCACCTTCCATACCGAAGCGGCGCTGGAATACGGCACCAAGATGGTCGGCGGCGTGGTGCCGGGCAAAGGCGGGCAGGAACATCTGGGCCTGCCGGTCTTCTCCACCATGAGCGAGGCCATGAAGGAAACGCAGGCAGACGCGTCCGTCGTCTATGTGCCGCCGCCCTTCGCGGCCGATTCCATCATGGAAGCGATCGAGGCCGAAGTGCCGCTGATCATCTGCATCACCGAGGGCATTCCGGTGCTCGACATGGTGAAGGTGAAGCGCGCGCTGTGCGGTTCGAAGTCGCGCCTGATCGGCCCCAACTGTCCGGGCGTTCTGACGCCGGGCGAGTGCAAGATCGGTATCATGCCCGGCTCCATCTTCAAGGACGGGTCGGTCGGCGTCGTCTCGCGCTCGGGGACGCTGACCTATGAAGCGGTGAAGCAGACCTCCGACGTCGGCCTTGGCCAGACGACCGCCGTCGGCATCGGCGGCGATCCGGTGAACGGGACGAACTTCATCGACGTGCTGGAGCTGTTCCTCGAGGACGACGAGACCGAATCGATCATCATGATCGGCGAAATCGGCGGCAGCGCCGAGGAAGAGGCCGCCGAATTCCTGAAGAGCCACCCGAAGAAAAAGCCGATGGTCGGTTTCATCGCGGGCCGCACCGCGCCGAAGGGCCGCACCATGGGTCATGCCGGGGCGATCGTCTCCGGCGGCAAGGGCGGCGCGGAATCGAAGATCGCCGCGATGGAAGATGCCGGCATCCGCGTAGCCGACTCGCCCTCCGAGCTCGGCACGACGCTGGAGCAGGTGCTGAAGGGTTAAGCCCCCAGCCGCTCGCTAACGGCGCGCATGAAAAAAGGGCCGTCCCGGCAAGGGGCGGCCCTTATTCGTTGGCGTTCGGGTCGGGCGCTTAGCCGCCGGCGGGGCGGAATTCCTCACGACTGAGGAAATAGTCGCCGTCGGTGTCGAGCCGGACGAAGTCGTCGGTCGCCATATTGATGGCTTCCGTACTCACATAGGGACGCGTCTGGTCGTCGGCGCCTTCCTTCATCGTCGGATTGACGTTGGCGAGGTCGTAGACCGCAAATTCGGCAATCGAGAGACGCCCGTTATTGTCGCGGTCGAGGCTGGCAAAGCTCGCATCGCCGTCCATCGCGGGATCATAGAGCGGCTCACCGGCTTCGCTGCGGGCGCGTACTTCGGCCGAGGTGTCTGCCGACACTTCATCGGTGTCGATCTCGGAACGGCGCTCGGTCTGCTCAGCGGTCATCGGCGTCGCGCGCATCGCCTCCAGATCGGAAGACGGACGTGCCTCCGCGACGGTCACCTCGTCTTCGTCGGTCTCATCGACGAGGTAGGTGGTTTCCTCGCCGGCCATCATGCCGTCTTGCATTTCGCCGTCGAGGTCGTTGCCCAGCATGGCGTCTTCGGTGTCCATGCCGCTTTCGTCTTCCATTCCGATCGTATCGTCGGGCACCGTATCCGCTTCGTCGGCGCCGCTGCCGCAGGCCGCGAGGGCGACGGTGGACGCAATGGCAGCGAACAGGGGCGTTCGGGTCGATAAGGCCTTGTTGAATAACATAGATTTACCTCCGGTTGTCTTTCCCTTCTCAACGGCTGCCGCCGTCGATGTATCCGCCCGGACCGGTTTTTCCGCTGCCGCCGACATGCGCTCGCCCTGAGAAAGTTGAGGGAAAAAAGGGGAAATGTGGCGGTTGAACCGCGCGCTCGCCCCGTTATTTGGAAACCATCTTGGTCGCCCGCGTTGGGAGGGGGCGGACCGGCTGCCTTATTTGCGTGCTATAAAGACCGGTACGCAGCAGGAGACATGGCCGCATGGGTTTCGAAGGCGAAGTGCCGGAAGCTCTTGAAAATGTAGGCGCCGGGTTCATCGAGGCGCTTTATCGCAAATATGCCGACGACCCGTCAGCGGTCGACGCGAGCTGGCAGCGCTATTTCGAGGGGCTGGAGCGGGTTGCCGATTCGAACGGCCCGTCGTGGCAGCGCGACGGCTGGCCGGTCGCGGCCACCGACGATCTGACGGCCGCGCTCGATCCCACGCAGATGTCGGTCGAGAAGGTCGCGCCGCCGAAGGTGACGGGCACGGTTGCCACCGAGCAGCCGAAACCGGGCCGGGGCGTGACGGGCGAAGACGTCCGCCGCGCGGCGGAGGATTCGCTGCGCGCGATGATGCTGATCCGTACCTACCGGGTGCGCGGCCATCTGGCGGCGGAGCTGGACCCCCTCGGCCTCGTCAACCGGGAACTGCCCGAAGAGCTGACGCCCGAATATCACGGCTTCACGGGCGCCGATCAGCACCGCGTGGTGCATCTGGGCGGCGTCATGGGCCTCGAAGCCTCGACCATTGCCGAGCTGGTCCCGATCCTGAGGCGCAATTATTGCGGCCATGTCGGCGTCGAATACATGCACATCAACGACCTGGAGGAGCGCCGCTTCATCCAGGATCGCATCGAAGGCCGCGAAAACGAAATCCACTTCACGGATAACGGCAAGCGGGCCATCCTTAACAAGCTGATCGAAGCCGAGGAGTTCGAAAGCTTCCTCGGCCGCAAATATGTCGGCACGAAGCGCTTCGGCCTAGACGGCGGCGAAGCGATGGTTCCGGCGCTGGAATCGATCATCAAATATGGCGGCGCCGACGGCGTGAAGGAAATCGTCATCGGCATGTCGCATCGCGGCCGGCTGAACGTCCTTGCCAATGTGATGCAGAAGCCGTTCCAGGCGATCTTCCACGAGTTCGCCGGCGGATCGTCCAGCCCCGAGGATGTCGGCGGTTCGGGCGATGTGAAATACCACCTGGGCACGTCGACCGACCGCACCTTCGACGAAAATGAAGTCCACCTGTCGCTGACGCCGAACCCATCCCATCTGGAAGCGGTCGATCCCGTCGTTCTCGGCAAGGTGCGCGCGGCGCAGCAGCTTCGCGGCGACACGTCGCGCGATCAGGTCATGCCGTTGCTGCTGCACGGCGACGCCGCCTTTGCCATGCAGGGCGTGGTCGCGGAATGTTTCGGCCTGATGGGCGTCGACGGCTATTCCACCGGCGGCTGCATCCACTTCATCATCAACAACCAGATCGGCTTCACGACGAGCCCGCAATTCGCGCGCTCCTCGCCCTATCCCAGCGACATGGCGAAGATCGTGCAGGCGCCGATCCTGCATGTGAACGGGGACGACCCCGAGGCGGTCACCTTCGCCACGAAGCTGGCCTGCGAATATCGCGTGAAGTTCAACCGCGACGTCGTCATCGACATGTGGTGCTATCGCCGCTTCGGTCACAATGAAGGCGACGAGCCGAGCTTTACCCAGCCGCTGATGTACAAGGCCATCAAGAAGAAGGCCTCTGTCGCGAAGATGTACACCGACCGGCTGGTGGACGAGGGCGTCGTCGACGCCGACTGGGCCAAGAGCCGCGGCGAAGAGTTCAAGGCGATGCTGTCGGACGAGTTCGACGCCGCGCCGGGCTACAAGCCGAACAAGATGGACTGGTTCGAGGGCCGCTGGGCGGGCCTGGGGCTGCCGGGCGGCGAGGAAGGCGACCGGCGTGCCGCCGAAACGGGCGTACCCGAGGACAAGCTGAAGGAGATCATGAACAGGATCTCCGACGTCCCGAACGGTTTTTCCATGCACAAGACGCTGAAGCGCGTGATGAAAGCGCGCATCGAGGCGGTTGAGAGCGGCGAAGGAATCGACTGGGCGACGGCGGAGTCGCTCGCTTTCGGCTCCCTGTTGGAAGAAGGCTATGGCGTGCGCCTGTCGGGGCAGGATTCCGGCCGCGGCACGTTCAGCCAGCGCCACGCCGTCTGGGTCGACCAGGAAACCGCCGACAAATATCTGCCGCTGAAGACGCTGGATGGCGGAAAGTTCAAGGTCTACGACAGCCCGCTGAGCGAATATGCCGTGCTCGGGTTCGAATATGGCTATGCGCTGACCGACCCGAAGAGCCTGGTGATGTGGGAAGCGCAGTTCGGCGATTTCGCCAACGGCGCGCAGATCATGATCGACCAGTTCATCGCGTCCGGCGAAGCCAAGTGGAACCGGGCGAACGGCCTCGTGATGCTGCTGCCGCACGGCTATGAGGGGCAGGGTCCGGAGCATTCCTCCGCCCGTCTCGAGCGTTTCCTGCAGCTATGTGCCAACGACAATATGCAGGTCGCCAACTGCACGACGCCCGAAAATTATTTCCACATCCTGCGGCGGCAGATGCACCGCGACTTCAGGAAGCCGCTGGTCATCATGACGCCGAAGTCGCTGCTGCGGCACAAGGCTGCGGTTTCGACGCTCGCCGAATTGTCGGGCGACAGCCACTTCAAGCGCATCCTGTCGGACCGGACGGAGATTGCCGACGAGAAGGTGAAGCGCCTGATCCTCTGTTCGGGCAAAGTCTATTACGATCTTGCCGAGCAGCGTGACGAACAGGGTCTCGACGACACCTCGATCGTGCGGATCGAGCAGCTTTATCCCTTCCCGCTGGAGCCGCTGACGCTGCGCATGTCGCGGATGAAGAACCTTGAAACCGTGGTCTGGGCACAGGAGGAGCCGAAGAACAACGGCTCCTGGCTGTTCGTCCAGCCCTATCTCGAACGCGCGCTCAGCGACGCCGGTGTCGGACCCGACCGCCCGGTCTATGCGGGCCGCGATCCGGCGGCGGCGCCCGCCACCGGACTTGCGCCGCGCCACGCCAAGCAACAGAAGCAGCTCGTCGAAGACGCGCTGACCGCCTGACCCGACCCAAGAAGGACGAAGCTCCCTATGCCTACCGATGTCGTCGTACCCACCCTCGGCGAATCCGTCACCGAAGCCACTGTCGGCGAATGGCTGAAGCAGCCAGGCGACGCGGTGGAGGCGGACGAGATCATCGCCAGCCTGGAAACCGACAAGGTCGCGGTGGAAGTCCCGGCGCCGTCGAGCGGCGTGATCGCCGAGCTGCTTTTCGAAGAGGGCGATGACGTCGAGGTCGGGGCGGTCATTGCCCGCATCGACGAGGCCGGTACCGCGGCTGCCAAGGACGCGGCCCCGAAGACCGCCGAGCCCGAGCCCGATGAGGACGAGGAAAACGACCTCGCAGAAGCCGAAGATGCCGGCGGGGACGACTGGGCCACGACGGACATGCCGCTGTCGCCCGCGGTCAAGAAGCTGCTCGCAGAGCATCATCTCGACCCGAACGAGATCAAGGGCACGGGCAAGGGCGGGCGCCTGCTGAAGGAAGATGTGCAGCGCGCCGTGAAGTCGGGCTCTGCGAAGAAGAAGAGCGCCGCCGAGGGTGCGGGCGACAAGAAGACGAAGATCGCCGACAGCGCGCCTGCCGGCGCTGGCGGTTCGACGCCGCTCGGGACGTCGTCCAGCACGTCCGAAGACGGATATCCGCGCAACGAAGAGCGCAAGAAGATGACGCGCCTGCGCCAGACCATCGCCAAGCGGCTGAAGGAAGCGCAGGATACCGCGGCGATGCTGACCACCTTCAACGACGTCGACATGACGGCGGTGATGAAGGCTCGCAACGAATATAAGGACATGTTCGAAAAGAAGCACGGCGTCCGGCTGGGCTTCATGTCCTTCTTCACCAAGGCCTGCTCGCTTGCGCTGAAGGACGTGCCGGCGGTCAATGCGTCCATCGAAGGCGACGAGATCGTCTACCGCGACTATGCCGATATCGGCATAGCCGTGTCGTCGCCGGGCGGCCTGGTTGTCCCGATCCTGAAGAATGCGGACAAGCTGACCTTCGCCGACACCGAGAAGAAGATCGGCGACTTCGGCAAGCGCGCCCGCGACGGCGAGCTCAAGCTCGATGAGCTGCAGGGCGGCACGTTCACCATCTCGAACGGCGGCGTTTTCGGATCTCTGCTGTCGACGCCGATCATCAATCCGCCGCAGTCGGCCGTTCTGGGAATGCACCGGATCGAGGAGCGCCCCGTCGTGGTCGACGGCGAGATCGTCGTGCGGCCGATGATGTACCTGGCGCTCAGTTACGATCACCGCCTGATCGACGGACGCGAAGCCGTAACCTTCCTCGTTCGCGTCAAGGAAGCCATCGAGGATCCGACCCGGCTGGTTCTCGACCTGTAAAGTTCGGGATCGGAGCATGTTCGGCGGGCGGCGCGGGCTGCCCGCCCTTGGCCGCATCCAGCGAAGAGCCGCTACTCCCTGTTAGCGCCCAACAGGCATCTCTGGCGCCCCGGCGCATTTGGAGAGCTTCAGCAGTTGCAGAAATATTAGCGCTATTATAACAGCGCTAATATGTCGGCCTCCTCCTTCAAACTCGGTACGATGCTCCGTCACCTCATCGACCTGCTCGACGGCGATCTGGAAGCCATCTACGCACGCGTGGCTCCCGGGTACCGTCCGCGCTACACCCCCGTGGTCCGGGCATTGCTGAAGCACCAGCCCTGCACGATCGGCGCGGTCGCCGCCGATGCCGGGATCACGCATTCCGCAGCCAGCCAGACAGTCGCGAAGATGCTGAAAGAGGGGCTGGTGACGAGCACACCCGGCGACGACGGGCGCGAACGGCTGATCAGCCTGTCGTCGCGGACCGAGGCCGCACTGCCTGCGCTGGAAGAAATCTGGGCGGCAACCACGGCCGCCACCGCCGCGCTCGATGCGGAGTTGGCGACCCCGCTGATTGGCGCAGTGGAAGAGGCCATTCGCGCTCTCGACGCGAAATCGTTCGAGAAGCGCATCAGTTCTGCGGCGCCATTCAGATCTTCAGACAACAGGACCGCTGCCACCCCCGAAGCGGCAGCACAGTCATAAGGATTGCTCCATGAACGTCGGCTTGCGCCAATTCGCGCTTTTCCTGTCCCTGCCGCTACTGCTTGCCGCTGCGCCCTCGGTCGATCCGCGCGAGAGCGCGAGCGAGGTGGCGCAGGCAATCGAGGAGAATTTCTACGATCCCGCGCTGGGGCGGCAGATCGGAGAGGGCCTGAGGGACGCAGCCTCGGAAGGGAAATTCGATGGCCTCACCAGCGGCTATGCCGTCGCCGAAGCATTGTCTGCGGAGCTTGGCCCGCTGGACGGTCATCTGCGCGTGCGCTGGACTGAGCCCTCGGCGGCGCAGGCCGATGCGACGCAGACCGAGCCCCGGCGCCCCGCGGTCTCCTGGCGGGAGCGGGAGCGGCGCGCGGGCTGGGGGTTCACCCAAGCATCGATATTGCCGGGCAATATCGCGCTGATCGAAATGTCGGGCTTTGCCGATATCGACTTCGCCGACCCCGCCGATCCGGCCCGGGGCGCGGCCGATGCGGCCCTGAAGCTGACCGCCGATGCCGATGCGGTGATCTTCGATCTGCGCCAGAATGGGGGCGGGTCGCCCGCCATGGTAGGCTATCTGGTCAGTGCGTTCACGTCAGCCGACGCCGATATCTACAATGTCTTCCACTCCCGCGAGGGGACTGAAAGCGAGGCGCCCGGCGAATTCCATCCCCGACCCGACCTGAAAAGACCCGTCTACATCCTCACCAGCAAGCTGACGGCGTCGGCCGCGGAAGCCTTTCCCTACACTTTGCAGGCTGCGGACCGGGCGACGATCGTAGGCGAGGCCACGCGCGGGGCGGCCAATCCCGGCGGCGAGATCGAAACGGCCTCCGGATACTTCGTCTTCGTGCCGTTCGGGACGCCGGTGAACCCGGTGACCGGCGGCAACTGGGAGGGGACAGGCGTTGCGGTCGATATCGCCGTGGCGGCGGACGAGGCCCTGGCGACGGCGCAGAAGGCGGCGTTCGAGACCCTGATGGAAACAGAGAATGCCGGTCCGGAAACGGCATGGGTGCTGGAGGCGCTGAAAGCTGAGGAAAGGGGTGTTGCGCCTGCGAGGCCGCTTGCTGCCTATTCCGGACACTTCGGCAGTAGCGACGTCACGGTCGAGGAGGGTGCGCTTACCCTTCGGCGCGGCGTTCGTAGTGTGCGGCTACGCCCCCTTGGAGGCGACAGTTTCTATCCCGAGGGACAGCCGGAGCGGCGCGTTCGCTTCGATGTTGCGGAGGACCGGGCCACCGCGTTGGAACGCGAAAGCGCCTTCGGGTCGTTCAGCCGCAGCGAACGGACCGCTGAAAACTAGGTCCGGCGTCCGTTCGAGTGCGGCATCGCTAGATCACCCCTTCGAGGCGATCCAGTCGTCGATCTTCCGCTCCAGAATCGGCAGCGGAAGGGCGCCGGTATTCAGAATCTGGGCATGGAATTCGCGCGGGTCGAAGCGTGCGCCCAAGGCCTGCTGGGCCTTCGCCTTCAGTTCCTGGATCTTCAGCGCCCCGATCTTGTAGGCGACTGCCTGGCTCGGGATCGCGATGTAGCGCTCCACCTCGGAAATCGCCTCGGTCTCGGTCATGCCGCTATTGTCCAGCATGTACTGGATGGACTGGTCGCGGGTCCAACCCTTGCTGTGGAGACCGGTGTCGACCACCAGGCGCATGGCGCGCAGCATTTCATCGTTCAGATGGCCGAAGCGCTGATAGGGGTCGGTGAAGAGCCCAAGCTCGGAGCCCAGCGTCTCGGCATAGAGCGCCCAGCCTTCGACGAAGGCCGTGTTGCCGCCGAACCGCATGAAGTTCGGCAGGTCGGCATTCTCCTGCGCTAGGCTGATCTGGAAGTGATGCCCGGGCGCGCCCTCGTGCAGGTAGAGGGTTTCCATCCCGGGGGTCAGACGCTCGGGAAGGTTGTAGGCGTTGAAGTAGAACACGCCAGGCCGCGAGCCGTCCGGCGTACCGGAATTATAGGACCCGCCCGCGGCGTTCTTCTCGCGGAACGGCTCGACCGGCCGGATTTCCAGCGGGCTCTTCGGTGTCAGCGAGAACTGCGTATCGATGGTCTGGTCGACCTGCTCGCCGATCTCGTAATATTTTTCGGTCAGCCATTCGCGCGACGGCGGCTTGAACTGCGGGTCTTCGCGGATGAACGTGAAGAATTCCTGCAGCGTACCGTCGAAGCCGACCTCCTGCTTGATGGCCTCCATTTCCGCCGTGATGCGCGCAACCTCGCTAAGGCCGAGGTCGTGGATATAGGCGGGGTCGAGCGGCAGGGTCGTCGTGTCCTCGATGAACTGGCGATAAAGCATTTCGCCGCCCTTCATCGACGACAGCCCGACTTCGTCGCGGGCATTGTCGACATATTCGTCAGCAAGGAAATCGCGCAGGCGGCGGTAGGCCGGGAAGATGTCCTCTTCGATCACGCGCTCATATTCCGCTGCGAGCCGCGCCTTGTCGGCTTCGCTGAAATCCTCGGGGAAATTGCGGGCCGGCGCGTAATAGGGCGTGTCCTTGACCGGCTGCGCAAGCTGCGTGTCGAGCTGGCCGATCACGTTGTTGATGGTCAGCTTGGTTTCGAGAACACCGCTTTCCAGCCCCTCGCGGAAGCGGGCGATGGCGCGGTCGGTCAGTTCGACGAACTGCGCATGGCGCTTCAGATTATTCTCGTAGTCTTCGACCGTGTTGAACGGCGCGGCGCCCTGACCGCTCGCCAGAACCGGGTAGAAGGTGTGAAAGCCCTGGAAGTGGTTGACCGGGCGCACGACCTGCAAGGCCACGAGCTCGTCCACGAGCCCGGCGATCGACTGCTTCTTCTGATATTCGAAGACGTCGTAGGCGAGCTGGTCGGTTTCGCTGAGCGCCTCGCGCGGGATTTCACGAAGGGCCGCGAGTTCGGCCTCCGCCGCGGCGCGCTCGGCGTCATAATATTCGTCGGTCAGATAGTTTCCGAGCTGGTCGGCATAGCGCATGTCGCCGCGGAACAGCGCGCTGATCGGATTGCGGCGCAGACTGTCCTCGTCGCTCCTCTGGAACAGGGCGAACAGTTCCTCATGCGCCTGCTCCTGAGACATCATGGTCTCTTCGGGCACGGCCGCCACGGGTGTGGGCGGAGGCGACGGTTCGGTGGTTGCACAGGCGGCAAGTGCTGCGGCCAGCGCAGCGGTGGATACGGTACGGATCATGGAACGGCCCCTCGACTGATGACGGTAACGGTAAAACATTATTCGGCGGCGGACGGCAGGTCGTGGGCCCGCCCGCGCGCCATGACGAAGCGGATACGCTCCAGCGCAGTGATATCCTCCATCGGGTCGCCGTCAACGGCGATCAGATCGGCTGCCTTGCCGGGCTCGATCGTGCCGGTCTCGTCTGCGATCCCGAGAAGGTCAGCCGCATTCACGGTGGCGCTTTCCAGGACGGCGCGGGGCGGCAGGCCGGACAGCTCGACCATCATGGCCGCTTCCTCGCCATTGCGGCCGTGCGCGAAGACCCCGGCATCGGTGCCATAGGCGATGGGGACGCCGGCGGCATAGGCAGCGCGAAGTCCGGCGCCGGTATGCGAGATGACCTGACGAATCTTCTTCTCAACGACCGGGGTGTAGATGCCGGTGCCCAGCTGCTCCTCGATGCCGCGGAACGCCAGAAGGGTCGGCACATAATAGCTGCCGCGCTGGCGCATGGCCTCGATCCCGGCATCGTCGATGAAGGTGCCGTGCTCGATGGAGGAAACGCCGGCGCGAACGGCGGCTTCGACCCCGCGCGCGCCATGGGCGTGTGCGGCGACCTTCAGGCCCAGCGAACGGGCCGTTGCGACGATCGCCTCCATCTCCTCCGGCGTGAAATGCGCCCCGAGACCGCGTCCCTGCTGGGAGAGCACGCCGCCGGTCGCGGCGATCTTGATGACGTCCGCGCCGGCGCGCGAGAATTCGCGCACGCGTTCCGCGCACTGCACCGGGCCGGTGCAGGTATTGTCGCCGCCGAGCTCGACGATCTCGGGGCGAACGCCGGTCATGTCACCGTGACCGCCGATGATCGAGACCGCCGTCCCCGCTGCCACGAGGCGCGGGCCGGGGTGCATTTCTTCCTCGATCGCCCGGCCCACGGCAAACACCGCTTCCGGCGCGCCGCCGAGATCGCGGACGGTCGTGAAGCCTGCCTCGAGCGTCAGCTCGGCATTTTTGAGGCCGACGGCAACGGCATATTCATCGGTATCGATGAACCCCTGGTAGAAGGGATCGTCATGATCACCGGTCAGGTGAACATGCGCGTCGATCAGGCCGGGAAGGATAGTGCGGTCGCGAAGGTCGATAACCTCGTCTCCTTCGCCGGGTGAACGAAAGCCATCCTCCACGGCTTCGATGCGTCCGCCCTCGACCACCACCGTGGAAGGGCCGCGGGCGGCCTTAGACGGATCGGCGATCAATGTGCCGGCGTAGACGAGGGTTGCCGCCTGGGCGGTGGCGGGCGCGATGAGACACCCGATCAGAACGAGGCGCGCGAAGAGCAAGCTAAATCTCCCCAATTTGTCGGTTCCGCTTACCCGCCGCCGAAACTGTTTCAAGTTCTAGGCTTTCGCATCGCCCCCCGGACCCTATCCTCCGCTGCGATGAGTTTTTCCGTCGGACGTCTTCTCGTCTATGCCGGCCCCGGGGTTCCGGTCGCGGCAATGGGCCTGCCGCTGGTGGCGTTCCTGCCGCCATTTTACGCCGGTGAGCTGGGCCTCGACCTGGCGACGGTGGGCGTGATCTTCTTCATCGTGCGCGCTCTCGACGTGCCCTTCGATCCGCTGGTCGGCCACTGGGCGGACAATACGAAGACCCGTCTGGGGCGCTTCAAGCCCTGGCTTCTGGGCGGCGGACTGCTGGCGACTGTCGGCGTGGGCGCCGTCTTCTTCCCGCCGGACGGCGTCGGTCCGCTCTACCTGCTGGTCTCGCTGATCCTCCTTTATGTGGGGCAAAGCTGCATCAACGTCCCGCACACGTCGTGGGGCGCGACCATTTCCTCCGACTATCACGAGCGCAGCCGCATTTTCAGTTTCTGGCAGGGGGGGCATCTGGCGGGCCTGATCCTCGTGCTTATCCTTCCGGCCGTCCTGGCGCAGCTTATGGGAGAGACTGCGCCCGGGGCGGTGCAGGCGATGGGCATCTTCACGGTCGTGGCGCTGCCGCTGACGATCCTTCTCGCCGTGGCGCTCGTGCCGCGCAGCAACAGCCGCAGCGACCATCCGCGAATCGGCTGGAAGGAGTTGAAGGCGTTCTTCGCTCAGGAGGAGCTTCGCCGCCTGCTGATCGTCGACATCCTGTTCAGCCTGGCTGGCGGATCGCTGGGCACGCTGCTGCGGTTCTTCCTGGAGCAGAGCCGCGGGTTCGACGATACCGGCTCCTCGCTGATGCTGCTGGCATTCTTCATCAGCGGCTTCGTCTTTTTGCCGGTGTGGCTCGGCATCGCCAAGAAGATCGGCAAGGCCCGCGCCGCCGGGGCGGCCGTGTTCTTCCAGATGGCGATGCACTGCGCCGCCTTCTTCATCATGGACGGCGAGAGATTCTGGATCAGCATGCTGGCGATCTTCATCGCCGGGGCGGGATTCGCGGCGCCGACCTTCCTGCTGCGGGCGATGCTGGCGGACTATAACGACGATGCGAAGGCCGCCGGCGCCAATGACCGGATCGGCCTGCTCAACGCGGTCCTCACCACGGCGCAGAAGCTGGGATATGCCGTTCCGGTGGGCGTCCTGTTCCCGCTTCTCTCGCTGGCCGGATTCGATCCCGAACCCGGTAGCCGTAACAGCGACGAGGCGCTGTTCTGGCTGGAGGCGGTATGGATCGTCATCCTGCCGATCACCCTCATTCCCGCCGGCGTGATTCTATTTCGCGAACAGACCGACCGGCGCAGGCACGAGGCCGGGGGCGTTACTTAAGCCTGTCATTCCAGCGGCCAAGCGGCTATGCAGGGGCAAGCATGGGGGGTGATTCTCCCTGCGCTGACGAGTGCCTGCCTGCAGGGCCGGCGAATGAGGTGAATGCCTTCGTGCGGGTGGCCGTCAGGGGGCGGGCCCTTCCGTACAGCGGGCGGGTATCAAGGTAAGTGGACGGAATTGAATGAGTTCTGAGGGACGCCGGCGCGGTAAGGGCCGGGATCGCAAGCGGGGCGGCGGCGACGATTTCTACGGTGACGATCCGTTTGGCGGCGGTGGCCACGGATATGACCGTGGCGGCTTTGGCGGCGGCGATTTCGATCGTGGCGGATTCGGCGGCGGCTATAACCAGGATCGCGGCGGATTCGGCGATCAGGGTGGCGGCTATGGCGGCGGCCAGGGCGGCTATAACCAGGATCGTGGCGGCGGCGGTGGATACCGCGGCGGCGGCGGCGGCGGTGGTGGTGGCTTCCGCGGCGGCGGCGGGCGTGATGCCGGCATGTCGCTCGGCACGGCCGAGGGCACCGTCAAATGGTTCAACCCCACCAAGGGTTTCGGCTTCATCGCGCGCGACGAGGGCGAGGATGTGTTCGTGCACATCAGCGCCGTGGAACGCGCCGGGCACCAGGCCCTGGCAGAAGGGCAGAAGCTGCGCTTCGAACTGATGGACCGGGGCGGACGCCTGTCGGCAGCCAATCTTGAGATCGACGGCGAGGCGCCTGCGCCTGCTCCGCGTCCGGAACGGCAGCACCAGGACCAGGACGTCGATTTCACGCCCGGCGAACGTCTGGAAGGCAGCGTGAAGTTCTTCAACGCCATGAAGGGCTTCGGCTTCCTGTCCCGTGACGACGGCCAGCCCGATGCGTTCGTTCACATCAGTGCGCTCGAGCGGTCGGGCATGCAGAGCCTCGACGAGGGGCAGCGCGTCTCCTTCGAGCTGGCACGCGACCGCCGTGGCCGGGTGTCCGCCGACAATATCGAGCTGATTTGACCTGAGACTTGACCGCATATGTTCATGAGGGCGACCTTCCCGAAGGTGCGCTCGGCCATACGGGGCCAATAGCGGTGGATTGCGAAGCGATGGGGCTAAACCCCCATCGCGACCGCCTGTGCGTCGTGCAGCTGTCCGACGGCGGGGAGCATGAGCACCTCGTGCGCCTGGACAAGGGCTGCTACGAAGCGCCGGTGCTGAAGGCGCTGCTGGCCGACCGCAGCCGCCTTAAAATCCTTCATTTCGCCCGGTTCGACATCGCCGCCGTGCGCAAGTGGCTGGGCGTTACCATGGCGCCCGTCTATTGCACCAAGATCGTCTCGAAGCTGGTGCGGACCTATACCGACCGGCACGGGCTGCGTGACCTGGCGCGCGAGACGATTGGCCAGGATATTTCCAAGCAGCAGCAGTCCAGCGACTGGGGCGCGCCGCGTCTGTCGGATGCCCAGGTCGAATATGCGGCGTCCGACGTTCGCTACCTGCACGAGATCAAGCAGGTACTGGACGAGCGGCTGGCGCGCGAAGGGCGTATCGAACTGGCCCAGGCCTGTTTCGACTTCCTGCCGATGCGCGCGGAACTCGACCTCCTCGGCTGGAACGAGGTCGATATTTTCGCACATAGCTGATGAGCCGCGCGGCCGACGAGTTGAGAGCGAGCCGCGCGCGCTGGGCGCTACCGGGGTCCGCGTGGGACCGGTTCACGAAAATCATGGCGGCGGTCCTGCCGGTGCTTGCGGCCCTGCTGCTTGCGGCGGGGCTGATCTGGCCGCTGACGCAGGACCGCGAGTTCAGCTTCATCCTGTCCAAGGACGAGGTCGAAATGGCCGGTGACCGGATGCGCCTGGGCGAAGCCGTGTATCGCGGCGAAGACGATCTGGGCCGCCCCTTCCTGATTCGCGCCAGTCGCGGCGTGCAGGAAACGAGCGCGGACCCGCGCGTCTATCTGGTGGACTTGTCGGCGCGCCTGCAGATGGACGAGGGGCTGGCGACCGTCACGGCGGAGCGCGGGGTTTACGACTTGGCTGACGAAACGCTGTTTATCGACGGCCCGGTGCTGGTCAGCCGCGACGATGGTTACGGGCTGGCAACCTCCGACGTCCTCGTCAGCATTCCCGGCCGCACCGTTGTGGGAGAGGGCAGGATCGATGGGTCTCTCCCGCTCGGCACATTTTCCGGCGATCGCTTGCGCGCCGACCTTGAAACGCGCAGGGTTCTGCTGGAGGGGGATGTCCGTATGAGGATCAACCCGTGAACACCGCAAAGGCCCTCCTGCTTTCCATCCTGGTCGGCATCGCCGCCTTTCCCGGCAGTGCGCAACTGGTGGGCAATTCGCTGCGGAGCTACGACCGCTCGGCGCCCATAGATTTCGCCGCCGACCGGATCGAAGTACTGGAAACAGAACAGCAGGCCCTGTTTACCGGAAATGTCGAGGTGTCGCAGGGCACGCTCGACCTAAGCGCCGCGAGCGTGCGCGTCCTCTACGACAGTTCCCGCGACCTCTCCGTCAGCCGGCTGATCGCGGAAGGTAGCGTTTCGGTGAGAACGCCGAGCGAGACCGCGCGCGCAAGCCGGGCCATTTACGATGTGCCGCGGAGCATCGTCACGCTGCTTGGCGACGTGCGTCTTGCACGGGGGGGCGATACGCTGACCGGCGACAGGCTGGTCATCGATCTGAACAGCGGCAGTTCTTCCATCGGCGGTGGCCGCGTTACCGGCCGCTTCACGCCCGCCAGCACCGACACGGACTAGGCGCAAGGCTTCAGCGGGCGCGCGCCCGGCTGCAATTGACAGGCTGGACGCCGCGCGGCGCGTCGAATAGCCCGACGCGCAAATCCTTGGGAGACATCATGCCCCGTTTCGAAGGCAAGTCCGTCATCGTCACCGGCGCCGGATCCGGTATCGGCCGCGCCGCCGCCCGGCTGTTCGCCGAGGAAGGGGCGAGCGTCCTGCTGTGCGACGTAACCGAGGGCGCGGAGGCAGCCGCGGAAGAGATCAAGGCTGCCGGCGGCAAGGCGGTTGGACGCCAGATGGATGCCGGTGCCGAGGAAGACGTGCGCGGGGCCATCGAGGCGGCACTGGGCGAATTCGGCGGGCTTGACGTTTTCTTTGCCAATGCGGGAATTTCCGGTGGCCGCGACAGTATCCTCGAGGCCTCCCCCGACCTGTGGGCCGAGGTGCTGCGCGTGAACCTGGTCGGACCCGCAATGGCCATCAAGCATGCTGCGCCGGTGATGAAGGAGCGGGGCGGCGGCGCGATCGTCTGCACGGCCTCCGTGGCCGGCATCAATTCAGGAGCGGGCTCTGCGCACTACTCCGCCTCCAAGGCCGGCGTCATGAGCCTTGTGAAGACGGCCGCCCAGCAATTGACCGGTGCCAAGATCCGCGTGAATGCCGTGTGTCCGGGCATTATCGAAACCGGGATGACGAAGCCCGTGTTCGACTTCGCGCGCGAGGCCGGGAAGCTGGACCGGGTTGGCAGGCTCAACCCGCTGCAGCGGTACGGCGTCGCCGACGAGATAGCCCGCGTCGCCCTGTTCCTCGCCTCTGACGAGGCGAGCTACCTGAACGGGCAGTCGATTGCAGTCGATGGCGGGTTATCCGCTTCGCATCCGGTGACGCGCCAAGCCTACGGACAGGTCGCGGTATGAGCCTGCCGGCGATCCTCGCCGCACGCGAGGACAGCGAGACCGGCTTTCGCGCCGACATCCCGCCAGCATGGCTGCAGGGGCGGACGGCCTATGGCGGCCTGACCGCGGCGCTATGCTACGAAGCCGCGAAACGCGCGGGTAAGGACCTGCCTCCGCTCCGCTCCGCGCAGGTCAGCTTCGTCGGTCCGGTATCGGGGCGGGTGACCGTAACCGCAAAGCTGGAGCGCCAGGGCCGGAACGCGGCCTTCGTGACGGCGCGGCTGGACGGTGAGGCAGGGACGGGAACGCTCGCAACCTTCGTCTTCATGCGCGATCTGGACAGCCACGTGGACTTCACCGGTTATCCCATGCCGGAGGTGCCGGAACCTCGGCCTATCGAACAGGGTACAGCCCCTCTCGGTGAAGCGCCGCAGTTCATTTCGAATTTCGAAATGACCTCCTTCGAGACCTACCCGGGGCAGCGGCCCGCTGACATGCTGCGCTGGTTCCGGCCCATCGAGCGCGAAGGGCTCGACCCGGTTACCGAGATGGTACTGATTGGCGACGGACTACCACCGGCGGCTATGGCTGTGATGACCGAGCGAGTGAACATTTCCTCGTTAACATGGCTGTACAATATTCTTCATCTGCCGCCACCGGCGGACGATGGTTGGCGGCTGTTGCAGGCAACTTCGGATCATGCGCGCCATGGCGCATCGAGCCAGGACATGAGTGTGTGGGACAGAAACGGGAAGCTGTTGGCGCGAGGCATGCAGTCGATCGCTTTGTTCGGATAAAAAGGGGAGCAGAATGACCATCACGACCGTCGATCCGGAAAGCCAAGGCTTCGACACCGAGCGCCTCGGGCGGCTGGAAAGCTTCCTGAAGGAAAAATATGTCGACACGGGCCGGTTGCCCGGCGTGCAGCTGCTGCTGAGCCGAGACGGTGAGCCGGTACATTTCCATACCCAGGGTTCGCTGAACGAGGATGGGTCGCCGCTCGCCGAGGACACGATCTTCCGCATCGCCTCGATGACGAAGCCGATTACATCGACGGCATTCATGTCGCTGTTCGAAGAGGGGCGGGTTCAGCTCGACACGCCCGTCGCGCGCGTACTTCCCGAGCTGAAGGACACCGGCGTCCTCGTGTCCGGCGGCTTCGATGCACCGTTCATCACGCGCCATCCGGAGCGCGAGATGCAGATGGTCGATCTCCTGCGCCACACCGCTGGCTTCACCTATTCCTTCCAGTACCGCTCGGCGGTCGACTATGCCCACCGTGTTTCCAAGCTGGAGAACACGCACGGCAATTTCGATCTCGACGGCTTCGTGAAGGCGCTGGGGCAGATTCCGCTGGAATTCTCGCCCGGCAGTGCCTGGAATTATTCGGTAGCCACCGACGTGCTGGGCGCGGTCGTCCAGCGCGTGGCCGACAAGCCGCTCGACGAGGTGTTCAAGGAGCGGATTTTCGGCCCGCTCGGCATGGATGATACCGGCTTCTTTGCCGAGGGCGACAAGGCGGACCGGCTGACCGACTGCTACGCCATCGGCCCGGACGGCAAGAATCACGCCTTCGATAAGCGCGGGTCGAGCGCGTGGGCGAAGAAACCCAAGCTGCTGTCGGGCGGCGGCGGCCTGGTATCGACGGCGGAGGATTATCACCGCTTCTGCCTGGCCTATCTCAACGGCGGCGAACTGGACGGGCATCGCCTGCTGTCGCCCAAGACCATCGGCTTGATGACGTCGAACCATCTGCCGGGCGGGGTCGACCTGCCGCAGATTTCCCAGTCGCTCTTCTCGGAAACGCAGAATGACGGCACGGGCTTCGGCCTGGGCTTCGCCGTGAAGCTGGACAATCACCGCGGCCTAGTTCCGGGGTCGCCGGGGGAATTTTCCTGGGGTGGTTATTTCTCCACCGCCTTCTTCATCGATCCGGTCGAGCGGGTGATCATGGTCTTCATGACCCAGGTCGGCCCGTCGATGCAGTTCAACGTGCGCCGTGAACTGACGACGCTGATCTACGCAGCCATGACGGAAAGCTACGCCTGACGGCTGGCACCGGATCGGTCGCAGGTCAGAAGCGGCGGCCGATCCACAGGCGCAGTTCGTTGTCGGGGACGGGACCTGTCGCGCCCCATAGCCATTGCGGCTCGACCGTCCAGCCGTCGCCAAGCACGGCGGCCAGCCGCGGGCCCGCCTGAATCGAATCGTCGGCACCGCCGCTGCCAAGCTTTCCGTGTCTCGCGAACGCTTCGCCAGACAATGTCAGGCTGTCCGAGAGGCGGTAGACCGCCGCGCCGCGTGTCTGGAATTGCAGGCCGTCGCGCCGTGTGTCTCCGAACTCTCGGGCGACCTGCACAACGCCGCGCAGCGTCAGCGCGTCGGTGGCGGGTAGCTGGGCGTAGAAGTTCAGCGCGGCGGCGTCGTTCCGTCCGCTACCGCCAAGGCTGCCATCGAGCCGCATGCCGAAATTGGCCGACAGCTGCTTCTGCAGCTCCAGCTTCACAGCGTCGACGTCGAGCGACCCCGCGCCGCGGTCGGCGACCGCAACGCTGCCCCGTGCACGCAGCGTGTCGGTCAGGGCCTCCTGATAATGCACGCGAAAACCGTAGCGCGCGTCCGCGCCGTCATCGGCAGGAAGAAACGAGCTACGCAGCTGGAAACCGCGTTCTCCGGGTCTGACCGTAGGCGACGACACGCCGCTGAAATTCTGCGCCGCCGCGCCTGCCGGAAGCAGGACGAGCAGAAGCAGCATGCAGCGGCGAAGAAAGGGATATGGGGGCATAGTGGTAATCCTGAAGGGCCGAACCTGGCGCGGATGAATCGTCTGGCGGATCAACGTGGATCAGAGAGCCAGGTTCAGCCTCTTCCCGTTGACTCTTGCCGCGCGCCGCACATGAAGGGGCCCAAACAACTTTCCGAAGGGAGCCCGAACATGACCAGTCCCGTAAGAACCGAGCGCCATGACGATGTCCTCGTCATCGTCAGCGACAACCCGCCCGTCAATGCCTTGGGTGCAGCTGTCCGGCAAGGTTTGAAGGACGGCGTCGAGGAAGGCCTTGCGGACGACGCCGTGAAGGCGATCGTAATCCGCTGCGACGGTCGCACCTTTCATGCCGGCGCCGACATCACCGAATTCGGCAAACCGCCGCAGGGACCGAACCTGCCGGAGACGCTGGATGCCATGGAGGCTTCGTCGAAGCCGGTGGTCGCCGCGATCCACGGAACCGCCCTCGGCGGCGGCCTGGAGGTCGCGCTGTCCTGTCACTACCGGGTCGCCGTGCCGTCGGCCAAGCTGGGCCTGCCGGAAGTCAATCTGGGGCTGCTACCGGGCGCCGGGGGCACGCAGCGCCTGCCGCGCGTCGTGGGCGTAGAAAAGGCGCTCGACATGATCGTTTTCGGAAAGCCGATCGGCGCGAAGGAGGCCGAAGCGATCGGGCTGGTCGACAAGCTGGCGGACGAGGATGCCCTCGCCGAAACCGCCATCGCCTTCGCGAAGGAGATGGCGAAGAAGGACAGCCATCCGGCAACCTCCGCCCGCACCGACAAGCTGCCCGACGCAACGGAGGTCGAGCAGATCTTCGAGGACTTCAAGCAGAAGAACCACAGGAAGATCAGGGGTTTCGACGCTCCGGCCGCGAACATCCGCTGCATCCACGCCGCCGCCACGTTGCCCTTCGAGGAGGGCATCAAGGTCGAGCGCGAGGAGTTCATGAAGCTGATGCAGGGCGATCAGTCGAAAGCCCAGCGGCACCTGTTTTTCGCCGAGCGCCAGGCGGCGAAGATCGATGACGTGCCTAAGGACACGCCGCTGATCCCCGTCAAGAAGGTCGGCATCATCGGCGCCGGCACGATGGGCGGCGGCATCGCGATGAACTTCCTGTCGGCCGGCATTCCCGTCACCATGCTGGAGATGAAGCAGGAGGCGCTCGACCGCGGCACCGGCGTCATGCAGAAGAACTATGCCGGCAATGTGAAGCGCGGGCGCATGTCCGAGGAGCAGGCAAAAGCGGCCATGGACCGCCTGTCGACGACTCTCGACTATGCCGACCTTGCCGACTGCGACCTCGTCATCGAAGCGGTCTTCGAGAGCATGGACGTGAAGAAGGATGTCTTCGGGAAGCTCGACGCGCATGTGAAGGACGGGGCGATCCTCGCCTCCAACACCTCCTACCTCAACGTCGACGAGATCGCGCAGGCCACCAAACGGCCGGGCTATGTACTCGGCATGCACTTCTTCTCGCCGGCGAACGTCATGAAGCTGCTCGAGGTGGTGCGCGGCGCGGAAACGCGCGGCGACGTGCTGGCGACGGTGATGGCGCTCTCGAAAAAGATCGGCAAGGTCGCCGTCGTTGCCGGCGTCTGCCACGGATTCATCGGCAATCGCATGCTCAGCCCGCGTCAGCGCGAGGCGAACAAGCTGATCCTGGAGGGTGCGAAGCCGTGGGACATCGACCGGGTGCACCAGGAATTCGGCATGCCCATGGGTCCGTTCCAGATGGCCGATCTCGCCGGGCTCGACATTGGCTGGCACCGCGATCCCAATCGCATCGAGTCTCTGCGCGACGAACTGTGCGCGATGGACCGGCGCGGCCAGAAGACCGGGGCGGGCTTCTATGACTATGACGAGAACCGCCGCGGGACGCCGAGCCAGGACGTCGAAGACCTGATCCGCAAGTGGGCCGACAAGGAAGGCGTCGAGCAGCGCGAGATCAGCGACGAGCAGATCCGCGAACGCACCATTTACACGATGGTGAACGAGGGCGCCTTGATCCTGGAGGAAGGGATGGCGCAGCGCGCCTCCGACATCGATGTGGTCTGGGTCTACGGCTATGGCTGGCCGCGCTATCGCGGCGGACCGATGTTCTGGGCGGACCTGGAAGGTCTCGATACCATCGTCGGCGGCCTGGAAAAGCACGCGGACAAGATGCCCGAGCTGAAGATGTCCGCGCTGCTGAAGGACAAGGCGGCAAAGGGCGAGACCTTCAACTGATGAACGGAGAGGCGCCGTCCGCCAACGGGCGGCGCCTTTGCCGGACAGTCCCTGGGGAGGGCGCAATGGAGATGACGGCGATCGAAACCGCCTCGGCGGTGCAGCGCGGCGAGACGAGTGCGCGCGCCGAGGTGGATGCCGCGATTGCCCGAATCGAAGCCCGCGACGATGAGCTGAACGCCGTCGTCGTCCGCCGGTTCGAAGACGCAAGGCGAGAGGCCGATGCGCTGGACCGACAGGGAGCCCTGGCGGACTTGCCGCTCGCCGGCGTGCCCATGACGATCAAGGAAAGCTACGACCTTGCCGGGCTGCCCACCACCTGGGGCTCGGACGCACTGGCAGGCTTCACGGCGGTCGAGGATGCGCTCGTTGCGCGGCGTCTGCGGGCTGCCGGCGCGATCATCCTGGGAAAGACCAACGTCCCGCCGATGCTGGCCGACTGGCAGTCGAAGAACGGCATTTACGGCACGACTCACAATCCTCATCGCCACGGCTTCAGCCCCGGCGGGTCCTCAGGCGGTGCCGCCGCGGCGCTGGCCGCAGGCTACGTGCCGCTGGAGTTCGGCAGCGATATCGGCGGCTCCATTCGCGTGCCCGCGCATTTCTGCGGTGTGTGGGGCCATAAGCCGACCTATGGCGTCGTGCCGATGGACGGGCATCTGTTCCCGGGGACCGACGGTCATGAGCCGGACATGGGGGTGGGCGGGCCGCTTGCCCGCGACCCTGCCGATCTGGAACTCGCCTTGCGCCTGACCGCCCGGCATCCCCTGGCGCCCGCCGCCGTCGAAACCCTTGCCGGGACGCGGATCGCGGTGCTGGGGGTGCATCCGACCGCGCCGTGCGGGGACGAAATTCTCGCCTCCGTCGAGGCAGCGGCGCGCGCCGCCCGCGATGCCGGCGCAACCATCGTTTGCGACGCTGCCTGGCCCGATCTCGCTGCCCTTCACTCCGACTATCTGCGCCTCCTCCTCACCACATTGGGGCGGGGCCAGCCGCTGCCAGACGGCGTTGCCATGCCGTCGGTGGAGGACTGGTGGCAGCAACTGGACCAGCAGGCGCGCGCACGCCGAGCCTGGGACCGCCTGTTCGAAGACGTGGACATCGTGGTGGCGCCGGTCGCAGGGATTACCGCCTTCCCCATCGACGACGGCAATAGCGAGTCGCGACTTGTGGAGGTGAACGGGGAGGCGAGCCCCTGGGGGCTGCAACTCGCCTATGCGGGGCTGTGCAACTATCCTGGCCTGCCGGGAACGGCGATGCCGGTGAGCCGGTCGTCTGATGGACTCCCCATCGGGATACAGGTGATCGGGCCGCGCTACGAGGATTTCACGACGCTTGGGGCGGCGCGTATGATTGCCGCGGCGCTAGCAAAATAGAACGGGCGCGCGCAGCGATCCGTATCGTTATGGTCCGCGCCAAAACTTGGGAGATATGAAGATGGCTGACCTGGAAACCTTCCGCGCAGAAACGCGCGCTTGGCTGGAAGACAACTGCCCGCCGGAAATGCGCGAGCCGGTGCGCGGCGACGAGGACCAGTGCTGGGGGGGACGCAAGTTCACCTTCCAGAGCGAGGCGCAGAAGGTCTGGCTGGAGCGCATGGCGGAGAAGGGCTGGACCGCCCCGATGTGGCCGAGCGAATATGGCGGCGGCGGCCTGTCGGCAGGCGAAGCGAAAGTGCTGCAGCAGGAAATGAGCCGCATCAACGCGCGGCCTCCGCTTTCCTCGTTCGGCATCTGGATGCTGGGCCCGGCGCTGCTGAAATTCGGCACGGAGGCGCAGAAGAAAGAGCATCTGCCGCCCATCGTGCGCGGCGAGATCCGCTGGTGCCAGGGATATTCGGAGCCGGGGGCCGGGTCGGACCTGGCCGGGCTGCAAACGAAGGCCGTCGACAAGGGCGATCATTTCATCATCAACGGCCAGAAGGTCTGGACCAGCTATGCCGACAAGGCCGACTGGATCTTCTGCCTGGTGCGCACCGACCCCGACGCGCCGAAGCATAAGGGTATCAGCTTCGTCCTGTTCGACATGGACCAGCCGGGCGTCGAGGCGCGGCCGATCAAACTGATCTCCGGCTCCTCGCCTTTCTGCGAGACCTATTTTTCCGACGCGCGCGCGGAAAAGAAGAACCTAGTCTACGAGCAGAACAAGGGCTGGGACGTCGCCAAATATCTGCTGGGCCACGAACGCGAGATGATTTCGGGCATGGGTCTCGGCGGCGGCGGCAAGGGCCAGACGCTTCCCGAGGTGGCGCTCGCCGCCATCGGCGAAGAGGATGACGGTCGCCTGCGCGATCCGCTGATGCGCGCGGAAATCGCCATGTTCGAAGTGCGCGCCGCTGCCTACCGGGCGCAGGCGGAGCGGTTCGCCGACGAATGGAAGGCGGGCAAAGCGAACCCCGCCCAGCCGTCGATGATGAAATATTACGGCACCGAACTGAACAAGCGCCGCAACGAGCTGGTCATGGCGGCCGGCGGCACCGACGCGCTGGAATGGGAGTCGGAAGAGTCGAATGGCGGCAAGAAGGCGCGCGACTGGCTGCGTTCGAAGGGCAATTCGATCGAAGGCGGCACCAGCGAAGTCCAGCTGAACATCATTTCGAAGCGCATCCTGGAACTGCCAGCGGCGTAGCGCTTCTTTCCTCCCTGCGCAGGGGAGCGAGAAAGGCCCGCGCCCCGGGCCTCCCGCACCCCCGCCGCAGGATGTGAACCCATTGCAACCGGGGGACGCACCCCGCCCCCTCGCCGAGAGGGGAAGGAGATCGAGATGGCACTTTACCTTACCGAAGATCAGGAAATGCTGCGCGACAGCGCAGAAGGATTTGTCCGCGAAAAGGCGCCCGTTGCCCATATGCGCAAGCTGCGCGACGGTGACGACAAGACCGGGTACGACCCTGCCCTGTGGAAGGATTTCGCGGAGATGGGATTCTCTTCGATCCTCATGTCCGAGGATGATGGCGGGCTGGGCCTAGGCCATGTCGAGGCCGGCGTCGTGCTAGAAGAGGTGGGCAAGAACCTGACCCCGTCCCCGCTGCTCTCAACGGGGATCGCCGCGGTCGCCGCGCTGAAGGAAGGCGGGGCACATCACCGCGAGAAGTGGTTCCCGAAGATCGCCGCCGGCGATGCTGTCGCCGCGCTCGCGATCGACGAAACGGCGAAGCACGATCCCGCCATGACGCGGATGAGCGCCGAACGCTCCGGTAACGGCTTCAAGCTGTCGGGCCGCAAGCAGTTCGTGGTGCACGGGCATGTCGCCGACCTGCTGATCGTGGCGGCCCGGACCGGGGGATCGGCCGGCGAAACCGACGGGATCACGCTGTTCGCGGTCGAAAAGGGCGCGGCGAAGATGAGCGCGGATGCCCGCCGCCTGACCGACGCCAGCCTCGCCTCCGTCGTCGAGTTCGACGGTGTGGAAGTCGATGCCGATGCGGTCATCGGCGAGGTCGACCAGGGCTGGGGGCCGCTGTCCGCGATGCTGGCGGCGGGACGCGCGGGCGCCTCGGCCGAAATGCTCGGCGTGGGGCAGGGCGCTGCGGACATCTCCTACACCTATCTGAAGGAGCGGACGCAGTTCGGCGTGCCGATCGGCAGTTTCCAGGCTCTGCAGCACCGGGCCGCACATCTGTATGCGGAACTGGAAGTCGCGCGGGCCGCGGTCCTGAAGGCGCAGCAGCTACTGGACGAGCAGCCCGACGGCACGAAGGCCTACCGCGCGGTGCATGTTGCCAAGGCCATGACCGGCTGGACAACCACACTGGCGGTGCAGGAGGGCGTCCAGTTCCATGCCGGTGTCGGGATGACCGACGAATATGACATCGGTCTCTACATGAAGCGTGGCCGCGTCCTGTCCGAACTGTTCGGCGACGCCAATTACCACGCCAATCTGCTGGCCCGGGAATCGGGATACTAGGCCAATGAAGCTCGCCCTGTCCGCCTTCTGGCGTCACGCCATGGAACCGCGCCTGCCCTCCGACGTGGAGGCGGCGTGGTTCCAGACCGTCGACGAAGCCGCCGAGGCGGTGAAGGGCGCCGATGCGGCACAACTCGACCTGCTCGCGCCCGAAAACGATGTCCGGCGGGTGATCGAGGGGGCGGACCGGTTGAGGTGGATCTCGTGCTGCTTCGCGGGCGTGGACCGCTATCCGCTGGACCTGATGCAGGAGAAGGGAATTACCTTCACCAATGGGGTCGGACTGGTCGCGGTGCCGGTGGCCGAGTGGGCCGTCATGGGCGTCTATGCCCTTGCCAAGGGCTTTCCCGGCGTGGTGCGCATGCACGACCGCAAGGAGTGGCGCGAAGAGCCCTTCGGCACGGTCGAAGTCTCGTCGGCGAAAGTTCTGCTGATCGGCTACGGCCACATCGGCAAGGAGATTGCCCGCCAACTTCGCGGTGTGGGCGCGGACGTCACCGTCGTGCGCTCGAAGCCCGATCCGACCGAAGGGGTGCTGGGTCCGGACGACTGGCGCGCGCGGCTCGGCGATTTCGATTTCGTGATCCTGGCAGCGCCGGGCACGGAAGAAAATCGCGGGATGATCGGTGCCGACGAGCTTCGGGCGATGAAGAAGAGCGCCCACCTGATCAACATCGGTCGCGGCTCGCTGATCGACCAGACAGCCTACAAGACCGCGGTGGACGGGGGCGAGATCGCCGGAGGCCTGCTCGATCCGACCGAGCCCGAGCCGCTGCCCGGTGACGATCCCCTGTGGGATGCGGAAAATACGATCATCACCGCGCATCTGTCGGGCCGCAGCCAGACGACCATGCCGGATCGGCTTACCGACCTGTTCCTCGAAAACCTGTCGCGCTTCCGCGCGGGCAAGGAACTCATCAACTTCGTCGACACCGAGCGGGGATATTAACGCCCGCTAGGGACGCGGACTTTGTAAGCAGTTTTCCCCGCTAATAGTCCTTCGAGTAGCGCACGCCAGCGCTCTGGCCCCGGCTCGTCGAAATGGTCGACAGGATGCTGAAGGCACGCGACAGCGCGACCTCGATCTGCGTCGCGGTGAAGCCTTCCGCGTCGGTGATCACTTCCAGATAGACATCCTCGCCGAGATAGGCGCCCACGGCGAGCGCCGTGCCGCGGCCCGTGGCCTCGTCCGCGCCGAGCACGCGCAGGCGGTCAAATCCGGTGGCGCGGCGGAGTTCGCCCAGCGGGTTGAGACCGCCGCCCGACCCGCGAAGGCTGTTCAAGGATGCGGCAAGCTGCACGGCCTCGATCGCGCCAAGTTCCGACGGCGGGCCGCCGAAGAGGATCAGCGCCAGGACCTCCTCCTCCGGCCGGGCGGGGGACGAGGAGAAGCTGATCTGCGGATTGAAGGCGCGGCCCGTAATGTCGATGATCGCGGTAATGTCGTCGATGTCGGTTTCGGCGCGGATGTCGATGATCGGGTTGAGGTCCTCGCCCTCGACGAAACGGACTGCGCCCTGCACCAGTTCGAAGCGCTGTCCGGCAAAGCTGAACGTGCCCCGCTCCAGGTTCACTTCCCCGCCCACACGGAAATTGGAGGCCGTGCCGCCAATATCGAAGCGGCCGCCCCATTCGGATTCGAGGCCCATGCCAGAGACGTAGATGCGGTTGTTCGCGCTGATCGTGATGTCGAGCGCCCAGTCGCCCGGATCGGTGGGCGCCTCCACCGTCGGGCCGGCATCGGCAAGGAGGCGGGATTCGGAGCGGCGGCGCACACCCTCCAACGTGGCGATCTCGGCCTCTCCGCCGCGTACCAGACGGTAGCGCGCCTCCGGGATCGTCAGTTCGCCGCTGATCATGGCCTGCTGTCCGGGAGCGTTGACGATGCTGAGGTCGCCCGAGACCCTGGCGGCGAGATTGTCCGCCTCGGCAAGCTGCGCCTCGTCGAAGCTGAGCGTGATGTCGATCGGATATTCCTCGGCGGCGGAGAGGCTTACGCGCCCCTCTGCGCTGACCGTGCCTTCGCCGGCCTGTCCGCGCAGCCGTTCGAGCACGAAGCCGTCATTGGTGAAGGTACCGCGCGCCTCGATGCCGCGAATGCGCGTGCCGTAGGTCTCGTTCTCATAGGTCAGGCCGTTCGCCAACAGCGACCCGTTCAGCTCGGGTGCCTCGACCTGGCCGGTGAAGTCGGCAGCGACGGCAAGCGGGCCGTCGAGCGACTGGCCCGCCAGCCCGGCGAAGGAAAACAGTGCGCTCGCCGGACCGTTATAACGCAGTCCGCCCGATAGCGGTGCGCCCATCAGCCGCTCAAGCCATGGCCCTTCGTCGGCCGGCAGGGGCTCTAGCGCCACGCGCACCCGGCCGATGTTGAGCCCACGCTCGCTGATTTCGCCCGTCATGCGGCCGCCATCCGCATCGAGCTGGCCGCGGAAGCTGGCGTCGACGGGTTCGGAGACGGCCACCGTGCCGGACCTCTGGAAGTCGTCCAGAGCGATGCGCAGTTCGGCTTCCGGGAACGACGCCATCGTCTCCTGCCGCCAGTCGACACTCGCGCTCATGCGACCGCCAAAGCCACCCGACGGCAGGAAGGCGTTGATCATGGCGAGGTCGAAATCGTCGGTTCGCAGCTTGGCGACAAGCCCCTCGTCATAGCGGCCCGCCAGCCTGATTTCCCCGCTGTCGGTGACGATTCGCGTCGGCAGAAGCCGGTAGCCGCCGTCCTGTGCCACCAGACGGAGCGGCTCGGCGGTGCGGAAGTCCTGGCCCGACAGCTCGCCCTCGATCGCCGCCAGAAAGGCAGTCTGGGTAAAGCGGCCATTCACTGCCAGTTCGAAGGGGAGGCCCGCCTCTCCATCGGCGACCAGCCCGACGGCGCCGCGACCGTTTTCATAGTCGAAGATGGCCCGCGCCCGCTCGACGAGAGTGGTGCCGTAGATGAGGTCGGCGAGATTTGCCTGCCCCTCGATGACCGGAACGCCGTCCGTCATCTGCACGGTCATGTCGACACCGAGCCGGCCGATGGCGAGATCGGGAAGCTCGCCTGCGGCTTCGAAATTGAGGTTGCGACCGGTCAACTCGATATCGGCGAACTGGCCGCCGGCGCGCTCGTCCAGTGCGATCCTGCCGCGCAGGCCGTTCCCGCTGGCGCGCAAGGTGCCGGCATAGGCCCCTCCCGGCGTCTGTTCGAGCTCGCCCGTGACCGTGATGCCGGCCAGACTTGCCGACTCCAACAGGATGCGACCATCATCCGTATAAATCGCCTCGACGGTGGCTTCACCGAAATCGCTCATTCCCCGTGCGCTGATACGATATCCGTCGGGCGTTCCGCGGATTGCTGCCGTGACGTCGCGGAAGGGCAGGCCGAAAACAGGGTTGGCGGCGTTCACGTCGATGGCGATGGCATCCACCGTACCGCCGACCGTGGCGGTGAACGGACCGTAGGCCGCGCTTTCGCCGGAAAGGACCACGTCGAGCTGCCCGTTCGGCAGGTACCTCGCGTACCCCTCCGCCTCGATATCCGGGCCGGTGACGCGCATATTCTCAAGGCCGTAGCGGCCGTTTCCGGGAGCTACGAGCCGTCCTGTGACGGTCGCAGGTCCGCCGGCGAGCTGCGCCAGGATCGCGTTGTTGAGCTGAAGCGAACGCGCCCTGATCGGGCCGCTGAGCGCGAACTCACCGGAGTCGGTAGAGCCGAAGTCGATATCCGCCCGCGCATCGAAGATACCGAAAACATCCCAGGTGAACCGCGGCGCGCGCCCGGTGAAATTGCCGTCATAGCTGCCGTCCCTGAGGTCCACGGCCAGCGCCAGGCGCCCGGCGGCATTGTCGGAGCGAACGCTGAGATTGGGCGCGGTCGCCGCCGTGCCGGTGACGCGAAACGTGCCTGCGACTTCCAGGTCGCGCGTCAGGGGCGTCAGGAAGTCGGTCAGGCCCGTGGCGGTGTTCGCGGTCAGGGTGACCGGGATGGCCGCCCCGCCTTCGTCGATGCGCACCTGGCCCACTGCGCGCAGGCCGGAGAAGCCCACGCTCTCGAGGCCGAAACGGGACGCGCTGGCGTCGAAGTCGATTTCGGGGCGCGAGAGGCGGCCCGACAGCCCGACATCCGCGCGCACGTCGGTTCCGCGGACATTGTCGTTGAGCGCCTGCGGCTCAAGGAGGTTCAACGACAGCGAGAACCCGTCCTCGAACCGGCCGTCGGCGAAATTGAGCCCGCCGCCGCCGCTCGCCGTCAATGCGGACGAGGCGAGCGCAAACTCGATATCCGCCCGCCGCTCGCCGAGCGCCGCGGTCAGGTCGACCTCGGTCGTATCGCCCGCCAGCCTCTGTAGGACGGAGTTGGGCAGGAAGGGGGCGAGCGCGGCCGTTCCCTCGGCGGTGATCGTCCCGTCGGCAGCGGTCAGCGCCAGCTCGGTTTCGTTGCCGCCCGTTTCCAGCGCCAGCACGCCTTCCCAGTCCTGCCAGCTTCCCTCACCATCGACCCGCAGCGACAGCGGCTCTGACAGGCCGGTGAATGCGGCGAGCAGCCCGTCTGCAGGAGCGTCGAGCGACGCATCGACGTCGAGGCGGTTCTCTTCGGGCACAGCGTCGAGAACCAGCGAAAGACGATCGCCCCCGGCCATGCCCTCCCGGCTCAGCGCCTCGATCAGAAGGTCGGTCTGGGCCCGGCCGCCGGCGATATGGACTTCGCCTTCCGCGGCGAGCGCATGAGTCTGGCCGGTGATTTCCGGGCCGAGGACCAGACTTCCGATCTCCAGCCGGTCGATGTCGATGTTGATATTGGGAAGCAGGGGTGCGTCGGGATCCTCCGACGGATTGAGCCGGGGCAGGCGGTCGAGGCGGGCCTGCGGCACTTCCAGCGCATCGATGTCGACATGGTTCGACACAAGCCTGAACGGGTTCCAGTCGAGCCGTGCGCGCGGCACTTCCAGAAACTCGCCGTCGAGGTCCGAGAGGCGCAGGCCCTCGATCTGGGCGTCGCCGTAGAGCGAGCCGTCGATCCGCTCGAGATTGATGGTGAGACCGCTGGACAGCGTGTACCCGTCGAGCTGCAATACGAGAAAGCGGCGGCCCGCCGCCGTGTCGATCAGGGCTGCTGCGAGTGCCGCCAGAACCACGAGCCCGCCGACGACGATCAAGACCCATTTCAGAAGGGCGGGCCCCTCCCGGTCCTCGGCTTCGTCGGGGCGCGGATCTTCGGCCGGAGAGATATCGGTCTCCGCCATCAGAAGGCTTGCCCGATAGAAACGTAGACGGCCCAGTCGCTCTGGCCCGGCTGCTTGTTCAGAGGAATGGCAAGATCGAGGCGAAAGGGGCCGAAATTGGTGTAATATCGGCCGCCGATACCCGCGCCATATTGCAGGTCGCCGAACTGCGGATATTGTTCGGTATAGACTTGGCCGGCATCGACGAAGCCCACGACGCCGAAATTGCCAAAGCGGTAGCGCGCTTCGATTGCCGCCTCGTTGACGCTGCGCCCGCCAATAGGCTGATAATCGATATCCGGCTCGGTATCGTCGGGATCGTCCGGGTCCGGCGGCGTGATCTCGACCCGCGCCGGTCCGATCTCCTGAAAGCCGTAGCCGCGGACCGAGCCGCCGCCGCCGCCGTACAGACGCCGGGACGGCGCGATCTCGTCGCGCGAGATGCCGTTGATGCTGCCGATCCGAACACGTCCGGCGATGGTAAGGTCTTGGCTGACCGGGAAATAACCGGACAGGTCGACCTGGCTGACGATATAGGGCCGTACATCGCCGCCGCCGAGAGCCGCCTCCGGCGACAGGCGCAGCGACGCCTTCCAGCCCTTCGTCGGGTTGAGAAGGCTGTTGGAGGCATCGTAGGTGACCAGCCCGCTTACGGCGCCGATCAGGAAGGCCGTGTCGAAATCGAAGATCGCGGGGTCGCCGTCCTGGCTTTCGTTCGTCGCGATCAGTTCGGCGCCATAGGCGTAGGACCAGCGCTTTTGCCAGATCGGCGTCGATTCCTTCGAGACCCGGCCGCGCAGCGACAGGGTATAGGCGTTATAGGCCGGAAAATCGCTGCGACCGGCTTCGACGCCAAGCAGCACGGTGCGATCCCGCTCACCGGCATTCGAGCGGCGGAAGATCGCCGCGGCGCCCTGCTCGCGCGTGCCCACGGTCGCGCGCAGGTCCAGCTCTCCCTCCGGCGGGAACAGGTTGCGGTGGGTCCAGCCGCCCTCGATGCGAGCGCCTTCTCCCGTGCCATAGCCGAGCTCCGCCGACAGCGTCCGGGACGGCCCGGCATCCTGGCGGACCAGAAGGTCGACGGCCATGGTGCCGTCCTCGTTATAGTCGCGCGTGTTCAGAGGTTCGATGCTGACACTGTTGAACAGGCCCGTGGCGATCATCGCCTCGCGAAGGTCGTCCTCCATGCGCACATCGTAGAGATCGCCCTCGTCGAAGCGCGCGAGCAGTTCGACATGCTCCTGGTCGAAGGCCAGGTCGCCTTCGGTCTCGATGTTGCGGAAGCGGGACCGCGGGCCGAGATCGACCGGCAGGACGTAGTCGCCCGTCTTGGTTTCCTCGTCGAGCAGGATGGCGCGCTGCTCCACCTCGGCGAAGGGATACCCGTTGAACGGAAAGACAAGGTCGATGGAGGCTTCGGCGGAAATGACTTCGTCGGCGACGATCGGATCGCCCGCCTCGATCGGCAGGTTGTCGGACACGAGGCGCGGCGGGATCGCCTCGTCCTCGCCGACGATGCTGACGTCGGAAAAGGTATATTGCTCGCCCGGGCTGACGGCGAGAAGCACGCGGTAGCGGCCATCGGGCTCGGGCGGCAGAATGACTTCGGCGCCGACCGCTGCGTCGAAATAGCCGCGCGAATCCAGCAGCCGCTTTGCCAGCTCCTCGTCCGCATTCGCGCGGGCGCGGAGCATTGCCGCGTTGTCGGCGGATCCGTCGCCTTCATCGAGTGCGGAGGCGTCCAGAAATTCGCCTTCCAGCCCGACATCCTCGAGCCCCTCGATGGCGAGATAGTAGCGCACCTCGGGCAGCGGAGCATCTTCCTCGACGGCCTCCGCCTCCGCCAGGTCCGTGACCTGGAGTTCCTGCAGGGGAACGAGGGGCTGTGCGAGAACGTCCTCCCGAATCTCGACCGGCTCGATCGTTTCGAAGGCGGAGTCCACTTCCTCAGCCCCATTCTCCTCCGCCGCTGCCGCCTCTGCCTCACTCTCCTCCGCGGCGAGCTCGGTTTCTGCGACGGGGATGGGACGCTCGGCCCGCTCGAGCGAGCGCGAGAAGTCGCTGAAGGCATCGTCGTCGAGGTCGGGCAGCGCGTCGCCGAATTCGTCGTCGCCGATGGAGGGCTCGACCGGTTCGGGCACGTCGTCAGCGTCCGCCGTTCCGCTTGTGCCGGGACCCGGTTCAGACGCCGGAACGTCGCCTTCTACCTCCGCGTCAGGAAGAGGCTGCTGCGCGGCTCCAGGCGCGACGGGCAGGCCGAGGACGGCTAGCGCGGCTATGACGACCGTGGGACGGATCTCTAAAAACCCTCTGTTACGCCTCACAAAGCCCCCAGCTACCGCTTCTGTCGGAAACAGGCCGGAGCCGCAATCACCCTTCTTTAGTTGGGGTAGTGGGGAGAGTGCCGGCCCGATATGCCGACGCGAGAAACGAAGTTGTGGAGAATTCGCCATGTCCGACAAGCCGACCGTAAAGGACTGGAAGGCCCAGGCCGACAAGGAAGTGAAGGGCAAGGACCTTAACTGGGAAACGCCGGAGGGCATCACCGTAAAGCCGCTCTACACGGCGGAGGATGTCGAAGGGCTCGACCCCGGGCTTCCCGGATTTCCGCCATATACGCGCGGGCCCTATGCCTCGATGTATTCCGGGCGCCCCTGGACCATCCGGCAATATGCCGGTTTCTCGACCGCGGAAGAATCGAACGCCTTTTACCGCCGCAATCTCGCCGCCGGTCAGAAGGGCCTGTCGGTCGCCTTCGATCTCGCCACCCACCGGGGCTATGACAGCGACCACCCCCGCGTTTCGGGCGACGTCGGCAAGGCGGGCGTGGCGATCGACTCCGTCGAGGACATGAAGATCCTGTTCGACCAGATTCCGCTCGACGAGATGTCGGTGTCGATGACGATGAACGGCGCGGTAATTCCCGTGATGGCGTTCTATATCATCGCCGCGGAGGAGCAGGGCGTTGCGCCCGAGAAGCTTTCGGGGACCATTCAGAACGACATTCTGAAGGAGTTCATGGTCCGCAACACCTATATCTACCCGCCCGAGCCGAGCATGCGGATCATTTCCGACATCTTCGCCTACACCGCCGACCACATGCCGCGCTTCAACAGCATCTCGATCAGTGGCTATCACATGCAGGAAGCCGGCGCGACGCAGGTGCAGGAGCTGGCCTTCACCATCGCCGACGGCATGGAATATGTGAAAGCGGGCGTCGAATCGGGTCTCGACATCGACAAGTTCGCCGGGCGTCTGAGCTTCTTCTTCGCCATCGGCATGAACTTCTTCATGGAGGTGTCGAAGCTGCGGGCGGCGCGGACGCTGTGGCACCGGGCGATGACGCAGCTGGGCGCGCAGTCGGAACGCTCGAAGATGCTGCGTACCCACTGTCAGACCTCCGGCGTGTCGCTGACGGAGCAGGACCCCTACAACAACGTCGTGCGGACGGCGGTCGAGGCGATGGCGGCGATGCTCGGCGGCACGCAGTCGCTGCACACCAATGCGCTCGACGAGGCCATCGCCCTGCCGACCGACTTTTCCGCCCGCATCGCCCGCAACACGCAGATCATCCTGCAGGAAGAGACGGGGATGACGAACGTCGTCGATCCGCTCGGCGGCTCCTACTATGTCGAGGCGCTGACCAAGGAGATGGTCGACGCGGCGTGGGAGATCATCGAGCGCGTCGAACGCGAAGGCGGCATGGCGAAGGCAGTCGCCGCCGGTTGGCCGAAAGCGATGATCGAAGAGGCCTCAGCCGCCCGCGCTGCCCGCGTGGACCGCGGCGAAGACGTTATCGTCGGCGTCAACAAATACCGCCTGCCGGGCGAAGACGACATCGACATCCTGGACGTCGACAACCACAAGGTCCGGGCGTCCCAGATCGCCCGTCTCGACCGGGTCCGCGAGAGCCGCGACGAAGCGAAGTGCCAGGCTGCACTCGACGCGCTGCGCGACGGCGCGAAGGGCGACGGCAACCTCCTAGCGCTGGCGGTAGATGCGGCGCGCGAACGCGCAACGCTCGGCGAGATTTCGGACGCCATGGAGGATGCGTTCGGCCGCTATGACACCATGCCGACGCCGGTGAAGGGGATTTATGGCGGTGCCTATGCGGGCGAGAAGAAATGGGAGAACCTGAAGGAAGGCGTCGATTCGACCGAGCGCCGCCTGGGTCGGCGCCCCCGCCTGTTCGTCGCGAAAATGGGTCAGGACGGTCATGACCGCGGTGCGAATCTGGTGTCCTCAGCGTTCGGCGATCTGGGCTTCGACGTGACTGCCGGGCCGCTGTTCCAGACGCCGGAAGAGGCGGCCGACATGGCGATCGAGCGAGATGTCGACGTGGTCGGCGCCTCTAGTCTCGCCGCCGGACACAAGACGCTGATCCCGGAACTCATCAAGCTGCTCGAGAAGCGCGGCCGCTCCGACATCAAGGTCATCGCGGGCGGCGTCATCCCGTCCCAGGATTACGAGTTCCTGCGCGAGGCGGGGGTGCAGGCGATCTTCGGGCCAGGTACGAACCTGGTCGACGCGGCGGGAGAGGTGCTGCGCCTGCTCGGCCATAATGTGCCGCCCGAAGGGCTGGAGGAAGCCGCCGAATGATCCTGGCGACGCTGACTGCCGCGCTGGCGGCGCTTGCCGCCCAGCCCAGCCTGGCCTGCGAGGATGCGCAGACCCAGCTGCAGATGAATGCCTGCGCGGCGCGGGCCTACCGGGATGCGGATGCGCGTCTCAACGACGCGTGGACCGAACTTGGCGAGGAAGAGCGCGCCCGCCTCCTGCCGGCCCAGCGCGCCTGGTTGAGCTTTCGCGATGCGCAATGCGCTGCCGAGGGCGAAGCCTATGCGGGCGGGTCGATCCGGCCGCTGATCGAGGCGACCTGCCTGTGGGACCTGACCGAACGGCGTATCGTCGACATCGCGCGCGAGGATGGCGAGGCGGCGGCAGCGCCCGCCTCCGATCCGCTGGTCATCGGGGAGACGTTCGAACTGGTGGCCCTGGGCGAGAGCCGGGAGGTGAACGTCGTGTTGCCCGCGACCTATGGCGAGGATCCCGATGCGCGCTATCCGGTGCTCTATCTGCTGGATGGCGGCACGGCGCAGGACCTGCTGCATGTCGCCGGTACGGTGCAATTGGGCGCCCTCTGGGGTCGCAACGCCGAGGCCATCGTGGTCGGCGTGGAGACGCAGGACAGGCAGCGCGAACTGCTGCCGGAAACCGAAGACGCAAGCGAGCGCGAACGCTGGCCGACCGCTGGCGATAGCGCGGAGTTTCGCACGTTCCTGCGCGAGGAGGTCGTCCCTCTCGTCGAGGCCAATTTCCGGGCCGACGGTCCGAACGTGCTGATCGGAGAGAGCGCAGCGGGGCACTTCGTCGTGGAAACCTGGCTGAGCGATCCCGGCATGTTCGATGCCTACGCAGCGATCAGTCCCAGCCTGCAATGGTCCGACCAGGCGCTTGCGCGCGGGGCGGCAGAGCTACTTGCAAGCGGCGGCGAGCGGCCCCCGCTCTATTTCGCAACGGCGAATGAAGGCGGCGCGACCAGCGAGGGGTTCGTCCGTTTCGCGGCAGCTTTGCCCGAAGGCGAAGGCATCTGCATCAATCCGCGGCCCGACCTCTTTCACGGCACCATTTATCACACCGTGACGCCGGAGGCGGTGCAATTCCTGCTGCCGCGCCCGGAGCCCCTGCCGCCGGAATATGGAATGACGGTTCGCTGCATGAGGTAGCTGGCCCGGGCGTGAAACACCTGCCTTTGCGACGAACTGCGCAACCCCCGCCCGTACCTGCCGGTTCTTGAAGCGAGCGGGCTGTCAGGGAGTGTATGCCCATGTTCGACGACGGCTTCTGGACCGAGCAGGAAGACGGATTTGCTGGTTTCGATCAGCAGGCGGATCTCGAAAGCTATGAGCAGGGCGAGGGCGGCTTCGGGTCCGAGGACATGATTTCGCTGCCCGAGACCGACGAGGACGATCTCGACGCCGACCTGATCGACGACTAGCGATCGGCAACCGGCGCCCGACCAGCGCCGCGAGACCCCAGATCCCCGACGCCGACGACTTTCCGGAAGCCCGTTTCGGGCTCACGGCCCGGCCTCAGGGAAATTTGCGGCTCAGGGAAATTTCCCGTCGAGCTTCGACAGGAACGCGCCGATCCGTTTGGCATTGGCGCCGAAATCGCCTTTGCCGACCCGGCTCTTCGACCGCATGTCCACCTCGGCACTCGTTTCGTCGCCGCGCACACGGACGACGACATCGTCCTTGAAGCGGAGAATGCGAGTCGTCGCCACAGCTTCGAACTGGCCCGCCGCCGGGTCGCGCGCGATGACCTGCCAGCCTTCTTCCTTCGCAAGCGCCAGGGCCGCATCGTAGACGGCCTCTCTCGGAGCCGCCACGCTCAGAGTGTCGAGGTCCGGGTGGATCTGCGAATGCTCACCCGCAATGTCGGGATCGAAATGCTTCGGTCCGTTCTCCTGCAACACGAAGCGGGGCGGGTCAGCGAGGTTCGTCGTCGCGTCGTTCAGCATCAGCCAGTCTCGATCCTTGTCAGGAGGTCGCGGATACGCGCAGCATTCTTGCCCAGGTCGCTCTGGCCGATGCGGGACTTGGACCGGACGTCGACGACCGAGCCACCCGATTCGGGCCGCACACGTACGACCACATCGTCCTTGAAGCCGAACCAGGCTGTCGTTGCCGTCGCTTCGATACGTCCTTCATCGCGTTCGGCGGCGTGAAGTTCCCAGCCCGACTCCTCGACCGCCGCCAGGGCACGGGCAAACGCCTCTTCGGGCGGCATGTCGAGGTGCAGGGGGACGATGTCGGGATAACCGGCCTTTTGCTGCTCCGCGACGGCAGGATCATATGCGGCCGGGTTGGGCGCATCGGCGCGCAGCGGAACCACGTCCACAAAGGCCGGCGGGTCGTCGGTGTCGGTCGTGATATCGTGGATGAAGGGCAGGTTGCCGGCCTGCGCCGCCATCGAGGCGGGGGCGAGAAACCCGGCGCCGCCAATCAGGATCGCGGCGATGGCGGCGGTCTTGGGCCTCTTCCGCGCAAAGGCGAGGATCAGGGCAATAATGCCCAGAATCGCGAAAGCTGCCGCGGCAATCGCGGCGATCTGCATTGCGGAAAACACCGTGCCGAAGGGGACCCCGAACCGGTGGAGAGGGCCGGCCAGAACGACGATCCCGGCGGCAACCAGCGCGCCGATCAGCGCGATGGTGGAGAGGCGACTGGTAAGCATCGGTCAAAGTCCCCTTGCAAGTCGGCGCCGGTTAGCGCGGGCCCTGTGCGTCGTCCGCATGTACCACCGTTCCCGTTACCACGTCTGACGCGGGTGAACAGAGAAACAGCAATGTGGAATCGAGCTGGGGCGGTTCGCCGATACGGCCGCGCGGGAAGCTCTTCGACATGTCGCCGACGCGCTCCAGCATTCCGGCGAGCATTTCCGAATGGAAGGCGCCCGGCGCGATGGCATTGACGTTGATGCGGAAGCGGGCCCACTCGACCGACAGGGTCTCGGTCATGCGAACCACCGCCGCCTTGCTGACCGAATAGAGCGCCGCGCCGTGCCCCCCATAACTGAAGGCCGCAGCGCTGGAGATATTGACGATACGGCCCGTTCGTTTCGCCGCGATTAGCCGCTTCGCGACCTCGGCCGACAGGATGAAGGGCGCGCGCACGTTGGTGTCGAGGACGAGGTCGATCAGCTCCACTTCCATCTTGGTTGCGAACTGGGCATCGGGGATGCCGGCATTGTTGACGAGGATGGTGACCAGTCCGAGCGCGTCTTCCGCGGCCTGAACGAGCGCTTTCAGATCGTCGGCATCGGTTACGTCGCAGCGAACCGCATGGCAGGTGCCCCCATCTGCCTCGATCTCCGCCTTCACTTCGGAAAGCCGGTCCTCGCGCCGGCCGGAAATCGCGACTTTCGCGCCGGCGGCTGCAAGAGTGCGCGCGAAGCGGCGGCCAAGGCCGGACGTGGCGCCGGTAACGATGGCGACCTCGCCGCTAAGATCGTGGCTGACGTTGGGTAGGGCATAGTCGGTCATGTCAGGCGTCTTTCCAGTTCGGGCGGCGCTTCTCGAAAAAGGCGCGGCCGGCTTCCTTTGCGTCTTCGGTCTGCGACAAGAGGATCTGCTGCCGATCCTCGAGCGCGATGGCATGTTCGAGACTGGGTGCGTCGAAGTTCATGCGCATCGCCTCTTTCGACATGCGCAGTCCGAGCGGGTTCGTCGTCAGCATCAGGTCGATGTCCTCGTCTGCTGCAGATCTCAGCTCGGCATCGGGAACCACCTTGGAGACAAGGCCGAGGGCATGCGCGCGCTGCGCGTCGATGAACTTGCCGGTGAGAATCAATTCGGACGCGAGCGAAGCGCCGACGAGCCGCGGCAGGAAATAGGAGGAAGCCATGTCGCAGCCGCCGAGGCCGATGCGGATATAGGCGCAGTTCATGCGGGCGCTCTCGCTGGCAATGCGGATGTCCGAGGCCAGCGCCAGCGAGAAGCCGCCGCCGCAGGCCGCGCCGTTGACCAGCGAAATGATCGGCTGCGGGCAGTAGCGCATCGCCATGTAGATTTCCGCGATGCGGCGCTGCCAGGCGAGGCCCTGGTGCGGCCCGTTTGTGCCGACGCCCTTTTCCTCGCGGCCCTCGGGGGCAAGGTCGAGCCCCGCGCAGAAGGCGCGGCCGTTCGCCTGCAGGACGACGACCCGCACCTCGGGCCGGTCGGAGAGCCCGCGGAAATAGTCCCGCAGCTCGTCCACCATCGTCCTGTTCAGTGCATTCAGCTTGTCCGGACGGTCGAGCGTCACGCGTTCGACGCCGCCATCCCGCTCCAGTTCGAGCGTTTTCATATAGGATCCCCTTTCGCGGCCGGACTGTGCGCGAAAGGGAACCGTGTTGAACCTCTCCTTTCGCGGGGGGGCAGCGGCCATGCGCCGCTCACCCCGCGGATGGAGGTCTCTAGAGCAGGCCGGCGAGCCGCTCGCGGATGATGCTCTCGGCGTCGCTCATGATCTTGTCGACCAGCTCCTGAACCGTCGGGATGTCGTAGATCAGACCCGCGACCTGACCGCAGGACCAGGCGCCCGCGTCCATTTCGCCGTCCGACATGATCTTCGGATAGACGCCGGCCACTTCCTCGACGATGTCCTCGAACTTGATGTCGCTGCCGAGCTGCTTTTCCTTCTCCAGCAGCCGTTCGACCGCATCGTTAGTGAGGACGCGCTCGGTATTGCGCAGCGGACGCATGACAAGGCGGGTGTCGAGTTCGGAGGCCTCCACGAGCGCCTGCTTCACATTTTCGTGCACCGGCGCTTCCTTGGTGGCGATGAAGCGCGTGCCCATGTTGATGCCGTCCGCACCGAAGGCGAGGCTGGCGACGAGGCTGCGGCCGTCAGCCTGGCCGCCCGAGGCGACGAAGGGAATTTCCAGCTCATCGGCCGCGCGCGGCAGCAGGATGAAGTTGGTGACATCGTCTTCGCCCGGATGGCCGCCGCATTCGAACCCGTCGACGGAGACCGCGTCGCAGCCGATCGACTGCGCCTTCAGGCTGTGACGCACGCTGGTGCATTTGTGGATGATCTTGATGCCGGCATCGTGGAGCGGGCCGACGACCTGCTGCGGATTGTTGCCCGCAGTCTCGACGATCTTCACGCCGCCGTCGATGATCGCCTTCACGAGGCCCGGATAGTCGGGCTGGTTCACCGCGGGCAGGAAGGTGAGGTTCACACCGAAGGGCTTGTCGGTCATGTCCTTGCAGCGCGCGATTTCGTTCGCCAGCTTCTCGGGCGTTCCCTGCGTCAGGCCGGTGATGATGCCCAGGCCACCAGCATTGGAGACGGCGGCTGCCATTTCGGCAAAGCCGACATAGTGCATGCCGCCCTGGACGATGGGATGCTTGATGCCGAACATTTCGGTAATGCGAGTCTTCATGGCTGCTGCTCCGCTGTGGCTTTCTGTCTGTGCCGCCCTGCCCTAAACGGGGGTAGCCGCCAACAGCCAGCCCCCCAAAAGGCCAGCGCATGACCCAGACTTCCGCTTCCTTTCGCCGCCGCCGGTCCTGCCTCTACATGCCCGGCAGCAATGCCCGTGCGCTGGAAAAGGTGAAGACGCTGGACGCGGACGTCGTGATTTTCGACCTGGAGGACGCCGTGCTTCCCGATCAGAAAGCCGAGGCGCGCCGGCTGGTGGCGGAGGCGGTTCGCGCGGGCGGATATGGTCCGCGCGAGGTCGTCATCCGTATCAACGGCGCGGGCACCCCCTGGCACGGAGAGGACCTGATCATGGCGCGCGATGCCGGGCCGGATGCCGTCCTCTTTCCGAAGGTGGAGGCCGCCGCCGACCGCTTCGACGGGATGGTGCAATGGGCCATGATCGAGACGCCGCGCGCCGTCCTCGAGGCCGACCGGATTGCGGCCTCCGGCTTTGCGGCGCTGGTCGTCGGCACGAACGACCTGGCGAAGGAGATGCACGCGCCGATAACCCCGGGACGGGATGCCTTTCGCGTCGCCCTTCAGCAAACGGTGCTGGCCGCGCGGGCGAACGGCATCGCGGCGCTCGACGGCGTCTACAACGATATCGGCAACGATGAGGGACTCGCCGCCGAATGTGCCGACGGCGCCCTGCTCGGATTTGACGGCAAGACGCTGATCCATCCCTCTCAGCTCGAGATCGCGAATCGCGCCTTTTCGCCGTCCGAAGAAGAGCTGGAGCATGCGCGCGCGGTCGTCGCGGCTTTCGCTGCCCAGCCCGAAGCGGGTGTGCTAAAGGTGAAGGGACGCATGACGGAGCGGCTCCACCTGGAGGAGGCGCGGCGCACGCTTATGCTGGCTGGGGAGGCGGAACATGCCGGTTGAGGGACTAGGGGGCCTGTTCTTTCGCGCGAAGGATCCGGAGGCTTTGCAGGCCTGGTACGGCGAGCATCTGGGGATGGGCGGCGGGTTCGGCCCGGCGGGCGAACGTCACGGCAATGAATATGTCTGGAATACGCTGGCCGGCCCGATGGTCTTCCAGCCCTTCAAGGCGGACAGCGACTATTTCGACGCCGACCGCCAGTTCATGATCAATCTGCGCGTATCGGACCTCGACAGCCTGCTGGAGCAGTTCAACGCTGCCGGCATAGAGGTGCTGACCGATCCGGAATGGGATGCGCCGGGCGTCGGCCGGTTCGCCCGCATCCATGACCCCGAGGGCAATGCCATCGAGTTGTGGGAACCCGACCCGAGCGCCAGCTTCGAGTAAAGCCCGCCGACTGAGGCGGAGGCGGCATCCGCCCTGCGGCTCACCCGGTAAAGCGCCAGTGGACCGCTGGGCGCACGGCCTCCTATAGGCAGCGTCTTCACCAATCCCCGCCCGAAAGGTATCCCGCCCATGTCCGACGCCGGTGCAGCGACCGCCGATCCCGTCCTCTACGAACAGTCCGGCAAGGTGGTCCGGGTGACGCTGAACCGCCCCGACATGCGCAATCCTCTCGCAGGCGATGTGATCGAAGCGCTGATCGCGGCGCTCGAGCGGGCCGATGCCGACGAGGGCGTGTCCTGCGTCGTGCTGACGGGCGAGGGCAAGAGCTTCTGCGCCGGCGGCAATCTCAACGAGATCCGCAAGCTGTCGGCGGAAAAGACGCCGCTGGAGATCGCCGAATGGTATCGGCGCGGCATCCAGCGTATTCCGCTGACCTTCGAGAAGATTTCCGTTCCCGTCGTCGCGGCGGTCAACGGCCATGCGATCGGCGCGGGCTGCGACCTTGCCTGCATGGCGGACATTCGCATTGCCGGGGAGAGCGCACGCTTTGCGGAAAGCTTCCTTCGCGTCGGCATCATTCCCGGCGACGGCGGAGCCTGGCTGCTTCCCCGCGTCATCGGCTATCCGCGCGCCATGCACATGCTGTTGACGGCAGAGGGCGTCGCGCCGCCGAAGGCGCTCGACTGGGGGCTGGTGACCGAAATGGTCGAGGACGAAGCTCTCCTGACCCGCGCGCATGAAATTGCCGAGGCGATTGCCAGCCAGCCACCCGGCGCGCTGCGCGAGGCGAAGCGCCTGATGCGGCAGGCCCAGGTTCAGTCGCTGGCGGACAGTCTCGCCGAGGCCGCCGTCATGCAGGGGGTGCTGCAACAGACGGAGGATCACAAGGAGGCCGTCAGCGCGATCCTGGAAAAGCGGAAGCCGAGCTTCGAGGGCCGCTAGACCGTCGGCAGGGTTTACCATTGACCAGGATAATCCTGCCTAAGGCGTTGTTTTCTCGACGTGGCAAGATTCTTGCTTGTCAGCGGATATATGCTGTTCGTGCGTAAGATTGTCTGGCTGGCCCTGGCGGCGCTTGCCGCGCTGGCGACGGGCGGTCCCGCGTCTGCGGCGATCGTCTATCTTTCCGACCAGGCGGGCAATGTCACCGAGTATGACAGCTTCACCGGCGTCGAGCGTGTCATCGGGTCTGTCGGTCCGGCAATTCCGGTCAGCCAGGTCATGGGCATGGCCTATGACGTCGACCTCGGCCGTCTTCTGCTCCTAGACCGCTACGGATCGAAGGTCATCGGCATGGACGTGGCGACCGGCGCGACCAGCGTCGTCCTGTCCGGCCAATATGGGTTCCAGGGCGGGGCGGTCTCGGGCGGCCGGCTCTACGGCATCTTGGAGGCCGAGCAGACGGTCGAGGCCTACGATCTGGCGACCGGCCAGGCGGTGGACCTGCCGGGCGGGCGCCTGTCCTTTCACGCCCATGGTCTCGGCGTCGATCCCAAGTCCGGGCAGCTTTACGTGGCAGCCAACGGCAATGGCCTGATTTACGAACTCGGCGACAACGGCGTGGTGGAGCAAGCGGCGGTCTTCAAATCGATCATTACCGAGGATGTCGACGCCTTCGGCAGCGATTTCCTCTCGGTCGGCCCCAGCAGCACCGTCTACCGGATCGACGGCAGCACGGGCGCTCTGTCGCCGTTCGTTACCTCGTCCTACCTCTCCTCGATCAGCGGCATCGCCGTCGGGCGCCTGTCGAACGTCCCGGCGCCTTACCCTCTCGGCCTGTTCGCCCTCGGCGTCCTCGGAGTAGGGATTAGAAGACTGCGCCTCACTTTCTAGTGAGGGCTGCCATTTCCGCGCGGTGACCTTCGCGGCCCACCGGGCGCATGCTCCTCCCTGTACGCAGCATCCTGGGGAGGATGAAGATGGCCACCGATTTCAAGGAATCTCTCGACTTCGATCCGGACGAGTTGAGAAAGAGGTACCGGCATGAACGCGACAAGCGCATCCGGCAGGACGGCGAAAATCAATATGTCGAGGCGGGGGGGAAGTTCGCGTCCTATTCCGAGGACGATCCCTATGCCGACCCGGATTTCACCCGCGATCCGCTGAACCTTGAGATCGACGTCGCCATCATCGGCGGCGGCTTTTCGGGCATGATGGCGGCGGCGCGGATGCGCGAGCGCGGCTTCGACAATCTGAAGATCATCGAAACCGGGTCGGACTTCGGCGGCACCTGGTACTGGAACCGCTACCCCGGGGCCCAGTGCGATATCGAGAGCTACTGCTACCTGCCTCTCCTCGAGGAGATGGGGTACATGCCGAAGGACAAATATTCCTTCGCTCCGGAAATCTTCGCGCACAGCCAGGCGGTGGGGAAATATTACGACCTGTACAAGGATGCGATCTTCCAGACGCGCGTGAAGGCGCTGCGCTGGGACGAGGACCTGAAGCGCTGGCGCATCGAGACGAACCGCGACGACGACATCCGCGCCCGGTTCGTCGTGACCGCCGTGGGGCCGGCCAGCCGCCCGAAGCTGCCGGGCATCCCGGGCATCGAGGACTATGAAGGGCACAGCTTTCACACGAGCCGCTGGGACTATGACTATACCGGCGGCGATCATTCCGGCGGGCTGACGAAGCTGGCGGACAAGCGGGTGGGGGTCATCGGCACCGGCGCGACGGCGATCCAGTGCGTGCCGCACGTCGCCGAACATGCGAAGGAACTGTACGTTTTCCAGCGCACCCCGTCGGTGGTCGACCTGCGCCGCAACAGCGAGACCGATCCGGACTGGTATGACAGCCTGGAGCCCGGCTGGCAGCGGAAGCGGCGCGAGAATTTCGCCGCGATCATCTTCGGGGAGCCGCAGCAGGAAGATCTGGTCAATGATGGCTGGACCGACCTTGCCCACCGGATCGGCTTCATCGCCCAGCAGCGGATCGCCGAGGGCGGCAAGCTTGACCCGGAGACGGTCAGGGAAATGACCGAGATCGCCGACTTCCAGAAGATGAACGACATCCGTGCCCGCGTGGACGAGGAGGTCGGCGACCCGGAAAAGGCCGAGGGGCTGAAACCCTGGTACCGCCTGTTCTGCAAGCGGCCGACGTTCAACGACCAGTATCTCGCCGCCTTCAACAAGGACAGCGTCCACCTGGTCGATGTCTCCGACGCAAAGGGCGTCGAGCGCATTACGAAGACGGGCGTCGTCGCGAATGGCGAGGAGATCGAGCTGGACTGCATTATCTATGCGACCGGCTTCGAGATTACGACGGCTGCTACGCGCCGCATGGATTTCGAGATCGAAGGTCGCGGGGGCGTGTCGCTGTTCGATCACTGGGGCGGGGGCATCCGCACTCTGCACGGCGTGGCAAGCCACGGCTTCCCCAACTGGTTCAACATCGGCGTGAACCAGAATGGCTTTTCCCCGAACATGACCAACATGTTCGACGATCTTGCCATCCATATCGGCTATATCATCGACGAAGCGCAGAAGCGGCAGGCGCATATCGTCGAGGTGTCGAAGGAGGCCGAGACGGCCTGGGTCGACATGATCCGCGAAATGGCGGCTGCGGCGCCGAACCGCGACTTCCTCGCCGAATGTACGCCCGGCTATTACAATCATGAAGGCCAGCCTGACGACGCGGCGCTGCAGAACACGCCCTATCCCGGGGGCATAAACGCCTTCAACAAGCTGCTCGCCGAGTGGCGCAAGGCTGGGGACATGGAAGGGCTTGAACTCCGCTGAGGGGCGGCCAAACTGGGCGGTGAGCCATCGCCGCCCGGAACCGCCGCACGAGGTGTGAGATCAAGTGAAGCAGCTTCTCTTCAACCTAGGGCGCGCAGCGGGCGTCTATGCCCTGACGAACCGGCTGACCCGGCGGTCCCTGAGAGTCCTGTGCTATCATGGGTTGTGGGTGACTCCCGGCTATGAATTCGGCGACAGGCTGTTCATTCCGCCCAGGCTGTTCGACCGCCGCATGAAGCGGCTGTCGGCAAGCGGTCGCCCGGTCCTGCCGCTGGGCGAGGCTCTTGCCCGCTTGCAGGATGGCAGCCTGCCCAGCGGAGCGGCGGCGATCACGATCGACGACGGCTGGGCGGCGACACCGATCATGGCCGACACGCTCGCTCGCTACGGGCTGCCGGCCACGCTCTACATGACGACCTGGTATATGGAGCGGCAAGCGCCCATCCCGAACAAGACGCTGGAGTTTCTGACCTCTGCCGCGGCCACTGCCGTCGAGCCGCCCAGCGACCTGAACAGCCGCTCCGCCGAAGAGCAAGAGCGCGCGCTTCTTGCCTATAGCGAGGCGGTGGGTGTGCCGCTCGACTGGTATCATCGGCGGCAGTTTCACCTGATGACGCCCGCCGAACTGGAAGAGGTCCGCGCCAAGGGGCTCGATATCCAGCTCCACACCCATCGTCATAAGCTGGGCGAGGATGTGGTGACGGAGCTTGCCGACAATCGCGATGCGCTGGTGCGGGCGGGTGTGCCTGGCAACTCGCTCAGCCATTTCTGCTTTCCGAGCGGGATCCTGCGCGAAGATGTGCGCGGTGCACTGGAAAAGTTCGGGGTCGTGTCGGCCACGACCTGCGAGAGCGGCCTGACTACGCCTGAGACGGATCCCTACAACATTCCGCGCTTCCTCGACGGTCGCAGCGTGTCGGACGCGGAGTTCGACGGGTTCCTGTCCGGCTTCGTCCCGCTGATGGACGATGCCCGGGCGCGGCTGCGCGGTTAGACCGCGAGCGGAATTCACAAAAAAGGGGAGGCGGTGAGGCCTCCCCTTCTTCGTTTCAGCTGCGGGGCTGACGCTTAGTCGTCGCCGCCGGAAATGAAGTCCGGCAGCGGCGCATCGGCGCCGTCGTCATCGCTCTTCTTGTCGTCGCGGCGTCCGCGGCCACGGCCCCGGTCGCCTCCACGGTCGCCACCATCGCGGTCGCCGCCACGGTCATTGCCGCGTCCACCGCGGCCACGGCGCTTGCGGTCGCCGCCCTCGCGGTCGCCTTCCTCACGCGGCGGACGGGTGTCTTCCAGCTCTTCACCGGTTTCCTGATCGACGACGCGCATGGACAGGCGCACCTTGCCGCGATCGTCGACGGCGAGCACCTTCACATAGACTTCCTGGCCTTCCTCGAGGACGTCGGTCACCTTGCCGACGCGCTCGTTCTTCAGCTCGGAAATGTGAACCAGGCCGTCCTTCTGGCCCATGAAGTTCACGAACGCGCCGAAGTCGACGATGGAGACGACCTTGCCCTTGTAGATGTGGCCGACTTCGGGCTCTTCGACGATGCCCTTGATCCAGTTGATCGCGGCTTCGATTTCGTCGGCATTGGAGGAGGAGACCTTCACCGTGCCGTCGTCCTCGATATCGACCTTGGCGCCGGTTTCCGCGACGATTTCGCGGATGACCTTGCCGCCCGTGCCGATGACGTCGCGGATCTTCTCCTTGGCGATCGTCAGCGTCTCGATGCGCGGAGCATGCTTCGACACGCCTTCACGGGCGCCGCCGAGGGCATCTTCCATCTTCTCGAGAATGTGCGCACGGCCGCCCTTCGCCTGGTCGAGCGCCGTCTTCATGATCTCTTCGGTGATGCCCGCGACCTTGATGTCCATCTGCAGGCTGGTGATGCCCTCGGACGTGCCGGCGACCTTGAAGTCCATGTCACCAAGGTGATCCTCGTCACCCAGGATGTCGGAAAGCACGGCGAATTCGCCGCTTTCTTCCAGGATCAGGCCCATGGCGATGCCGGAGACCGGCCGCTTCAGCGGCACGCCGGCGTCCATCATGGCGAGCGATCCGCCGCAGACGGTCGCCATCGAGGAAGACCCGTTCGACTCGGTGATGTCGGAGATCACGCGGATCGTGTACGGAAACTCTTCCTTCGTCGGCAGGACAGCGCGCAGCGCACGCCACGCCAGCTTGCCATGACCCACTTCGCGGCGGCCCGGCGCCCCGAAGCGGCCGACTTCACCGACCGAATAGGGCGGGAAGTTGTAGTGCAGGAGGAAATGCTCGTGGCTGATGCCGTAAATGGCGTCGATCATCTGCTCGGAATCGGCCGTGCCGAGAGTCGTCGTACAGATCGACTGCGTTTCGCCGCGGGTGAACAGCGCCGAGCCGTGGGTGCGCGGCAGGACGGCGACTTCGGCCTCGATCGGGCGAACCTGATCCAGCTTGCGGCCGTCGATGCGGGTCTTGTCCTTGATGATACCGCCGCGGACGATCTCGGCTTCGAGCTTCTTGAAGCTCTTGTTCGCCTTCGACTTGCGGTTGGCGTCGAGGTCGTCGCCGAGAGCGGCCATCGCCTCTTCTTTGGCAGCCGAAAGCGCGTCCTGGCGGTCCTGCTTCGCCGTCAGCTTGTAGGCGTCGGCGATCTTGCTGCCGACGGCAGCGCGCATGGTTTCCTTGTCGGCTTCGGCCTGCTCGTCGCGCAGCGTCAGCTCCCAGGGTTCCTTGGCGGCCTTCTCGGCAAGCTCGATGATCGCGTCGATGACGCCCTTGCCATGTTCATGGGCGAACATGACCGCGCCGAGCATCACGTCTTCGGGCAGTTCCTGTGCCTGGCTCTCGACCATCAGAACGGCGTCCTGCGTCCCGGCGGCGACCAGGTCGAGGCTGGAGCCCTCGATGTCGCGGCTGGGGTTGAGGACATATTCGCCGTCGACATAGCCGACGCGGCCGCAGGCGATGGGGCCCATGAAGGGCACGCCGGAAATCGTCAGCGCGGCAGAGGCGGCGACCATGGCAACCACGTCGGGCTCGTTCACGCCGTCATAGGACATGACCTGGCAGATCACGTTGATTTCGTTGTAGAAACCTTCCGGGAACAGCGGGCGGATCGGACGGTCGATCAGGCGGCTGGTGAGCGTCTCATGCTCGGTCGGGCGGCCTTCACGCTTGAAGAAGCCGCCGGGAATGCGTCCCGCAGCGGAGAATTTTTCCTGATAGTGGACGGTCAGCGGGAAGAAGTCCTGGCCTTCCTTCACCGACTTGGCGGCGGTCACGGCGCAAAGGACGACGGTTTCGCCGAGCGTCGCGAGCACCGCGCCGTCGGCCTGACGGGCGATACGGCCCGTCTCGAGGGTCAGCGTCTCGCCGCCCCACTGCGTCTCTACTTTATGGATATCGAACATATGTCTTCGTCTTTCCTGTTAGCCGGGAAAACGAAGCTGATATGCCCGCCCGGCTGCCTACTACCGGTGCGCGCCCCCATGGCGGCGCCGGCCTTCACATTCGCGTGATCGGATACGAAACGGGCGCCCTCACGCGGGGGCGCCCGTCGGAATTCGTCGGTCTCGCCCTAGCGGCGCAGACCCAGTTTCTGGCGGATCGCCTGGTAGCGCGCCTCGTCCTTCTTCTTCAGATAGTCAAGCAGCTTCCGGCGCTTGTTGACCAGCATCAGAAGACCGCGGCGCGAGTGGTTGTCCTTGTGGTGGTCCTTGAAATGCTCGGTCAGGTTGGCGATCCGTTCGGTCAGGATCGCGACCTGCACTTCGGGGGACCCGGTGTCGCCCTCTTCGCGGGCATGTTCCTTGATCAGCGCTTCCTTGCGCTCCGGCGTGATCGACATCGTGCCTCCTTACATAAGCTAGAAATTGAAGCCCCGGTCGATGCTGACGGTGCCTTCGCAAAGCGAAACCAGCGCGACGGGCGTGTTGCCGTCCATCGCGATGTAGCTGCCGTCCGGTTCGGGACGTCCCTCGAGCCGCTGGCCGTGCATCAGCCTGTCGGTCTCTCGGGGGGTGACGGATAAAGCCGGGATGTCGTCCAGCCCTGCCGTCATCGGAAGCACCATGCTTCCAAGGCCGCGCTCCCTAGCGCGCCTTTCCAACATGTCCACTGAAATCGCATTTTCAAGGTCGAAGGGGCCGCACTGCGTGCGTCTCAACATCGACACATGACCCGCGGTCCCGAGCGCATCGGCAATGTCGCGCGCCAGCGACCGGATATAGGTGCCCTTCGAGACCCGCGCCGAGAGCGTGATCGCGTCGAGAGGGCCAGTGGGCAAAGCGTCACCGGTTCCGAGCGCATGCACCGTTACCTCTCTGGCGGGCAGGTCGACATCCTCGCCCCGCCGCGCGCGGGCATAGGCGCGTTCGCCGTCTACCTTCAGCGCCGAATAGGCCGGGGGGTGCTGCCGGATCGGTCCGGTAAAGCTGGGAAGGACGCTCTCGACCTCAGCACATGTCGGCCGAACATCGCTCGTCGCGACGATTTCGCCCTCGGCATCGTCGGTCGCGGTCGCCGTCCCGAATGCGATGGTGAAGTCGTAGGCCTTGTCGCCGTTCAGCATGCGCCCGGTCAGCTTGGTGGCTTCACCGAGCGCGATGGGAAGGACGCCGGTCGCCAGAGGATCGAGCGTGCCGCCATGGCCGACTTTCGGCTTTTTCAGTCCCTCCGCGCGCATCAGCCGCTTCACCTTCGCCACACCGTGGGCAGAGGTGATGCCGAGCGGCTTGTCGAGGATGATCCAGCCGTGAAGGGAGGCCGGAGAGCCGGTGGGAGGGGGTGAAGGGGCGCTCATCAGGCGGGCGAGGTGGCCCGCCGCACCTCGCCGGTCAAGCGCCGGATGAGACGGTCGGAGCCGTTATCCCGCCTTCGGGTCGTTCTCCGCGGCATCTCGCGGCAGGTCGGGATCGGGAATGCGCACCAGGCTGCGCACCTGGCAGGTCTGATCGCGGGTGACGATTTTGCCGAACCGGTCGAAACTGCTGCTGAAGTCGGTGTCGAAGCCCAAAGCGAGCGAATGGCGGAGGCCGAAACAGGGGGCAAATAATTCGGCCCGGTACCAGCGGTCGCCGCGTCCTTCGATCAGCAGTGTTTCGCGGTCCACGACCCGGAAATTCCGGATGCCGCCATGATTGGCGAAGGGGATACGGGCTTCTTCGCCGTAAGGTGACGCCGGGTCTCCTGTCTCGGCGCTTGCCGGGGAGACGGCAAGTACGGCCAGCGCGGCCGCGCAAGCGAGGATCGTCTTCATGATCCTGTCATGACAGACAGGGGCTGAACCCAGCGTGACCGGACCTCCACCGACCCGCCGGACTAGGCGGCGCCGTGACCGGGCTCCTCGTCTTCGTCGTCGTCGAGGTCCCGGGCGACTTCGGGTGACCGAAGGAGCGCGTCGATGCGGCTGGCTTCCTCATAGCTTTCGTCGAGGAGGAACTTCAGCTCGGGCGTGTATTTCGTCGTCAGTGACCGGCCCACCTGCCCACGCAGCGGCTTCACGTTGCGCTTCAGCGCGGCAAGCATGGCCTCGTCATCGCCGCCGATCGACTTCACGAAGGCGGTGGCATGGCGAAGATCGGGCGAGACCCGCACTTCGGAGACGGAAATAATCATGGCGTCGAGATCGGGGTCGTTTGTTTCGCGCCGCTGAAGGACCTCGGAAAGGGTATGGCGGATCTGCTCGCCGACCTTCAGCAGGCGGACCGACCGGCCCTGTTCGGATTCATTGTGCCGCATGTCTATTCGTCCAGCTTCGCGAGAATTTTCCCGATACTGCTCATGTTCCGGGCGGTGCCTTCGGTTCCCAGATGGCGGTGCAGGAAGGGGCGGGTCAGCTTGCTGCGTCCCACTCCATCGACGAAATCGATGTAGATGTCAGCGCCGCCCCTCGCCAGTCGCTCCCGCCCTGGATTGGCCTCAGCCAGCTTCGCGAGACGGGCCTCGTCCACCTCCTCCTGCAGGAAGTGCGTGTGGACGAACTTGGGATCGCCATCCGCCGCAAAGGGATTGCCCGTGAGGCCCGCCGCAAGGCCGTCCCGGTCGCGAACCACCGCATGGCTGTCGAAGCCGAACTCCGCCCGGACCGCTTCGGTCAGGTCTTTCTGAAGGTCGGCGAGCGAGCCCCCTTCATGATCGAACAGCAGGTTGCCGCTCGCAAGCACGGAGGAGACGTTGCGAAAGCCCGCAATCGCCTGACAGCAAGTCACGAGTTCACTCATCTTGAGCCGGTTGCCGCCCGTGTTCAGGCTACCGAACAGGGCGGCATAAAGCGGCATCGACTAGAGGACCCGTTCGCGTTCCTCGATCTCGAACGTCTCGAGGAAGTCGCCTGCCTTGATGTCCTTGAAGTTCTCGAACACGGCGCCGCATTCCAGACCCGCCCGGACTTCGTCGACATCGTCCTTGAACCGGCGAAGGCTGTCGATCTTGCCGTTATAGATGATGACGTCGTCGCGCGTGATGCGGCTGCGGATGCCCTGCTTCAACACGCCCTCGGTCACCAGCATGCCGGCGGCCTTGCCGGTCTTGCCGGCGGGGAAGACTTCCTTGATCTCGGCGCGGCCGACGACATTCTCGATCCGCTCCGGACCCAGCTGACCGGCCATGGCGGCCTTCGTCTCGTCGATCAGGTCGTAGATGACATCGTAGTAACGCAGCTCTGAGCCCTGCTTTTCCGCCGCCTGACGCGCATTGGCGTTCGGGCGGACGTTGAAGCCGTAAATGGGCGCACCCGAGGCGGCAGCAAGCGTGACATCCGACTCGGTGATCGCACCGACACCGGAATGCAGCACGCGAACCTTGATGTCGTCCGTCGAAATCTCGTGCAGCGCGGAGACGATCGCCTCGACCGAGCCTTGGACGTCGCCCTTGACGACGACCGGATATTCCTCGGTCTTGTCGGCAAGCGCACCGAACATGGCATCGACGCTGGTGGGCGCCGTCGCCAGCCGCTTTTTCTTCAGCTGCTCGGCGCGGTATTCCGCCACTTCGGCGGCGCGCCTCTCATTCTCGACGACGGTCAGCGTATCGCCGGCCATGGGAACGCCCGACAGGCCGAGCACCTCGACGGGCTTGGCCGGTCCGGCTTCCTTAACCTGCTTGCCATGCTCGTCGACCAGAGCGCGGACCTTGCCCTGCTGGGCGCCGACGACGAAGATGTCGCCGCGGCGCAGCGTGCCCTTGTTGACGAGGACGGTGGCAACCGGCCCGCGGCCCTTGTCCAGCTTCGCCTCGACCACGGTGGCCTCGGCATCCCGGTCTGGGTTCGCCTTCAGTTCGAGCAGTTCGGCCTGCAGGTTGATCGCCTCGATCAGCTTGTCGAGATTCTGCTTCTTCAGCGCCGAGACCTCGACGTCCTGCACGTCGCCGGACATTTCCTCGACGATCACTTCATGCTCGAGCAGGCGCGTGCGGACCTGGGTGGGGTCGGCGCCTTCCTTGTCCATCTTGTTGATGGCCACGATCATCGGCACGCCGGCGGCCTTCGTGTGGTTGATGGCCTCGATCGTCTGCGGCATCAGCCCGTCGTCGGCGGCCACGACCAGCACGACGATGTCGGTCACGTTCGCACCGCGCGCGCGCATCTCGGAGAAGGCCTGGTGGCCCGGCGTATCGAGGAAGGTGATCGGACCCGAATTCTTCGGGGTCACCTGATAGGCGCCGATATGCTGCGTGATGCCGCCGGCTTCGCCGCGCGTGACGTCGGTGCCGCGCAGGGCATCGAGCAGCGACGTCTTGCCGTGATCGACATGGCCCATGATCGTCACCACCGGGGGACGCGGCTGCAGGCTGGCCTCGTCATCCTCGCTGCGGCTGAGGCCGAGTTCGACGTCGGCATCGCTGACGCGCTTCACCTTGTGGCCGAAATCCTCGACCAGCAGTTCGGCAGTGTCCTGGTCGATGGTCTGGTTGACCGTGACCATTTCGCCCTGCTCGAACAGCTTCTTGACCAGGTCCGCACCGCGTTCGGCCATGCGGTTCGCAAGCTCCTGAATGGTAATCGCTTCGGGAACAACGATTTCGCGAACCTGCTTCTTCGCCTCGGCGGGGTTGAACTGGCCTTCGCGCTTTTCCTTCTCGCGCATCCGGCGCAGCCGGGCCATCGACGGCACGCGGCTGTCTTCGCCGCGCGTGGCGGAGGAGATGGTCAGCTTGCCGGACTTGCGCTCGCCGCGTCCGCCGCGGGACGGGGCCGGCTTGCGGTCGTCCTTCTTGCGGCTTTCCTTCTTGCGGTCGGGCTCAGGCTCTGCCGCCGGTTCGGGCTGCGCGGCAGCACGTTCGGCAGCTTCGCGCTCGGCCTTCTCGCGCTCGGCGGCGAGACGGGCCTCCTCTTCCTCGCGGCGGCGATTCTCTTCGGCGCGGCGGGCTTCTTCTTCCTGCTGATTCTGGCGCCGTTCGTCCTCGCGGCGGCGCGCTTCCTCGGCGAAGCGGAGGCGCTCTTCCTCGGCCTCGCGCAGCAGCTTGTCCTGCAGTTCGCGGCGCGACAGTTGCGTCTGCGGCGGCGTCGGGGCGGGACGGCGCTGGCGCGACGCCGGAGCGGGCGCTGCCTCGGCCTTCTTCCCGGGCGCTGCCTCGGCCTTTTTCTCAGGCGCCTCGGTAGCTGCGGTTTCGGCCGCGGGCTTCGCGTCCTCGGAGGGCTGGGGAGAAGGCTCGGGCGCCGTCTCGGGCTTGGCGGCCGGTGCCTCCTCGGATTCCTTCGCCTTGGGAGCCGGCTTCGGCGGCGCGGGCGGCGCGGACGGATTCGGCGTGAAAGGCGGCTTCGGCGCTTCCGGCATCTTCGGCCGCTCGGGTGCCGCCTCAGGTGCGGCGTCTTGCGCCGGCTCTTCCTTCGCCTGTTCCTGCTCGCCCGGCTTCTTCACGAAGCGGCGCTTGCGTTCCACGACTACCGATTTCTTGCGGCCGTGCGAGAACTGCTGCTGCACCTTGCCCACATCGACGGTCTTCTTGACGCCGAGGGGTTTGCGGGTGCCGAGGGTTTTCTTTTCGTCGCTCATACAGTCCTTCACATAACCTACATGGCCGGCGCTGGGCGCCCGCCATTTCTTTCCTCAAGGCCGCAAAAGGCTCGCCACCGATCGGTGGCAGCCTCGATACGCGTCGCCGCTCCAGCGTTCGTTGAAGCAGCATGTACCACGTTCGCCTGCCCGACCGCCATGGAGAGACGCTCCCGGCCGGCCGGTAGGCGGATTGACTTGGCCCCCGGACGGCCCGATTGCAAGGCGCTGTCCAGTTTGCGCACGCCGTCATCGGCGGCATCAGCCGCATGGAGCAGCAGGCGAGCATCGCCACTGCGCGCTGCCGACAGCACGCGTTCGAAGCCGAAGCTCAGATGTCCGGCGCGGGTTTCGAGACCGATGCGGTCGAACGCCCGGCGTGCGAGTTCTTCCTCGATCGCCGCGGCCAGGTCGTCGGGAACCGAGCGCGCATCGCCCTTGAACGCCCTGCCGAGCGCACCGCGAAGCTTGCCCGAACCCTGCGCGCTGCGAACATCTTCGGCGCTCACGCCGATCCAGGCCCCGCGCCCCGGCGCCTTCGCGGCCGGATCGGGGAGCACATGCCCGTCAGGAGAGAGCGCCAGCCGGATCAGCTGATCCGGGCCGGCCTGCCTACCGCTTAATATGCACGTTCGCTGGGGGTCATTGGTCGCTGTCCGCATGAGCGACCTCCTCGGAGGACGACGTGTCCTCCTCCTCATCGTCGAACCAGTGCGCGCGCGCCGCCATGATCATGCGGTTGGCGTCTTCCTCGCTAAGGTCGTAGCCGCGCAGGAAACCTTCCGGAATGCCGGCATTGCGACTGCCGCGCCCGATCAGTTCGTCGGTCGCTAGGTCGCCAAGATCGTCGAGCGTCTTGATGCCGTTTTCGCCGAGAGTGACGAGCATCTTCTCGGTCAGTCCGTCGATTTCCGCCAGGTCGTCCGACACGCCGAGCTCGCGGCGCTTCTCGCGATAATTGGCCTCGCGCCGCTCCAGCGCCTCATGCGCGCGGCTCTGCAGCTCTTCGGCGATTTCCTCGTCCAGCCCTTCGATGGCTGCGAGTTCGTCACGCTCGATATAGGCGACTTCCTCCAGCTCGGCGAAGCCTTCCGCAACGAGCAGCTGCGAGAGTGTTTCGTCCAGTTCCAGCTCTTCCAGGAACATCTCGGAGCGCTCGGTGAATTCCTTCTGCCGGCGCTCGGATTCCTCGTCCTCGGTCAGGATGTCGATCTGGTGACCGGAAATCTGGCTGGCGAGACGCACATTCTGGCCGCGGCGGCCGATCGCGAGCGAGAGCTGGTCGTCCGGAACGACGACTTCGATGCGGTTCTCGTCCTCATCGATGACGACCTTCGCGACTTCGGCCGGCTGCAGCGCGTTGACGACGAAGGTGGCGGTGTCCTCGGACCAGGGGATGATGTCGATCTTCTCGCCCTGAAGTTCCTGCACGACGGCCTGCACGCGGCTGCCCTTCATGCCGACGCACGCGCCGACGGGATCGATGCTGCCGTCATAGGAAATGACGCCGATCTTCGCGCGGCTGCCCGGGTCGCGGGCGACCGACTTGATCTCGATGATGCCGTCGTAGATTTCCGGCACTTCCTGCGCGAACAGCTTCTTCATGAACTCGCCGGCCGAGCGGGAGAGGAAGATCTGCGGCCCGCGCGGTTCGCGGCGCACATCCTTGATGTAGCAGCGCACCCGGTCGCCGACGCGCAGATTCTCGCGCGGAATCTGTTCGTCGCGGCGAATGACGCCCTCTGCGCGCCCCAGGTCGACGACGATGTGGCCGAACTCGACGCGCTTCACGATGCCCGTCGTGATTTCGCCGATGCGGTCCTTGAACTCTTCGAACTGGCGTTCGCGCTCGGCATCGCGGACCTTCTGGACGATGGTCTGCTTGGCCGCCTGGGCTGCGATGCGGCCGAACTCGATGGGCGGCAGCGGGTCGATGACGAGGCTGCCGAGCGCGGCTTCCGGATCGATCTTCCTAGCCTTTTCGAGGGTCACCTGCGTGAACGGCTCTTCAGGCGCTTCGACGACCTCGAGGACGCGCCACAGGCGAACTTCGCCGGTGTTCGGGTCCATCTTGGCGCGAATGTCGTTTTCCTGGCCGTATTTGGCGCGCGCGCCCTTCTGAATGGCCTCTTCCATCGCCTCGATGACGATCATGCGGTCGATCGACTTCTCGCGCGCAACGGCATCGGCGATCGCCAGGAGTTCGGCGCGGTTCGCGGTAACGGCTGAGCTTGCCATGGTCGTCTCGTCCTCAGTTCATCTGCTGCGGCTGCGTCGCCGCGATTAGGTCGTCGGTCAGCACGAGCTTCGCGCTGTGAATCTCGCTGCGGGGGATCAGGAATTCCTGTCCGCTGCCATCCTCGAGGCGCACCTTCACAGCATCGCCGTCGATGCCCAGAAGCGTACCCTGCATCTTCTTGCGGCCTTCGACCGCCTCGACCAGCTGGATCCGCACCTTGTGGCCCGACCAGAGGGAGAAATCCTTGGCGCGCGTCAGCGGTCGGTCGATGCCGGGAGAGGACACTTCGAGATTATACTCGCCCTCGATGGGATCGGTCTCGTCGAGAAGTTCCGAAATCTCGCGGCTGAGCGCGGCGCACTGATCGATGTGCAGCAGGCCGGCTTCGTCCTCCGCCATGACCTGCAGCGTCGGACCGGCTTCGGTATTGATCATCTGCACGCGCACGAGTTCGAATCCCTGCCGCGTGACAACGGGTTCGATCATTGCTGTCAGGGCCTCGATATCGGCCAGGGCGTGCCTCGTTTCCAACCGTTGTGCGGGCAAGCGCCTCTGGTGCCGGTCCGGGGCTCCGGGCCGACTTCCAGAAGGTTACCCATGTGGAAGATGAACCGAATATAGGCGCAGGCGTTCAGTTCGGCAAGACTATCCATAAGGCCGGAGGGAACCCCCAATGCTTCGCACGATCACATCGATGGCAGCGCTCGCGCTGGCGGCATGCAATGGTGGCGAAGACGTCGCCGCGCAGGATTCCGAGACCAGTCTGACCTATCCGCCGAGCGCAGAGGAAACGGACCAGGTCGCGGACGGTGATCCTTTTTCCATCGAGGAGCTGGGCAGTTTCGACGAACCCTGGGCCATGACCTTCCTGCCGGATGGCCGGCTTCTCGTCACCGAAAAGCCCGGCACGATGAAGATCGTGCAGCTTTCGGGCTATGCCGGGCTGCAGATGGGCAGCGTCGGCGGTATGCCAACGGTCGACTATGGCGGGCAGGGCGGCCTGGGCGACGTGCTTCCGCACCCGGACTTCGCCGACAACAATATCCTTTATGTTTCATTCGCCGAGGCCGGCGATGGCGATACGCGGGGCGCCGCCGTTATGCGCGGTACGCTGGACTGCGAGGGTGTCGAAGGCTGCTCCCTTACGAACGCCGAAGTCATCTGGCGGCAGGCTCCCAAGGTGACCGGGCGCGGCCATTACAGCCACCGGCTCGCCTTCGGTCCCGAGGACTATCTCTGGATCACCTCCGGCGACCGCCAGAAACTGGAGCCCGCACAGGATCTCGAGGCCAATCTGGGCAAGGTCATCCGCCTGAACGAAGACGGCTCGGTTCCAGAGGGCAATCCCTTCGCCGGCCAGTCCGGAGTGACGCCGCAGATCTGGTCCTACGGCCATCGCAACCTGCTCGGCATCGCCTTCGACGAGGCGGGTCGGCTATGGACTCACGAAATGGGTCCGCGCGGCGGGGACGAGGTGAACCTGGTCGAAGCGGGCCACAATTACGGCTGGCCGCGCGTTTCGAACGGCCAGCATTATGACGGCCGCGACATTCCCGACCATGATACCACCAGCGAATATGACGATCCGGAGGAAAGCTGGACGCCCGTCATCTCACCGGCCGGTTTCGTCATTTACGACGGAGAGGCCTTTCCCGGCTGGCAGGGCACGGGGCTGATCGGCGGCCTTTCGAGCCGGGCCATCATCAATGTTGCCCTCGAGCCTGGCGCTGTCAGGGAACTCGACCGCTACGACATGGGCCAGCGCATACGCGAACTCGAGCAGGGTCCCGACGGCCTGCTATATGTGCTGGAGGATGAACGTGGCGGCGAAGGCGGGCGCCTGCTGCGCCTGAGGCCGGCTCGCTGAGCCTCCGCCCACGGATCATCGGGAAAGATTGCGCTAGGGTGAGACGTAAACCTGCGTTAAGCCCTTAGCTGCATGATTTCCCTCGGCCGCGGGGTATGCGGCTGCTGGCGTCCGAATTGAGTAGGCACGATAGGTGGACAGGAAGTTTCCGTTTCTTTCCGGTGGTGGGGAAATGGGCGAGATCATGCGAGCCCATGACTGGGCCTCGACCCCGTTCGGTCCGCTGGAAAGCTGGCCCCAATCGCTACGGTCCGCGCTCAGCATCTGCCTGAACTCCGCCTTTCCCGTGGCCATCTATTGGGGCGAAGAGCTGCGGCTTCTCTACAATGATGCCTGGTCCGTAATTCCAGGCCCCCGTCACCCGTCAGCGCTTGGAAAGCCGGCCAAGGAAGTCTGGTCCGATATCTGGCACATCATCGAACCGCAGCTTGGCCAGGTGTTGGACGGGGAGGGGTTCGCGACGTTCGACCAGCTGCTGCCGATGCAGCGCTACGGTTTCGCCGAGGAAACCTTCTGGAATTACAGTTTCACGCCGATCCGCGGTGAGGACGGCAGCGTCGTGGGCGTCTTCAACTCCGGAAGCGAGACCACGAACAAGGTGCAGGAGGAGCGCCGCCTGTCGCTGCTGTTTCAGCTTGTCGACCGGCTGGGACAGGAGATGTCGGCAGAGGGCATTGTCGAAGGCGCCGCCGAAGTCCTGAGCGAACCCATGCCCGGCGTTTCGGTGGCCCTCGCTCACCAGAAGGATGGCGGGTACGAAATTCTGGGCCCGGGAGAGCCCGCACTGCCGCGACGGCTGGCGCTGCAGCGCGCCAGGACCATGGACGAAAAACTCCTCGAGACGCTGCGGGCCGGGCGTACCGTCGTTTATGACGAGCGCCACCTGGATGCTCTCGGCGAACGAGGCACTGCGAAGATGCGCGAGAAGAACATCGCAGCCCTCCTTGCCGCGCCCATCCTGCAGAATCGTGAGTTCGTTGCCGCCTTCTTCGTCACGGCGAGAGAGCCGCGGATATGGAGCGATGCCGACATTCGGCTGGTCGCCGAAATTGCCGAGCGGGTCTGGAACGCGATCGAACTCGCGAACGCGCGCACGCGCCTGCGGGAGAGCGACGCCCGCTTCGAAATGGCGGTCAACGCCTCGGCCATCGTGGGAACCTGGAACTGGGACCTCGTCAACGATCTCATCTTTACCGACGAGCGTTTCGCGGAACTCTATTCGGTAGAGCCGGCCGCGGCGCGCGAGGGTTTGTCGCTCGATAATTTCCTCGGCAGCCTGCACCCCGACGACAGCGGCTGGGTGAAAGAGCGGATTGAGCAGGCGATCGAGCGGCGCGGAGAGTTTTCGGCCGAATATCGGTTGCAGCAGAAGGATGGGACCGTTCGCTGGGTCCTGGCCGAGGGACGCTGCGAAACGAACGACACCGGCCGCCCGGTGCGGTTTCCCGGCGTGTCCGTAGACCTGACGGATCGCAAAAACGCGGAAGAGAAGCAGGCGCTTCTCGTGCGCGAACTGCACCACCGGGTGAAAAACAATCTCGCGACGGTGCAGTCGATCATCCGCTACGCCCTGCGCACTTCCTCCACGATCGACGAGCTGCAGGAAAGCGTGTCCGCGCGAATCGCCGCGCTAAGCCGGACGCACGACCTTCTCGCGCGCGGGGAGTGGACCACGGTCAGTGTCGAGACCATCTTCAGGACCGAGACGGAGGCCTATGACGATGGCCTGCGCGTCCGTCTGAGCGGACCCGACATCGAACTCGACGCGGATCGCGCGGCGGCGCTCTCGACCGCTGTCCACGAGCTCACGACCAATGCCCTGAAACATGGGGCGCTCAGCAGCGATAAGGGTAATGTCGAGGTGGACTGGCATGTCCACCCGGACTAGGAGGGCCGTACGCTGCACATCTCCTGGACCGAATCGGATGGCCCCCCGGTCAGCGCTCCCACGCAGCAAGGGTTCGGCTCGGTGCTGCTGGAACGGCTTCTCGCCCGCCAGCTCGGCGGCACGGTGGCAGTCGAGTACCCGCCCACCGGTGTAGAGGTGGCGATCGACATGCCTTTGGATCCCGAGCGGGCTCAGGCCACCACGTCGTAGTGTTGCGGCAGGTTGGGCGTCGGCTCGCCCAGCTCTGCCAGGCGCTTCGGAACGCTGCCGTGGACGATGGCGCCGTCCGGCACGTGCCGGGGTCCGCCAGGTCGCGGCTCGATCGCTCCCAAGGCGCCCAAAGCCGCAACAAGAGCGTCGCCAGCCTTCCAGAATGTCGTCATGGTATCGTGTGCGGCTCCCAGTGGATCGGGAGCGATATGCCTGTCGTCAGTGCCATGCACGACGGCGTTCACGCTGCTGGTGACGAAGTCCAGACCGCATTCGCGGGCCTGCTCTATCATCCACACCAGCGGCACTTTGGCGAGCGCGCTTTCAGCCTCGGCATACCCGCCGCCGACATCGCCGTGACCGCCGGCGAACCAGACTTCGCGGACATCCTGTTCGCCCAGAGGCGGCGCAAACGGGTTGCCGCGATAGGGCTGGCCGACAGGCCACAGCTCCGGCTGGAACATGCGCCGCCGTTCGTGCAGCGCGACGGCATGGGCCACCGTCTGCACGCTGGGATTGGTCCTCGTGTAGGCATAGGGGGTTCTCAGCGCGAAATGTTCGATGACCGAGGAGACGGTATCGAATAGCGCCAGCATGCGGATGGGCGGGCGGTCCGGAGCCAGGACGCGCTCATAGAGGCGGACCTCGGCGAAACTGTCGTCGTCCTGTTCGCCGATCCGCTTGTACGCCTTGTACGCATGGTCGAGCAGGTTTTCGTTGCGGGGTTCGATCAGCCCGACCGCGTTGATGAAACCTGCAAGTACCCGGGCGGAATAGGCCCCCCGGCTGAACCCGATCAGGTAGATTCGGTCGCGGTCGGGATGCCCGCCGTCCACACGCGGTCCGGTGCTATAGTTATGCATCAGGAAGCGGTAGGCCTGCTTCACATTCTCATCGAGGCCCCAGCCGGTCGCCAGGTCGCGCACCTCCTTCATTTTGGCGAGACGGGCAAAATAGGGATGGTCGCGGGCGAACGTCCCCACGCCGGGGTCGTAGTAGACCAGCTGCTCGTCGCTCTTTCTGAGGATGCCGTACATGCGCAGCACGTTGGTACGGTCGCGGGAGATCTGGTTCGACGTCCCGTCCATCAGGATAACGATATTCTTGCTCATCGCGCCTCTCTTTCAAAGAGGCCGAATGCGTCCCTGGCGCGTCCCCCTTGCGCTTCGGCTCAGCTGCGTTCCCGCCGCTGGGAACGATCGGCGAGCATAGCCACGAGATCCTGAACGGTCTCGCGCAAATTGTCCGCATCCTCTTCGGAATATTCGAACCCCTCCATCAGGGTAAGCGGTACCTGGGCGGCGCGGGTCTTCAACGTCCGCCCCTGCGCGGTCAACTCGATCAGAACGCGCCGTTCATCCTCCACGTCTCGCGTCCGCGTCACGAAACCGCTGGCTTCCAGACGCTTCAACAGTGGTGTGAGCGTGCCGCCGTCGAGATGCAGCGCGGCGGCGAGTTCGCCGACGGTGCGCGGACTGCGTTCCCAAAGCACAAGCATGGTCAGATATTGCGGATAGGTCAGCCCCAGCTCGGCCAGAACCGGGCGGTAGAGCCGATTTATGAGGTTGGAGGCGGCGTAGAGCGGGAAGCAGACCTGCCGGTCGAGCCTCAACAGTTCTTCCGCCTGGTCCGGCCGGTTTTCGATATCCAGCTCTTCCGGTCCGGATCTGACTCCGCTCATCTGCTGCTTTGCGATGTTCGCCTCCCCTCTGCGGCCTATTTGACCGCTATATTGATCTCCACGTCAATATTCCCCTTTACCGCGTTCGAATAGGGGCAGACAGCATGGGCCCGCGCAGCGGCGTCCTCGGCCTCCTCCGATGTCAGTCCGGCAATGACGACATCGAGCGCAACTGCGAGCGCGAACCCGCCAGCGCCGGCGGGGTTCATGCTGACCGTCGCCGTGACATCCACATCATCGTCCCTGACCTTCTTGTCGTCGGCGCGCGTCGCATGGATGACGGCATTGCCGAAGCAGGCCGCGTAGCCCGCTGCGAACAGCTGTTCGGGGTTGGTAGCTCCGCCGGGGCCGCCGAGTTCCTTCGGAACGGCGAGGTCGAGGTCGAGCACGCCGTCCTTGCTTCTGGCGCGTCCGTTGCGGCCGCCGACGGCGGTGACCTTGGTGGCGTAAAGACTGCTCATGACATCCTCCTTCGAATTGAAGGTGGATAAATATATTGTGCACAAAATAAATCAATGGCCGGAGCCGGTATCAGGGCGTTCCGCTATCGGTGCGCCGATATTGGAAGAACCATAGTTCGCGGCCTTCGCGCAGCGCCTTTTCGGCGTAGCGCGTGAGCGGCCACCCCCCAGGAGCGTCGCGGAAGTCGCGCGGCCGTTCGCCCATCCACTCGAAGTCCTCCCGTCCCGCCATCTGCATCAGCGACCAGCGGCAGTAGACCGGATGATCCGTTGCCAGGCGAAAAATGCCGCCGGGTTTCAGCTTGCGCGCAAACAGATCGAGAGGTCCGGGGTTCATCATGCGCCGCTTCGAATGGCGCGCCTTTGGCCAAGGGTCGGGGTGCAAGAGGTAGAGAAAGGACAAGGCAGCGTCCGGCACGCGCTCCAGCACTTCCAGCGCGTCTCCCATATGCAGGCGTACGTTCGGCAGCCGGTCGTCGCGAATATGCTGCAGGGCACTGACGACGCCGTTCACGAAGGGTTCCGCGCCGATGAAGCCATGATCCGGAAGGAGGTCGGCGCGGTAGGCAAGATGCTCGCCGCCGCCAAAGCCGACTTCGAAATGCAGCGGCCTGTTCTCGCCGAACAGCTCCTGAGAGGTGACCGGTCCCTCCTCCGGAACGGCCAAGGCCGGATACATGTCGTCGAGCAGTTGCTGCTGGCCCGGCCGCAGCCTGTGCCCCTTCGTGCGGCCATACAGCCGGCCGAGCGTCGTGGGATCGCCTTCCTTGAATGCAGTCATGACGCCGTGCCATAGAAGACCGAGGGGCAGGTTCAAGGCGGTTTCGGGGCCGCGCTGAGTATTCGCGCGGGGGGTAGTAGGGTGAACGAGGCTATTTTCTTCTGGCTGGCGCCGAGCGTGCTGGCGATTTTCACGCTTGTGTTTGTCGCCGTTGCCATCAGCCAGCCGGAACATCTTTCCGCGCGATGGGCTGCGGCGGGGTTTGCCGTGGCGCTCGTCGCGCTTCTCGCCGATACGGCCAGAGAGCCCGACAACCTGATATTGATGGCCTGCGCGACGGCGCTGCACTGGGTGGCGCTCGGACTCATATCGACCGCCTACGTGGTGCGCAAAGGCGGGCGACTGCCGCGGCGCTATGTGGGCATCGTGGCCGCCACCGGCCTTGCTGTCCTTCTTCACACCACCTTCGTCGAGCGCGACCCGGCGCTCGGATCCGCGAACGCCAATCTGATCGGGGCGGCGATCCAGGCGGGTGCGCTACCGGTGCTACTGAGGCGCAGCCGAAGCATTATCGACCGGATCCTTGCCGGAACGGTGATCTTCGCCGCCAGCTGCTATTTCCTGCGCGGTGTCCTGTTCCTGCCCCGGGACGCGGCCGAAATCGACGCGGCGGCAGGCTTCTGGAGCCTCTACAACCTCACTTTCTACCTCACGACCGGCGCGCTGGCGCTGATCGGCGGTATCATCCTGCTGCTGGGGATCGGAAGCGACCTGATCGAGCGCCACTCGCGTGCATCCGGCACCGACCACCTGACGGGAATTGCGAACCTGCGCGCATTCGAAGGCTGGATCGGGACCGAGGGCACCCGGGCCGGGTTCGCCGCTGTCCTTCTGGTCGACCTGGACCATTTCAAGGCGATCAATGACCGCTTCGGCCATGAGACAGGCGACCGCGCCCTCATAGCGGCTGCCGGCGTTCTCGACCGGATGGTCGGCGGGGAGGGGCGCGTCGCGAGGATCGGCGGCGAGGAATTCGCCGTCCTGCTTTACCCCGACGGGCAGCGCCGGCCCTCGCAGGTAGCCGAAGATATTCGCGCCGGGCTGGCGGGGCTCGAAATTGCAGGCATTCCGGGAGGGCTGACGGGAAGTGTGGGCGTCGTGCCCATCGGCGACGCTTCGCTCAGGCAGGCGCTGCGCGCCGCCGACCAGGCCGTCTACGCCGCAAAGCGCGAAGGCCGAAATCGCGTCATGAGCGTCGATGCCCCGAGCGGCTCCCTGCCTGCAACCGACAGGCCGCTCGCCGCGGAGTGAGGACGCTCGCGCGACGTGGTGCCTAGAACGCGCTCTTCAGCTCATCCACCAGGTCGGTCCGTTCCCAGGGGAACAGGTCGCCGTCAGGCGTGCGCCCGAAGTGCCCATAGGCCGCGCTCTTCTGGTAGATCGGCTTGTTGAGGTTCAGATGCTCGCGAATGCCGCGCGGGGTGAGGCGCACGCGCTCGCGCAGCCAGTTCTCCAGTTTCGCCGGGTCGACCTGCGGGTCCGACCCCAGGTCGACGTAGAGAGACAGCGGCTCAGACACGCCGATGGCATAGCTGAGCTGAATGGTGCAGCGCTTTCCAATGCCGGCGGCGACGATGTTCTTCGCCATGTAGCGCGTGATGTAGGCGGCCGAACGGTCGACCTTGGTCGGGTCCTTGCCAGAGAAGGCGCCGCCGCCATGGGGCGCCGCGCCGCCATAGGTGTCGACGATGATCTTGCGGCCTGTCAGGCCGGCATCCCCGTCCGGGCCGCCGATCTCGAACGCGCCGGTGGGATTGATGTGGAAAACCGTCTTGTCGTCGACCCAGCCGTCCGGCAGCTCCGCCGCGATCACGTCGCGGACATATGACTTCAGCTCGGCTTCCTTCGCGCCTTCATGATATCCCGCCGCGTGCTGGGTCGAGACGACGACCGCCTCGGCGCGCTGGGGCATGCCATCCACGTAGCGCAGCGTGACCTGGCTTTTGGCGTCGGGTTCCAGGAAGGCGACCTTGCGGCCCTTCCGGTCGTCGGCCAGCCGCTTCAGGATGCGGTGCGAGTAGTGCAACGTCGCCGGCATCAGCTCCGGCGTCTCGTCGCAGGCGAATCCGAACATGATGCCCTGGTCGCCGGCGCCCTCGTCCTTGTTCGATCCCTCTCCGCCGGCGTCGACACCCTGAGCGATTTCCGTCGACTGGCCGTGCAGGAAGTTCTGCAGGTCCAGCGTGCGCCAGTGAAACCCCTCCTGCTCGTAGCCGATATCCTTGACCGTGGAGCGGACCGCATCCTCGATCGCCTCCAGGGAGCCTGGGGCCCAGCCATGCGTCGTGGCATGTTCCGCCAGGTCGTACATCGGCCGGCACCGAACCTCGCCTGCCAGCACGACCCTGTCGGTGGTCGTCAGCGTTTCGCACGCCACGCGGGCTTCCGGTTCCTTGTCGATCATCAGGTCGACGACGGCATCGGAAATCTGGTCGGAGACCTTGTCCGGATGTCCTTCGGAAACGCTCTCGCTGGTGAAGATATAGTCGCTGCGGGCCATGTTGTTCGCCTGTTCGAATGGAGACAGTTCGAGGGTGAAGGGGCGGCTTAACTGGGCTCAGGCAGGCAGGCAAGGAAGCATATAAAGATATCCTTATATGTGTGAGGCTGTCTGCGGTTCAGCTGCGACGAGACCTAGCCGGGAGGGCAAGCGCGCCTGCAAGCAGAAACAGTGCGAGGGCGATGGGAAGGGCGTTGCCGGTCCTTGCGAACAGCGTCTCGGCGCGCGGCAGCGGCAGCGAAGCCTGGATCACCCCGGCCTCGTGGCGGGGCAGGGATGCGATTACCTCGCCATAGGGATCAATCACGGCGCTGATGCCCGTTGGCGTGGAGCGCACGAGCGGCAGGCCCTGTTCGATCGCCCGCAGGCGCGCGTGCGCAAGGTGCATCGCCGCGCCGCCATCGCTGAACCAGGCGTCGTTGGAGACGTTCAGCAGCCAGGCAGGCCGGGTCGCGCCGTCGGCCTGCTCGGCATAGACCGCCTCGTAGCAGATCATGGCCACAAGGTCGGGAAAGCCGGGCAGCGCCATGACCCGCGGCCGCGTGCCGGCATAGGTATCGACGCTGCTCGGCGCGAAGCTGTCGAGCCCGATCCTGGACAGAACGGGGCGCAGCGGCAGATATTCGCCATAGGGCACCAGCCGCTGCTTGTCGTAGCGCGCATGAATGCCGCCATCGGGGCCGATGGCATAAAGGCTGTTAAGGCCCGCCCAGGGATCGTCCGACGACTGGCCCGGTACCAGTTTCAGCGCGCCGGTCAGGAACAGGTCGCGTTCCCCGAGCAGCAGAACCGCAAGGTCGCGGCGCAGGTCGGGCCGTGTGTCGAGGGTGCGTGGAATCGCCGCCTCCGGCCAGATCAGCAGGCGGGCTTCGCCGCCGGGCGGGGGCGAGAGGTCGATATACCGCTGCAAATTCCGGTAGAAGGCGCCCTCGGCATATTTCTCTTCCTGCGGGATATTGGCTTGGACGATATCGACGCGCGTGTCCGAGGGCGTGGGATCGCCCTGCGTAAGCCAGCCGAGAATGAGCGCGGTGGCAAGCGGCGCAAGCAGGGCACGGCCGCCCCCGAGCGGCTCCGCAAGCGGCGCGAAAACCCAGCCTTCGCGCCAATGTCTGCGCACTTCCGCCGCCGTCAGCATGATGGCGTAGCCCGCCAGCAGCATGACGCCGCTCATGCCGAGCGCGCCGACCCACGAAGCGCCTTGCGCAGCGGGGCCGAGCGACAGGGTCGTGATCCCCAGGGGGTTCCAGCCAAATCCCGTCATCAGATAGCCGCGCAGCCATTCGGTCAGCATCCAGGCGCCGGCAAAGGCGAGTGCGCGAGCCATTGGCGCCTTGCGAAAGCGGCTGGCGAGTGCCGCAGCAACCGCCGGGTAAGTCGCCATGAACATGGACAAACCCACAACGGCCACCCAGCCGAGCCAGGCGGGCATGTTCGCCTGGAACTGGAAGGCATGGGCGATCCAATATTGCCCGGCGAGAAAATTTCCGAACGCCCAGGCCCAAGCGGAGACGAAGACGCTGCCGCGGCCTGCACCGTTTCGGGCGCCTGTCTCGACGACAAGGCAGAGCACGGCCAGCGAGACGAGCGTAACCGGCCACAAGCCGAAGGGCGCGAAGCCGAGCCCGCCCAGGCCGCCCGCAGCGAACAGCAGCGCACGCCGCCGCCAAAGCCCCATCCGCAGCGCCATTGCAGCGGTCAGTCGGCGCTTCTCTGCACGCGGACGCGCTCGACGCGGCGCTCATCGCCAGCGAGGATCTCGAACCGCCAGCCGGCCGGATGTTCGACCGTTTCGCCCTGTGCGGGAACGCGCCCTTCGATCATGAACAGCAACCCGCCGACCGTGTCGATCTCGCCGTCGACGGCCGAGGTGAAGTCGGTTTCGAGCCGCTCTTCGAAATCGTCGATGTCGACCCGTGCCTCTACCTCGTAGCCCCCGGTGGGCAGCGGCCGAATGGGCTCGTCCTCGGGCTCGTCATGTTCGTCCTCGATCTCGCCCACGATCTCCTCGACGATGTCCTCGACCGTGACGAGGCCGTCCGTCCCGCCATATTCGTCGACGACGATGGCCATGTGCGTTCGGTTCGTGCGCATGCGGGCGAGAAGGTCGAGAACCCTCATGGCGGAGGGGACGAAGAGGACGGGCCGAACGAGATCGGCTATCTTCGCACTTTCGCCGCGATCCATCGCCAGTTCGTTGAACAGGTCCTTCACGTGAATCATGCCGAGGACCTTGTCGAGTTCACCAGCGTAAATGGGCAGGCGGCTGTGGCCGGCATCGGCAAAGGCGGCGACCAGTTCGTTGACTTCGCCCGACGCTTCGAAGGCCATGATGTCGCCGCGCGGCACCATGATGTCGCCGGCCTTGCGTTCACCGAAATCGAGCAGGTTGCGCAGCATCAGCCGTTCGGGCGCGCTCAGGTCGCCGGAGACGAGGCCCGTCTCCTCATCGTCCTCATGCTCTTCGAGCGCGCCTTCTATGGCCTCGCGGAGAGAGGTGCCGCGGCCGAAAAGCAGGCTCTTCATGACGCGGAGAATGGGTCTCGACGCGCTGCCGTCGCTTGGCTGGGAGGCCATGGCTTCAGTCCGTCTCCGAACCCTGGCGGTAGGGATCGGCAATGTTCATGCCGTTCAGGATTTCCGTTTCGAGCCGCTCCATGTCGTCGGCATCCGCATCGGTCTCGTGGTCGTAACCGACCAGGTGCAGCGTCCCATGCACGATCAGATGGGCGGCATGGGCGGCGATGCTGACGTCCTTTTCCTCGGCCTCGCGGCGGCAGGTGGCCCCGGCAAGGATGATATCGCCCAGCAGTGCTTCACCGTCATCGGTGTTGGCGAGGGAGGCCAGGAGGTCTTCCTGCACGGCGGGGAAACTGAGAACGTTGGTGGGCTTGTCCTTCTGACGAAAGCGGTCGTTCAGAGTGCGGACGGTCGCGTCGTCGGAGAATTTGACCGACACCTCGCAGATGAGCGGCCGGTCGAGCAGGTGACCATGCGGACTGCCGGCGAGGGCAGCGCGAACGGCGTCACTCGCAGTGCGGGAAAAGTCCAGGCTGGGCCATTCATCGCCCTCCACGGAAGTTTCGACGTTAAGCATCGGCGCCCTCATACGCTTTTACGATACGCGCGACGATAGGTGCGCGAACCACGTCCGCAGTGCCGAACCTGACTGTCCCGATCCCCTCGATTCCTTCGAGCCGGCCGACGGCGTCGGCAAGGCCGGAGCGCCCCGCATCCGGCAGGTCGACCTGCTTGGGATCGCCGCAGACGACCATGCGGCTGTTTTCCCCGAAACGGGTCAGGAACATCTTCATCTGCTGCGGCGTCGTGTTCTGCGCCTCGTCGAGGATGATGAAGGCATTGGCGAGCGTCCGGCCGCGCATGAAGGCAAGTGGGGCGATCTCGATCTCCCCTGCCGCGATGCGGCGCTCCACCTGCTCGGCGGGAAGCATGTCGTACAGCGCGTCGTAAAGCGGGCGGAGATAGGGGTCGACCTTCTCCTTCATATCGCCCGGCAGGAAGCCCAGTCGCTCGCCCGCCTCGACCGCCGGCCGCGAAAGGATCAGCCGGTCCACCGAGCCGGTAATGAGCTGACTGACCGCCTGAGCGACCGCGACATAGGTCTTGCCGGTACCTGCCGGCCCCAGCGCGAAGATGACGTCTTCGGACGCGAGGGCCTGCATGTAGTGAAGTTGCATCGGCGTACGCGGGGCGATCGTCTTGCGCCGCGTGCGGATGACGATGGAGGGGCGCTTCTTCTTGTCGTCGACGATCTCGAGCCCATCGAGCATCGGCTCGTCGCCCATGGCGATCGCCGTCCCGACGTCGGTCGGCGAGATGTCTCGCCCCTGCATCAACTGCTCGTGAAGCGACTTCAAGACGTCGCGGGCCCGCGCCGCCGCGTCCGCCTGGCCCTCGATCGTGACCTTGTCGCCCCGCGCGGCGATATAGACGCCGAGCCGGTTCTCGATGGCGATCAGGTTCTGGTCGTACTGACCGAAAAGCGGACCGAGAAGATCGGGGCGATCGAACTGGATGTTCAGCCGAACGCGGTCCGAAGGTTCCGGGACGGGATCTGCCGCCTTGCGCTTTATGCCCGCCATTTCTTGCTCAGGCCGCCTTTCTGTCCGTTCTCAGGCCCGACAGCGAGTTCGGGCCGGCCGTATCTATACGCACTTCGACTATATCACCGACACTCGCCCCATCGGCGCTGAAATGCACGGACTGCAGCCAGGGTGATTTCCCGAGCAACTGTCCGGGACGGCGTCCGTTCCGCTCCGCCAGGACATCGCAAGTCACGCCGCGCGTGCCTTCGTTGAAAGCGAGCTGCTGCTCGTTCAAAAGGGCCTGGAGCCGCGCCAGCCGCTCCGTTTTCACCTCTTCGGCGATCTGGTCGCCCATGGTGGCGGCGGGCGTACCCGGCCGCGGCGAATATTTGAAGCTGTAGGCCTGCGCATAGCCGGTGCGCCGCACGATCTCGAGCGTGGCCTCGAACTCGGCGTCGGTTTCGCCGGGAAAGCCGACGATGAAATCGCCGCTGATCGCCATGTCCGGTCGCACCCGCCGCAGGGCTTCGATCGTCTCCACATAGCTTTCGGCGCTGTGGCTGCGGTTCATCGCCTTCAGAACGCGGTCGCTGCCGGATTGCACGGGAAGATGCAGATAGGGCATCAACGCCTCGATCTCGCCATGCGCCGAAATCAACTCGTCGGTCATGTCGGCGGGGTGGCTGGTGGTATAGCGGATTCGCGATATGCCCGGCACGTCGGCGACCCGGCGGATGAGGTCCGCGAAGCCCGTACCCCGCGCATCGCGATAGGCGTTCACATTCTGTCCGAGCAGGACGAGTTCGCGCGCGCCCGCTTCCGCAAGTCGGTGGGCCTCCTCCAGCACCGTATCGGCATCGCGCGATACTTCGGCGCCGCGCGTATAGGGCACCACGCAGTAGGTGCAGAACTTGTCGCAGCCCTCCTGAATGGTGAGGAAGCTGGAGGGTGCAGCCCGGCGTCGCTGGCCGAGCGCCTTGAACTTCTCCAGTGTCGGCAGGTCGGTGTCGACCGAGCGCTGGCCGCTCGCGGCGCGCTCCACCATCTGCGGCAGGCGGTGATAGGCCTGCGGACCGACGATCACGCCCACATCGGGGGCGCGGCGCGCGATCTCTTCACCCTCAGCCTGGGCGACGCAGCCCGCGACCGCGACCACGGGCTTCCATCCGCGCTCGGCGGCGGCCTTCTTGATGCGGCCGATTTCCGAATAGACCTTTTCCGCGGCCTTCTCTCGGATATGGCAAGTATTAAGGACGACGACGTCGGCGTCGTCCTGTGTTGCCGCGCGCGTCATCCCCGCATCGCCCAGCAGTTCTTCCATCCGCTCGGCGTCGTAGACATTCATCTGGCAGCCATAGCTGCGCACGAAATAACGTTTGGGATCAGTCATGGCACGGAAAGGTCAGACGCGGGGAAAAGCGGCGCGGATAAGTCAGGCACAGGGCCGAGTCGAGCTTCATCGCGGTCGAGCATAGTCGGACATCGCCTGCCTGTAACCCCTTTGGATGGTGTCGTAGCAATAGCGCGCCAGTGCCTTGCGGTCCTTGAAACCGGTCGGATCGACGGGCTCGTGGAAGACGACGTCTGCCCGCACATGGCGCAGGCGCAGCCAATCGACGACGCTCTCCCCGACGGTATAGTCGCCGATCCAGCATAGAAACGGCCAGCGTGCGCGGGTTGCGGGCATGGCGCGGACGCGCGTGAAGGCGAGGCTTACGGGCTGCACCATGACACCGGGCGCTTCGCCGCTGGCGAGGCCGTGAAACAGCGGCGTCTTGAAGGGACGCGGGCGGCGCCCGTCATTGGTCGTGGCCTCGGGAAACATGATGCAGCTGTCGCCGCCGGCCAGGGTGGCCGTCAGCATGTTCTTCTGCTCGCCCGATCCGCGCTTGTCCTCGCGGTTCACGAACAGGGTGCGCTGCTGCGCACAGAAGAAGGCGAGCGCCTTCGCGTCCGAAATCTCGGCCTTCGCGACGAACCGCGCGCGCAGATACTGGCCCAGGATCGGGATGTCGGTCCAACTGAGATGATTGGCAATGAACAGGGTTGTGCCGCTGGCAGGCGTCCCGTGCTTTCGCACCGTCACACCGATGGCGTGGTTCAGCATGCGATGAAACAGTTTCGGGATGACCGGCTGCCGCCTGGGGAACAGCCGCATGGACAGCATGTTCAGCGGGACGAGGATGACGACCGCCGGGACGAGCCAGAACAGGATCCGTTCCCAGGGAATGCGATCCGCATAGGAATAGACGTGGGAATAGCCCGGCTCCGTCTCCACGGGCGGTCTAGGACGCCTTTCGCTTGCGGCCGTACAGTTCCATGCGGTGATCGACGAGGTCGTAACCAAGACGTTCGGCGATGATGCGCTGGAGCTCTTCCAGTTCTTCGTCGTGGAACTCGACGACTTCGCCGCTCTCCACGTCGATCAGATGATCGTGATGTTCGTCGGGGGTGGGCTCGTAACGGGCACGACCGTCGCGAAAATCCAGGCGCTCCAGAATGCCCGCTTCTTCGAACAACCGGACCGTGCGGTAGACGGTCGCGATCGAGATGCGGTCGTCGACTTCCGACGCCCTGCGATAAAGCTCCTCGACGTCGGGATGGTCGTCGGCCTGCGACAGCACGCGCGCGATGACCCGGCGCTGCTCGGTGATCCGCAGTCCGCGTTCGGCGCACAGCGCCTCGAGATCGATCTTGCTCATCTTACGGAAAAAGGGGTGCCAGTTCGCATGGCACCCCTTCTAAGGTCAGGCCCCTGCCGGCGGCAAGGGCGAGTTACCGTTCGGTGCGCTTAGCGCGCGGCGCGTCCGCGTGTGCGCTTGGTGCCCAGGCCGATCTTCTTGGCCAGTTCCCGGCGCTGCTTGGCGTAGTTGGGGGCGACCATCGGATAGTCAGCGGGCAGGTTCCACTTACGGCGATAGTCTTCCGGCGTCATGTCATAGTGCGTCATCAGGTGGCGTTTCAGCATTTTCAGCTTCTTGCCGTCCTCGAGACATACGATGTAGTCCGGCTTGATGGAGGCGCGAACCGAAACTGCCGGCTCCTGGACTTCCTCTTCCTCCTGAGCCGGGCCGAGCTTCGCGAGCGTGTTGTACACCTGCTCGATCAGCGTAGGCAGGTCGGAGACGGCGACCGTGTTATTGCCTACATGCGCCGAAACAACCTCCGCCGTCAGGCTCAGAATGTCTTCGTGGAAATCTACTTCGTCTTCCATCATAACTCCGTACTGCACTTTCTCAATTAGGTTGCGCCGCCTATGATACTTCTATCAAAGGACTTCAAGGCCTTTTTTGGCGGATTTCAAAGGTAGTAAAGTTTTCATCGTAATAGCGTCGAATTTAGTGCCGTCATGTCCGGAATAATACTCCCGTCTCCGGCCGACTTCGACAAATCCTAACGTTTGATAAGCTTTACGTGCGGCGACATTATTTTCCCGCATTTCCAAATGCATGGTAGTGGAGCCTCGGGCGGCGGCATGATTTGCCGCCCGTTCGACAAGCTGGCGACCGAGTCCGCGGCGGCGAAATCGAGGCCTCACGCCGACCAGCAGCAACTCGGTCTCGTCCGCCACGCTCCTGATCAGGCTGAAGCCCAGGAGAATATTGTCGGTCTCGGCTATTTCACATGCCGTACCGGTTCCGGCCAAGGTCGTGGCGATCTGCGCGCCTGTCCAACCTTCGCCGAAGCGTGGATCGAAAATCTCACGGCAAATCTCGCCTAGCCTGTCTGCATCGGAGGACGGAGCGGGACGGAACGTCAGCACGGGGCGCCGGGTACTTTCGCGTCGGGCGGGCGCACGTAGAGCGGCTGCGGCGGCAGGAGGTGCCGTTCGAGATTCGGCACATGGACCAGGTCGACAAGCCGGGGAGGGTCCGCGGATCCGCGTGCGACCGGTGAGGGGGCGTCGACGAGCTCGAGGCCCGTCCCCGCAATGGCCGCGATGCCTTCGAGGGCCAGATCGCCGCGAGGAACGGCGACCGGCGGCCCTAGCGAGGCTGCCGTTTCGTCGAAGCGTTCGAGGAAAACCTCGCCGCGGCCCCCGTCGAGGACTATCCCCAGCGGCGCGGGCAGCCCCTCATGAAAGGCGCGGGCGGCGGTCAGCAGGGAAGAGGAGATGCCGTGGACCGGGACGTTCCAGGCAAGACCGAGCGCGCGGGCGGCTGCCACACCGATACGAATGCCCGTGAAGCTTCCGGGTCCTGTCTCGACGATGATGCTGTTCGCGGTCACGCCGCCGAGAAGCTCCGCCAACATCGGCATCAGCCGCTCCGCATGCCCACGGCCGATCAGTTCGTCGGTGTGCCGGGTGACGGCTCCCTTCTCGACAAGCGCCAGCGAACAGGCGCGGTGGGCGGTACCGATACCCAAGAGCGGCCCGGCCAGCGCGTCGGCCGCCGCGGTCAGAGTATCCGGCATGCCTCGTCGAAGGACAGACGCGGACTGCGATCGAACAGGTCCTTCTGGCTGCCGTGGCCAAGCGCGCAGATGAAATTCGATTTGACTGTGGTTCCGCCGAAGAAGGCCGCGTCGACCTTCTCCTTGTCGAAGCCGGACATGGGACCGCAATCGAGTCCGAGCGCGCGCGCCGCGATGATCAGATAGGCCCCTTGAAGACTGGAATTGCGGAAGGCGGTCTCCTCGACCAGAGGGCCGTCCGGACCGTCGTCTCCTACGAACCAGCTGCGCGCGTCCGTATGCGGGAAAAGCTGCGGCAGTTTTTCGTAGAATTCCATGTCCATCCCGATGATGGCGACGACCGGCGCCGTTCTCACCTTCTCGACATTTCCGTCCATGACGCAGGCGGCGAGCTTTTCACGCGCGTCGGCGGTCTGGCAGAAGATCAGCCGAGCCGGCTGGCAGTTGGCGGACGTCGGCCCCATGCGCATCAGGTCGTAGAGCGCCTCAAGTTCGACCCGGCTGACCGTTTCGTCTTTCCAGGCATTGTAACTTCGCGCCGAACGGAAGATCAGATCGAGGTCTCGGTCGCTCAGTAAATGGTCGGACATGAAAACTCCGGGTACGGAAGGGGCGCAACGCCACCGGCGCTAAAGCTGTGCGGTCCTTACCGCAAGTCGCGTCTAGACCGCGCGTACTTCCGTCACTTCGGGGACGTAATAGCGCAGCAGGTTCTCGATGCCGTTCTTCAGCGTCATGGTGGACGAGGGGCAGCCGGCGCAGGCACCCTGCATCTTCAGATAGACGATGCCCTCCTGAAAGCCGTGGAAAACGATGTCGCCGCCGTCTCCCGCCACCGCCGGGCGGACCCGGTCATCAAGCAGTTCGGTGATCTGTGCGCGGATGTCGGCATCTTCTTCATTTTCGTCGATCCGGGGCGCGGTTTCGGTCTCGCCGCGGACCAGCGGGGCGCCGCTCGCGAAGTGATCAACCAAGATGCCCATCACCTCGGGCTTCAAAGTGGCCCAGTCGGATCCCGCCGGATCGCGCGTCACCGATACGAAGTCGGCGCCGAAAAACACCCCGGTGACGCTGCCCAGCGAGAACAGCGCGGAGGCGAGCGGCGAAACTTCCGCATCGTCCGGATTGTCGAAGTCATAGGTGCGCTCGGGCGAAACCGGGCGGCCGGGCTGGAACATCAGCGTCGCGGGATTGGGCGTCGGCTGCGTCTGAATATGCATTGTGTTCGGGCTCCTTCAGAGCCGATGTGAGGCGCGGGTCCCGGTCAATCAAGGCCTCGGTCGGCACCGTTGCCGCCAGTCAGCTCGTCGATGGCGTCTTCGCTCAGGGCGCCCGGTACGATGATGATGACGACCGGCAGGCCGCCGGCGCGCTCACCCGCAAAGTGGGAGACGAGCGGGCCCGGGGCGCCCTTCGACGCGGCGCCCAGGACGAGGGCCGAGAGCTGCGGGTCCTGCTCGACGACTGCCGCCACTTCCTCCACCAGCTTGCCCTGGCGGACGACCAGCGACGGTATGATTTGCGACAGGCGGCGGACATGATCGGCGGAGCGCACCAGCGCTGCCTCGGCAGCCTCCTGCGCCTCGGCGGCGATCATGTCCTGTACGCCGCCCCACTGCACGAACTCGGCCGGACGGATGACATAGAGCAGCGTAATCTGTCCGCCGATGGCTTCGGCGCGGCGTACCGCATAGCGCAGCGCCTTCTCGGCTTCATCGCTGCCGTCCACCACCAGCAGATAGCCGGGGCCGCGGTCGCTCGGGCTCCAGCTCATGATGCGCGGGCCAGTCCGGTTTCGATCCGGCCCAGCGTTTCGATGGAGCGGCTCAGGAAATAGCCCTGCGCGGTCAGGTCGTCCCGCCCGACGAAGGCGGCGCGCTCGGTCGCGATCTGGTCGAGACTTTCGATGGCCTCGACAATGGCCGAAATCAGCTGCCGCTCGCGCAGATTGGGAGCGAAGTCGCTGCGGACGCCGCGCAGCAGCAACCCGGCGGCATAGGCCTGACCGCGTATGAACTCATAGGAGATGCTTGCCTCGTCCGCGCCGTCTTCGCCGCGAATGGGCGCATCCAGACCCTCGCGCCCGGCCTCGAGGCTGCGGCGGACGGCGCTTACCAGTGCCAGTGCCGTCTCCGCGTCGTCCGGGCGTACGATCTCGCCGGTCGCAAGGGCGGTGTTGTAGGCGATGAGGTCTTCGGCAGCGTCATGATAATAGGATCCGGCGCTCGCGCCGATGAAGGGGAAGCGGCCGTGGAACACACCGCGGGCAGGATCGATGGACAGGCTTTCCGCCGCGCGGGCCAGCCGCTGCTCGTTCTCCCGCTCGGACAGGGCACCGACGGCCGTCTCGACCATCGCGACGGTACCTCTTTGAAAGGCGGGCATGCGGCCAAGCCCGGCCGTGGGGGACAGGAAGCTATCGTTCGGCGTCCAGCCCCCACGGTCGATTTCGCGCTCCAGGATCGTCGCCGCATAGGCGGCGGTAACGCTGCCACCGGGGGGAAGAGCCGCCGGGGCCGGGCGCAGCGTCATGTCGGCGTTGCGGTCGTCGATGATCAGCGCCGCCACGCCCCAGTATAGGATCGCAAGGACAGCGATGGCGACCAGCGCCGTGGCCCAGCGCGGCGCCCCGAGCCAGGTCTTTGCCGGGCGGCCGTCCGCCTGTGCGCCGGAAAGGCGCTGACGCAGGGAAGAGAGGGTACTCAGCGGCACGCGGGTCCTCGCAGGTCCTTAAGAAGAGGGCTACAGATAGGCTCGGACATGATCCTCATAATGCTCGATAGTCCAGCTTTCGGGCTCCTCCGCTGCCGCGTCGCACCATTCGGTGATCCACGGATGCGCGCAGATCGCCGTCTGATAGGTGGCTGCGGCGCCGGTCAGATCGATGCCGTAGGTTCTGAATCGCATCGCTACCGGCGCATACATCATGTCCGCCGCGCCAAAGGCGCCGAACAGGTACGGGCCGCCGTCACCATAGTCCTCGCGCGCCTTCGTCCACAGCTGTTCGATCCGCTCCGCGTCGCGGCGGGCATCCTCTTCCAGGCGGAAGGTCCGGTAGCTGCTGCACACGTCCATCGGGCACTGGCGGCGAAGCGCCGTGAAGCCTGCGTGCATTTCCGCCGCGATCGACCGCGCAAACGCGCGCGCCGCGCCGTCTACGGGCCAGTAGGCGGTCTGACCGTAGCGGTCCGATAGCCAGTCGATAATGGCAAGGCTTTCCCAGACGGCGATGTCGCCGTCCCATACCGTGGGGACCCGGGAGGAAGGCATAAGGGCAGGGTCGGCCTTCTTTTCCGCCCATTCCGGCGTGTCCATTGGGATGACGAGTTCCTCGAAATCCTGCCCGGACTGTTTCATCGCAAGCCAGCCGCGCAGCGACCAGCTCGAATAGCGCTTGTTGCCGAGGATGATCCTCACAGGGTCTCGCCTTTTGCCGAACAAACCGTCTTTCCGCGCCTAAGCTGCGCGGCTGGCGCCGTCGAGGGGGTGTCAGCTTCGCGCGGCGTCCAGAATGGTCAGCCGCATCTGGTCGATGCCCTCGTTCTTCTCGGCGCTGGAGACCAGAACTTCGGGGAACGCCGCCGGCCGTTTCGAAAGCGCAGCGAGCGCCTCCTTCTGCACGAATGCGGCGCCCGTCGGCTTCACCTTGTCGGCTTTCGTCAGCGCCACCTGATAGGTGACAGCTGCCTCGTCGAGCAGTTCCATCACCTCGAGGTCTACATCCTTGATGCCGCGGCGCACGTCGATCAGCAGCATGACGCGGCGCAGGGTGGCGCGGCCTCGCAGATAATCGAAGACCAGCCGCTTCCAGCCCTCGACGACCTGCTTGGGAGCCTTCGCGAAGCCGTAGCCGGGCATGTCCACCAACCGAAGCTCGGGCGGTTCGCCGATCGGAAAGAGGTTCAGAAGCTGGGTGCGCCCCGGCGTGTTCGAAGTTCTGGCCAGCCCATGCTGTCCGCAAAGGGCGTTCAGCAGCGACGATTTTCCGACGTTCGACCGGCCGGCAAAGGCGATTTCCGGAACGTCGTCGGCGGGTAGCTGGTCGAGAGCACTGACCGACTTCGCGAAGGCCGCGCCGGACTTGAACAGGTCGCGGGCATAGCGCTCCGCCCCTGCGCCCGTTCCCGAGCCTGAAGGCGCGGCGCCGTTCACTTCGCCTTCGCGGGCTCTGCGGGCGGTTCCTCGCGCGGATATTTCTTCAGGAGCATCCACTGCTGGCCGATCGAGATGATGTTGTTGATCGTCCAGTAAAGCTGCAGCCCGGCCGCGAAGGGCGCCATGATGAACATGAAGATCCAAGGCATGATGCCGAATATCTTCTTCTGGATGTCGTCCATGGGCGTCGGGTTCAGGCGCATCATCAGCCACATCGAGATGCCGAGGAGGATCGGCAGCACGCCAATGGCCAGGAAGCCGGGCGGGTCGAAGGGCAGGAAGCCGAACAGGTTGACCGGCGTCAGCGGGTCGGGCGCGGACAGGTCCCGGATCCAGAGCGCGAACGGTTCGTGCCGGACGTCGATGGCCAGCAGCAGCGTCTTGTAGAGCGCGTAGAAGATCGGAATCTGCAGGAAGATCGGCAGGCAGCCGCCCAGGGGGTTCACCTTCTCCGTCTTGTACAGTTGCATCATCTCCTGTTGCAGCTTGGGCTTGTCGTCCTTGTAGCGTTCCTGCAGCGCCTTCATCTTCGGCTGCACGCGGCGCATCTTCGCCATGCTTTCATATTGCTTGTGCGCGATCGGGAACAGGACGATCCGGATCAGCACCACGAGAATGATGATGGCGACACCGAAGTTGCCCACCAGTCCGAACAGCCAGGCCAGCAGGTGATAGATCGGCTTTGCGATGAAGCCGAACCAGCCCCAATCGATGGCGCCCTCCATACGCGGAATGCCAAGGTAGTCATCGTAGCGCTCGAGCACCTCGACTTCCTTTGCACCGGCGAACAGGCGGAATTCGCTGCTTGCCGCACGGTTCGGACCCACGGCGAGCGGGTCGCCCTGCATCGTCGCTTCGTAGCGGTCGCTGCCGCCGCCCGTACGGAAAGCTGCGCGCACGGGCTCGCCGTCGCCCGCAATCAGCGCGGACAGCCAGTATGTGTCGGTAAAGCCCAGCCAGCCGCCGTCGGCGGCGACCTCTTCGCGCCCCTCCAGGTCGTCATAGCCGAGATCGTAGTCGAGACCGTCGGGACCGGAGGAAACGGGCCCCACATGGGCCGTCCAGGTGTCCTCGTTGGGGCCGGTGCCGTCGCGCGCGATCTGACCATAGGGGCGCGCAATGACCGCTGAACTGCCACGGTTCTCGATCCGCTGCCGGACGGTGAACAGGTAGTCCTCATCGACAGAGAGTTCGATCAGGAAGCGCATGCCGGCATCGTTCGTCCAGCTGAGCGTGACCGGACTGTCCGGAGTCAGGCGCTCGCCGCTCGCCTGCCAGCGCGTCGTCGGTCCCGGCAGGTCGCCGTCGCCGGTCCAGCCGAACTGCGCGAAATAAGCGTCCTGCGCGCCGCTCGGCGAAAACAGGCGAATATCGGTGTCGGCTTCGAGCGTCTCGTGATGGCGGCGCAGCAGCAGGTCGTCGAGGCGTGCGCCCGTCAGGTTGATCGAGCCTTCGAGTGCCGGCGTGTCGATCAGGACGCGCGGGCTGTCCGTAAGCACGTCAGCCCGGTCGCGGATGGCGGTCGGCGTGATCGAAACGGGACCCGCATCGTCGTCGGGCAGGACGACCTGTTCGCCGTCCACGAATTCCGTCGCCGGTTCGCGGCTGGTCGGAAAGAATTCTTCGCTGATGAAGCCCCATCCGAACAGAACCGCCATGGACAGGACCATGGCGAGAATGAGGTTCCTGGTATCGTTGTTCAAGCGAGGTCCCCGTTCTCTTTTCCGCTATGCCGCTTCGATCCCTTGCGGGCCGGCGGTACCGGGTCGTATCCAGATGGTCCTAGTGGATGGCAGCGCAAGAGACGCCGGAGAGCGAGCAGCCCTCCTTTTCCTGCGCCGTGCCTCTCTATGGCTTCCGCGGCGTAATGTGAACAGGTCGGCTGAAAGCGGCAGGTGGGGCCGAACAGAGGGGAGAGGGCCCGTTGCCAGACCCTGACCAGCAGAAGGAGCGCGCGCTTCACGGCGACCGTGTCACAGGGACTTCGCGGCGCGGCCCACGGCCTTTGCCAGGTCCCGTTCCATATCGGCGAAGCTGCGTGTCAGCGCGCCATTGCGGCCGATCAGGACGATGTCGGTACCAGGCGGGGCGCGGTCCGGCAGGATAGCCGCGCTGAGGGCACGGAGCCTCCGCTTCAGCTTGTTGCGGACGACCGCATTGCCGATCTTCTTGGTGACCGTGAAGCCGACCCGGACGACATCCGAATCATCGCGGCGCGCCCGCATCAGCAGGACGAAGCCCTGTGTCGGAGCCCGCGCGCCTCTGTTCGCGGCGAGGAAGTCACGCCGCTTCCTCAGCCGGTCGAGTGTTACGCGGACAGCTTCTTGCGGCCGCGCGCACGGCGACGCGCCAGCACCTGCCGCCCCGACTTCGTGGCCATGCGGGCGCGGAAACCGTGCCGCCGCTTGCGGACGAGATTGGAGGGCTGAAACGTGCGCTTCATCGGACATCACCTGCGAAAACGTGCGAAATAATAAAGGCCGCCTTGGTCCTGCGCGCCGGGGGACATACGCCTTCCACGAGAGGGCATCGCCTAGTCGAGCGCGCGGGCCGAGCGGCCACGTTCGCTGCGGCACATAGGCTCCGCTCGCTATTCTGTCAATATTCGGTAACGGGAAGGGCCTCTAGGCCGAAAGCATGCCCATGACAGAGACCTCCCGCAATCCGCGCGGCGCCAAAATGCCGGCCGACGGTTCTTCCGTCCAGCCGCCCGAGCCTCCCTCGGATGGGGGCGGGGGCGGGGGCGGGGTGCGCCGCTATCTGCCGCTTGCGCTTCTCGCCCTCGGCCTCGCCGCCTTCTTCCTTCTTGGCGGCGGCGACTATCTCAGCCTTGACTATCTTGCCGATCGCTATCAGGAGCTGCGCAGCTTCGTCGCCGATAACCTGTTCCTTGCCGCGGCGGGCTATGCGCTTCTCTACCTGCTTGTCGTCGCCATCAGCGTACCGGGCGCGGGCGCCCTTACCATCGCCGGGGGCCTCCTGTTCGGCACGGTTCTCGGGGGCGCGCTCACCGTCGTGGGCGCAACCGCCGGTGCCGTCGTGATCTTCCTCGCTGCGCGTACCGCCTTTGCGGACATGCTGCGGGAAAAGGCGGGGCCGCGCGTGCGAAAACTGCGCGCCGGGTTCGAGAAGGACGCCTTCAACTACCTCCTCTTCCTGCGGCTCGTGCCCGCCTTCCCCTTCTTCCTCATCAACATCGCCGCCGGCCTGTTCGGCATGCGCCTGCTGCCTTACGCGCTGGCGACCTTTTTCGGGATCATGCCGGGGACGTTCGTCTACGCCTCGATCGGCAACGGCGCAGGTGCGATCATCGCGCGCGGCGAGGACCTTCGGCTCTCAGGCGTTCTGACCGACCCGGCAATACTCATTCCCGTGATCGGCCTCGCGGTTCTCGCGCTGGTCCCCGTCGTCGTGCGCCGTCTTCGGGGGCGGAGAGGCGATGCCGCGGGCGGGACGGCGTAGTCCCCGGTCGGTAAGGCGGCCAGCGCGCGGCCACCGCCGCTTGAAGCGCACATAGCGGCGCTTCGCCCAGCGCGAATTTCTGAGAACGAGGGCAAGGCCGAGGGCGAAACCCAGAAGGCCGGCGGGGCCGGGGGCCGTGGGACCAAGGACCACCGGCGCGAGGATCATCAGGGCAATACCGGCGATCAACTCGCTCCAGCGCCGCCATGCCGCTTTTCCGCCCAAGGTGCTTGGTCTCCCGTCTTGTATTTTCCCCACCATCATCGGGTGGGCCGCCCGGTTTTCAAGGGGGGCGGCGCGAAGTTCCCGCGCGGGCGATGCCCGTTTGCCACGCCCACGGTCCACCAGGGCTTTGGCGAGGTCGCGGTGAACCGTCATTGAACGGTTTTGAAAACTTCACCTGAACGCAAAATCCGCTCAACCCTCCTGTCACCGAACGTCGCCAGATGCCGCAGCGCACAAACGATCCGCACGTCCGAGGGTCGGTGTGCCTCAAGCGAAATTGGGGGACTTTGGAATGACCGTTATCTCTCCGCTGGGCGCTGCGACCTGCGCCCTGGCAACCGCACTGCTCGTCTCCGCGCCGACATGGGCACGGGAGGGGGCAGCCGACCAACTCGCCACCGTTTCCGACGAGGTCATCGTCGTCACCGCCGACACGGCCTTCAATCAATCGCTCGTGACCGATGCGATGAAGGCGCAGCAGACGCCGCTCACCAGTCCGCTGGCCCTCATCGACAACCTGCCGGGCATTTCGATCCAGGAAGGGGACACCTTCGGTTTCGACGACTGGTCGACGACGATTACCATTCGCGGCTTTCAGACCTCTCTGGCCGACCAGCAGATCGGCATCACCATCGACGGCCTGCCCAATGGCGGCTCCAACTATGGCGGCGGCTCGAAGGCGAACCGCTATATCGATTCGGCGAATATCGGCGGAATCGAGGTGTCGCAGGGCACGGCGGACATTGCGTCGCGCTCCAACGAGGCACTTGGCGGAACGGTGAACTTCCTCACCGACGACCCGCTCGACGACCGCCGCCTGCGCGCCTCCGTCTCGCTCGGCGAATTCGAGGCGCAGCGCTACTATGTTCGCTACGATACCGGGGCGCTTGCGGATGACCTGGTGCGCGCCTGGGTCTCGCTGTCTCATCAGAAGGCAACCGACTGGATCAACGGCGCGGCCGAGAATGAGCGCGACCACATCGCCGCGAAGTTCATCGCGGACGCCGATCCCGTCACGCTGACCGGCTACATCTCCTACGACGACACGCATGAGGACAATTATCAGCGCCTGTTCTCCGAAGCGGAGTATCAGGAGAATCCCGAATGGGACCGGCTGATCGACGAGTGGGTCGGCAATCCCTATGTCGACCAGGTCTATCGCCGCGGCTGGTCGACGCTGCGCGAGAACTTCTTCACCTATCTGAAGGCGGATGCCGGCCTCGGCGATGTCGATCTGACCGGCGGCGCCTATTATCATCGCAATTTCGGCCGCGGCGACTGGGTGCCGCCCTATATCGTCGACACGTTCGACGACGGTGACGGGGCACCGCACAGCGAATTGGCGGGCGGCTCCTATTTCGGCACGCCGTTACTGGGACAGATCTTTTTCGTAGATGCGAATGGCGTCGCCCTGACACCGGACCCCGACTGCGTCTCCTCGATCACCTTCCCCTATGGCGGCGGCGGGGCGCAATATGACGCGGCATGCTATCCTGCTGGCGTGATTCCCGTGCAATCCTACCGTCACACCCATTACAAGCGCGACCGTTACGGTGTGACGGCAGATGCCGCCTGGAACCGAGACTTCGGCGACTTCGGGGCCGGCCTGCGCGGCGGAATCTGGTATGAGGACGGTACCCGCTCCGAACATCGCGACTGGCACAAGATCACCGACGCACGTGTCGGCTACGAATTCGACGAGACGCCCTACTGGACGCAGTATGACCGCGAATATCCGGCCAGCACGTTCCGCTATTATGCGGAGGCGAGCGGCGAATTCGCCGGTCTCAGCCTGTCGGTTGGGGTGAAGCAGTTCCTGGTCGATGTGTCGCGGAAAGACCTGTTCGGCCTGACCTCCGACGCGGAGATCGATTCCGACTCCGACCTGCTATTGTCGCTTGGCGCGGTGTACGACACTCCGGTGGACGGCCTGTCGCTGTTCGCGGGCTATGCCGAGAACTTCAAGGCGCTGGGTGACGAAATCCTCGAGCGCCCCGATTCCGACCTCAGCAACCTTGAGCCGGAAACGTCGGAGAACATAGAGGCCGGTCTGCGCTACGGCGGGCCGTTCTTTTCCGGGTCGGTGACCTACTTCACCAATGACTTCGAGAACCGCATCATCTTCCTCGACAACAACACCGATGCCGGGCCGGACTATCTGATTGGCACCAACGGCACTTACTTCAACGCCGGCGGCATCGACAGCGAGGGGATCGAGGTCTCGCTGGAGGCGCCGGTGAGCAGCACGATCTCGGCATTCGTCTCATATTCCTATGTCGATGCGACCTATATCGGTACCGGCGATGCCGCGGTGGACGGCGCGCTTGGCATCACGCCCGGCAACCGGGTCGTCGGCGTCGCCGACCATCTGTTCAGCGGCTCGCTGGACTGGCTCGACGGCCCTTACAATGCCGGCCTATCGGTAAAATACACCGGCGACCGGTACGTGACCTTCGCCAATGACTGGGCCGCCGACTCATATGTGATCACCGACGTTTACCTGGGTGTACGGGGCGAGGGGATCAGCGAGGTGCTGACAGGCATCTCCGCCGATCTTGTCGTCAACAATCTCTTCGACGAGGACTATCTCGGCGGCATTTCCGGAAACGGTGCGTGGATCGGTGCGCCGCGCACGGTGGTGTTCACCCTCAGCATGGATTTCTGAACCGGGGAGGAGTGATCCGAACGGGCGGGCTCTCTCCCTTTTTCCAGGGATGGCCCGTCCGCGTGGCGTCCGCCGACCGTTTCGCCGGTGGACAAGCCGTCCATCCCCGCTAACCCTTTCAACCGGGGCCGGAAGATAGGGGGCGGGCATGGTTTCGCATGTGACGACGGTGGCGTTTCTGGGACTGGAAGCGCGCACCGTCGACGTGCAGGTCCAGATCGCGAAGGGAAGTTCGAAATTCACCATCGTCGGGCTGGCCGACAAGGCGGTGGCGGAATCGCAGGAGCGCGTGCGCGCCGCGCTTTCCGGTATCGGTCTTGCCCTGCCGTTCCAGCGCATCACCGTGAACCTTTCCCCCGCCGACTTGCCAAAGGAGGGATCGCATTACGACCTTCCCATCGCGCTTGGTCTTCTCGCGGCAATGGGCATCGTCGATGCCGAGCAGCTGGCGGAATATCTGATCGTCGGCGAGCTTTCGCTCGACGGACGCGTCGCCAACGTTCCCGGCGTGCTGCTCGCGGCGCTCCATGCCTCCGCCAGCGACCTCGGCCTGATCTGTCCCGCGCCGCAGGGCGGGGAAGCGGCATGGGCGGGTCGCATCGACGTGCTGGCGGCGCCCGGCCTTCTGGAACTGCTGAATCATTTCAAGGGAACGCAGCTTCTGTCGCCGCCGGAACGTGCGGCGGCCGCGGACGCACCGCCGGTCCCGGATCTGAAAGCAGTCAAGGGGCAGGAAACCGCGAAACGAGCGCTCGAAATCGCCGCGGCCGGGGGACACAACCTGCTCATGTCGGGTCCGCCGGGGGCGGGCAAGTCGCTGCTCGCCTCCACCCTGCCGGGGATCCTGCCCGAATTGGCGCCGCAGGAGGCGCTCGAAGTCTCGATGGTGGCATCGGTTGCGGGGACGCTGGAGGCCGGGCGGCTTATCCGCCAGCGTCCCTACCGCGCCCCGCATCATTCCGCCTCGATGCCCGCTCTCGTCGGCGGCGGGCAGAAGGCCAAACCGGGAGAGGTCAGTCTTGCCCATCTCGGCGTACTCTTCCTGGATGAACTGCCCGAGTTCGACCGGCGGGTGCTCGACAGCCTGCGCCAGCCCCTGGAAACGGGCGAGGTGTCCGTGGCGCGTGCGGCGCTTCACGTCACCTACCCCGCACGGGTCCAGCTGATCGCGGCGATGAACCCGTGCCGCTGCGGACATCTGGGCGATCCCGCTCTCGCCTGCGCGCGCGCGCCGCGCTGCGCTGCCGACTATCAGGCGAAGCTGTCCGGTCCGCTGCTCGACCGGATCGATCTGCATGTGGAGGTCGAGCCCGTTTCTGCCGCCGACCTCGCCATGCCGCCGCCTGCCGAAGGGTCGGCAGACGTCGCAGCCCGGGTCGCCGAGGCGCGGGCGCGCCAGACGCAGCGCTACGCCGAAGTTGCGGCCCGCACCAACGCCGAAGCGGACGGAGACGTGCTCAGCGACGCCGCGACTCCCGAGGAGGCGGGCGCGGAATTGTTGCGGCAGGCGGCGGAGGCCATGAAGCTGACGGCCCGGTCCTACCACCGCGTGCTGAAGGTGGCGCGCACGATCGCCGATTTGTCCGCTGCCGACCGCGTATCGCGCGCCCATATTGCCGAGGCACTCAGCTATCGGCGCCGTGCGCCGGTGGCCTAGCACCAGAGCGCAAAAGCCTTCTGACAACATAAATTAACCCGTTGGTTTCAGGTAAAAATGTCACGGGAACCTGCGGGCTGCCCGCCCTGTTGACTGGGAAACGCCGCGGCGCGGTCCGAACGCGCCCCGGTCATCCAGACGACAGGGAGCGCAAACGATGGACGACGATACCAGAAAGAAACTCTGGATAGGGCTGCCCGCCATCGGGGCGGTCGCCGCGGCGGCGGCGATTGGCGGCTCGGCGGCGCTGCGCAACGCACGGCGCGACCGGCCGCATGATTCGGCGCCGGGCTGGACAACGCATTCCGACAGGTTCGGGAAATACGACGTTGTCGGCCGCGCGGTCACGATCAACCGGCCGCGGCATGAACTCTATGCCTTCTGGAAGGATTTCCAGAACCTTCCCACGGTCATGCAGAATGTCACGTCGATCCAGCCTACGGGCAAGGACGGCCGCGCGGTCTGGACGATATCCGCCCCGGGCGGCCGCTCGGTCGAAGTCGAGACGGAAATCGTCAAGGACGAAGCCGACTCGCTGATTGCCTGGCGATCTGTCGAGGGTTCGGACATCGACACCGAAGGACGCGTGGAATTCGAGGACGCTGTCGGTGATCGCGGCACGAAGGTGCAGCTGGTCATCGCCTACAAGGCGCCGGGCGGCGAGATCGGGCGGCTGTTGGCGAAGGCCTTCCTGAAAGAGCCGAAGATCCAGGCTCGCCACGACCTGAAACGATTCAAGATGCTTATGGAAACCGGCGAGATCGCGACTTCCGCGCACAGCCGGACGACGGGAGAATAATAAATGCGCGCAGTAGCTTGGCACGGAACCCACGACATGCGCGTGGACACCGTTCCCGACCCCGAAATCATCAATCCGAAGGACGCCGTCATCAAGGTCACCTCGACCGCGATTTGCGGGTCCGACCTTCACCTTTACGACGGCGTGATCCCCGGCATGATGCCAGGCGACATCGTCGGTCATGAGATGATGGGCGAGGTGGTCGAGACCGGCCCCGAATCCACGCTTCAGAAGGGGCAGCGCGTCGTCGTGCCCTTCACCATCTCCTGCGGCGACTGTTACTTCTGCCGCAAGACGCAATATTCCGCCTGCGACAACACCAATCCCGCCGACAAGCAGGACATGTCGGAAAAGCTTTACGGCCACGCCATGTCCGCACTGTTCGGCTATTCGCACATGACCGGCGGCTATTCCGGCGGTCAGGCCGAATATGCCCGCATTCCGTTTTCGAACGTCGGCCCGATCGTCATTCCGGACGGGCTCGAGGACGATCAGGTGCTGTTCCTGTCGGACATTCTTCCGACGGGATGGATGGGTGCGGAGAACGCCGAGATCGAAGAGGGCGACATCGTCGCCGTCTGGGGCTGCGGGCCGGTCGGCCTGTTCGCCGTCCAGTCCGCCCGCCTGATGGGCGCGGGCCGCGTCATCGCCATCGACCACCATCCGCACCGCCTGGAGCTGGCAAAGCAGCAGGGCGCGGAAGTCATCGACTTTCGCCGCACCGACGTGCGCGACGCGCTGATGGACATGACCGGCGGCATCGGGCCCGACGCGGTGATCGACGCGGTGGGCATGGAAGCGCACGGCTTTGCCGTCGACAATGTGCTCGACAGCGTGAAGCAGACGGTAGGCATCGGCGCCGACCGCGCCGCCGCTCTGAAGCAGGCGATCCTCTCCGTGCGCAAGGGCGGCCGGGTCTCCATGCCTGGCGTCTATGGCGGGATGGTCGACAAGTTCCCGCTCGGCGCCTTCATGGAGAAGGGCCTGACCCTGAAGACCGGTCAGACGCATGTACAGCGCTACCTGAAGCCGCTTCTGGAAAAAATTCAGGAGGGCGAGATCGACACGACCTGGTTGATCTCGCACCGCCTGCCGCTCGAGCAGGCGCCGACCGGCTACGAAAATTTCCGCAACAACCAGAATGAATGGACGAAGGTCGTCCTGAAGCCGGGAATGTCCGCATGAGCGAGCGCAAACTCGCCGTCGTCACCGGTGCTACGAGCGGCATCGGGTGGGAACTTGCCAAATGCGCCGCAAGCGACGGGTACGACCTGATCGTGAATGCGCGTGGGGAGGAACTCGAGGACCGCGCGAGCGAACTCGAAGTCTTCGGCGTCTCGGCAAAGGCCGTGCGCGCCGACCTCGGTACCGAAAGCGGTGTGGAGACACTTCTTTCCGCGCTTTCGGACCGCCCGGTGGACGTGTTCTGCGCAAATGCCGGTCTGGGCAAGGGCGGCGAGACGTTCCTCGACCAGGAGTTTCATGACGCCAAGGACGTCATCGATCTGAACTGTACGGGGACCGCCCGCCTGATTTACGATATCGGCCGGCATATGCGCAGCCGGGGCGAGGGGCGGATCCTCGTCACCGGGTCGATCGTCGACCGCATTCCCGGTCCCTTCAATGCCGTCTACAATGCGTCGAAGGCCTTCATCGACAGCCTGGCCTACGCCGTGCGCAACGAGCTGAAGGATAGCGGGGTCACGATAACGGTCCTGATGCCGGGCCTGACCGACACCGGCTTTTTCGACCGCGCCAACATGGAAAATACCGAAGCGGCCTCCACCTCGTTGAAGGATGACCCCGAAACGGTGGCGAAAGACGGCTGGAAGGCAATGCTCGCCGGAAAGGCCGGGGTCGTCGGCGGCAATCCGATGAACGTCGTCCAGCATGCCTTTGCGGGCGCGCTGCCCGACAAGGTGAATGCGGAACTGCACCGCATCCTGATGAAGGGCTTCGGCTAGGCTGGCTTGTTCGCTGCGGCGCGGCGTTCAGCGCGAATGGATATGGAGATGCCCGGTCAGCGTGCGGTTGACCGGGCATTTTTCCGCAATGGCGACGATTTTCTCGCGTTCCTCGTCGCTCAGGTCGCCGTCGACCTTGATCGTCTTCCAGATCGCCTGAATCTGCGCGTCCTTGTCGTTGAGGATATGCTCGCAGTCCTCTTCGTGGTGGCTGTCATGCGTCAGCTGAACCGACAGCGCGGTAACGTCATAGCCCTTCCGGTCGGCATACATCTTCATCGTCATCACCGTGCAGGTACCCAGCGCGGAGAGAAGCAGGTCGTAAGGGGTCGGCCCCAAATCCTCACCGCCCACCTTTTTCGGCTCGTCCGCCACGAAGGCATGCGATCCGGCATAGACCTGCGTGCCGAACTTCCCGTGGCCCATTTCGACGAGCACGCCTTCGTCCGGTGCTTCGATCGCCGCCTCGGGCAGGTAGCGTTCGGCCCACGCCGCGATCACCCCGGCGGCGTAGTGCGCATCGCGATCTTTCACCATCAGATGATCGGCATCGTCCAGGCTGACGAAGCTCTTCGGGTGAAACGCAGCCTCGTACAATTGCCGGGCATGGTCGACGCCGACCACCTCGTCGACGGGCGAATGCATGATGAGGAGGGGCATCTTCAGCGAGCCGACCGCCGACAGCACGTCGGCGCCGCGCACGCTCTGGATGAACTTGCGGCCGACGCGGAACGGCCGGCCGGCAATCTCGACCTCGCCTTCCCCGTCGCGCTCGATGGCTTCGAGGTCGCCGCGAAACTGCTCCAGCACATGCGGCACGTCGGAGGGCGCGCCGATGGTCGCCACGGCGTGCACGCGCGGGACATGATGAGCGGCGGCAAGCACGGCCGCGCCGCCCAGGCTATGGCCGACCAGCAGTACCCCGTCGCCGAAGCGTCGTTCCAGATAGCCCGCCGCGCTGACGACATCCGCGACGTCGCTGGCGAACCCGCCATTCGCGAAATCGCCGTCGGATCCGCCCAGGCCGGTAAAGTCGAACCGCAGGGTGGCGATCCCGATGCGGGCGAGCGCGCGGGTGATGCGCGTCGCCGCGCGGCTCTGCTTTGTACAGGTGAAGCAATGCGCGAACAGGGCGGCCCCGCGCACGCGCCCCGGCGGGAGTTCCAGCGCTCCGGCGAGTTTGACCCCGTCGGCATTTTCGAACTCGATTCGTTCGGTCGCCATCATATGTTCCTTGCCGCCGCCTGCCCCAGCCGCTTTCGTAGCCCCTCGATGTGACCTTACCAAGGGCCGGAGCCGCTTCATGCGCCAGATGATCCTCGCCGTACCGCCGCGCTATGCGGGGGAGGCCGTCGCCGCCGCCGACCGGCACGATGCCCGCCGCTTTGCGGAAGTCGACGCAGAGCGGGGCGGGGCGCCTATGAAGCTGATCGTCCTCAACGTGCCCAATGCGTGTATCGAGGGGCTGCTGGCCGACCTGGAGTCGATCAGGGACCTCCACGTCAATTTCGAACCTCAGGGCGTGATCGCGCTGCGGCCACCGGACGACGAGGCGGAGGACCAGGTCACCGATGTACAGCCGCTCAGTCCGATCGAGGTGTTTCTGGGCGGCCTGCAAAGCATCGGCTCATGGAAGGGGTTTCTCGGCTACGCCGCGGCGGGCGGGGTCATCGTCTGGGTCGGCCTCTACACGGAGGTGGTTTATCTACTCGTCGCGGCCATGCTGATCGCGCCCTTTGCCGGGCCTGCAATGACGATGGCGCTGGGAACGGCGCGCGGCGATGTGCGCCTGCTGCGCCGCTCTCTGGCGCGATACGTGGCGGCGCTGGCGGTCAGCATCGCCGTCTGCTTCCTGCTCAGCCTGATCTTCCGCCAAGAGATCGCGACAGGTCTGATGGTCGATACCAGCATGCGCTCGGCGGTTTCCTTCATCCTGCCCGTCGTGGCGGGCGCGGCGGGCGCACTCAACCTTGCCCAGTCGGAGCGCTCCAGCCTCGTCAGCGGCGCGGCCACCGGCATGCTTATCGCTGCGTCGCTGGCCCCGCCGACCGGTCTTGTCGGTATGGGACTAGCCATCGGCGAATGGGACATCGTGCGCTCGAGCGCCTGGGTGTTGGTCCTGCAGATTGCGGGCATCAACCTCGCCGGCTTTGCGGTCCTCAGGCTTTACGGTCTCAATTCCGACGGCGCCCGATTTGCGCGCGGCAAGCCCGTTGCCAGCTGGATTTCGCTGGGCGCGACGGGCCTTGTGTTCGCGGGTCTTCTTTATCTGCAATTTTCGGTCTCGCCGGAGCTTGAGCGTTCCTCGCTGGCGCAGCGCATTACCGCCGACGTGCGGCAGACGCTTGACGAGGAAAGCGGGGAGCTGATCCTGGTTCAGGCGAATGCCGACTTCACCCGCGCCGACATATCGGACCAGTCCACCGTGCTGATTACCGCCTATTTGCAGGGCAGCGCCACCGAAACGCAAAAGGAGGCGCTGGCGCGGGCCGTGCAGCGCAGGATCGGCGACGAATATGACGTGACGCCGCTGGTCGACCTGACCGTTCTCACACCCTCCGGCTAGTCGGCCAGGGGCGCTGGCGGGCCGGTCCGGTCAGGCGCCGATCTGGCGGTCCACTTCGTCGTGGAACCGCTTCACGCCCTGTTCCAGACCGCCGAGGACGATTGTGCCGACCTCTCCGGAATCGAGACCCTTCTGACCCAGGCGGCAGGCGCCGAAATCTTCCTTGCCGAACACCTGGCCGTCCAGCAGCGCCCAGCTGCGCGCCCAATGATCCTCCGCCTTGTCCGTCGCGGGCGGCTCAGGGATCAGCATGAAGTCCTCGACCAGCGTTTCGCGCACCGTTTGCGGCATGATCGTCATGACGTTCACATAGTCGGGCGAGCAGATGATCACGGACGCCGGCAGCATCTGGTAGGTGAAGGTGCCGAGGCGGCGCAGCACGTCCCAGTCCTCCAGGTCGAACTCCTCGCCCTCGGCCTTGCGCGTGACCAGCGAGCGCTGGTGCGGACCGATCTGGTCGCCCGCGCCTTCGCCGTCGCCGAAAAAGCGCGCGATCGAGTTCTGGTGAAGCCGCTGGACGTGATAGCTTTCCAGAAAGGCGTCCATGATCAGCTTCCAATTGCCTTCGACCTTGTGGGTGCGGCGGCGGTAGAGGTGCATGTCGGCAAAGCCCAGCGCCTCGAAATCCTGGCGCAAGGGGCCAGTGACCAAGCTGAAGTCATAGTCCTTTTGACGGTCGAGGCCGGCCCAGATCATGCCGCCGGCTTCGGCGCTCGGCATTTCGATGAGGGCGAGGTCGCAGCGGTCGACGCCCTCGAAGGCTTCCGGGCGCGGCAGGCCGGCAAGCGCCCCGTCCGGCGCATAGGTCCAGGCGTGATAGGGGCAAACGATACGCGGCGCCTTCACCACCTCCTCCGCATCCAGCAGGCGCGTACCGCGATGCCGGCAGATGTTCAGGAAAATGCGCAGCTTTCCGCCCTTGTCGCGGGTCAGCAGCAGCGGCACGCCATAGTCGTCATGGGTCGCTGCGCTGTTCGGCTCGGGCAGCAGCGCGGAGGGGGCGACCAGAACCGGCATGCTCTCGAACAGGGTTTCCCGTTCGCGGCAGAACCGGGCATCGTCGATGTAGATCGAGGCGTCCAGGGTAGCGGCCTTCGGCATGGCGAGGCTTTCGCCGCTCTTGATGCGGCGGGCGAGCGCGAGCTGGCCGTTTGTCGGCCGTCGCTTGGGCGCGGGCATGTCCATGACCGCTTTATACCGGAACGGAACCATCACGGCGAGGGCACCTGCCCTATGCGAATGAAGGGGGGCGAATGCAGCCGATGTTGGGAATTTTCCGCGGGAGTGCACGCACCTCTTCGCGGCACTTGCAAAATAGGGCGATGTCGGGAACGGTCGCGGCCTATGTTCGCGTCCGTGCTTCGCCCACATTTTCCCCGGATCTCGCCCGATACCGCGCCCGCATTGAGGTGTGACCTACTGTGACCTTCACCATGGGTGGACGGAGCGATGCGCCGGGCTGTCCGTTGGCCTGCAACGCGCTTTAGATGGAGACGAATTTGGCAAGCGAGGCACCAGCCCACCCGACCGGCATTCGTGCCTATCTGGAACCGGCGCCGCTGGCGGCGCTGGCCGTCGGCATTTCGTCCGGCGCGCCGTTCGCCATGATCGCCGCGACGCTGACGACCCGTCTGGCGCAGGACGGTATCGAGAAGTCGACCGTCACGCTCTTCGCGCTCGCCTTTCTCGCCTACAATCTGAAATGGGCCTGGGCGTGGATCATCGACAGCGTCCGCCTGCCCCTATTGGGCCGCCTGGGGCAGCGCGTCTCCTGGATGCTGGTGGCCGGCTGCCTCGTGGTAGCTGCCATCGTCAACCTCGGCATCGCGCAGCCTGCCGATGACATCGTCTACACCGCCTGGGCCGCGATCCTGGTCGCGGTTGCCGGGGCGACCTACGACATCGTGATCGACGGCTATCGCATCGAACTTCTGAAGCCGCGCCAGCTCGGGGTCGGTGCGGGGATGAGCCAATATGGCTGGCGGATCGGCGCTGCGGCGGCGGCAGGGACCGCGCTCGTCGTTGCCGACGAGGCGGGATGGACCCTGGCCTATATCGTCTGCGCGCTGTTCGCGCTTCCCGCCATGATCGCCGCGCTCGTCATGGGGGAGCCGGCGCGCCACCGCGAACCGGCCGAGCGGAAGGGCGTGCGAGCGGCGGTCCAGTCGGTCCTCGGCCCCTTTGCCGAGTTTTTACGGCGTCAGGGCGCATTCCTCGTCCTCCTGTTCATCCTCGTTCACAAGATCGGCGACACGCTGGCGAACCTCACCTTTCGCCTGCTCTTCGACGATCTCGGTTTCACCAATGACGAGATCGCCTTCTACGATGTCGGGGTCGGATTCTGGGCGCTCCTTGTCGGTGTGTTCGTGGGCGGCTGGCTGTACGAGCGCCTCGGCATGAAATGGTCGGTGATGATCAGCCTTATCCTGATGGCGGTCAGCAATTTCAGCTTCGCGGCGCTGGCAGCCACCGGGCACAGCAATCTCGGCATGGCGGCCGCCATCGGTTTCGAGAATTTCGCGAGCGGGTTCGGCGGGGTCGCCGTCGTCGCCTATTTCTCGGCGCTCTGCGACCTGCGGTTTACCGCCTCGCAATATGCGCTCATTTCAGCGGCGGCGAGTATCGTCGGGCGCACCCTCACAGGCACGACGGCAGGATCGCTGATCGAAAGCATCGGCTATGTGAATTTCTACCTGCTGACGACGGCCGCAGCGGTTCCCGGCATCCTTCTCTACGGGATCATGATGCGCACGGGCCTGGTCGACGCCGCCATCGGTACGGCCGGGACGGAGCCCCCCGCAGAGGAAGTCCCGGCCTACCGGGAGGCCGACTGACAGGGGCGCCCGGGTTTCCTTCCTTACGGCCCGCGCTAAGCTCCTCTGGGGATGGGACGAATCGGGGGCGGTATGATTCGGAAGACCGCGATACTGGCGGCGCTCTGCGCGTTTGCGGCGGCGAGCCCGGCAACTGCCGAATGGGTGAGAGCGGAAACCGACAATTTCCGCGTCTATAGCCGCGGTAACGACGAAATCCTTGCCGAGCGAGCCGCCGAACTCGAGCGGTTCGACGGGCTGCTACGGCGTTTTACGGGCGTGCCTCTCGACAAGCAGACGCCAAAGCTGGACGTCTGGCTGTTGAACGGCGTGTCGGAGCTGCGCCGCGTTAGCGACATGAACGATGCCGCCGGCTTCTACAGGGCCAGGCCAAACGGAGTCTGCGCATTCGCGCTGCGCTCACGCCGCGATTACGGCGCACAAATCCTTTTCCACGAATATGCCCATCATTTCATGATGCAGCACTTTCCCGTGGCCTACCCGAAATGGTTCGTGGAGGGCTTCGCCGAATATTTCATGACGGCGGAGTTCGACGGTCCGGAAATCGAGGTTGGCCGCTACTCGAAAAGCCGGGCCTGGGTTCTGGGAACGACCGGGTGGATGGCACTTGAGGACGTGCTGCGCGGCAATCTGACCCGGAAAACAACCGGCGTCTTCTACGGCCAGAGCTGGCTGCTGACGCACAATATCTACAGCGACATTGACCGGGCCCGCGCCTTTCCGCGCTATCTCGAGAGCGTCGCCGCCGGCGAGGACCCCGTCACGGCCTGGGAGCTCGTATTCGGCGAGAGTGTGGAAGAAGCGGACAAGCGCCTGCGGGAATATTTTGCGACCCGCCGCGTCAAATACCGGCGCATGACCTTCGACGATGAAGTGCTGCTGACGGATATTCCGACGACCGAATATCCCAACTCCTCCGACGACATGTTGCCCCGCTTCGCCATGCTCGACTGCTCGTCGGGCGATCCGGAGGAGCACCTCAGGGTCATCCGCGACAAGGCGGACGACTATGATGATCGCTTTGCGACCGCAACGCATGCCTATGCCGAGGCTATCGCGGGCGACACTGATGTGGCCATCCCGGCGCTCCAGACGCTCACGCAGGCCGAACCGGACAATCCCGACCATTATTATTATCTCGGCCGAGCCTATTCGCGCCGGGCTCATGAGGACGGGCAGGATGTCGCCGAGTATCATCGTCTCGCGCGGATCGAATATGCCCGAGCTTACAAGCTACGGCCCGACCATGTGCCGACGCTGTATTATTACGCGCATGACGGCGAGCCCTATCGGGGGGAGAATGAGCGCAACATGTTGGCAGTGGCGCGGCAACTTCGTCCGCAGGTCCGCTCCGTAAATACGACGCTCGCCATCTCGCTCGCTCTCGCCGAGGACTGGGACAATGCGGAACGGGTCCTCGCCCCGGTGGCTTTCGATCCCCATCTTTCCGAGGACAGCTGGGCGCGCAAGCTGATGCAGCGCGTAGAGGCGCGGGACGTCGCGGCGGTCGAGGCGTTTCTGGAGACCGGGCCGGCAGAACATGGGGCGGAGGAGGGTTCCGACGAAGAGGAGCCCGGCGCCCGCGCAGTCATGAAAACCCGATAACCTCGCCGGATACTGATCCCGGTCAGTGATCGAGATTGGCGCAAAGGCGGGTTTCCCCGTCGCCGGTACGCGTTAGACTGTCCGCGAAGGGGGCGTTGACTGGGTAGTTTCATGTTTCGTTCGATAGTCTCCGCTGCACTGCTCCTCATGACGACGAGTCCTGCGGCCGCCGAGTGGGTGATGGCGGAAAGCGAACAGTTTCGCGTCTACAGCCGCGGCAGCGAGCAACGTGTCTCCGAGCGCGCGCAGCAACTCGAACAGTTCGACCAGCTTCTGCGCATCTATACCGGCGTGCCGTCGGAGCGGTCGGTGCCAAAGCTCGACGTTTGGCTGCTGAACAATTCGGGAGAGATGCGCCGCACGTCGGGCATGGACAATGTCGCAGGCTTGTATGTCTCGTCGCCCGGCGGCGTCTGTGCCTTCGCCCAGCGCAAGGACAGCGGCTTTTACGGGGCGACCCTGCTTCACGAATATACCCATCACTTCATGAGCCAGCATTTTGCCGCTGCCTATCCGAAGTGGTTCGTCGAAGGTTTCGCCGAATATTTCATGACCGCAGAGTTCGATGGTCAGGAAGTCAGCATCGGGCGCTATACGAAGCCACGGGGCCGCAGTCTTCTCCATGAAACCTGGCTGCCTTCGGAGATGGTGCTCAGCGGGGTCTATCATCCCGTCCAGACGGGCATATTTTACGCCATGAGCTGGCTGCTGACCCACTATGTTTATGCCGACCCGGACCGTACGCAGACATTCCAGCTCTATTTGAATGCCGTCGCCGGCGGTAGCGATCCGGTGACAGCCTGGGAGGAGGCTTTCGGGCAGACGCCCGAGGAGCTGGACGTGGCGCTCGACCAATATATGGACCGCAACCGCATCAACTACCGGACTATCGAGTTCGAAGAGGGCACCTTTCGCCGGTCGTGGATCCGGATTACCGAATATCCGAACTCCTCGGACGACATGCTGCCGCGCTTCGCGCTTCTCGACTGTACGATTGGGGACAGCGAGGAGCATCTCGAGATCATTCGCGACGATGCGGAGGATCACGACGATCCCTATGCACAGACCACGCGGGCCTATGCAGAGGCCATCGCCGGCGAGACCTCCTTCGCCATTCCGGCGCTGACCGCCTTGGCGCGGGCAGAGCCCGACAATGCCGACCATCATTATTATCTGGGCCGCGCCTATTCCCGCCGCGCGCATGAGGAAGGCGCCGATATGGATGCCGACCACGAGCGGGCCCGGGTCGAATATGCGCGTGCCTACAAGATACGGCCCGATCATGTGCCGACGCTGTATTTCTACGCCCATGACGGTGACGCCTACCGCGGCGAGAACGAGCGCAATATGATGCTGCTTGCCCGCGAGCTGCGACCGCAAATCTCGCAGGTCTCGACGACGCTTGCGGTCTCCTACGCCATCGCCGGTGAGTGGGAGATGGCCGAGAAGGTGCTCGCGCCAGTGGCGAACAACCCGCATCTTTCCGACGACAGCTGGGCTCGCGAACTGATGCAGCGTATCCACGACCGGGACACCAGCCTGTCCGGCGAGGCTGTGGAGGGCCGCGAGGATGACCGCGAGGCCGGTGACGGCGGCGATGGCGAAAATAGGGACGAGCGGGCCGAGGAAGCCACCGCCGGGTAGGACAGCCTAGTTCGGCGGCGTCCCATTGGCGTCCAGCATCTCCCCCGCAAGATACAGCGATCCACAGACCATGATATCTCGCGGCGGTCCTTCCGCGCCGGCATGGGACAATGCCGCGGTCACGTCGGCAGCCGTTTCCGCCGTCAGGCCGAGGCTGCTGGCGACATCGCGGATGCGGTCCGGGCTTTCGTGAACATGACCGGTAATGGGGACTGCGATCAGCCGGTCGGCATGGGGCGCCACCTGCTGCAGGAAGCCGGGAACGTCCTTCCCCTCGACCATCCCGACGATCAAGGTAACAGGCTGACGCTGTCCGCGAGTCCGCCGCCGTTTCAGATATTGACCGATCGCGGCGCCCGCCCCGGGATTGTGTCCGCCATCCAGCGTGACGGTCACTCCGTCGGGAAGCGGGGCTATCAGGGTGCCCTCGGTCAGCTGCTGGAGGCGGGCGGGCCAGGATGCCCAGCGCGGCCCGGCTCTCAGCGCCGAGTCCGGAACCGCGATCTTGTCCTGGTGACGCAGCATGGCTGCGGCGAGACCGGCATTTTCATGCTGATGGCGTCCCTTCAGCGCCGGCGCGGACAGGCGCAATTCCCCGTGCCGGTCGCGATAGTCGATCCCGTTGCGGCTGAAGGTGGCGTCCCACAGATTGCCGCGCGGCAGGTAGGTCGCGCCGGCCTCGTCCGCCGCCTGGGCGATGCGGTGCATCAAGGGGGCGGAATGATGGGCCGCGATCAGCGGCACGCCGGCCTTGGCGATACCAGCCTTTTCCGCGGCGATATCGACAAGATTGTCACCCAGGAATTGCTGGTGGTCGAGGGAGATGTGCGTAAGGCCGCAGGCAGCCGTTCCGGCGGGGGCAACCATGTTGGTGGCATCGAACCGGCCGCCGAGGCCGACTTCCAGAATCAGGGCATCGGCGGGCACGCGCGCAAATTCCAGGAAGGCGGCGGCGGTCGTCAGCTCGAAGAAGGTAAGCGGTCTGCCGCCATTCGCCTCCATCACCCGCGACAGAGCGGACATCAGCGCCGCGTCCTCGACAAGTGTCCCCCCGAGGCGAACCCGCTCGTTGAACCTGACAAGATGCGGGCTGGTATAGACGTGAACGCTTTTCCCGCCGGCCTCCAGAGAAGCTCGCAGGAACGCCGAGACCGAGCCTTTGCCGTTGGTCCCGGCCACGTGGAATACCGGCGGTAGCGAAGCTTCGGGATTGCCCAGCTCAGTGAGCACCCGGCGCAGCCGGTCGAGAGTCAAATCGATTTTCTTCGGATGGAGTCTCTGCGCCTCGACCAGCAGCCGGTCCAGATCCGGATTGGCCGAGCGGGCTCCGTCGCCGCGGATGGGCGGTTCGCTCACGCGGCCGCGTTACGTCCTGCGCGCGCGTCCATCATCATGGAGATGATACGGCCGAGCACGTCCTTGAGATCCTTGCGGTGCACGACCTTGTCCAGCATCCCGTGCTCCAGAAGAAACTCGGCGCGCTGAAAGCCTTCGGGCAGTTTCTCCCTGATGGTCTGCTCGATCACCCTTTGGCCCGCCAGGCCGATCAGGGCGCCCGGCTCGGCGATCTGAACGTCGCCCAGCATGGCATAGCTTGCCGTGACGCCGCCGGTCGTTGGATCGGTGAGAACCACGACATAGGGCAGCCCCGCCTCGTTGAGCTCCTCGATCGCGACGGTCGCCCGCGGCATCTGCATCAGGCTGAACAGCCCTTCCTGCATGCGCGCGCCGCCCGACGCGGTGAAGACGATATAGGGCAGACCCTGTCGCTTGGCTTCCTGCGCGCCCGCCACGAACGCCGCGCCCACGCCCATGCCCATCGACCCACCCATATAGTCGAAATTCTGCACGCCAACGACGCTGTCGACCCCGGCAACGAGGCCGCGCGCCAGCAGGAAGGCTTCCATCTCTCCGGTTTTCTGCCGGGCTGCCTTCAGCCGGGCCGGATACGGCTTCTGGTCGCGGAACTTCAGCGGGTCGTCGGCCACCATCGGCACCGGCAGGCGGGCATAGGTGCCGCCGGATTCGGAATCGCCGTCGAATATCTGGTTGAACCGTTCAGCGGGGCCGATGCGCTCATGGAAATCGCAATGCGGGCAAACGAAGAGATTTTCCTTCAGCTCGCGCTGGAAGACCATCTGCGAACAGCCGCGGCACTTCGTCCACAGATTGTCGGGCGTTTCCTTCTTCGCGAAGAACCGCAGGCGCGGGCGGAGATTGGTGATCCAGCTCATGCGGCCGTTTCTATCGCCTGCGACAGCTTTGTCACATAATTGCGCACGGCGGTCGCCGGGTCGGCGGCATTCTCGCCGATCAGGTCGACGATGGCCGACCCAACCACCACCCCGTCGGCGATGCGCGCAATGTCGGCCGCCTGTTCGGCTGTGCGTATGCCAAACCCGACAGCGACCGGCAGGTCGGTTTCCGCCTTGATGCGGCCGACGGCTTCGGCAACGTCTGCCGTATCCGCTGCCCGCGTACCCGTTACGCCCGCGACGCTGACATAGTAGAGGAAACCCGAAGCTCCCTCGAGAACGGCGGGAAGGCGGTTCCGGTCGGTCGTCGGCGTGGCAAGGCGGACGAGCGAGAGGCCTTCGCCGCGAAGTGCGCCGCCCAGTTCCGCATCCTCTTCCGGAGGCAGGTCTACGAGGATCAGTCCGTCGACTCCGGCCGCCGCCGCATCGCGGGCGAAATGCGGCCCGTAGGCCAACGCGGGATTGAGATAGCCCATCAGGATCAGCGGCACGTCGGGGTGGCGCCCGCGAAAGGCGCGTGCGATCTCAAGCGTTCCCTTCAGGGTCATGCCGCCCTTGAGAGCGCGGAGAGAGCCGGCCTGAATCGACGGTCCGTCTGCCATCGGGTCGGTGAAGGGCATGCCGAGTTCGATCACGTCGGCGCCGCCCTCGACAAGCGCATCGAGGATGTCGCCGGTTTTCTCGGCGGAGGGGTCGCCCGCCGTCACGAAGGTGACGAGCGCGGCCCGGTTCTTGCGGAAGGCGGCGGACAGGCGTTCGCTCACAGGTCCACCCCCAGCGCTTCGGCAACCGTGAAGATGTCCTTGTCGCCGCGGCCGCACAGATTCGCGATGACGATTTCGTCGGAGCGCATCCTTGCCGCTTCGGTGCGCACGACCGCAAGCGCATGGCTGGGCTCGAGAGCGGGAATGATCCCCTCGCTGCGGCACAGCATCTGGAAGGCGTCGAGCGCCTCCTCGTCGGTCGCCGAGCGATAGTCGACGCGTCCGCTTTCGTGCAGCCAGCTATGTTCGGGCCCGATGCCGGGATAGTCGAGGCCCGCGGAGATGCTGTGCCCTTCGATGATCTGGCCGTCGTCGTCCTGCAGCAGGTATGTCTTGTTGCCGTGGAGGACCCCGGGCTTGCCCCCTGCCAGGCTGGCGGCATGGTCGGGACCGTCGAGACCGCGTCCGGCGGCTTCCACGCCGATCATGCGGACGCTCTCGTCATTCAAGAAGGGATGAAACAGGCCGATCGCGTTGGAGCCGCCGCCGATCGCCGCGATCAGAAGGTCGGGCAGGCGCCCCTCTGCCTTCTCAAGCTGAGACTTGGCCTCCTTGCCGATGACGCTTTGAAAATCCCGGACCAGCTCGGGATAGGGGTGCGGGCCTGCGGCAGTGCCGATCAGATAGTAAGTGTCGGAGACGCTGGCGACCCAGTCGCGAAGCGCCTCGTTCATGGCGTCCTTCAGCGTGGCGCGTCCGGCGGTCACCCCGCGCACTTCGGCGCCGAGCAGCCGCATGCGGAACACGTTCGGCTGCTGCCGCTCCATATCCTTGGCGCCCATATAGATCGTGCAGGGCAGCCCGAAACGCGCGCAGACCGTTGCGGTGGCGACGCCGTGCTGGCCGGCGCCGGTTTCCGCAATGATCCGTGTCTTTCCCATACGGCGGGCAAGCAGGATTTGGCCGATGCAGTTGTTGATCTTGTGCGCGCCTGTGTGATTCAGCTCGTCGCGCTTCAGGTAGATCTTCGCACCGCCGACGGCATCCGTCAGGCGTTCGGCAAAATAGAGCGGGCTCGGCCGGCCCACATAATGCTGCAGCAGGTCCTCGAACTGTGCCTTGAAGGCCGGGTCGGCCTGCGCGCGCCGATACTCCCGCTCCAACTCCAGGATCAGCGGCATCAGCGTCTCGGCGACGTAACGCCCGCCAAACTGTCCGAAATGGCCGCGCTCGTCTGGCAGCGAAGGGAGGGGAGATGAACTCATGAACGGCGAACCCTGTCTACGAACGCGGCGATCTTTGCCTTGTCCTTCTGTCCCGGCGCGTCTTCCACACCCGAGGATATGTCCACAAGGGGCGCACGCGTCGCGGCAATGGCCCGTCCCACATTTTCCGGCGTCAGTCCCCCTGCCAGGCCCCAGTCGCGAACCGGGGGGCGGTCCTTCAGCAGCGACCAGTCGAATCGAACACCGAGACCACCCTGCGGGCCGCCGGGCGCGGGCTTCGCGTCATAGAGGACCAGGTCCGCCGCCTGTGCATAGGCCCCGGAGCCGGACAGATCGGCCGGGCTGCCCACACCGATCGCCTTCCAAACGGGACGGGAAAAGCGGGCCCCGATCTCGGCGCAGCGCGCGGGCGCTTCGGCGCCGTGGAGCTGAATAACCGAGATGGCAGGAAGGGCGGCTTCGATCTCTTCGTCGCGGGGATCGACGAACAGGCCGACAGTGGACAGGGCACCTGCCTGAGCGGCGAGGGCCGCTGCCTGCGCAGGGGTCACGGCGCGGCTGCTCTTCGCCGCGAACACGAAGCCGATATGATCGACGCGAAGGTCCCGGCAGGTCTCCACGATATCCGGAGTGGAGACGCCGCAAATCTTGATGCGGGTCATGCCAGTGACTGGGCGATGGCTCTCGCGGCCGCGGCAGGGTCTGCGGCGCTCGTTATCGGCCGTCCGATGACCAGGATCGTTGCGCCCGCCTCTAGCGCGGCGCGGGGCGGCATGGCACGCTTCTGATCATCCATTGCCGCACCTTCGGGACGAATTCCGGGCACGACAAAGACGCCGTCGGGCCAGGCGGCACGGCGCTGTTCGACTTCGAGAGGCGAACACACGATGCCGTCGAGACCGGCAGTCCGGCTGAGATCGGCGAGGCGGGCCACCTGAAGCTCCGCGCTGTCGTCAATGCCGATGTCCTCCAGATCGGGCTCGGCCATGCTCGTCAGCACCGTTACGCCGACCACCTGCACATCGGGCCCGGCAGCGTCCTTGGCCGCGCGCATCATGTCGCGTCCGCCCGCCGCATGAACGGTCAGGAGGTCGACTCCGAGCGGAGCGAGCGACTCGACGGCGCCGCGTACGGTATGGGGAATGTCGTGCAGCTTCAGATCGAGGAACAGGCGCTCCGACCCCAGGGCGGCGCGAACCTGACGCACGCCTGCCGGCCCATGGGCATTCCAGAATTGCAGGCCGAGCTTAATCCCCCCGACCAGCCCGGAAAGCTGCCGCACGAGGTTCTCCGCGCGGGCCAGGTCTGCCGTGTCGACGGCGACGAAGACCGGGTTCGTCACAGCGAGGGAGACGCGGGGCGCGTGGCGGGCTCGCCTTCCGGTCGCGGTGTGGCAGCCGAAGATGCCGGAGCGTGCGCAGGGGCGGGAGCGCCGGGTCCGGACGTTTCCAGTTCGAGGCGCCGTTCGAGCTTGCGGATCTTCCGCTTCAGCCGCCAGCGGGTGACCGAATGGAGCAGAGTCATCGGCAGCAGGCCGATCAGAAGTGCCACCAGGATGTACACGCCCAGCGGCCAGAAGGCTTCGTAGCCGCCGGGAAGCCAGAGCACGGTCCGGTCCCAGTTCTGCGACGCGAACCAGACGACCAGCAGGCCGAAGAAGATGTAGAGGAGAAGCGTTAGGAAGCGCATATGGCTGGCGGACTTACCGCCTAGCTGCGCCGTTGAGAAGGGCGTCCCGGAATTCCGATATCGAACCCGGTCCCGGCAGCGCTCGTCAGCCTCCCGGGTTCAGCCGCTCTCGCAGCTCCTTGCCAGCCTTGAAGTGGGGGACGCGCTTGGCGTCGACTTCAACCTGCTCCCCGGTGCGCGGGTTGCGGCCGATTCGGGCATCGCGGTCGCGAGTCGAAAACGCACCGAAACCGCGAAGCTCGACGCGTCGTCCGTCGGCCAGGGCCTGAACGATAGACTCGAACACCGTGGCAACGACGCGCTCGGCGTCCTTGTGGGAGAGATGAGGGTGCATTTCCGCCACGGCGGCTACTAGTTCAGACCTGATCACGAACCCAAACCCTTTTATCTTCGTGCGACTATCTCCGGCCCCTGATCACCCCACCCCATATATTTTAATCTAGGTCAAGTGGAAAACGGGAACGCCTCCGCCCGCATTACTAGCAGACGGAGGCGTTCCACTCCAATAATTAACCTGAATTTACTATAATTAGTCGTCTTTGGCCTTGCCCAGCGCTTCGCCGAGAATGTCGCCGAGCGACGCGCCGCTGTCCGACGACCCGTACTGCTTCACGGCTTCCTTCTCCTCGGAGATCTGGAGTGCCTTGATGGAGAGGTTCGGCTTCTTGGAGCGATCGAAACCGGTCACCATCGCATCGACCTTCTGGCCGACCTGGAACCGCTCCGGACGCTGCTCGTCGCGGTCGCGGCTGAGGTCGGAGCGGCGAATGAAGCCGGTGGTAACGCCGCCTTCGATCGAAACTTCGACGCCGCCATCGCGTACGTCGACGACTTCGCCGGTGACGATGTCGCCCTTCTTGACGTCGCTGGCAACGGACAGCTGCTCAGTGCCTTCGCCGGCCTGGTCGAGCTGCTTGATGCCCAGCGAAATACGCTCCTTCTCGGCGTCGACGTCGAGCACCACGGCTTTGACGGTTTCGCCCTTGTGGTACATTTCCAGGGCTTCCTCGCCCGGAACGCCCCAGGCGATATCCGACATGTGCACCATGCCGTCGACGTCGCCGGCCAGGCCGATGAACAGACCGAATTCGGTGGAGTTCTTGACCTCGCCCTCGACAATCGTGCCGGTCGGGTGCGTCTCGGCGAACTCGTCCCAGGGATTCGCCTGGGCCTGCTTGAGGCCGAGGGAGATACGGCGCTTCTCTTCGTCGACCTCTAGGATGACGACTTCGACCTCCTGGCTGGTGGAGACGATCTTGCCCGGGTGAACATTCTTCTTCGTCCACGACATCTCGGACACGTGGACGAGACCCTCGATGCCGTCTTCCAGCTCGACGAAGGCGCCGTAGTCGGTGATGTTCGTCACGCGGCCCGTCGCCTTCTGGCCGATCTCATACTTGGCGTGGACGCCGTCCCACGGATCCGCCTCAAGCTGCTTCATGCCGAGCGAGATACGCTGCGTCTCGCGGTTGATGCGGATGATCTGCACCTTGACCGTCTCGCCGATCGACAGGATCTCGGACGGATGGCCGACGCGCTTGTAGCTCATGTCGGTGACGTGGAGCAGGCCGTCGATACCGCCCAGATCCACAAAGGCGCCGTAGTCGGTGATGTTCTTTACCACACCTTCGACCACCTGACCCTCGGTCAGCGACTGGATGAGGTCGCTGCGCTGCTCGGCGCGCGTCTCTTCCAGAATGGCGCGGCGCGAGACGACGATGTTGCCGCGCTTGCGGTCCATCTTCAGGATCTGGAACGGCTGCGGAATGCCCATCAGCGGAGTCACGTCGCGCACCGGGCGGACATCGACCTGCGAGCCCGGCAGGAAGGCCACGGCACCGCCCAAGTCGACGGTAAAGCCGCCCTTCACGCGGCCGAAGATCTGGCCTTCGACGCGGGCTGTATCGTTATATTCGTTTTCGAGGCGGTCCCAGGCGGCTTCGCGGCGGGCCCGGTCGCGCGACAGCATGGCTTCGCCATTCGCGTTCTCGACGCGGTCGACATAAACTTCGACTTCGTCGCCGATGCTCAGTTCGGCCTTCTGGCCCGGCGGCGCGAATTCGCGCAGCGGCACGCGGCCTTCGGATTTGAGGCCGACATCGATGACGGCGAGATCATTTTCGATTGCGGTAACGGTGCCGTTGACGACGCGGCCTTCGAAGGCTTCGGCGCCGCCCAGGCTCTCTTCGAGCATGGCGGCGAAATCGTCACGGGTCGGCTGGGTAGCAGATGCCATAAGTTTAGGTTGGTCCTTGTCAGTTCTATTCTTGCCAACCGGTTGGTTCCGGCGGTCTCGAGCGGAATTGCTCACTATCGTTGAACCCGAAAAATGCGGGGGGCGGGCAAACGAAAAACAGACGGTCCGGTTTGTCCGGCCGCCTGCCCCTTGGGGTCCCCGTCTACCCTACTCGAGACCAAGCGGCCCGAGAATCGTGGCGGCAGATAGGCGGAAAAGGCGAAAAAAGCAAGGCGTACTTAGTTGTTCGCCCCGGACACGCCGTCGACAATCTCGCAGGCTGTCCGCAGCACTTCGGCGGGCGAGAGCCGCGTCGTGTCGATCACATAGGCGTCGTCCGCCGCCTTCATCGGTGCATGGGTCCGCGCCATGTCGCGTTCGTCGCGGGCACGTAACTCCTCGCCCACCGCAGCGATGTCCTTGTCACCGGAGAGGCCGAGATCGCCGGCCCGCCGGCGGGCACGCTCCCGAAGGCTGGCCGTCACGAAGAATTTCACATCGGCATCGGGAAGCACCACCGTGCCGATGTCGCGGCCGTCGAGGACAGCGCCGCCGGGCCGCGCCGCGAAATCTCGCTGGAAGGCAAGAAGCGCCTCGCGAACCTGCGGAAAGGCGGACACGGAGGATGCGGCCCGCCCGACCGCTTCGGTGCGAAGCGCCGGCCGGTCGCTGCAGTCTTCCGCCGAGAGGGCACGCGCAGCGCCTGCGGCGGCGGCTTCATCGGACAGGTCGCCGCCGTCTTCGATCAGGCGAAAGGCTAACGAGCGATAAATGAGGCCGGTGTCGAGATAGGGAAGTCCAAGCTCGGCTGCCAGGCGCCGCGCCAGTGTGCCCTTTCCGGACGCCGCCGTGCCGTCGATGGCGATTTTCATCAGGCTGCGACCTTTCTGCGTTGCCCGCACGCCAAGTGCCGGTAATCTGGACATTCACAGCCAAGAGGGGGCCCGGCTGCTGTCTATCATGGCCGTCATCGGCACCCGGCCAGAAGCCGTCAAGATGGCGCCGGTTCTGGCCGCCCTCGAACGGCGCGGCGCGCGTACCTTCGTTCTGGCCACCGGACAGCATGCAGACCTACTACCCCAGACCGTGGAATGCCTGGATCTGCGGATCGACGAGCGTCTGCACCAGGCAGACCTTCCGCACCTTCTTGCCCCTCTGCAACGGGCGATCCGGTTACACCGGCCCGCCATGGTGGTGGTGCAAGGCGATACGCGAAGCGCGTTCGCCGGGGCAGCTGCCGCATTTCTAGAGAATGTTCTCGTAGCCCATGTCGAAGCGGGACTTCGGACCGGAACCCCGTTCGACCCGTTCCCGGAGGAACTCCTGAGGCGCGGGATCGCTCGGTTCGCCGGAATCCACCTGACTCCCACAGAGGCATCGAAGCAGGCTCTGCTTCGCGAAGGTGTGGGCGGCCGGGTGGAGGTCGTCGGAAACTCGGTCATCGATGCACTGGAACAGGTTCTTGCGAAGGAGCGGCGTCGACGGACTCCGCTTCGCCGGTCGCCCTCGTCGCGACCCCGCATCCTCGTGACCGCTCATCGCCGCGAGAATGAGGGGAGGCGCTTGAAGGAGATTGTCGCCGCCGCTGCCAAACTCGCCAGCGAAGGATGCGCGGTTACCCTGTTCCGCCACCCGCGGCTGTCGAACCTGTCATGGTTCGAGCGCTGCGCCAGACCGGCCAAGGTGAGCGCGCCCGTCCCGCACGACCGATTCGTCAGCCAGCTCGCCTGTGCCGATCTCGTCGTCACCGATTCGGGCGGCGTCCAGGAGGAGGCAGCCTATCTGGGCCGAAGGATGCTCGTCGTGCGCGAGAGGACGGAAAGGCCGGAATGTCTCAGCCCCGGCGAGCGCGTCCTCGTACCGCCCAACAAAGATTTCATCTGCCAACGGGCCGCCGACCTCATGGGACGGCACGGGCCCGTCAGTCGGAGTTCCGCATTGGGGACCGGAACCAGCGGCAGCCGGATCGCGGAAATCCTGATCGGCGAACTGGAAAAAGCGGGTAACCTTTCGGCGGGATCAGAGTTAATATGCCGTTAGCCAAGTTCGTGAAGGAAGCAGAGTGGCTCGTGGCAGCAGTAATCGGGAGGGCATGCAGGCGCCGGTCGCGGAAAGCGCAAGCGACAGCGACGGATTCACGCGGCTGTTCACCTTTGCGGCCAATAGCTGGCTGTTCGGCACCGCCTTCTTTCTGGTCCTGATCCTCTAACGATCAGGCCGACGCGGCGCGGCAGCCAAGTCCGCGCATCAGCTGTACGAAGCCCGGAAAACTCGTATCGATCGGCGAGGCATCGTCGACGAGAACCGGCTCCCTCGCAACAAGTCCCAGACAGGCGAAGCTCATCGCGATCCGGTGATCGAGGTGCGCGTCGATGCGCGCACCGCCGGGGATGGGGCCGCCACCGCTTCCGGTAATGCGTATCCCGTCCGAAAGCAGCTCGACCGGCACCCCGCACGCGGCAAGGCCTTCTGCCATGACGGCGAGGCGATCCGATTCCTTGACGCGCAGTTCTTCCAGCCCGCGCATCTCCGTGACGCCGTCGGCGACCGCAGCCGCCACCATCAAAATCGGATATTCGTCGATCATCAGAGGGGCAAGGTCCGGAGGGATCACTGCGCCGACCAGACCGCTATGCTGCGCGGTAAGCCCGCCCGCGGGTTCGCCCTCTGCCTCCGCATTTCCGGACCGCTCTACGCGGGCGCCCATAAGAGACAGGGCGTCGAGCAGACCAGTGCGCGTCGGATTGAGGCCGACATGCTCTATGACGACACTGCTTCCCCGAACGATCAGGGCGGCCACGAGTGGAAAGGCGGCGGAGGAAATATCGCCGGGCACATCTATGCGGGCAGGGGACAGCTCTGCATGGCCAGTGACGGAGATGATCCTCTCATCGCCATTCTGCTCGACGTCGACATCGACCCCGAAGCAGCGGAGCATGCGCTCCGTATGATCGCGGGTAGCGACCGATTCGACGACGGTCGTGCGGCCCGGCGTATTGAGGCCCGCCAGCAGAACCGCCGACTTCACCTGCGCCGATGCCACGGGAAGCTCGTAGCGCTGCGGAACGGGGCAGTCGGTGCCCCGAACCTGCAGCGGCAGCCGTCCGTCCGCGCCGGAAAATTCCGCTCCGAAGCGGGAAAGCGGCTCGATGACGCGGTTCATGGGCCGTTTCCTAAGAGACGCATCGCCCGTCATTATCACCGTCAGAGGATGAGTTGCGAGCAAGCCCATCAGCAGCCGCGCCGACGTTCCGCTATTTCCGAGATCGATGACGTCCTGGGGTTGCAGCAGGCCGCCGACGCCTACCCCCTCGATGAGGGCACTGCCGTCTTCGATGTCGATCGAGGCCCCCATGGCGCGCAGCGCGGATGCCGTGGCAAGCACATCCTCGCCCGTCAGCAGGCCCGTCACCTGGGTGCGTCCGACGGCGAGCGCCCCGAACATGAGCGACCGGTGAGAAATCGACTTGTCACCGGGAACCCGGATGCGTCCGGACAAGGAACCCGGAGCCGACAAAGCGAGCTCTCTCTTGTCAGTCATGATTTCGGCTCTATCTCAACTGGTGAGTACGGGACGGCGGGGCTCCGCCGGGCGGCTTTGACACCCGCCCCGCAGCATGGCAAGCGCCGCGGCTTGTTTCGATGGCATCGATTCGCGGGCGTCGGCCGGAGCGCGGTCCGACCCCTTTGCATCACGGAGATATTGCTTTGGCGAAAGCGGAATGGGGCACGAAGCGTCAGTGCCCGGAATGTGGAACGCGGTTCTACGACCTGGGATCGGACGAGCCGGTGACCTGCATCGAATGCGGCAACGAATGGGTGCCGGAGCCGGTGCTGAAGTCGAAGCAGCCGCTTCCCTTCGATACGGCGAAGACCACGAAGGAGAAGGCCGAGGAGGCCGATCTCGACGAGGAAGATCTCGACATTGATGAGGACGACGAAGGTTCGCCCGACGACGAGACCGATCTCGGCGGTGACGACGACCTCAGCGAGGTGACGAAGTCGGCCGGGGACGACGAGCCCGAAGACACCTGATCCGGACGCGGTGCGGATCATTCGGTCCGCACCCTCTTGCGCGGCGCCCGGCCTTCGCTTAAAGGCCCGCGCTCTCGGCAGCGAACAGGCCACCCGGCGGCCGCTGCCCGCAAACCGGTCCGGGGCCGTAGCTCAGTTGGTAGAGCGCTACAATGGCATTGTAGAGGTCAGGGGTTCGATTCCCCTCGGCTCCACCAGTTTCCCTCCCCGGAAGCTGGTTTAGCGAATTCTTTAGGCGAAAATACCGCGCACGCGGGTAACCGGCACCCTCCTGACAGGAGAGCCCCGGATACCTGCCGTAAATGACTTGGCCGCGCTTATTTAGGGCGCGCCTGGCCCGAGCCGAGAACGCGAGTTTTGTAAGTGGTCAGCCCTTCCAGCGCGACCGGGCCGCGTGCGTGCAGGCGGCCGGTTGCAATGCCGATCTCCGCGCCGAAGCCGAACTCGCCGCCATCGGCGAACTGGGTCGAGGCATTGTGCATGACGATGGCGCTATCGACCTGGGCGAGGAACCGGTTCGCCGCCGCCTGATCGTCGGTGATGATCGAATCGGTGTGATGCGAGCCGTGCGCAGCGATGTGTTCGACCGCTCCTGTGACTCCGTCGACCATCTTGGCGGACACGATGGGTTCCAGATACTCGGTATCCCAGTCCTCCGCGGCAGCCGGTTTTACGCGTTCGTCCATGCCGTTGACGGTGACGTCGCCGCGCACTTCGCAGCCTTCGTCGAGCAGCGCGCGGATGATGCGCGGCGCGAATTCGATAGCGGCCTTGTCGATCAGCAGCGTTTCCATCGCGCCGCAAATGCCCGTCCGGCGCATCTTCGCATTGACCGCGATCTTTTCTGCCATGTCCGGATCAGCCGCGCCGTCGACATAGACGTGGCAGATGCCGTCCAGATGGGCGAGAACCGGCACCCGGGCCTCTTCCTGCACGCGCGCGACGAGCGACTTGCCGCCGCGCGGCACGATGATGTCGATCAGCCCGGACGCTTTCAGCATGGCGCCGACGGCGGCGCGGTCCTGGGTCGGCACGAGCTGCACGGCCGCGCCCGGAACGCCGACCTTTTCGAGGCCCGCGACTATGGCCTTGTGCAGCGCGCGGTTCGAATGAACCGCTTCCGAGCCGCCACGAAGGATCGCGGCATTGCCCGCCATGACGCAGAGGAGGCCGGCGTCGGCAGTCACATTGGGGCGACTTTCGTAAATGATGCCGACAACCCCCAGCGGAACCCGGACGCGTTCGAACTTGAGGCCGTTGGGCTGTTCCCAGGTCTTGATCACTTCGCCGACCGGATCGGGAAGGGCGGCAATGGCGTCCGCTGCGTCGGCAATGCCGGCAAGCCGCTGCGGATCGAGCTTCAGCCGGTCCTGCATGGCGGCGGGAAGGTCGGACGCGTTGTCGAGATCCTTCTGGTTCTCGGCGAGAATCTCGGCTTCCGACTCGCGGATGGACTGCGCGGCGGCGCGAACCGCCTCTGCCTTGTCCTCGGTCGTCATAAGCGCGAGCTTCTGCGCCGCCTCGCGAGCCTCGCGGCCGAGAGTGTCGATAAGGGTTACGGGGGTCATGTCGTTCACAAGAGCACCATATTGTTTCTGTGCACCAGTGCGGAGCGCGGGGCATAGCCGAGCAGTTCGCGCTGGGCGTCGTTTCGTTTACCGGCAATCAGGCGCGCGTCGCCGGAACTGTACCCCGTGAGGCCGCGCGCCAGTAGCGCGCCTTCGGCGGAGTAGATGTCGATCGACGCGCCGCGCGCGAATTCACCGTCTATGGAAATGACGCCTGCGGCCAGCAGGGAGTTCCCTTCGCACAGCGCCTTCTCTGCGCCCTCGTCGATGGTGATGCGGCCCTGAATGTCGATCTTTCCGGCGATCCAGGCCTTGCGGGCATTCACGTCCGGGTTCGCGGTGAACAGGGTCGCGCGACCACCATCGCGGTAGCGCAGCACGGGGTTCGGCCGCTGCCCGTCGGCGATGGCGAGGTTGATGCCGCTTGCGGTAGCGATGCGGGCCGCCTCGACCTTCGATCCCATGCCGCCCGAGCCAGGCCCCGTGCTGGCCCCGAGGGTGACGTTTAGCGAGGAGATTTCGTCCACCACAGGGATATGCTCTGCTTTCGGATCGCCGCGCGGGTCGGCGGTGTACAGACCGTCGACGTTCGACAGCAGCAGCACCATGTCGGCGTCGGCTGCCTGCGCGACGCGCGCGGCAAGGCGGTCATTGTCACCGAAGCGGATCGCCTCCGTCGTGACGCTGTCATTCTCGTTCACGATGGGCGTCACGCCCAGACTGACGAGCCTGTCGAGCGTCGCGGCGGCATTCAGATAGCGGCGCCGGTCCTGCAGATCGTCGAGTGTGACGAGAATCTGGGCGGCGCGAAGGCGCTGGGCGCGAAACAGCTCGGAGAAGAGCGAGGAAAGCAGAATCTGGCCCGTCGCGGCGGCGGCCTGGCTGTCCTCAAGGCTGCGCTTTTCACGCGGTGGAAGGTCGAGCAGCTCTGCACCCATCGCCACGGCGCCAGAGGCGACAATCACGGTCTCGATGTCGTTCTCACGCTTCAGATGCGCAATGTCGTCGATCAGGCTGGCGAGCCAGTAGCGTTCGGGCTCGCCCGCATCGCTGACCAGGAGCGCCGAGCCGATCTTCACGACCAGCCGCTTGATACCCTTCAGGTTGTTCGGTGTCTCTTCACTCATAGTGGAGACCAGTCCCCTTGTTGTTCATTCTCGTCTTCGTCTTCGACTTCCGCCGGCTTCGGGGCGGCGGCGAGCGGCGCAAGGTCACGCAGCAATTCGTGCAGCCCGTCTCCGCTTTGCGCCGAAACAGGCAGGACCGATTGTCCGCACTCTTCTTCCAGCTCAGCGACCTGGGCCGCGATCAGTTCCGCATCGAGCGCGTCGATTTTGGTCAGCGCCACGATCTCGGGCTTGTCCTCGAGTTCGGCGCCGTAGGCTGCCAGCTCGTCCCGTACCGTCCTGTAGGCCCCTGCCGGATCGTTCTGCGTGCCGTCCACCAGATGGAGGAGGACGCGGCAGCGTTCGATATGTCCGAGAAACCGGTCGCCGATACCGGCGCCCTCGGCGGCTCCCTCGATCAGGCCGGGAATGTCGGCGAGCACGAACTCGTGATCGCGCCACGTTACGACGCCCAGCTGGGGCTTCACGGTGGTGAAGGGATAGTCTCCGACTTTCGCCTTCGCGTTCGAGACCCGCGCGATGAAGGTGGACTTCCCGGCATTGGGAAGGCCGAGGAGGCCGGCATCCGCCAGCAGCTTCAGTCGCAGCCAGACCCACATCTCCTCGCCGGGCTCGCCCGGCTGATGCTGCCGCGGGGCGCGGTTCGTCGAGGTCTTGTAGCTGGCATTGCCGCGGCCGCCCATGCCGCCCTCCAGCAGGGTGATCGTCTCGCCTGCCTTGGTGAGGTCGGCCAGAAGCGTCTCGCGGTCCTCGTCGAAAATCTGCGTTCCGACCGGAACGTCGATGACCATGGTGGGGGCGGAAGCGCCGGTCCGGTTCTGCCCGGCGCCGCCCGTTCCGCGCTTCGCCCTGAAATGCTGGCGATAGCGAAAGTCGATCAGGGTGTTGAGGTTCGGGACCGCGCGGAACACCACGTCGCCGCCGCGCCCGCCATTGCCGCCATCGGGCCCGCCGAACTCGACATATTTTTCGCGCCGGAAGGAAACGGCTCCGGGACCGCCCGCGCCGGAACGAAGATAGATCTTGGCCTGGTCGAGAAACTGCATGGGCGTGGCTCTAGCGGCTGCGGCAGCGGCTGGCCATTGGCTGTGATGGCGAGGCCGCTATCCGTATCCGCGATCAGGGTCAGGCTGCCCGTCGCAGTGGTTCTGCGAGCAGGCCGCTATGCCGTTCCCAGTCCGCGCGGGTGAGAGAAAAGCAGATGCTGTCCACGTCCTCGCCCCGCGGCCGGCAGAAGACCTTCTGCGTGCCGGGCAGCGCGGTGAAGCCGAGCTTTTCGAGGACCCGGCCCGATGCCGGATTGTCGGCATAGTGGCGGGCGGTGAGGGTAGGCAGGCGATGCGCCAGAAACGCATGCTCAAGCAGGGCAGAGCCCGCCTCTACCGAGATGCCCCGGCCCTGCCACTCCTTTGCGATCCAGTAGCTCAGCGCCGTTTCGCCGCCGCGGTCGGCGCGCGCGCCGAAGCCCACGCCCCCGGCCAGTTCGGGGCCATCCTCGGTCCGCAGGAAGGCTCCTAACTGCACGGTTGACGGCCAGCAGGCCGCATCCGCCGCGATCTTCTGCTTCGCAGCGTCAAGCGTGAAGGGTGACGGCGGCGTACCGAGATTGCGCAGCACCTCCGGCTCGCCCATCCGCCGGGCAAGCAGGGGCGCGTCCTCCGGCCAGAGGGGGCGCAGAAACAGCCGCTTCGTTGTTATGAACAAGGCTGTCACTCCTTCACGCCGCCTCGGATACGCCGGGGCGACAGCGAAACCCGCGCAGGTCTTCCCAGCGTTCGCGCGAAAGCTCATATTCAACGCTGCGCTCCTTCCGCTGGCGCGGAACGCTGTCGTAGAGGATGACCTCTCCCGTCGGAACGAAGCCCAGCTTCTCCAACACTCTGCCTGACGCCGGGTTATCCTCGTAGTGGCCAGCGCACAGGCGCGGCAGTCTCCAAGCCAGAAAGGCGTGTTCCAGCACCGGCAGGGCCGCTTCGACGGCGATACCCTGGCCCCACCAGTCCTTCGCGATCCAGTAGCCCAGCTCTATGCCGCCCTTCGCAGTCGGGGCGGCGGAAAAGCCCACGCCGCCGACATGTTCGGGGCCGGAGGGCGTGCGCATGAAGATGGCCAGCGAAACCTTCAGCGGCCAGTCCGCCCAGTCCCCGGCGACTTTCGCGCGCGCGTCTTCTATACCGTAGGGGCAGGGCGGCGTGCCGAGATTCCACAGGACCTCGCGCCGGCCCATCCTGGTCGCCAGCGACTCGGCATCCTCCGGCCATAGGGGCCTGAGGAAAAGGCGCGGTGTGATCATGAACATCTTTCCTGCCCTCCCTGCCCCTCAAACCGTACCCACATGAAGGCACGGCGCAGGGCCTTATCGATCGAGAGAGACAAAAAAGAAGGGAGCCGGCGACCCGTCTCCCTCTTTTTCGGGACTTTCGCTGTCCCTGGGTCGCCTGTCCGGCGACCTGTATTTTCGGCGGGTCGCCTCGCGTTATTCGGCCGCGTCCATAATGGGGTCGACCGAGACATACTTTCGGTCGCGCGCACCGTCGTGGAACACAACCTTGCCCTCTACGAGCGCAAACAGGGTGTGGTCCTTGCCCAGGCCGACATTGCGGCCCGGCCAGAATCGAGTGCCGCGCTGACGCACGAGAATATTGCCGCCAGCAACCTGCTGACCGCCGAAACGCTTCACGCCAAGGCGCTGACCGGGAGAGTCGCGGCCGTTGCGGGAGGAGCCGCCTGCTTTTTTATGTGCCATCTTTCAGTCTCCTCTTACTCGGCCGCGTCGTCGGACTTCGCGTCGGACTTCGCCGTCGCGGCCTTCTTGGCGGGGGCCTTCTTCTTGGCAGGCGCCTTCTTTTCGGCGGCGGCCTTCGTTTCGGTCTTCGTCTCGGACTTGGCAGTGGCCTTCTTGGCGGGAGCCTTCTTCGGCGCCGCCTTGGATTCCGCGGCCTTCGTCTCGGGCGCCTTGGCTTCGGACGAATCGTCGGCCTTGGCTTCGGCCTTCGGCGCAGCCTTCTTGGCCGGCGCCTTACCGCCGAGCGCGGTGATCTTCAGGACCGTCAGCTGCTGCCGGTGACCCTGCGTGCGCTCATAGCCGTGACGGCGCTTCTTCTTGTAGACCTTGATCTTCTTGGACTTGGCCTGCTCGACGATCTCCGCGTGCACGACCTCCTTGGCGGCGTCCTTCAGATCGGCGCCTTCGCCCATCATAAGGACATCGTCGAGAGCGATCTTGTCGCCCACTTCGCCGTTGATCCGGTCAACGACAATCTTCTGGTCGGCGGCCACACGATACTGCTTGCCGCCCGTGCGCACGATCGCGAACATCGGGTCTTTCCAAACGGTCCTATAAAAACGAACACAGCGGCCGCGCGAATCCTCGGAACCGCGAGCTGGCCGCTGAACGAACGCGCGAGATACTGGGGCCTGTCCGGTTCGTCAAGACCGGACGGTCGCTGAGCGGCAGCCCGAACCCGGCTAGTGCGCCTGTGCGCCCTTCAGGTGATAGCGGCCGTCATGTCCGCGTTCGAACAGCTCTGCAAAGGCGGGGTGCATCGGTTCGCCGCCCTCATCGTCGGTCAGCAGGTTCTGCTGGCTGACATAGGCCACGTAGGCCTCCTGACCATTATCGGCCAGCAGGTGGTAATAGGGCTGCTCCTTTGCCGGGCGGATATCTTCGGGGATTGCCTCATACCACTCGTCGGTATTCGCGAATTCCGGGTCCACATCGAATATGATCCCGCGGAAGGGAAAATATTTGTGTTTCACGACATCGCCGATGCCGAAGGAGGCGGACCGCATCGCCCCGCCCATCTTTTCGTCATCAAGCACCATTGCGCTCTCCATATCCCGGCTCTTATGCGCTCCCGCATTATGTAGTGAGGTTGGGGCGCACTGCAAAATCTCGTGCGGTGCCCGCGGTCGTCAAAGGGTCGTGAAGCCATGAATTATAGCGGGGAAGAACCTGGTTCATTGCGGTGGTCGGCGGTAATTCCCGTCTACAACGAACGCGACTACCTGCCGCGCACGCTCGCTTCTCTTGCCGACCAGGAACAGCCCGTGCGCATCCTCGTCGTCGACAACGGGTCGACGGACGGCTGTATCGAGGATGCCCGCGCGCTCGCCGCCGCGCGCGATCTCGAAATCGAATTCCTCGAAGAGGAGGCTCCCGGCCAGGTGCATGCGCTGAAACGGGGCATCGACGCCGCCGAGACCGAATTCGTCGCGATCTGCGACGCCGACACCTGGTACCCGCCGCACTATCTGACGCGCGCCGAAGAGCTGTTCGACGAGGGCGGCCGAAGCCGGGTCGCGCTGGGCGCGCTGCTGATGCCGGAGCGGTCTGGCGCTCTCGCCGACTGGTGGGCCGCGAACCGGCGGCTGGCTGCAGCGCGCCTGATGCCGCGGCAGAACCACACCAGCGGAGCGGCGCAGCTGTTCCGCACGAGCGCGCTCAAGGCTGCGGGCGGCTATGACGCGCGGCGCTGGCCCTATGTTCTGAAGGACCACGAGTTGATGGACCGCGTGCTGCAGCTGGGCGGCCAGACCTATGACCGCGACCTGTGGTGCATCAGTTCGGAACGGCGGGGCGACCGCAGGAAGGTGCGCTGGACGCTGTCCGAGCGGCTGCTTTACCACGTCATGCCCTTTTCGAAGAAGCGCTGGTTCTTCCACCGCTTCATGGCGCGCCGCTTCGAGCGGCGCGGGCAGAAGGACATCGTCCTTCGCGAGCAGAGCTGGAACGAGGCGGGGCAGGGCTGAACCATGACCATGCCGGTCAGCGCCCATGCAGCTGCCCGAACGGTCGAACCCCATGGGGAAGCCGGCGGACTTGCCGGTCCGCTCATGCTGCTCCTTGCGGCGCTTCTCGGTTTCACGCTGCTGAAGCAGGGTACCGATTTCATTGCCGCCGAGCGGCCCGGACTGATCCTCGTCTGGTGCGGGGTCATCGCGCTGCTGACCGGCGCTTTTCTGCCGGTCGGCTATGGTGCGCTGCCTGCCTACGCCCGCACGGCGCTGCGGGGAGGGGCGGTGTTCCTGGCGCTCTACTTCGCTCTGGAGCCGTTCGCGGTTCCCTATGTGACCCTGCCGCTCGATCATCCGGCGGTGCTGTTCCACGGCCATGTGCGCTGGGCGGCAATCCCGCTGGCCATGCTTGGGGTCTGGCGGCCGTCGGCCGTCTTCGGCGCTGCCATGCTGCTCTGGATGACGCGCGGCCTGCACAGCGAGCTCACCGGCTTCTATTTCTCCGATCTCGACATCCGCAACGTTGCGGAGATTCTCACCTTCTGGGGAATCGGTTTCTGCTTCATTGCGCTGGCGGCCAGGCTTCCGCTGTCCGCAATGCGGCTCGGCCTGACCGGGCCGGAGCGGCTGCGGGCGGCGATCATGGTCCTGACGGCAGGGATCGGCGCGCATCTCGCCAACTATTTCTGGTCCGGGCTTGCAAAGCTGTGGATGGACGGGGGGATCCTCTCCTGGATCCTGGACAACCGCCTGGCCGACGGCATTCCCGGCGCGCTGGAAAAGGGCACGCTGCCCTACGCAGCTTCGCCGGAGCTGGTGCAACTCGGCTATGACGCTTTGATCCTGCTACAGGTGCCGGTGAATCTGGCAGCCTTCGGCCTGCAGATATTTGCCATTGCCGCACCGCTGAGGAAGAAATGGCTGCTGCTGGCGACGATCGGCTACGATATCTTCCACGTCGCCGTCTGGCTCGCGCTCGGCCTCCTTTTCTGGAAGTGGATCGCGCTCAACTTCATCATAACGGCGATCCTGGTAGCCATGCCGGAGACCGCCTGGTCGAGGACGGCGCGGGCGACGACGATGAGCTTCGTCGTGCTCGGCATGCTCTTGTTCCGGACCGCGACCCTTGCCTGGTATGATTCGCCCGGGTTCACCTCGCCCTATTTCGTCGCGCGGCTGGCGGACGGACGCGAGATGCGCATTCCCAATGCCTTTTTCCGCTCCTCCTCCTACCAGGTCTCGCAAGGGCGGCTCTGGTGGCCCGCAGAAGCCGGCCACTTCCGCCATTCCATCTGGGGTTCGGTGCTCAGTTACGACGACCTCGACGCCGGGCGGCGCTGCGAAGCGCGGGAGATCGCTCTCGATGCCGAGCCGCTTTACGGCCCGCCGGAGCGCCTCGCCGAATTCGTGCGCGCCTATCACCGGCAGATGCAGCCGCGTTTGGACGAGGACGGGCGGCTCGCCTATTATCTGGTGCCGCACCATCACGTGCCCAGCCCCTTTGTGGCCGACCCCTTCTACGCGGTCGACAAGCGGCGCATCGACACTTACCTCTTTCGCCTCGACAGCGTGTGCCTGGGTATCGAGGACGGTCGGCTGACCCGGCGCGTCCTGAAGCGGACCGAACTCCCGCTTTACGATCCGCAGACGGACGAACTGCTGACCGGCGCCGACTGACGCCGGCCCGACCGAAGGGACGGCGATGGTGGACAGGAATGCAGCCGCAGCTGGATCGGACAGGGACCCGATCTACATCGTCTATGACGGCGACTGCCCCTTTTGCACCGCCTATGTGAAGATGGCCCGTTTGCAGAAGGCGGCCGGCCCCGTGGAGCTGCTGGACGCCCGTCAGCCCCATCCGGTCGTCGACGAGGTCGTCTCGCAGGGGTTCGATCTGGACGAGGGCATGGCGATGAAGATCGGGGGCGACATCCTGCACGGGGACGAGGTGGTCCACCGCATATCCCTCATGACGACGCCGAATCCGGGCATGAACGGTCTTGCCGCGAAGATCCTGAAGGACCGGCGCCGCGCCCGGCTGCTCTATCCGTGGCTGCGGCGCGGACGTAACCTGGCCCTGACCCTGCTGGGCAAGCGGCGTATCCGCACGGCCGGCGCCAAGGGGGCGGGCTCGCAGACCTGACCGGCTGCCGAGCCCGTGCGCCGCCTGCGCGCCCCGTGCCGCACTGGGAGGCGCGAACTGACCTTTTCAAATCATGCCGCTGCGGTTATGAGGCCGCGCTTCGACCGTGGCCCCCTGATCCCCTGGATCACCTGGCGGGCCGCGCACCCTGTATGCGGAGAGGTGCCGGAGTGGTCGAACGGGGCGGTCTCGAAAACCGTTGTGCCTTTAGGGGTACCGTGGGTTCGAATCCCACCCTCTCCGCCACACAGTTCATCTTTATTCCCAGTTCGTTAGGGCGATCCCGCAAGCCCGCGAAACCGCGCGGAATCTTAGGCTGAAACCGTCGTGCCTGCGGGACTTCTTCATCGGCGAGAAATTCGTGACCGCGTTAGCGGACAGAGTATGAACTTGTCAGGGTCTTGTATGAAGCTGTCGCGGCGGCGTCATCGCGGTGCTGCAATGGCGGCACTGGGGGCACCGCGAGCAGGGTGTTCTAGGTCTCAGCCCGCCGCGAACCTGATTGATACGACCACTGCTGCCGCAATCGGCCTTCTAGGCGCGTCCAGTCGGCACGACCACAGGCGTTCCAGACAGTTCCTCCAGCCGCGCACGGATGCCGTAGACCGTCCGGAACCGCTCCGGCGTTAGCACCGCATGCGGTGGCCCCTCGGCGACCAGTTCCCCTTCATGCAGCAGCAACAACCGGTCGCAATAGCGGGCCGCCATGCCGAGATCGTGAAGAATCGCGGCGACCAGCATGCCTCCGTCCGCGCGCTGTTTCAGAAGGTTCATGACGTCGAGCTGGTGGGCCGGGTCGAGCGCCGCAAGCGGTTCATCGACGATCATTGCCCCTGCTTCGACAGCGAGCGCGCAAGCCAGAAGTGCCCGCGCCTGCTCGCCGCCGGACAGGGTCGTGGCGTCGCGGCTGCGCAAATGCGCGATGTTGGCGGCCGTCAGCGCAGCTTCGATGGCGGCGCGGTCCCTTTCCGACAGCTTCGAGAATGGCGCAAGATGCGGCAGGCGGCCCAGCGCGACCAGGCGCTCGACGCTGAGCGGCCAGTGCAGCGACTGCCCCTGCGCGAGATAGGCGATCTTGCGTGCCACGTCGGCGCGCGACAGCTGCCTACTGTCGCGGCCATCAATGAGGATGCGACCGCTTGCCGGCGTCAGCAGACCGAGGATGGCGCGCGCCAGCGTCGACTTCCCCGCGCCGTTCGGACCGACGATGCCGACAAATTCACCCGGGTAGAGGGCTAGGTCGATGTTTCGCAGGATCGGCGTTCGATCTTGCGAGACGTGAACGCCCGATAGCTCGATCCGTGGCATTTACCAGACCCTCCGGGCGCGCAGCAGATAAACGAGGAAAACGGGCACGCCCAAAAAGGCGGTGACGACCCCCAGCTTCAGCTCGTTCGTGGTAGGCAGAAGGCGTACGAAAAGGTCGGCGAGCGTCAGAAGGCATGCGCCGGCAAAGGCAGAGGGGAGAAGCGCTGCCGACGGGCTTTTGTCCGTCAGGGGCCGTACCATGTGGGGCACGATCAGCCCGACGAAGCCGATCGCGCCGGAGACCGCGACGGCGCCGCCAACCCCCAGCGCGGTTCCGGTCAGGATGCGAAGGCGCAGGCGTTTGAGGTCGACGCCGAGCGCCTTGGCGCCGTCCTCGCCCAGCGTCAGGCCGTCGAGAGCGCGGCCATTCCAAAGCAGCAGCGCCATCCCGGCGACGATCGGCGGCAGCGCCATGAAAAGATCACCGAAAGATCGGTCCTCCAGGCTGCCGAGAAGCCAGGTCATGATCTCCAGTGCGGCAAAGGGATTTGACGACAGGTTGAGGGCGAGGCTGATGCCCGCGCTCGCGGCCGTGGCGATCGCTATCCCCGCCAGAATGAGGGTGAGGGGGCTCTCGCCCCTGCCGCTGAGCAGGAACAGCAGTCCGAGCGCGAGAAGCGCAGCGGCCACTGCGAGCACCGGGACCGCGAAGGCCGACAGCGAGGCAAAGCCGAAATAGAGCGCCGTGACGGCACCGAGAGCCGCGGCGTTGGAGGCGCCGAGGACCCCGGGTTCGGCCAGCGGGTTCCTGAGATATCCCTGTAACGCCGCGCCGCTGAGGCCGAGTATGGCGCCGACGAGAAGACCGAGAAGCGCGCGCGGCAGGCGCAATTCGAACAGGATAGCGCGAATGACTGGGTCGCCGCTGCCGTCCAGCGCGTGTCGCCACAGAAGCGTCGGCGGAATGTCCGCTGTCCCGAAGCTGAGCGATAGAAAGGCGCACAGGACTGCTAGCGCCGCAAGCCCGGCGGACAGGTGCCTGGTCCAGCGACGTCTCATCGACCTGCCGAACCGGAATGGCGACGCGACATTGCCAAGGCCGGGCCGCTGCGGCACGGAGCGGCGCGGAGGAGTTCCGAATGCCGACTGCCCGCCTTATCCTTCTGCTCTGCGCCTGTGCCGCGGCGGCTTTCGGCGCTGCCCGGGCGGCGGCGGCACCGGAGCGGATACTCTCGCTCAACCTCTGCGCCGACCAGTATCTGCTGGCGCTCGCCGACCCCTCCCAGATCGCGGCTCTCACCAGCTTTGCGACGGACCCGCACATGTCGGCGGCGGCGGGGCAGGCCGAGGCATTCGCTTCGACTGGCGGAAGCATCGAAGAGGTGCTCGCCATCCGCCCCGATCTTGTGATCGCTACGCCCTTTTCGCGCGCGGAACGCGGAAGGCTTATGCAAAAGTTCGGAGTCGAGACCGTCAGCCTCCAGCCGGCGAACAGCTTTCTCGAGGTGGAGGACCGAATACGCGAAGTCGGCCAGCTCGTCGGCCGGTCGGCCCGCGCCGAGCTCCTGGTTGCAGACATGCGCGCCTCGCTCGCGGCGCTCCCCCGCAACCCCGGCCAGGACCGGACCGCCGCCTATTATCAGCGCCGCGGCTATCTGACCGGCGGCGAGACGCTGGTCGACGACCTGATGCAGCGGGCGGGCCTTCGCAACTTGGCGACAGAGCTCGGACGACCGGCCCTGTCGCGCCTGTCGCTGGAGGAGATCGCTCTCGCGCGGCCGGACTTCCTGATCGTCGAGGAGGCCACGCTGGACGCGCCCGACCGCGGCGCTGCGATGCTGCGCCATCCGCTGCTCGAGGACATTCCGCGGCTCGTCCTGCCGCAAGCGTGGACGGTGTGCGGCGGGCCGGCCTACGTCAGGGCCGCCGCTGCGCTTGCAGAGCAGCTTCGGCGGGCCGACGCGGACCCGCCAGTTCGCTGACCGGATCCGCGCCGACTGCATCAGAAATTCACCCTGACGCCGCCATAGGCACTTCGGCCAAGAGCATTCTTGCCGAATTGGACCTGGTATTCATTGTCGAAGAGATTCGTCACACGGCCGAACAGTTCGACTTCATCGGTCAGGGGCAATGACCCGAGCAGGTCGGTAACGACAAACCCGTCGGTTTCCCCGCCATAGGCGGCGGCGTTGTCGCTGCTGAACCGGACCCGGGCAGTGACGGAAAAACGGTCGCGAGGCGAAACGGTGAGAGCGGTCGTGCCGCTATGTTCCGGCCGGCCGATATCGCTATAGTCGCCCGTGTCGTCGCTGGCTTCCTCTGCGCTGACATAGGTGTAGCTCTGCGTCAGGGTCAGTCCTTCCAGGGGCTGCAGTGCGAAGGCCAGTTCGATGCCCGAGCTACGCGTCCGGCCTAGCTGCGCATAGCCACCAAATGGTGGCCGGGTGCCGTCGAACACGATCTCGTTGGTCACCTTCGTGAAGAAGACGCTCGCTTGCGCCGTCAGGGACCCGAAGTCGAGGTCGATGCCGACATCTCCGCCTTCGCTCGTTTCGACCTCCAGCTCGGCATTGCCGTAGCTGGGATCGAACAACTGGTAGAGGCCGGGCGCCTTTGCACCAGTGCCGAAACTGCCGCGGAGCTTAGCGGTGCCGCCGGCCACGTCGGCGATCAGATAGGCGGCTGTCGCGCGGTAGGTATCATAGCTACCGAAGCGGCTGTTGTCGTCCAGCCGGGCGGCGCCCGTCAGGGTCAGCCCCTCGGCGGGGAACAGCGCCACTTCGCCGTAGACCGACTTCGTGTCGATCGAGGCGTCGAACTCGCCGGAAAACAGCGTAACCTGCTCGGTACGCTCCTCTTCGTAATTGGCGCCTGCCGCAAACTGGAGCAGGTCGCTCGCCGCGTAAGCGAGGTCCAGCGACAGGACATTCTTCGTGCCTTCGTAAACATCGCCATCGGGGCTGTTATACTGACCGAAATAGACGCGTTCGACATCGTAGCGGCTGGCTGTCACATCGGCGGAGAAGCTGTCGTCGTCGCTGGCGAAGCGCCCCGTCGCTGCCACGGCGAATTCTTCCACCTCAGCCGTATCCGAACTGTCGGACGCCGTGTTGTCGAGATCGGTGTCGGCATCCAGCCAGTAGCCGATCAGCTGCAGCTCGAGATTCGGTGAAACTTCCAGTCCCGCGCGGCCACTGAAGCCGTAGCGGGAATAGGCATCGTCCTCGGCCTCCGTTCCAGGCGCGGGATCGGTAAGCGAGGGGCCGTCATGCTGATAGCCGGTGGCCGTCACGCGAACGTCCAGCGGCCCGGTTTTGCCGAGGATCGACGCCCCTCCGTTCCATGTGTCGTAACTGCCATACTCGGCTTCCGCCGCGACATCGAAGCCGTCGCGCTCGGCCCGCTTCGTGACGATGTTGACGACGCCGCCGATCGCGTCGGAGCCGTAGAGGGAACTCTGGTTGCCGCGCAGGATTTCTATCCGGTCGATGTCCTGGGTAATCAGATGGTCGACCTGATACTGGGTGCTGATCACGCTCGGGTCACCGAGCTCGATGCCGTCGACCAGATACAGGACCTGGTCGTTGGCCGAGCCGCGGATGCTGACACTTGTCATGTCGCCCGGCCGGTCGGTCGTCACCTGGACCCCCGGTACGTCCTGCAGGAGGGTATTGAGAAAGATGTACTGGCCGCGCTCGATCTCCGCGGCCTTCACGACGGTATAGGCACTGCCCACCTCGCGCGGCTCCAGCGGCAGGCGGCTTGCGGTGATAACGATCTCGTCCCTGTCGGCATCCAGCGGGGCGCTGGTCTGCGCAAGGGCCGGCGAGCAGAGGCCCAGGGCCAGGGTAGTGAGGGATAGTCTTGTCTTCACGTCCAACTCCCGGGCGCCGCGCAACGGTCACCGCGTCCGGGTCGGTCGTTTCGTCGGGCGAAACGAGAGGCGCTCCGCAGCGGAACGGGCGCCCGGCGCCCGCCGCGGAAGGCCGCGGCAACCCGGCCGCGCTCAGTTTCGTCGCTCAGACGGAAGTTCACCGTGCCCCGGCCAATCCCTGGACCGCGGCAAGAGCGACCGGACGCCGGCAGGTCTCCTGGCTTGCGGGTCTCGGCGCTGATGCTCGGCCTTCCCAGGTTTCCCCAGTGGCTGTCCGGCCCGTCGGAGCCGAAACATGGCATTGCGCTCACCGCTCACAGTTGCAGGGACAGCCGCGGATTCAGGAGGTGTCAGCCTCCTTCACCGCATTCCCGTTTAAGCCTCTCGTCGAGGCACCGGCGCGATCAGTCGATCCGGGATTTCCCGGATCGGGGCGGCGCATATCGCAAACCGCGCCGGACGCAAACGAATAATAGCGAGGGGGAGTGGATCGGTATTACGCCCCGGCGAGCGGACTAGCCATGAAGTCCGCTTGCGAAGGGATCGACATAATCCAGACGGCGGATTTCGCTTTCGGGATCCAGAATTTCGAAGCCATCGCGCCACGTGGCGATCCGGTCGCTTTCCTTCAGGGACTTCAGCACGCGGCTCACATGGACTTCGGTCTGGCCAATGAATTCGCCAAGTTCGCCCTGTCGCAATGGGATCCGGACGGGGTCCTTGGGGAGGCCCGCGGCGCCCGCCTCCGACCGGAAATCGAGAAGCAGGGTCATCATGCGATCTGGGCCGGGAAGCGCGATGAGCGCGCGGGTGCGCTGCGCGGTACGAAGGGTCCGTGCCATTTCATGCCGTCCGATGGTAGCTTGAAGCTGCGGTTGCTCCCGAAACGCCGCGACGAGTTCCTCGCCGTCCAATAGATTCACGTTGCTTCCGCCGACGAACATGAAGTTCATCCGGACCTTCGGGGCTCGGAAGGTCGTCCAATTACAGATCGCACCGGGACCGAAAAGGTCGCTGATATGCCGGCGTCCATCTGGAAGTATACTCACGGTGAAGCCGTAACCGCTTTCCAGAACCCATAAATGTCCGCTTCCCATCTCATCGGACGCTATCATCTCTGCAGCGGGAAATTCCAAGTTGCGTACGGCGCCTGGCGAGCCGGATATTATTTTATTATTTAAAGAAAAATTGGACAGCCGTCTCTCAAGAAGCCCGCTGTATTCAGAAGTACCTGTAATCAAGATGAGGAAACCCGAATCGAGATTTACTGAATTTGATGATTATGAGACAGAACGATTCACTTTAACAAGAGTTCAATCGGTCATATCAGTAGGATTTTCGCATTATAACTTGAAAGAAATGTGCGGGATCGGGGATTTTTGGGAATTTTCTTGAAAATCCGCTCTGCAAGAAAGTTGACGTGACTGCCTCGCCGGGTCGTCCTGGGAATCCCGGGCTATGCTGACCGTATTCATGTTCCGCTGCTGCGACACCGGAGGGCAATGCCAGCAACCCCGGCAAGTTCGAACCGGAACGGACCTGTAATGAACGACGCAGGCGCTGAACCGTTTCCCCGGGGTGTGAAGAAAGGCGTTTGATGAGCGAGCATGCGAGTAGCGACGGCTTCGAAGCCGCGGCCGAGGGGCAGGCGCTTCTACCCTCAATGGACCTGGAAGTGGCGCGGCAGGCTGAGGAGATTTCCGATACGCCGGGGATGGGCATGGCCGCCGCGGCGAGCGAGCTTGCCGACCAGCCGCCGTTGATCATTCTTTCGCTTCTCACCGCGCTCGGCGGTGCCGCAGCCGGGAACAGGCGGTTGGCGCGCACCGGCATTCGTATGCTGGCGGCGCATGGCCTGGCAACACTGGCGAAGGACCTGATCAAGAACCGGGTCGACCGGTCGCGCCCGTTCAAGGCCGCCAGTTCGGGACGCCATGAGTTCAGGCCGGGGCAGAGCGACAGGAAGGAAGACCGCTCCTTTCCCTCGGGCCATTCGGCGGGGGGGATTGCCGTCGCCCGGGCGATCGGCAGGGAATACCCTGCTGTCGGCAGGCCGGCGAGTGCGGCTGCGCTTCTCGCGGCGGCGATCCAGGTGCCGCGCGAAGCTCATTATGCGTCCGACGTGCTGGCGGGCCTCGCAATCGGGGCAGTCAGCGAAGCCGTGGTGGACATCGCATTCGGCAAGCTGGGTGAGGAGCCGGAAAGGGCGATAGCGCGGCAGGCCGACAAGCTTCTCCGCAATCCCGACTAGCCAGACCGGCCCGCTCCGATTTACACGGAGGGCATGACGGCACTTCCCCGCAGCTGCGAAATGTGCGTGGTGCGCAACCGCGCGGTCTGCTCCGTCCTCGATGGCGAGGAACTGAGTGTGCTGAACCGAATCGGCAGGCGCCAGACCCTGGCTCCGGGTCAGAGCCTTTATTGGGAAGGCGACGACGCGCTGCTGGTGGGTAATGTGCTCGAGGGTGTCCTGAAGCTGACCACCTCGCTCAGCGATGGGCGTGAGCAGACGGTCGGTCTCGTCTACCCATCCGATTTTATCGGCCGGCCGTTCGGCAACACCGCCGGTCATAGCGTTACCGCGCTGACCGAAGCGCGGATCTGCACCTTCGCCCAATCCGATTTCGAGCGGTTTGCCGAAGATCATCCGAAGCTGGAACACAAGCTCTACGAAAAGACCCTGACCGAGCTGGACCGCGCGCGGGAATGGATGCTGCTTCTCGCCCGCAAGTCTGCGTCCGAAAGGATTGCGACGTTCCTTCTCGAAATGTCCGATCGCCTGCGCGCCTCCGGCTGTGCGCCCCTGCCGGGCACGCTCGACCGGTTCGAACTTCCCTTTGGCCGGCAACAGATCGGCGACGTCCTGGGTCTTACCATCGAGACGGTCAGCCGCCGGCTGACGGCCCTGAAACGTGAAGGGATCATCGATCTGGAGGGCCGCCGCGGCATCGTCATTGTCGACCGCGCGGCGCTCGAGGATCAGGCGCAGGCGGGGGAGTAGGCAGGTCCTGCAGCGCCGCTCCATTCTTTCGGTTGCGCCGCAGCGCAACAGACGGCAGTCGCACGGTCATGAGTAGTCGTCCGTCGATGTCCTCCGCTGACCTCACCGCCCCGCCTGCGCTTTCCGATCTGGACGCCGCCGCCCTCTTTCTCGACTTTGACGGGACGCTGGTCGAAATCGCCGACAATCCAGACGGTATCGTTGTGCCCGACCGGCTGGCGTTCCGCCTCGCAGAGCTCGCGGATCGACTGTCCGGCCGCCTGGCGGTGATCTCGGGCCGGTCTCTCGGTGATCTGGAAACGCATCTGGGCAGGCTTCCTACGGCCGCCGCGGGATCGCATGGCGGGGAAATGAAGCTTCCCGGAGGTGAGGTCGTGCGAAACGGTAGCTGTCCAAGCTCGGTTCGCAGTGCCGCCGGGCGCTTCGTGGACCAGACGGGAGGGCTTCTTCTCGAAAGCAAGCCACTCGGCCTTGCCATCCACTACCGGCAGGCTCCCGAGAGGGAAGTGGAAGTCATCGGCTTCGTCGAACGGATGGCGGAAGAATTCGGTTTGAAGGCGAAGCGGGGGAAGATGGTGGCCGAGCTAATCGCGCATGATACGGATAAGGGGGAAGCGGTCGCGAAATTCATGGCCGAACCCGCCTTCGCCGGCAGCCGTCCGATCTTTATCGGTGACGACGTGACGGACGAGGACGGATTTCTAGCCGCCGCGAGCGGCGGTGGGTTCGGCATCCTCGTCGGAGAGCCGCGCGAGACAGCGGCGCGTTACCTCCTGCCGGACACCCCCAGCGTCTATGCGTGGCTCGGCCTGTGAGTTCTCTCGACCTGTGGCCGATAGGAAACTGCCAGGTTTCCGGGTTGATCGACAGCGAGGGCGGCCTGGTCTGGGGCTGCGTCCCCCGTGTCGATGGTGACCCGATCTTCTGCTCTCTTCTAGACAATGGTCGCCGCGATGCCGGCGAATGGCGCATGGAGCTGGAGGGACAGGTTTCGGCCGAGCAGGGCTATCTGCGCAATACGCCGATCCTGAAGACGCGCCTGACTGCCGAGGACGGCAGTGTCCTCGATATTTTCGATTTTTGCCCCCGGTACCGACGGCGCGGGCGCATGTACCGGCCCGTCGCCTATGTTCGCATCGTGCGCCCGGTCAGCGGCACGCCGCGCCTCAAGATCAATCTGTCGCCAATGAAGGGATATGGCGAGGAAGTGGCGCCGCGCACCAACGGCACGAACCATATCCGCTACCTTGTCGGGCCGCAGGCCATTCGCCTGTCGACCAACGCCCCTGTCGGCTACGTCCTGGAAGGGCGCACCTTCCGGGTCGAGAGCGACTATCATTTCTTCCTCGGTCCCGACGAACCCTTCGGCGGCAATGTGGGCAACGAGGTCGAGGCCATGTTCGAGGCAACCGACCATTATTGGCGGCACTGGGCCCGGGGCCTGGCCACTCCCATGGACTGGCAGGCGGAAGTCATCCGAGCCGCCATCACTCTCAAGCTTTGTCAGCATGAGGAAACGGGCGCCATCGTCGCGGCGATGACCACCTCGATCCCCGAGGCGCCCAATAGCGAGCGCAACTGGGATTATCGCTTTTGCTGGATCCGTGATGCCTATTACACGGTGCAGGCGCTGAACGGCCTGGGCGCGCTAGACGTCCTCGAAAAATATCTCGCCTATCTGCGCAATATCGTCGACGGCGCGCGCGGTGGACGTGTTCAGCCGCTCTATTCGGTCATGGGCGACCCCGAGGTGCCTGAACATGTCGCGCCGGCCCTGTCCGGCTATCGGGGCATGGGGCCGGTGCGTTACGGCAACGCCGCCTTCACGCAGATACAGCATGATGCCTACGGCCAGATCGTGCTTCCGACCGTGCAGGGATTTTTCGACAGTCGGCTTTTTCGCATGGCGAGCGAAGAAGACTTCCGCAGCCTCGAGGGTGTGGGGGAGATGGCGTGGAAAAGCCACGACCAGCCCGACGCCGGCTTGTGGGAATTCCGCACACGCGAGGACGTGCATACCTATTCGTCGCTGATGAGCTGGGCCGCGTGCGACCGGCTTGCGAATGTCGCGGCGCATCTGGGTCTGGAGGATCGAACGACATTCTGGCGCGACCGGGCTGAAACCATCCGCGAGCGGATCGAGTCCGATGCCTGGAATGACGACCAAGGTCACTACGCTTCCGCCTTCGGCGGTTCGCATCTCGATGCGAGCCTGCTGCAGATGCTGGAGCTACGGTTCCACAATGCCGGAGACGAGCGGTTCCGCGATACGTTTGCCGCGATCGAGACCTCTCTCCGGCGCGGCGAGCATATGCTGCGCTACGATACCGAGGACGATTTCGGAAAACCTGAGACCGCATTTAACATATGCACTTTCTGGCTGATCGAAGCCCTGCATCTACTGGGTCGTACTGAAGAAGCGCGGGAGCTGTTCGCCACGATGTTATCTCACCGGACCCGGTCGGGTCTCCTGTCCGAAGATCTCGACTTCGAGACAGGCGAACTCTGGGGCAATTTCCCCCAGACCTATTCTCTCGTGGGCATTATCAACTGCGCTGCGCTGCTGTCGCGGCCCTGGACGGTGGTACGATGAGCCGGCTGGTTGTCGTTTCGAACCGCGTGTCCGTGCCGAAAGGGCGCGGGGCGGCGGGCGCTCAGGGTGGCCTCGCCGTGGCTCTCGGCTCCGCGCTTCGCGAATCCCGCGGCGTCTGGTTCGGCTGGTCGGGTGAAGAGACGGATCACTTCACCGGCGACATGAACATGCAGCGGAACGATGGTGTCACCACGGCGACCATCGACCTCGAACCGCAGGATGTCGAAGAATATTATAACGGCTACGCGAACCGTACGCTGTGGCCGCTATTCCACAGCCGCATCGACCTTGCCGAGTACAAGACCGATTTCGGGCGCGGATATGAGCGCGTGAACGAGCGCTTTGCCGAAACGCTGTTTCCCCTGACCGAGGTCGACGACTTGATCTGGGTGCATGACTATCACCTTTTTCCGTTGGGTGAGCGGCTCAGGCGTCGCGGTGCGAAGAACCGCATCGGCTTTTTCCTCCATATCCCTTGGCCGCCGCGGAACCTCTTCGTCTCGCTGCCCTATCATGAGCGGCTGGTCAGAACCGTTCTGGAATACGATCTGATCGGCTTCCAGGATGAGGAATCGCTCGAGAATTTCGAGCTCTACTGCCAGAAGGAGCTCGGTCTCGAGATCGGCGAGGATCACTGCCTCGATTACGAGGGGCGCCATGTCTGCCTGCGCGCCTTTCCCATCGGCATCGATTTCGACGAGTTCATGGAGGGCGGCAAGAGCAAGCAGGCCAAGGAAGCCGAACGGCGCATCCGCGAAAGCTCGCGCGGTCGCAGCGTCATCATCGGCGTCGACCGGCTGGACTATTCGAAGGGGCTTCCCGAGCGGTTCGACGCCGTAGGGCGGTTCTTCGATACATATCCGGAGCGGGTGACGAAGACTCTCTACGTTCAGATTGCCCCGCCCTCGCGCCAGGACGTCGTCTCCTACCAGCGCATTCGCGAAACACTCGAACAGAAAGCCGGGCAAATCAACGGCGCCCAGTCGGAAGTGGACCTCGTCCCGATCCGCTATGTGAACCGCGGCTATGCCCGCCGAGAGCTGTTCGGGTTCTACCGGGCTTCGCGGATCGGTCTCGTGACACCGCTTCGCGACGGCATGAATCTCGTCGCGAAGGAATATGTAGCGGCGCAGGACCCGGAAGACCCCGGTGTCCTGGTCCTCTCCCAATTTGCCGGTGCCGCGTCGCAGCTCCCCTCCGCGCTTATCGTCAATCCGCATAGCGAGGAAAGCATTTGCGAGGCGTTGGTTCAGGCGCAGGACATGCCGCTGGAAGAACGCAAGCAACGCTGGTCCGAGCTTATGGAGAGCGTGCGTGCCAATGACGTGGAGTTCTGGCGCAAATCCTTCGTGGAGGCCCTTGTGGGCGACGCCGCTCAGCCAAAGGGCGACTGATCCGGCGACCGCTATGTTGAAAAATTGACCTTTTCCGGTCAGCTTCTAGATATTCCTTCCGAAATTTCCGAAACACACGCGGATCTGGGGGTAGGGAAGTGGCCAGAGCGTCGAATGCGTCGGGAGGCGAGAGCTGTCTGATCGCCAAGCTCAGCCATTTCGCCGACCTGCGCGACACGGACCGCGACATGCTGCGCGAGTTCGAACATAACGAGCGCACGTTCAAGAAGCGCGACATCGTCCGCCGCGAGGATGAGGACATCGTCGTTCTTTTCGTGGTCAAGAAGGGCTGGTTCTACGGTCATAGCCTTCTGCCCTCAGGCAAGCGGCAGGTTCACAGGCTGTTCCTTCCCGGTGACCTGATCGGAACGCACGAGATCGTCTCTGACTGCGCGATCTACGATATTTCGGCGGCCTCTGCCGGTGTGCTGTGTCCGTTCGACAAGCGCGGGCTGACCGATGTGTTCGCCACGTCGCCGCGGCTGACGGCGCTGCTCTATTCCATCGAGGCTCTCGACCAGATCACGCTGGACGACCGCATGCGCGCCGTTTCTCGAATGGACGCCGAAGGCAGGGTGGCCTTTTTCTTCCTGCAGATCGCCAACCGGCTGCGCGTTGCGGGAGAGCTCTCCGGCAACAGCTTTCGCATGGAACTGAGCCAGGAGCTGATCGGCGACGCGCTTGGCCTTACGGGCATTCATGTGAACCGCACGCTTCGGCAGCTCAGCGAGAAAGGGCTTCTGGAGCTGAGGAGCGGAGAATTGGAACTGAGCGACGAGGCCGCCCTTGAGCGCCTTTGCGGCTTCAACAATCGTCACTATCGTATCGATACGAGCTGGTTTCCCGACGGCTGAGCCCCACGGCGCCGGCGCTGTATTGCTATTATAATACACTCTTCCTAGATAGGGAGAGGAAACGGAGGATAGTGGTGACCGACGCCGACAGTGCGAGCATGCCGACGGACCTGAAACTGGATGCGCCCGACCCGGTGCTGCGTGTCGATAGCGAGAAGGCCGCCGGGCTCGTTCCGATCGAGGACGAGAAAAAGAGCCAGCTCGATGAAAATGTCGATAGCTTCATCGACGAGCTGGTCGAGACCGATGCAAATTCGCCGGAATTCGGCCGCCGGGTGGACCAGCTGACCAGCCTGGGGCGCAAGGAGATCGAGGCCGCTGCCGGTCACAGCAACCGCTTCCTCGACCGGCCGACCCGGGCGATGAACAGCGAAACCGACATCGGCAAGGATCTTACCGAACTGCGCAAGACGGTCGAGGATCTCGATCCCGGCAAGCGTGGCAATCTGCTGTCGAAGCGCAAGCTGTTCGGCATCATCCCGATGGGTTCGAAGGCCCGTTCCTATTTCGCCGGCTACCAGTCGGCGCAAAGCCATATCGCGGCGATCCTCGACAGGCTCAAAAGCGGCAAGGACGAGCTGCTTCGCGACAACGCGGCCATCGACCAGGAGCGCAAGAATCTGTGGCAGACCATGGGCCGGCTGGAACAGATGATCTATGTCGCCAAGACTCTGGATGCGAAACTGGAAGCGCGTGCAGCGGAGCTCGACGCCACCGATCCTGAAAAGGCGAAGGCCATTCGCGAATCCGCGCTTTTCTACACGCGTCAGCGCGTGACCGACCTGCTGACGCAGATGGCTGTGACGGTTCAGGGCTACCTCGCGCTCGATCTCGTCAAGAAGAACAATGTCGAGCTGATGAAGGGCGTCGACCGCGCCTCGACGACCACCGTCTCGGCTCTGCGCACAGGCGTGACCGTGGCTCAGGCCATGACGAACCAGAAGCTCGTGCTGGACCAGATCACCGCCCTCAATACCACGACGGCCGGGGTCATCGACTCCACGGGAGAAATGCTGCGCTCGCAGACCGGTGAGATCCACCGTCAGGCGGCGTCGTCCACAATCCCCTTGGAGACGCTGAAACGCGCCTTCGAGAATGTTTATGCGACGATGGATGAGATCGACGAGTTCAAGCAGAATGCGCTCGGCAGCATGAAACAGACCGTCGACCTTCTGGAAGAGGAGGTGCAGAAAAGTCGCGGCTATATCGCCCGCGCCGAAGGCGTTGAGGATGCGAAAGCCATCGAGTCCAAGCCCGCCTTCACGGCGCTGGAGGGATAGGTGAGCCGCGACGTCGACAGGGTGCTCGGAAAGTTCGACGAATTCGTCGACCGTAGCGAGCGGCGTTACCGCGACCTCGCCAATTCGGACGCTGGCCGCGCCGCCCTGCGTCGGCGCGAGAGCCGGATGGGGTCAGGCCTGCGCACCCGGGTCATTCGCGGTGCCGGCGCGCTCGTCGCCGTCATGGTGGCCTTGTTCGTGGCCGGACTGGTCTTCGGACCGATCGGCATCGACGGCCTTCTATGGGCGATCCTCGGTCTCGGCGCGGCGGTTCTGGTGGCGTCCTTCAGTCCCGTTCGCAAGGAACCCGAGCCGACTGTGGAAACCATCCGCAATGCCGAGCTCGCGGCTCTCCCGGTGCGGGTAGAGCGCTGGCTCGAGAAACGGCGCAGCGACTTGCCCGCTGCGGCCGCGCGGCAGGTGGACGAGCTTGTGCTTCGGCTGGAAGTCCTTGCAGAGCAGTTGGAGAAGGTCGGCGCCGACGCACCTGTCGTGAAGGATGCGCGAAAGCTGATTGGCGAGGAACTGCCCCGACTCGTGGAGTCATATCTCGATGTGCACCAGAGCTATCGCAGTCCCGGGTCGGAGGCCGAGCAGCAGCTGACGGAGGGGCTCGAGACCGTCTCGGCCGAGCTTCAGCGCCTGTCTGAGCAGCTTGCGCGAGGCGATCTAGACCGGCTGGCGATCGAAGGGCGTTTCCTCGAATCGAAATATCGCGACGGCGGCGCAGGCTAGTCGCGGTCCGCCGCCTCGTCTTCGTCCTTCCCGCAGCTGGCTTTCCCCGAGGGGAAGCGTAGCCTGTAGGCGCGGTCTTCCTCGTCGAACTGAAGTTCCGCGCGCAGCTGCCGTGCCATGCCGACGATGATACGCGACGTTGCCGTGCTTGCATCGCCGATGACATCGGCGCCGGTGAGCGTCGGACCGGATAGCGTCATGTCTAGGAACTCGCCCGCCGTGCGGAGTTCGAGAACCGCTTCCAAAGGCAGGGCCCGCTCATGACCCCGTGCTTCGGATGCCACCAGTTCGGTGATCAGGAAGGCGAGAGGTACCGCAGTGTCCTGCCCGACGAAGGCCCCGTCCAGCTTCGTCTTGAACTGGGCTTCGAGGTTGTAGACCGACTCGATCCCCGTTTCGAGATTGGCCATCAGGTCGTTCACAAGGGCACATAGGTCGACGCCGCGATTGGGATCATCGGCATAAAGCCAGCGATGGACGAGGGCGAGCGCCTCCACTCGCATCTGGATCGCGCCGTAGACCCCGCGCTCCGCATCGTTGCCGGTATCGCGGCCCTTGATGCTGAGGAGGCTGGTGACGATCTGCAGATTGTTCTTCACCCGGTGGTGAACTTCCCGGACCAGTCGCTGCTGCGCCTCTAGCGACCGTTCAAGGTTGCGTCTGTTCTGCCTTTGCTTTGCGGCGAGCGTATCGAATGCGCTTGCGAAAGTCAGGAATTCCAGCGTGTCGCCCACGCGCGGTGCCAGCGGACTAGCGTTGCCGGTTGCCGTGCGCTCCTCGAGCCCCTGCCGCATTGTCTTCAGCGGCTTCAGCACAAGCTTTCTCAGGGTGATCCAGGCAATCAGCAGGGCGGCGAGCCACATGAGCGGGGGGAGAATGATCGAAACGGCCCGCCGGGGGGGCAATGTGGAGATTTCCTCCTCGTAGCGGATGTTCAGCCCCGCCAGCCGCGTCGGGGCCAGAACCGCGTAGCTGCCGCTACTGCTGCTTTCGGTCCGCACGGGCTCCGGGCTCTCTCCCTGCGGCGTTTCCGACAGCTGAACCGACACGGTCGAGCCCGCCGGGCGCTCCAGGCGGCTGAGGCGCCCACGCATCTCTGCCATGGGAATGACGGCGAAAATCTGGGATCCGGCCGTATCGGCGCCGTCGCCGTTCCGAAGGGCATAGACCAGCGTCTGACCGTTTTCCCCAAAGAACAAAGTGGACTGCCGTTCTCCGCTTCCCAGCAGTCGCTCCGCCCGCTCCCATTCCGATTGCAGGAGCCGTCCATATTCCTGCGGAGAGCTGCAGATCTCGGTTCCGTCCAGGCTGCGGATAGAGATTTCGGCGAACAGGGGCCTGGCCGCGACGATCCGCCCCAGACTTTCTTCGCAGCGGGTCCGGTTACGGATATCTTCGAAGCGAACCGCCAGCGTCCGCAGGAAGCGATTGTCCACTTCGGTCAGGCGATTCACTTCCTCGGCGAGATCGAGGGCGCGGTCTTCCACGGCAAGCATACGTAATTGCCGTGCGTCGACATAACTGGCTACGGAAAGGAGCGCGGCAAGGATTCCGAGCGGTGCCAGCGCGAGCGAAAGGACGATCAATACCTTGCGAGCAAGCGGCCGCGGTGGCTGTGTGGCCTGATCGGTGGAAACTTCTTCGCGGTCGCTCATTGTGGGACTGAACCCGCGCTGCTGTCGCGCGTTCCATTGGACTGGGGTTGCCTAGCGGGGAATTCGGCCTTCTAAGGGCCTCCAAGAGGCTGCCAAGGTCACGCAAGAAGGGAAATTAATGTCTCTCGCAACTGAAATCGCGCCGCACCTTCCGTACCTGCGACGCTATGCAAGAGCCTTAACGGGATCGCAGACTGCCGGTGACGCCTATGTGCGCGCCGCGCTCGAAGCGATCGTGGAAGAGCCGGAAAGCTTTCCGAAGGATGTGGATGCCCGCATGGGTCTCTACCGTGTGTTCCACGCCATCTGGCAGTCGGCGAGCGTCGACGTGCCGGCGCCGGATCCCGAAACCTCCTCGGAATTCGAGAAGATCGCGCATGAGCGCCTCGCCTCGATCACGCCGCTTTCGCGCCAGGCACTGCTTTTGACAGCGATGGAGGGCTTCTCGAACGAGGATGCCGGCTATCTCATCCAGAAGGATGCCGGCGAGGTGACGTCTCTGGTGAAGGAGGCGCTCTCGGAGATCGAGAAGCAGACCACCACCAGCGTGCTCATCATCGAGGACGAGCCAATCATCGCGATGGATATCGAAAGCATCGTGACCGATCTTGGCCACGAAGTGACGAGCATTGCCGTCACGCGCGACGAGGCGGTGGCCGCCGCGGAAGAGCAAAAGCCCGGCCTTATCCTGGCCGACATTCAGCTGGCCGATGATTCGTCGGGCATCGATGCGGTGAAGGATATCCTGGAAAAGTTCGCGGTTCCGGTGATTTTCATCACTGCCTTCCCTGAGCGCCTCTTGACGGGCGAGCGGCCCGAGCCAACCTTCCTGATTACAAAGCCGTTCCAGCGATCGACGGTGAAGGCGGCCATTGCACAGGCGCTTTTCTTCAAATCGACCGCGGCCGTGCCGGCCTGATGGCGGCGCGCAGAGATCCTATCGGGGAAGAAAGACGTTCGACATGACCGAACCGCATGAAGAAGTGGAAAAAACGGAGGCCCGTGCGGGCGAAACGCCGCATATCGGTCGTTACATCCTGCTGTTTTCCACCGTCATTCTGGTTATCGCTTTTATCGTATTGCTGATCGTCTACGGACTTTAGGCGCGGCGCGGGGGTCTTGATGCCAGAAGATATTGAAGTTCGGACCAGCGCTGCCGGCGACGTCGGCGGGTTTTTGCGCTCGGCGTTCGCCGACACCTCGACCCAGACGCTGCCGCCGATGTTCGCCAACCTTCTCGACCGGTTGCAGTCGACTCCGGCGAAGGATCAGAAGGTCAACGAAGACCGTCTATCCGACAAGGATTTCAAGGAAGAGCTGGCGCAGGTCATTCCGCATCTCCGCGCGTTTGGCCGTTCGCTGTCGGGCAGCCGCGATGTGGCCGACGATCTGGTTCAGGAAACTCTCCTGAAGGCATGGGCGGCGCGGCACCGGTTTCAGGCCGGTACCAATATGCGCGCCTGGACGTTTATCATCCTGCGTAACCTGTTTCTCAGCCAGATGCGCCGGGCGCGCTTCAAGGGCGAGTGGGACGACTTCACCGCATCGAAGCTTCTCGCGGCGCCGGCCGGGCAGGACCGGCAGATCGAGCTTGCCGATCTGGAGCGCGGCCTGCTCCAGCTTCCGCAGGCGCAGCGCGAGGCTCTCATCCTCGTCGGCGCAGGCGGCTTTGCCTACGAAGAGGCGGCAAAAATCTGCGACTGCGCCGTCGGCACGATAAAGAGCCGTGTGGCGCGTGGCCGCGCAGCGCTGGAGGCCGTTCTCGACGAAGGCAATATGCCCAACCGGACCTCGTCTACGAAGCCCGGCAGTACGGAAGGCGCGCTTGCCAGCATCATGTCGAAGGTCGACGACCTGTCCGGGCAGTAGGGTCCGGATTTCGACGTTTCTGTCTCGGAAGAACATCGGCGGCACGGCCGCCGAGCGGCTATTGCAACGCCGACGAACCTGCGCTCACTCTTTGGGTTCGAGCCTGTCGAGCGTTTCCTTTAGGCCGGGCGACAATTCCTCGTCCAGCGTCTCGCGGTACAGCTTTCGCAGCGACGCGCCGAAGCGCCGGTTCCGCTCCGCCAGCGACCGGTCTTCCTCCGCCAAGAAATCTTTGTGCGATTGGTCTGAAGAACTACGCTTTGTCACGTGGCCTTCAACTCGCTTCGCCCGCAGCCGTTCCGCATCAGTTACGCTTAGGATGAGAAATGCGGCGAGCTGAGACCATAGATGCGGCGGTCGCCCTTGCGGATCGGCACTCGCGCTTCCTTCGCGGTCTGATGCGCCGCTTTCCCGAATGGCCGGCCGAACTCGCCGATCAGGGGCCGAATGCGTTTCTTTCCAAGGGCCTGCTCCCGCCCGGGGGTGACCCGCTTGCGGACCTCCGCCGGCAGCGGGCGCGCACGGCCTTCGGTACCGCCATCGCCGATTTGACGGGCAGCTTCGATCTGACCGACGTTACCGCGGCACTCAGTCTGTTCGCCGATCATGCGGTGGATGCGGCTCTTGCGCACGTGTTCGAGGACCGGTTCGGGTCGCCGGATTCCACCGGCTTTGCGGTAATCGCGCTTGGTAAGCTGGGCAGCCGCGAGCTGAACTACAGCAGCGACATCGACCTTCTTTACCTGTTCGACGGCGACCGGCTTGCCCGGCGCGACGGGGAGGAGCCCGGCGAAAGCGCCCAGCGGATCGGCCGCCGGCTAGGCGAGGCGCTCCAGCGCATGACGACCGACGGATATGTCGCACGCGTTGACCTCAGGCTGCGTCCGGATGCGGAGGGCACGTTGATCGCCACCCCCATCCGCAGGGCCGAAATCTACTATCAGTCCGAGGCGCTGACTTGGGAACGTGCAGCGCTCATCAAGGCTCGGTTCGTGGCCGGCGACATGGAGCTTGCACGCGAGTTTCTCGCCATCGCGGATTCGTTCGTATGGCGCCGGGCCCTCGATTACACGGCGGTTCAGTCGATCGAGGACATGTCGCTGCGCATTCGCGACCAGTTCGAGGGAGCCGAGAATTTCGGCCCGGGCTTCGACCTGAAACGCGGACGCGGGGGCGTTCGGGAAATCGAGTTCTTCACGCAGGCCCACCAGCTGATCTACGGGGGGCGCGACGAGACGCTGCGCGTTGCCGACACGCGAGGGGCGCTCGCCGCGCTTGCCGCTGCGGAGCGGGTTCGGCCGGAGGATCGGGAGTGCCTGTCTCGCACCTATGAACTCCTCCGTGATCTGGAGCATCGTGCACAGATGCTCGAGGACGAGCAGACGCATCTTGTCCCAAAGCGCAAGGAAGAGCGCGAGGCGCTGGCCGGCCTGTCGTCCTATCGCCGCTTCGCCGACCTTGCCGCGCACGCGAAGCCCCAGGTCGAGGATGCGCGGGCCCGTTATGACAGGTTCCTCGAAGCAGCCGAACGGCCGGCGGTGCCGCGCGGCAAGGACCTCGAGAAATGGCTGGCGGCGCGAAAGGTCCCGGCAAAAGCGGAGTTCGCCAAGCTGATCGAGGGCTGGCGCGGCGCCTCGCACCGCTCCCTGCGCAGCGACGCGGCGCAGCGTGAGCTCGAACGCGCGCTGCCCGTTCTGGTCGATGCGTTCGGCGCACTCACCACCCCCTCCCACGCGCTGCGGAGGTTCGACGATTTTCTGGGGCGGGTCCCGGCGGCTTTGCGTGTCCTGGCGCTGCTTTGCGCCAATCCGGCTATCGCCAGGCTTCTGGCGCGCGTCATGGGGCATGCTCCGCGACTGGCTGCCCAATTCGGTCGCAACCCCGAACTTCTCGACGTGCTGATCGGCGCTGAGCGCGACCCGATCGGCAGCTCCGCCGAACTGGAGGCGGAACTGAGCGATCTGCTGCGGCGTGCGCAGAACGAGGAGGAGGCCCTCGACACGCTGCGCCGCTGGGCCCGCGAGAACCGCTTTCGCATCGGCGTTCTTCTCGTCGATCGCCGGATCGACCCGCTCGATGCCGCACGTGCCTATTCTCATGTGGCCGATGCGGTCGTGAGGACTGCACTCCGGCGAGTGGAAATGGACTTCGTCGCGGACCATGGTCGCATTGCCGGGGCCGCGCCCATCATACTTGCCATGGGCCGCTATGGCGGAGGGGCTTTGACCGAATCCTCGGACCTCGACCTCGTCTTTCTCTACGAAGAAGGGGAGGGCGGAGAGTCCGACGGCGCCAAACCGCATTCGGCGGCGGTATATTTCAACCGCCTCTTCCAGCGTCTCGTGTCGGCGCTCACCGTCCCGACGGCAGCCGGACCGCTCTATGAAGTCGATACCCGCCTCCGCCCATCGGGAGCGCAGGGAGCGCTCGCGGTCGGCATAGAAGCGTTCGAGACTTATCAGCGAGAGAAGGCCTGGGCGTGGGAGCACATGGCCCTTACCCGCGCCCGTGCAGTTGCGGCGCCGGATGAGGCCGGGGAGAAGCTCGCCGCCGCGATCCGGGCGGGCCTTTCGAAGGAGCGGGACGCAAGCAAGCTGCGGGCGCGGGTCGCCGAGATGCGGCGCGACATGAACGCGGTCCACCCGGGCGAGGGGCCTCTCGACGTCAAATATGGCGCGGGCGGCCTTATCGACCTCGAATTCGTCGTCCATTTCCTGCAACTCTCACGGCAGACCGCGTTTGACCCGGATCTTCGCAGGGCGGTCGCAATGCTGGGCGAAGAGGGGCTTCTGGATGCCGGATTTGCCGAGGCGCACGATCTGATGACGCGCTTTCTCGTGCTCATGCGGCTGGTCGAGGAGGAAGCGGCGGGACGAAATTCTTCGGTCACGCGCGCTATCGTGGCCGATGCCTGCGGCGCGCCGGACTGGACAAGCCTGCTGCGCGCCATCAGCGAAGCGCGAAAGACGGTTTCGGCCGCGTGGAGCAAATATCTGGGAGATAGACAGTCATGAGCGGACCGGCGGAAGGGCAGAAGGCGCCCGATTTCGAACTCGCGGCGGAGGGCGATGAAACGCTGCGCCTTTCCGATTTCGAAGGACGTAAGCTCGTTCTATACTTCTATCCGAAGGACGATACGCCCGGCTGCACGAAGGAGGCGATCGCCTTCACCGAACATTCCGCGGAATTCGCTGCCGCAGACACTGACATCGTCGGTGTCTCCAAGGACAGTGTCGCCAAGCATGGCAAGTTTCGCGAGAAGCACGAGCTGGGAATTCACCTGGGCAGTGATCCCGATGGCGAGGTGATCGAGCGCTATGGGTCCTGGGTCGAGAAGAAGATGTATGGCCGGACCTATATGGGCATCGATCGGTCGACCTTTCTTATCGACAGGGAAGGGAAGGTCGCGAAAATCTGGCGCAAGGTTCGGGTGAAGGGCCATGTCGAGGAGGTTCTCGAGGCTGCACGGGCTCTTGACTGAAGCCGGTGCGCCCGCGGGTCGCCCGGATTTTCGCCCCGCCGCCACGTTTGCCGAAGCGGCGTGCCGCGTTCTGAACGAGTCCGATCCGGCGCGGAAGGCGCAGGTCAGCCGGCATGAGGCAGCACGGTTTCGCGCGGGGCGGCTCGATTTGGTCTATGATCCGGGACCGCCGGATCGCCCGGAGCGTCCGACCAGGCCTGAGCTGCTTCCGCCTTCGAAAATGCCCAAGCGCGGCAGGGCCGGCTCGTCGCGGTCGCGGATCGCCCTTCTCCACGCGCTCGCGCACATCGAGCTGAACGCCATCGACCTGGCCTGGGATGCGGCGCTTCGTTTCGGCGCCGACATGCCGCCGTCCTTCACCTCCGATTGGATTTCCGTTGGCGACGACGAGGCGCGGCATTTCCTGATGCTGGCCGACCGTCTGGAGGAACTCGGAGCGACTTATGGCGACCTGCCCGCCCATGACGGTCTTTGGCAGGCCGCCGTCGACACTTCGCACGATCTGGCTGCACGCCTCGCCGTCGTACCGCAGGTTCTCGAAGCGCGGGGCCTCGACGTGTCGCCCGCTACTGTCGAGCGCCTGCGCGCCGCTGGAGATGAAGCGAGTGCTCGCATCGTCGACAGGATCTATCGCGATGAAATCGGCCATGTCTCCATCGGCAACAGATGGTTCCGTTTCCTTTGCGAATCGACGGGCGATTCGCCGCCGGAACGGTTCCGCGTGCTGGTTCAGAGGCACTTCAAAGGGCGCGTGAAACCTCCGTTCAACGACTCGGCGCGCCAGAAGGCCGGTCTGACGACGGAATACTATAGCGACCTTGATTGATAGGACCCCGCTGCCCAGAACTGACCGCTATGTCACGCATCTAGAGCGACTTTCTAGGTTAATGACGGGATGACCGCGGCGACCCGGCCGCGGCAACAGGGGGTTGTTGATGAGGTCAGGCGTCGCCGCGAAATGTTCGTCGGCTTGGACACGGTGTTTTCGTGACCGCGAGTTCATGCATTACTCGTCGGATCACGGGATGAAGGTGGTTCGCATCAGTGCGCGCAGCCAGATTGCCGCTGCGTTCCTCGTTCTGTGCGTTGCGGTCTACTCGCTGACGATGACCGGCGTTGCGCTTGCGGGCACGTCGTCTCCGACTGCCGAGGGTGGCACCACCGCAGAAATGCAGCGGCTGCAGCAGGAACTCGCGTCCCTGAAGAATGACGTTGCCATGAAGGCCGCGTCGCTGGAGGCGAAGCAGAGCTTTATCGAGAAAGTCATCTCCGGTGAGGCCAGCATGGACGACCTCGAGCGCGCAGCACCGCTGCTGGACGGCGATGAAGTCAGTGCCGCCGGAGTCCTTGCACCGCTCGCGCCGGTAGAGGCGCGGCAGGAAAAGCTGCTCGAATATGCCTCCATTGCCGCCGAGTCGCATATCCAGGCCCGTCACGATCGTCTTGAGACGCTTGGCCTGTCGCCCGACCGTTATGCGCGCGAGACCGGCATGGGCGGACCGGAGGTCTCGATCGGCGAGGACCTGCGCGAGGCGGCCGAGGCGAACCCGCGTTTTGCGGCTCTGCTGACCAGCTGGGGCCGGCTCGACTATCTCGATGATGAAATGAAGACCCTGCCGCATGTGCTGCCGGTCAGCGAATTCCGGTTCACGTCGGAATATGGGCGCCGCGTCGACCCGTTCCGCCGCCGTGCGGCGATGCACCAGGGGCTCGACATGGCCGCGCCGCATGGCACGGCCATCCGGTCCTCTGCGCCCGGCAAGGTCGTGAAGGCGGGCTGGGCCGGCGGCTACGGTAAGATGGTCGAGATCGACCATGGCAATGGCATCACGTCGCGCTACGCGCACATGTCCCGTATCCTCGTGTCGCCGGGCGACCGGGTTTCTGCCGGCGAATCCATCGGCAAGATGGGCTCCACGGGCCGCTCCACCGGCTCGCACCTCCACTTCGAGATTCGCGTAGACGGCCGCGCGGTCGATCCGATGCCCTATTTCGAGCAGCCGGTTCTCGCCGCTCATGACGATGGCGGCGCCCAGGGCGGCCAGTAAGTTCGCGGGGCCAGGGCCGGTCCGCTCTTGAGCCGACCGACTGCACTTCCTACCTTCGCTTCATGGACGGTGTGACCATTTCTCCTGCGGCGGCGGCCCGCGTGCGCAAGATTGCCGACAAGCAGGGCGCGCCGGCGATTCTGCGTCTCAGCGTCGAAGGCGGCGGCTGCGCGGGCTTCCAATATAAGTTCGGCCTCGAAGCCGGTCCCGACGCTGAAGATGCCGTTGCGGAGACTGACGGCGTGAAGCTGGTCGTCGATCCGGTCAGCCTGGATCTCGTCACCGGGTCCGAGGTCGATTTCGTGTCGAACCTCGGCGGCTCTCATTTTGAAGTGAAGAATCCTCAGGCTGCCTCTGGCTGCGGCTGCGGCACGTCTTTCTCGGTCTAGGCGTCCACCAAGCGACAGTAGCCGCTCTTCTCCCTTGCGGCAGCGGCTGCTAGGCGGCTGACATGCGCATCGCCACCTATAATGTGAACGGGATCAAGGCCCGGCTTCCGCGGCTCCTCGAGTGGCTCGAGGAAACGAAACCCGACGTCGCCTGCCTGCAGGAGATCAAGTCGCAGACGGATCTGTTTCCCGTGAGCGATATCGAAGACGCGGGCTATCACGCCCTCGTTCACGGTCAGAAAGGGTTCAACGGCGTTGCGATCCTCACCCGCGAACCGGCGGAGGAGGTTCAGGTCTCGCTTCCCGGCGACAACGAGGACGAGCAGGCCCGCTACATAGAATGCGACTATCGGGGTGTGCGCATCGCCAATCTCTACCTGCCCAACGGCAATCCTCAGCCCGGGCCGAAGTTCGACTACAAGCTCGGATGGATGGAGCGTCTGCGTCTGCGAGCCCAGACGCTGTTCGACAGCGAAATACCGACCTGCGTCACCGGCGACTTCAACGTCGCCCCTGAGGACCGCGACGTCTTTTCCATGCGGTCCATGGCGAACGATGCGCTCGTGCAGCCGGAAAGCCGCGCCGCGCTGCGCACCATCGTCAACCAGGGCTGGCTGGAAGCGCTGAGGGCCGTGCACCCGCATGACGACAAGCTCTATACCTTCTGGGACTATCAGGCCGGCTGCTGGCCGCGTGACGCGGGGCTGCGGATCGACCACCATTTGCTTTCGCCGCAACTGGCCGACCGGCTGGTCGATGCGCAGGTGGACAAGGAGTATCGCGGCCGGGAAAAAGCCTCCGACCATGCCCCCGTTTGGGTCGAGATCGCCGACTAGGCCACCCCATCGCCTCCCGCCGGAGCCGGAAGACGGATAAATGAGGCTGCCCGCGTGTTGGTCCGGAATACCGGAACGACGACAAGGGGCTTTTGTGATCAGACTGGCCGGCCTGTTCGCCGCGATCTTCGCGGCATTCCTCATTCTGGCTCCGGCCGGCTTTGCGCAAAGCGGCGGCGGACCTTACGCCTATTCCGTCGACGCGGTGAATCCCGGTCTCGGCCCGGTCCCCGAGGACGCCAACCTCGAAACGCCGCAGGCGCTGCTGGAGACATTCTGGTTCGCCGGCGAAGTGAATGACTGGGATACCGCGCAGCATGCGCTCGACCTTTCGCACCTTTCGCCTGCAGACCAGGCGGCGCGCGGCGAACAACTCGCGCGGGAACTCCATACGGTAATCAAGCGGTCGATGCTGGTCGATTGGGCGGGGCTGTCCGATCGTCCGGACGCGGTGATGGAAAGCGTGTCGAGCGATCATCCGCTTGCGGGCCAGGCCCGCCGCAACATCAGCCTTGAGACGATGCGACTGCCCGAACGCACAGTGTCTCTGCGCATTTCCCGCCTCGACCCGGCAAATGGCGATCCGGTCTGGCTCTTCTCGAAGCAGACCGTCGACAACATCCCTATGCTCTATGAGCGTTTCGGCCCCACGCCGTTCGAGGAGGCCTTGCCCGCGTCGCTTCGCAAGCAGGCCTTCTGGACGCTCGCCTGGTGGGAAGTGATCGCTCTGCCCATCGTCTTCATTCTCGCACTTCTTGCGGCTGCCGGGACATTCATCCTCTTCCGCAAGCTCATGAAGCGCACTGATGGGACCGTCATGGAGCGGATCGCAAAGGCGCTTCGCTTTCCTGCTGCGCTGTTCGCGTTCGTGGGTACGTTTCTCGTGCTTCGCGAAACCGTCTTCGTCTTTTCAGGCGTCGTAAAGGACGTGCTCGATCCGCTACAGACGCTCATCATGGTGGTCGCCGTCGCGGCGATTATCCTGTCGCTGCTGGAGGCTGTCCTCGACCTGATCCGCGAGCGGCGCATCGACGACATGGACGATCCCGAGCATGACGAGGACCGCAACCTTTATACCAGCCTGTCTGCCGTCCGCCGCCTCTTCCTGGTGGCCGCACTTCTGGTCGGCGCGGCCTTCGTCATCTTCTCTTCCGGGCTTTCCGATACGCTGGGCTTCTCCATGCTCGCATCGGCAGGCCTTCTCGGTCTGATCCTGGTGTTCGCCGCGCGTTCGGCGCTCTCCAACATCATGGCCTCGATGCAGATCGTCTTTTCGAAGGTCGCGCGCGTCGGCGATGCCGTCATGTGGGAAGACGACTGGTGCTATGTCGAAAAGATCGGTCTCAGCCATGTACAGCTGCGTACCTGGCACGACCGGCGTCTGATGGTGCCGGTCGACCTGTTCGCCTCCACGCCCTTCGAGAACTGGACGAAGACCGATCCCAGCCTGCTACGCCCCGTCTCGCTGTTCCTCGACCATCGAACCGACATCGACCAGCTGCGCCAGGCGTTCGAGAAGTTTGTGTCGAGCGACGACGATGTCATCTGCAAGGACGAGGCATCGGTGCAGGTGGTGGGCCATTCCGACCGCGCGATGGAGGTGCGCTTTCTCGTGCGAGCGGACAATCCCTCCGATGGGTGGGATATGCACTGCCGCCTGCGCGAGGCGATGCTGATCGCTGCGGCCGATCTCGATGCCAGCGGCGAGCCCGGAGCCGATACCGCCGTCCTGCCGCGTGAACGGGAAGTCGTTCTCGGGAAGGACGGCGAGTCCGGCTAAGGGGGGAGCCTTAGAGCGCCTTTTCGTAAACCTTGTAGGTCTTGGTGATCTTCGACTTGATGACGTCGGCGATCGACAGCATCGGGCCGTTATCTTCCAGGATCCAACCGATTTCACCACGTGTAGCGCCGAACTTCTCGACGCTGGCGCGGCGGATATATTCGATCATCAGGAAGGCCATGAAGGTAGCCAGGCGTGACCCTTGCAGCGACTTGCGAACCCCCATCAGCGGTACGCGCATGCGGCTGACGCGCGGAAAGCGGAGCCGCCACAGCAGCTTTGCCCAGCCGAACGGGAACAGCGAGCCGTTCAGGTCCATCGTCAGCTCGTTCAGGTCCGGCAGTGTGATCATGAAGGCTGCGGCCTCGCCGTCCACCTCGCAGATCTTGATCAGATCCTCATAGACGATCGGCTTCAGCTGCTTGGCGAAATGCTCGACCTCCCGGTCGGTGAGCGGGACGAAGCCCCAATTGTCCGACCAGGCATCGTTCAGGATTTCGAGAATCAGCTTCGCTTCCTCGTCGAACCGGCTCTTGTCGACGGAGCGAATGCGAATGCGATCATTCTTCTCGGCAAAGCCCACAATTCGGTCGACGGGCTTGGGGAAGCCTTCGTCGATCGGAAGCTCATAGGCATAGATCGTCTTGATTTCGTCATGGCCAGCGGCCGTGACCAGCCGCTCATAATAGCGCCGGTGATGCCCCATCATGATCGTCGGCGGCAGTTCGAAACCGTCTACCAGCAGACCGGGTTCATCCCAGATGGAAAGGCTGAAGGGACCGATCATGCGCGTCATGCGCTTCGCGCCCAGCCAGTTCGAGGCCACCTCGAACAGCGCGTCGGCCACTGTCTGGTCGTCGACACATTCGAACATGCCCCACTGGCCGGTGCCTTCGCCCATATGCTGGAGTACGAGACGGTCGACCTGGGCGCTGATACGGCCGACAATCTCTCCGCCGCGTTCGGCCAGCCAGAAGGCGGCCTCGGCATGGTCGAACCAGGGATTGGTCGCCGGGCCGTCGATCAGGTGGTGAACGTCGGCCTTCAGCGGCGGACGCCAGGACGGATCGTCGGCGTAAAGCTTCCAGGGCAGGTCGACGAAGGCTTTCTGGTCGGCCTTCGTGCGGACGGGACGGACGATCAGGTCGTCGGATTTGGCAGTCATCGGCGCGGCCTTGCCGCTCGTCCGTTCGGGTGACAAGACAAATCGCGCGCCTGCCGGTGACCGGTCAGGCAGCCTTTGCGTCGTCCAGCTGCTCTTTAACCTTCGCGCGGCGCGTGGGGGCGTCGTGGATCTCGCCCGATTTTACCTTCACCCAAGGCCATTTCTCGGCTGCCGCCTCGTCATAGCCGAGGTTGAAGACCGTGGCCGATTTCTTCGGTCGGTCGGTACGCTCGTAAAAGGTCTTGAACAGGCGGTCCCAAGTGAAGTCGGTGATCCCGAAATTCCCTGTTTCGTCATGAAAGTGATGCGCCATGTGCCGCGCTTTCATCTGCTGCAGCCACTTGTTCTTCGGCTTGTACGCCAGGTGCTGGATGCAGTGCACGAACTCGTAGACGCAGGTCATCAGAAGGCCTGCGGCGAGGGCCACCCACAGGCCGCCCATCCCGCCGATGGCATAGCCGATCGGACCCATGATCGCGACGATCGTCGGCAACGTGGTGTACAGGGCGCCGAACAGCACCTCCAGATGATTGGGGTCCTGGTGGTGGTCGAAGTGGATCCGCTTCCAGGTCGTCGCCGTCAGGGGCGACTTGTACATCCACTGACTGTGGAGAACCCAGCGGTGCAGCACATACCAGGCAAGCGGGTAGGCAACGACTGCCACACCGGTCGCAAAGACACCCTCCACCAGCGTCGGCGGAGTCTGCACAGCCAGGTAGATCGCGATGGCCGACAGCACCAAATAGGCTTGGATCGCGTAATATTGGAAATAGGCGACGACCAGGTCCTTGAACGTCATCCGGTCCAGATAGTGCGACTTGTTCCACATGCCGACGCGCAGCGTTTTTGCGATGTTCACTTCAACAACCTTCGGTTTTGTAATGTGCGGCCACCCGGGTCAGCGGGTCCTCTAATCGCGCCCTATATGGGGACGCAATGCGGCGAATTTACGGCCCGTATACGGTCCGCAGCCTTATTCGCCCCTGAATATGCCCGGTTCAACGCAGGCGGGCGGCCATCGATCCTATTCTTCGGTGCGGAAGATCATCGCCTCGCCCACCAGCAGGAACAGAAGGAACGGCCCCCAGGCGGCTAGCAGCGGCGGCGCCGCGCCGAACTCGCCCATGGCGAGCATGGCGTTGTCGGCCACGAAATAAGCGAAGCCCAGCGCCAGGCCGACGACGGTGCGCATGAACAACTGACCGGACCTTGCAAGGCCAAAACCGGCAACCGCCCCCAGTAGTGGCATCAGAAGCGCGCTCAGCGGCTTCACGAACTTCTGATGAAGCGATGTGCGCAGGCCGTCCGTGGAGAGACCCGTGGCCTCCAGCGTTTCGATCGAAGCGGCGAGCGTGCGGCTGTTCACCTCGTCGGGGTCCGGGATGCGAAGGTCGTAGCGCTCAGGGGGGATACCGCTCCCGACGACGGGGCTGTCCACCTCGAGGAGGGCGCCGCGACCGACATCGAAACGTTCGGCGCCTTCCAGTCGCCAGCCGCCCTCGGCCGGATAGGCGCGCATGGCGGTGAACTGCGCATCCAGTCGCCCTCCGCCGCGGCGATAGACCTCTACCTCTTCCAACACGGTGTCTGCGCCTTCGCCGATCACTCGCCCGGCATAGAGGACGTCGGTTTCTCCGGTCTGCCAGACGTCCACGCGATCGTCGGGACGGTCGGGGTCGAACTCGCCATAGTCCGCCTGCTGCCAGGCATCTAGCTGGCGGTTCGTTTCGGGCAGGACCGTCTCTGAGAACCAGAAATGGAAGACGGCGACCAGCATGGCCGTGGCGGTCAGAGGAAAAAGGATCGCATGGGGGGACATGCCCGCGCCGCGCATGATGGTGATCTCGCTGGACTGGTTCAGCGATGACCAGGTCAACAGCGCGCCCAGCAGCACGGAAAAGGGCAGGAACGTGTCCGCAAGCTGAGGGATGCGTAGCGAGACGTAGCGAAGAAGGTCGCCATTGTCATTGCCCGGCGCTGCCAGAATCTTCTCCGATTCCGACAACAGGTCGAGGACCTGCAACAGACCGATCAACACGAAGGCGAAGCCGAGAATTCTCAGCGCGAACAGCCGCGCCTCGTAAAGGGCGAGGGTGTTGGAAGGCCAGGGGGCGAACCGCATCAGGCTGCCGCCGCGCTGCGTCTTTGGCGCAGCTTCATGCGCACCCAGCGAATGGCGGCGCGAATGGGTTTGGCGATCCGCGCGACCGCCGCTTCCAATATGCCGATCGGCTGGCCCGCGGGGCGGAAGGCGAGCACGTAGAAGAACCAGATACACATCAGGCTGAAGGCGGCGAACGTCCCCCATTGGCTGAGCGCGATCGGCACGTCGCCCGCGCCGCCCATGCGTTCGGCGCTTTCGGAGACCTCGTTGTAGACGACAAGGATGATGAGCGCGGCGAAGACCCCCACGGCACTAGAGGATCGCTTTGGAGGAACGGACAGGGCGATCGCCAGTAACGGGATGACGAAGGGTACGAAGACCTGCACCAGTCGCCGGTGAAAATTGGCCTCGATGCGCCGCCGTTCGTAGGCGGTGAGGTCCTGCCGCTCGCCTGCGGCCTGCGACAGTTCGGGCAGGGTCAGTTCCAGCCGGTCGCCGTCGGCGCCGCGCGCGCGGAAAACGGTGATTTCCGGCAAAGGGATGGCGAGGTCGTAATTCTCGAAGGACAGGACGCGCGGCTCGGGCTGGTTCGGTCCGTCATGAACCAGTGTTCCCTCGGTCAGCCGCAGCAGGATGATGTCGGGATCGTCGGTCGACAGGAATGTCCCTCGAGACGCGGTGGCGGTGGCGGTGCGTCCGCGATCGTCGCGGGAGTTCAGGAAGATGCCGCGCAGGTCGCTGCCATTGTCGCGGCTTTCCTCCACCCGCAATGTGGTTCCCTCGGCAACGGTGACGAACTCGCCGACGCCGATGCTCGCCCCGAGCGCGCCCGACCGCAGCTCGAACTCCAGGCCGTCATAGGCATAGCGCGTCACCGGCTGGATGAAGCCCACGATGATCAGGGTCAGGCCGCTCAGCGCGAGTGCGTAGCCGTAAGGCACGCGCAGCATGCGGACGTAGGAGATGCCGACCGCACGCATGGCGTCGAGTTCGCTCGACAGGGCCAGCTTGCGAAAGGCGAGGAGAATTCCGATCAGGAGGCCGACCGGAATGCCGAGCCCGAGATACTCCGGAAAGCTGTTGCCCAGCAGGCGCCATACGACGGAAATCGGCCCGCCCTCGTTCACGACAAAGTCGAACAGGCGCAGCATCTTGTCGAGCAGCAGCAGCATCGCCGCGATGATCAGCGTCGCGAGCAGCGGCAGCAGGATAAGGCTGAACAGGTAGCGATCTAGACGGGATAGCGGCATGGATCGGGCCCGCTTAGCCGAGCGGGCAGGGCCGGGAAAGAGCGCTGCGGCGATCGAGCGGCAGGGCGAACGTCAGAGGGCCTGTAAGCCGGGTTCTGTCCTTCCCGCATCGCGGGACGGGGCGACCATTCCTCTAGGGCGGCGCTCGCGCGCCGTCTCAAGCAACCTACCCGGACGACCGGGCCGGATCAGGCCCATATGCCGTCCCTATTCGGTCTTGCTCCCGGTGGGGTTTACCTTGCCGTCCGCGTTACCGCGTCCGCGGTGCGCTCTTACCGCACCCTTTCAGCCTTACCGTCGGCCCTTGCGGGCGTCGGGCGGTCTTCTCTCTGTGGCACTGTCCCTGGGCTCGCGCCCGCCGGGCGTTACCCGGCACCGTCGATCCGTGGAGCCCGGACTTTCCTCCCCGCCAGCCTTTCGGCATGCGGCGCGGCGGTCGCCCGGCCCTCTGACTGCGGTGGCATCTAGAGACGGGGAAGGTCGTTGCCAAGGATCAGCTCCTCGGCGGAGCGCCGCTCAAGGAGGGCGAGGAGGATCGCGCGCGTTTCGGCATCGATTTCGCCGGAGATGTCGTGCGGACGCCAGCGCCGCTGGAACGCGGTAACTGCGGCCGGCAGGTCGCGTGCTTCATAGCCGAAGCGTTCGAGCGCAGCCTTCACACCCTTGTCGGACCAGTTCGGGTCCGTGCCCGCCTCAGGAATGCTCTCTGCGAGCCCCGCTTCGGCAAGCCGCTGCCAGGGAAACAACTCGCCGGGATCGGTCTTCCGCTCCGGCGCGATGTCGGAATGGCCGATCACATTGTCCCGCCGTACGCCGTGCCGGGCCATGATGCCGGGCAGCAGCGCCATGACGCTGTCGATCTGCGGGGCAGGAAAGTCGGTATAGCCCCACTCGTGACCCGGATTGCAGATCTCGATGCCGATGCTCGCCGAATTCACGTCGCGAATGCCGCGCCAATATGACTGGCCTGCATGCCAGGCGCGCCGGTCTTCCGCGACCAGCTGCATGATCGTTCCGTCCTCCGCCACCAGATAGTGCGCGGAGACGCCGGCATCGGGATCGCGCAATCGGTCGTGCGCCGCCGCGCAGCTTTCCATCCCCGTATAGTGCAGGACGATCAGGGAGACGGGGAGTTGCCGCTCGTTGAAGTTCGGCGACGGGCTGTCGATTATCGGCGGGCTCGTTTTACCCATGCTTCGGCAATCTCAGGTTCCTTCTCGGCGCTTCTCAGCGTGATGATAGCGACCCCGGCAAAGCTCACAATCGCACCGATGACGAGGCCCATGGTCACCGGATTGTCGAAATAGAAGACCGCAATGGCCGCCGACAATAATGGTGTGGGCAGCGTCAGCGGCACGATAGTCGTAACCGGATAGTGCTGCAGCAGCCAGCTCATGCCGGCATGCCCGACCAGCGAAGAGAAGATCGCCGAAAAGCCGATCCAGGCCCAGACGGAGCCGGGGAGGGCGGGCGCGGCGGCCAGGCCGCCCGGCTCGAAGACGAGGGAAGCGACGCCGAGAACGGGGACGCTGACAAGGGCCAGCCAGCCATGGATGTTGAGGACGTGAACACCCTGGAGGCGGCGGAACAGCAGCGAGCCGATCGCCCAGAAGAAGCTCGAAATCACCGTCAGGCCCACGCCCAGCCGCTCGGTCCAGATCGCCGGGTCGAATCCCATGATGCAGATGCCGAGAAAGGCAAGCGCAACGCCGGTGATCCGCACCCAGCGGATCCGCTCACCCAGGAAGATGACGGCGAGGATCAGGCTGAAGGGCGCGCCTACCTGTCCTGCAATGGCAAGCGCCGCGACATTCTCCGTTACCGAAAGCGAGACGTTCACGAACAGCATGAAAACCGCGCCCGCCAGCAATGCCGTCGTCAGCACCAGCTTCATCCGGCCGGGTACCCAGCGGATGAACGGCAGGGTGACGAGAAGGGCGATGCCGTATCGCAGCGTCACTGCCGTCAGCGGCCCGGTCGCATCGACGGCAACCTTCACCGCGATGATGTTCATGGCCCAGCACAGGTCGATGAATAGAACGAACAGGAGGTGAAGCGGGGCCATGGGGGCTGCGCCTATGCCGCTTTTCCTGCTACGGGAACCACCAAAGCGCGGCGCGTGCGCCGCTTGCAAGAAACCCGGCGGACCAGTGCGGGCTCTGCTCAGGACTGCGTCGCCATGCGTCCCTCGTTCCGAGCCGCGGATGAAAACACTGCGGCGGGCCGATAGTATCCCACCGCCGAAGGGTCGGGAGCGAACAGGTCCTTGTTGCCGAAAATCGTTTCCGCCGCTCCAAGCAGGAGTGCGCCATCGGCACGCAGGCTGGCGCGCAGCCTCTTCAGTGCCTCGGTCTTCCTCTCCGGCTTGAAATACATCAGCACGTTGCGCGCAAAGATCAGGTCGAACTGATCGGTGAAGCGCAGCGGCTCTGTCAGGTTCGCGCGTTCGAAGCGGACGCGTCGGCGAATATCGTCGCTCAGGCGCCAGCGATCTCCCTCCTTGGAGAAATATTTCACCAGGCGCGGCGTATCGAGGCCGCGCTGGACTTCGAACTGGGAATAGGCGCCGGCCTCTGCGCGCGACAGCGCGTGGCGGGAAATATCGGTGGCTACGATCTCGATGGACCAGCCGGCGAGCTTCGATGCTTCTTCGGCCAGGATCATCGCCAGCGAATAGGGCTCCTGGCCCGTGGAGCAGGCTGCCGACCAGATACGCAGCCGCCGCTGCGCCGCCCGCGCCGCCATCAGCCGCGGCAACAGCGTTGCGCGGAACTGATCGAACGGAACGCGGTCGCGAAAGAAGAAGGTTTCGTTGTTCAGCATCGCCTCGGCGACTTCCGCTTCAAGGCGCAGGCTTCCCTTGCCCAGCGCAGCGGCCAGCTCGTCGAGCGAATTCATGCCTTCCCGCTGCAGCAGCGGGCCGAGCCGCGCACCCAGCAGGTAACTTTTTTCGGCGGCAAGCTTCATCCCGACACGGCGGTCGAGCAGGTCGGCAAAGCGGCAGAAGCTCGTTTCCGACAGGCTCAACGCTCCAGCTCCGCAGCCAGGAAGGCGCCGAGTTTGGTCAGAGGGAGGACTTCATCGGCCAGCCCCTCGCGCGCGATGGCGCCGGGCATGCCCCAGACGACCGATGTCGCGGCGTCCTGCACGACGATCCGGGCGCGCGCCTCGCGCAGGGTTCGTGCACCGCTCAGGCCGTCCGACCCCATGCCGGTCAGAACGATTCCGAGCGCTTCCTCGCCCCACGCCGCCGCGCTGCGGAACAGCGGGTTCACGCTAGGGCGGCAGAAATTTTCCGGCGGCGCATCGCTCAGGCGAATGAAGGGACGGTCGCAGCGGCGGACTTCCATGTGGCGTCCGCCGGGGGCGACGTAGAGCGTTCCGTCCCTGAGGGGCTCGCCGTCCTCGGCCTCCCTGGCGGGACGGCCGCTCATGCGGGCAAGATGTTCGGCGAAGATCGAGGTAAAGGTCGGCGGCATGTGCTGCGCGATCAGGATCGGGGCATTGATGGTCTCGGGCAGCCGAGCGAGCAGCTCGAACAGCGCCTTGGGACCACCCGTCGACGATCCGATGACCACGATGCGGGGGGGCGGAGCGTCGGAGAGCGAAACGGTTGATATCGCTTCCTCCGCTGCCGACAAGGTCTCTTCGGCCGGTGCGGTCTCTTCGGCTGGCGCCGGGCGCTCCTCTGGCGGGCCGGCCTTGCCTAGGGCCGTCACCTTGCGGATCAGTTCACCGCGAAACTCGCGGGTTCCGCGTCCGGCCCAGCCCGAACTCGGCTTGGCGACGGCGTCGCTCGCCCCCAGTTTCAGCGCTTCCATGGTGATATGCGCACTGCGCGTGGTCAGGCTGGATGCCATCAACACGCGGCTTTGCGGCGCCCGCTGCAATAGTTCGGGCAGGATTTCGATACCGCCCCTACGCGGCATCTCGATGTCGAGGATAATAATGTCGGGTCGGCACATTTCGACCTGCGAAAGGGCATCCATGCCGTCGCGTGCCGTCGCAGCGACGTCGATCCCCGCTTCTGTCAGCCAGCGTGCGATCAGCGCGCGGGTTACACCGCTATCGTCGACGAGCATGGCGCGGATGGGCGCATCCTGCGTCTCCTCGCTCGCTCGTTTTCTCGCCTTCGTCATGCCGCGACCGTCTTCCCGCGCGCCGGGCTAGATCAGCCCGACCTGCTGCAACTTGGTGCGGATGATGTCCCGGTCGAACGGTTTCATGATATATTCGTCGGCGCCCGCGTCCATGGCGATGCGGATATGATCGAGGTCGTTCTCCGTCGTGCAGAAGATGACGGTGGGGCGCTTTTCGGTTTCACGCGCCCGCAGATGCTCGAGGAATTGCAGGCCGCCCATGACCGGCATGTTCCAATCCAGGAAAATCACGTCGGGCATGTCCACGCCGCAGCGTTCCAGGGCCTGCTGGCCGTCGCCCGCTTCGTCGATCGAGAAGTCGAAATCTTCCAGAATCCGGCGCGCGACCTTTCGGATCACCTTGGAATCGTCGACAATGAGGCAGGACTGCATGAACGGGAATCCTCAGGGTTGAAACGCAGCTGGAAACGCGCAGCGGCGACCACCGTCCTAGACCGAATTGGTTTCCGCCCCGTTAAGCAGCCCGGCTTTGCGGCAGGCTGACGATATGGGCCGGATCGATCTCCAGCAGCAACGCATCGTCCAGCCGGATTACGCCGCGTGAGATCGCCCGCCATGCCGCCGGAAGCGTGGCCGGGTCGCCGTCGCGCTGGTCGTCCGTAATGGCGATGACTTCGCTCACCTTGTCGACAATCAGGCCATAGGCGTCGCCGTCGAAGTCCACGACGACACACATGCGCCCCGACCCGTCGCCGCCTGCGGGAAGCCCCAGACGAGCGCGCAGGTCGACCGCAGTTACGATATGTCCTCGCAGGTTCATCACCCCCGCAATCCAGTCCGGCGCCTGCGGCACGGGCGTGACGGTTTCCAGCCGGACGACATCCTGCACCGTGTCGACCCCGACGCACAGCTCGCGCCCGTCGAGGGTCATGGTCACCAGCTGGTTCATGCCGCGCGCTCCTTGTCGAAGCTGGCGCCAAGCGTCTGCAGTAAGGTCTGCCTGTCGAACTTGACGACATAGCGGTCGAAGCCGGCGGCCCGGCCCTCCTGCGTCTCGGGAACGCTACCAAGCGACGCCAGCGCCAGCAGGGGAACGCCGCTCCAGGGCCCGCCCGCTTTCACCGTACGGGCGAATTCCAGTCCCTTCGCGCCCGGCATTTCGGCGTCGCTCAGGATCATGTCGAACCGTTCGCCCCGGTCTCGCAGGGTCAGGGCCTCGTCCACGTCGGCGACGATGGTAGCCCGGTAGCCCGCCTCGGCAAGGAGGGGGCCGAGCATGTTCCTGACGAAGGGACTGTCGTCCACGACCAGGATGCGCGGGGCGTCTTCCTTCGCCTTGGCGGGATCGAGACGATGTCGCAGCAGATAGGCGATATCGATAAGGTTGGTCGCCCGTCCGGCGACAACCGCCGTGCCCAGCGAAGCGGGATCGTCGGAAGACAGTTCAAGCTTGATCTTGCTTTCGACGATATCGAGCACCTCGTCGACCGCGAAGGCCGCCTGCTTGCCGTGGCGGGTGAATAGCAGCGCTGGCTGACGGCCTTCGCTCGGGGGGCGCCAGTCGGCGTCCGGGGCCACGATGGGGACCAGCGCTCCGCGCAGCTGGACCATCCATTCGCCGCCGGACCGCTCGAAATCCTCCGCGTCGATATCTTCGATACGCGCCACCAGTGACAACGGAACGGCACAGGGCGTTGTCTCCCCCTTGCTACGGAACAGTAGCAGCGCCTCGCGGTCGTTTTCGACTTCCTCTTCGTTCTCGGGCTCTTCGCCGGAGTCGGTCCCCACGAGCGAGATATCTCCTGCCAGGCCGTTCGGATCGAGGATCATGATGACGCTGCCGTCGCCCAGAATGGCGTTGCCGCAATAGACCTCGAGCGCTGCGAGCGCCTTCGAGACAGGTTTCACAACCAGCTCTTCCGTATCGTAGATGGAATCGACGAGGATTCCGAACACCATGCCGGCGCTGCGGATGACGAGTACGTGATCGGCGTTTTCCGCTGTTTCCAGGCCTAGCGCCTCGCCCAGATCCACGAGCGGCAGCAGCTTTCCGCGCAGCCGCAGGACCGGCGTTCCGGCGACGCGTTCCATGCGGTGCTCCGAGGCTTCGTCGGTGCGTACCAGTTCCGCCACCGCAATCTGCGGCACGGCGAACCGCACTCCCGCCGACCCGACAATCAGTGCCGGCATGATCGCGAGGGTGAGGGGGATGCGCACCAGGAACGTTGTGCCGCGGCCAGGCATGGTCTCGACCTCGATCGTTCCGCCAATGCGCTCCACGTTCGAGCGCACGACGTCCATGCCGACTCCGCGCCCCGACACATTGGTCACGGTCCGGGCGGTGGAGAAGCCGGGCGCGAAAATCAGCCGCGTCAGCTGTGTTTCGGTCGTCGCCGCGGCGTCGGCATGGGACATAAGTCCCGTCTCTATCGCCCTTCTGCGCAGCCGGTCCGGATCGAGGCCCTGGCCGTCGTCGGACAGGCGGATGGTGATATGTCCGCCTTCCTGCGCGGCGCACAGGCGGATCGTGCCCGTTTCCGGCTTGCCCGCTTCGCGGCGCACGTCCGGCGCTTCGATGCCATGGTCGGCGGCATTGCGCACCATGTGCGCCAGCGGATCCTTGACCAGCTCCAGCATCTGCCGGTCCAGCTCCGTATCGCCGCCTTCCGTTTCAAGTTCGATGCGTTTCCCCAGGTCGAGCGCCAGCGTGCGCACCAGCTTCGGAAGCGCGGACCAGGCCCCGGAAATCGGCTGCATGCGCGTTCGCATGACGCTGTCCTGCAAGCGCCCGATCTGGGCGCTCAGGCGGTCCAAGGGCATTGCCATCGAGTCGGACGCCTGGTGGCGATGTTCCTGAAGCAGCTGATTTCGGGTCAGGACGAGTTCCGATACGCTGGTCATCAGCTCTTCCAGCAGCTCTACCGACACCCGGATCGACTGCGGGGAACCCGTCCCCCCGCGCTCCGCGGCGGTGTCTTCCGCCGACGTTCCGCCGATCAGAGTCTCGGGCGTGGGCCCGGTGGCGGTAATCTCTCGATCCTCCGGACCGGTTTCGGGGCCCCGATTGCCCGACAGCACCTCCAGCTTCGCGATCAGGTCCGCGTCGCGGCCCTCCGGCTCCTCACCCGTACGCGCGAGCGCGGACGTCAGCTGGCGAATGCGTTCCACGGTATCCAGAATTGCCGTGACTGCGCCGGGCGTGACCGTCAGCTTGCCGTCGCGCAGGTTCCCAAGCAGCGTTTCGGCGGCGTGGGCGAGCGCCTCCAGACGGGGGAGTCCCACGAAGCCGCAGCTTCCCTTGACGGTGTGGACCAGTCGGAAAATCTCGTCGAGCAGCCCGGCATCCTGCGGATTGCGCTCGAACTTCAGCAAGTCGTCATCGACGGCCTGAAGATTCTCTTCAGTCTCGCTCACAAACTCCTGGATCAGGTCATCCATCGCTCGGCCGGCCCACTTGGTTTCTGCCGGGCTAGCGCTGGAGGGGTTAAATTGGATTTAACCGTGTGCGGTCAGGTTCCCGCGGTGGGACGACGGGTCAGGCCTCCAGCTGGGCCCCGAACACCAGGACGTTCTCCTCTTCGGAGATATGCACCTTCGTACCGCTCTCGTCCGCCAGCAGCGCGACGAGAAAGGCACTGGCCGCGCGCGGGGTCAGGGTGGTCAGCGAGGTGCCCGCTTCAAGCGTCCGGCGGACTTCCTCGTCCAGCAGGATACGCGGCCCTTCGGCGCGCACCGCGATTTCGAACAGATCGCCGGAGGCTTCGCTGGCAACTGTCAGCGTGCCGCCGCGCAGGAGCGCGTCGCCCGCGATCATGGCCAGGTTCAGCAGCATTTTCGTGGCGCCCTTCGGCAGCGGATGGTCGCCGATCTGCCAATCGAGCGATATGCGCTTTTCCTCCGCGAACAGACCTTCCAGTGCGGAGTGTGCCTCGCGCGGGTCGATGCTGCTCCCGAACCCGCCAGCCGCGCCGAAGGCGAGGCGAAAGAATTTCAGCTTGTTTGCGGTCTGCCGCGCGCTGTCCGCCAGCAGCTCCATGCAGCGGCGGCGCATTTCGGGATCGGTTTCGTCGGCCAGCAGTTCCACGCCATTGTACAGCGACCCCACCGGGCTGACGAGGTCGTGGCACAGCCGCGAGCACAGCAGGCTGGCGAAATCTGCCGGTTTCATAGGTACTGATTCAGCCATGCGCACAGCCCCCTTTTTCGGTTAGCGCGGCAACGGTGGTTCCGTGTCGCCGTTTTTCCGCCCGGAATTCTGCGAAGCGGCACCATCCTTCGGGGAAGGGGGGCGGCTTGCGACCACATGAATGCCGAACGCCGAGACTCGCCCATCGTTCAACTGGACCAATTCGAATTCGACCCGCTGATCCTCGGCCAGGTCCGAAAGCCCGCTCGATTTCAAAGCGGAGATATGCACGAACACGTCGATCGAGCCGAGGTCCGGGCGGATGAATCCAAATCCCTTCTTCGTGTCGAACCATTTGACGGTTCCCAATGCCAGAGTCGTGTCCCCCAAGTCAGCGTTTTAATCTTCGTCTAGGGCAATAGGCTGAAAGCGGCCATGGATTCCAGTGTTGCCGGCGATGAATCCGGCGATCCGGCCTTCCGCTGCGATAAGCCAGAGGCGCCCGTCGGGCTGCGCAAGCTTTGCGTCCGTTTCGGACGGATCGAACGTCCCGCTGGGGTGCGAGTGGTAATATCCCAAAAGCCTGGGGCCTCCCTGCCGCTCGGCGCGGAGGGCGGAGAAGAGCGCTTTCGGGTCGATTTCGAAACGGTGCCGGGGCGTCGGGGAAACGTTCGGGGCGGGAACTGCCTCCTCTATTCGCCGGTCCCCGCCGAACAGAAGTCCGCAGGCTTCTTCGGGATGGACGCGCCGTTCATGGCTTCGGATGGACTCGGCGGCGATGCTTGTGATTTGCCAGGTCATGCGCGACATGTTGGCTGGCATGGCAGAGCGCGAGACGAGCATCCAGATCGAGATTCCCGAAGGCTTTGCCGGTGACCGTCTGGACCGCGCGCTTGCAGCGCTTGCACCGCATCTGTCGCGGGAGCGGTTGAAAAGCCTTCTGAAGGCCGGCGCGGTCTCCTCGTCGACCGGCCCCGAACGCCAGCCCTCTCGGAAGGTCCGCGCCGGCGAACGCTTTGTCCTGGCCGTCCCGCAACCGGTTCCCGACAAGGCCCAGCCGCAGGATATCCCGCTCGCCATCGCCTTTGAGGACGATCATCTCATCGTCGTCGACAAGCCTGCGGGTCTCGTCGTGCATCCGGCGGCGGGAAATCCGGACGGTACGCTGGTGAACGCGCTCCTCCACCATTGCGGCGGCAGTCTCAGCGGCATTGGCGGGGTGACCCGGCCGGGCATCGTCCACCGGATCGACAAGGACACCTCCGGCCTGCTCGTTGCCGCCAAGACGGCGCACGCGCATATGGGCCTCGCGGCGCAGTTTGCCGCGCACAGCGTCGGGCGCCGCTATTTCGCCGCCGTGCGCGGACGGCCCTCGCCGCCGTCCGGCCGTGTCGAAGGAAATATCGGCCGCTCGCCCAAGAACCGGAAGAAGATGGCCGTGCTCGAAGATGGGCGCGGCAAGCCCGCAGTCACGCATTACGAAACCGTGGACATCTTCGAGGAGGCGGCGCTGGTCCGCTGCCGGCTTGAAACGGGGCGTACGCACCAGGTGCGGGTGCACATGGCGGCTAAGGGCAATCCGCTTCTTGGTGACCCCCTGTACGGCGGGCGCGGCGGCAAGGGGGTAACGCGCTTATTGTCGCAGCTGGGGTTCCGCAGGCAGGCGCTTCACGCGGCATCGCTGCAATTCCTGCATCCGGAGACCCAAGAAAATCTCTCTTTCGAAAGCCCGCTTCCGGGCGATATGCAGGAACTCGTGGCAGCCCTTTCCCGTTCCTAAATTAGGGGACTGCCTGCCTCTACGCCGTAACGGGTGGAGCTACAGTACCGAAAAGACAAAGCGGCACGGGTGCCGTCGACGGGCCCGTAAGACTTCAGGAATGACGACCATGGCGAAGAATACAGTACCGGCAACCATTCCCGCCTTGGGCGGGGGCAATTCGCTCAACCGCTATCTCAGCGAGATCAAGAAATTTCCGATCCTCGAGCCCGAGGAGGAATATATGCTCGCCAAGCGGTGGAAGGAACATGCCGACCGCGATGCGGCTCACCGCCTCGTGACGAGTCACCTGCGCCTCGTTGCGAAGATTGCCATGGGCTATCGCGGCTACGGCTTGCCTGTCTCCGACCTGATTTCGGAGGGCAATGTCGGCTTGATGCAGGGCGTCAAGAAATTCGAACCCGACAAGGGATTTCGCCTGTCCACCTACGCCATGTGGTGGATTCGCGCCTCCATCCAGGAATTCATCCTCCGCTCTTGGAGCCTCGTAAAGATCGGCACGACCGCCGCGCAGAAGAAGCTGTTTTTCAACCTGCGCCGCATGAAGAGCCAGATCGATGCGCTAGAGGACGGCGACCTTCATCCCGACGACGTGGCGCAGATCGCCAAGGAGCTGAAGGTTTCCGAGGACGAGGTCGTTTCGATGAACCGCCGCATGTCGCGTGGCGGCGATACCAGCCTGAATGCCCCGCTGCGCGCCGACGAAGGCGACAGCGAATGGCAGGACTGGTTGCAGGACGACGAACCGCTGCAGGACGAGGTGGTCGCCGACGAGCAGGAAGCGGACGTGCGCCACGATCTTCTGATCGAGGGGCTCGGTACGCTGAACGACCGTGAGCGGCACATCATCACCGAACGGCGCCTGACCGATGAACCGCAAACGCTCGAAGAGCTTAGCCAGGTTTATGACATCAGCCGCGAGCGGGTCCGCCAGATCGAGGTGCGCGCCTTCGAGAAATTGCAGAAGGCGATGAAGGACCTCGCCGAAGAGCGGAAACTGCTCGAGCCGGCCTGAGAGCCGCAAAAATTCGCGCAAATACGCCTTTGACCTTGGCCGCCGAACGCGGTTAGGCGGAATGAGGCGTAGAAAATTGGCGAAGTATGGCGCGGTTGGGCCGCAAGAAACGGCGCGGGTTTCGTAAGAAACGGCGTATGAAGCCGCTCCGGTGGCTGCTGAAGGCGCTCGTCTTCGTCTTTCTCTTCACCATTCTGTGGGCGCTTCTTTACCGGTTCGTGCCGATCCCGGTGACCACTCCGCAGCTTGGCGATTATGTCGACGGGCAGACCGTGTATCGCAGCTGGACTCCGCTCGAGGAGATCAGCCCAAATCTCGTGCGCGCGGTGATCGCATCGGAAGACGCCAGGTTCTGCAGTCATAACGGCTTCGATATCGAAGCGATCGAGACCGCCATGAAGGCCAATGAGAAGGGCGGGCGGCTGCGCGGGGCCTCCACTATCTCCCAGCAGACGGCGAAGAACGCCTTTCTGTGGTCGGATCGAAACTGGCTGCGGAAGGGGCTCGAGGCTTACTTCACGGGTCTGATCGAACTACTGTGGGGCAAGCACCGCATTATGGAGGTTTACCTCAACGTCGCGGAGATGGGGCCGGGCGTTTACGGTGCCGCGGCCGCTGCCCAATATCATTACGGTAAGTCCGCTGCCGATTTGTCTCCGAACGAAGCCGCGCGTCTTGCCGCGGTCCTTCCCAATCCGATCGAGCGCAACGCAGGCAATCCGGGGCCCTTCGTGCGCCGCCATTCGGGCAATATCCAGCGATGGATCGGCATCGTCGATGCCGACGGCCAGGACGATTGCATCTTCGGCTGATCCCGGCCAGCGGTCGCCGAGAGGCTTACCGCCCGCCTAGAAGGGCAGCTTGAAACCGGGCGGCAGCGGAAGGCTCGACGTCATCTTCGACATCTCTTCCGCCGACTTCGCGTCCGCCTTGCCGCGCGCATCGTTGAAGGCGGCCGTCACCAGGTCCTCCAGCATTTCCTTATCGTCCGGCGTCATCAGGCTGTCGTCGATCGACACGCCGAGAATCCGGCCCTTGGCGGTCGCGCGGACCTTCACCATGCCGCCGCCGGCTTCGCCCGTGACTTCGATCTCGTCGAGCTTGGCCTGGGCCTTGTTCATCTCATCCTGGACGCCCTGGGCGGCCTTCATGATGTCTTCGAGCGAATTCATAGTGCTGTCCTCTGCCTGTCGTCAGGCGCCTCGCCATCGCGCGCGCCGTCATTTTCAGTCTCCAGCTCATAGCCTACCAGTTCGGCATCGGGAAAGGCGTCGAGCAGCTTCTTCACATTCGGGTCCGACATGACGCGCTGCCGTTCGGCGGCGATGCGGGCATCTTCGCGCGCCTTCTTCGACATGGCGCCCGGGTCGTCCTGGAAGACGATACGCAGGTCCGCGCCGAGCTGTTCGCGCAGCGTCGTCTTCATACGCCCGACCAGATCGCGGTCCTCCCGGCCGGATAGCACCAGGTCCTCGCCCTCATAGCGCACCACGCCGACCTCGTCGTGCAGCCATGCCTCGACGCGGGGGTCCGCCTTCACGAAGAAATCGAGCAGCTGGTCGAATTCGCGGGGCAGGCCTTCGATCTGCGGGGAACGGGCCGGGGTTTCGGAACCCTCCGGCCCGGCTGCCCCCGCTTCGCGTTCGGCAATATCCTCGCTCAGCATAGCAGTCGGGACCGATGCAGGGGCGGCACGATCCGCCGCCGGAGCCGGGCCCGCGTCGCTGTCACTGGCCCGATCCAGCGCCTTCATCAGCGCACCCGGATCGGGCATCTGCGCGGCATGGATCGTCCGCAAGATCGCCATTTCGGCGGTTTCCAGCGGCATCGTCCCGCGCTTCACTTCTTCCAGGCCTTTCAGCAGCAGTTGCCACAGGCGGTGGAGCGTGGCCGGGCCGACCTGCTCTGCCCACTCGGACAGTTTCTGCCGCCCTTCCGGCCCGGTCGTCAGATCGGGGTCTGCGCCAAGCTGCATGCGCGTGATGGCGTGCACCTGGCCCAGCAACGCCTCGACCGTCTGGTCGGGCGCGGCACCAGCGACATATTGCGCGTTCAACTCGTCCAGCGCGGCTTTGGCATCGCCGTCCAGAATATGGCCGAGCAGGGTCCGCACCCGCGCCCGGTCGGCGAGGCCCAGCATGCCGCGGACCGCCTCAGCCGTGACCAGGCCCGATCCGTGCGCGATCGCCTGGTCGAGCAGCGACAGCCCGTCGCGCACGGACCCGTCGGCGGCGGATGCGATCTGCTTCAGCGCGGCTTCTTCGATATCGACGCCTTCGGTCGCGGCGATGGTCTTGAAATGGTCGAACAGCAGTTCGGGGGGGATGCGGCGCAGGTCGAAGCGCTGGGTGCGCGACAGCACCGTCACCGGCACCTTCTCGACCTCGGTCGTCGCCATGATGAACTTCACATGCGCGGGCGGCTCTTCCAGGGTCTTCAGAAGCGCGTTGAAGGCGTTCTTCGACAGCATGTGGACTTCGTCGATGATGTAGATCTTGTAGCGCGCCGACACCGCCGCATAGCGTGAGGCGTCGATGATCTCGCGCATGTCGTCGACACCGGTATGGGAAGCGGCGTCCATTTCCACCACGTCGATGAAGCGTCCCTCGGTGATTGCCCGGCAGGGCTCGCAGACGCCGCACGGGTCGATGGTCGGCCCGCCGTCGCCATCGGGACCGATGCAGTTCAACGCTTTCGCGATCAGCCGTGCGGTCGAGGTCTTCCCCACGCCGCGCACCCCGGTCATCAGGAAGGCGTGCGCGATGCGATCCTTCTCGATCGCATTCGCCAGCGTCTTCACCATCGCGTCCTGTCCGATCAGGTCGCTGAAGCGAGTCGGGCGGTATTTGCGGGCAAGAACCAGATAGGGCTGGGCGGGCGCGTCCGCAGGAGCCGCAGCATCATCCTCGACGGGACCGTCTTCCTGCGACTCTAGGCTGAAATCTGACATCGGATGAGGTTAGCGAGATGACCGCAGATAGTCATCCCGGCGCAGGACCAGATCTTGGCATCGCGGGCCTTCCCCTTGCGGCAGCGCCGACCACTGCCTTGGCAAAATCTACATGAATGTGAGGGGTGGGAGCCGGAACGACCCGCAAGCGGTATCGTTACGGCTGCTTCCTTCCGGACCTGACCGGGTTCGCGAGCGCTACGTCCGCCCGACTCCCGCGCGGTCATATGGCGCGCCAAGCCTATGCTTGCAAGGGCGCAGGGCGTCTGCTTTCTCTCGCCGCCCATGCCCAGTCTCTTCGACCGCCCCTTCACGCCCGCTTCCGTCGGCCTCACCGGCCATGACTTCGACCGCGCAGACGAGCTGCGCCGCGACGATGAGGCGCTGTTCGCCGCGCGCATGCATCCGGGCGCGCGCTGGCTGATGATGGACGAGCTCAGCCCGCATCTCGATGCTGACGGCGCGCTCGTCTGGTCGCGGCGCATCGACCTTCCCGATGGCTGCGAGAGCGTCTTTCTCGGGTTCGAAGACGGCGTGCCGCGCTTTGCCGCCGCCGGCTGCTGCGATCCGGACGAGGGTCAGAAGGCCGATGCCCGGGGCGCTGCGATGCAGCTTCCTGCGCGCGACGGCGCAATCGTCGCGCAGGCGCGGTCGCTGCTCGACTGGCATGGCCGGCACCGCTTCTGCGGCTCCTGCGGCAGTTCGACGGAGCTTGCCAAGGGCGGTCATGCCCGCGTTTGCGCGGGGTGTAGCATGGAGCATTTTCCGCGTACCGACCCGGTCGTGATCATGCTCGCCGTTACGGACACGCATGCGCTCGTCGGCCGTCAGCCCGGCTTTCCGGCCGGCATGATGTCCGCGCTGGCCGGCTTCGTCGAACATGGTGAGAGCCTGGAGGAAGCCGTGCGGCGCGAAATCCTCGAGGAGGCAGGGGTGCGAACGGGCCGCGTCGCCTATGTGGCGAGCCAGCCATGGCCCTTTCCATATTCGCTGATGATGGGCGCCTTTGCAGAGGCCGAGACCACCGATATCCGCGTCGACGAAGACGAGCTGGAGGAGGCGCGCTGGGTCTCGAAGGCCGATGTCGCCTCTGCGCTCGACGGCGAGGCTGAGTTCTTTCTGCCTCCGCCTTTTGCGATCGCCCACACGCTCCTACGTACCTGGGCAGACAGCTGAACCAACGATCGGGCGGGCGGAACCGCCGGGAAAGGATGCGCGCTCTAGGGCTATGGCACCGCGCAAATCATGGGGGTTTCCCCGCTGGGGAGACTATGACGCAAAAGGGTTCGAGGCCGCGACCGTGCGCCTGTGCGACCGGCATGGCTGCGAGGAGAAGGGCGACTTCCCCGCGCCCAAGTCCCCGAACAGCAAGGACCGCTGGTATTTCTGTCAGAAGCACGCGGCGGAATACAACAAGAACTGGAACTATTTCGAGGGCCTGACCAAGGAGCAGAAGGCACAGCGGGAGGCCGAAGAGGCCGCCGCCGCCTCGCACAGCCAGTCCGCCCAGTGGGGCTGGGCCGGGTCGGGCGATGGCAGCCGCAGCCGCGCCGAGATGGACGCTCTCGAGCTGTTCGAACTCGATCCCGACGCGGAGTTTACCGCGGTGAAGCTCGCCTACCGCAAATGGGCGAAGGACAATCATCCCGACCGCCACCCGGGCGACCGCGAGGCGGAAAAGCGCTTCCAGGCCGGGCAGGCGGCCTACGAGATCCTGAAGCGCGCCGAGGATATGAAGGTCTGGAAAGGCCCCGACGGGGAGCAGGACTGACTCGCCGGTGAAGAGGGTTCGTTCGAACTGGCAGGGCGCCGTCCTTGTCTGCGGGAAATGCCAGAAGAAGCTGAAGGGCGGCTTCGGTCCGAAGCGAAAGAACTCGCTAACGAAGGAGCTGCGCGCACATTGCGGGCTCGCCAAGGGGCGCAAGGGACGGCTTGGCATCGTCGAGGTGAAGTGTCTCGATATCTGCCCGAAAAAGGCGGTCGTCGCCCTCAATACCAACCATAGCGGCGTCTGGCAGATCATCGAGCCCGGCAGCGACATGGAGCATGTGACCGCCGCTCTCGGCATCGACTGCCAGGCCGAACCCGGCAGCTGATGCTCGGGCGGCCCGCCGCCGCGCGAAAACGCAACAGGTTCGTCACACTACATGACTAGGCAGCGCCCTGCTCGAGTCCGGAAATTCGCGTTCCGGGCCCGTTCGCAGGTCCTGCGAACGGCGAACAGTTCGGTTCGCCAGGGGCCTGCTACCCGCGAATGCCAGGTCAAAAAGGGGCAAGGCGACATGAACAGGACTACGACGCTGCTGGCGGTGCTGCTGGCATCGACGGCCGCTCACCAGGCGGCGGCCAAGGATGGTGCCGTCTATGCAGGTATCGAGGCCGGTTATCTCTATACCGGCGACCTCGAATATGAACTCGAGGATCCCGCCGCGGGCGATGAGGGGGAGCTGGTCGAAATCAACCATGGCGGTTCCTATGATCTCGGCATTTTCGTGGGGTATGATTTCGGTGTCTTCCGGATCGAGGCCGAGGGGCTCTACCGCACGCCCGACCTCGACAATGTCGAACTGCGCGGCACCCCCACCGCGATAGCCGGGGGCAGTTCCGACGAAGGCCCCGGTGCGCTTCCTGTGGGCGACTATACGCGCGGACAGTTCCCGAACGCAGGCGGGGAGACAGAGACCTGGGCCGGGATGCTCAACATTCTCGCCGACATTGGCGACAATGATCGCTTCGGCTTCCTCCTCGGCGGCGGAGCGGGCTTTGCCAGCGTCAGCCAGAAGGACTGGGCGCTCGACGCGCCCGGGGTGACTTTCGCCGACGATTCGGAAACCGCGTTCGCCTATCAGGGTATCGCGGCGGCCTATGTGCCGCTCAGCCCGTCGGTCGATCTCGGCATCAAATACCGCTATTTCGCGGTGCCGGACGTGACGCATAGCTTCGACAACGGTCTGGAGATGGCGGGCGATTTTGACAGCCATTCGCTGCTCGCGACGCTGGCGTTCAATTTCGGTGCCGAGGCTGCTCCGCCTCCGCCGCCGCCTCCCCCGCCGCCGCCGCCTCCTCCC
>NZ_JAGSGB010000010.1 GCF_020092905.1 Pacificimonas aurantium
GGCTCTGTCAGACTAAATGCACCACTGACGACCGGCGCCTGATCCGCTAGCGCGGAGCGATGCCTAGATCGAGCAAAGCCAGAAGCCCGTTCCGCTGTTTCAATTCGTCGCCGGAGGTAATCCGCGCCGCGGTGATGCTCTACGTCCGGTACCCGCTCAGCCTGCGCAACGTAGAGGATCTGCTGGCCGAGCGCGGCATTGACATCTGCCATGAGACGGTGCGCTTCTGGTGGAACCGCTTTGGCCCGATGTTCGCGAAAGAGATCAAGCAGCGGCGCCGGTCGTATATGCGCGGCTTTCGCCAGTGGAAGTGGCACCTCGACGAGATGTACGTGAAGGTGAACGGCGAACAGCGCTATCTCTGGCGCGCCGTCGACCACGAGGGCGAGATCCTCGAGAGCTACGTTACGAAGGATCGAGACAAAGTTGCAGCGCTACGGTTCATGAAGAAGGCGCTCAAAACCTACGGTTCGCCCGAGGCCATCGTGACCGACGGTCTGCGGGCTTACGTTTCGGCGATGAACGTGCTCGGCAATCTGCCGAAGCAAGAGGTCGGCCGGCATCACAACAACAGAGCGGAGAACTCGCATTTACCGTTCCGACGACGAGAGCGGGCGATGCTCCGGTTCAGGAAAATGAGTTCACTGCAAAAGTTCGCTTCGGTCCACGCGAACGTCCACAATCACTTCAACTCAGAACGCCACCTCATCGACCGCCCGACCTACAAGACCCGCCGCTCCGCCGCCCAGGCGGAGTGGGCCAACCTCATGGCCTGAAAGTCGACGGGGAAGGGGTGAGTTGCGCGGAACAGAGACAAGTTGTCATTAGTCTGACA
>NZ_JAGSGB010000011.1 GCF_020092905.1 Pacificimonas aurantium
ACCGTCGCCCGCGGCCAGTCGCTCGGTCTGGGGCAGGACGAGTATCGCATCGTCGGGACCCGGGACGGCGCGGAGATGGTGATCCTGGGTATCGGCTCACAGGCAAGCTTCGATCCGTCCTTCAATACAGGGCTCGATACGATCGTGTTTCCGAAGCGCTTTGCGGCTTATGGCTTCGTCCTTGACGGTTCCGTGGTGCGCGTCGCCGCCGACGACGGCACGTCGGCGGAAATTCCGATCGGCACGAGCGGGCTACAGCTCGCCTTTACCGATGGCCTGCGCGAGGTCACGGTCGATACCGAGACCGGGACGCTGTCGTTCGAGCAGTTGACCCAGACCGCGCCGGAGTTGCCGCCGGTCGATCCGGAGATGGCATCGCGCGTGATCTTCTCGCCCGATGGAGAGACGAGTGTGGGGCGCGGCGCCTATAACCTGTTCGGATCTGCCGCGGGCAACGAGGAACTGGTGATCGGCGTCGGCGCCCAGGTTACGCTGGACCCGTCCTTCAACGAAGGCGGCGACACGATCGTTCTGCCGGGCGATTTTGCCGACTTCACGGCGACCCGGAACGGATCGACGCTGGTGCTGGAGGACGGCCTCGGCACCATCCTGCGCCTTCCGCTGGGGACCGAGCCGACGATCCTCGGTTTCGACGACGGCGACTA
>NZ_JAGSGB010000012.1 GCF_020092905.1 Pacificimonas aurantium
GCAGAGGACGGTTCGGTGACCATCGACGTGCTGGCGAACGATACCGATGCCGACGGCGATACGCTCACACTTACCGGTGTTTCGAACGTTTCGAACGGCACGGCAGAGATCGTGGACGGTGAAGTCGTGTTCACGCCCGACGCGGACTTCAACGGTGAGGCAGGATTCAGCTACACCGTCGAGGATCCCGGTGGCGAGGAAGACAGCGGCGTCGCCAGCGTTACGGTGACCCCGGTGAACGATGCGCCTGTGCTGACAGAGCCGGGTACGTTTATTTCCGAGGATGGCTCTGCGGTCGAGATAGACTTGTCTGCGACCGACGCCGACGGCGACGATCTGACCTTCACGGCATCCGACATCGTGGGCGGCTCCGTGACCGGCGGAGCGGACGGCATGTTCACCTTTACGCCGGATACGGGTTTCGCCGGGCAGGGAAGCTTCACCGTCACGGTGGCGGACGGCAGTGGCGGGACCGACACGGCGGTGGTGGAAATCGCCGTTGCGCCGCCCAATGCTGCTCCGGACGCCCCCGATCTTTCCGGCACCGCGTTCGACGAGGATGTCCCGGCCGGGACGCAGGTCGGGATTCTCACCGCCGAAGA
>NZ_JAGSGB010000002.1:0-1282500 GCF_020092905.1 Pacificimonas aurantium
CCGGGTCTTCTTCGACACGGAGGCGGGCGAAGTGGTATTCGAAGAGGCCGGCGGGTCGATCGTCCCCGCCTCTGCCTTTGCGGATGGCGGCATGGTTGCAGGCGCCGACATGGCAGCTGAGGCCCCGCTTGCCGAGCATGTCGATCTGCCGGTGCAGGAAATCCTGATCGTCTGAAACCCGGGGGAGTGCCGGGGCGCTCGCCCCGGCCACCTCTTCCGTTCAGAGAAACCTGTTCAATTCCTCGAGGAACGCGTCGAACCGGTCGTGATGGACCCAGTGCCCAGCGCGCTCGTAGACGGTGGCCGATGCATGCCGGAAATGCTGCAAGCGCCCGTCTTCCTCGGGGTTGGACGCCCAGCTATCCGCGCCGTAGATCAGCCGGGTAGGGCAGTCGATACGGTTCCACAGCGTCTGCAGTTCCTTCTGCCGGATATCGAGCGGCCCCCACAGCCGGACATAGGGATCGAACTTCCAGCTATAGGTCCCATCCTCATTCTGCATGACCGCATGCAGGGTCAGGTGGCGGGCCTGCTCGTCGCTAAGGTAGGAATTTTCGTCATGCATGCGCTTCAGCGCCGCCTCGAAGCTGTCATAGCGGCGCGGCAGACGCGCCGCCGCCTTGCGCTTTTCGTCGATCCATTCGCGCCAGCGCGCGTCGAAGGGCGTTTCCTTGCGTTCTTCCAGCATCTTGGGTGAAGGGCCGAGACCCTCGATGGCGACGAGCTTGCGGACCTTTTCGGGATAGAGCCCCGTGTATCGCAGCGCGATGTTGCCGCCGAGAGAGTGGCCGACGATCGTGACCGGTGCCAGGTTCAGCTGGTCGACGAGCTGCGCCAAGTCGTAGATGAAACTCATCAGATTATAGTTGCCGGTATCGTCCCAGGCACTGTCGCCATGACCGCGCAGGTCGGGGCAGATGACATGCCAGTTGTCGCGCAGAGCCTCGGCGGTCCAGTCCCAGGAGCGGCAATGGTCGCGGGTGCCGTGAAGCAGGATCAGGGGCGGGGCGTCGCGATTGCCCCAGTCGGCGTAATGCAGGCGGCTACGCTGGGAAATCAGGCTCTGCGAGGTCGGTCCGATGATGGTCATGGGGCTCCCTTAACCCCTCTCGCATCTGCTTGGTATCCGAAGCCTCTCTCTCCCGTCACAAACAAGAGCGCACGAGAACAGGGGGAGAGCACGCAATGAAACTCGAAGGACTACATGTCGTCGTCACGGGCGGGGCTTCGGGCCTCGGCAACGCCTCCGCACGCGCGCTTGCCGCGGCGGGCGCCCATGTTTCCATTTTCGATATCAACAAGGACGCGGGCAGTGAAAAGGCAGCCGAGATCGGCGCGAGCTTCCACCAGGTCGACATAACCTCCGAGGACTCCGTTGTTGCCGGCTTCGACGCCGCGCGCGCGAAGTACGGACAGGAGCGTGCGCTCGTTCACTGCGCCATGACGGCGAAGGGCGGAAAGACGGTCGGGTTCGACAAGGCTTCCGGGGGGTACAGGCGCCTGTCTACCGAGGACTATGCCTTCGCCGCCGAGGGCATCCTGGTCGCCAGCTACCGCCTCGCTTCATTGTCCGCACTGGGGATGGCGAATGCCGAGCCTCTGAATGAAGATGGCGAACGAGGCGCGATCGTCCTCACCAGTTCGGCGGCCGCTCAGGATGGCCAGGTCGGGCAGGTGGCGTATGGCTCCTGCAAGGCCGGGGTAAACGGCCTCGTGCTTCCGATGGCGCGCGACCTGATGGAGTTGGGCATCCGTGTGAACTCGATCATGCCGGGCATCTTTGCCACCCCGCCGATGCTGGGGGTGAGGGACCGTGCGCCGCAGATCTTCGAGAATCTGTCGAAGTCGGTTCCGTTCCCGAAGCGGCTCGGCAATCCCGAGGAGTTCGCCTCCTTCATGCTGGAACTGGTAAGGAATCCCTATGCCAACGGCCAGACCTACCGGCTGGACGGGGCCATCCGCATGCCACCACGTTAATCGAGGAGGCTCCGGTAGAGCGCGGCATAGCCTTCGGCCATCCGGCTTGAGGAGAAGCGCTTCTCGAAGCTGCCTCTGACCCGGAGGCGGTCCAGCTTGCCTAGCCTCTGAACGGCGGCCACGGCCTCGGCTTCGGTGTCGACAATGAAGCCGGTGACCCCGTCCTCGACGATTTCCGGTACGCTGCCGCTGCGAAAGGCGATCACCGGCGTCCCGCAGGCCATGGCTTCGATCATCACTAGGCCGAAGGGTTCGGGCCAGTCGATGGGAAAGAGCAGCGCGCGCGCCGACCCAAGCAGTTGCTGCTTCTCCGCATCGTTCACCGCCCCCACATAATGCGCGCCGCCGCCCAGCCGGGGCTCTACCCGCTCGGCGAAATAGCTTGGGTTTCCGGGATCGATCGTGCCGGCGAGGGTGATCTCATGCCCCGCCGCCTCGGCGATGTCGATGGCGAGCTCCGGCCGCTTCTGGTCGGTCATCCGCCCGATGAATGCCAGGTGTCCGCCGCCACTGCCCGGGAAATAGCGGTCCGCCGGAATGCCGTGGGGGACGATCCCCTTCAGGTTGGCAGGCGGTATGTGCGTGCTTTGGTTCTGCGAGATCGCGGCGACCTGCATGTCGGGAAAGAGCTCGAACAGGCTTTGCCGGTCGCCTCCATCGGCGCGCCAATGGATCGTCGTGAGCAGCTTTGCCGGGCCGCCGCCAAGCGCCGCCAGATGATAGGCGTCGGTATGGCAGTGGATGATGTCGAACTCATGTGCGTCGCGCGCCGCAGCGGCCAGGTTCGCCGCTTCCAACACGGTAAGCAGGCCCGGCGTTTCTTCGTCGCCGCAAAGCCCCCGCAAGGACCGGCTCGCCGACACCAGCCGCGCCGATGTGCGGCTATCTTCCGCCGCATACAACGTGACCTCATGCCCGGCGGCGACCAGTTCCTCGCTCAGGTCGTGGATAACCCGCTCCGTCCCGCCATGGCCCTCGGGGGGTACCGGAAATTGCATGGGGGCGAGTTGCGCGATCCGCAGCGCACGGTTTTCTTTCATCTTAAAGGAACCATCCCCGATTTCGCCTGTTCCATATTGTGTAATCAAATCAGGCATTTGATCTATGTATAGCCTGCATATCGCACTTCAGGGTTGCCTGAAGTCCGGCGGCATTGATTACGGCGTTACCGCCGATACGGGCGGTCATATTCGCTATCTTCTGGAACTTACTGAATGTTCTGCGGCCCGGTCAGAGGTTGACCGGATCGATATCCTGACGCGCGGCTTTAACGACCCGCGCCTGGAAGACAGCTATTCCCGGCGCGTCGACCGGCTTGACGAAAAGCGGCGGATCGTCCGCCTGAAGACTACGAACGACGGATATCTTTCCAAGGAGGACATGCATCAGGAGCACGAGGAGCTTCTGCGAGCGGCACGCCTCTATCTGCGCGAACTGCCCCGGCTACCCGATGTCATTCACGCGCATTATGCCGATGCAGGGCGGCTCGCCGCGGACCTGAAGGCCGAATTCGGCATACCGGTCGTCTTCACCGGGCATTCGCTCGGACGGGTAAAGGCGCACGCCTCTGGTCCTTCGCCGGACCTCGATCGCCGCATCGCCATCGAGGAACGCGCCATCGAGGCGGCGGATATACTCATCGCCAGCTCGCGCGACGAGGCCGAGGTCCAATATGCCGACTATCAGGCATATGATCCCGGAAAGATCCGGGTCATTCCTCCCGGCGGCGATCTCGATGGATTTTCCGGCGCAAGGTCCACACTTGCCGTCCGGCGCCAGTTGCGGCGGTTCCTGGTGGATCCGGACAAGCCGGCCCTTCTTGCGATTGCGCGGCCGGTTACGAAGAAGAACCTTGCTGCTCTCGTAGAAGCGTTCGGCCGCAATACGGCACTGCGTGAAGCGGCGAACCTAATTGTCGTGGCCGGGACGCGCGGCGATATTTCAGCGCTCGAAGACGAATGCGCGGACAATCTGCGGCAGCTTCTCGAACTGATCGACCGGCACGACCTCTACGGCCAGGTGGCCTATCCGAAGTCGCACAGCCAGTCGGACATTCCTTCCTACTATGCCTATGCCCGTGAAACCCGCGGTCTCTTCGTCAATCCCGCGCTTAACGAGCCATTCGGTCTGACCCTCCTCGAGGCTGCCGCAGCGGGCCTTCCGTTGGTGGCGACCGACAGCGGCGGCCCGAACGACATCATCGAGACATGCCGCAACGGGCTTCTGGTTTCGCCCGAGGATCCGGACGCGATCGGCAGGGCGTGCCTCGACATTTTGTCCAGCGAGGAAATATGGGAAGAATATTCCCGTCAGGGCGCCGAGGCCGTCCGGCTCTTCGACTGGCCGGCGCACTGCGAGGAGTATCATGCGCTGATCCGCAGCCTGATGTCGCCGCCGGTCGCCGCGCCCCCCGAGAGGCCCGCGGCTATGCTGGTCTGCGATATCGACAACACGCTCGTCGGTTCCGGACCCGCGATGGACGATTTCTGCCGGTGGCAGCAGGACCGGCGGGACCTGATGTTCGGGATCGCGACGGGACGCAGTTTCCACAGCGCCCAGGCTGTCCTCAACAAAGCCAACGCGCCGAACCCCGCCTTTATCATTGCCTCGGTGGGCGCCGAGATCTTCTACCGCAGGGCGAACGGCGCGACATATGTCCGCGATGATGAATGGCGCACCGAACTCGACCGCGGCTGGGACCGCGAGGCGATCCGTAGGCTGATCGCCGAGGAAACCGATCTGCGCCCCCAGTCGTATCTGGAGCAGCGGCGTCACAAGCTGAGCTACTTCGCGGTCGACCGGCCAGATGCGGCGTCCGACCTGCGCGCGTTGCTGAGCAAACACGGCCTCGCGGCAACGGTTATCCGCAGTCATGATACCTATCTTGATGTGCTGCCCATGAGCGCTTCCAAGGGCGCCGCCGTGGAGTGGGTGCGGCAGCGCTTCGGCCTGCCGGAAAACTGCGTTCTTGCCGCCGGGGATTCGGGTAATGACGTGGAAATGCTGCGGGCCGTGCCCATGGCGATCATCGTCGCGAACTTCTCGGATGGGCTGGCGCAGCGTAGCGATCTGGGCCACGCCTATGTCGCGCGGCAGAATTTTGCGCATGGCATTATCGAGGGCGCCGAATTCCATCTGAGCCGCCGGGCATGACCGTCAGCATATTGACCCTTGTTCGCGGCAGGCGAAGCCATCTCGTCAATCTGATCAAGGGTTTGGCTCTCCAAACCGAGAAGCCATCGGAACTTGTGATCGCCTATATGCAGGACGAGGCGCATGAGGACCTTCCCGATCCGGGATTTCCGGTCCGCAGTCTGTTCGTGCCGGGCGACCGCCTGCCGCTCGCCGCTGCTCGCAATGCTGCTGCGGAGGCGGCCACTGGCGACCTCCTGATCTTCCTTGACGTCGACTGCATACCATCGCCCCCGCTGGTGAAGAGCTACGCGAGCGCGCTTGCCAGCCGTGACGCCTTGTACCTATCGGAGGTCTTCTACCTCCCAGCGGGCGCGGTTCCCGACCCGCTCGATTTCGATACGCTGGACTGCCGCGGCGAGCCACATCCTTCAAAGCCGGAGCCGCCCGCGGAGGGGGTCCGGTCCGAGCCCGATCTCTGCGAGCTTTGGGGGCTTTGTTTCGGCCTGCGGAAATCGCGCTGGGACCATGTGGGCGGGATGGATCCGGGATATACCGGCTATGGCGGCGAGGAGACCGACCTTGCTGCAAAGCTCGCGGCACTGGAGACCAAAGCCTATTGGGTCGCCGACGCGCGTGCCTACCACCAGCATCACGAGGTGCACGTTCCCCCACTACATCATTTCGAGGAAATCATCCGCAACGCGCGCCGGTTTCACGAGAAGTGGGACCGGTTCCCCATGACCTACTGGCTTGGCCAGTTCGCGAAGATGGGCCTTATCCGCTGGTCCGACGATATCGAAATCCTCCGCTACCCCCGACGAGAGGAGGTCGCCGCGAGCCTTGCGGGGCCGGACGTGCTGTTCAGCTAGAGCCAGGCGCCGCCCATAAGTCCCTTGCAGTGTCGGCGAGCCAGTTCGCTGCCTTCGTCGCCGCGTCGGGATCGAACAGGGTGCGCTGCCGCTCAAGGTCGATCGTCTTCGCCGCGGCGAGCTCTTCCTGCCACGCGGTCAACGACCCCGGCCAGCGATTCAGGACATGAGCGGCCCCTAAGCGTCCGAGCTGTTCTGCCTTCTGCACCTGCTCGTCAAAATAGCGCCACTCCGGGACACACAGGAACGGCCGCCCGATCCTCGCGATCTCGTGGACCAGATTGTCGCCGGCATTGGCGATAACGATATCGGCCGCCGCCAGCCAATCGGTAATTCCATCGACCCAGCCATGTAGCATCAGGTTGGCAAAGTCGGTCTCATGCCCCTCGCGGTGAACCGGTCCAAGGACGTGGAATTCGCTTCGAGGGGCCGCACGGGCGGCCATCGTCAGCGGCGCATAGGGGGTCCCGGAGCCGCCCCCGCCGGCGACGACGACGACGAGCTGCTTCTCGGCGGGGAGGCCCAGCGCAGCGCGGGCTGCAGCCCTTTCGGCAACCGGGGTCTCGGTGGTGCAGAGACCTCCCGAATAGAAGGTCTTCGCTCGTGCCCAGTCGGGATAATCGGGCTGCTCGAGTTCTTCGTCGAAGGGCGCGAACATGCCGGCGCACGCCTCGTAAGCTGCGAGGTGACCCGGATCCAGCCTGTCTCCATGCATGCGGATCTTTACGGCAGGCACGCTGAGGATGCGGGCCAGCAGGGCGATTTCAGCGGAAACGTCGATAACGAACAGCGACGGATCGACGCGGTCCAGCGTTTCGGCAATGCGCGCCATCGTGCGGCGCTGTTCGGCAACGCCCAGGGGTACGCAGTGCATCACCGAGGGGGTAGGGTGGTCGTAAAGCGCCGGCGTTCGGCTGGGCGCGCCGATCATATCGGGCAGCTCTATGACCTCCAAGTCACGGGAAAAGCCGTCGAAAAGAGACGGCCTGGCGGTCATCGCGGTTATACGGACATTCGCGGGTAGCTCGTGGGCAATGGCCAAGGTCCGCTGCGCATGGCCGCGGCCCTGATGATGGACGAAAAAGAGGATGTGGGACACGGACCGCCCCTATCCCCCTTTTCCGCAAACGCTTTTAACCTAGTTGAAGCGACACATGCGGATCGTTCGCTATTCGCGCGCCCAGACTGGAAGGGGACAAGATGACCGATAGCTGTTTCCTTGCGAAATTGGGTCACTTCATCGACCTGACCGAGCAGGAAAAGGACGCCTTGAGAACGCTGGAGGAGTCGCCGCGGACGTACGGTCCGGGCGAAGTCCTGTTCGAGGAAGGTGATACACCCGCAGACAATCTCTACGTCGTCGCGGAAGGGCGGCTGCATTCCTCGACCACGCTCGCCGATGGCGGCCGCGCCATCTTGAGCCTGTACTACCCCGGTGACTTGATCGGCACGAACAGCGTCGCGTTCGAAACCAGTGCGGTCACTACCCTGACCAGCGTAGAATCCACACTGTGCCGTTTCCCACGATCGGGCCTGAAAACGCTGTTTGCGCAGTTTCCCCGGCTTGCCGCGCTATTCTATGCGATCGCGGCGCTCGAAAATGTCAGCCTTCAGGACCGGCTGAAGTCGATCGGACGCACGAACGGGAAGGCGCGCATCGGGGCTTTGATCCTCGAAATTCTCTATCGCCTTCGGCTGACGAATGAGGATCTGGGAAACCGCGTCGAGCTTTGTCTTACCCAGGCCGATATCGGCGATGCCGTGGGCCTCACCAACGTCCACGTTCATCGCTGTCTGAAAGAACTGGAGCAGGAAGGCCTGATCGAGCGCGGCAGCGGCGCGGTGACCGTCGTGCACCCGGACCTCTTGGCGGAGCGCTCCGATTTCGTCGACCGGTGGCGCAATATCGATACGAGCTGGTTTCCCGACCCGACGCACTCCGCGTGACCGTCGAGGCAGGGGCATGGTCCGGCAGACCGAGCGGGCTGCGTATGATGATCCGGTCAGGCCCGCTGCGACGTATCCAGGTCTATGGTCAGCGGTGCAGCGGGACCAACGCGCTGATCAGGACGCTTGAGGCCAATTTCGAACAAGGCACCTTTACCGAGCAGTTCGGGTTCAAGCATTGGTTCGTGCCGCACGAACTGCTCATACCGGACGACGCGCTTGTCCTCGTGATCGCGAGGAATCCGGAAAGTTGGCTGAGGAGCTTGCATCGGAACCCTTGGCATGCGCATCCGGACTTGAAAGCGCTCTCCTTTGCGGACTTCATTCGCAGCGAATGGCATAGCTATTGGGACGGCGATTTCTGGGGCGTCGGCCCTGCGCATCCCTTGCGCGGGCGGGAGATGATGCACGAACGCGATCCGGCCACTGGTCAGCGCTTCCGGAATCCGCTCGCCCTGCGCACGGCAAAGCTCAGGCATTGGACGAAGCTCGCCGAGCGCGCGCCAAACGTCTGTCTGGTTCCGTTCGAGTTGTTCCGCGACCGACCGGAGGAGGTGGTCCGCCAACTCTCCGCCATCGTGCCGCACCGCCGACCGGGCGCCTTCGTCGCCGTGGACAGCTACAAGGGGCACGGCAAGCGCCCTTTCCGCCCGAAAGACCCCGCTCCTTTGGATCAGACAGACCGGAACTTCGTGTTTTCGCAGCTTGATCCCGGGGTAGAGAGCCTGTTCGGATATTGCTGAACCACCGCGGTTCGGTGGTGCCAGAGGAAGAATGATGACCGAATTCGGATATGTCGAAACCGGGCGCGCGACGCTTCACTACGCCTCCGAAGGAGAGGGGCCGCTCGTCCTATTCGTGCATGGTTTCCCGGAGGGCTGGTATAGCTGGCGGCACCAGCTTCCGGCGGTCGCCGCGGCGGGCTACCGCGCGGTCGCGGTCGACGTGCGCGGATATGGCGGATCGACGAAGCGGCACGCGATCTCGGAATACAGCCTGCAGGAACTGGCCGCGGATATGGCCGGCGCGGCGGCGGCGCTGTCGGAAAGGCCTGCGGTCATCGTCGGACATGACTGGGGCGCGCCCATATCGTGGACATCGGCGCTGCTTCACCCGCAGCAATTTCGCGCTATCGCCTGCCTGTCCGTTCCGCACAGTGCGCCGGGGGAAATCCCGACCGACGAGGTCCACGACAAGATTTTCACCCAGCGAGGGCGTTATTTCTACCAGGTCGATTTTCAGGACGAAGGAAGGGCGGAGGCCGAGCTGGAGGCCGATCCGGCGGAAACGATTCGCAAATTCTACTACGCCCTCTCGGGCGATGCGCCGGACGGAACCTGGCCGACCGACAAGAAGCCGGGCGACGGTCTTTTGAAGGGGCTAATCGAACCGCCCATACCCTTGCTCTGGCTGACGCAGGAGGATGTTGCGCATTACGCCTTCGAGTTCGGCCGGTCCGGGTTTCGGGGGCCGCTCAACCGGTATCGTAACCGGCGGCGCGACTGGAATATGCTGCGGTCGCGGAACTCGCATGTCATCGCGCAGCCGTCGCTGTTCATATCGGGAACGCGCGATCTGGCGACGCGGCTTGCTGGTAGCGACGGTCTCGACCGGATGAAGGACCTGCTTCCCGGCCTTATGGGCATTCACATGCTGGAGGGCGCCGGTCATTGGACGCAGCAGGAAAAGCCGCACGAGGTGAACAGCCTGCTGGTCGACTGGCTTGCTCAGCTGGACGGATAGGTCCGCTCAGTTCGCCCGGTAGGCTGATCATCTCCCCAGTCGGTCGATCTGAGCCTCCAGGATCGGCAGCATCGTCTCCGTCAATCGCTTCGGATTTTCGGTCCAGCCGAGATATTTGCGCGAGACCGGCCAGGTGGTGCTGAAGGCGGTCATTCCGCCGTGAAGGAGCAGGGCGGTCAGCCGTGCGTCCTCGTCGGCCACTGGCCGCCCCTCGATCTGGGCTATCAGCATGGCGGTCAGTTCGACCCCGGGCGCCCACAGCTCGTTGTAGAGAATCTCGAAAGCGGGGCCCGGGACTGTCATTTCGCGCAGCACGAAGCCGGTCCAGAGATTTGCGCCGGGACTGGCTTCGATCAATTCGACGAGCAACCGCACCACGGTCTTCAAGCTGGCGCGCGCGGCTTCCGGGGAGAGCCCGTCAACCGCCTGCTGGGCGATGCTGACCACCGTCTCTCCGACGCCACGCTCGTAAACTCCCACGATCGAACGGGCGCAGGCAAGGTAGAGGCCTTCCTTGCTCTCGAAATAATATTTGATCGCGGGAAGGTTCACCTCGGCGGCCTCGGCGATTTTTCGCGTGGTAGCGCGCTCGAAGCCGTCCTTGCCGAAGATCGTCAATGCAGCGCGCAGGATCCTATCGCGCGTTTCCTCTCCGCGCGCAGACGCCGCAGTCGCGGCGATATCGCTATGGTCGGTAGTGCTCACCTGTCTTCCCTGCATTGCGTCGGACTATAACAGTTGATACACAACTGCGCGTTGTATCGCTTGATACATGATAGGGAGGATTACAGACAATGGCGCAAAAGGCAGCCCAAAAAGGTCCGCAGATCGATTATCTCAATCCGAAGGGGGCCCCGGCCTATAACGAGCCCGACTCCATCCAGTGGCGTATCTTCAAGAACCAGGTCGCGATGGCCATTGGCGGCGTCTGCGCGGTCCTGCTGGAGTTCGCCGATCCGCGCATCCGCTCGGGAGTTTGGGATCATTCGGTTTACAAGGTTGACCCGGTCGGGCGTTCGGAGCGCACCGGCATCGCCGCGATGGTCGGGATTTACGGCCCGCAAAAGGCGGCGCGTCAGGTGATCGCCGGGGTCACGCGCATGCACGCAAAGGTAAGCGGCGAGACGCCCGGCGGGCGGGCATACCAGGCGCTCGATCCCGAACTGCTGGACTGGGTCAGCGCGACGGCCGGCTACGGGTTCATGAAGGCCTATCATCGCTTCGTGCAGCCGCTGTCTGCGGAGGAACAGCACCGTTACTGGAACTCGGGGGAGGACGTGGCGCGCCTCTACGGCGTTCAGAAGGTTCCGCATTCGGAGGCGGAATTCATGGAGATGATGGAGGCTCTCGCGCCGGGCTTCGAAGCTCACCCGATCAACGAGGAATTTCTGGAAATCGTGCAGTCGAAGCGGACCGGCGCCAATACGCCGAAGTTCCTGAAGCGGGCGCTTGCCCGGGCGGCTGTCGATCTGCTGCCTCCGCTCGTTCGAGAGAAGCTCGAGCTCGGTCCCGAATATGATCTTACCACGCTCGACCGGTTCGCAGTGAAGACCATGGGGCGTCTTGCAGAGCGGCGCTTCGATCCGGATTCGCCTCCCGCGCAGGCAAGCGTCCGGCTTGGACTTCCGGCCAATTTCCTGTGGCGTAAGCCTGCCGAGCAGGAACTTCTTCTGCGGCAGTCTCAGTCGCTTCGCGACGCCGGCCAGACAAGGGCTGCGGATGAGCGCCAGCCGCTCGCAGCCTGATAGAGTTCGCGGTTGGGGAGAGGGGCGGCGCCGCGCGCCGCCCCAAGATCAGGATGGTTCGGAGTTGAAGCGGATATTGTTCTTCTCCAGCCCGGCCTGGACGATTTCTATGCCGCCGGTGCGGATCATCCATTCCAGCCGGTGATCGCGATACTGCCTTTTGAACAGCCCGCTTTCGACCAGGCTCGCGACGTCGGTCATGCTGGGGGCAACGGCAGCAGCAGCGGCAAAGCTCTTCGCGGCACTCGGCCTTTCGCGCACGCGCGCAAGCCAGGATTCCAGGCGGCTACCGGTGGCAGGTGCGTTGCCGAAGCCCGCAGCGCCCTGGACGAAGGGCGCCGCGCAAATGTCGGCAAAGCCAAACCGGTCGCCTCCGAACCAGTCCTGGTCGCCCAGGCGCGTCTCCAGCCAGGCGTTCAGGCGACCGATCTGCGCCGCGGCTTCGGCTTCCATCTTGTCGGCAAGTTCACCCTTTGCGCGGCCGAAGAAGCGGATTTCGCCAAGGCCCCAGCTGATCGCCTCATAATGGGTATCGCAGACCTCTTCGATTTCCCGCGCATGCGCACGGGCAAGCGGGTCGGCGGGCAGCAGAGCAGGGTCCGGCCAGCGCTCCTCGATGAAGTCGAGAATGACCGCGCTGTCGAACAGGCTATGGCCATCGATACGCAGGACAGGGACTTCCCCGCGAAAGCTTTCTCCGGCCAGCGACGGCGTATCGCCGGACCCGATGCCGTCGGGAAGGGTGGCGCTATAGGCGATACCCTTCTCGTCCAATGCGATCTTAAGCTTCTGCGCGTAAGGCGACAGGGGATGTTCGACGATTTCGATGCTGCTCATGAAAACCCTCCTTGGAAGGGTGGCTGACCATATTGGGGGCTCTGCCGCCCCCTCCCAAACATCGTAAGACTGACCAAAAGAAGAGACCCTAGGGGAAGATGATGGCTACGAGTTCAAGCGGTGCGCAGGATGATCTGCCGCCATTCCGTCCCTTTCCGCAGAAGGGGCCCTCCGTAACGCTCCAGCGCCGCGACGACGGCTCCATGATCCTCGAATCCGACCATGATCCGGCGGAGGCCGCGAGAACGGTGGGCCACCTGTTCCTCGAGGCTGCAAGAGAGCATCCCGACCGTCCATTTTTGATGCAGCGCGAACCAGGGCACGGGCCTTGGCGAGGCGTTACCTATGCCGAGGCCGAACGACAGGCGCGGGGTATCGCGCAGTGGCTGCTCGACCGTGGCATGAGCCCGGACGACTGCGTGCTCGTCCTGTCCGGCAACTCGGTGGAGCACGGCGTGCTCATGATCGGCTGCTACCTCGCAGGCGTTCCCATCGCGCCTATCAGTCAAGGCTACAGCCTGCTGTCCACAGACCACGAGAAGCTGAAGCACTGCTTCTCCATGGTACGTCCGAAAACGGTCTTCGTTCAGGACAGCGCGATGTTCGCCAAGGCCATCGAAACGCTGCGCGGGCAGGGTGAGCAGTTCGAGATCATATCGGTGGACGGCGGAGAGGGAACGGTGCCGTTCGCGGATATGGCCGGGACCGAACCCACCCCCGCCGTGGAGGAGGCACTCAACAGCATTTCGCCTGACGATACCGGAAAATATCTCTTCACGTCGGGATCGACCGGCATGCCCAAATGCGTGCCCCAGCTTCACCGCATGATGACAGGCGTCGTCGCGGCGGGCGAAGGTCTGCGCCTCTTGGACGAGGAAGAGGATGACGAGCCGCCCCAGTCGCTAGAGTGGATGCCCTGGAGCCATATCAGTGCGGGCAACATTGCCTTCAACGGCAATCTCGCGGCCGGCGGTACAGTCTATCTCGACGAGGGCAAGCCGCTTCCCGGCATGTTCGAAACGACGATCAAGAACCTCTACGACATCTCACCGCGCGTGTTCGGCTCCGCGCCGGTCGCGTTCGGCATGCTGGCGGATGCGATGGAACGCGACCGCAAGCTGCGCGCCTCCTTCTTCAAGAACCTCATCTACATGGGCTATGGCGGCGCCACCCTCTCGAACGACCTGTACGAGCGGATGCAGGCGCTCGCGATTGCAGAGACGGGCGAGCGCATCCCGATGGTGACGATGTACGGTGCAACCGAGACGCAGGGCATTACGACGGTTCACTGGGCCACCGACCGGGTCGGCCTGATCGGTCTCCCGCTTCCCGGAACGACGCTGAAGCTCGTTCCGAACGGCGACAAGCTGGAGGTACGGGTCAAGGGTCCGACCGTCACTACCGGCTATCACCGCGATGCGAAGAAAACCCAAGACGCCTTCGACGAGGAGGGCTTCTACAAGCTCGGCGATGCGGCGAAGTTTATCGACCCTGATGCCCCCGAAAAGGGCCTGGTGTTCGACGGGCGCGTTACGGAAGATTTCAAGCTGGACACGGGCACCTGGGTCAGCGTGGGAACCCTGCGCCCCGATCTTGTGGCGGCATGCAGTCCGTTGATCTTCGACGCGGTGATCACCGGTCAGGACAAACCCTTTATCGGCGCCATGGTCTGGCCTTCGGCGGCGGCGATGGAGAAATATGGCGAGGAGTATGGTGCGGACGCGCTGTCCGCGCTCCGCCGCGACATCGCGGAGCGTCTGCGTAGTCACAATGCTTCGGCAGGTGGCAGTTCGCGGCGCATCGGCCGGTTTACCGTGCTTACCGAACCACCCTCGCTCGATACGGGTGAGCTTACCGACAAGGGCTATGTCAATCAGCGGCAGGCACTTAGCCGCCGCGCCGAAACGGTGGACAGGCTGTACGCCTCCACGCCTGAGGACGACGTGGTGGACTTGAACGGAAACAGCTGACGAGGGCCGGCTATCAGCGGCCCGAGAACCGGTCCTTTCCGCGGGAAGCCTTGCCGCGAGCCCAGACCAGTGCCCGCTTCAGGCGGCTGCGGAACAGACCGCGGCGGGCCAGCGGTTCGAACATTTCCTCTGCGCCTTCGGGGTCGAGCAGCTCCGTATCGGCGATGCCTTTCTCAATCGCGCTCAGTTCCGGCCTCTCATAGGGTTTCAGGGTGCGGTGTTCGCCTCGCAGCGTTTCGACGGTCTCGATCAGCGATCCCGTTTCCGTCCAAAGGTCGTCCACCCGGTCGATGGCGACGTCGAGATGCTCGGCGAGCAGGTCGACGACCGTGGCGCGCAGTTTCGCCTTCTGACTGGTCGCGCCGTCTTCGCCCAGGTCGATGACCATGTCGCATTCTGAATCGAGGCGCATCGAGCGATTGTTCAGGTTGGAGGATCCTACCCGAAACAGGCGATCGTCGACGATCATGATCTTGGCATGCACATAGATCGGCTCGCCGCCTTCGGTCAGAGGGTGGTAGAGCCGCAGACGCTTCTTGTCGTCGGCGCCGTCGAGGGCGGTCATCAGGCGGTTGCGGGCGCTGTCCATGGCCACAGGCTCCAGCCAGCCTTCGGCGGTGACCGGGTTGACGACAACGATCTCCGGCGGGTCGTCCTCTTTCAACCGTTGCATAATCGCCTCTGCGATGGCCCGCGAGGCGAAATACTGGCTTTCCGCGTAGATATACCGCTTCGCCGAGGCGATCATGTCGAGATAGAGCTGCTCGATCTCGTAGATGCCATCGCGGTCGCCATACATGGGATAGGTGCGCGCGATGCCGATCTCGATATTTTCGAACTGTACGGGCAGGGCGTCCGGCCAGTGATAGTCATGCGGCTCCGCCGTAGGTGGAGGCTCCGCGCCCGACCTCTGCCAGCGCTCCCGGCAGATTTCCCCGAGCTTCTGCGCTGCCGGCCCCGTGACGGCCGCCGTGGCGTCGTGCCAGGGCCCTAGCCGCGCCCCATGCGGAGAATGCCGCCGCAGATCCTCGTCCAGATGCTCGCGCGTGTCCCAGCGCCCTTTGGTCATGTCGATGCCGCCGCAAAAGGCGAAGCTGTCATCTGCGACGATCAGCTTCTGATGGTGGGTGGCGCCCAAAGGATGCGCGCCGTCCATGCGCAGCGTAATGCGCGGCTTCCACCACCATTTGATCAACGAGATGATCGAAACCCCGCGGAACAGCGCTGGAATGGCGCTGCCGCGCCAGCGCAGGATCCAGACGGCCAGGTCGGACGTCTCTTCCACGAGCTCGCACATGAAGTCGCTCAGGCGGTGCTTGTCCCGGCGCCGGTCACGGTCGGGGATCAGGGAGATGCGCGGGTCCACATCCCACCCGACCATCATCAGCGCCGTCTGCGACGAGCGCATCACATCGGCGGCGTGCCGGAAATAATTCTGCGCATCGACGATCAGGCTGAACTTGTCCGCGCGGCAGACGCACCAGACATTTCTGCCTTCTTCGAGCATCGCAGCCCCTTCCTGCTTGGATCCTTAGAGGGCCAAGTCACGGGGGCGGCAATGCGTTCCGACGGCGACCGGTCCTATTCGTAGCTACGCTCTTCCCACCAGGGGAAGAAGTCCGGCATACCGTCCGACACCTTCACCGGATAGTCCGGCTTGCGCTTTTCCAGGAAGCTCACCACGCCCTCCTTGGCATCGTCCGTCCGGCCGCGCGAATAGATGGCGCGGCTGTCGATCTTGTGCGCTTCCATGGGGTGATCCGCGCCCAGCATGCGCCACATCATGTGACGCGTCAGCGTGACGGAGACGGGGGCCGTGTTGTCGGCGATTTCGCGGGCGATCTCTTTGGCGCGCGCCATCAGCTTGTCCTGCGGCAGGACCTCGCTGACCAGTCCGCCGTCGAGTGCTTCCTGAGCGCCGAAGACCCGGCCCGAATAGCACCATTCCAAGGCCTTGGAGATGCCGACGATGCGCGGCAGGAACCAGCTGGAGGCCGCTTCCGGTACGATGCCGCGCCGCGCGAACACGAAGCCGAAGCGTGCATTGTCGCTGGCAATACGGATGTCCATCGGCAGCTGCATCGTGATGCCGACACCGACGGCGGCGCCGTTTACCGCGGCGATCACCGGCTTCTTGCTTTCGAAGATGCGCAGGGTCAGCCGACCGCCACCGTCGCGCACCGCCTCATGGCTGTAGTCGACCGTTCCGTCGGGCTTTACCGGAGACTCCTGTTTGTCAGGGCGGTCTTCCCTCGACTCGTAGTCGAAGGTCTTGGCGCCCTGCGACAGGTCGGCGCCTGCGCAGAAGGCGCGCTCGCCGTCGCCGGTCACGATCACCGCGCGGACATCGTCGTCGGCATCCGCCTTGTCGAAAGCGTCGATCATCTCGAACATCATCTTGCCGGTGAAGGCATTCATGGCATCGGGACGGTAGAGCGTCAGCGTCGCGATCCCGTCTTCGACCTCATATTTGATTTCATCATAGCTCATGGCGGGCTCCCGTTTGTCAGTTCGCCCCTTCATCGCGGTCCGGGAAGCGGACCGGTACGGGTATATTGCACAGGTCGATGGCGCCGGCGGACCGGACGAACCAGCCGTCGCGGGTGCGGTTGGCGCGCGTGTCGACCCAATCCCGGAACAGCGCCGTGTCGGTGCGCATCACTTCGACATGGGGGCGTTCGGCCTCCGGCAACTCGGACGCGAGGCGAACATCGTCCAGCGGCAGCTTGGTTTCCCCGGCCGTGTAGAAGCCGAGCTCACCCGACCCGGCAGGCAGGTCGTGAAATGCGTCCATGCCGTCAAGCACCCGGCCGACCACGGCGACGTTCCGGTCCAGATGTCTCGGCGCATGCCCCGTCACAACATACAGGCTCGATCCGTCCGTTCCGTCGACATCGTCGCCGCGGCCAACGCCCACGGCGCCGTAGCAATGCGCCAGCCACTGCTCATTGCCGTCCTGCGCTGCGGCGAAGCCGTGCGAAAAGCCCACCGTCGGCGCATAGGTGTCGCGCTGGTCGATGCTGGTGAAATCCTCGTCCGCGCGAGCGCGGTCCAGTTCTCCCGGTACCCGGTCGCGCGCAGTTCCGCGGTTCGGCGCCGCGCCCGTCGTGCCGTCCTGCACGTCCTCTTCTTCAGCACCCCACTGGACGACATAATTATTCTGAACCCGTACGATCGAGGTCTGGTCGAAATAGCCGCTGCGCGTCAGTTCGCGGATATTCTCTACCGTCTGCGGGGCGAAGTGCGGCGCCAGCTCGATCAGCACCTGCTCGCCGCCAAATTCCATGATGACGAGATTTTCGGGGTCCGGCGTGCGCCAAGCGTCCGCGTCGGCCTCGGCGGCAGCGCGAACGTCTCCGCTACTCATCGCGCCGGCAGCCTGCAGCAGCATCAGTCCCGTGACCAGTCCGATCATAAGCCTCTCTCCTTCATTGGATTTACCTCGTCTCGGGAGGACCCTAGCATTGCTCCGGAAAAAGGGGAGACGCATGCTTCATATCGCGATCGTGGGCTCCGGACCTGCCGGTTATTACACGGCAGAGGCGGTGCAGAAGGCCTTCGGCGACGGGGTTCGGATCGACATTCTCGACCGGCTGCCCACGCCCTTCGGCCTGATCCGGTCGGGGGTGGCGCCGGATCACCAGTCGTTGAAGGCGGTCTCGAAGCGCTACGAGAAGACCGCGCTCACCGAAGAGGTGCGCTTCATCGGCAATCTGGAAGTGGGGGAAGGGGGCGTTTCGATCACGGAACTGCTGTCGCTCTACGACGGGGTGATCCTTGCAACCGGCGCGCCGGCGGACCGTGACCTGCCCATCCCGGGCGCGGATCTGCCCGGTGTTCTTGGGTCGGCCCGCTTCGTCGGCTGGTATAACGGTCATCCCGACTTTGCCGGACTCGAGCCCCCGCTGGGCGGAGAGACGGCGATTGTCGTCGGCAACGGCAATGTCGCCATCGACTGCGCGCGCATCCTCGCCAAGACGGAGGAAGAGCTCGCAAATTCCGATATCGCCGAACACGCCGCCGAGCTGCTCGCTGACAGCCGGATCCGTACCATCCGCATCCTTGGTCGGCGCGGGCCGCACCAGGTCAGCTTCACGCCTAAAGAGCTAGGCGAGATGGGGCGGCTGGAACGTGCGCGCGCCGTTGCCGACCCTGTAGATTTCCCCCCGGAGTCCGCGGACGAGGAACTGGACCCGGGCCTGCGCAAGGTGGTCGGCTTCCTGCGCGAGTTCGCGGCCGGAGAGGCGGAGGGTGAGGGAGCAGACAAACCGCTGACGGTGCATTTCGATTTCTTCACCCGCCCGGTCGAGCTGCTGGGCGAGGACCGGCTGGAGGAAGTGACGCTCGAGCGGACGCGGCTGGACGAGAACGGGCGCGCCGAGGGGACCGGCGAGTTCGAGAGGGTGCCTTGCGGCCTCCTGGTCAGCGCGATCGGCTACCGGACCACCCCCATCGACGGCGTTCCCTATGACGAGCGCGCCGGCCGCTTCGATAATGAAGATGGGCGCATTTCCCCCGGACTCTACTGTGTCGGCTGGGCGCGCCGCGGTCCGACCGGCACAATCGGCACGAACAAACCGGACGGTTATCATATCGCCGACCTGCTGCAGGCCGACCTTACCCCCTCGGGCAAGGCGGGCCGGGATGGGCTCGACCGGCTGGTCGAGGAGCGCGGCTACGACATCGTGCGCTTTACCGAGTGGCAGAATATCGACTCGGCAGAGGTTGCCCGCGCCCGGGTTGGCGCCCCGCGCGAGAAGTTCGTGCACATTGACGACATGCTCGATGCCGCCCGGACCGGCTCCCCGTCGGAACCTTCCGCATGAAGCTGAAGGTGGAGGTGGAACGCCTCGTACACCGATCGCCGGGCCTTACCGCCTCAGAACTTGCCGAGGGACTGTTCGGAGACGAGGATCGGCACAAGCAAATTGCCTCCTGTTGCGGCGAGCTTGTCGAGCAGGGTCGCATCGACCGGAAGGGCAAGGGAAGCGCTGCCGATCCCTATCGCTATTTTTAAGGCTCGCGGCGTCTTGCGGCCCCTTTCCCCCGCCGCTATATGCGCCGCTCGCTTCTGAGCATCGGAGAGTAGCTCAGCCTGGTAGAGCACCGTCTTCGGGAGGCGGGGGCCGGAGGTTCGAATCCTCTCTCTCCGACCATTTCTTGATCAGCATCGCGTCTGGTCTCTCACGATCGACAGGGCGCGATCTGAGTAGAGGCGACCCCAATCTATCGGTGACGATCAACTGGTTCAGCTCGCCATGCTGGCGGCCTGGGGGTCGTGCTGCCCTCTTCGCTCGGTGGCTCGCCGAGTCGTAACAAGAGCATCGCGCGTGGGCTGATCTCCATGGGTCCGGTCCGTTTTCGGTGCCCCAGGGGTTCAACGATCTCTGAAGTCCTATTTCATTTATGCGTCAGTTTATTCTCTATGGTGAGATGAACCGCTTCGTCTTCATTGAAATAAGAATAATCGCCTAGTCCAATTACCAAGGCAAATCTTAGGTAGTGTGCCGACGACAGAACCGGTTACCACGCTTCGTCGAAAATAATACACGCAGGTGAAGCGCTTTACCACGTTTTCTACAACGATTTATTCAATGAAGCGGCAATATCTCGCGCTCATTCCGGGCAATGAGGTTCGGATGACGTTGGCCGGGGCCCGCTAGAGCGCGGTGAAATTCGGCTCACATCCCATTTTGGGGGATCGCAGTTCGAGGCTGCTTTGTGGAGATGTTTGATGGTTGAAGTTCGGATTTCGAGCGCACGGCTGAGGCGCGTTTTCTTTTTGGCAACCTGTGCAGCCGGTGCGATGAATTTTCCTATGGAAGCGTCGGCTCAGGCTGTTTGCGATGCCACCGGCACCTTTGTTACCTCGCCCAGCGCCACTGCGGAAAACAGTTTGGCGTGTGGCGAAGGCGCCGTTGCATCGGGCGTATCGAGCACCGCTTTTGGCGAGGCTTCGAGCGTGGCTGGCCTTGAAGCGCAAGCGTATGGCTTCACCAACACCGCGAGCGGCTTCGGCTCGACGGCTCTTGGCGGCCGCAGCACTGCCAGCGAGACCTTTGCCACGGCCGTTGGCTGGGCGAACACCGCCAGCGGCACGAACAGCTTTGCGGGTGGCAACCGCGCGGACGCAAGCGGAGCTTCTTCGGTTGCGCTCGGCGACAACGTCCTGGCGTCGGGGCTGAACAGCGTTGCCGTCGGTCTCAATGCGGCTGCCGAAGGTGAAAGCGGCACGGCCGTCGGCCAAGACAGCGTGGCCAGCGGGCGGCAGGCGGTCGCGGCGGGCTTCACCAACACCGCGAGCGGCTTCGGCTCGACAGCTCTTGGCGGGCGCAGCACTGCCAGCGAGACGTTCGCCACGGCCGTCGGCTGGGCGAACACCGCCAGCGGCACGAACAGCTTTGCGGGTGGCAACCGCGCGGACGCAAGCGGAGCTTCTTCGGTTGCGCTCGGCGACAACGTTCTGGCGTCGGGCGAAAACGCTGTCGCGCTGGGCGCGACTGCATCGGCAACGGGTGCCGGATCAGTCGCCATCGGCGCAGGCTCGGTGGCAGACGCGGACAATGTCGTGTCCGTTGGCTCTGCGGACAACCAGCGTCGCATTACGAATGTCGCGGCGGGTGCTGCTGCGGGAGACGCCGTGAACATGGCGCAGTTCCAGGGCGGGCTGGACCAGCTTACCAGCAGCTTTGCCGGTCAGGTGGCTGATATCCGTTTCGACCTCGAAGACGCTAGGCGCGACGCCGAAGCAGGAACGGCGGCTGCTATGGCTGTGTCCAGTATTCCTCAGCCGATGCGTGTAGGCGGGACGTCCATCGGAGCGGGCGCCGCGACCTGGCGGGGTGAATCCGCGTTCGCGTTCGGGGCTTCGCACTCATTCGAGAAGGCTGTGGTGAAGGTTGGAGCGGCCTTTGACGGACGCGGCGGCGGCGGCGCCAGTGTGGGCGCCGGTTTCCAGTTCTGAGTAGATGCTTCGAGCACGAGAAGAAGGGGTGGGCCGAAAGGTCCGCCCTTTTTTCTGTAACGTTGAAGTTCAGCGGCAATTCGTCATTATTCTGGGTCTGCACTCATCTCCGCTTCGGTGATTGGCATATAGTCCGCGCGGTCGAAGCGCTCGCCGCGCTTCAGCGTAAAGGCCACGCTGCGCAAATTGCCGATATCGGCCAGCGGGTCGCGCTCGACGAAGACAAGGTTCGCCAATTTGCCTGGTTCGGCGGTGCCCATCCGGTCCTGCTCGCCGATGGCCATGGCGCCGACCAGCGTCGCCGACCGGATGACCTGTATGGGCGGCATCCCGACCTCCTCGGCCAGCAATTCCAGTTCTTCGAAAAGTGCGGGATAGGGGTCGTCCCATGCTGTCATCCCGTCGGTACCCGCTGCGATATCCACCCCTTCGCGATATGCCTGCGCGGTCAGCGAATAGGACAGCGTTTCCGAACAGAAGGGCGGCGTATCGGTCTCCCCCTCGCGGTAGCGCTCCGCACCCACGGCATAGACGCGGTTCGTCGCATCGAGGATGATATCCTCCTGTCCCATTCGCGCGAACAGGGCGCGCAGCTGGGGATTGTCGCCGTCCGCGAAGGGCGCCTCCTCGACCGGGAACCGTTCCTGGTAGCTTTGCGGCTGCCGGGGCGTCACCTGATATGCCATGTAGCAGCTGTGCGACATGACATCGACGCCGGCGTCGATCACCTCTTCTGGCGTGGTCGGGAAGACCATCGCATGCGCCCAGACCGGCACATCCTGGCGATGCGCCTCGGCCGTGATCGCCGCCACCGCCGGGGCCGGGAGGTTCGCATAAATCTTGATCGCGGTTGCCGACGTTCCGCGCGCCATGGCGACGGCGGTGGTCAGGTCGGTGGTCTCGTCGATCGCCTGCATCCATGGCACTTCTCCGGGTGTGCGGCCTGCCGCCACGGCGATCGTGCGTGGATCGGTGAAGAAGCTGGGGCCCGCGACCAGCGCGGCGTAGTAGATATCGGGGCCCGGCACCTCACCGACGCGCGTTTCGCGGGTGATCTCGCCCAGCGAGCGGAGATCGTCCGCCATGTCCCTGACGGCGGTGACGCCGCTGTAGAGATGCCGGCGCAGCAGCGCGTGTGCGCGGCTGCGGTTGGGCGGCGTTGCGAGGTGGACATGGCTGTCGATCAGTCCCGGAAGGGCGAAGAGACCAGACGCATCGACGATCTCCGCTGTCTCTGGAAAGGCACCTAGCTTGCCGTCCTCGAAGATCGCCGCAATTTTGTCGCCGTCCACGCGGATCGCCATATTGGGCCTGGCCGGGGCGCCCGTCCCGTCGATCAGCGTGACGCCCGTATATATGGTGACGGGGACAGTCTGATCCGGGGCGGAGGTTTCCGCAGCGGCAGGGGCCAGAGCGACAAGGGACAGGACCGCGAATGCGGCTGCGCCGTAGGAGTGCTTGGGTCTCATGACTTCTTCATGCGGCCCGAAGCTGCCCCTCGGCAAGACTTGAGGCCGATTTGGACCCGTCGCCGTTGAACGGGTTTTCTCGCTCCCGCACCGACGGTCACGCTTCTATTCAAGCTCGCGGGAAGCCCCGGCGCTGGGGCTCAGGCCCCCAGGAAGACCGCCAGGTTGAAGGCCACGAAGCCAAGGAACAGCAGCGCGCCCTCCCATCGATGAATGGTTGTGTGGGTCGTCGCGAAAAAACCCGAGGCGATCGTGGCCGCCAGCAGGACCCACAACTCGAGGTCGCCGAGCGCCGGCGGCACGGAATTGGGCGCGGCGATGGCGATGACGCCGCCGATTCCCAGCAGGTTGTAGATGTTCGACCCCACGATATTGCCGAAGGCGATGTCGCCATGCTTGCGGAGGGCTGCGATCACCGAGGTGGCGAGTTCGGGCGCCGATGTGCCGAGAGCGACGATGGTCACGCCGATGACGCTTTCGGGCAGTCCGATCATACCGGCGAGTTGCTGCGCCCCGGTGACCAGAAGATTTCCGCCGCCCACCAGCAGCCCAAGCCCGGTGAGGATGAAGAGAATGGGCCGGCCCCAGGCCCACAGTCGCACGCGCCGCCTCGGTCGTTCGACCGGTTGTGTCTCCTCGTCATGGACTGAGGGGCCACGGCGATCCAGTCGGTAGCTCGCGTAGAGATATGCGCACAGGCAGGCAACGCCTGCGATCCCGGCGAGACGGGGCATGGTTCCCGTCAGCGCGAGGCCGAAAAAGCCGAGCGTTGAGGCCAGCATCACCCCGCCGTCGCGTTTCAAGGCCTCGCCCGGCACGATGACAGGTTGCAGGATCGCCGTTGCCCCCAGGATCAGGAGGATGTTGGCTATGTTCGACCCGATCACGTTGCCCCAGGCGATGCCGGGGGAGCCGAGGCGCACCGCCTCGAGGCTGGCGACCAGCTCGGGTGCAGAAGTTCCGAATCCGACGATGACGATCCCAGTGAGAAGGGCGCTTACGCCTAGCCTGTTGGCAAGATTGACCGCCCCGCGGACGAGCAGTTCTCCCCCTGCAACCAACAGCAATAGTCCGGCGATCGTCAGTAGTACGGCGGTCACCATGGTCGCCCTAGGCGACAAGCCAGCCGGACGAAAGGGGTGTTTGCGAACCCGTCGCGACTTGAGCTTCGCCGCGGCGGCCGATAGGCGCGCCCTTGCACGCGGGAAAGCTGAAGCCCGCGCGCGCAAAGAAGGGGACCGACATGTATCGCCTGTTCATTCTCGCCAAATGCGACCTCGGTTATGCCGAGGAGGTCGGCGAAAAGGTCTCCGAACTCGAGGATGTCAGCGAGGTCTATTCCGTAACGGGTGAGTATGACCTGCTCATCAAGGTGAATTTCGACGATCTGCAGTCGATCAGCGACTTTGTTCAGGACCGCCTGCACCGCGTCCCGCACCTGAAGGAAACGCAGACCATGATGAGTTTCCGCGTTTACGGCGAGGACATCGGCGACTTCGTCAACTGACGGCTCAGTTGCTCTGGGTGACCCGGCTCATGCGCCGCTGCCAGGCCGGTGACAGGATGATCCGGTCAAGCTCGGCGCGCAGCGCGCCATCCTCGGCGAGGCCTATCGCCGGCAGGATCATGGTGGCGTCCGTACGCGCCACCCCGTGGCCACCTGCGGCGGCTTTTGCCGCTTCATAGGGATAGGCGACCAGATCCACCTCTTCCTGCTCCAGTGCGGTCAGCGCGGCGGACAGGGCGGAAAATTCCAGCGTTGTGTCGGCCGCATCCGTCTGCGCGCGGCCGACCGGGCTGCCTGCCACGATGCCGATACGCTTTCCCTCGATATTGTCGGCAAGGCTGGTGCTCGCGCCGCCGCCGGTCAGGGAAACCAGATAGGCGGTCAGGATTGCCGTCAACGCCATCGAGAATAGCATCCACACCATGGCGACGGTACGGCCCATGATCGTGCGCGGAACCAGGTCGCCATAGCCGATGGTGGTGGCCGTGACACCGGCCCACCAGAACCCGTTGCCGATACCCTTCACCTTGCTGCCGTCCTGCTTGAAATCCTCGTTGTTTCGCCGTTCGACAGCCCAGATGACCGTGCCGACGATCAGCAGGATAGCCGACAATACCAGGACAACGCGCAGAAAGCCGAGATTGAACAACTGCGACATGCTGGACAGGAAACCGCCATGCTGCTGACGGCCGATCAGTCCGACCGCGTCGGTATGGAAGGGAAGGCTCCGCGCAGGGGCAGGGCTTCGCCCGGCTTCCGGCATCAGGGGGAGGGCAGCGAGCGCGCCGCCGTCGAGCGCTCCGCGAAGGTCGTCGCTGTCGGTACGCACGAAAGTGAAGTCTTCGCCGCTGCGATCGGCCGCCGCGCGGAACAGGTCGACCGCGGGCCCATGCCAGTCTCCGCGCGGGCTCTGCACGGTATAGGGCGGCAGTTCCGCGATCGCGACGGCGGACTGGGCCCGCACCGGCGCAGGCATCATTTGGGCAAATCCGGTCAGGCAGACGACACTGAGGGCGAGAAGGGGGCGCAGGATCGTCATGTCCGCGACCCTAGGCCGCATGGGTTGGCTTTCAACCGCCAATTCGTCGGAACAGGTTCGGATCAGGTGACGCCCTTGCGAACGGCGAATTCCGGTTGCCGCCAACGTCCGGTGGCAAGGATATCGACCAGCCTGTCGGCGGCTCGCTCGACCTCTTCTAGCGACAGGTAAAGCGGAGTGAAGCCGAACCGCATCGCGTCGGGGGCTCGAAAATCGCCGACGATTCCCTCTGCGATCAGTGCCTGGACGACTTCGTAAGCGCTGTGAAAACGGAAGCTGACGTGGCAGCCGCGAGCGTCTGGCGCGGATGGGGAGATCAGTTCGACCTCCGCGCATTGGCCGGTGACCCGCTCCACGAACCTCTGCGACAGTTTCTGCGAGGCGTCCCACAAGTCCTGCATGTCCACGCCCTCGAACTGGCCCACCCCCGCTTCGAGCGCGGCGAGCGATAACATTGGAGGCGTTCCCGCGCGCCAGCGACCGATGTCCTCGGCTGGCCGATAGGCGTCATCGAAGGCGAAGGGGCTCTCGTGCCCCAGCCAGCCCGATAGCGGAGAAGTAAGGCCTTGCTGGTGCCGGTTCGCGACGTACAGGAAGGCCGGCGCCCCGGGACCGCCATTCAGATATTTATAGCCGCATCCCACGGCCAGATCTGCTTGTGTTCGGTTCAGGCTGACGGGCACGGCGCCAACGGAATGGCTGAGGTCCCATAGCGTCAGCGCGCCAGCCTTATGTGTCGCCGCGGTCAGGACGCCCATGTCGAACATCTCGCCGGTCTTGTAGTGCACATGGGTCAGGAGAAGGAGCGCGGTATCTTCGTCGAGCGCGGCCGCGATCTCGTCCCTTGGCACCAGCTTCAGGTCCAGGTCCGGGCGCAGGCGTTTCAGGCCCTCGATCATGTACAGGTCGGTCGGGAAGTTTCCCGGCTCCGACAGGACTGTCGTCCGGCCGGGCCGTGCCAGAAGCGCGGCGGCGGCAAGCTTGAAGATGTTTACCGAGGTGCTGTCGCAAACGACGACTTCGTCCGCCTGCGCGCCGATCAGCGGGGCGATCTTCGCGCCGATGCGCCGCGGCGCCTCCATCCAGCCATGCTCGTTCCAGCTCGAGATCAGGCTTTCGCCCCACTGTCTCGACGCTAGGTCGGCAACCGCATCTCGTGCTGAATGGGACAGCGGACCCAGGCTGTTCCCGTCGAGATAGACCATATCCGACGGCAGGAGGAACCGCTCGCGATAGGCTCCGGGAATGAAGGTCAAAGGGCCGTCCGGACCGTCAGCAGCTCGGGAAAGAATGTCTTCGCAACTACCTGCTCCAGATAGGGGACGCCCGGCGTTCCGCCCGTCCCCGCCTTGTAGCCGATAACGCGCTCGACCGTTTTCAGATGGCCGAAGCGCCAGAGCTGGAAGTGATATTGCAGGTCGACCAGCTTCTCGGCGAGTTCATAGAGATCCCAGTAGGTTTCCGGGTCGCGGTAGATGGCAAGCCAGGCGGCCTCGACTTCGTCCGACGCCTCATAGGGCTGGGTGAAATCGCGCTTCAGCCGGTCATCCGGAATGGCAAGTCCGCGCCGCGCGAGCACGCGCAGGGCTTCGTCGTACAGGCTCGGTTCGCGCTCCGCGGCGGTCAGCCGGGCATGATCGGGTTCGCGCCCCTCGTGCACGGCCGTCATCTTCGGGTTTTTGTTGCCCATGATATATTCGATCAGCCGGTACTGCGCCGACTGGAAGCCTGACGAGGAGCCGAGATGCGGGCGGACCCGCGTATAGTCCGCGGGCGTCATGGTCGACAGCACTTCCCAGCTCTGAATCAGCTGATGCTGCACCCGGCTGACCCGCGCCATCATCTTGAAGGCCGGGTCGAGATTGTCTTCGCGCAGGCAGCGCCGCGCCCCTTCCAGCTCGTGCAGGCAAAGCTTCATCCACAGTTCGGACGCCTGGTGGATGACGATGAACAGCAGCTCGTCATGCGCATCCGAGCGTGGTTCCTGTGCCGCCAGGATACGATCGAGGCGCAGATAGTCGCCATAGGTCGTGTCGGTCATGGGAGGAGCATTTGCAGGAATCGGCGTCCGGGCGCCACCGCTCTGTCGGAGCTAGAGCCTCGGCAGCCGCGTGGGCAGGTTGTCCCTAGGCCGGGGGATCGGCACCATCTGCCACTTCGGCTCATATCCTTCCGGATATTCGATCTTCCTCTTGTCCATCAACTCGAAGAAGAAGGTCTTCGCCTGCATATAGGCGAAGTGCAGGCCCAGGCACATATGCGCGCCGCCGCCGAAGGGGACGAAGGCATGCTTGTGGCGCTTCTTCTCCTCCTCGCGCGTGTGGCGCGAGGGGTCGTAGCGTTCCGGATCGTCCCAGATTTCGGGATCGCGGTGCACCAGCATCGGGATGATGCTGACGCCGGTTCCGGCGGGGATAGTGTAGTTGCCGTAGCTGAAGTCCTTCAGCGCGCGGCGGGGCAGGAACGGTACCGGGGGCCACAGGCGCATCGCTTCCTTGAACGCCATTTCGGTGACGTCGAAGTCGTTCAGCCGGTCGTAGGGCAGGGTGTCGCCCACATCCGCCCGGATCGCAGCGCATTCCTCGCGCACGCGGTCCTGCCATTCGGGCGTTTTGCCCAGGTAGAAAATCGTCGATGACAGCGACGAGGTGATGGTATCGTGCGCCGCCATCATCAGGAAGTTCATATGGTCGATGATTTCCTGATCGGTCAGAAGCTGGCCGTCGTCATCCTCCGCATTCACGACCTGCGTGAAGATGTCCTCGCGGTCGGAGCCGCGACGTTTGGGAATCTCGGAGGCGAAATACTCGCTGATATAGGCCCGACCCTTCACGCCCTTGCGCATCTGCGTGAACGGCAGCGGCTTGCGAATGGGCGCGACCGAGGCCTGCACCATGTCGACGAAGGCGGTGTTGATCCTGTCGGCTTCGGGCCCCCAGGGAATGCCGAGGAAGGACGGCGCGGCAAGGTCGAGCGTCAACTGCTTCACCGCCGGATACAGCTTCAGCTTCTCGGGCCATTCGGCCAGCCGCCGCTTGATACCCTCCTGAAGCTGGCCGAGATAATTCTGCATGGGTCCCGGCTTGAACGCGACCTGCAGAGCTTTCCTGTGGGTCCTGTGCTGCTCGAAATCCATGAGCATCAGGCCGTGGGGGAAAAGCTTCTCCAGGACAGGCATCCAGCCCTGCTCGGACGAGAAGATCTTGTCCCGGTTCATCAGGACCATCTCGTTCGCTTCCGGCCCGATCAGGTTCACGCCGACCCCGCCCAGATTGACGTTGACGTAGACGTTTCCCATTCGGTCGCGCCGCTCCTGCTGCAGGGCGAGCGTGTCGAACAGAAAGCGGCGCGTGCTGTTCAACTTTTCGAGGAAGCTCGGCTTTCCCGGGTTCGGTAGGTGCGAGAGATCCTCGAAGGAGGGCGTTCTCAGCCGTCCGAACCGTTCCTTGTAGGTCGATCCGTCATCGGTGCGGAATTCGCCTTGATCCACCGGCGCGTTCATTCCTCGGTCCCTCCACTTCTGAGCAGGGCTCAGTCTACTGGGAGCGAGCGGACAAGGCCAGTTTGCGAATAGCGATAGGCTCGGGCCTCAGGGAAAGGGGACCTGCGTCCTTGCGTGGCCGCGCTCGGCCAGTGCCTGATAAAGCGAGAATATCTCCTCGAAATGCTCATCGAGCCGGCGAACATGGGCGGCTTCCGACGCGGCGGCGGTTCGCGCGTCGGGCAGCGACTTTACCAGGCGGGTCAGCGCGGCGGAGATATGTTCGGGATCGACCCGGTCGTAAAACTCGCTGAAGGCCGGCTTGCAGAATGTGGACACAGCGCCGCCCGCTTCGGCCACCAACGGCAGGCCGCTGGCGATGCCCTCTGCCGCAGCCAAGCCGAAGGTTTCGATGCCGGCGCTCACCATCATGTCGGCGCTGGCCAGAAGGCTGGCATATTTACGCCGCTCATGAACGGGTTCGAGCATCAGGATGTGCGGATTGCCGCGGACGAGGCGCTCCAGTTTCGGCGTTTCAGGACCCGTCCCCAGCATCACTAGGCCGGCCGGATATTCCTGCCCCAGCCGTTCGACGGCGCTGATCACGGCGGGCCAGCGCTTTTCCCGGTTGTGCCTGCCCACGCCGACGATCAGCGTTGCGGTCTCCGGTAGATCCATGCGGCCGAGAAGGTCCCGGCGCATCTGCTCGTTACGGTGCTCCGGAGAGAAGCTGCTTCGCTCGACGCCCATCGGAACGGTATGCAGGCGTTCGATGCCTTGCCCGCGCAGGAAGTGCGTGACCGCATCCGATGCGCAGATAACGGCATCGGCCTTGGCATAGCGTTTGCGCATGCGCTGCCAAAGCCACCCCGCTACCGTGCGGTCGATCGTGCTGCGCGACAGCAGGCGGTCGAACAGGCCATAGGCCCACTTCTCGATCGGTTCCTCATGCATGAACATGGTGCGCGGAACGGGCTCGGGGTAGCGCATGCCCAGTGTCAGGCCGCGCCAGGGCGACGAGATCTCGATCAGGTCCGGCGCGATGCGCCGCAGCGCGTCGTGAACCGGTGGGGTGTCCCAGAAGATGTGATATTTGGGATCGGCCGGATGGCGCGGGGCTTTCACCTCGACCAGCGCGCCGCCATCGACCTCGGTGATCCTATCCTCGGCGGCTGGCGCGATCACAAAGACCTGCTGTCCCGACCGGGCCGCAGCTGTCCATCGTGTATGGACGTATGTTTTCACGCCGCCGCCGCGCGGAGCGTAGAATTCGCAAACGTCCGCGATGCGCATGGCGCTGCGGCCTAGGCCTCCTCGGAGCGGCTGAACAGCCCCGTAAGCGACAGGATGAGGCCGAACGCCAGGTTGATGGCCAAAATCATGCCCGCGCTCAGCGCGAGTACCGTGGCGAGCTCGGATTGGCTGTGCGCGAGCACGACCGCAGCCGCGGCGAACAGAAGGTCCTTCGACGGAATGAAGGGCAGCCGGCCGACCAGTAGTCGCAGCGCGCCGAACAGGATCCAGTGCTCCACCGGTTCGGTCGGCATGGCGTAATACCAGGCGGTCGCCATCAGCAGCGTCGAGAGCAGCAGGCGCACCGTATGGAAGCCGAGCACCGTGCGCAGTCGGGCTGCCGGCAGCGAGAAGATTTTCCGGCTGAAGCCGAGAATGACGAGACTGGTGATGACGACGACCGACCCGCCGAGGAGCAGGGGCCGCTGCGGGATATCGAGGTCGACGCCGGTCGCGACCGGCCAGGCGATTGCCATCAGGGCCAGGGTGACAAGATTGCCGGCAAGCGCCGACATGATCGATACGTCCTTCACCGTGCCGAAGGGCGCGGAGGTCAGCTTCGTTCTCTGGCGAGCCCACAGATAGAAATAGACTTCGCCGGAATAGTTGAAGAGCACGTCGTTCGCGACGCGCTTCTTGATCAACGGAACAAGTCCGGTCGCCGGTAGGCGCCACAGGCGCCGGAAAATCAGCCAGTCGAACACCGGCTGGGTCATATAGGCCGCGAAAATGGCGAGGTAGAAGGCCGGGGCGGTCGGCAGGTTCTCCGACAACGCTTCGGGTCCGCCCCGAAAAAGGTGCCAGCATACGACGCTCAGCAGGACCAGCGACAGTGCGCCAGCCGCCCAGCGCTGCCAGCCACTGCTGCTCGGCTTCAGGGATGGCAGCTCCGCCGGCAGGGAGGACTGGGCGCTAGCGCTCGTGTTCATCGTGCATCTGGCCGTAGAAATCGGCGGCTCCGCCGCATCGTCGTTTCAAATCGAAACGCTTGATGACGCCTTGCACTGCATTTGTGAAGATTCTGCGGACGGGGCGGCGCACGGTACCCCGCAGGCAGGGCACGGCTCGTCGGGAAGAGGGTATGGGTCTTCGCCGCCAGCCGTGCCCGCTAGCAAAATAACTTTTTTGATCAGCCCTCGTCTTCGGTCGGGGCCGGCGCAGCTGCACCGTCACCCTGCTTTACGAAGGCCGCGTCGATGACCAGCAGCACCTCATCAGACAGGGCCGGCAGCGCATAGTCGATGCCCCAGTCGCTGCGATTGATCGACGTGGTCGCCCGGAACCCGATATTCGGCTCGCCCGACATCGGATTGGTGCCCGCGCCGTAGAACTGCGCCTGCAGCACGACGGATTTCGTCACGCCGGCCATGGAAAGATTGCCGCGAATACCGGCATTGTTGCCTTCCACGAAGATGTCTGTCGCCGTGAAGGTCGCCTCGGGATATTCCGCAGCGTTGAAGAAATCTTCGCTCTGCAGGTGCTCGTCCAGCTGCTCGCTCGTCGTCGAAACGGCGCTGATCGGGAAGCTGACATTCAACTCGGCTTCGGTGGGATTGGCGGGGTCGAGCACCAAGGTCCCCGACGGATTGCCGAACTGGCCCGTGTAGGAAGAGAAGCCCAGATGATCGACGGTGAAGGTGACCAGCGTGTGGCCGGGATCGACCTCATAGGTGCCGGCGGTCACTTGGCTCTTGTCCACGGCTCCCGGTGCTTCGTCGTCGCCGGGGGTCGTCATCACCATCGGGCCGAGCTGGGTCGCGCCCTGGGTGGCGGCCTCGGCCGGCGTGGCGGTCTCGGACGCCTGATAGGCGGCAACGGGAAGGGCGATCGCGGCCGTGGCGGCCAGGGCGGTCAGAAGTTTCATATCGTGTCTCCTCGATAGCTCCGGTTTCGGGGATATTCGGCGGTCGTGTCTGCGTCACAACGACAGGACGGGCGGGAGGTTTCCCTCGCGTCCCTCCAGCCTTTCCGCAGTCCCGACCGCCAGATCGTATCCTGAGACTGTTGCCCCTCAGTTCTTCTCTTTGTCCACCAGCTTGTTGGCGCCGATCCAGGGCATCATGGCGCGAAGGTTGGCGCCGACCTGTTCGATCGGATGGGCTTCGGCAGCCTTTCGGCTTGCCTTCAACTCGGGCTGCCCCGCGCGGTTGTCGAGGACGAAATTCTTCACGAACCGGCCCGACTGGATATCCGCCAGGACCCGCTTCATCTCGGCCTTCGTCTCGTCGGTGATGATGCGCGGTCCGGTGGTGATGTCGCCATATTCCGCCGTATTGGAGATCGAGTAGCGCATGTTGGCGATGCCGCCTTCGTACAGCAGGTCGACGATCAGCTTCGTCTCGTGCAAGCACTCGAAATAGGCCATCTCCGGCGCATAGCCCGCTTCGACCAGCGTTTCGAAGCCAGCCTGGATCAGGTGGGTGATGCCGCCGCACAGCACGGCCTGTTCGCCGAACAGGTCGGTCTCGCATTCTTCGCGAAAGTTCGTCTCGATAATTCCCGAGCGTCCGCCGCCGACGCCGGAGGCATAGGCCAGCGCCACGTCATGAGCGTTGCCCGAGGCATTCTGGTGCACTGCGATCAGGCAGGGGACGCCGCCGCCGCGCTTATACTCGCTGCGTACCGTGTGGCCCGGACCCTTCGGCGCGATCATTATGACGTCGATGTCGGCAGGCGGTTCGATCAGGCCGAAATGCACGTTCAGGCCGTGGGCGAACGCAAGCGCGGAGCCGGGCTTCATCTTGCCCTTGAGGTCGTTTTCCCAGATTGCTGCCTGGTGCTCGTCGGGCGCAAGGATCATCAGGATGTCTGCCCATTCGGCAGCCTCGGAGTTGCTCAGGACCTTGAACCCTGCATCTTCCGCCTTCACGGCACTCGGCGAGCCCGGACGCAGCGCGATCGCAACGTCCTTCACGCCAGAATCGCGCAGGTTCTGCGCATGGGCATGGCCCTGGCTGCCATAGCCGAGGACGGCAATCTTCTTGCCGGTGATCAGGCCGAGATCGGCGTCGGAATCGTAAAAGACTTTCATGACCGGGTTCCTTTGTCGTTGGGTCTGTTTGCCCGGAGCGGGCGGAAGGGATCTTGGGTAGTAAGGGGGCTCAGCTTGCCTCGGCGCCGCGGGAAATGGCGACGACGCCCGACTTGCCGATTTCTACAAGGCCGATCTGGCGCATCAGGTCGACGAACTGGTCGACCTTGTCGGTAGAGCCGGTAATCTCGAAGACGAAGCTTTCCATTGTCGCGTCCACGACACGGGCGCGGTAGATATCGGCCAGGCGCATGGCCTCCAGCCGGTCCTCGCCTGTGCCGCGAACCTTCACCAGCGCGAACTCGCGTTCGACATGGCCGCCCTCGGCCGTCAGGTCGGAAACACGGTGAACGGGGATCAGCCGCTCCAGCTGTGCCTTGATCTGTTCGACCGTATGGTCGTCGCCCGACGTCACCACCGTGATCCGGCTGACATCGTGGCGCTCGGAAATGTCGGCTACCGACAGGCTTTCGATGTTGTAGCCGCGCGCAGAGAACATGCCGACGATCCGGGCAAGGGCACCCGGTTCGTTGTCGACGGTAATGGCAAGCGTATGCGGCCTGGCGATCGGTGAGTTCATCATCTGGGTATTCCTAGACCAGCGCTTCGGCGTCTTTTTCGACCGCGCCGATCACTTCGTTCGCATGCAGGATCATCTCGGTATGCGCCGCGCCCGACGGGATCATCGGGAAGCAGTTTTCCACCTTCGCCACATGGCAGTCGACAAAGACGGGACCCTGGGTCTCCATCATGTCCTCGATGGCGCCGTCCAGCGCGCCGACGTCCTCGACTCGAATGCCCTTCCAGCCATAGGCCTCGGCCAGCTTCACGAAGTCGGGCAGGGCGTCGGAATAGCTGTGAGCCCGCCGCCCGGAATAGGTCAGGTCCTGCCACTGGCGGACCATGCCCATATATTCGTTGTTCAGCACGAACACCTTTACGGGCAGGTTGAACTGCACTGCCGTCGCCAGCTCCTGGATGTTCATCTGGATCGACGCCTCGCCGGCGATGTCGATGACCAGCGCGTTGGGATTGCCCAGCTGCGCGCCGATCGCTGCCGGCAAGCCATAGCCCATCGTGCCGAGACCGCCCGAGGTCAGCCACTTGTTGGGCTTGTCGAAGCCGAAATGCTGCGCGGCCCACATCTGGTGCTGCCCCACCTCGGTCGTGATGATCGGCGACTTCGCGCGCGTCATTTCATAAAGTCGGCGGATGGCGTGCTGCGGCAGGATTTCGCCGCTGTCCGGCTGGTCGAAATCCAGCGACCCCTTCGCGCGCCAGCCCTTGATGCGGTTCCACCATTCCTCGTGCGAGGGACGTTTCAGGCCGCGCGAACGCCATATCCGCGTCAGGTCCTCCAGCACATGCCCCACATCGCCGACGATACCCAGGTCGACGCGGATATTCTTGTTGATCGACGAGCGGTCGATGTCGATGTGAATCTTCTTGGACGCGGGCGAGAAGGCATCGACCCGTCCCGTAACCCGGTCGTCGTAGCGGGCGCCGATGCACAGCATCACGTCGCACTGGTTCATCGCCATGTTCGCTTCGTAGGTGCCGTGCATGCCGAGCATGCCCAGCCAGGCGTCATGGCTCGCAGGAAACGCGCCGAGGCCCATCAGCGTGGCGGTCACGGGGGCGTCGCACATGCGCTGGACTTCGGCGACGAGCTGCGCGGCGCCGGGGCCCGAATTGATCGTCCCTCCGCCGACGTAGAGGATCGGCCGCTCGGCCGCCGCCAGCATATCGACGGCGGTTTCGATTGCCGACAGGTCGCCCTTCACCTGCGGGTTGTAGCCGCCATGCATGCGGCCGCCCTGCTCATAGGGGACATCCTCGACCTGTACGTCCTTGGGAATATCGATGACCACCGGGCCCGGGCGCCCCGTCGTCGCGATCCGAAACGCGCTCTTCACCGTACTGGCGAGTGCGGCGGGCTCCTTCACCAGGTAATTATGCTTCGAGCAGTGGCGGGTAATGCCGACCGTGTCGCATTCCTGGAAGGCGTCGGTGCCGATCAGGTGTGTGGGCACCTGGCCGGTGATGACGACCACGGGGATCGAATCCATCAACGCATCGGTGATGCCCGTTACGGTGTTCGTGGCGCCGGGGCCGGAGGTGACCAGAGCGACGCCCGGCCGGCCGGTGGAGCGCGCATAGCCCTCCGCGGCGTGGACCGCTGCCTGTTCGTGACGTACCAGCACATGGCGGATTTTCGGATGGTCGAACAGCGCATCGTAAATCGGCAGCACCGCGCCGCCGGGGTAACCGAACACGGTGTCGACACCCTCTTCGAGGAGAGCCTTTACCAGATTTTCTGCGCCACTGGGCATCACGTCGTCCGTTTGTTTCGTTTGAAGCCGCGGTAACAGGGGATTGATTGCCATTCAACCGCCTTATAAGAAATTATCTATCAAATTTTGCCCGATGCTCGACATTCTCGGTCGCCGGTCACAGGAAGTGACCCCCGCGAGTAACCTGATATGCTGACCCCGATGCCCGAAGCACGTTTGAGAAAAGACCGGCGCCTCTACCTGTGGGTGGCCGGCCTGTTCGCGCTGCTGGCTGCTCTCGTCGGCATTGGCGTCCTCAGCGCTGCGGCGTTCCGCCAGGCCGTCGGCGATGAATCCGAGCGGCTGCGTGCCGGCGCGCTCTACGAGCGGTCGAACGAGACCCTTCTTGCTGCGTCCGCCCTCTACGATTCGCTGCAAGACGCCGAGCGCGGTCAGCGCGGCTACGCGCTTACACAGAACCCGGTCTTCCTCGATCCCTATAATGCGAATGTCTCCCGCGTCGGGCCGCGGCTCGACCGTCTCGAGGCTCTCGTCGACGTCAACGAAGAGCTGCGGCCCAAAATGGACTCGCTGCGCACCATTACCGGGCTGAAGCTCGATGAGATGGAAGAGGTCGTTGCGAAAATCGATTCGGGCAGAATCGAGGAAGCGCGGCAGGACATTTCCAGCGGCTATGGGCGGCGGCTGATGCAGCAGATCAGCGACCTGCTGGTCGATATCCGCGTTACCGAGGAAGAGCGGCTGGCCGAGCGGCGTGCCGCTGCCCTGGGAAGCGCGGACGAGTCGGAGCGGACCATCGAGCGGCTTGCCCTGTTCGGCATCGCTCTGCTTGCTTCGGGGCTCGCGGCCGTCGTTGCTCTGGGCCTTCTTCTGATCCGCGCCTATCGCAGCGCTCTTCGCGAGCAGCTTATCGAGGATGAGAATGAGGCGCTGGAACGGGCGGTCGCGGCGCGGACCCGGGAACTGACGGTTGCCAACGAGCGACTGATTGCCGAGGCGCAGTCGCGCGAAAATGCCGAAAACCGTCTCAGGCAGGCGCAGCGGCTGGAGGCTGTCGGCCAGCTCACCGGTGGCATCGCGCATGACTTCAACAACATGCTTTCCGTAGTGATCGGAAATCTCGATCTTCTGAAGCGGCGCACCGAACTCGAGGCGAAGCTCCTGCGGCTCGTCGACAATGCGCTGGAAGGTGCTGACCGTGCCGCAACGCTTACCTCGCGCCTGCTTGCCTTTTCCCGTCAGCAGTCGCTGAAGCCGCAGGTCACCGACCTCAACCTGCTTCTGCGCAACATGGAGGATTTTCTCGGCCGAACTCTGGGCGAGACCGTGCGCGTCGAATTCGATCTGGCCGACAATGTGCCGTCGGTGTTCGTCGACGCCGCCGAACTCGAGAATGTCATTCTCAATCTCGGCGCGAATGCCCGCGATGCTATGCCGAAGGGCGGGCGGCTGCTGGTTGCCACCTCCTGCGATGAAATCGAGGTAGAGGAGGAGCGCCACGGCCAGCTTCTCTATCCCGGCCGCTACGCCATCATCAGCATTTCGGATACGGGCGAGGGGATGCCGCCCGAAGTGCTCGAAAAGGTCTACGAGCCCTTCTTCACCACCAAGCCTGTCGGCAAAGGGACCGGCCTCGGCCTCAGCCAGGTACAGGGCTTCGTCATCCAGTCCGGCGGTACCGTCGATATCGAGTCCGCCGTTGGCGAAGGAACGACGATCCGTATCCTCCTTCCCGAGGGCGAACAGCGCGAAGACGTCGTCGGCATGCTGGACGGCAAGGTGGACGGACCGCTGCCCGAGGCGCGGCCCGGCGAGACCGTATTGGTCGTTGAGGACCAGGACCAGCTTCGCAGCCTGACCACCGATGTTCTACGCGACCTTGGATATGAGGTTGAAGCGGCGGATTCGGCCGAAGATGCGCAGCGCATCCTCGACGAAGGCGGAAGGTTCACCCTGATTTTTACCGACATGGTCATGCCGGAAAAGTCGGGCGACGAACTCGCGCGCTATGCTCGCTCGCTAGATACGCGCCAGAAGATTCTCTACACCAGCGGGTTCACGCAGGCGGCAGGCGTCGAACTGTCGACGCTTGAGCCGGCGGCCGAACTTCTCAGAAAGCCCTACGCCGTCGACGAGCTGGCACATGCCGTTCGCACGGCGATCGACAGCTAGCGCGTTTCGGGTCCGGCTACGGGCGACGCTACCGGGCGCTGCGTGCGAAACCAGGCTTGTTGCCGCTTCGCATAGCGCCGCGTATCGCGCTTCGCCTGCTCCACCGCGTCTTCCAGTGAGAGTTCGCCCCGCAGGTGAGCGGCAAGCGGCGGCACGCCGATGGCCTTCATGACCGGAAGGTCGGGGGCCAGCTTCCGGTCCATAAGAGTGCCGACCTCTTCCAGCGCGCCCGCCTCGATCATCAGGTCGAAGCGCGTGTCGCAGCGTGCGTAGAGCTGGTCGCGGGGAAGGTCTACCACGCGGAAATCGATTTCCGTGTCGCTCGCGATCCCGCCCGTCCGCTCCGTGCGCCACTGCGCAAGCGAGCGTCCAGTGGACCGCACGACTTCGAGTGCACGGGCGAGCCGCTGGGTGTCGGAGGGTCTCAGCTCGGCGCTCATGCGCGGGTCCTCGCGCTCCAGCGCGGCCGCCAGTTCGCCGGTCTCCATGTCGCGAACATCAGACCTGATTTCAGGGTCGATCTCAGGGACGGGCGCAAGGCCCAGGATCAGCGTATTGAGATAGAGGCCGGTGCCGCCGCACAGGATCGGCAGGCGGCCCTCCGCGCGAACTGCGGCGATCTCACGCTTCGCCATCGCTGCCCAGTCTGCCGCTGAACAGGCTTCCGCGCCGTCGACGCAGCCGTACAGCCGGTGCGGAATCCCAGCCATCTCGTCCTCGTCGGGCCGCGCCGAAAGAATCTTCAGGTCGCGGTAGACCTGCGACGCATCTGCATTGATGACGGTCCCCTGTTCGGCCTGCGCGACATCCAGCGCCGCAGCGGACTTGCCGCTCGCGGTCGGGCCTGCAATGACCACCAGCCGCTTTTCCGGAGGATCGCTCTTGTTCATCGTTACGCTTGTCGGCACGCCCGAACTATCTTCGCAGGACGTTCTCGCGGCCAGCGAAATCTTGGCGAGCCGGGATCATATCTGGATCGACAGCGGCCAGGCGGCGGATATCGAGGTTTCCGCGCTGGCGCCGGATGGTGTCGCGCGAATCGAAGCTGCGCTTCCGCATGTCGATGTTTTCGCCCAGCCCGCATCCGCAAGGCATCGCCGGCTGTTCGTCGCCGACATGGATTCGACGATGATTCAGGCGGAGTGCATCGACGAACTGGCGGACTTTGCCGGCAAGAAAGCCGAGATTGCGGCGGTGACCGAGGCGGCCATGCGCGGTGAGCTCGACTTCGAAGCCGCTCTCAGGGGGCGGGTGGAAGCCCTTGAGGGGTTGGAAGTTTCCGCAATCCGGAACTGCCTCGATACGCGCATCTCCTATACGCCCGGCGCGAAGACACTCATTGCTACGCTAAAGGCGGAGGGGATCCGCACGTGCCTCGTCTCGGGCGGTTTTCACAGCTTCGCCGACCCGGTTGGCGAAGGCCTGGGCTTCGATGTCATCCTCGCCAACCGCCTGGAGACAGCTGCCGGGCGCCTTACCGGTGTCGTTGGCTCGCCAATCGTCGATTCCGCTGCCAAGAAAGCGCTGCTTTTGGCTGAGTCCGAAGGCCTCGGCGTGGGCGCGGGGCAGGCGATCGCGATCGGCGACGGCGCGAACGATCTGGACATGGTGAAGGCGGCGGGTCTCGGCGTCGCCTATCATGCGAAACCGAAGCTGGCAGAGGCTGCCGATGCGCGCATCCGCAGCGGCGACCTTACGGTGCTACTCTACGCGCTGGGGCTGGAGAAGTCGCGCTGGCAGGGCGCCTGACGCCAGGAATACCCCGAGAGTAAAGCTGCGCTAGTCTTCGGCCGCGACGAAGCAAGCCTGTCCTGCGGCCTTGATCTCGGCGCAGCGGGCCGAGGCCCCGGCCCGGTCGGCATATTCGCCGATGCGAAGGCGTACGCCGCCTGCGAACTCGCGGTAGACCGGCGTGGTGCCGTCCAGCAGGCCCGGCAGTTTTCTCTGAATGTTCGTCCAGCCCGATTCCGCCTGCCCGCGCGTTTGAAAGGCGCCCAGCTGGACGCGGAACTGTGTGGCGTCCGCCGTCAGCACGGTGTCCTCGTCGCTCCGGGATTCCTGCGGCTCGCGCGGCGCCGGGACGGCGACCTCCTGGATTGCCGTGCCCTGATTTCGGTTCGCTTCCGCTTCTGCCTGAGCAGCCGCGCGAGCGGCAGGCGCAGCGCCTCTTCCCGCGTCGGAAAGGGTGACGACGGGCACCCCCGCGATCTCCTCGGCGAGGGTACGCCCGGCCGCCTTTTCCTGCGTAGTGAGACCTTCCTCCATGCGGCGAAGCACCTTGCGCGCCTGTTTCACGCCGCCGCGCTCGGCAAGCAGCAGATAGGCATAGGCGCGGGGCCGGTCCTCCTCGACGCCCTTGCCGCCATAATGGCGAATGCCGAGCATATATCTTGCATAGGCATCGCCTTCGGCAGCCGACGCCTTCCACAATTCCACCGCGTCCGCGACCTGGCCGCGCCGCGCCATGAAAATCCCCAGATAGGTCCGGGCGGGGGCGTGGCCCTTTTCTGCCGCGCGGCGAAAAAAGTCCTCTGCCCGGTCCAGGTCGCGCGGGACGCCGCGCCCCTGTCGGTGTGCCAGCCCAAGGTTGAACAGCGCATGGGCATTGCCGCGCGCCGCGGCCGGAAGCCAGAGCATCACGGCTTCCTTGTAATTGCCGGCTCGCCACTCGGCGACGCCCTCGGCCACCGTTGCACCTGCCGGCTGTGCCAGCAGCGCGCCTGCCAGAAGCAGGGAAATCCACATCCGTTTCATGCGTCTCGTTTCTGACGCGCAGGGCGGAGCCGTCAATGTTGGCGTGGGCGCGCGGTCGCCGCCTTTACGAAAAATTAGTTCTATGGGCGGCAAAAGGAACGGTGAGTAACCGGGCCATTGGAATTGGGGTTCTTCATGCGGGTACTGGCAGTTGCCTCTCAGAAAGGCGGATCGGGGAAGACGACACTCTCCGGCCACCTTGCCGTACAGGCGGAGCGGGCCGGGGCGGGGCCGGTCGTTCTGATCGACATCGATCCGCAGGGGTCGCTCGCCGACTGGTGGAACGAGCGAGAGGCGGAGGCGCCGGCCTTCGCCCAGACGACCGTCGCGCGGCTCGCCACGGATCTGGAGGCGCTACGCCAGCAGGGGTTCAAGCTGGCGGTCATCGACACGCCGCCCGCCATCACCGTTGCCATTCAGAGCGTGCTGTCGGTTGCCGAGCTTGTGGTCATCCCGACCCGTCCTTCGCCGCACGATCTGCGCGCCGCCGGCGCGACGGTCGATCTTTGCGAGCGGGCCGGCAAGCCCCTCGTGTTCGTCATCAACGCCGCCACCGCGAAGGCGAAGATCACCTATGAGGCGGCGGTGGCGTTGTCGCAGCACGGCACGCTCGCCCCGGTCACACTGCATCATCGTACCGACTATGCCGCATCTATGATCGATGGCCGGACGGTCATGGAATGCGACCCCAAATGTAAGTCCGCGCAGGAAATCGAGCAGCTCTGGAGTTATGTCGCCGACCGGCTCGAGCGCAATTTCCGGCGCACCGTCTTCAACGCCCCCGGCGCGACCCCGGTTACGGCAGCGCCGCGTGCGCGGCCGGCCGGCGGGTTCGGCCGCAAGGCAGCCTTTTGATGGGAGGCCCGACGGGGAAGATGATGACCACACAGCAGAAATCCTTCGGATCCCTCAGCGGCAGCCTTCTTGCCCGCAAGGGCGGTGCCCGGCCCGCGATGCGGCCGCAGGCCTTTCGCTTCGACGAGGGTGACGAGACGGCGGCCGAGGACGAATGCGGCTGGAACGACATGGGCCGCGACATGCTCACGCCCGAACAGCGCGAGTCGCTGCTGCCGGCCGAGAATGGCAATATTCGCAGCATCGTCGCGGCGCAGCCCGTCCCTGCCGAGGAGGAGTCCGGCGATGAGCCGGCAGCCGCCCAGACCGAGGCCGAGACCGACGCCGGGATCGAACCAGCCAATGGCACGAACCTGAACGGACATGCGGCAGCGGATGGCGGTATCGACGCCGATCACGCCGCGGAGCGGGGTCCGGTTGCGGAGCAGCACCGCGCCCTCGCCGATTCCCTCGGGGCCGAACTGGAAGAGGCGAACGGTCACACGCTTGCCGAGGACCTTTCCGGCAACGACGACGATGCGGAGGAACAGGCCGCTTTTCTCGCGCGGCTGGAAGCTGACACGCGAGAGGGTACGTTCGAGGAAGAGGCCGCGCCGCGGCGGGAACCGGGCCCGGCGTCCGAGGCATCGGCGCGTCCGCGCTCCGCGCCCGGCAGCAAGGCGAAGGCCGCCTTTACGTTGCGTCTCGACCGCGACTTACATCTCAAGCTTCGGCTGGCCTGCGCCTTCCAGCATACCAGCGCGCAGAAGCTGGTTACCGAAGCGCTGAGCGAATATCTGGACCGGCACCATCCGGACCTGCCGGTCGTCCCGGAAGGACAGGGGGACTGAAGATGCGCCGCACGCCAGCATGGGGACCGCGCGCCGCAGCGGCGGGCGTTCTGGTCTCGTCGATCGCCGTCGCCGCCTGCACGGCGTCGGCGCCACCAAGCTCGTTAGCCGATGCGCCGGCGACGGCCGCACTGCTCAGGCAGGCGCAGCAGCGGGATGCCGACCGCGCAGTGAGCCCCGCGCCTGACACACTGGCGGCGCAGGCCGAAGTGGCCCGCCTCGGTGGCGATCTCGAGCAGGCGGTCGCGCTTGCCGAGCAGGCCGTACGGAACCAGCCCTATCAGACGGCACCGCGGCGCACGCTCGCGCAGGCCTATTTTGCGCAAGGGCGCCTGACGGCCGCGGCCGAAGCCTATGACGATCTTCTGAAGCTGCATCCGGATGCGCCCAGCTATCAACTCGGCGCGGCGCTCACCGCGCTGGCCGACGGCCGCGTTGCCGATGCCCGGTACTGGCTGTCGCTCGCGGAAGCGCAGGATGACCTGCGCGGCGATGTTGGCCTCGCCTATGTCCTTTTGGGAGAGGAGGAGCGCGGCGTCGCCATCCTGAAGGATGCCGTGCGCAGCGGGTTCTCGACCGCCCGGACGCGGCAGAACCTCGCGCTCGCTCAGGCGCTCACCGGCCGCTGGAGCGATGCGCGCCTGACCGCAGCCATTGACCTGCCGCCGGCGGAAGTAGAGCGCCGCGTGGCCGAATGGGCCGCGCTGATGGCTAGCGAAGACCCGGCTTGGCGGACGATCACGCTGCTCGGGATTGCACCGCGACCGGGTGATACGGGGCGGCCCGTCGAGCTGGCGTACCGTGCTCCGGAAGCGCCACCCGAGCGCCACGCCGCCGCCGAACCCGCCGCTCCCGTATCTGCTCCCTCCGTAGCCGCCGCGCAGCGGGCATCCTCCTTCGATGCGCACCCCGAAGATAGCACTCCCGTGGTCATCGCTGCGGTCGACGTTCCCGCCCCTGAGCCGAAAGGCAAGGCGGCTCCCGTCAAGCAGCGAGCCCAGCTTTCGGCAGCGCGGGCGGCCTCTGCGGCAGCGCCCGCCCGTCTCATCAAGGCCTCCTCCGTGAACATCGCGCCGTCGGCACCGAAGTTCGATGCCGAGCCGGCACCCAAAGAGACGCCTGCGTCGCAGCGTGAGCCCGAAGCGCGGGCTACCTCTCCGAAACCTGTGGAGGCGGCTGCGACCCCTGACTTGCCCGAAGCCGGGGAAGGGGACTGGCTTGTGCAGCTCGGCAGCTACGACCGCCCCGAGATCCTGGCCGAGAACTGGGCTGCGCTTAAGGTGCGGACGCCGCTATTGTCGGATTATGAGGCGCTGAAAAGCCGCGCCGAAGTAGAGGGGCGGCTCTATTACCGTCTCTCCGTCGGACGGTTCGAGACCTCGCAGGATGCACGCCGGCTTTGCGGCGCCTTGAAGGACGAGGGCGCAAGCTGTTTCATTCGCGAAGGAAAGTTTCGCGGATAAGCGATTGCGAGTTCAACGGTTTACGAGATGTTCGTAGACCGGGATATAATTCGCGACAGTCCGCTCCCAGGTGCGGTTTTCCGCCACCCACTTCTTCGCCGTGTGAATACGCTCCGGCCAGCTGTCCCGGCTGGCGAGCAGCCCGGTGATCGCCTCCGCCGCCGCCGACGGATCGCCGGCCCGGAACAGGGTTCCGGTCACACCGTCTTCGATCAGTTCCTTATGTCCGCCGACGTCGCTGGCAACGACCAGCTTTTCCTGCGCCATCGCCTCCAGCGGCTTCAGGGGCGTGACCAGTTCGGTCAGCCGCATGGGTTTCCGCGGATAGGCAAGGATGTCGACGAGCGCATAATATCGCGCCACCTCTTCCTGTGGCACCCGCCCGGTGAAGACGACATGGTCCATGACCCCCAGCCGCGCAGCCTGCGCCTTCAGCTCCTGTTCGCGCGGTCCGCCGCCCACAAGCAGCAGGCGCGCCTCGGGGCGTTCGGTCAAAATCGAGGGGAGGGCGGCGATCAGGTCGTCGAGCCCCTCATAATCGTAGAAGGATCCCAGGAAGCCAATGACCTCCTTGCCTGCAAGACCCAGGCTGGCGGCGAGTTCGGGGTCGGCGGCCTCCGGCGCGCCGAACTGCGCCAGGTCGACCGCGTTCGGCACCGCGAACATCTTGCTCGGCTCGATGCCGCGGCTCTCCAGATCGTCGAGCAGGCCCTGACAGATCGCGCCCACGGCGTCCGCATCGCGGCATGCCTGCGTTTCCATCGCCTTCGTCATGCGGAACTTGAAATCGCCCTCGCGGCCCGTGCCGTTTCCCACGGCCGCATCCTCCCAGAAGGCGCGGATTTCATAGACGATGGGGAGGTTCCTGCGCCTTGCTGCGCCGCGTGCGCCGAGAAAGGTCAGCACCGGCGAGTGGCAGTGGACAAGGTCGGGATCGAACCGATCGATCAGCCTTGCCGCCGCCTTGCCGGTGGCGCGGATCTCACCAAGCAGCGGCATTGGCCCTGAGGCCGGGCTGCGGTGGAAGGTCAGACCACCGGCCGTTTCGGGGTTCGGCCCGTCCAGGCTGTGCCGGGGAGAGGTCAGGAGGATCGGCTCCCACCCCAGGCGCTTCTGTTCCTCGATCAGCGCGCGGGTGCGGAAGGAATAGCCGCTGTGAAGCGGAAGGGAGTGATCAAGGACGTGAAGGATTCTCACGCGCTGCGGCGCTTCAGATCTTCGACGCAGCGGCCCGCCGTCGCGCCGTCCCAATATTCCGGTCGCACGGGCGCGGGCGCGTCGCTTGCAAGAGCCTGGTCCAGTTCTCCGATCAGGCTCTCGGGCGTCACCAGCCGGTTCGTGCCCTGTTCGATGGTGATGGGACGCTCGGTATTGTCGCGCAGGGTCAGGCAGGGAATGCCGAGATAGGTCGTCTCTTCCTGCAGGCCGCCGGAATCGGTGATGATGACCTTGGCATCCTTCACCAGCGACATGAACGGCAGGTAGCTGAGCGGAGGGATCACCTTGATCCCGGCCGCCTCGATCCGGCCCAGCAGGCCGAATTCCTCTGCGCGTGCCTTGGTGCGCGGATGCATCGGAAAGATCAGCGTCAGCCGCTCTGCCGCCGCTTCCAGCGCTTCGGTCACGCGCGTCAGGCTCGCCTTGGTATCGACGTTCGACGGGCGATGCAGCGTGACGATCCCATACTCGCCGGGTGTTACGCCCAGTTTTGCCGGGCTGTTTTCGGCGTCCAGCTTCGGCCGGATGATCTCGAAGCTGTCCATCATGATATTGCCGACGCGCGTGATGCGCTCGGACGGAATGCCTTCGGCGCGCAGATTTTCGTCCCCGTCGGGCGACGGCGTCCAGAGGACGTCCGCAAGGACATCGGTGACCAGGCGGTTCAGTTCTTCGGGCATCGCGCGGTCGCGCGAGCGCAGGCCGGCCTCCAGGTGTACGACGGGAATGTGCAGCTTGCCGCCCACCATCGCGCAGGCGGCAGTCGGATTGACGTCCCCGACGACGATCAGCCAGTCGGGCTGCTCCGCCAGCGCGATCTTTTCGTAGGCCACCATGACACCGGCGGTCTGTTCGGCATGACTGCCCGATCCGATCCCGAGATGATGATCAGGGGCCGGCAGTCCCAGGTCCCGGAAGATATCGTCGGACATGTTGGGGTCGTAATGCTGGCCGGTATGGATCAGGACCGGCGTAAAGTCCGGATCGGCCGACAGCGCATGATAGAGCGGCGCCACCTTCATGAAGTTCGGGCGCGCCGCCGCAATGATGTGCACAGTCTTCGTCATCGGCCCGAAATCCCCTGCTTGCGCTCCGCCGCCGCGGCTCGTCTCTAGGCAGGGCACGGTCCCGGAACAAGAAGCACATTTGCGGGGACTTGCCGGGGCGTCCCGTTCTTGCTTGTTTCGTCGGCAGCCATGATCGACAACCTCGCCCTTCTTCTCGCCCATGTCTTCATGGGTCTGTGCCTGTTTCGCGCGATGAAGATCGAAGCGGGCGAAGAGCAGGTGCGCATGTCGAAGCCCCGACCGAAGAGCGGGCCGAATGGGAGGCCGAAGGACAGTTCGAAGATCGGCGCCCGGCGGAAATAGCCGGGAAGGGGGGAGCCCATGCGCGATCTGTTCCTGATCCTGATTCTGCTCGGCTTCATCGCCATGAGCTTCCGTTACGCCTATTTCATGGCGCTTGGGTATCTGTGGGTGGATTTCCTCCAGCCCCAGCGGCTGGCCTATTATGTGTTTACCCAGTTGCCCGTCGCGATGATTCTGGGGGCCGGGGCGCTCGTTGCCTTCCTGTTCTTCGACAAGGAAAAGCGCATTCGCTTTTCAGTGCTTCAGGGCCTGGTGATCCTGCTCCTCGTCTACCAGACCATGGCAACCTTCGGCTGGTCGCCCATCGAAAGCGGGGCCGCGAAGTGGGACTGGGTCACGAAAGCGCTGATTTTCTCGGTCTTCCTGCCTTTCATCCTGACCACGCGGGTGCGCATAGAGGCTGCGCTTGCCATCATGCTCTTCAGCACCGCGGCCATTACCATGTCGGCTGCCGCGAAAACCGCGCTTGGAAGCTCTGGCTACGGCACGCTCGCGCTGCTGGTGAACAACAATACCGGCATCTATGAGCAGAGCACGCTGGTGACGGTGACCACCGCCTTCGTCCCGCTAGTCTGGTGGTTCTACAAGTATAACAGCTTCTTCAAACCGTCGAAGCTCACCTTCCTGATCGCGCTCGGCATCACGGTCAGCTTTCTGATCATTACCGTGGGGACGGAGGCGCGCACGGGCCTCGTCGCCATGGCGGTCATGGCGGGCATTTTCTGGTGGCGTTCAAGCCGAAAACTGCTGATCGCCGGGCTCGTCGCTGCCGTAGGGATCGGCTCTGTGCCCTTCCTCCCGGAAAGCTTCGTGGAGCGCATGTCGACGATCCAGGACCCTACTGCGGACATGTCCGCCTCGACGCGTCTCGCCATGTGGGAATGGACGATCGACTTCGTACAGGACAATCCGCTTGGCGGAGGTTTCAACGCCAACCGGCTCAGTCAGATCGCGACGACCTTGGTTCGCAAGACCGGCGAACCCGGTTTCGAGGATGTGACGACGACGACCGTGATGGAGCAGGGGCGCGCGTTTCATTCCAGCTATTTCGAAGTGTTGGGCGAATTCGGCTATCCCGGCTTTCTCATCTGGATCACCACGGTGATCCTGTTCTATCTGCAGTCGCGCCGCATCTACTCGCAGAACCGGAAGGTCTGGCGCGAGATGGATGAGGACGATCCGGACAGGTCCCTGTTCGAATGGGCCATGGGCTTCGGCCAGGCCGTCTCCATATTCGTGCCCACCTATATGGTCGGTTCGTTGTTCGTTGGCATCGCCTTCCAGCCGCCCTTCTGGCACATCATGGCGCTCACCGTATCGACGGCCGCCATGATGACCGAAAAGCGCGCCGACCGCATCGTCGCCGCGCAGAAGGAAGATGAGAAGCAAGTTCGGTCGCGCCGCCGCCGCCCGGGGGGACCGGCGACGGCAGCGGCCTAGGATCGTCAGCCGGTCACGGCCGTCGTGATCCCTTTGACGAAGGCAGGCAGGTCGTCGGGATTGCGGCTGGTGATCAGATTCCCGTCCACCACGCACTCCTCGTCGACAACCTTGGCGCCCGCATTCTTCAGGTCGGTGCGCAGGGTCGGGTAGGAGGTTGCCCGCTTTCCGCGCAGGATATCGGCCTCCACCAGCATCCACGGCGCGTGACAAATGGCGGCGACCGGCTTTCCGGCTGCATGAAAGTCGCGGACGATCTTTACGGCCGTTTCCTTCGTGCGCATCTGATCGGGATTGGCGACGCCGCCCGGAATGACGAGAGCGTCATAGTCGCCGATGTCCACGTCGGCGAACGTCTTGTCGACGTCCACCGGATCCGACCAGTCGAGGCCGTCCATGGAGCGGATTTCGCCTTTCTCCTCGGAGGCGACGTGCACAGTCGCACCCGCATCCTTCAGTTCGCTGCGCGGGTAGAACAGCTCGGATTTCTCGAATGCGTCCATGGAGATAATGAGAATCGATTTGCCGGTCATGTCGGCCATATCGGCCATATCGGATGTCCTTTCGGTTGCTTGAGCTTTGGCCGGTCAACCGGGCAGGCGGCGTCCGCGTTCCGCGCTGCGGCAAAGCAACCGGCTGCGGAACAGGCGGAAATGCCGGGCGTTCGAGCCCTCGCATGAACAGCCTGCCGTCCGGACTTGTCTATTCCCACGATACCCAGCCGGGCTTCACCCGCCAGCGCCGCGGAAAGGGCTGGGCCTATCTCGATTCCGGCGGCGCGCCCATAAAGGACGGCGCTGTCGTCGAGCGGCTGACCTCGCTCGCGGTCCCGCCCGCTTATTCGGACGTCTGGTACTGCCGCCTCGACAATGGTCATCTTCAGGCAACCGGGCGCGACGAGCGCGGCCGCAAGCAATATCGCTACCACCCCGATTTCCGCGCCTTTCGGGAGGCCGACAAGTTTTCGCGCACCGCCGAGTTCGGTGCCAACCTTCCCGCCCTTCGCGAACGGGTGGAGGCGGATCTCAGGCGGCGAAGCCTGTCTTTCGAGCGCATGGTGGCCGCGACGGTACGCATGCTCGACGTCGGGGCGCTGCGGATCGGCAACCGAGACTATGCGCGGCTGAACGGTGCCTTCGGGGCGACCACGCTGACGAAGGACCATGCCGATGTCCGCGGCGAGAGCATCTACCTCGAATACCGCGCGAAGGGCGGCAAGGAGCGCAAGGTCCGGCTCAGCGACGGGTCGCTCGCGCGGCTCGCCCGGCGCTGCGAGGACCTTCCCGGCCAGCACCTCTTCGCCTGGCAGGACGAAGAGGACCGGGTGCGCGGCGTCAGTTCCGATGAGGTGAACGACTATATCCGCGCCGAAATGGGCGAGGCGTTCACCGCCAAGAATTTCCGCACCTGGCATGCCAGCGCGATCGCCTATTACGAGATCGTCAAGGCACGCGGCGACATCACGCTGAAGGCAATGCTGACTCCGGTCGCCGAACGTCTTGGCAATACCATCACGATCAGCCGCAAGTCCTATGTCCATCCTGAACTCATCGAGTTCGTGAAAAGCGGGAAGGCTGCGAGTGTGGGCGAAGCGGGCTTGCAACTGCCCCGGAAGAGCAAATATCTCGCCTCGTACGAACGCGGTCTGATCGACTTTCTGGACGGCCGCGCTGACTGAACCAGCGGATAGGATTTCCATGCAGAACGAACCCGCCGAGGGCGAGCAGATCGCCGAGGACAGCCTGCGCGTCGTCTCCGACATCGAACACTGGCTGGCGAACGACAGCATGGAGGCGCTGATCTATGTCGGCACGGCCATCGGGATTTACTTCCTGTTCGGCCTTCTTCGCGGACTGGTGAAGAAACTCATCGGGCATCCCGACCAGCTCGATCCCTATAGCTGGCGAGAGATCATCGCCCGGCTGGTCCACAAGACCCGCAGCTTCTTCCTGGCAGCCGCCGCGGCGGAAATCGTGACGGTCGCGGTTGCGGCGCCGCCCGGCGTGACGGGTGTGGTCGAATTCCTCTTCACCATCGCGCTCGTCGTGCAGGGCGCGATCTGGGTGCGCGAGTTCGTCCTCGCCATCGTCCAGCGCAAAGCGCAGGAGCCCGACGAAGAGGACTCCACGCTGGTCAATGCCATCGGCATCATCCGGCTGTTCATCAACATCTTCGTCTGGGGCATCGCCCTGATCGTCATCCTCGACAATCTCGGGGTGGACGTCACGGCGCTCATCGCCGGTTTCGGCATCGGCGGCATCGCGATCGGCCTCGCCGCACAAGGCATCTTCTCCGACCTGTTCGCGGCGCTCTCGATCATCTTCGACAAGCCCTTCAAGAAGGGCGACGTGATCCACTTCGGCGAAGTCGTCGGCTCGGTCGAGGCGATCGGCCTCAAGACAACGCGCGTCCGTGCCTTGTCGGGAGAGCAGGTGGTCATCTCCAACACCAACCTGCTCGGCGACAAGATCCGCAACTATGCGCTGTTCCAGCGGCGCCGCGTCGTCATGACCTTCGGCGTCATCTACCAGACGAGCCCGTCGCAGCTTCACGATGTGCAGGAGATCGTGAAAACGACCGTCGAGAATGTGCAGGGCGCGACGTTCGACCGCGTGCACGCCTTCCAGTTCGGTGGCAGCTCAATCGATTATGAGCTTGTTTTCTATTCCGAAAGTGCGGACTACACCGAGATGATGCAGCGCCGGCACGACATCATGGTCGGCATGGCCGAGCGGTTCGCGGAGAAGGATATCGACTTTGCTTATCCGACCCAGATGGGCTTTCTCGCCGGGCCGGACGGCAAGCCCGTCGACCCGCGCGAAGTACCGGTCAACGCGCGCATCGAGTAGCCGTTCGAGTAGGCGAAGGGTGCAGGGCGTCCGCCGGCTCTCTGGCGCCGCCCCGCTTTTCGCTGGCTAGGTTGCGTCGATGGACAGCAGCGAGGCGTTACCGCCGGCGCTTGTCGTATCGACCGTCACCACGCGCTCGACCGCAAAGCGCGGCAGGTAATGCGGGCCGCCGGCCTTCGGGCCGGTACCGGACATACGCTCGCCGCCAAAGGGCTGAGATCCGACGATGGCGCCGGTCATGGTGCGGTTGACGTAGAGGTTGCCGACGCGGGCTTCCTCGGCGACTTCCTCGGCGGCGTCGGCGATGCGGCTGTGAAGGCCCATGGTAAGGCCGTAGCCCAGCGCGTTCACCCGGCGTACCGTCTCTTCCAGCTTGCCCTGCTTCCACGTCGTGACGTGCAGTACAGGTCCGAACCACTCGCGCTCCAGATCCTCGATCTCATCGAGGCGGATGACGGTCGGCGGCACGAAGGTGTCGAAGTCCGGCACCTTGATCTGGTGAACAATGCGCTGGCGCATATGGTCGATATGGCCGCACAGCTTTTCCTGCGACGCAGCGTCGATGACCGGGCCGATATCGGTGGCGGGGTCCGCCGGATCGCCCACATTCATCGTATCCATGGCGCCCGTCAGCATGCGCATCGTCCGGTCGTAGACATCCTCCTGGATCAGCAGGAGGCGCAGCGCCGAGCAGCGCTGGCCGGCTGAGAAGAAGGCGCTGGCGATGATGTCCATCACCGCCTGTTCGGGCAGCGCGGTGGAATCGACGAACATCGCGTTCAGCCCGCCCGTTTCCGCGATCAGCGGCACGATGGGGCGGTCGTCGTCCTCGGCAACGGTACGCTGGATGCGCTTCGCCGTCGCCGTCGAGCCGGTGAAAGCAATGCCAGCGACACGGCGGTCGCCGGTCAACGCCGCGCCCGGTTCGGCGCCGCCCGGGGCGATGTGCAGCACATCCTTCGGCACGCCGACTTCATGCGCGATGTCGACGGCCGCCTGCGCGATGCGCGGCGTCTGCGGCGCGGGCTTGGCAACCACCGTATTGCCCGCAACGAGCGCCGCGGTCATCTGGCCGGTGAAGATGGCGAGCGGGAAGTTCCAGGGTGCCACGCAGGCGAACACACCGCGGCCGCCAAGCCGCATGACGTTCGTCTCCCCGGTCGGACCGGGCAGGGGGATTTCCTCGAAGTCGATCCGCGCCCGGCGCGCATAATAGCGGCAGAAATCGATCGCCTCGCGCACTTCGTCGATCGCGTCCTGATAGGTTTTCTTGGCTTCGTGGACGCACAGCCCGATCAGCGGGATCATGCGCTCTTGCATCTTGTCGGCCATGCGCTCGAGCAGTTCGGCGCGCACTTCGACCGGCGTGTCGGCCCAGGCCAGCGAGGCAGCATGAGCCTGGTCGACCATGCGGGTCACATCCTCAGCGGTCGCATCGGCGGGGGCGTCCGGCATCTGGTAGGCACGCACATCTTCTTCGAGCGATGCAAGATCGACAGAGTCTTCCAGGTCGATGCCGAAGCTGTTCTTGCGCGCCGGCTCGAACACCTCGACCGGCAGCGGGATCGCCGGATGCGGCGTGCAATTGACCTGTTCGATTTTCTCGACCGGGTCGGCGAGAAGGTCCGAAACGGGGATGTTCTCGTCGGCAAGCTGGTGGACGAAGCTTGAATTCGCGCCGTTTTCGAGAAGGCGCCGCACCAGATAGGCAAGTAGGTCCGAATGGCCACCGACGGGCGCGTAGATGCGGCAGGAGTGCCCTTCCTCGCGAACCAGCCGTTCGTACAGGCCTTCGCCCATGCCGTGCAGGCGCTGGAATTCATAGTCGCGCCGGTCGCCAGCCCATTCGAGGATGGTCGAGACCGTCAGTGCGTTGTGGCTGGCAAAGGCCGGACGCAGGTTGCGCGCCTGCAGCATGGCCTTCGCGCAGGCGAGGTAGGAGACGTCGGTCGCGGGCTTGCGCGTGTAGAGCGGATAGCCCTCCAGACCAAGCTGCTGCGTCAGCTTGATCTCGGTGTCCCAATAGGCGCCCTTCACCAGGCGAATGCCGATCTGCTGTCCGGTTTCCGCGCCCAGCGTGTCGGCCCAGCCGATGGCTGCCCGCGCGCGCTTCGAATAGGCCTGTACGACCATGCCGAAGCCGTTCCAGTCGGAGACGCCGGGGTGTCGCGCGACCGCCTCGATCACGTCGAGCGAGATCTTCATCCGGTCCGATTCCTCGGCATCGATGGTCATGAAGATGTCGTTCTTGGCCGCTCGCTTCGCCAGCTGCCCGACCATGTCGATCAGGGCCGGAACGCAGGCCTCGGCATGCGTGGTCTCGTAGCGCGGATGCAACGCCGACAGCTTCACCGAAATCGAATGTTCCAGCTTGCGGTTCGACTTGCCGATACGGTCGATGGCGCGCTCATAGGCTTCGAAATAGCGCTCCGCGTCCTCATAGGTGCGTGCCGCTTCGCCGAGCATGTCGAAACTGGCGGTGAAGCCCTTGTGCTTGGGCTCCTCCATCCGTTCGAGCGCCTGGTCGATGGTCTGGCCCATGACGAAGACACGGCCCATCACCTTCATCGCGGCGGCGACGGCCTGCCGCACGAAGGGTTCTGACGTCCGGTTGATCAGGCGGGTGAGGGCGGTCTTCTTCGCCTCGTCGCCCACCAGCGCCTTGGTGACGACCAGGCCCCAGGTCGCCGAGTTGACGAGCGCGGACGGGCTCTTCGCGCGGTGCGCGCCCCAGTCGGCATCGCCCACCTTGTCCGCGATCAGCAGGTCGCGTGTCTGCTGGTCGGGAACGCGCAGGAAGGCTTCCGCCAGAGCGAGCAGCGCGACGCCTTCATCGGTGTTCAGGCGATATTCGTGCAGGAAGGTGGCGATCCAGCTGTCGCGTTCCGCGCGGCGGATATCGGCGAGCAGTCCCAGCGCCTTGTCCTCTATGCGCGCGCGTTCCTCGTCGGTCACGCGGGCATGCGGGATTAGCCCGCGCAGCACGTCCGCTTCCGGCGCGCGGTGCATCGCACGCATGTCCATGAGAAACTCGTCGAGGCTGGCGGTGGTCATAGGTATAAAGCAACTCTTCGCAATATTAGAAACGCGGCCATAGCAGCCGTCGAAAGGGGATTAAATGGCAGTCTCAGCAATCACGCCGGAACAGTTCGTACAGCGGGACGGCCAGGACATCGGGACGTCGGATTGGTTTGAAGTAACGCAGGAGGTGATCGATAAGTTCGCCGATGCGACCGGCGACCATCAATTTATTCATGTGGACCCGGAGCGGGCGAAGGCAACGCCCTTCGGCAGCACCATCGCTCATGGTTTCCTGACGCTCAGCCTGATGCCGGTGATGGCCTATTCGGTGCTGCCGCCCGTCGAGAGCACGAAGATGGGCGTGAACTACGGTTTCGATAAGGTACGCCTGATGGCGCCTGTGAAATCCGGCAAGCGCATCCGCTCCAACTTCAAGGTCAAGGAAGCCAAGGAACGCGGCAAGGGCATCCTTCAGGCGGTCTACGATGTCACCGTTGAAATCGAGGGCGAGGACAAGCCGGCGCTGAAGGCGGAATGGATCACGCTGACCTACGTGTGAGGCTGCGCCCTCGGGCGGCTGCACCTCCGACGCTCATCTGCTGAGCGGTTTCCAATTCTCTCTCTTCTGGTAGGGAGCCGGCCATTCCCTGAGCCATTGGCTCATCAATAGCCGGAGAGGACCCGCACATGCGTGATGCCGTTATCGTATCCACCGCCCGCACCCCGATCGGGAAGGCCTATCGGGGTGCGTTCAACGCCACCCCGTCGCCGACGCTTGCCGGACATGCCATCGAGCATGCCGTGAAGCGTGCCGGTATCGACGGTGCGGAAGTCGACGACGTCATTCTCGGCGCCGCGCTTCAGCAGGGCGTTCAGTCGCCGAACATCGGTCGCCTCGCGGCGCTGCGGGCGGGTCTGCCCGTCACCGTGGCCGGCATGTCGCTCGACCGCCAGTGCGCCTCGGGCCTGATGGCGATCGCTACCGCGGCGAAGCAGATCATCGTCGACAATATGGATGTGGTCGTCGGTGGCGGCGTCGAATCCATCTCGATGGTGCAGACGCCCGACATGCGCACCGAGCCCGACCCGGAACTCGTGGCCATGCATTCCGACGTCTACATGCCGATGCTGCAGACCGCGGAGATCGTCGCGAAGCGCTATGACGTCAGCCGCGATGCGCAGGACGAATATTCGCTCCAGTCGCAGCAGCGCACCGCGGCGGCGCAGGAAGCCGGTGCGTTCGACGACGAGATCGTGCCGATGACCACGACCATGAAGATGAAGAACAAGGAGACGGGGGAGGTCTCCGAGCATGAGGTCACGCTGGAAAAGGACGAGGGCAATCGTCCGCAGACCACGCTCGAGGGGCTGAAGGGCCTGCAGCCGGTCATCGGCGATTACATCACCGCCGGCAACGCCTCGCAGCTGTCGGACGGTGCGTCTGCCTCGGTCCTCATGGAGGCAAAGGTCGCGCAGGCGAAGGGCCTGACCCCGCTTGGCCGCTATGTCGGCATGGCCGTCGCCGGTCTCGAGCCGGACGAGATGGGGATCGGCCCCGTGTACGCCGTGCCGAAGCTGCTCGAGCAGACCGGCGTGTCGATGGACGATATCGGCCTGTGGGAACTCAACGAAGCGTTCGCGGTGCAGGTGCTCTACAGCCGCGACAAGCTCGGCATTCCCAATGACCGCCTAAACGTCAACGGCGGCGCCATCTCCGTAGGCCACCCCTATGGCATGTCCGGCGCGCGGATGACGGGTCACGCCCTGATCGAGGGCAAGCGCCGCGGTGCGAAATATATTTGCGTGACCATGTGCGTCGGCGGCGGCATGGGCGCGGCCGGACTGTTCGAAGTCCTCTAGCCTCCGTCAGGGATGGTGTTCCGCTGCGACGCACCGTCGCGGCGGAACAACCCCCTTCTTCTCCCGTTGATAGGTCGAGCGGAAAAGCAAAGATTTATCAGGAGATTAGACCATGGCTAAGGACATCGACTTCAAGAAGAAATTCTGGAGCGAGCTGGACGACAGCCCGTTCGTGATGCTGGCGCTTGCCGGCGATGATCGCGGTCACAGCCAGCCGATGACGGCCCAGTTCGACGACGACTTCCCGAACGACCTTTACTTCTTCACCTCGCGCCAGAACGGTTTCGTGAAGGGGCTTGAAAAGGGCTTCTCCGATGCGACCGCCAGCTACAGCGCCAAGGGGCATGACTTCTTCGCCAGCGTCCATGGCCGCCTTGCCATCGACAACGACCGTGCGAAGATCGACAAGTTCTGGTCGCCGATGGTGTCTGCCTGGTTCGAAGGCGGCAAGGACGATCCGAACGTCGTCCTGATCCGTATGGACCTCGACCGTGCCGAATTCTGGGAGGCCGGCACCGGTTCCTTCCTCGAAGAGATGGCCTCGGCCGTCTGGAACGAGTCGGCTGCGGAAGCTGCCAAGAAGCACAATACGGAAACCCGCTTCGCCGCGTAAACCGCACGATAGCTAACCTGGAAACGCCCTGCCTCTTCGGAGGCGGGGCGTTTTCATATGTGCGCCTTTGTGCGCGGAGGCCGTCTGTCCGGTTTGGCGCCTCAGCCCCACAGGTCCGCGGTCGGCGGAAAGACGTCGCTGCCGTCGAAGCGCATCCCCCCCTCGCGGTCTTTCGCCAGCAAGATCGGACCGTCCAGGTCGGCATATTGACCCTGCATCGCGGCGAAGAAGGCGGGAGCGACGCCCAGCGAAGTCGACAGCATACAGCCCGTCATCACGCCGATTCCGGCGGCGCGCGCTGCTTCGATCAGGCGCAGCGCCTCGGTCAGGCCGCCCGCCTTGTCGAGCTTCACATTGATATAGTGATAGCGGCCGAGACAGGCATCGAGGCTGGCGAGATCGTGAACGCTCTCGTCCGCGCAGAGTGGAATGGGCGAGTCCACATGGTCCAGGTCTGCATCCCGGCCGGCGGGAAGGGGCTGTTCGATCAACTCGACGCGGTAAGGCAGCAGCGCCGCCGCCTCGGCCTCGATGTCGCGGCCTTCCCACGCTTCGTTGGCATCGCAGATCAGCCGCGCATGTGGAGCTCCCGCGCGCACGGCCCGTATCCGCTCCTCATCGCCCGCACCGGCCAGTTTCACCTTCAGCAGTTCACGGCCCGAGGCGGCGCGTGCGGCGGCCTCCATCACTTCCGGTTCGCCGCTAGAAATTGTGAACGCGGTCAAGAGGGGTTGCGGCCTTGGCAGGCCGATCCGCTGCCAGACCCGCATGCCCGTTTCTTTCGCCTCGAGGTCCCACAGCGCCGAATCGAGGGCGCTCCGCGCCGCGCCCGCCGGCAGCAAGGTCTGCAGTTCCTCTTGGCCCAGGCCGTCGGCTACCGCGCCGTGCAGTGCCAAGATGTCCTGCGCCGCGGTTTCCGCGCTCTCGCCGCGATAGTAGATCGCCGTTCCTTCGCCGCGCCCCTCATGCGCGCCGCGCCGCACACGGACGGTCACGACATCGACATGGGTCTTCGCCCCGCGCGAGATGGTAAAGGCTCCGCGCGTGGGAAATCGCTCGATTTCAACGAATAGGGATTGTCGGCTCATATCTCGCCATCTTCGGATTTGGCTCGGCAGCCGTTTGTGTCTATGGGGGCGCCCTTACAAGTGTATTCCGAACCGAGCGGAACTCTCATCATGTCCGGTATCCGGTTGCTGCTCCTCGCGGCATCCTGTTTTGCGTTTCCTTCCGTGTCGAGCGCACAGGAGAAGGATGCCTCGATTGTTACCCTTCCGAAAGAAACGGGAGACCCGATGGCGCTGAGCGCCGAGGGCGATCCGGTTCTCTCGCTCGGGCTCAGCGCGGAGAATTACACCGCCTTTCGGGATGTCGTCGCCTCCGCCGTTGCGCGCAACCCGTCCGTCGAGGAAGCCTTGGCAGGCCGCGAGGTCGCCCGCGCGCAGAAGGACGAGGCGCGCGCAGGCCTTTATCCCGACGTTATCATCGCGCTGGCGGGACGCGAGACGATCGACCGGGAATTCTCCAACGACCCGGACAATGTGCTGGAACGGTCGAGGTCGCTGTCGCGCTACGACGCCAGCTTCAACGTCGACCAGACAATTCTCGACTTCGGCGCAACGTCGGCGCGGATCGAGGCGGGAACGCACCGTATCCGCAGCGCGGCCTTGGAAGTCGATGCGCAGGCCGAGCGGGTGGCCCTTGCCGCCGTGGCGTCATGGTACGATGTCTTCGCCTACCGCGCGCTCGTCGACCTGTCGGAAACCTTCCTCGTCGATCAGCGCCGCGCGCTTGCCGAAATCGAAGAGCGGATCGCCGGCGGGGTCAACGCGCCCGGCGATCTCGCGCGCGCCGAAAGCTCGATTGCGCTGACCGCCGCCAGCCTCGCGCGCTACCGCCGCCAGCTTGCCGGTGCCGAAGCGCGCTTCACCGAGCTGATCGGCCGTCCGCCGCCGCCCGGCACCCTGCGCGCGCCCGATCCGGACGTGCCCGCCGTCAGTGTCGACATGGCCGAATATCTCGCCCGCGTTTCGCCGCCCGTCGAGGCCGCGCGCGAGGAAGCGAATGCGGTTTATGACGAAAGCCGCGCCGCGAAGGCCGAGCGTTATCCGACGGCCTCCGTCGGTGTGCGCGGGGGCTATTACGGCCTGTTCGATGAGGCGCCGGGCGACAGCTACGACATACGCGCCGAGGTGACCGTCCAGCAGGAGTTCTTTACCGGGCGCTTTGCCAGGTCCGACGCGCAAAAGGCCCGCGCCGATGCTGCCTTCGCCCGCGCCGAGGCGGTGGAGGAGGAAGCCGCGCGAGAGGCCGCGATTGCCTGGGCGGATGTGCGCGCGCTCGATGCCGAGCTGACCGCGCTTGCCGAGAATTACATGGCGGCCCGCCGGACGAGGGATGTGCTTGCGGAGCGGTTTCGCTATGCGCGGGGCACATTGTTCGACGTCCTGCAGGCCGAGGATACTTATTTCTCGGTTGCCGGTCGCTACATTCAGACACTGACAGAGCGCGACGCGGCACGCTATGTGCTGCTAGCGCGAACGGGGCGGCTGCTGGATGCGCTGGGGATTGAGCGCGCTGGCCCGCTGAACGGAAGGAACTGACCTTTGCGGGGCGAGATGGAGTTCGAGGGCAAGCCGAAACGGTTTGCCGACTGGCTGATGGAGCCCATGCGGGCGAACCGGCCGGTCTATATGCGTGTGGCCCTGGCGGCGTTTTTCATCAACCTGTTCGCGCTCGCCTCCAGCCTGTTCACCATGGTCGTCTACGACCGCGTCATCCCGAACAATGCCATTGGCAGCCTGATCGCGCTTGCCATCGGCCTCGGCATCATCATCGTCTTCGATTTCATTCTGAAAATGCTGCGGTCCTATTTCACCGACCTCGCCGGCGCGGCCATCGACCGGGAGATCGGCCAGTCGGTCTTCAAGCAGCTTCTGCGCGTGCGGCTCGACGCCAAGCGCGGCTCGACTGGTGCGCTCGCCGGGCTGATGCGGGAACTGGAGACGCTGCGCGACTTTTTTGCCAGCGCGACCATTACCGCCATTGTCGACGTGCCCTTCATCGTCCTCACTCTGGCGGTGATCGCGGTCATCGGCGGTCCCGTGGTCTTCGTGCCGCTCGGCATCATCCCTCTAGTCATTCTGTGCGGCTATCTCACCCATCCGGCGATGGACCGGCTGAGCGCGCGAAGCATGGGGCAGGGCCTGCTGAAGCAGACCGTCCTCGTCGAGGCCATTGGCGGGCTCGAGACCGTGAAAACGTCGGGTGCGGGCAGGCTGCTCGGCAAGCGCTGGGTCGAGGCGATCGACGAGCATGCGTCGGTGTCGCTGCGCCAGCGGCTCGTCTCGAACATCGCCACCACCTTCTCACAGTCGGCGCAGATGCTGTCCTATGCCGGCGTGGTCATCGTCGGTGTCTTCCAGATCGCGAATAACGAGCTGTCGATGGGCGGCATCATCGCCTGTTCGATCCTCTCGGGCCGCGCCGTTGCGCCGCTCGGCCAGATCGCCAACCTGCTGTCGCGCCTGTCGACCACGCGCGCGGCCTACAACCAGATCAACGCGCTGATGGAAACGCCGATCGAAGGGCCGAAGGGCGAGGCGTTCAAGCTGGCCAAACCGCGCGGCGAGATCGAGTTCCGCAATGTCAGCTTCCGCTATCCCGACACCGCGGACAAGGCGCTCGACCGCGTCAGCTTCACGATCAAGGAGGGCGAACATGTCGCGCTGCTGGGCCGGGTCGGTTCGGGCAAATCGACGATTGCGAAGCTCATCCTCGGCCTGTTCGAGCCCGAAGAGGGCACCGTTCTCGTCGACGGCCTCGACGTGCGCCAGATCGATCCCGAAACGCTGCGCGAACGGATCGGCTCGTCGATGCAGGAAACGGTGCTCCTGTCCGGAACCGTTCGCGACAACATCGCGCTCGGGCGCGAGGATGTCGATGACGAGGAATTGCTTCGCGCCGCCCAGCTCTCGGGCACGCACGGCTTCATGCAGCATATCACCAATGGCTATGACCGCCGCCTCGCCGACCGCGGCGAGGGGCTCTCGGGCGGGCAGCGGCAGTCGATCGCCCTGGCTCGCGCCCTCGCGGGCAAGCCCCAGATCATGCTGCTCGACGAGCCATCCAGCCAGATGGACAACCAGACGGAGGCGCAGGTTCTGAAACGGCTTTATCAGGAGCTGAAGGACCGGACTCTCGTCGTGGTCACGCACCGTCCGCCCTTCCTTGCGCTGGTCAGCCGCGTCATTCTCATGGACCAGGGCAAGGTGGTCGCGGACGGGCCGCGCGACGAGGTGCTCAAGCTGATCGAGGGACAGGGCAAGGGCCAGGCCGCGGCGCCGTCTCGCGCGCAGGCGGGTGGAGCCAAGCCTCCGGCGAAGCAGGCTCCGCGTGAGGATGCCGGTCTCGTCAAAGCCAATGTGAAGGCCGGGGGTCCGTCGAAATGAGCCAGCAGATCGATGTGACCGAGAGCAAGGAGGTCGGCGACCGGATCGAGGATCGCTTGGCGAACCTGCGCCCGACGACGGCCTCGAACGTCCTTCTTTTCTTCGTTGCCCTTACCGTCATCACCTTCATCGTCTGGGCGTCGCTGACCGAGCTCGACGTTCATATTCGCGGGCAGGGCAGGGTGGTCCCATCCTCCCAGCTTCAGGTCGTTTCCAATCTGGAAGGCGGCATCGTGCAGCAGATCTTCGTCTCCGCCGGCGACAATGTCGCCGAGGGCGATCCGTTGATGTCGCTCGATCCGACCGAAACCGGCTCGAACCTCGAAGCGAACCAGGTGTCGCTAGACGCGCTCCAGGCGAAGATCGCCCGGCTGGAAGCCGAAGTGGCCGGCCGTGAGCCGAACTTCCCGACCGGCGGCGACCCTGCGCTACGCGAACAGGTGGAGATCGAACGTGCCCTTCACGCCAGCCGCATGGCCGACCTTGCCAGCCTGACCAATGCGGCCATGGCCAGGGTCGAGCAGACCGAACGCGCCGTTGCCGAAGCGCGCGCGACGCTGGATTCGCGGCGATCGGCTGCTGAGGCGGCGCGGCGCGAGCTCGACATCCTGCGCCCGCTCGTCGAACGCGGCATCGAACCGCAGCTCTCGCTTGTACAGGCGGAATCGCGCGCGGCAGTGGCCCAGAGCGATGTTTCCGCAGCCGAGGCGGGTCTTACCCGCGCACAGGCGGCGGTGATGGAGGCGCGCTCAGCTCTCAACCAGCAGCGGCAGGACTGGCGTGCGCGGGCGGCCGATGAGCTCGCCGCCGCGCAGAGCGAAATGGCGTCGCGGCGGCGGACGCTTCCCGCGCTGCAAAGCCGTGTCGACCGCACCACCATTCGCGCGCCGATGACCGGCCGGGTGAACAGGGTTCTGAAGTCGACCGTGGGCGGCACCGTAACGCCGGGTGAACCTCTGGTCGAAATGGTCCCCTCGGGCGATGCGCTGATCGTCGAGGCACGGATCAAACCCAGCGATATCGGCTTCGTGTCGATCGGTCAGCAGGCGAAGGTGAACATCACCGCCTACGACCCGACCGTTTATGGCGGGATCGAAGGAGAGGTCGTCACGATCAGCCCCGACTCCACGGTGGATGAGCGGACTGGCGAAACCTGGTATGAGGTCGAGGTGAAGACCCAGGCCGAAGCGATTACCGACCGCTATGGCAACGAACTCCAGATCGGTCCGGGTATGGTCGCCGATGTCAATCTTCTGGGCGAGAAGCGCAAGATCATCAGCTATATTCTGCGTCCGATCACCCGGCTCAGCCAGACAGCGTTCCGCGAATAGAGCAAGCGGCCGCAGCCATGGTCCGGGCGACAGTTTTACGCCCGGACAATCCATGTTGTTGGTACGCCGCCGCGATGACTGATGGTAGGCGGCGGCATGTCTAAGCTGAACCTCTGGATCGAAGATCCGCTACGCCTGTTCGAGATCGCTGCGGGCGCCGCGATATTCTACCTCTACATCGTGCTCATCGTCCGGCTGATGGGCAAGCGCACCACCAGCCAGATGAACAGCTTCGACTGGATCATCAACATTACCGTCGGCAGCATCGCCGCCTCCGGGATCCTGCTCAAGAATGTCAGCTTTTTCGGCGCCCTGCTTGCCATCGCCGTGCTGGCTCTTTGCCAGTGGCTGACGACGAAGCTCGCCATGAACAGCGCGCTCTTCCGGCGTGTCCTGAAGGCGGAGCCGCGCCTCCTGGTTCATAAAGGACGGTTTCTCAGGGATGCGATGGCGCGCGAGCGGGTCAGCGAAGATGAGATCATGGCCAAGCTTCGCGAACAGGGAATGAGCCGCGTCGGCGATGCCAACTGGGTCGTGCTGGAAACCTACGGCGCCATGAGCGTCATTCCGCGTGAACAGATCGGGCTTGACGAGGCCAGTCTTCTGGAAAACGTGACCGGGGGGCCGCCTCGAAGCCCATAAGTGCGGGCGCCTCTCCGGCCTTCCGCGCTCTGGCGGACGGCTTCCGATCCGGCGGGCGCCGGGCATGTGTGTGGCGAACGTTCTTCCTATTTGGACGCCTTGGGCCGCATAGAAAAAGGGCCGCCGGTGCTGACCGGCGACCCTTCTTTCAACCTTAGGTCTGCGGGCGGTCAGCCGAACAGGATGTCGACCGTCTGCAGGTTGCCGGCCTCGTTGACGATGGTGAAGTCGGCAAGGCCGTCTCCGTCCACGTCGCCCTCGAGCACGAAGCCGCCATTGTCGTTATAGCCGCGCAGTTCGCCGGCCGTGCCGCTGAACGCCGTATCGCCGACGAAGGAGAAGCCGTCATTGGCGGCTGTACCCTCGATCGCGTCGATGCCCGACAGGTCGAAGACGGTGCTGCCGCCCCACTTGTCGAGATCGTTCACCGTGTCGACAGAGCCATCGGCCTCGGTGAAGACATAGGTGTCCTTGCCCCAGCCGCCGTACATCGTGTCGCTGCCGGCACCGCCGTTGATGACGTCGTTGCCGGTGCCGCCGTCGAGCAGGTCGTCGCCTGCACCGCCGGTCAGCACGTCGTTGCCATGGTCGCCGATCAGCTCATCGTCGCCGTCGCCGCCGTCCAGCGTATCGTTGCCGGTACCGCCGTCGAGCTCGTCGTCGCCCGCGCCGCCTTCCAGCGTGTCGTTGCCATGGCTGGCGTCGAGCACGTCGTCGCCGTCGCCGCCGACGAGCGTGTCGTTGCCATTGCCGGCGTCGAGCATGTCGTCGCCGTCGCCGCCATCGAGCGTATCGTCGTGATTGCCGCCGATCAGCGTGTCGTCGCCTTCGCGGCCGAACAGCACGTCGGACCCGTTGCCGCCGTCGAGGATGTTATCGGCGGCATTGCCGAGCAGCGTGTCATCGCCGTGGCTGCCATAGGCATTCTCGATGACCACGCCGTTTGCGATGGTGAAGCCACCCCAGATGCCGTCGACGAAGGAAACGACGCCGCCGCCCGTGGGCGTGTAGTCCAGCGTTGCCGCCAGCAGGTCGATCTGCGCGTCTTCCGAGCCGTCATAGCTGATCGCGTCGACGCCTCCGGTATCCCAGATCGTCTCGTACTGGTTGTCTTCCCACTCGTCGTTCAGTTCGTACACGGTGTCGCCCGTGTTGAGGTCGTGAACGCCGTAGCGAATCTGCAGCTGGGCGATGTCGAAAGCGCTCAGAGTTGCCGACCAGCCCTCGTCGATCGTCGCGCCGGTATAGGGCGTCGGACCGTCGGGATGGGTCTGCCACGCATCATTGTAGGACATGACGGTGTAAACGCCCTGGTTCAGGTCGAACACGCCCAGGTCGCTGTTCGTCGCGACGCCCGGCATGATCTCCGATCCGCCGCCGGTATCGTGCGGATGCGACAGTCCGTGGGCGTGACCGAACTCGTGCAGGATCACGGCAAAGGCGAAACCGCCCTTTTCCAGGCTCTGCTGCTGATCGAAGCTCCAGCCGCCCGAAAGGACGTTGAAGACGCCGACGCCTGCTTCGTCCCCATAGGCGGGATCCTGCGGGTAGAAATAAGCGCCATATTCTTCCGACTCGGTCTTCAGCAGGCGGAAGGTCGCCTGCTCGACGTCGGTCGTGATCTCGTAATTGACGTTCAGGATCTTCTCGAATTCCTCAAGAGCCTGCATGACCTGCTGCTTCTCGTAGGAATTCCAGTCGATGGTTACCATCGGCCCGCCATCGTCGCCCGTCTGGTCGAAATTCTCGTCGCTATCGCCGAAATAGACATAGGCGGTCGGGACGCCGTCCACATCGACGAAGGGTACGTTTGCCGCCGACTCCCAGTCGATCGTATCGAGCGGATCGAGATCTTCCAGCGCGCGCTCGGTCACGTCGACCGTATAGCCGCCGGTCTGGGGCAGCTGGTCGGGCAGATACGGGGCCACTTCCAGGTACACCGTCTGGTCGCTGTCGGCGTAATAGCCGACCGAGGACTCGTAGTTCAGGCCGCTGGCGAGCAGCGTTCCGCTTGCATTGTAGAGGTTCAGCGACGCGACGACTTCGCCCGGTTCCAGGTCGAAATCGTCGGCCCCGGCGACACCGCCGGCGACGGTGAAGGAGTAGACCTGGCCCGCGGACAGGTCGATCTCGTACATGTCGATGTCGCCCTGCGTCTCGATATAGCCGTAGGACGTGCCCACGCCGATCTCGGTCGCGGTCTCGATGGTGTCGCCGATCTCCTCGGCGTCGTCGACCCAGATGCTGATTTCATAGTCGCCGAAATCGTCGATCGGGTTGCCGGCACCGTCGCGGATGTCGAAGGCCCAGTACCAGGTCGTCGCGCCGAGCGTGTAGGTGCCCGACGTATCCGGCGTGAAGGTGATCTGCGCCGTCCGGCCGAGGCCGCCATCGTCATCGGTCGTGATGATGTTGAAGGCGTCGTCGAGCAGGTAGAGGAACGGGTCCTCGATGCCATCCTCGCCCACGTCGCGATGCGAGAACGAATAGGTTACGCCCGCGACCAGATCGATCTCGACGAATTCCACGCCGCTGTCGTCGTCGCCCAGTTCGCTGGCGAAGGCGCCGTCGCGGTCGATGGCGATCGGCGAGTAGGCCGCGGCGATGGCGTCATTTGCGTCTACCGGCGAACTTGCCGAGTCGCTGGCGCGTGCCACGAGCTCCTTGCTGTCGCAGGCCACGCAGGCACAGCTACCGTGAGTGAAATTAAAGTCTTCAATATATGCGGAATAATGGTCGGCCCCCATGAAGCCCCTCCCTCGAAAGTGATGATCAAGCCCCCGCACATCGGCCGCACGGCCCCTGTGCGAATAGGTGCAGAGGATCACGATTCGCAGGGGCCATCAAGCAGGAATCTCAACTTTCCTAACATTGGTATGAAATTTTCTTTTGTTATAGTATATCATTATGGCATTTCGTAACGCAGGCGTAATTCTTGCCGGACGCACGAGGGAGGCAGGCGCGCCGCCTGTCTTGCCCGCTCGCCCGAACGAGGGCGGCGGCATTTCGTAGATCGCAGTGAACCCTTCGGCGCTCCGCCCGTTCGCCCCTCATGACCGCCTGGATCGAACAGCTGATTGCCGACATGGGCTATATCGGCATCGCGCTTCTGATGTTTCTGGAAAACGTCTTCCCGCCCATCCCGTCGGAGCTGATCATGCCGCTCGCGGGATTTACCTCCGCCCGAGGCGAACTGAACATCTACGGTGTCATTGCGGCGGGGACGATCGGCACCTTCTTCGGTGCGCTGATCTGGTATTATGTCGGTCACCTGCTCGACGAGGACAAGCTGCGGCGCTGGACCGGCAGGCATGGGCGCTGGCTCGGCATGTCCCGCCGCGAGCTGGAGAAGGTCGACTATTGGTTCGACACAAAGGGTCGGTGGGCGGTCCTGTTCGGGCGTGTCGTCCCGACCATCCGCACATTGATCTCGGTTCCCGCAGGCGCCTTCCGCATGCCTCTGCGAACCTTCGTTCCCTATACATTCTTCGGGTCGCTGGCCTGGAACACGCTGCTGACGTTCGTGGGGCGGGGACTGGGCGAGAATTACGAGGCGGTCGAAAGCTATATCGGCCCGGTGTCCATGGCGATCATCGCCGCCATGGTCCTCGGCTATCTCTACCGGGTGGCGACGTTCGAGCCCGACCAACGCTGACTGACGACCGCCGACCGATTACCGCGACGCGGTTTCGGCCCCCAGCATCTCGATGACCGAGGAGAAGTCGCGGCCGCCCTGGCCGCCATTCACCAGCAGCTGGTAGAGCTGCCCCGCTAGCGCGCCCATGGGGACGCTGGCATCTGCCGTCCGCGCCGCCTCCAGCGCCAGCCTCAGGTCCTTCAGCATCAGTGCCGCGGCAAAGCCCCCCTCATAGCGGCGGTCGGCCGGGCTCTCCGGTCCCACGCCGGGCAGGGGGCAATAGCTTGTCAGCGACCAGCTCTGGCCCGAGGAAACGCTGGCAATGTCGTAGAAAGTCTGCGGGTCGAGGCCCAGCTTCTGCGCCATCACCAGGGTTTCGGCGGTCGCCGCCATGGTCGCGCCCAGCAGCATGTTGTTGCAGATCTTGGCCGCCTGGCCCGCGCCGGCGTCGCCCGCGTGGATCACCGCCTTGCCCATTGCGGCCAGAAGCGGCTCAGCCTTCTCGAAGGCCGGGGCCGGTCCGCCGACCATGAAGGTAAGAGTGCCGCCCGTTGCCGCGGCAATGCCCCCCGAAACGGGCGCATCGACCATCGCCAGGCCACGCTCCGCGGCAGCGGAGGCAACGTCGCGCGCGGTCGCGACATCGATTGTCGAACAGTCGATCAGCACGGCATCCTTGCCCGCCGCATCGAACACGTCGGTCTCGTAGACCGCGGCGACATGATCGCCTGCGGGCAGCATGGTCAGGACGGCGTCGGCGCCGCGCACGGCCTCGCCCGCCGATCCGCACTTCAGGCAGCCCGTCTTCTCGGTCGCCTCCATCGCCTTGGCCGACAGGTCGAAGGCGCGCACGTCATGACCCGCCGAGACCAGGTTGGCGGCCATGCCGGAGCCCATATTCCCAAGTCCGATGAAGGCGATGATACTCATAGACGGTCCCTTTCTGTGCGCCCCGTCTGATCTTCGATTCCGGCAAGATCAACCGAGACTTCTGTGCGACGAGCGGCCCGGTAATTCCCGCCGCGACCTGCTATATTGAAGGTCTGTTGGGTAGTTACCGGGGAAGGGAAGCATATGGTTCGCAGCCTCCTGATTGTCGTCATGTCATTTTTGGTCGGGCAGGCCGCGCATGCCTATACGCCGGGGCCGGCCGACTACGGGCGATGGCTGCAGAAGCCTGGCAATGCCGACCGCGTCGCGCTGTTCGAGGCAGAGCTCGACGCGCGCGGGCTCCTCGGCGTCGTGCCGACCTACCAGATCCTTCGCACGGCACTCAGCTGGAAGGAATGCGGCGCTGAACCGTTCGAGCTGCCTGAGCGATCCTATTGGAGCGGCGCGTTCGAGAGCCTCACCGTCCTCAAGAACGAAATCATCCCCGCGGTCGGCGAAGTCGAGATTGTCTCCGGCTATCGCCACGAAGAGCTGAACCGCTGCGCCGGCGGCGCCAGCCGCAGCGTGCACCGCCAGTTCGGCGCTTTCGACGGCTATGCGGTGGAAATGGCGCGCGGGGACATGATCACCGCGCTCTGCTCATGGCACGGCCGCCGCGGCGCGGACCTGGCCGCCGGTCTTGGCATCTATCGCGGCAACAAGTTTCACCTCGACGTCGGGCTGCGCGGCAATCGCCGCTGGGGGTCGAACTACAGTGCCAGCAGCTCGCCCTGCAATGCCGGTGGCGGTGCCGTTGTGGCCGCGCACGACTGAGCGGGTCTGACATTGATCGCAAAAAGGGGAAGCCTCTCGGCTTCCCCTTTTTTTATTCCGTTCCAGAAGCTTGCAGGATCGTAAGGAACATCCTTACCGCCCCTTGAAGTCGCCTTTGCGCTTTTCGCTGAAGGCGGCCATGCCCTCCTTCTGGTCGTCCGTGCCGAACAGGCCGTGGAAGACCCGGCGCTCGAAATTGATCCCCTGCGCCAGCGTCATTTCATAGCTGGCGTTCACCGCTTCCTTGGCGGCGATGGCGGCCAGCGGCGGCATTTCGGCGATCGTCTCGGCCATCTTCATCGCTTCGGTCAGAAGCTCCTCTGCCGGCACGACCTTGCAGACGAGCCCGCTCGTCAGCGCCTCGTCGGCCTTCATGTTTCGGCCGGTCAGGATCATCTCCATCGCCTTCGCCTTGCCGATCGCCTGGGTCAGGCGCTGCGAGCCACCCATCCCGGGAATGACGCCCAGCTTAATCTCGGGCTGTCCGAACACGGCGGTATCCGCGGCGATCAGCGTATCGGCCATCATGGCGACTTCGCAGCCGCCGCCCAGCGCATAGCCGGCGACCGCCGCGATCCAGGGCTTGCGCGTCCGGGTGATGTTTTCCCAGCCCGCAAAGTAATTCGTGCCGTACATGTCGCCGAAGGATTGCGGTGCCATTTCCTTGATATCGGCGCCCGCCGCGAAGGCTTTCTCGCTGCCGGTCAGGACCAGGCAGCGCTGGCTGTCGTCGGCGTCATAGGCACGGAAAGCGTCGGTCAGTTCTTCGAGCACGGCATTCGCGAGCGCGTTCAGCGCCTTGGGCCGGTCGAAGGTGACCAGCGTCACGGCGCCCTTCTGCTCGACTTTGATTGTTTCGTAGGTCATTCATTTCTCCAAAAAGTACAGGCTGACAAAGCCCCGGATAGACCAGTCGGCCCGTTCCGGCGTCAGGTCTTGAAGGCAGCTTGGAGACCCCGTCTACTGTCGCAGCAGGTCCCGGCCGACGATCATGCGCATGACCTGGTTCGTGCCTTCCAGGATCGAGTGCACGCGCAGGTCGCGCCAGAAGCGCTCGATGGGATAGTCCTGCAGATAGCCATAGCCGCCGAACAGCTGCAGCGCATCGTTGACCACCGCCGAGCATTCGTCGGTCGCGAAGCGCTTGGCCATTGCGGCAAAGCGCGTTTTGTCGGGCGCGTTTTCGGTCACCTTCGCCGCTGCCAGGTAGAGAAGTGCGCGCGCAGCCTCCAGCTTCGTCGCCATGTCGGCCAGCATGAACTGCGTATTCTGAAAATCGGCTATCGACTTGCCGAATTGCTGACGTTCCTTCGTATAGGCGACGGCTTCGTCGAGACAGCGCTGCGCGCCTCCCAGCGAACAGGCGCCGATATTCAGGCGCCCTCCGTCGAGGCCCATCATGGCGATGCGAAAGCCTTCGCCTTCTGTCCCCACCAGATTCTCCTTCGGGACACGGACATTCTCCAGGATCACCTGCGCCGTCGGCTGCGAATGCCAACCGAGCTTCTTTTCCTGTGCGCCGAAGCTGACGCCCGACATGCCCTTTTCGATCACCAGGCAGGAAATACCCTTCGGCCCGTCCTCTCCGGTACGGACCATGGTGACGTAGATCTCATTCTCGCCGCCGCCCGAAATGAACTGCTTGGTACCGTTCAGGACATAATGGTCGCCGTCGGCCTCGGCGCGGGTCTTCAGCGCCGCCGCGTCAGAGCCCGATCCCGGTTCGGTCAGGCAATAGCTGGCGATCCGCTCCATCGTGACGAGCGAGGGAAGGTATTTCTCCTTTACACGGGCACTTCCGAACCGGTCGATCATCCAGCTCGCCATATTGTGGATCGAGATGAACGCGCTGGTGGAGGGGCAGCCATAGGCCATGGCTTCCATGATCAGCGCCGCTTCCAGCCGGCCGAGGCCGATGCCGCCGGCTTCTTCGCTGACATAGATCGATCCGAAGCCGAGTTCTGCAGCGGCGCGAATGGTTTCGCGGGGGAAGATATGCTTCTCGTCCCACTCTGCCGCATGGGGCGTGATCCGGTCTTCGGTAAAGCGCGCGGCCGTTTCCTGGATGGCGCGCTGGTCTTCGGTCAGGTCGAACTGTGTCATGGCGCGCGCTCCTACGCCCCCCCTCTGGAAAGTGCAAAGGGACTAGGGCGACGCGAAGGCGGGACGCTCTGCAATCTTGGATCCGTCTTGGGCCGGGGCTTCGGCTTGCCGTCGATTTCGGCGGTGGCCGAAGAATCTTCTATTGGACAACAGATTGGTGAAGAATTTCTGAAAGAATCTTTAGGGGAACCAATTCTTAATCATTTCACTTCACTATATCGAAGAGTCCCTGAGAGCGCGTGTTTCATTTGCAGTGACGCACCGCGCTTCTGCTTGAAGGAGCCCGGATGATCATTCCGGCAGGGCAAGGATAGGTGGATTCGACTTGAATTTGTTGGAGAATCGCCGCATATCTAAGCTGTTGCAAAACCTAGGGGCAATATAATGAGTCGTAAACTCTTGAGCCGGTTTACATTTAGTGCGGTTTCCTCGGCCCTGATGGCCGGGACGGCCCTCGCGGCGCCGCAGCCGGCTTCGGTCGATCCGATCACCGCGCAAGGGGGCGCGCTGACCGGCGACTATGGGTTTATCATTCCCGTCGATGGCGATGTTTCGACCGATTATGGCTTCATCATTCCCGTCGATGGCCAGGTTGGTTCGGACTACGGCTTCATCATCCCGGTCGAGGGGCAGGTTGGCGCCGACTACGGCTTTATCATCCCGGTGGCCGGGGACGTAGACAGCGACTACGGGTTCATCATTCCTGTGGGCGGCGATGTCGCGCCCGACTACGGCTTCATCATCCCGGTCGCTGGCGATGTAGACGGCGATTATGGCTTCATCATCCCGGTCGAGGGCGACATCGCGTCGGACTACGGCTTCATCATCCCCGTGGGCGGCGATCTCGAGGATGAATATGGCTTTATCATCCCGGTGGATGGCGGGGTCGACGGCGAATATGGCTTCATCATTCCTGTGGGCGGCGACGTCGATGGCGATTACGGTTTCATCATCCCCGTCCAGGGCGAACTCGGCACCGACTACGGCTTCATCATTCCGGTCGATGGTGCGCTTGCCGGCGAATATGGCTTCATCATTCCGGTCGACGACAGCGGTGTAAGCGCGGATTACGGCTTCATCATCCCCGTGGATGGCGACGTGGCCGGCAATTACGGCTTCATCATTCCTGTGGGCGGCGATGCCGCGCCCGACTACGGCTTCATCATTCCCGTCGATGGCGATCTTTCGAACGCTTACGGCTTCATCATTCCCGTGGATGGCAGCGACGCTCACGGCGTCTACGCGACGATCCAGTCGGGCGCGGGCGACGTTACCACCGACTATGGCTTCATCATTCCCGTCGATGGAGAGGTGAACGGCGCCTACGGTTTCATTATCCCCGTCGATCAGGAAGGGATTGCGGGCCAGTACGGCTTCATCATTCCTGTCGAGGGCGGCGGTCTGACCGGCTCCTACGGGTTCATCATCCCCGTCGAGGGTTCGGTCGATCCCGACTATGGCTTCATCATCCCCGTCAGCGGGGAGATCATTCCGGAATATGGCTTCATCATTCCGGTCATCGGCGACGTCGATCCGGATTACGGCTTCATCATCCCGGTTGCCGAGCAGACGGTCGTGGCCGATTACGGCTTCATCATCCCGGTCGACGGTGTCGAGGGGCGCTACGGGTTCATCATCCCCGTTGCTGGCGGCGTGACCGAGAATTACGGCGCCATCCTGCCCGGTATGGACGAAATCCTGCCCGACTATGGCTTCATCATTCCGGTGGAGGGCGATGAGCGCGCCGACCTCGGTGTCGCCAATCCCGAATTCGGGTACATCATTCCCGACTACGGCTTCATCATCCCGGTAGATGGCGAATATCAGGTTGTCGCCGAGGCTGATGTCGATGCCGACTACGGCTTCATCATCCCCGTCCAGGGCGAAGTGGCGCCCTATTACGGCTTCATCATCCCGGTCGATGGCATGGACGATGTCTTTCCGACCGCGCAGCCCGTTGCCGGTCCGAACCTCGTTGATCACTGGATGGCCGGTGCTCGCTACTCTCCCGTCGTCTCGGCTGCGGCCGGCGCCGGCGAAGGCGTTACGGTGGGCCTGCTCGACTTCACTCCGTCGGGCAATGCCGACGTGCTCGACGCCATCGTCTTCTCGGACGGCATCTCCAGCTACGAGAGCGCGCACGGCGCGGGCGTGGCGAGCCTCATCGTCGGCGGCCGCTACGGCTTTGGCGTCAGCGGCCTGGCGCAGCGCGCCGACCTGGCCGTCTTCAACCCGTTCGACGCTACCGAAAGCACCAATTTCGAAGATAGCGGGCAAGGGCTCGAGGCCCTGGCGGCGCAGGGCGCCAGCGTCATCAACATGTCGCTCGGCGTCGAAAATTACGTTCTCGCGCCTGAATGGGCCGACGTGCTGACGAGCGCCAGCCTGTCTGACACGGTCATCGTCAAGGCCGCCGGCAATGACGGCGCGGTCCACGCCGACGATGTCGAATGGACCGGCAAGTTCGACAATCTGATCCTTGTCGGTTCGGTCGGGCCGGACGGCACGATTTCCGACTTCTCCAACACGCCCGGTACGGCATGTCTGACCGCAGGCGGCACCTGCCGTGCCGGCGGCGACCTGATGGACCGTTTCATCGTCGCGCCGGGCGAGCAGATCACCGTCGCGGACGGGGAGGGCGGCCTCCTCCTCGCGTCGGGCACGTCGCTTGCCACTCCGATCGTGACCGGCGCGGTAGCGCTCCTCCACAGCCGTTGGCCGTGGCTTGCCAAGAATCCGGAAGCCTCGACGGAGATCATTTTCGCCTCGGCACGCGATGTCGGCGCCGAGGGGGTCGACGAGGTCTATGGCCATGGCCTTCTCGACGTGGCCGCGTCGCAGCGTCCGCTCGACGGCTACACGCTGACGACCAGTCCGCTCGCCAAGTCGCGCACCATTTACGAAATGAACATGACGCAGACCTTGTCGGCGGCACGCATCCAGTCCTGGGCGCCGGTCGGCGGTACGCGCACCGTGTTCGAGAAGGTAGGGACGACCTACCGCGACTTCGTGCTGCCGCTTACGCTCGACACGCTGTCGCAGGTGGCGAACGCCCGAGGCACGGATGAGGAGTTCGAAAACACCTTCATCGACTTCTCCGCCTCCAGCTTCGCACCGCGTCTCGACGGCGAAGCGCCGGAGGGCGTCTTCGGCTTCGGGTCCTACGGCGCCCAGACCGTCGTTGCGCGCTCGGGCCTGCGCATGAACTTCTCCATAGCGCCGACCCGCTCCTACTTCCGCACCGAGGGTGAGGCGAATGTCGATGCGGCGGTCTCGCTTGCGAACAGCGAGGGTACGCTGTCCTTCACCATGGGCCGCGGTGCCGGCGCACTCGCTCTCAGCGGCACCGACACGCTGGCCGCGCCGCAGGACACCGATCTTCTGACCGGCGGCGTCAATCCTGTCCTCGGTCTCGCCTCGGGCGACGCCTTCCTGGGCAGTCAGATGCAGCTGGCCGACGGGCTCGAACTGCGCTTCGGCGCCTCGACCCGCGATTTCGCTGCGTCGCGCTACACCGATCTCGGCGCCGCGCTGCGGGCCAATTTCACTCCGCTCGACGACTATGAGGCATCGGCGATGACCGTCGGCGCGCGCTACGGTGTGGCCACGGGCGTCAAGCTCGGCGCCGACCTCACCTATCTGAACGAAAGCAACGCCGTTCTCGGCGTGCAGTCGCGCGAAGACGACCTCTTCGGGGCGGGTTCGGAGACCTATGCCCTGACGGGCGGTGCCGAATTCGATCTCGGCGGCTTCAGTCTCGACCTCTCCGCGACGACGGCGCGTACCCGGGCCGGCGAGGGCGGGGCGCTGGCCTTCAGCGGCGGCGAGTTCACCTCGACCGCCTATCAGGTCGCGCTGGCGAAGACCGGCGTCCTCGGCGCTGCCGACCGCGTCCGTGTTTCGGTGGCGCAGCCGCTTCATGTCGATGCCGGCGAGGTCACCTATCGCGGCTATGAGGTCGTCGACCGCGCGACCGGCGAAATCGGGCTTGTCGACCAGACGCTCGGCATCGACGGCGGCGACCGCACGCATGTGGTCGAGGCGCTGTACGGTGCGCGTATTCTCGATGGCGCCGGCGAATTGAATGCCTTTGCGCGCGGCGAATTCGGGCTCGACGAACGCCAGGCTGGCGGCGACAAGGCCGTGACCGTCGGCGCAGCGTTTGCCGTCAGCTTCTAAGCCGAGCGTAGTTCCCGGCGCGGGCGCCCATGTCCGTGCCGGGTCCCAGGGGGTGGGTATGAGTTTTTCCTGGCGGGCGTTCGCCGGTCTTTGGACGGCGTTTCTTCTCCTCACGGCAACGCTCGCCCCTGCTGTCCTGGCACAGCGCCCCGACGAGGGCTCGGCGGCAACGCTCGAAGATCTTCTGGGCCGGGCCGAACAGGCGAGCGGGGCCGATCCGGCCGCCGCGAAGGCCGCGCTCGACCAGGCCCGCGAGGCGCTGGTATCGATCCCCGACGAGGATACGCGCGATGTCTTTCTCGCCCGCATCCTGACGCTCGAATCCTCGAACCGGATGCTGTTCAACGACCTCGACCCGGTCGAGGCGGATCTGCAGGAGGCGATTACGCTTCTGCAGCGAGTCCAGCCCGATGGCCGGCATCTTGGCGATGCTCTGCGCAGTCTCGCCGCCTATTATCTTCGCACGGGACAATATGCCGAAGCCCTGACCGCGGCTCAGCGCGCCTATTCGATCCTGCGTGAGGACGAAGGCGCGGCCAAGTCGCAGTCGCTCTCGCTCCAGATTATCGGCGCGCTATACCGCCTCGCCGGCGATTATGAGCGGGCGCTGCGCTATTTCAGCGAGGCGGCGGATGTCTATCAGGGCGATCCGCTCATCGACCTCGCCGTCCAGAACAATATCGGGTTCACCTTGACCGCGATGGATCGCGACGCCGAGGCGATCGAGGCTTATGCGCAGGCGCGGGCGAATGCGCGCGCGCTCGGCAATCCCGTCTACGAGGCACGCATCCTCACAAACCTCGCCGGGTCGCAGCTTCATGCCGGCCAGCTCGACCAAGCGGCGGCCACCGCGCGCACGGCCGCTCGCCTTACTGCGGCCCCTGGCGGCGAGAACTGGCGCCCGTTCGTCGCCGGTGTGCAGGCGCAGATCGCGGCGGAGCGCGGCGATCTGCAACGCGCGGCGACCCTGTTCGAGGATACTTTTGCCGGCCGCGACCTTAGCGAGACCGACACCCCGTTCCGCGACTTTCACGAAACTGCCGCGGAGACGTACCGTCAGCTCGGCCGGTCGGAGCTGGCGCTGCAGCATCTCGCGGCCCTCAAACGGCTCGACGACGAAGCCGCCGAAGTCACTGCTTCTGCGGCCAACGCGCTCGCCGCCGCACAATTCGATTTTGCCAATCAGGAGCTGGAAATCGCGCGGCTGCGCGCCGGCCAACTCGAACGAGACGTCCAGCTCGCCGAACAGGAGGCCGTCGCCAACCAGCGCATCGCCGTCATCGTCGGCATCGGCGCGGCGATCATCGTCCTCCTTCTCCTTGTCGTTCAGCGAAACATTCAGCGCCGCCGCGACGAGGTTCATGCCGCCAATGTCGAGCTGGAGCGGACGAACACCGACCTCGAAAAGGCGCTGGCGGCGAAGAGCGAGTTCCTTGCCACGACGAGTCATGAGATCAGGACACCGCTCAACGGCATTCTCGGCATGACGCAGATCATGCTGGCCGACGGAAAGCTGGCGGACATGGTCCGCGAGCGGGTCGAACTCGTTCACGGCGCAGGCACCACCATGAAGGCGATCGTCGACGATATTCTCGACGTTGCGAAGCTCGACTCGGGCAAGATCCAGATTCGGGAGGCGCCGTTCGCGCTGCGCCAGACCATTCGCGAAGTGGCCGAGGTCTTTGCCGACGAGGCGCGCGGCCGCGGTGTGGAATTCATCTGCAATCTCGACGACTGTCCCGAGCGGGCGATCGGGGACGAGCAGCGTGTGCGCCAGATCGTCTTCAACCTTGTGTCCAATGCGGTTAAGTTCACCAATGAGGGCCGCGTGGAGGTAACCGCCCGCCGTGCCAGCGAAGCGGACGATGATCTTCTCGTGACGGTGTCGGACACCGGCGTCGGTATCCCGCCGGACCAACTCGACACCATCTTCTCCCCCTTCCATCAGGTCGACAGCTCGCGCACGCGCCAGTTTTCGGGCACCGGGCTTGGCCTCACCATTTCGCGCGAGTTCACGCACAGCATGGGCGGCGAGCTCGCCGTTGCCAGCGAACTCGGTGCGGGGTCGACATTCTCGCTTCGCGTGCCGCTGAAGCTGACGGAGGCGAACGAGCCGGTAGCGGATTCGCCAGAAGAGGGGGGTGCAGCCTCCGGCGAGCAATCCGTTGTCTTCGCATTCGGCGCGCTTACCGCCGCGATCATGCGCCGCGCTTTCGAGGGGGAAGGCCTCGATCCGCAACTTGTGGAGACGCTTCCGGAATTTCAGAAGTTGGCGTCGGATCCGCAGACCAAGGCCGCCTATCTCGTCTATAATTCTGTTGTGCAGGCGGAGATCGAACCTACGCTGCGGGCCCTTCGGGACGCCCGGCCCGGCTTGCCGGTCTATCTGCTCGGGGTTCCCGAGTCCGAGCTCGTCGGCCTCCGCGATTTGGCGACGGATCATATCACCGAGCTTGCACGCGTCTCTGTTCTCATTAACAGGGATGGCGGAAACGCTGATAACTCACGAAGTCAAAGATCAATTGAGGTCAGCTAGTCGCTCGCGCCGGGAGTGTGAGGCTAGATTAGGGTCGGTTTGTGCGCGCTTTATTCATCGAAGATGACGATCTGAATCGGCGCATTGTCGAGGATATGCTCCGGGTGGGCGGAGCCGAGATGGTCGGTGCCCCCGACGCCACTACGGGGCTGGAGCTGTTCGCCGCCGAACATTTCGATTTCGTTCTCGTCGATCTGCGCATGCCGGGTATCGACGGCTTTGAAACGATGCGCCGAATTCGCGCCTGGGAGGATGAGCGGCGGGACGTTCCGATCGTCGTGGTTACCGCCGATACCGGCGACCGTATCGACGATGAGTGCCGCGAGGCGGGGGCAGACGCGATCCTCCTGAAGCCTGTGGCGATGAAGGAACTGTTCGAGGTCATCGCCGAGCTCATCGTGGGCGGACGCCGCCGCTGACCGTCCGCCTGCGGTACTGACCCAGTCGAACCGCCCAAGTAACGAAATTGTGTGTGGTCCCGGCGGGTTGGACGGTCATCGCGCCTGCCTGACTTCGCGTGTCGCGGCCCCGAATCGCCGCGCTGTCTAAGCACTCAACCGCAAACGCCTGAAAGCGCTGGTCGAACCCGATTTACTGGCAAAAGCCCTTGCGGCCTTTGGCGGAATTCACCACAATGTATTGGTGTTTGGGGCGATGCGACCTACTATATGTGGGTTGCGGTCGGGCTACGCCATCGGGCCGGCCTGGACGCGCAGGATAGCGTCACCGCTGACACGAGAACAGGTTTTTGTCGGACAGTCCGGTGTGGCCGGCGTCCGCGCGCCTGTGGATAGCGAGGATATCGGGGACAAGTCGGTCGCCGCGCTCGCCTTGGCCGCGCCAGCCGAAGTAGGGCTGGGATTTGGCCGCGACGACGAACGACCGGTCCGGCGGATGTGCCGGAGGCGGCATTTTACAAAGGGGAGTAGCGCGCGATGGATTTTGCAACCGGCGAAACGGAAGTCACGGTCGACGGCGGTCCGGAGCAGGGCTCTGCCAAGACCTCGGACTATGCGCCGCGCTTCTCGATCAGGATCGATCGCTCGCGCGATGACCGCCTGACGGTGTTCGGCAAGGAAACGCTCAGCGACCGCTATCTCCTCCCCGGCGAGGAGCCGCAGGACCTTTTCGCCCGCGTCGCGGCGGCCTATGCCGACGATGCCGAGCACGCGCAGCGCCTTTACGACTATATTTCCAATCTCTGGTTCATGCCGGCGACCCCCGTCCTGTCGAACGGCGGCACCGGCCGCGGCCTGCCGATTTCCTGCTACCTGAACTCGGTACCCGACAGCCTCGACGGCATCGTCGGCACCTGGAACGAGAATGTCTGGCTCGCGTCGAAGGGCGGCGGCATCGGCACCTATTGGGGCAATGTTCGCGGCATCGGCGAAAGCGTAGGGCTCAACGGCAAGACCAGCGGCATCGTGCCCTTCGTGCGCGTCATGGATTCGCTGACGCTCGCCATTTCGCAGGGCTCGCTGCGCCGCGGCTCGGCTGCCTGCTACCTCGACATCACCCATCCGGAAATCGAGGAATTCCTCGAAATCCGCAAACCCTCGGGCGATTTCAACCGCAAGGCGCTCAATCTTCACCACGGCATCAACATCACCGATGCCTTCATGGAGGCGGTGAAGAATGGCGAGGAGTTCGACCTTCTGTCGCCCAAGGACGGCAGCGTCCGTGCGACCGTCGATGCCCGCGCGCTGTTCCAGAAGATCGTCGAGACCCGCCTCGCGACCGGCGAGCCCTACATGCTGTTCATCGACCGGGTGAACGAATCCATGCCGAAGCATCAGCGCGATGCGGGGCTGAAGGTCTCGACCTCGAATCTCTGTTCGGAAATCACCCTGCCGACCGGTTTCGACCAATATGGCGAGGATCGCACCGCGGTGTGCTGCCTGTCGTCGCTCAATCTCGAAACCTGGGACGAATGGTCGAAGGAGGAAGGGTTCATCGAGGATGTCATGCGCTTCCTCGACAACGTCCTTACCGACTATATCGAAAAGGCGCCCGACGAGATGGCGCGCGCCAAATATTCGGCGATGCGTGAACGCTCGGTCGGGCTTGGCGTCATGGGCTTCCACAGCTTCCTGCAGGCGCGCCAGATTCCGTTCGAATCCGCGCTGGCAAAGTCTTGGAACATGAAGATTTTCAAGCATATCCGCGCTGAGGCTGACGAGGCGTCGATGCTGCTGGCAAAGGAACGCGGCGCATGTCCCGATGCGCAGGACATGGGCGCGTTGGAGCGCTTTTCCTGCAAGATGGCGATCGCGCCGACCGCCTCGATTTCGATCATCTGCGGCGGCACCTCGGCCTGCATCGAACCCATTCCGGCGAACATCTACACCCACAAGACCCTTTCGGGCAGCTTCACGGTGAAGAATCCGCATCTCGACGCTCTCCTGAAGGAAAAGTCGAAGGATACGGACAAGGTGTGGACGTCGATCCTGGAGCGGGGCGGCAGCGTCCAGCATCTCGACTTCCTGACGCCTGACGAAAAGGCCGTCTTCCGCACCGCGTTCGAGGTCGATCAGCGCTGGCTGCTCGAGCTTGCGGCCGACCGGACGCCCTATATCGACCAGTCGCAGTCGCTGAACCTCTTCATTCCCGCCGACGCCGAGAAATGGGACCTGCTCATGCTGCATTTCCGCGCGTGGGAGCTGGGCATTAAGTCGCTCTACTATCTGCGGTCGAAGTCGGTGCAGCGTGCCGGCTTTGCGGGCGGGGTCGAGGCGGACAATACCGCCGAGGCAAAGACCATCGACCTCGAAATGCCGAACACCGATTATGACGAGTGTCTGGCCTGCCAATAGGCGGGTGACCGGTCGTCTGTTTCGCGCACCATGACCTGGATCAAAGCGGACCGGGACGCGGCGGCACATGATGGCTCCTTCTTGAACTGGGAGGTCCATCATGCCGCTTGCCGTCGTTCCCATCCTGTTTGCGCTCGCGATCCTCGTGACCGCCGTGTCGGGAGTGTGGCTGATGCTCAACGCCCGGTCGGTGGCGGCGCTGTTCCGCGACCGCGACGTGATCGAGCCGGGGCCCGGGCGCCCGCGCCGGTCGCGCAAGGCCGTCATTGTGGCGCTCGTCCTGTTCAACCTCGGCTGGATGTCCGCGGTCGCGATCCAGTGGGCCAGCTGGGAAGGCGAGACCAATGAGATGGTCGTTCCCGATCCCTACTGATCGCCGTCGGTCTGCGCGGCACGGGGAAAGCGCGGCCGTGCGCGGTGGCGGCGTTCTTGTCGCCGCACTGGTCCTCCTGTCGGCCTGTGCCAATCAGAGCGCGGCGGCGGTAGAGCCCGGCGCGCCCGGATTTCTCTGGGGCCTGTGGCACGGCTTCATCTTTCCCTGGGCCTTTATCGGGTCGCTCTTTTCAAGCGAGATCTCCATCTACGCCGTCCCGAACAGCGGCGGCTGGTATGATTTCGGCTATTTCCTCGGCGTTGCGGTGCTGGGCGGCGGCTCGCTGTTTTCCGGCAAGCGGAAGGGGTAGGCGGCGAGGCATGACTCTCGCCATTCTCGCCGTCCTCCTGTTCCTTGCCTCGACCGCGCTGTCGCTCGCGGGACGCCGCACCGCCGACCCGCGCCGCGCGCAGCTGCTGAACGCAGGCGGAGGCCTCCTCCTCATCGGTGCGCTTCTGGCCCTGGGCCTCAGCCTCGTCTAAGGCGCGGGCGGCATCATGACCGGCCCGACCCGCATCCTCTTCGTTTCGCCCTATTTCCCGCCCTTCTCACCGGTGGGCGCGATCCGCATGCCGCACCTGGCGCATCATTGGGCCGAGGGCGAGCGCCGGGTCGACGTCGTCGCCGTCGACAATCCGAATTTCGCCGGGCTGCTGCCACCCCGGCCGCATGAGAAGATCGCCGTCCATCATCTGCCCTACCGGCCGGGCCAGCCGCCCTCCGATCCCGCCGCCGCGCCGCCCGCCGCGGGCTCCGGTCCTGCGCGCGACGCCGAGGACCCGGGCTATCTGAAGCGCCTCTACCGCGCGCTGCGCACGCTGCCAGACCGCTATCATCCCTATTGGACGCAGCTTGCCGGGACGCGCGGGGCGGAGATCGCCGCCGCGTCGGGGGCCGAGCTCATCTATTCCTCCGGCCCGCCCCAGTCGGCGCACATCGCCGCCGCGAGGATCAAGGCCGCGACGGGCCTGCCCTGGGTGGCGGAGCTGCGCGACATCTGGCTCGGCCAGCCCTACAGCGACACGCCGCTGCCGGTGCGCCTGCTCTCCGAGCGTCTCGGGCGGAGGACGCTCGGCGCCGCCGATGCCTTCGTCACCGTGACCGAAGGGGCGGGCGAGGATATGCGCGCGCGCTTCGACCGCCCGGTGACCACCGCCTTCAACGGCTTCTCTCCGGACGATTTTCCCGCCGAGTCCTTTGCCGCGCCGCCCGCGCCGCTCGATCCCGATCGCCTCACCATCCTCCATGCCGGCGTCGTCTATGCGCACCGCCGCGACCCGGCCGCGCTGTTCGCCGCCATCGCGCGCCTGCCGCAGGCGGACCGCGCCGCCGTCCGTGCGCTTTTCTATCATGACGAGCGCGGCTTCGTGGAGGCGCGCGCGGCCGAGCACGGCGTCGAGGCGAACATAGAGATGCGCCCGCTCGTCCCGCGTACCGAGATGCTGTCGCTCGAACGGCGCGTTGACGTCCTCCTCCTCTGCCGCTGGGACGATCCGCGCGACGACGCCGTCATTCCCGGCAAGACCTTCGAATATATCGGCGCGCGCCGGTCCGTTCTCGGCGTGGGGTCGGAGCGGGGAGAGGCGGCCGCCATCGTGCGCGCGGGGCCGTTCGGCCTCGTCTCCAACGATCCCGACGTCATCGCCGGCCAGCTCTCCGCCTGGCTCGCCGAAAAGCGCGCCGCGAAGGCGAGGGGGGATGCCCGCGTGCCCGACCTGCCGGCGGAACCCACGCGCGCCTATACCCGCGCGGCGCAGTTCGCCCTTGTCGACGACGCCCTGGCGCGCCTCGTCTGACGGGGTCTCTCCCGCCCTCTTTCCCCCCGCCTCACGCCTCGCGTCTTTCGCGCGCATCCCCGACATATGGGGGTGCCATATCCCGCCCATACGCAATCTATTGTGGATAAAGGTGGGGAGAACCGCATTTCACCCCTTTCCGACTCGGCGGCCCGGGCCTAGCCTCTCTGATCGAATGCCGGGCCTTCGCACCGGCGACCGTATCGCAGCGTAATGTCGCGTATCGAACCGACTGGAAAAGGGGACCGCCATGGGACTTCTGGAAGCCCGCAAGACCTACAAGCCCTTCGAATATCCTTGGGCCTATGATTTCTGGAAGCGGCAGCAGCAGATCCACTGGATGCCCGAGGAGGTGCCGCTGGGCGAGGATTGCCGCGACTGGGCGCAGAAGCTGACGCCGCACGAGCGCAACCTCCTCACGCAGATCTTCCGCTTCTTCACCCAGGCGGATGTCGAGGTGCAGGATTGCTATCACGACAAATATGGCCGCGTCTTCAAACCCACCGAGGTGAAGATGATGCTGACCGCCTTTTCCAACATGGAAACGGTGCACATCGCGGCCTATTCGCACCTGCTCGACACGATCGGCATGCCCGAAAGCGAATATTCCGCCTTCCTCGAATATGAGGAGATGAAGGACAAGCACGACTTCCTGCAGGTGTTCGGCGTCGACACCGACGAGGACATTGCCCGCACGCTGGCGGCCTTTGGCGGCTTTACCGAGGGGATGCAGCTGTTCGCCAGCTTTGCGATGCTGATGAACTTCCCGCGCTTCAACAAGATGAAGGGCATGGGCCAGATCGTGTCCTGGTCGGTGCGCGACGAATCGCTCCACTGCGAGGGGATCGTGCGCCTGTTTCACGCCTTCGTCGAGGAGCGCCAGTGCCTCACCAAGGCGGTGAAGGAGGACATCATCGACATCTGTCAGAAGACGGTGCGGCTGGAGGATGCCTTTATCGATCTCGCCTTCGAAATGGGCCCGGTGAACGGGATGAGCCCGAAGGAGATCAAGAAGTATATCCGCTACATCGCCGACTGGCGGCTGGGCCAGCTCGGCCTGCCGGCCATCTACATGGTCGACGACCACCCCATTCCCTGGCTGACCGAGATCCTGAACGGCGTCGAGCACGCCAACTTCTTCGAAACCCGCGCGACCGAATATTCGAAGGCGGCGACGCGCGGCAATTGGAACGACGTCTGGACCAACTTCGACAAGCGCAAGCGCGCGAAGGACGGCCCCGCCGCGAACGAGGAAGAAGAACCCAGCCTGCTGGGCGAAGCGGCGGAGTAGGGTTAGGGTTGACTCGATCGCGACGACAGGAGAGTGCCTGTCCGAACAAATGCGGAACAAAGGGTTTCGAATGCTATCTGTTGTGGACCTTTTCTGCGGCGCCGGCGGCCTGAGCTTAGGCTTCCAGAATGCAGGCTTCCGCGTCCTTCTCGGAAATGACATCGAGGGTCAGTTTGGTGAAACTTTCTCCGCCACTCATAGCGGTGCGAAGTTTCTTGAAGGCCCAGTTTCCGAATTGAGAGGCCGGCGGGTCTTAAGAGAAACCGGTCTTTCTAGAGGAGAATTAAACGTTCTGGTTGGTGGGCCACCATGCCAAGGCTATAGTGTTTATAACCACGGTCGCGGAAGTCATGACCCTCGAGCTAGTTTGTTCAGAGATTATCTTGCCATCGTAGAAGGTGTTCTTCCAGAATGGTTGGTGATGGAGAACGTGGTAGGCCTTCTGTCAATTGACAAAGGTGCTCTTTTCGAAACTATTAAAGCAGAAATTATTGAGCTGGGCTATACAAAGGTTCAAGCCCTTATTCTAAAGGCGGAAGAATACGGTGTTCCTCAAGAGAGACGCCGCGTTGTATTCGTTGCTAATAGGCTTGGTATTCCGATTTCTCCTCCAGAGAAAACGCACAGCAAGGAGGCTGGGTTCGTTTCGGTTTGGGACGCAATTGGAGACTTGCCTCCGATATACGGGGGGGTGCGCGATCCGCGCGCGGTACCGTATGCTGCGGAACCCTCCAATCCATTTCAGCATCGCGTTCGTGGTAATCGGACTGTTGTTAGCGATCATATTGCGCCAAGACTCGGCCCCGCAAATCAGGAGCGTGTAAAGCACATTCCTGAAGGTGGTTCGTGGCGCGATATTCCCGTCGACTTGTTGCCGGCGGGAATGCGTAAAGCAAAGCGCTCCGATCACACGAAGCGCTACGGGCGCCCTCGAAAGTCTGACTTGGCGTGTACGATCTTGACGAAGTGTGATATACACTGGGGCGCTTTCTTACACCCAATTCAAAACAGGCCTTTCTCTGTTAGAGAGGCGGCACGGCTTCAGTCGTTTCCCGACAGTTTTGAATTCAAGGGAAGTATGACTGAGAAATTTGTTCAGGTTGGAAATGCAGTTCCACCGATGCTTGCTGAAGCTCTTGCGAACTCGATTATCAAGTGCCGACAAGAGAATGTCCGGAAAGCGGCATGACGGTAGGGATATCAGAGGTAATATTTGAAGTTCTTGGTCGGCGACCAGAATTAAATTTTGATCCAGCATCGGAAGGGTTTATTTGTCCGTATATAAAGGATTTATGTACAAAGCGGAGTACTGTTGACAAGTCTGAGCCTTACCCTCTCTGTGCCATAAACACCCCAAAATACGGTCCCATCGCTTTGTGCCCAAAGCGCTTCCACGGCGCAGATTTTTTAGGCGACGTCATGAGAACCGCCTGGTCTGAGCGTCAAGCCGGAGATTTACACGTTGCAAATGAAGTTACGATGGAGGGTTTCGGGCGCGTAGATCATGTCATTAGCGAAATTAGTGACGGCGAAATACAGCGGTTCGTATCAGTTGAGCTGCAAGCAATTGATGCCAATGGCACAGTCCGACCAGTGTACGACGCCATGCGAAATGGCTACCTTGTAGATCAGCGTCCGAGTTATGGCCCCAATTGGAAAAACGTATCAAAGAGGTACATGAATCAATTAATTTCGAAGGGTTATTACCACCATCAATGGGGCACTAAGATTTATGCCTCCATACAGGACAAAGTTTACGAATATTTTCGGCGGGATGCTGGTTTCCTCACCACGGACGATGTCGACAACGAGCAGGTCAATATCGTGTTCATGATCTACAGTTTGTCGGAGGCTTCCTAACGGAAGCAGTTTCATGAGATTTGAACGTGCGATTGGAACGCACCATTCGAATCTGCAGACCGCAGTGCTTTATAAGAATGCACCTTCACGCGAGAAATTCGAACAAGCAATTTCCGCAGCAATGGGCGGCTAGTAAGGCCACGCGCGACCTTACTAGCCCCCTTTCGTGCCCTCCTGCCAAAGCGCCCCGGCAAGGTTGGCATATTCCGCCCAAGGCGCGTCGTCCTTGCTGCGTGCGCCTGCCGGATCCGCCCCGACCTCCCCGAACCGTCGGGAAATCTTACATTTTCGTTGCAGTGACTGGCTAAGCTGCGGAAATGGAAGAAAACTCCGTTTGGCGCGAATCCTGCTTGTTGTGCCTGAACAGACGTAGAGTGGGAGGGGCTGGGAACATCATGTCACTGCGTAGGATCGCGTCGATACCCTTGCTCGCGCCGCTTCTGGGGACGTGTCTGTTGGCTCCGGCTGCGGCATCGCTCATTCCGGTCGCCAGTTACGACATGCTGAATGGCGGTAGCGGCACCTATAATTACTGGGACGACAGTTATGACGGGGCGGGCAGCCGGACCACCGATTATGCGGCGCTGACGGGCGGGACGGGCCAGCTTACCGACGGCATCATCGCATCGGCGCCATATTCGGTGGTCGAGCCTGCCGCCGGGCCGGGGCCCTATGTCGGCTGGCGCTACAATGTCTTTGGCGGACCCTACATCTATCCCGTCATCACGTTCAGTTTTGCCGGCGACTACAGCTTCGACCAGGCCGTGATCCATTTCGACGATGCCGACGGGCAGGGCGGTGTCGACCATATCCAGCGTGTGGATGTGGCGCAGCGCGGTGTCCAGTCTTTCGGCGATCCTGCCGGCAGCGGCCCCACCTCGATCGGCGTCGACTTGACCGGGCTGTCCGGCAATGTGGTGAGCCTGCAATTGGTGGGCGCGGATCAGTGGCAGTTCGTCAGCGAGATCGAGTTTTTCGGCAGCAGCCTCGCGGTTCCGGCGCCGGGCGCTCTCGGCTTGGTCGGGCTTGGAACGTTCGCCGCCGCGTCGCTGCGACGGCGCCGGAGCTGGCGCGCCTAAGTCATTCGTTGACGGGTTATTTCCGCGGCGTTGGCTCTGCCGCTATTTCACCCGCCGCAGCGCCGCGCCGGGGCCGTGCCAGCGCGGGCCGTCTAGGGGAGAGGTGCGCGCGGCGGCCGAACCGCCCGCTCCCGGCCCATTTCCGGGTCCATCTCCGGGCCCATCTCCGGGCCCGCCCGGATCGTCGCCGTCGTGGCCCTCTGCCGCGGGCCGGAAATCGGCAGGGCAGGGGCCGGGACGCCATAGCGGAGTCGGCTCCGACAGCACGGGGACCAGCGGGCTCTCGGGCGTCGCGGCATACAGGTAGAACCCGCGCCCGCCGCAGCGGGCCACCCGGCACAGCGGCCGCTTGTCCAGCAGCACATAGCGCGGGCCCTTAACGCGCCGGATCAGCGCCGCGCTGGTGCGGAACACCTGGTGGCAGCGCGGGCAGTGCACCAGCAGGATGCCGCCCGCCTCGATCGCCTCACCGACATAATGCGCTTCGGGGGGGAGCAGCCGGTTGGGGAATTTGCGCGCCATGCCCCTGTTTGGAACGAACGGGGAACAAACGGCAAGGGGGCATCTGCGCCGGTCTTCCGAAATTGGACTTTTGCTGCTTTGCTTCCCTCCATGCCGTCTCCGACAAGATCCCCGATGCCCGCGCGGTCCGCACGCCCTGAAGCCCCGGCAGGGGTTCCAGTGACCCTCCCGGCCAACCTCCGGTCCTTCACGCGCGTACACGCACGCGCACACGCGCGCTGAGGTGTGACCTACTGTGACCTACAGTTGCGCGCGCCCTTCATGATCTGGCGCAAAATAGCGGGCGGGGCCGTGCGCTAGACTGGCGGTCCGACAGAAAGAGAGGGTTCCTGAAATGACCGATAGTGCCGCCGCGAAGATCCGCCTGCAGGCCATGCAGGCCGAACTGGAGCAGCGCCTTGCCCGGGTGGAGCGCGACCTGGGAGAGCCGCTCAACGCCGACTCGTCCGAGCAGGCGGTCGAGCTGTCCGACGACGAGGTTCTGGAGGGCGAGGGCATATTGGTGGCGCGCGAGCTTGCCTCGGTGCGCCGGGCGCTGGGCCGGATCGAGCAGGGCAGCTACGGCGAATGCGTGCGCTGCGGCGCCGACATCGCCCCCGGGCGTCTCGAGGCGCGGCCCGAGGCGGCGCTGTGCATCGCCTGCGCCTCGGCCGAAACGCCCCGGGGCTAGCGGGGCGGGTCTCGTTCAGGCGGGCGCGGCTTCGTCGTCCACGACCATTCGCGCGTCGGGGAACGGGCGGGCGAGGGTGCGCGCCTCGCTCCAGTCCGCCTCCAGCCACAGCGCCGCGTCGTCTGGGGTCAGCAGGACGGGCATGGCTTTGGGGTGCACCCGCCCGACCGTTTCGTTGGGGGCCGAGGTCAGGAAGGCATAGTGCGGCGGCTCGCCCTCCACCGGGCGCCAGATGCCGGCAAAGGCGAAGACGGGAAGGTCGCTGACCGAGAACCACACCTTGCGCTTCTTTCCGGTTTCGCCGGTCCACTCGCAGAAGCTGGTGACCGGGACCAGGCAGCGCCGGGCGGGACGTTCCAGCGCGCTGCGCCAGAAGGGGCTGTCGAGGTTGCGCACATTGGTGACCGGGCGCGTCGCCTTGCCGGGCGGCGGCGGGAAGCCCCAGCGCATCGTCCCCAGGCTGCGCTGCGCCCCCTTGCCGGTGGCGATCACGGGGGCGTCCTGGCCGGGAAAGATCTCGTCGCGCGGCTCCAGGTTGCCGGCGGTATTGCGCTCGACGCCGAACAGGCGCGTCAGCTCCTCCAGCGTCGCGCGCATCTTGTAGAGATTGCACATGGCCCGCCCTCCTGCGCGAGCCGCACCACCAGGGCAAGCGCCGTTGCGCTTCATCGCAGTTTCCATCATGGGATAACAACTTTGATTAAACCCCTGTAGTCCCGACCAATTTCTAACCACTACCAGGGAACAAGCTAGGGCGCGGCCTGTTGGTTGGGGCGACGCGGCGAACCTGCGCCGTCTACACGAGGAAAGGGGACAACCGATGGCAGAAATTCCCGTTGAGAAACGATCCGGCATACCCGGGTGGGTCTGGGTGCTGCTGGCACTGATCATCGTCGCACTGCTGGCCTGGTGGCTGCTGGCGGAGGAAGAAGAGGACATCGAGACCGCCGAGACCGGCATCGTCGCCGAAGAGGAATATGTGGCGGGCGATGAATTCGCCGATCTCGAGGACGAGATCGACATGCCGGCCACGGCGACGATCACGACGCTGGCGGGTCTGTCGGGCATTGCCTCGCTCGTCGGCACCGACGTCGACCTCGACAATGTGACCGTCTCCAGCGTCCCTGGCGACATGATGTTCTATATCGGCGAGGGCGATCAGCAGACGCTCGTGCTGTTCGACCAGACGCCCACCCCGGATACGCCGATGGAAGGCGAATATGACATCAACCCCGGCATGACCATCGACGTCGAGGGTGAGGTTCGCGCGGCCGACGGCTCGCTGTCGGACGGCGTCAGCGCCGACATGCCGGCCGGAACCGAGGCCTACATCTATGCCGACTCGATCGAAACCGACGAATAGGAGCGCCGCATCATGAAACATGAAGAACGCTATGAGGAGCTCGACCGTCTCGGCGACTGGAAACTGGTCGACTCCGATCAGGATATTCGGGGCCGCCCGCTTGTCGACGAGGCCGGGCTGGAATTCGGCATCGTCGACGACATGATCGTCGACAAGGACAAGGAACATGTTGTGGCGATCGCGCTGAAGGATGGGCGCATGTGCGGGGTGGAATATCTCGATATCCGGCCGGACCGCGTTGTCTACCGCGAGCCGGCAGCTGGCTACACACCGACCTACTCGCGCGTCCACCGATAGGGCGCTCGCCGATTACTCTCCACTGCCCCGTCGGTTCTGCCGGCGGGGCTTTTTTCGGAACGGCCAGCCGCCCCCTGCCTGACACAGGGAACGCCCGAATAGGAACCGGCCTAGATACCCGGTTCACTTTGATTGTTTTTGGCCTATTCTGCGGGGACTTGTGGGGCAGGGGGCAATACGATGGCGGATTACGGGGAGGCGCCCGGGGCGGTCGCCTATGCGGTTTCAGAGCCGAACGCGGCCGCCCTGGCGTATCAATTGCAGCAGGCCGGTTACCGCGGGCGCGACCTTTCCGCCATAACCGAGCCCGAGGCGGCCGCAAGGGGAGCTTCGGCTTCGGACTTGCTCATCCTCGACACGGACGCCGCCCACTTTGGACCTTGGCTCGACCGGCTAAGGTCCGCTTCGAATGGCGAAAGAACCGACATCCTGTTCATTTCGGACCCAAGTCGCCTCGACGATCTGGGTACCCTCATGGATATCGAAGGCGCTGCATTTCTGCTGTGGCCGATCGAACAGGGGGAGTTCGTATCCGTGCTGGAGGGGCACCGATCTGACGGCCGGCAATTAGATGACCGGCAACTGGGCAGACCGTCCGGGCACGACTGCACTGAACGGCATGAGGTTGCAGCAGGGCGGCGCCCGGGCCCCGCGGAGGGAGGCAACCGCCTCCGTACCGACGGCTCGGCCTATGGGACTCACGAGCTTCAGGACCTTCGTTCACAGGTTGCCCGTATTGTCCACATCCTCGATCGGCTGGTTGATCGGCCCGGTAAGGAAGCAGCGCCGGACGTGGACCCCCGAAGTGCGGCACAAAGCGCGGCGCTGATCCGGGAGATTATCCGCAAGCGCCGCCTGCGGTCGGACTTCTTTCCGGCGGACTTGTTTGCCGACCCGGCCTGGGACATCCTGCTCGACCTCGCCGCATCGCGGCACGAGGGACGGTCGGTGTCGGTCTCTTCGCTGTTCATCGCCGCCGCGGTGCCGACGACCACGGCGCTGCGCTGGATCAAGGCGCTGACGGACGCAGGACTACTCGAACGCTGCCCGGACCCGCAGGACGGGCGGCGAAGCTTTATCACCCTGTCGGACCGAACCGCCACGCTGATGGAGCGCTATCTCGACGTCACCGTTTGATCGGGTTTGTGTATCGTCTGCGTCAGAAGGGCAGGAGGGACCGGTCCTCGGTGAATTTCAGGTAGCCCACGTTCGCGCCGAAGCGCCAGCCTGCGCCCAGACGGATGGGTACGATGACGACATCGCCGCGCTGCATGTAGTTCGCGGTGAAGCCTCCGACCGCGTAGACCTTGCCTTCCACGGACGGGAAGCGCTGGTACAGGTCCTGAGTATCGTAGAGGTTGTAGACGAGCGCGAAGACCTTGTTGGCGTCCCCGCCGATGTCGACGCCGATGGACGGTCCGTTCCAGTAGACTTCGCGGTTGCCCTCGACGGCATGATAAAGGCGCCCGGCACCGTAGCGAAGACCGACCGCAACGGCGCCCGATCCCTCATTCCCGACGATATAGGCATTCGGTCGTCCCCTATCGCGGAAGACGTCCTCGACCAACTTTGCGAGGCCTTCTGCGCCTTCGCCGAACGTCTGCTCGGCCTCGCGGAGGATCCGCTCTTCGTCGAACCCGTTTTCGGAGGCACCGCTTTCCGCCGTGCTGGCCGCCGGCGTCTCCGCATCTGCTGAGTCTGCTGCCGGCGCTTCCGCAGCTGGTGGGGGAGGCGTGGGGGATGTCGCACAGGCCGAAAGAAGCAGCGCCGTGAACAGTGTGAAGAAACCGCGTCCATATGAAGACATAATATTGAACCTGCCCGACTATCTGCTGCGTCTACGGTTCCTTAGCATTGCGATCCCCCGCGGCCATAGGGTTCGGCTCGACCGACCGGCCTTGCCTTTGCGATCGAAGCATGCGTATGTCCTATGAAAACAGCGAGCCGTTAAAAACGGCATGATTCTTATCGGGGAGGAACTGTTCGAGATGGTTGATAACTCAATTGTGCAAAACGTGTCCGTTCGGACGGCCGAGGATATTCGCCCGGCTGCCGAGGCGCTGAAGGCTGCCTTCAACGAGCGCCTTCCGGGCTGGGCTGTCGTTCCGACGGCGAACATCGCGTCGAAGGCGCCGATGATCGACGCCAATGGCGATGTTCTGGCGCTGGGCGTCTTCGGCTTTGCCGAGGAGGAGGAGAAGGCCTGGGAAGAGGGGCGCATCGCGCTTCACTCCCCGCTGCACCGGGCGTGCCGCTACGAGAGCGAACCCTTCTGGGTGAACAAGGACGGTTTCCGCACTGCCCAGCCAAATCCCTATCTCGACAGCATCGACCTCAACAACTTCGAGAAGCGCGCGCGGTGCAAGTCCTCGCTCGTCTTCCCGCTTCACCTCCCTTTCGGCCAGATCGGTGCCGTTTTCGCAGGTCCGCATTCGCCTGAGCGCGAGGACCTGTCCGAGGAGTTCGCTGCTCACGCCGACGAGCTCAGCGTCTACGCCCACCGCTTCATCGCGGGCTATGCGAAGGTCGTGCGCAAGCGTCAGTGGCTGCCGGCGGATTGCCAGTTGACGAAGCGCGAGGTCGAATGCCTGCGCTGGGCGGCGATCGGCAAGACAGACAAGGAAATCAGTCTCATCCTGTCGCGCAGTCACGCCACGGTCCGCTTCCACATCCAGAATGCCGGCGAGAAGCTGGACGCGGTGAACCGCAGCCAGACGATCTTCAAGGCCGGGCAGCTGGGTTATCTGGGCCTCGCCGCCTAAAAGCGGTCGGCCCGCCTAGCCCGAGGCGATGAGCAGGCCGCTATAGGCGGCTGCGCCGAACAGAAACGCCCCGAAGCGGGAGTGCCGGTCTTCCGGCAACTCCTCCTTCAGGACGTTCAGGACGACCGATCCCGCCAACAGAGCGACGAGCGCCACGACCACCGTTTCGCTGACGAGAAAGCTCGATCCGAGCGCGGCCCCGAACAGCGGCGCCCCGGCGAGGAGCCATCGCCCGCGCTGTTTGTATAGGTCGCCATGCTGTGCGCGCAGGCCGTGATCGACGACGAGGAGATGAAGGGCCATCGCCGTGCCGTAGAGCGCGAGCTCTTCGGCGCCGCGTTCCTCGGTGGTTACGAGCAGATAGCCGATCACCGAGTTGTAAATGGCAAAGGCGCACAGGTGCAGCCAGAATGCCTGCAACGGCGCGGCGTCCCGGTCCGCGGCATCCGCCTGCGCATGCTGGCGGATCAACTGGTTCAGGCAGTAGAAAAAGCTAAGCCCGATAAGCGCGATCAGCCAGATATGGAGCTCTGCCGCCGGCAGCTCCGCGTCGCCGTACGTGTCCAGCAAGTGCTCCTGATATTCGGCCAGCTCGGGCATGAGGTGCACGAAAACATAGGCGACCGACGTCCCGCCCGCGAAGGATAGCCAGCGGCTTCGCGGCACCTTGTCGAGGATGGTCAGCCGGCCTGCGAACAGGTGAACGCAGGCGAACAGGGAGGCGATGACCCAGCCGGCAAGTGCAATCGACACGGGTGCGACCCCCTGTCTAGCTGCGGGCTTCGACGCCGCTCATGCAGAGATATTTGATCTCCAGATAGTCGTCGATGCCGTATTTCGAACCCTCGCGGCCGAGGCCCGACTGCTTGACACCGCCGAACGGCGCCACTTCCGTGGAAATCAGCCCGGTATTATGGCCGACGATGCCATATTCCAGCGATTCCGCGACGTGCATGACCCGGGCATAGTCACGGGCGTAGAAATAGGCAGCCAAGCCGAAGACGGTGTCGTTGGCCAGGCGAATGCCCTCTTCGACCGTCTCGAACCGGTAAACCGGGGCAAGGGGGCCGAACGTCTCCTCCGTGCTCGGCTGCGCTTCGACCGGGACATCGGCGAGAAGGGTGGGGGTGTAGAACAGGTCGCCATGATCGTCGGGCCCGCCTCCTACAACGACGCGGGCCCCCTTCGAGACCGCGTCCTCGACATGCTCCTTCACCTTCTCGACGGCATCGCGGTCGATCAGCGGACCGATATCGGTGCCCTCGTCCATGCCATTGCCGACGCTCAGCTTTCGGACGGCCGTTTCGAACTTCTCGAGGAACTGGTCATAGACGCCGGCCTGCACATAGATCCGATTGGCGCAGACGCAGGTCTGCCCGGCGTTACGGAACTTGCTGGAGAGAGCCCCCTCGACGGCATCGTCGATGTCGGCGTCGTCGAAGACCAGGAAGGGCGCGTTGCCGCCAAGCTCGAGACTAACCTTCGTGATGTTTTCCGAACAGGCCGCCATCAGTTTCGCGCCGACTTCGGTGGAGCCGGTGAAGGTCAGCTTCCGCACCTTGAAGTTAGAGGTCATCTCGCCGGCAATGTCGGATGCGCCTCCGGTCAGGCAGGATAGCAGCCCCTTGGGAACGCCGGCCTCCTCCGCAAGAACGCACATGGCAAAGGCGCTGAGCGGCGTGGCCGTCGCCGGCTTGATCACCATGCCGCAGCCGGCCGCAAGCGCAGGGCCGACCTTGCGGCCGATCATTGCGGAGGGGAAGTTCCAGGGCGTGATCGCGGCGCAGACGCCGACGGGCTGCTTCATGACCAGAATGCGCTTGTCGGGCTGGTGACCGGGGATGATGTCGCCGTAGACGCGCTTTCCTTCCTCGCCGAACCATTCGAGGAAGCTGGCGGAATAGTCGATCTCACCGCGGCTTTCGCCCAGCGGCTTTCCCTGTTCGGCAGTCATGATGACCGCGAGGTCGTCGCGATGCGCCTTCATCAGGTCGGCCCATTTGCGCAGCACGCCGGCACGATCCTTCGCGGTCCGGCGGGACCAGTCCGCCATGGCCGCCTCGGCGGCGTCGATGGCGGCCTTCGTCTCCGGCGCCCCCATCTTCGGCACATTGGCGATGGTTTCGCCCGTGGCAGGATTGGTGACGGCGATGCGCTGCTCGCTGCCCGTCCATTCCCCGGCAAGGTAGCAATCTTCCTTCAGAAGGTCCGGGCGGGAGAGAGAAAGTGTCATTTGGGGTCCCTGGGTCTGGCGTTTGCGTCTGGTCTGCGAACGGGTGCGCCCCGTCGCCGGTTTCGTCCCGGCGGGCCGGGTCAGCTACGCGTCGTGAGATCGCCCTCGTAAATATGCCAGGACTCTTCGTCCACCACGGACCGGCGGACGGTGTAGGTCCCGGAATATCCGCTGCCTGTCCCATCGCTTTTCAGATCTTCGACCCGGACGGGAACTTCGGCGTAGACCCAGCCGTCGCGCATGCGTTCCGCCCCGGCCTCCCCGACTTCGGCAATCGCGAGCTCCGTATCTTCAAAGCCTTCAACGAAGGTCTCGAACTCCTCGGAGTCGGCCTCGGGGTCCTTTCCCCACAGCTGCCAGGCCGTGTCATACTCGCCCGAATTCAGCGCCGCATAATAGGCATCCACGACGGCCCGCGGCCCTTCGGCTGCGGCCGCGACCGCTTCCGGCGTGGGCTCGCCTTCCTCGACGCTCTGACTGCATGCGGCGAGCAGAAGTAGAGCTGCCGGAGCAACTCGCATCAAAGAATGCCCCCGCCGATAGAGATGCGCAGCAGCGCGACGAGGATAACGAAGATGCCGAAATTGCGGCCGGTCTTGCTCGAAGAAAGTTGGCCGATGCCCGTCGCAATAATTGCGGCCACGAGCGCGAGCCAGGCGCCGATCCCCCCGACCAGCGGGACAATGAAGACGACGACCAGAAATATGAACGTCACGATCCCGATAAGCAGGGATATCAGGTTGAACATGGCGCCTCCGGCTGACTTAGGGTTATAATACACCTATTTAGGTGTCGAGGCGCGTGGTACAAGTCGCCTGACCATGAGTTTCCTCGATCCCGACCTTCTGCGGGCCTTTCTTATCGCCGCTGCCCGGGCAGGGGAAAGCGTGACCTATTCCGAAGCGCTGGGCAGCCAGGGTTTCGGATTTTCGCGTCCCAAGATGCGCGCGCTTTGTCGGCTGCTCGGCGATATCGACAGCGAGGGACGGGCTCGCGGGGAACCGGACCTTGCCGTGCTGGTCGTCCGGCAGTCCGACCGGCTGCCCGGACAGGGGTGGTGGACCGGGCTGGGGCCGTCCGAATATGCTGGCCCTTGGGAAGGTCCGGAGGCGCGCCGGTATGTCGAGAGCCTGCAGGCAGAGGTCTTCTCCTTCTGGGCCGAAGAGTAAGGCCCAGCATGGGCGCTCACAGGCGCGCGCCAAAGGTATCGCAGGACGCTGGGTCGCCCGTTTCATATCCGGTCAGGAACCATTGCTGGCGCTGCGCCGAGGTTCCATGCGTGAAGCTGTCCGGAACCGGCCGCCGCCCGGCGTTGCGCTGCAGGGTGTCGTCGCCGATCGCATTTGCCGCGGCGACGGCTTCTCCGATGTCGCCGTGGTCGAGATATTCCGAGTTCTCGTTGGCAAAAACGCCCGCGTAGCAATCGGCCTGCAACTCCATGCGTACCTGCAGCTCGTTCGCCTCCGCCGTCGGCAGGCCCTGCTGCGCGGTGCGGATGCGCTGCGACAGACCGGACACCGTCTGCACATGATGTCCGACTTCGTGAGCGACGACATAGGCGGCGGCGAAATCGCCCGAACCGCCCATATCCTCGAGCTGCTGGAAGAAACTCGTATCGATATAGATGGCCTTTTCGGGCGGGCAGTAGAATGGCCCGACGGCGGCCTGCGCAGCACCACATCCGCTGGTTTGGGCATAGCCATCGTAAAAATACAGCATCGGCTCGGGATAGTCCGCACTCGCTTCGGCGAATTCCTCGTCCCACACTGTTTCGGTGTCGGCGAGCATGACGCAGACGAAGGCGTTGATGTCGCTCATATCGCAGGCATCTGCTGAGTTGGTTTCAGCGCTTTGCGGCACGCTTCCGCCTCCGGCGGGAGGGTTCCCACCGCCGAGTAGCGCAAGCGGGTTCACGCCGAAGATCAGCGCAGCGACGACGAGAATGGCAAGCGTTCCGAGCGAGAGGCCGCCTTTCCCGATCGGAAGCGGTATCCCCGCGCTCCGGCGACCGGACGACTTATAGCCGACATTTCTGCTTTCCCGCCGTCCTCGCCACTGGACCATGTTCGTCTCCCTTTTTCCAAAGGGCAGACGGTTCGCTCAGGCAGTTAGTTCCTGCCCGGCAGGCAGGGGCCATCCAGCCACTTCGAACCGGCGCTCGTCGAAACTGCGCAGTTCCCAGGCGAAGCGCAGGGTCGAAGAGGACCAGTTGTTGATGATCTTTCCGTCATGCTTGTACCAGCTGTCGCAGCCCGCCGCCCACACTGTCCGGCCCAGCCGCCTCTGCAGCGCCTCGTTCCAGCGGTCCTCGACCTCTTCGCGCACATCGACGAAGCGCAGATCCTTACCCAGCACATGCCTGATGATCTTCATCACATAGTCCATCTGCCGCTCTGCCATGAAGATAATGGAGTTGTGGCCGAGATTGGTGTTGGGACCATAAAGCACTGCCATGTTCGGAAACCCGCTGACCAGTGTGCCCTTGTATCCCTGTGCGCCATCACGCCAAACCTCCACCAGGCGCTGCCCGTTCCGGCCGGTGACTTCGATGGGCGCCACGAAAGAGGCCGTATCGAACCCGGTTCCCCAGATGATGATTTCCGCGGGAATGCGCTTGCCGCTTTCCAGTTCGACCCCCGTCTGGTGGACCCGTGCCACTGCATCCGATTCCAGATCCACATTGTCTCTCATCAGAGCAGGATAATAGTCGCTGGCGATCAGTATGCGTTTGCAGCCGATCGGATAGTCCGGAGTCAGCTGCCGGCGTAGTTCCGGGTCCGGAACCTGCTCTTCCAGATGTTTTCGAGCGCGCCGTTCCATGACTCTGGCGATGATGCCGTCGGGGTGTCTCATCGCGTGGAAATTCAGTTCGTTCGTCAGATAGATATAGCCGCGCAGCAAGAGGCGCAGCGGCGGCAGAAGACCGAAAGCGGCCTTCGTACGCCTCGAAAACTCCCGGTCGGGCCTCGGCACCAGCCAGTTCGGCGATCGCTGAATGACAGTCAGGCGTTTCGCCTGATCGGCGACAGGCGGTACGAATTGGACCGCGCTCGCCCCGGTCCCGACCGCAACGACATTCTTTCCCTCGACATTCGCGGCCTCGTTCCACTCGGCGGAGTGGAACTGAATGCCGGCGAAGTCGCGCCGGCCGGGTATGTCAGGAACCCGGGGCTTGTTCAGCTGTCCGGTGGCGATGACCAGGAAACGGGCATCCCAGCGGCGACCGTCTTTCGCCTCCACATGCCACAAGCCCTGGGCTTCCTCGAAGCGCGCCGCGCTGACCTCAGTGCGCAGAGCGATATGAGCGCGAAGGCCCTCCTCGGCGGCGGTGTCGCGAAAATAGTCAAGGATTTCGGGCTGCATCGCGAACATTCGCGACCAGTCGGGTTTCGGCCTGAAGGAATAGGAATAAAGGTGGCTGGGAATGTCGCAACTGGCGCCGGGATATCGGTTATGCAGCCACGTTCCGCCCACGTCCTCGGCCTTCTCCAGCACGACGAAGCTGTGAATGCCTTCGCGCTTCAGGCGGATGGCGGCCAGCAGACCGGACATGCCCGCGCCGACGATGATGGCAGTCAGGCGCGGCGCCGGAGCGCGGGAGGCCAGGCGGTCTGCAGCAGGATCGATGTCGGCCATGGGCTGAGTATGCCATAGTTTGCACCGCTGTGTAGCGGGTGCATTGGGGAGGCGGACTTTCCGCTTTCTTCCGGGCAGGAAAGCGGTCGAAGTTCGGTACAAAAAGGACCCAAGGGAGGAATTAGCCATGATCGGATATGCATTCGTCGGTACGAACAATCTGGACGCGTCGCTGGCGTTCTACGACAAGCTTGCAGAGGCGCTGGACGGCAAGCGCCTGTTCCAGGTGCCGGAAGGGCGCGGCTGGTTTTACGGTAACGGGCAGGGCGCCATGCTTGCCGTGGCGACACCCTACGACAAGGAAAAGGCGAGCTGCGGAAACGGCGCGATGATCGCCCTCGTCTGTCCGGATACAGAGACGGTCGACAAGGCGTACCAGACCGCAATCGACGCGGGAGCCAAGGGAGACGGCGAACCCGGCTGGCGGATCGAGAATGTCTTTTACGGTGCCTATTTCTACGACCCGTGCGGCAACAAGATTTGCGTCTACAAGATGAATATGGGTTGAGTCCGGTTCGTCCCGACGCCATAGTCGGCGTCAAGTTCAATCAAGCGAAAGGAGGTGATCCGATGTCTCATGGTTCAGTTAAGGGGTCGGTTCAGCCTTCCGGAACGACTGCCGCCTAACCAAGCGGCGTTACAGGGTCCTCCGGGTCGGACTACCGGCCGCTGATCCATGTTTGCGGGCCGTCCGGGCATTTGCCCGGGCGGTCCGTTTCATTTCCGGCGAGGTCATTTTCGAGAAGATAATGCGCATTCCCCACCTTGCCTTCCCGCTGCTGATTGCCGCCTGCGGCAACTATTCGCTCCCCACCGAAGCGGAGCAGGCCGAAGCCCGGGAAGAACTTCCCGCCAGTTTCGAGGCGGTCGCCAGGGCGGACCGTGCCGATGGCCGCGCCGTATCGCTGCGCTGGCAGGTCGAAGACGCAGACTTCGGCGCCGACCTCTGGTCCTGGACCGAGATCGAGATCGTCGCGGAAACGACCGTAGAGGCGACCAAGGCCGTGCGGAGCATTCGCAGCGTCAGCCTTGACCCGGACGATCTGCGCAAACAGGTGCCCGCAGCCTATCTTCAGGATGCCTGGGCGCTGAAACTGCTTTGCGAGCAGCCGGGCTGTATCCGCATCAAGGAGCGCCGCGAGGCGCTGAACGGAGGCGAGGTGACCGACCACGCCGAGGACACACGCCGGGTGAACGAGCATGCGCTCCTGTTCCACGGTTACGAGGCCCGCGACCGCGCCATCGTCCTGGTGCGGCAGGCGATCGGCGCACCGCCCCGCTAGATTGCCCCGTCAACCCATCGGCCAATGAGGCGCAGGAGTGGCTTGCCGGGAGGGGGCCCCTATTCGGGCGGCATCAGCACCGTATCGACGATGTGAAGCGTGCCGTTCGCCAACGGAATGTCGGTTTCCACCAGCCGGGCCTGGGTGCCGCGGCCGTCGAGGATGACGGGTTCGCCCTCCTCGGTCAGCTCGGCGGTCAGCTGATAATTGTTCGACGTCGTCATGGAGGCGGTGTCGTCGCTGCCGCCCTCAAGGCTCGCCATCAGTTCCTGCGAGCTCATCTCGCTGCGGAGGAGGTGATAGCCGAGCAGCTGGCGGAGCGTGCTGGCATTTTCCTCCGCCGTCAGGAATTCCAGCGTCGAGGGGTCGACCTTCTCGAAGGCCTCGTTTGTCGGGGCGAAAAGGGTAAGGGAGCGCGCGCCCTCGAGCGCCGGTCCCATGTTGGTCTGGGTCATCAGCCCGGCGAGCGTCGAAAGCTCCTCCCGCTCGGCAAGCGCCTCGGCGGCCTGCGGGCCCGCCGGCTCTTCGGCGGCGACTTCCTCGTCAATCTTGAGCCGCGGATCACGCTGCGGTTCGTCGCAGCCCGCCGTCGAGACGAGCAGTGCGGCCGTCAGACCGGTGGCAAACACCATCTTCATAGTAGACCTCCCCAAATTTTCGTTCGGGCGCCCCGAATTCTCGTGCCGGGTGCACCCTTCCGACATCGAAGTGTAACCGGTCGATCCGACTTCGCAAGGCTTCCTTTCGGGGGCGAAAACGCAGTCCCCGAAAGTGTGGGCCGGACCCCATCGCCCTGACCTTGGCACCCCGACCTCGGGACCCTGACCTGAGGACCCTGGGCCCGGTTACCGCGTTGACCTGCCGACAGAAGGAGACAGGACATGAGCGGCAAGGACAGCAACCGGCCCGACAGCGACCACCCCCACAGCCCGACCCCGCGCGAGAAAACGCGCGAAGAGGGCAAACCCGATCCGAAGGGCGGCGAGGGGCTGAAGGACAAGCGGCCCTAGGGCTTCCCCTTACTCCAGAGTCCCCTCACGCTATAATCGCGGTCCCGTCGGCGGGAGCGCGGAGGCGGTGCGGCGCGCGCGCAGCCCCTTCTGCGCGGTGCGGGTTTCGAGGAGGAAGGCCACAAGCCCGAAGACAATGAGGATCATCGCCAGGACGAACAGGAGCGCCACCGCAGTCCCGAGACGGGGCGGCACGAAGGGCGCGACGAACAGGATGGCGACGGTAAGGGCGACGCACAGCGCGGCGGCGACCGAACAGAAGATCGCCGTGTTGATGAGGCCGGTGCGCCGTTCGAGATAGGGCAGCTCCTCCGCCGCGATCGAGCGGCGGCGCTCGTCATAGCTTTCGAATTCGGCCTCGATCCGCCGCGCGCGGTCGACGACGCGGCCGAGGCGGCTGGTGAGGACATTGAGCAGGCTGCCAATGCCGACGATCAGGAAGGCGGGGGCCAGAGCAAGCTCCAACGTATGCGCCAGGCTCGCGGTGTCGGCAGTGCGCGCCGCGACATTCGCGGTCGTTTCGGCAACGCTGCCGAGAATGGGACTGACGACGGGAATGCCCATGACCCTGTACCCTTAACGCCTTTCCCGCATGCGAACAGGGCCGCCGGACGAACCGGCAGCCCTGTTTGTAGTTTCTGAACCGAGATGATTTCCGGCGGCATGCGCCACCTTCATTGCCACCCGGTTAGTGTTGGCTGGGATGATTTCCGGTGGCGGTCGCCACCTTCATGGCCACCCGGCTGGGAGTCTCCTTACGCGGCTTCTTCGTAGCGTTCCTCGAACATGTCGGTGATGCGTTCGCCGGCACGAATCTCGGTCAGCGCGTTTTCGATGACCATCAGCGTCTTCGGTTCGTCCTTGAGCAGCCCGCCGTCGATGACAGCCTCGAACTTCTTCCTGATATAGTCCTCGCCCTCCTCGGCATTGTCGGTCGCGGCCTTGTTCGAGTCGAACAGCCGGTCGGTCAGCTTCGTCCAGATGCGGTGAAGGTCGCCGGTGACGGTGCCCTCGGTCCGCGCTTCGCCGCCGACGCGGACAAGCTCGTCGTTGAGCTTCGCCACGGTCTCGCGGCGGTTCTGGGCGCGGTCGCGAAAGGCGGTCTTCACGGCCGGATTGTCGGCGCGCTCGGCAACCAGTTCATAGCCGCGCACCGAGTCGATGGCAGTGTCGGTCAGGGTTTCGAGAGTCTTGATAGCGGTATTCAAAAGGGGCCTCCTAATCGTTGAAACAACGTGATTTTGTCTATTGCCCCAACCAACGGGAGAGACGAGCGATTGTTCCGGAATGTACTAGGCCGAAATGATTTCATTCATCCGGCCGGGATGATTTTCGGCGGCCTATGCCACCTTCATTGCCACCCAGCCTGGGCGAAGCCCCAAATCCTATATAGGTCACACTAGGTCACACCTCAGCGCGCGTGTGCGCCCGCCTGCGCGTGTGTACGCGCGGGCGTACGCGCGTGGGTGCATGAGAGGGGCGCATGAGAGGATGAGGTTGCGGCGCATGGGTCGGCGCCCGGCCTCAGTGACCCGCCTCGGTGTTCCGCCTCGAGCCTCCGCCTCAGTCCTCGCCGGGACGGGGGCGGCGCTCCAGACCCTCCACGACCGAGCGGTAATGCGCGAACATCGTATCGGTGGGCGTGTCCGACAGCATGCGCTCCGCCGCCGCCTCGCGGCGCAGCTCCTCCGCCTGCCGCGCGAGCGCCGCCTGCTCGCCGGCAGGACGCTGCCCGCGCCGGGTAATGGCGTTGAGGATGGCGGGCAGGCCGCGCGGGGACCCCGAAGCGCCGAGCGGGGTGGGGGAGGCGTGTGGCCCGCTCGCGCCCCTGCCGCTCCCTCTTCCGGCGATCCTGCCGCCGTGCATATGCGTGAGCAGGAAGATGAGCAGGCGGTTGTCCTGACGCATGCGGCGGCCGGTGACGACGCCGTCGCGGTCGCAGATCACCTCCTCATTGCCCTCCAGCGCGCGTTCGAGCGCGATGTCGGCCAGGCTCTCGCCCGCTACCGCGAGCGCGGCGGTCCAGCCCTCCGCGAACAGGCGCTGGTCGGTGCGGCGGCGGAAGCGATAGGCGGATTCGCGGCTGAGCCCGACGGCGTCGGCGGCGTAGGAGACGCAGCCCGTTTCGGCGAGGGTTTCGAGAAAGCGCCGCTGCACAGCCGGGGTCCATTGCCGCCGGTGCACGGGGCCCTGGAAGGGGCCGGGCGGCAAATTGTCGTCGGCGGGCGACTGGTCCGGGAAATGGGCCGGCATCGTGACGTTGGACTGGGCGTTGGAAAGGGACCCGGACTGGCCCGGGATGGGGAGCGGTGCGGGCGAGGCCGTCGGCTCGGCCAGTCCGGGTGCGGTGTCGGGAGCGAAAGGTCGTGCGGGGGTCTCGTCGGGAATGTGCGGAAAGCTGTCTCTGCTCATGTCTGCCTCCTTCGGGTCGGCTCCCGCGAGAGGCGGAAGCGCTAGGGGGCAACCGGAGTATGCAGAGACTCTCCTATTCTTGAAGAGGGTTGCGTGGCGGCGTGGGGTGAGGCCTGGACGGGGGGCGATGACTAGCCGAAGCTAGGGAGGAGCGTGTGGAAGACGTTGAACACAGCCCGTTCGTCGGGCGGGAGTACCGGCCTGGTGGCATCGCGATTGCCGGTCACTCGCACTATTTGGACCCGCCCGAACAGGACCGCTCCGAACTGACCATCGAAGTGCTTGAGCGGATTACCAGCGGCCGGGAGGACTATTTCTTCTTCCGGGCCATCATGCGGGCCTTTGACAGCAGTGACCCGAAATTGTTCTGGGCCGACAAAGTGTTTTTCAACATCCTGCCGAGTTCGATCGGCACGTCCGCGCAGATGTCCGGGCATGGCACGCCCGCGCAATGGGATCGTCTGGGTCCCCGGATGTTCGAGATCCTGGACAGACACCAACCATCTCGGCTGTTCGTGTTTTCGGTCAAGGCCTGGCGCGCGATGCCAAACGGGGCGCAGTTCGAAGCGTCACCCACGCCGGAGCGGACCTGGTACGCTCAGAAGGGAGGCGAAACGCTTGCCATCGGCATCCGTCACCCGCGCGGGGCAAGAACCGAGCATCTGAGAGATAACGTCAAAGTAGCTCTAAACTATTCCGTTGCGAGGTAGTGGATGCGCCAACTTAGGCGATAGGCGGACTCAGGGCGCATCTCGATGGCGCCCTCTGCTTCGCCGCCGTCCATTGCTGGCCCACGGTTTCTTCAAGCGGCTTCGGAAGGCGGACCCCGGAACGTGGTCCAGGGCAGGCGTAGTGGAAGGCGTCGGTCATGCGTGCCACGCTGGTTCGGTTTCGAGGTGCGGACAGCGTGCAGATAAAGTTCTATTTTGGACCGAAAAAATCGTCGATTTTACCCTAAGTCCATCGGTGTGGACCGAGTGGTTGCTATATACTAATAGTATTTCTTCTGGGAAAGTTACACAGGATGAGTGACGAGTTCCATTTGGCTAACAAATACCACTTCTCCCTCGAGCTTGATGGTAACTAGAAAAGTTCCGGGTACAAGGGGTGCGGTATAGAGCCGAACAGAAACATTCCGATCTTCTTCCTCCCACCGAAAGCTGGGTAAGTGGTCACCAACACCTTGGCAAAAGACTTCTGTCCGTAGTTTTTGTCCATCCCGTCGTGGATGGAAATCGATGTTGAGGCCACCCTGATGTATATCCACACTTTCAACATAGGAGAAACGACTTTCAAACATGCCGGGCTTAGAAAACACCTTTATACGGGACGACCATTTTGAAGAATCCGAGCCGAGTAAGTGCAAGAGATAAGAACGTTCGGCATGTGAACGACATATTACAGCCTGAAGGCAATGAGACAATTCCAGTCTATCCGGCACCAAAACTTCAGCGCATCGCTTTCTTATGATATCACTATTGTCCGGATTGCTGGTACCGAAACCACCCTCATGGTATACTTTATCAAAATCTATTTTTTCAAACCCAGACTCATCATTATAAATGACGGTATCCGAGTTCTGGGTATTGCCATCAGAAAAATAACAGTCGCTGCGAGTCAACACCTTTGTCGAATCTAGGAGAAAAATTCCAAGCGTGGGTGAATGCGGCCAGCCCAACTCTTCTTGCGGCTTTCGACACCCTTCTATACGGTATTGCGTCGGGGTCTTCGGGCGAAAATAAAGCCGCACGTAGTCATATGGATCCCTATTTGTGGATAACACTTCTTGCGATGCGACGTCTTTTTCTATGTCTTGTCCGGCAATATTTCGACCGCGAATCTCTCCAGCTTGGAGGATTTTGGCGACATTCTCTAGTGGGTCATGTCGGAACAATCGACTTGGCCAATTGGTACGGTATCTATATGAAGAATGAGAAAAACGTTTCTTCCAGGCCCTTATGTGACTTAAAGCGCTGTTTTGACTGATGCCCACGGTTTAGTACCGGCCTACGACTGACTCGGCTTTTGCAAAACTTTTGTCCAGCTCGACTCCGATCGCCCCTTCACCTGCGTCATCGGATATCTGAAGTGAGCGTACGTACTTCAGTTCATTAGCCATTGCCATTAAGTAATACGCAGCATCAAATGCTGATCCGGACATTATAGTGCGACGAACAGGCCCTTTTTGAAGCAGGGACCAGAAATCGTGTAGATCATATTCGTCCACATTATAGCGCTTCTTGTTTGCCCGAATCGTAAGCGAATTTTCAGAATCGTCTGCCGTTACTGAAAAGGGAGTGCTGTTCCCTATCGTTTTCAGGTCACTTGCACACTCTCTAGCCACATCCTTGAGGTCGCACACGAAATCATGAAATGAACGTGGATATCGCTCTCCAAGACGTGCTCTGTGCTCGACCAGACCGTTGTCTACAAAGTGATCGTGAATGTAAATCCGGATAGGAAGTTTGTGCAGGTAACTATGCATTAACGGCTGAACTACTTCCCAGTCCAGATTCCCGTTTCCGCAGCCTAGAGGAGGAAACGAAATTTCTCGTATCCCCAGTCGCTCGTAGGATTCAACGAATTTTGCTAAGCCCGCTTCTATGTATTCGAGCTTACTAGGATATCGCCAATGACGCTTGGTTGGGAAATTCAGTACCCACTGAATGGGACCCTTCCACAACCAAAGTTTGCCTATATCGATAAGCCCATCGTCACAGAATAGTTTGTATTGGTCGAACATAGTCGGGTATAGGTTCTTGTAAGACTTGGCTAATCCTTTGCCCATTACCCCCACGGTATTTACCGTATTTACCACAGTCTGGGCGTTTGAATCCAAGATACTGGTTCGATGATATACGATCATTCTATTCCCCCAATTGCTGATTATTGCCTGTGCGGGTTCGAGTCGCGCAAGTGAAGGGATGTGTATGCGCGGTCATTCGGCCGCTTGCCGCGTTGCGTCCACCCCCAACATCGGCGCCAGGTACCGCCCGGTATATGATCCCTTCGCCTTTGCGACCTGTTCGGGCGTGCCGGCCGCGACGACCGTCCCACCGCCGACGCCGCCCTCCGGCCCCATGTCGATGATCCAGTCGGCGGTCTTGATGACCTCGAGATTATGCTCGATCACGACGACGCTGTTGCCCTGTTCGACGAGGGCGTGCAGCACCTCGAGCAGCTTACGCACATCCTCGAAATGCAGGCCCGTCGTGGGCTCGTCGAGGATATAGAGGGTGCGGCCGGTCGCGCGCTTCGACAGCTCCTTCGCCAGCTTCACGCGCTGCGCCTCTCCGCCTGACAGGGTGGTCGCCTGCTGCCCCACCTTCACATAGCCAAGGCCGACCTCCATCAGCATCAGCATCTTCGTGGCGATGGGCGGGACATTGGCAAAGGCGCTGGCGGCGTCCTCCACCGTCATGTCGAGGACGTCGGCGATCGACAGCCCCTTCCACTTCACTTCGAGGGTCTCGCGGTTGTAGCGCGCGCCCTTGCACACGTCGCAGGTGACGTAGACGTCGGGCAGGAAGTGCATCTCGATCTTGATGACGCCGTCGCCCTTGCACGCCTCGCACCGGCCGCCCTTCACGTTGAAGGAAAAGCGGCCGGGCTTGTAGCCGCGGGCCTGCGCCTCTGGCAGCCCGGCGAACCAGTCGCGGATTGCGGTGAAGGCGCCGGTATAGGTGGCGGGGTTCGAGCGCGGGGTGCGGCCGATGGGCGACTGGTCGATGTCGATGACCTTGTCGAGATGGTCGAGCCCCTTCAGGTCCCGGTACGGTCCCACGGGAATGCGCGCGCCGTTCAGCGCCCGCGCGGCGGCGGGGTAGAGCGTGTCGATCACGAATGACGACTTGCCCGAGCCCGAGACGCCGGTGACGCAGGTGAAGGTGCCGAGCGGGATCTTCGCGTCGATCGACTGGAGGTTGTTGGCGGTGGCGCCGGTCAGCTTCAGCGCCTTGCCATTGCCCTTGCGGCGCTGCTGCGGCACCTCGACCCGGCGGCGGCCCGACAGATAGGCGCCGGTGAGCGAGTCCTCGCTGGCAAGGATGTCGTCGAGCGTGCCCTCCGCGATGACCGCGCCGCCATGGACGCCCGCGCCGGGGCCCATGTCGACGATATGGTCGGCGGTGCGGATGGCATCCTCGTCATGCTCGACGACGATGACGGTGTTGCCGAGGTCGCGCAGGCGCCGGAGGGTTTCGAGCAGGCGGTCATTGTCGCGCTGGTGCAGGCCGATCGAGGGCTCGTCGAGGACGTAGAGGACGCCCGAAAGGCCGCTGCCGATCTGGCTGGCGAGGCGGATGCGCTGGCTTTCGCCGCCCGACAGCGTGCCCGACTTGCGGTCGAGGTTAAGATAGTCGAGGCCGACATTGTCGAGGAAGCCGAGGCGCTCGACGATCTCCTTGAGGATGCGCGCGGCGATCTGGTTCTGCTGGTCGGAGAGGCGGCCGGGCAGGCCCTGCGCCCAGGCATAGGCCTCGTCGACGGGAAGCCGCGCCACGTCGGAGATGGTGTCGCCGGCGATCTTCACCGCCAGCGCCTCGGGCCTGAGGCGCGCGCCGCCGCACGCCTCGCACGGGGCGGCGGACTGGAACTTGGTCAGCTCCTCGCGCATCCAGGCGCTGTCGGTGGAGGCGAGGCGGCGGGCGAGGTTGTGGACGACGCCCTCGAAGGGCTTCTTGACGTCATATTTGCGCTTGCCGTCCTCGAAGCTGAGCGTGATCGGCTTGCCCTTCGTGCCGTGAAGGATGACCTCGCGCGCCTCTTCGGGCAGCTCCTCCCACGGCGTCGACAGACCGAACTTGTACGCCTTCGCCACCGAGCGCAGGACCTGCATGTAATAGGGCGAGGGGGGCTGCGACTTCGCCCAGGGCACCACCGCGCCGCGCTGGAGCGAGAGCTTGGTGTTGGGGACGATGAGGTCGGGGTCGAAATAGGCCTTCTCGCCGATGCCGTCGCAGGCCGGGCAGGCCCCTTGCGGCGAGTTGAACGAGAAGAGCCGCGGTTCGATTTCGGGAATGGTGAAGCCCGAGACGGGGCAGGCGAATTTCTGCGAGAAGAGGATGGGATCGCGCACCTCCTCGCCCTCGCGGGTGACGAACTCGGCCTCGGCCAGCCCGTCGGCAAGCGACAGCGCGGTTTCGAAACTGTCGGCAAGGCGCGTCTCGATGCCCTCCTTCACGACAATGCGGTCAACGACGATGGCGATGTCGTGCTTGTATTTCTTGTCGAGCTTCGGCGCCTCCTCGATCGGGTAGATCTCGCCGTCGACCTTCACGCGCTGGAAGCCGGCGGCCTGCCACTCGGCGAACTCCTTGCGATACTCGCCCTTGCGGCCGCGCACGACCGGCGCCAGCAGCATCAGCCGCGCGCCCTCCTCGAGCGCCATGATGCGGTCGACCATCTGGCTGACCTGCTGGGTTTCGATCGGAAGCCCGGTCGCGGGCGAATAGGGAATGCCGACGCGCGCCCAGAGCAGGCGCATATAGTCGTAGATCTCGGTCACCGTGGCGACGGTGGAGCGCGGATTCTTCGACGTGGTCTTCTGCTCGATCGAGATGGCGGGCGAGAGCCCCTCGATATGGTCGACGTCGGGCTTCTGCATCATTTCGAGAAACTGGCGCGCATAGGCGCTGAGGCTCTCGACATAGCGGCGCTGGCCCTCGGCATAGATGGTGTCGAAGGCCAGGCTGGACTTGCCCGAACCCGACAGGCCGGTGACGACGACCAGCGCATCGCGCGGAATGTCGAGCGAGACGTCCTTCAGATTATGTTCGCGCGCGCCGCGCACGCTGATGGTCGTCAGGGCCATTCACAACGCCTCTTCGTTCCTGAAATGTTCCGTCCGGATCGGACCTACCTGTTCGGGGCGAACGGGGGAAGGGGCGAGGTGGGTCCTTGCGGCCATCGAGGCAAGAGGTCGGCCGACCCGGGCGCGCTGTCAGGAGGGGTCCGCGGCGAAGCGCTCGGTCAGCATGATGCTGCCATTGCCGACGCGAATTTCGCCGCGGCCGGCGAGGGCGGCCAATGCCTCGTTCACGGTCTGGCGCGACAGACCCACCATGCTGGCAAGTTCCGCCTGCGTGATCCGGATGACGCCGGGCGCGCCAACCGCGGCCTCATGCCCCGCAATCCATTCAAGCCGGTCGCGAATCCGCGTGACGGCATTTCCGGTGACCGCGGAATAGAAGAAGCCCAGGGCCGCCCGGCCATAGGTGCTGACCGCGGTCTGCACGGCACGGGTCACGGCCGGATATTCCGTCATCAGCCGCTGTATGTCCGCCAGCGAAAGGTAGCCGAGCAAAGTCTCCGGCTCCAGCGAGACGAAGACGGGGTAGTCCTCCCTGTCGAGCGTGGCCACCTCGCCGAAGCTTTCGCCGGCCGAAAAGCGCTTCAGCAAGATCTCCCCGCCCCCCTGGCTGAGCAGGTACATCTTCGCAGAGCCCGCAAGCAGGCGGTAGATGCCGCGGGCGGTTGCCGAAGGCGAATAGACGTCGCCGCCCTCTCGCGACCGGATCGGCCAGAGAGACGCCTTCACTGCCGCGCGTTCGCGCGCCGGTAGCCGATCGATCCAGTTGAAGGGGGAGGGCGGATAAGTCGGCACGACGCGTTCCAAAAAAAACCCTGTTATCGACTGTCGGCTTCCCGACAAGTGGTGACACGGCGAGCCAGTATATACGCCGGCGGGCCGGCAGCGCGCTCGATACGAACGCGGCGGCGTGCCCTCAATAGCCAAACGAGTATGCCGCATGCCCGGCGATCCCGGCGCGCGGACGCGTAACCGGAGAGATCGCCGTGACCCACCGTTCCCTCATAAACCTGCTGCTTCTTGGCGGTAGTACGCTCGCACTCTGCCTCTCAGCGGCTCCGGCCAATGCGGACGGTACGCCCGAATGCAATAACGGAGCCGAATTCTGGTCGACGGAATGTGGTAGCGGGAGCACAGCAGGGTCTCGGGCCACCGCGTTGGGCGCCGACGCCGATGCCGACGCACTTCGCGCAACCGCCATCGGTTCAGACGCCTCCGCTGCAGGCTACGGCACCGCGGTAGGAGAAGCCGCGGAGGCAGCCAGCTACGCCATCGCAGTCGGATCCGCTTCGGGCGCGGGCAACTACGGCGCTGCTGTTGGCGAGAACGCGCAGGCCGAGTCCCACGGTACAGCGGTAGGCACGAGTTCAGCAGCCTCGGGCGGGCGCAGCGTTGCAGTCGGGTTTCGGGCGGAGGCCGCCGGCGGAAGTGCGCTCGCGCTTGGTCAGAGAAGCAATGCGTCCGCGGACGGATCTGTCGCGCTGGGTTCTGAGTCGGTCGCCGACCGCATCGGCACCGTCTCGGTCGGGAGCGACACGTTTCAGCGGCAGATCGTCAACGTTGAAGCGGGTACGGCAGACACCGACGCCGTGAACCTGTCGCAGCTGAACGCGGTCAGTACGGCCGCCGCCACTGCGCAATCCACTGCCGCCGATGCGCAGACCGACGCCGACACGGCGCTTTCCAACGCAGCGGCGGCGCGAGCTGCCGCGACTGCCGCGCAAAGCTCGGCCGACGATGCCGCTGCGGCCGCGGCTGCAGCGCAGGGCACTGCCGATACGGCGCTGACCGATGCAGGGTCGGCGCAGGCTGCAGCCTCCGCCGCCCAAAGTACGGCAACCGATGCCGCCACCGCAGCGGCGGGTGCACAGAACTCCGCAGACACGGCGCTTTCCAACGCTGCCTCCGCCCAGACCGCCGCCGTCGCCGCGCAGACGACTGCAGATGCCGCGCAGACAACGGCAAACGGTGCCGCCGCAGCAGCCGTGGGAGCGCAGAGCACCGCCGATACGGCGCTGACCAATGCAGCGTCGGCACAGGCTACGGCAGACGGCGCCGCGACAACCGCGGCGAATGCCCAGGGCACTGCCGATACGGCGCTGACGACAGCCAATACGGCGCAGACAGCGGCCGATAGCGCACAGGCTACGGCAGACGGCGCCGTTCGCGCGGCAGCCGGCGCGCAGGATACCGCCGATACAGCCCTGGCGGATGCGGCCCGGGCGCAGTACTCCGCAAACAATGCGCAGGCCACTGCGAACGAAGCGTTGGGTGCAGCGGTCGACGCGCAGGGCACCGCAGACACTGCACGGGCGGAAGCGGCAACCGCGCAGAGCACCGCGGATACCGCGCGAACCGAAGCGGCAAGCGCGCAAGATGCGGCGGACTCGGCGCAGGCCACGGCGGACGGCGCCGCGGCAGCCGCCGAAACAGCGCAGGGGACTGCAGACCAGGCGCTGACCGAAGTCGCCGACGTTCGCGACGCGACCGGAGAGGCCGCGGCAAAAGCCGAACAGGCACTCGCCGATGCGGCGACTGCTCAGATGGCCGCCGACACCGCCCAAACGACCGCGGACGATGCCCTGATCGAGGCAGCGGATGCCCAAGCTTCGGCGGACCGTGCGCAGGACGATGCCGACCGCGCGCTGGCGGAGAACGACACGCAGAACGGACGTCTGGACGCGCTTGACGAGAAATCGTCCTACATGGCCGTGAACGGGGACGGGAACGCCGCAACGGCGAACGGCGCCAATGCCCTCGCCATGGGTTCGGGCGCCAGCGCCATGGCTGCGGATGCGGTCGCGATCGGCACCGCCGCCGAAGCGAAAGACGGCAAGGCTGTCTCGATCGGAGCCGGCAATGTCGCGAGCGGCGATGGCGCCGTTGCCATCGGCGACCCCAATTTCGCCACGGGCCGGGGCGCAGTGGCGCTGGGCGCAGACAATTCCGCGACGGGGGATGGCGCGGTCGCGCTCGGAAATGCCAGTCAGGCAGACGGTGCCGGCGCCGTCGCCATCGGTAACGCCGCCGTCGCCATGGGCGCGGGTTCAGTCGCGATCGGCAACGGCGCCGAGGCCGAGACCCCCGGCCAAATCGCTCTCGGAAGCGCGAGCTCGACGCACAAGATGGCCGGCATCGCCTCGTCGAGCAGCCGCGCCGCGCAGCAGGGGGCGGTCAGCCTGGTGACGACCGACGCCGACGGTCGTCTGGCGACCACGACCCTCGACATCGCCGAACTGGGCGCGCTGGGCGGGCGGGTGACCGACCTGGAAGCACGTGCGGCCGAATTGCAGGGCGAGATGGCGGTGAACGAACGCGCGGCGAACGGCGGTATCGCGGCGGCGATGGCACTGGGCGGGACGCTCTTGCCGCCGGACAGCGAGTTCGCGCTGAGCTTCAATCTCTCGACCTATCGCGGCGAGCAGGGCTTTTCCGGGTCGGCAGTCGCTCGAGTGACGCGCAATGTCTGGGTAAGCGGCGGTGTTGTCGGCTCGACGGTGAAGGGCTCCACGGGCGGCCGGGCAGGGGTGAGCATCGGCTGGTGAGGAACAAGCCCGGAACCGCTGGGGCGACCTGAAGGCCTCCGGGCGGACACGGCAGAGGAAATCATCGCATAGACTCGGGGCGTGACGCCCGTCACGGACAAGACGCCGCCGCCGGTCCAGGGTCAGGACAGTATCGTTGCGTCGCCATGCGTCTTTCCCATGCCTAGCGGAGAGTGCCGATGCGCCGATTTCCCCTTGTTGCGGTGGTTCTTGCCACGCTGATCCTGAGCGGCTGCGCCCGGTGGAACAGCATTCACCGCACCTCACCCGGCTATCAGCATGATTCGGATGTCCGCGTGATCACGGTCGACGCCAAGCAGCGGCACCTGATCATGACGACGCCGCCGGACTCTGAGTCGGGCGCCGAGATACGCATTTGCGCGGAGGCCGCGCCGGACGTCTTCAGCGCCCTGGCGGGAAGCGGCGGCCTGAAGATGGATGTGAGCGCGGCATCGACAGGCGAACTGGGAGCGGCTGCTTCGGAAACGGCGGCGACGATCCAGCGATCGCAGTCGATCAACCTGATCCGCGAATCACTTTACCGTACCTGCGAACGCTATGCGTCGGGCGCGATGGGTAAGGCGCAGTTCATCGTCCAGGCCTCGCGGGACCAGCGCAACCTGGTGTCGATCCTGGCGATCGAACAGCTGACTGGCGCGATACGTCCACCCGCCACGATCATTTCAGGCCCGGCAACCCAAGCGAGTGCGATTTCCGGGCGCAAAGCTGCGGAACTCGTCGAGGACTACAAGGAACGGCGCGACGCGGCGAAGGCAAGCGCTGACGCGGCGAAAACCGAACTTGAAAAGGCAAAGAAGGAGGGCGGGGTCTGCGCCGAGGGAAACGGGAAGAATCCCGAAGACTGCCAGACGCTCACTTCCAAAGCGGAAGCTGCGACCGAGGACCTCGAGACGGCACAAAAAGGACTTGATGATGCGATGGCGATCGCACGGGCTCTGACCGACAGCGCGTCAGGTGCGACCGAGGCGGGCACGAATTCGACCGGAGGGATCACAGCCGCAGACTTGCGCAGCGCCGATATCGCCAAGGTGGCCGAGGCGGTCGTCAATATCCACAAGACGGCGACCATCAACGAGCCGCTGATGTTCTGCCTCGCCGTGCTGACGGGCGATGAGGAAATTCAGGTGTCGCAGATCGCCAAGACGCGCGGGAGCGAAGAGAAGATCGTCGACGCGTGTCTGCAAGTGCTGCAAGACTCGGCCTCTGCGGCGAACAACTTCTTCGTGCAGCAGTTCAGCTATGATCCTGGCCAGGGGCCTTGGCGTGCAATCCTCGAAAACTACACTGCCGAGACCGTTCCCGACACCGAACTGACGCGCCGGAGCCGGCTGCTGCTTGCAGCGATGCAGGCTGCAGGTCTTGGCCAGACGCGCGGCGATCTTCTTGGGATCCTTGCCCAAGGTACGGACGACCATCGCAGGCGCCTCGTTGAGGCGGCGATTGCGCGCGAGACGAACGAAGCCGCGCTGAAGATCCTGAAGGGGCAATAGACATGAAAGAGAAGATCATCATCACCGACGTGCCTGCCGAAAAGGTTGATTATTGGCGCGGTGTCGCGAAGTCGCTGGGCGGTACGGCCTTTGCGGTCGCGGAAGACGACGGTCAGGAAAACCCGGAGTTTACAATCATTATCCGCTTCCCCAACGCCTGAGCCCGAAAGCGCTGGACATCCTGCTACGATTGTAGCAATGCTACTCCTGTAGCAGGGAGTATCTCATGGCGAATCGTCAGACGGACCGCGCGGAGCGGCATGACCTGAAGGAGCTTCCCCGGCGGGAGCGCGAGCTGTTCGAGCTTCTCTACGCCGCCGGTGTGGCCACGGCGTCCGACCTGCATGAAAAGATGACCGACCCGCCCAGCTATTCGGCTGTGCGGGCGCTGTTGTCGCGCCTGGAAGGGCGCGGGTTCATTCGTCGAAAGACGCAAGCCGGCCGCGGCGCCATTCGCTATGAGTGCGTTCCGCAGTCGGGCGACGTGCGCGCCTCGGCCCTGTCGAACATGGTACGCACCTTTTTCGACGGGTCGGCAAGCGCAGCGGCGACGGCGCTGCTCGGCATGTCGGAGGAGCTGTCCTCCGACGACCTGGATACGATCCAAAAAATGATCGACCGGCAGAAAAAAAGGGAGGGCGGCAATGCCTGAAGTACTGATCGGACTGGCGCTGAAATCGCTCGTCCTGGCTGCCCTGACCCTGGGCGGCATGGCGTTCCTGGCCGGTAAGGCGGCACGCGACCGGGTGCGCGTGGCGACCACGGGCCTGCTGCTGCTTGCCGCGCTGCCCGCGCTGGCGCTGCTGGGACCGGCGCTCAAGCTGGAACTGCCCGCGCCGGTGCCGACCTCGCTGGCGGCGTCCTTCTTCTCGGACTCAGCGGAGGGCGCGGACCTCGCCCCCGCGCCGGGGCTTGCCGAGACCATGCCCAGCGAAGCAGGCGGCTTTTCCGCGCATATGGGTGCGCCGGATGAGGCAGCCATGACGCTGGAAGAGCTGTCCTTCGCCGCTGAGGATGGGACGGCGTTTGCGCCCCACACCGAATCCGCCGCTGCGCATGAGGCTGCATCGGTGTCCATGTTCGAGCATCTGCTGCCGCTGCTGCCCTCGCTGGCGCTGACGGTCTATCTGGTCGTCGCAGCTTTCTTCCTGCTGCACCTGGCGGCGGGCATTGCGGGTCTGCGCACCTGGATCACCCGCGCCGAGCCGGTGGAAAACTCCTTCTGGCAGGGTCAGCTGCGCGTCGCGGTGGCGAAGCTCGGCCTGGCGCGTACGCCGCGGCTGCTCGTCTCCGACGAACCGTGCCCTCCGGTCAGCTTCGGCCTGTTGCAGCCGACAATCCTGATCGACGAGGTTGCGCTGGCCCGCGGCGAGGATGCGCTCGCCGTGCTGAGCCACGAGGCTGCGCACATCGCGCGCCGCGACTGGCCGCTCCTCGTCCTGACGAAGGGCGTGCGGGCCATGTTCTGGTTCAACCCGCTGGTCTGGGCGCTCGCGCGGCGGGTCGAAGCCGACATGGAAGAGGCAGCCGACGAGCTGGCGGTCAACGGGCTGCAGCGGAGTTCCTATGCCGAAGCGCTGCTGAACGCGGCGCGCGACCGGCAGGTGCCCTGTCCTGCGAACGGGGCCGGATCGTCTTCGCTGGAGCGGCGCGTGACGCGGCTGTTCGAAGCCCGCGCTGATCACGCCCCCCGCACCGCTGCCGCCATCGTGGCCCTGAGCGTCGGACTTGCCGCGCCGGTCGCCGCCCTTCAGCTGTCGAGCGCCGGCGACGGCGAGGTCGAAGCGTTCGACCTCGACCCGGCCGAACTGACGACCGAAGGCGCGGATGCGGATCCGCTGGAAGATTCCGCACCCTATCGCGACGAAGTCCCCGACGAACAGGCAGACGAACAGGTCTGGGAAGACCGGATGGAACAGGCGGAGCGTGACGTCGAATTTTACGAGGCGCGTCTCGAACGCAGCAGCGGAGCCTTCGACCGGGCATGGTCGCAGGGGTTTCGCCGCTACGAGCGGGAGCGCGAGCAGGCCGTGGCTGCCGTGGAGCGGACATATCAAGCGGCCTCTCTGAAGGCCGAGCGCAACCAAGAGCGCGCCGAACATCAGGCCATGAAGCAGGCGGCGAAAGCAGAGAAGCTGGCCGTGAAGGCCGAAGCGAAAGCGCGAAAGACGGCCTTGTCGATCAAGGTGAACGCGGAAAAGGCGGCCCAGCAGCGCGTCGCGGCCGCCGTCGCCCGCTCGGGCGCCGAAGCGGCGCGGGCAAGTGCCAGGGCCGCGCGCGAAGCAGGTGCCTCTCGCCAGGCCTTTGCCGTCGCCACGTCCGAACTGGACGGGCTGGGCGAGCTGGTCGAAGCCAGCGTGAAGGTCTCCCTGAGCGGCGTCCGCGCGGGCCTTGCCGGTGCCGCAGACGACATGGAGGACGGCGCGCTCGACATGGAGAAGGGCGCCGAGGAGATGGAACGCGAAGCGAGCCGCCTGGAAGATCCGGCCTACCGCCAGAAGGTCATTCGCGAACACCGTGCTCGGGGCGAGATGATTTCCGAGGCCGAACTTCTCGATGCGATCCCGGAAATGCGCGACGGTGCCGACGAGATGCGGGACGGTGCGCGCGAGATGCGGGATGCCGCCCGCGAAATGCGCGCCGAACTGTCCGAAGAGATTTAAAAGCGGATGCGCAGCGCCGCCTAGCCACCCCATGACGGCAGGCATCAGGCGGTGCGTGCGCACACCCCAGCTATAGTGCCGCGCCCGAGACGGATGTCGTTGAAGCTGGGCACATGTTCGCGCAGCCGCTGCGACAAGGTACCCGCGCCGATAAGGTGAACCCGGCGCCCCTCGATATGCCTCTCTTCGTGGAAGGGCGTGTGCACATGACCCGTCAAAACTCCGTCTGCCCCTGCGCACGCCAACCGGCGTAGCGCATCCGCCCCGCCGCGCGTGCGTCCTCGCACCCGCGTCCGCGTGCCCGCCACCCGAACGTCGACAAGCGGATGGTGGCTGGCGACGAGGACGGTGCGTCCGCGCGGAGCACGGTCCACCTGCGCCTCGGCAGCACGAATGCTCTTTCGGTCTATGTTGCCGAGGCTCCAGTTGAGCCTGAGCTGGAAGCGCGCCGTCGTCTTGAGCGGAACGATACGTCCGTCGGCGAGATCGAGTTCGGCATTCACCATGTCCTGGACCCGGCCGAGCCGCCGATAGGGCGTGAGAAAGGCTCGAACAGATTGACATAGGGCAGGTCGTGATTGCCGGGTTCGACGGTGACGGGCGCCGCGAGGTCGCGCAGATAGTCCGCAGCGGCAGCGAACTCGCTGCGCTTCGCCATTTGGGTGATGTCGCCGGTGACGACGACGGCATCGGGTTGTTCCTTGCGGACGCAGGCGGCGAACCAGGCGAGAGCCTCGGGATCTTCAGCGCCGAAATGGAGGTCGGACACATGGAAGATGCGGCTCATGCCGCGATGTTTTCATGTTCCGAAACGCGGCGAAAGCGGCAGGATGAGATACCCTGTTCGACGCGGACCGGGGACCGGAGATGCTGTTCCTCCCCGTCGATGAGCGCGTGCACGACCCCGCGGCCGGTGACGCGGACGTTGCGCGCGCAAAGGCGCTCGATCCGCTGCGAGACATGAAGGGTGTCGAGGAGCCACGCGGTGGCCATGCGGATCGCCCCGAACAGCCCGTCGAAGCGAAAGACGGCCACGGCCATCTCTCCATCGGGCTCGGCCGGGGGTTCCACCTGTACCAGCCTGCCGCGCAGTTGCGGGCGCGCTCCGATCGAAGCCCGTACCGAGCGCGAAAAGGTCAGTTTCCACGCGAATGACACCGAACGGCGCAGCGCCTTCCACCTGCGGCCGCGCAGGGTTTCGCGGACGTGGACCCAGCCGGCGGCCGGGCCGACCAGCGCCGCGACATAGGCCTGCCGACCCGAGATGTTCACATAGGGAAGCGGCTCCCCACGGTTGCTGCCCGCCGACTGCAACGACGGGCTAGACGCGTCTGCAGTCTTTGCCGCCCGCGCGAGAATGTCTTCGAGGCCGGCTCCGCCGTGAAGCCGCTCGGCAAGGATGTTCATGGTCCCCCCGGGCAGGACGAGAATGTCGCCGTCCCAGTCCCCGATCGCGCTTGCGACCGCATTCACCGTGCCGTCGCCGGCGAAGACGACCAGCAGGTCGATCTCCCGGTCCCTGAGCTTCGTCTCGCCGGGAAGAGGCTGTTCGGGAAAATCGGTGCTGCCGACCAGGGTACGGGTCCCCTCGTCGCAATAGTCCTCCACATTGCGAAGGCCGGCATCGCTCACCGACCCGGACTTCCTGTTCCTGATCAGCCAAACGCGTTCCATCGTCCCTCCAACGCCGCGCGCGGCCGTTTCGTGCCGCACGCGTAACCGGTCGTTCGTCGCCCGCCCCATGCGGTTCGTCGTCGGGACCGCCGGTCCGTCGAACCCGCGCCGCCGCTGGCGGAAAGCCGGCTGCGAACGCTGTCCGGCCCGCCTACCACAGTGGACGTGCCGCCGGGGTCATCGTCCCAAACATTCCCTAGCTCCGGCGGTACAAGACGTCCCAAGAATGAGGAACAGAAAATGACATCCCCCCAGTCCCTGATCTCCCTCGCCGCTGCCGCCCTGATCGGCACGGCTGCCTTCGCCCCCGCCCAGGCCCAGGCCGGCGAACCCATCACCATCACGAAAAGCGCCGACGGCTACCGCGTGGCGCATGTGCCGACGGCGCAGTTCGACCTGACGACCGAAAAGGGTCAGACCAAAGCCCGCCAGAGCATTGCCCGCGCTGCCCGTAGCGTCTGCGTCAGCGATGCCGGCCAGCCGATCCGCGAAAAGGTCGAAGAGCGCCGCTGCCGCACCGATGCGGAGCACGCCGGAGACCTCCAGATCGCGAAGCTCGCCTCCTCGAAGGTCCAACTGGCCTCGATCGAAGTGCGCGGCATGAGTGACTGAGCGCGTTCCTCCAGCGTGTCTCGGTACGCCGGGCCGGTCCTCCCATCCCCTGGGAGAGCCGGCCCGACATCTTTTGGGGTCCGGGGCCAGTCCTCCCATTCCCCTGGGAGAGCCGGCCCGACATGTTTTGGGGGCCGGGGCCGGTCCTGCCATTCCTCTGGGAGAGTCGGCCGAAAGCTTTTGTGGTCAAGGGCCGGTCCTCCCATTCCTACGGGACAGCCCGCCCGAGATCATCAGGGGGTTTGGAAAGGCCCCATGGGTCATAGGACGACGCCTCGACGAGGCGAGGCCTCAGCCGCCCGTGACGATCGCCTTGACCGACTTCACATAGGTGCGCCCGATCCGAATGCGGTTGCCATGCGGATCCTCCGCGAACCAGGCGCCCAGCCCGTCATGGACCAGCTTTTGAATGCAGCCCTTGCGGAAAATATGGCTGCGATGGATGCGCACGAATTCATCCGGGTCGAGCTTTTCCTCGAGCGCGGCCATGGTGGTGTGAAGGAGATAGGACTGTTCGCCTGTGTGAAGGCGCATATAGTCGCGCTCGGCCTCGATTCGCTCTATGTCGCGGGCAGCGACGCGGATCATCTCGCCGCGATGGCCAACCCAGAATTCCTGCACTCCGGCCGATGAGCCTTCGGCGGCGTTATCTCCGTCGCGACTGCTCCAGACCCGTTCCACGGCTTTGATCAGCCGGCCGCGCTCAACCGGTTTCAGCAGATAGTCGGCCGCTTCAAGATCGAAGGCCTGGACCGCATGCTGGTCATAAGCAGTGACGAAGACGACGGCGGGACGGGGATGTGCCGCCGCCACCGTCCGCGCAACGTCGAGTCCGGTCAGGCCGGGCATGGAAATGTCGAGTAGAACGAGGTCGGGGCGCAGCGCCTCGATCAGACGCAGGGCGCTCTCGCCGTCATTGGCCGTCCCGACACATTGCACACGCTGATCGTCACAGAGGAGGAGCTGGAGCCGCTCGACGGCCATGGCCTCGTCGTCGACGATTAGCGTGCGCAGCGGCGCGGCCGAGGTTCCGGACGATCCCGACATCAGCCGATCACATCCACGGGCCAGGACATCTGCACGACGAAGCCGCCCTCGTCGGCGGGACCGACCTCCATACGGGCCGCGCGGCCATGCGCCGCCTCCAGCCGGGCGCGGACGTTGCGGAGCCCGGTGCCGAGGCCGTTGTCGAGCGGGCCGGGCGCTGCGGTCCCGGTATCGCGAATGACGATCTCGAGCCGGTCGTGAACCCGGCGCGCCGCCAGGCTGATGCGGACCTCGTCACGGGTGGGAGCGACGGCATATTTGATGGCATTCTCGACAATGGGTTGCAGGATCATCGGAGGCACCAGCAGGAGTTCGGTTCCGGGTTCGAGCCGGAAATCGAAGTTGAGGCGGTCGCCGAAACGCACTTTCTCCACCTCGAGATACAGACGCTGATGCTCCAGCTCCTCGGCCAGCGTGATCGGCTGTTCGGGGTCGTCCGTCAGCGTTTTCCTGAGAAACTGCGAGAGATTGAGAAGCATGCGCTCGGCATCGTCGGTGCGCTGCTTGAGGATGAGGGCCGACAGGCTGTTGAGCGTGTTGAAGAGGAAATGCGGGTTCACCTGATAGCGCAGCGCGCGGATCTTCGCGGACTGCGCTTCGGCCCGCCAGGCAGCCGTGCGCCGCTCCGCATTGCGGACTTCGTTGGCGTAGCGCAGCGCGAGATAGAAAGCCGCCCAGGCGCAGAAGAACCAGTACCAGCCAAAACTGCTCTCTATCACCGCCTTCGCGAAGGTGGGCTCCCTGGCATGCTCCGGCAGCATGACGTCGAGCGGCGGCAGGACGTAGAAGACCGTGTAGTTCCAGGCTGCATAGGCGGCGGAGGCTGGAATGGCGGCGATGAAATAGGCCATCATGCGCCAGCCGAGCGCCATGCGTTCGAGCGGCCTGAGGGCAAGGAAGACGAGGTAGGTGATGACCGCGCCGAACAGGACGACGCCGGCGCGCGGGAGGATCATGACGACGGGATCCTCGAAGCCCACCACGAAGGACCGCACGGTGGTGACGAGGAAGTAGAAGGCCCAGAAGAGGGTGATCGACATGAGCGCGGCCTGCGCGTCGGGGCGCGCCCGGCGCCAGGCGCTGAAGTGCACGTCGTTCAGGGGTTTTGTCATCGGCCTGTCATAGTGGTCCGCGCGCGGTTCAGCACCGACGTTCGTCGAAAGCGCATTGACGCTCGTCGATCAGCTAGCCGCAGCCTATGCCCCGCGCTCGCTGTCATTTGTGCCTTCGTCATTCGCGCTCGGGCCATTCTCCGCATCCGGGCCTGTGTCCGGATCGGTTGACGCTGTGCCTTTCGAAGCACTCTTCGACGCGTCGTTCGGGGACCGGGTGGCAGAGGCGGCAAAGGCAGCGAGGGCGCTCGACACGGCGGTCGCGGCAATATCGCGGCCGATGGTCCCGGCGACCTTGCCGACGAATTTGTCGACATCCTTCTCCAGCTCGCCCGATTCGGCGCGTTCGCGTGCCCGTTCGGTCTTTTCCTCCATGATCTTGCGAAGGCCGGTCAGCCCGTCCTTGCGTAGCGCAAGGCTCGCTTCGTCGAGCCAGAGAGCGAGCGCAGCCTCGGCCTTTCCCTGCCATTCGCGCCCGGTTTCGCGAAAGCGATCGGCAAGATCGTCGGGAATCTCGAAGGCATGACCTTCGAGCGGGCGGATCGGGTCCGGATCCTCAAGTTCGGCCGGAACGCTGATCTCGGGGTCTTCGGCAAGACGTTCGGTGGTGGCCGTTGCGGTGCCGGGCCCAGCGGCCACGTCCTTCTTGTGCTTCTTGGTCTTCTTTTTCCGGTCGCCCATGCGAGCCTCCTTCGTCGCCGGGCAGAGCTTGCAACCGGCACAGGTGAGTTATCTCTATAGCACAGCTAGAAGGGAAGGGAACGCCGCACGGCATTCGACCGTTTTTCAGGGCAAACAGATCAAAAAGGATTGCGACCCATGGCAGACAAACGCGACGACAAGTCCACACCGCCCACGACGCCGAGCAAGATGCGTCCCGCCCTTGATGCCGACGACGTCGAAAATCCCGAAAAGGAAGAAGGCCAGCTCGATATCGCGCTGGATGAAACCTATCCGGCCAGCGACGCGCCGGCGGAAACGCAGCCGCACAGCGACGAAGAGGACAAGAAGCCGGCGCCGAGCACAAGCGGCGGCGACTAGGCGCGAAGACACCTAGCGGCAGGTCCCGAACCCGGCGGCCTGCAGATGGAAATGATCGCGGTGAGCGGCGTTGTAGTCGGGACCCAGAAGGGTCCCGAACACGTCGCAGCCGCGATTTCGTATGACTCGCAGGAATGCGCCCTCGGGCCCCTCGCTGCCCCAGTCCCCGAGTAGCGACACGCTTCGACCATCCTCCAGCCGGAAGCCGGCGATGTCGATCGCCTCTGCGGTGGCGTGCTTCGACCAGCCCCCGCTCGACCGGCCGTAGAGGCGGCGGCAGGAATAGGTACCGAGATGCTCGATGCGCTCGACTCCGGTACCGAGGAGGCGCCGGGCAGCCGGCTGCACAACCTGCCGCTCCCAGACCGCGAGAGAGGCCGCAAGGGGGCAGGACAGGCGCACAGTCCCCGGACTGTAGGCCGCAGTCATGCGCTCCAGCGCCACCGGTTCGACGAGCGCGCAGTTCGGCGTGAATTGCTGCTCTTCAAGCGGCGTCACCTCGAGCGAACTCTCCTCGAAAAGCGCAAGGCAGGCCGGCCGGTCGCCGGCGAGGTTCGCGATTTTCAACTCGGTCGCGCGGCCCACGGGATCGTCAAGCGACAGGGGCGTCCATGGCAGATGCTCGGGATATTCCCGTTCGGCATGCTCGACTGCCTGCCAGCCGCCATAGGCAAGCGCGGCGAGGATGAGCAATGTGATGACGCTGCGCACGGTGATGTCCCCTGGAGAGAGAGCCTGTTCCTAGGAGGGGGCGCAAAGCGCGTCACCTGCTGCTAGGACGCACCCCCATGAGCTGGCAGAAAGAAGTGGACGAGCTGCAGCGGCGCAAGGCCCTGGCAGCGGAACTTGGCGGGCCGGAAAAGGTCGAACGGCAGCGCCAGGCCGGGCGCCTCACCGCGCGCGAGCGGATCGACGCGATGGCGGATCCGGGCAGCTTTCACGAGTTTGGCGAGATTGCCGGGGCGTCGCGCTATGGCGACGACAACGAACTGGAGTCCTTCACCCCGTCCAACTTCCTGTTCGGACGGGCGACGATCGACGGACGTCCCGCCGTCGTCTCGGCGGACGATTTCACAGTGCGCGGCGGCGCGGTCGACGCGGCGATCCACAGGAAGCTGGTCGAAGCCAAATTGCTGGCCAGCGAGTACCGCATGCCGCTCATCCGCATGATCGAGGGGACGGGCGGCGGCGGCAGCGTGAAGACGCTGGAGCAAAGCGGCTATTCCTATATTCCCGAAATCCCAGGCTGGGACCGTATGGTATCCAACCTGTCCGAAGTGCCGATCGTGTCGCTGGGCCTCGGCCCCGTCGCCGGGCTGGGCGCCGGACGGATGGTCATGAGCCACTATTCCGTGCTCGTCGAGGGACAGGCGCAGATGTTCGTCGCTGGGCCGCCCGTCGTCGCCGCCGTCGGCGAAAAACGCACCAAGGAAGAGCTGGGCGGAGCGCATATCCATGCCGCGAACGGCGCGGTCGACGATACCGCCGAGAGCGAGGCGGACGCCTTCGCCAAGACACGCCGCTTCCTTTCCTACTTGCCATCCAGCGTCCATGAGCTGCCGCAGCGCCGCGAGACGGGAGACCGCGCCGACCGGACGGAAGACTGGCTGATCGAGGCGGTGCCGCGCAATCCGCGCTCGCTCTACAAGGTCCGCCCGATCCTGGAGGCGGTGTTCGACCAGGGATCGCTGTTCGAGATCGGCAAGCGCTGGGGAACTGCGATCGTCACCGCCTTCGCCCGGCTCGACGGCTGGCCTGTTGCCGTGCTTGCTTCCGACCCGATGGCGCTCGGCGGACTGTGGACCGCGGACACCGCGCGCAAGGTCGAGCGGTTCGTCGACCTTGCCGAGCTTTTCCATCTGCCGGTCGTCCACATGGTCGACAATCCGGGCTTCATGATCGGATTGCAGGCCGAGCGGGACGCCACCATTCGCTGGGGCTGCCGCACGCTGACGAGCATCTATCAGGCGAGCGTGCCCTGGTGCGCGCTGATCATGCGCAAGGCATATGGCATGGCAGGCTCCGCCCACGCCAATGCCAGCCGCTTTCACTGGCGTATGGCGTGGCCGTCGGGCGACTGGGGCTCGCTGCCCATCGAAGGCGGGCTGGAAGCGGCCTATAAAAGCGACCTTGAAAAAGCCGACGACCCGGAGGCCGAGCTGGCCGCGATCAAGGCCCGGCTCGACGCGGTTCGCTCACCCTTTCGCACCGCGGAGAAGTTCGGCGTGGAAGAGATCATCGACCCGCGCGAGACACGTGCCCGATTGTGCGCCTTTGCCGAAACCGCACAGCGGGCGCTCGTCCCCGGCCCCCGGTCGTTCGGATACCGGTCATAAATTCGGGTTAGGGCGAACCGATGAGCATCGAGAAGCTGATCACGAGGCGCGTCGACAAGGTCTGGGGACGCCGCGACCTGTCGCCCTGGTTTCCCGACATTCCCGAAGGCGGGGAGAAGCTCGGCGAAATCTGGTTCGAGCGACCGGGAGACGCCGACGCCGAATTGCTGGTGAAATATCTGTTCACCAGCGAGAAGCTGTCCGTTCAGGTGCATCCGGACGATGCGCAGGCCCGGGCAGCCGGATATCCGCGCGGGAAGGAAGAAGCCTGGCTGATCCTCGATACGAAGCCGGGCGCATGCGTGGGCCTGGGCACGGTTCGCCCTCTCGGCGCCGAAGAGCTGCGGGCAGCTGCCCTCGACGGCTCGATCGAGGACCTGATCGACTGGAAGCCGGTGGAAGCCGGTCAGTTCATCTATTCGCCCGCGCGGACGGTGCACGCCATCGGGCCGGGCGTCACGCTCGTGGAAGTGCAGCAGAATGTCGATCTGACCTACCGCCTGTACGATTATGGCCGGCCGCGCGAGCTGCATCTGGATGCTGCGGTCGCAGCCAGCGTCGCCGAACCCTTCGAGATAGATGACCGCCGCCGTACGCTCGGCGGACGGGAAATCCTGTGCGAGGATCGCAAGTTCGTTGCGGAGCGCCTGCAGCCGCGCGGGGACCTGATCGTAAGACCTCAGGCCGGGCGGCCCGTCTGGATCACCGTGCTGGCCGGGGAGATTGCCGCGAACGGCGCGACCGCGAGCGCAGGCGAGGTCCTGTTGGCGAGCGGTGAGGCTGCGCTGGCGTGCGGGGCAGGGACCGACCTGCTGCTGGCCTATGAGGGGGCCGCGGCGGCGGACGACCTGCTTGGTTAGCCGCGCATCGCGCTTTCGATCCGTTCGCGCGTCACGGGATAACCGCAGCCCTCGGGAATGGTGAGGTGCGGCTGTCCGTCGATCTCCTGCACCTCGGGCGCGATCAGGCGGACGGGAGTCTCTTTCGCATGACCGATAAGCGCCTCGATCGAGGCATGCTGGGCAAGCCGTTCGAGATTGCGCCGGGTCGGAAAGATGACCTTCGTCTCGCCGCGATCGGCGCTTTCGATGGCCGACTGAGCCGTGGTCCATAGAGACGTCACCGCCTCGTTACCGTCGTGGCCGGGATCGATCCCGCCGGGAGCGCGCGCAAGGAAGAAGTGCGTGTCGTAGCGCTTGCTCTCAAGGCTCGGCGGCGGACACCAGCGCGCCCAGAGCACCAGGCGCTCATGGTCGATTTCATGGCCGTGGGTGGACAGGAAGTCGGCGAAGCCAAGCTGGCGGCGCGAGATTGCCACCGCGCTTTCGGCAAGAATGCTTTCCGAGAGGTCCGGGCCCCGCGTGAGGAGGACCCCGGCCTCCTCGAAACTTTCGCGGATCGCGGCAATACGCGCAGAAGCCTCCTCGGGCGCGTAAAGGTCGAACAACCCCGCGGACCGAGCGAGCTGTTCGTCCTGCGCATCGACCTTGCCGCCGGGAAACACCATCATACCGGCGGCAAAGCCCATCGTCTTCGCACGGCGCTGCATGAACAGTTCCGGCGGCCCGGCGTCCGTCTGCCGCAAAAGGACGAGGGTCGCTGCCGGGCGCGCCGGATTGGTGCTTTCGTTTGTCATGGAGGAGGCTTAGCGCGTGGGAGCGGGGGAGGAAAAGCTGGTCGGGTACAGAGGGGGCTGGAACCGAAATGATTTTCCGGTCGCTTAGCAGGACAGGGTATGATCGAACGCGCTATCTCCGAAATCTGGGATGATTATGACCGCGAAGGCTATGCGGTCGTGCGCGGATTTCTGAACGCAGCTGAAGTCGAAACCCTGTCGCGGTCCATCGACGAGGTGGCGGAAGACGCCGCCGCGAAAGGCGCGAACTGGCGGCACGGCAATCTCAACTACCGGCTCGGCGCCGATCATGACGGTACGCTTCGGCCGCGCATGGCGCAGTGGATGGCGTACCGCTTCTCATATTTCGACAAACTGCGCAGTCATCCCGACATGGGAGCGCTGCTTGTCCCGCGCCTGGGCGGCGACATCAAGCAGATCATCAACCAGATCCACTGGAAACCGCCGCAGGCCGCATCCAGCGACTTTGCCTTTCATCAGGACAGTCGCTTCAGAAAGCCCTTCGAGGCCTATCGAAATCTCGGCAGCAGCTATGTGCAGACCGGCATTGCCATCGATCCGCACGGCGCGGCCTCTGGCGGTATGAAGCTTGCGCCTCGGACGCACCTGAAGGGCCCGCTTGCGCTCGACACGTCGAACGAAGTGATGAGCAGCGAAATGGCGAGCGCGGAACTGGCGGGACTCGGGATCGATCCCGAGGAGCTGATCGACCTGGAACTGGCGCCCGGGGACCTGGCGCTCTGGTCGCCCTATACCGTCCACGGGTCGGGCACGAACCGCTCAGAGCACCAGCGCCGCTTCCTCATCAATGGCTATGTTCGCGCGAACGATTGCGACCGCGGCGAATATGCCTTTCGCGGCGGCGAACCGGCACCGCTGAAAGGCGAGCCCGCGCTTGTTCACTACGACGCGCTGCGCGCGCGTCCGGAGCCGCATTTTACAGACGTGCAGGCTCCTCCAGCCTGAAGCTGCCCATATAAAGAACCGGCGCTGCCCGTTCGGGACGACGCCGGCTCTTCATGCCCAGCCCCGCCGCGAAGCGGGTATCTCAATCCCGATCAGCGGTTGCGAGGTTGGACGCAGCGGTCTGTCTGGTCCGGACCACAGACCGGATAGTCGTAGGACTTTGCTTCGTTCATCTTGGCTGCGGCATCGGGAGCGGACCCGAAATAACCGGCCGGAATGATCGCATCCTGACTGAAGACCACATGGCCGCGCGAATCCTTGATCGGAGTTTCATCGCGCATTTCGGCCTTGGCCTGGGCCCGGGTTTCGCCAGGGTTGGTTTCTTCATGATGGTCGGCGGCGGCGGGCACGGCGATGAGGCCGGCGGCCGCAACAGCAGCGAACATGGTGGATTTCATGAGTTTTCCTCCTGTTACCTGTCATCCCCGCTATTGTCCGACGAACGGGCAGCGCCCGTGAGGGTTCCGCGAGAGCGGACGGAGCGAGCGTGAATCGCAGTAGCGTACGGAGGTAAAGACGGAGGAGAGGGGGGACGAAAAGGTCCGGTCCGGTAAGGACTGGTGGAGCCGAGGGGAGTCGAACCCCTGACCTCTGCAGTGCGATTGCAGCGCTCTACCAACTGAGCTACGGCCCCCTAGCGCCCGCTCGAGGGAGCGCGCGATATAACCGCGCGAATGCCGGTGCGCAACTGTTCGCCGCCGCCGCGTCAGAAGCGGCCGGAATAGGATGCCGGCTCAGACGTGGGGGGCGTTTTCGGGTCCATCCTTCTCGGGCGGGGCACCGGTCACGCTGAGGTCTTCGTCGAGCTGTTCTTCACCAACGAGTTCGCCCGAGGATTTTACCTTCTTGCGGATCGCTTCGGGGTCGAGGCCGTCTTCCGTCGGATGTTTCATGTCCTGTCCTTCGCTTGCGGGAGCGTTCGAATCGCGCGCGGAATCCCGCTCGGACGGGCTGCCCGGCGCTCCGAATCCCTGATTGGCATTGGGTCCCGGCTGTCCGCCGGATGCGTTTCTGTCAGTCATGCCCGGTCAACGCGGGAATGGGGGACAGAGGTCCGTGGTCTTTCCGCAACTGACAGCGCGCCGCGACCGACATGGTGCAGCAGATAGGGAGAGGCGCGCTCAGGCCTCTCCGGCGGTGTCGATCAGCGCGGAAGCCAGCGCTTCCTGCGGCGACTTGTCGGCCCACAGCACGAACTGGAAGACCGGATAATAGCGCTCGCACTCGTCGATCGCCGCTTCGACGACCGTGTGGGTCTGGCCGAGCGTCAGGCCGGTCTCGCCGCTGCCGTCCTCAAGCAGGACGCCGTGGCGGAACAGGACGGCGCCGTCACCGGACCAGAGTTCGAAATGACCGAGCCAGAGCTGCTCGTTTATGAGGCCGAGCACCTCGTAGACCGCCTTGCGCTTGTCCTCCGGAACGCGAACGTCCGGGAACGCGATGAACTGCAGGACGGATTCGTCGTCGCGCCAGAGCGCACGCAGCTGGTAAGTGGTCCAGCTTCCCTCGACCTTCGCGATGATCTCATCGTCGCCCGCGCGCTCGAACGCCCAGCCATGCGCCTCGAAATATTGCGCAAGCATATCTAGCGGCGGCGCGCTCGCTTCGATGTCGTTGGTCTCGATGTCGATCAATTGCGTGAACCCCCGCGGCTTCGATCGGAATTCAGGAAGCCTGCACATGCCGAGAGGGGCATGCAAGCGGACTCGCAATGAATCCTGTGGATAATTGACGTCAGGACGACGGGTCGGCCTTCGGCTTCGGCTTCGGCTTCGAGGCCTTGGCCTTGGTCGCGGCGGGCTTGGCAGCACCGGCGCCGCCGGCAGCCTCGAGCGCTTCGACCCGGGCGCGCAGCTCGTCGGCTTCGGCGCGGGCGTTGGCGGCCATCTCCTTCACCGCCTCGAACTCCTCGCGCTGGACGAGGTCCATGTCGGCAAGCAGCTCGCGCATGCGATCCTTGAAGCGCGATTCCATTTCGCGGCCCATGCCCGCCATGGTGCCGGCGGCGCCGGTCGCGAGGCGGCTGAGATCGTCGAGAAAGCGGTTCTGACTCTGCATGGCGTCTGTCGTCCTTCTGATTCGTCAGATAAAGGTAGGTAGTGCCGGGTTCAGTTGCCAGATGCGGAAGGTGAGCACCGCGGCAAAGGCGATCCAGACAAGGTAGGGCAGCATCAACAGCGCGGCGGTTCGGTCTATCCGGCCGAACCGGACGGTCGTCCAGATGGCGGCGACATTGAGGGCGAGGATGACGCCGAGGCCAAGCTCGACCTGCTGCAGCCCGAAAAAGACCGGAGTCCAGGCGAGATTGAGGCCGAGTTGGAGCGCGAACCAGAACAGCGCGCGGCCCGCGAGCGGGTGACCGCGCCGCGCCCAGATCCGTCCGGCCGCCGCGCCGATGAGGAGATAGAGAACCGGCCAGACGATACCGAACAGATAATCGGGAGGGGTGAGGGCGGGCTTTGTCAGCGCCTCGTACCAGCCGCCTTCGCCCGTCTGTACGGCAAGGCCGATCGCCGAGCCGAGAACGAGTACGATGAGCGCGCCGATCAGCATGGGACGGCGCGAGGATGCGGGCGGCGAGGGGGTAGGAGACCTGGTCATGGTCCCCCCTTAACGCGCGGCGAGCATTGTTTTCACCGCCTTTCGAAACAGCGTCGGGAGGCCGGCCTCCTCCAGCCGGTCCAGCGGGACCCATTCCCCCGGCCCGTTCGCCAAGCTCGTCTTCGCTTTGACGATCTCGAGCCTCAGCCGGAAATGGGTGAAGACGTGATCGATCGTACGGCCCGTCCGGTGCCATTTCGCGGTGAACGGCGCGCCGTCGCCCAGCCGCGGCGGGCTGTCGGTAAAGTCGCTTGCGGGCAGCGCCGCCATGCCGCCGAGCAGCCCCTTTGGCGGGCGGCGGACGATCAGGAGCTTGCCGCGCGATTCGGCCCAATAGGCAAGGCCGTGGCGCACTGGCTTTGCCTGTTTCGGCTGCTTTCGCGGAAGGCGCTCGGGAGCGTTGCCGCGCGCCTCGCAAAAGTCCGCGACCGGGCAGGTCAGGCAGGTCGGTGCCTTCGGGCGGCATATGACCGCGCCGAGGTCCATCAGCGCCTGCGCATAGTCGCCGGGACGCTCCCGCGGCGTCAGCAGATCGGCAGCCGCACGCAGGTCGGGCTTTGCTGCGGGAAGGGGAGTTTCCACCATGAAGAGCCGTGCCATCACGCGCTCGATATTCCCGTCGACGACGGTGGCGGGCCGGCCGAATGCAATCGCCGCGATCGAGGCGGACGTGTAGGGCCCGAGGCCCGGCAGGGCGCGCAGCCCCTCCTCGGTGTCGGGAAAACCCCCCATCTCCGCGACGGTGCGCGCACAGGCGATCAGGTTGCGGGCGCGGGCGTAATAGCCAAGGCCCGCCCAGGCGGCGAGAATGTCCTCGTCGGGCGCAGCCGCCAGATTCTCGACCGTCGGCCAGCGCATGGTGAAGGCTTCGAAATAGGGAATGGCCGCCTTCACGACGGTCTGCTGCAACATCACTTCGGACAGCCAGACGCGGTAGGGGTCGGCCCGCTCCTCGCTGCCCGGCGGCACGCGCCAGGGCAGGACGCGCGCATGGCGGTCGTACCAGGACAGGAGTGCGGACTGGAAAGCGCCGGGAGCGGCGCGCGCATCGGTGGCGCTCATGCGCCTCTTCTGGCAAGCTCGGACGCATGACGAAAGGGAGCGATGAAAAAGAACCGGGCGCGGCTCCGCGCCGCGGCGCGGGCAAGGGCGGTCGCAGCTCCGGGGCAAAGGCGGGGGGCAAGTCCGGTTTCGGCGGCCGAATCGGCCATGTGCGGACCATCGCCGAGCTGGTCCCGCGCGTGGGCCGCCGTACTTTCCGCCGCTTCGGATTCGTCGAGAGCGCGGTCGTGGCGCGGTGGCCCGAAATCGTCGGCGCCGAGCTTGCGCGCATCACCCAGCCCGACCAGATTCGCTTTCCGCAGGGCAAGCGTAGCGGCGGCACGCTATGCGTGACGGTGGGCGCCGCGCGCGCACCTCATGTTCAGCACGCCGAGCCCACCATCCTGGAGAAGGTGAACCGCTTTTTCGGCTACGGGGCGGTCGCGCGGCTGCAACTGCGTCACGGAATGGTGGACCCGGAAACCGTCGGGGAGCACCGGATCGCCACCGCGCCGCGTACACTCGACGAGGACGAGCGCCAGGACCTGAAAGTCATCGAAGATGACGATCTTCGCGCGCAGCTCGAATCGCTGGCTGCGCAGATCTCGGTCACGAAGGGGCCACCCAAGATCAGCTGAGCCGGGCGGACGCGCAGGGAATATTCTTTCTCTGGCGGACGCGCTCGGTGAGCGGAGCACTTTGACAAGATCGAGGGCTCGCGCCTAGGTCGCGCGTAAGGTGAAACCGAAGGTCCGACCGGGCCGCGTTCAAGGAATCCGACATGAACTTCAGCCTGAAATCCACCGCGTCCATGCTGGCCGCCGCCGCGCTCCTGGCGGCGTGCAACAGCGGCGATGAAGCCACTGCCGGTGCCGCCGAAGCCGGTGCGGACAGCAACCTCAAGGCTGCGGAGGGAAGCGAGAACTGGGTCCGGACCATCGCGAAGACCGAGGAGGGCGGCTATCGCATCGGCAATCCCGATGCGCCTGTGAAGCTGGTCGAGTTCGCCTCGCTGGCCTGTCCGCACTGCGCGACCTTTCACGAAGAGGCGATGCCCGAGCTGAAAGGCGAGTATATTGCGAGCGGCGACGTCAGCTATGAACTGCGTACCTTCGTGCTGAACCAGCCCGATTTCGTCGTGACGGCGGTTGCCCGCTGTCAGACCCCCGAGGCGTTCTTTGCCCTCGCAGATGCCTTTTTCGAGAATCAGCGCGGGTGGCTGGGCAATTTCCAGCAGATGGAGCGCGCCGATCTGGAGCGGCTGGGTACGATGGACCCGCAGGACGCCATGGTCGAATTCGGCCGCATGGGCGGCGTTGACGAGTTCGTGCGCGCGCGGGGCATTCCCGGCTCGAAATTCGAAAGCTGCGTTCGAGACGAAGAGACGCTGGCCGAGGTCGAGGCCATTCGCCAGGACGCTGTCGAAACCTATGACCTGACCGGCACGCCGACCTTCGTCGTCAACGGCGAGCGGATCGACGCCTCGACATGGGAACAGGTGAAGGAGCGTCTCGACGCCGCGCTGTAAGGTCCGAACTCCGTACCGCGGCGAGAACAAGCCAAAAGGACAGGACACCCGACCAAGTCGTTGACTCGGCGAGAGGGCCTACCTAAAGGGGCGCTGCCTCGGCAGGGTGCCTTCGTGCCGCCAACCGTCGCTTGCCGTTTCCATATGCGTTCTTCGCCGATCTGCGAGACGCGGGAGTCTCTTGATTTTGACCGAGCCCCGCTCAGACGAGCTTCCCTTCGAAGCCCGCCTCGCTGCCGCTAGAAAACGCGCCGAAGGCCCGGCCACGCCCCGAGAGGTGGCGGGTAGTGCCTTCGCAAAGGGAACGAAGCTCGCGGTGGAACTGGTGGCCGGTGTCCTGGTCGGGGCGGCGATCGGCTTTTGGCTCGACCGCCTGCTGGACACGTCGCCGATCTTTCTGATCGGCATGTTCCTGCTGGGGCTTGCTGCGGGGTTCAACAACCTGATGCGGGCCGTAAGGCAGGAAAACGCGAAGTTCACGCAGGCGGACCTGGAAGCGCTGCCGGTGGTCGAGGACGACGACGAAGACGAGAAATGGTAAGGCGAGCGCGTGGCAAGTCCGCTTGAACAGTTCGAGATCAAACCCGTCTATCCGATCGAGGTGTCGGGTTACGATCTGTCCTTCACCAACGCCTCGGCGTTCATGATCGGGGCACTGGTCCTGATCTGGCTGTTCATGTTCCTGGGCATGCGCAAAGCCGAGCTGGTTCCCGGGCGCTGGCAGTCCGCCGTCGAGTCCATCTACGATTTCGTCCACGGCATGGTGGACCAGAATATCGGGCCGAAGGGGAAGAAGTACGTTCCCTTCATCTTCACCCTGTTCATGTTCATCCTGGTGGCGAACGTCGCCGGCCTGCTGCCCTATTCCTTCACGGTGACGAGCCACCTGGCGGTCACGTTCGCGTTTGCGGCGCTGATTTTCGTGATGTGCATCATCATCGGTATCGCGCGTCACGGCATTCACTGGTTCAGCTACTTCCTGCCGCCCGGCACGCCGCTCTGGCTCGTGCCGCTTATGATCTTCATCGAGATCGTCAGCTTCCTGTCGCGGCCCATCACCCTTTCCGTACGTCTCTTCGCGAACATGACCGCCGGTCATATCCTTCTGAAGGTGTTCGCGGGCTTCGTGATCAGCCTCGGCCTTGCCGGCGGCATCTGGTCGGTCGTCGCCGTCCTGCCGCTGATCATGAACGTTGCGCTATACGCGCTCGAACTTCTAGTGGCCGTGGTCCAGGCCTATGTCTTCGCGCTGCTGGCCACCATCTACCTGAACGACTCTATCAATCTCGAACACTAAGTAGCTGAAAGGAATTTCGAAATGACCGCAGAAGCAGCACAGTATTTCGGCGCCGGCCTGGCCGCGATGGGCATCGGTATCGCCGCCATCGGCGTTGGCCTGATCTTCGCTTTCTTCCTGCAGGGCGCGCTGCGCAATCCGGCCGCTGCCTCCTCGCAGCAGGGCACGCTGATCCTCGGCTTCGCCGTGGCCGAAGCCCTCGGCATCTTCGCGTTCCTCGTCGCGCTCCTCCTGCTCTTCGCCGTATAAGCGACCAAAGGCAGACAGAACGCAGGTGACGATCATGCCGAAGCCGATCATCCCAGGACTTCTCGCATCCCTTCTGGCGGCGCCCGCCTTTGCAGCGCCCGCCGAAGAAGGAAGCGGGGGCATGCCGCAGTTCGATTTCGAGAATGTGGCGGCCAGCCAGGTCTTCTGGCTGATGATAAGCTTCGGCCTGCTTTACCTGCTGATGAGGGCGATGCTGCCGAAGGTTGCCGGCGTGGCGGAAACCCGTGCCAACACCATCGGCGGCGATCTGGATGCGGCGGACAAGGCGCGGCTGGACGCGGACACCAAGCAAGAGGCCTATGAGGCATCGCTTGCAAGCTCCCGCGCCCGGGCACAGGGCCTGATCGCCGATGCCAAGGCCGAGGCGGCCAAAGCGAACGAAGCGCGGATGGCAGAGGCCGACAAGGCCGCGCAGGCCCGCCTCGCGGCGGCCGAAGAGGAGCTGAATGCCGCGCGCGAGAAGGCGCTGGGCAAGCTCGATGCCATCGCCGCCGACGCTACCAAGGATATCGTCGAAAAACTGACCGGCACCCGCCCGGCGGACGACAAGGCGGCGGCCGCCGTCGCCTCAGCGAGGGTTTGAGATGATGCAGGACGTTCGCGACGTCGAAGTTCCCGCGAGTCAGTCCGAGGAAGTGCTTGGACCGCCGAACGAGATCGTCCTCGACGCAGTCGGTGAGGGCACTCCTGAGGCGCAGGGCGCGCAGGTTGTGGCCGCCGAACAGGACGGCGCCAATCACGAATATTTCCTGGGTATGGACAGCACGGCCTGGGTTGCCGTGGCCTGCGTCATCTTCGTCGCGATTCTCGTATGGCAGAAAGTCCCGTCGAAGCTGGTCGGCGCGCTCGACAGTCGCAGCAGTCGCATCCGCTCCGAACTCGAGGAAGCCAAGGCCCTTCGCGCCGAAGCCGAAGCCATGCTTGCCGAACAGCAGCGCAAGGCCGAGCAGAGCGCCAAGGACGCCGAGGCAATCCTGGAAAATGCCCGGACCGAGGCGGCAGCGATGCTTGCCGAGGCGGAAAAGACGGCCGATGCCATGGTCGAACGGCGCAAGGAAGCGGCGGAGACCAAGATCTCGGCAGCCGAACGGACCGCCGAACGCGAGCTGCGCGCGCGTGTGGCCGCTCTGGCGACCACTGCGGCCGAACGGCTGATCGCGGACGAGATGGATGCAGCCGAGCGGCAGGCAATGACCGACAAGGCGATTTCCGACCTGAATGCGCGCCTGAACTAAGCGCCCTCGTCAAGTTTTCGAGAGGTGATGTGAACCCGGGTGTCTGGCGGCATCCGGGTTTTTCTTTGCGCGGTTGAATAGCCTGAAGGGCTCAGGCCTTCGCGCTGGGGCGCTGGCGGAAGGCCTCGTTCCAGCGGTGCAGGTTGGGGCAGTCGTCCGGAATGCCGATATCGACCCAGCGCGCGAAGCCTATCGTGCAGAAGAGCGTAATGTCGGCCACCGTGAGCGTGTCGCCTACGACGAATTGCCGGTCCCGAAGCCGATCATCGACCATCCGGAAGAAACCGGGCAGGAGGATGCGGCCGCGCTCTGCCAGGTCGGGGATCTGCCTGGTATCGGGGGCGCTGCCCGGCGCCGAACGCGTTGCGAAATGCGGCGCGGTGTTGCGAAAGACCGAGGCCACGTTGAAGAATCCGTCGAACTCGATGCGGCGCTGCCATTGCTCAACCTGCGCCTGCTCCAGTGCACCGATGCCGAAAAGCGGCGGCTGGGGATGGAGCGTCTCGAAATAGCGGCAGATGGCGATCGACTCGTCGATAACGGTGCCGTCGTCGAGCTGAAGCGCGGGAAGGGTGCCGCGCGGGTTCACGGCGAGATAGACCTCGGACCGGTTCTCGCCCGACATGATGTCGACGTCCTGGGTAGGAACCTCGATCCCTTTTTCGGCGAGATAGATGCGAACCCGGCGCGGATTCGTGGCCTGTTTCATGTTGTAGAGCTTCATGGGGCGATGTCCTGTCCGAGGTGCCCCCGGCCCTCAACTGTCATTTTCGTTCTCGCCACCATGCGCCGCCCAGCAGCGCGAGGAGGGTGACGAGTGCTGCCCAGGCGGGAATGAGAGGTGCGGTGTCGACGGCGATGAGCGCGCCGGCCTCGCGCCGGACCAGGCCCGCCCAGTCCGTGCCCGCGGCGCGGTCGTCAATGTCGGTGCGGCGAATGTCGGGAATGCCGTCTTCGAGCCAGAAGGTGCCGCCGCCACTGGCCTCAACAGCGGGCGCCAGCGCCTCCTCGTCTGGGGCGATGCGGCGGAATTCCTGAATGTTGCCAACCAGCGCGAAGCGGCGGCGCTGTCCTGCCGCGACTTCGTAAAGGCCGGCTGCCCCGACCTCTACGGTGCGTTCGCCGCTTTCCGGCAGCGAGACGTCCTGCCTGTCGCCGCCGGGGCCGGTTATGCTGGCGCCGGTGAGGGGGACCATGCTGTCGCTGTCGATGCGGAGTTCGCCGGGACCGCCCTCGACATGGAGCTGTTCCTCGTCGAGATCGGGCTCCTGCATCAGCCAGTGGGCGACCCGGCGCAGCAGCTCGCTATGCGGCCCGGCGCCTTCGACACTACGCGACCACCACCAGATGTCGGTGGACGCGATCAGGCCGACACGGCCCTCGCCCTCCCGGTCGAGGAGGAGAAGGGGACGCCCGCCGGGACCGGTCATGAGCATATCGCCGCCGCGCCGGGTCACTTCGGCGAGCGACCCCCATGCGCCCCAGTCGGCGTCCCTTCCCGCCGGAACGAGCGTACGGGTGACGGGATGGCGGCGTCCGTCGGGAGAGAGCTGCGGCCGGAAGTCCTGGCGGTACTCGCCTCCGGCCGGCTGCGCGGGAAGCACCGGTGCGAGATCCGTGAAGCCCAGGCTGTCGCGCCCGTCGAACTCCGGACCGGCAACGACGAGGAGGCCTCCGCCCGCACGCATACGCTGCGCGATATTGTGGAAATAGATGGGCGACATGAGCGGCGTCAGGTCGAAGCGATCGAAAATGATCAGGTCGAAATCGGAGAGGCGTTCCTGGAACAACTCCTCGACGGGGAAGGGAATTAGCGCAAGGTCTTGAGGCGCGGTCGTATCGAAACTGGTGGGCAGCCTGAGGATGGTGAAATGGACGAGGTCGATATTCGGATCGGCCTTGAACAGGTCCCGCCACACACGCCCGCCGGGATAGGGCCGCCCCGAAACCAGCAGGACGGAGAGGCGCTCGGTCACGCCGCGGAGCGAGAGAAGCTGCTCGTTGTTGAGCCGGGTGGCCTCGCCGCTTCGCACCGGAACGCTGAGCGCGACATCGAGCTCGCCGCGCCGGTCCACCGGAACGCTTAGCCGCACCTCCTCATTGGCGCGCACCATGGTCTCCTTGCGGTACCCCGCACTGGTCCGGATGGTGAGCGGCATGCTGCCCTCGACCGAGTCCTCGACGCTGACAACGAGTTCGGCGCTGGTACCCGCCACGGTGAAGGGCGGCACTTCGCGCGCGACGAGACGGCGATCGTCGGGCTGACGCGTGCCGGCAACGAGATGATGCAAGGGCACGCCCGCGGGGAGCAGGCGCGCGGCCGGAGAATCGCGGCTGACGCCATCGGAGAAGACGAGAACGGCCCCAAGCCGGCGCGACTCCGCTGCCGCCACCGCCGCTTCGATCCCCGTGCCGAGGCGCGTACCTTCGCGGTCTTCGGCCCCGATACGGCGCACCTGCCACTCGATGCCGTCACCCCGTGCACGCAGCGTCTCAAGCGCAGCCTCGACCTGGGCTTGCCGCTCGCCGATAGCCATGCTCCCCGACGTGTCGACGAGGAGCAGGCCGATATCGTCGGCCGCCTCGCGCCGCTCATGTTCGATTGCGGGATTGGCAAGGATGGCGAGGATGACGAACCCCGCCAGCCCGCGCAGCAGGGCGTGGCGCGGGGCACGCAGCAGTGTGAAGACCAGAAAGGCGACAAGGAGAGCAGCGGCGACGCCCAGCAGCCAAAGCGGAATCGCAGGCGCAAAGACGAGATCGGAAAGGTCCGGAATAACTGACGGAAAATTCGGCATGATCTCTCTAGTCGGCCCGGCCACGCCCGATGCGATCGAGCAGCGTTTCGGTATGAACCTGGTCCGCCTTGTAGGTGCCGGTCAGGGCGTACATGACCAGATTGACCCCGAAGCGGAGTGCCGCTTCGCGCTCGGAGGGGGCGGCGGTTGCCGTTCCGCCCCAGAGCCGCGCCCAGTCGCCGCCGCCGATTGCGACGCTGCTGACCCGGCCGCTGTCACCCTCCGTATCGGCCTCCACCCACAGCGCGCCGCCCTGGGTGCCGTCGAGCAGATAGTAGCTTTTCAGAAGCACATGGTCGGGCGTCGCCTCCGACAAAGGCGGTAGCCCGAGCGCGCCAAGCAGGGTGCGGGCGTCGGTGCCCGCGCCCAGCGGCCGGCCGAAGTCGAACAGGACGAGCCCGCCGCGCGAGAGATAGTTGCGGATATTCGCCGCCTCCGCCGCACTCATCGCGCCGCGCGCATAGGCCGGCCAATAGACGAGGGGATAGCGGCCGATATCGTCGGCGCTCGCCGAAATGGCCGCCGGCTCTCCGGCCGCGACAGCGGTTCGACGGGCAAGCGTGCGCGACAGGCCTCTCAGCCCCTCGCGAACTTCATCGTCCGCAGCCGTGCCGCCGATGAAGGCGAGTTGCAGATCGGCCTCGCGCTCCGCTGCGGACGTCGACGGCGCGATGAGCGGCTGCGCCTGTAACGGGGCGGCGAAGGACAGCAGCGACGCCAGCACCAGGACCGCTGCCCCGGAGGCTTTCATGCCCATTCCGGGGCGAGAGGAGCTGCGCAGCGACAGGCGGCCGCGCAAGGCGAGAGCGACGAGCATATCCAGCAGGAGGAGCGCCAGCGCTGCCGAGAGCAGCCAGGCGCCGAGCGGCCTAACGGTCTCTACCGCTTCGGCGGGCCGCAGACCGCCGCGCGCGAGGTCTTCGAAGCGGAAGTCGGGCGGCAGCGCGGACGCCGTGTTCAGAGGGCGGACGAGGTCGCCGCTCCGATAGAGGCCGGGCGGGGTGTCCGGTCCGGCACGGGCGCTCGCCCAGTCGTCCGGGCTGATGACCGCAGCGCGGTCCGGTGGTCCGAGCCGTGCGTGGCCGTCCAGCTGGCGCTCGAGGCGCCATGGGGCCGTGGAGGCGATGTCGAAGGCCTGCGGGTCGCTGCCGAGCCGGGCTAAGCGCCCGACGATCTGCGCGAACAGGCCAGAGAGGGGAAGGTCGGACCAGTCCGGCGACGCGGCCGTATGAACGAGGACGAGAAGGCCGTCGCCGCGCCGCTCGGCGGTCACGAGGGGCGTTCCGTCCTCCAGCGTCGCCCACACCATGACGTCACGGCCAGGCGGTTCGGTGAGAAGCTGTCTGCGGATGACTGCGCTTTCGTCCAGCGGCAGCCCTGCCAAAGGACCATCGCTGGCAAAGCCGGCAACGGTCATCGGCTGCTGCCATGTCAGGGTCCCGCCAAAGGCCCGGGCGCCGCGCCGCAGCGCCACGGGACTGAGGGAGGTCCCATTTTCCGCGATACGCTCACCAGCGAAGCTGACGAGCACGAGCCCCTCCTCCACGCGGGCGAGAAGCGGTTCGGCCGCCGCCTGCGCGACGGGTACGTCGTCGAGAATGATAAGCCCGCTCTCGCGCGTGACCGCCTCTTCGAGCGACATGGTCTCGACATCGGCAACGGGTTCGGCGGCGCGGCGGATGTAGAAGGCGCCGGTTTCGAGCGGCGGGCGATTTTCCTCCGACGCAACGAGAGACAGGCGCGGACTCGCCGATGCACCGGTGAGCAGAAAGGTCGAGGCCGCCGAAGGGCCCGCGGAGAGGCGCTCGCCTTCACGAAGGTCGGCGGCGCCGAGGTCGAGTCGGAAGGTCGCGCCGCCCGACTGGACCGGAACGCGCGTCTCCTGGAGGCTGCGCCCGGTATGCGAGCGCAGCGTCAGCAGGGCGGGCGTTTCGGTGTCCTCCGGAGCGGCAAGCCGCCCGGCCACGCCGCCGCTGGTAGGCTCCGCGGCAAGGAAGACCGGCGATCCGGCGGGAAAGGCGAGGATAGCGCCGCCTTCCAGACGGCTGCGCAGGGCAGCCGCGCCCCCGGTCTCGAACCCGTCCGAGATCCACAGGAAATCGTCTGCCGGCGGGACCCGCTCTGCGGCGGCGGCGCGGTCCGGCCCCCAGGGCCGGGGGCGCAGCGCCGAAATGAGCGACAGCGCGGTTTCGGCATCGGTAAAACGGGCAGCGGCCGGGCTGTCAGAACGATCAGCAGGTCCCTGCTCCGTAACGGTATCCAGGCGTGCGGTGGGAATCACGGCGAACCGCGTTCCGGCGGTCTCGTAAGCTTCGATGCGGCGTTCGGCGGCGTCCACCATCTCGGCCCAGCGATCGGCCGACGCCCAGCCATTGTCGATGACGAGCGCGAGGCGATCCGGCGGCGCGCGCTCGAGCTCGGGTCGCCACTCGGGCCCGGCCAGCCCCAAGACGACGAGGCCGAGAATGAGGAGCCGCAGAAGCAGGAGAAGCCAGGGCGGTCGCTTCGCGCGATCGGGCGGAATGTCCGCCTCGGCAAGCAGAATGAGGGTGGGAAGCCGGGCCGAGCGCGGCGGCGGCGGCGTCTGGCGCAGCAGCAGCCAGAGCGCGGGCAGCACCGCCAGCGCTGCGAGCAGGAACGGAGCGGCAAAGCTCAGGCCGCCCATTGCGCCTCCGGATCGCCGATCAGCGCGGCCAGTTCGGCTACGGCTTCGTCAGCGGGCCTATCGGTTGTGTGCGAGACGAGTGCAGCATGCTCGTCGGCGGCCGCTGCGGCGACCATATCGAGATGCCGCCGCCAGGCGGCATGGTAGGCGTCCGCAACCTCTTCGGCCCTGCCGAGTTCGCGAACCGGTTCCGCCTCCGCAGGCTCGAAGCGAACATGGCCGCTAAAGGGAAAGGCCGCCTCCGCCGGATCGACGACATGGAGAAGCAGCACTGCCGCCCCGCCGCGCCGCGCCTCGGACAAGCGGATCGTCCAGTCAGCGTCGAGAAAATCGCCCGCCATGACGAGAAGGCTGTCGGTGCCGGCGGCCGGCGGCGCGCCCTCGCTGCGGTCGAGCAGCATCGGCAGATCCTCGGCGCGGCGCAGGGGAGTTCCTCCGGCGACCACCATCTCGTCGGCGGCGCGGGCAGCGAGGCCGAGCGCGGTCAAAATGACCGCCCCGCGTGAGACCTTCGTCGGCAAGGACGGATCCGACGAGAAGCGCATCGAACCGGTGCCATCGAGGTCGAGGACGAGCCGTGCGGGGTCTTCCTGCTCACGCTCACGCACGAACATGTCGTCACTGCGCGCGGAACGGCGCCAGTCGATGCGCGAGGCAGGTTCGCCCGGTTCGAGATTGCGAAACTGCCAGAATTCCGACCCGGAGCCTGTGCGGCGCCGGCGATGGATGCCCTGTCCGCGGCGGCCGCGCGCGAACATCTGGCCGAGGGGGAGCGGCCCGATCCGCTCTGCGATACGGCCGGCTTCTTCGAGGATCGCCCCGGGCTTCACAGGCTGCGCGCAGCGTCCCCGATCAGGCCCGAGACGGTCAGGCCCTCGCGGCGCCCGGCATAGCTGAGGGCCATACGGTGACGCAGCGCGGGAGGCAGGCAGGCGGCGAGGTCCTCTACGATAGGGCTGCTGCGGCCGTGGAGAAACGCGCGGGCTCTCGAGGTCATGATGAGCGCCTGCCCGGCGCGCGGACCCGGGCCCCAGGCAAGGCGGGTATCGGTCTCGTCGGGGCGGAGGCTGCGCACCGCCGATAGCGCCGCGTCGAGAAGATCGTCGCCGACCGGCATGTGCCGCAGAAGCGCCTGCGCCTCCAGAAGGTCGTCCGGGTCCCCGACGCGCTGGGGTACGGAATCTTCCGCGCCCGTCGTCATGAGCAGCATGCGCCGCTCGTCTTCGGCGGAGGGAAAGCCGACGTCGATCTGGAAGAGGAAACGGTCGAGCTGCGCTTCCGGCAGCGGATACGTCCCCTCCTGCTCGATGGGATTTTGCGTTGCGAGGACGTGGAAGGGGCGGGGCAGGGCGCGTACGGTACCCGCGCTGGTTACCTGCCGCTCCTGCATCGCCTCGAGAAGAGCGGACTGGGTACGCGGACTGGCCCGATTGATTTCGTCTGCCATCAGGAGCTGGGTGAAGACCGGCCCTTCGACAAAACGGAACGTCCGGCTGCCGTCGGCGGCGCTCTCGAGCACCTCGGCGCCGAGGATGTCCGCAGGGACAAGGTCGGGCGTGAACTGGATGCGCGCATTGCCCAGACCCAGCACAGTGCCGACCGCGCCGACGAGGCGGGTCTTCGCAAGGCCGGGGAGGCCGACAAGCAGGGCATGACCGCCCGCCAGGAGCGTGACGAGAACCTGCTCGACAACTTCTTCCTGACCGATCACGCTGCGCGAGATTTCGCGGCGGGCGCGGTCGAATCGCTCCGCAAGCGTATCGAGACGCGCAATGGCTGCCTGGGGGTCCGGGAGACTCTCGGGTCGGTTCATGATTGCCTGTCGATTACTCTCATATGATTGCCGCCCCCGCCAGCCCACGCTTATAGGATAGAGCGCCATGTCCGCCAGTTCCCGATTTCTCAACGCCCTGGCCGCCGAACTTCCGCGCGGCCGCCCCCCCATCGAGCAGTGGGATCCCCCGCTGCGCGGCCATAGCGACATGCGCATCGCCGCCGACGGCAGCTGGTATCATGAAGGCAATCCGATCCGCCGGGAACGGCTGGTCCGGCTGTTTTCGCATGTTCTGCGGCGCGAGGGGGAGAGCTATGTCCTTGTGACGCCGGTAGAAAAACTGACCATCGACGTCGAAGATACGCCGCTGATCGCGGCCGAACTGTCGGTGGACGGGCGGGGCGACGAACAGGAACTTCGCTTTCGCCTGAACAATGGCGACGAATATGTTGTTTCGCCGGAATTTCCCGTCCGCGTGCGCTCTGACAACACGCCAGTCCTGACGCTCGACCGCGGGCTCAGCGCCAAACTGTCGCGCCCCGCCTGGTACTCGCTGGCAGAGCTGGTGACGGAGAATAGCAGCGGCCTGGCCGGTGTGTTCGCGTCCGGTCGGTTCTATTCCCTGGAGCCGGGGGCAGAGTGAAGGTCGCGGTATGAAGGTCGACGATATTCGGCGGCGACTGAGCGGCTACAGCCCCGGAACCTCGGGCGCCGCGCTGACGGTCGACGATTACGACGATGCGGGCGCCCTGACCCTGAAGCCCGCGGCCGTCCTGGTGGGCATCGTCGACCAGCCCGAACCGCATTTGCTGATGACGGTGCGCAATGCCCGCATGACGCGTCATGCCGGACAGGTCGCCTTTCCCGGTGGACGCTCAGATCCAGGTGAGGGGCCGGTCGAAACGGCGCTTCGCGAGGCCGAAGAAGAGGTAGCGTTGCCACAAAGCGAAGTGGACGTGATCGCGCCGCTGGAATCCTATCGCACGGGCACCGGCTACCTGATCACGCCCGTAGTCGGCGTTATCCCACCAGGCCTCAGCTACCGCGCGCATGAGCCGGAAGTTTCGGAGATTTTTCAGATTCCGCTTGGCCATGCCCTCGATGCCGCGAACCATATCGAACAGGAAGCCGAGTGGCAGGGCCGGATGCGCCGCTACTTCACCATCGACTGGCAGCCGCAACATGTCTGGGGCGCGACGGCGGGCATCATCGTCAACCTGTCGCGGACGCTTGCGGGCCTGTCGTGAAGCTGCCGCCGCAGCCCTGGACGACCGGCGAGGACGGGCGGAGCCTGCTATCGGCGCTGGATGCGGCGAGCGGACGTACGCGGCTGGTGGGAGGGGCCGTGCGCGACGCGCTGACAGGCCGCGCGACCAGCGACATCGACCTAGCCACGGAATTCGCGCCCGATGACGTCATGGCGCGGCTGCAGAAGGCGGGCCTGAAGGCCATCCCGACCGGTCTCGCCCATGGAACGGTGACCGCGGTCGCCGACGACCTGGTGGCCGAGGTGACCACGCTGCGGCGCGACGTAACCAGCTATGGCCGCCATGCCGATGTCGCCTTTACCGATGACTGGCGAGAGGATGCGCGTCGCCGCGACTTCACCTTCAATGCCATGAACGCGTTCCTCCCGGAGGGGGCGGTGACCGATTATTTCGGCGGACTCGACGACCTCAAAGCGGGGAGGGTACGCTTCATCGGCGATGCCTATGAGCGGATCGCGGAAGACCATCTGAGGATCCTGCGCTTCTTCCGCTTCCACGCGCGGTTCGGTGAGGGCCAGCCCGACACCGACGGCCTGGACGCCTGCACCGCCCGGGCAAACGACCTGATGGCGCTGTCACGCGAGCGGGTGGCGCAGGAATTGCTGAAGCTTCTTGCCGCCGCGAAGCCGTCGCCCACCATGGGCCTGATGGTGGCGCACGGGGTGTGGCGTCCCGTGCTGCCGGAATTCACCCCGGCAGGGACCGATCGGCTGGAACGTCTTGTAAAGCGTGAGGACGAGGCGGGGCTGGACGGGGACCCTCTACGCCGGCTTGCCGCTGCCTTGCCGCCGGACCCCGAGACGGGCCTGCTGGTGGCAAAGCGCCTCAAGCTGTCGAAGGCTCAGCAGCTGCGCACCGCGAAGGCGCTCGCGCGGTCGCCAAGCCACAGCTTTGCTGCAGATGCCTATTATGACGGGCTGGAAACAGCGCTCGACCGTGCGCTGCTGGGGGATATGGAGCCGGAAGAGATCGCCGCCCGGACCAGCTTCGTACCGCCTGTGCTGCCGATCAAAGGCCGCGACCTGATCGCGCGCGGACTCGCTCCCGGGCCGGAGGTGAGTGAGAGGCTGAAACGGTTCGAGACCATGTGGGTCGAGGCGGGATTTCCGGACGATACCGGCCAGGTCGACGCACTGATCGCGAGAGCGCTCTCGTAGGAGCAGCGTGCTAGGCGAGTTCGCCGAGCTTTGCGATGAAGTCTTCCTCGAACAGCGGCCGGGCGAAGTAGAAACCCTGACCGGCATGACAGCCCGCCGCCTTGAGCGAGCGCATCTGCAATTCGGTCTCCACGCCCTCCGCAATCGTGCGCATGTCGAGCGAGCGGGCGAGGGAGAGGATCGCGTCGATGATGTTCTGACTATCCTCGCTGTCTAGCATGCCGCGCACGAAGCTCTGGTCGATCTTGAGGACGTCGATGGGAAAGGACTGAAGGTAGCTGAGCGAGGAATAGCCGGTGCCGAAATCGTCCATGGCGATGGTGCAGCCCAATTCCTTCAGCTGGTGAAAGACCTGACGCACGCGCTCGGGCTCGGACACGATGGCGCTCTCGGTGAGTTCGATCTTGAGTGCGTCGCCCGGGAGGTCGGCGAGAGCGAGGGCCTCCACGACCGTCGCCACAAGGTCGTCGCGGCGGAACTGGACGCTGGACACGTTGACGGCGACCTGCAGGTCGTGCGCCGCGGGAATGGCCCGCCGCCAATAGGCGAGGCGTTCGCAGGCGTGGCGTAGTGCGGCGCGGCCCAGCGGGACGATCAGGCCGGTCTCCTCCGCCATCGGGATGAAATCCGCGGGCAGGACGACACCCTGCTCCTCGCAAAACCAGCGCGACAGGGCTTCGGCGCCCTCGATGCGCCCGGTCTCGAGATTCACCAGCGGCTGGAACGCCAGCATCAGTTCGTCGCGTTCGATCGCGCGGCGCAGCTCCGCCTCGAGATGAAACAGGCCGATTTCGCGGCTGTGGTCGCGCGGCAGGTAGGTTTCCACCGTGCCGCCCTCCTGCTTCGCGGTTCGCAGCGCATAGTCCGCCTGATGCAAGAGATCCTCGGCATCCGCGACCCGGTCGTTCATGACGGCGAGGCCGATGGTGGCGGTGACATAGACCTCGCCGCCAGACAGGGCGAAGGGCTCGCGCAGGCGCTCGTGAATCCGGTCGATGACGTCGGCGCCGTCACTTTCGGGGCCGAGCCGGCCGATCAGGATGGCGAATTCGTCAGCAGCCAGGCGCGCCACGCAGTCGTTCGACCGGATGCATCCGCTGAGCCGCCGGGCCAGCGCGATGAGGAACTCGTCCCCCACCGTCGCCCCGAGGCTTTCGTTGATGCGGTTGAAGCGGTCGATATTGACAATGATGATCGCCGGCCGCGTCTCGCCCGCCGCCATGAGCTCGTCGAGCCGCTCGGTCAGCGCCAGCCGGTTGGGAAGGCCGGTAAGCGAGTCCATGAGCATCGTCGCCCGCAGATGCGTTTCGGCGTAGAGTTCCGGGGCGCGGTCCCGCACGCAGACGAGCGCCTTGCGCCCTTCCACATCGGTGAAGGGACGGACTTCTGCGGAGAAATGCCGGTCTCCAGCCGCAGACGCGCTGGAAAAATTGATGCGGCCGCCGGGCATCTTCTTGCCCGCCAGCATGCCGGCGAGCTGTTCGCCGATGATCGGCGCGGATTCGAACAGCGGGAAGCCCTCGAAGGGCAAGCCGACCAGCGTTTCGGAAGGACGCGATATCCAGTGGCGGAGCTGTTCGTTGACCGTCCGGCAGCAGGGCTTGCCGGTGTTCGACAGCGCAAATACCGCAACACCTACCGGAAGCGCGTCGAGCAGAGAGGATGCATCCGCTGAGCCGGCCGGATCGCTGCGCCCCTCGGTCAAGGATAGTTTCGACAGGGCTTCGATGGCCGCCATATCGGTCCCATGCCGCAATGACATTAAGATGAGGTTACTCGTCTTCCGCCGAAATGCGCGGAAAATAAGGGGCCTGGCGGGGAAAGCCCGTCGGCGGCGAGCGTCCGGTTCCGCCGCGCGAGCCCAGCCAGACGGTCAGGTCGGTTTCCGTACGGGTACGGCCACTGCCGCCGCCCATGGGCCAGCTGAGGCCTTCTTCGAGCTTCAGGGTCGTAATCGCGGCAAGCTCGGACTCGCGGAAGCGCTGGATCATCACCCCCTTTCCCCGGGCAAGGACGGGCATCTGGTCGAGCGGGAAGACCAGAAGCCGCCGGTTGGTACCATAGCTGGCAACATGGTCGTGCTGAGGGTCGACCGGCACGACGTCGAGCAGCTTCGCGCCTGGCCGGAACCCCATGACCTGGCGGCCCTTGCGGGTCTCCGCGATAAGCTCCGAAGTCTCGGCGAGGAAGCCGCGTCCGTCGGTGGCGGCGAGGAGAACCTGTTCGGCTGCCGAGGCTACGAACATGGTGCGGATGCCGGCCTCCGCATCGATATCGATCATGGCGCGCACCGGCTCGCCGAAGCCGCGGCCGCCCGGCAGCTTGTCGGCGCCGAGAGTGAAAAAGCGGCCATCGTCGGCGGCCACGAGCAGCTTGTCGGTCGTCTGCGCATGGAAGGCTTGGGCGAAGGCATCGCCTTCCTTGAACTTCTGGCTTTCGAGCGAGGCCAGCTCCGCATGTCCCTTCAGCGCGCGCACCCAGCCGCGCTTCGACAGGATTACCGTGATCGGCTCACGCTCGATCATCGCTTCCAGCGGGATGTCGCGCGTTGGCGCGGCCGCTTCGATCTGCGTCCGGCGCGGGTCGCCGAAGTTCTTCTTCAGCTCGGTTAGATCGGCCTTCATGCGCTCGCGCTGCAGGTCCTCGCTCTCAAGCAGCCTCGAGAGCTCTTCGCGCTCTGAGCGAAGCTCGCTATCCTCTTGGCGAATCTCCATTTCCTCGAGGCGCCGGAGCGAGCGCAGGCGCATGTTGAGGATGGCTTCGGCCTGCCGGTCGTTCAGCGAAAACTCCGCCATCATGACCTGTTTGGGCTCATCCTCGGTGCGGATGATCTCAATGATCCGGTCGAGATTGAGATAGGCGACCAGATAGCCTTCGAGCAGTTCGAGCCGGGCATCGATCTTGCCGAGCCGGTGCCGGGTGCGCGCCCGCAGCATGTCGAACTGAAACTCGAGCCATGCCGTCAGCAAGTCCCGCAGGCCCATGACCCGGGGCGTCCGGTCCTTGTCGAGCACGTTCAGGTTAAGACTGAACCGGCTTTCCAAGTCCGTTAGTTTATAAAGACTTTCCTTCAGGATATCCGGGTCGACGTTGCGGCTCTTCGGCACGAGGACGATGCGCGTTTCCTCAGCGCTTTCGTCGCGCACATCGTCGAGGATCGGCAGTTTCCGGTCGGTGACCAGCGTCGCGATCTGCTCGATCAGCTTGCTGCGCTGGACCTGGTAGGGAATGTCGGTAATGACGAGCTGCCACTGTCCCCCGCCCAGGCTCTCGATACCGGCCTCGCGCCGCGCCTCATCCGCTTCGTCGGCGGCATAGAAGCGCGCACGCACGCGCAGCGAACCGCGTCCCGTTTCATAAGCGCGCAGGATGGTGGCCTCATCCTCGGCGAGGACGCCGCCGGTCGGAAAGTCCGGCCCCCTTACCTTGCGGATCAGGGTTTCGGTCGGGGCGTCGGGAAAGCGGATCAGATGCTTGGCGGCGTCGACGATTTCGCCGATATTGTGCGGCGGAATGCTGGTGGCCATGCCCACGGCAATGCCGGCCGCACCGTTCGCGAGGAGGTTCGGGAACAGCCCGGGGAAGACCTCCGGCTCCTCGTCCTCGCCATTATAGGTCTCGCGGAAGTCGACCGTTCCCTGATCGAGGCCCGCCATCAGGGCATTGGCGGCTGCTGTCAGCCGCGCCTCCGTATAGCGCATGGCCGCGGCACCATCGCCGTCGACATTGCCGAAATTGCCCTGTCCGTCGACGAGCGGATAGCGCAGCGCGAAGTTCTGCGCGAGGCGCACCATGGCGTCATAGACCGCCTGATCGCCATGCGGGTGGTATTTGCCGATGACGTCGCCAACGACGCGGGCGCACTTCTTGAAACCGGAACCAGGGTCGAGACGCAGCAGCCGCATCGCCCATAGCAGCCGGCGGTGAACCGGCTTCAGCCCGTCGCGAACATCGGGCAGCGACCGGGCCGTGATGGTGGACAGGGCATAGACGAGATAGCGATCGCTGAGTTCGTCCGCGAAGGGCCGGTCGATGATCGAGGAATCTTCGAGCATGGCCCGTTAGAGCAGGCGGGCGAGCCTCGCGTCAATCAGGTCTCGCGCCTTTTCGAGATGAGCGCCCCGTTGGCCGGCCAATATGTCCTTCACCAGAAAGTGTCGCGTCAGCCGCAGCGCGGCCAGAAGGTCGTCCCTGCCGGCAGGTGCCGCACGGTCGAGCAGAAAGGCGGGCAGGGGGAGGAGGCGGGCTTCATAGCCGGCGGCCCCCTCTTGTGTGACGGCCCTGCCGGTGCGCGGCGACACATAGGCAAGCTGTGTGCCGGTAACCGCTCCGGTCACGGCGCATTCCGAAAGGTCGAGTGCGAATCCCAGTTCCGCCAGCAAGGAGGCCTCGAACTCCGCGAGCGCACGCGCGGCGACCGGCCCATCCGGCCCGAGCGCGAGGAGATCCAGCAGCGCGTCGGCGCGCCCGAACAGGTCGGCATGCGGATCACCTTCCGCCAATGCGCCCGCCAAAATGCCGGTAAGCCACGGGATGACGGCAAGGGGCAGGGCGCCGGTCATCAGCCCGTCGCGGGCCCTTTGCGATTCGAGCCTGGCGATGGGCAGGCGCCCTTCGCTGCGCCCCTCGATCTCCGCCGAAAGCAGTCCCCCCGGCTGAAGCACCGCGCGCCGGCTGCGCGACCTGGCACCGTGGACATAGGCGGCGCGCACGCCGTGCTGACGCAGGAACAGGCGCACGACAGCGCCATTTTCTCCGCTGGGGCGAACCGATAGCAGCAGCGCGTCGTCCTGGATGCGCATGGGCGCCGCGCCTGCCGTTCAGGAGCGTTCGAGGCCGAACGCCTCCAGCATGTCGGCCCGCTCGGACCAGTCCGCCTTCACCTTGACGTTGAGGAACAGGTGGACGCGCTTCCCGAGCATGTCCTCCAGATCGGTGCGCGACGCCGTGCCGATCTCTTTGATACGGCTGCCGCCCTTGCCGAGGACGATGGCCTTCTGACCTTCGCGCTCGACATAGATGGTCTGGTGAATGCTGATCTCGCTGTCGGTCTCGGTCCAGGTCTCGGTCTCGACCGCGCTGGCGTAGGGGACTTCCTGGCGCAGTTGCAGGAACAGCTTTTCGCGAGTGACCTCGGCAGCGAGCAAGCGGCTGGAAATATCTGCGACCTGATCCTCGGGATAGTGCCAGGGGCCACGCGGCATAGCGGCGACCAGCGTCTCCTTCAGATCGTCGAGACCATCGTCGTTCTTCGCCGAAATCATAAATGTTTCAATAAACTGACCACGGCGGTTGAGGCGCTGTGTCAGAAGTAAGAGCGTGTCCTTCTTGGCGATGTCTACCTTGGTGAGAACCAGCATTTTGGGCGCACCGATTTCTTCTAGCCAGCGCAGCATGTCTTCCAGCTCGTCGGTCAGGCCGCGGCTCGAATCGACCAGCAGAAGGACGAGGTCGGCGCCTGCCGCTCCCTCGCGCGCGGCGTTCACCATGGCGCGCTCCAGCGTCTTTTTCGGCGTGAACATGCCGGGCGTATCCACGAGCACGAGCTGGGTCTCGTCCTCGACGACGATCCCCATCAGCCGGGCGCGCGTCGTCTGAACCTTCGGACTGACGATCGCCACTTTCTGCCCGACCAGTGCATTTACCAGGGTCGACTTGCCGGCGTTCGGCGGGCCGACGATCGCGACGAAGCCGCATTTCTGTTCGCTCGCTCGTTCGTTCATCTACTTGTCTCGTACCGATAGGTTTTCACGCGTCAGGAACGCCGTGGCGGCCGCCTTTTCCGCGTCCTGCTTGGATGTTCCCTCGCCGCACGCCTCGCCATAGCCCCGAACGGTCACGGCGATCCTGAAGCGCGGAGCATGCTCGGGTCCCGAGCGCTCGGCAACCCGGTAGCTGGGAATCGGCAGGCCGCGGCGCTGTGCCCACTCCTGCAGCGCGTTCTTCGGGTTGATCGGCGGCGCATCCTGCCGCGCGCTGCCGAGACGATCCTTCCATGCCGCCAGGACGAAATTGCGCGCAGTCTCGAAATCGGCGTCGAGGAAGATGGCGCCGATCAGCGCTTCGCAGATGTCACCAAGGACATTCTGCGAATGATGCACGCGAGCCGCGCGCGCCGAATTTTCCATGCGGATATGTGCGGGCGCGCCCAGTTCGGAGGCAACCTCCGCGCAGGACTTCTTGTCCACCAGCGCCGAAAAGCGCCGATTCATCGAGCCTTCGGATTCCTCACGCGAACGGATGAGATGTTCGGCGATGGAGAGGCCGAGCACGCGGTCGCCAAGAAACTCCAGCCGCTCGTAACTCTCGCCGTCCTTCGTCTTCGCACTGGGATGCGTAAGCGCGGCAATGAGAAGGGCAGGGCGCTGAAAGTCGTGTCCGAGCCGTTCGCGCGCCCATCGCAGCTCTTCGCAATCGGTTTCCGGGCGCGTCGCGCTCATTCAAGTTTCCCCAGGCGGTCGAACCGGTTTTCCCCGGCCGGCGCGGGCAGAATGACCACGCTGGCCCGGCCTACGAGATGATCGACGGGGACGAAACCGAAACCTCCTCGCGAAGGAGGCACGCGGCTGTCCTCGCTGGCATCGCGGTTGTCGCCGAGCACGAAGAGGTGGCCCGGCGGAACGGTGAGGGCAGGGAACTCGTCCAGAGGATGCCCATCCTGCCGCTGCAAGACGCGGTAGCTGCGACCGGGAGCGATTTCCTCGCGCTCGAAGTCGCCGTCATGCTCACGCGGAAGCAGGCGTCCATTCAGCTCGATGCGGCCGTCATAGCGGCCGGAGATGCGGTCGCCCGGCAGGCCCGCCACGCGCTTGATGAAGAAGCGGTCGGAACCTTCGGGATCGGCGAAGACCACGATTTCTCCGCGTTCCGGCAGACTGCGCCCTAGAGAGATGCCGGAACCGAGGCCGAGAAAGGGCAGGGAGGCGGGACCGTAGCCATAGGCGAATTTCTCGACCAACAGATGATCGCCCGGTCGTACGGTGGGCCTCATGGAGGCCGACGGCACGGCATAGGGTTCCACGAGAAAGGCCCGCACCGCATAGGCCAGAAGTGCCGCGAGAAGGAGGATCCGGAGCGGGCGCCAAAGCGCCGACCGGGTCGTCCGGATCGGCGCGGCTTGGTCCGCAGTCTCGGCACGTCTCATGGTGAACGGCTTTTCCTTCCCTCCCGAAACTGTCAAGCGCGGAGCAAACCGGATGCGAGGGGCTGTCGAGCATGGACGATCAGGTGAAGATGCGCTGGACCGAGTTGGAAGCGGCGGTGGCGGACGCCGCACGCCACCCATTGAAAGAGGTCTTCTCGCGCGAGCCGGACCGGCTGGCGCGTCTGACTCTGGAGGCCTGCGGATTAACCGTCGACCTGTCGAAGACGATCCTCGACGAGGGCGTCGTCGCCGCAGGACTGGCGCTGGCGGACGAGGTGGATTTCGGCGCCTGGCGCGCGAAATTGCTGTCCGGTGCGGTGGTCAATCCGACCGAGGGGCGCGCAGCCACTCATAGCGCAGAGCGGGGCGTCGGATCCGAAGCCGACGTCAAGGCGGCACGCGAAGCCCGCACGGCGATGAAGGCGCTGTACGAGCGGATTGCCGCCGGTGACTTCGGCGCGGTCGGGCGGGTTGTGCATGTCGGCATCGGCGGGTCTTTCCTGGGACCGGCGCTTGTCATCGATGCCCTGCCGGCGAGCGGGCCGGTGCCGGACGTCCGCATCGTCAGCAATATCGACGCAGTGTCGCTGGAGCGGGCCATTGAGGGGGCCGATCCGGCAAAGACGCTGATGATCGTCGTGTCGAAGAGTTTCACCACGCTCGAAACCAGAATGAACGCCGAAAGCGTGCGCGATGCCCTCGGCCTGCCCGCCGAGCGCGTGATCGCCGTAACGGCCAATCCGGACAAGGCTCACGAATTCGGCGTCGCCCCCGGCAATATTCTCGGTTTCGCGGAAACGGTCGGCGGCCGCTATTCGCTGTGGACCGGCGTCGGCCTCGCCGCAGCGCTTTCGGCCGGCTGGGACGCCTTTACCGACCTGCTCGAGGGCGCGGGCGAGATGGATCGTCACTTCGCCGAGGCGGAACTGGCGCAGAACCTCCCCTTCATGGCTGCGCTCGGCGACATCGCCTATGCCAGCATACTCGGTGCAGAAAGCCGGGCGGTCTTTGCCTATGACGAGCGGCTGCGCCTGCTGCCGGATTTCCTGCAGCAGCTGGAGACCGAGTCGAACGGAAAGCAGGTCGACAGAAACGGCCACCGCCTGGCCAGGCCGAGCTCACCCGTGGTCTGGGGCGGAGTGGGAACCGATGCGCAGCACGCGGTCTTCCAGATGCTGCACCAGGGCACCCACCTTGTCCCGGTCGAATTCCTCGCCATTCGCGAACCCGGCCACAGCATGGACCGGGACCATCACCGACAGCTGATTGCCAATTGCATCGCGCAGGGCGCAGCCCTGCTTGCAGGCCGCAGCTTCGAAGAGGCGCAGCGGGAAACGCCCGACGAGCAGATTGCCCGCGCGAAGGTCTTCGACGGCAACCGGCCATCAAGCACCGTCGTGCTGCCGCGGCTGGATGCCCGGACGCTGGGTGCACTGATCGCTTACTACGAGCACCGGACCTTCAGCTTCGGTGCCCTCCTGGAAATCAACAGTTTCGACCAGATGGGCGTCGAACTGGGCAAGAACATCGCCCGTGCCATAGCCTCGGGCGAAACGGCGTCGCTCGACCTTTCGAGCAAGGCGCTGATGGACCGGCTTACCAGCGGATAAGCGGCGGGATGACCAGCCGGCTGAGACCCGCAAGAGCGAATATGGCGGCGAAATACCAGGTGGCGACATAGGCCAGGCTGTCGAACGGGCAGTGGAGCGCGAACAGGAAGGCGCCCATGCTCGCCGAGGCGAGACCGGCGATCCACGCCGAGCGGGCCGGGTTCGTCGGTGCGCTGACACGAAGCCAGGCCAGTGAGGCGATCCAGAGCGGAAGGGTCGCAAGAGCGATCAGCGGCAGGCAGGCGCTAGCCCAGTCGAAGCGCGCCATGTCTTCCAGCGCGCTACCCGGACCCCGGACGAATGCGACGAGAAGCGGTGCAGTCAGCATTGCCAGCGCGAGGGGGATGAGAAGCCGGCTTCCGCGGCGAACCCGCGCGCCTGGCCTGCCGCTCAGCCACAAAAGCCAGATTGCCGGGCAAGCGAGCGTGCCCGTCAGGAGAAGCTTTGCCGCCAGCAATCCTCCGGTCAGGGCAGGGCGGAGGTCGGCGCGTATGCCGATCACCGCGACGATGACCAGAGAGATCAGGGCGGCAAGCCCGAAGAGGCGCACGAACCGGGCGCCCGTTGCCGGCCGCACCGGGTCAGCCTCGGCGACGAGCCGATCGATCAGGTCGTCTCTCATAGCTCTCCGGCCTTCCCCACGCCGCTATCCTCCGGTGCGTCATCGACATAACGGCTAAGGGCTTTCAGCCCGCGATGGACGTTCACCTTGATGAGCGACTGGCTCTGTCCAGTGGCAGCGCTCGCCTCCGCGACGCTCAGCCCCTCGAGTTTCACGAGGCGGATTGCCAGAGCCTGTCCTGGGGGCAAGTGGCGCAGCAGCAGGGTGAGGGCGTGCGCGGCAGCGGGCTCACCGGGCAGGCTGGTGTCGGCCAGTTCATCGGGAAGGGCGGTCGTGGAGAGCCGGGCCCGGGACCGCAGCCAGTCGATCCACTTGTAGCGCGCGATCGTGTTCATCCAGGGTAAGATCGGATAACGCGGGTCATAGCTTGCGCGCTTCTGATGAAGCGCGATCAGAACGTCCTGGATCAGGTCTTCCGCATCCATCGCGTCGGCCCGGCCGCGGAAATAGCGCCGCAAATGCGTATCGGCCGCCTGCAGGAAACGGCGGTAGGCCTCCCGGTCCCCGGCCCGGCCATCGACGAACCAGCGCTCCCAGTCCGAAAGACACCTAGCCATTGCCGCATCCCTCCGGTCAGAGGATTGCATGCCGGGGGAGGCAGAAGGCAAGAACGCGTTTGTCACGCACCGGGGTTCGGCAAGCATCCTATGATGGTTACAAGGGCGGGCAAAAAGACCGCCTGCCGCCTTCCGACAGTTCCGGACCCAAGTCGCATGCGCTCTTCCGCTTCCCTGACCGCCTCGGCCTCGGTCTTCCTGTCCCTTGTCTCCTTTCGGGCGTTCGCCGCCGAGCCCGAGCAGCTTGAGCAACTTGAGCCCGAAGGCGGGGCATGGCTGGCCGAATATAACGGAACCTTCGGTCCCGACGAGAGCAGCCACGGCGGCGAAGTTCTCTATGGTATCGACAACCGCATCGCAGTCGGAGCCGAAGCCGAGTTCGAAAGCGAGGGCGGCGCGCCTTCCTTCGACGAAGCGGAAGGCTTCATACTGCTTACGTTCGATCGCGCCGAAGGCGGCCGAGCCGGTTTCGGCCTGAAGCTCGGCGGCGGTGTGAACCGCGACGGACGCATCTCCGAAGTCGAAGCGCGGTTGATCACAGAGCAGCGCTCGGGCGGGATCTGGTCGCAGGGAAACCTGATACTGCGCCATGTCCGCGGCGCGGCGGAGCGCAGTCCCGAACCGAACGAAGAGCCGGAGGGGAAGGGCACGCTGATCGCCTTTGCCGCGTCCGTCCAGAAAGAGGTGGGCGACGAGCTGTGGCTGGGCCTTGAAGCGTCCGGGGAACCTGCCCATCTGTCGGGCTTCGATCCTGCCGACGGCGAGGGGTTCGATGCCAGCCTGTTCCTAGGCCCCAGCCTGACCGCCGAATTCGAAACCGGCGGCGATGGGGAAGTCGAGGTCGGTATCGCCATGCTGTTCGGCCTGATCGGCGAGGATACGCCGGCCGCCCTGCGCATCTTCGTTCAGACGGAGTTCTGAACGCAGTTGCTGCGCTGCACCCAGATGGGTAAGGCGCCTGACATTTCCCGCTTCGAAGGATCCGCCACCCATGGCGCTACGCAACGTCGCGATCATCGCGCACGTCGATCACGGCAAGACGACGCTTGTCGACGAACTATTCAAACAGTCCGGTACGTTCCGGGAGAACCAGCGCGTCGAAGAACGCGCGATGGACTCGAACGACCTGGAGAAGGAGCGGGGAATCACCATCCTCGCCAAGTGCACCAGCGTCGAATGGAACGGCCTGAGGATCAACATCGTCGATACGCCGGGTCACGCCGACTTCGGCGCTGAGGTCGAGCGCATCCTTTCCATGGTGGACGGCGTCATTCTGCTCGTCGATGCCGCCGAGGGTCCGATGCCGCAGACGAAGTTCGTCACCGGCAAGGCGCTGTCGCTGGGCCTGAAGCCGATCGTGGTGGTCAACAAGATCGACCGCGGCGATGCCCGTCCCGACGAGGTTCTCGACGAAGTCTTCGAGCTGTTCATGGCGCTCGATGCGAGCGACGAACAGCTGGACTTCCCGCACCTGTTTGCCAGTGGCCGCGGCGGCTTCGCCGGCGAGACGGCCGACGTGCGCGAAGGCACGCTGGAGCCGCTGTTCAAGCTAATCCGGGACCATGTGCCGGCACCCGACCTCGATGCGTCGGGCGACTTCACCATGCTCGCGACGCTTCTCGACCGCGACAATTTCCTCGGCCGTATCCTTACCGGACGCGTGGAGAGCGGCACGCTGGAAGTGGGCGCGCCCATCAAGGCGCTCGACGTGTCGGGCAAGCAGGTCGAAGTGGGGCGCGCGACGAAAATCTTCGGCTTTCAGGGCCTGGAGCGGGTCCCGACCGACAAGGCCGCGGCAGGCGACATCATCGCCATTGCCGGCCTGACAACCGCGACCGTTTCCAACACGATCTGCGATCCGGTCGTGACCGAGCCACTGGAAGCGCGGCCGATCGATCCGCCGACCCTCTCCATGACCTTTGCGGTGAACGACAGCCCCTTTGCAGGCCAGGACGGCGACAAGGTGCAGAGCCGCGTCATTCGCGACCGGTTGGAAAAGGAAGCGGAAGGCAATGTCGCAATCCGCATCACCGAATCGAACGAAAAGGACGCGTTCGAAGTCGCGGGCCGCGGCGAACTCCAGCTCGGCGTCCTGATCGAGACGATGCGCCGCGAAGGCTTCGAACTGTCGATCAGCCGTCCGCGCGTGCTGTTCCGTGACGGGGAAAGCGGCCGCGAGGAGCCCTATGAGACGGTCGTGGTCGACGTCGACGACGAGTTTTCGGGCACGGTCGTCGAGAAGATGGCGCTCCGCAAGGCGGAAATGACCGACATGCGCCCGTCGGGCGGCGGCAAGACGCGACTGACCTTCTCAGCGCCTTCGCGCGGACTGATCGGCTATCATGGTGAATTCCTGTCCGACACGCGCGGCACCGGCATCATGAACCGCGTGTTCGAGAAATACGGTCCGCACAAGGGCCAGATCACCGGCCGCCAGAACGGCGTCCTCATTTCCATGGAGCAGGGCCAGGCCGTCCCCTACGCGCTGAACGCGCTGGAGGATCGCGGCATCCTGTTCGTGTCCCCCGGTGACCCGCTCTACCAAGGCATGGTCATCGGCGAGAATGCCAAGCCGCAGGATCTGGAAGTCAATCCGCTGAAGTCGAAGCAGCTGACCAACTTCCGCGCCTCGGGCAAGGATGAGGGCATCCGCCTGACGCCGCCGCGGCGCATGACGCTGGAGCAGGCGATCGCCTATATCCAGGATGACGAGCTGGTGGAGGTGACCCCCAAGGCGATCCGTATCCGCAAACGGTATCTCGATCCGCACGAGCGCAAGAAGGCCGCGCGGAAGGGCGAGGGCGCCTGACGCACGGTTAGCGGCGCGCAGGACGTTTGCGCGCCGCAGCAAAATCGCTACAGTGTTGCCGGATGGCAACGCAGCCCCCTTCGGAGCGATCGGCAGAGGACCTGCAGGGTCCGTCGCAGACGGCGCTTGTCCGGCGCCGCCTGTCGCGACTGTCGGGGCGAGTGTCACACAGCCCAAAGCTGGAACTGGCCGCCGGGTTCCTCGCCTGCGTCTCTGCGGCGGTGGCGATCCTGTCGATCAGCGGCGGTGTCGACACGGGGCCCCTGGGGCCGCTGGGCCGTACGGTCCTGCTGGTCCTCATCATGCTGCCCTTCATGGCGCTCCTGATCCTGCTTGCCCGCCGTGTGGCGGTGCAATGGCTGGACCGCCAGGACGGGCTGATGGGCGCGCGCCTCCACGTGCGGCTCGTAGGGCTTTTCGCCGTGCTGGCCGCGGTGCCGACCCTGCTGACGGTGATCTTCGCATCGCTCCTGTTCCAAACCGGTACGCAGTTCTGGTTTTCCGACAATGCCCAGACGGTTTTGCGCAACGCGGAAACCGTGGCGCAGGCTTATATCGAGGAAAACCGGCAGCGGATCGTCGGCGATATCTTTTCAATGGGTGGAGATCTGTACGCCTATTCGCTGGACCTGGGACCGGAGAGCGAGGCCTTTCGCGAAGGGCTCGACTGGCAGCTGCTCGCCCGAAACCTGACCGAAGCCGTGATTTTCTCCCGGCAGGAGGAGGGTGTTCGCGTCATTGCAAGCTCGGCGGGCGAGGATGCGCTGGGCGAAACGGCCGTCGTCACCTACCGCCTGAACCGCGATGCACTGGAGCGCGCCGCGACCGGAGAGACCGCCGTCCTCACGGGCAGCGAAGACCGGGTCGAAGCCGTCGTACGGCTCGATCCGTCCTCGCCGCTGTTCCTCTACGCCAGCCGTACGGTCGATCCCGGCGCGCTGCAGGCGGCCGAGCGGGCCGCCTCGGCACGTTCGGAATATTCGGCGCTGCTCGGCCGCAGCCGCGACCTGCAATGGCGCTTCAACGCCATCCTGGGCGCGGTGGCGCTGCTCGTTATTACCCTCGCGATCCTGTCCGCGCTGTGGCTCGCCAATCGGCTTACCAAACCGATTGCCGACCTGGCGACTGCGGCGGGCCGGCTGGGTGCGGGCGATCTGGGTGCGCGCGTCGACCTCGACGGTGCGCGCGACGAACTCGCCCTGCTCGCACGCAGCTTCAACCGCATGGCGGGCCAGCTCGAGGTGCAGACCGCCGCGTTGGTCGAAGCGAACGAAGAAGCGGAAGCGCGGCGCGGCTTTATCGAGGCTGTGCTCGACGGCGTTTCGGCAGGCGTTCTTGCCGTCGACGGCAGCGGCCGCATTGATCTTGCATCCTCGGCCGCGGCGGAACTTCTTGCCGCCCCGCCCGAAGAACTGATCGGCCGGCGGCTCGGCGAGGCGGTGCCCGAGTTTGCCGGGCTCGTCGAGGAGGCGGGTCAACGGGGACGCGCGCAGGGCGAGCGGAGCTTCGAGCGCGGCGGCCACGACAAGACCTTCCTGGTCCGCGTCGGACTTGTGCCGGGGGGCGAGCGGCTGGTCATGACGTTCGACGACATTACCCAGCAGATTGCCGACCAGCGGCGTGCCGCCTGGGCCGATGTCGCGCGGCGCATCGCGCACGAAATCAAAAACCCGCTGACGCCCATCCAGCTTTCGGCCGAACGGATCGACCGAAGGTTCGGCAAGCTGCTGGAAGGCGCCGACAGAGACACGCTGGAGAGCCTGACGCAGACCATCGTCCGCCAGGTGGGCGACCTGAGGCGCATGGTGGACGAGTTCTCCTCCTTTGCACGTATGCCGAAGCCCACCTTCCGCGAGGAACCGATCCGCGACCTGGTCAAGCAATCGCTGTTCCTGCAGGAAATCGCGCAGCCCGAAATCTCCTTCTCACTCGATGTCGAAGACGGCCTTCCACCTCTTATCTGCGACCGGCGGCAAATCTCTCAGGCGCTGACCAACCTTCTGAAGAACGCCGTCGAGGCGGTGACCGAGGCGGAAACGGTCAGTGAGCCGGCCATCGCTCTGGCGGTCGCGGCCGATGAATCCGGCCTTCTGATCACCATAACCGATAACGGTCCCGGCATGCCCCGCGATTTGAGAGACCGCATCACCGAACCCTATGTCACGACCCGGGCAGGCGGAACCGGCCTGGGGCTCGCCATCGTCAAGAAGATCGTCGAGGAGCATGCCGGGACGCTCGGCTTCGCAGACCTCGAGGGCGCCGGGACGCGGGTGTTCCTGAGCTTCCCGCCGGGACAACTTGCCGGCGACCCCCGTACCCGCAACCGCCAGCCCAATGAACGAGAGGAGGCCTGATGGCACTGGATATTCTGGTCGTCGACGACGAGAAGGACATACGCGATCTGGTAGCCGGCGTCCTCGAAGATGACGGGTACAGGGTACGCACGGCGGCCAATAGCGATGCCGCGCTGGAAGCACTGAGCGAGCGCAGGCCGTCGCTGCTGATCCTCGACGTCTGGCTGCAAGGATCCCGGCTCGACGGCATCGAACTTCTGGAAGAGGTAAAGCAGCGCACCCCCGACCTGCCCGTCATCATCATTTCCGGGCATGGCAATATCGAGACCGCCGTGGCGGCCATCAAGCGCGGCGCGTTCGACTTCATCGAGAAGCCGTTCCAGACCGACGCACTTCTCAACACGATCGAGCGCGCCACCGAACTGGAGAGGCTGAGGCGGGAAAATGAGCAGCTTCGTGCGCGGACGGGCGATGTCGCCGACCTGATCGGTGCGAGCACGGCGATCACCAATGTCCGCGGCGTCCTAAAACGCGCGGCGCCCACAGGCAGCCGCATCCTGATCGACGGGCCGCCCGGAAGCGGAAAGGAACTCGCCGCGCGTCTGATCCATGGCTGGTCGGACCGGGCAGGGGGCGCGTTCATCACCGTGTCCTCCGCGCGCCTGCACCCCGAACGAGTCGAAGAGGCGCTGTTCGGCATCGAGCAGGGCGATGCGGCGACAAGGGTGGGCATGTTCGAACAAGCGCATGGCGGCACCCTGTTCTTCGACGAGGTCGCCGATATGCCGCTGGAGGCTCAGTCGAAGATCCTGCGGGTGCTAACCGACCAGAGCTTTCGCAGGGTCGGCGGCAACATGCCGGTGCGCGTGGACGTCCGCGTCCTTGCCTCGACCTCGCGCGATCTGAAGCGCGAAATCGAGCAGGGCAGGTTCCGCGAAGACCTCTACTACCGGCTCGCCGTCGTGCCCCTGTCGGTGCCGTCCCTCGACCAGAGGCGCGAAGATATCATTCCCCTGGCCGAGCACTTCCTGGGGCAGCTGGCGGCGGAACGGGCCCTGCCGACGCCCACGCTGGCGAACGACGCCGTCGTTGCCCTGCAATCCTATGACTGGCCGGGAAATGTTCGGCAGCTGAGGAATGCGATGGAGCGTGCGGTCATTTTCTCCTCCAGCGAAGATACCGAGATCACGGCGGACGCTCTGCCGCCGGAAGTCACCGGCACCGATAGCGGCGACACCGGCGCGCCCAGTTCGGCCATCATGGGGGCACCCCTGCGCGAAGCCAGAGAGGCGTTCGAGCGCGAATATCTGAAAGTGCAGATCCGTAGATTTTCCGGCAATATCAGCCGCACGGCCACCTTCATCGGCATGGAGCGCTCGGCCCTGCACCGCAAGCTGAAGGCCCTTCAGCTGACCGAAACCGCGCACGAGGAACGCAAGGATTGAGCATCCACGTGAGAGAATGCGCGACTTTTCCGCTTTCGCCGCGTTAATAGGATATCCCAAGCCCCCATCTGAGAAGGAGCGCACCGACATGGCCGACAAGCCGAACAACCTTCAGGACACGTTTCTTAATGCTGTCCGAAAGGCGAAGGTTCCCGTTACCATGTTCCTGGTTAACGGAGTGAAGTTACAGGGAAATATTTCCTGGTTCGACAATTTTTGCGTGCTGCTGCGCCGGGACGGCCAGTCGCAGCTGGTCTATAAGCATGCCATCTCCACGGTCATGCCCGCAGGGCCCGTACAATTGTTCGATCCGGACGAGGAAGATGGGGACGACTGATCTCGACCCAGCCCGACTTTTCCCTCTCCCGCTCCGATGACGGCCGCGCCTACGGCGCTGCCACGCTGGTCGTCCTGCCCGACCTCAGCCGCAGTTCGAACCCGCGGTCGCCAGAGGCACGCCTGGAAGAGGCGGTCTCGCTGTCTGCGGCGATCGCGCTCGACGTCAGGGCCGCGGAAGTTGTGCGTATCCGCGCGCCGCGTCCAGCCACCCTGTTCGGACAGGGGCAGGTCGAAGCGCTGAAGGCGAGGGCGGCCGAACTCGACGCCGACCTGATCGTGGTCGACGGCACGCTCAGTCCGCTGCAGCAGCGGAATCTGGAGCGCGAGACCGGTATCAAGATCATCGACCGCACCGGCCTGATCCTCGAGATTTTCGGCGAACGCGCCGCAACTCATGAAGGCCGGCTGCAGGTCGAACTGGCGCACCTGGAATATCAGGCGAGTCGCCTGGTCAGGTCCTGGACCCACCTGGAACGGCAGCGGGGCGGCTACGGCTTTCTCGGCGGTCCCGGCGAAACGCAGATCGAAACCGACCGGCGCCTGCTGCGCGACCGCATGGCGCGCCTGCGCAAGGAACTGGCGGACGTTGCGCGTACGCGCACGCTGCACCGCGACCGCAGGCAGAAGGCTCCCTATCCCGTCGTAGCACTGGTGGGCTACACCAATGCGGGCAAGTCGACCCTGTTCAACCGGCTGAGCGGTGCCGACGTCATGGCGAAGGACCTTTTGTTCGCGACCCTCGACCCTACGATGCGGACGGTAGAGATCCCGGGCTTCGACAAGGTCATCATGTCAGACACGGTCGGGTTCATTTCCGACTTGCCGACGCAACTAGTCGCGGCGTTCCGCGCGACGCTGGAAGAAGTGCTGGAAGCGGACCTGATCCTGCATGTCCGGGACATCTCGCACCCCGACAGCGAGGCGCAGGCCGCCGATGTCTATCGCACGCTTGCGGAGATCGGGGTCGACCTGGACGATGGCCCGCCGATCCTGGAGGTCTGGAACAAGATCGACCTGCTGAGTGCCGAGCTGCGGGCCGACCTGCCGGAACGGGAAGGGCATGTCGCGATTTCCGCCGTCACCGGCGCCGGCGTCGAAACGCTGACCGAGACGGTCTCGGCGCGGCTGCAGGGTGACCGGCGTAGCTATAATTTCGACATTCCGGTGACGGACGGCGCGCGGCTTGCGTGGCTGGAAGCCAATGGCGAGATGATCGAGCGAGAGCTGGCCGGCGAAACCATGCATGTCGAAGTGCGGCTGAGTTCGATCGACAAGGGTCGTTTCGACCGGATGACGGCGGACGCCGCCGCCTAGGCAAGCTGAAACGGGGCGAAGGCTAAGACTTCTTCGCCTGTCGCTCCGCGACCTTGGCAGCGACCCACAGGCGTTCAAGCGCCTCGAAATCGAGTTCCGCCAAGGGCCGCGTGCTTGTCGATTCCATATGTTCGAAGCGCGTCTGAAACTTCGAATTTGCCGCTCGCAGAGCGACTTCGGCGTCGACCCCGACATGGCGGATGAAGTTGACGACCGCAAAAAGCAGGTCGCCTGCTTCCTCTTCTCTCTCTTCGGCCGTGCTGGCGGCCTCAAGTTCGGCCATCTCTTCGAGGATTTTCGCCCGGGGCCCCTCGCTGTCGGGCCAGTCGAACCCGGTGCGCGCGGCGCGTTTTTGGAGCTTCTGCGCGCGCATCAGGGCGGGAAGGGCGAGCGCCACTCCGTCGAGCGCCCCGACGTTGCCGCGTTCGCGAGCCTTCATGACTTCCCAGTTTTCAGTCTGGGCGTCGGCTGTGGCGACGTTTTCCTCGCCGAACACGTGAGGATGGCGGGCGATCATCTTGTCGGCAATCCCGGCTGTTACGTCTGCCAGATCGAAGGTGCCGGCTTCCTCCGCCAGGCGTGAATGATAGACGGTCTGTAGCAGCAGATCTCCGAGCTCGCCGCGCAGGTCGTCAATGTCGCCGCGTTCTATCGCGTCCGCGACCTCGTAGGCTTCCTCGATCGTGTAAGGTGCGATGGAGGTGAAGTCCTGGTCGAGATCCCACGGACAGCCGGTTTCGGGGTGGCGTAGGGCTGCCATCACGGCGCGCAGGCGTACCACTTGCGCGGCAAGCCGTTCGTCCGCCTCTGACAAATGGGGATCGCTTGGTCGATTTGCGTCACGATGGGGCATGAAGCTGACCTAGGATGCGGGGGTGCGAATTGTCGAGATGCGAGAACCACCCGTTACGACGATAATACATATTATGTTAAATATACGACCTAGCAGGGAGGCGGGTTGTCCTCTCATGCGTTCCCCCCCAAGGATGCGCGCAAAAGCAACATTTCTGGGAAGGTTCGCCCATGTCAGATCCCGTCATTCCGGTTCCGCCTACAGCCGCCAAGGACACGAATTGCTCCGCAAGCGACTATCGCGACCTCTACAACCACTCGCTCGAAAAATCCGAACGCTTCTGGCTTGACCAAGCGGACCGGCTGGACTGGATCAAACGCCCGACCGTGGCCGGCAACTGGTCGTACGCGCCGAAGGTCGACATCAAGTGGTTCGAGGACGGACAGCTCAACGCCTGCTGGAACTGCGTCGATCGACACGCCGTCGCCACGCCCGACAAGACGGCCCTGATCTTCGAGCCCGACGACCCAGCCAGCGACGGGCGCCGGTTCACCTATGCACAGTTGAAGGATGAAGTCGCCCGCTTCGCCAATGTAATGAAGACGCTCGGCGTCGCGCGCGGCGACCGCGTTACCATCTACATGCCGATGGTCCCCGAAGCGGTCTTCGCCATGCTGGCCTGCGCGCGCATCGGCGCCGTTCACAGCGTCGTCTTCGGCGGCTTCTCTCCGCACGCCCTGCGCGACCGTATCGAGGATTGCGAGAGCGATTTCCTCGTAACCGCCGACATCGGAAAGCGCGGCGGAAAGACCGTGCCCCTGAAGCAGAATGTGGACGCGGCGCTCTCCGAAACGCCGCGCGTGAAGTCGGTGCTTGTCGTCCAGGTCGGCGACGGCTCGGCAGCCATGACCGATGGCCGCGATCACTGGCTGCATGACGTCAGTGCCGGCGTCGACAACGACTGCCCGTGCGCGCCAATGGAGGCCGAAGACCCGCTGTTCATTCTCTATACGTCGGGTTCGACCGGTAAACCGAAGGGCGTGCTCCATACCACCGGCGGCTATCTGCTGTGGACGGCGATGACGTTCGCCTATGGCTTCGACCACCGCGATGACGACCTGTTCTTCTGCACCGCCGATGTGGGCTGGATCACCGGCCACAGCTATGTCGCCTACGGACCGCTCGCAAACGGTGCGACACAGCTGATTTTCGAGGGCGTCCCCAACTATCCCGCAAACGACCGCTTCTGGCAGATCGTCGAGAAGCATGGCGTCACGATCCTTTACACCGCTCCCACGGCGATTCGTGCACTGATGGCTGACGGCGACGCACCGGTGAAAAAACATGACCGCTCGTCGCTCCGGCTGCTCGGCACTGTGGGCGAACCGATCAACCCTGAGGCATGGCGCTGGTACAGCGATACGGTCGGCGAAGGGCGCGTTCCGGTGGTGGATACCTGGTGGCAGACCGAAACAGGCGGCATCATGCTGACCACCCTGCCCGGCGCACATGATATGAAGCCCGGGTGGGCCGGCCTTCCCATGTTCGGGATCGAGCCGCTACTAGTCGACAACGACGGCAAGCCGCTGGAAGGCGCAGCGGAGGGCAATCTGTGCATCCGCCGCAGCTGGCCGGGCCAGGCGCGCACGGTCTACGGCAACCATGCCCGCTTCGAGCAAACCTATTTCTCGACCTACGAAGGGCTCTATTTTTCCGGCGACGGCGCGAAACGCGACGAACACGGCTATTACCGTATCACGGGCCGGGTCGACGACGTGCTGAACGTGTCCGGCCACCGTATGGGCACGGCCGAAATCGAAAGCGCGCTGGTGCTCCATCCGGATGTTGCCGAAGCGGCCGTCGTCGGTTTTCCGCACAGCGTGAAGGGCCAGGGCATCTATTGCTATGTCACGCCGAATGCAGGCGTCGACATCAGCGAGGAGCTGGAGCAGACGCTTCGCCAGCATGTGCGCAGCGAGATCGGCCCGGTCGCGACTCCGGACCATATTCACCTGACGCGCGCCTTGCCCAAGACCCGGTCCGGGAAGATCATGCGGCGCATTTTGAGAAAAATCGCCGAGAATGAGACATCGAGTTTGGGCGATACCTCGACGCTGGCCGACCCCGAGGTGGTCGATGCACTGATCGCAGGCCGCAAGGGAGACTAAGCCCGCTGACGCACTGTCAGCAGTCGGGCTCCATCAGCAGTCCGGCTCCGGTGCGTCGCGGCGTGTGGCGGTGGAGGCGAATTCCTCCGCCGTCAGCCCACCGCTCGCGTCGCAGTCGGAGGCCGTGAACCGGTCGGTCTGCTTCACGCTATATTCTTCGAAGTTGATCAGGCCGTCGCCATCGGCGTCCATGCGCTGGAAACTGCTTCGGCGTGGGCGCAGATATTCCTCCTGCGTGACGAGGCCGTTATCGTCGCGGTCGTTCCGTGCGAACCGGCGCGCTTCACGCTCTTCCGGCGTAACCTCGGGTGCCTTCGGTGCCGGCGGCAGTGGAGCCGGGTCAGCGGCTGGCGGTGGTGGAGCGGGGATTTCCTCGTTCCGCGGCGACCGCATCCAGCCAAGTATGGCCGCCAGCGCCAGCAGGCCGACCACGCCTAGGAGAAGCCAGCGGCGCAGCGCCATCAATGGGCATCCCCTTTCTCGGTGGGAAGGTGGCCGGTGAGAATATGCCGCATCATGGCAAGCTGGCGGCGTGTCGGAGATTTTCGGGCAAGCTGACCTGCGCGCACGGCCGCACCGATCGGGCGGATCGGCTTAGGTACCCTTCCCTGCCCTTCATAACTGGTTTCACTGCCCGTTATCGCGGCAGCGGCGGTAAAAAGAGCGGGCAGCCGCGTCTCTTCGTCGCCCTCTTCCACACGGTCCATATGCGCCTCAGCAAGAGTTCCGAGTGCCGGATAGGCGGAGTCCGGAACGCAAAGGTCGATACGTTCCAGAAGCGGCTCGCCGGAGACGGGCTGTTCGGCCAGCCTGCTAAGCGTGTCGCGCCACCAAGCCAGACGGATCATCGGCACATGCGGCTCCTCGGGCTTCGGCGCGATCTCCAGCAGCCGTCGGTCGTAACGCAGCAGGGCTTCGAGCGCGGGACGGTGCGCCGCCGGTGCGAACGCCAGGGCGAACCGCATGTCGCGAAGCCACTCCCCCTCCTCGCCATCCGCCGCTGGGGCGGGATTAACCATAGTGCCTCACCCTGCGTTTACCCCGTTCGCAAACCATGTTCCTCAAGCCCATGTGAACCCTGTTTGGCTAGTCCTCCGGACCCAGGGGCAATGCTGCCCCGCGCGTTCGGCGATCTCCGAAGGCGTGCTCACTTTGTGGGACGGGCTTTATGGGGCGAAAAATCGGGTTTTGCGAGCGGCTTGCGCGCGACCAGCGCGGCAATGCCCTTACCCTTGTCACGGCCGGGCTGTTCCCAGTGCTCGCGGCGATCGGCGGCGGCGTCGACCTGACGCGCGCCTATATGGCGGAAGCGCGGCTATCGCAGACCTGCGACGCGGCGGCCCTAGCGGGGCGCAAGGTGATGCGCGAGACGGCGAACGATTCCGGCCTCGGGACGACGACCTACGATATCGACCAGGCCGGCTATCAGGAAATCGCGAAGTTCATCTCCTACAATTTTCCCGACGGCACCTTCGACACCGAGCCGGTGCAGATGACCGACGACATCGCCGCGGACGGCGAATTGCAGCTATCGCTGGCCACCGAAGTTCCCACCACCATCGGCCGCATCGTCGGCGTGGACTCGATCCCTATCTCGGTCGACTGTGCGGCGAAGCGGTCCGGCGTGAATGTCGACGTCGTCGTGGTGGCCGACGTCACCGGGTCTATGGGAAACTCGCTCGACAATAGCAGCTGCACGGACGACTGCCGGATCGACGAACTGCGCGGTGCGGTACATTCCTTCCTGGGCGTGATGGACGAACTCCGCGATCAGGTTGCGGTCGGCGGCCAGCGCGTGCGCGTGGGCTTCGTCCCCTATAATACGGTGGTGAATATCGGCCGTGCGCTCCAGGCCGAGGAACTCGCGACGGGATATGATTATATCGATACCGACGCCGTCTATTATGCCGATGGCGAGGACACGAATTACTATGGCGAGAGCTGCTTCTTCTACTGCGAAAGCGGGTGGATCTCGACCGGCACGGAACTGGGCGAAGTCACGCTCGACCTTTCCGAGTTCGTAGACTCGGTCGCGGACAAGGGCTTCAATCCCCTGATGCCGGGGTTCGTCGACGACAACCCCTATGAATGGCGCGGCTGCGTCGAGATGCGCCAGACCGTTACCGACGTGCCGGGCTCCGAAGACTGGGTGCAGGCCGACGCCTACGACATAAACGGCCTGGCGCCGGACGGGGTCAGCGTTCCGGGCTGGCAGCCCTATTTCGTGCTGCCGCGCGGGAGTTCCCGCTACGGTCAGCCGACGAGCTCACAGGTCGATTATACGCTGGCGGCGAACGACATCTGGAACTTTTCCCTGGATGCCATCCGGACCGACCGCGTCCCCTATGTGCGGTCGACCAGCTGGCTGGGCATTCAGACGGGCATCAACGGATCGAACGTTTCCAATTCGAGCTATCAGAACAACCGGCTCGGCTCGCGCGGGCCGAACGAGGGCTGTCCCGATCCGGTCATTCCGCTGGGCGAGTGGACGCAGGCGAACCTGTCCGATCCGGAGGGCGGAGACGGGTATCTCCAGACACTCCAGGTCGGCGGCAACACCTATCACGATGTCGGCATGTACTGGGCGGCCGAGATGCTGTCCGAAGGCAGGCCCTTCGACAATCTGGACAATTTCAACGGCCTCGCCATCAACAAGTATATCGTCTTCATGACGGACGGGACGCTGCAGCCGAGTACGGGCAATTACACGGCCTGGGGCATCGAGGACAAACCCACTTCGCAGAGCAATCACACCCGCACCTCGGGGAATGCCAAGACAGAGCATCGTGAGCGCTTCAAGCTCTTGTGCGGGATCGCGAAGGCGCAGTCGATCGAGATCTACACCATCGCCTTCTCCACCGGCATTGCGAGCGCGGACAAGAAGGCGCTGCGCAGCTGCGCCAGCTCCGACGAACATTACAAGGAAGCCGACGAAGCCGGTGAGCTCGAAGCCGCCTTCACGTCCATCGCGCAGAATATCGGATATCTCCGGGTCTCCCAGTGACGCGCTTTTTCCATAACCTTCGCCGTGACCAGCGCGGGAGCTATGTGGTGGAATGGGCCTTTCTCGCCCTTCCCCTCACGCTGCTGCTGATGAGCTCGATCGAGTTCGGGTTCCAGGCCTATGCCAATGCACGCATGCAAGGGGTGCTGCGGCAGGTGAGCCGCCTGTCGGGGACCGGGCGCATCGTCGGCGACACGAGCAGCTGCGCCGTTCCCGATTCCTGCACCGACGCGGAGGTAAAGGAAGCGATGCGGGCCTTCGTCGCGCGCGAGCTCGACGACCTGATGGACGTCGAGGTGGCGATCGACGTGCGCAGCTATTCCGAATTCGCCGATGTCGGGGATCCGGAACTGATCGAGCGCGCCGAGGAGAATGTCGACGTGACCGGGCCGCCGGCAAATGGCGACTGCTGGATCGAAGTGAACAACAACGATAGCTGGGATGCCGATATCGGCCTGACGGGCACCGGCAATTCGGAGGACGTGGTCCTGTTCGAGCTGCAAGTCAGCTATGACCGGATCTTCGCCCTGACGGGCAGCCTGACCGGGTCCGAAAAGGCGGTGCTGAGTTCGAACACGACCATTCGCAACGAGCCCTATGGGACGGTCGCGACCATTCCCAAGAAGCGCATCTGTCTCGACCCCTATACGGGCGCGATGACGATCACGCAGATCGACTGATGCGGCGGAAGCGCCTCTTCCGGCACTTGAAGCGGCTGGCCGGCGACCGGTCGGGCGTCGCGTTCATGGAATTCGCTCTCGCCACGCCCGTGTTGATGATGACCACCCTGGGCGGGTTCGAACTCGTCCGGCTGGCGCTGATCAATCAGCAGCTGAGCAGCGTTGCCGTGCTGACCGCCGACCTCGCGGCGCGTTACAAGGACGGAATCAGCGAGGCGGACGTCAACTCGTTGTTCCTGGGATCTCGCCTGTCGCTGAGCATCGACGATTTCAACAGCAACGGGCGCATCATCCTGAGCTCGATAACCGAAAACGAGGATGTCGACGAGGACGGCAATCCGGTTCCCGACGGCCAGTGGATCCGCTGGCAGCGCTGCGTCGGAAACGGCGACTTCGAAAGCGCTTATGGCGAGCAGGGCGCCGGGCAGTATGACGATGAGGTGCCCGACATCGACGGGTTCACCGCCATCGACCCGAACACCGTCATGATCGCCGAAGTCTATTACGACTACGCGCCTTCAACGCCGGCGGGACGCATTCTGCAGCCCATCGCCGCCGTCTACGAGGAGCGAACGCTGCACTACAATGCGGCGTTCATCGCCCGCGAACTCGAGCTGAACACCGTTTCGAACGTGGGCACCCCCAGCCTTTGCGACTGAGGCGCGACTAGCGGAAGGGTCGCGGTGCCGCCCTTCCCGTCGCCGCGCCCAGGTTCAGCGCGTCAGCTTGCGGTAGGTCATCCGGTGAGGCCGATCCGCAGCGTCGCCGAGCCGCCGGCGTTTGTCTTCCTCATAGGCCTCGAAGTTGCCTTCGAACCATTCGACATGGCTGTCGCCTTCGAAGGCCAGGATGTGAGTGGCGAGGCGGTCAAGGAAGAAGCGGTCGTGCGAGATAACCACGGCGCAGCCGGCGAAATTCTCGAGCGCGACCTCGAGCGCGCGCAGCGTCTCGACGTCGAGATCGTTCGTGGGTTCGTCGAGAAGAAGGACGTTGCCGCCCTTCCGCAGCATCTTGGCGATGTGCACACGGTTGCGTTCGCCGCCCGAAAGCTGCCCCACCTTCTTCTGCTGGTCGGGCCCCTTGAAGTTGAACGCGCCGACATAGGCCCGGCTGGAGATCTTCTCCTTCCCGAACTCGAAATAGTCCATGCCGTCGGAAATCTCTTCCCAGACATTCTTGTTGGCATCGAGCTCGTCGCGGCTCTGATCGACATAGCCGAGATGCACGGTGTCGCCGATCTCGATCTTGCCGGAGTCGGGCTGCTCCTGACCGGTGATCATCTTGAACAGGGTAGACTTACCGGCGCCGTTCGGACCGATCACACCGACGATGCCGCCGCGCGGCAGGATGAAATCGAGGTCCTCGAACAGCAGCTTGTCGCCGAACGCCTTTGACAGGCCGTGCGCCTCGATGACCTTGCCGCCGAGACGTTCGGGGTTCTGAATGAGGATTTCCGCCTGGCCGACTTTACGGTTTTCCTGGCTTTCGACGAGATCGTCGAAGGCCTGGATACGAGCCTTGGACTTGGTCTGGCGTCCCTTGGCGGATTTGCGAATCCACTCGAGTTCTTCCTTGATGGCCTTCTGCTTGCCCTCGTCCTCGCGCTGTTCCTGCTCGAGACGCTTCGCCTTTTTCTCCAGATAGCCGGAATAGTTCGATTCGTAGGTGTAGTAGCGCCCACGGTCGAGCTCGAGCACCCAGTTGACGACGTTATCCAGGAAGTAGCGGTCGTGGGTCACGAGGATGACGTTGCCGCTATAGTCGACGAGATGCTTTTCGAGCCAGGATACGCTTTCCGCGTCGAGGTGGTTGGTGGGCTCGTCGAGCAGGAGAATATCGGGCTTCGACAACAGAAGGCGGCACAGAGCGACCCGGCGCTTCTCGCCGCCGGACAACCTCTCGACACCGGAGTCGCCGGGCGGGCAGCGCAGTGCATCCATGGCGATTTCAAGGGTCGTATCGAGATTCCAGCCGTCGACCGCGTCGATCTGCTCCTGCAATTCGCCCATTTCGGACATCAGCGCATCGAAGTCGGCGTCTTCCGGAGGATCGCCCATTAGAGCGGTGATCTCATTGAACCTGTCGATCTTGCCGGCGATTTCGCCGACTCCCTCCATGACGTTTTCCTTCACCGTCTTGGAGGAATCGAGCTCGGGCTCCTGCTCAAGATAGCCGACGGTGATATTCTCGCCGGCCCAGGCTTCACCCTGAAAGTCGGTATCGCGGCCGGCCATGATCTTCATCAGGGTCGACTTGCCGGTGCCGTTCGGACCGACGATGGCGATTTTCGCCCCCGGGTAGAATTGCAGGGTCAGATTCGAAAGAACGGGCTTGGACTGACCGGGATAGGTCTTGGTCAGTTCCTTCATGACGAAGGAATATTGGCCGGCTGTCATGCGTAAAGCTCTCCGGTAGGCGGGAATAGGCAGGGCGGATGCGCCCGTCGCGGGCAGCAGTCTAGCCTGCGACTTAGGGCGCAGGCGGTGCAGGTTCAACGGCGCTGTTCGCGTGCGCGCGGAGCGGTGGGGTCGGCTGCGGGCAGGATATCCCCGTATGTCGCGGATTCAGCCGCCTGTGAATGAATCTTGCATGAACAAAACGGGCTGCTAAAGGTTGGCGACGCGAGGGGGAACGCGACAGGGTATCCCCTTGGCGATGTCAATGTGCCGAGGGAGGCATTTATTGGTGAGACCGGAGGTGCGCAGGCCCATAGCCACGCATGAAACAGGGACGCTTCACCAATCTTTCAAAAATCCCAAAGTTTTCCACCATCTTCCGCCCGGAATAATCTGAATCAAAACCGGGCATGATCACGAAGGAGAGTAAAATGAAAAAGATCGCATTCGCCGTTGCCGCTGCTGGCGCCATCGCCCTGACCGCTTGCGGCCCGCAGGAAGCTGCCGAGGAAGTGCAGGAGCAGGAACTGGAGTCGCAGGAAGACATCCTCGAGGAAGAAGCTGACATGGCCGACGAACTGGGCATGGAAGCCGAGGAAGAAATGCTCGACGAGCAGGCAGACGAGATGGGCGAGATGGCTGACGAAGTCGGCGATGACGCCAATCTGATGGAAGAAGGCGACATGGAAGTCGAGGAGCCGGTCGAAGACGAGATGTAATCTCGCTTCCCGGTTCGATTTCGAGCCTGATTTGGGGGCGTAGCCGGTGGCTGCGCCCCCTTTTCTTTGGTCCTGCCTTTTCGCGAGGACCAGGGTCGCCGTGACGGGTTGGTGCCCTTCCGGACGTTCGTACCGGCGCCGTGTCTCTCATTCTGAGCGGATCCGGTGTTCCGACGTCAACGAGCCGCCACGCCCATCCCCACCTCCTGCCGAATGATCAGTTGCTATTGCGAGTTCGTCGCATTAGCACTGGTTCGCAGGAGGAGCCTATGAACAGATTCGAACAAAGCGGACTCGCAATCGTCATGGCCATGCGAAGCTGGGTCGCCGCCCGCGAAGCTGGCCTGCCGCCGGTAGCCGTCATTGCGGACCGCCTCGCCTCGATGGACCTTTCGCCGGAAATTCCGGTAGTCCTCGACAGCTATTTCGGCCTGATCGAAGCGCGGCTCGGTCGTCCTCTAGAGCCCGAATGCTGCTGCAGTACCGACTTGTCGCCGGACGAGCGCGCCGCACTCTCGCTGCTGCGCCACGCGGCCGGGCAGTCCCCTTCTCCGGTCACCACGAGCGCTGCGGTTCCTCACGGTCTTCCGGCGGCGCTGCACTGGGCCGCACGAAGCCTCAACGCCCTGTTCGACTGGGAATGGCCGGAGACGACGCCGATTTCCCGCGACACAGATCAGCACTGCCCGTTCGACACCGGCGTTCGGTCAAACAGCCTGAACGTACAGGCCGGTGGTCATGGCCGCTAGTCTCGCTGCCCTGTCGAGCACTCCCGACATCCGCACCCTTCCCTGCTGGCAGCATCGCCTGGTCACGGCGTTTCGCTGCGGCGTGATGGCAAGCCGGGGACGACGCGATGCCGCGGACCGCATCAAGCTCCTGCTGGGAAGCCGCGAAGATCAGAACGCAATCCGCGCGTTCCGCGCCCTGGTCGACCAACTCGGCCAGGCGTGGCCGGAACCCTTCACGGTCAACCCACCCTGCCAGCCTCTCCTCAGCTATGATGAAATGCTGATGCTCGACCTGGCAAGTGCAGGAGCATCCGGCGACAGTGATACGTTCGACTTCCTCCTACGCGAGATGGTTTCACCCATGCAGCGCCGGTCGTTGTGGGCCGCGATCCGGAGGTTGATACGCACGATGAGCCTGTGAGTGAGCCGAGCCTGGTCGCAGGGAAACCGACGAGCGGGAGCGAACATGCCGCAATCGCCCCAATACAGCCGAGGTTCAGTTGGACTGACTAAAGAAGCACCTACATGAGCGCTTCGCTCACTATTCAGGATGCTGGAGATTTTTGCATATGTCGTTCAACGCGCACCCCCTGCTGGCCACTGTCGCAGGTGCACTTCTCGCTGCGTTGCCGACCCAGGCAATCGCTGCCGAGCCATGCGAAGGGACGCCCGGGACCGGCAAGGCGAAGCTTGAGATCATCGCCACAGATCTGAAAAATGCCGAGGGCGAAGTCGCCTTCACCGTTTATCCCGACGACCGCTCGCGCTTCCTTGCCGGCGGCGGGAAGCTGGCCCGGGTGCGCACGAAGACGATCGAGCCGCTGACGACCGCCTGCTTCTGGCTTCCGGTCGGGAGCTATGCGGTCGCGACCTATCATGACGAGAATGCCGATCACGACTTCAACCGAACGCTTTTCTCCATCAAGGAGGGCTTCGGCTTCTCCAACGATGCGCCGACGACCCTTGGTCTGCCCTCGCTCAAATCGGCACGGTTCGAGCTCCCTGCTTCGGGGAAAACCATCATGATCAAAACACGTTACCAGCGTTAGCGGTTCTTCCCCGCTCGCGAACTTCCGTGTCTCGCCTTAACGTTTGTCACTATCCGGTCACGCCAATGACATTGACGTGACATGTCCCGGTCACCAGATTGTCGCATTCGATCCGGTGGCAAAGGTAACGAATTGTGGCTCAAGGGCAAAAAGGGTCTGCTCAGGTAGGGCTTGCCTGGCATGAGCATCTCGACTTCCAGCTCGATGTCCTGAAGCTTGCCGCACCGGTTCTGGAGCGGATTCCCGGCAGGACCAGTCATCCACGCATGCCTGCTCCCACATACCGGGCAGGCCTGATCGGCAACCGTAAGAGCCACCGAAACAAAACCGCCGGAAAGCTGCGCGCCCCGTCCGGATCCGGCAGCGAGCTTCTCGTTCGCCATCCCCAGAGCATTGCGGCCCTTACCGAAGCGCTGATCGACTTCGCCAATGCCGGGATCGAACTGCTCATCGTCGATGGCGGTGACGGCACGGTCAGGGACGTCATCACCTGCGCGGCGCAGACCTTTCCGGACGGCGTGCCGCAGATCGCGGTCGTTCCGGCCGGTAAGACCAACGCGCTCGCCCAGGATCTCGGGATTCCCCACAATTGGACCGTGGAAGACGCGCTGCGCGCCCAGCGGCAAGGCAAGCTGGTGGAGCGGGCCCCGCTGGAAATCGTCCGCGCAGGGTCGCAGATGCCGGCACTGAAGGGGTTCCTGTTCGGCGCGGGCGCTTTCGTGCGCGCGACCTCACTCGCGCAGCGCACCCATAAGATGGGCGCGTTCAACAATCTGGCCGTCGGTGTCTCGCTGGCTGCGGCGATCGGTCAGACGATGTTCGGCGGCGAACAGAATGACTGGCGGCGTGGAGAGGCCATGCGCATCGGCCGCGACGGACAACTGGTACATGATCATTTCTATTTGCTGCTCGCATCGGCTCTGAACAGCCTGCCAATGGGCTTGAAGCCCTTCGGGAGCCTGGAGAGTGACCTGCGCCTGCTGGCGATCGACGCGCCGCCGCGCAAGGTTCTGTCCAGCCTTCGCCCCCTGCTGTTCGGGTCCGATGATCCGCTCCTCGCCCGGCATGGCTATCACCGGATGGGTGTCGACGCGTTCGACCTGGAACTGGACAGCGGCTTCATTCTGGACGGAGAACTCTATCACGGCGGTGCCTTCACGGTGCGCCGGGGGACCCCGCTGCGGTTTGTGGTGCCATGAGCGGCTCGCTTTACGACTTCGTCGCCGACAGCCTGACGGGCACCGCCCTGCCGCCTGCTATCGCGGAGGCGTCGAAAGAGCTTGCCGAGCGTCTGGGGGGCGTAGCGGTGCTGTTCTACGGTTCCGTCTTGCGCACCGGCGACATGGACGCGCTGCTCGACTTCTATGTGCTAACCCCGGACAAGGAGACGCCGGGCGTTCGGGGATTCCTGTCGCGCCATCTGTGGCCCGACATCAGTTTCGAGGAAGTCTCCACGACGAGCGGCATCGTGCGCGCGAAAGTGGCAACCATGCCTCTTTCGACCTTTTCGCGCGCGGCAGCCGGCGAGTATCTCGATAGCACCGTCTGGACCCGCTTCGTTCAGCCGGCGGCACTGTCATGGTCGCGCGACGAGCGTAGCCGTCATCATGCTGTCGAAGCGGTCGCCTCCGCAGCGGTCACCGCCGCGTCCGTTGCGGCCGCGGGCGGGCCGGTACAGGCGCGGCCCATCGACTTCTGGCACGACTTGTTCCGCCAGACCTACGCCACCGAATTCCGGGTCGAGCGCGCGGACCGGAGCCGGCAGATTATCGCTTACGCACCTAGCTACTACGAAGAATTGCTGCCCCTGGCCTGGTCGGCAGCAGATATTCCCTACCGCGTCGTCGGCGAGGAACTACGAAGCGAAATGTCCGCCGAGACCGCCACCGGGGTCCTGAACTGGTGGCTGCGTCAGCAGAATGCGGGGAAGCTGTTGAACCTGTCGCGGCTCGTGAAAGCGGCCTTCACCGTCAAGGGCGCGGCCCGCTACGGCCTGCAGAAGGTCGAGAAGCATACTGGCGTGACGGTTCCGCTGACCCCCTTCCGTGAGAAACATCCCATTCTCGCTGCCCCCGGCGTCTTCTTCCGCGTCTGGCGATCGGCCGAGCGGTGACGCGGTGGAATGCGCTGATCCTGGCAGGGTCGCGCGACGAGATCGATCCGGTCGCCCGAGCGGCAGGCGCCGCGCACAAGGCTCTGGTCGAGGTTGGGGGCGAGCCTATGCTGGCGCGCGTCATCGATGCGGTGAAGGCGGCGGGTGCGGGTCGTGTCGCCATATCCAGCAATGACGAAGACACCGGGCGGCTTGCCGCCTTGCGCGGGGCGGAGGTTCTTCCCGCGGCCGAGGGGCCAAGCGAAAGCGCGCGCAGCGGGTTCGCGGCTCTCGGAAGTCCCATGCTTCTCACCACAGCCGACCATGCGCTGCTGCGGCCCGCATGGATCGAAAGCTTCATCAAGGACGTGCCCGACGATTGCGATGCAGCAATCCTCCTGGCCCGCAGAGCCGATATCGAAGCGGCTGTTCCCGGCAACAAGCGAACCTATCTGCGATTTGCCGACGGCGAATGGTCGGGCTGCAACCTGTTCTACCTGCGCGGTCCGTCCGCCGCCCGCGGCCTCGCGCTGTGGCGGTCGGTAGAGCGCGATCGAAAGCGGCCGTGGAAGATCGTGGCCCGCATCGGACCGCGCCTTCTCCTCGCCTATCTGTTCGGGCGCCTGACGCTTGCCCGTGCACTGGCCTCACTCGGCGGTACGGCGGGTCTGCGCGTAGCCGCCGTGCCGGCTCGCGACGGACTGGCTGCGGTGGATGTGGACAAGCCCGCAGACCTGGAACTTGTTCGCGCGCTGCTTCGGGACGGCGCCGCATGACCGTCTTCTTCCATGCATCCGACCTCCATTTCGGGATCGAGGACCGCCGGGCACTGTCCTGGTTTGCCGATGCTGTTGCGCGGGAGCAGCCGGACGGCGTGATCATCACGGGTGACATTACCCAGCGTGCGCGGCGCCGGGAGTTCGATGCGGCAGCCGCCTATCTTGCCGCGCTAGCCGCGCCGGTCTTCGTCCAGCCGGGCAATCACGATATGCCCTACTATAATCTCGCCGAGCGCTTCGCCCTGCCCTACCGGCGCATGCGGCGCGTGGAGCGCGCGGCCCGCAAGCAGCAGCGCTGGCCGGGCTGTACTATCGTGGAACTGAACACCACTGCGCGCGCGCAGGCGACGACCAACTGGAGCCAGGGTGTCGTCGGCGGCAAGGCACTCGGCCATGCGGTAAGGCAGGCGGAGACGGCACGACCGGGAGAGGTCATGATCGTGGCAAGCCACCATCCACTATTCGATATTCGGCTCTCGGCGACGCCGGATGCAAGCTACAAGGAAAGCAGCACGAGAGGGGGCAGCGGCGCGCTCGAACGGCTGGCGGTGGCAGGCGCATCGGCGTTCTTGAGCGGCCATGTCCACGAGCCCTATCATCGTCTGAAAGAAGTGGCCGGGCGCGAGGTCCACCTGATCGGTGCCGGAACTTTGTCGACGCGGGTGCGCTCCCATCCAGTGAGCTTCAACCAGATCGACGTCGGCGGCACGCATATTTCCGTCCGTCATCGCACGTCCTGACCTGGCGCTTTCCTTTCCTTCGCCTTGCGAAATCGCGCGACTGAACCTAACCGCCCTCGCCTATGACCGAGCCGTCCCCCTCACTTCATATCGAAACAGTCGGCGAGAATCCCACGCGTCTGTGGGGACTTGGCATCGAAGAGCGGACGCGGCGGATCGGTGTCTCCGCCGGCCTGGAGCCGGGCGCCGAGCCCCCGGTTCTGCTTGCAAATGCGGACTTCGCCGCCGACCCTAGCTGGCTGCGCCACATTGCCGAGCATCCCGGCCTCGTGCTGACTGCCAGCGGTGTGCCTGCGCTCGCAAATGCCCGGTCACAGGATGAAGCGGACAGGCTACGCGCGGCAATGAGCGAGGCCCGCCCCTTGGCGGAGAGCGAGCGAGCCGGGTTCCAGATCATCGAATATGACGAGCGGCCAACCATCGAAGACAAGCGGCTTCGCAAGCGCGAGACCCCTTTCCTGCTGCCGCTGACCCCAGAGACGCGGGCGAAGGCGGAGCGCGCCAGCTATTTCGGCGCCTATAAGGGCGTCACCGACCTTCTGACCAAATATTTGTGGCCGGAATGGGCGCTCTGGCTGACCCGGATCGCCGCCCGCATCGGCATGACCCCGAATATGGTGACCGCGATCGGCGCCGCATTCTGCATCGCTGCCACCTTCGCCTTCGCCGAGGGCGCCTACTGGCTCGGCATGGCGCTCGGCCTGGTCTTCATGGTCCTCGACACCGTCGATGGAAAGCTGGCCCGCTGTACGATCACCTCCTCCTGGTGGGGCAATATCTTCGACCATGGGATCGACCTCGTACATCCCCCCTTCTGGTACTGGTTCTGGGGCACGGGCCTCGTTCACTGGGGCCTGGGGTTGGACGGCGAGCGCTTTGCCGCGGTGATGGCGGCGATCATCGGCGGCTATGTGGTTCAGCGCGTGATCGAGGGCGTCTTCATGCGCCGCAATGGCGGCATGCATATCCATGTCTGGCGCCGCTTCGACAGTCAGTTCCGGCTGATCACCGCGCGGCGAAACCCGAACATGGTGATCCTGTTCGTCTCCATGCTGTTCTCGCGTCCCGACCTGGGGCTGATCGCCGTTGCGTGGTGGACGGTGATTTCCTGTCTGGTCCACGCGGTACGGCTGGCGCAGGCGATGGCGGCGGCGCGGAAAGCGGGGCCGCTCACATCCTGGCTTGCGGAGGCATGAATCCATGAACGAAACGATCCGGAACTTCGGCGCACCCGAGACGGTAGTCGCCGAATTCGAACATTGGGTTGTACTGCTGCGGCCCGCGCAGCCGACCCTCGGCAGCCTGGTCCTTGCAGCGCGCTCGGAAGAAACCGCCTTTGGCAAGCTGCCGTCCGCAGCGCATGCCGAGCTGGCCGAGGTGACCGCGAAGATCGAAGCTGCCCTCACGTCCTTCACGGGCTATCAGAAGATCAACTATCTGATGCTTATGATGGTCGATCCGCATGTCCATTTTCACGTCATTCCCCGCTACGAGGGCGAGCGAAGCTGGGAAGGACAGAGTTTCCCGGATGCCGGCTGGCCGAAAACGCCGGATCTTGGCAGCGCGGTCAAGCTGGAGGCGACCGATCTCGCCGCACTTCGGGACGAGGTCGCAGCCGCGTTCGGCTAGGTGGCCGCGCCGCTAGGACGCGGTCCAGCGATCGGTCAGATCGCGCGCGATCTCGATGTCGGTCAGGAAGTCGACTTCGGCCCAGTCCATTCCCTCGATCGACACCGTTCCCACCTTTCCGGTCGCCGCAAGCTTGTCGATTACCTTCAGATACCAGTGCTGTACGCCCTCGGGCGTGCGCATGGCGCTGCGCACGGCATTGCGAAAGAGCTCGCTACCCTCGCCGCGAAAGGCCAGGAAGCCGATCGATTCGGCGTCGGTTTCATCTGCGGTGAGCGTTTTGCCGATCTGAAGCAGGCGCTCGCCGTCCAGCTGAACTTTCATATCGTCGGAATCATAGTCCGGTTTCATGTCCACCGTCACCGCGATGGGCCATTCCGTGCCCTGCTGCACACGCTGGACGATCTCTTCGGAAACGAGGGTATCGCCGTTTAGGATCATGAAGTCGCCGGTCATGGCAGAGCGGGCGATCCAGCAGCTGCCGAGATTGTCGGCAACCTTGTAGAAAGGGTTGAACTGGGTTCGAATATCGACGCCCGGATGGTCGATGCCCGCCAGGACTTCGTCGACCATCTCGTCCTTGAAGCCGGTCACGACGTCGATGAACTTCACACCGGAGCGTGCAAGCATCTCGATCTGCCACTCGATCAGCGTAAGGCCGGAAAAGTCGATCAGGCATTTTGGCTGCTCGGCGGTCAGCGGCAGCATGCGGGACCCCTGCCCCGCGCTCAGCAAGATTGCATGTTCGATATTCATGGGGTTTTTCTGTTTCGTACTCAAACTAGGGGCGGCCCGGCAAAGCGCGGCGGCAAGACCGGGCTCGAAGCGTCTTTCTGCGAACCTTAGGGCACGCGCCGCGCACCGTCCGCGCGTGCCGGCTTGCATCGCGGAAGGCACGGAGTAAGGGACCGCTTCCCATGCCGCAAGAGGCCCCGCCCCCACCAGCATCGCCGCGTCCGCAATCTCTGCTGGGGCGCCTGTTCGCCAATACGGCCTGGCTGGTCGGAGGCAAGGGGTTCGGCGCGGTCTGCAGTCTCATCTATCTGGCCATTCTGACCCGGTCGCTCGGGGTGAAGGAGTTCGGCCACTTCTCACTGATTTTCGGGACCTCGCAGGCGCTCGTCGCGCTTGCCGGGTTCCAGAGCTGGCGGGTCGTGGTGCGATACGGCGTCGACCATATCGAGCGAAAGGACTGGGGCGCGTTCGGCCGCCTCAGCATGCTCGCAGGCCTGATCGACGCCGCGGGCGCTGCGATCGGTTGCCTGCTCGCATATGTCGCTATCTACCAGTTCGGCGACACGTTGAACCTCAACCCGGATCTTGTCGACCTGGCCTTCTGGTTCAACGTGGCGGCGCTATGGGCGCTGGCGTCTGCGCCGACGGGCATCGTCCGCGCGCTCGACCGTTTCGACCTCGCCGTTTACGTCGAGGCAATCGTGCCGCTGGGCAGGCTGGCGGCGGCGGTCGCCATCTGGCTGACCGGCCCAAGCCTCCTACGTTTCCTCATCGCCTGGGCCGTGATCGACCTTGTGGAAGCGGCCATTTACTGGATCGTTGCGAAGCGCCTGTCGCCCGTCGCCGTCCGGCTGAGCCGACTGTCCGAGTGGCGGCGAGGGCTGGCCGACAATCCTGGCGTCATCCGGTTCTTCTTCGTCACCTATTCCAGTTCCTCGGTCATGGCGGCGATGAAGCAGGGTCCGCTTCTCGCAGTGGGCTATTTCGTGGGAACCAGCGCCGCCGGGCTCTACCGGCTCGCCCACCAGCTCGCCCAGGGACTGTCGAAACTCTCCACCCTTCTGATGCGCGCCGCCTATGCCGAGATCACCCGCGCCCATGCCGCCGCCGGACCGGAGGAGTTCCGCCGGCTGGCCGTGCAGACGACGAAGGTCGCGGCCATTGCCAGCGCGGCGGTCATCGCGCTCGCCATTCTCCTTGGTCGCCCGCTGATCGAACTTCTGGGCGGCGCGGAATTCAGTCAGGGCTATCTGATCCTGATCCCATTGACGGCCGCCGCCTGTTTCGAACTTGCGGCCGTGGCGTTCGAGCCAGTGCTGCACGCCAGGGACAGGGCCAAGGCCGCCCTCGTTGCACGGTTGGTGGGGCTGGCCGCGATGGTTGCCGCCATCTTTGCGGTCGCGGGCACCGACTCCGCCGCGGCGATCGCCTGGTGCGTGGCCGTTGGCGGCGGGGTGAGCTACCTGCTCCTCGGTGGCCTGACGCTCGGCACGCTACGCCGCACGCGCTGAGCGTTCCCGGCGGGGGGCCTGACGGGTCGCACAGGCACCATCCAAGCTGCTAGACAGGCGCCATGGATGCGCATGGCCACATTCCTCATCTCAGAGAGGTTCTCCTGTTCCTGGCGGCGGCGGGGCTGGTGGTGCCGCTTCTGCAGCGCAAGATCAGCCCGGTACTCGGATATCTGCTCCTTGGCGGGCTGATCGGCCCCTATGGCCTTGGCCTGATCGCCGATGAATATCCGCTGGTAGGCCAGTTCGTCATCACCGAGATCGAAGGGGTCCGCGCGCTGGCGGAGCTAGGCGTCGTCTTCCTATTGTTCACCATCGGTCTGGAACTGTCGTTGTCGCGGCTGTGGACAATGCGGCGCCTCGTCTTCGGTCTTGGCAGCGCGCAAATCCTGGTGACGGGCGCCGCGATCGGCTTCATCGCGCTTGGCTGGGACAATCCCGTCGGGGTTGCCGTGCTGCTCGGCTCGAGCTTCGCCCTCTCCTCCACCGCCATCGTCAGCCAGCTGCTCGTGGAATCGCGCCGCCTGGGCACGCCCGTCGGACGAGCCGCCTTCTCGGTGCTTCTGATGCAGGATCTGGCAGTGGTCCCGATCCTGTTCGCCATCGGGGTCATCGGTGCAAGCGCGTCCGGCAGCCTCGCTGCGGGGCTCGGTCTTGCCGTGGGCGAAGCCATGGTGACCATAGCGGTGATTTACGCCGCCGGACGTCTTCTCATTCGCCCTCTGCTCCGCTTCGTCGCAAAGACGGGCAGTCGAGAGGCATTCATGGCCGTTATCCTGCTCCTGTCGGTGGGCACGGCTGCGCTGACAGGCGTGGCCGGGCTCTCCATGGCGCTTGGCGCTTTCCTGGCGGGCCTCCTGATCGCGGAGACCGAATATCGTCACCAGGTCGAGGTGGATATCGAGCCGTTCAAGGGGCTGATGCTTGGGCTGTTCTTCATGTCGGTGGGCATGGGCATCGACCTGCGCACAGTGGGGGAGGAACCCTTCTGGATCATTGCGTCGGTCGCCGGGCTCCTGCTGCTGAAGGCGCTGATCAATACCGGGCTCTGCCTGCTCTGGGGCCTGCCGCGCCACCGCGCTCTGGAAGCCGGACTGCTGCTTTCACAGGCAGGCGAGTTCGCATTCGTCGTTGTCGGCCTCGCTATGTCGCTGGGGCTGATGCCGGAGCGGACAGGCCAGTTCATGCTTATCGTCGCGAGTCTCACCATGCTGCTCACCCCCGGCATTGCGACGGCGGCACGCCGGATTGCGGCGGCGATGGAGCGGCGCAGTCTTGCCTCTGAGGCAGCGACCGGGGATAGCGCGGAAAGCGAAGCCGAGTTGGAGGGGCATGTCATCCTAGCAGGGTTCGGCCGCGTGGGACAGACGGTCGCCGCCGTCCTGGACGCTGAGCAAATCCCCTACGTCGCGGTAGATACCGATCCTGCCATCGCCCGGCAGAAACGCGCGGACGGAACGCCGGTCCGGTTCGGCGACGCCTCTCGCCTCGAGGTACTGACCGCTGCCAGGCTGGATCATGCAGCAGCCGTGGTTGTTACCATCGGGGAACGGGAGCGCACCAAGCAGCTGACAGCGGACATTCGCCGCGCCGCTCCGCAAATTCCGCTATATGTTCGCGCGAGGGATACCGCGCATGCCGAGCGACTGCGCGCCGCGGGCGCGACCGCGGCCATTCCGGAAACCGTCGAGGGTAGCTTCCAGCTGGCCGCCCGCGTCCTCGCCGGCTGCGGCGCCGACGAAGAGGTGGTGGCGCGGCGCATAGACCTTGAACGCAGCGCCATCGAGACAGGGTGAACGCCTAGGGTCGACGTGTAATTTCAAAGTACGGCGAGGTCCTAGCGCTTCAGAACCCCGGGAACCGGCCGCGTTGGCGATCCTATTTCATTCATATTCCCGATTTGCTTCGTATGCTTCGACTTCCAGAGGCATGTCTAAATGGCCGTGCTCAATCAATTCCATCATGTACTGCCGCACGTACGCACCAAAACTCTCACTGCGTTCGATCTGCGCAACGTGGACCAGTTCGTGAGCCAGGCTGGGGCGATCGAGAGCGAAGCCGTTGCGCACCCAGACGGTATAGCCAAATGCCTGCGCATTGTTGGTGACGCCAGGCCCGATGAAGCCTAAACTTTCGCCGATCCTTCGCATTTCCTCGTCATGCGCAGGGAACGGTACGGCGTCGACAAACACCAGGCGCACCCTTTCGGGATGCTCGATTCCGATCTGACGGCCGAGTTCCACTTGTCCGGGTGTAAGCCGTGTGCCGCGTTCCTGTCCCTCAGCTTCGATGGTTCTCGCCCATTCGACGTATTTGTCGAAGAACCGTGCGTATTGGTCACCCTGTCCATCGGGAGCCCGGTGGTCTGCGTGGGATTCCGCGACACGGGTGAACGCATCGGCCGTGAATGGCGTGCTCGCAGTCATCACGGCGCAAGCCAGAAGCACTGTTCGAAGTGGCGCTAGTTCCGTTCGCTGGGGAATAGCAATGTCGCTACTCTTGCAGAAACTCGTCATTGGACAATCCTTCGCAAGCATTATGGGCGACGCCCTAGCCTGCTGTGTGGGCCAATGTCTTGAACCTCATTGCTCTCTGTAGCGGGCAGGTGAAATTCCCACCATCGATTGGAACTGGCGCGTCAGATGGCTCTGGTCCGAAAACCCAAGGTCAGTCGCGATTTTCACCAGAGGGCGGCCTGCCAGAACCATGTGCTGTGCCTCGTGGATCCTGCGCTGGGTCCGGTAGGCGAACGGGCTCAATCCGTGTGCGCGTTTGAAGCTGCGCGCCAGATGGAACTTGCTTGCTCCGGCTGATCGAGCAAGCTCATCGAGGCCGAAATTTTCCTGGTAATGCTCATCGATATAACACCGTGCCCGTCGTACCACCTCGGGAAACAGATCTTCGCGCTCTGGCCGCCCTGCCCCATCGAAAGCGATTTCGATAATCTCAGCCACCGCGCTTTCCTGTTCGAACCTTTCCCCCGCTTCGAGCTCGAACCATCGGTGCAATCTCAGAAGTCGTTGGACAGCTGACTCATCCGAGCGCGATGGTGCATTGAAGCGAAGGTCGGAGCGCCCGGTAAACCTCTTCACCAGGTCGGGTGGCAGGTAAAAGACCCGGTACTTCAGGACATCGTTCCCGACCGAGCAGTTTGAATGGGCCAAGCCTGGATCAAGGGTAATTATGTCGCCTTCACCGACCACATGAGACCCGCCGTGGACGTCAAGTCTTTCCACTCCGTTTTCGACCCCTCCAACCACGTACTGGTGATGGATATGCGCGGGGAACTTGCGGTCGCGATATGCGACGGAAACAAGTTCCATGTCGATATGTTCGGGGCGAGTGAAGCGCGCGAACGATCCGTTGTGCATCTGATCGCCCTAGGCAGATAAGCGATTGCATCGCAACGCTCGTCGACCGTCGCGGTCGGCTATAGCGCGAGCCCGTGTGATGCCTGCAATCGCCTGGCCTGCTGACGATCCCTCTCTGGAAGCAACGCAAAGGCTCGGAACTCCATTCTTGCGTACCATTCTTGCGTGACGCCATGCTTCTGGACGATCTGCCAGAAAATGTCGCGCCGAGGTCGATTGCCCGGCGCGTCCCGCGCAACGCTCGTTGCGGCATAGGCGGCTGGGCGTACCGGGATTGCTTCGCTGTGACTGGAAGGGTGGCTCGGATGCATGGGTGCACCGAGCCAGATCGACCGCAAGCGACAGGAGGCACCCGGATGGCGGGCATGGCGCAGTTCGACTGGCAAGACCCGTTGGCGCTCGAGCAAGAGCTCAGCGAGGAAGAGCGGATGGTGCGCGATTCCGCGCGCGGCTTTGCTCAGAATCAACTGCAACCCCGCGTGATAGATGCGTTCAGCGAGGAACGCAGTGACCCTTCGCTGTTCCGGTTGTTCGGCCAGGCCGGCCTGCTGGGCGCGACGGTGCCGGAACAATATGGCGGCGCGGGCGCGAGCTACGTTGCCTATGGGCTGATCGCACGCGAAATCGAACGGGTGGACTCGGGCTATCGGTCGATGGCCTCCGTCCAGTCGAGCCTCGTCATGTTTCCGATCTACGCCTATGGCAGCGAGGAGCAGCGGGCCAGATACCTGCCGGGGCTGGCCTCCGGCGACCTGATCGGCTGTTTCGGCCTGACCGAGCCCGATGCCGGGTCGGATCCCGGCGGTATGAAGACCGTGGCGCGACGCGATGGCGACGGCTATCGGATCACGGGCTCGAAGACGTGGATCACCAATTCGCCCTTCGCCGATGTCTTTGTCGTCTGGGCGAAAAGCGAGGCGCATGACGGCGCCGTTCGCGGCTTCATCCTGGAAAAGGGCATTAAGGGCCTGTCGGCACCGGCGATCAAGGGCAAGATTTCGCTACGCGCATCGCCTACCGGAATGATCCTGATGGACGATGTCGTCGTCGGCGCCGACGCCTTGCTACCCGGTGTCGAAGGACTGAAGGGGCCGTTCGGATGCCTCAACCGCGCGCGTTACGGGATCAGCTGGGGGGCACTGGGCGCGGCGGAATATTGCTATGCCGCCGCACGCGAATATGGCCTCGACCGTATCCAATTCGGCCGGCCGCTTGCCGGGACGCAGCTGTTTCAGAAAAAGCTCGCCGACATGGCGACCGACATCACCATGGGTCTGCACGCCTCGCTCAGGGTCGGCCGACTGATGGACGACGGTGCCTTTGCCCCCGAGATGATCTCGATGGTGAAGCGCAACAATGTCGGCAAGGCGCTGGATATCGCGCGCGCGGCTCGCGACATGCATGGGGGCAACGGGATTTCGGAGGAATATCAGGTGATCCGCCATATGGTGAACCTTGAAACCGTGAACACCTATGAGGGCACGCACGACGTGCATGCGCTGATCCTGGGGCGGGCGATTACCGGCCTCGCGGCCTTCTGATGGACGGGCCGCCGCTGAAGGGGATCAGGGTCGTCGAATTCGCGCGGATTCTGGCCGGGCCATGGGCGGGGCAGGTGCTGGCCGACCTTGGCGCCGAAGTGATCAAGGTCGAGGCGCCCCTTGGCGACGATACGCGGCGGTGGGGCCCGCCCTTCGTCGACTATCAGGACGGTGGCCGCGATGCGGCCTATTTCCATGCCGCCAACCGGAACAAGCGCTCGCGGATCGTGAACTTCTCCACACCGCGCGGTCAGGCCGAGGCACACGCTCTCGTTCAGGACGCCGATGTCGTGATCGAGAATTTCAAAGTGGGCGGTCTCCGCAAATTCGGCTTGGACTACCAAAGTCTGGCGGCGCTCAACCCGCGTCTCGTCTACTGTTCGATCACCGGCTTCGGCCAGGATGGACCCTATGCGAAGCGGGCGGGCTACGACTTCATTGTCCAGGGAATGAGCGGGATCATGGACTTGACGGGCGAAGCGGACGGCCCGCCGCAGAAGATCGGCGTCGCCTATGCCGACGTGATGACCGGCCTCTACGCCGTCATCGGCATCCCGGCCGCACTCGCCGAGCGGGAGCGGAGCGGCCGCGGACAACATATCGACGTGTCGCTGCTCGACGTGATGGTCGGTACACTTGCCAACCAGGCAATGAATTACCTGACCTCGGGCGCGCCGCCGAAGCGGCTCGGCAACGCGCACCCGAACATCGCTCCATATGAGGCCTTCTGTACGTCGGACAGCTGGATCATCCTCGCCGTCGGCAATGACGCGCAGTTCGCCCGGCTGTGCGAGGTCCTGTCCCTCGAGCCAGTGGCGGAGTTCGCAACCAATGCCGGCCGGGTGGCAAGGCGAGAGGCGCTCAGCGCACTGATCGCAGAGGCGGTGACGGGCTGGCGCCGCGACGATCTGCTGGCGCGGCTCGAAGGTGAAGGCATCCCCGCCGGACCGATCAACAGCGTCGCCGATGCGTTCGCCGACCCGCACGTACGCCATCGCGGCATGGCACTCGAGATGAGCGATCCCGCCGGCAACGTTATTCCAGGCGTGAAACTGCCGATCCGCTTTTCGCGTTCGGCGCTGGCCGATCCCGAACCGTCGCCCCGATTGCCGCATCGCGACGCTGGAGAATAGGCGGCGCGCCAAGGTCAGCCGATATGGACGACCTTCGGCACCATATATGCCTGCAGACCCTCCGGCCCGTCCTCCATGCCGTGGCCCGAATCCTTGATGCCGCCAAACGGGGCGTCGCCCGATGCCAGCGTCATTGAATTGACCGCCACCATGCCGGCCTCGATCGCGCCGGAGGCGAGAAGCGCGCGGTTGAGATTTTCGGTGAAGACATAGGCGGCGAGGCCGTACGGTAGCCGATTGGCCATCGCGACCGCCTCGTCGAGCGTTTTGAAGGGCCGCATCGACGCGACCGGGCCGAACGGCTCCTCCTGCATGATACGGGCGGCCTCCGGAACGTCGATGAGGACTGTCGGCCGATAGAAGTAGCCCGGCCCCTGCCCCGGTTCGGCGCCCGTAAGAACCCGGGCGCCGCATGAGACTGCGTCGTCGATGATCCCGCCCACCGCGACCGGGCGGCGCGCATTCGCAAGCGGGCCCATCACCGTGTCTTCATCGAGCGGACTGCCGAGCTTCACCATCTCCTCGGTGCGCCTGGCGAATTCAGCGGCGAACCGCTCGTAGATACCCTCCTGCACATAATAGCGGGTCGGCGACACGCACACCTGTCCAGCGTTGCGGAACTTGGTCGTCACGAGAAGGTCGAGATATTTGTCGAGGTCGGCATCGTCGAAAATAATGACGGGGGCATGGCCGCCCAGCTCCATCGTCGTGCGTTTCAGCGCCTCTCCTGCCAGCTTCGCGAGGTGGCGTCCGACAGGTACTGAACCGGTAAAGCTGATCTTTCGGATGACGGGCGATGCGATCAGATGCCGGCTGATCATGTCGGGATCGCCGAAAACGAGCTGGCTCGCGCTGCCCGGCACGCCTGCGTCGAGCAACGCTCTCTGGAGCATGATCGCTGAGGCCGGCGTTTCCTCGGCAGGCTTCGAAATGATCGAACAGCCCGCGGCCAGAGCGGGCGCGACCTTTCGCGCGACGTTGAAGAACGGGAAGTTCCACGGCGCAAAGCCGGCTGCCGGTCCGACCGGCTCATAGGTTACGCTGGCCCGCTTGCCGGGGCCCCGCACAAGGGTCCGGCCATAAGCTCGCTTTGCTTCCTCGGGATGCAGCCGCAGAATGTTGATGCCGACCGCCACGTCGGCCTTCGCCTGGGAGAGCGGCTTACCTTGCTCGCGCGACAGCATCACGGCGATTTCGTCGGTGCGCCCGGCAAGAAGGTCCGGTGCCTTGTTCAAAAGCGCGCCGCGCTCGGCGACCGTCTGGCTGCGCCAGCCCTGCCAGCCGCGGTCGGCTGCTTCGAGCGCGCGGTCGAGATCGGCGGCGGTCACGTGCGGCAGATCGGCCAGCGCTTCTCCGGTTGCCGGTTCGATCACCGTCTCGGTCTCGCGGCCTTTCCCGCCAATCCATTCGCCGTCGATGCAGGAGGACAATTGGGTCGGGTAGGTCATTTCAGCGCGCCTCTTTTTCGGTTTCCGCAAGTCAACGGAATGGCCGCCGGCGACGGAAGCGGTCTTTGCGCCGATTGGTGGTGCGGTTGCCGCACCGGCAAAAAGCGACTTCGCGGCTCGCGGATGCCGCCCTGCCTTCTATTGATCATGACCGAGGGGATCGGGACGTGGGAGCTCCCGACCGGAGGGCACGGCGGTTTCGGCCATGTCCGCCGACAAAGCGAGTAGCGGCTCGATTGACCGCGCATTTCATAATATCGCAACAAGGCAGCACAATGCAGGCAAAGGTCTCTGGGAATGAACAGATGACGGCTCCCGTCGCCGCGAAGAATCCGCCCGAGCGCAAGGCCCTTCCGCCGTTCGAGGCGCTGCGCGCCTTCGACGCGGTGGCGCGGCTGGGAGGGATACGGCGCGCGGCGCGTTGGCTTTCGCGCGACCATGCGGTGGTTAGCCGCCATTTGCGCGTCATCGAGACGTGGAGCGGCGTGAAGCTCGTCGACCGCACCCCTGCCGGCGTCGTGCTGACCGAGGCAGGGCGTGTCTACCACAAGGCACTGGCCTGTGCGCTCGACGACATCGCGCACGCCACGCTCGACCTGCTCAATCAGGGTCAGCACAACCGGCTGGTTGTCTGGAGCAGCCCGGGGTTCGCGCTGCACTGGCTGTCGCGCCGCCTGAACGAGTTCGAGCGCAAGGTCCCCGGCCTCGATATCGAAGTGCGTCCGGCCGACAGCTCGCCCGACTTCGCAAGCCACCAGGCCGACATCGATATTCGGTTCGTCGCCACCTATGAGGACGAACTGGACGACAATCCCGCGCTGCGCCACGAACCCATAGCCGAGGCTGAAATCATCGCGGTCGCCAGCCGGGCCTATCGTGACGAACAACCTTCCGTCAAAAGCCCTTCGGACCTTCTGCAACACCAGCTGCTGCACGAAAGCGGCTATACCAACTGGGAAGAGTGGCTGAAGTCCTACGGCGTCGACACCGAGGGGAAGGTCACCGGTCCTCGCTTGTGGCAGGGCCATCTGACCATGGATGCGGCGCACCATGGGAACGGCATCGCGCTTGCTAACACGCTGGTCGCGCGGGCCGAACTCGAAAGCGGCGCACTGGTCAACATGGCGGCGAACAAACCCGAATTTCCGCGCCGGACCGGCCAATATGTCCTCATCGCGCGCAAGGACCGGTGGAACGACAGCCTCGTGCGCCGGTTTCGCGGCTGGCTAAAGGACCGGCTCCTCAAGGATATGCCGGACGTCGCGCCCGGGGGCTGATGGCGGTGATGCCTAGCCCAGCGCTTCGACGACCGAATTGAAGAAGTCGTTGTCGAGGATCGCTTCGGCCCCTTTCGGCTTGGCGCGTGCACTTAATGTGGTCACGAGGATGCGCCGCGCCGGATTGACGTAGATATACTGCCCGAAAATACCGCGTGCGCTGAATGCGCCGTCCGCATGACTGCCGTCACGGTCCGGCACCGGCCACCACATATAGCCATAGTTGAGCGGCTCGCCGCCGGCATCGCGCGGAGTGGTTGCTTCGGTAAACCAGCCCTCGGGGACCGCACGCCGACCGTCGATTGAGCCGCCGTCCATGGCGAACAAACCGAAGCGGGCATAGTCGCGCAAAGTCGCGCAAATGCCGCTGCCTGCAACTTCCAGCCCGTCGGGCGCCTCCAGCCACCAGGCGGCGTCCTGCTCGGCGCCGATACGCGACCAGATTTTTTCGCTGAGATAGTCGGCGAGCCACTTGCCCGTGGCCGCCTTGACGAGCGCGCCGACGAGGTGCGTCTCGCCGGTGCTGTAGTTCCAGCGGGTGCCGGGTTCGGCAACACGGGGCAGCGACGCCATGTATTCCAGGATCGCGCCGGGCTGCTGGTCCACCTGCATTTGCAACATTTTTCGCCGGTGAGACCCGGCGGTGGTGTGCGTATCGTCCCATTCGACGCCCGACGTCATCTGCATCAGATGGCGGATCGAGACGCCTTCATACGAACCGGAAAGGATGGGCAGATATTCGGTCAGCGGATCCTCCACCGAACCGATATGCCCGTCGGCGATCGCGCAGCCGACCAATGTGGTTGCCGCCGATTTGGCCATCGACATCGACATCCACCTTGTCGCCGGGGTGAGGCCGGTTTCGTACGTCTCGAACAGCGTTTCGCCGTCCTTCGCGATCAACAGCCCCACGACCCTGTTCCGTGAGACATAGTCGATCAGATCTTGCTCGCCTCCGTTTGCCCTGACGCACAGATCCTCGAGGGGCTGCCGCGCGACCGGGATCGGGCGGGACGGCGTGTCCCCCCGGGAAATCGTACGGGTGGGGAAGATGCGGTCGGTCGCCCCAAAGGTGCTCAGCTGCTCCTGGGGAAACAGCTTGCCGGCATAGGCCAAAGTAATATCGTGCGGCGGTTCCTGCTCGAAATCCACGTGCGACGGTCCTCCTCATTTCCTGCCGCGAGCATAGCCTGCGCTTTGTGCGGGCGGGCGGTGCCAAGCCGCGTGAAGGCGTTGTGAGAGGCTCACCCCTCCGGTGCGGCGAGGTCAACGCGCGCTCCTGCTTTTACATCTGGGCTGCCGGATGAAGCGCGCCCATAATCGCGCGGATGGAAGACAGCAGCTTGCCAGGCGACGACGCGCGCTGGGCCATGTACGCCCCCGAAGCCTATCGAGCGGGGAACCCACGCCGGATTATCGCTGGATATCCCTTTGCCAGCCTGATCATCGCGGCTGCGGACGGGCACCCCTATGCGACCCAGACGCCGATGCATTTCGAAACCGATGCGCCAGATGAAGTGCGCCTGATCGGTCACTTGGCGCGCGCCAATCCTCAGGCCGCGCTGCTATCCCCGGGCATGCCGGTTCTCGCTCTGTTCACCGGTCCGCACGCCTATATTTCATCGACCTGTTATGTCGAGCAGCCGACGGTGCCCACCTGGGACTATGTCAGCGCTCAGGTGCGGGGGCGTCTGACGCCGATCGACGACGATGCCGGGCAGCTTGCGGTTCTGGAACGCGTGATCGCGGCATCGGAGGCATTCAACGGCACCAACTGGACCATGGCGGACGCGCCTGAAGGCAAGGTCGACCAACTGCTTCCCCGGATCCGTTCCTTTCGCATCGAGGCAGAGACGATCGAGGGCGTGGCCAAGCTCAGCCAGACTCATCCCGCCGGCGACCGGGCGCGGATAGTGGGCGCACTGCAGCGCAGAGGCAGCGAGGGCGACCGCGCCATTGCCGCCCTGATCGAGGGCCTCGGCGACTGATCCCACTGGTGTCGTGAACACACCGCCGCGCATTCTGAACACATCTATTTGCCTGAGCTCCGCCGGGTCATTTTTCGCTTCAGAACTATACTGGAGAGGATACCGGTTTCATGCCCGACCTGCAGACCCGCACGGCTGAGCTTCGTCAGCTCGACGACCAATACAACATCCACCCTTTCTGCGACGGAAAGGAGCTTCACGAACGCGGCGCCACGATCATCGCCAAGGGTTCGGGCAGCTATGTGTGGGACAGCGACGGCAACCGTATTCTCGACGGCATGGCCGGGCTGTGGTGCGTGAATATCGGCTATGGCCGGGACGAGCTGGCGGACGTGGCATCGAGCCAGATGCGCGAACTGCCCTTTTACAACATGTTCTTCCAGTCGACGACGCCCGCGCAGATCTCGCTGGCCAAGCGTCTGGCGGAAATCACGCCGGAGGGGCTGAACCATTTCTTCTTCGCCAATTCGGGTTCGGAGGCGAACGATTCGATCGTCCGTCTTGTCGTTCACTTCTGGAAGACCGAGGGTCAGCCGGAAAAGCGGCTCTTCATTGGCCGGAACCTTGGTTATCACGGCAGTACGCTCGCTGCGGTAAGCCTGGGCGGCATGAAAGCGATGCAGGCGCTCGGCCACGAGGTCCTGCCGGATTTCCACCATATTCCCGAACCGCATCACTATGTGCGCGGTGGTGACCTGTCCCCGGAGGAGTTCGCGAAAAAAGCGGCGGCGGAACTGGAGACCAAGATCGTAGAGCTTGGTGCCAAGAACGTCGCCGCCTTCATAGCCGAGCCGATCCAGGGTGCCGGCGGGGTAATCGATCCTCCGCCCGGCTACTGGCCTGAAATCCAGCGTATCTGCCGCAAGCACGACGTGCTTCTGGTCGTCGACGAGGTCATTTGCGGTTTCGGCCGGCTCGGCGAATGGTTCGGCAGCCAATATTATGACGTCACGCCCGATATTATGCCGATGGCGAAGGGCCTGTCTTCGGGATACCTGCCGATTTCGGCCGTCGCCTTCAACGAACGCATCAGCGAGGCGCTGCGGATGGGCGGAACGCTGACGCACGGCTTCACCTATTCGGGACATCCGGTATCCTGCGCCGTCGCCGAGGCCAATATCGACATCATCGAGCGCGAGAATCTGGTACCGCGCACGCGTGAGGAGATTGCGCCCTACTTCCGCAAGGTGCTGCAGCAGATCGCCGACGCTCACCCGCTTGTCGGGGAATTGCGCGGCCAGGGACTGCTCGCAGCCATGCAGTTGATGAAGGACCGCGATAGCAAGACCTTCTTCGAGCCGTCCGAACCGGTCGCCATCGACTGCCGCGAGACCGCGCTTCAGAAGGGCTTGATCTTTCGCGCGGTCGGCAGCGCCATGGTCTTGTGCCCGCCTCTCGTGATCACACGGCAGGAGATCGACGAACTGGCCGACATCACTGCGGCCAGCCTGGACGCCACGGCGAAAGCCTACGGCATCGCCTGACCCCGTCGCCGCTCAGCGGGCGATCGGTAGGCTGTCACCGTCTCGCGGGATCGCATCGAGCGATCATGAAAGGGTCGCGAACATGAAAAGAGGCCGGTGCCTCGCGGCACCGGCCTTTTCTATTTCGTCGGCGGACCTTGGGTCAGGCGGCTAGGCTCGGCAAATCCTCGAAAGTCTGACCCACCGCGGGATGAACAATGCGATGGGCGTCGACATTGACCCCTCCCGCCAGATGTGAATCGGCAGCGAGTGCTTCCTTGATACCCAGCGCCGCCATTGCTCGGACATAAGGGAGCGTGACGTTGTTCAGCGCGATGGTGCTGGTACGCGCCACTGCGCCGGGCATGTTCGCGACACAGTAATGCACCACGTCGTCGACGATGAAGCTCTGCCTGTCATGCGTTGTCGGGCGGGAGGTTTCGAAACAGCCGCCCTGGTCGATCGCGATGTCGACGAGAACAGCGCCCGGCCGCATGCTCGAAAGGTCGCCCCGGGTTATCAGATGCGGTGCACGAGCACCGGGCACCAGCACCGCGCCGATCACCAGATCGGCTTCGGTGATCGCGTCCTCGATGGCCTGCGGGGTCGAAAACCGGGTCCGGATACGTCCGCCGAACATGGCATCCAGCTCGCCAAGTCGTGTCGCCGAAATGTCGAAGATCGTGACCGATGCTCGCATGCCTAGCGCCATCTCGGCGGCGCATTGGCCGGCGACGCCGCCGCCCAAAATGACCACCCGGGCGGGCTCCACACCGGGCACGCCGCTAAGCAATAGGCCGCGCCCGCCCTGAGCGATCTCCAGGAAATGCGCGCCGACCTGGACGCTCATCCGCCCCGCGACCTGCGACATCGGACGCAGCAGGGGCAGGCCCCCGCCTGTTTCGGTCACGGTCTCATAGGCAATGCATGTCGCACCCGAGGCAATCAGGCCTTCGGTCTGCTGGCGGTCGGCGGCGAGGTGGAGATAGGTGAACAGCGTCTGGCCTTCGCTCAGCATGCCGTACTCTTCCGGTTGAGGTTCCTTGACCTTCACGACCATCTCGGCGGCGTCGAACACCGTCGCGGCGTCATCCGCGATGTCGGCACCGGCGGCGATATAGTCGCTATCGCTGAAATCGATGCGCAGACCGGCATCTCGCTCGACAATCACGTCATGGCCGTCGCGGCAAAGCTGGGCCACTGAATGGGGCGTAAGGCCCACTCGGTATTCGTGCGTCTTGATTTCCTTGGGTACTCCGATGCGCATATTTCCTCCTGCCGCGCGGGCTGATCTGTCCTTGCTGGAGGAACAGTCGCCCGCTCGCGGAGACGAGGCGAGATGTGTAAAGGGCCGGTGATGGTGCGAACCGCGCCCCATTTACCAATCGCCGCGGAGGGGGGTGCGCTGCGCACACCGCTATCCACACGCAATGCTCCTTATGCCCTCGCGCAGGGGAAGCAATCATTCCCAACTGCCTGTCAGGCGCAACCAAGGGGTGTGGACCATGCGACGACGGATATCGATGCTGCCGGCCAGCGACCCAGGCTTACCGCTCGTCCATCATGCCCTAGCAAGCCACGCTTGCCATGCCCCCCGCCATGACGCCAGCTTCGGTCCCGGCCGCTAGGGTGGCGAGTTCATCTCCCTCCCCCCTGCCCGCAGCAGACCGCAGCGAAGCCCGGAGTGGGCGCGGATTTTTCGGCCATCCGGTGGGCCTTGGCTTCATCGTCTTCACCGAGGCGTGGGAGCGATTCTCCTTCTACGGCATGCAGGCGCTCCTAGTGCTCTACATGACCGGCTATCTGTTCCTGCCCGAACATAGCGAGAAAGTGGCCGGGTTCGACGCCTTTCGCAGCGTCATGCACGGCGTCTTCGGAGACCTCAGCCCGCAGGCGCTGGCGACGCAGACCTTCGGCATCTATGTCGGGCTGGTCTATTTCGCGCCGGTGCTCGGAGGTTTGCTGGGCGACCGCTGGCTCGGTCGGCGGCAGGCCGTATCGCTCGGCGCCATCTTCATGTGCGTGGGCCATTTCATGATGGCCTTCGACGTGGTGTTTCTGGCGGCGCTCGCGGCACTCATCATCGGGTCGGGCCTGTTGAAGGGCAATCTGGCCGCGCAGGTAGGCGATCTTTATGCGCGCGACGACCAGCGGCGCGACGCCGGCTTTTCGCTGTACAACATGGCGATCAATGTCGGGGCATTCCTGGCGCCGCTCGCTTGCGGAACGCTGGGCGAACTTTACGGCTGGCACTACGGCTTTGGCCTGGCGGGGATCGGCATGGCCCTGTCGCTCGCAATCTATCGATCCGGCACCCGCCACTTGCCCGACAATCGCGCCGCAGCGACCGATGCACCGGTCGCCGGCCTGCAACCTGGCGACGGGCGGCGGATCATGGCCGTGCTCGTCATCCTGGTCATTACCGCGCTTTATTGGACGGTGCAGACACAGGTCTGGAACACCTACCCGCTATGGGTGCAAGACCGGGTGATGCGCGATTTCGGCTGGTTCGAAATGCCGGTCACCTGGTTTCAGTCGCTCGATTCCCTCGCCGTGCTCGTTCTCGCGCCGCCGGTCATCTGGTTCTGGCAGCGCCAGGCGAAACGGCGAACGGCGCCGAGCGACCTGGCCAAGATCGCCTTTGGCTGCGCCGTCTTCGCCGGGGCCTGTCTGATGCTCGTCGCCGGAGAAATACTGGCCGGATCTGCCCGGGTGGCGATCATCTGGCCGATCCTCTTCCATTTCGTCTGCGCCATCGGGTTTCTCTATGTCGGTCCGGTGGCTATGGCGCTTACCTCTCGGGTGGCCCCGCCCTCGGTCAACGCGATGATGGTAAGCTGCTATTATCTGGGTATCTTCGTCGGGGGCTTCGGCAGCGGCTTTCTCGGTCGCTTCTTCGAACGGATGGACGCAGCCTATTTCTGGCTGCTGCATGCGGCAGTGGTAGGGTCGGGCGCGGTGCTGCTCATCCTGCTCGCGCGGCCGCTGCATCGTGCCATGCGCGGCCAGAACGGCGACGCCGGCGCATAGGCGCAGCGACGCTGCCCCCCGTTCTGCACGAGATGCGCAAGAGCAATAGCTACAGGTCCGGTGCGCGCTTCTTGGCCAGTCGCCAGAGGACAGCTTCGCGTACATCTTAAAGGGCCCTGGCACGTTCGGCTTCCAACTGATCGGCCCTAAAAGCCGTCGGCAGCACCTAACTCCTGAAGCTCGCATCGATATCGGGCATCGGCGAGGCGGCCGTTGCCCTCTCACCCCCGAACCTCTCAGGCCCCTCGCCTGCTTCCACTGTGGAGGCGAAGGTCCGCGCCCCGCGCCTTGCCGGCAGGGCCAGGCGCAAAGAAAAACGCCGGCTCCCGCAGGAACCGGCGCTTCTCGACCTTTGACCGGGAGAGCCCCCGGAAAGGTGCCTGGCTCGCTAGAATTCCCGACCTAGCTTGACGCCGAACGTGCGCGGGCGCGTGCGGTTGGAGTTCGCCCAGCCGACATAGGGGTCGATCGCCTTGTTCTGGTCGGTCAGGTTCTGGCCGTACAGTTCGACATTCATCTGGCCGAAGTCGAAGCCGAGGCGCATGTTGATCAGGTCCAGCTCGTCCGAGGTTTGCGGCAAGGCCGAAGGGATGAAGGACGACCGGTCGATATAGCTCAGCTTGTCGCGGTGGTTCCAGTCGACGCGGAAGAAGGCCTCGTTCGTGCCGCCCACCAGAAAGTCGTACTGCGCGCTGACGGTAGAGGAGAATTTCGGCACATAGTCGGTGCGGTCACCGGGATCGTTCACCGGGTCTGTACCTGCTGTGTCGACCACTTCACTGTCGATATAGGCACCGTTGAAGCCCAGCGTCAGGCCGCGGACGGGCTCCACCTGCAGGCCCAGCTCGACGCCTTCCGCCTCGACCTTGCCGATATTGCTGCTTTCGCCAAGAAGCTGGCCATTCACGTTCACGAGCCGGCGACGGATCATGTCGTTATAATCGGTGTGGAACGCGGCAATATCGAACCGCACCGCACCGTTCATCACCGCACCGCGTGTGCCGATCTCGTAGGTCGCGATGTCCTCGGGACCATACGGGTCGAACGGGGCGGTATTGAAGCCGCCGCTCCGGAAACCTTCGCCGAAGCTGGCGTAGATACTGGCATCGTCGGAAACGTCGTAAGAGGCATAGACGCGCGGGTCGGTCGACTCGAACTTGCCCTCCTGCGGAGTGCCGGTGCCCGGCGCATACTCGATCAGGCTGGTCTGCTCGTCGTGAAAGTAGCGGACGCCGGCACCGACCGTCAGCCGGTCGGTCAGGTCATAGGCCGCGTCGGCGAAGAAGGCGTAGGTCTCGGACGAGTTCTCCGAATAATAGTAGAGATCGTCATAAAGCACGCCCCCGCCCTCATAGAGGTCGCCGTTCGGCGCATATACATATTCGTAATCCGCCGTCAGGCTGCGATCGCCGTCGGTGTAGAATGCGCCAAGCGTCCAGGCGAGCGGCCCGCTGTCGGAAACGAGGCGCAATTCCTGCGAGAACTGGTCGCCCTCGATATAGCGGTCGTCATTCCCCTCGGTATAGCCGTAGTCGACGTTGCCCGGCCGGGCGATGTACGGGAACGGATAATCATGGTCGTGATCAGCGTAGGTCGTCGAACTGACCAGCTGTGCGAAGCCGAAATCATAGTTCAGTTCGAGATTGTAGATGGTGAAGTCGAACTGCTTCGGAATGAGCACTTTGCTGCGATCCGCGCCGATGTCGACAGTGCGGTCGGGTTCCTCATAACCGGCGCCCAGCTTCGTATCGGCGCGGTGCACCTGGACCATCGCATCTGCCGTAAAGGCCCTGCTCGGCTGCCAGCGGGCGCGGCCGCGGAAGACGACGCGCTGCGTGCCATTTCCATCCTCGATGCCGGCCTCGGGCTGGTCGATCCAGCCGCCGCCATCCTCGTAAAGGGCGGCGAGGCGAATGCCGAAGGTGCCCTCGCTGACCGGCAGGTTCACGACGGCAGTGCCGCGCGCTCCCACTTCGCCTTCCTCGACCGTGTACAACTCACCCGAGACACTGCCGCCCACCTCGTAAAGGTCGGGTTTGTTGGAAATGAAGCGTACAACGCCGCCGGCCGAATTCTGGCCATAAAGGGTGCCTTGCGGCCCCTTCAGGACCTCGACGCGCTCGAAGTCGAGCGTGGCGGGAGAGAGCTGGTCATAGCCGGAGAGCGACAGCGGGGCTTCGTCAAGATACATGCCCACGAGCGCGCCCGAACCCGACTGGTTCGCGAGGCCGCGCAGGAAGATGGTGTAGCTGCCCGGTCCGTCCTCACGCATTGTGAGGCCGGGAACGGCGAAGGACAGGTCCTGGATCGTCTCGATCCCCCGCTCCTCCAATTCCTGGCCGCCGAGCACCGAAATGCCCGTTGGCACCTCGGTGATGCTCTGCTCCCGCTTCAGTGCGGTGACGACGATGACGTCACCAGAATACTGGTCGTCTTCGGTCTGCGATTCTGTCTGCGCGCTGGCCGGACTGGCCGAGGCAAAAAGGACGGCAGTGCCGGAAAGAAGAATAAACTTGCGCATGAAACCCCCCTGGTCGAACGGTTCCTGAAGTGAATGATCTTTGGGCGCATCATACGAGATGCGAAAACAGGAAAGCCGTGGTGCATCCCCGGCACCACCCGCTGGCTTACTCGCCTGTGCGCGTGCCCACCTGTTGCCAGCGGCCAGGATTGACGACCACCCGATCCGCCTCGAACCGCAGAACCATCGGATAGCGTCTGGGCACCGTGAACAGCCCGCCTTCTGCCGGTTGCAGCTCGGTCTGTTCGCCCGACGGAAGGTAGCGTATCTCGCGGTTGCCGGTTCCCTCCGCGTAAAGCTTTCCGCCGCGAGCCGTAACGCGAAAACTTGCATAGTCGCTGAAGCGGTAGTCGCCCGCATAACCGGCGAGAAGCGCCGGGTCGGGCCGTGCGCCGGCGAGAGGCTGGACCACCTCGGGCTGCTCCGGAACGGCCGACAAGATGGCGTCCCACATCAGCTCCGAGGCGACGGTGCCGATCTCGGCAGTAACGAGGCTGTCTCCCGGCCCGGCCTGGACCTCGCCGGTCGAAACGGCGTACAGCACATCGCCGTCCAGCTCGGTGGCGTAAGGCTGGATCGCGCGGGCCATCGATGTGTTCACCTGTACCGCCAGCCTTTTCAGTTCCACCTGGCTCATCTTGCGATTGGTGACGACGACGCTGATCGTGGTGTTCAGCCGGTCGGGATCTTCGTCATGCTCGCCGTCCCAGTCGGGTTGCAGGCTATCCGGCGTCGCGCTCATCAGGTCGTGCGCGGTGAGGTTGTCGGGCCAGCCCGGACGCTTGTAGCAGGCGACGATGTTACCGTCGCGGTCGGTCACCGCGCCAAGCGCATTGACCACGGTGAACACCGCTACCTTGATGTCGCCGATCTGCCGAAACGCGGCGCCCTGGCCCGATTTCGCGTGACAGCCCCACAGCGCCCCGTTCACAGCGAAACGCCCCCCTCCATAGGCGCCGCGCGGGAACACCCCCGGCTCCGCCGCCCGCAACGCCGCCTGAGCGAGCCGCTTGTCGGGATAGATCTCGTTATAGCGGCGCGGACCCATGTCGTAGATGATCGAGCCGAGCGTCAGCCCGACATTGTTCCAGGCCCCGCTGCGCGTGCCGTCATCGAGCAGGGCCGTGTTCAGCGCCGTTGCCGTTTCCAGGCCGTAGAACGTCCCCCCGGACAGCACGATGGCGTCGACGAGGGCATGCGGATAGCCGATTGCGACATAGTCGCTGTTGAGCGTACCGGGCCCCCCGCCGCTCGCGTCCATCGCGACTTGTGCGCCCTCCTTGAAGCGGATCACCGTGGCGCCCGTCGGACCGTCTTCATACTGGCCCGTACCGATGAGGATTTCGGGCCAGTCGAAGCGCAGCGCGTCCGGGCCGTCGAAGCCGTCGTTGATCGTCAACGGCAACTCGGCCTGCGGCGTGGCGGGGTCTGTCTGCGTCTGCCCGCTGGCTGGAGAAGCCGACGAAAATACCGTCAGCGCGGTTGCGGCAGTAAGGATTGACCGCGCGCCGGCGCGCTTCGCGATGATCTTGGGGAACATAGATGGACCTCCTCGGGCTCTTTTTCCGCAGCTTATTGGCAATGGCGAAGCGCTCCAGCCATTTGCGAAACCGGTGGAAGGCGGTGCATGCTTGGCACCATCGCGCTGAAGCTTGGCACGTGGCAGCTTCCCGATTTGGAGTAGTGTGGAAAAATGACGTGTACGCCGGTCAACGACGCCATTGGGGCGTGGCAGCCCATGCGGCCGGCAGACCTTGCCGCCACAGTTCGGCTCGCGGACGAGGTCTTTCCGGACTACCGTGAAGACCGGGCCGTGTTCGCCGAAAAGCTCTGGCTCTACCCGGAGGGTTGTTTCGTGCTCCCTCTCGATACGGAGAATGTGGGCGGATATGTCTTCTCACATCCGTGGATAACGGGCCGCGTGCCCGCGCTGAACCAGAAGCTGGGCGCACTGCCGCCGCAGTGTGATTGCCTCTACCTGCATGATCTTACGCTCGCGCCGGCCCGGCGCGGACAAGGCCTGGCCGGCGCCATGGTGCGCCGGCTGGAAACTCATGCGCGGCAGGCCGCTTTCGAGAGGCTGGCGCTCACGTCCCTGGCAGGGTCTACGGCCTTCTGGCGCGCAGCGGGCTTTAGGCACGGCACGCTTCTGAGCGACGAAGCCCCCCTCACCGCCTATGGCCCGGGAGCGCAATATATGGTCCGCGATCTGCGCTAAGGTCCCTGATCGCGAGGGGTTTTCCTCAGGAAGCCCGATTCCACCCTCCCGGAAGCCGCAGCAGCAATCCGGACGCTGTATATATCTTTGTTGAGCTTCGGAGCGATGGAACGCTCTGGTAAAATGGTCGGGGAGACAGGATTCGAACCTGCGACCCTCTGCTCCCAAAGCAGATGCGCTACCAGGCTGCGCTACTCCCCGACGCCCGGGGAGCCTTAGCTTTCCGGTCTGTTCAGGCCAACCCGCAATCGGATTTCGTCGGCACAGGCTGACGAACTGCCAAACCCGAACCCAAGAAGGCCGAAATAGTCCCCGAACACCCGGCTCCCCTGAGCCGCTGGCGGTTCGTCGAACCTCCTCCGGCATCGCCGGCGCCTCATCGGTCGAACCTTCGAACCTACTCGCGAACTGGATCGGGACGCCGCTGCCTGCGACCCTGCCGGGCAAGATAGTAGAGGACCCCGCCCCCCACTGCGATCAGGAGCGCGTCCACCAGCCATACCAGGCCAGACACCCGAGCGCCGCCAAGGCTCACCGCGTGAACGAGGCCGATTGCGACCGCAAGCCCAGCCGCGGCCGCCTTTCCTCCCAGAGTGAGACTGTTCGGGGAGAAAAAGGCCGCGGCAGCGAGCATGGCAAGGCAGACCCCGCCCCATATAGCGATCAGGGCGGTGTAGTGCCCGCCAGGGAAGAGGACCGCGCAGAGGGCCGCGGCGGCCAGTCCGACAGGCTGTCCCCAGACCACTGCCGCCCAAACGCGCTCCCAGCCCGGCGCCGGACGCCCCTTGTCGCGCCTGCGTACCAGCCAGATGTTCACGCCGCCTACAGCAAGATAGGTCATGCCGAGGCCAAGAAGTCCGTAGGCGATCTTGACGATGCCCCCGCCGAACCAACCGAAATGCAAGGGACCGAGAGCACCGAAAACACGCTCGCCAAGCGAGCCGTCGGCGATGTTCTTCTTGTAATAGATGTCCCCGGACCGAGTGATCCCAACGCTGCGTACCCCGGCCAGTGCTTGTTCGTTCCGGAGGTCGAAGATTGCGGCCGCGCCCGCTTCGGTGGGATGCTCCACGGTAATGCGTTCCAGCATATCGCCGTCGGGCAAGCGTTCGAACATGGGCTGCAAGTCGAGAATTGGCGCGGCTGCCGAATTTTCTGGCGGTTCGGGCGGCGTGAAAAGGGCGTAGATACGTCCGGTGTCACCACTGAACATGGCCATGCCCAACACGCCGACAATGATTGTCGTCAGCCCCAGAAATGCGCCGGTGAGTGACACGACAAGATGGAATGGGAGGCCCCATACGCCGATCCGGTTGTGAAGGTCCGCCTCCTGCAGACGTTCGGATCCGCCGACGCGCAGGTGAAAGGCGTCGCGAAAGATGCGCGGATGCGCGCAGAGACCGGAGATCAGCGACGAGAGCAGCGCCACCCCCGTCATCCCGACGATGAATATGCCCCATGCCGACGGCAGATGCAGGAAGATATGCAGGCGCGTGACAAACTCGCTCCAGGCCCGTTTCAGAGGGGCGACATCTCCATCGGCATCGGCAACGAAGGCGGTGCGCCCCTCCTCGGCATCCACATAGAGGGTAAGAAAGGGCTGATCCGCGGTGGGTATGGCGAGTCGGACGTGATGCACCTCGCCCGAAGCCTGTTCGATTGAACGCTCCAACGCCCGCTGGAGGTCGGCGGGCGTTACCTGGCTGGTCCGTTGTACCTTGGGGTTCTCCCACGCGGCGAACTCGTGGACGAAGACCGCCAGAGTCCCCGACAGGCATACGATGTAGATCGCCGCGGCGAAGGCAAGACCGAGGGCACTATGCCCCTTGAGTACGGCTTGCACGAAGCCCGGCGGGATCCGGGACATCAAAGGCTTGCGGCGTGCCTCGACGCTCATCCGAAGCCTTTCAGGATCGAAAGCCCGAACCCGAGCACGGCAACACCAACCAGTACGGCCGTTGCGCGCAGAATGCGATTGTCTGCAAGCGTCCACGCCATCGCAGCGCCCCAGGTCACCGGGACGAGCAGCCCCCCGATGACCAGACGGGTCTGCTCGGCCCCGCCGGCCCATACCGACCAGAAGATGCCGACAGCCATTGCCGCTACCATGCCAATCGGCCCGGCAAGCAGCCAGCGGAGCGTGCTCCGCCACCAGCTCGGTTTACGCTCGAGCGGTTCGGGCGCGAGGCTTTTGTTGCGCGCCGAACGCCTGGGCTCGCGCACGACCATGCCGCCAGCTACGACGGCCAGTACGGCGACGGAGGCGAGGGTCATAGCCACAAACACGCCGCGTATACTGCCGAGGGTAACGCTCCCGAGCGTGCAGGCGGCCAGAAGTAGCGCCCAGCCGCCGGCTTTCGCGACGCCGCCGCCCTTGCCTCTACTCCCCCATGACCGGCGCAGCGAGATGCCGCCACCGGCGGCAAGGGCGGCCATCATCGACATGACTGCCGCTTCGCTCAAAAGCCCACTTCCAACCCGATGCCGACGATCCGGGGGTCGCCGACGACAGCGACGTTATAGACTGGGTTCAGATACTGAATATAGTCCTCGTCCAGGAGGTTGTTGGCGAAGACGTAGAGCATGGCGTCGCCAAAGTCATAGCCGATCCTGGCATTGACCACCGTCCGCTCGTCGAGGCGCTGCTGTACCTGGTTTACGCCGGTGGTCGAATATACCGAGCTTCGATAACTGGCGTTGATATTGCCGACGAAATTCCCGCTACGGAAATTTGCACCGGCCGCCAGCGTCCAGTCGGGCGCATAAGCAAATTCAGTGTCCGACAAATCGGTAACGGCGCCTTCGTTCGGGTCAACCGTGAACTCGTCGAACTCGGTCTGAACATGCCCTACCGATGCGTACCAGTCGAAAGATGCGTTCACATGGTGCTGCGCCTCCAGCTCAAAGCCGTAGACATGGGACTCGCCGGCATTGGCCGTGAATGTGTCGTAGATGCCGCTGGGACCCTGAACCGTAACCTGCTGGTCGGACCAGTCGACGTAGAATGCGTTCGCGAGAATCTGGACGCCGGGAGCAGGTCGCGCCCGCAAGGACAGCTCGTAGTTCCACGTATATTCCGGGTCGTAACTGTAGGGGGTCGAGGTCTGGACGTTGAAGCTGGTACCACCCGAGCGATACCCCCGCTGAACCACGAAAGCGGTCGTCAGGTCATCAGACCAGCTTAGCTCGACACCGAGCTTCGGAAGGAAGGCATCGAAGCTTTCGTCGGTTTCCGGCAGCGATCCGCTCGCGCTGCTGATCAGTCCCTCGATACCGGCGTTGAGTGCCAGAAAGGCTTGCGCGAAAAGCGGATCCGTACTCGTCGGGTAGGTTCCTGCAAAGATACCGTCCTGCTCGACGGCGATGCGGCTGTCCTCATGATCGTAGCGGAAGCCCGCAATCACATTGACGCGGTCGGTGAGAGCGAAATTCGCATCGGCGAACACCGCATAGGTCTCAACACTGTTCGGCGCATAGCTGACGTAGTCCACCGGAATGACAGGAAGCTGCGCGGTGTAAGCCGACACTATGGTGGGCGCCAATGCTTCGGCCTGTGCCTGAGGGAAGCCCATGCCCACGAGCCCCGACACCAGCAGGGCTTCGGCGGTTGCGGTCGGCACGGGAACGAGCGAGCGGCTATCGGTCTGCAGAACCTGATCGCGGTCGTAGTAGAACAAGCCGAATACGCCGTTCAGCCGTTCGCCTTCATAAGTCAGCCTCAACTCTTCGGTCAGCGTTTCAAACGCACGATCCTGCGACCCGAAGCCGTCGGTCGCGGGCGAGAAATCCGCATCGAACTGATTGTCTTCGACCACGTCATTGTAGGAGGTGATGCTGGTCAGCGTAAGCTGCGGGCTGATCTCGTAGCTGAGTTCGGCCGTCGCGATGTCGACGTTCGTCTTGCCGGTATTCTCGGTATCGGAGAAATTCCGGCGGTCATCGTAGATGTCGTCGACGCTCAAATCCGAGTAGCTGTAATAATATGCCCCGTCGCGATCGTAATGTGTGTAGCTGAGCACCGCGTCGAAGCCTGGCAGGGCTTCGGGTGTCCAGCGCAACTTGCCGCGCAGATTTACCGCCTCCAGTGCATCGGAATATTCGTCTCGGGTGGGATTGTAGATCAGTCCGCGTTCGTCGCGAAAATCAGCCGAGACGCGAAATGCGAGCTCATCTTCGACCAGGGGGCCCCCGCCCGCCGCAGAGACCTGGAATTCCTCTTCGAGCGTAGCGCGTGCCTGCGCCCGCCCGCCCCAGTAAAACTGGGGATCGCGCGTGCGGACATGCACCGCTCCGGCAAGCGAGTTCAGGCCTTGTAGCGTAGACTGGGGACCACGGAAGATCTCGACCTGTTCGACATCCCAAGTGTCGGTCGGCGCTCCATGGAGCGCGGTCGACGGGATCGGCGCGCCGTCGACATACACCGTTGCCAGCGCCGCGTCGCCGCCGCCGCTGACGCCGCGATTGTCCATGCCCCGGATCGTGAAGCCGTACGAACCATAAGTCTCGGAGACGTTCGCCGTGCGGTTATAGACCTCCTGCAAGGTCTGAATGTTTCGTACGGCAATCTGCTCTGCTGTCGTGACGGACACACTGGTGACGGTGTCCTGAAGCGTGCGGTCGATCTTCTCGCCGCTAACGATGATCGTGCCGGGAAGCTCCTCGGGTGCCTGGGTGGTGCCAGCCGCCCCGGGATCGAGAGCGTCCGACGCCTGAGCCTGTGCGACAGACGGAGTGAGTGCCAGCAAGCTCGCCGCGGCGAGCAGTGCAGTGTTTTTCATCGAAACCCCCTTTTTCGGGGCGCGCTATTGAAAGCGCTTCTGCAAGTCAATCGCAATGCGCGCCTGCAATGCTGTCGAATTTCTCGCTAACCAAGGCGGCACTTCAGCCATCAAGTTCACCGCAATTCCTCGCGGCGAACAGCAGGTTCTCACTCTCTTCCGACCGAAACATGGCCCTCACAGCGCTATGGACTTCGCTGCCGAACTTGAAGCGCCGACTGCGCGCGCGAGGTTATTCGTAGCGCTGCTCGAGCCATGGATCGCCGACATTGTGATATCCGCGCTCTTCCCAGAAGCCGGGCTTGTCCTCGGCGGCGAACGTGATCCGCTTCAGCCACTTTGGGCTTTTCCAGAAATAATAGCGCGGCACCACCAGTCGCACCGGGCCGCCATGTTCGCGCTCGATCTGTTCGCCGTCATGCGCATGGGCAAGTAGGCAATCTTCGTCGAGGAAGTCTTCGATGCGCAGATTCGTCGTATAGCCGTCATAAGCGGACAGCAGCACGAAGCGCGCCTCGGGCTTCGGCGTCACCATCTCTGCAAGGTGGCGCGTGGTCACCCCGGTCCAGCGATTATCGTAGCGCGACCACTGGGTAACGCAGTGGATGTCCGAGACCATTTCTACCTGCGGTTGCCGCAAGAGGTCGTCCCAGCCCCAGGCCAGTTCGGTTTCCACCAGGCCGCCCACGCTAAGGCGCCAATCATCCCTGGGAACGTGCGGCTGGATACCGAGGTCTAGTACCGGCCAGTTCTCGACCAGGCGCTGCCCAGGTGGCAGACGGTCGACACCATGCTCGGCCGTCTTGCCCGTGAGCAGGCGCCCCGCACGCGCCCAGGCCTTCTTGGTTTCGATAAGCTTCGTCTTGAGTTCGCCGGTCATGAGCGCAGCGATTAGGCCGCCGCGCGGTGACGGGCAAGCCGGGCGCGCCAACGCCGGGCGACCCACCAGCGCCAGGCGAAATGCACCGCGAGAAAGCCGACGGCAGCCGAGATCGCGGCGAAAAAGACACCGCCCACCAGCATCGGCACCGGCGCGCCGGCGATGATGTCGAGCAGCTGCTCCTTACCGGGGTGCGGGCGCTCCCTATAGCCAAGCAGCCAGTCGCCGGTCTTCAGCGCGGCGAAATAGATCGGAACCACGGTGAACGGGTTGGAGACAGAGGTGAACAACGCTGTCACGGCGAGGTTCGCCCGCGTCGAAACGGCCGTCAGCGCAGCGACGATCAGCTGCAGGCCCATAGGGATCGCGAACCCCAGGAACAGTCCGAGCGCGACGCCCCGCGCGACCGAATGCCGATTGAAGTGCCAGACGTTCGGGTTGCCGACATAGCGCGAGACAGGACGCAGGAAGCGGTTGCCCGCGAGATGCTCCCGCGTGGGCACATATCTTTGAATGAAGCGGCCGATATGACCCGCCATGACCGTCAGCTTTCCAGCTCGAACATGAGACGCCGATAGCACGTCCCTGCTGACGAAGATGTGAACGATCGAAGAATTTTACCAGTGACCGGCATCACGCAGCTGGCCTGCCCGGCTTCGATATGCGTCAATTTCCGGCACAAGGCAGCGGCCCTCAGCCGCGTTCCCGGAGCAGACGGGCCTGCTGCCGCTTCCAGTCGCGGTCCTTCGCTGCCTGCCGTTTGTCGTGGAGCTGCTTGCCCTTGGCGAGCGCGATCTCGATCTTTGCCCGTCCGCCATCGTCGAAGTAGAGTTTCAGCGGGACGATAGTCATCCCCTCTCGCTGTACCGCCCCCGCCAGCTTGTCGATCTGCCGCCTGTGCAGCAGCAATTTGCGCGGCCGCTTCGGATCGTGATTCTGCCGATTGCCAAAGGCGTATTCCGGGATATTCGCGTTGACCAGCCATGCCTCGTTCCCGCGTATCTCCGCATAGGATTCGGCGATGGTCGACTTGCCCTCACGCAGGGACTTGACCTCGGTTCCCTGCAGAACGAGCCCGGCCTCGAAAACATCCTCGAGGCTGTATTCATGGCGCGCCTTGCGGTTCTCCGCGACCAGCCGATACTTGTCCGCCGTCCGTGCCATTATAGCAGGCCCGTCTCCGCTAGAGCGGTATCGACAATCTCTTTCGCGCGCGGCGAACATTCGACGATCGGCAAGCGTACTGCATCGTCGGCAAGCCGCCCGAGTTTCTTCATGGCATATTTGGCCGGTGCCGGGCTGGGATCTGCGAACATGGCAAGGTGCAGCCTGTGCAGGCGATCGTTGAGCGCCCGCGCTTCGTCCCAGCGCCCTTCGCGGCAATGGCCCATGAATTCGGCGCACAGCGCGGGCGCGACATTGGCAGTGACCGAAATCGCGCCGCAGCCCCCCGCAACCATGATGCCGAGCGTCAGTTCATCGGCGCCGGAGAGAATGCAGAATTCCTCACCGCAATCGAGGCGCGCCTCGGTTACGCGCGCGACATTGCCGCTGGCATCCTTGATGCCGATCACATTGGGCAGCTCGGACAGCCGCTTCACGGTATCCGGAGCGATGTCGGCCACGGTACGTCCGGGCACGTTGTAGAGGAAGACGGGAAGCGAGGAGGCCTCCGCCACGGAGCGGAAATGCCAGTACATCCCCTCCTGGTTGGGCTTGTTATAGTAGGGCGCAATGACCAGCAGCGCGTCGGCGCCCGCATCCTCCGCCTCGCGCGCATGCATGCAGGCAGTCAGCGTGTCGTTCGAGCCGGCACCGGCAATGACGGGGACGCGGCCGGCGGCAGCCTTCGCCACGCAGCGGACGACGTCATGATGCTCCTCGATCGACAGCGTCGGCGATTCGCCGGTCGTGCCGCAGGGCACCAGCCCGGTCGTCCCGGACGCGATCTGCCATTCGACAAGTTCCTCGAGGCAGTCATAGTCGACCTTGCCGCCCGAAAAGGGAGTCACGAGAGCGGGCATCGACCCGGCGTAGCGCGCGCGGTTTTCCATCAAACTTTTCGCCGTTCTGATCGTTGGTGAGGCATAGTGTTCATACTCGCGTCACCGAAGAGAGTTCAGATATTCCCCCTATGAAGCCCGGAAGCCACCTGTCCAGCCCGAAGACCAAGCAGAAGACCCCGCCTCGTAGCCAGCGCGCGTCGCGGAAGTCGCTAAGTTCCGGAGCCGCATTGGGAGCGCTGATCGTCTCGGTTCCGGTGGCCGCCATGCTGCTGACCGATCCGCGGCCGAATACACCCCCTGCCCCCCAGCCCGAAACTGTCGCCGAGGACAGCCCGCCGCAAATTACCGAGTCGGTCCCGGCCCCCACCCCGCGGGTCCCGACCGCGTTCATCCTCACCGAGTGGGAGCGGCTGTTGAACCCCCAGGCCGACGTCAGGCTGGAAGAGCTGACCAACTTCCTTAGCACCTATCCGGAGTTCCCGCGCCTCGCCGAGTTGAAAGCACGCGGCGCGGCGCTCGCCCTGGAATCGCCGCCCTCGCAGGCTGTCGCCTTCTTCGACGTCAGCGAGCCGCTGAGCGCCGAAGCGAAGCTGGTGAACGCGCGGGCGCTGATGGCTGTGGGCCGCCGCGAGGACGGTAGAGCCCTCCTGATCGATGCCTGGCGCTCTTCCGGATTGGACCAGGAAAGCCAGGCCGAAGTGCTAGCCGACTTCGGCGAGGTGTTTGCAGCCGAAGATCATGCGGAGCGCGCGAACCTGCTTCTGTGGGCGCAGAAGCGCAGCGCTGCCGAAGCTTTGCTGTCCATCCTGGATCCGGCGGACCGCGCGCTTGCCGAGAGCCGCCTTGCCCTGCAACGCGGAAGCGAGCGTGGCGGGGATACCGACCGCGCGCGCGCGCTGATCGAGCAGGTCCCGGGATCTCTTCGGCGCCACCCGGGTCTGATCTACGACCAGTATGTATTCGCCCGTTCGACCGGCAATTTCGCTTATGCCCGCGAACTGCTTGCCGACACGCGTATCGCGCCCGGCAGCGCGGGCGATGCCGACAAGTGGATGCAGGCCCATCTGCAGGCTGCGGAGGCGGCGCTGAACGACCGGCAGCCGGACCTCGCCTACCGGATCGCCGCCCACCATGGCGGGCTGTCCTTTGCGGAGCCGCTAATCGAAAACAGCGCGGATGAGCGCGATACCTTCACCAGCCTGGAATGGCTGGCCGGCTGGATCGCCCTGCATGATCTCGACCGACCCGCCGACGCGCTGCAGCACTTCCGCAATTTCAAGGACGCCGCGAAGTTCGCGCCGACCCGGGCGCGCGGCCTATACTGGGCAGGACGGTCTGCCGAAGCGGCCGGCAACGCGGCTGCGCGCGGCTATTATACCGACGCGGCGCGCTACCCCCTCACCTTCTACGGCCAGCTTGCGCATGAGCGTGCCGGGCTGACCTACGGCATAGCATCGGACGACCTTCCCGCCGTTTCCGACGAGCTTCGCAGCCGCTTCTACGCCGACCCGCGCGTGGAGGCCGTGCAGATATACGGGAACCAAGGCAATGAGGGCATGCAGCGAGTCTTTCTGCAGCAACTGGCCGAGACAGCGGATCGCACTACGCTGCGGCTGGTGTCGGAGCTGGCCAATCGCACTGGGAACGAGCGGGTGGCGGTGCGCTCTACCCGGGGTTCGGACACGACCGGCCCGTCCGAGATCGTTGCCATCAGCTATCCCCGCCTGGAAACGAATGCGGCCACCGAGCAGCAGTGGATTTACGTGCACGGCATCGCCCGGCAGGAGAGCCAGTTCGAAAGCGATGCGGTCAGCCACGCGGGTGCGCGCGGTCTGCTGCAGCTTATGCCCGCTACGGCGCAGGAACAGGCCCGGCGCGAGGGAATCGGCTATCGCTATAGCGGCCTGACCGGCGATCCGGACTATAATGTGCGGCTGGGCGCCGCCTATTTCGACGACATGATCGACTATTGGGACGGCAGCGTCGTCTTGGCCGTGGCGAGCTACAATGCCGGCCCCGGAAATGTGCGGCGCTGGGTTCGCGAGCATGGCGATCCGCGCGACCCTGGAACCGATGTGCTCAAGTGGATCGAGGAAATCCCGTTCTACGAGACCAAGACATACGTCCGGAACGTGCTGTCGAACTTCGTCGTGTATGAGCAGCTGGCACCCGAATATCGCCGGGCCGGGCCCGAAACCGAGCGGCTGACCTGGTATCTCAGCCGCGGAACGCGCGGCTGAGACCCTCCCGGCTGATCCCGGCCTAGCGTTCCTCGACCAGCTTTTCGCCCGCCTTCGGTGCAACCTTCGGCTTCGGCAGGTTGAGCTTCAGGTGGAGCTCTTTCAACTGCCGTTCCGAAACCGGCGACGGCGCGTTCATCATCAGATCCTCGGCGCGCTGGTTCATCGGGAACAGCACCACCTCGCGAATGTTCGGTTCGTCGGCGAGCAGCATCACGATCCGGTCGACACCGGGCGCGGAACCGCCATGCGGCGGTGCCCCGTACTGGAACGCACCGATCATGCCGGCGAAGTCGCGGTCGACATCTTCCTTCGAATAGCCGGCGATTTCGAACGCCTTGTACATGATGTCCGGGCGGTGGTTCCGGATTGCGCCGGAGGAAAGTTCGACGCCGTTGCAGACGATGTCATACTGCCAGGCGAGGATGTCGAGAGGGTCCTTCGTCTCCAGCGCTTCCATCTCGCCTTGGGGCATCGAGAATGGGTTATGGGAGAAGATGACCTCGCCGGTATCCTCATCCTTTTCATACATCGGAAAGTCGACGATCCAGCAGAATTTGAACTCCTCGTCGGTGATCAGGTCTAGCTGTTCGCCGACGCGCGTCCGCGCAGCACCCGCAAGTTTGGCCGCCTCGCTCTCCTTCCCGGCCGCGAAGAAGACGCCGTCATTCTCGCCGAGGCCCAGTTCCTCGATCAGCTTTGCGGTTTTCTCCTCGCCATGGTTCTTGGCGATCGGTCCGCCCGGCACGCCGTCCTTGATGTTGATGTAGCCCAGACCCGCATAGCCCTCGCCGCGCGCCCACTCGTTCATATCATCGAAGAATTTGCGGCTCTTCTCACCCGCTTTGGGCGCCGGCACGGCACGCACGACATTACCTGACGATACGAGCTTCGCGAAGAGGCCGAAGCCGCTTCCTTCGAAATGCGAGGTCACGTCGCTGATCTCGATGGGATTGCGCAGGTCGGGCTTGTCGGACCCGTATTTGAGCATCGCCTCGGCAAAGGGAATGCGCGGGAACGGCGCCGGAGTGACCTTCTTGTCGGAAAACTCGTTGAAAATGCCCTCGAGAACCGGTTCGATAGCGTTGAAAACATCGTCCTGCGTGACGAAGCTCATCTCGAAATCGAGTTGGTAGAATTCGCCGGGACTGCGATCAGCGCGCGCGTCCTCGTCGCGGAAACAAGGCGCAATCTGGAAATAGCGGTCGAAGCCGGCGACCATAAGCAGCTGCTTGAACATCTGCGGCGCCTGGGGGAGCGCGTAGAACTTGCCGGGATGAACGCGGCTGGGAACGAGATAGTCGCGCGCACCTTCGGGCGACGACGCAGTCAGGATCGGCGTCTGGAATTCCGTGAAGCCCTGCTCGATCATGCGGCGCCGGATCGATGCGATGACGTTCGAGCGCAGCATCATGTTCGCGTGCATCTTTTCCCGGCGCAGGTCGAGGTAGCGGTGCTTCAGGCGGATATCCTCGGGATATTCGGCATCGCCGAAGACCGGCATCGGCAATTCGGCGGCACTGGACTGCACAGCCACCTGCTCGGCCTGGACCTCGACTTCACCGGTCGGGAGGTCCTCGTTCACCGTCTCCGCAGAGCGCGCCACGACCTTCCCGGTCACGGTGACCACGCTTTCCACCCGCAGACGGTCGAGAGCGGAGAAGGCATCTTCGCCCTCTTCCGAGACGATCTGGGTGATGCCGTAATGATCGCGCAGGTCGACGAACAACAGGCCGCCATGATCGCGCTTGCGATGCACCCAGCCCGAAAGCCGGACGGTTTCGCCGACATCTTCTTTCCGAAGGGCGGCGCAAGTGTGCGAACGAAACGGGTGCATGGAAGAACCACTCCAATCAAAAACTGCAGCAGGCAGGCTGGTCACATGAGGCGCGCGCTGGAATCGCGATCCGCGCGGCCCTAAGAGGCGTCGATGGCCGAATATCAACTGATCACCGACACTGCCAGCCTGAAAGCCTTGTGCCGCGACCTGGAAGGTGCCCCCTTCCTCGCAGTCGACACGGAATTCATGCGCGAGAGCACCTATTATCCCGAGCTGTGCCTCGTGCAGATCGCGAGCCCGGACGTGGCCGCCGCCGTCGACCCTCTGGCCGATATCGACCTGACGCCGCTTCTCGACCTGATCGTGGAAAGCGATATCCTGAAGGTGATGCACGCGGCCGGTCAGGACGTGGAAATCGTCTACAACCTGACCAAGAAAACGCCTTGGCCACTATTCGATACTCAGATCGCCTCCATGGCGCTGGGGATGGGCGAGCAGATTTCCTACGCCGCGCTGGTCAATCATTATCTCGGCATCTCGCTCGACAAGGGTGCGCGCTTTACCGACTGGTCGCGGCGCCCGCTGGAGAAGCGCCAGCTCGATTATGCCGTTGCCGATGTGACCCACCTCGCCGAGCTGTTCCCGGAAATGCTCGAGCAGCTGCGTCAGACCGACCGCGGCGCGTGGCTCGATCAGGACATGCAGCGCCTGACCGATCCGGAGAATTACGACAGCCCGCCGGAAAAGGCATGGCGGCGGGTGAAATTCCAGGGCCGCAACGCCGAGGCGCTAGGCAGGCTGAAATCGCTTGCGGCCTGGCGCGAACGCGAAGCGCGCGAGAAGAACCTGCCGCGCGGGCGCATCGTGAAGGATGAAACGCTGGCCGACCTTGCCGGCCATCCCCCGAAAGACCAGTCCGGCCTTGCGCGGGTGCGAGGGCTGTCGAAGACCTGGGCGACGAACGATATCGGCGAGCGGCTCATGTTCGCGATCGAAGACGCCGAGCCGCTTTCCGCCGACGAAATTCCAGATAAGGCGCGCGGCCGTCCTCGGCTGGGACCCGATGCAGCCCTGATCGCGGACCTTCTCAAGCTCCTCCTGAAAGTCAGGTCGAAAGAAGCGGGTGTGGCCGCAAAGCTGATCGGACGCGCGGAGGATCTGGAGCGGCTGGCAAATGGAGAGCGCGAAGACCTGCCCTTGCTGGAAGGCTGGCGCTACGAAGTCTTCGGGGAAGACGCGCTGGCCTTGGTCGAAGGCCAGCTGAGTTTCGCGGTGAAAAAGGGCAAGCTGAAGATGAAGGGCAAGCCGGACTGAACGGACTAACCCGAGCCCGTGTCGACCCTCCAGTCGAGACCCATGTGAAGTGCCAACTGCGCAAGCCGTTTCTCGACGGCATTCGACCATAGCGGCGCGCAGGCCGGCGTCAGCTTCAAGACCAGCCCCTTCTGATCGAGCGAAAGCGCGCTGCCGCCCAGCGGCGCAACGGTTCCCCCTGTCAGGCGCTGCGCCAGACGCAGGGCAAGGCCCCACCCTGTCGCGCGGTCCAGGTCCTCGAACGGAGCAAGCGGGGCGAGCGCGGTTCTTGCCGTATCCGTCACCTGTCCCCCATTCAGGGCGAAGAGCGCCGCGCCGAGCTGGGCGCGTCCGGCATGATCGACGGCAACCCAATTGCCCCGAAGACCTACCTCAAGCGCCCGCTCGGCGCGGAAATCCGGATGCGCGCTGGCCGCGACATCGACCAGTTCGCAAACGGCGCGGCGAAGCCGCTTCTGTTCCTCCGTATCATCTGCGAAGAGCTGATCGGTCCAACGGTGCAATGCACCGGCATGGTGCGGGAAGCGGGCATGCTTGCGCCCTTCTGCGCGCACAGCGGTCAGCAGCGGGTCCTTGGCGGCAAGGTCGGATGGCAAGCCTTCGAAGAACACCCCTTCGCGGATGCCATAGGCGGATACCACCGCATGACTGGATTTGAGATGCTTTACGACCGCCCGGAGCAGCAGAGCGGCGCCGGCAAGGTGCGGGACACGCTGCGAGGACACCTGGCGGATCACGGCCAGACGCTTTTCGCTGAGCTTCGGTACAGAGCGCGCCAGCCGGTCGATTTCCGCGCGGTCCAGTTCATATTGATGAGCAATTGGGAGCGGAAAGTCGATCAGGTGCATCTGAAGCTGCGCGAGCGCGCGCCATGACCCGCCTACCATGTAGAAGGGCAGGTTCTTCCCGCGCCCTTCCCAGCCGGCATCGGCCAAAGTCTTCTTGATCAGCTTGCGCATCGTGTCGCCCCCGCTGGCGCGCGCTTCGGCAAGTTTCAGAGCGCCGATCGGCAGCGAAACGATGTCCTGCGGCTTGCCCTTCTTCAGCCGCACGAGTTCCAGGCTGCCGCCGCCAAGGTCGCCGATCACGCCGTCCGCGTCCGGAATACCGGCGAGGACGCCGAGGGCGGAGAAGCGACCCTCCTCGCGGCCATCGATAATTTCGATGTCGATACCGCAAATCTCGCGAACGCGCCGCACGAAGTCTGGGCCGTTCGCTGCGTTGCGAACGGCGGCGGTGGCAAAGGCTTCCACCTTCTGCGTGTTCATGTCCTTGCAGAGGAGCGCGAAGCGCCGGAGGGCATCTTCGCCGATCTCCATGCGCTCTTCCTGCAGCTTGCCGGTAGTTCCGACACCCGCGCCAAGGCCGGCCATGACCTTCTCGTTGAACAGGGTCATGGGGGTGCGTCGGTCACCGCGAAAGGCGACGAGCCGGATCGAGTTGGACCCGATATCGACGACCGCGCGGATCGGCGGACCGGCAGCCTCCAAGGCCCCGGGGGCGGCACGATCGTTGCCCGTCACTCGTCGGTACCGCCTGCCGAAGCCGGTGAAGGGGGCGGCCCGGTCAAGTCGAGCCGCGGCACGTCGGGTGCCTCGTCGATCACCGTCCCGCGTCCGGACAGTGACGGATTGTTCATGAAATAGTGATGGACGTTGAACTGCTCGCCGGCGGCGCTGATCCGGACATAGGACCCGTCGGGCATCATCTCCCAGCTCTGTTCGGTATCCTTCAGATTGGCGAGCATGACCTGATCGAGCACCTGCGCATGAACCGTGTGATTGGAAATGGGCACAAGAGCCTCGACCCTGCGGTTGAGGTTGCGCGGCATCAGGTCGGCCGAGGAAATAAAGACCTTCGCCGTTCTGGAGGGCAGCTCCGCGCCGTTTGCAAAGGCGTAAATGCGGCTGTGCTCCAGGAACCGTCCGACGATCGACCGAACGCGAATGGTCGGCGACAGCCCCTCGACCCCCGGTCGCAGGCAACAAATGCCGCGAACGACGAGCTCGATGGGCACACCCGCCATGCTCGCCTCGTACAGCTTGTCGATCATCTCCGCGTCGACAAGGGAGTTCATCTTCATCCAGATGCCGGCGGGTTTGCCCGACTTCAAATTTTCGATTTCGCGGTCGATCAGGCCTTCGATGCGAGCCCGAATCCCGACGGGCGCGATCGACATGGCTTCAAGGCGGGACGGTTCGACGTAGGAAGTGATGTAGTTGAAGACCTGCGCGACATCGCGCCCGAGAACCGGATCGGACGTAAACAGGCTGAGGTCGGTGTAGATCTTCGCAGTGACCGGGTGATAATTGCCGGTGCCGAAGTGGCAGTAGGTGCGCATGCCCTGCCCCTCCCGCCGGACGACGAGCGACATCTTCGCGTGGGTCTTCCACTCGATGAAGCCGTAGACCACCTGCACGCCGGCGCGTTCCAGTTCCGCGGCCCAGGCCAGGTTCTGCTCCTCGTCGAAGCGGGCCTTCAGCTCGACCACGGCCGTTACCGATTTCCCCGCCTCGGCAGCATCGATCAGCGCGCGGATGACGGCCGACTGCTTGCCGGCGCGGTAGAGCGTCTGCTTGATGGCGACCACATTCGGATCCGCCGCGGCCTGCCGCAGGAACGCCACCACGACCTCGAAACTCTCATAGGGGTGATGGACGATGATGTCCTTTTCGCCGATGGCGGAGAAACAGTCGCCGCCATGTTCGCGGATGCGCTCGGGAAACCTCGGATCGTAGGGCGGAAATTTCAGCTCGGGCCGTTCCTCGCCGTATAGCTGCATGAGATCGGAAAGACCGATCATGCCCTTCAGGACGGACATGTCCTCTTCGTCGATGCGGAACGCCTTGCGCACATAGCGGCGCAAGTGCGTCGGCATGCGCTCCTCGACCTTCAAGCGGATGACGTCGCCGCGCCGGCGCCGCTTGATTGCAGTCTGGAAATAGCGGACCAGGTCCTCGGCCTCCTCCTCGACCTCGATGTCGCTGTCGCGAATGATGCGAAAGACGCCGTCGCCCGTGATCGCGTAGCCGGGAAACACCTCGTGGACGAACAGGCGCACGATGTTCTCGAGCGCGACGTAACGCGCTTCGGTTCCGGGGAGGCGTACGAAGCGGTCGAGCGATGGCGGCATGATGACGAGCGTCAGCCGCTCCTCGTCCACGTCGGGATGCTCAAGCTCCATGATGAGGCCGAAGCCGAGATTCGGAATGAACGGAAACGGGTGGGCGGGATCGAGCGTCTGGGGCGTCAGCACCGGAAAGATCTGTTCGAGAAAATAGCGTTCCAGCCAGGCCTTCTCGTCGGCATTGATCGTGTCCGGAACGAGCACCTCGATCCCCACATCATCGAGTTCGCCGTGGAGTGCGTTCCAGATATCCTGCTGCCGAGCCGTCAGCTGGTCGGCTTCTCGCCGCACCGCCTTCAGCTGCTGGGCCGGAGTCTGCCCTTCCGGCGTCAGGGTTTCCACGCCCTCTTCGACCTGCCCATGCAGGCCGGCGACGCGCACCATGTAGAATTCGTCGAGATTGTCGCCGCAGATGGCGAGGAATTTCAGGCGTTCGAGCAGCGGGTAGGCCGAGTTATTGGCCTCCTCGAGCACACGCTCGTTGAACTTCAGCCAGGAGAGCTCCCGGTTGAAAAAGCGCTCCGCGGCAGGGAAAGCCTCGACACTTTGCGTTTCGGTGGATTCCCCGCTCATTCCTCCCCCTCGTGATTTCTGTTCAATATCGGCGATACCAGCGGAACGGTGACACGGCGGCCCTGTTCCAGTGCGGCGCGGTCGATCTCCTCAGCGAGCCGGTCGAGCATGAGATAGTCTCGCTCGGCGCGCTGCTGCAGATATTCGATGACGTCCGGGGCGACGGCGAGCCCCCGCTCGGTGAATTTGAGGTGGAGAAGTTCCGCCACAAGTTCGTCATCCGGCGCACCGATCTCGAAGATCGGCAGCGCGAGAAGCCGCGAGCGCAGGTCGGGCAGGCCGACCGGCCAGCATCCGGGCATGCTTTCGGCAAGCAGAAGCAGCACGGTTTCCCCTTCGCGAGCCCGGTTGAGCGCGTGGAAAAGTTGTGTTTCCGGCGCTCCCTCCCCTGCGGCGCTGTCGGCATCGGGCCAGAGCGTGACAGCCCCAGCGGACTCTCGCTCGACCGAGCGCGCAAGCCGCAACGCGCCGCTTTTCGCCGGCGCGACGAGCAGCGCGGCCCCATCGGGCCAGTCTGCCCAGCCGGAAACTCCCTTTGCGGCATCCTCATTGGCAGGCGTGACGATGAAGTCGCCGACCTCCTGTCCCTGAAACGCCAGAGGCAAGCCCAGTTGCCCGCTCATTGTGCGGGCGGGCCGGTATCCCGCGCAGATTCTGCAGAACGCGCTGCCGGCGCATAGATAGGGCTGGCCAGGTAAGCCCGCATAACGGCGCGCACGACGACAGCGACCACGGCGGCAACCGGAACGGCCAGGAAAACACCCACCAGTCCGGCAATTTCACCGCCCGCGAACACGGCGAAAAGAACCCAAAGGGGGTGGAGGCCGATCCGCTCGCCGATGAGATTGGGGGTAAGGACCGAGCCTTCGAGAATCTGGCCGAGTTGAAACACCGCGAAGATCAGGATGAGGTGCACCCAGTCGAAGCCGAACTGCCCCAGCCCGACGATCAGCGCGAGGGCGACGGAAATGACGGCGCCGAGATAGGGGACGAAGGACAGGATCCCAGCCACGAGGCCAAGTACGAGTGCATAGTCGAGGCCCGTCAGTCCCCAGCCCGCCGCGTAGAAGACCGCCAGCGCGGCGCAGACGAGCGACTGACCGCGAATGAACCCGGACAGGGCCGTATCGGCCTCCCCGAACAGGCGCGCGGCGGAAGGCGCGAAACGGGGCGGGATCCAGCTCTGCACACTGCCGGTCATGCGGTCGAAGTCGAGAAGCGCATAGAAGGCCACGACGGGAACAATGATCACGAGCGCCAGCACGTTGAAGACGGCGAGGGTCTGCACGAGCAGAGAGCGGGCGACGTTCGCTGCGACTTCGGCGGCCCGCTCCAGAATGCCCGCGCCCATATCCTGGAACGTGCCCATGCGGTTGAGCTGGTCATACCAGCTTTCGATATGGGGGCGCAGCTCGCCGACGATTTCCGGCAAAGCTTCGAGCAGCGCGGTGAACTGCGAGGTCGCGAGCGGCGCGACCAGCACGAGGGCGCCGCCGATGATCGCGAAGAACAGTACCAAAACGCACGTGGTCGCAAGCCAGCGCGGCCATTTCCGCCTCTCCAGACGGTCCACCACCGGATCGAGAAGATAGGCGATCACGAGGCCCGCGAGAAACGGCGGGAGGATCGCTGCCGTTTCCCAAAAGAACCAGGCGAGAATGGCAAGAACGACAAGCCATCCCCAGTGAAACCGGACCCTGACAGGCAGCTCTCCGGTCACTGACCGTTATCCTCCGTGTCGGGAAGAAGGTCGCGAGCGGAAGAGTTCTCGCTCTGGTTGGCGGGCTGAGGCGCCTGTTCAGAAGTGGCGGCAGGTTGCGCAGCCGCGTCAGAGGAACCTGTTTGCGAGGGCTGAACTCCCTGCTCCCCGACACTATCGCCGGAAGGTGCAGCCTCGCTGAGCAGGCTTAGCGTAAGTCCATTGGTGCCCGACGTGACGCGCAGCCCGCGCCGTGCCAGCGCGCTGCGCAGTTCGTCCTCGCTGCCATTATAATCGAGCCTCACTCGAGATGTGCCCCCGATGGCGAAGCTGGTCAGCGCCACCTGCTCCAGCGCCGGCAGCGACGACAGCGCCGCTTCGACATCCTGCCACGCTTCGATATCCGGCGTCGAAACGGCCACGGTCACCGTGCCAAGCGCGGCGCGTCCATCGTCGATCTCCAGGTCAGGTCCGGAAATGCTCGCCAGCGACACGCGGAGCTGCTCTTCGGTTTCCAGAAGACCGCGCTCGAGAGCTTCGGCATAGAGCCTGTCGATACGCTGCACCGCCGTTGTCAGCATATCCATATATTCACCTGCCGAGGACGCGCGGAGGGAAAAGCTGCCCAGCGAGATTCCGTCGGGGCCGTATCTCGCCGTAAAGCGGCCAGCGATCGGTCCGCCCGGGTAGCTGCGCTGGATACGAGCCTCGGCAATCAGCACATTTTCCGCGCGGAATCGCCCCAGAACCGTGCGCCAGGCGCGGCGACTGGTGCGAATCCCCTGCCATCCCGGCACGACGATGCGGTCGCCCAACGAGGCACTGGGCTGGATGTAATCGATGGTTCCGCCAAGCGAGGCACGCCGCCAGGCCTCATACCATTCGCTCTCCTGATCGAAGGTGCTGAGCGCCCCCGCATCTGCAAGAAGCGGGATCAGCAGCATGGGCTCGCTCTGGAGCACGCGAGCGCCTGCGGGAAGGCGGCGCCCGGTTCGCCGACGGTCGAACACCACGCCAAGCGTAGCCAGGTAGCGGCCTCCTCCGATCAGCTCTTCCTCTACCTCTATCGCCTCGACCATCGCACTGAGCGCCGCATCGGACAGGGACGGCGCGGCATCTTCGGCGCCGCCGCTAAGCCGCGCCCAGAGCCGCGGCCAGGCCCGCCGAGGCGCTTCGCGAAACGCGGCCTGCCGCGCCGCATCATTGCTGTCGGCACTGATGTCGAGTTCGATGCCGGTCACCGTAAAGGCTTCTGACGTGAGCGTTGATTCATCCTGTGCCCGGCCGGTGGCGGGCCCCAGAATGCCGGCGGCCGCAAGGACCAGCAGGGGAAGAAGGGATCTCAGCATATGTGGCGCGTTCTCTAGCCGCTTATCGAGAGCCTCCCAAGTCTTAGAAGGCGAGCTGCGGTCTCGATGAGTCTCGCCTCTTCGCCGCGAGAGCGATAGAGGGCCGTCCATGACCCAGAAAGAGCGCCCCGAAGGGGGCTATACCTATGAGCAGGCCGGCGTCTCGATCGATGCAGGCAACCGTCTCGTCGAGCGCATCAAACCGCTGGTCGCCGCGACCCGCCGTCCGGGCGCCGATGCGGATATCGGCGGGTTCGGCGCCTTTTTCGATCCGAAGGCCGCCGGCTACCGCGACCCGCTGCTGGTGGCCGCTACCGACGGCGTCGGCACGAAGCTGCGCCTCGCCATCGACACCGGGGTTCACGATACCGTTGGCATCGACCTCGTCGCCATGTGCGTCAACGACCTGATCGTACAGGGTGCCGAGCCGCTCTTCTTTCTGGACTATTTCGCCAGCGGACGGCTCGACGAAGGCGTGGCAGGCGATGTGGTCACCGGAATTGCCGAGGGATGCCGCCAGGCGGGATGCGCCTTGATCGGCGGCGAAACAGCCGAAATGCCGGGCATGTACGGCGAAGGCGACTATGACCTTGCGGGATTCTGCGTCGGCGCCGTTGAACGCGACGAGGCCCTTACGGGACAGTCCATCGCAGCTGGCGATGTGCTTCTTGGGCTCGCATCGAGCGGATTTCATTCGAACGGCTATTCGCTGGTGCGCAGAATCGTGGCGGACCGTGGTTTCGACCTTGCCGCCTCGGCGCCCTTCGAAGCGGACCGTACCCTTGGCGAAGCATTGCGCGAGCCAACCCGTATCTATGTGAAGAGCCTGCTACCGGCGATCCGGTCCGGCCGGGTGAAGGGCCTCGCACATATTACGGGCGGCGGTCTGCTAGAGAATATCCCGCGCATCCTTCCCGACGGTACGCATGCGCATGTCGACCTGTCAGGCGCGCCTTTCCCGCCGATTTTCGCCTGGCTGAAGGAGGAAGGAGATATCGCCGCCGCCGAAATGGCGCGAACCTTCAACTGCGGCGTAGGGATGGTTCTGGTTTGCGGCCCGGAACATGCGGACGATGTATCCGCCTCGCTGGAAGGCGCAGGTGAGCGCGTGTTCCGGATCGGCGAAATCGGAGACGGCGGCCGCGGCGCGACGGTCAGCGGCCCGGCCGGCGCGTGGGGCGAAGCCGACTCATGGTCCGCGACGCATCATGGCTGAGAGACTGCGGGTCGCGGCAATTTTGTCGGGACGCGGTTCGAACATGGCCGCGCTTCTCTATGCGTCGCGCCTGAGGGACTGCCCTTACGAGCTGTGCCTTGTGGCCTCGAACAAGCCCGAGGCGGCGGGCCTGTCGCTAGCCAAAGCCGAAGGCATCGAGACTTGGGCGCTGTCGCACAAGGGAATTGCCAAAGCGGACTTCGAGGCGGCGTTGACGGCGACGCTCGAAGCGGCGGAGACCGACTATGTCGCCCTGTGCGGGTTCATGCGCGTGCTTTCTCCCGAATTCGTCGAGCGCTGGTCGGGCCGCATCGTCAACATCCACCCCTCATTGCTGCCGAAATACAAGGGTCTGGACACCCACGCCCGGGCGATCGATGCGGGTGACCCGGTCGCGGGGTGCTCGGTCCACCTCGTTACGCCGGAGCTGGACGACGGGCCGGTGCTCGGTCAGATCGAAGTCGCCATCTTGCCAAGCGACACGCCCGACACCTTGGCCGCCCGCGTCCTCCATGCGGAGCATCAGCTCTACCCCGCGGCCCTCTCAGCCTATGTGGCGCGGCACCTCGATGCCGACTGGCTGCTGGAGCAGGTGCGCGACCTGGCTCTGGAGCTGCCCGAGGCGGAGGAGGCCCCTTCTCACGGGTCGCCCGCCTTCAAGACGAAAAAGGGAAAGTTCTTCGCACATTTCTCCGACCGTCATCACGGTGAGGAGCGAATCGCCCTGCTGGTGAAGACGAGCGGCGAAGATGAAATGTCGGCCCTGATCGGGGCTGAGCCCGACCTCTATCACCGCCCGGCCTATTATGGCGCGTCCGGCTGGATCGGCCTGCGGCTCGATCGCAAAGACACCGACTGGGACCATGTCGCGTCCTGGCTGCAGTCAAGCTGGCGCCGCACGGCGTCCAAAAGCCTGACGAAGCTGCTGGACGCCGCCGACGAATTCTAAACGAAGCCCGGCGCTTCGGGCCTGCGGACTCCGATCAGAACAGAATGTGATCAACCGACGATCTGGTCTTCGGTGAAGAACTGCGCGATCTCGATCTGAGCGTTTTCGGCGCTGTCGGACCCGTGAACCGAGTTCGCATCGATCGACTCAGCATATTCGGCGCGGATCGTACCGGGGGCGGCGTCCTTCGGGTTGGTGGCGCCCATCACTTCGCGATTCTTGGCAATGGCGTCTTCACCTTCCAGCACCTGAACGACAACCGGGCCGGAGGACATGAAGCTGACGAGGTCGTTGTAGAAGGGACGCTCCGCGTGAACTTCGTAGAACTTCTTGGCCTGGTCTTCCGTCATCTGGATGCGGCGGCTGGCGACAACGCGCAGGCCGGCATCTTCGAGTTTCTTCGTGACCGCGCCGGTCAGGTTACGACGCGTGGCGTCAGGCTTGATGATCGAAAAGGTGCGCTCGAGCGCCATGGTTCGTCTCCGAATTGCAATTGATTTGGGGGGAAGTTTGCGGGCGGGAATTAGGTCTCCCCGCCCGGCGAAGCAAGCGGCAAGACGTCAGGCGCTCTTCGACCAGCCCCGCTCCATCTGCTGCCAGTAGGTTCGGCTCACATCCTCGCGCTCAGCCACTGCCCGCCAATGGCCCCGTGCGCGCCGGGTTTCCTCCTCGTCGGACCCGTCGAACAGTAGGAGCACACGGTCGAACTTCGCCTCTCCGAAGGGCAGACCTTGAGACATCGAAATCGCCAGCGTCGCGTCGTTCACCGGCGAGAAGTCGGTTGAGATCAGAAGCGGCTGACGGGCATCCTCATCCCCTACACCCGCAACGCCATGCGGTAGAAAGCTGTCCGCGCGGTAGTTCCACAACAGTTCATCCAGACGCCCGGCTTCCTCGGGTCCAGCAACGCGCACCAGAAGACGGTAGTTCGCCGCCATTGCCTTCTCGGCGAGCTGCGGAACCACCGTCTCAGGACTGGAACGCGTGCAATGGTAGAAGCCGACGTCCACGGACCTGCCCTTCTCGTGCGCCCGTCAGCCTTCGCAGGTCTTGCGTACGAACTCGTCGAGCAAGCGCACCCCGAAGCCGGTAGCGCCCTTGTCGTAGAGAGGTCCCGGCTTCGTGGCCCAGACGGTCCCGGCCACATCGATATGCGCCCACTTCACGCCGTCCTGTACGAAGCGACCGAGAAACTGGGCCGCCGTGATGGAGCCGGCATCGCGGCCGCCGACATTCTTCATATCGGCGATCTGGCTGTCGATCTGCTTGTCGTAGTCATCGCCGATCGGCAGGCGCCATACCTTGTCGCCGGTTTCCCTGCCGGCAGCATCGAGTCCCGACCAGAGGTCGTCGTCATTCGTGAAAACGCCCGCATGATGATGTCCAAGGCCGATGATGATCGCGCCGGTCAGGGTTGCGAGGTCGATGAGACGCTTCGGCTTGTAGGTTTCCTGGGCCCACCACATCGCATCGCACAGGACAAGGCGGCCTTCCGCGTCCGTATTGATCACCTCGATGGTCTGGCCCGACATGGACTTGACCACGTCACCTGGGCGCTGCGCCTTGCCGTCAGGCATATTCTCGACAAGTCCGCACACGCCGACGATACGCACCTTTGCCTTGCGGCTGGCCAGAGCAACCATGGCGCCTGTGACGGCGCCGGCGCCGCCCATGTCCCATTTCATATCCTCCATGCCCGCCCCGGGCTTGATGGAGATGCCGCCTGAATCGAATGTCACGCCCTTGCCGACGAACACCGTCTCCACCTCGGTATCGCCGTTGGTGCCGTCCCATTCCATGACGAGGAGGCGCGCTTCCTTCTCGGACCCGAGAGAGACACCGAGCAGGGCATTCATGCCCTTCTCCTGCATCTGCTCCTCGGTCAGGACGTCGACCTTCAGCCCGTCGATGCCGAGACCCTTCACCCGTTCGACGAAGCTTTCCGGATAGATAATGTTTGCCGGCTCCGAGACCAGTTCCTTGGCGATCGCGACGCCGCGATTGATCGCCTCCAGCTCGGCGAAGATCTTCGCCGCTTCATCGCCGCAGCCAACGACCTGCACATGGTCGAGCGACACCTTCTTCGATTCGGGAAGCTTGGTCTTGTATCCGTCGAAAGCGTAATTCCGCATCTGGATGCCGTTGGCGATCCGCGCGGCGGCTTCCTCCTTGGAGATGCCGAGATCGGCAGCGCCGCCGAGGTCGACCACCGCACGCACGGTGCCGGACCGCGACAGCTGCGCGGCGATCCCCGCGCCTAGCTTTTCGAAGGCATAGGCGGTGCCGCGGCCCTGCGCGCCGGTGCCCATCAGAATAACGCGGCTCGCGTTACTCCCCGCAGGTGCCAGCAATTCGACGCTCTTGCCTTCCTCACCAGAGAAACGCGCGGCCTTGGCCGCCCGCCGCAATGCCCCGTCGCCCGCTTCGTCGATTCGCTGCGCCGCTTCCGAGAGGACGAGGTCCTTGGCGCTAAGCACGACCAGCGCCGCGCCCTCGGCCGGGGCTTCGGACAGAAATTCGATGTTCATGAAACGACGATATCCTTCTTGATCCACATGGTGCGCGCCCGGTTCTAGCGGCGACAGCCGCTGCGGCAAGCGCACCCCGTTCTTGCCGGGAAGGTCGGCGCGACCTACAGACGCCCGACTGGTTTCGGTTCGTGAAGGCGCGCTTCATTCCCCGCAAGGTCGCATTTTTGTCGAGGGCAAGCATCGTTGCGGCGATGGCAGCCCTGCCCGGCGTCGTATCCGCGCAGGAAGGGCCGTCGGGTGACGACTCATATGCCGAGTCTGCGGCACCCAGTTCCGAGCAGACGATCGACTTCGCCGCCGACAGCATCGACTATGACGCCGACGACAGGATCGTTACCGCACGCGGTAATGTGGTAGTGGTCCGAGGACCGTACCGGGTCCGCGCCGACGAGATCACCTATGACCGCAACAGCGGAGAGGTGCTGGCGCGCGGGCGCGTCGAGGGTGTCGATCTGGCCGGCAACCAACTCTACGCCGAAGAGGTCGCGCTGGAGGACGATCTTCGCGATGGCGCCATCGAAGGCTTCCTGCTGATCCTGGGCGATGGCGGACGGCTTGCGGCGACCCGAGGCCGGCGCGAGGACAATGTCTCGACCGTGGAGCAAGGGGTCTATTCGCCGTGCCGGGTCGTCGACGGCAGCGGCTGTCCGCGTGAACCGCTGTGGCAGATCAAGGCGTCGCGGGTCGTTCACGACCCCGAACGCCAACGGATCAGCTATCAGAATCCCCGCTTCGAGTTTCTGGGGATACCCGTCCTGTCGCTTCCTGCCCTGTCGCATGCCGACCGGGTGGACGCGCGCGCGGACGGCATTCTCATTCCCGATTTCCAGATCGACAATGACGTCGGCGTATCGGCGACGCTGCCCTATTTCCTGGCATTGAACGAACAGAGCGACCTGACCCTGCGTCCGACCGTCTATACGGAAGTCGCGCCAAGTCTGGGCGCGGAGTATCGCCGGGCGGCGGCGAATGGCGCATTCCAGCTCGGCGGCATCGCCACCGTCGCAAGCATCGAACGGCGAGTCGACGAGGGCGAGTTCGAGGAAAGCGCCGAGCAGTTCCGCGGCTATATCTACGGCAATGGCCGCTTCCAGCATGACGAGCGCTGGTCCAGCGAGTTCGGACTGCGCCTGACCACCGACGATACGTTCCTGCGCCGGTACGAGATCAGCCGCGATACGACGCTGCGCAATTTCGCGCGCACGGAAATGCTCGATTCCGAAACTTATCTGTCGGCCGAGGCCTGGGCGTTTCAGGGCCTGGCGCAGGACGACGAGCAGGGCCTGATTCCGGTCGCCCTGCCGCTTCTGGATTTCAGCTACCGCCCCGCAGCCCGCGTTGCCGGTGGCCGCGCCGAAATCGAGGCATCCTCCGCGACCGTCACGCGCGCCGACGGAATGGATACGTTCCGGTTGACGAGCGGGGCATCCTGGTGGCGGCAGGAGATCACTTCGCTGGGCCAGGTGGTCACGTTCGAGGGGCTCGTGCGCGGCGATGTCTACCGCACCGACGAACAGGACAAGGCGGTGCTGGAAATCTACTCGGCCGAAAACGGATGGGAGGCCCGCGCGATTCCCGCCGCGGCCATCGACGTCAAATGGCCGCTGGTCGGCCCCGCGCTCGGCGGCACGCAGATGATCACCCCCCGTGTCCAGTTGTCCGCGAGTCCGCGCGGGCTCAATGACGGCATCCCCAATGAGGACAGCCGCGCAGTCGACCTTGAAAGCGTCAACCTGTTCGACATCAGCCGGTTTCCCGGTCACGACCGCTGGGAAGGCGGCATGCGTGTGACTTACGGTGCGGCCTATAGGTTGCAGCGACCCCGTTTTCTGTTCGAAGCGGAGGTGGGGCAGTCGTACAGCCTGGACGACAATCCCTCGATCGCCCCGGCCGGGACGGGCCTGACCGAACAGTTTTCCGACTTCGTCGGGCGCAATGAACTCCGCGTCGGAAGCTGGCTCGACCTCGTGCACCGCTACCGCCTCGACAAGGATGGGTTCCAGCTGCGCCGCAACGAGGTCGACCTGACCGTCGGCAGCGAACGCGACTACCTGGTTGCCGGCTACCTGCAGTTGAACCGCGACATCGGCGTCGAGGATCTGGCGGACCGAGAGGAGGTCCGCCTTGGCGGCCGCTTTGCACTCACACGGTACTGGTCTGCCTTCGGCTCGATCATCGTTGATCTAACGGACGAGGCGGAATCCGCGCTGAGCCTTTCCGACGGCTTCGAGCCGATCCGCCACAGGGTCGGCATCGGCTATGAGGATGAATGTTTCGAATTCGGCATCACCTGGCGCCGCGACTATGTCGAAACCGACGACCTTAAGCGTGGGAACACCCTGTCCTTTTCCGTATCTCTGAAGAATATTGGCGGCTAAGCCTGCGTTCAGGCGGATTGTTGCATTTCGAAGGCGCCCGCCTAGAACGCGCGGCGAGGTTTGCCGTCCTGCTTGAAGCGGCCGATCAATCTGGAGCACGAGACCCTTATGATTTCGACGACGCTACGCTTAGCCGCAAGCGCCGCCATTCTGTCGCTTGCCACCGCCACCATACCGGCCGGCGCGCAAAATATGGACGCGGCCAATCCGATCCTGGAAGAGCTGAACCGCAACCCGGACATCACGATTCTGGCTGAACCGACCGACCCCGCGGTGCGCAAGGCTACCGCGGTCGTCAATGGCGATGTGGTCACCGACACGGATGTAGACCAGCGGCTGAATCTGGTGCTCGCGAGCAACCCGACGCCCGTCGAGGCGGAGGAGCGCCGGCGGCTGCGCATGCAGGTCATGAGCAATCTGATCGACGAGAAGCTGCAGATTCAGGAGAGCAACGAGAACGACGTTTTCATCAGCGACGAGGAACTGGACGGCGCATTCGCCCGCGTTGCCCGGAACTTCGAAATGACGCCGGAGCAGTTCGCCGTTTATCTGCGTGAACGCGATACGTCCGAAATGTCGATCAAGCAGCAGATCCGGGCAGAACTGGCCTGGGGCCGGCTGATCCGCCGGCAGGTCCAGCCGTTCGTCAACGTCGGCGACGATGAAGTCGAGGCCATGATCCGCCGCATGGAAGCGGCGAAGGGAACCGACGAATACCGCATCGCGGAACTGGTTCTCTTCACGACGCCGAACACGGCGCAGCAGGTCCTGCAACGCGCAAACCAGATCGTCGAACAGCTGCGTCAGGGCGCCTCCTTCCCCGCCTATGCCCGGCAATATTCCGAAAGCTCCACGGCCACCGTCGGCGGAGAACTTGGCTGGGTGCAGCTGGAGCAGCTGCCCGAGGAACTGCAGCCCGTGGTCGAACAGTTAAATGAAGGCCAGATTACCCAGCCGATTCAGATTCCGGGTGCCGTGGTCCTGCTCGCGCTCGTAGATAAGCGCCAGATCCTGACGGCGGACGAGGACGATACCGTCCTCAGCCTGAAACAGATGACCGTACCCGTCCCGGACGTGGAGACTCAAGCCGCGCTCGATGCCTTCGTGCAGCGATTGGGCGGTAGCATTTCGTCCATGGGTGGCTGCGGCGGCGTGGAAGGCGTCGCGGCGGAATATGACGCGGAAGTTACGGTCAACGACCAGGTCCGGCTCGGCGATCTGCCGCCTCAGTTGAAGTCGCTCCTTCAGCAAATGCAGGTCGGCCAGTCGACGCCGCCCTTCGGGACCGGCGAAGAGGAACTGCGCTTGTTGACGCTGTGCGGCCGCGAACAGCCGCAGATGGCTCAGGCGCCCAACTTCAACAGCATGTATCAGCAGCTGGAACAGTCGCGCGTCAGTTCACGCGCTCAGCGCTACCTCCGCGACCTGCGGCGCAACGCGATCATCGACTATCGGTGATCGGAGCGCGGTCTTGTCATGACGTGCGCACTGGGCCAAGTCCTGCCTATGTCTGAACCCAGGCCGTTTCGATCGTCATGATCGCGCCGCTCGCCGTAGCCCTTGGCGACCCGGCGGGCGTCGGCGCGGAAGTTACGGCGAAGGCCTATGCCGAGGCCGAAGCGCGCGCCCTGCCCTGCTTCTTCGCCGTCGGCAGCAGGCGTGCCCTGACGACGGCTTGGAAGGGCCCGGTCGTCTCGATCGAGACGCCGAGCGATGCCCCGCGTGTTTTCGACGATGCGCTGCCCCTGATCGAAGTCGAACATGACGAGGAAATCCGCTTTGGCGAGCCCAGTCTGGAGGGTGCGCGCTGCGCCCTCGATTCGCTCGAGTTCGCCACCGGGCTCGTAAAGTCGGGGGCGGCGGGCGCACTCGTCACCGCGCCCATTTCCAAGTCGCAGCTGCATGCCATCGGCTTTGATCATCCCGGCCAGACCGAATTCGTCGCCGAACGCTGCGGCGTCGCCACAAGCAATATCGCCATGATGTTGGCCGGCCCCGAGCTGCGCTGTGTGCCGGTAACGATGCACGTCGGCATCGCGCGGGTGCCAGAACTGCTTACGGCTGACCTCGTCGCTGCGCGCATTCGCGCTACCGCAAGGGGACTGGTGCGCAATTTCGGGATCACGCATCCGCGCATCGCGGTCTCCGGCCTCAATCCCCATGCCGGAGAGAACCAGTTGATGGGTGATGAGGAAGTCCGCATCATCGCTCCCGCGCTGGAACAGCTGACGGGCGAGCCCTATGATATCAGCGGACCCTGGCCGGCCGACACGCTGTTCCACCCCCGGGCCCGGGCCAAGTATGACGCCGTGGTCTGCATGTATCACGACCAGGCCTTGATCCCGGTGAAGACACTGCATTTCGACGAAGGCGTGAACCTTACCCTGGGACTTCCCATCGTGCGAACCAGCCCGGATCACGGCACCGCTTTCGACATAGCGGGTACCGGCGCGGCGCGGCCCGATGCCATGGCCGCCGCCATCGCGCTGGCCGACCACTGCGCCCAGCAGCGCAAGCTGTACGACCGGGATGCGGAGTGAGCCTGCATCTGGGGCTTCCGCCCCTCCGCGAAACCATTGCCGCTCATGGACTGTCTGCGAAAAAATCGCTTGGGCAGAATTTCCTGCTCGATCCAAATCTGCTGCAGAAGATCGCCCGTATTCCCGGCGCCATCGACGGGCAGCTTGCTTATGAAGTCGGGCCCGGCCCGGGGGGACTGACCCGCGCGTTGCTCGCAGAGGGTGCCGCGGTCGTGGCGGTGGAGCGGGACGACCGCTGCCTTCCCGCACTCGAAGAGCTGGCCGACGCGGCCCCGGAGGGCCGGCTCACCCTGATTGCAGGCGATGCCCTCGAGGTTCGCGAGGCAGAGGTCGCAAGCGGGGCCCATGTCGTCGCGAACCTGCCCTACAATATCGGCACTTTGCTGCTGACCCGCTGGCTGGAGGCGGACTGGCAGCCATGGTGGTCGAGCCTGACTCTGATGTTCCAGAAGGAAGTGGCGCAGCGCATCGTCGCCGAGCCAGGCACCTCGGCCTATGGCCGCCTTTCGGTCCTTGCGCAGTGGCGGACCCTGCCCCGGATCGCGCTACGACTGCCGGCCGCCGCGTTCGTGCCGCCGCCGAAAGTCGACTCGGCTGTGGTTCATATCGTGCCCGGGGCCATGCCCGAGGGCGTTAACCCGGCTACCCTCTCGCGCCTGACGGCCGCCGCTTTCGGCCAAAGACGCAAGATGCTGCGGGCAAGCCTCAAAGGCCTGTCCGGAGCGCTCGATGCGGTTGCCGCATGCGGGATCAAGCCGGAGCGGAGACCGGAAACGCTCGAGGTTGCCGAATTCGTCGCGGTCGCCCGCGAAATCGACCGCTAGTTGGTCGCCGGACGCTCGTCCGGCGCAGCTTCGGCCATTTCTGCAGGAGGCCCGGATTCGATCTTTCGCGCAAGACGGGACGCCGCATCGCACTCGCCCTCGCAAATCTCGCGAATGCGGGCGAGATTCTCCTCGGCGCGCTCGATCGCTCCACGTTCAACGAGGGCATCGCCCTGTTCCTCGAGTGCAGTCAGGTTGGTTGGGTCGATGGTCAGGCCTTCACGGTAGAATTTCACCGCCCTGCCCGGAAGTCCGAGCGACTTGTGCGCGCGTGCGAGGCCCAGATAGGCGTTCACATTCTTCGGATCGACGGCAAGCGCGGTCTCGAACTGCAGGATCGCCTCCTCCGGCTGGTTCGCACCAAGAAGGTCTTCACCCTGCGAAGCAAAGCTTACCGAACGAGGGGCGATTTCGGGTTCGGTCGGCGCACAGAAGGCAACGCTGGACAGGCCCCCGAGGATGACGGCAGCGCCGCCCGCCAGGATCAGTTTATTCATATCGAAAACTCCCATGGGACCGTCCTTAGCAAGCCTTTTCGAAACGGGCGATGAAGAACCCGTCACATCCATCTGTACGCGGGTGAAGGGTCTTTTTCTCCGCCAGCAGAAAGCCGTTTTCCGAGAAGCGGCGAAGCTGCGCCTCGCCCTCCTCCGGCAAGAGCGAACAGACCGCATAAACCAAGGCGCCTCCGGGGCGTACGAGGCTCGCAGCAACCGCAAGAAGGCGTTCCTGCAGACTTACCAGCCGAGACAGCCGATCGGGTGTCAGGCGCCACCGCGCTTCCGGATTGCGCCGCCAGGTCCCCGTCCCCGAACAGGGCGCGTCGACGAGTACGAGGTCCGCGCGTCCCGTCAGGTCGGCCAGCGCGCCTGTTTCCTCGCCTGGATCGAGAAGCCGCGTCTCGATGATGGACGCTCCCGCCCGTTCCGCTCTGGGGACGACATTCCCCAGTCGGCGCCGGTCGCTATCGCTGGCAATCAGAAGCCCTTCGTTGCGCATGTCGGCGGCAAGTGCGAGCGTCTTCCCGCCCGCCCCTGCGCACAGGTCGATCACGGTCATACCCGGCCGCGCCGCCGCCATCTGCGTGATCCGCTGGCTCCCGGAATCCTGGATTTCGACCAGCCCACCGCGATATTCGGCCCTCTGAGCGATGTCCTCGGGCGCTCCCGTCAGGCCGTAGGGAAGGTCGTGGATCGGCGTCCCCAGGCCCATCAATTCTTCGCGGCACGCCTTCAGGGCATTGACGCGTAGGTCGATGGGCGCGCGGGACAATAGGGACGGGTCGGCCGCATCACCAAGTCGTTCGACGATCCACGCAGGCGCGAGTCCGGGAGCCGCCGGTTCGTCCTCTGGCGAGAGCGTGGCAGGCGCGACGCCGACGCCGGTAAAATGATCGGTGAGATCGGGGCGAGCGCCGAGGATGGCGGCGCGCCCGCTTGCCGGCCTTTCACCGAGCACGCGAATGCAGTCATAGACGATCTCGCGAACCGCGCGGCGGTCTTTCGAGCCCGCGTAGCGGCGCGCCCTGAAATAGTCGGCGATAATGACGTCGGCGGAGGGGCCCTGGTCGCGGGCGGCCTCTATGACGAGATCGAGAATCTCGATCGCTGCTTGGGTTCGTCCCTCAGGCCTCATACGGGGTCAGCGAGACGGATAGTTCGGCGCCTCACGGGTGATGCTGACATCGTGAACATGGCTTTCCTGCAGCCCGGCACCCGTAATCTGGACGAACGTCGCCCGCTTCTGGAGGTTTGGAATGGTGCGCGACCCGGTGTAGCCCATTGCCGCCTTGAGGCCGCCCGCGAGCTGGTGAAGGACATCGGCTGCGCGGCCCTTGTAGGGAACCTGTCCCTCAATCCCCTCAGGGACCAGCTTCATATGGTCCTTGATGTCCTGCTGGAAATAGCGATCGGCGGACCCGCGCGCCATCGCGCCGACGGAGCCCATGCCGCGATACGCCTTGTAGCTGCGCCCCTGGTAAAGGAATGTCTCGCCCGGCGCCTCCTCCGTCCCCGCCAGAAGCGACCCGATCATCGCCGCCTGGGCGCCCGCTGCAATGGCCTTCGCCATGTCACCGGACGTCCGGATGCCGCCATCGGCAATCACCGGAACACCCGACTTCGCCGCCTGGGCCGCCGCATCGGCAACGGCAGTAAACTGGGGAACCCCGACACCTGCCACGACGCGTGTGGTGCAGATGGACCCCGGGCCGATACCGACCTTGATACAATCGGCCCCGGCGTCGATCAGCGACTGTGCCGCGTCGGCAGTGGCGACGTTGCCGGCAATGATCTGAACGGTGTTCGACAGCTTCTTGATACGCGAGACCGCTTCGCCGACGCGGCTGGAATGGCCATGCGCGGTATCGACCACGATCACGTCGCATTCCGCATCGATCAGGGCCTCGGTTCGTTCGAAGCCGGCATCTCCGACGGTCGTCGCCGCCGCCACGCGCAGGCGCCCGCCGGCATCCTTCGTAGCGTTCGGGTAGGTGACCGCCTTTTCGATATCCTTGACCGTGATCAGGCCGAGAAGCTCATAGTCGTCATTCACGACCAGAAGCTTCTCGATGCGGCGCTGATGCAGCAGTCGGCGCGCCTCTTCCCGGCCGACGCCGGGCGGCACGACCGCCAGATCGTCCCTGGTCATCAGTTCGCTGACGGGCTGGTCCATATTTTCGGCGAACCGCACATCGCGATTGGTTAGAATACCGATCAGCTTGCCCGGCCGCTCCGAACCCCCGCGCTCGGTAACGGGAATGCCGCCGATCTTGTAACGGCGCATGAGTTCGAGAGCATCGCCGAGAGTCTGGTCCGCGCGCATGGTCAACGGGTTCACGACCATGCCCGATTCGAAGCGCTTTACCTGGCGAACCATGGCCGCCTGCTCTTCGACCGTCATATTCCGGTGCAGCACGCCCATGCCGCCGATTTGCGCAAGGACGATCGCCATGTCGGCCTCGGTAACCGTGTCCATCGCCGCCGAAAGAATCGGGACGGTAAGCTGAATTTCCTTGGTCAACTGGGACGTCAGGTCGACTTCGGACGGCATGACTTCCGACGCCTGTGGAACCAGCAGCACATCGTCAAATGTTAGCGCGGTACGGATATCGGACATGGCGAACGCGAAGCTCCTCAGCGGATTCGGGGAGCGCCGCCTTATATGACCGCCCTGCCGGTCTCGCTAGGGGCTAAGCCTATTTCGACATGTCCCGCCCATATGGCGCCTTCTCCGTCCATGCGGGGCGAGGCGCTGACGGCCCAAGTGCGCGGATCAGGTCCGCCAGCAAGGCGCCGTCGGCTTGGGCGCCGGAATAGTCTATCGTGCCGTCTGCCTCGTCCTTCGGCTGGTGGTAGCGATTGCGGCCGTAGTCTCCCTTCAGGAACGTATCCTCTCCGGGCGACAGGACGCCGGTGACGATCAGGGCGGGAATACCGGCTTCGGCGAAAGCAAAATGATCGGAGCGGCGGTAGAAGCCGGCCGCCTCTGCGGGGGTGTCCACCGTTCTTCCCTGGCGGGCCGCGCTCTCGACAACCAGAGCGTCAAGGTTGGTCAGGCCCTCCCCCAGCACGGCGACGGCCGGCGCCCGGCCTCGCGCAGCAACCGTATCGAGCCCGAAGGCAGCGACGATCTGCGGCAGGGGCACCGGCGGGCTCTTTCCGAAATGACGCGCTCCGGTCAGGCCGCTTTCCTCCGCCCCCGTCGCCAGGAAGATCAACGAGCGAGGCGCGGGATCCTTTGCGAAGTAACGGGCCAGTTCGATCAGGAGCGCGACGCCCGATGCATTGTCGACGGCGCCGTTGCAGATGCGGTCTTCCCGCGCCTTCGGAGCGCAGAGTCCCTGCCCGTCATGGTGCGCGAGGATTACGATATATTCGTCCGGCAACTCCCGGCCCGGGACCAGGCCGGCCACATTGGCGGTCCTAACCGGTCCGTCCCCGGTTTCCGACTTGAACGCCTGCTGCCAGCCCGTCTCGTAGAGTTCGGTTAGTCCAGCATGCGAGAACTCGTCTGCGATATAGGCTCTGGCCGCTTCGTCGCCGGGAGTTCCCGGTTCCCGACCCCCGAGTCCATCGTGACTGAGATAGGCGACGTGCCGCGAGAGGCGATCGGCGGGCAGGTCCACCGGCACGCCCAAAACATGTCCGGAAGCTGCGCGCGGTGCAGGATCACGAGCGGCAGACTCGGCGCTGCAAGCGGTCGCCAGCATGAGCGCAGCCGCGCCCAGAAAGACTATCGAATTCATGGATCTACCCCCCTCCGCACGCTAGTCGCCTAGCCGCCGCGTTCGGTCAAGCGTCTGGCACAGCCGCATGAAAAAGGCCGAGCCCCCCAAAGGGCCCGGCCTTTCTCCGAAACATCTGCCGGTGGGCTTAGCCGTCCAAGCTATCCACATAGGCAAGCCAGAAGTCGGCAAGCGTCGTGGCATCCGTACCATCAGCCGCGTTGAAGGCTTCGCGCGCGGCCGCATAATCGCCCATACGGGTCAGCGCGATGCCGAGGCGGAGGTTGGTGTCCTTCACATCGACGCCGCCCTTGTCGAGGGCAAGACGATAGAGGCGCACGGCCTCCTCATTGTTGCCCGCGCCCAGATAGGCCGTCGCGGTACTCGCCGCGTCAACGCCGTCGGCGGCGCTCTCCGCATCGGCAGCGAGCGAGTCGATCTCGCTGCGTTCGTCGCCAATCTTACTCTCGATCAGTGTCTTGAGCTCGCTGACGTAGGGCCGCGATGTATCCAGCGCGCCCGCTTCGATGCCCTCGTTGAGAGCATTCTCGGCTTCCACAAAGTAGAAGCGGCGCTGCGCCGTATCGGCATATTCGTAAAAGTCGCCTTCTTCCGAAAGCGCGTCCACATCGTCGAGCAGACGGAAGACATCGAGATTCTGGTCGTCACTGCGCGTATCCGTGGCATCGCGGAATGCGAGCAGAACGTGACGCCACGTCTCGCCCGACGGATAGGCCTGCAGGTAAGCCGTACCCGGTTTGACCAAGTCATAGCCTTCCACGACGGCCTTATTGAACCGGTTGCGATACCAGCCTTCCTCAGCAGTGCTTCCGTCGGCTTCCGCCAACTCGATAGCCCGCGAATAGGCGTCATAGGCCTCGCGATGATTCTCGAGCCGGGAATTCAAAACGCCGACATTATACTGGGCGGTGGCATTGTTCGGCTGCGCCTCGATCAGGCGCTGAAAATAGCCCAGCGCCGCCGCCGTATCGTCATTGTTGATGGCCTGGCCGCCGAGGCGGTTCAGGAACTGAGCCTCCTGCTCGGCCGTCAAGGCCGGACTGCCGGAGTCGAGCATGCCGATCAGCGCCTCATCGACAAGCGCGTCATTTTCGGTCTGGATCGCCGCGTTCAGCTTCAGCTGGTTGGCGACATAGACTTCGTCGGGCGCATCCGTGGACGCCTCGAATTCGCGAATGCGCGCAAGTGCGCCCGGAAAGTCACCGGCATTGTAGAGCTCGTTGACTTCGCCGAGGGCGCGCCGACCGTCACGGGACAGGTCGAGCTCATAGGCCTGCTCTGCCTCCTGCGCTGCCGCGGGCTGAAGCGCGACCGGCGCGACGGCGCCAAGGCCGAAGACTAGAGCGGCTCCTAGGGCAATATGCGAAATGGATTTCATGATCGTTCGGGCTCCCAGTTCGGATTGTCATTTGTTCTCTGCGGGCGCCGGATTGTTTCCGTGCATCGTCCCCGTCAAGTGTTACGCGACCTTAATGCGCGGCGGCTGAACCCTGCTTTAACCTTTTCAATAACGGTTTGGCGCCGCAAAGGATGCACCGGACGCAAGGGAGCATGGCAGCGTGCAGGACAGTAGCGGGGCACTCACCGATGCGGCGGTGGAGCGGGCGGTGTTGCAGCCTGCCGAACTCGTCAACGACAAGCTTGTTGCGATTTCGCGCGATTTCTTCACGTCCCTTCCCAACATTATAGCTGGCCTGGTTTTTCTTCTGATTGCCTGGCTTCTGGGAAAGCTCGTCAGGCGCTTCATAGCCTTCATCGCGACCCGCCGGGGTCGACCGGATCTAGGCAATGTTGCCGGGTCGCTGACCCAGGGCGCGTTCATGATCGCCGCCATTCTCGTCGCCGCCGCGATCATCTTCCCCAGCGTGCAGCCCGCGGACGTGCTCGCCACGCTCGGGATCGGCTCGATCGCGATTGGCTTCGCGTTCAAGGATGTGCTCCAGAACCTGCTTGCCGGCCTGCTGATCCTCGTCCGAAGGCCCTATACCGTGGGCGATCAGATCGTGGTCGACGGCTATGAGGGGACGGTCGAACATATCGAAAGCCGGGCGACGATGATCCGGACCTATGACAATCGCCGCGTCGTCATTCCCAACGCCGATGTCTACACGAAGGCGGTCATCGTGCTGACTGCCTATGCCAGCCGGCGGGACCAATATGACGTCGGGATCGGTTATGGCGACGATCCGATGCTGGCCGCGGAGGTTTTCCGCCAGGCCATTCGCGACGTGCCGGGGGTCCAGCACGACCCCCTTCCCGAATGCTTCCCATGGGAACTGGCGGAAAGCACGGTCAATCTGCGGGCGCGCTGGTGGGTCTCCTCGACGCGAACCGACGTGGTTCATACCCGCGCTCGGGTGCTAGCGGCGATCTATCGGGCGGCCAAGGACAACTCTATCGACCTGCCCTTCCCAACCCAGGTCATGCTGTTCCACGACCAGACCGAAGATGTCGACGGCGACCGCACGGCGCAACGCGAGGGGTGGCCGGCGGGAGAGAGCCCGCCGAACCCCGCAGGTCGCCGCCGCGGGATCATGCTGGAAGAGGCGACCGTCGAACGCGAAAGCGGCAAAGGAAGCCTGGCGGGCTAACCGGAGCCTCCTCCAGTGCTCGCCGGCCCTCGCCGTCCCTAGTCTTCGTCCGTCGGATCCTCGGCCTCGGCCTCGGCGTCGCCACCGTCGGGAAGTTCCTGAGCAACCACATCGGTAGGCGCTTCGATGGTGTTGGCCCCCTCGACCTGATCCTCGCCCTCTTCCTCTTCGTCATCGTCTTCGAGGATTTTTGCGGCCGATACGACACTCTCGCTTTTCGCCACCTTGAAGAGTGTCACGCCCTGCGTTGCCCGGCTCGTGACGCGCACATTCTCGGTCCGGGTGCGGATCATCTTGCCAAGATCCGTTACCAGCATCAGCCCCGCCCCCTCCTCGACCGGGAAGCTGGCAACGACGGGTCCGGTCTTGTCGGTGACGTCAAGGTTCGTAACGCCCTGTCCGCCGCGGCCGGTACGGCGATAATGGTGTGACGACGTCCGCTTTCCGAAGCCGTTCGCGCTGACGGTAAGGATGAACTCCTCACTTTCCTCATAAGCCTCCTGCCGTTCGGCGTTGAGTTCGCCGCGGAAATAGGCGTCGCGCTCTTCCGGAGAGACATCGAAACTGCGCAGGACCGAAAGCGACATGACCTCGTCGCCCTTCGCCAGCTTCATTGCCCTGACCCCCGTCGACGTGCGCGACTGGAACTCGCGAATGTCGGTCGAGGCAAAGCGGATCGCCTTGCCCTGGCGACTGGCGAGGAAGACATCGTCCTCGTCGGTGCAAAGGGCCACACCGATCAGACGGTCGTCGGCCCCCTCCTCGAAGCGCATGGCGATCTTGCCCCGTGTGGGGATATTCGTGAACGCATCCATCGAGTTACGGCGCGCGCTGCCGTTGCGGGTGGCGAAGACGACGTTCAGGTCGCTCCACTCCTCCTCATCCTCGGGCAGCGGCAGCACCGTGGAGATGGTCTCGCCCTCCTCCAACGGCAGCAAATTCGCCATGGCGCGGCCGCGTGACTGGGGCGATCCCTCGGGAAGCTTCCAGACTTTCAGACGATAGACCTGCCCGAGCGAGGAAAAGAACAGGACCGGTGTATGTGTCGAGGCAACGAAAAGCTGCGTGACGACATCCTCGTCCTTCATGTTGAGGCCCGAGCGGCCTTTCCCGCCGCGCCGCTGGGCGCGGTAAACGCCGAGGGGGACACGCTTGATGTACCCCGACAGCGTCACGGTTACGACCATATCCTCGCGCTCGATTAGGTCCTCGTCGTCGATGTCGTCGAGATAGGGGATCAGTTCGGTCTTGCGGTCGGTGGCATAGCGTTCGCGGACCTGAAGCAGCTCCTCGCGCATGACTTCGAACATGCGCGCCCGGTTCGAGAGGATATCGAGCAGGTCCTCGATGGTGTAGCTGATCTCCTTCAGCTCGCCGGCGATCTCCTCCCGGCCGAGCTGGGTCAGCCGATTGAGCCGCAGGTCGAGGATCGCTTTCACTTGGCGTTCGGACAGGCGGTAAGTCTCGCCGTCTACGGCCGCACCGCGTACGCCGTCGCCTTCGACGAGCGCGATGTAATCGGCGATCTCCTCGATAGGCCAATGCTTTGCGAGAAGTTTTTCACGTGCTTCCGCAGGCGAGGACGCGCCGCGGATCATCGCGACGACTTCGTCAACATTGGTGACGGCAACCACAAGGCCAAGCAGGATATGGGCGCGGTCGCGGGCCTTGCCGAGTTCGAACTTGGAGCGCCGCGTAATGACTTCTTCGCGGAAGCGGATGAACGCCTCGATGATGTCGCGAAGGTTGAGGAGTTCCGGGCGCCCGCCGCGGATCGCCAGCATGTTGAATGCGAAACTCGTCTGGGCAGGCGTGTGGCGGAAAACCTGGTTCAGAACGACCTCTGCCGTGGCATCGCGCTTCAGGTCCATGACGATGCGGACGCCGTCGCGGTTGGACTCGTCGCGCATGTCGGCCACGCCCTCGATGCGCTTGTCCTTCACCGCCTCGGCGATTTTCTCGACCAGCCCCGCCTTACCGACCTGGAAGGGAATCTGCGTCAGGATGAGCGCCTTGCGGTCGCCCTTTTCCTCGACCCTATGGCGCGACCGCATGATGACCGAGCCGCGCCCGGTCGTGTAGGCCGACTGAAGACCGCCCTGCCCCATGACGAGAGCACCAGTCGGGAAATCCGGCGCCGGGACATGCTGCATCAACTCCTCGGCAGTGACCGCCGGATTCTCGATATAGGCCAGCGCCGCATCGACGACCTCGCCCAGATTGTGCGGCGGGATGTTGGTCGCCATGCCGACGGCGATGCCGCCCGCACCATTGACCAGCAGGTTCGGAAAGCGCGCGGGAAGGACCGACGGTTCGCTTTCGGAGCCGTCGTAATTGTCGACGAAATCGACCGTATCCTTGTCGAAGTCGGTCAGCAGCTCATCGGCAACGCGGGCCAGGCGCGCCTCCGTATAGCGCATCGCGGCAGGCGCATCGGGGTCCATGGAGCCGAAATTGCCCTGGCCGTCGATCAACGGCACGCGCATCGACCAGTCCTGCGTCATGCGCGCCAATGCGTCGTAGATCGCGCTGTCGCCGTGCGGGTGATATTTACCCATGACGTCGCCGACGATGCGGCTCGATTTCCGGTACGGCCTGCCGGAGACATAGCCCGCCTCCTGGCAGGCGTAGAGGATGCGCCGGTGTACCGGCTTCAGCCCGTCGCGCACGTCGGGAAGCGCGCGGCTGACGATCACGCTCATGGCGTAATCGAGGTAGGAGGTCTTCATCTCCTCCGTGATGGAAATCGGGCGGATTTCGTCCGGTCCGCCACCGGGAACCGTGCTGTCAGCGTCCAAGGGACCCCCAGTTACCGTCTATCAAAAAACTGTCACCTACCTCCTTACGCGCGTGCGCGCGCGGGAACCACCCCCACCCCCGTATCTCGCCTGTTTTTCCGCCAGACCACACCCTATGTGGCGCTGATGACACGTTTCGACCCAGTTCACATCGTCGGCGGCGGCCTCGCCGGGTCCGAAGCCGCCTGGCAGCTCGCGCGCGCCGGGGTACCGGTAATCCTGCACGAAATGCGTGGCCCCCATGGCACCGATGCCCACCATACGGACGCCCTCGCCGAGTTGGTCTGCTCGAACAGTTTCCGCTCCGATGATGCGACGGCAAACGCAGTCGGGGTGCTGCACGAGGAAATGCGCCGCCTCGGATCCCTGATCATGCGCTCCGGAGACGAGGCGCGCGTGCCCGCCGGCTCTGCGCTTGCCGTGGATCGTGACGTCTTCTCCGGCAAGGTCACCCAGGCCCTCGAAGAAGAACCGCTGGTCGAGATTCGCCGCGAACGTATCGAGCGCCTTCCGGGAGAAGACGACGGGCGCTGGATTTTCGCGACTGGCCCGCTGACCGCCACACCGCTCGCCGAGAATATCTGCACGCTGACCGGCGAAGACCAGCTCGCCTTTTTCGATGCCATCGCGCCCATCGTCCACCATGAGAGCATCGATCTGGAGACCGCCTGGTACCAGTCGCGCTGGGACAAGGGTGACGGCAAGGACTATATCAACTGCCCGATGGACCGCGACCAATATGAGGCGTTCATCGACGCGCTGATCGAAGGCGAAAAGACGGTCTTCCGCGAGTGGGAGGAGAACACCCCATATTTCGATGGCTGCATGCCGATCGAGGTGATGGCCGAACGCGGACGCGACACGTTGCGGTTCGGGCCGATGAAACCGGTGGGACTCACCAATCCAGCGACCGGTAAGCGGGCCTGGGCCGTCGTGCAGTTACGCCAGGACAACGCACTCGGCACGCTCTGGAACATCGTCGGCTTTCAAACCAAGCTCAAATATGGCGAGCAGACGCGCATCTTCCGCACCATCCCAGGGCTGGAAAAGGCAGAGTTCGCACGGCTCGGCGGCCTCCACCGCAACACCTTCATCAGATCGCCGTCGCTACTCGATGAAAGCCTGCGCCTGAAGCTCCGTCCGAACATCCGCTTCGCCGGCCAGATCACGGGATGCGAAGGCTATATCGAAAGCGCAGCCGTCGGCCTGATGGCGGGGCGCTTCACGGGGGAAGAAGCCATGGGCGATGCGCCTCGGCTTCCGCCGCGCACGACCGCCCATGGCGCTCTTCTCGCCCATATCACCGGCGACGCCGAGGCCGAGACCTTCCAGCCCATGAACGTCAATTTCGGCCTGTTCCCGCCACTCGACTATCCGCACAAGAAGAAGGAGCGGAAGGCGGGATATGCCGCGAGGGCTCTCGCCGACATGGGCGAGTGGGAGGGCCTAAGGGCCGCCGCAGAATGAGCCGCAAGACCGCTCGCCAGCGCGCTAAGGCACTAGGATCAGTTCTCCCTGTTCGACCCGCCAGCCGTCGAGGCGATTGAGGAAGCTCATGCCGAGGAGGTTCGCGTCGAGGGCGCCCGAATTCACCGACACCGGCACATCGCTGAGGAGGATCGAGCCCACCTGCAGGCTTTCGAGCCGGGCGCCTGCAATCGGCACGAGGCCATTCGCCGTCGACGCCATACCGTCGAACTGCAGCCGTTCTTCCGGCCAGCCGGCACGCTCGGCCGTTTCGCGGGTGAGGACGATATCCGTCGCACCAGTGTCGACAAGGAAAGTCGTTGGTTCACCGTTTACTTCGCCGCGCACATAATAGTGGCCGTCTTCCCGGGCGCGCAGGCGTAGCTCTTCGCCCACCACGCGCGGCGTCGCCGGGTCGAGCGCCGAGCGCAGGCGCGGCCATTCGGCCACCAGCAGGATGAGCAGCCCGAAGATGATAACCCAGCTTAGCGCCATCTTGACGGTACGTCCGAACCCGATCGATTTCATCCGCGGAATGAAGGCGATCACGATGATGGCGAGAAACCCGATCAGATAAGCAGCCTGTGCTGTGCTGTATCCGCCAAGACCGCTCAAGAGGACAGCTCCCGAGACCACATGTCGAAGCCCGCCTCGACATGCGGAGGTAGCTGAGCGGAAAGAACGGCATAGTCCATGCTGTTGTCCATGTGCGTCAGCACCGCATGTTCGGGGCGCAGACGCTCGATCCATTCGAGCGTCTGTTGCAGATGGCTGTGCGTCGGATGCGGGCGCCGGCGAAGCGCATCGACGATCCACAGGTCGCAGCCGGAGACAGCCTCCTCGGCCTCGGGGGTCAGGTCGTTAAGATCGGTCGAATAGCAGAAGACCGCCCCGTCCGCCTCGATGCGAAAGCCCCAGGATGTGATCGGCCCGTGAACCTGCGGAAAGGCCAGGATACTCAGCGGCCCGACCTCGAAGGGACCATCGATCGTGTGCGCCACCGCGCTTTGCGAATAGAGAGAGCGGCCTTCGAACAGATAGTCGAACCGCGCGTAGAGATGGTCCCAGGTGCCCTTCGCCGCGTGGACCGGGATCGGCGTCCCCATCAGGTGCATGACCTGGCGAATGTCGTCGATGCCATGCGTATGGTCGGCATGGCTGTGCGTCAGAAGGACCGCGTCAAGCCTGAGGAGCCCGGCGCTAAGACACTGCTCGCGAAAGTCCGGACCGGTGTCGATAATCAGCTTGTGAACGCCGGCCTCCACCAGGACCGACACGCGGCGGCGGCGGTTTTTCGGTTCGGTCGGATCGCACGCGCCCCACTGATTGCCGATGCGGGGGACGCCCGATGACGTACCCGAGCCCAGCATGGTGACCTTCATGAGGGCGGGACGGCCTTCGTGAACAGGCGATAGAAATTCTCGGTCGTCTGCGCGTCGAGGTCCTCGACACTCACACCCCGCCGCTCCGCCAGGAAGGCGGCGGTATGCATGACGAACGCCGGTTCGCACGTCTTCCCACGCTTCGGAACGGGCGCGAGAAACGGGCTGTCTGTTTCAATGAGAATTCGGTCGGCCGGCAGCTTTGCGGCCGTCTCGGCAAGATCCTTCGCATTCTTGAAGGTGACGATCCCGGAGAGCGAAATGTAGAAACCCAGGTCGAGCGCCGCATAGCCGAAGGTCTCGCTCGCGGTGAAGCAATGGATGACGCCGGGAAAGGCGCCCTCCTCCATTTCCTCGCGCATGATAGCAAGCGTATCGTCTTCAGCCTCGCGCGTGTGAACGATCAGCGGCAGACCCGTCTCGCGGGATGCGGCGATATGGCGGCGGAAGCTCGCACGCTGCCGGTCCCTGTCGGACTTGTCATAGTAGAAGTCGAGCCCGGTCTCGCCGATCCCGACAACGCGTGGGTGCGCCGCGCGCTCGACGAGCCGCTCGGTGGACACCTCTTCATGGCTGTCGGCCTCGTGCGGGTGGATTCCGACGGACGCCCAAATGTCCGGTTCGCGTTCTGCCAGTCCCACCACTTCATCCCACTCGGAGGCTCTGGTCGATATCCCCAACATACCGGTCACACCGGCAGAGCGCGCACGCGCGATTACGTCGTCCTGCTGCTCGGCCAGGCCCTCATAGTTCAGGTGGCAGTGACTATCGACGGCCATCTCAGCTCGCTGTCTCCTCCGTCTGACGCTCCAGTCTGGGAAAAACGCCCTTCGGCGCCGGAAGTTCGGTCCCCGGCCTGAGCTTGTTGCCAAGCGCATCGAACGACCGCTCGTTTTCCGGAACGGCAAGGAGATCGAGAAGTTTCGCGGCACCTTCGGGAACGGCGGGCTGCGCCAGAATCGCCAGCTGCCGCACGGCGTCGGCAGTGCGGTAGAGAACCGAGCCCATGGCCTCCGGGTCGGTTTTCTTGAGCGCCCAGGGTTCGCGGCCCGCGAAATAGGCGTTCGTCTCGCCAACCTGGCGCCAGAGGGTCTCAAGCGCGCTGTGGATCTGCAGCCGCCCCATATGATCCTGCATCTCGCTCAGGATGTCGGAAAGCGCCATATCAAGCGCCTTGTCTGCAGGCGTTGGCGTCGAGGGTTCGGGAACCCTGCCCTCGCAGTTCTTCGCGATCATCGACAGGCAGCGCTGTGCGAGATTGCCGAGATCGTTAGCGAGGTCGGCATTCGCCCGCGTGACAATGGCGTCCTCTGAATAGGCGCCGTCATGTCCGAACGGCACTTCGCGCAGCAGGAAATAGCGCAGCTGGTCCGTGCCGTAGCGCGCCGCCAGCCCAAGCGGCTCCACAACATTGCCGCTCGACTTCGACATCTTCTTGCCGTCCCACAGGACGAACCCATGCCCGAACACCGCCTTCGGCAATTCGATCCCAGCCGACATGAGGAAGGCCGGCCAGTAGACACTGTGAAAGCGCACGACGTCCTTACCAATGACGTGGACATCGCATGGCCACCAATCCCGATAGCTTTCATCGGGATAGCCGACGCCGCTGAGATAATTGCTGAGCGCGTCCAGCCAGACATACATGACATGATCGGTGGTGCCGGGCACGGGAACGCCCCAGTCGAAACTGGTCCGGCTGATCGAAAGATCGCGGAGCCCGCCCGAGACGAAGCTCTTCATCTCATTGAGGCGGTGCGCCGGCTGGATGAAGTCGGGCTGCGCTTCATAAAGGGCGAGCAGCTTCTCCTGATAGGCGCTCAGGCGGAAGAAGTAGCTCTCCTCAACTGTCCACTCGACCGGCGTCCCCTCCGGCGACAGCTTTTCGCCATCATCGCCGGCGATCAGCTCCTTCTCGTCATAATAGGCCTCGTCCCGAACCGAGTACCAGCCTTCATACTTACCGAGATAGATGTCGCCGCTGGCCTCCATCCGCGTCCAGAGATCCTGCACACAGGCATAATGATCCGGCTCCGTAGTACGGATGAACCGGTCATAGCTGATGTTCAGAACCTCATCCATTTCCTTGAAATGGTGAACCATTTCGGAAACATATTCACGCGGCGACTGTCCGGCGGCGCGCGCAGCCTGGGCAATCTTCAGCCCGTGCTCGTCAGTTCCGGTAAGAAAGAAGACCTCGCGCCCCTCGAGCCGTCGGAAGCGCGCGATGAAGTCGGTGGCGATCGCCTCATAAGCATGGCCCATATGCGGCCGGCCATTGGGATAGTTGATCGCCGTGGTGATGTAATAGCGTTCGGTCATGCCGCCTGACGATGGTTCGGGGCGCGGCTGACGAGCCGGGCCAACTGATAGATTATGGTGGCGGGGTCGAGCGCTTTGGACAGCGCCATGCCCGCGAGGTCACGCGCCTCTTCCCACACTGTCAGGGCCGCTTCAAGCTCGGCGGGATCCGCCTCCTTCGCCGCCTGCGCGAGATAGCTAGGAACGAGGTCGAGGAAGGCTTCATAGCGGGCGGATCCACCCTTGCGGCCCAGTTCACTCGCCAGAGCGCCGGCCAGCTGGGCCGCATCCCGCGGTCCCGCCCGCCGCAAGGCAGTCAGAGACGTCATGAGCGCAGTCACATCGAGGCCCGCATAGCTGATAGCCCTGCCAGGCGACCCTCGTGCGATGTCCACCAGGGCATCGTCTGCCTTACCGTCCAGTTCGGCTGCCAACACGGTCCTGACATCGTCGTCTCCCAGAGGGCGGAAGGCAAGCGCACGGCACCGGCTGCGTATTGTCGGCAGAAGGCGGCCGGGATTGTGGCAGACAAGAAAAAATACCGTGCGTTTGGGAGGTTCCTCCAGATTCTTGAGAAGGGCATTGGCTGCATTGCGGTTCATCTCGCAGGCGCTGTCGATGATGACCGTCCGCCAGTCCGAAAGCGACGGATGCCGGCTGAGCATGTCGCCGATTGCGCGCACGTCATCGACCACGATCTCGGTGCGAAGCTTGCCGGTGTTAGGATTCTCGCTCCTCGCCAGCGCCCGGAAATCGGGATGCGAGCCTGCCTCGAGTTTCGTCGCCGCATCGCTGTCATAGCCATCGGTGAAACTTGTCGCCCCCGACAGGACCATAGAACTCGCCGCGCGGGCGAAGGTGCGCTTCCCGACCCCGCGCGGCCCCGTCAGGAGCCAGGCGTGGTGCGGCGTTCCCGAGCGCCAGGCCGCTTCAAGGGCCTGCCGCTGGTCGTCATGACCGACGAGACGCGTCACCCCAGCCGGTCCTCCACCAGCGCGAAAATCTCCGCCGTTACGGCATCGACAGCCTGCCCGGCATCGACCACGGCCATCCGCTCGTCCACCTCCGCGATCGCGCGAAACCCGGCGCAAACCTCTCGATGAAAGGCGAGCCCTTCTTCCTCGAACCGCGTTTCATTGCCCTTGCGGCTCGCGGCACGGGCGAGGCCAGCCTCGGCGTCCATATCGAGCAGGACCGTTAGATCGGGCCACAGACCTTGGGTAGCGATGAAATGGAGCGCGATGAGTTCGTCCGACTCCAGTCCGCGCGCGGCTCCCTGATAGGCAAGGGTCGAATGCGCGTAGCGGTCGCAAAGCACCCAGATGCCTTCCTCCAACGCCGGGCGGATGAGCTTTTCCACATGATCGGCGCGCGCGGCGTTCATGAGCAGCGCTTCGGTTCGTCCGGACCAGCGGCCGGGTTCGCCACCGACAAGCAGCGCGCGAATTTCCTCGGCACCGTCGGTTCCGCCGGGTTCGCGCGTCGTGATGACGTCATGGCCCCGTTCGCGGAGCATGACGGCAAGCCGCTCGACCTGAGTGCTCTTGCCGCTGCCTTCGCCGCCTTCGAACGAGACGAAGCGCCCGCGTCCCGACAGACCCAGGCCGGCCAGAATTTCCTCTTCGGTACCCGTTGGCGTCTCGCTCACGTCTCAACCGAGCAGGCCGAGAATGCCGGCAAAGGCGCGGCTGAAAAAGCCGGCCTCGTCCACCGACTCGGCTGCCACGACGGGCACGACCTGCTCGGGAAGAGAGCCGGCCTTGATGTGCAGTTCCCCGACCTGATCGCCCGCCGCTAGCGGCGCCGGCAGCGGACTCTCATAGACTATCCGCGCTTCGACGCCCGAGGTGATAGCGGCTGGGACGGTGATCGAAGCCCCTTCAGGAAGCGTCAGGCCGACTTCGCTTTCGGCACCGCCGAACACGGGCGCGGCGGCGATGATCTTGCCCGGTTCAATCTGGACACCCTCGAAGGCGTTGAAGCCCCATTCCATGAACCGCGTGGCTTCGTCGCGGCGATCGCTCTGCGATTGAAGGCCCGCAATCACCATGACCAGTCTGCGGCCGTCGCGCTCGGCGGAGCCCGTAAAACCATAGCCCGCCGCCTCGGTATGCCCGGTCTTCAGCCCGTCCGCGCCCTGAACGCGGCCGAGAATCGGATTGCGGTTCGACTGGGTGATCGGCTCGCCCGACATGGTCTCGCCATAGGTGAACTCGTCGAGAGTATAGAAGCGCTCGTACAGGTCGGGGTGCTGCTCGATGGTCGCCTCAGCGATGCGCGCGAGGTCATGCGCCGTCACATATTCATTCTCGTCCGGCCAGCCGTTCGCCGTGGCGAAATTGCTGCCCGTCAGGCCGATTTCCTCGCCCATCGAATTCATCGCGTCCGCAAAGGCCGGGACCGTCCCGGCAATACACTCGGCAAGGACGACCGACGCGTCGTTCCCGGACGCGGTCACGATGCCGTCGAGAAGCTGTTCGACGGTCGGTTCGCTGTTCACCTTCAGGAACATGGTAGAGCCCTGGTTCGACCATTGCCGCCAAGTGTCCGGACGGACTGTGCAGGTATCGTCGAGAGCGAGACGTCCCTTATCGATCTGGTCGAATGCGACGAGCACGGTCATCATCTTCGCCATTGATGCCGGCGGCATGGGCTCGTCGGCGCCGTCCGAATAAAGCACGATGTCGGCGCCGATATCCTTCAGATAGGCAAAGGGCGCACGGCTGTCGAAACTCTGCCCGCCCGCCGGAAGGGCGGCGCCAAGGGCAAGGCTGCTGGCGGCAAGGATGGCGGCGAAACGGGTCTTCACGATCATGGAGGTCCTCGAACAATCAACTGAGTGGATCTGATACGATCCTGGCCTCTGGATAGCCGCCGCGTCGGACACGTGCCAGCATCCTTTCTGCATCGGACCGTTCGGCGAACGGACCGAGCCGCACGCGCACCAAGCCGCTCGGTCCGTCCACGAGTGCGGCCGGTCCATAGTCCCCTAGCGAGGCTGCAAGGTCGCGGGCGCGAGCCTGCTGCGACAGCGCCGCGATCTGGATGAACAAGTCGCCGCGCCCTGCAATCACCGGTTCGGGCACCCGCCTGCGTGGAGGTTCCGCTGCCCCGGGGTAGACGCGCGTCACGCGGACCCGCGCCACCCCTGCGGCTTGCATGTCGAGAAGCTGCGCGGCGCGGCGGGACAGGTCGATGATACGGTTATGAGCGAACGGCCCGCGGTCGTTCACACGAACGGTGACTTCCCGGCCATTGTCCAGATTCTCGACCCGCACCCAGCTCGGCATCGGAAGCGTGCGATGTGCTGCGGTCAGCGCGTTCTGGTCGAAGCGTTCGCCATTCGCCGTAGGCTTGCCGTGAAAGTTCGGGCCATACCAGGATGCCGTGCCGGTTTCGCGGTAGCTCGGGTCGTCTTCGGGATAGTACCAGGTACCGCGAATCTTGTACGGCTTGCCGATTTTGACGCCTGCGGGCGCGTTCTGCGAAGCGCCCGCGAGACCTGCCTCATAGCCACTTCCGCCGCCACAGCCGGACAGGCCGAGCAGCGCCAGAATTGAAAGCGCTGTGATGCCGGCTCCTCGCACGACCTGTCCTCCCGCATCATGGTGTAGTTGCCATGGTGCGCCAGGCGGGCTTCGAAGTGCAAGGTCCGAGACGTTCTCGAGCAGGAACTATTCGGTTCGCGCCGCGATCTCGTCCGCCAGCATGCCGACCGACAGGGCATAGAAGTTCGAGCAATTATAGCCGAGAAGTGCGCGGTAGTTGCGAAATGTCAGGTGCGCGCCGGTTCCTTCGCCGTCCACTTCCAAGAGCGTCGCCTCGATATCTCCGTCCGGCCAGCTCTCACCGTCTTGGGACTTGATACCCATGTCCCGCCACGCCGAGACCGGAAGCCAGCGGCTGTGCTTCTCCAGCGGGGCGACGCATTCGGTCGGCCGCTGCGGATTGGCGACGCGGCTGCGGTCGAACCCTTCCGGAATCGTCACAGGGATCGCCCAGGGTTCGCCGCGCTGCCAGCCATAATGGTTCAGGTAATTTGCGATCGACCCGATGGTGTCCGGCTCCGAGCCCCAAATGTTCGGCCGCCCGTCCCCGTCCTGGTCGACAGCATGCTCGAGATAGGATGTGGGGAGGAACTGCGAATTTCCCATGGCGCCCGCCCAGGATCCCGTCATGCTCTGGCGCGTCGCCAGACCCTCGTCGATCATGCGCAGGGCCGCGATCAGTTCGCGCGTGAACAGGGCCTCGCGCCTGCCGTCGAAGGCAAGGCTCGCCAGTGCGCGGATCACATCGAAGTCGCCCGTGACCGCGCCGTAGGCGGTTTCCATGCCCCAAATGGCGAGGACGATATCGCCGGGCACGCCGAACTCGCGCTCGGCTTCGGCAAGCGCCGGTGCGACCTGAGGCTTCATGCGAACCCCTGCGGAAATCCGTTGCGGGGTCAGGCGGCGCGGCAGATAGTCGGCGAACAGGGCGCGGCCGGGGCCGACGTCCGGCTGCCGCCGATCAAGACGAATGGCGCGTTCGTCGAGCGTCAGGCCGGCAAGCTCCCGGTCGACCACCTCTGCGTCCACACCGGAAGCGAGCGCCTGGGCGCGAAAGTCGAGCAGCCAATCCTCGAATGCGGCCTCGGCATTGGGCTTCGCGGCACGGTTGTGATCGATCCGTGGGGGGGGAGTTACAGGGGTTGCAGTGTCGCTCGCTGCCGCGTCCGGCGTGCTGGCACTCTGCCCCCGTTCCGACAATTGCTCCGCTGTCGACGCGCGTGGCGGTTCGGCCGGCTGCGCACAGGCAGCCGAGAGAGCACTCGACATAAGGAGACAGGAGGCGGCGGCGAAACGCATGAACATAGACCCTACAATTCCGGTTTTACGGACAACGAACAAGAGGGCTAAGGGCTGCGAGCTGATTTCCCGCACAACGGGCAGGTGGTTGAGGGAGTGAGGGCACCGGCTTACCCCGCCGGACTTGCATGCGAAACTGGACCGAAAGTTCGCTCCGACGTTCGCCCCCTACCCTCTCCAAAGCCGGACGGATTTGATGGCCTCACCAGCCAATGGGGTCAGAGCAGCTAGGTAAACCCGCCCTTCGGCTAACTGTTCTCCTTGGCGGTCTCTATCGCATCGGCGAGTTCTGCGGGATTGAAGCCGCTGACGATTGCGACATACTCACCATTGGTGGTCGCCACAACGAACGCAGGTGTTCCGTCGAAACCCAGAGAACTCGCCAGGGTTTGGTTGGTCTGCAAGGCGGAAGTGATCGCCTTGTCGCCGATCACCTTTCGCGCGCGATCAAGATCGACACCGTTCTCGCGCGCAATTTCATCGACACGTTCCGCGCTCAGCAAGCCTTTGGTCTCCATCATCGCGAAATGCATATCCAGAAACTTGCCTTGGGCGCGCGAAGCGAGCGCCATTCTTGCCGCATATACCGATTCCTCGTGCAAGACCGGCAGTTCGCGGAAGACCACCTTCACCGCCTCGTCGCGACTAGCCAGCTCTCTCACTGTAGCCGAGGCCTGCTTGCAGTAGGCGCAGTGATAGTCGTACATCTCGACAACCGCGACTGTTGCTTTGTCCGTATTCTTCCCGGCCACAAAGCTTGTAGACGGATTGAGCAGGGCGTTCAGGTTCTCAGAGAGGGCCGAGGCCAGCTGGTTGTCTTGGGCGGCCGATTGGCGAGCGTTGTAGGTGTTGATTGCTTCGATCACGATTTCGGGGTGCGTTTTCAAATAGTCCCGAACGGCATTCCCGATATGGTCGAGCTGTGACGCCGCCGCTCCCTCGGCCCGGGACCTTTCAGATTCCAGCGCAGCGGAAGCAGTGAACTCGGGCGTCTGAAACGCAGCGTGTCGCGCCGCCGGCGGCATGAACAGGTAGGTGATCCCCGCCCCCGCAACCACGAGAGCACCGCCGAGACCCGCTCCGAGCAACAACTTCCTGTCGATCATCCGGTTCTCCTAGGTTGGCAGCGTAAGCCCACCTAGCGCGGCATGTGGTCCAGCATAACTACCTCGAAGGTAATAGTAAGCGCTCTCACCGACCATTATCCATTGGCCGGTCGCCGACAAACCACATCCGAAAGATCTCCCTAAGGGCGCATTGCGTGCTTTTGACCTGTTGATCCCGTTTCGCGAAAGCCATGCCTATGTCGATGTCGAGATCGATCGCTGCCGTTATCGTCCTGTACACGCTGAACGGCGTTACCCCGGCCGCTTTCGCAGGAACGCCGGCGGTCGTCGCGCCTCCTCCACAGCCCCTGTTCGATCTCGACCCTTCGCTGGCTGCACGCTCGCCAAGGTCGATTGTCGAACCCTTCGAAACCGCCGGTCTACAGCACCTTCGGGCGGGGCAGTTCGAATTGGCGGGTGAAGAGTTCCGCCGTGCGCTTGCGGTGCAACCGCAGAACGTGGCTGCCAATTTCCTCAACGCATTTGCTTATCACCAGCTTGGCAGTATGGGCGATCCGCAACAGTACGATGCCGCGGCCGTCGGTTACGAATTAGCGTTGCAGTCCGATCCGCACGCATGGTGGGCCGCCTATTACTACGGCGCCATGGAACTGGAGCGGCGTAACTACAGCAAAGCACAGGAATTGATGGCTCAGGCGGTTTTGGTCAAACCAGATGAAAGCCAGCCTCTTCTAGGCCTTGCCATCTCCTCTTATTATCTTGGCGATGTCGAAATGGCAGCGGCCACAATAAGCCGTGCCCGCGCCGTTTCGCCCGACGAAACACCGTTGTTACGCGCTTCTGCGCTGATCAGCGCGGCTGTGGGCGCGGCGGAAGACGCCTCGAAGTTTGTGGAGGGGTACGAAACGTCGGCGCATCCGTCGCAAGTAAAGCGGCTGCAAACGCGCTTGAACGAGTGGGAGCGCTTCTACGCACGGGTTCCTTCCGCCGCAGACCGAGTGGGACCCACTGGCGTCTCTCCGCAGCTTGCTTCGGCAATGGTCGCGCCGGCGACTTACGTAGCGGATGAAGCAGCCGCCACAGCCTCCTCCGCAAAACTTGCCTCGGAGGTCGCGCCGGAAACCGACATGGCGGAGATGGAAGGCACCCCGACGGACGAAGTCGAGGGGCCGCGACAAGTCGTCATCGAGGCCGCGGTCATCCGTTCCACACGAACCGCGCTGAGGCGCAGGGGCATTAATCTGTTCGACGGCCTGAACCTGCAATTCAGCTATGACAACACGCGGATGAGCGAACGTTTGACCGGTTCAGAAAGGGAAGTGACCAGAAATATCACGAGATCGATCGGCATTCCCGAACTCAACTATTCACTGAACATCTTTCACACGGCGACAGACCGCAACGAGATCATCGCCAGACCCTCCCTGCTGGCAACGGAAGGCGAAACCTCTTCCTTCTTCTCTGGCGATTTATTCATCGCATCGCTCGAGGGTACTCTGGAGGCCTCGGCGCTCACTGAAAGGGTCGGCGTGTCGGTCGAAGTAACGCCGACGTTTCTCTCCGATGAGGAATTCCAGCTGAACATCACCCTGGGGGACTCCGATTTTGCTACTGGCGCGATCCCCGGCACGTTCGATCAGGCCGTATCTGTCTCCACTGCCGAGACGACGGTCAGCGTCCGGGTCCATCTCGGCCAAACCGTGATGCTGGCAGGCCTGACCGAGCGCCAGGAACGTCAGCGCGCGGACAAGGTGCCGGTTCTGGGTGATATCCCGGTGGTCCAGAATCTTTTTCGGCGGAAGGAGGTAGAGCAGAAGGTCGCCGAAACGATGATCCTGCTGACCCCCCGCCGCGTCATAGACATGGCGAAGCTTGAGGACGTCCTCGGCGAGGAGTCCCCCTATTTCGGGGGAACGGAAGCTCGGTCGAAGGAGATCGAGGAACTGCGGCGCACCTATCTAGAAACGTTCGCCCCGACGACCAACTTCCAGCACCTGATGTTCCACATCAGCGAAAGTGACTTCTTCCGGCAATTTCGGCGGGGCGATCTCAATCTGGAGATCTGGCACGGGCTGGAAACCGAGAAGCGGCTCTGGGACGAGATTCTCGCCTATATCTACTTCTAAGGTGCTGGCTGCAAAGGCAGAGCTGGTTTGCAGGAGCAGTTACGGACCCGCGTGCGAGAGCTGCTCCTGTGCTGTTTCGGATATGCCGAGGCTAATGGGTGGAGACTCCTCGAACGGGATCAGTGCGGGCCGCAGTCTCTCGTGAATGTTTTCGACTTTGGCCTTCTCCCATATCTGCGCAAGCCGGCGCTCAGAAGCCTCATCTTCGGGCACGTTCACGTTCACGAGGAAATTGGGAAATTTGTTGTCGGGTTGTTCCGGCGGGGTTCCGACCTCAAAGGTCATGAAGCGCAGGTTTAATGCCTCACTCCCGGTCACTGCGCGGAAGGGATGGCCCACAGTTCCCACCAGCCTGTCGTCGTTTAACGCTCTCCAGCTGTCCGGCAGATCCGTTAGCGACAGGATGACTTCATAGATCTTCTCACCGATTTCCGGTCGGTTCAGGCGCATGCGGTGAATGACCTGAATGAAGCTCTCCGCCAGATCCTCCCAGTTCGACAAGAAGATGCGTAGTCCTTTGGGGTGGAACAGCGCACGCGGAAAGGAGACGTAGTCATCGTCGAATATTTCCGGCAATTCGGCAAGCTTCGTCCATAGCAGCGCCTGCATCAGGTTCATCCTCACCGCTCGGCGATACACGTCGGAAATTGTCGCGGGATACGGCCGCCCCCCCTGATCAGAAGGCTTGAGAAGTCGAGCAACTCGGACGGCATCTTTGTCGAGACGCTCTCGATTTCTTCCAGCTCGTCGGCATATCCCGCAAGATTGAGCAAGCGGTTCCCGTCCCGAGCCGACATGCCCAAGGCCTGGACAATCCGCTTGATTGTCATGCTGCTCGGCCGTGTGCGGGCATTTTCTATAAAGCTGATATGGCGTTGAGACTGGCCGATGAGTTCGCCCAGCCCTTCCTGCGAGATTCTCCGAAGCCGCCGCCAGTCTCTGACGGCACTCCCGAATTTCGGCAAATTTATCGATGCAAAGTTCAAGGATGCCTCTTGGCTCTGAGATTTATTACCGGGGAGGGAATGGAACGGCGGTGCGCGGTTGGATAACATCGTTACCAGCAGAATTATTACGATCTATTGAAAAATTTGGAACTGTATATTGACGCGTACGATGCTTTCGTCGGGCCGAACTAGGGTTGCGGCCCAGACCGCGACCCAGCTCTCTGGTCACGATCAACTCTCCGTCCGCGTGGAGCGGGGAGATCGGCAGATGAAGGGCGTCAGATTTCCCGAATTGGGGGCTCGGGCTTTGGGCCTGCTGGTCTTGACGACGCTGGCGACGACCTCGCCCGTTGCCGCCGCGCAGGCGGGCGGGGACATCACCAACTTCAACGTCAAGAACTGCACGCAGCAACGGATGTTCGTGTGCAGCTTCGACAAGACCGACAGTCTGATGAAGATTCCCTACAAGGCACGCGGCGTGCAGCCGGGTGACAAGAAGGAATTCGGCTGTGCCTCGCTGAACAAATGCAAGGTCATCATCGGCGTCTCCAAGAAGAAATCGAGTTCGACACTGTCAAGTGGCATGCAAACTGCTCTGAGCAGCGGCGCGGCAGCCTCGGCCACCGGAACCGGGCTTGCCGTCGCATACGCCGTCGCCCCTTCGTCTTCGTACGGATTTGGGACGCTTGTTGCGCTCGGCGCCGGAAGCACGGTGGGGGCATTGTTCGCCGTGGGCGTCGGCGGTGCAGTGGCCGGAATCGAGATTTCTGATGGCTGGAGCGACGGCGAGGTCTGCAATCAGGTCAGAAGAGCGGCGCGCAAAGCCGGCCTGAAGCCGAAATTCTTTCTAAAGAATAACAAGAATTATCAGGTGGTTGAGCGCTATGCGACCGACGATCGGGGCAACGTTCTGGTCTACGCCGATGGCTCAGCGGTCATCGCCTATGCCGCGCAAAAGGCAAAGGGCTCGTGTCCGAGGTCTCTGGACCATCAACTCGTATCCGATTGAACAAGGCAGGAGAAGTTCACATGCGGCATCCGACAATTTGGGCAGGCGTTGCTGCGGCGGCGCTCGTCCTTCCGACTGTTCCGGCTTACGCCGGCGGCGATATCACCAACTTCAACGTCAAGAACTGCACGCAGCAACGGATGTTCGTGTGTAGCTTCGACAAGACCGATAGCCTCATGAAAATCCCCTACAAGGCACGGGGAGTTCAGCCGGGCGACAAAAAGGAATTCGGCTGTGCCTCGCTGAACAAATGCAAGGTGATCATCGGCGTCTCCAAGAAGAAATCGACGAATACTCTTTCGAGCGGCATGCAAGCCGCGCTGAGCGCCGGCTCAGCGTCCGCGGCGGCGGGCGCCGGTGCGGCCGGGCTGGGCTATGTCCTTGGTAGTGCGGCGGTTGCTGGGGAACTCGCTGCCGGGACCGGCCTGACCGTTGCAGGCGCAGCCGCGGATGCGGCTATCCTGACTGGTGTGGGCGGTGCGGCCGCAGGAATGGCGATTATGGCTGTCGCGGTCGGTGGCGCCGTGGCGGGGATCGAGATCGCGGACGGCTGGAAAGATGGCGAAGTCTGCAATCGCGTTAGGAAAGCAGCGCAAAAAGCTGGATTGAAGCCAAAGAGCTTCATGAAGGACGGCAAGAAATACCAGGTAATCGAACAGTACGCGACCGATGGCGATGGCAACTTCTACGTTGATGCCAGCGGCAATGCGATCCTCACCTACAAAATCGACAAGGCAAAGGGTGCCTGTCCGACGCCCTTGAAGACACAGCTGGTCTCCGACTGAACGCTATTGGGTAACAGGATCAGGGAGTGACTCCATGAACGACTTCGCAACAAAACAGGCCGCGCAGCGCATTTCGGGCTTATTGGGCGCCCTCTCGATAGCCCTCGCCCTGACCTCTACTCCCGCGCAGGCGGGCGGGGACATCACCAACTTCAACGTCAAGAACTGCACGCAGCAACGGATGTTCGTGTGCAGCTTCGACAAGACCGACAGTCTGATGAAGATTCCCTACAAGGCACGCGGCGTGCAGCCGGGTGACAAGAAGGAATTCGGCTGTGCCTCGCTGAACAAATGCAAGGTCATCATCGGCGTCTCCAAGAAGAAATCGAGTTCGACACTGTCAAGTGGCATGCAGGCAGGCCTGTCTACCGCCAGTGTCGGCTCCGGCCTAGTCGCGGCCGGATCCACGGGCCTCTTCCTTTTGACCGCGGACATGGTGACCGAGGGCACTGCGGTGGCATTGGTGGGCCTTGGCGGTGCGGGCGCCGGCGCGGTTCTTGCTCTCGGCGCAGCGGGCGCCGTGGCTGGGATCGAGATCGCGGACGGCTGGAAGGACGGCGAGGTCTGCAATCGTGTGAGGAAAGCGGCGCAGAAGGCCGGATTGAAACCGAAAGTCTTCATGAAAGACGGAAAAAAATATCAGGTCATCGAGCATTATGCGACCGACGACGACGGCAACTATTATGTGAATCCCGACGGTACAGCGATCCTCACCTATTCGATCGATCGGGGGAAAGGCTCCTGCCCCGCTCCCCTCGACACGCAGTTGGTGCCGAACTGAGCGGGTTCGAGGAGGCTGGCATGACCAGAGCTTCCAAGCTGTTGAGCGCGGCGTCGCTAGCCTTCGCAATGCCTGCCGCTCCCGCGCTCGCCGGCGGCGACATCACCAATTTCAAGGTGAAGAACTGCACGCAGGAGCGGATGTTCGTATGCAGCTTCGACAAGACCGACAGCCTGATGAAGATCCCTTACAAGGCGCGGGGGATCCAGCCGGGCGACAAGCGGGAATTCGGCTGCGCTTCGCTCAAGAAGTGCAAGGTGATTATCGGCGTCTCGAAGAAGAAGCCGAACAGAACCCTTTCCGAGGGAGTCGAGATGGGCCTGTCGGCGGGCACGGTGCTTGCCGGCACTGTAGCGGGTTTTTCCGCAGTCGGCGCGGTGGGAACTTCCGCCGGCATGACAGCGGTCGCCGGCTCGATCGCGCCTTCGGCTTCTGCCATGGCGACGGGGGCGTCGACACTGGCGACTCTGACGGCCGTCGGCGCGGGCGCAGCAGTGCTCACCGTTGCGGCCGGCGGGACCGTTGCCGCGCTCGAGATAGCCGATGGCTGGGGGGACGGCGAAGTCTGCAACCAGGTGCGCAAAGCCGCGAAGAAGGCTGGGCTGAAGCCCAAATCGTTCATGAAGAACGGCAAGACCTATCAGGCGATCGAGCAATACGCACTCGACGAGAACGGCAATTTCTTCATCAATCCCGACGGTTCGGCGGTTCTCACCTACTCGGTCGAGAAGAGTGGTCGCTCGTGCCCGCAAAGCCTACCGACCCAGCTTTTCTAAATCGAGGCAACGGCAGGAAGGATGTTTAAATGAACCTCTTCACGGCAGAGAGCGGTTTGACGCGAACCGCAGTTTCATTCGTGGGAGCAGCCCTCGCAATGGCCCTTCCGGTCGCGCCGGCCAATGCCGGCGGCGACATCACCAACTTCAACGTCAAGAACTGCACGCAGCAACGGATGTTCGTGTGCAGCTTCGACAAGACCGACAGCTTGATGAAGATTCCCTACAAGGCTCGGGGCATTCAGCCCGGAGACAAGAAGGAATTCGGCTGCGCTTCGCTCAACAAATGCAAGGTCATCATTGGCGTCTCCAAGAAGAAGACGACGAAGACGCTGTCAACGGGAATGCAAGCTGCGCTTGGCGCCGGGTCTGTTGCTGCAGCCGGGGTCTCCGGTGGCGCGGCCGTGACTGCGGGGGCAGCGGCGGCTGAAACGATAACCGTCTTCACCCTTTCGGGGACCGGAGTCGCGACCACCGTGGTCGGTGCATCGACTGTGACGGCGCTGACCGGGATCGCCGCCGCAACAGCAGTTGCCGCCGTGGCGGCTGGCGGCGCCGTAGCGGCGATTGAGATCGCGGACGGCTGGAAGGATGGAGAGGTCTGCAACAAAGTAAGGAAAGCGGCGCAGAAGGCCGGATTAAAACCCAAGAGCTTTATGAAGGACGGGAAGAAGTATCAGGTCATAGAGCAATACGCGACCGACAAGAGCGGCGACTTCTACGTGAACCCCGACGGCACAGCGGTGCTCACCTATATGATCGATAAGGGCAAGGGCTCCTGCCCCGCTCCCCTCGACACCCAATTGGTGCCGAACTGAGCGGATCTGAAGAGGCTGCCATGAAGAAACTTAGGCGACCGGAAAGCTTAGCAATCTCGATGTCGACCTTGATGGAGCGGCCGTGTCCTCCGGTGCGGTCACAGCTTGTTGGAGCCCCCGTCCTCTCTCGGCAGACGGCTTTTCTTAAACTGGTTCCGACCGGTCTGCCCCGAAATTCAACATGTGAGCCGGTCTCGAACCCTCAAGTAGGAGATTCTGTACGATGAGAAACTACCTCAAAACCGCCCTGGGTAATGTGCCGTTGTTCGCAACCGCCAGCCTTGCACTGGCCGCATCGATGACATTGTCTTCACCGGCCGTCGCGCAGTCCGCTTCCACAGCAGAAGACGTTTATGAGATCGGCAAATGGGTGATTCCTACGGTGGGCCTCACCGATCTCGCCATCGACGCGATTTCGAAGCCGAAACAGGTCAAGCGATACACCCATCCTGCATGTGCGGGCGCGAAGCCAATATGCGGAGTACTCGTCTATGCGAACGCTGGTGGCTATACTGTTACCAGTGTTTCGGTGAAGGCGAAATCGAGCCAGCCGTTCAGCACACCTCCTACGCATGCAGCATGTGCGGCAGTGAACCGGAAGCTCAAGGCCGACGTCAAGCTTAACACCTATGATACTTTCGTTCTGCCGGCCGACTGCGCCTACAAGTTGCAGATCAATATTTCCGGCGGGCCCAAGAAGGACAGGGATGTCTTTCTGACGCCCGGATGTCTGGTACAGGCATATACCGACGGTACAACGCTGCAAAACGAATGGCACAAGAAGATCAAATGGATGAAGGGTTCCAAACCTGAGGGCGGCGACGACTCACCCGACGATCCGCTGGGCAACAAATGTTCGGTATCTTAACCTTCATGATACCGTGCACGCTGCTCGCGCTTTGAACGCCTTCTGTTGCGCTGCTCCATCCCCTAGGTGGAGCAGCACACCCAATTCCGGAGGGTGGGAGAGCTAGCGCGGGAACGTTGAGGGAATCGATCCCGATCCGACTTTTGGGAATCCGTTGCTTTACCCTTGAGCTACACCCGCTGGTGGTGCCGAATCCTCGAAGAGGACAGCGCTGGTCAAAACCCTTCGTGCGGCTGCGGCACCCGGAACACGCTTGGGCCAGGCGCGTGAATGCGATCCGCTATCTGGATAGACAACGACAGCCTGCGCCTTCAAGGCTTGCCTGGGCACGGCTCAATCAGGCAGATGGAGCAATATCTGGCGTTTATAACGCCGGACCAGTCAGCGAGAGCAAAGCAAGGGCCCGTCACCAAACCGGCACACCGCGTCCGGTTTCGTTGTGAATGGCCAGAAACGCTATGCTTTTCAGATGTTTGGGCAGGTGGCTGAGCGGTTGAAAGCACCGGTCTTGAAAACCGGCAAGGGTTTATGCCCTTCGTGGGTTCGAATCCCACCCTGCCCGCCATCCCCGGTTCGCGACATTCCGCGGATGTCCGCTCGCCGCCGCGGTGAAATCGCGGAATTTTCGGTTCTTTCGCGCCTTGTGACGAGCACCTCTCCTTCCCAACTGACGCCGGAACGCTGCAGCCGCCTTCCCGTTGTCGCAGCAGACAGGTTTCAAGGAGTATGTCGGGCATGGCCGAACGCGGAGACAATAAGATCAAGCTGCAGGTGGCCAATGCAAGAAGCGGGGATTCCGGTCGCGGCATCGCTCGCATTCCGCGACAGCTTCTCGCCGAACTGAACATCGGCGAAGGCGCGCCCGTCGCCATCGAGGGCGAACGCCTGACGACCGCCATCGCCGTCGGCCCCTATGACGAGGACGAGGGGCTCGATGTCATCCGCCTCGACGGACTGCTCCGCGCCAACGCCGGCGTTTCGTCAGGCGAATATATCGCCCTCTCACGTGCCGAGGTGAAGCCAGCGACGAAGGTCGTCTTCGCGCCCGCACAGCAGGACGTCCGCCTCTCGGCTCAGACCGACGGCTTGAAGCGCTTTTTCACCGGCAGGCCGCTGACCGCAGGCGATGTCGTCGCCACCGTAGGCCGACAGCAGGCGCCCATCGACCCGCGCATCCCGCCGGCGATGCAGCAGCACCTCGCCCGCCGCGCCTATGGCCTTCAGGAAATCCGGCTGACGGTTGTCAGCGTCGCCCCTCAGGGCATCGTTGCCATCGATGAGAATACCGAAGTCGAGTTGCGCAGCGAGTATGAACCGCCCAAGGAAGGGCGGCGCATCGACGTTACCTATGACGATATCGGTGGCCTTGGACAGACGATCGACCAAGTCCGCGAGATGGTCGAGCTGCCGCTGCGCCATCCCGAGCTGTTCCAGCGCCTGGGCGTCGATCCGCCCAAGGGAGTGCTGCTTTACGGCCCGCCGGGCACCGGGAAGACACGCTTGGCGCGTGCTGTCGCGAACGAATCGGACGCTCATTTCCTTCAGATCGCAGGTCCGGAAATCATCGGAAGCCAATATGGCGAAAGCGAAAAGAAGCTTCGTGAGATATTCGAGGAGGCGGACCAGAACGCACCGTCGATCATTTTCATCGACGAGATCGATTCCATCGCGCCCAAACGCGACGAGGTTCGCGGGGAGATGGAGCGCAGGCTGGTCGCCACGCTGCTGACGCTGATGGACGGTATCAAACCGCGCCAGAATACCGTGGTGATCGCAGCCACCAACCGCCCCGACGCAATCGACGAAGCACTCCGTCGGCCTGGCCGGTTCGACCGCGAAATCATTATTGGCGTCCCCGACCAGGCCGGCCGTCAGGAAATCCTGGAGATCCATACACGCGGCATGCCGCTGGCCGAGAATGTCGATCTCGAGGAACTGGCGCGCACTGCCTATGGCTTCGTTGGCGCCGACCTGGCCGCGCTAGCTCGTGAGGCCGCGATCGAGGCGCTGCGGCGGATGCTGCCCGAAATCGATCTGGAAGCCGATCAGATCGCACCCGAAGTGCTCGAGAAACTGGATGTGCGGCGGGAGGATTTCGTGTCCGCGCTGAAGCGCGTCCAGCCGTCCGCCTTGCGTGAAATCATGATCCAGGCACCCGACGTCTCCTGGGACGACATCGGCGGTCTCGACAAGGTGCGCCAGCAGCTGAGCGAGGGTATCGAGCTACCGCTAAAAAACCCCACCGCCTTCCGCAGGCTCGGTATTCGTCCGGCCTCCGGCTTCCTGTTCTACGGGCCGCCCGGGACCGGTAAGACGCTCCTCGCGAAGGCTGTCGCCCGCGAATCGGAAGCGAACTTCATTTCCACCAAGTCCTCGGACCTCCTGTCGAAATGGTACGGCGAATCCGAGCAGCAGGTCAGCCGCCTGTTCGCACGCGCGCGCCAGGTTGCCCCGGCTGTCATTTTCATCGACGAAATCGACAGCCTCGCGCCTGCTCGCGGCGGCGGCCTGGGTGAGCCGCAGGTCACCGAGCGGGTCGTGAATACCCTCCTTGCCGAGATGGACGGGCTGGAGGAGCTGCAGTCGGTGGTCGTCGTCGGCGCCACCAACCGCCCCACCCTACTCGACCCTGCGCTGCTTCGTCCCGGCCGGTTCGACGAGCTCGTCTATATCCCGGTTCCCGAGCGGGAGGGCCGCGAGAAAATCCTCGGGATCCAGACCAAGGCTATGCCGCTCGCCGACGATGTCGACCTCGCATCGGTTGCGAAACGCACGGAACGCTATACCGGCGCCGACCTTTCCGATCTCGTTCGCAGAGCGGGCCTTGAGGCCTTGCGCAGGGAGATCCGGGACGCCGGCCATGCCTCCGTCACCATGGCAGACTTCGAAATTGCGCTGGACGAGAGTCGCGCGTCGATCACCCCGGAGACCGAGCGCGAATATGAAAAGATGCAGTCCAGTCTGAAGCAGGACGCCGCGGCCGCGCAGTCGATCGGCTTCATCGCTCCGAAATTGCGCGAAGACTAGCCGCCCTCTTATTTGCAGCGGGCGCGGGCGGCGCCGAGAACAGGCAGGATGGCGGCTCATCCTTCAATCAAGGGGCCGCCCGGTATGGACTTTAGTTTCGGCAGTGTCGCCGCCCGCCTTGGGAAAGGCGTCCATGGCGACGCGCCCGCAATCATTTGCGGTGACGCGGTCACCACTTGGCGCGACTTCGACCGCCGCACCGATGCGCTGGCGTCGGCGATGATCGCGGGCGGCGCCCAGCGGGGCGATAAAGTCGCGCATCTGATGCGGAATTCGCCCGCATATCTCGAAACCTGCTGGGCGGCGTTCAAGGCGAGGCTGGTCCACGTCAATGTGAACTACCGCTATACCGGCGAAGAGCTGCTCTACATCCTGGACAATTCGGATGCCACCACGCTCGTCTACGATGCCTCCTTTGCCGAGACGATCGCCAGCCTCCGGCCGCGCCTTTCGAAGGTGAAGCTGTTCCTGCAGGTGGGCGGTTCGGCGCCAGACTTCGCCGCGGACTTCGAAACGGCCGCGTCGGGCGAGGCCGGCAAGCTTCCCGACGATCACCAGCCCGATGACGAACTGTTCATCTATACGGGCGGAACGACAGGCTATCCGAAGGGCGTCATCTGGCGTCAGGGCGACCTTTGGCAGCTACTGGGCGGCGGCGCGCCGATGGTGGGCGCAGCGCCTGCTGAAAGCCACGACGCACTGACGGCGCAGGCGCGCTCGATGCAGGAGGACGGCTCGGTCCGCCGCGTCCTCGTCCTCCCGCCCCTCATGCACGGCACCGGCCTTCTCATGGGAATCTACGCGCTCGCGCTCGGCGGCACGACGGTGATTTGCGAAGGCGGCGGCTTCGAACCCGAAGAAGCGCTGCGCCTGATCGAAACGCACCGCCCGAATTGGGCCGTGATCGTCGGCGACGCCTTCGCCCGCCCTCTTCTCAAGCAGCTCGACGCGAAGGGCGGCGATATCTCGTCGCTGCAGATCATGATCTCATCCGGCACCATGTGGTCGCCCGAAGTGAAGGCCGGACTGCTGCGCCACAACGACGGACTCATGCTGATGGACTCGCTAGGGTCCTCGGAAAGCCTCGGCATGGGGGTTTCCGTGACGGCCAAGGAGAATGCCGGCGCTCCCACCCGTTTCGAGCATGACGAGGACACGATCATCGTCGACGAAGACCTGAAGCCGATCCCTCCCGGCGACGAACGGACCGGCAGAATCGCACGCGGCGGTCTGGGACCGATCGGCTATTACAAGGATCCGGAGAAAAGCGCCGCGACCTTCCTCGAAATTGACGGCAAGCGCTATACGCTGGCCGGCGACCATGCGCGCATGGAAACCGATGGTACCTTCACGCTGATGGGCCGCGGGAATCAGTGCATCAATTCGGGCGGCGAGAAGATTTTCCCCGAGGAGGTTGAAGAGGCCCTGAAGACGCACGCAGCCATCGACGATGCCCTGGTCTTCGGAATTCCCGACGAGACATGGGGCAGCGCCGTCTCGGCGATTGCAGAGGCGCACGCTCCTGTCGACGAGGACGACCTCGCCGCGCACGTGCGCTCGACCCTCGCCGCCTACAAGGCACCTAAACGGATCGTCATCGTGCCGCGTGTGCCGCGCGCGCCGAATGGCAAGGCCGACTACAAGACGGCCAAGGAACTGTTCGAGGAGGCAGGCTGAGGTAGGCGCGGGCGCAACGTCAGCCGCACCCTGCCCAAGCCGGCTATTTCTTGAGAGAAATCTTGCCGAAGCGCTTGTTGAATTTCGCCAGGCGTCCGCCGGCGTCCATCAGCTTCTGGTTGCCGCCCGTCCAGGCCGGGTGCGACGTGGAATCGATTTCCAGCTTCAGCGTATCGCCTTCGCTGCCCCAGGTGGAGCGCGTCTGGTAAGTCGTTCCATCGGTCATCTCGACGGTGATGGTGTGGTAGTCGGGATGGATCTCGTTCTTCATCGGATCGTCTTTCAAACTGCCTCTTGGGCTCCGCCGGTTACCGACCGGCGGCGCGAGGATTGGATCGCCTGTTCGCGAAGTGCCGGGCACATAGGGAAAAACGGTCATAGGCGCAAGGCCGCACCGGGCCAATGAGCCAGCCTTCTGACGCGCCAAGCGCGATCGTAACGAATGCAACCGCTTGAGGGGGCGACCCCCCTCCCCTATAGCGCGCCCATGTCCCGCCATATCGGCACACCCCTTTCCGCATCGGACCCCGAGGTCAAAGCCAATATCGCCGCCCGCGAAGCTGAGCTGGCTAACCTGCGGCAATTGTCGGCGCAGATCGCGGCAGGCGGCTCTGAGCGCGCAAGGGAGAAGCATGTGGGCCGCGGCAAGCTGCTGCCACGCGGGCGTGTCGAACGCCTGCTAGACCCCGGCACCGCCTTTCTCGAACTTTCGCTTCTCGCCGCTCACGATGTGTATGACGACGACGTACCTGCAGCGGGCATCATCACGGGCCTCGGTCAGGTCGAGGGTCGGCTATGCGTGATCGTCTGCAACGACGCCACGGTGAAAGGCGGCACCTACTATCCTCTGACCGTGAAAAAGCACCTGCGCGCACAGCGGATCGCACGCGAAAATGCCCTTCCCTGCATTTACCTGGTCGATTCCGGCGGCGCGAACCTTCCCAACCAGGACGAGGTCTTTCCCGACCGCGAGCATTTCGGTCGTATCTTTTACAACCAAGCGACGATGAGCGCGGACGGAATTCCGCAGATTGCCGTCGTGATGGGCTCCTGCACCGCAGGCGGCGCCTATGTTCCCGCGATGTCCGACCAGACGATCATCGTAAAGGAACAGGGTACGATCTTTCTGGGCGGTCCGCCTCTGGTGAAAGCCGCTACCGGCGAGGAAGTCACGGCGGAAGAGCTTGGCGGCGGCGACGTCCATACACGCCTCTCCGGCGTGGCGGATCATCTGGCCGCCGACGACGAGCATGCGCTGCGTTTGGCGCGCGACATCGTCGCCACCCTGCCGCCGCGTAGTCCTGCCGAGGTAAACCGCAGAACGCCGCTGCCCCCGCGCTTTCCCACCGAGGATATTTATGGCCTGATCCCCGAGGATTCGCGCAAACAGATGGATGCGCGGGAAATCATCGCGCGCATCGTCGATGACAGCGCCTTCGACGAATTCAAGCCGCTTTACGGGGAAACTCTGGTGACGGGCTTCGCCCATATCGAGGGCCTTCCCGTGGGGATAATCGCCAATAACGGCATTCTGTTCTCCGAGAGCGCGCAGAAAGGCGCGCACTTCATCGAGCTATGCTGCCAGCGCCGCATCCCGCTCCTTTTCCTGCAGAATATCAGCGGCTTCATGGTCGGTAAGCGTTATGAGAATGAGGGCATCGCCCGTCACGGGGCAAAGCTGGTGACCGCGGTCGCCTGCGCGGCCGTGCCGAAGCTGACCGTCGTCATCGGCGGAAGCTTCGGAGCAGGCAATTACGGCATGTGCGGCCGCGCCTATGACCCGCGCTTCCTTTGGATGTGGCCCAATGCCCGGATTTCCGTCATGGGCGGCGAACAGGCGGCGAGCGTGCTTGCAGAGGTGAAACGCGGCGGGTTCGAGTCCGACGCCGACCGTGAAGCCTTCAAGGCTCCCATCCGCGAGCAATATGAGGAGCAGGGCCACCCCTATTACTCGTCCGCGCGCCTGTGGGACGACGGTATCATCGATCCCGCCGAAACCAGGACCGTGGTGGCCCTCGGCCTCGAAGCGGCCCTCCAGACACCCGTTGAAGAAACGCGCTTCGGCGTGTTCCGGATGTAGCGCTGATGGACAAGCTTCTCATCGCCAATCGCGGCGAGATCGCCTGCCGCGTCATCCGCACCGCGCGGCGCATGGGCATCGCAACGGTAGCCGTCTATTCGGAAGCCGACCGCGACGCGCTGCATGTCGCTGCTGCCGACGAGGCCGTGTTCGTCGGCGCTGCCGCTGCGCGCGAATCCTATCTCGACATCGACCGGATCGTCGCGGCCGCACGCGACACCGGCGCCGATGCAATTCATCCCGGCTATGGTTTCCTGTCGGAAAATGCCGCGTTCGCGCGCCGCCTGGAGCAGGAAGGCATCGTCTTCGTCGGGCCGACGGCGGCTTCGATCGAGAAAATGGGCCTGAAGGACTCCGCGAAGGCGCTGATGAAGAAGGCCGGGGTTCCTGTAACGCCCGGCTATCAGGGCGACGACCAGTCGCTCCAGAGACTCGAAAAGGCGGCGCAGGCGGTCGGCTACCCGCTCCTGATCAAGGCCGTTGCGGGCGGCGGCGGCAAGGGCATGCGCCGGGTCGACGATCCTGAGGATTTCGCCGCCGAACTGATCGCGGCGAAACGCGAGGGTGAGAACAGCTTCGGCAATGGCTCGGTTCTGATCGAGAAGTTCATCACCCGGCCTCGCCATGTTGAGGTGCAGGTGTTCGGCGACACGCACGGAAATGTCGTGCATCTGTTCGAACGTGACTGCTCGCTGCAGCGCCGCCACCAGAAGGTGATCGAGGAGGCCCCCGCCCCGAACCTGTCCGAACGCACCCGGGAACGACTGGGTGACGCCGCGGTCAGGGCCGCGCAGGCGATTTCCTACACCGGGGCCGGCACCATCGAGTTCATCCTCGATACCGAAGCGAAGGACAAGGACGGCGAGCCGCCCTTCTACTTCATGGAAATGAATACCCGTTTGCAGGTCGAGCATCCGGTCACCGAACTTGTCACCGGGACGGACTTGATCGAATGGCAGTTTCGCGTGGCGAGCGGTGAACCCCTGCCCCTGGCGCAGGCAGAGTTGGCCGTTCAGGGCCATGCCGTCGAAGCCCGCCTTTACGCCGAGGATCCGGAAAGCGGCTTCCTCCCATCCACAGGTAGGCTGACGACGCTCGCTTTTCCTGCCGAGACGGGCGGCGTCCGGATAGATTCCGGCGTTGCGGAGGGCGGTGAGGTCACCGTTCACTACGACCCCATGATCGCCAAGGTGATCGCCTGCGGTCCGGACCGCGAAACGGCAATCGACCGCTTGATCGGCGCCCTCGACCGGACGGTCGTTACCGGTGTGAAGACGAACCGCGAATTTCTCGCACGCCTGATCGACCAACCTGCCTTCCGCGCAGGAGATGTAGAGACCGGCTTCATCGGGGCGCGCTTGGATAATCTGGTCGAGACGCCCCAGCCCGACGCAAACGCGCTCATTCTGGCGGCGGTAGCGAGCGCCGTCCCGCCCGAAACGAAGGCCGGAGGAACGATGTTCGCGCGTTTTTCGGGTTGGCGCATGAACCTTCCCGAGACGCGCTTCGCAGACCTGTTCGGCGCAGACGGCGAAGCCCTGCGGTTTACGCTGACACGCGCTGGCGAAGGCTGGACGCTTGAGGGCGCAGCCTCGGCCGACCTTCGCTCGGTTCAATGGTCGCAGGACGGTAAGCTGACTATCGTGACCGCCGAGGGCCGCCTGTCTGCAGTCACGATCCTCTCCGACGACCTCGTTGAGGTGCGCCTGCACGGTGCCGCCTACCGCTTCCTGCGCCGGGCCGAGGCGGCGGCGGCGTCACCGAGCGACGGCGCCGTGGTGGCGCCGATGCCCGGCCGCGTTCTCTCTCTTCTCGTCAAGGACGGACAGTCTGTCGAAGCCGGCGCGCCGCTTCTGGTGCTGGAAGCGATGAAAATGGAAAACCGGCTGACCGCGGCGATCGGCGGGGTGGTCACCGGCCTATCAGCTGCCGAGGGAGACCAGGTCGCCGAGGGCGCCGTGCTCCTCACTATCGAACCGCAAGACTAGGATACCGAGGCAATGAAGACGCTTCAGTTCGCCCACGGCGAAACCATCGACATGCTGCGCGACAGCGTGCGTGCGTGGGCGACCGACCGACTGGCACCGCGAGCTGCGGACATCGACGAGAGCAACCGCTTCCCCCGTGAGCTGTGGACCGAGCTGGGGGAGCTCGGCCTCCACGGCATCACCGTGGCGGAAGAGTATGGCGGCTCCGAACTCGGTTATCTGGCCCACACCGTCGCCATGGAGGAGATCAGCCACGCCAGCGCGTCGGTCGGCCTCAGTTACGGGGCGCATTCCAATCTGTGCGTGAACCAGATCCATCGCTGGGGCACCGACGAACAGAAGCAGACCTATCTGCCGAAGCTCGTGTCGGGTGAGCATGTCGGTTCTCTGGCCATGTCGGAACCGGGAGCGGGCTCCGATGTCGTCGGCATGAAACTGCGCGCCGAAAAGCGCAACGACCGCTTCATTCTCAACGGTAACAAGATGTGGATTACCAACGGGCCCGAAGCCGATACGCTGGTCGTTTATGCCAAAACCGATCCCGACGGCGGACCGCGCGGTATCACCGCCTTCCTGATCGAACGCGGGATGCGCGGCTTCTCGACCGCACAGAAGCTCGACAAGCTCGGTATGCGCGGATCCGACACCTGTGAGCTCGTGTTCGAAGATTGCGAAGTTCCCTATGAGAACATCCTCGGCGAGGAAGGCCGCGGCGCACAGGTCCTGATGTCCGGGCTCGACTATGAACGCGTGGTGCTTTCGGGCGGTCCTCTGGGCATCATGCAGGCATGCCTCGATGTGGTGCTCCCCTATGTTCACGAGCGCGAACAGTTCGGGAAGCCGATCGGGACCTTCCAGCTGATGCAGGCGAAAATCGCCGACATGTACGTCGCGCTCAACACCTCGCGCGCCTATGTCTACGCCGTTGCGGCGGCCTGCGACCGCGGAGAGACCGCGCGCAAGGATGCGGCAGGCGCGATCCTCTATTCGGCCGAACAGGCAACGAAATGCGCGCTCGAGGCCATCCAGGCTCTGGGCGGCAATGGCTATATCAACGAATATCCGACCGGCCGCCTGCTGCGCGACGCCAAGCTCTACGAAATCGGAGCGGGCACAAGCGAGATTCGGCGCTTCCTGATCGGCCGCGAACTGTTCGACGAAACCGCCTAGTCGGAACGGTCAGCCTCCCCGCCCGTTCATAGGGGTAAGGAGGACTTAAACCTAATGACCGATAATATCAGTGAAATTCGTTCGACTGCCGGCGACCTGTTCAGCGGAACGAGCGGCGCGGTAATCGCTGCCGGCGCCGCCGGCTTCGGACTCGGAATTCTGGCAGCGGCGGGCCGCCGCGCCGCCGTTCAAGCCCCGACATATTTCGCCGGCGACTGGCTGGACGGGATCAAACGCGAGCATGAAATGGCGCTCGAACTATTCGATGCCATTGAGGAAACGGACGCCAGCGAGCCTAAGAAGCGTGCCGCTTTGCTGCTTCAGTTGCAGCATGCGCTCGGCAAACACGCCGTCGAGGAAGAGGATGTGATCTACTGCGCGGTGCGCGACCATGGTGCCGACGAGAATGCCGACGAGCTGGTGCACGATCATGGTGTGGTGAAGCAGTTTCTCTACGACCTAGAGAAGATGGACAAGTCCGATCCGTTATGGATCGTCAAGGTCCGCGAATTCCGCAGCCATATCGAGGCACACATGCGTGAGGAGGAAGAAGAGATCCTCCCCCGCCTGCATGACCGCCTCTCAGACGAGCAGAACCAGAAGCTGACCAACCGCATGAACCGGGAGGGCTTCAAGGTAGCCTAGCAGTTTAAGCGCAGGTGCTCCGCTAGCACCTAGCTGTCGGCGATCATGGCGGTGAAGTCCGCCTCTGCCGTCACCTTGCCATCGATAGACGCGCGCCCGCTGAACTTCGAGACGCGGGCGCGCTGCTGTTTGAATTCGACGTTCAGGTCGAGAAGGCAGCCAGGCTCTACAGGGGCGCGGAACTTCGCATTCTCAATCGCCATGAAATAGACGAGCTTCCCCTCGGCCTCCGCGCCCAGAGACTTTATCGCCAGAATACCCGCAGCCTGAGCCAGCGCCTCGACCTGCAAGACGCCCGGCATGATCGGCCGGGAGGGAAAGTGTCCCTGAAAGAAGGGCTCGTTCATGCTGACGGCTTTCACGGCATGAATTTGCTCGCCGGGGGCGAGCTCTGCCACCCGGTCCACCATCAGCATCGGGAACCGGTGCGGCAGGGCAGCGAGCACGCCCGCTATGTCGAGCGCAACCGCGCCCTGCCGCTGATCGTCAGCCATGCCCGGAGCTACTGCTGCTGCGGCTGGGCCGCCTGCCGGGCCGCCGACAGCGTCTGGCCCGGCTGCCAGCCTTCCGGCGGCGTGATCTGTACCGACTGAATGCGCTGATTCAGCTGCAGAACCGTATCGTCGGTGATGTTCGCCGCATCCGGGTTAAGCGCAAGAAGCACAGCTTCCGGACGCACGGCCAGTTCGGTGCCGGTCGCCTGCATCGCTGCACGAACGGACGCATCGAGCTGCACCTGCACCTGCTCCGCAATATAGGCCTCGGCGCGGGCGATCGGCTGGTCGTACTGGGCCAGTTCCTGCTGTGCGGCCTGCTGGCGCTGCTGCAGTTGTGCCTGCTGCTGACGCAGAGCGTTCTGGTCGGCGTTGGGCTGCTGGGCGGCGGTCTGCAGCTGTTGTGCAAGCTGCTGCAGCTCGGTCTGCAGGGCCTGGGCACGCTGTTCGCGCTGCTGGATCTGCGTCGCATACTGCGTCCGCAGCTGCTGCACGGCCGCCTGATAGGCCTGGCTACTGCGGATGGCGCCCTGCGCGTCGAGAACACCCACCGTATTGGCCTGGGCAAATGCCGGCGCCGCTGCCGCGGTCAGCGCCGCAAGCGCGGCTGCCGTCGTCATCGTCTTGAACATGGTTAGAAGCTCGTCCCTACGTTGAATTGAAAGAGTTGCTCATCGTCGCCATCCTGACTGACGATGGCCTTGGCCAGATCGAACCGGAACGGCCCGAACGGCGAATTCCAGCTCGTTCCGATACCGATCGAAACGCGCGGCTTCGGCGTGTCACCGAGGAAACGCTCCTGAACGCCGGCGACCTGGCCGGTTACCGTTTCGCCGTCGATGATGACGGCGCTGTCGATCGTCGGCAAGTCGATGAGATCGCTGTCTTCGTCGAAGTCCACATTCCACAGCGCGCCAACATCGACGAAGATCGAGGGCCGGATACCCAGTTCCGACAGGCCCTGGCTCAGCGGTAGCTGCAACTCGGCCTTCGCCAGATAATAGGCTTCGCCGCCGAGCGAGTCGTCCTGACGGTTATCCTCGTCGAGGTCGGCGACAACAAAGCCGTCTTCGAGCGAGATCGAGCCATCCGAGTTCTGCGTAATCAGGTCGGTTACCGGGATCAGTTCGCCTTCGCCCTCATAGTCTCCGCTGACCCGCACATAGCGGCGGCGGATCACTCGCGGTCCCACACCGCGAATGTCGAACCCGCGCATGCGCGGCTCGCCCAGGAAGAAACGGTCGTTGATCCTGATCTCGTCGCCGCCATAGCCGGTGATGAAGCCGCCTTCGGCGCCGACATTGAAGATGAAGTTCGATCCGAAGAGCCGCCAATATTTATCGGCGTCCACCTGCGAGCGGATATATTTGACGCCGCCGAGCCCCGCCAGCGTCTGACTCAGCACGAACCGGTGACCGCGGCTGGGGCGGATACGGTTATCGGTATTGTCGTAGGCGAGGCTGAAGCCGACGGCGGACGTGGTGCGGTCGCCGATTGCATCGCAAAGGAAGCGGCCGGCGGCGAGCGGATTACACTCGTCGTCGTCGAATTCGCCATTTCCGTTCGTGTCGCTGAAGTAGGTCGACCGGTCGAGCGAGATCTCGTCGAACTGGAGAAGATAACGAACCGACGAGGACCAGAATTCGGTGATGGGGAAGCCGGTGCGAATCTGCCCACCGGTCGACACCTGCTCGTAGGTCGTGCGGCGATCGCCCGAGGACGTAAACGAGAAGCTGTTAATGTCCCGGCGATAAATGTCCGCGCCCAGCGCGAGGTTACGGTTGAACAGGTAAGGCTCGGTGAAGCCGAGATCGACGGAGCGCGAATAGCTCGACCAGTTTACCGTGGCGCGCAGTTCCTGCCCGAGCCCGCGGAAGTTCCGCTGCCGGATGGAGCCGGAGACCAGGAAGCGCTCGAAGCTGGAAAAGCCCGCCGAAAGCTGCAACTCGCCCGTTGCCTGCTCCTGCGCATTCACCTCCAGAACGACCTTGTCCGGCCCGCTACCCGGCCGCTGTTCGATCGACAGGTCTTCCTGGAAAAAGCCTAGCGAGCGGATACGGGCCTCGGACCGGCTGACGAGGAAGCTGTTGAACGGATCGCCTTCGACGAGGCGGAATTCGCGGCGCACGACCTTGTCGCGCGTAATCACATTGCCGTTGATGTCGATCCGTTCGACATAGACGCGCGGCGCCTCGCGGATGACGAAGATGATGTCCATCGTCAGGTCGTCGCGGTTGCGCGTGAACTGCGGCTGCACGTCGGCAAAGGCATAGCCGATCAAGCCGGCGGTTTCCTGGAGCTGCTCGATCGTGTCCTCGACGCGGCGGGCGTTGTAAACATCGCCCTCCTTGATGCCGATCAGGCTGCGGAAGGTATCGGCATTGATGTCGCGAATCTCGGATTCAAGCTCGATTTCGCCGAAATTATACCGCTCACCCTCGTCGATGACGTAGGTGATCAGGAAGTCTTCCTTGTTCGGCGCAAGCTCCGCCACGGACGACACGACGCGGAAATCGGCGAAGCCCTCAGTCAGGTAGAACTGCCGCAGGACCTGCTGGTCGTAAGCCGAGCGGTCGGGGTCGTAGGTGTCGTTCGAGGTGAAAATACGGTACCATTTGGCCTCACGCGTTGCGATTTCGCCGCGCAGTTGGCCGTCCGAAAACTCCTCGTTGCCGACGATGTTGATGCGCCGGACCTTCGACTTCGGCCCTTCCTCGATATCGAACACGACATCGACGCGGTTCTGGTCGAGCGGAACGATCAACGGCTCGACCGAGGCGGCGAAGCGTCCCTGACGCCGATAAAGCTCGACGATCCGTTCGACGTCGCTGCGCGCCTTGGCGCGGGTGAAGATCTGCCGGGGCGCCAAGCGGATTTCAGGAGCGATCTTGTCGTCCTTGACCCGCTCGTTGCCCTCCAGAACGATCCGGTTGACCACCGGGTTTTCCTGCACGCGCACGAGAAGATCGCCGTCCCCACGATCGGTGATCGTCGCGTCGGCGAACAGCGATGTGGCGTAGAGCGACTTCAGCGCCTGATCGAGGATCAAGCGGTCATATTGCTGGCCGGCCGACAGACCGAGATAGGACACGATCGTTTCCGGCTCGAGACGTTCGTTCCCCTCGATCGTGATCGAGCGTACGATGCCGGAAATCTCCGGCTGCGAGACCGCGGCGGGCACTTCCGCCTCGGACTGGGCGCCGAACAGCGGATCGGACTGCGCACCTTCGGGCAACTCCTGCGCGCCGGCCGCCACGGCCAAGCCGCTGACCGAACCGGCAAGAAGGAGGAAAGTGCGCGCGCTGCGGCGTGCTGCAGAAAACCCGTTACTCAAGAGACCTTAACCCTTTTTACTGCCCTACGCCCGCCAGCAGGCCGATCACCCGAAAATCTGCACCGCACGGTCGAACACTCCAAAGGATGCCAGGTCGTTGATCGTGACAACCAGCATGAAGGAGACGACGAGTGCGAACCCCGCCATGAAGGCCCATTGCTGCGCCTGTTCGGGAAGCGGGCGCCCGCGTACAGCCTCGGCTGCATAGAGCGCAAGATGGCCGCCGTCGAGCATAGGGATCGGCAGCAGGTTGATGAAGCCGAGATTGATGGAAATGAGCGCCATCAGACCGATGAACGCCGGCGGTCCCAACGTCGCGACTTCGCCCGAAATTTTGCCGATCTTCAGCGGCCCGCCAAGTTCGTCGATCGTCCGATAACCCGCGATCAGGTGCCCGATAAGCTTCACCATGGACTCTATGGTATCGCCGGTCTGCTTCACGCCGAGCGCCAGCGCGCGAAGGGGACCGGCTTCGCGAACCTCGGCTTCGGGGCTGGACTGGACACCGAGCCGGCCGATGCGGCCCCGATTGCCAAAGCGATCTTCGATTTCCACCACGTCAGGCGTAATCGTAAGCGTGCGCGCCTCACCGCCGCGTTCGATCTCGACGCGCATCGGCAGGCCGGGATTCATCGTCACTTCGGAAACCAGATCGTCCCAGGCCTCGATGTCACTCCCGTCGACGGAAATGAAGCGGTCGCCGGGCTGCAGTCCTGCCTCGGCTGCCGCCGTGCTCTCGCCTACGGCTGCGACGACAGGCGGGCGCACGACCTGGCCATAGGCAAAATTGAGACCGGCGAAGATGAAAACCGCCAGAACAAGGTTGATGGCGGGCCCCGCAGCAACGATCAACGCCCTCTGCCAAAGCGGCTTGAACGCGAAATAATGGCGACGCTCGGCCTCGGGAATTTCGTCGAGTCCTTCGCTCCCGGCTCCGGCCTCATTGGCGTCCCCGGCGAACTTCACATAGCCGCCGAGTGGAAGCCAGGAGAGCTGCCAAGTGGTACCGCGACGGTCGGTCCAGCCGGCAACGCGGCGCCCGAACCCGATGGAAAAACTGTCGATGCGCGTGCCGAACGCCCGCCCCGCCAGATAATGGCCCAGCTCATGAATGGTGACGAGGGGGCCGATCATCAGGAAGAACATGGCTACCGTGAACAGGAAGCCGGGCTGGGTCACTGTATCGCTCATGCGTCGATCATCTCGCTCATCAGGTTGCGGCTACGACGGCGCGCCCTCGCATCGCAGGCCACAATTGCGTCGAGCGTATCGACCGCGCACCACGGCTCGGCGTCGAGAGCACGCTCGGCGGTCTCGGCAATCTCGAGAAATCCGATCCGGTCGTTCAGGAAGAAGTCCACGGCCTCCTCATTGGCGGCATTCAGTATAATGGGAGCTGAACCGCCTGCTTCCATGGCCTCCCTCGCCAGCCTGAGAGCGGGAAAGCGGACCGGGTCCGCTTCTTCGAAATCGAGCCGCGCGACTTCGGCCAGGTCGAGCCGGCGCGCGGGCGTTTCGATCCGTTCGGGATAGGCGAGGGCATAGGCAATCGGGGTTTTCATGTCGGGCGACCCGAGCTGGGCCAGAAGCGACCCGTCACGATATTCGACGAAGGAGTGCACGATCGACTGGGGATGCACGACTACGTCGATCTTCTCCGGCCCGACCGGAAACAGGCGCTCCGCCTCTATCATTTCCAGCCCCTTGTTCATCAGGGTGGCGCTGTCGACGGAGATTTTCGCGCCCATTGACCAGACCGGATGCGCCACGGCTTCGCGAGCGGTCATCGTCCGCATTTCTTCCAGCGATTTCTGCCGGAACGGCCCCCCGCTGGCCGTAAGGATAATCCGTTCGACGCTATCCGCCTGTTCGAAATCAAAAACCTGGAAGATCGCATTGTGTTCGCTGTCGACGGGCAGCAGCGTCGCGCCGGATGCCTTGGCAGCGGCCAGGATCACAGGCCCGGCGCACACGAGCGTTTCCTTGTTGGCGACGGCCACGATCCCGCCGCGCTCGACCGCCCTTAACGTCGGGAACAGCCCCGCCGCGCCAACGATGGCGGCCAGAGTCACATCCACCTCGCGATCCGCCGCGTCGACCAGTGCGTCCGCGCCCGCGGCCACGCCGATCCCGGTACCGGCAAGCGCCGCCTTCAGCTCGCCGTAGCGATGTTCTTCGGCAATGACCGCGAGACTGGCACCAACGCTGATCGCAGCACTGGCCAGCGCGTCCACATTCCGGTTCGCGGTAAGGACCTCGACCGCCCACAGTTCAGGCTGATGCGCGACCAGTTCGAGCGCCGATGTGCCAACGGACCCCGTGGCACCGAAGATCGACAGGCTTCGCGTCACTGCTGCGCCGCCCAGACTGCGCCAGCAACCAGGACCGAAACCGGAACCAGACCGTCGAGCCGGTCGAGAATGCCGCCATGGCCTGGCAGCAGGTTGCCGGAGTCCTTCACGCCGGCTTTCCGCTTCACATGACTTTCGTAGAAGTCGCCGACCTGGGCGGCGACGGCAAGGCCGGCTGCCAGTGCCGCCGACAGAGAGACGGCGAATGGCAACGGAAAGATGATGGCGAGCAAGGCTCCGGTCAGACCCGATGCCGCCATGCCGCCGAACAGGCCCGCCCATGTCTTCGAGGGGCTGATCTTGGGCGCAAGCTTTGGACCGCCGATGGTGCGTCCGGCGAAATAAGCGCCGATGTCGGTCGCCCAGACAATGGCAAGCGTCCAGATGAGGAGTTCGTAGCCCTGGTCCTGAGCGCGCAGCCAGACCAGCGCGATGGCGGGAATACCGCAGTATAGTGCGCCGACGCCGGCCGCGGGCCGCCGGAAATAGCCAAGGGCGGTCACACCGACCGCCGCGAAGGCGTAAAGGAAGAAGCCCTCGTTCGCCAGCACGACCGCACCCGCCAATCCGACAAACCCTCCCAGCCGCAGCGCGCGCCGGAGGAGATGCATTCGCGTCCATTCGCGGAACATCAGCAGCGCCGCGAGGCCGATCATGAAATTGAATACCAGCCCGCCTTGCCAGCCGCCCAACAGGGCGATCGCGATCAGCGCCAGTCCTACGATAACGCGCGGCTGAAGATCCTTGTACCGAACGCGAAGAGAGGGTTTCTCAGAGGCCGCCATAACGCCGCTCCCGCGCGGTAAACTCTGCGCAGGCCTGTCTCAGGTCCTCGGCGCCGAAGTCGGGCCAAAGCACCGGTGTGAAGACGAGTTCGGAATAGGCGGCCTGCCAAAGGAGGAAGTTCGACAGCCGTTCCTCCCCGGAGGTACGGATGACAAGATCGGGGTCGGGAAGCCTCGCCGTGAACAGTTCGGCGGCTAGGACATCCTCGTCGATGTCCGCCGGGTCGAGCTCGCCGTCGCGGCTGCGTTCGGCCAGGCGTCTTGCCGCACGAACCAGTTCGTCGCGGGCGCCGTAGTTGAGCGCGATGACCAGCGTCAGTCCGGTATTGCCCGAAAGCCGCTCCAGCGCACTTTCCAGGAGGGACACCGCGTCGGCCGGCAAGGCGCGCCAGTCGCCGATCAGCTGCAACCGAACATTGTTCTGGTCGAGTTCGGCGATTTCGCTGCGCAAATATTGCTTTAGCAGGCCGAACAGATAACCGACCTCTTCCTCCGGACGCTTCCAGTTTTCGGAGGAGAAAGCGTAGAGCGTCAGAACTTCGATGCCGATCCGCGGTGCGGTCTCGACCGCCCGCCGAACCGCATCGGCACCTGCCTTGTGACCTGCCGCCCGCGGCAGTCGGCGCGCGGTCGCCCAGCGGCCATTACCGTCCATGATAATGGCGACGTGCCGCGGTGCCGACTGCTCCGCCGGACCGCCAGGGGCAGGTCTGGCCGTCACTGCCCCATGATTTCCTTTTCCTTGGACGCCATGACCTTGTCGATTTCCTCGATGCGGGCATCGGTCATTTTCTGGACCTCTCCTTCGCCGCGCTTTTGGTCGTCCTGACTGATATCGCCGGCCTTCTCGGAGGCCTTCAGCGCCTCCATGCCGTCGCGGCGTACATTGCGCACGGCAACCTTCGCCTTTTCGCCATATTGCGACGCGAGTTTCACCAGCTCCTTGCGCCGCTCCTCGGTCATGTCCGGAATCGGCAGCCGGATAGTCTGTCCGTCGACGACCGGGTTGATGCCGAGCCCGGCCGACCGGATTGCCTTTTCCACCGGCTGCACGTTCGACTTGTCCCAGACATTGACCGACAACAGACGCGGCTCCGGCGCGGTGACGGTGGCAACCTGGTTCAGCGGCATCTTCGACCCGTAAACCTCCACCTGTACCGGATCGAGCAGCGTCGTATTCGCGCGGCCCGTGCGAAGACCCGAAAGGTCACTTTTCAGCGATTCGACGGCACCATCCATGCGGCGTTCGATATCGCCGCGATCATAACCTTCTGCCATAGCCTTTACCCTTGGTCCTTCTGGTTCTCTACGATCGTGGAAACGCCTTCGCCGGCGAGCACGCGGGCCAGATTGCCGCGCTCGCGAATGTTGAAGACGACGATGGGAATATCGTTGTCGCGGCACACCGCCACTGCCGAGGCGTCCATTACCTTCAGATTGTCCGACAGCACACGGTCGAAGCTCAGGCTGTCATAGCGTTTGGCGGTGCGGTCCTGTTTCGGGTCCGCCGTGTAGACGCCGTCTACGCTTGTTCCCTTGAACAGCGCGTCGCACTGCATCTCGGCGGCGCGAAGTGCCGCAGCGGTGTCGGTGGTAAAGAAGGGATTGCCTGTGCCAGCGGCGAAGATGACGATACGTTCGCGCTCCATGTGGCGCATCGCGCGCCGCCGGATATAGGGCTCGCACACGCTGGCCATCGGAATGGCCGACTGGACACGCGTGTCGACGCCCTGCTGCTCGAGGGCGTTCTGCACCGCGAGCGCGTTCATCACGGTCGCGAGCATGCCCATATAGTCTGCACTCGCCCGGTCGAAGCCCTGGTCCGCAGCCGCTAGGCCGCGAAAGATGTTGCCGCCGCCGACGACGAGGCAGAGCTCGAAGCCCGCCTCGCGCGCCAGCTTCACCTCTTCCGCAACGCGGGTGACCGTTTCCGTATCGATACCGAACTGCTGATCGCCCATCAGGGCCTCGCCGGACAGCTTCAGGAGAATACGCTTGAAGTTTCGCTGCGGCATGCGCGCCACCGTCTCCCCAGACCGCCGACTATTCGGAAATTATGGCGCGACCTTACGCAGCGCCCGTCTGCGCGGCAAGAACGCACGCGCGTCCGCGTGTCAACGCGGTTGTCGCGCGGAGCCCGAACTCCCAGGCGGAAATTCGGGCCCCGCTCGTCCTTACTGACCGACTGCGGCAGCCACTTCGGCAGCGAAGTCGCTTTCCTCGCGCTCGATACCCTCGCCGAGCTGGAAGCGGGCATAGTCGGAGATCTTAATCTCCGCGCCGAGCTCCTTGCCCTTCGCGGCCACCACGTCGGACACCTTGGCCTTGCCGTCGATGACATAGACCTGACCGAGCAGCGTGTTCTCGCTGAGGAACTTGCGGACCGAACCTTCGACCATCTTCTCGACGATGTTGTCGGGCTTGCCGCTTTCCTTCGCCTTCTCGGTGGCGATGGCGCGCTCACGAGCAATGGTCTCGTCGTCGACGCGGCTCTCGTCCAGCGCGAGCGGCGCCGCTGCCGCGATGTGCATCGCAAGCTGCTTGCCGAAAGCTTCGAGCTCGGCCTTGTCAGCGGTCGATTCCAGGGCGACGAGAACGCCGATCTTGCCGAGGTCGGGCGCCATCTGGTTATGGACGTAAGACGATACCACGCCCTCGGAGACGCTAACGACCGCCGCGCGGCGCAGCTGCTGGTTCTCGCCAATCGTCGCGATGTTGTCGGTCAGCCGGTCGGCCACGGTCTTGCCGTCGGCCATGCTTTCCGTCTTCAACGCTTCGACGTCCTCGATCTTCTTTTCCAGCGCGATCGCCGTCACATTCGCGACGAACTGCTGGAACTTCTCGTTCTTGGCGACGAAGTCCGTCTCCGAGTTCACCTCGACGACTGCGCCGGTTGTTCCCTCTGCGGCAACGCCGATCAGGCCTTCAGCCGCGGTGCGGCTGGACTTTTTCTGCGCCGCGGCGAGACCCTTTGTGCGCAGCCAGTCGACCGCCGCTTCCATGTCGCCGTTGGTCTCGTTCAGCGCCTTCTTGCAGTCCATCATGCCCGCGCCGGAACGTTCGCGCAGGTCCTTCACCATTTTCGCCGTAATCTCGGCCATGTCTTATCGTCCTTCCATATATCGGAGCGCATCTCTGGGAGCGCGCGATCCGGCAGCGGGCGCAGCGCTTGCGTGCGCCGCCTGCCACCGGACCATGACAGTTTCGTGAGGCCCTCAGGCCGCCGCGTCGGCCGTCTGCTGCTCGCCCGCTTCCTCGGCTTCGGCGACTGCCGGTTCGGCCGGAGGAGTCTCGGACGCGCCGGGATCGCTGCCGAAATCTTCCTGGCGCATGTCTTCGCCGCCGGTGCAGGCCTCTGCGATCAGGTCGCAATAGAGCCGGATGGCACGGCTGGCATCGTCATTGCCGGGAACCGGAAAGGCGATGCCGGACGGGTCCGAATTGGAGTCGAGGATCGCGATGACCGGAATGCCAAGAACGTTGGCCTCCTTGACCGCAAGGTCTTCCTTGTTCGTGTCGATCACGAACATCAGGTCCGGCAGACCGCCCATGTCGCGAATGCCGCCCAGCGAGCTTTCGAACTTGTCGCGCTGGCGGGTCATCTGAAGGACTTCCTTCTTGGTGAAGCCCGACGTGTCGCCCGAAAGAGTTTCTTCCAGTTCCTTGAACTTCTTGATGGAATTGGAAATCGTCTTCCAGTTGGTCAGCATGCCGCCGAGCCAGCGCTCGTTCACATAATGCTGCCCCGCACGGCGTGCCGCCTCGGCGATCGGTTCCTGCGCCTGGCGCTTCGTGCCGACGAAAAGCACCTTGCCGCCGGCCTGGACGGTGGCGCGGACGAAGTCGAGCGCGCGCTGGAACAGCGGCACGGTCTGCGACAGATCGATGATGTGGACGTTGTTACGCTCGCCGAAGATATACGGCTTCATCTTCGGGTTCCAGCGGTGCGTCTGGTGGCCGAAGTGGGTGCCGGCTTCAAGCAGCGCCGACATCTGCACATTGGGTGCAGCCATGGATAGTCTCCTTCCGGTTAGACCTCGATGCGGAGGGAAGGCGAGACAACCCCGCCCACCGGATATGTGCCCGCATCTGTGGGATGCGCGCGCACATAAGCGAGCGCGGCGCCGGTTGCAAGCCTCGGTGGGGGCCGCGTGCGCTACCGGACGAAATTGGCGGCAAGCTCCACATGTGTGGACCAGCGGAACTGCGCGACCGGTCGCAGCTCCTCCAGGCGAAAGCCGCCGGCAACCAGGATTTCGGCATCCCGCGCGAAGGTGCTGGGATTGCAGGATACGTAGACGAACCTCTCCAGGTTCGACGCGGCGGCTGTCTCGCACTGGATACGAGCCCCCGCGCGCGGGGGATCGACCACGACGCAGTCGAAGGATTTCAACTCCTTCGCCGTGTACGGACGGCGGAAGAGATCGCGATGGTCGGCGCCCAGATTGAAGCCGCCTGCCCCGGCGGCCTGCTTCAAGGCCTCGATCGCTGGCCCTGCCGCATCCGCCGCCGTCACCTTTGCACGTCTGGCGAGAGGCAGTGCGAACGTGCCGAGGCCGCAGAAGAGGTCCGCGACACGCCCCGCTCCTTTTGCGAAGTCCAGGACAGCGGCTTGCAGTGCCGCTTCCCCGTCCGCCGTGGCCTGCAGGAACGATCCGGCGGGAAAGGCGACCCCCTGACCGTCGAATGCCACCATGGGCAGGTCTCGCTGGAACAGCGGCTCTGCGGCCCCCCGGTCCTCGACGGAAATCCGCGCGACTCCGGCGCGTTCCATCCAAACCGGGCTGAAAGCCCTGCGCGCGCGCTCTGGCGACATATTGGTCATCAGCATGTCGTAACCGTTGAGCGTTTCGGTCAGCGTCAGGGAAGATATCCAGTCCGCTGGAAGCGCCGCACTCAGCGGTTCGCGAAGGGCGCCGAGCAAACAGAAAAGTCCCGGCGTCAGGACATGGCATTCCTCGATATCGACGACGGTGCGGCTGCTTTCCTCATTGAAACCGAGTGACAGGCGGCCTCCGCGCGTTTGCGCGCGCAGCGATGCGCGGCGGCGGCTTCGCGGAGGCGAGATGTGTGTCCGAGCGACCGCCCCCGGGGCGATGCCGCTCTTTGCGAGTGCGCTTTCGATACGACCGCGTGCGAAGGCGCCCAGCACCTCGTCATCGGCATGTTGAAGCTGACAGGCCCCGCATGTTCCGAAATGGCGACAAGGCGGTTCCCGCCGATGCGGACCGGGCTCGATCCGGCCATCCTCGTGAACGAGATCGCCCGGAACGGCGCCGGGTACGAACGTGCCGCTCTCCGTTACCCCGTCCCCTCTTGCGGCAAGTCGGGCCACGCGGCGGGCTGTCATCGGATGAGGTCCAGCAAATCCTCTGCGATCAGTCCGTCCCTGCCGCGGCAGCCCGCATCCCCATGGCGCCAGACTCCGGCGCAGGCAGCCTCGAAAGGGGCACGCCCGCGCGCCAGTTCGGCGCCAACAAGACCCGCCAAAACGTCTCCCGAGCCTGCCGTACCCAATCGGGGGTGGGCGTGATCGTTGACGACCGCCGCGCCTTCGGGAGACGCGATGACGGTGTCGCGGCCTTTCAGGCAGACGACCGCCCCGCAGCGGCTGGCCGCGGTTCGCGCGCGCTCGACCTTCGAGCCCGGCAGATTGCCGAACATGCGCCTGAACTCTCCCTCATGCGGGGTTAGGACGCTCGCAGGCGGTACGTCGTCGGGCTTCATCCAGGACAGAATGTCGCCGTCGAGCACCAGCGGGCAGCCGATGTCGATGATCCGCTGCGCCAGGGCCCTGCTTTCCTCTCCGCGGCCCAGTCCAGGGCCGATCACCGCAGCGTCCTGCCGGTCCGCATCGATCTCGCCGGCAGCCATCTGAACGACGGAGCTGGGCGGAAAGGCGTCGGTATATCCGGCCAGGGTGACATAACCCGCCCCTCCCCGCTGCGCGGCGCGCGCCGCCAGCCACGCCGCACCCGGCATATGGCCAGCCGCGACGAGAACGGTGCCGCGATCGAATTTATGTGAGGTCGCGGGGGATGGGATCGCCTCGGGCGGTGAATTGAAACGAAGCTCGGCTTTCGGCTCCCCCAGTCCGATATCGATCATGTCGAGATGGCCCATGAAGCCGGCCGCCGGGTAAAGCGCGTGCGCCGGTTTCCACGCTGCAAAAACCAGAGTTTCCTCGGCATGGTACGGCGCACCGAGGTCGGCGCCATCATCGCAGCCTGACCCGCTGACGAGGTCGAGCGCGATCCGCAGCTCAGCAGCGTTCGCCAGACGGCCTATCGCTGCCACTATCTTGTCGGACAGCGGGCGGTCCTGGCCGCTGCCAAAAACGGCATCGACGAATATGCCCGCCCGAGCCCCAACCTCCGGCGATTCGACCTCGGAAACCCACAAATCGCGCGCGCGGCGGCACAGTTCGCTTTCCGGCTCGATCAGCGCGGCAACCCGTACCCGAAGACCGAGGTCACGCAACCGGGCGGCCGCCACATAACCGTCGCCGCCGTTGTTTCCCGGTCCGCAGAGAATCAGAATCTCGCGGCCCGCCGCGCGGATGGCAATGCGGTCGGCAGCCGCCTGACCGGCGCGGCACATCAGCGACCAGCCCCCCTCGTCCCCTGGCGCCCCGTCCTGTTCGAAGCCTTTCATCTCACTGGCAGTAAGAATCGCGCCCGCGGTCATGGAAGCGCCTCGACCATGTGCTCGACCAGCTTATCCAACAGCGCCGCCCAGTGCTCTCGCCCGTCGGCGGTTTCCAGGTGATCCTGGCGAATCTCGAAGAACAGGTAGGGGAGATTGCGGGGCTCGGCGTGGCGCTGCATCGTGTAGCCGTGGCTGGCACCGGAATAGGGTTCGTTGTCGCCGACGGTCAGGCCCTGCGCACGCAGCCAGGGTATGGCGATTTCTGGTGCACGATTATCGCGGTCGTAGAGAACGCCGCAGTCCCAAGGGCGCGCGGCTTCGCCCGTTTTCATGGCAGGCGTGAAGCTATGGAGCGACAGAATAAGCTGACAGAACGCGATATCGAGCCGCGCGCCGACCCGCTCATGATAGGCGTCGTGGAACGATTGGCGCCGCGCCCGTTCCGCGGCTGAGAGGTTCTGATTGCCGGGGACTGCCCGGCCGTCGCTTTCGACGGGAACGGCCGCCTCGAAGGGCCGGTTCAGATCGACGACCAGGCGCGACACTTCTGCTGTAAGGAGATCGGCCCCTGTCCGTACGGCGAGCTGTTCGGCGACCAGACGCGCCCCAATGTCTACGGCGATATGAGTGTTCATGACCTCTTTCGGCACACCAAGGTCGATCTCGGGCGGAACCCGGTCGCTGGCATGGTCGACCATGATGAAGAGGTCAGACCGGTGGCCGGGAAGGAAACTGAAAGCGGACATACGTCCATAAAGGGGCCGTAGGCCGAAAAGAAAAGGGGCCGCCCTGGGGAGGTCGCGGCCCCTTGCGAACGGGCGACTACGCCCGCCTGCAGAGAGGTTAGTTCTTCTGCGCGAGTTCGGTCTCGGTCACGTCCAGATAGCGCATGGCGCGGCTGAACTGTTTCTTCGCAGCGCGCTCGTTTCCGGCTTCACAGAGCGCGACGCCGACATCGATCTTGCGAAGCGCGCGACGCGCGTCCGTTTCGTCGGCTGCTGCGGCAGCAGCGCGCAGGTCTGCGGGCATCGTAGCGCAGACATCAGCCTCTTCGGCATGAGCTGGTCCCACGGCGAGCCCGACATTGAGGGTCGCGACCGCGATCGCGGCGATGGCAATAAGAGTACGGCGCATGATGAAATCCTTTCGTTTGCCAATGTCTGTCGAACCCCGAACTGAGTACGACTCAATCACTGCCCTCGATTTAGAGTCGCGCTCAGTTTCTGCAAGCGGATTTTTGAGTCTTAATCAAATTGGCATGAGGCGGTTTGGTCGCTGCGCGCAGAGCCACTCCCAGACCGCACGTGGAAAGCCTTATATTTTGATGGAACGTTCGGACCCTGATCGGTGAGCGGTCAGGCGTCGAGCCGAGCGTCGCTGATTCCATCCAGACCGCTAAGGTGATGAACCAGCTCCGAATCCAACGAGAGGTTTCCACCCACCTTCAGCGTCGCCGTGCCGCCCTGCTTCAAAGGGATACGGATTTCTGCCTCCCCGCGTCCCGATCCCGGGACAAGAAGTGAAGAAAGCTGATCAACCGCGTCGGGCCCGGCATCGATCTTCAGCACCGTACGGCCCTTTCCGTCCAGCGACGGTAGCGACACGGCCCCCGACACCCTCAGAAACGGGGTTTCATATCCCGGTCTCCAATTCAGTTCACCCTGGATCAGGACGGGCTCGTCGGCAGCGCGCGCTTCCTCGACGAGCTTCTGGACGTCCTCTTCGTAGACGTTTCCCGAAAATTGACCGTCCTGATCGGAAAGCGTCAGCGCGAGGAAGGGCTTACCGCCGTTCTGCGACACACGTTTGCGCGACGCTTCCACTTTCGCGCCGAGAACCGCGCGTTCCTTCCCGCCTCCCGGAGGGCCGCCAAGCTCGACATAGCGCGCATAGGTCTTCGCGCCTTTCGCTTTCAGGATGTGCGCATAAGCGCTCAGCGGATGGGCGGAGAAGTAGAAACCGAAGGAATCAAGCTCCTTCTCCATGGTTTCGGATAGCGACCAGCGTTCGGTGGACTTGGGCCTGATGAGCGAAATTTCGCCCGCGCCCCCACCTCCTCCTCCGAACAACGCGCCCTGCTGCGTGGCGCGTTGCTCCGCCGCCGAATTGGCCACCGCCAAAAGCGAAGAGGCCATGCCGAACACGGCGGCACGGTTGGCATCGAGCTCGTCAAACGCACCTGCCGCTGCCAGGCGCTCAAGCTGCCTGGTGTTGAGCAGCTTAGGATCCACCCGGTTTGCGAAGTCGGTGAGCGACGTGAAATCGCCATTCTCGCTGCGCTCGCGGACCACCTGTTCCATGGCCTTCGTCCCCACCCCTTTGAGGGCGGCAAGCGCATAGCGAAGACGGTTCTGGCCATCCTCCCCGGTTTCGACGACGAAACGCTCTGCGGACGCATTGATGTCCGGCGGAAGGCACTCGACGCCTAACCGCCGCGCATCGTCGAGGAAAATACCGAGCTTTTCGGTCTGGCCCATGTCGAACTGCATCGAGGCGGCGTAAAATTCGGCGGGGAAATGCGCCTTCAGCCAAGCTGTTTGGTACGCGATCAGGGCATAGGCGGCTGCGTGGCTTTTGTTGAAGCCATAGCCTGCGAACTTTGCCACCAGCTCGAAGATGTAGTCGGCCTGTTTCGGGTCGACGCCCTGCTCCTTGGCGCCGGAGAGAAATCGCTCTTTCTGCTTCGCCATCTCCTCGGGCTTCTTCTTGCCCATGGCGCGGCGCAGCAGGTCTGCTTCGCCCAGCGAGTAGCCGGCAAGCTCCTGCGCGATCTGCATCACCTGTTCCTGGTAGATGATGACGCCGTAGGTCTCGGTCAGATATTGCTCCAACCGCGGGTGCAGGTAGTCCGGCTGCTCCCGCCCATGCTTGCGGTTGGCGAACTGCGGAATGCTGTCCATCGGACCCGGACGATACAGCGAGATTAGAGCGATGATGTCCGCGAACGTGTCGGGCTTCACCTTCGCCAGCGTGTCACGCATGCCGTCGGATTCCAGCTGGAACACCCCAAGCGTGTCGCCCCGCGCCATCAGCGCGTAGGTCTCCTCGTCCGTCCAGTCGATCTTCGCCAGGTCGGGCCGCGTCCCGGTACGCCGCTCGATCAGGTCGAGGGCGTAGTGAATGACTGAGAGGGTTTTCAGGCCGAGAAAGTCGAACTTCACAAGGCCGGCCTGCTCGACCCACTTCATGTCGAACTGGGTGACCGGCATGTCGGAGCGCGGATCCCGGTAGAGCGGCACCAACTGCGACAGCGGTCGGTCGCCGATGACGACGCCTGCCGCGTGGGTCGAGGAATGGCGCGGCATCCCCTCGAGCTGAAGTGCCAGGTCGATCAGGCGCCGCACGTCCTCCTCACGCTTGTAGCGGCGGCTGAGGTCGACATTCGCGTCCAGCGCCTCTTTTAGCGATTGCGGCTTGGCGGGATTGTTGTCGATCATCCCGGCCAGCGTCTCGCGCATGCCGAACGGCATCTGCAGAACACGGCCGACGTCCTTAATGACTGCTCGCGCCTTCAGCTTTCCGAAGGTGATGATCTGGGCAACCTGGTCGCGCCCGTAGCGCTCCTGCACATAACGGATGACCTCGCCGCGCCGGGTTTCGCAGAAATCGATGTCGAAGTCGGGCATCGAGACACGCTCGGGATTGAGGAAGCGTTCGAACAGAAGGCCGAGTTCTATGGGATCGAGGTCCGTGATCGTCAGCGACCAGGCAACGACCGAGCCGGCCCCCGACCCGCGACCGGGTCCGACGGGAATCCCCTTGTCCTTCGCCCATTGGATGAAATCGGCAACGATCAGGAAGTAGCCGGGAAAGCCCATCTTTTCGATGATGCCGAGTTCGTAATCGAGGCGCTTGAAATAGGCGTCCCGGTCGACCGACGGCCTCACCTTCAGACGCTTCTCGAGCCCGGCGCGGGCCAAGTCGCGCAGCGCGGAGACCTCTGCTTCGGGATCGCCGGCCAGGCTTGGCAGAATCGGCTTACGCTGCGGTGCCATGACGGCGCAGCGCTGTGCGACGATGGCGGTATTCGCGATCGCCTCGGGCAGATCCTTGAACAACTCACGCATGACGTCACCGGACTTCAGCCATAGCTCAGGGTTCGTACGGGGACGGTCCTGCGTCTGGGTGTAAGTGCTGCTGGCAATGCAGAGCATGACGTCGTGCGCGGGCGAAAAATCGCGGTCCAGGAACGCAGCCGGATTCGTCGCGACCAGCGGCAGTCCGCGCTCGAGCGCCAGTTCGATCAGGGCGACCTCGGACGCCGCTTCGACGGGATCGCCGGTCCTGCAAATCTCGATGTAAAGGCGGTCGCCGAACATGTCGGCAAGTTCTTCCAGATAGACGCGCGCGGCCTTTGCCTGCTCTTCGGCAAGCAGGCGCGCCAACGCCCCCTCCGCTCCCGCGGTCAGGCAGATCAGCCCGTCCGCATATTGCTCCAGGCGGTCGAGATCGACATGCGCGGTCTCCGTGGGATCGCTCCCCAGATGCGCATGCGACAGCAGCTCGATCAGATTGCCGTAACCGCGCTCGTTCTGCGCCAGAAGAACCAGCCAGTCCTTCACCGCGGTGCCGCCGATCGGTTGCGCTCCCGGGCGCTCGACGGCCAGCATTGCGCCCATGATCGGCTGGACGCCGGCTCCAGCCAGTGCGGTGGACACCTCCATCGCGGAGAACATGTTCGATCGGTCGGTCAGAGCGGCGGCGGGAAATCCAAGTTCACGGCAACGCGCGGCCAGATCGCCGGGATGGATCGCGCCCTCCAGCATCGAATAGGAGGAGAAGCAGCGCAGCGGGATGTAAGGAGCAGGCGCGGCGGTCTCTTCGGCGGGATCAGGCATGGGCGAAATTGTCCCGTTCTTGCCCGTGATGGCAAGGGCACCGCCGAAAAAAGCTGTGCATAAGTCAGTAGCTCAAGGGCGGACCCCCGGAATGCCTGCAATCAGGCCTGTTCCACCAGCTGGCCCTCGTGAAGCTCGACGATGCGGTCCATCTGCCGCGCCAACTCGCGATTGTGCGTCGCGATCAGCGCCGCGGACCCATGGCCCCGCACCACGCGCAGGAACTCTGCCAGCACCCGTTCGGAGGTGGCTTCGTCCAGATTGCCAGTGGGCTCGTCCGCCAGCACGAGGACAGGCTCGTTCGCCAGCGCGCGGGCGACCGCCACACGCTGCTGCTCACCGCCGGAGAGCTGGCTCGGCCGATGTGTCAGCCTCTCGCCAAGGCCGAGTTCGGTAAGCAGCCGCCGCGCCTTGTCGAGTGCGGCGGCCCGCGCCGTCCCCGCGATCAGCTGCGGCATCACGACATTCTCTTCGGCAGTAAAGTCCGGAAGCAGGTGATGGAACTGGTAGACGAAGCCCAGACGGTCGCGGCGAACTTCGGTTCTGCGTGAGGAATTTGCTGCCTCGACGGCCTCTCCGGCGATACGGATCGTCCCCTGAAACCCTCCTTCCAGAAGGCCGATCGCCTGAAGCATCGTGGACTTGCCCGACCCGGAGGGACCAAGAAGCGCCACGATCTCGCCCGGCCCGACGCTGAGGTCGACCCCGCGCAGAACCTCGATGGTCGTGCCGCCCTGCGTAAAGCTTCTCGACAGGCCGGTGACGTCGAGCACGTTACTCATAGCGCAGCACCTCGACCGGGTCGGTACTCGCCGCCTTCCAGGCTGGATAAAGCGTGGCGAGGAAGCTGAGCAGCAGCGCGATGACGACGATCGCGGTGACTTCGACCGGGTCGGTCTTTGCGGGTAGCTCGGTCAGATAGCGGATCGAGGGGTCCCACAGGTCGACGCCCGTCAACACGCTGATCCCTTCAACCACATTCTGGCGGAAGAAGAGGAAGGTGAAACCCAGTAGCAGGCCGAGAAGTATGCCCGCCCCGCCGATTAGCGTTCCGACCGTCACGAAGACGCGCATGATCGCGTTCCGGCTTGCCCCCATGGTGCGCAGGATCGCGATGTCCTTCGTCTTTGCGCGGACGAGCATGATGAGGCTGGTGAGGATGTTGAAGCAGGCCACCAGTATGATGAAGCCGACGACGACGAACATTACCGTCCGCTCCACGCTCAGCGCTTCGAACAGGACCCCGTTCATCTGCCGCCAGTCGACGAGGATCCCGCGCCCACCGAGCATCTGCTGGACGGGCGCAAGAATGGTCTCCACCCGATCCGCATCTTCCGTCGTGATGGTGATCAGGCCGACATCGCTTCCCATTCGCAGATAAAGCTGGGCATTCTCCAGCGGCATCAGCACGAAGGTCTTGTCATATTCGAAGATACCGACCTCGATGATCGCCGCCACCTGGTAGGGCACGATGCGCGGGGTGGTTCCGAACGGGGTGACCTGCCCTTCGGGGGAGATCAGGCTGATCGTATCGCCGAGAGCGACCCCCATGGACTGGGCGAGCCGCGAACCGATCGCGACCCGGTTTTCACCTTGGTATACGTCCTGAAACGAGCCGGCCACAACGCTGCCCGACAGATTGCTCTGGCTCGTCAGGTCGGCGTAGCGCATCCCCCTCAGAAGAACGGGCTGCGCGCGGTTGCGATAGCTGCCGAGGAGCGGCTGCTCGATAATGGGCGCCGCCGAAACCACCCCGGGAAGATTCTCAATATCCTCGACCAGTGGCTGCCAGTCCGTCAGTTCCCCGCCATAGCCCTGCACGACGGCATCGCCGTTCAGGGAATTTATGGAGTCGAACAGCTCGGCTCGAAAGCCGTTCATGACCGACATGACCGCGATCAACGCCGCCACACCGAGCGCAACCGCGACCAACGAAATCGTAGCCACGAGGAAGATGAATCCCTCGGATCGGCCGGGCAAGAGGTAGCGCCGGGCCAGGGTGCGCTCATAGGTGGTAATCATCGGTTCAGACCAGGTACGAGGTCGGGCGTTCCGGTCACGCGCAGATCAAGCGGCAACGCGGGCGAGCGCGTCTTCGGGCGACAGATCCGCACGTTCGCCGGTGGCACGGTTCTTTACTTCGATAGTTCCGGCCGAAACGCCCTTGGGTCCGACGATGAGCTGCCATGGCAGGCCGATAAGGTCCATGGTCGCGAACTTCGCTCCGCCCCGGTCATTCCGGTCGTCATACAGCGCTTCTACGCCCGCATCGGTGAGCTGACCGTATAGCTGCTCGCAGGCGGCGTCGCAGGCTTCGTCGCCCTGACGCAAATTGATGATGCCGACCTGATAGGGCGCAACCTGGCGCGGCCAGACGATGCCGGCCTCGTCGTGACATGCCTCGATGATCGCACCGAACAGCCTGGAAACGCCGATACCGTAGCTGCCCATCAGCGGGTGGACCTGCTCGCCGTCCCTGCCCTGCACTGAATAGCCCATGCCATTGGTATATTTGGATCCGAAAGCGAAGATGTGGCCAACCTCGATTCCGCGCCGCTTCAGCAGGCGATCTGCCGGAACCGGGCAGTCCGCGACCTTCTCATGCTCTTCCTCTTCCATCGCGTAGGTGGCGGAGAGCTTCGCGACGGCTTCGGGATCGTCGATGGAAATATCCTCGAGCGCGGCGTCGTAGTAGATCGCGCTTTCGCCGGTGTCGGCGAGGACATGGAATTCGTGGCTCAGGTCGCCGCCGATGGGACCGGTCGGGGCGCGGACCGGAACGGCCTTCAGCCCCAACGCAGCAAAGGTGCGCAGATAGGCTTCGAACTGGCTGTCGTAGGACCGGCGCAAGCCCTCCTCGTCGACGTCGAAGCTATAGGCGTCCTTCATCAGAAATTCGCGGCCGCGCATCACGCCGAAGCGCGGCCGGCGCTCGTCACGGAACTTCCACTGGATGTGATAGAACATCTTCGGAAGATCTCGGTACGAGGCCGCAGCCGACATGAACAGTTCTGTCAGCATTTCCTCGTTGGTCGGACCGTAGAGCATGTTACGCCCATGACGGTCTTCGAAGCGAAGCATCTCCGGACCATAGGCGTCATAACGGCCGCTCCGCTGCCACAGGTCAGCCGACTGGACCGTCGGCATCAGCAGTTCCGCGCCACCGGCGCGATCTTGCTCTCGCCGGACGATGGCTTCAATCTTTTTAAGAACGCGAAAGCCGAGCGGCAGCCACGCATAGATACCAGCTGCAGTCTGGCGGATCAGCCCTGCGCGCAGGGCCAGCTTGTGGGAAATGATCTCCGCGTCGGCCGGCGATTCTTTCAGAACCGGCACGAAGGTCTGTGTCATACGCATGGCCGCGCCATTAGCAGAGCGCAGCCCGCGCGCAATATGAAGCGGAGCCCCTCGGTTCGTTCGGGCCAGTCGCGGTCAGACCAGGCGCGACTGCCTCACCGCGGCCTCGATGAAGCTTGCGAAAAGAGGGTGCGGGTCGAACGGCTTCGATTTTAGTTCCGGATGGAACTGCACCCCGATGAACCATGGGTGGTCCGGACGCTCGACCGTCTCCGGAAGCAAACCGTCCGGGCTCCAGCCAGCGAACATCAGGCCGTCCTTCTCCAGCGGCTCGACATATTTCGCGTTGACCTCATAGCGGTGCCGGTGCCGCTCGGAAATCTTGCCGCTGCCATAGACCTGGGCGATCCGGCTGCCCGGTTTCAAATCTGCCGGATAGGCGCCCAGCCGCATGGTGCCGCCAAGATCGCCGCCCTCTTCGCGCCGCTCGATACCCTCCTCGGTCATCCATTCGGTGATCAGGCCGACGACGGGTTCGCTCGTTTCGCCGAATTCGGTAGTCGAAGCGCCTTCGATCCCGCCAAGATGGCGCAGGCCCTCAATGCAGGCCATCTGCATACCGAGGCAGATGCCGAAGAACGGCACTTTCCGCTCGCGCGCGAACCGGATGGCGTTGATCTTCCCTTCCGAACCGCGACTGCCGAACCCGCCGGGGACGAGAATGGCGTGCATCGGCTCCAGCTTGTCGAGATCGGGCGAGGTCCCTTCGAACAATTCGCTATCCAGCCAGCGGATATGGACCTTCACGCGGTTCGCCAGCCCGCCATGGACCAGTGCTTCCTGAAGCGACTTATAGGCATCCTGAAGACCGGTATACTTGCCAACGATCCCTACCGTCACTTCGCCCTCGGGATTGTCGATGCGGTCGACGATGTCGAGCCAGCGCGACAGGTCGGGCGCGTGACGCGGCGCGATACCGAAGGAGCGGAGAACCTCCCGGTCCAGGCCCTCGTCATGATAGTTTAGCGGAACTTCGTAGATCGAGCTGGCGTCGAGAGCCGGTATGACCGCCTCTTTCCGGACGTTGCAGAACAGGGCGATCTTGTTGCGCTCTTCCTGCGGCAGGGGCTGTTCGCAGCGGCACACGAGAATGTCGGGCTGGATGCCGAGCGAGGTTAGCTCGCGCACACTGTGCTGGGTGGGCTTCGTCTTCAGCTCGCCGGCCGCCGCAATGTAGGGGACAAGCGTGACGTGGACGAAGGACACATTCTCTTCGCCGACCTCGTTTCGCAGCTGGCGAATGGCCTCGATGAAGGGCAGGCTCTCGATGTCGCCAACGGTGCCGCCGATTTCGCACAGGACGAAATCCAGGTCGTCGACGTCGTTCTGGGCAAACGCCTTGATGGCATCGGTGACGTGCGGAATGACCTGCACCGTCGCCCCCAGATAGTCGCCGCGCCGTTCGCGCGCGAGGATATCGGAGTATATGCGGCCGGAAGTGACATTGTCCGTCTGCCGCCCCGGAACGCCGGTAAAGCGCTCATAGTGGCCGAGATCGAGGTCCGTTTCCGCACCGTCATCGGTCACATAGACCTCGCCGTGCTGATAGGGACTCATCGTCCCCGGATCGACGTTCAGATAGGGGTCGAATTTCCGGATGCGCACGCGGTAACCACGCGCCTGCAGAAGGGCGGCGAGAGATGCCGCCATAAGCCCTTTGCCAAGCGAGGAAACCACGCCGCCGGTAATGAAGATGAACCGCGCCATGGGAGGATGGCTATAGCCTCGCGGTAGCGGGATTCGCCACCGCTAAATTGCGAAAATCAGCTTATTCGGCGAGCGGAACGTCGTCTTCGGAGGCCGCATCGTCCGAACCGGCCCCGGGAAAGCCGAACGGCACGTCCTCGAGATCCTCGGTCGGCGTGACGAGCGCCGGATCGGTGGGATCGTCGCCTGAAACATCGTCGGCAAGCGCCGGCGCCGCGGCGGCTGGATCGTCGGCAAGGCTGGTATCGATCGCGGAAACGTCACGCCCCTGGGAGGCGAGAATCGCCAGGAACAGTGACGTGCCGATAAAGGCTGCAGCCAGCCAGGCCGTTGCCTTGGTGAGGAGATTGCCCGCTCCCCGAGCTGTCATCAAGCCACCCGGCCCACCTCCGATTCCGAGGGCGCCGCCCTCCGACCGCTGCATGAGAATGACGGCAACAAGACCGGCGGCAAGGAGGGTGTGGAGGACCAGAATGAAGGTAGAGAGGGCTGGTGACATAGCCGCGCGCACTTAGGCAGCAGCCTGCCCCGTGGCAAGAGCGGGAAGCGGCGAAGTGGGATCCCCGTTACCGCCCCGGTTGCAGCGACACGCCCCCTGAAAAATCAGCCAGCGGCGGTGATGATGCCCGCAAAGCTCTCCGGGTCGAGGCTCGCCCCGCCTACGAGCGCTCCGCCGACGTTGGACGCCGTCAGCAGGTCGGCCGCATTTTCAGGTTTCACAGACCCGCCATAGAGAATCAGCATCGATATCCCGGCATCGCCAAACCGGTCCTTCAGGCTCCTTCGGATCGAATCGTGCATCGCCGCTACGTCGCCGACGGTAGGCGTGCGGCCGGTACCGATCGCCCAGACGGGTTCATAGGCGATCGTCAGGCGGTCGGGATCGACAGCTTCCGGAATCGAGGTCTTCAACTGTGCGGCAACGACGGCCTCGGCGTTGCCCGCGTCGCGCTCCGCTTCGCTCTCCCCGACGCACAGGATAACCGACAGGCCTGCCTTCAGCGCCGCCGACAGCTTCTCTGCAACGAGCACATCGGTCTCGCCCTGATCTGTGCGGCGTTCACTGTGGCCGACGATCGTGAAGGTCGCACCGGCGTCCTTTACCATGGCTGCGGAGACGCAGCCCGTATGCGCGCCGCTTTCGGCCTGGTGACAATCCTCGCCGCCGATGTCGAGGCGAGACCCGTCGGCAAGCTCGGCCGCCGCGAAGATCAGCGTATGGGGAACCGCCAGCGCCACGCCGATATCCGGCTTGGCCTCGTCGGCAGCGCGCATGATGTGCCCCACCTTGTCCAGATCGCCGGTCAGACCGTGCATCTTCCAATTGCCCGCGATCAGCTGACGCAGCGCCATTCCTCGTCCCCTTTTGCCTTATCGAACACGCCGCGTCGGTTTCCTTGCCGTCGCGGCCCTCTCGTCTATATGTCAGCCCCTTCCTCCGACAACCGCCTCTCAGAAGAAACCCCGTTCATGCTGTCACTGCTCCGCCGCGTCCCAAGCTGGGTCCTGGGTCTGGTCTTCGTCCTGATCGCCGTCGCGTTCATCATTACCGGCACGGGAATCGGAAACCCGCTGGGGGGAGGCGGCCAGGGGGCGCCTGTCGCCAAGGTTGGCGACCGGACCATTACCTCGGGCTTCCTGGCGCAAAATTTCGAACGGCAGTTGCAGCAGGTCCGTCAGCAGACGCCGGACCTTTCGACCGAAGAAGCGGTCCAGAGCGGCGCGCTGCGCGCCGTGCTCGACCGGCTGATCTTTGCCGCCGGGCTGCAGGAATTCGCCCGTGAAATCGGCCTGTCGCCGTCGAAGCGGCTGGTCGATGCCGACATCGCCAATATGGAGGCGTTCCGCGGCCCGACGGGACAATTCAGCGAGGAAACCTATCGTCAGGTACTCGCGCGTCAGAATATCGACGAACGTGTCCTGCGCGGCGAGTTGGAAGGCGACGTCCTGCGCCGGCACCTGATGTCGGTCGTTCTGGAAGGAATGCCGGTCCCCGACGGCGTCGTGGAGCCTTTCGCACTGCGTCAGCTTGAGCGCCGAACGCTCAGGGTCGGTGCGCTTCCCTATTCGGCTTTCGAAGTGGAGGACCCCACCGACGAAGAACTGGCAGAGTTCTACGAAGCGAACATCGCACGCTTCACCATCCCTGAGCGCCGCCGCTTCCGCTACGCGGTGTTCGACCGCAGCAGCATCGCTTCGGGCATTACGGTCACCGATGAGGAAATCGCCGATTTCTACGAGCGCTCGGACGATCTGTACGGACGCGCCGAAACCCGGGAGCTGAGGCAGATCGTGACCCAGGATCAAGAGGTTGCGGCAACCGCCGCTGACCGCATCCGCGCAGGAGAAACCATGGAAGCGGTCGCTGCCGACCTGCTCGGTTACAGCGCTGAGGATGTCGAGCTTGGAAGTGTCGATGAAGACCAGCTCTCCGGAACCGTTGGCCCCGATGTCGCCGAACGCGTCTTCGCTGCAGAAAGGGGCGATGTCGTCGGGCCGGTGGAGAGTAGCTTCGGCTACCATGTCGTTGCCATCGACGAGGTGAACAGTACGGCAGCGCAGCCGCTGGAAGACGTGGCCGACGACATTCGCGGCCGCCTGACTGCCGAGAAGGCCGAAGCTCGCCTTTCCGAGCGAATTACGGCCATACAGGACGAACTCGATGAAGGCGCGAGCCTGTCGGAAGTCGCCGAAGCAGAGCAGTTCGAGCTGTCGACCCCGCCTGCCCTCACTCAGGACGGCCGCAGCCCGTCGAATACCGATTTCGTTCTCCCGGCCGCCGACCGGCAGGTTCTGACGGCTGCCTTCGAACTGAGGGAAGGCGACGACCCGGTCGTCGAGGAACTCGGCGAAGGGCGCTACGGCGTCATCGCATTGGAGGAAGTCGTTCCGCCTGCTCCGGAACCGCTCGAAGAGATCGAGGACCAGGCCCGCCGCGCCTATATCGCCCGCTACCAGATCCAGGCGGCGGCCGAACGCGCCGGCGAAATCGTCGAGGCGGTGAATGACGGTGCGGACCTTGCGGATCTGCTGCGCGCCGAAGACGTCCCGCCCCCGCAGGAACTGACCGCGCGCCGCATCGAGCTTGCCGCCCAGCAGGGCCAGGTTCCGGCCTATGTGGCCCTTGGCTTCGTGCAGGACGAAGGAGAAGCCGGAACCGTTCCGCTTCCTGAACAGGGACTGCAGGTCATCGTCGAAACGACGGACATCGTCGAGGGACAGATCCAGGACGAGCCGCAGCTTGTCGAGACGATCCGGTCGCAGCTTCGCAGCGCGCAGGAAAGCGAGCTCGGCCTCGCGTTCGCAGCGGCCGCCCGCGACACGGTCGGCGTCGAGCGCTTTCCGGGAAATGTCGCGTCGCTGGAGGCTCAGTACCGCACCCCGGCGACAGATCCGTCCAACCAATAGACGGACCCATGGCGACGATCGAGCCACCCCGGGAGCGCTTTCGCGAAGTCTATGAGGCGGGTCGCCCCCAGCTCGCCTGGGTGAAGACCATTGCCGATACCGATACGCCCGTATCGGCCATGCTGAAGCTTGCGCGTCCGAAGTCGGGCGCCTTCCTTCTGGAGTCCGTTGAGGGGGGCGAGGTTCGGGGGCGCTATACGATGCTCGGCTTCGATCCCGACCTCGCTTTTCGGGCCCGCGATAGCGGCTGCGAGATCAACCGCGACTTCGCGCAGGATCAGGGCGCCTTCGAAGAGTGGGAAGGCCAGCCGCTCGAAAATCTTCGCGCGCTGGTCGGCCAGTGCCGCATGGAGGTGCCGCAGGAACTTCCCCCGGTGTTCAGCACCCTCGTCGGCTATCTCGGCTATGAAAGTATCTGCCTGACCGAACCGGTCCTCCCCGCCGAGGGAGACGGTCTCGACCTGCCGGACATGTTCTTCGTCAGGCCCTCGCTGATCCTCGTGTTCGACCAGCTGGAAGCGACGCTGTTCATCGCCGCGCCGGTCTACCCAAAGCCGGGCGTCACAGCCGACGCTGCATGGACTGCCGCCGAAGAGCGGATCGAAACCGCACGCTCACGTCTCGCGGGCAGCCTACCGGCAAGGAGCTCCGGTCTCGATGACCTCCCCTCAGGCGATCTGGTTCCTGCAGTCACGCCCGAGGCTTATGCCGACAAGGTCGCCCGGGCGAAGGAATATATCCTGGCCGGGGATATTTTTCAGGTCGTCCTCGCCCAGCGTTTCTCGATGGACTTTCCGCTGCCCCCGCTTGCGCTCTACCGCGCGCTCAGGCGGGTCAATCCCTCGCCTTTCCTCTACCTTCTCGACCTGCCGGACTTCTCGCTCATTGGATCGAGCCCGGAAATTCTCGTCAGGGTACGCGGCGACGAAGTCACCGTCAGGCCGATTGCCGGTACGCGCCCCAGAGGCACCAGCGCTGCGCAGGATGAAGAGAACCGGACCAGCCTTCTCGCCGACCCGAAGGAACGCGCCGAACATCTGATGCTGCTCGACCTGGGCCGCAACGATGCCGGCCGCGTCGCCTCGCCGGGCTCGGTCGAGGTGACCGGACGCGAAATGATCGAATTCTACAGCCATGTGATGCATATCGTTTCCAACGTCACGGCGAGACTGGCACCGGGACATGACGCGCTTGATGCGCTGATGGCGGGTTTCCCGGCAGGCACGGTGTCGGGCGCACCGAAGGTTCGCGCCATGCAAATCATCGGCGAGCTGGAGAACGAGCGCAGGGGTCCCTATGCGGGCGGAGTGGGCTATTTCTCGCCCGGCGGCGACATGGACAGCTGCATCATCCTGAGGACCGCCGTGCTGAAGGATGGGGTCATGCACGTCCAGGCGGGCGCAGGCATCGTTGCGGACAGCGAGCCGTCCTATGAACAGCGCGAGTGCGAGGCGAAGGCTGGCGCCCTGGTAGCTGCCGCGCGCGAAGCGCTGCGCCTGGCGGCCGAAAGCGAGTACGGCCAGTGATTCTCGTCATCGATAACTACGACAGCTTCACCTACAACCTCGTCCATTATCTTCAGGAGCTTGGCGAGACCGTCGAGACGATCCGGAACGACCGGATCGATCCCGCCGGAGCGTTGGCACTGAAGCCCGAAGCGATCGTCATCTCGCCAGGGCCCTGTTCGCCGAACGAGGCGGGCGTGACGCTGCCTCTGGTCGCCGCAGCGCACGATGCCCGCGTACCCCTGCTGGGTGTCTGTCTCGGACATCAGGCCATCGCCCAGCATTTCGGCGGAAAGGTCGTTCGGGCCGAACAGGTCATGCACGGAAAGACATGCCCCGTTCTCCACGACGGGACGGGGGTCTTCGCAGGCCTGCCCTCCCCCTTCACCGCCACTCGGTACCACAGCCTGATCGCCGTGAACCTCGCCTCGCCGCTCATCGAAAATGCCTGGAGCGAGGACGGCGTCGTGCAGGGAATTCGGCATGAATCGGGCCTGCTTCACGGCGTCCAGTTCCATCCCGAAAGCATTGCCACCGAACATGGCCATGCGCTTCTTGCCAATTTCCTGAAACTGGCGCGCGCATGACCTCACTGCCGTCCGGACGTGAACCGCTCTCCGATCCGGAAGGCGTATTCGAGACGATCCTTTCGGGATCGGTGGATGATGCCGAGATCGCGCGGTTCCTGATCGAGTTGTCCGACCGCGGCGAAACGGTCGATGAGATCGTCGGCGCGGCCAGTGCCCTTCGTTGTCACATGATCGCGGTCAGCGCACCCGAAGGCGCGGTCGACGTATGCGGAACCGGCGGCGACGGCGCGCATACCCGCAACATTTCGACCGCAGTCGCCATTCTCGTCGCCGCTGCGGGCGTACCCGTCGCCAAGCATGGAAACCGGGCGGCCTCGTCCAAGTCCGGGGCTGCCGACGTCCTGTCCGCTTTGGGGCTGAATCTGGATCTTCCGCCGGCCCGGGTCGAAGCGTCCGTCTGTGAAATCGGAATTGGATTCCTGTTCGCGGCCCGCCACCACCCTGTGATGGCGCGCGTTGCGCCTGTCCGCCGCGCGCTGCGCCGACGCACCATCTTCAACCTTCTTGGTCCGCTCGCCAATCCGGCGAACGTGTCCCGTCAGCTTGTCGGCGTGTTCGACGAAGCCCTGACTGCTCCCATGGCTCAAGCTCTCGGCCGTCTGGGCGGCGACCGGGCCTGGGTCGTGCACGGCGAGGGTAGCCTCGACGAGCTGTCCGTGCTCGGCAGCAGCAAGGTCTCCGCTCTGGAAGCAGGCAAAGTGCGAACTCACGACGTGCATCCCGCCGATGCCGGCTTGTCGACCTTCGCGGCGGTGGACATTCGGGGCGGCACGCCCGAAGAAAATGCTGCGGCGCTGGAACGGCTACTTGACGGCGAACCGGGAGGCTATCGGGACATCGTGCTCATGAACGCCGGCGCTGCTCTGGTCGTCGCAGGTCGGGGAGAAACTCTTGCGGACGGAGTGCGACTGGCGCAAAGCGCGCTCGATTCGGGAGAGGCCCGAGACAAGCTGGATCAGTGGAGGCGGTTCGCGTGAGCGATACCTTGTCAGAAATCATTGCGCACAAGCGCGAGGAGCTTCGCGAACGGAAGAAGCGCGTACCGCTTCCCATCCTAGAGGCGAAGGCCGCCGGGCAGCCGGCTACCCGCGGCTTCGTCGCGGCCTTGCGCGCCGTTCATGGCCGCCACCCGCTGATTGCCGAACTGAAGCGCGCCAGTCCGTCCAAGGGGCTGATTCGCGAGGACTTCGACGTGCCGAGGCTCGCCCGCGCCTATGTGAATGGCGGCGCCGCCTGCCTTTCCGTTCTTACCGAGTCCAAATGGTTCCAGGGCAGTGACGCGGATCTGCAAACCGCGCGCCAGGCCGTGCACTTGCCGGTCCTGCGCAAGGACTTCCTCGTCGATCCGTACCAGATCGTGGAATCGCGGGCGATGGGTGCCGACGCCATTCTTCTCATCATGGCCGCGCTGAACTCTTACGAGGTTCGCGACCTCGAAATGATGGCGCGAGATCTCGGCCTCGACGTGCTGGTCGAAGTTCACAACGAGGAAGAGCTCGAGGCGGCGATGAAGCTGAAAACGCCCCTCATTGGCATCAACAATCGCGACCTGAAGACATTGGAAGTCGACGTATCGACAACCGAACGCCTTGCCCGCCTCGTCCCGAAGGAGCGCATGGTCGTCTCCGAAAGCGGTCTGACGAGCCGTGCCCAGCTCGACCAGTTACGCGGGAAGGGCGCATCGGCCTTTCTCGTCGGCGAGGCGTTGATGAGGCATGAGGATGTCGGCGGTGCGACGCGGCAACTGATCGGCTGAACCGGCTGTGCCGCTGACCCATCTCGACGAGTCCGGCGCGGCGCGAATGGTCGACATCTCCGGAAAGCCCGCAACGAAGCGAGCGGCCGTAGCCGGCGGACGGGTGGTCATGAGTGCCGAGGCGCGCCAAGCTATCGCGGACGGGACCATTCCGAAGGGCGACGTCATTGCCGCGGCCCGCATCGCGGCGATCCAGGCCGCTAAGAAAACGGCGGACATCATTCCTCTCTGCCACCCCCTCCCCCTGACCGGAATGGCGGTCGATTTCCGGCTTGCGGAAACAGGCGTCGAAGTCACCGCCGAAGTCTCGACGACCTTCGGGACCGGTGTCGAAATGGAGGCACTGACGGCAGTCACCGCGGCTTGCCTCACCATCTACGACATGGCCAAGGCGATCGACAAGGCAATGCGCATCGAGGGCATCCGCCTGCTGCGCAAAACCGGCGGCAAGTCGGGCGACTGGTCCGCCGACGACGCGCCGGACTGAGTGCGCGATGCTTTCCTACGAAGAGGCGCGCAGCCGCATATTGGCGGATATCGACGTTCTCGAGTCCGAAGACGTCGCCCTTGAGGTCGCATCCGGGCGAACGCTGGCCCGCGACCTTGTGGCCAGTCACGACCAGCCCCCCTTCAATGCCTCGGCCATGGACGGTTATGCCGTACGCTGGGAAGACCTTCCGGGCCCTTTCAAACTTGTCGGCGAAAGCGCGGCCGGAATGGCGTTCGGAGAGACGGTGGGGCGTGCTGAGGCTGTTCGGATATTCACAGGCGCCCCGCTTCCCGCCGGGGCGGATACGGTCTTGGTGCAGGAGGACTGTACCGCCGATGGCACCGACATTCGGCTGACGGGCAGCGGCCCCGCGGCGTCCGGCAGTCATATCCGGCGGCGCGGCATGGACTTTGCGAATGCTGATCTTCTCATCTCTGCCGGAACGCGCCTTACCCCGCGGCACCTCGCCCTGGCCGCTGCCGGCGGGCATGGCCGTCTCGCAGTCAATCGCCCGCCACGCGTTGCGCTGATCGCGAATGGCGACGAACTCGTTTTGCCAGGAACCGCTCTTTCTCCCGGTCAAATCACTGCCTCCAGCTCTCCCATGATAGCCGCCTCGCTGCGGCATGCCGGTGCGGATGTCGACGATTTCGGTATCGTCGCCGACGAAGCCACAGAGCTGAAAACCGCTCTTCTGAAGGCCAGTGCCTATGACATCGTCGTTACCATGGGCGGCGCCTCGGTCGGCGATCATGATCATATGCATAGCGCGATGGAGGCCGCCGGCGCCGAGCGCGACTTCTGGCGTGTAGCAATCCGGCCAGGCAAGCCGTTGATCCATGGGCGGATCGGAGCGGCGACACTTGTCGGCCTCCCCGGAAATCCGGTCTCCGCCTATGTGTGCGCACTGTTGTTCGTGGCCCCCCTCATCGCCGCCTTTCAGGGCCAGCCTCCCGGCCCCGCCACGACAACGGCACGGCTGCGAGAACAGCTACCGGCAAACGGAGCCCGGCGAGACCATTTGCGCGCTGTCGTCGAGGGAGGATGGGTCCGGCCTCTCGCGACGCAGGACAGCTCGCAACTCGCCGTTTTTGCCTCGGCGAATGCCCTCATCGTCAGGGAGGCGCACGCCCCGCAGGCGGCGGACGGCGATGAGGTCGAGGTCATTCCGCTTGACAGCTTCCCTGCCGCCTCATAGCTGTTCCCCATTCGTTCTCTTCGGGAGCATCGGGAATGCTGACGGAAAAGCAACATGAACTGCTCATGTTCATTCACGAACGCTTGCAGGAACGCGGCGTTTCTCCTTCCTTCGAGGAGATGAAGGACGCGCTCGACCTCAAGTCGAAAAGCGGTGTTCACCGTATCGTCAGTGCCCTCGAGGAACGCCGGTTCATCCGCCGCCTTCCGAACCGGGCACGGGCTCTCGAGGTTCTGAAACTCCCCGAGGCCGACGTGGCGAAGCTGGAACCGAAGCCCCGCATCCCGGCGGCCGCGAATGATAGCGAGGCGGATGTGGTCGACATTCCCCTGCATGGCCGCATCGCTGCAGGCCAGCCGATCGAAGCCATGGAGACGCGCGAAACGCTGACGCTACCGACCGCTCTGCTCGGTCGGGGCGACCATTACGCTCTCGAAGTCTCCGGCGATTCGATGGTCGAGGCGGGTATTTTCGACGGCGACTATGCGCTGATCGAGCGGCGGGAAACCGCCAGTGACGGAGATATCGTCGTCGCGCTGGTCGATGATGAGGACGCCACATTGAAATATCTGCGCAAGAATGGCGACATGATCCGCCTGGATCCTGCCAATTCATCGTACGAGCCTCAGAATTACGCGGCCCACCGCGTACGCATTCAGGGGAAGCTCGTCGGCCTTCTGCGCCGCTACTGAGTGCTGCACGCGCCGGCTCTCGGGTGAGCTGACAGGCCTTGATCAGTCCTTTTCCGGGCCATTCGCCGGGGTCGCCGCTCGTTGTTCCCGAGCCCAGGGGTGCATCCCGTCCTCGAGGGCGGCGGACCGGACCGCGCCCCTGTCGAGGTCGATCGATACCGCCCCATAGGTGCGCAGACTTTCCCGGTCGAGAACGAGCCACCGCGCGCGGCACCAGCTGGGCAGCCACCGGTCGCTGACGACGATGTCGCTCGTCCGGCACAGCGGTTCGAGGTCGGATCTGTCGATCAGATGCCGACTGCGTGTTGCAAGCACATGCCAGGGCCGGCCGCCATGGCTGAGGCGCAGCACGCATGCATCGCGCGAGCAATTCGCGCTGTCGAGGTCCTCCAGTCGGCGATCCCGAGAGCTTCCGGCGGCCCCTCCCCACATGTCGCGGACATAGGACCCCGCCCCGTTCCTGAGGAAAGCGAGGCCCTCCTTCGACCGGTACGCCAGGTGGGTTCCTTCCGGACCGACAAACAGGTCGGGCTGCGGCGCCGCGCCGGCGACCAGAATTCCTGCCGCGAACGGAATGACCCCGCCCAGCCGCCAGCGGTCCTGCCACAGGCAAAGCCATAAGCCGCCCATCACCATCAGGACGAAGCCTGCAGGCGGAATGGCCGGGACGCTGGCGACCGAGCCGGGCAGCGACGCCGTCCACTCGGCCAGGCCAATCAACATCCCAAGAACAAACTTCAGCGCGGCGAAGAGCGGCACTCCCACGCCCAGAAGGTCTGCGAATAACGAAAGAATAAGGAGCGGAATGATAGCGAAGCTGGTGAGCGGAATCGCAATCAAATTGGCAAGCGCCCCGTAGAGGCCGACTTTCCCGAAGTGAAAGAGGGCGACAGGCGCGATGGCGGCCTCCGCTGCAAGTCCCGTCGCGAGCAGCGCCGCCGCACCGGCGGTCAGGCGCGCGGGCCAGTCCTTTCCATCTGCGCTCGGCTCGCGCCACCTGCGTCCAGCGGGCGACTGGTAGAGCGCCACGATGCCGGTCACCGCGGCGAAACTTAGCTGAAAGCTCGGCGACAGAAGCAGGTGAGGCTGCCACAGAAGGATCAGCGTAGCTCCGGCAGCGACCAGCCGAAGCGATAGCGCCTCGCGGCCGAGACCGAGCCCTAAAAGGACGATCAGAACGGCGATGCACGCCCGGATCGTCGGAACGCCGGCACCGGCGACGAGCGTATAGGCGATGCCCGCGACCGCCGCGACCAGCGAGGCCGCAAGCCGGGCATCGGCGCGCAGAGCGAACCATTCCCAGCGGACGAGCAGCGCCTTTACCAGCCACAAAGTGCCGCCCACCACGACGCCGATATGCAGCCCGGAAATGGCGATCAGATGGGCAAGGCCACTGTCACGCATGGCTTCGCTGGTCTCGTCGGGAATCCCGCCCCGGTCGCCCGTCACCAGCGCGGCGCCGATGCCGCCCGCCGCTCCGCCGATCTGATCCTGAAGCCGGGCAGTCAAACGCTCGCGAAAGGCCTTCAGCCGTGCCGCCGCTCCGTCCAAGGGCGGCGCCTCGTAAACGATTTCGACTTCGCCCAGCGCATAGCCGGTGGCGCCGATCCCCTCGAACCACGCCCGGCGCGCAAAATGATAGCCCCCCGGATGAATCGGCCCCGGCGGCGGCGAGAGGGTAAAGCGCCCCTGCACCCTGTCGCCGACAGAAAGCGTTGCTGGCGCGCGGCGGACGCTGACCCGCGTCTTGAGCCCCTCGGGCAGCTTGAGGGATCCGGTCGAGACGGGAGCTATAAGAATCCGCGTCCGGTCGCGGGCAGGCAGCGTTTCCACTGCCAGCACCTCAGCCTCGAACGCGGCGCCGAACACCTCCCGTTCCAGTGTGACGGTATTCTGCGAGCTCGCTTCCCACCAGGCCAGTGCCAGCCCCGCCGCTGCAAGGGCGCTTCCCGCCGCCATGGCCCGCATGGCGAGATTGTCGGCCACAAGCACCGCTCCAAGCGCCAATGCCAATAGCAGGCAGATGACGGCAATCCACTCGGGCCGGGACGGCAGGGCATACCAGAGCCCGATCCCGGCGCCGAACGCGACGGGTATGAACAGGGGAAGCTGGTGGCGCTCGGAACCAAATCGCTCGCCAATCCACTCAGGAAGGGACGCCAGCGCGTTCAGGGGTGTTTGAAGGGCGCTGCTGCTGCTACTGAGCCCCAAATTCACGTCCCCCCGAACGAGTTTCTACTGCCGGAGTTCAAATGGTTGCAAGTGCCGCCTCCCCCGTCGTTACGCGGTTCGCGCCTTCCCCGACGGGTTTTCTGCATATCGGCGGCGCACGCACGGCGCTGTTCAACTACCTGTTCGCGAAGGCGAATGGCGGCAAGTTCACCCTGAGAATCGAGGATACCGACCAACAGCGTTCGACGCCCGAGGCCACGGAGGCGATCCTGTCGGGCATGCGCTGGCTCGGTCTGAAATGGGACGGCGAAGAAGTCTACCAATCACAGCGCGCGGAGCGCCACGCTGAGGTCGCGCACCAGTTGCTGGAGAGCGGGCGCGCTTACAAATGCTACGCTACGGCCGAGGAGCTGGCCGAAATGCGCGAACGGGCGCGGGCGGAAAAGCGACCGATCCGCTATGACGGCACTTGGCGTGACCGCGACCCGGCCGATGCACCGGTTGATGCCCCCTTCACGGTGCGTATCAAGGCACCCCAATCGGGATCGACGACGATCAGCGACGCCGTTCAGGGGGATGTCACCGTTCCCAATTCGGAACTCGACGACTTCATCATCCTGAGGTCGGATGGAACCCCGACCTATATGCTGGCTGTGGTCGTGGACGATCACGACATGGGGGTGACGCACCTCATTCGCGGTGACGACCATCTCAACAACGCCTTCCGCCAGCGCGTCATCATAGAGGCAATGGACTGGGACCTGCCGCAATGGGCGCATGTGCCGCTGATCCACGGGCAGGACGGCGCCAAATTGTCAAAGCGTCACGGTGCGCTCGGGGTCGAGGCATACCGGGAGATGGGCTTCCTTCCGGAGGCGCTTGAGAACTACCTCCTTCGTCTTGGCTGGGGACATGGCGACGAGGAGATTGTTTCGCGCAGCCGGGCCGAAGAGCTGTTTACGCTCGACGGGATCGGCCGGAACCCTGCGCGGTTCGACATCAAGAAGCTGGAAAATCTGAACGGCCATTATATCCGCGCCGCCAGGGACGACCACCTGCTCACGGTCGTCCAGCCGGAAGTGGAGATCAGCCTGGGCCGGGACCTATCAGGGGAAGAAGCAGCATTGTTGCTGCGCACAATTCCGGAACTGAAGCCGCGAGCCAAGACTATCAACGAATTGGCCGACGGCGCCCTGTTTCTCTTTCGCACCCGCCCCCTAACCATGGACGAGAAGGCTTCGGCCCTGTTAGAGAAGGATGGCGGGGAGCTTCTTGCCAAGGCCTATAAGAGCCTGCAGGACGCTCCCAACTGGGAGGCGAAGGCTCTGGGCGAAGAGTTGCGCGCGCTGGCGGCGTCGGAAGATGTCGGACTCGGCAAGATCGCGCAGCCCCTCCGTGCAGCGCTGACCGGACGTACCGTGTCGCCGGGCGTTTTCGAAATGCTCGAGCTGCTGGGACGTTCGGAATCGCTCGCCCGCATCGAAGACCGGCTCCCGGCGTAAGCCGGCGCCTGAAACAGAACAGAAGGAAACGACTATGACCGACGGCACTGCGAAGCTCTCAGTTGGCGGTGAGGACCTCTCTTACCCCGTGCTCGAAGGGTCAGTCGGTCCCGAGGTCGTCGACATTCGCAAATTCTATGCGGATTCCGGCCGCTTCACATACGATCCCGGCTTCACATCCACCGCCTCGTGCGAATCCAAGCTGACCTATATCGACGGCGAAGAGGGTATACTCCTGCACCGTGGGTACTCGATCGAACAGCTCTCCGAGGATTCGTCCTTCATGGAGGTGGCTTATCTGATGCTGCGCGGCGAACTGCCGACGCCGGACGAGTATGAGGAATTCACCCGCACCATCACGCTCCACACGATGGTGCATGAACAGCTGAAGACGCTTTACAACGGCTTCCGCCGCGACGCGCATCCGATGGCCATCATGTGCGGCGTCGTCGGGGCGCTCAGCGCGTTCTACCACGATTCCACCGACATCAACGATCCGGAACAGCGCAAGATCGCGTCGCACCGCATGATTGCGAAAATGCCGACCATCGCCGCCATGGCCTATAAGTACGCGATCGGCCAGCCGTTCCTCTATCCCGATAACTCCTTGAGCTACACGGGCAATTTCCTGCGCATGACATTCGGCGTCCCGGCCGAGCCCTATGAAGTCAATCCGGTTGTCGAGCGTGCACTCGACCGCATCTTCATCCTTCATGCCGACCATGAGCAGAATGCGTCGACCTCGACCGTTCGCCTGGCCGGCTCTTCAGGTGCCAACCCGTTCGCGTGCATCGCCGCGGGCATTGCGTGTCTCTGGGGACCTGCGCATGGCGGCGCCAACGAGGCCGCGCTCAACATGCTCACCGAAATCGGCCATCCCAGCCGCATCCCGGAATATATCGCCCGCGCGAAGGACAAGGACGATCCCTTCCGCCTGATGGGCTTTGGTCACCGGGTCTACAAGAACTACGATCCGCGTGCGACGGTCATGCGCAAGACCGTGCGCGAGGTGCTCAGTTCGCTCGGTGTGACAAACCCGGTCTTCGACGTGGCGCTCCAGCTCGAGGAGATGGCGCTCAACGACGACTATTTCATCGAGAAGAAGCTGTTCCCGAACGTCGATTTCTATTCCGGTATCATCCTGTCGGCGATCGGCTTCCCGACCTCCATGTTCACGGCGCTGTTCGCCCTCGCCCGCACCGTCGGCTGGGTCGCCCAGTGGAACGAGATGATCGAGGATCCTGCACAGCGTATCGGTCGTCCGCGCCAGCTCTACACCGGCCCAACGCAGCGCGACTATATTCCACTCGATAAGCGCTAAACGGCGCAGGGCAAAACCGCCCAAGGAAAATTCATTCGCCGTTTCACGAAGTTCGGATAAGCTGGACTTCGTGAACGGCGCCTATCCATCCCTCTTTCGCGTAGCTGCCGGCGGCGTCCTCGCTGCCGGCCTCCTAACGGGCTGCGCGGTCAATCGCGATGCCAGGGCCCCTGCGACCAGCCAGGTGGCAAGAGACGCGGCCATGCAGCCGCTCAGCGACGTCGGCGCGGTACGACCGAACATCGCGCCGGAACTGGAACGCATTCTCGACGATCCCTATCGGCTGCCCGTGTCCGAAAGGAACTGCGAGGACCTTTCTTTCCACATCACGCAGCTTAACCGCACGCTGGGTCCGGATTTCGACGTCAGCCTGGAAGACGACAAGAATGAAGACCGCGCGCGGCGGGGCATTTCCATCGCCGGCAAGATGGCCGCTGGTCTGCTGATTCCCTTCCGCAGCATCGTCAGGGAAGTCTCAGGCGCATCCTCGGCGGAACGGGAGTATAAGGCAGCACTGGTCGCTGGCATTGCGCGGCGCAGCTACTTGAAGGGCATGGCCGTTGAAAAGGGCTGCGTGCTGCCCCTCGACCCCTATGTGCAATCGATGGAAGCCGAAGATGCCTATGAGGCCGACGCCTCCCGCGACTGACCCGCAGACGACCTAGGAGCCTGCGGCGGTCGAGAGCACTGCCCGCCCCCGACCGTCACGGTATCGGATAGGGGTTAGTAGACCCGCTTCTTCGGCTTGATATATTCGATCGCATCCGTGAGCGTGTAGCTGTGCACAGGGCGGGTATCGAGTTCGACCTGGCCGTCCCGGAACCAGCCGAGCGAGTGAGTCATCCACTCGTCGTCATTTCGGTCGGGATAGTCCTCGTGCATGTGCGCGCCGCGACTCTCTGTGCGATTACGCGCCATGGCCATGGTCAGGACCGCCTGACCGATCATGTTGTCGAGCTCCAGCGTTTCGATCAGATCGGTGTTCCAGATCAGGCCGCGGTCGGTCACGCTGAGGTCGGCCATGCGCTGATAGACGGCGTTGATCTTCTGCATACCCTCATCGAGGATTTCCGACGTACGGAACACGGCCGCATTGGACTGCATGGTCTTCTGCATGGCCGTCCGCACCTCAGCGGTGGGAGAACCGCCCTTCGCCGTGCGGAATTTGTCGAGACGCGCGAGAGCCCGCTCGTCCTCGGACTTGATGATGTCGCCATGCTTCGTGCCAGGCTTGGTGATCTCGTGAATCCGGTGCGCGGTGCCGCGCCCGAACACGACAAGGTCGATCAGGCTGTTGGAGCCGAGGCGGTTCGCACCGTGGACGCTGACGCAGCCTGCTTCGCCGACGGCAAACAGACCGGGAACCACGCGGTCGGGATCGCCGTCCTGCTTTGTGACCACCTCGCCCTGATAGTTGGTCTGGATACCGCCCATATTGTAGTGGACGGTCGGCGTAACCGGGATGGGCCCCTTGGTGACGTCGACACCAGCGAAGATCTTCGCCGTTTCAGAAATGCCCGGAAGCCGCTCGCCTAGGATATCCGGATCGATATGGTCAAGATGGAGGAAGATGTGATCTCCTTCCTTGCCAACACCGCGGCCCTCGCGAATCTCCATCGCCATCGACCGCGAAACGACGTCGCGGCTGGCAAGGTCCTTCGCCGACGGCGCATAACGCTCCATGAAGCGCTCGCCTTCGGAATTGGTCAGATAGCCGCCCTCGCCGCGTGCCCCCTCGGTAATTAGGACGCCGGCGCCGTAAATGCCCGTCGGGTGGAACTGGACGAACTCCATGTCCTGCATCGGAAGGCCGGCGCGCAGCACCATGCCGCCACCGTCACCCGTACAGGTATGCGCCGAGGTGGCCGAGAAATAGGCGCGGCCATAACCGCCGGTTGCCAGCACTGTGTTGTGCGAGCGGAAGCGGTGGATCTGGCCGGTCTCCATCTCCAGCGCAATGACGCCGCGGCACGTGCCGTCGTCGTCCATGATCAGGTCGAGCGCGAAGAATTCGATGAAGAAGTCCGCATCGAACCGCAGCGACTGCTGATAGAGCGCGTGAAGCATGGCGTGGCCGGTCCGGTCGGCCGCCGCGCAGGTACGCTGCGCCGCGGGGCCTTCGCCCATATTTTGCGTCATGCCGCCAAAGGCGCGCTGATAGATTTTGCCTTCGGGCGTCCGGCTGAACGGCACGCCGAAATGCTCGAGTTCGTAGACAGCCGCCGGCGCCTCGCGGCAAAGATATTCGATGGCGTCCTGGTCGCCCAGCCAGTCCGACCCTTTTACGGTGTCGTACATATGCCAGGTCCAGTGGTCGGGGCCCATATTCCCGAGGCTTGCGGCGATGCCGCCCTGCGCCGCGACGGTATGCGACCGGGTCGGAAAGACCTTCGTGATGCAGGCCGTCTTCAGGCCCGTTTCGGCGATACCCATGGTCGCGCGCAGGCCCGAGCCGCCGGCGCCGACAACCACGGCGTCATAGGTGTGATCGATGATGGGATAGGCGTCGCTCATGCGTCAGGCCCCAAAGGCAATGGTAAGTACTGAAAAGATGGAAAGCGCGGCCCCGCCAAAGGCGAATGCCGTCGTCAGGAGCAGCAGGGCGATGCGCGTGCCGCCCTGCGTATAGTCCTCGATCATGACCTGCATACCGAGGCGCAGATGATAGAAGACGCTTAGCGACAGCAGCACCATCGGCACCGCCACGAAGGGGTTCCGCAGCCACTCGATCATGGTGAAATGATCAAGCGTCGGAAGCGTGAAGATAGAGGTCAGGAACCAGGCGAAGAGGAGCAGGTTGGAAACCGCCGTCAGCCGCTGCACCCACCAGTGGTGCGCGCCTTCCTTGGCGGAGCCCAGCCCGCGAACCTGTCCAAGAGCAGTGCCTCTGCGAATCGACATAGAACGCCGCTTTCCGTGCCTAGAGAAGAATGAACAGCCAGAGGGCGGCCGTCGCCAGAATGGAGAAGACCCAGGTAACGGTCGCGCTCGTCTTCGATGTGCCGAGCTCCAGCCCCGCACCGGTGTCCATGGCAAGGTGGCGCACGCCCGAGGCCGCATGCTGGAAAATCGCCCAGCTGAGGCCGACGCCGACGATCACGCCGATAGGAGACCGCGCGACGGCGATGAAATCCGCATAGGCTTCCGGTCCCAGTGCCGCCGCCACCAGCCACCAGACGAACGCAAGCCCGCCCGCAACAGCGAGTCCGTTGCCGGTGACACGGTGTGTGATGGAAGTGACCGCATGAACCCGCCAGCGCCAGATGCCGAGATGCGGGGAGAGCGGCCGGACCTGCGGACGCGTCGCCATATATCTGTCCCTGTTACCTGTCTTTTGCGGCGCTTATTGAGCGCATGACGTGCATCGCGCAACCGGCAAAGCGCCACACCGCGCGAAAGCCTAGCCCTTGCACTGCAGAAGGACGGTGCGTTCCAGCCCCGCATAACGGTGCACAAGGTTCGCGCGATACTCCTCGTTCGCCATCATACCGAGGAAATGCTCTTTCGACGGATAGCGAACGATCAGCATCTTGTCCCAGTCGGTGGCGGACGTCCCAGGCTCGCCGATGAAAACCTGCTGGACGGGACCGTCATAAAGAACCTCGGCCTTGCTCGTGTCGCCGACCGTCACGGTGAACGCATGCTGGTAGCGGGCATACGCCTCCGAACCGGGAATATCCGCGTCGCCGTCGAAATCCTCCGGATAGGCGGCACGGTCGCGAAACTTGAGCATGTTGACCATGACGATCGGTCCCTTCGCCGGGCCGTCGCGAAGGGCGCGAACCTGGTCGGCGGTCGGATCGATGGTCATTCGGCAAGCTCCCTCAAACGCGGCAAAGTAGAAAATTTCGGATTGTCGACCGCCAGCCGCGCGGCGACGAACCCCGCCAGCCTCTTCAGCATGTCGGGGTCGTCGGGTTCAACCTCGCCGCTACGGATGCCGGCGGCGAAGGCCACCGCAGGATCTTCATCGGCCGAGCACCCCATTCTCTCCCGGTAATAGGCAAGTTCCGCCTCCCGCGGCTTCTGGCGTGCTTCCCGCGCGATGATCGCAAGCGCGTTCTGCGCGACCTTCGCATGGAATGCCTGCCGTCCCTCCAGCTTTCCGGAGATTTCGTCGATATACCCCGCGACCGCCTCGGCGAGATCTTCGATCTGAATACCCCTGCTCATCAGAGCGCCCCTTTCTGAAGCATGTAGATGAGATCGGCCTCGTTTTCGGACACCCGCCGACCGATCGCCGCCCGCTCCACCGAGACCGCCTCCCCGGCCAGGTGCTGCTCGGCCATCTGCCAGCACACGATGCCCCAGCGAAGCGATCCGTACATTTCGAAGACCAAAGCGAGATCGCGGTCGACCGCCGGCCCGCCGGCCGCCTCATAGGCGCGGTAGAACTCTTCGCGCTCGCCGAAGCCGCCCACCGGCTTCTGCCAATTACCGAAGCGCCAGGTGTTGGTGCAGAGCCACCCGATATCGTTCAACGGGTGGCCCAGGCTTGCGCCTTCCCAGTCGAGTACGGACCTCAGCCCTTCCTCACCGACGATGAAGTTTCCCGACCTGTAGTCGCCGTGAACCAGCACTTCGGGCCCATCGTCGGGCAATCGTTTCTCCAGCCTGGCGAAGGCCAGTTCGAACACGGGAACGCCGCCGCCCATGGCATCGTAGGAGTCGCGCAGCCGCAGCAGGCTCTCTCGTGCGCTCATGCTCGTCAGGCCGAGCTTGCGGAAATCCTCGACCGGCAAGGAATGTATTCGTGCGAGCGCTTCTGCCGTCTGGCCGACCATTGCCTTCCGGGCAGCGGAAAATTCCTCCTTGCGCAGATAGCGGGGCGCCAGTGTTTCCCCGGCGACGAATTCCATGACGAAGCCCTCGCCCAGGTCATCCTCCGCGGTCAGCACATAGACGATGTGAGGTACGGGAACCCCGCCCTTCTCCGCGCGGGTCTGGACCTCGGCCTGGACAGCACGGCTCATCCGTCCCGGCATCTGCGCCTGCGACTGCTGCAGGACCAGCTGCCAGGACTGTCCGTCCTTTTCGGCGTCGATCAGGTAGCTCATGGAATTGGCGCCGCCCGACAGGGCCTTCACCCCCTCGATGGTGACATCGGCGCCCGCGGACTGGCTCAGCCGGGCGGCAAGGCGGCCTTGGACTTGTTCGTCGGTCTGTATGCTCATCGTTAGCGGGTTCTTAATCCGTGCCGCTTAAAGCCCAAGCCGACCAAAGGACTAGGACCGGGTCGAAACAAGACGGGCGAAGGGGGCTCGCATTGGCAGAGAATCTTTTTGGGGAGGTTCGATCGGTTTCCGCAGACGATCGCCGCGCGGCATTCCGGATCGACGAAAAAACAGATGCAGCGCTCGATCGGATCGGAGAGATCCTGCACGGACAGGCGCAGACATTCTCCCGATTGTTCTGGGAACGCTTCGTCAGCCTGACGGGGCTCGAAATCGACCCAGCCGCGCTCGATAGCCAGATCGAGCGGACCACGACCTACAACCAGCGAAAGCTGACCCCGCCCGTCGACGAGGCCTGGATAGAAGCGGTACTGAAAAGGGGAACCAAGCTCTATGAGATCGGCGCCCCGCAGCATGCCGTCATCGGCGCTCTGGCAGCGTCGCAAGAGGCGCATGGGGAGAAAATCCTCGACGGCTTCGCCGAAACCGGCGACGGCATGGAGATGCTGCGTGAGTATCATAAGATCGCGCTGCTTGAGATCGAACTGATGAGCTCGGCGGTTCAACAGGGCCAGCTCGCCCGCTCCCGCCGGATCCTGAACAGGCAGGCGGAAAAATTCGAGCGCGACATCGCAACCGCCGTAGAGAGCGCCTCGGCAATGAGCCGCGCCGCCAAGAGCCAGTCGGCGGGGGCCGACGAGGTCACGCGGGACCTGTTGGCGCGTGCGGCGGAAGTCGCGGCTGCGGCCGACCAGTCGGCAACAGCGATGCGCGAGGCGGCCGAGACCTCCACCGGCCTGATCAAGGCCATCGAAGAAGCGCGCCGCGAAGTCGATGGCGCGACGGAGGTCGTCGATCATGCGACGGCGCAGGCAAATGACGCAGTAGAGGTCGCGGCCATCCTCGCAAACCACACGCAGGCGGTCGAATCGATCGTCAGCCTGATCCGGGACATCGCCGGCCAGACCAACCTGCTCGCGCTCAACGCCACTATCGAGGCGGCGCGCGCCGGCGATGCCGGGCGCGGTTTCGCGGTGGTGGCGTCGGAAGTGAAGAGCCTCGCGGGGCAGACCGCGCGGGCCACCGACGAAATCGCCAAGAAGATCGGCGATATTCAGGCATCGTCCAGCCGAACCGTGGACGTGAACCGCGCCATCCTGGAAACGGTGGACGGCGTCCGCGGCTCGGCCCAGCGCCTGCGGGAGGCAATGGATCGCCAATCGGCGACCGTGACGATGATTACCGGTTCGGTCGACGAAACCGCGATCAGCGCGGACAGCATGTCGGAAGCGATCGCGACTATCCGCAGCACGGCGGAGGCGATCTCGCGCGACCTCAACAACGCAGCGTCGTCATCCAGCGAGGTCGATGAGCGCATCGCGGCGCTGCAGGAAGGCGCGCGCCGGTTCATGCAAAGCTTCGCCGCCTAGCGGCGCGGGAAGACGTCCGTTCGCTCAACGCATTCGAATGCAGGACCGCGTGCTATAATCACGCCCCTACCTCCCTAACCGTTCGAGGTGATCGGTTCGCCTTCCCAGTTTCGCCTTGTCGGTGCACTCGGCCGTAGCGCACGGTAGCCGGCTTGAAAGGCCGCTTCGCTTACAACCCGTGAGGCGGCGGACAAACTGGCAAAGGGCTTGGGGCCTGCGGAATGCCTTCGAAGGTCTTCAACCATCTCGCCTTTTGCAGCTGTGCCCTTTCATCAGGGGTAACGTCCCCAGCTCTTACTTCGGTCAACTCCCCCAGGCTCCGGGCCGTCTCGCCCACAAGCGGATAGCCCCACTCGCGCATTTGTGATGCAGAAAGGACGGTCCCGGCGAATTGGGATCTGTAGCCAAGGCTCTCGAACGCCTCGGAACCCGAGTTAATAATCTCACTACCGATGCATTCCGGAATCATCGCATCGAACGGCCGGGTCGTCACGTCTGGCGAAATGTCATGCTCATCTAAGAATTCTCCGACAGAATGGGCTTGTCTTGCAATCCATTCGGTCCAGCTTGCTTCGTATCCTTCCGCCGCGCGACTTAGCGCTTTCGCCGAGTGATGCAGCTGAAGGACGTCTCGTTTATCTACGAACACTCGCTTCCCCGCAGCGAGAACGATCATCGCGCACGCAGACCAACAACTGTCGACGACGACCACGTCTGCCTCGCGGTCTCTTATGATTGCTGCGACCTGTATAGACGTTTCCGTTTGTCCCCCGCCGCTTTTTATGTACAACGTATTGAAAGGTTTAGATAATTCGTCGGAACATTCTTCGATAAGACCGTACCTTATCGGACCGTCGATATATAGATTTGGAGGCTCGGAGAGGGCGTCGCCATCGTACTCGCCCGTTCCGATCGTAGTTCCGTTGTAGCGGCACGACCACTCAACATCTGGCGGCGCCCCAGCCTGTGGGGCGCCGCAACCGAACAACAGCAAGATCGCCAATAATGCCAGGCTAAGCGATAACAATATCCGCTCCGGTTTCCGCTACCGACACCATACCAACCCTATCGAAAGCGTTTCCAGCGCGATACCGCCATGGGCGAACGCAGGAGCAGGATCGACCCCAACGCCAGTGGCAACCGGTGATCTCCCGACCGCACCCGCGCCCTCGGTCTACTGTGCTTGAGGAGACATGAGCGGGCGCTTCGTTCGCACAAACGTCAAAGGAGGAGGACGGGTCCCTGGCTGGCGAACATGATGCGGCCGGTACCGAACGGACAGCTCATGATCGCCCGAGCGCCGCAAGCCGACATGCCGAACGCTATCCAACCGGAAAGAGAGGCTGAAAATGATCGACTTTTTAGCTGCGTGGTACCCCCGGCCGGAATCGAACCGGCAATCCCGTAGGAACTCGATTTTGAGTCGAGCGCGTCTACCAATTCCGCCACGGGGGCCCGCCTTCGACGGTGCGGGGCGCTGAATAACCCGCAACAGGGCTCTTGCCAATCTTTGCGCGCCGCTCCACCTGCGCAGCATGGCAGATGGCGAGCGCATTGCGAAACTGATGGCCCGGGCCGGCGCCGGCTCGCGCCGCGAAGTCGAACGCATGATCGGCGAGGGCCGCGTCGCGCTGGATGGCAAGACATTGACCTCCCCTGCCCTAAACCTTCCCAGTCTGCGCGGCGTCACACTCGACGGAGAGCCGCTGGGAAAGGCGGAGCGGACGCGTCTCTGGCGGCTGCACAAGCCCGCTGGCACGTTGACGACCGAGCGGGACCCGAAGGGACGGCCCACTGTCTTCGACAAGCTCCCCAAGGATATGCCGCGCGTTAGCACGGTTGGCCGCCTCGATTTCAATACCGAGGGTCTTCTTCTCCTTACCAATGACGGAGAGCTCAAACGCGCGCTGGAACTGCCGAAGAACGCAGTACAGCGTCGCTACCGGGTTCGCGTTTTTGGGGATGTGCATCAGGCGGAGCTCGAGCGGCTAGCCGAGGGTGTTACCATCGATGGCGTGCACTACCGCTCGATCGAGGCGAATATCGATCGCAAATCGGGTCGCTATTCGTGGCTCAGCCTTGCGCTGACCGAGGGGAAGAATAGGGAGGTTCGCCGCGTTCTCGACCATCTCGGGCTGCAGGTGACCCGCCTGATCCGAACCGGCTTCGGGCCTTTCGAACTCGAAGATTTGAAGACAGGCGCGGTCGAGGCTTTGCCGCCGGCTGCGGTAGCGGAGGCACATTTGGCCATTCGCAGTTCCAAGGCCTCGAAGGCCTGACGCAGGCGGCTGGGGAATAATGAAGATCATTGCGGGTCAATGGCGCGGACGAACTATGACGCCGCCGCCGTCATCGACGACACGCCCCACGTCGGCGCGCGCCCGCGAAGCCCTTTTCTCCTCTTTGACCAGCAAGCTCGGAACCTTCGAAGGACTGCGCGTAGCCGACCTGTTTGCCGGTACGGGAGCGCTGGGTCTGGAGGCGCTCAGTCGCGGTGCCGCCCATTGCCGGTTCGTGGAGAATGAGCCCCGCGCTCTTGCCGTCCTGAGAAGGAATGTAGCAAATCTCCGAGCGCAGGCGCTTTCGGAAATTCAGACGAGCGATGTTCTGCAGGTCCGGCAGGCCACGGTCCCATTCGACCTCCTCTTTCTCGACCCGCCCTACGAAAAAGGTTTGGCAGCGCCCGCTCTGGAACGATTGGCTGAGAGAGGATGGACGTCGGCGTCGACTCTCGCGGTTGTAGAAACCGCGCGGGAGCAGACCCTGCAGCCGGTCGGTTGGAACATCGAAGGCGAGCGAATCTACGGCGCTGCCCGCCTTAGCTTCCTTCGATGCCACTAGGCTGACGGGCGCAGGGCAAGGGCTCGACGTTCAGGCTTCGCTCAACGACTTTCGGATATTCCGTTGTCCTGCGCACGATCGGTTTGGAAACAGCGAACTGCGCTGCCGCGAGCGCGTCCATTGGCTTCCCGAAGTGATAACCCTGGGCCAGGTCACAGCCTAGCAGACGCAATGCGAGTGCATTGGAGTGCGTCTCCACCCCCTCTGCGGTAATCGGAAGGTTGAGAGCTTGGCTCAGATAGGTGATCGCATCGATAAGCCGATTGCCCTGCGCATTGCCGACACCGTTCACAAGCGAGGCATCTAGCTTCATGTAGTCGAATGCAAAGGAACGGAGGTTGGAAAGACTGGAATATCCCTTGCCGAAATCATCGAGGGCGATCCGCACCCCGGCCGCATGAAGTTGGTCGAAGGCTGCGCGTGCCGCCTCCGAATTTTCGAGAACCGCTGACTCGACGAGTTCGATGATAAGACGCTGCGGGGGAAAGTTCTGCTGCGAAAGAATATCCAGCAGCCCTGTCGAAAACCACGGATCCTGAAACTGCTGCGGCGCCACGTTCACTGACACCGCAACATGCTCGGGCCATTCCTGTGCCGCCTCACAGCTCTTCCGGAGGATAGACTCCGTCAACAGGCCGAGAAGGCCCATTTCCTCGATATGGGGCAGGAACGATGCCGGTGCGAGCGTGCCTCGTTCCGGATGCTCCCACCTCGCCAGCGCCTCGAAGCTCGCAACTCTGTTCGACCGCAAGTCGATGACCGGCTGAAAATACGGTACGATCTGGCCTTCGGAAAGCGCGAGACGTAATGAATCCTCAAAGGCGGAACGCGCCCGCAGATTTTCATCCATGTCGGCGCAGAAGAAACGACACGCTCCCCCACCGTCAGCCTTTGCCTCGTACATGGCGATGTCCGCGGTGCGTAGGATCTCTTCAGGCTCGCAAGCGTCGACCCCGATCCTGGATACGCCGATGCTTGCACCCACTTTCACTTCATGCGCCCCGAGATGGATCGAGCGCGATAGGGCAGAAACGATCTTACGGCCCAGGCTGGAAAGCTCGTCCTCCGTCTCGCTTGAAACCACGCAAACGAATTCATCCCCACCAAGACGCGTGATGATACTCCCGGCCGGAACCGTCGCGCGCAGCCGATCGGCAATTTCGACCAGAACACGGTCACCGACACCATGTCCATGAAGGTCGTTCACAGGCTTGAACCTGTCCAGATCGATCAGGAACAGACCCATTTGCCGGGCACCCCGCGACGGCTTGCCACCGAGCGACTGGAGTGCGTCCATCAGAACCCTGCGATTGGATAGGCCGGTTAGGGTATCGTGCCTCGCCAGCTCGCGTTCGCGACGTTCCGCCGCCTCTCGCAGTTCCATTTCATGTTTGAGTTCGCGGGCGCGGCGGAACAGCAATATCAGAGAAGAAACGGCCACCAAGATGACCAGAAGGGCGAGTTCGTCGAGCTCCCAGTCTTCATGTTCGCGCGAGTAGCGGTAGAATCTGTCGAAGGCGTCGAATTCGGAGCCGACGAGGAAGATCACCACCGCTGCCAGAAAGACGACCAGCGCCTCCCACCCGTTCAGCAAACGCTGACGGAATGACCCTCTAAACCTGCGGTAAAGTGAACGACACATCTCGGCCATTCATTAATTATAGGTGAAAGATTCCAAGACGGGGGGCTCGGCCAAATTCGTCGGTTGCGACCATTCCGGACGTTCCCTAACTGTTCCCCCGCATGTCCGTCCCCGCCGAACTCCTCGAACCGAAGGATACCGACCCGCCCTATATGACGGGGCTGAATCCACCTCAGCGCGAGGCCGTGCTCACGACCGAAGGTCCCGTGCTGATGCTGGCCGGCGCCGGTACCGGGAAAACGCGGGCGCTTACATCGCGCCTCGCACATCTGATCTACACCGAGCGAGCCTGGCCGTCGGAAATCCTCGCGGTCACCTTCACAAACAAGGCCGCCCGCGAGATGCGTGAACGCATGCGCGCGATGATCGGCGACCGGGTGGAGGGGCTGTCGTTTCTGGGCACCTTTCACGCGATCGGTGCGCGGCTGCTGCGCCGTCATGCCGGTCTTGCAGGTCTCGAAAGCAACTTCACCATTCTCGATACGGACGACCAGTTGCGTTTGATGAAACAGATCATCACCGGGGCCAATCTGGACGAGAAACGCTGGCCGGCCAAACAGCTCGGCGGCCTCATCGACCGTTGGAAGAACCGGGGCTGGACGCCGAAGGACGTACCTGCTGACGAAAGCTATGCCTTTGCGGACGGCAAGGGTGCCGATCTTTACCGCGCCTATCAGGCGCGGCTGAAAGAGCTGAACGCAGCTGACTTCGGTGACCTGCTTCTGGAACCGCTGAACATCTTCCGTACCAATATGGACGTTCTGAAGCAGTATCAGCAGCGGTTCCGCTACGTGCTGGTCGACGAATACCAGGACACGAACACCGTCCAGTATCTGTGGCTGCGCCTGATCGCGCAGGGTCACGGCAACATCTGCGTTGTCGGCGACGACGACCAGTCAATCTATTCCTGGCGCGGCGCGGAGGTCGCGAACATCCTGCGCTTCGAAGAAGATTTTCCGGGGGCGGCGGTGATCCGCCTGGAACAGAATTACCGCTCCACCGGCAACATTCTCGGCGCCGCCGGCGGCCTCATCGAGAAGAATTCCGGACGCCTCGGAAAGACGCTCTGGACCGAGGGCGACGCGGGGGACCCCGTTCACGTCGTCGGCGTATGGGACGGTCCCGAAGAGGCGCGGCGCGTGGGCGACGATATCGAAAGCTTGCGGCACCGCGGCGCGAGTCTCGACGATGTCGCGATCCTCGTGCGCGCCCAGTTCCAGACGCGCGAATTCGAGGACCGGTTCATCTATATCGGCCTTCCCTACCGGATCGTCGGCGGCTTCCGCTTCTACGAACGGGCGGAAATTCGCGACGCGCTGGCCTTCTTTCGTGTGCTGGTCCAGCCAGCCGACGACCTCGCCTTCGAGCGCATCGTCAACGTGCCGAAGCGCGGCATGGGAGAAAAGAGCGTCCAGAAGGTCCGTGCCCTCGCCCGGCAGGAGCAGGTCCCTCTGTCCGCAGCAGCCGCACAGATCGTCCAGACAGCGGACCTCCCCGGTGCCGCGCGTAAGGGTTTGGCCGACCTCGTCGAGAATTTCCGGCGGTGGCGCGAGCAGCTCGAAGATACGCCGCATCCCGAACTCGCGCGCATCATTCTGGAGGAATCCGGCTATATTCCGATGTGGCAGCAGGACCAGTCGGCCGAAGCACAGGGCCGTATCGAGAATCTGAACGAGCTGACGAGGGCGATGGAAGAGTTCGGCTCCCTCGAAAGCTTTCTGGAACATGTCTCGCTGGTGATGGAGAACGACGCCGCGCGCGAGGAGCCGAAGGTCACGATCATGACGCTTCACGCGGCAAAGGGCCTCGAATTCGACCATGTCTTCCTCGCTGGCTGGGAGGAAGGCGTGTTCCCCTCCCAGCGCTCCCTCGACGAAGGCGGGACGAAGAGCCTCGAGGAAGAGCGCCGCCTTGCCTATGTCGGCATCACTCGGGCCAAGAAGCGCGCGCAGATCACCCATGCCGCGAACCGGCGCATCTATGGCCAATGGACCTCGTCGATTCCGTCCCGCTTCATCGGCGAACTACCTCACGACCATGTCGAGCAGGAAACCACCATGTCCGGGGGTGCCTCCCTCTGGCGCGCGGCGCTCGACGATGCCGATCCGTTCGCGAAGGTCGGCCGCGGTTCGGGTCGCGGTCCCGGCTGGCAGCGGGCCGCCTCCTTGGGACGCGCCCCGCGTGGCACCCACCAGATCGAAGCGAAACCGGTCAGCGTTACCGTGGGCAAGCGCGCGCGCACCGACCTCTCCGTCGGTCAGCGCGTCTTTCATCAGAAATTCGGCAACGGGACGGTCACGGCCATCGAAGGAAACAAGTTGGAAGTGGACTTCGACAAGGCCGGCTCGAAGCGAGTTCTCGATAGCTTCGTCGAACGGACCTGATCGGCGAAAAAACTAATCTAGTTAAGCGAATTAGCTTGTAGAAACTCTCTAATTCCCCGGGCCACCAAGAGCCGAAAAGGGGACCGATGTCGAGGGCATTGGCGCGTAAGCTGTCGAACTTCCTGGAACTGACGGACCAGGACAAAACCTATCTCGACAGGATCACATTCGCTCGTGAAACGGTCCCCGCCGACCGCGATATCGTGGGTTTCGGAGAAGTCCCGGCGACGATGTTCGTCATCGAACGGGGCATGGCAATCCGCTACCGTGTGCTGCGCGGCGGCGAACGCCAGATCCTGTCATTCATGCTTCCGGGCGACCTGTGCGATCTGAACGTGTTCCTTCTCAAGAAGATGGACCACAATGTCGCCTCTCTGGAGGAGCTGGAGATGTCCCGCATCCGGCGGGACGATGTCCTCAAAACGTATTTCAAGCGACCGCGTATCGCCGCGGCTCTCTGGTGGAGCGCGCTCCAGGCCGAAGCAATCTCGCGCGAGCATATCGTTGCGCTAGGCAGGCGACGGGCCCGCAGCCGGCTCGCCTATCTGTTCTTCGACATCTACTGGCGCCTGAAGGCCGTGGGGCTTGCGGAGGACAATGTCCTCAATCTCCCGCTCACTCAGGCGGAGATCGGCGATGCCCTCGGTCTTACTCCGGTTCACATCAACCGTGTTCTGAAAGAACTTGTCGAGGAAGGCCTTATCGACAAGCAGAGGGGCCAAGTGCAGCTTCTGAATACCGAAGCGCTGCAGAAAGTCGCCGACATCGACGACCATTACCTGCATCTCGACGCCCCTCCGCGCGAGATCGCAAGCTACTTCCACGATCTGGAACGACTGACCGACGTCTCGAATTAACAAGAGCAATAACATTTATCAGGCCAGATCGATCTGATAGCTTCGATCGAGAAGAAACCTCGTTCTTCTGAATCCTTTGCCCGTTGTTGGTGGCCGATCTGTGGAAGCGGCGAACCATTGCTGAAAGTCCAATGCCATGCCAAGTCCGCTTGTCAGGAAGCTCGCCCTATTCTCGCCTCTTCGCGCGGACGACCGGGATCGGATCATGTCCGCAACGACGCATCTGGAAACCTTCCAGGCGGAAACGGATATCGTCTCGCAGGGCCAGGTTCCGCGCTCCATGTTCGTTGTCGAAGACGGAATGGCCGCCCGCTACCGGGTCCTGAAAGACGGGCGACGCCAGATCCTGACCTTCCTCATTCCCGGCGACCTCTGCGATCTTCACGTCTTCCTTCTGAAGGAAATGGACCATGGCATCGCCGCGGTAACCAATACCCGGGTCCGGGCGCTGACGCGGGACAGGGCGATGGCGATGAATTTCCAGCATCCCCGCATCGCGGCTGCCTTCTGGTGGAGCACGCTTCAGGAAGAAGCGATCCTGCGCGAGCGGATCGTCGCTCTCGGCCGACGTTCGGCACGAGAGCGGATCGCTTACCTGTTCTGCGAACTCTACTGGCGCTTCGAGGCCGTCGACCTCGTCACCGATCATCATTTTTCGCTGCCGCTCACTCAGTCCGAACTTGCCGATGCGCTGGGCCTCACGCCGGTCCACGTGAATCGAACCTTACGAAAACTGGTGGCTGAAGGCCTGATCGAAAAACGGCGAAATTCGGTAACTCTTCTCGACATCTCAGCCCTCAAGGAAGTTGCCGACATCGACCGGGACTATCTTCACTTCGGTGCGCCGCCAGTCGAGGTGGAAACCTATTTCGACCGCCTCGAAGGTAACTCCGCGGGCGAGGCCGCCGCGGGAGCGGGCAGTCCGCCCGCCTAGGCCTGCGCGGCCCGCTTGCCAGCTTCCCGAACGCGGAGTAGCGCACGCCGATGACTTGGAAACTCACCCTTCCCTGCTCGAAGGCTGACGCGGAGGCGTTGGCAGAAGACATCCCCGCCCTCGCCGAACTCGATCCGCCGCCCGCCCTCATGACGTCGGAGCCGGACCCTTCGCGCCCCGAAGAAATGGAGCTTGCAGTCTATCTCGAAGACCGACCGGACGAGGATTTCATCACGCTTCTGAAAACCTTGCTACCGAACAGCCCGTCAGCGGAGGCGGTCGTCGAGGAACTGCCGGAAGAAGATTGGGTCACACTGAGCCAGCAGGGCCTCGACCCTATCGAGGCGGGACGGTTCTACGTTCATACGGCTCGCGATGCAGGCACCGTGCCTTCGCAGCTGGTCGGAATCCAGGTCGAAGCCAGCCGCGCCTTCGGCACCGGCCATCATCCCACGACGGCGGGCTGTCTCAGAGCCATCGATCAGTTACCGGCGGCCCCGGAGAATGTCCTTGATCTGGGCACCGGCACGGCGCTCCTGGCGATCGGCATCGCCAAGGCGTTTCCTTCAGCCCAGATTCTGGCAAGCGATATCGACGCCCCCTCGATCCACGTGGCACGGGAAACCCTCGAAGCGAATGGCGTTACCGAGGGCGACGCTCCGGGCGAAATCCGCCTACTCGTCGCCGATGGGTTCGAAGCACCCGAACTGGCGCTGCGCATGCCCTATGACCTGATAGTCGCCAACATCCTGGCGCAGCCGCTCATAGAGCTTTCTTCGGATATCGCCGAGGCGCTGGCACCCGGGGGGACGTTGATCCTTGCCGGTCTCCTGACCGACCAGGCGGATGCTGTCGCGGGCGCCTTCCGCGGCGCGGGACTGGACCCGGTCGCAGCAGACCCCAATGAGGGCTGGCCGATCCTGATCTTCACCCGCGCCGGCTTAGGGGGGGCTTAGGCCCGCCAGGCGTGGAAGAGCGCGCCGGTGGACTTCAGCGTGTCGCTGGGACGGCGGATGCCCTTCGGGCGCCGCTTCAGCGTCTGGGAGCCGGTGGTGGCCGCCGCCGACTGGCTCAGATCGGTCTCATTCAGCATGATCCATCTCCTTCACGTTCCCGCCAACATTGGCGGGCATGAACGATATGGGCCCAAGGTATATTGCGGAGTAGCGTTACAAAGTTACGCGCAGCCATGCAGAAAGAACATGACTGCGCGTTATCTCTTCGGAGGGTCAGTCGCGGGTCACGGTGACCATCTGCTTCCGGTACCCATTGACGAAGCAGCTATCCACGCGCTCGGGTTCGCCCTGACAAGTCACCTGCATGTTCCGCTTCATCATCTCCTCGACAAGCACCGTGAGCTGAAGTTCGGCGAGCCGAGCCCCGACGCAGCGATGAATGCCATAGCCGAAGGCTAGCTGGCGGCGGGCGTTGTCCCGGTCGGCGATGAACCTGTCGCCATCCTCGAACATCTCTTCGTCGCGGTTTGCCGAGGCGTACCACATGATGACCTTGTCGCCCTTGCGGATCGTCTTCCCGCGAAGTTCATAGTCCTCCAGTGCAGTGCGGCGCATATGGGCAAGCGGCGTCTGCCAGCGGATAAGCTCCTGTACGGCGTTCTTCACTTCCTTCGAACCTTCGGCCTCGCTCGCGCCGCGGACCTTCTCCCACTCCTCGGGCCACATATGCATCGTACGAGCCACTGCAGTCATCGAATTGCGGGTCGTGTCGTTGCCGCCGACGATCAGGAGGATCAGATTGCCGATGAACATGCGCTCCGGCATGTGATTCATCGCCTCGGAGGCCTGCATCATGGAAATCAGGTCGCGGCCGGGCTCCTGCTGCTTCTTCATTTCCCACAGGCCGGCAAAATACATGCCCATCTCGTACATGACGTTCATGCGTTCCTTGGCGAATTCCTCATCGTTCGCCGCGTTGAGATCGCCGGCATAATCGGACCAACGCGTCAGTTTGCGGCGTTCGTCCCAGGGAAAATCGAACAGTAGCGCTAGCATACCAGTGGTCAGTTCGATCGAGACGAGGTCGACCCAGTCGAACGCCTCGCCAACCGGCAGGCTGTCGAGCACCTTGCCGGTCCGCTCACGAATTTCCGGCTCCATGAAGTTGATTTCGGACGGAGTGAACTTCGGAGAGACGGTCCGGCGCTGGGGCGTATGTTCGGGCGGGTCCATGGCGATGAACATCGGCATCGGTTCCTCGTCCGAATCCTCCGGGCGGTCGGCAATCGTGATGCCGCTATATTCCCAGCTGGACGAGAAGATCTTCGGCAGGGCCTCGATCTCGACGATGTCCTTGTACTTGGTGGCGGACCAGAAGGGACCGTACCTGCTGTCGGACGTGAAGTGCAGCGGGTCCTCGCGCCGCATCTGCTCGAACAGCTCCGGCCAGCTTCGCGTTAGCCACAGGTCCGTTGCCGAAGGGTCGAACTGTGCCGACTGGGACTTCAACTGGGTTGCCATCGATAATCCTCCCAAATTCTACGAAATAGAGTATCACTCAAATTGCCAAGCTATGCAAACGGCTTTTACATGGCGCAATGACGCCGAATATGCCGCATACCCGCTCCCGAGCCGAAGAGATCGTCGAGGATCGCGGCCTGCTTTTCGCAGTCCAGATGGACGGCAAAGGGGGCGGTTCACTGGTGGGGTGGAACGATATCCAGTCGTGGGAGCGCACGCATGGGCCGCTATGGGCGCATGTCGACGCCGGGTCGGCGGAAGTCCGCCGGTGGCTGACCGAGGAAAGCGGTCTCACTCCCGTTACCATCGATGCCCTTCTTGACCCTTCTGCCCGGCCGCGAGTGTTCGCGGGACGCAACGGGTTCGCCACCATCCTGCGCGGCGTGAACCTCAACCCCGGCGCGGAACGGGAAGACATGGTGGCGATGCGCATCTGGTCCGATGGCGACCGCGTGATCACCCTGCGGCACGACTATCTGCGCACCCCCCGTATCATTCTCGACAGCATCCTCGCGGGACAGGGTCCGACAAGCGCCCCGGCCCTTTACGAGGGCCTGATCGACCGCCTGATCGACTTTTTCGGCGGGGCGATCGAGGATTATGAAGCACGTATCGACCGCATGGAAACCGACGTCGCCGACGACCCGGATGTCGACGTCATGCGCAGGGAACTGACCGATATCAGACAGGATCTCGCGCAGGTTCGGCGCTATATGTCTCCGCAGCGGCACGCGCTGCAGCGTCTGCTGGACGCGCCCCCGGTGTGGCTGGAAGAAAAACAGTTGCTGCTCCTGCGCGAGAGCGTCGACCAGTTCGAACATTACGTCGAGGAACTCGACGAATATCGCGAGCGGGCGCTCGTCGTGAAAGACGACATCCAGAACCTGATGGACGAAAAGATGAACAGGAACATGTACATCCTCTCGATCGTCGCGGCGGTATTCCTCCCGCTCGGTTTCCTCACAGGGCTTCTGGGTATCAATGTAGGGGGTATGCCCGGCGTGGAGAGCGGTGAGGCGTTCTGGATCACCTGCGGCGTGCTTGCCATTGTTCTCGTTGCGGAGGTCGCGCTCTTCCGCCGGCTGGGCTGGCTTTAGCGCTTAGTCGCACACCGGCCGGAAACTCTTCGCCTGCGCCATCGACCACCAGCGTGCATAGCTGGTCGCCTCCGCTTCCTGCAGCAGCTGCCCCGGCTCCAGGAATTCATACACCCGCTCGATGTTGGTCATCCTCGCAACGCTGACACGCTGGCGAAGATGGAAGGGGCGGAAATCGGTGTGATGTTCGACGCCCGCAGCGGTCATCAGGTTGCGAAGGGAGCCGATGGTTCGCTGGTGAAACCGCGCCACGCGCGCCGCCTTGTCGGGAATATCCAGCCCGCGCTGCCGCGCTTCGGAGGTCGTCGCAACGCCCGTTGGACAGGCATCGGTATGGCACTTTTGCGACTGGATGCAGCCGAGCGAGAACATGAAGGCCCGCGCCGCGTTACACCAGTCGGCACCCAGCGCGAAGTTCATGGCCAGTGTGGCGCCCGAATGGACCTTCCCCGCCGCCGCCAGCTTCACTTCGTCCTTCAGACCGCAGCCGACCAGCATGTTCCTGGTCATGATCAGTCCCTCGCGCAGCGGCAGGCCGACATGGTCCGACATCTCCTGAGGGGCGGCGCCCGTGCCCCCTTCCCCGCCGTCCACGATTATGAAGTCCGGGCGGATTCCGGTCTCGACCATCGCCTTGCCGAGCGCGAGCAGTTCGTGCGGATAGCCGACGCATAGCTTGAACCCGGCAGGTTTTCCGCCCGACAGATCGCGCATCCGGGCAATGAATTCCATCAGTTCAATCGGGGTGCGAAACACCTTGTGCGCGGCGGGCGAATAGACATCCTCCATTTCGGGAACGCCGCGGATTTCCGCAATCTCCTTGGTCACCTTCGGCCCGGGAAGCATGCCGCCCTTTCCGGGCTTGGCACCCTGGCTCAGCTTCAGTTCGACCATCTTGACCTGATCGTCCGCGGCTTTCTCCGCGAAAACCGCGGGATCGAAGTCTCCGTCGGGCGTCCGCGCGCCGAAATAGCCGGTGCCCAGCTCCCACACCAGGTCGCCGCCATGCCGATGATAGGGGCTCAGTCCCCCTTCCCCGGTATCGTGGTAAAAGCCGCCCTTCTGCGCTCCCCGGTTCAGCGCTTCGATCGCACGGGCGCCGAGCGAGCCATAGCTCATAGCCGAAATGTTCAGACAGGACGCTTCATAGGGATGTTTGCACTGACTGCTCCCCACGCGGACGCGCGGATCGGCCGGCGGGCCCACCTCCGGCGCCATCGAATGGGATAGGATTTCATAGCCTTCCTCGTAGACGTCCAGTTCGGTGCCGAAGGGCTGGGCATCCTCCTGCCCCTTCGCCCGCGCGTAGACGAGCGCCATCTGGTCGTGGTTGAAGGGCCGCCCCTCCAGATCTCCCTCGACGATATAGGCACGCAGGAACGGTCGCAGGTCTTCAAAGAACCAGCGCATGCGTGCGGCCACCGGATAGTTGCGGCGCAGCGAATGCCGTTTCTGGAAGAAGTCGAAGATCGCGAAAGCGAAACTTACCGTCAGGAAGGCAACCAGGATCCACAGCGGCCACCAGTGCAACGCGCCGTAGATCGCCGGCGCCAGGAGAACCAGCGGTACCCAGAGAAAGGCGTTCCGCTTGACCGGGTCGTCACGAAACAGGGCATCGTCCGTATCGGACAGGAAATTCTTCCGGATCATGGCCATGCAACGAGCCTGGCCGCGCTTGGGTCCGCGGGCCCCAGTTACGCGGCGCCTTCGACGATGCTCAACCAGGCCGCTTCATCGATGACCTCGATCCCCAGGCTCTCCGCCTTTTTCAGTTTGGAGCCCGCACCGGGACCGGCGACGAGAAGGTCGGTTTTCGAGGAGACCGATCCCGAGACACGGGCCCCCAGTCGCTCGGCCTGCGCCTTCGCCTCGTCGCGCGACACCGCTTCCAGCTTGCCGGTGAAGACGACGCTCTTGCCCGAGACGTCGCTCTCTTTCGTTTCAAAGACTTCCGCCTCTATCTTCATCTCGGATGCGAGGTCAGATACAGTTTCCCGGTTATGCTCTTCCAGCCAGAAGTCCGCGAGCGCGGCGGCCACCTCCGGGCCGATGCCCGACACCCCGATCTCCTCGGCCAGGCGCTCGTTCAGGCGCTGCGCCGTCTTGTCCTCGGTCTCGCCGACGGCCGCCCCATGTCCCGACTTGAGCTCTGCGAGACGGTCCAAAAGCGCCCGGAAGGCCGGCCAGTCTCCGTAGGCGCGGGCGAGGTCGCGCGCGGTAATCTCGCCGATATGACGAATGCCGAGCGCAAACAGAAACCGGCCGAGCGGGCGGCTGCGCGCGGCGTCCACCGAGGCCACCAGATTGGCAGCCGAGGTCGCGCCGAACCCCTCCAGTGACGCGATCTCCTCTTCCCTTTCGGGAAGGCGGAACAAGTCCGCGGGGCTTTCCAGCCAGCCGCGCTCGAAAAAGGCCTCGATGGTTTTCTCGCCGAGGCCATCGATGTCGATCGCGCGTCGCTGCTGAAAATGCTTCAGTCGTTCGACGCGTTGGGCGCGGCATGTCAGCCCGCCCGTACAGCGGCGATCGACTTCGTCCGGCTCGCGCACCGCAAGCGCGCCGCAGACCGGGCATTCGGTCCAGGGTTCGAATTTGGGGAGCTCGGCATGCTCCTTGGGGGCCGTCTTGACCGAGAGGACCTGCGGGATGACATCGCCGGCGCGCTGGATCTCGACGAGATCGCCCGCTCTGACGTCAAGGCGTCCGATCTCGTCCTCGTTATGAAGCGTGGCGTTGGTCACGACGACGCCCCCGACGGTGACGGGTTCCAGCCGGGCGACCGGGGTCAGTTTGCCGGTCCGGCCCACCTGCACGTCGATAGCATTGATCCGGGTAACGGCGCGCTCGGCGGGGAATTTATGCGCAATCGCCCAACGGGGGGCCCGGCCCACCATGCCGAGGCGTGCCTGCCAGTCCAGACGGTCGACTTTGTAGACCACGCCGTCGATGTCATAGGGAAGCTCGCCCCGCCGCTCGGCGGTGCGTTCGTAAACCGTCAGGGCATCCGTGACCGACCCCAGTTCGGGGCCGGTCGTTTCGAATCCCAGTCCCTCGATCCAGCTCATCATGCCCGACTGGGTGTCTTGCGGCAGGTCCGAGATCACCCCCCAGCCATAGGCGAAGAAGCGAAGCGGACGATCTGCGGTCACCGCCGCGTCGAGCTGGCGAAGCGACCCCGCAGCGGCGTTGCGCGGATTTGCGAAGACCTTGCCGCCAGCGTCTTCCTGCCGGGCGTTCAGCGCAGCGAAGTCCTCCTTACGCATGTACACTTCTCCTCGAACTTCAAGGACATCGGGAGCATTCTTAAGACTCTTCGGTATCGAATCGACCGAGCGAAGATTGGCGGTGACGTCTTCTCCGGTCTGTCCATCGCCGCGCGTCGCTCCGCGCACCAGATGGCCGCCCTCGTAGCGCAGCGCGACCGCCAGACCGTCGATCTTCGGTTCCGCCACAAACGCAAGATTCTCGTCGTCTCCAAGAGACAGGAACCGCCTCACCCGATCGGCAAAATCCACGACGTCCTCGGCGCTGAAAGCGTTGTCCAGCGACAGCATCGGCTGTTCGTGCGAAACCTTCCTGAACCCGCCCGACGGGGAGGCCCCCACCTTGCCGAGCGAAGGGGCATCGCTGGCAAGACCGGGATAGGCCGACACGATCGCCCGCGCTTCGGCGACCAGCGCATCATAGTCGGCATCCGACATTTCCGGAGCATCCTGCCCGTGATAGGCCTCGTTCGCTCTGGTGATCTGGCGGTCGAGATCAGCCAGTCGCTCCTTCGCCTCACGGCGCTGTTTCGGCATCTCAACCATCAGGCCAGCAGGCGCTGTGCCTGGGCGCGCGCCTCATCCGTAACGTCCGCACCTGACAACATGCGTGCGATTTCCTCGGTGCGCTCTGCCGTACTGAGGGGCTCCACATTCGTCACGGCCACCGCGCCAGTCGCGCTCTTGGAGATCCGGAAGTGCTGGTCTCCCGCGGCTGCCACCTGAGGTGAATGCGTGACAACAAGAACTTGGGTTTCCTTTGATAATTTAGACAGACGGTCTCCAATTGCGCTGGCCGTCGCGCCGCCCACGCCGCGGTCGATTTCGTCGAAGATCATGGTCCCGGCATCACCTTGCGCCGCAAGCGCCGCTTTCAAAGCGAGCATGAACCTCGAAAGTTCGCCGCCTGAAGCGATCGCTGCCAGGGGTCCGAAATCGCTTCCCGGATTGGTGGAGATTTCGAAGCGGACGCGCTCGCTCCCCTCGGCCGACCAGGCCTCTTCCGGCAGCGGGTCGAGAGCCACGCGAAAGCGCGCGGCTTCGAGCTTCAACGGGGCAAGCTCGGCAGCAACGCCGACCGCCAGCCGCTCTCCGGCGTCTGCGCGTGCCTTCCGCAACTCGTCGCAGGCCGCACCGAAAGCCAGCCGCGCCTCATCTCTTCTGTCCTGCAGTTCGGCAACGCGTGACGCGCCGCTTTCCGCAGCGTCCCGCTTCGCTTCAAACTCGGCAAGAAGGGCGGGAAGTTCTTCTCCGGCCACTCTGTACTTCCTTGCCAGGCCGCGCAGCGCAAACAGCCTCGCCTCGACCTCGTCGACCGCTTCCTGGTCGAAGGAGAGTGCCGCCATCGCTTCAGCCGCCGCATTTTCGGCATCGTCCAGTTCGACGAGCGCGCGGTCTAGAGCGTCGAGCGAGCGTTCCAGCGCTTCGTGGTGCTCGCCGACCCTGCCGAGAATGCGTGCGGCGCTGCGCAGCCGGGCAAGCGCCCCATCGGAGCCGCCGAATTCCTCGGCGACCGCAGTCAAATCCTCGGCAATGCGCTGACCCGCCATCATCGCCGCGCGCCGTTCGGCGAGTTCGGTTTCCTCGCCCTCTTGCGGGGCGAAGGCCGAAAGCTCGTCCACGGCCTGCTCCACGAATTCCCGGTCGGCCTCTGCGGCACGCGCCGCCTCTTCCGCCTCGGCAAGCGCGGCGCTGGCTTGCTTCAGCCCGGCATAAGCGCTTCGGGCCGCCGCCAGAAGCGACTCATTGCCTGCGAACTGGTCGAGCAGGCGGCGATGGCCGCGTGCATCGAGCAGTCCCCGTTCATCATGCTGGCCGTGAATTTCGACCAGCATCAGGCCGGTATCGCGAAGCAGGGTCGCGGGGACCGGGCTTCCATTGATCCAGGCACGGCTGCCACCATCCGCCTTCAGCACACGGCGCACGACGAATTCGCCGTCGGCGTCGACTTCGTGCTCGGCAAGCAATTTGTGGATAGGGTGCGCGGAGGGCAAGCTGAACTCGGCCGTCACTTCCGCCTTTTCCGCACCCGATCGGACCAGGCCGCTTCGCGCGCGCATGCCAAGGGCAAGGCCGAGGGAATCGAGCAGGATGGATTTGCCAGCGCCCGTTTCGCCCGTCAGCACCACGAGACCGCGACCGAACTCGATATCGAGGCGCTCGATCAGGACGACGTCGCGGACGGAAAGCGCGGTCAGCATGGGCTTGCTCTATCTGGCTCTCCCGCGAAACGGAACGGGAGAAAAGCGGGTCAGGCCGATGCGTGTTCCTGGATCAGCTCGTAGGTACGCTTGTACCATTTCGACCCGGGATAGTTATGACCAAGGACCGCGGCGGTACGACGGGCCTCCTCGGGAATACCGAGAAGCAAATAGGACTCCACCAAGCGGTGCAGCGCTTCAGGAGCGTGACTAGTGGTGTCGTAAGTATTCACGACATTTTCAAAGCGCTTGATGGCGGCGATATATTCGCGCCGCTGCATGTAAAAGCGCCCGATCGCCATCTCCTTGCCGGCCAGATGGTCGTGGGCGAGGTCGAGTTTCAGCCGCGCATCGGCTGCGTAGCGGCTGTCGGGATAGCGCCGGACCAGTTCGTTCAGGGCGGCGACGGCCTGCTGTGTAATCTGCTGGTCGCGCTCGACATCCTCGATCTGCTCGTAATAGCTTACCGCGATCAGATAATAGGCATAGTCGGCATTGCGGTTGCCCGGGTGAAGCGAGAGGAACCGCTGCGCCGCACCGATCGCATCTGGATATTCGCCGGCTGCGTAATAGCTGAAGGCGCTCATCAGCTGCGCGCGGCGGGCCCAAACCGAATAGGGGTGCTGACGTTCCACTTCGTCGAAGACGCCAGCAGCCAGCCGGTAACTGCCACGATCCAGGAAATCCTTCCCGACGGTGTACAGCGTGGCGACGTCCTGCGCGACATAGGACCGGTCGATAACGTCATTGTCCGATCCCGAAGAGGCACAGGCGGGAAGAAGCATGACGGCGGCAAGGGGAATAAGAGCGCTACGGCGCATGGGGGAAACCTTCATGGCGTTCGTTTAGGGGGATTCGACGGGATCGCCAACCGTTACGCTGGCAGGCCGTTGCGTCCCTTGCTAACGCCTGCGCGTGCTCAGGATTTTAACCCTTACGACGTTATTTCCCAACCCTGTCCAGCCTGCGCTCGGCAACAATGTCTGGCGCCAGCTCGAACGGGTTTCCGCCCTTCCCGATATCGAGATGACGGTGATTGCGCCGGTGCCGCGTTTTCCTCTGCCGGGGCCGGGCATGCCCTATGCCGACATGCGGCGGATCCCTGACCAGCGGGAGGCGGGCGGCATGTCGATATATCACCCCCGGTTCGTCACCGTCCCCGCCACCGGCTGGCGAACCGCAGGAGCGGCCATAGCCGCAGCGGCCGTGCCCCTGGCAAAGTCCCTGCACCGCGGGAACCCATTCGATCTGATCGCCGGGGAATTCTTCTTTCCCGATGCCGAAGCGGTTTTGCAGGCGGCAAAGTCCCTTCATGTCCCTCACATCATGAAGGCGCGCGGATCGGACATTCGATTCTGGTCGAAGAAGCGGACGCCGCGGCGCCAGATGGTGGGAGCGGGGCGACATGCGGCCGCGATCCTCGCCGTCAGCAGGGCGCTGCGCGAAGACCTCATCTCCATGGGACTGGCGCGCGAGCGGATCGACGTCCACTATACCGGGATCGACCTGGAGGCGTTCACCGCCCGTGCTGGCGCGCGGCGCGATCCGCATCTTCTGATCAGCGTCGGCAATCTGGTGCCGCTGAAACGGCACCACCTCCAGATCGAAGCCCTCGCCCACCTGCCCGCTTACCGGCTTGAGATTGTGGGCGACGGTCCCGAACGCAGCGCTCTGGAACGGCTGGCGAAGAAAAAAGGTGTGGCCGACCGCGTGTCATTTCTGGGCCGCATTGCGCATGCCGAACTGCCCTCCCGGCTGGCGGCCGCCGGGGCACTTTTGCACACTTCGAGCAGCGAAGGGCTCGCCAATGTCTGGGTCGAAGCTTTGGCCTGCGGTACGCCGGTGGTTACGACCCGGGTCGGTGGCGCGGCGGAGCTTGTCGATGACCGCACGGGGCGGCTCCTGCCGGTCAGCACCAGCCCTTTCGGGGTTGCGAAGGCGGTCGAAGAGGTCGCAGCACTCGTACCCGGCGGGGCCCCCTTCCAGAAGGCGGCGGCCCCGTTCTCCTGGGAAAGGAACCTCGCCCAACTACAGGATATCTACGCGCGGATCGTCAATCCGCGCTGAGCGGTAAGATAAGCGCGGCAACGTCGCGCGCTTCGGACAGCAGCAAATTGTACGTCCGCGCCGCCGCCCTGCTGTCCATGACTTCCGGCATCGCACCCCGGTCACGCAGCTGCCCAAGCAAGTCGCGGTCCGGCCAAGCCATTGCTGCGCCGCTGCCGATCAGCAGGACCTCGGGCGGAGCATCGCGGGTCAGTACCGGATCGAAATCGCTCATCGCCAAGTCCGTGACTACCTCGGCGCTGCTTTCCACGAAGATATCCCGGCAAATCAGAAAGGCGGACATGCGAGGCTGGCCGCCAACCACGATCGCCTTCCCGGCAAAGCCCTCAACCCTGTAGTCCCCGGGCGGAGGCTCATCGCGTTCGAGAGCCATCTGGGTCCGCTAGCTCCTTGCCTCGACCCGTTCGGCGTTGCCCGTTTCCGGCGGAAGGAAGCTGTTCGGACCGACGCCCAGCCAGAGCAGGACGGGTCCGGCGACATAGATCGAACTATATGTTCCGACGACGACGCCCAGCAGCATGGCAAGCGTAAAGCCGAAAAGCACCGGCCCCCCGAAGGCCAGCAGGGCACCGAGCGCGATCGCCATCGTAAGGCTGGTCATCACTGTGCGCGCCAGCATCTCGTTGATCGACAGGTCGAGCAGATCGATCATCTTCATTTTCCGGTACTTGCGGAGATTCTCTCGGATGCGGTCGTAGTTCACGATGGTGTCGTTCAGCGAATAGCCGATGATTGTCAGCAGCGCCGCCACGATGTTCAGGTCGAATTCGAGACCGGTCCAGGCAAAGAGACCAAGTGCGATGAGGACATCGTGCACAAGCGCAATCAGAGCCCCCACGCCGAACTGCCACTCGAAGCGCAGCCAGATATAAGCTGCAACGCCGATCATCGCGATCACTGCTGCCAGAATACCGTCCCGGATCAGCTCGTCGGACACCTTTCCCGACACCACGTCCTGCGCCAGCAGCTCCGCATTCGGATAACGCGTCTCGAGCGCGGCAAGCACGGCGCTGACCGTTCGCTGCACCGCTTCATCATCCTCCGATTCCGGGACCGGCAGGCGAATCGAAATCGCATTGCCCTCGCCGAACTCACTGATGTTCGAGGCGCCGCGGTCGAGGCCGTCGATCAGGCCGCGCACCTCGTCGATCTCGAACTCGTTCTGAAACTCGACCTGCATTTCCAGGCCACCGGCGAAATCGACGCCGTAGCTCAGGCCTTTCGTCATCACCCCAACAACGGACAGGATGACAAGGAGAGCGGTGACGCCAACGCCCACGAAGCGCCAGCGAACGAAGCCGATCTGGGTGTCGTCGGGTACTAGCTTCAGGAGTTTCATATCGTGATCGCCTTCGGCCGGCTGCGCCGGAACCACAGCGCGACGAGCATCCGGGTAAATGTGACGGCGGTGAAGACACTCGTCAGGATGCCGATGGACAGCACGACGGCAAATCCCTTGATGGGGCCGCTGCCGAGCCAGAACATGATGATCGCCGCAATGATATTGGTGATGTTCGCATCGAAAATCGTGCCTCTGGCGAGCCTGTAGCCGCTATCGACCGCGTCGATGACCCGGCGTCCCTTGCGCAGTTCCTCGCGGATACGCTCGTTGATAAGGACATTCGCGTCCACGGCGGCACCGACGGTCAGCACGAAGCCTGCGATGCCCGGAAGCGTCAGGGTCGCCCCCAGAAGCGACATGATGCCGATAATGAGGATCAGGTTGAAGGCGAGCGCGACGTTCGCATACCAGCCGAAGCGGCCATAGGTGATGAACATGAATACCATCACGGCCAGAACGGCGATGATCGAGGCTATCGTTCCCGCCTCAATCGAATCCTGCCCCAGCGACGCCTGAACGGTACGCTCTTCGATCACCTGCAGCTCGACAGGCAGCTTGCCCGACCTCAGCAGAATGGCCAGTTCATTGGCGCTTTCGACCGTGAAATTGCCCGAAATCACGCCTGAGCCACCGAGAATGGGCTCGTTGATTCGCGGCGCCGAGATGACGGCATCGTCGAGAATGATGGCGAAGGGCCGCCCCACATTTTCCTGCGTCGCGCGGGCGAAGCGTCGGCTGGCAATGCTGTCGAAGCGGAACTGCACGACGGCCTGGCCGTCCTGAAAGGTCTGCTGCGCATCGACAAGCTGGTCGCCGGAGATGAGCGTGCGACGCTCGACCACGATGGGTGCGCCGGTTTCCATGTCCGCAAGAATCTCGCTGCCGATCGGCGCCCGGCCGCGCGAGACATCTTCGGGATCTGCATCGACATCGACCATCTTGAATTCGAGCTGGGCGGTCTGACCGAGCAGATCCTTCAGCGCCTGAGGGTCCTCGAGGCCGGGAACCTCGACAATGATGCGATCTGCACCTTGGCGAATGATGTTCGGCTCACGCGTACCGAGTTCGTCGATGCGCCGGCGAATGACTTCGACCGCCTGCACCATGGCCGCGTCGACCGCCTGCTCGTTGCCGGCATCGGTCGGTGTGAACAGGATTCGGTTGCCGTCACGAACGGTGACATCATAGTCGCGGGCGCCGGTAACGCCGACCGCCGTCGTCAGCTGCCGGGAAATGTCGACCGCCTGATCGACTCGTTCAGCGTCCCGCACCATGTAGCTGAGCGTTCCGCCACGCAGGCTGACATCGCCGATAGATACAGCACCCCCGTCCGCGCGCCGCAGCTCAGAGCGAAGGTTGTTCTCCAGCCCTTCCAGACGCGATTCGAACAGGCTTTCTCGGTTGGCTTCCAAGAGGATGCGGCTCCCCCCCTGAAGGTCGAGCCCCAGATTGACCTGCGCAGTCGGAAGGAAACCGGGAAAGGACTGGAGGGTACGTTGCGGCAGCGCGTTGGGGAGCGCGAAGAGCACCCCGAGAAGAAGAACCGCCCAGATGCCGATGATCTGAGTGCGAGAAAGGTCGAGCACTGACTTGGGTCCGCTGCGTCAGTCGTTCGCCGCGGCTGCCTTGGCGCGCGGACGAACTTCTGACAGCGTTCCCTTCACGACCTGCACGGTCGTACCGGCGGCGATTTCGACCTCGACTTCGGTCTCTGTCACTTTCTTGACCTTACCGACGAGCCCTCCGGCCGTGACAACGGTATCATTCCTCTGAACCGCCTCGATCATGTCGCGATGCGCCTTCATGCGCTTTTGCTGCGGACGGATGAGAAGGAAATAGAAGATCGGAATGATGAGGAGGAGCGGCATAATGGCGCTGAGGATGCCGCCTGCTCCTCCCGGCGCGCCCGCCTGGGCGTAGGCTGGAAAGGAGAACATGGATATCTCTTGGCTGAATTCGTTGCACCGCTACTTAGGCCGGTAGTAGCGGAGGCGCAATGTCACAGCAGCTCGAATCCCAAATCGCCCGTATCGCCGACGCGCTGGAGCGCCGCTTCCCGCCTGAACTCCAGGCCGACCTGTACGGTTTCCCGGCGTATCGCTGGTCGCTGCGTGGGCTGGAAGCGGTCGAGCGGCTACGCGCACTGCCGATGTCGGCGTTTGCCGCGATGGATCGGCAGAAAGAGCTCCTGCACGGCAATTCGCAGCGCTTCGCCGAGGGAAGGCCTGCGCACGACGCCTTGCTCTGGGGAGCTCGCGGTATGGGTAAGAGCGCGCTGTGCCGGTCCGCAGCCGCCGAGGCAGGTCTTGCCGTCGTGCAAGTCGAGCCGGAACGGATCGGCGATCTGGAAGTGCTTCTTTCACAGCTCGCGAAGGCTGGCGACAGGAGATTCATCGTTCTGATCGACGATTTCGGAGTCGATGCCACCGTTAGCGTGCACCGCCTTCGCTCGCTGCTGGACGGAAGCATCGAGGCCCGCGCTGCTAATGCCCTGATCTACGTCACGTCCAACCGCCGGCATCTTGTTCCCAGAGCTGCGGGCTCAGGCGCAGCAGACGTTCATGAACGCGATGCCCAGCATGACGAACTTGCGCTGGCAGAGCGCTTCGGCCTTTCCATCGGGTTTCACGAGGCCAGCGAAGCGGACTATCTCGCCATCTGCCATAGCCTCGCCGCGGCGCGAGGGGTGGGGCCGGTCGAGAAGGCCGACGCGCTGGCGTTCGCGCATATGCGCGGCGCGCGTTCGGGACGCATCGCCGCGCATTATGTCACTGATCTTGCCGGACGAGACTAGGAGGAGGACGCCTCGCTGCTCTCGTCGTCGTCTTTCGGGACGGGGCGCTTGTCGAACACCTCGTCCACAAGGCCGAACTCCTTCGCTTCGTCGGACGACATGAACTTGTCGCGCTCGACGGCATTCTCGATCACCTCGACGTCCTGGCCGGTATATTTCGCCATCAGTTCATTCATCCGGTGACGGATCCGCAGGATTTCCTTGGCCTGGATCTCGATGTCCGTGGCCTGACCCTGTGCGCCGCCGGATGGCTGGTGGATCATGATGCGAGAATTGGTGAGGGCAACCCGCATGCCGGGCTCGCCGGCCGAGAGAAGGAAGCTGCCCATGGAGGCGGCCTGGCCGATGCAGACCGTTCCGACGCGCGGACGAATATACTGCATCGTGTCGTGGATCGCCATGCCCGCCGTGACAACTCCGCCCGGCGAGTTGATGTACATGTATATGTCTTTTTTCGGATTTTCGCTCTCGAGATAGAGCAGCTGCGCTGTCACGAGCGTCGCCATGTGGTCCTCGATCGGACCGGTAACGAAAACGATCCGCTCCCGGAGCAGGCGGGAATAAATGTCGAAGGACCGCTCCCCGCGGTTCGACTGCTCGATAACGATAGGAACGAGGGCGGAAAGCGGATCCTGCATGACGGGCCTTTTTCTATATTCGCTGGAACGGGATTAGGTCGGGGCGGCACCGGCGCCTGTCAATAGCGCCGCGCCGACCCGCGTCCTTCTGAAATCAGTCCTCGCTCTTTGCAGCGGATTTTTTGGCCAGAGCCTTCTTTGCAGCCGGTTTTTTTGCCGCAGCCTTCTTGGCCGCCGGCTTCTTGGCGGTAGACTTCTTGGCAGCTGCCGTGTCCTCGTCACCAGTCTTGGCAGCGGGCTTCTTCGCAGCCGCCTTCTTGGCTGGAGCCTTCTTGGCAGCTGCCGTGTCCTCGTCACCAGTCTTGGCAGCGGGCTTCTTCGCCGCAGGCTTTTTGGCGGTGGTTTTCTTGGCCGGGGCCTTTTTCGCGGCCGGCTTTTTGGCGGGCGCCGGTTTCGCTTCGGGGCTTTCGTCCTCGTCCTCGATGGCGGCTTCGAGGTCGGCGCGTGTCACCTTCCGCTCGGTCGTCTCGGCATCGGCGAGCAGCGCGTCGACGACCTTGTCCTCGAACAGTGGCGCACGAAGCTGAGCGGCGGCCATCGGGTTTTTCTGAAAATATTCCATGACCTGCTGCTGCTGGCCCGGATATTTCTGAGCTTCCTGCAGGACCAGCTGCTGCATTTCCTGCTGAGTGACTTCGACACCCTTTTCACGGCCGATTTCCGACAGCAACAGGCCGAGACGCACGCGGCGCTCCGCAATGCGGCGATAATCGTCGCGGTCCGCTTCGATTTCCTCTTTCGCGGCCTCTGGGTCTTCCGCGTGGCCCGCTTCATGTTCGAGCTGCTGCCAGATCGTATCGAATTCCTGATCGACCATGCTCGGCGGAACGTCGAAATCATAGCGCGCGGACAGCGTATCGAGCAGTTTCCGCTTCATATAGGTGCGCGAAAGGTTCTCCAGCTCTTGGTTCAGGTTCTGGCCGAGTATGTCCTTCAGCTGATCCAGGCCTTCGAGCCCGAGATTCTTGGCGAGATCATCATCCACCTTCGGCGTGACGGGCTTGCGAATCTCGGTCACGGTGACGTCGAACTCGGCCTCGCGGCCGCGCAGATAAGCGGTGGGATAGTCTTCGGGGAACGTAACCTTCACGGTCTTCTGATCGTTCGCCTTTGCGCCTTCCAGCTGGTCCTCGAAGCCTGGAATGAGACGGCCGGAGCCGAGCTCTACCGGGAGACCTTCGCCGGTTCCGCCCTCGAATTCCTCGCCATCGACCTTTCCGACGAAATCCATGACGACCGTATCGCCCTCTTTCGCCTTGTAGGTCTTAGCGGCTGCCTCGGTCGACTTCTGCTGCTCGGCAAACTTCTCGAGTGCCTCGTTCAGCTCTTCATCGCCTGCTTCGACAGTCAGCTTTTCAAGCTTGATCGGCTCCATCTCGCCGACCTCGACCTGGGGAAGAACTTCCAGCTCCATGGCAAAGACGACGTCCTTGCCCTCACCGCTTTCCTTCAGGTCGACGGAGGGCTGCCCCGCCGGGCGCAGCTGCTTTTCGGACAGAACCTGCTGAACGCCTTCCTGGACGTACGTCTGCAACGCTTCGCCGTACAAAGCCTCACCATGCATCTTGCGAACGAGGTTCTTCGGCACCTTGCCGGGGCGGAAACCCGGCATGCGAATGTTCTTCGATACATTCGTCAGCTGAGCGTCGACCTTCGCCTCGATGGCGTCGGCCGGGATCGTCACGGTATAGGCGCGGGCCAGGCCCTCGTTCTTGGTTTCGTCGATGCGCATGGGTCTGAAACTGCTTTCTTATTCGTTCGCGTGCGGCGGGATCAGCGGTTTGGTGCGGGCGAAGGGACTTGAACCCCCACGTCCTTCCGGACACCAGAACCTAAATCTGGCGCGTCTACCAGTTCCGCCACGCCCGCATGAAAGGAGTGGCGGGCGGTATAGGGACGACGCCCGCAGGGCGCAAGACAGGCTCGTCAGTCTACCGCCGGCTAGCCGCTCCGGGCTGCCGCCACCAGGAATTCAACATTGCCTGCCGGGCCGGTAATCGGACTTGCGGTGACTCCGTCGACGAGCCAGCCCGAGGCCGAAAGCCAAGCGCACACCTCCTCCTGGACGCGCCGATGGATGGCCGGATCGCGCACGACACCGCCCTTTCCGACCTCATGCGGTCCAGCCTCGAATTGCGGCTTGATGAGCGCCACGAGCTTGGCTGACGGCGCCGCGAAGGACATCGGTGTCTCGAGTACCTTGGCGAGACCGATGAAGCTCGCATCGCAGACGATCATGTCTACCTGCTCGGGAATGTGTTCGGCGGTCAGGTGCCGTGCGTTAGTCTGCTCATGGACGATGACGCGCTCGTCCTGCCTCAGCTTCCAGGCAAGTTGGTTCGTCCCACTATCCACAGCGTAGACCTTCGCGGCGCCGCCGTTCAGCAAGACGTCGGTAAAGCCGCCAGTCGAACTGCCGACATCGATGCAGACGAGTCCAGTGGGGTCGACCGCGAAATGGCGAAGGGCGTGAGCGAGCTTCAACCCTCCCCGCGAGACCCAGGGATGATCCTTGCCCCGAACTTCCAGCGGCGCATCTGCGGCGAGCAGATCGCCGGCCTTCGCAATCTTCCGCTCACCCGAGAACACGGAGCCCGCCATGATGAGCGCCTGCGCGCGGGTCCGGCTCTCCGCCAGCCCCCGTTCCGCGAGCAACTGGTCCACCCGTTTCTTCGCCGTTGAAGTCACCAAGGAATTTCCTTACACAGTCGACATGATCTTGGGAAAGCTCACGTCCAAGGCCCAGACGACCATCCCGGCCGCTGTCCGCCGTGCACTGGACCTGCAGCCTGGCGACCTGATCGCCTACCGCATCGAAGCCGGTCAAGTCGTGATGACCAAGGCCGAGGATACTGGCGAAGACGACACTCTGTCGCTCTTCGCCGAATGGAGCGACGAAGCAGACCGGGCCTATGACGCACTATAAGCCCGGCGACGTCGTCCGCGTCCCGTTCCCCTACGCGACGACGAACAGAAGCCGCTTTCGTCCCGCGCTCGTTATTTCGAAGCCTATCGGCATGCAGGCCTCGATGATCTGGGTCCTGATGATCACCAGTGCAAAGCGCCAACGCTGGCCGGGCGATATCGAGATCGACTACCGCGCAGCCGGTCTGCCTGTCGCGTCGCTGGTCCGCACGGCACGGATCGCCACCGTAGACACGGAAGCTCTTCTCCCGCTCGGAAAAGTACCTGCCGGCGAACTGGCCGCAATCCGCGGACGGATGCGGGCGGCGTTTTCGGTCTAGGCTCCTAGGCGCGGGCTTCCTCGACCGCCACGCTGTTGTGACGTAGCGCCTCCAGCACTTTCGACACGATATGAGGGGCTGTGAGGCCTGCCTCCTCATATTGTTTTTCGGGCGCGTCCTGGTCCTGAAAGACATCGGGCAGCCGCATAGTGCGAATCTTCAGTCCGGCATCGGTCCAGCCCTCGTCCGAAGCCAGGGTCAGCACATGAGCACCTAGCCCCCCGATTGCCCCCTCTTCGAGAGTCAGCACGACTTCATGCGTCGCGGCGAGCTTGCGAATCAGTTCAGAATCGAGCGGCTTCGCAAAGCGCAGATCCGCTACGGTCGTCGGCAAGCCCTTCGCCTCAAGCTCATCGGCCGCCTTCAAGGCCTCTCCCAACCTTGTACCGAGCGAGAGGATGGCGACTTTCGAGCCGTCGCGAACGACGCGGCCCTTGCCGATTTCAAGACGCTGCGGGGATGCCGGCAGTTCGAGCCCCTCGCCGCTGCCGCGGGGATAGCGGAACGCGATCGGCCCCTCGTCATAGGCCGCCGCCGTATGCACCATGTGCACAAGTTCGGCTTCGTCGGCCGCCGCCATGACCACCATGTTCGGCAGGGTGGTCAGGTAGGTGATGTCGAAACTGCCAGCGTGAGTCTGGCCGTCCGCTCCCACCAGGCCCGCCCGGTCGATGGCGAAACGAACCGGCAGGTTCTGGATCGCCACGTCGTGGACAACCTGGTCGAATGCACGCTGGAGAAAGGTGGAATAGATCGCCGCGAAGGGCTTCATGCCCTGGGCTGCGAGGCCGGCCGCGAAGGTTACACCGTGCTGTTCGGCGATGCCGACATCGAACGCGCGGTCGGGGAAGGTCTCGGCGAATTTGTCAACGCCGGTTCCGCCCGGCATTGCCGCCGTAATCGCGCAGATTCGCTGGTCTCGCTCCGCCTCGGCAATCAGAGCCTTTGCAAACACGCTGGTGTAGCTAGGAGGCCCCGGCTTCTTCGGCGCCATTTCGCCAGATACGACGTCGAACTTCGAAACGCCATGATACTTATCAGCGCTCGCCTCTGCGGGCGCATAGCCATGACCTTTCTTCGTCACGACATGCACGAGAATGGGACCCTGTTCGGAATCTCTCACATTCTCGAGTACGGGGATCAGATGCTCGAGATTGTGACCATCGATCGGCCCGACATAGTAAAAGCCCAATTCCTCGAACAGCGTCCCGCCCGTCGCGAGACCCCGGGCATATTCCTCCGCCTTGGAAGCGGCAGTGTAGAGGCGCTTGTTGAAGCGCGACGCGAATTTCTTGGCGAGGCTGCGAAGCCCCAGATACTCGCTGGAGGAGACCATCCGCGCCAGATAGGCGCTCAGCCCCCCGACCGGCGGCGCTATGGACATGTCGTTGTCGTTGAGGATGACGATAAGCCGATTGCCGGCCTGCTCGGCATTGTTCATGGCCTCATAGGCCATGCCGGCGGACATGGCGCCGTCTCCGATGACCGCAATCGCCCGGTCGGGCGCGCCGTTCAGCTTGTTTGCGACGGCAAAGCCCAGGGCCGCCGAAATCGACGTCGAACTGTGCGCCGCGCCGAAGGGATCATATTCGCTTTCGCTCCGCTTGGTGAACCCGCTTAGCCCGCCGCCCTGCCGAATAGTCCGCATTCGGTCGCGCCGCCCGGTCAGGATCTTGTGAGGATAAGCCTGGTGGCCGACATCCCAGATCAAGCGGTCGTCCGGCGTATTGAACACATAGTGAAGTGCGACGGTAAGCTCGACCACACCCAGACCCGCCCCGAGATGGCCGCCGGTCTGGCTGACGGCGTCGATCATCTCTGCGCGCACTTCATCGGCAAGCTGGCGCAGCGTCTCCGGTTCGAGCTTGCGCAGGTCGTACGGGGTGTCGACGGTATCGAGAAGCGGCGTTGCCGGCATGCCGGTCATTGGATCCCCAGGAAACTATATTGAACCGCTGGCTTTAGCGGTGAAGCGCAGCGGTGTCGAATGGCTCGATTGTCTCACCGGCTGTGACGGCCGTTGTCCGGTCTCAGGCAGCTTCCGCCGCTGAACAGGCCCTGCAGACCCCGCGAACCTCCATGACAGGTTCGAGGGGCTGGAAGCCCAGTCGTTCCGCGCGATTCCGCATATCTTCCGCCAGGTCGTCATCGTCGAAATGCGTAATCCCGCCGCACTCCTTGCAGATCAGGAAGATGCAGTCGTGACGGCATTCGGGATGCCGGTTGGCCACATAGGCGTTTTCGGTCTCGACCCGTTTGGCGACGTTACTGTCCACGAACAGGTCGAGGATGCGGTAGATGCTGTTGGGGGCAACGCGCTTGCCGCGACGCTGCGACACCGCGTCGGCGATGTCGTAAGCGCTGGCGGGCCCGTCCATGGACGCCAGGACCGAAAAGACCGTAGCGCGCATCTCCGTCCAGCGTTCGCCGCGTTCCGAAAGCGCCCGCTCGGCGGCACCGGCGAGAGCTTCACCTTCATATTCGCGATGTTTGACCATGACGGGAATATCGCCCCCGCGTCCGACGCGCGCAAGTCGGAGCGCGAATTCGGAGATCAGAAGATGCTGGTCAGCGCGCCTGGCGTGCCCATTTCATGTTGAGCGCATGCGCGATGGCGACAAGAACGACACCCAGGATGGTCAGGGCAATTTCCCGCCCGCCGTGAACGGACATCAGGGCGGCCGTCATTGCCCCCAATCCGAAACAGCCCAGAGCGACGGCCTGCCAGCGGCCATGGCTGAGGGCACCGCCAACCAGACCGGCGGCCGCGAGCGGCAGGGCCACCAAGAGACCTATCTGATGCACGTCGTGTCCCCAGAAAGCCGTTCCCGACACAGACAGCACGGCAATCAGCACCGCCCCTGCCAGGCAGTGGAGCAGGCAAAGGCCGCTAAGTCCGATCGCGATACGATCGATAAGGGGAGAGAGGCGACGCGGCATTGATGATGATATAAGGTTACATCACTCGCATCGCAACCCGGCCGCGACAAATTTCGCATCTCGCCTGCATGGCCAGAAGCGCTGCTAACGAGTATTCCGCGGCCCATGAGCTTTCCTGCGAAATCTGCGCCCCGCCCCGCCCCCGTGGCCGGATGGCTGTCGGCCGTGGCGGCCCTGATCGTTCTGATGGTCGTGGTTGGCGGCATCACCAGGCTGACCGAAAGCGGCCTTTCCATTGTCGAATGGAAGCCCGTGAGCGGCACTTTACCGCCCCTCAGCGAACAGGCGTGGCACGACGAGTTCGCCGCGTATCAGACCTCGCCCGAATATCAGCAGATCAACCGCGGCATGAGCCTCTCCGAATATAAGAACATCTATTTCTGGGAGTGGCTGCACCGTCTGATCGGGCGACTGATCGGGGTTGCCTTCGCGTTGCCGTTGATCTGGTTCTGGGCGAAGGGTGCGATCCCTCGCGGATACAAGCCTCGCCTCGTTGCCCTGCTTGGCCTCGGCGCCCTGCAGGGCGTGATCGGCTGGTGGATGGTGACGTCGGGCCTCGCCCAGGAACCGGCCGTCAGCCATGTGAGGCTGGCCGTACACCTCAACCTAGCGCTCCTGATCATCGCGCTGCTCGTCTGGACCGCGGCGGATATGCTGAGAGGACCGGCACGGATATCGGGCTTCGGCTGGGCAGCGGCGGCAGTGCTTTTCGTCCAGCTCGTCTATGGTGCCTTCGTGGCGGGCCTGGACGCTGGCTATGCCTATGCGGAATGGCCGGCCATGGGCGGCGGATTGTTGCCTGCCTATGTTGGCTGGCTCGAACCGGTGTGGCGCAACTTCGTCGACAACCCGACTATCGTTCAGTTCTTCCACCGCTGGTGGGCCTTCGTCGCCTTCGCAATGCTGATCGCTCTGGGGGTGAAGGCGATGAAGCTGGGATCGAGGCGAACGCCGATCGCGCTTCACCTTCTTGTTACGCTGCAGGTGGTTTTAGGAATCGCGACGCTGATTTCCGGCGTGGAGATCTGGATCGCCGCAGCCCATCAGGGCGTCGCCGCTCTGATCGTCTGGTGCACCGCGGCCTGCATCCACCGGATCGGCGAACCGGCAGCGAAGAGCGAGAATGCTGAGGCGATCCGCCAGTCGCAGGGGCAGCCGGCATGAGCGACGCGCGCAATATACTCGGCACGAAACTCGCGGACTGCAGCCATGATCCGGTCACGGGCTGGCGCCGAGACGGCTGCTGCGCGTCGACGCCCGACGATACCGGAAATCACTCGGTATGCGCGGTCATGACAGAGGACTTCCTGTTCTTCTCGAAGGCCGCGGGAAACGACCTGTCGACGCCGCGTCCGGAATTCATGTTTCCCGGATTGAAGCCCGGCGATCGCTGGTGCGTGTGCGCGGCGCGCTGGGAAGAGGCGCGGGTCGGCGGCGCCGCTCCGCTGGTCGTTCTGGAGGCCACGCACGAGCGTGCTCTGGAGGTACTCGCACTGGGGCACTTGCAGGCGCACGCCTATAACGGCGAGAGCGCATAGGGTAATATTTTACCACACGCCCAAACCCCCAAAAGCCTTGACGAATTTTGGCGGCAAGCGCATATGCCGCGCAACAAAGCGGGTGGCCCAGCGTCTGGCTGGCCGGCCCGCCTTTTGTTTTCAGACACTTCCGATGGACCTGAATTATGTACACCAAGACGACCACGTCGCTGAAGGCGAGTGAGATCGAGAAGAAATGGGTGCTGATCGATGCCGAGGGGCTCGTGGTCGGTCGCCTGGCCTCGGTGATCGCCAACCGCCTGCGTGGCAAGCACAAGGCCGGCTACACGCCGCACCTCGACTGCGGTGACAATGTCATTGTCATCAATGCGGACAAGGTTCGTTTCACGGGCAAGAAGATGACCGACAAGGTCTACTACCGCCACACCGGATATCCCGGCGGGATCAAGTCCACGACGCCTGCCAAGGTGCTGGAGGGCAAGTTCCCAGAGCGCGTCCTGACCAAGGCCGTGGAGCGTATGATCCCCAAGGGTCCGCTTGGCCGTCAGCAGATGAAGAACCTGCGCGTCTTTGCCGGCGCCGAGCATCCGCATGAAGCGCAGAACCCGGAAACGCTCGATGTCGCGGGCATGAACCGCAAGAACAAGGTGGCGAGGTAAACATGGCCGAAGAGAAAAAAGGTCTCGAAGACCTGAAGGAACTGCAGCAGGAGGCCTCCAGCAAGCAGGCCGCCGCTCCGCAGGAAGCTCAGGCGGGCGCCGCTGCGACGGATACCGAGGCCGCCGAAGAGTTCGATCCCAATGCGGTGAACGCCGCGTCGCTGCGCGAGAAGGAAGTCGATCAGTACGGTCGTTCCTACGCCACCGGCCGCCGGAAGGACGCGGTTGCGCGGGTCTGGCTGAAGCCGGGGTCGGGCAAGATCACGGTGAACGGCAAGGACCAGGGCAAGTATTTCGCCCGTCCGACGCTGCGCCTGATCATCAACCAGCCGTTCGAGGTTGCCCAGCGCAAGGGTCAGTACGACATCGTCGCCACCGTTTCGGGCGGCGGCCTGTCGGGTCAGGCCGGCGCGGTCAAGCATGGCATCTCGCAGGCGCTGACGCGAATGGAACCGGAACTGCGCACGATCATCAAGCAGGCCGGCTTCCTCACTCGCGACAGCCGCGTCGTCGAGCGTAAGAAGTACGGTCGGGCCAAGGCACGCCGCAGCTTCCAGTTCTCGAAGCGCTAAGACCTTCGAGATTTGCCGATCCGATTTCGGCCGGTGGTCCCCTTCGGATCGCCGGCCGTTGTCGTTTTGCCCACCCCGGACCTGACCTAGGCGTCCTACTCCGGTGCCGCCCCCCTTTTCTAATGCGCCTGCGGGCGCGATATGGCGGGTCATGAGCCGGCCCATCCTCTTTCTGGCGCTTCTTTGTTTCCTGATCCCTTCAGGGGCGCAGGCCCAGAGCCGCGTCGAAAACGAGCGCATGACCATTGCGCTCGAAGTCGGACCGCGCATTGGCGAAACGCGCACAGCCGCCATTGTCATGACGCCCCGGCCAGGGTGGCATACCTATTGGAAGAACCCGGGAGCCGCGGGAGTGGAGAGCCGGGCCTCGTGGACGCTGCCGTCAGGCGCCAGCGCCGGTGATCTGAGGTATCCGGTGCCCGACCGGTTCACCGTCTCCGGGATCATGAACTATGTCTTCGTGGGAGAGCGTGCGCTTCTGACGGAGCTGTCCGGACTTTCCAGCGAGCGCGACGAGCTTTCGCTGCAGTTCGACTATCTGGTCTGCGATGACCGCCTTTGCGTTCCGGAACGCGCAGAGCTGTCGGCGAGAATGGCCGACCTTCAGGTCGGCGCGCAGAGGATTGCCAGTTGGCAAGCCGACCTGCCCCTCCGCTTCGAAGCTGACGGCGCCGTCGAGCGGCCCGGCGACATCATCCGTTTCGGCTTTACCGTCCCCGACATTGCCGCCGTCAAGAGCGCCTACTTCTTTCCCGCGATAGATGGAGCGGTCGACTACAACGCGGCTCAGCGGGCCTCGCGTAGCGGAAACAAGCTCGTTCTAGAGACCTCGGCAGGCTTCGAACCCCCTACATCGGCCGTGCCCGGAGTGTTGAAGCTCTTCCTGAAAGATGGCGGCATCATGGGACTGCAGGTCTCGGCCAGTCCAGGTTCGGTCCAGCCTGCGGGCATCCCCCTCCCGATGGGCCAGGGGCCTGTCGAATCCGAAGCGGACCAAGGCGAGGGCAAGGCATCTTCACCGCCGCTCCTCGCCGCCTTTTTCGCTGCGGTTCTTGGCGGTCTGATCCTCAACATCATGCCTTGCGTCTTTCCTATCCTAAGCCTGAAGGCGCTCAGCCTCGCAAAAGGTGGCCGGTCAGAAGGGGCAGCGAGATCGGAAGCTCTCTTCTACACGGCAGGCATATTGTTGGCGGTTCTCAGCCTTGGCGCCGCTCTCCTTCTCCTGCGAGCCGGTGGGGCGAGCGTCGGCTGGGCATTCCAACTCCAGGATCCGCGCGTCGTTTTCATCCTGATGTTGCTCGTCACCGGAATCGCACTCAATCTGGCGGGCCTGTTCGAATTGCCGGGCGTGACTGTCGGAGGAACTGGGCTTTTCGCCCGCGACGGCCGTACTGGCGCATTTATGACAGGGGTGCTGGCTGCAGTCATCGCGACGCCCTGTACGGGGCCCTTCATGGGCGCTGCCCTCGGCGCCGCGCTCATTCTCGACAGTTCTGCCGCCATTCTGGTCTTTTTGGGGCTCGGCGTTGGGATGGCCCTTCCCTTCCTCCTCATCGGATTCGTACCGGCACTCCGCCGCCGTCTGCCGAAACCAGGAGCGTGGATGGCGACCCTCAGACGGCTGCTCTCGGTTCCGATGTTCGCCACCGCTCTCGGGCTCGCCTGGATCCTTGGCCGACAAGCTGGAGTAGACGGACTGGTGACCGGCCTGGGTGGAACGCTGGTCCTGGGCCTTGGACTCTGGTGGCTCGGATCGGCGCGCAACCGCGCCCTTCCGCTGGCTACGGCGCTGGCCTCGCTCATCTTCGTCCTGACCATTCCCAGTGAAAATGCGCCCGCACGCGCAGGGTCCGAGGCGTCGGATATTTTGCAGGCCGCGGCATTTTCGCCGGACCGCTTGGCTGAGCTGAAAGAGCGCGGCACGCCTGTTTTTCTCTATTTCACAGCCGATTGGTGCATCACCTGCAAGGTGAATGAGCGCGGCGCCCTGTCCAGCGAAACGGTAGCCGCGCATTTCGAGACCGCCGGAATAGAGACACTCGTCGGCGATTGGACGAGGCCCGACCCGGTGATCACCGAGTTTCTCACCGCTCGCGGCCGGGCAGGCGTACCGCTCTACCTGTTCATCGATAGCGAAGGTAACGAGCGGATCATGCCGCAAATCCTCAGCGTCGACGCCCTCACCGAACTGACCGGCTAGCCTCGCAAGCTTTGTGGTGGCGTCGCGCGATAGTGGTCGAAGCTGCGGTCGGGCTAGGCTACAGGAAGAGCCGAAATCATTCCTAGCCTTGCCGATTGCTCCATAGTCGCGGCAGGCAGGCCGAAGATCATGCCGAGCAAGAGGTAAAGTTGACCAATCAGATCCGTATCGCCGTCCTCGGGGCTTCCGGCTATACCGGTGCCGACGCCGTCCGCCTGGCGCTGGGCCACCCGCAGCTCGAAATCGCCGCGCTCGGGGCGAATGCAAAGGCCGGCTCGGCTATGCCCGACATCTGGCCTCATTTTACGCCTTACAAACTGCCGATGCTGCAGGCGGCGGCCGATATCGATTTCGGTGATATCGACGCGGTGATCAGCTGTCTGCCCCACGGCACCAGCGCCGACCTTCTTGCCCAGATCAAGGGTCCTCGCATCATCGATCTTTCGGCAGATTACCGCCTGCGCGATGCGCAGACCTATGCCGACTGGTATGGGCGCGCCCACCCCGTGCCGGATGACCTGCCGGATGCCGTTTACGGCCTGACCGAATTCGCGCGACACCGCCTGCCGGATGCCGAGCTCGCCGCTTGTCCCGGCTGCTATCCGACGGCCGCACTGCTCGCCCTGTTGCCCGGGATCGGGGACGGCATCGTCAGCCCTCGAAATATCTCGATCATGGCGATGTCTGGCGTGACCGGAGCCGGTCGCGGCGCCAAGGAAGCGAACCTGTTCGCCGAGGTGAGCGAAGCTGCGCATCCCTATGGCCTTGCAGGGCATCGTCACATGCCCGAGATCGAACAGGAACTGTCGAATGCCGCGAACACTGACGTCACCGTCAGCTTCATACCCCACCTCCTGCCGATGAACCGGGGCGAACTGGAGACCATCACGGTCGAGTTGGCGGAAGGGTCGTCGACAGCCGATCTGCGCCGCTGCATCGGCGCGCGCTACGAAGACGAACCCTTTGTGCATTTGCTGCCGGAGGGCCGCGCGCCCGCAACCCGGATGGTGCGCGGCTCAAACCACTGCGTACTGAATGTCTTTCCCGACCGCGTGCCCGGCCGAGCAATCATCGTGGCGGCGATCGACAATCTGGTGAAGGGCTCGGCGGGGCAAGCAATCCAGAATTTGAACGTCATGTTCGGCCTTTCCGAAACCGCCGGGCTTGAGCAGGCGCCGCTGTTCCCGTGACAGACGACAGGATCTTCGAGACCGAGCGGCTGATTGTCAGGCCGTGGCGGAGCAGCGACCGGGAGCCATTTGCCGCACTGAACAGCGACACCGAGGTGATGCGCCATTTCCCCGCCCCATTGCCGCCGGAGGAGAGCGACGCACTAGTCGATGATCTTATCGGCAGGCAGCAGCGCTTCGGCTTCACCTTCTCGCCAATCGAAGAAAAGACGAGCGGAGCGTTTCTGGGCTTCGTCGGCCTCAGCCGGCACGCGTTCGAGTCTCCCGTACGGGGAGAACCGGAGATCGGCTGGCGGCTGGCCCGGCGCGCCTGGGGCAAGGGCTATGCGAGCGAAGCCGCTACCGCCTGGCTTCGCTGGTTCTGGCTGCGATATGACGAGCCTCGCGTGGTATCCATCACGACAACCACCAACCTGCCATCCCAGGCGGTCATGCGCCGCATCGGCATGAGCCATCGGCAGGAGCTCGACTTCGACCATCCGAACGTACCGGACGACAGCGTTCTGAAGCGGCACGTCACATTTGCCATCGACCGGCCCGAAGGAGCCTGAGCCCATGTCCACCGAACCCACGATCCTTCCCTTTGGCGGAAAGTCCCCGCGAATCGCGGAAGATGCTTTCATCGCGCCGGGAGCGCGGATCATCGGCGACGTCGAGATCGGGCCGGGCGCCAGTATCTGGTACAATTGCGTCCTGAGAGCGGAAGGCCCCGGCATTCGTGTGGGCGCCGGATCGAACATTCAGGACGGAACGGTGGTCCACATCACTCGGCGGAACGAAGGAACCATCATCGGAGAAAACTGCGTCATCGGCCATATGGCGATGGTCCACGGCTGTATTCTGAAGGATCACAGCTTCGTCGGCCTAGGCTCGATCGTCATGGACGAGGCGGTCATCGAGACCGATGCCATGCTGGCCGCTGGCGGCATGCTGACGCCTGGGAAGATCATTCCGGAGGGAGAGGTCTGGGGCGGACGCCCCGCCGCCTTCATGAGCAAACTCTCGGACGAGCGAAGGGAAAAGAACCGCCGCAGCCCGCTTGAATATGCCCAGCTCGCGCAGCTGCATGCGGAGATTGTCGGAGATGCCGGGGCTGCCAGCGCGAATTAGCGCCTCCGCGCTCATGCCGAAGCGGCCCTGTGCGCTCTGCACTTGCGATAACCCCGATGCCTTCGGCCGCTCGATCGGTGGAGGGCGCCGATACCGCAGAGGAACAAGCGACTGACTGAGACGCTGTCCCGGCACCCCTAGCGGAGATCGGATACCCTCATGTTAAAGCTCGCCCTTCTGTTTCTCGTCGCCGGCCTCGTTCTCGGCCTGCTCGGCTTCGGCGGCATTGGCGGCGCCTTTGTCGGCATCGCTAAGATCCTGTTCTTCATTGCCCTGGCGCTCTTCGTGCTGTTCCTCGTCCTGGCGCTGTTCACCGGCAAGAAGGTCAAGGACGCAATCGACTGACGCGCGTGTCTACTGAGGCTCGGGCAGCATGCGGACCGGCGAAATACCAAGTCCGTCGCTGCCCTCCCCCGCCTCGATTCGGCGAAGCACTTCGCCGCTTTCGAAATCCACCTCGGCAATCTGCGACCGGGCGGTTTCCGCCGCGTAGAGCCGAGAGCCGTCGGGTGACCAGACGAGGGTAACCTGCTGCGCGGCCTCTTCCCCCGATACCTCGATCGTACGCACGACCTCACGCGCTTCGACGTCGATGATTGAAATGGTTCCGTCACCCAGGTTGCTCGTGGCGGCCCAGTTCCCGTCCGGCGATACTCTCAGGCGAATGGGGACATTACCCACGTCGATTCGGTCCAGCCGTTCACCGGTCAAGGCATCGAGAACCAAAACGTCGGCAGTTCCGCGATTGGCAACCCATAGCTCCGCACCGCCCAGGGCAAGATCGAGCCCCTCGGGCTCCTCCGCCGCGGAATAGTCCTCGATCTTCGTACCCTTGGCGAGGTCGATGGCCGTTACCGTCCGGCTGCCGAGATTGCTGACATAGGCGCGGCCGCGCTGCTCATCGACGACGACCATGTGGCTGGTTTCCTGGCTCGTCGGAATAGCCGACGCACGGCTGCAATCCGGTGTGACCAAGGTCAGCGTTTCCGACCCTTCCGTCGTCACGAGAATACCGCCAGACTTCGTCCAGACAATTCCATGCGGCCGTGCATTCGGCGCCAGGTCGCACGTCCCAATCTTTTCTCCGCGCGGTACGCTGAACAAATCGATCGTGGTGCCACCATAGTTGACGACGAAGGCGCTGCGGCCGTCCGGCGAGACCGCCACCTCATGAGGCATGTCGCCTGTTTCGAGGCGGCGCATCTCTCGCCCGGTCTCAATGTCGATGAGGCTGACCGTATCTTCTGCCTTGTTACCGACGATCAGTGTCTGAGCCTGTACCGGGGAGACGATTATAGCGGCGAGAGCCGCAAGGCCTGCGAATGCGAACTTCATAAGGGTCGGGCTGTCCTTCTAGCGGTCGGTTCCCCTCGCTTTACCCCAGCTACGCGCTGCCGTGTACCCGAGATAGCCCGTGCCGAAGAGCACGTAGAGAGGTTCCGGAATGCCTGAGAGGTAGGCCGACATGCCGCTTGCAATCGCCGTTGCCGCCGCAGGGTTGAAGGCGCTGAGCACGCCCATAGGCAGTGACCAGAGAATAAGCGCATACATGACATAGAGGAAACTCGGCCGGGCGCGCGACGTCCAAGGGTCGCTCGACTGCGCCTCCGTCACGATGGCAGAGAGCTGCGTCTTCAGCGTAGCGAGTTCCTGGCTGCCCTCCAGACGGAGGAGCTCGAGCTTCGCCTTCTGACGCGCTTCCGGGTCGGGAATAACCTTGTCGAGAAGATTCGAGATAGGACCGATGACTGTGGCGAGCAGGTTCACAGCACGTCCCCTTCCCCGTTACCGAGCCGCTTCGAGAGCCACCCGTAGACGAAACTCTCGTTCGCCGGTCGTGCCTCGGCAAGCTCGATGTACCGGGCCCCCTGCAGGGCATCCAACGCGCGCAGCAAAATCATCTCACCGCGAGGGACGCGTTTTTCGAGATAGGCAGTCAGCGCCGACAGGGTCGCCGGGCCAACCTGTCCGTCCATGACGAGATCGGACCAATCCTGCTCGTTGCGGTTCATGGCGTTGAGAGCGCGCTGCAACATGCGGATCGCCGTCGCGGGCCCCATGTTCACGCCGGTATCGAACAGTTCCGCGGCAACGCCGGGCGCCACGTCCGCCACCCGGTCGAGGGCGGGGCCCGTCCAATATCGTGCGCGGTAGATCTCGCGCGCCATCTCCAGCGGCAGACCCTGTACACCGCCGTCATAGCCGTAGCGGCGGGCAGTGGCCGCTGTGATACCGTAATTGGTGGGGCCGCCGCGGTCGTCGGGATGATCTACATAACCGCCTTCACGCTCGATCAGGTCATCGAGCAGACGGTCAAGGCTTCCGTTATGGGTTTCGGACATCGGGCGCTCCCTGCTGCACGTTGGGGGGGAGCCCCAACAGGAAACACCAAAAATCCTACTTTGAAAGCGAAAGATGACTGGTCGGAGCGACAGGATTCGAACCTGCGACCCCCACACCCCCAGTGTGATGCGCTACCAGGCTGCGCTACGCTCCGACCGAGCCCGCGGCTCTATCGCCGCGGGTACGCTTTCGCAAGGCCCTGAAAACCGCTCAGCCGCCAAGACGCCTCATCAGGTCCTGCGCCTGGGCGCGATCGCCGAAGTCCTGACGCATGCGAAGCGCCTCGCGCACCGTCGACAGAGCACGACTGCGCTGACCGTTGGCGAGATAAGCCTCTGCGAGATGATATTTGATCTCGGCGTTGTTGGGTAGCGTCTGGGAGGCCCTGCGAAGAAGCGCGAGTGCGCGCTCCGCATCGCCGCCGGTCTTCAGAAGCGCCCAGCCATAGGTATCGGCGATGGCGGGGTTGCGCGGCGAGATGTTGTAGGCGAGCCGGGCGATCGGCACCGCCCGCTGATCGTCCAACTTCAAGTAGGAATAAGCCAGGTTGTTGAGAATGGCCGGATCCCGGTTGCCAATGACCCGGCGCAGCGCTTCGTAATTCGCCACGGCCTGGCGATACTGCCCTGCCTCCAGCTGCAGCTCCGCAATCGAACCCAATGCTCCCGGATCCTCGGGATTCGCCTTCTGATAGGCTTGCAGGATCTGGATAGCGTCACGGTCGCGGCCGAGTTCGACATAGGCATCGGCCATCCCGCGCGCCGTTGAGATATCGAAGCTCTTGTCCCGCGCCGCGTCGAACGCCGCAAGTGCCTCCTGCGGCTGGTCGGCCAGCAGATAAGCCCGGCCGAGCGCGTTTTCAGCGATATTCGACCCCGGGTTGCGATTGCGCAGCCTGACCGACCATTCGCGGGCCTTGTCGAGTCTGCCCTGCCTGGCCTCGAGTGCGATGAGTTCGAGATAGGCAGGAGTGGCATCCTCACCGGTGATCGTCAGCGCGCGTTCGAACACCCGACGCGCCTCGTCGATGTCGCCGCTCGCCTGCAGCGCCCGGCCCAGCAGAACACGCGGCAGCAGTGCGTTCGGCTCCACGGAAGACATGCGATCGAAGAGGCTCACCAGCTGCGACTGGCGACCATTCGCCTCGTAGATCCGCGCAGCACCGAACAGGGCATTTCCGTTGTCCGGGAAGTCACGGATGAGCGCGTTCGCTTCGTCCTGAGCCCGGTTGTCCTGGCCGCTGGCGAGATAGGCGTCGGCAAGTGCAATTCGGGGAGCCGCAGCCTCGCGGTCGACGGCAGTCGCCTGCTGCAACCACTCGATCTGTTCGTCCCGGTCGCCCTCGAGCCCTGCCAACTCGGCGAGAGTCATGAGTGCACGCACATCGCTATTGTCGTCGGCGACGACGCGACGAAGCTGGTTCTTCGCACGGTCGATATCGCCTTCCGCAACGAAGATCTGCGCAAGGTTTCGGCGTGCCTCGGCATAGTCCTCATCCTGTTCGAGCGCCTTGCGGAACGCGGCCTTCGCCTCGTCGCGGTCGCGCTGTCCCAGCAGGGCACCACCGAGAAGATTGTAGCCGATGGGCAGCTCGGGATGGGCCTGCACGAACCGGTTCGCGGCCTGCTCGGCCGCCTCGAAGTCGCCGTCCTGCAACCTGAGGAGCGCAAGCATCATCAGACCGGCAACCGAATCCTCGTCGTCGCTGAGAACGGACTGAACGGTTTCTTCGGCGAGTTCGGCCTCACCGGACAATAGCTGCGTCATCGCAAGCTGATTGCGCACCGCGGCGTCGCCAGAGAGGCTTTCCGCCTGTTTCAGCAGTTCCTGCGCCTCGGCGGTATTTCCCATCCGCGCCTGCGCAGAACCCGCAATGGCAAAAACGCGCGCGTCGGCAGCATTGGCGTCGATGATCGGTTTCACCGTGGCCCACGCCCCCTCCGGGTCGCCCTTTTCAAGCTGCGCGGTGGCATAGAGCTTTCGCGCGGTGACACTGTTCGGAATCCGACCGACGAGACTGCCCAGATACTCGTTCGCGACCTCCAAATTGCCGGCGTCGAGCGCCAGCAGACCCTGCAGCATCATGGCCGGCGCAAAGCCTTGCAGGCGCCCGCCGGTCTGCTGCATCAGTTCTCGCGCCCGGTCTGTATTGCCTTCGCGGGTTTCGAGCACCGCCTCCAAATAGCGAGCCATCGGGTGATTGTCCGCGAGACGATTGACACGGTCGATGTCCGCTTTGGCGTCGTCGCGCCGATCCAGGTCACCGAGGGTCGCCGCTCGTTCGAGGAGCGCCGAAATGCTGTTCCGGTCGACCTCGAGCGCACGGTTGAAGTAGGGCAGACTCGCTTCCAGCCCTTCGATCCGCCGGACGGTATCACCCATGGCGATCAACGTCTTCACGTGGCCGGGACGCTGCTCGAGAATATCGGCCAGCAAATCTCGGGCGGTTTCGGCTTGGCCAAGTACGGTAAGGAAGCGGGCGACCGCGTTCACTGTCTCGGGATCGTCCGGCGCCAGGGCGAGAGCGCGATTGAATTCCCGTTCAGCCAATTCGAAATCGCGATCGGCAGCTGCGAGCTGGCCGCGAAGGCGGGCGGCGTAGGCCGCGAACTGGGGTTCGACATCGCCCGGGTTCAGCAGGGCCCGCGCCTGTTCACGCTCGCCCTGCATCAGAAGAGCATGCGCCATCAGGTGATTCACCTTGCGCTGGCTGACCCCGTCCGCCACCGCCCGTTCCAGCTGGGTTTGTGCCTCGATCGGATTGCCGAGCTCAAGCGAGGTCCGCGCGAGGAGTACGCGCGCGAGCTCATTGTCCTCCTCGCGTTGCAGCACGTTCATCAGCTGGATGCGCGCGGTCCGATAATCTCCGGCGGCAAAGCTGCGAAAGGCCTCCTGATAGGCGTTTGCCTCGGCGGCTACGGGATCGTCTTCCGGCGCGGCCACGGCAGGTGTCAGGGGCGCCGCCAGGGATAGGAACGCAGCCCCGCCCAGAAGCGCTGCCCGCCCGAGGCCCGTCATTCGAAACGCATGTCTCATCCCGTATACTCCCCTAACTCCGACAGGCGGGTAGCCGCCTTATACCTCGATCTCATATTGCTTCAGCAGGTCGTACAGCGTTGGCCGGCTAATCCCCAGCAGCTTTGCAGTCGACGTGATATTCTTGTCCGTTCGCGCCAGCGCGACCTCGATGGCCTGGCGGTCTGCGGCTTCTCGCGCCTGCCTCAGATTCAAAGGCATTTCGTTGTGGTCTTCGGACAGGTCGAGGTCCTGGGCGCCGATGAAATTGCCATCGGCCATGATAACCGAGCGCTTCACCCTGTTTTCCAGTTCGCGTACATTTCCGGGCCAGGACCAGGTTTCAATCGCGCTGAGCGCGCCCGGCTCGAATCCCTTCAGCTTACGGTTCATCTCAGATGAGAATTTGCGCATGAAGTGATGCGCCAGCAGGACGGGATCGCCGGGCCGCTCGGCGAGCGCCGGTATGCGGACGACAACCTCCGCCACGCGGTACCAGAGATCCTCACGAAAGCTGCCGTCGGCGATCATGGTCTCCAGGTCCTGGTGCGTGGCACAGACGATGCGCACGTCCACGGGGATCTGCCGCCGCCCGCCGATCCGCTCAATCACGCGTTCCTGGAGAAAGCGGAGCAGCTTTACCTGCAACGGCAACGGAATGTCGCCGACTTCGTCGAGGAACAGAGTGCCCCCCTGCGCCATCTCGATTTTGCCCTCGGTCGTCTTGGCGGCACCGGTGAAAGCGCCCTTTTCATAACCGAAGAGCTCTGATTCCAGCAGGTTTTCCGGAATGGCCGCGCAGTTGATCGCGACAAAAGGCGCATCAGCGCGGCCGCTGGATTCGTGCAGCCCCTTCGCCAGCAGTTCCTTGCCGGTTCCGCTGGCGCCGAGCAGCATCACGGAGACGTCGGTGTCCGCAACCCGTTCGATCATACGGCAGACCTTCTGCATGGTCTCGGAGGCGGTCACGATGCCGCCAAGCTCCGTATTGGCTTCACGCCGGGCGAGACGTCGATTTTCTTCCTCAAGGTCGTGGAGCTGGAAAGCGCGCGCAACAATCAGCCCCAGCTGGTCGATATCGACAGGCTTCTGGTAGAAGTCATAGGCGCCGCCGGCGATTGCACGAAGCGCGCTTTCCCGGGCGCCATGACCTGACGCGACGATCACCTTCGTGTCGGGCTTCGCAGCGAGAATCTCCTCCAGCGCAGCAAAGCCCTCACTGGTGCCATCGGGGTCGGGGGGGAGGCCGAGGTCCAGCGTCACAACGTCCGGCTCGTGAAGCCGCACCGCATCCATCGCCTTCTTCCGGTCGCTTGCTATGACGACCTCATAGTCCTCATAGGCCCACTTCAACTGCCTTTGCAGACCCTCATCGTCTTCGACGACGAGTAGCGTACGCTGGTCACTCATCCCTCGCCGCCTTCCGTTCTCGTCCTTCGGGCGGAAGATGAATGACGAACCGCGTACCCTCGCCCGGCTCGCTCGTCACATCCAGGCGCCCGCCCTCGTTTCTTATCAGTTCTCTAGCCTCAAAAGCGCCCACACCGAAACCTGCCTCCTTCGTGGACCGGAACGGCTTGAACAGTTCCTCCGCAATGAATGCTTCAGACATCCCCCTGCCGCGGTCCTCGACGATCAGCTTCACGGCTCCGGCTTCGTTGCGCAGCCGAACATGAACCGGAGACCCCCGCTCGCTCGCATCAATCGCGTTCTGAATCAAATGGTTCACGGCCTGTTCGATCTTAGCCGCATCGCCATCGATTTGAAGAGGATACGCATCCGCATCGAGGATCACATGCGCGCCGAGCTGCGACTTCTCCGCGCACAGGCGTTCTGCGAGCGCACGCAGATCGAAGCTTTCCGCCTTCCGCTCGCGGCCTGTCTCCGTTCCCAGCCGGACCAGCAAGTCCTTCATCTTATCGACCGACCCTTGCAGCGTCGCGGCCATATCTCTCTGAAATTCCGGGTTTCCCGCATGTTTCTCCGCATTGCGTGACAGGAGGCTGAGCTGCGAGACCAGATTCTTGATATCGTGCATAATGAAGGCGAAGCGACGATTGAACTCCTCGAACTTGCGGGATTCTTCTAGATCGGCAAGCGCACGCTCCTCCGCGATCAGGCTGCCTGCCTGGCGCCCGACGGTTCGGAGGATGTCGAAATCCTCCCAGTCCAGTTCGCGTGCCACTCTGGATTTCTGAACGACGACAACAGCGGGGACGTCATCGAGATGGACGAGCGGAACGGCGAGCCACAGCCGTCCGTCCTCACGCAATTGCGGCGGAAGTCGGTCCTGCTGCTCGCCTGTCAGGTCGAGAATACGGCTGCTGTCGCGCATCTTGCGCAGGTCTTCCTGAGAAAAGGGGATAGCGGCGGCAGGAAGCCCGCCCATGTTCCAGCGGTGGCTGAGTACGAAAGAACCGTCGTCGTCTCGCTCGAAAAGCGCACCGCCGGGACTATCGACGATCGACGCGATGGCCGCAATGACGCGCTGCGACAGGTTGCCGAAGCCAGGCCCGGCATTCGAGACGGTCGCAATGAAGCGAAGCCACTCCTCACGATAATCATATTTATAAGCAAAGAAATGCTTGTTGATTTTCACGCGAACCCAAGCCCGCACCCGCCCCGACAGGAGGAGAACGCCGGCAACGATGACGGCGAGGAAGATCAGGGCGATCTGGAACAGCCGTGCCCAGTCGCCGCCGAACAGGCCGATCAGATAGGCGGCCACCGACATGGCAACGAGATAAAGACCGATGGCGCCGAGTGCGAAGGTCTGTACTGCCGCCTGCCGGGACAGAGAGAACCGCAGCGCGGGGTTGCGCAGCGCGGCAAGCCCGAAGAGCGGCACCACAAGGGCGTTGGCAAGTCCGCGCGCTTCGAAAAAGTCACGGCCTAGCAAGGGCTCAAGCAGTGTGAAGGTGTGGAGATTGACATCGTAGGCGAAGATGCCCGCAAGCGCGATGCAGAAGACGCCGAGGCTCCACCGGTCTGTCGGAGCGCTAGCGACATAGAGATTGTGCGTTAGCACAAGCCCGCCAATCGAGACGGCCACGAACAAAATATTTCTCAGAAATAATATCGTACCCGACACCTGCATCTGAAGCGCAGACAGAAGCGCGATGCCGATCAGCACTGCCAGGGTCGCTGCCAACAGCCACACGGGGGCCCGCAGGGGATTTCGGCTCGTATCGGCCCAGCGCACCATAAGCAGGTAGGAAACCAGGCCGACCCAGGCGGCGCTTCGCAGGCTCTCCCCCAGCGTCAGGGTAAGTGCGAGCCCAGCCCCACTGTCGAGGCCGCGCGCGAGAGCCGCCGCCCAAAGGGCTTCGACGGCAGCAGCGACCGTCAGAAGAGCGGGAATGCGCCCCCCGCGGGCAACGACGAGGACGAGAACCGCGAGAACCGAATAGGCCCCGGCGGCAACCCAGTGGGTCAGGATCGCCGCATCCGCCGTCACCTGACCCCATCCTGCCAAATGATTACCCGGGCGGTTTGGATGAGGATCACAAGATCAAGAAAAATCGTATAATTCTTGATGTAATAGAGGTCGTATTCGAGCTTCTTCCGCGCATCCTCCATGCTCGCGCCATAGGGGTAGTTGAGCTGGGCCCAGCCAGTGATCCCCGGCTTCACGATATGGCGTTCGCTGTAGAAGGGGATTTGCTCTTTCAACTGGTCCACGAAGACGGGCCGCTCCGGTCGCGGACCGACAAAGGACATGTCGCCCGTCAGCACGTTGAAGATCTGCGGAATTTCGTCGATGCGAGTCTGCCGCAGGATACGCCCGACGGTCGTGACGCGCGCATCGTTTTTCTTTGCCCATTGCGCGCCGTCTTTTTCGGCATCCTGCACCATGGACCGAAACTTCGTGATCCAGAATGTCCGGCCGAGCTGTCCGACCCGTTCCTGCCGGTAAAAAATCGGTCCGCGGCTCGACAGCTTAACTGCCAGCGCCGCGAGGATCAGAATGGGCGAAGTGAGCAGCAGCAGGAGCAGGCTGGCAGAGACGTCAAAGACGCGCTTGGCGAAAAGGCTGAGCGAGGAGCTACCAAGAAAGCCATCGGAAAATATGAACCATGAAGGGCTAACCGTACCGAGGTCCACCCGGCCGGACATGCGCTCGATGAAGTTGGTCTTGTCGATCACCTTCACGCCGGCGAGACGCGCGCCCAGAAGCTGCCTTGCAGGTAGTTTACCACGGCGTTCGTCGAGGGCGAGAACAACATGCTCGATGTCGTGCTCGAAGCAGAAATCCGCCAGCGAAGGCACCGAATCAAGCGGGTCCGTATCGCTCATACTCCCTGTTCCGGCCTCGAGGGCGAAATGCGCAACGATACGAAACCCGGCCGTCGGCTCTTCAGCCAGTCGGCGCATATTCTCTCCCCGGTCACCCGCGCCGATCACGACAATGGGCTCCCTGAACCTTTCCCAGCCGATGGCCGCCAGGAATACGATGCGCACGACCGCCAGAACCACCAAAGCGATGAGGATCGCGTAGAGCAGGACGCTCCGCCAGAAGGCCACGGCCGGGAAGAACAGGATAATGAGTGAGAGAAAGACGACCGAAAGCAGGAGGGAGAGGACCAGCCTGGCAATCGTCATCCGCATCGAGCGAAAGGACGACAGTTGATAAGCGCCTACCGCCAGCATTGCGATGTAGACCGTCACGGTGAAGGCGACGAGATTGGGCAGCCGCTCGAGAAACGGCTCGGTGCCGCTCGCGATCTGTGCGGTCCGCAATTCCCATGCGGCCATACCGCTCAGGAAGACCAGCGCGATCTCGATGAGGCCCAGGAACAGGAGCGGTCGCGGGAAATAGTGCCTGAACAGGCGGATCATCCTGCAATAACCCCTCGTTCCTTGCGCCCTGGCCAGACCGTTACGCGAACATACCGAACAGGTACAGCCGCAGAAGCTAAGACATTCTTAGCCTGATCTTGAAGCGAAGGCCCCGCCCCTTTACGCGCATTTACCAGATGCGCGTATGCGCGGCCGACAGTTTCGGTCGGTCCGATCCGCACATGGGGGCGCTATGACCGGTAAAATGCCAATGATCCAGCCCGTGATTCTCTCCGGTGGGAGCGGCACCCGCCTCTGGCCCCTTTCGACCAGTTCGTGTCCGAAGCAATTTCTTTCCCTGACATCTGCCTCGTCGATGATCGCCGAAACCGTGCAGCGTGCCAAAGGCGAAGGCTATGCCGAGCCCATCGTCGTGACCGGAACGAACCAGATCGACCTCCTGCGCGGCGCCCTTGCGTCAGAGAGGTTCACGCTCCTAGCCGAGCCAGCGGCGCGAAACACGGCACCCGCCATCGCGCTGGCGGCCCAGCACGCCGTAGAAACCGATGGCGCACAGCTTCTTCTCGTCATGCCTTCGGATCATCTCATCGCCGACCTTGCGGCTTTTCGAGAGGCCATCGACGCTGGCAAGCCCCTCGCGGAAGACGGATGGCTGGTCACCTTCGGGATCGAACCCGACAGGCCCGAGACCGGCTATGGCTATATCGAGGCTGGCGACGGCATATCCGGCCGCGGGCGCGCTGCGGCGGCCTTTCACGAGAAACCCGATCCAGCCACTGCCGAGCGGTATCTTCAGGCTGGTGGCTTCTACTGGAATGCAGGCATCTTCCTTATGCGGGCGGATCGCTATCTGGAAGAACTGAGCCAGCACGAGCCGGCGATCTTCCGGGCGGTCGCGGCCGCATACCGGAAAGGCGCACTGGGCGCGGAAGCCTATGTCCCGGAGGCCTCAGAGTTCCGGCGGTCGCCGAGCCAGTCGATCGACTATGCAGTCATGGAGCGAACCGAAAGGAAAGCGGTCATCCCCGTGAATATGGGCTGGTCCGACATCGGTTCGTTCGAAGCGCTTCACGCCGTGCTGCCCCGCGATGAGCGCGGCAATGTGGTGGTGGGCGATGTTGTTGCAGAAGACTGTTCGGACGGACTTTTCTGGTCGACCGGCCCTCTCGTCACGGCGGCAGGGCTCCAGGATCTGGTCGTTGTCGCCACGCCGGAGGCGGTGGCTGTGGTGCCGCGCTCTCGCTCGCAGGACGTGAAGCTGATTGTAGAGCGGCTGCGCGCGGATGGGCGGAGCCAGCTCTGATGCAACCGCGGCGTGGAATTACGAGAACTCGCATCCGTTGATCCCGGCGGAGCGAGCCTGTATAGGCCCCGCTTTCGCCGCTCTTGCGGCGTGCGGGCACGTGGGTGAGTGGCTGAAACCAGTCCCCTGCTAAGGGACCATACGGGGTGACTCGTATCGAGGGTTCGAATCCCTCCGTGCCCGCCATTTCCGGACTGTTGAACATTGCGTCCGGAGCGGGGCCATCCCGTATTCTCACTGTCACGCTGCACTGCTAGCTCCCGTCTTTCCATTGCAGCGGGGGGAACAGCGATGACCGAGAGGAACGCAGACTCGGAACCTAGGAACGGTTGGCCGGAAGCTGCCGCCGCAGGCTTCGCACTGTTTCTGGCCACCTTCTACATCATCAGTTTGAACCCGGCGATCCTCAGCGAGGCCGGGGTTCCCTATGGCTTCGCCTTCTTCGGAACCCTGGTCATCATCATTCTTGCCAATCTGACCTCGGCAGTGTGGACGGGCACAGGCTTGATAATCGCGCCGGCCGTGGGACTCAGCGTCTTTTTCGCCGATTTCATTCAGAAGTCGGATGCGCTGGGCTGGCAGGGCGGCTACCGCGCGCTCTTCGTTGCCGGCCTTATGCTCGTGGGCACGACATTCTTTCTCGACTGGCGGGAACGCATTGTCGAGCGGGCCCTCCCGACATCTATCAAAGCCGCGGCGGTGGCATCCATCGGCGCACTATTGATCCAGCAGGCCGTCGATACGCTTGGTCCGCTTGTAGACGTTAGCGTCTGGGTCCTTGCCTATGCAGCGTTCGGCGTCGCCCTGATCGGCTTATTCACTTACGGGCGTTACAGGCTGAAGCGCGGAAAAGACTTTCTCTGGATGCGTGCAGGCACGCGCCGTCGGCTGGCGGAACGTCTGTTTCTGCATAGCGAGTATCTGATTGCCGTCATCGCCGGACTGCTCCTCGCCTGGCTGACCCCGGACAGCCTCGCGGCGGCAGCGGTGCCTGCGCCTCCCCTCACTTGGCCCGCCAGTGACATACGCGAGATGTTCACCTTTGCCGACGTCAGCTCGAACGACTCGATCTTTGTCGGTGCGGTCTTCGCCGTCATCGTGTGGTTTGTCGTGATTACCGACATTCCGGGGACGCCGTCATTCGTTTTGCCTAGCCGGCTGTACGGTATCGACCGCACACGGGCCGTGAAGAACGGGTACCGGAACGACGCCCTGGCGGCCATGTTCTCGCCTGCTGTCGGAACGACGCCAACCATCTACTATGCCGAGAATCTGATCCTGCAGGACTTCGGTGAATATGGCCGGCGGCCCGCACTTGTGATGGTCGCGTTCTATACCTTGGTTCTTCTCATCCTGCTGGCCGCTCCTGCTCTGGGATGGGGCGAGATCTCGCCGGAGCGCCTGCTTCCGCCCTTCGTGGTGTCGACGATCCTCCTTTCTCTGGGAATTATGATCGTCGCCAAGGGGTTTACCTTTCCTCCCCCAACTGCCCGTGCGGCAGCCACACAGGATCGGACTGATACCGAAGAGCCGGTATCGCTCGGCATGATGCCAGCCGCGATCGCTGTGACATTCACGCCGCTCGTCGGCCTCGAATTCGCATTTCCGCTCGCGATCGTAAGCAGCTTCGCGTTTGACAATGATGTCGAAGACCGGGCTGCGCTCAACTGGATCAGGGGAGGCGCGCTGCTGTTGATCGGCCTTCTCCTTCTTTTCGCATATGGCTGACCGCGACCCCGGATCGGTCGCCGCTCCGGCAAGGCCATGAATGTCCGCAGGACGGCATTGGCCGCCTGACAGTGCGGATTTCGCACGTTAGAGGGCCTCCCTGTTCTGAACGAGAGGAGCCCCATGAGCGAACGTGCCGGTCTCACCGTCGATGACGGACTTTGCCGATTTGTCGAGGAAGATGCACTGCCCGGAACAGGGGTGAATGCGGAGCAGTTCTGGTCGGGCCTCGCGGCGATCCTGAACGATCTCGCGCCTGAAAACGCGCGCCTCTTGGACAAGCGCGCCGACCTGCAGCGGAAAATCGACGACTGGTTCGCGGCGCGCAAGGGCGAGAAGATCGATGTCGCCGAGCAGACTGTGTTCCTGAAAGAGATCGGTTATCTGGTCGACGAACCGGATCCCTTCACTATCGAGACCGAGGGCGTGGATCCCGAGCTCTCTACCCTGCCCGGTCCGCAGCTTGTGGTGCCCATCACCAATGCCCGCTATGCGCTGAACGCGGCAAACGCGCGCTGGGGCAGTCTGTACGATGCACTTTACGGCACCGACGCGCTTGACGCCGCACCGGCTCGTCCGGGCGGTTACGACCCGAAGCGCGGCGCGGCCGTAGTGGCGCGTGCAAAGGCAATTCTCGACGACCTCCTGCCGCTGAAGGGCATGTCCTGGAGCGACCTGAAGGCCGTCGAGGAAACGGGCATTCCGCTGGCGGATGCCGGCCAATTTGCCGGGAAGAGCGCCAAGGGCAGGCTGTTCCGCAACAACGGCCTTCACATCGAAGTCGTGTTCGACCGCGACCATCCGGTCGGCAAGGACGATCCCGCCGGCATTGCTGATGTTATCGTCGAGAGCGCCGTCTCCACCATCTGCGACTGCGAAGACTCCGTCGCGACCGTAGACGGCGAGGACAAGGTGCTTGCCTATGGCAACTGGCTGGGCCTGATGACGGGTACCCTTTCGGAGACATTTTCGAAGGGCGGAGAGACCGTTGAACGGGCACTCAACCCGGACCGCGAATATGAGGGCCCCGATGGCTCCTCCTTCTCCCTGCCCGGCAGATCGGCTCTTTTGGTACGCAACGTCGGCCACCATATTTACTCGGAGACCGTGAAGCAGCCGGACGGCTCCGCCGTTCCGGAAACGATGATCGACGCGGCCGTCACGGCGCTGTGTGCGATGCACGACCTGATGGGCACGAACTCCTATCGCAACAGCCGCGCGGGCAGCGTCTATATCGTGAAGCCGAAACTGCACGGGCCCGAGGAAGTCGCCTTTGCCTGCACATTGTTCGACCGGGTCGAGGACATGCTGGGCCTTGAGCGCAACACGCTGAAAATCGGTGTGATGGACGAGGAACGGCGTACCAGCGCGAACCTGGCCGCCTGCATCCATGCCGCGCGGCAGCGGCTGGTCTTTATCAATACGGGATTCCTCGACCGCACCGGCGACGAAATCCATACCGCGATGGCAGCCGGCGCTTTCCTGCGTAAGGGAGAGATCAAGGCGCAGCCGTGGATCGACGCCTATGAGGCGCGAAATGTCGGTATCGGCCTTGCCTGCGGGCTGAAAGGGCGCGCACAGATTGGAAAGGGCATGTGGGCAGCGCCGGACCGAATGGCGGCGATGATGGACGAGAAGATCGGTCATCCGAAGGCGGGCGCTACCTGCGCCTGGGTGCCCTCGCCCACCGCGGCGACGCTGCATGCGCTTCACTATCATCAGGTGGACGTTCTGGCGCGCCAGGACGAGCTGGCGGCCGCACCGATCACCGGGCGTCTCGACGAACTGCTGACCGTCCCGCTCGCCCAGGGTCGCAACTGGTCCGCCGATGAGGTCGCGCAGGAGCTCGACAACAACTGCCAGGGCATACTCGGCTATGTCGTGCGCTGGGTCGACCATGGGGTTGGCTGCTCGAAGGTGCCTGACATCCATGATGTCGGCCTGATGGAAGATCGTGCGACGCTGCGCATTTCCTCCCAGCATATCGCGAACTGGCTCAAACACGGCGTCGTCACGCCGGAGCAGGTCGACGAAACTCTGAAGCGGATGGCCGAAGTGGTCGACCGCCAGAATGAGGGCGACCCATCCTATACTCCGATGGCCCCGTCCTTCGACGGGCCGGCGTTCAAGGCGGCGCGGGCGCTGATCTTCGACGGCGAAGAGCAACCCAACGGATACACCGAATTCCTACTCACCGAATGGCGCCAGAAGGCTAAGGAGGCCGCCCGATGAAAACCCGCGCAGCAGTTGCGTTCGAGGCAAAGAAGCCGCTCGAGATCGTCGAACTGGATCTTGAGGGGCCGAAGCAAGGCGAAGTCCTCGTCGAGCTGATGGCCACGGGTCTCTGCCATACCGACGCTTTCACGCTGTCTGGGGAAGATCCCGAAGGCCTCTTCCCAGCCGTTCTTGGTCATGAAGGTTGCGGCGTCGTGCGCGAAATTGGGCCCGGCGTCACCAGCGTGAAGCCGGACGACCATGTGGTCCCGCTCTATACGCCGGAATGCCGCGAGTGCGAATATTGCCTCAATCCGAAGACCAACCTCTGCCAGGCGATCCGCTCGACGCAGGGACAGGGGCTGATGCCCGACGGCACCTCGCGCTTCAGCTACAAGGGAAAGACGATCTACCACTATATGGGGACGTCGACCTTCTCGAATTTCACCGTGCTACCGGAGATCGCCGTCGCGAAGATTCGCGCTGACGCTCCCTTCGATACCACCTGCTACGTCGGCTGCGGCGTCACCACGGGGATCGGTGCGGTGGTCAACACCGCCAAGGTCGAGCCGGGCAGCCGCGTCGTCGTGTTCGGCTTGGGCGGCATCGGCCTGAACGTCATCCAAGGCGCAAAGCTGGCCGGGGCGAGCCAGATCGTCGGCGTCGACATCAATCCGGACCGCGCAGACTGGGGCTGCAAGTTCGGCATGACCCACTTCCTGAATCCGCAGGATGGCGGCGATGTCGTCGAGCGCATCGTGAACCTGACCGGCGGCGGTGCCGACTACAGCTTCGAATGTATCGGTAAGACCGAAGTGATGCGCCAGGCGCTCGAATGCTGTCACAAGGGCTGGGGCGAAAGCGTCGTCATCGGTGTCGCCGGTGCGGGCGAGGAAATTGCTACCCGTCCGTTCCAGCTGGTGACGGGCAGGGTCTGGCGCGGCTCGGCCTTCGGCGGGGCTCGGGGCAGGACGGACGTACCGCAGATCGTCGACTGGTACATGAACGGTCAGATCGAGATCGATCCCATGATCACGCACCGCCTCTCGCTGGACGAGATCAACAAGGGCTTCGACCTGATGCACGAGGGCGAAAGCATTCGCGGCGTCGTGGTCTACTGAGCAAGGGGGAGGACGAACGAATGTTCAACCACATCATGGTCGGAACGAACGACATCGAGAAAGCCAAGACATTCTACAGCGCGGTTCTGGGCACGTTGGGCCTTGCCGGCGACCCTATCGAACATACGGCTGACAGCGGTCACAAGCGTCTGTTCTACGCACATAATGGCGGGACGCTCTGCGTCTCGGAACCTATCAACGGCAAGCCGGCGACCTTCGCGAATGGCGGTACGATCGGGTTTCGCTGCAGCTCGGCCGAGCAGGTGAAGGCATTCCACGATGCCGGGGTCGCCCATGGCGGAACCACCGACGAGGACCCGCCGGGGCTGCGCGAAAGCAGCATGGGCGCGATGTATCTTTCCTATGTCCGCGACCCTGACGGCAATAAGCTGTGCGCAATCCACCGGCCGGACTGACGGATAGGATATGCCACCCAAGATCCGGCTCGAACCCGCCTATATCCTGTTATTCAGCTGCGAAGACCGAACCGGCATCGTCGCTGCGATCAGCGGCCTGATTGCCGATTTCGACGGGTTCATTCTCGACAGCCAGCAATATGCCGATCTGGAGACCGGCCAGTTCTTCATGCGCGTCGAATTTGCCGACGGGGGCGACCGCTTTCCGGAGCTGGAGACCATGCGGACCGCGCTTAGGCCCATAGCGGAGCAATTCGGTCTCGTCTGGTCGCTGACGGAAGCGGCCGACAAGCCGAAGGCCGTCGTCGCCGTGTCGAAGGGCATGCGCTGCCTTGCCGACCTGCTTCACCGGCAACGTGAAGGCGCACTCGGCATGCGCATTTCCGCGGTGGTGGGCAATCATGAAGCGGCCCGCGAACTTTGTGCCTGGCACCAAGTGCCCTTTCATTACCTCCCCGTCGATGACTCGAACCGAGCGGAGCAGGAAGCGGCAATCCGGCAGATCATGACAGAAGGCGAAGCCACCTACCTGATCCTCGCGCGCTACATGCAGGTTCTGTCTGCCGACATGACGCAGCAACTGAACGGCAGATGCATCAATATTCACCATAGCTTCCTGCCGGGGTTCAAAGGTGCCCGTCCCTACCACCGGGCCCATGAGCGCGGTGTCAAACTGATTGGCGCAACGGCCCATTTCGTGACCGAAGACCTCGATGAAGGTCCAATCATCGAGCAGGCCGTCGAACGGGTCGATCACCGCGCCTCGGCAGACGATCTGGTAAGAATAGGCCGGGACATCGAGGCGCAGGTTCTCGCGCGCGCCGTCGACTGGACCGGCCGAAGGCGCGTGTTGCTGAACGGACGCCGTACGGTAGTCTTCCGCTAGGGAACGCGCCGTGGGCGCGCACCGTTCGCCTGAACGTATAGACGCCCGCATCGAGTGAATCGCGAACTGCTTCGAGGAACCGTATGGAAACCGTATCGACCTGGAAGGCGTGTGGCGGAACGCAAGGCGTCTACCGCCACGCTTCGTCCGCGACCGGAACCGACATGACCTTCGCCGTCTATGTTCCGCCGCATGAGAAGGGCGCGAAGCTTCCGGTGCTATGGTATCTGAGCGGTCTGACGTGCACACACGCCAACGTCATGGAAAAGGGCGAATATCGCGCCGCATGCGCCGAGAAGGGGATCATCTTCGTCGCCCCTGACACCAGTCCGCGCGGCGAGGGCGTACCCGACAAGGACCAATATGATCTGGGAACGGGAGCGTCTTTCTATGTCGACGCGACCGAAGCCCCCTGGTCCAAACATTATCGCATGCGAACCTATATCGAGGAGGAGCTCCCCGAACTCCTAGCCGAGATTTTCCCGGTCGATATGCGCCGCCAGTCCATTATGGGTCATTCCATGGGGGGCCATGGCGCACTGACAGTCGGACTGCGCAACACGGCGCGCTACCGCTCCATCTCTGCCTTTTCGCCGATCGTCTCTCCGCTTGCCTGCCCCTGGGGACAGGCAGCTCTCTCGCTCTATCTCGGCGAGAATGAAGCGAACTGGCGAGACTATGACGCTTGTATGCTGATCGCCGACGGCGCCCGGCACGAGCACTTGCGCGTCGATCAGGGCAGTGCGGACGAGTTTCTGGAGGAGCAGCTGAAAACGGGCGTGCTCCGCGACGTCTGCAAGGAACTTGGCCAACCGCTCGAGTTGAACCTGCATGCAGGCTACGATCACAGCTATTATTTCATCTCGACCTTCATGGCCGATCATGTGCACTGGCACGCGGACCGCCTCGGCGCCTGAGCCCGCAAGAATGGCCGCAGAGCGCCCTAAAATCCTAGGGGCCGACCGCTCCCTCACAGGCTAGATAGTTCCCGAACGATAAGATTTGGGAAGGATCAGCAATGACGCACGCGTCAGTTCGTGCCTCGCTATTCGCCGTCAGTATGTCTCTGATAGCCTGTACAGGCGCTAGCGAACGGCCCGCCGAGATCGAGGCGGTCAGGAGCGAGACAACGCCGTCAGCGGCCGGATCAGGCATCACCGGAGATGACATCCAGGCCGCGGCCTCCTCTGGGCGCGAATGGATGTCTTATGGCCTGGGATATGACGAGAAGCGTCACAGTCCCCTACGGCAGGTAAATTCGGACACGGTAAGCGGCCTTGGCCTCACCTGGTTCGCCGATCTGGATACTTCTCGCGGGCAGGAAGCCACACCGCTCCACATCGACGGCACGCTCTATGTAACGACCGCCTGGTCGATGGTGAAAGCGTTCGATGCTACGACCGGCGCACTGCTTTGGGAATATGATCCGGGGGTCGACAGGGCGCGCGGCGTCATGGCCTGCTGCGATGTGGTCAACCGGGGCGTCGCCGCATGGGGCGACAAGCTGTTTATGGGAGCGCTCGACGGTCGTCTGATCGCGCTCGACCGCAAAACCGGCGAGGAGGTCTGGTCCACCGTCACAGTCGACCAGTCGAAACCCTACACGATCACCGGTGCTCCGCGGGTGGTGAACGGGAAAGTGCTGATCGGCAATGGCGGTGCCGAATTCGGCGTGCGCGGCTATCTGGGCGCCTATGACGCGGAGACCGGCGAGGAAGTGTGGCGCTTCTACACCGTTCCGGGCGAGCCGGGTGTCGCAGACGATCCCGCCTATCTGCAAAAGGCCGCTGAAACCTGGAGCGGAGAGTGGTGGGACCTCGGCGGCGGCGGCACCGTCTGGGACTCGATGGCCTATGACCCCGACCTCGACCTGCTTTACATCGGCGTCGGCAACGGCAGCCCGTGGAACCAGATTTATCGAAGCCCGGAGGGCGGCGACAATCTTTACCTCTCGTCGATCGTGGCGCTTCGTCCAGATACGGGAGAATATGTCTGGCATTTCCAGACAACCCCGGGCGAGACCTGGGACTATACAGCTACCCAGCACATCATCCTCGCCGATCTGACTATGACCGACGGGTCCGTCCGCAAAGCGCTCATGCAGGCGCCGAAGAACGGATTTTTTTACACCATCGACCGCGAAACCGGAGAGTTCATAAGCGGCGACAACTATGTCGCAATCAACTGGGCTAGCGGCTTGGACGAGAACGGGCGGCCTATCGAAGTGGAGGGCGCCCGCTACACTGAGGAAGGCGAAACGAAGCTGACGATGCCCGGACCTCTCGGCGGCCATAACTGGCATCCGATGGCCTATAATCCGAACCGGCAGCTCGTCTTCATTCCGGCGATGAACACCGCTTTCCCGTACATGCACGGAGAGGACTGGGAGGCGAAGCCGATCGGATTCAATGTGGGGCTGGATACTGCCGCCAACATGCTCCCCGCGGACAAGGCCGCCCGCGACGAAGCCGAGCAGATGTCGAGCGGCATGCTGCTTGCCTGGGATCCGGTCGCGCAGAAGGAAGTGTGGCGCGTCGACCATCGCGGCCCATGGAACGGAGGCATCCTTTCGACCGCAGGTGATCTGGTATTCCAGGGCAACTCGAGCGGCGTCTTCGCCGCCTACTCTGCAGCCGACGGCCGCAAAATGTGGGATTTCCCCGCCCAAACAGGTATCGTTGCCGCACCGATGAGCTATGAACTGGACGGCGAGCAATATGTCGCCGTGCTCGCGGGTTGGGGTGGCGCCTTCCCAATTTCGGCTGGCTACGTTTCGACGGATGGCGGCGTCGTACCGAATGTCAGCCGCCTGCTCGTGTTCAAGCTGGGCGGCCAGGCTACGCTGCCCCCCGCCCCCGAGCTCAACGACCTGCCGATCGATCCGCCGCCATCAAGGGCGACGACCGACGTCATCGCCCTCGGCAAACGCAATTTCGGTCAATATTGTAGCGTCTGCCACGGCGACGCCGCGATCGGCGGAACGGTAATTCCCGACCTTCGCCGCTCGGCGACGCTCGGCAACCGCGAAACATGGCTGGCCATCGTCCGTGACGGCCTGCTGTCGTCCAATGGCATGGTTGGCTTTTCCGAAGTCATGACCAAGGACGAGATTGACGCTGTCCGGCAATATGTGATCGCACGCGCCAACGAGGACCGGATCGTCGGCGATCGCGCGGCAGCGGAGGACTAAAGCCCCCGCGAAAGCTCAGGCGGCGGCGTTGTCCTCGTCCTCATTCTCCGAGGCGGGAAAGAGCGAGGCCAGTGTCGCCACGATTTCCTGCTCCGTCGAAGGCTTCGCCACTACCGGCGCGTCCGGAAATTCCTCCAGCGCTTTGTCGCTTTTCGCAACACCGGTATGAAACATGAACGGGACGCCGCGTCCCTTCAGCTCGCGTGCTAGGTCGCGGCCGTCCTTGCCCGCCATGTCGATGTCGATGATCGCCGCGTCCGGTTCGAAATCTCCTTCGATTACAGACATGCAGGCCGCCATACGTTCGCAAATCCTGATGGCGGCCGCGCCCGTATAGCGCAGCTTCACCTCAAGGCTCATCGCAGGAATGACCTGATCCTCAGCGATCAGGATTCGCTTACCCTTCAGCTTCTTCTTGTGTGTCTCGAGTTCGGACATTTAGCCCCCGTTTCTCTTATTCGGACATCAACGACGAACGGTTCGCGCTGGTTTCGCCAACGCGAGACGTTCGCAAGTTTTTTTGCTGCAGCCGCGTTATAGCAAAAGAGGAAGTGTCCAGGCGCTGAACAGGCTGATCCCGGCGATGGCGGCCAGATTCACGGCAAAGCCGACCCGCGCCATCCTTCCCATGCTGATTGCCCCGGACGCATAGGCGATCGCGTTCGGACCCGTGGCCATCGGCAGCATGAAGGCGCAGCTGGCAGCTACGGCGACAGGCATGGCCATCAACATCGGATCCAGACCGCTTCCGACCGCGACCGCGCCCACGATGGGCATCAGGGCCGAGGCAGTAGCCACGTTGCTGGCTATTTCAGTAAAGAAGATGACGAACAGAACCAGCGCACCGATGAGCAGAAGGAGCGGTAGCGCAGTTAGCGCCTGCAACTGCTCGCCCATCCACATGCCGAGTCCGCTTTCCGTCATCCCCACGGCAAGGCTGAGCCCGCCGCCGAATAGCAGGAGAACGCCCCATGGAATGCGTTCCGCCGTTTCCCAATCCAGCAGCGCCTCGCGGCGCCCCGTTCCCGCCGGTATCAGGAACAGAAGCACCGCACCGATCACAGCGATGATATGATCGGTAAGAAAAGCGAAAGGGCGGATGTCCGCAATTGCGACTTCTTCAAGCGGGCGGCGAAACACCCACAGGACGGCGATAACGGCGAAGGCCAGGGAAACCCGGCGTTCGGGTACCGACAACGGCCCAAGCCGAGCGCGCGCCTGTTCGATGAGGCCCGCGGCTTCGGCGCGGTGTTCCGGCACGGCGGCCCGCACGCGCCGGGTCAGCAGCAGCCACGCCGCCGGGACCAGAATGGCCACCATCGGAACGCCGTAGAGCATCCAGTCGGCGAAACCGACAGATCGCCCGAATTCCGCCTCGGCGTACCCTATGACGATCAGGTTGGTAGGCGTGCCGATGGGGGTGCCGACGCCGCCGATAGAACAGGCATAGGCAATCCCCAGAAGGAGGGCCGCCGATAGTGGCTGGCTCCGCCACCCTTCCCCGCCCAGGCTGGCGGCGACAGACAAGGCGATCGGCATCAGCATGATCGCCGTCGCGGTGTTCGAGATCCACATGCTCAGGATCGCGGCCGCGGCCATGAAACCCGCCACCATCGCAGATGGATTGGCCCCGAAGCGATGCACGACCGCGAGGGCGATGCGAGTGTGAAGGTTCCAGCGTTCAACCGACTTGGCGATGACGAAGCCACCGAACAGCAGGACCACGATCGGACTGGCATAGGGCGCCGCGGCCGTGCGAATGTCAGCTATGCCGGCCATGGGCAGGAGAATGATCGGCAAGAGGGACGTGACCGGAATGGGCACTGCCTCCGATACCCACCAGATCATCATAAGAAGAAACAGCGACGCGACGCGCCAGCCGGCCAGCGGCATCCCTTCCGGCATGGGCAGCGCCTGGAGCGCCAAGGCGACCGCGAGACCGACGCCAATCCAGAAAGGACGGAAAGACGGCCGGACGGTCTCCGCCGTCTCCAAAGGTTCGGACAACTCCCCCACGCCCGGTTCCTTAGCCGGGCGGTTCCCAGCGCGCTACCCGCTGAGCCTAAGGGGAGGGCTAGCCACTGGGATGGGGACCGCGAAGCTGCCGCCAGCCCAGCGCCGCGATTCGCCGCTCGCAGGCGCGGCGCGAGGCCATATGCCAATCGAGGCGAATCCCGAAGAAGACGCCGATGAAGCAGTTGAGAGAGGCGGACGCCTCTTGAACGGCGAACGTCGCGACCCCCACCCACACGGTCGTGAGTATGAGGACCGGAAACAGGCGTGAATAGAGTTGAGCGCCGGGCTGAGAGGTCATGACTCTGATCCGGCCCTTCCTGTCCAACGCCCGAAGCTCGAGGCTTGCAGGCGACCGGTAAAGACGCGGTGCACGGATGAGGTTAATGACGCCCGATGGCGCGGTACAAGATTTTGGGCACGGCTCCTGCGGACCCTGGTCCTCTCCTGCATGTGAAGGCCGTGCCGAAGGCGGCCCATGCGAAGGTCGACTGGACGAAAACGCCGGTCGAAGTTCGGGTCACGGCGCCGGCTGATAAGGGCAAGGCGAACGAAGCATTGCTTGCGCTGCTGGCCGATGCGCTCGGTTTCGCTAAGAGCCGGCTAACCCTCGTCGCGGGTGCCACATCGCGCCGCAAAACGGTTCGCATCGACTAGGGAGTATGACCGGCAGCGGACCCGGGTTTCAGGAATGCACCTGCTTCCGGAAGGGGCCGGCAAAGCGGGGGAGTTGTCGGAAAACCCAAAACTCCCGTGCTGGTTGGGGCGGCAGGATTCGAACCTGCGCATGGCGGTACCAAAAACCGCTGCCTTACCACTTGGCTACGCCCCATCCGCCGCTGTCCCGGGCGACCCCGGCGAGGCGGCATGTAAACGCTGCGGGCGAATTTTCCAAGCGGTCCGCTAACCCGAAGCGCAAGACTATCAGCGCGCCCTTGCAGCAGGGGGCAGCCATGCTATCCCACGCGCACCGCCTATCATGCAGGGGTCTTCATGCTTTATCTGGTTACCGGCGGAGCCGGCTTCATCGGCTTTCATCTGTCGCGGTACCTGCTGGCCCGCGGTGACCGGGTCGTCGGGCTCGACAATCTTAATCCCTATTACTCGGTGGACCTGAAGAAGGATCGCATCCAAACGCTGACCGAAGAGTTCGGCGACCGGTACACCTTCGTCCACGCCGACTTCTCGCGTAGCGCCGAGCTGACAGAAGCGCTTCAAGGCCTAGAGATCGACCGCATCGCCCATCTGGGGGCCCAAGCAGGCGTGCGCTATTCGCTCACTCACCCCCATGTCTATGTCGAAGCCAACGTGATGGGTCACCTCAATATCCTAGAATATGCGCGCCATTCTGGCCGTGTCGACAATCTGGTCTACGCCTCGTCTTCATCGGTCTATGGTGGCAACACGAAGCTGCCCTTTTCCGTCGACGACCGGGTCGATCATCCGATTTCGCTCTACGCGGCAACCAAGAAGGCCGACGAGTTGATGAGCGAAACCTATGCCCATCTCTATCGCCTGCCGCAGACGGGTCTGCGTTTCTTCACGGTCTACGGCCCGTGGGGACGACCCGACATGGCGATGTGGCTGTTCACCGAGGCGATCCTCGCAGGCCGCCCGATCGACGTCTTCGGAGAAGGCAATATGAAGCGCGACTTCACCTATATCGACGATATCGTCGCGGGGGTGGCCGCCTGCCTCGATACACCGGCCCCCGACGACGGCAAGGAAAAGGCCGGTGGCTCACGCGCTCCCCACCGTCTGTACAATATCGGCAACAACCAGTCCGAAGACCTGTCGCGCATGATCGAGCTGCTGGAAGAGGCTGTCGGGAAACCAGCAGAGCGCAACCTGCTGCCGATGCAGCCCGGCGATGTCCGCGCCACCTATGCCGACATCGACGCGATTCATGGTGATCTCGGATACAAGCCCACCACGCCTATCGACGTGGGCATTCCGAATTTCGTCTCCTGGTATAAGAGCTATCACGGCCTGGCATGAATTATCTGCTGTGGAACCTGTTCGGTCCGCAGACCTGGCCGCTCTGGTTCCCGGTTCTGGCTCTGATTTCCTTTACTTTCGGCTTCGTGCAGACCGGCCGCCGCTTGCTTGCTGCCGGCGCCGCCTTTCTCGTGCTTTTCGGTCTGTCACCGTTTCCCGTCTGGCTGATCGGCACACTGGAAGACGACTATCCGGTTCCCGAAATAGAAGCAGGCGACGCTGCGCACATTCTCGTTCTGGGGGGCGGAGAAGCCATTCCGCAAACCGAACGGGCCGGGTCTCTCGAGATAACCACTCACGGCGACCGTATCCTGAGAGGGATGGAACTCGCCCGGCGGTTTCCAAGGTCAAAGCTATGGATTGCAGGCTATGGGCGCTATGACGGCCACATCAACGAAGTCGCCGCCGTCGCCCGTTTCTGGAGCGTATCCGGTATCGCGAACGACCGGATCGCGACGGTCGAGGACACTGCCGACACCTGCGAGAACCTGGCCGGCTTTGCAGTGCATGATGCCGAAGGCGGCGTTCTGCTCGTTACGTCAGCCTTTCACATGCGGCGCGCGATGGCGTGTGCGCGGGCCGCGGGAGTCGACGCGACGCCCTTTCCGGTCGACTTCCAGGTTGGAAAAGAGCCCGGGTTCAGCTTCGACCTTATCGGAAATTTACAGCTGACCGACCTGGCGCTGCACGAGTGGGTCGGCCTTGGCTATTACCGGCTGACCGGCCGGGTTTAGGCACGGCCGGAGCAAGCGGTTAGAGCTGCCAGCGCGCGCAGTCACCGAAGCTGCGATCCCGCCAGACCCCCTTCACATCGGCAATCAGCCCGCCGGGCTTGAGAAGGCCGGTCACCGTCTTTTCATCGAGATCCAGATAGGCCTGATGCGGAACGGCAAGCACCAAGGCATCATATTCGCGGTCGGCGGCCATGGCGTCCGGATCGAGCGTCAGGCCGTATTCTTCTTCGGCTTCTTCGGCATTCGCCAGTGGATCGTGCACTGTGACGTCATGGCCCAGCCAGTCGAGCCGTGAGATCACGTCCACCACCTTCGAATTTCTGAGGTCGGGGACATGCTCCTTGAAGGTCATTCCGAGGACGAGGATTCGGCTGGCGCGGCGCAGATGGTCATGTACCTGGTCGGCGACGAAAGCGCCCATACCGTCGTTGATCGACCGCCCGGCGAGAACCACGCGCGGAAGGTGCCCGAGCTGCTGCGCCTTGTAGCTGAGGTAATACGGGTCGACGCCGATGCAGTGGCCGCCCACGAGGCCCGGCGAGAACTTCAGGAAGTTCCACTTCGTATTGGCCGCGTCGAGCACGTCGTAGACGCTGATGCCATCCTTACGAAAGATCTGCGCGATTTCGTTCATGAAGGCGATGTTGATGTCGCGCTGGGCATTCTCGATGACCTTCGCGGCCTCTGCCGCCTTGATCGAGGCCGCCTCGAACGTTCCCCCGCTGGTCACGGTCCGGTAAAGCTCGCTCATTGCCGCCGTGATGTCGGGATTCTCGCCAGCCACCACGCGTGTGATCTTGTCGACCGTATGCACCTTGTCGCCGGGGTTTATACGTTCGGGGGAGTAACCGAGAAAGAAGTCCTCGCCGCGTTTAAGTCCGGACACATCCTCCAGAAGGGGACCGCAAATTTCCTCGGTGACCCCGGGGAAAACCGTACTTTCATAGATAATCAGCGGCGCTGGCCCGCCCTTTTTCAGGATCCCGCCGACCGCACGCGTAGCGCCGCGAACAGGCCCCAGGTCCGGCTGGTTCGCTTTGTCCACCGGCGTGGGAACGGTGACGATGTAGATATCCCGGCCCGCCGCCTCCTCGATATCGGCAGTCACCGTCAGGCTGCTGGCAGCGAGAGCATCGTCCTCTACCTCGCGAGTACTGTCATGCCCGGCTGCAAGCTCCCGCACGCGCCCCGGATTGATATCGACACCCATCGTATCGAAAGACTTCGCCAGGGCGACGGCAAGGGGAAGGCCGACATAGCCGAGACCGATAACCGTCACCTTCGTATTCGCGCCCAGTTGCATGACCCGCTCCGCCTGTCAGTCCGAAATGTATGAAGTGAGGTTAGCTGTTCGAAAGCCGGCCGTTGACGAGGTCGAGATAGTCCTTGCGAAGACCGAGGCCGACCTCGCCCACGTCGAAGGACCAGGGGCCGATTTCCGAGACCGGCGTCACTTCTGCCGCCGTGCCGGTGAGAAAGCACTGTTCAAAGCTTTCCAGTTCCTCGGGCCAAATCGCACGCTGTTCGATCTCGATCCCGCGGCGGCGGGCGAGATCCATCACCGTGCGCCGGGTAATCCCGTCGAGGAAACAGTCGGGAGTCGGCGTGTGCAGCTTCCCGTCTCGCAGGAAGAAGATGTTAGCGCCGGTAGCCTCGGCCACCTGACCGCGCCAGTCGAGCATCAGGGCATCGCCATAGCCTCGGTCGGCCGCGGCGTGCTTCGCCATCGTGCAGATCATGTACAGCCCGCTCGCCTTCGCATTGGTGGGAGCGGTATAGGGCGCAGGACGGCGCCATTTCGATATATCGAGGCGTAGACCCTTCTTGATCGCCTCCTCGCCGAAATAGGCACCCCATTCCCAGACGGCGATCGCAAGGTGCGGCTTCGTTGCCTGTGCGGCCACACCCATTTGTTCACTACCGCGCCACGCGATCGGGCGCTGATAGCAGTTCGTAAGTCCGTTCTTTTCCATGACGAGGTTGCAGGCGTCGTCGATTTCCTCGCGGGTCCAGGGAATGTCGAAGCCGAGGATCTTCGCGCTGTTCACCAAGCGCTCGTTGTGTTCGGACAGCTTGAACACCCGACCGTTGTAGCTGCGCTGCCCCTCAAACACAGCCGATGCATAGTGCATGGCATGGGTGAGGATGTGAACGGACGCCTCGCGCCATGGCACCAGGTCGCCGTCGAACCAGATCCAGCCGTCGCGGTCGTCATAGGTTGGTTCGGGAAGCGGGTTCTTCGTTGCCGCACTCATAATGTGGGGACTCGACTCCAAGGATGAAACGGACGTGTCGTCATGCGCACGCCTAGTGCCGTTTCCTTGCCGAAAAGGAAAGCGGCTGGCAATGGAAGGACAAGATGACTGTCCTTCTGCCGCCCGCATCGCCGCAATTTCTACGTGAAGACGAGGTCCGCCGCGGGATCGAACTGATCTATTTCGGCTATATGGAAATGATCTCTTCGGCCGACGCTCGGTTGTCGGAGACCCCCTACGGCCGGGCCCACCACCGCGCCCTGTATTTCATAGCGAGACGGCCCGGCCTGAGTGTCGGGGCCCTTCTCGGCCTGCTGCGGATCACCAAACAGTCACTCAGCCGGGTGGTGAACGATCTGAAAGCTGGCGGCCTGATCGCCATCGACCGGGGCCGGCAGGACCGCCGCCAGCGCCTGCTGCGGCTGACCGAAGCCGGCGAAGAGTTCGAGCGGGATCTGTTCGAGCGGCTCCGCGAACGCATGACGAATGCCTATTCGGAGGCCGGACAGGAGGCGGTTACAGGCTTCTGGAATGTGCTCGCCGCCCTTCTTCCCGAAGAGGACCGGCGCCGCGCTCTCAACCTGTAATCAGGACGATGCGAGCCACACCGGGCCCGGGGTACCGCTACTCGGAGGCGAGTTCACGTGAGCGAGCCGCAGCGGCGCGCACGGCATTTCGCACCAGTGCGGGCAATCCCGGATCCTCGTCCAGCGCTTCAAGACCGGCCTGCGTGGTTCCGTTAGGGGAGGTCACCGCACGTCTCAGTTCATCGGCCTTGCGCGGGTCATGGGCCAGCAGTGCGCCTGCCCCGCTGACAGTTCCTTCGGCCAGGCGATATGCGAGGTCCGCCGGAAGACCGGCCGACTCGCCGGCCGCAGCAAGGGCCTCCGCCATACGGAAGATATATGCCGGTCCCGATCCGGAAACCGCCGTCAACGCGTCGAACTGTGCCTCTTCCTCAAGCCAGGCCGCGACACCTGTCACCTCGTAGAAGCGGGTAAGCCGGTCCCGATCGCGTTCGGTCAGGTCGGTCCCGAACAGGCCGGTAACGCCCTTGCCGATGGCCGTGGGCGTATTCGGCATCGAACGCACGATCTTGCCGCCGCCGACCGTCTCGCGAATGCGCGAAAGCTGTAGGCCGGCCATGACGGACACGACCAGCGTGTCCTCCTTCAACCTGGCGAGAAGGCCTTTGCTCGCCGGCTCGAGCAGATGCGGCTTGACGGCAAGGACCACGATATCCGGGTCGCCCTCGACTTCATCAATGGACGCCACATGCTCGACGCCGTCGGGAATCGGCGGATCGCCCGGGTCGATCGCGACGTAGCGATCGCAAATATCGGTTTCGCGCCAGCGGGCCAGCAGGCTTCCGCCCATGTTTCCGGCTCCAATGAGCCACAGCGTTCCGAGTTTGTTCTGCATATCGAAGCGGCGCCTATCGCGGCTGGGGTCCGGGTTCAAGCATGTGCATTGCTAGGCAGCGACAGCCTCGCGCTCACCGGGCCATTTTTGCCACAGTGCATCGGCGCGGGCAGCAACGGTCTTCGCCTGCGCCTCCTTGACCGGGCCAAAGCCCCGTGCATCCAGCGGCAGCGCGGCGAGCGTCACCGCAAGCTCATGATTGTCGGCGCGAAGCCCCTCGATCAGCCGGTCCAGCTCGGCCTCATATGCCGGTATCGCCGCGCGTTCGGCCTTTCGCTCGTCCGACCGCCCGAAGATGTCGAGCGGTCCACCGCGCAGACCCTTCATCTTCGCCAGCGCGCGTAGCGTCGGCATGACCAGCTTGGATGGCAGAGAGTATTTCTTCGGCCGGCCCGTCCGCTCGTCGTCACCCGCAAAGAGCGGCGGCGACATCTGAATCGCCCAGTCGAAATCGCCGTCGAACTGCTTGCTTAGCTGCTTTTCGAAGCGGCCATCGGTATACAGACGTGCGACTTCATATTCGTCCTTATACGCCATCAGCTTGTATAGCGCACGAGCGGCCGCCTGAGTCAGCTCGGAGCGCCCGGGCGTTGCCGACTCCTCGGCCGCACGGACCTCTTCGATCTTCGTGCGGTACCGTTCCGCATATGCGGCATTCTGATACTCGGTCAGGTCCGCAATACGCCGCTCGATAAGCTCCTCGACGGTTTCCGAGATCGGCTCGGGCGGCGGTCCCTTGGCGTCATCCACCATCTTCTGCACGGCCTCGCGGTCGTGCGCGAGCAGCCTGCCCAGAGCAAATGCCTTTTTGTTGAACTCGATCGCGACGCCGTTCAGCTCGATCGCCGCGTTTATCGATTCAAGCTTCAACGGGATATGGCCCAGCTGCCAGGCATAACCCGTCATGAGCATGTTCGTGCCGATCGCGTCGCCCAGAAGCGCGATGGCGACGGTATCCGCGGCAACGAAACTCGTCGCATTCGGATTTGCAGCGTCGCGAATACGCTTTTCGACCTGGCGCGACCGGAAATCGAGATCGCGGTCGCGCACGAAGTCGCTGACGGGAGAGATGTCCGCGTTGGCGACCACTGCCGTACGGTCGGGTGTCATGAGATTCTGGCCGGCCTTGTCGGCCGCAACTACCGCGTCGAAGGCCAGGACGAGGTCGGCTCCGCCCGTAATGATGCGCGGGCTGAGAAGGTGCTCGTCCTTCTCGGCGACACGAATGTGCGAGTAGACCGCCCCGCCCTTCTGCGCGAGGCCGGCCATGTCCGCAGTAGTGGAGCTGCGCCCTTCCATATGGGCGGCCATGCCAATGATCGCCGAGATGGTGAGAACGCCCGTACCGCCGATCCCTGTCACGAAGATGTTATAGCCGTCGGAAGGCGAGGCGACCTCGGGATTGGGCACACCCGTCAGGTCAACGTCGACAGCCTTCTGCTTCTTGATGGTCGCGCCGCGGACTTCGACGAAGCTGGGGCAGAACCCCTTCAGACAGCTATAATCCTTGTTGCAGGTGGATTGGTTGATCTTCCGCTTACGGCCGAATTCGGTCTCCTGCGGCTCGACCGACATACAGTTCGACTGGACGGAGCAATCGCCGCAGCCTTCGCAAACCGCAGTGTTGATGAAAACCCGCTTGTCGGGATCGTGCATTTTTCCGCGCTTCCGGCGGCGGCGCTTCTCGGCGGCACATGTCTGATCGTAGATGATGACCGTGGTTCCGCCCAGCTCGCGAAATTCGTTCTGGATGGACGGCAGGTGATCGCGGTCCTTCAGTTCCACGCCGTGAGGCATGGTTACGTCCTGATAGCGCGAGAGGTCCTCGGTAAGGACGACGGCCTTAGTCACGCCCTCGGCCACCATCTGCGCGGCGATCTGCTGCGGTGTCTGCTGGTTTTCCGCAGGCTGCCCGCCAGTCATGGCGACAGCGTCGTTAAAAAGGATCTTGTAGGTAATATTGACGCCGCTTGCGACGGCCTGGCGAATGGCAAGCGTGCCGGAGTGGTTGTAGGTGCCGTCGCCGAGATTGGCGAAGACATGCCCTTCCTCGACGAAGGGCGCTTCGCCCACCCAGGTGACGCCTTCACCGCCCATCTGCGTAAAGGTTTCCGTTTCCCGGTCCATCCACAGCGCCATGATGTGGCAGCCAATACCGGCAAGCGCACGCGAGCCTTCCGGTACTTTGGTCGAGCTATTGTGCGGGCAGCCCGAGCAGAAATATGGCGCGCGCTGGATGGGTGCCTTGTAGCGTTCCATCTCTCCCGCCCGGTCGGCGAAGAAGGCCAGTCGCTGACGCAGCTCTTCCGTATCATGATAGGGTCGCAGGCGCTGGGCGATCACATGCGCGATCATTCCCGGGGTCAGCTCATTGTCTGGATTCAGGATGAACTCGTCATTGTCGTGCGCCTCGGTCTTTCCGACGACGCGGGGCCGCACGCTTTCCTTCCAGTTATAGAGCTGCCAGCGAATTTGATATTCGATGAACTCGCGCTTCTCCTCGATAACGAGGATTTCCTCGAGTCCTTCGCAGAAATCACGGATGCCGTCGGGCTCGAGCGGCCAGGGCATGCCCACCTTGTAGATACGCAGTCCAATGTCGCGCGCCATCTCTTCGGTGATGCCCAGCTCGTCGAGCGCCTCCATCGTATCGGCAAACGCCTTGCCGGTCGTGACGATGCCGAGACGCGGACGCGGGGTATCCCAGACCACCCGGTCGATCCCGTTGGCCTTCGCAAACGCCATCGCGGCAAAGCCCTTATAGCGCTGGAGACGTGTATCCTCCTCACGCCAGACATCGTTGGGCCGGATCGACAGACCGCCTTCTGGCATGTCGAAGTCTGGAATGATGATCGAACGGTTCTCGCGCCCCAGATCGACGGTCGCCGACGTTTCCACCGTGTCGGCCGTGGCCTTGAAACCCGTCCAGGTGCCGGCGAAGCGGCTCATGGCAAGACCGAGAAGGCCGTAGTCCACATATTCCTCGACGCTCGCAGGGTAGAGAAACGGAACGAAGGCGGCCTGAAAATTATGATCGGACTGATGCGGCAGCGTGGAGGATTTGGCGCCGTGATCATCGCCGACGATCGCGAGGACGCCGCCATGCTTGCTGGTGCCAGCGGCATTGGCGTGTTTCAGGACGTCCATGGCCCGGTCAAGGCCCGGTCCCTTACCGTACCAAATGCCGAAGACGCCGTCATATTTGGCAGTCTGGTTCATCGCGGCAATCTGGCTGCCCCACACCGCCGTGGCGCCCAGTTCCTCATTGACGCCAGGCTCGAATCGGATGTCTCGCTCGGCGAGCATCTTCTTTGCGCGCCAGAGTTCCTGATCATAGCCGCCCAGGGGTGATCCGCGGTATCCCGAGATGAAACCGGCGGTGTTCAAGCCCGCCGCCACGTCGCGTCGCTTCTGGACGATAGGAAGACGGACCAGCGCCTGCAGGCCGCTCATGTAAACCCGGCCCGTCTCCAGCTCATATTTGTCGCTGAGACGGATATTCGGTTGGATCGTCGGTGCGCTCGCCATGGGCGGGTATCTCTCCTCCATTTAGGACAGATATACTGTCTATTACCCGACAGCGCAATTTTTGTCCGCTATCGCGACATATCCACACTGCCTCCGGGCATCTGGATCACCAGCCGCTCGATGTCGTCCGACAAGACGAGCTGACAGGCAAGCCGTGATTCCCGGGTCGCGCCATAGGCGAAATCGAGGAGATCCTCTTCTTCCTCCGACGGCGGGGGCAACGCCGCTCCCTCGACGGCACGGACCAGGACATGACAAGTAGAACAAGCCATCTGGCCCTCGCAGGTTCCCTCGAGAGGCTGCCCGGCATTCTGCGCAACCGTCAGAAGCGTTTCGCCGGAAGCCGCGGTGACAACCGTATCCGGGTCGCCGTCTGCCGTGAGGAACTGGATGTCGGTCATGCGGCCATCCGCCGCTGCGCAGCTACCGCCTCGCTGATCATTTCAGCGGCCTTCTCAGTCTCTTCTTCGGTAGTGAAGCGCCCCCACCCGATCCGAAGGCTGGCCTTCGCCTGATCGCGGGGCACCCCCAAGGCATTCAGCACGTGGGAATGGCGTCCTGCCGCGCTGGCACAAGCTGCACCTGAGGAGACCGAGACCCGCCGCAGGTCGGCAAGAAGACGGGCACCGTCGACGCCGGGAAACGAAATGTTGAGGTTGCCGTGCCAGCGCCGCTCCAGATCGCCGTTGATCAGATGCGGGGCCGGTAGGTTCTCGAGCATAAGCTGCCACAGATTCTCGGCATGGGCGCGGTCCGCATCCATCCTCGCTGCGGCGATCTGCGCCGCCTTGCCGAGCCCCGCGATAAGCGCGGGTGCCAGGGTGCCTGAGCGCAGGCCGCCCCCCTCCTGGCCGCCGCCATGCATTTGCGTGGCCACGGGCGTGCCGGGCCTGACAAGCAGACCGCCCACACCCTTGGGGCCGTAAATCTTGTGCGCCGATATGCTGACGAGGTCGAGGCTCATCGCCTGTACGTCGAGCGCGACCTTTCCAAAGGCTTGCGCGGCATCGCTGTGAACGAGAGCGCCGCAGTTCCGCGCAAGAGCGCCGATTTCGGCCATGGGCTGGATCACGCCGATCTCATTGTTGACCGCCATGATCGAAACGAGCGCGACATCGTCGCCAAGTGTTTCCTCGAGAAGCCCGAGATCGACAATTCCGTTCCGCTGCACCGGCAGAACGGAAAGGTCATAGCCCCGAAGCTCCAGAGCCCGGGCCGATTCGAGCACGCAGCTATGCTCGGTTGCCAGCGTGACCAACCGCCTCCGGCCCGCCGGCGCGGCCTCCATCACACCTTTCAGCGCGAGATTGTTCGCTTCGGTCGCACCAGACGTGAAAACCGTCCATTCGGCGTCGGCACCGACCAGCGCAGCAATGTCCTGCCGCGCTTTGTCCAGCCCGGCGGCGGCCTGCCAGCCGTGGCGATGCTCGGAATGCGGGTTGCCGAAGCTGTCGGACCAATAGGGTTCCATGGCCTCGCGGACTGCCGGGTCGAGCGGCGTGGTGGCCTGGTAGTCGAGATAGATCCTCATGCTGCGCGGCGCCGCCTCGCGAGCGTTGTCCAGGCTTCCGCAAAGGCGTCGACCTCCTGATCGGTAGTTGCCCAGCCGGTGCTGATCCGGATCGCCTCGCCTGCCGCCTCCGTCGAATGGCCCATCGCCGCCAGGACATGCGAGGAACCTACCTTCCCGGAGGAACAGGCAGCGCCGCTCGAAACGGCGAACCCGGCGAGATCGAGACCCATCAGCTGCGAGGAGGCACTCATGCCCGGTAGGCGGACCATGGTCGTCGTCGCGATCCTCTCAGCTCCCGCGCCGATGATTTCACCCCCGGCGGCACCAAGGCGCTCTTCAAGAAGGGCCTGCCGCCGAGCGGCGTCGGCGAGCCAACCGCCCTCCGCAACGTCCAGAGCCGCCGCGAATCCGGCAATGGCGGGCAGATTTTCAGTCCCGCCGCGCAGGCCCTGTTCCTGCCCTCCTCCTTTTTGGACCGCCAACAGGTCTTCGGCGCAGCGAACAAGAAGCGCCCCGGCCCCGGGCGGGCCGCCAATTTTGTGAGCGCTGAGGGCGACATAGTCGGCAGCCGGTAGCGAATATTTTCCTGCCGTCTGCACGGCATCGACCAACGTGCGCCCGCCCGCCGCTCGTACCAATTCGATAACGTCCTCGACCGGCTGCAGGACGCCCGTTTCGTTGTTCGCGTGCATGACGGCCACGAGGGCGGGGCCGGAGGCCAAAGCGGCCTTCAGGGCGTCGAGTTGGAGGCGCCCGCTTTCTTCCACCGGCAGGCGCTCGGCGTGGGGGGCAGCCTCCAGGACGGCCGAATGTTCGATCGCCGAGACGAGTACGCGCTCGCAGTCCGTTCCCCGCAAGGCGAGGGCCAGGGCTTCCGTGCCGCCACTTGTAAAGACGAGCTGCGCACCGAGAGCGCCCAGCGACGTGAGGACGGTGTCGCGATACCCCTCGAGTCGCCCCTTGGCTCCCCGCCCCTCGCTGTAAATGGACGAGGGATTCGCCCACGCCCCAAGTTCGGCGATCACCGCGTCGCGGGCTTCGCGGCGTAGCGGCGCGGTCGCGTTCCAGTCGAGATAGACGCGTTCAGCCATCGTCTATGTGGCTATGGAGTTGAGCAGCAGCATGGTCTTCCTATATAGGCGCGCAGCCCCGCAGGCGCGACTCCATCGGCGCCGGCACCCAGCATATGGAAGTCAGGCCATCATGCCCGAAGTCATCATCCCCGGCCCCGAAGGCCGCCTGGAAGGTCGTTACTCGCCCGGCAAGGCGCCGCGCATGCCGGTTGCGATCATCCTTCACCCCCATCCGCAGTCGGGGGGCACGATGAACGAAGGCATCACGCTCGACTTGTACAACAGTTTCGCCCGCCGTGGATTCGCTACGCTGCGGTTTAATTTTCGTGGTGTCGGACGCAGCCAGGGCGAATTCGACAATGGCATCGGCGAACTGTCCGACGCCGCTAGCGCCCTCGACTGGGTCCAACAGTTCAATCCCGAAGCGCCATTCACCTTCGTGGCCGGATTCTCCTTCGGCGCGTTGATCGGCATGCAGCTGCTGATGCGCCGTCCGGAGATTCGCGGGTTCATTTCGGTGGCGCCGCCGGCAAATCTTTACGATTTCGGCTTTCTCGCGCCCTGTCCCTCGTCCGGCATAATCGTCAACGGGCTGGCCGATGACATTGTGACGCCGGCCGGTGTCCAGAAGCTGGTCGACAAGTTGAAAACCCAGAAGCACATCACGATCGAACATCAGACGATCGAGGGTGCGAACCACTTCTTCGAAAATGAACGCGACGAACTGATGAAGCGCGTCGATGCCTATGTCGACATGCGCCTGTCGAGCGACCTGTCCTATTGAGCGGCCAGCGCCTGTTCGTGATACCTAGGCCGTAGACTCGTAAGCCCGCAGCCACAGCCGCATTGAGGCGAGTTGGACCATGGCAAGGAAGTTTTCGGCCAGCTTGTTGTAGCGGGTGGCAATGCGCCGGAAGTGCTTCAGCTTGGAGAAGAAGCGTTCGATCAGGTTCCGCTCGCGGTAGATTCAAGTGCTGAAGTATGGTTTTGACCTCCGATTGGACTTGGGTGGGATATTGGCGAACGCGCCCTTCTCACGGAGAGACACCCGGATGCGGTCGGCATCGTATGCCTTATCGGCCAGCACTATTGTTCCGGCGCCAATATGTTCGAGCAGGTTATCAGCAGCTTGGCCGTCATGGCTTTGCCCAGCGGTCAGGCTCAGTCGGATAGGGAGACCTCGCGCATCGACGACCGCGTGGATTTTGGTCGTAAGCCCGCCTCGGGAACGACCGAGACAATGATCTCGATCCCCCTTTTTGCCGTCGCGGCCTGCTGATGGGCGCGAACGGAAGTGCTGTCGATCATCTGGATATCGCCATCATGTGCAGCGGTGATGGCATCCATCATCCGATCCCAGACGCCCGCCTTTCGCCATCGGACGAAGCGGTTGTAGCAGGTGGTGCGTGGCCATAGCGTTCGGGCAAGTCGCGCCATGGTGCCCCGGAGCGCAGCACCCAGAAGATACCGTTCAACACACGGCGGTCATCGACACGCGGAACGCCCCTCGGCTTGTTGGGCAGGAGAGGCTCGATCACGCGCCACTCGAAGTCGGTCAGGCATATCGGCTCATCAAGAGCCTGAATCACATTTCCGGTTGCCCGAAAAGACTATGTGTGGGTCGATCCGCACTGACCGTTCTCGACTTTGAACTTAAACCTCTGCACCGCTGCGGGCGTCACATAGCCAACCTTGCAATTCACGGCCTGCCTGTTTGGAAAGCTGACCTTGATGACGCCGTCCCCTTCGCAGCGAATCGGAACTGAGCCAGCAAACTTCTCCCTCGTCTGCGTAAGCTCGGTAGATTGGCCGCAAAGGGTAAGCTCTGCTGACACCGCTCCGGCAGCTTGAACTTCAAAGGCGTTCGGGACGCGATCACAGCCCATGGCCACCAACGGGATCAAAAGGACAATCGCTCTCATGAGAACACGATAGCGCCAACAGCGCCTATCGACCACCACCGCCATTATGAGTTCACGACCTAGCTGACCGCGTGTAGGCGGCCGCCAACAACCGGCTCGCGCGGCCCGCTGATTTCGGGAAAGCTGGTCGGCAGGCCGCGCAGGTGCCGGACTGCGAACCAGGCAAAACCTTCGGCTTCCATAGCGTCTCCGCGCCAGCCAACTGCTTCGACCGGGCTGGTTTCAGTTCCGGTCGCGCCGCCGATCCGCCGCATCAGTTCCGCATTGTGGCGTCCACCTCCAGTTACCAGAATCCGCTGCGGCAGGGACGGCAGATGCGAAAGTGACAGACGCACGGTTTCAGCGGTGAAGGCCGTCAGCGTGGCGGCCCCGTCCTCCAGCGAAAGGCCCCGCACGGCCCCGATTGAGAAATCCTGCCGGTCGAGCGACTTTGGCGGCGGACGGTCGAACCAGTCTAGATCGAGCATGGTATGAAGCACATCTTCGTGCACGGTCCCGGCCGCGGCAAATGCGCCGTCCCTGTCGAATCGCCCGGCCCCCTGTTGCTCGACCCAATCGTCTATAAGCGCGTTTCCCGGCCCGGTGTCGAAGGCCAGTAGCTGACCATCCGATCCCAAAAAGGTGATATTGCCCACGCCGCCTAGGTTCAAAATGGCGACAGCGCCATCCAGACGGCCTGTGAGCGCCCGGTGATAGGCGGGCAGAAGCGGCGCACCCTGCCCGCCCGCAGCCACATCGGCAGAGCGAAAGTCGTCGACCGTCTCGATCCGCGTCAATTGCGCAAGCAAAGCGCCTTCTCCGATCTGCCAGGTCCACCCCTTTGCAGGGCGATGGGCAACGGTGTGGCCGTGAAAGCCGATAACGTCCGCACCGGACCCCAGTGCTCCCACTGCCTCGGCATGAATCATCGTCAGCCGGCGCGCCACGCGAGCGATACCGTCATCCGGCGCGCGGTGATCCAGAACTGCCGCGCGCTCCACGACACGGCGTAAGTCGGCACGAAACTCGTCGTCATAGGGAACGGAGTGAAAGCCGAGGGGGCGGATCAGATATTCGCCGTCAGTCTCGATCAGCGCGGCGTCCACGCCGTCCATCGACGTTCCCGACATCAGGCCAATCGCGCGGTACATCCGGCTACTCATGCAAACCTCCCCATGCTAAGCGCCCGCCTCTTCCCGAGATACAAGCACAAGCGATCATGACCGAATTCACGTCCGATCTCCTACGCCTGCTCGACGAGCGCGGCTACATCCACCAGCAGACCGACCCCGACGCGCTGGACCGCCTCGCCGCATCTCAGGTGGTCCCGGGATATATCGGCTTCGACCCGACGGCGCCCTCGCTGCACGTGGGCAGCCTCGTCCAGATCATGATGCTGCGCCGTTTGCAGCAGGCCGGGCACAAGCCCATCGTTCTGATGGGCGGCGGCACCGGAAAAATCGGCGATCCAAGCTTCAAGGATGAGGCCCGCAAGCTGATGACTGGCGAGGTCATCGCGGCAAATGTCGCGTCCATCCGCACGGTCTTCGAGCGTTTCCTCACCTTCGGCGACGGTTCGACCGACGCGGTCATGGTCGACAATGCGGACTGGCTGGACGCGCTGGAATACATCCCCTTCCTGCGCGACATCGGCCAACATTTCTCGGTCAACCGAATGCTCAGCTTCGATTCGGTGAAGCTGCGCCTGGACCGCGAACAGTCGCTCAGCTTTCTCGAATTCAATTACATGATCCTGCAGGCGTACGATTTTCTGGAGCTGTCACGCCGGGCGGACTGCCGTCTGCAACTTGGCGGTTCGGACCAGTGGGGAAATATCGTCAACGGCATAGAGCTCACCCGCCGCGTCGACGGGCGTGAGGTCTTCGGCCTGACCACGCCGCTGATTACGACGGCTGATGGCGGCAAAATGGGCAAAACGGCAGCCGGGGCCGTCTGGCTGAACGAGGACCAGCTTCCCGCCTATGACTATTGGCAATTCTGGCGGAACACTCAGGACGCCGACGTTGGCCGGTTCCTCCGCCTGTTCACGGATTTGCCCATTGACGAGATTCGCCGACTGGAGACGTTGGAAGGATCCGACATCAACGCGGCGAAAGAAGTTCTGGCGAACGAAGCGACGGCTATGTGCCGAGGAGATTCGGCTGCTCAGGCTGCCGCGGAAACGGCCCGCCGAACCTTTGCCGAGGGCGCCGCGGGGGGCGACCTGCCTGTGTTCGAAAGCTCGGAACCGGTAACGATCGTCGACGCTCTGGTCGGGATCGGCTTCGCCGCCTCGAAGGGGGAGGCTCGCCGCCTGATCAAGCAGGGCGGTGCGCGCATCGAAGGTGAGGCGGTGGCCGATGAAACCGTGCTGCTTTCGGCTGGCGAGCAAAAGCTGTCGGCGGGCAAGAAACGTCACGGCCTCGTTCGGGTCGGTTGACCTGCAAACACCCCAGCGGTTCACTTATCCTGACCGGATACAGGTCCATCGTCAGCCAGACTTGAGTGTCTGGATCGCGCTGTCCCGCTCGAACAGGTAGAGGAGCTGGCGCATTGCCTCTGCGCGTGGGGAGCTCTCGAACCCACCTTCGCGTTCGAGAAACAGGCGCGCATCGTCCATGGCCACTCCGGCCAGCTTCATGATGTCTTCCGCGCGGGCGGCTTTATAGGCCGCCTGACCCGATTGCCTGGTTCCCAGAAGCTCACCGCCCCCGCGAAGTTCCAAATCCTTTTCAGCGATTTCGAAGCCATCGTTCGTTGCGCGCATCAGCTTCAGTCGTTCGCGGGCGGTGTCGCTGAGTTCGGAGGAGCGAAGCAGCACGCAGCTGGATTTCCCGCCCCCGCGCCCGACCCGTCCGCGCAGCTGGTGAAGCTGAGCAAGGCCGAAACTTTCGGCCTTCTCGATCACCATCAGCGTGGCCTCCGGCACGTTGACGCCGACCTCGATGACCGTGGTCGCCACCAGCAGCTGAATGTCGCCGGCCGCGAATTTCGCCATCACGGCATCTTTCTCCGGGCCGGGCATCTGCCCATGAACGAGCCCCACGCGCTCTTTCCCGAATCGGCGCGCCAATGCGGCTGCGCGCGTCTCCGCGGCCGCGCTTTCTCCGCTCATGTCCTCTTCGCTAACGAGCGGACAAACCCAATAGGCCCGCCCTCCCTGATCCATCAGCCGACCAACGCCAGCAGCGACCTCGTCGAGCCGTCCCATGCTGATGACGGCGGTTTCCACCGGCTCTCGGCCGGGCGGCATCTGGTCCAACCGCGATTCGTCCATTTCCCCGAACTGGGTCAGGGTAAGCGTGCGCGGGATCGGCGTTGCCGTCATCACCAGTAGGTGCGGCGGCGCCTTAGCCTTCGCCGTCAGCGCCATGCGCTGATTGACACCGAAACGGTGCTGCTCGTCGACGATAACCAGGCCCAAATCCTTATAGCTGACCGCGTCCTGGAAGATGGCATGCGTACCCACCAGGATATCGATATGCCCGGCCGCCAGCTCAGCGAGGATGACGTCCCTCGCCTTGCCCTTGTCGCGGCCAGTCAGAATAGCGGTACGAACGTCCATCCCGGCGAGCATCTCCCTCAGGCTCTCAAGATGTTGGCGCGCGAGAATTTCAGTAGGGGCGAGCATCGCTGCCTGACATCCCGCTTCGACCGCGCGCAGCATCGCGGCGAGTGCCACCGCCGTCTTGCCGGACCCCACATCGCCCTGCAGCAGACGAAGCATCGGCGTGTCGGCGCCAAGGTCGCCAAGGATTTCTCCGATCGAACGGTCCTGCGCCCCCGTCAGCCGGTAAGGCAAATTTTCCTTCAGCCTGGTAAGCAGCGCCCCATCGCCGGTAAGGGAACGGCCCTTGCGCCGGCGTGCCGCCTGCCGGATCACCAGAAGCGCAGCTTGGTTCGCCAGTAATTCGTCATAGGACAGCCGCTCACGCTCACCCGGCTCGTCCTCCAGTGCGTGCACCCGGCGGAGCGTATCCGCCCAGGCGTGCCAATCCTGCCGCTCGACGAAACCGGGGTCGGCCCATTCGGTAAGACCGGGGACCGTTTTCAGCGCTGCATCGACCAGCGTGCGCATGCGCTTGTTGGTAACGCCTTCCGTCAGGGGGTAGACTGGCTCGCGCTCGGGCAAGGCGTCCGCCTCTTCCGGGGGGACAACAAAGTCCGGATGAACGATCTGCGCGCGGTCGCCATAGAGGTCCAGTTTTCCTGAGACGAGGCGGCTCTGCCCGACGGGAAACTGCTTCAGTGCATAGCCGCCGCGATCATGGAAATAGACCAGCGTTACCTCGGCACCTGCGGGGTCGCGGCAGACGATGCGCGAAGGGCGGCGCCCATTGCCCTGCTCGTGCCGCTCGGCCGTCAGGTGAATGGCGATCACGTCGCCCTCGGCGGCCTCCGATGCTGCGTCCACCCGTCGCCTGGTGATTGCGAACGCGGGCAGATGGTAGACTAGGTCGATAACCCGCTCGATTCTCAGGCGCGCGAGCTGCTTCGTCAGGCGCGGCCCGACGCCGTCCAGAGTGCCGACTGCGGCAAAAAGGGGATTGAGGATATCAGGGCGCATGAATAGCTCGGCTCCGGTGACTAGCAGTTCCCCGCCCCCCACCGGAAGAGACGAGAACGAGATCGTCGATCCGCTCGCCGCGCGCCGTCGCCGCCTTCACTACCGCTCGTGGCATCGCGGTACGAAGGAGGCCGACATTCTGATCGGCGGTTTTTGCGACAAGCACCTTGCCGATTGGGGCGAGGCGGAAATTCAGTGGTACGAGCAACTGCTGGAGGAAACGGACGTGGACATCATGGCGTGGGCCATCGGAACCGCGCCCGTGCCCGAACGCTATCAAGGCGAGATCATGAGCGCGATGCAGGCGCTCGACTATCTGTCCACCCCCTGACCTTTCCGAAGGCTGACACTTGACGACATTCGACCGGATTGCCGGCGCCGATGCGCCGCTTGTCATCGGCGGCGCGCCGCAGGGCTATCACCCGCTACTGTTGAGTGAACTGGCGCGGCGGGCGGGCGAGGATGACGGCCGTGCAGTCTACATCGCACCCGAAGACCTGAGCGCGGCGACGGTGGCGGAGGCCGCAGGCTTCTTTGCGCCAGAGATTGAGATCGTTCAGATCCCTGCATGGGACTCTCTTCCCTATGACCGCGCCTCCCCCTCCCTGAAGGTGGCCGCCGACAGGGCCGCGGGCCTTGCCCGGCTGAGCGAGCACCGGCGTGGTCCGCAACTGGTGGTGACCACGATCAACGCCGTGCTCCAGCGCACGCTAAAGGCGGCGCGGCTCGGAAGCCTGACCGCGTATCTTGCCGCCGGCGAGAGCATTGATCCCGAGGACCTGATTGCCCGCCTGGTCTCGAACGGCTTCGTCCGAACCGATACAGTGCTCGAAAGCGGTGAGTTCGCGGTCAGGGGCGGTATCCTCGACCTGTTTCCGGGCGGCCGTGACGAGGCCCTGCGACTGGACTTCTTCGGCGACGAAATCGATTCGATGCGTCGCTTCGATCCTGCCACGCAGAGGACAACCGGCGATGCAGAGCCGTTCACGCTGCGGCCAGTCAGCGAAGTGCTGCTGACGGAAGACGCAGTCTCCCGCTTCCGCCGCGCCTATGTCGACCTGTTCGGAAGCGAGGGAACGTCGGACCCGTTATACCAGGCTGTCAGCGAAGGCCGGCGCTTGGCCGGCATGGAGAACTGGCTGCCCCTCTTCGAGGAGGAGATGGGGACCCTCTTCGACCTGCTCGACGAGCGTGACATTGTCGTCGCTGCGGAAGGCGTCCCGCCTGCCGCCGCCCAGCGGTTCGAAGCCATCGAGGACTATCACGACAACCGGGTACGTGCGCTGAAGGGCGAGGCGGGCACCTTCCGCCCGCTACCGACCGACGCGCTTTATCTGACCGAAAGCGAATGGGCGGCCCGCCGCGACCAGGCCCCGGTGCATATGGCCAGCGCCTTCAGCGAGCCGGAGGACGCCGGACGCGCCGTTGAGATGGGGGTGAAGGCGTCGCGAGACTTCGCGCCCGAGCGGGCGGCCCAGGACAACCTCTACACTGCCTTTGCCGCGCACGCCGAGGCGCTGCGGAAAGACGGGATCTCGCTTCTTCTGGCCGCTTACACCGAGGGCGCACGCGCGCGCCTGGCATCGCAGCTTTCGGATAATGGGTTCGATAGCTGGAAGGAGATCTCAAGCTGGGCCGAGGCGGACGCGCTCTCAAACCAGGTCGGCCTGGCCGTGCTTCCGATCGAACATGGGTTTCTGACGGAAAAGCTGTCCATCGTCAGCGAGCAGGACCTGCTCGGCGACCGGCTGGTTCGGCGCGCACGCAAGAAGCGCAAGACCCAGGCCTTCATGGACCAGTTGTCTATGATGGTGCCAGGCGACCTTGTCGTGCACCAGGATCACGGCATCGGCCGCTATGAAGGGCTGACCGCGATCGAGGTGGGAAGTCAGCCGCACGACTGCGTCCAGCTGACCTACGCCGGCGACGACAAGCTTTATGTTCCCGTCGAGAATATGGACGTCCTGTCGCGTTATGGCGCGGGGTCGGAGACGGTCGTTCTCGACCGGATGGGCGGCGCCAACTGGCAGGCCCGCAAGGCGAAGGCGAAGGAACGCATTCGCGAGATTGCGAACGAACTGATCCGCACGGCGGCGCTGCGCGCGCAGCGTGAAGGAAAGGTGTTCGATGCCGATGCAGGCCAGCTCGGCGCCTTCGTCGACCGGTTCCCCTATGAGGAAACCGACGACCAGTTGAAAGCGGTCGACGATACGCTGGAGGACCTGGCGAGCGGCAAGCCCGTCGACCGGCTCATCGTCGGCGATGTCGGCTTCGGCAAGACCGAAGTCGCGCTGCGGGCTGCCTTCGTTGCCGCCATGGAAGGACAACAGGTCGCCGTCGTCTGCCCCACGACGCTCCTAACCCGCCAGCATTACCGCCAGTTCAGGGACCGGTTCGAGGGCTTCCCGGTCGAAGTAGGTCAGATTTCCCGGCTTGTTTCGCAAAAGGAGCAGAAGCGGGTGAAGGAGGGGCTGGCGAGCGGAGAAATCGACATTGTCGTGGGCACCCACGCGCTGCTTGCAAAGGCGATCGACTTCAAGCGGCTGGGGCTCGTCATTGTCGATGAGGAACAGCGCTTCGGCGTCGCTCACAAAGAGCGGCTGAAGCAGATGAAGACCGACGTCCATATGTTGACGCTGACGGCGACACCCATTCCGCGCACGCTGCAGATGGCCATGAGCGGCATGCGCGACATGTCGCTGATCGCAACGCCCCCCGTCGACCGGCTTGCGGTCAGGACCTACGTTATGCCGTGGGACCCGGTTGTCATGCGAGAGGCGCTGCTGCGCGAGCATTTCCGCGGCGGGCAAAGCTTCCTGGTCACGCCCCGTGTCGCCGATATCCCCGAACTGGAAGAGTTCTTCCGCGAATGGGTGCCGGAAGTGAAGTATGTGATCGCGCACGGCCAAATGAGCGCAGGTCAGGTCGAGGAGCGCATGAGTGCCTTCTACGACCATGAATATGACGTTCTCGTCTCCACGACGATCGTGGAGAGCGGCATCGACATTCCCAGCGCCAACACCATGATCATCCACCGCGCCGACATGTTTGGCCTGGCGCAGCTCTACCAGCTGCGCGGGCGCGTCGGCCGGTCGAAGACCCGCGCCTACGCCTATATGACAACCCCCGACGACAAGGCGCTCGCACCGACAGCGCAGAAGCGCCTGCAGGTCCTGTCGAGCCTCGATTCGCTCGGTGCCGGCTTCCAGCTCGCAGCCCAGGATCTCGATATCCGCGGCGCCGGTAATCTGCTCGGCGACGAGCAGTCGGGACACATCAAGGAAGTGGGCTTCGAACTTTACCAGTCGATGCTGGAAGAGGCGATGCTGACAGCCAAGGCGCACGACGCCGGGCTTGACGCGCCGCGCGAGGCATTCTCGCCGCAGATCAACGTCGATGCCGCGATCCTCATCCCTGAGGACTATGTGTCCGACCTCAATCTGCGCATGTCACTGTACAAGCGGTTGGGGGACATCGAGGACGCCGAAGATGTCGATGCCATGGCTGCCGAACTTGTCGACCGCTTCGGGCAACTGCCCGACGAGGTGAAGAACCTGCTTCAGGTCATCGAGACGAAAATTCACTGCAAGACCGCCAATATCTCGAAGATCGAAGCCGGCGCGAAGGGAGCTCTCATCACGTTCCACAATGACGAGTTCGCCCGTCCGGAAAAGCTGATCGGCTTCGCTCAGAAAAATGCCGGTGTCGTGAAGCTGCGGCCCGACCACAAGATGTTCATCCAGCGCGACTGGCGCAGCCCCCAGCAGCGGCTCACCGGAACTCTCAAAGTCTCGAAATCGATGGCCCGCCTCGCCGGATAAAGCGACGGGCTAGCGGTCAGTCCTCTACGGTCAGTCCTCTGCGGTCAGGCGTTCCACGGCCTCGGCAATCGCCTCGGGCGTCTGTGCGCCGACCAGCATGCCCTTTCGCTCTATCAGCTGGGCGGGCACGCCGGGAACTCCGCGTGCCTGAAAATCCTCCGCTTCATTTTCCACCGCCGCCCGGTCGGCATCGCTGGCAAGAAGCTCTCTCACCAGGTCGGCATCGAGCCCGGCCTCCGCTCCGATCTCAGCCAGAACGTCGGTCTGACCTATGTCTTGGCCGCGAGAGAAGTAGGCGCTGAACAGACCTTCGGCGACCTCGTCGCCCACACCCTGCCCGCTCGCCCATTTGCTGAGGCGATGAGCGTCGGTCGTGTTGGGCACACGCTCGACCTGGCTATAGTCGATGGAAAGGCCGACCGACTCGGCAGCCTCCGAAATGGCGCGGCCGGCATCGCGGCTCAGCCCCTCTGCCCCGAACTTCATACGCATCAGCGCATCACGCTCCATCCCTTCCGGAGGCAGACCGGGGTGCAGCATATAGGGGTGCCAGATCCTCTCGACCGGCCGGGTGCGCGCGAACGCGTCCACTCCGCGCTTGCCGATCCAGCACCAGGGGCAGACGAAATCGCTGATGACGTCGATACGAACGGGGGGAGCCGATATTTCGGCCATCAGCTATTCGCCACCTTCTTGCCGGCGGCCTTGTTCCAGTGCCGGATGAACGGCACCATCTCATCCGTCGGCATCGCCCCCGCGCACAGGAAGCCCTGATACCAGTTGCAGCCCGCGCGGATCAGCAGGTCGAGCTGCGTTTCGCTTTCCACGCCTTCTGCGACCACCGTCATGTCGAGCGAACGCGCCATGTCTATGACGCCGCGGACGATGATCTTGTCGCGGGTTTCGCCGGTAATGTCAGCAGCGATTCGCTTGTCGATCTTCAGATAATCGAGCGGCAGCGCCTTCAGATAGGCAAGCGAACTGTAGCCCGTTCCGAAATCGTCGATGGCAATGCGAATGTCGCGCCGTTTCAGCGCCGACAGCATGTCGGCGGTATGCTCGAGATTCTCCACCAGGCTCCCCTCGGTGATCTCCAACGTCAGGCGATCGGGCGGAAAGTTCGCCTGGGAGAGCGAGTCGATCAACGAAGAGACGAACTCCGTGTCGCGCATGTCAGCCGCCGTCACGTTCACCGACAGGCGCAGATGCTGCATGTCGCTCGGCCAGCTGGCCGCCTCGCGGAAGGCCTGCCGCAAGATCGACCGGCCGAACTCGACACCGAATTCACCGCGTTCGGCCGTGCTGAGAAGCGTATCGGCCGTCAACTGGCCGTAGACCGGATGTTCATAGCGCAGCAGCGCCTCGACTCCGACGATCTGGTTGTTCGAGGCGTCCACCTGCGGCTGGTAGCGAAGGTCGAGTTCGCCGCTGCGCGCCGCGTCGCGAACCGACTGCTCCAGGGTGGCCAGCCTGACGGGATCGGTGTCGTGGCCGGACAAGTAGACCTGAAAGGCATTTGGCCCCAGGGACCGGGCGGATGCGAGTGCGGACGTCGCCGCGCGCAGCAACTCGTCGGAGCTGGTCATATCCGGGTCGCTGGCCGCAATGCCGATTCGGCAGGACAGATAGATTCGCCGCCCTTCGATGATGAACGGCCGGTCGAAGATGCCCGACACGAGCTGAGAGAAAAAGACGCCCTGGTTCAGCTGGATCGGACCGAAGAAGACGACGGCAAATTCCGTTCCCCCGAGGCGCGCGGCGACCGTATTGTCGAAGCCGCGCTCCTCGATCAGACGCCGCAGTCGCCGCGAGACGGCCTGCAGCAGCAGGTCGGCGACATGCCTGCCGAAGGATGCGTTGATCTGGTCGAACCGCGAGAGGCCGATGAGGACCGCGATAGCCCCGACCTGAGGGTCCCGGTCGGCGACGAGCGCCTCGTCTATGCGGGCACGAATACTGCTCAGCGAGGCAAGTCCGGTAAGCGAATCGAAGTGCGCGGACAGCCGCTTCTGGGTCGCGGTTTCGAAGATGTCCTCGACGGCCGCCATGAGGCCGCTGAACTCACCATTCTCACCGTGAACCGGGCTGACATGATGCACGAGCCGAGTCTTCTTGTCGGGCAGGTTCAACGGATGATCGACCGGACCGCTGACCTCTGCCTCGAGTAGCGGTCGCATCGCCGCACGGAAGTCCGCAAGTTCCCTGACAGGAAGAAGGCGGGCCAGCATTCGAAGCGGGACCTCTTCGGCACCCGTAAGCCCCAGAAGCGCACTGAGGTCGTCGTTCAGACGAACCGTGTTCGACCCGGCAGACCAGTACCAGCGCGGCGATTGTTGCAGATAGTCCTGCGCCTGGGCGAGCGCCGCCTCGGTACCACTGGTGCGCATCCGTTCGATCATGCGCTCAGCAAAGCGCAGCGCTGACAGCAACTGGTCGCCGCCGAATGGGCTGACGAGATAGTGAGTCGCGCCGACCTCGTAGACACGGTCGAGCGACTGCGCATCCTTTCGCGACAGCAGCACGAGCATAGCCCCGCGCCGGTCCGCCACATGCTGAGACAGTTCGGCAGCCTTGGCGAGGCCCAGTTCGATCGCGCCCCGCGCGTCGACGAGGGCGATGAAAGCCGAGGAATTCCGGTAGGCGCGCCCGACATCGGAGTCTGGCGCCGCGAGCAGCACAGACTTCCCCGCCTGCTCGAGAACGGCCTTTACCTCTCGCTCGTAGCGGATCGACAGGAGGAGGACGGGTGCTTTTTTCATCTGCCCCGCAACATTAAGCGCATGGGATCACCCTAACACAGTCTTTTCACGTGTTAACACGCGACTTGGCGACCATCGTAGCTATTGTTTGTACGCTACGCCTTCGATAGCCGGGCCCTATGAACATGGGCCAAGCGCCAAATCTCGTCGATGCCTTCGGGCGGACGATCACATATTTGCGGATTTCGGTCACCGACCGTTGCGACTTCCGTTGCACCTACTGCATGGCGGAAAATATGACATTCCTGCCGCGCAGGGATGTCCTGTCCTTCGAGGAAATCGAGACCATTGCACGCGCCTTCGTAAAGCGCGGCGTGACCAAGATCCGCCTGACGGGCGGTGAACCGCTGGTGCGACGCGATATCGCAAAGCTGCTCGATCGGCTCGGCGGACTTCGGAGCGAGGGGTTGTCGGAGCTGACCCTGACCACCAACGGGAACCAGCTCGAGAAGCACGCCGTCTCCCTGCACGAGGCCGGCGTCCGGCGCATCAACGTCAGCCTGGATACGCTGGACGAGGACCGGTTCAGGTCGGTGACGCGCTGGGGCAAGCTGGAAAACGTGCTTTCCGGAATTCGAGCCGCTGCCGCCGCCGGCCTTTCGGTGAAGATCAATACGGTGGCTCTGCGCAGCCTCAATGAGGATGAACTCGGCGACATGGTCGCTTGGGCTCACGGCGAGGGCCATAGCATCACGTTCATCGAAACGATGCCGATGGGTCAGACCGACCGGGACCGCGCAGACGACTACCTGCCCCTCTCGGTGGTGAAGGAGCGGCTCGCCGAGCGATTCACCCTGTCGCCTCTCGTCAAGTCCACCGGCGGACCGGCGCGCTATTTCCGCAGCGAGGCCACCAGAGGCGATGTCGGCTTCATCACTCCCCTCACCTATAATTTTTGCGCCGGCTGCAACCGTGTCCGCCTGACCGCCAAAGGCGAACTGTTCATGTGTCTGGGTCAGGGGGATCATGTCGATCTGCGCGCGCTCGTGCGGCAGGACCCGGCCGGCTCGCTTCTCGATGCAGCGCTCGACGAGGCAATGCGGCTGAAGCCTGAAGGCCATGATTTCACGATCGAACGAGGCGCGAAAAACGTTGCCGTCGACCGCCATATGAGCGTGACAGGCGGATGAGCCAGCCGAAGCTCGGCCTTCTGGCGTCTCCTACCGCGCCCGCCCGCGCCGCCCGCGAACAGCTCGAGGGTCTGGCGGACTGGGTTGAGCCGGAACAGGCCGATATCCTTGTGGCCCTGGGCGGCGATGGTTTCCTGTTGCAGACTCTGCACCGCATGCTCGCCGAAGGACGGACGGTGCCGGTTTTCGGCATGAACCTCGGCACGGTGGGGTTCCTGATGAACGAGTTTCGGGCCGAAGGGCTTGCCGACCGCATCAAGGCGGCGAAACGGTTCAAGCTGCACCCCCTCATCATGGAGGCCCGGTCGCTGGCCGGGGACAGGCAGATTTTCCCCGCTATCAACGAGATTTCCCTGCTGCGTGAGACGCGCCAGACCGCAAAGATCGAGATCCAGATAGATGGGCGCGTTCGCATGGAGGAACTTGTCTGCGACGGCGTCCTTGTCGCCACCCCAGCGGGATCGACGGCCTACAACCTGTCCGCCAACGGCCCGATCCTTCCGCTCGGCAGCGACCTCCTCGCCCTCACCCCGATCAGTCCGTTCCGGCCGCGCCGCTGGCGCGGCGCCATCCTGCCGGCAAAGTCGCGCATAGAATTTCACATGCTCGAAGCCGGCAAGAGGCCCGTGTCCGCCGTCGCCGACCAACGTGAAGTCCGCGACGTCGCCTCGGTGACGGTGAGCACCGACCGGACCGTAACGCTCGAGTTGCTGTTCGACCCGGATTATGCACTCGACGACCGCATCGTGATGGAGCAGTTTCTCGCCTGATCGGTTCTACAACCGCCCCCTCGGAAGAAAATTGCGGACGGGTCTTGGCACCGCGCCAGCCTGTTGATATAGCGCCGCCTCTCCGATGATCCCCGGTAGCTCAGCGGTAGAGCAATCGACTGTTAATCGATCGGTCGTCTGTTCGAATCAGACCCGGGGAGCCATTCTTCCATTCGGATGGATCTGCGGTCGGCGCGCCCAAAGCGGTGCGCCGACCCGCAACCCGGTATCCGCCAGCGGGCCCCGTTTCGGGTTCGAAAGCCTGACCCGACATTAACCTTAAGCTAAATCCTCCACTGCTACTCTGCCCCGCGTATCGAGTGCAGCGTGAAAGACTGGTCGAATGGCGGCGGGGCGTTTCTCAAGCATCAGGACACGCGTAAAGCGCGCGTCATCGCAGTTGTTCGCGGTAATGGATGCGCACACGCGCGACTGGTCGGTCAGCCGCAAGCTGGGCGGCATGATCGGCCTGTTCGCCGGCTTCCTCGTCGTCAGCAGCCTTATCCTAATCTTCTGCATCGTGCGCACCGGCCACGCCCTGCAGGAGGTTCGGACCATTACTGCAGTCAGCAGCAGTCTTTCGGACGCCAACGCCGCCGCCGCACATGCGCAGAGCCGGGCGAAGGACTATGTGATCACACCAAATGCCGAACTCGGTAACGCCGTCGTCGAGGAAATGGAAGCCGCTCAGGGCATCGTACGGAACGTCGACGCACAGCTTGGCGCCGGCGCTCTGAAGCAGGATGTCGCCGCCATGAGCGAGCTGTTGGCCCAAGAAAGGCAGAGCTTCGAGTCGATCAGCCAAGGGCAGACCCAGATTTCCGCCGAGGTAACGCCCATTCTCGACCGAGTGGGCGTGCAGATCGGCAACCGCCTCACTCGCTTCGTTGAGCGTTCCTTCGCGGCCGAGGACTACCCGGCATCACTCGCCGCGACGAGGGCGCTCGATTTCTACTCCAAGGCCCGGATCGACGTGAACCGGTACAGGATCACCGGCGAAGAAGAGGCAGTTCTTTCAGCTCGCCGGAACCTCCTGGACCTGGAGGATTCGCTCAACCGCTTGTTCGAGGCGGCGGACGGGACGGGGCTCGTTTCGGAGGCCGATTCGGTTATCGAGGATGTCGTCAGATATGACGCCGCCTTTGCTCGGCTGCTGGAAATCTCGCGGCAGCGGGATGCCGATGTGAGCGAACTGATCGAAGTGCTCGGGCCGGAGTTCGAGAGCACTGCCGCCCGCGCAAACGACCGCGCGACGGCGCTCCTGAACGCCGCCACACAGAATGCCCTCATCAACATGCGCTGGACTCTGGCGGCGCTGATCGTGCTTGCGCTGTTAAGCGTGATCGCGGCCCTGCTCGGCCATGCGGGAGCCCGCATGCTCGTCGGCGAGCCGTTCCTGCGCCTCGCCGACACCATGATGCACCTCGCCAGCGGGCGGAAAGACATCAGACTTGAGACGTCCGATCGCAAGGACGAACTGGGGCAAATGGTTCGCGCAGTAGCCGTCTTTCAGGAAAATGCGCTCGAAGTCGAAAAGCAGAGGGAAGCCGCCCGGTTGTCGGAAATCCGCGAACGCGAGAATGAAGACCGCCGGCGGCGGGAACGCCAGGCTGAAAAGGAGCAGGCGGAGGCTGACAAGCGCCGGGCGATCGAGGAGCTTGCCGACGCGTTCGAAAACAGTGTTCATTCAGTGACGGCGGCCATCAGTTCCGCGGCGAGCCAGATCGAACTCGGATCGCAGCAGGTCGCCAAGGCAGCAAAAGAAAATGCGGTCATGACGGCCGACGTGGCCGCAACAGCGCAGCAGTCCAGTCAGAATGCGATGGCGGTCGCGAACGCGTCCGAGGAGATGGCCCGCTCGATCGCGGAGGTCTCGACTCAGGTCATCGAATCTTCCGGGCGCTCCCAAAGTGCGGCGGAACGCGCTCGCAGGACCGACCAGATCGTGCAGGGGCTGGCAGGCGATGCAAACACGATTGGCGATGTCGTCGATCTGATCAACTCGATCGCCGAGCAGACGAACCTGCTCGCGCTTAATGCCACCATCGAAGCGGCACGTGCGGGCGATGCCGGCCGCGGCTTTTCTGTCGTCGCCGGAGAAATCAAGGCGCTCGCCAGTCAGACGAGCAAGGCGACGCTGCAGATAGCCGAGCGCGTAAGCGGAATTCAGAGCGTTTCGGGAGAAGCGGCCGAAGCCATCGAGGCGATCGGGCGGGCTGTGGGAGATATCGACAGCATCGCCGCGACCGTCGCCTCCGCCGTAGAGCAGCAGTCGGCCACGACGAGCGAAATCGCGATGAACACGCAACAGGCCGCTGCGGCCTCAGAAGCCGTCGCCCTTAATATTTCCAAGGTCCGCGATGGAATTGAGGAGACGGGCATCGTCGCGGAACAGGCCCTGAGCGCCGCGGGAGAACTCACCGCACAGGCGGTCGAGCTGCAACGCCAGGCGAATGCCTTTCTCAGCCGCGTGCGCGCAGCCTGACGAAAAGTTGCCGCGCCACCGGGCATCGGTCCAAAGTTCGGCGCCTATTGCTGGCAGCGGGCTCCGCCCGTGACGTCAGACTTGGCGCTCGACGACGAGCTTCTTGATCTCGGCAATCGCCTTGGCCGGGTTTAGGCCCTTCGGGCAGACATTCGAGCAATTCATGATCGTGTGGCAGCGATACAGGCGGAAGGGATCTTCCAGCTGGTCGAGCCGCTCACCCATCAGCTCGTCGCGTGAGTCCGCCAGCCAGCGATAGGCCTGAAGAAGGATTGCCGGGCCTAGGAACTTGTCCTGATTCCACCAGTAACTCGGACAGCCCGTCGAACAACAGGCGCACAAAATGCACTCGTAAAGGCCGTCGAGTTCCTCACGCTGTTGGGGAGACTGGATCCGCTCCTTGCCAGCCGGCGGGGGCGTCTTCGTCTTCAGCCACGGCTCGATCGACGCATATTGGGCGTAGAAATGCTTGAAGTCGGGCACCAGATCCTTGACGACTTCCATGGCCGGCAGCGGCGTGATCCGCACCGTGCCGCCCAGTTCGTCGATCGGCTGGATGCACGCCAAGGTGTTCGTGCCGTTGATGTTCATCGAGCAGGAGCCGCAAATGCCCTCGCGGCAGGAACGACGGAAGGTCAGGGTCGGGTCGACCTCGTTCTTGATCTTGATCAGCGCGTCGAGAACCATGGGCCCGCAGTCGGCCAGGTCGAGAACGTAGCGGTCGAAACGGGGGTTTTCGTCGTCGTCTGGCGACCAGCGATAGATTTCGAAGGTCTTCGGCGTCTGCGCGTTCGCCGGCGCCTCATAGGTGCGCGTCTTGCCGTTTATCTTGCTATGCGCCGGAAGCGAGAACTGAGCCATGTGATCCTCGTAATACTCTCATTTCGAATGCAGATAGACGCAGGCGGGTATGAAGGGCAACCGGACATCTCCGCTTTGGGACAACGCGCCGCGTGGAACGCGAAGACGCACCTGGCGAAGTAAGGTGTCTTCAGCCCTCGGTCTTGCGAAAGAACAGGATCACTGTAGCCCCGCCCATGCGGCTGTCGCCCACATGAATGTCACCGCCGATCGACCGCATATAGTCGCGTGATATCGACAGCCCCAGCCCCATGCCATCCGCCTCGCTGGTGAGCCGCTCGTAGCGGTCGAAGACCCGCGCTCTGTCGTCATCCGGGATACCGGGACCGGTATCGGATACGGCCAGCGAGACCCTGCCGTCTTCTTCCGACATTTCTACACGGACGGGGCTTTCGGAGGGTGCGAATTTCAGGGCGTTGCTCATTACGTTCAAGATAGCCTGCCGGACCCTGAGGGAGGCCCCTGCGACAATCGGTGCCGCCGTCTGCCGAGCAGGCCATTCCAGGGTAATCTGACGTGCCGCGGCGAGCGGCTGGATCAGGGTCGCCACGTCGTCGAGCATCCTGCCGAGATCGACTTTCCCCCGCTGCTGACGGTTGGCTCCGACCGCCGTAAACTCGTCGGTGACACCGGAGAGATGCGTCGCCGCTTCCCGGATATCGCGGGCGTAGCGTGCGTAATGAGGATGAGCGCCCTTGTCGGCATGGGCTCCCAGCCGGTCGGCCTGGGCACGAATCGTATCGATATGCGACTGGAAGGGACGCTCCAACCCCATCGGCGGTCGCTTGGTACGCCAACGCGTTTCATCCGCCGGGTTTTTCGTGGGCAGATCAATCAGCATTGCGGACCATTTGCGCGTGAGCGAGGCGGAACTCCCGGTTCAGGCGCCACCATTCGAGCGAGGCGTTGGCGTCGTCGCGGTCCAACCGGTCGAATGCATCCTTGGCGCCCCTGACCGCCTGCCGGTAGTCTTCGTCCCTGCCCCCAGCCCAGCGCAAAAGTGCGATGATCCTGGCGCCAGCCTGATTCCCGAATCCGGTTGCCGCAAGATAGGCCGCCTGCACATCCGGCTCTCCGCGCAAAAGGAGAACCCAGGCCGTACCTGTAGAGACCCGGCCTCGTACAGCGAGAGCAGCTACGGCCAGCAGCACTTCGCCCTCCGCAACGAGGCGGAGCACAAACCCGTCGGTCAGTTCCTCTCGCTCCTCGAGCCTTTGCATCAGCATTACTGCGGCGTGCTGGGCCGAACGAACGATGTCGCGTTCGGCGATCAAGCGCTCCACGGCGCCGCAGATCATCCGCACCGTTGCTGTGTCCTGTCCTCGTGCGAGTTCGGCGGAGAGCAGCCAGTACAGCCTCTCCGCAAGTGCCGCTGGCAGTTCGTCCATCAGCAGACGCGGTTCCTCGCCGCAGCGCAATTCCATCAGGCGTGAGAAGGTCAGAACGGGGCTGCGAACCTGCGCGTCCTCATATTCGGCAAGGCGCGCCAGCATCGGCCCGGAGATCGCCGCATCCAGGTCGAACGCGATCTCGTCGAGATTGGCCAGCCGTTCGGCTACCAGATGCTCCTCCGCCCGCTGGACGAGGGCAGCACTCAGTTCGGCATCACGCACACCCGGCGACCCGAGCATGCGGTCGAGCGCACGGCTGATATCCAGGCTCTTTCCGAAGTCCTCGATATCGTACAGCAGGCGTTCGGCGACGCAGGCTAGCAGCGAACGAAGTGCGGACAGCGCAAGCGCCCGCAAATGGTCGGTAACCACAGGGATCGTGCGGTCGAACAAGAGGTCGGGATACCGGCCGAGCGCAGCCGGAGGGAGCCCGGCATCGCGCCACCGCGGCGCCGGCCGATCACCCTGCCGCCGGCTCTCGTCAATCACGCGTACATCTCCCGGCCTGGATCAGGACGGGTTCTAGAAAGCAATACTTTCCAAACCGATAACGTGTGGGTCGTGCCCGGCGCAGGCTGGTCCTAGGCGTCGATAAGCTGGCCGAACTCCTCAGCAAACACAGCATCGATCTCGGCCATCAGTTCCCGCAGCAGGTGAGGGTTCCGTTCGGCCGACACTGCGAGCGCCGCAAGTCGTTCCGACCCGATGCCGAGCGCGCCGCCCTTGAGCCTGTGGGCGAACTGCCGAACCTCATCGTCACTCTCAGCGTTCCTCAACAGTTCAATCGACTTGGAGAGACTCTGGGCCAGATCGGCCAGCAACTGCATCAACAGCTCTTCGTCATCCCCCGCGATCTCTCTCAGCGCGGTTGGCACCATCCCTCGACCCCAGTGATTGCGGATGCACACGGCCCTGTGCACTACCTGTGCACCTTGGTATCACAGGAGCGCAAAAAAACAATGGGATTGAATATGGCGGACGCAATAACGGGCATGGACGAGGACCTCGACGCCCCTATGGCCGATGACGCCGTTTCGCCGCCCGATACGCGCGTTCCGGACAACGACGATACTCCGGAACGTCCGCGTGGCCGGCTGGTCATTTTCGTTGCGGCTTTTCTCTCGCTGCTCTGGCTGGGTATTTGCGCGGCCGCAATATGGCAGCTCGCCCGGGGAACGAGTCTCGACCTGATCGCTCTCACCGAATGGGCCGCCATCGCCGCGGGGCTGTTTTCCCCTATCGTCGCCATCTGGCTTTGCGCGCTCGTCATCCTGCGCGTCGACCCTGGCCGTAGTCGGCGATCGCTTGCCGAGATCGAAGCCGCCGAGAAACGCTTCGATCTTGCGGCCGATCAGATCGCCGCTCGGCTTAGCCATGTCGATCGGCTTCTTATCTCGACCTCGGAGCGGGTCGACGAGACGGGTGCCCGTCTCGGCAGCTTCGGCAACGAATTCGAAGGCATGACAGGACGTGCCCTGGAAACTGGCCGAACACTTTCGGCCGCGCTTTCCGAAGACCGCGAACGGATCGAATCCTCCATCTCTCACCTTGCCGACCGCACGGACGCTGCGCGCACGCAGGTTGCTGATATGGAGAACATGCTGCCGCAACTTGCCGAGATGTCCGATACCGTCGGTTCGGCGCTGGCCGACCACACGGAGACGGCGACTGAACGGCTCGGCAACTTGCGCCGGATCGTCCAGGACCTGGAGGTAATCGAACAACGCGCTGCGGAGGCTGCGATCGGCCGGGGACGCAACTGCGAAGAAATGCTGGCGCACATCGACCGGGCCGTTCGCGACGTGGAAGGCCTTTTGGAGGAGCGCCGAAGCGACCTTCTCGGCGCTTCCGATGAAGCCCTGCAACGGGTCGCCGATACCTTCGACCGGGTGCGGCAGGACCTGCGCGAGGAAACCGGACGAACGCTGAGCGAGGCGTCGGAGACGGTCGAGGGGCTGCGAGGCACGATCAGGGACGAAGGACATCGCCTGCGGGAGATCGGCGAAGAAGCGGGGTCTCGCGTCGGGGGCGAAGCCCGGCGCGCCGCAGATGAAGCCCGCGCCTCCCTGGATGCGCTTTCCGAACGGGTGGAGGCTTTTGCCGCCGACCTCGCGGCCCAGGACGAGCGCCTGCGCAGTTCTCTCGGTAGTGCAAACGAGACGATCGGGACGGCCTCGGAACGCCTTGCCGACATCGAACGCCGCAGTTCCGCTCTGGGCGAGCCGCTCGAGCAACTGGCCGCACGTGGCGAGACTCTGCGAATTGAACTGGGGGATACGGCAACTCATGTGGACCGCCTGACCGAGGATCTTACCAATTCCCTGGCGCCGGCCGCCGCGGAGCGCCGCTCCGAACTCGAAGATGTTCGCTCGTCCATCGCTGCGATCGGCCAGGAGATCGAGAGTCTCGGCGTCCGCACGAAGGAAATTTCCGAACCCGCGCGCGCCATCCGTGAAGATATCGAAAATGGTGTGCGCGCCCTCGATGCAAGCGCCGAGCGCATGTCGGGCGCGTCCGAGACGCTCCGCCGAGAGCTCGCAGAAGCCGAGTCGCTGCTGGGGGCGGTCAAGCTCCAGTCGGAGGACACAGCCCTCGAGGCGTCAGGCAAGCTGATTGAAGCCCTCAGCCGCGTGCGCGAGGTTGCAGATCAGGCGGCGAAGTCGGTACGCGAAACCCTCGACGGCGTGGTCGGCGACGCGGTGAACGCGCTGGAAGCCGCAAGCAGCGACGCGGTTTCGAAAGCCGTCGGGGGGCCTGTGGAAGGCGAGATCGAAAGACTGGAGGGAGTGGCCGAACGCTCCGCGAGCGCCGCACAGGCCGCTGCCGAGCGGTTGTCTCGGTCGCTCGTCTCGGTTGCGGAAACTGCCGCTGCGGTCGAAACCCGCGTTGCGGAAGCCAATGACCATTTCGAAGCAGCCCAGAAACGCGACCTTGCCGAGCAATCGAACCTGCTGATGGAGGCGCTGAATTCCCACGCCATCGACATCACCAAGGCAATGTCCGCCGACGTTACCGAACAGGCATGGACCTCCTATCTGGCCGGGGACCGGTCGGTCTTCACGAGACGCGCTTCGCGCCTGCTCGAGAGCGGTGACATGAAGCGGATCGCCAAGATGTATGAGGAAGAGCCGGAATTCCGCGAGGCGGTGCGGCACTATCTTGCCGATTATGAAGCCATGCTTCGCCGGGTCATGCAGGACCGGCAAGGCAACGCCCTTTCCGTCGCGCTCGTCTCCTCGGATGTCGGACGGTTATATGTCGCCTTGGCGCAGGCAACCGACCGGCTCAGGAAGGAGTAGCGGACGCAGCGCTGGCCAGCCGAGCAGTCGACCGGCACCCGCCGCTTAGAAGAAACCGAGGCGCTCTATGTCCACCCAGCCGAAATGAAAATTCGCATAGAGCAACGCGAAGATCGCGGCCGACAGGAGCGTATTCCACAACAACTTTTTGAAGATGAGGGGCCGAACGGGCGCACTATCGGCCTGGCCGGGAATCTGGTCTTCGCCCTCTTCCTCTGCGGTCCGTACCCCGAAGGGCAGCACGAGGAACAAGGTTACCGTCCAGATAAGAAGGTAGATCGCCAGCGCGCTACCCAGGCCCATCGTCGCTTCTCCGCGGTCAGAGTCTCACAATGCTGACGCGAGTCAGCGGTTTCTTCCCGGTCCACTCGCGCGCCGTGCGCCGCACAGCGATTCGAACCGCCTCGGCCAGCTGCTCGTCGGACTTGCCGGCACTCTTCTTGACGGCCTTTTCGGCCTCGGCGCGGCACTCGCCGACGAACTCGTCCACCTCGTCCTCGACCGGTACACCCTCAATCTGAAATTCGGGTGTTCCGGCCAGCCGATCACCCTTCAACGCGACGAACACACCAATCCAGCCATTGTGAAGGAGACGGCGGCGACCAACCATCGTCTCGCCGTCGGCGGGAACGATAACATCGCCGTCAAGAACCAGGCGGCCATGCTGCTCATGGCTGACAACCTTCGGCGTTCCGGGTGCCAAGCGGATAGCGGACCCGTTCACGGGAACGATCTGCTGGGGCACACCCACCCGCTCGGCAAGGCGCGCATGCGCCTCCATATGGCGCCGCTCTCCGTGTACGGGCACGGAGATTTTCGGCCGGATCCAGGAATACATCGCTTCCAGCTCCGGTATTCCGGGATGGCCCGAGACATGCACATTGGCCTGCCGCTCGGTGATGATCTTCACGCCCGCGGCGGCGAGAGCATTCTGGACGGCGCCGATCGACAGTTCGTTGCCGGGAATTTCCTTCGAGGAGTAGATGACGGTGTCGCCGGCATCCAGCTTCAACCGGGGATGATCTCCGGTCGCGATCCGGGAAAGGGCCGCGCGCGGCTCCCCCTGGGCGCCTGTCGCCAAGATGAGGACCTTGTCGCGCGGAAGCTTCATCGCCTCCTCTTCACGCAGGGGCTCGGGGAAGTCGGTCAGATAACCGACCGACCTGGACACCTCGAGAATACGGTGCAGGGAGCGTCCGACGACGCAGACTTCCCGGCCCGTATCGCGTGCGACCTCGCCGAGGGTCTTCACACGCGCAGCATTGGAGGCGAAGGTCGTGACGAGCACCCTTCCCTCCTGCTCCGCGACAACCTTGTCCAGCGCTTCGCGCACGCCGGTCTCCGACCCGCTTTCACGGGGATTGAAGACATTCGTGCTATCCCCGACGAGAGCGAGAATGCCTTCGTCGCCGAGCGCGGACAGCTCCTCCGCCGTCGTGGGGTTTCCCATCACCGGTTCGCGGTCGATCTTCCAGTCGCCCGTATGGAACAGCCGCCCGTGCGGGGTGTCGATCAGGAGGGCGTTCCCCTCCGGAATCGAGTGAGCGAGCGGCACATAGCGGCAGGAAAAGGGCCCCAGGTCCACCGAGCCCTCATTGTCCACCACGTTCAGTTCGATCTGATCCTCAAGCCCCTCTTCAATCAGCTTCTTGCGGATCAGGCCCGCCGTGAAGGGCGTAGCGTAAAGCGGAACACCGAGATCCTCGATCAGATAGGGAATGGCCCCGATATGATCTTCATGCCCGTGGGTCAGAACAACGCCCAGCAGGTCGTCGCGGCGCTCCTCGATGAATGACAGGTCGGGCAAAACCAGATCCACACCGGGATAGGCCGGCTCGGAAAACGTCATGCCGAGATCGACCATGATCCATTTGCCACGGCAGCCATAGAGATTGACGTTCATGCCAATCTCGCCCGACCCGCCGAGCGGCAGGAAGATAAGTTCGTCTTCTGGTTTCAAGTCAGTTCCTGTCTGCGATGAGCGCAAGACCGCGAACCGTCAGGTCCTGATCCACGCGCTCGATAATGTCCGTATGTCGTTCGAATATGGGGGCGAGACCGCCCGTGGCAATGCACAGCATGTCGCGCGCCGATTCCTCGCGAATGCGGGTCACAAGACCCTCTATCAGACCTATATAGCCGTAGAAGATACCGGCCTGCATGGCGTTGACTGTCCCCTTCGCCCAGGCCTTGCCGTCCGCCGGGGGTGCGACCGAGACGCGGGGAAGCTGAGCCGACGCCGCGTAGAGCGCATCGACAGCGAGATTTATGCCCGGCGCAATCACTCCGCCGGCATAGGCTCCGCCGGAGATGATGTCGAATGTCGTCGCCGTTCCGAAATCGACGACGATCAGGTCGTCGCCATGTTCCGCAAAGGCCGCGGCGGAATTTACGAGACGATCGGCTCCGACCTCCGCCGGGTTCGGTACGTCGATGCCGATTCCGAGGTCCAGGTCCTTCGATACGAAAAGCGGACTGCAGCCGAAATACTCGCCCGCCAGCTTTGTCAGGTTGAATACTACCGGCGGCACCACTGTCGAAATAACGACCCGTTCGACAATCGTCGGGTCGATCGCGCCGATGGCGAAGTGCTGCATCAGGAAGGCGAGATACTCATCGGCGGTCCGGCTTGCCTGCGTCGACATCCGCCAGCGATTGCGCACGATCCCGCCGTCCAGCAGCGCGAAGACGGTATTGGTATTTCCGACATCGATAGCCAGCAACATGCTGCGCTCTCCTCCGACCGAAGCGATCAGGGCCGGCGCGCGGATGGCGAACAGCCCGAAGATTGGATTGTGCGCGGCAAGCTGCCGCGAACGAAACGGCCCCCTTATGACAAACAGAAGTCAGGTGCGAGCGGTAGGCGTTCCGCCTTAGCGATTTTGGCGGGGAAAGGCGCTTCGCGCATTGCCGGTCTCTTAAAGCGAGAAGACTTCTCCGGAATGAATGCGGCGTACGGACCCATCCGGACACGCCAGCTCCAGCGCCCCATCGGTAGCAATTCCGCTGAACCTGCCCGGTATTTCTTTCCTGCCGAGGCGTGCAACGATGGGCTCTCCCAGACCGGCAGCTCTCTCGAGCCAGGCATCTCTCAGCGCGAGAAAGCCGCGCGCTCGCCAGAGCTGACGCCATTTATCAAAGGAGGAAGCGAGGGCCGCAAGCGTATCCGAGGGCGACGGCGCGGATAGCCCCGCGGCGGGAAGTGAGGTTGCCGGACGTTCGGTCCCTTCGGGATGATGCGCCAGATTGGCGCCGCAGCCAACGATGACGACTTCATCCCTTCCCTCGATCAGGATGCCTGCGCATTTCACCCCGTCGAGCAGAACGTCATTGGGCCATTTCAGTCGCAGGCGGTCACGGGCGGCAAAGTTAGCGAGCGCGTCATGGAGGGCGAGAGCTGCGACGAAGCTGAACTGGTGCACCGGCTGTTCGCCGGCATCGGGGCGTACGAGGCAGGACGCGAAGAGATTGCCGGTATCCGATACCCAGGTGCGGCCGCGTCGGCCGCGCCCCTCGGTTTGCCGGTCTGCCCGCACCCAGAGGCCGTCGGACTCGCCCCGTCCTGCTGCGGCAGCAATCCAGTCGTTGGTGCTGCCGACCTCCGAGAGTTCGACGAGCTTCGTCAGAAGCTGAGCATCGCCAACGCTGCCTGGTCGGCCGCGCGGCCGATCGGACCGATCAGCAGGAGCCCGATAGGCGAACAGAAGATGGCGGCGACCGCCAGGACGGTCCCGTTCACATTGCTCTCCTGCGGCAGGATTTCGCCGGTCGGCTCATCGAAATAGGCCAGCTTCACGACGCGCAGGTAATAGTAGGCGCCGACAACCGACGTTACGACGCCGATGACGGCAAGGACGTACATCTCTGCCTCTACGGCGGCGAGGAAAACGCTGAACTTCGGAAAAAAGCCGAGGAGCGGCGGGATTCCGGCGAGAGAAAACATGAAGATGGCGAGGGCCGCCGCAAGGCCTGGCCGGGTGCGCGAGAGACCCGCCAACCCGGCGATGTCGTCGATGGGCCGGCCCGCCGTATCGCGCAGGGAGAGAACGACGAGGAAGCTGCCGATGGTCATTGCGAGATAGACGGCCATGTAGAACAGCACGGCGGACACACCCTCGGGCGTCGATGCAGCGAGGCCGATCAGCGCAAAGCCGATATTGTTGATGGATGAATAAGCCAGAAGGCGCTTGATCGAGCTCTGGCCGATTGCGCCGACCGCTCCCAGGATCATGGACGCAACGGCAGCAAAGGCGATGATCTGGTGCCACTGGTCGGCAAGCCCGCCAAACGCTTCCATCGCAACCCGTACAAGCAGGCCCATGGCCGCAGCCTTGGGCGCGGAGGCGAAGAACATGCTCACCGGCGTCGGCGCGCCCTGATAGACGTCGGGCGTCCACATGTGGAACGGGACGGCGGAAATCTTGAACGCGAGTCCGGCAAAGATGAACACCAGACCGAAGATCAGCCCGATTGACGGTTCGGCGCTCATCAGCGGAGCGAGGATCGTGAAGCTGGTGGTACCGGTGAACCCGTAGACGAGGCTGATGCCGTACAGCAGGATTCCGGACGCCAATGCGCCGAGAACGAAATATTTCAGGCCCGCTTCCGACGACCGCGCCTCGTTCCGGTGGAACGCGGCCAGCACATAGGCCGCAAGGCTCTGCAGCTCGAGCCCGACATAAAGGGCGAGGAAGTCGGCCGCCGAAACCATCATCGACATGCCCAGCGCGGCAAGCATGATGATCACCGGGTATTCGAACTTGTCCGAGCGGGCGCGGCGCAAATAGGGAATTGCGGTCACGGTACAGGCAGCAGCGGCGACGAAGATCAGCACTTTCAGAAAGGCGGAATAGTCGTCCGCGACATAGAGACCGCCAAATGCGAACGCGCTCGAAGCGTCACCGAGAAGCGAAAGGCCCGCGATGACATAGATCACGACGGCGCCCCAGCTCAGACCTACGAAGCTCCGCGTGCCGCGGAAAACACCGATCATCAGGAGGGTCATCGCCCCAAGCGCCAGAACGAGTTCGGGCGCGGCAATGGATAGGCTTTCAGACAGCGGCTGCATCAGGGTTCCGGTCAGGCTTTGCATCAGCGGCTTGCTCCCGGGACTGTCTCCGCCGTCGTGCCAGGTGCAGCGACAAGCTCAACCTGCTGCTGCGGTGCACCCGCGGCGTCCAGCCGGGCGACGATGTCGGCGACCGGGGCACGAACAGGGTCGATGAAGATGTTTGGAGCGACGCCCATCCAAAGGACGACGACCGCCATGGGAACGAGGCAAGCATATTCGCGCGCCGTCAGGTCGCGCATGGCCTCGACGGCGGGATTGGTAATCGTACCGAAGGCGACGCGCCGGTACAGGAACAGCATGTAGGCTGCGGCAAGGATAATGCCCGTACAGACGATGAAGACCGCCCAGGTTGATGCCTGGAATGCCCCGAGCATGACCAGGAACTCGCCCACGAAGCCGCTGGTGCCGGGCAAACCGACAGAGGCCATGGCGAACAGCATGAAGAAGATCGCATAGCGCGGCATCACATTGGCTACGCCGCCATAGGCCGCAATCTCACGCGTGTGCAGCCGGTCGTAAACGACACCGACGCAAAGGAAGAGCGCACCCGAAACCAGGCCGTGGCTCAGCATGACGACGATCGACCCTTCCAGCGCCTGCTGGTTGAAGCCGAACAGGCCGACGGTCACGAACGCCATATGCGCGACCGAGGAATAGGCGATCAGTTTCTTCATATCTGCCTGCGCCAGTGCAACGAGACTGGTGTAGACCACCGCAACCATCGACAGGCCGAAGATCAGCCACATCAGGTCGACCGACGCATCGGGGAACATCGGCAGCGAGAAACGGATGAAGCCGTAACCACCCATTTTCAGAAGCACGCCGGCCAGAATGACGGAGCCCGCCGTAGGGGCCTGCACGTGAGCGTCGGGCAGCCAGGTGTGCACGGGCCACATTGGCATCTTCACCGCAAAGCTGGCGAAGAAAGCCAGCCACAACCAGACCTGTGCGCTTTCCGCAAAGTCATAGCTCATCAGCGTCGGAATGTCCGCCGTCCCGGCAACCGAGACCATGTACATCATGGCCAAGAGCATCAGGACGGACCCGAGCAGCGTGTAGAGGAAGAATTTGTAGCTGGCGTAGATGCGATTCTGTCCGCCCCAGATCCCGATGATCAGGTACATCGGAATCAGGCCGCCCTCGAACATGACGTAGAACAGGAACAGCTCGGTGGCCGCGAAGACGCCGATCATCAGCGCCTCCATCAGCAGGAAGGCGGCCATATACTCCGGCACACGTACCTTCACCGACTCCCAACTCGCCAGGATGCAGATCGGCATCAGGAATACCGACAGCGCGATCAGAACGAGGCTGATGCCGTCAATGCCGAGCTCCCAGGAAAAGAAGGGTTCGAAGAGCGGCACCGTCTCGCGATATTGAAACGCGCTGGACCCCGTATCGAAGCCCAGCCACAGGACGATGCCCAGGATTAGCTCTACCAGCGTCGTGCCAAGGGCGATCCAGCGGGCCGTGCTAGCCTTCCCCGCCTCATCGCCGGGCAGAAGAAGGAGGAGCGCCCCCGCTGCCAGCGGGAGCAGGATCATGACGCTGAGAATGGGAAACTCCATCACTCGCCCCTCAGCATGCCGGGCAGGAACCAGGCCGCAGCCGCGGCAAGGCCGATCAGCATGACCAGAGCGTAGGAATATACATAGCCGGACTGAAGCGCGCGCGCCGCGACCGACGACCGGCCGACCAGACCGGCGATCCCGTTCGGACCGAAGCGATCGATCGTGCCCTCGTCACCGCGCCGCCACAATGTCCGTCCGAGCCACATGGCGGGCACGACGAAGACGTAATGGTAGAGCTCGTCGAAATACCATTTGTGCTTCAGGAAGTCGTAAAGCGCCGAGAACTGAGCGGCGAAGGCCGGCGCGCTGCCCGGACGGCGAATATAGTTGTTCCACGCGATCAGGAAGCCCGTCACCATCGCGACGAAGGGCGACAGCTTCACCCACACGGGGACATGGTGCGCCTCTTCCATCAGCTCTGCCGCAAAGGCGAGAGATCCGCGCCAGAACTCGGCGCCTTCCTCCGCGCCGGTGAACGGATAATAGAAGAGCCAGCCCGAGAAGATGGCGCCGAGCGACAAGATGGCGAGCGGGATCAGCATGACCGCCGGGCTTTCATGCGGGTGATAGCCGCCGGTTCCCTCTGCGACCACCGGCTCGGCCGGTTCGTGCGGGGGATGGCCGGCATCCTCGTCTGACGGGTGATCATGAACCGCGTGCCGGATGTGCTCGGAACCCGCCCAGCGGGGCTTTCCGAAGAACGTCAGGAAAATGAGGCGCCAGGAGTAAAAGCTGGTGAGGAGCGCTGCGAACACGCCGACGGCAAAGGCCACGAAACCGGCGGTCGATCCGCTGGCAAAGGCACTCTCGATGATCATGTCCTTCGAATAGAAGCCGGCAAAGCCGATCCCGGCGAGCGGGATGCCCACCCCGGTAATTGCGAGCGTGCCGATCATCATCGCCCAGTAGGTGAAAGGAATTTCCTTACGCAGGGCGCCATAGTGGGTCATTTCCTGTTCGTGGTGCATCGCGTGGATGACAGAGCCCGCGCCGAGGAAGAGCAGTGCCTTGAAGAAGGCGTGCGTCGTCAGGTGGAACATGGCGACGCCGTATGCGCCGACGCCCGCCGCAAAGAACATGTAGCCGAGCTGTGAACAGGTCGAATAGGCGATGACGCGCTTGATGTCGGTCTGCACCGTGCCGACCGTGGCGGCGAACAGCGCCGTCGCCGCACCGACATATGTCACGACGGTAAGAGCTGCGGGTGCCGCCTCGAACAGCGGCGACAGGCGGCACACCATGAAAACGCCTGCCGTCACCATCGTAGCGGCGTGGATCAGAGCCGAGACCGGCGTCGGCCCCTCCATCGCGTCCGGCAACCAGGTATGGAGACCGAGCTGCGCCGACTTGCCCATCGCCCCAACGAAGAGCAGCAGGCACAGCGTCGTCAGGATATCGACTTCGGTGCCAAGGAAGGTGAACGTTCCGCCGCGATAGGCGTCCGCCGTACCGTTGATCACTGAGATATCGACGGTGCCGAACACCAAGAACACGCCGAAAATGCCCAGCGAGAAGCCGAAATCACCGACGCGATTGACGACGAACGCCTTGATGGCCGCCGCATTGGCGCTGGGCTTGTAGTACCAGAAGCCGATGAGAAGGTAAGAGGCGAGGCCGACCCCCTCCCAGCCAAAGAACATCTGCACCAGATTGTTGGCTGTTACCAGCATCAGCATCGCGAAGGTAAACAGCGAGAGATAGGCGAAAAAGCGCGGCTGATCCGGATCCTCGGCCATGTAGCCCCAGGAGTAGAGGTGCACCAGCGAGGAGACCGTCGTGATGACGATCAACATCACGGCGGTCAGCGTATCTAGCCGGAGCGACCAGTCGACGACGAAGTCGCCAGAGCGCATCCAGTCCATCACCGGAACGGTATAACTGACGTCGCCGAAGCCGACGTCGAAGAAGGTAATCCAGGACAGCATCGCCGAAATGAACAGCGCACCGGTGGTCACCACCTTGGCGAGCGTATTGCCAAGCGCGCGGTTGCCGAACCCGGCAATGATGGCCGCCAGCAGCGGCAGGAAAACGAGAGTCTGCAGCATCCGCCTTCCCGCTAGCCCTTCATCTGATTGATCTGGTCAACGGCGATGGTGCCGCGGTTGCGGAAGTACAGCACGAGGATGGCGAGCCCGATGGCCGCCTCACCCGCCGCCACGGTCAGGACGAACATGGCGAATATCTGCCCTGTAAGGTCGCCCAGATATGCCGAGAACGCCACGAGATTGATGTTCACGGCGAGCAGGATCAGCTCGATGGACATCAGGATGACAATCACGTTCTTGCGATTGAGCGCGATGCCGAGAACGCCGAGCACGAACAGGATCGCGCCGACGGTGATATAATGTTCGAGACCGATCACAGCTCGACCCCCTCGCCCACTTTCGGCTTCGTAATCCGCACCGCTTCGCCGGGCTGGCGCGCAACCTGGCGCGCAATGTTCTGCCGCTTAACCCCGCCGCGCGAGCGGTGGGTCAGGACAATGGCACCGATCATGGCGGTCAGGAGGATCATGCCTGCACCCTGGAAGACATAGACATAGCGTGTGTAGAGCAGCGCACCGATCGCCTCGGTATTGCTGATGCCAGCCATACTTGTGAGCACCGGCGTAGGCGGCGCGCCTGCCGGCGGCCCGATCACCGCCGCAGCGCCGGCCGCTACGATCAGTTCTCCGGCCAGAAGCCCCGCGAGGATCAGGCCGAAGGGAAGATAGCTGACGAAACCCGCGCGCAGGCTGGCGAAGTCGATGTCCAGCATCATGACGACGAACAGGAAGAGGACTGCGACCGCGCCCACATAAACGATGACGAGCAGCATCGCGAGGAACTCGGCGCCGAGAAGAAGGAACAGCCCCGCAGAGTTGAAGAAGGCGAGGATCAGCCACAGCACCGAATGCACCGGGTTCCGTGACAGGATGACTGCGGTGCCCGACACGAGCACGACCGCAGCCAGCATGTAGAAGATAATCGCTTCGACCATGCCGGTCCCTGTTACCCTTTTTTCAAAAATTCAGCCGGTTTCGGAGAGTTGCCAGCGCCCTAGCGGTAGGCCGCATCCGCCGCAAGATTTGCTGCAATGGCAGGCTCCCAGCGCTCGCCATTTTCCAGCAGTTTATGCTTGTCGTAGATCAGTTCCTCGCGCGTTTCCGCAGCGAACTCGAAATTCGGACCCTCGACGATGGCATCCACGGGGCAGGCTTCCTCGCAGAAGCCGCAATAGATGCACTTCGTCATGTCGATGTCGTAGCGCGTCGTGCGGCGTGATCCGTCGGCGCGCGGCTCGGCCTCGATCGTGATCGCCTGCGCCGGGCAAATGGCCTCGCACAGCTTGCACGCAATGCAGCGCTCCTCGCCGTTGGGATACCGGCGCAGCGCATGTTCTCCGCGAAAGCGCGGAGACACCGGCCCCTTCTCATAGGGGTAGTTCACCGTCACTTTCGGCTTGAACATATATTTCAAGGTCAGGCCCAGACCCTTCACGAACTCCCACAGCAGGAAGGACTTGGCCGTTTGCGCAAAACTCATTGGAAATGACCCGGGGTTACGAACATCAGATAGCCGGAGACCAAGAACACCCAGAACAGGCTGACCGGCAGGAACACCTTCCACCCCAGCCTCATCAGCTGGTCGTAGCGGTAGCGGGGCACGGTAGCGAAGATCCAGGCGAACACGAAGAACATGAAGGCGATCTTCAGGAGGAGCCAGATGATACCCGGTACCCAGTAAAGAAACTCCAGCTCGAACGGTGGCAGATAGCCGCCGAGGAACAGGACGCTCATCAGCGCGCACATCAGTAGGATCGCGCCATATTCGCCGAGCCAGAAGAGCGCGAAGCTCATCGAAGAATATTCGGTCTGGTAGCCGGCAACGAGTTCCGCTTCCGCCTCGGGCAGGTCGAAGGGCGGCCGGTTCGTTTCCGCCAGAGCCGAGATCAGGAACATGATCGCCATCGGGAAGAGCAGCGGATTGAACAGGTTCATGTTGATGAACCCGAGAATGGTGCCCTTCTGCGCCATGACGATGGTGTTTAGGTTGAAGCTGTTCGCCCACAGCACCACGCAGATCACGATAAAGCCGATGGAAACCTCGTAGGAAACCATCTGCGCCGCGGAGCGAAGACCGCCGATGAACGGGTATTTCGAGTTCGACGCCCAGCCCGACATGATGATGCCGTAAACCCCGAGCGACGAAACCGCGAAAATATAGAGAATTCCGACATTAATGTCGGCAAGCACGAGGCTCGGCGAGAACGGAACCACCGCCCAGCCGACCAGTGCCAGGGTGAAGGTGATCATCGGCGCCAGCAGGAAGACGCCCTTGTTCGCGCCCGCCGGAATGATGGTTTCCTTCAGGAAGACCTTCAGACCGTCGGCGAACGACTGAAGCAGTCCCCACGGCCCGACCACGTTCGGACCCCGCCGCATCTGCGCCGCGGCCCAGATCTTGCGATCGGCATAAACCGCATAGGCCACGCCGATGAGGACCGGAAGCACGATCGCAAGGATCAGGAGCGTGTAGGCCACGATATAACCGAGAACCGGCCCCAGGAAGCTCTGCTGGAAGGCGTCGACCATTACTCAGCCGCCTCCAGGACGCGGTGCTCGTCGCGCAGAATGACTTCGGCGCATTCCTGCATCACCTCGGAGGCACGGGCCACCGGATTGGTGAGATAATAATCGCCGATCGGATAGCGCAGCGGATCGGCGCCGATGGCGCCTGCTCCGGATATCCCGAGCGCACTCCACGACGGTGCGGAAAGACCTGGAACTGCCAGATGCGGCCAGTCCTTCGCAATCCGGTCGCGAAGCTCTTCATACGTATCATATGGCAGGGTCTTGCCGAGAACGTCCGACAGGGCGCGCAGGATCGCCCAGTCCTCGCGCGCATCACCTGGCGGGTAGACGGCGCGGAAGCTGTGCTGGACTCGCCCCTCCATATTCACCCAGGTGCCGTTCTTCTCGGCAAAGCTGGCTGCCGGCAGGATGACGTCGGCATGTCCGACGCCCCGGTCGCCGTGATGACCGATATAGATGGTGAACAGATCCTTGAACGGAACCGGGTCTAGCTCGTCGGCACCGTGCAGGAACAGCGCCTTCAGCTTGCCCGCAGCGGCCTCACCGGCCAGTGCCTCGATACCGCCCGGGGTCGTAAAACCCAGATCTAGGCCGCCGACACGCGCCGCAGCCGTGTGAAGAATATTGAAGCCGTTCCACTCACCTGAAATCGCACCAATGTCGTTCGCCAGGGCCTCGGCCGCCGCCAGAACCGCGGCACCGTCAGCGCGGGAGAGCGCGCCCTGACCGACGATGATCGCCGGGCGTTCCGCTTTCTTCAGAGCCTCAAGCGCCGCCTTTGGAAGTTTGGAGAGCGTGGACAGCTCCTCGCCAATCCAGTCCGCGGCATAGGTCAGGTCGATCTCGGGGCCGATGGCGAATACCTTGGCCCCGCCCTTCCGAACGGCCTTGCGCAGCCGTGTGTTCACGAGCGGCGCTTCCCAGCGCACATTGGCGCCCACCAGAAGAACGACGTCGGCCGTCTCCAAAGGGGCAATGCCCGTGTTGAAGAGATAGCCGCCCCGCGGCGAGGCGACCTCGCCGCCGATTTTCGCGCCGTCCTGGCGGCATTCATGGCGAGAGGACCCCAGTGCGGTGACAAGATCCTTCAGCGCCGCCATGCTTTCCACGTCGACGAGATCGCCCGCAATCGCGCCGATCTGCTCGCCGGACAGGCCGGACAGGCCAGCCTTGATGGCGGCAAAAGCCTCTTCCCAGCTTGCCGCACGCAGCTTGCCGTTCTGGCGGACATAGGGCTTGTCGAGCCGGCGCTTCATCAGGCCGAGCGGGCCGTAGCGCCCCTTGTCGGAAACCCATTCTTCGTTGACGTCGTCGTTTACCCGGGGATTCACGCGGAGGATCTGCGGGCCACGGGCATGATAGACGACGTTGGACCCGAGGGCGTCCATCACGTCGATGGCATTGGTCTTCACCGTCTCCCAGGGCCGCGAGCGGAACGCATAGGGTTTGGAGGTCAGCGCACCCACCGGACAGAGATCGATGACATTGCCCGACAGTTCGGACGTCGTCGTCTTCTCGAGATAGGTGGTGATCTGCATGTTTTCGCCGCGCCCCACCGCGCCGATTTCCTCAACGCCGGCCACCTCTTCGGCAAAGCGCACGCAGCGCGTGCAGTGAATGCAGCGGGTCATCACCGTCTTGATGATCGGCCCCATATATTTCTCGGTCACCGCCCGCTTGTTCTCGTCATAGCGGGACGTGCCGCGGCCATACATCAGCGCCTGGTCCTGCAGGTCGCATTCGCCGCCTTGGTCGCAGATCGGGCAGTCGAGCGGGTGATTGATGAGCAGGAACTCCATCACCCCCTCGCGGGCCTTCTTGGTCATGTCGGACTCGGTGAAGACTTCCTGGCCATCCGCCGCAGGAAGCGCGCAGGACGCCTGAGGCTTCGGCGGCCCCGGCTTCACCTCGACGAGGCACATGCGGCAATTGCCTGCGATCGACAGGCGCTCATGATAGCAGAAGCGCGGAATTTCCTTCCCCGCCGCCTCGCAGGCCTGGAGTACGGTCGCGCCCTGCGGAACCTCGACCTCGATGCCGTCTACGGTCAGCTTTGGCATTTACCGGATACCCTTACGATTCTCGCCACGGCCACTCATTCGGACGAGCCTTCCCCGCCACCCGCGAACCGGGCGCGCTCTACACGGTAGAGTCCGATGGCCAATGTTGTGCGCACGCTCGCCGGATTGGCTTCGACCTGAGTGCCTTCGCTGATACAGCTTCCCAGCGTTGGAGCGATCGCCCGAAGCTGCTCCATCTCGCCCTCGGAACCCGGGTCCGGCGCCAGATAGCGAAGTACCGCGGTTGCATCGGTAAGAGCCACACAGGCGCCGAGCCGTTCGTTGCTTGAACGGAGAATGATATTCTCGCCGGGAACGTCCGACAGGTCCGTGGAGAAGACCCGTTCATCCCGGTCGACGCCGAGACCCTGCTCGGCAAGATTCTCCACCAGCGCAGAAAGGAGGGTGAGGCTGTCAATCCGCGCACGATAGCCCGAAAAGCCTTCGCAATCTACGAGCGTCAGGATTCGCTTGAGGTCGCGATACTGCGGGCGCGATCCAAAAGGTTCAGCGAACATATCGTGCAGACGTGACGGGGACCTGTCCGCAACACAGGCAGCGGCCTCGTCTGCGGCGAGCAGGACGCGGTTCTCGACCTGGTTATCCAGCTGGTACTTCCGATCTGAAGGCTGGCGGATGTTCGTACCCGTTGACTGGGCCTGGGCTACGCCAGCCAGCATCAGGGCGAATCCGGCAAGAAGGGACGCAAGTCTCAAGAGCCGCCCTCCCCTTTATTCTTCTCAAGATTGCCCGCGGTTTCGTCGTGGCGGCGCAGGTCGCGATTTCGCTTCGCGCGCTTGTCTTCCTGTTCGAGATACTGCGCGTTCATCCAGCCGTTCTCGGGTCCACTGCGGCGGCTGCCGTCACCGGGAAAGAGAACGCTGATCGCGGCGGCGAAAATGATGCCGAGCGGAATAAGGCCGAGCAATAGATGGCTCATTCCGCGGCTACCTTCATGGCTGACTTGCGCTCTTCGATGCGGCGCTCGAGTTCGGGACGGAAGTGCCGGATGAGGCCCTGGATCGGCCAGGCAGCTGCGTCCCCGAGCGCGCAGATGGTATGCCCTTCGACCTCCTTGGTTACGTCGTGCAGCGTGTCGATCTCGGAAATCTCCGCCTGCCCGGTCACCAGCCGCTCCATCACCCGCCACATCCAGCCGGTGCCTTCGCGGCACGGCGTACACTGGCCGCAGCTCTCATGCTTGTAGAAATAGCTGATGCGGCTGATCGCGCGGACGATGTCGGTGGACTTGTCCATGACGATAACCGCAGCCGTGCCGAGGCCCGATTTCAGGTCGCGCAGACCGTCGAAATCCATCGGCGCGTCCATGATCTCGGATGCCGGAACGAGCGGCACGGAGGAGCCACCCGGGATCACCGCGAGGAGATTGTCCCAGCCGCCGGTAATGCCGCCGCAATGCTTCTCGATCAGGTCGCGGAACGGGATCGACATCGCCTCTTCGACAACGCAGGGCCGCTCGACATGTCCGGAAATCTGGAACAGCTTCGTACCGTGATTATTCTCGCGTCCGAAGCTTGAGAACCACTCCGCGCCGCGCCGAAGGATGGTCGGCACGACGGCGATGGACTCGACATTGTTGACAGTCGTTGGATGCCCGTAAAGCCCCGCACCGGCGGGAAAAGGCGGCTTCAGGCGCGGCTGACCCTTCTTGCCCTCCAGGCTTTCCAGCATCGCTGTCTCTTCGCCGCAGATGTAGGCGCCGGCACCCCGGTGCATGTAGACATCGAAATCATAGCCCGTCTTTGCGGCATTCTTGCCCAGAAGCTTCTTGTCGTAGGCCTCGTCGATGGCGCGCTGCAGGGCCTGCGCCTCGCGGATATACTCGCCGCGGATATAGATATAGGCGGCCCGCGCGCGCATGGCGAAGCCGGCGATCAGCGCGCCTTCCAGCAGCTTGTGCGGGTCGTGCCGCAGGATTTCTCGGTCTTTGCAGGACCCAGGCTCGGATTCGTCGGCATTGATGACCAGATAGCTCGGCCGCTCAGGATTGGGCTGCTTCGGCATGAAGCCCCATTTGACGCCGGTCGGAAAGCCGGCGCCGCCGCGCCCGCGCAGTCCGGACGCCTTGACCTGCTCTATGACCCAGTCGGGTCCTTCCTGGATCAGGGCCTTCGTCTTGTCCCAGTCGCCGCGCGCCTGAGCTGCCTTCAGCTCGGGCGACTGAAAGCCATAGAGATTGGTGAAGATCCGGTCCTTGTCCTGAAGGAAGTCGAAGCTCATGCCCATTCCTTCCGGTAGTCGTGGTTCTTCTCGACCATCGCCGTCAGCGTCGTCGGCCCGCCCGCCGGCTCTGAGCTGTGGCGACCGTTCTGCGGACCCGGCTGCGGCTGCTCTCCGGCGGCAAGCATGTCGATGATGCGCGCCGTATCCTCGGCGGTCAGGCATTCGAAATTGTCGTCGTTGATCTGCAGCATGGGCGCGGTCGCACAATTGCCGAGGCATTCGACCTCGGTCAGCGTGAACAGCCCATCGGGCGTGGTCTGCCCCTTGTAGATGCCCTTCTCGTTGAGAACGCGCATCACGTCATCCGAGCCGCGGAGCATGCAGGGCGTCGTCCCGCACAACTGCACATGATATTTCCCCACGGGGACAAGATTGTACATCGTGTAGAAGGTCGCGACCTCGTAGACCCGGATATAGGGCATCAAAAGCTCGCGCGACACGAACTCGATGACCGGAATGGGTAGCCATCCCTGCGTGCCGGTCTGCGCACCCACCTGCCGCTGTGCGATGTCGAGCAGCGCCATCACGGCGGAGGCCTGCCTCCCTTCGGGATATTTGGCGATTTCCGCCGCAGCCTTCTTCGCGCTTTCGGCTGTCCACTGGAAGCCGTCGAAAGCGTGATGGTCCGGCTGCTCCGGCGCCATGTCGGCGGCATGGCCGTGGCTGGAATAGGTGGCTGCTGGCATTCGGCTCGGTCTCGTCAATCTAGACGGGCGTCCCGACACGGAGTGCTGCGCCCGATCTTCACGGGCGGGGACTAGCCCAGAAACGATGCCCTTCGCAACCGCCGCAATGGCCGCAGCGACAAGGATTTCCGCTAGTTAAGATGCATTCGCAATAAGAACGGACTGCACGCAGCCAATCCGGTCGCCGCCGGGCGCAGGGCGGATTTCCCAGTCCGTACGAAACGGAACGGCGTTGGCGCCGAGCGGCGTCGAGACCGTGGACACGGCCCCGGTCGTTTCGTCGGCTGCGACGATACGGGTGATGACCGCCGGCCGGTTGGCACCGGTGCGGGCCCGGACAATGCGCGCGGCGCGCGTCCAGTCATCGACCGAATTGCCGTCAGGTCCATTTTGGAAGGCGAACCCCTCGCAGCGGTCCGGCCGCTCGAACAGCTGTCCCGTCGCCATGGCCTGAACGATGGCCTGGGGCGTCCGGTAGGCCGCCGGCAGGTCGGCGAGGTCGACCACTTCGGGCGCGCTGGCAGCCGTCGGCTTCGGGGCCTCGTCACAGGCGAACAGAAGGACTGCCGGAATGGCCGCAATCAGCGGTCGCATTCACCGAACACGATATCGAGCGACCCTAGAACGGCGGGGGCATCGGCAAGCATGTGGCCTTTGCACAGGAACTCCATCGCCTGCAGGTGCGAAAAGGCCGTCGGCCGGATCTTGCAACGATAGGGTTTGTTCGTGCCGTCGGACACCAGGTATATGCCGAACTCTCCCTTGGGACTTTCGGTGGCGACGTAGCAGTCGCCCTCGGGCACGTGGAACCCCTCGGTGTAGAGCTTGAAATGATTGATCAGCGCTTCCATCGAGCGCTTCATCTCACCCCGTTTCGGCGGACCGATCTTCGAGTCGGTCGTCATCACCGGCCCCGCCGGCATGTTCGCCAGGCACTGCTTGATGATCCTCAGGCTCTCGCGCATCTCGTTCATGCGCACCATGAACCGGTCATAGCAGTCGCCGCGTGTGCCGACCGGAATATCGAAATCCATCTCGGCGTAGACATCATAGGGCTGCGACTTGCGAAGGTCCCAGGGAATGCCCGAACCGCGGATGCACGGACCGGAAAAGCCCCAGGCGATAGCGTCTTCCTTCGAAATGACGCCGATATCGACATTGCGCTGCTTGAAGATGCGATTGTTCGCAACGAGGGACTCGAAGTCGTCGAGCACCTTCGGGAATTTCTCGGCCCAGTCGGCGATATCCGCCACCAGCTTCGGCGGCAGGTCCTGATGGACGCCGCCGGGGCGGAAATAGGCAGCGTGGAAGCGCCCGCCCGATGCACGCTCGTAGAACTCGCAGATATATTCGCGTTCCTCGAACAGCCACAGCATCGGCGTCATGGCGCCAACGTCCATTGCATGCGCGGTGGTGTTCAGGATGTGGTTCGTGATGCGCGTCATCTCGGCATAGAGAACGCGGATATACTGGGCGCGCAGCGGCACTTCGAGATCGAGCAGCTTCTCGACCGCGAGCACATAGCTGTGCTCCATGCACATCGGGCTGACATAATCCAGGCGGTCCATATAGGGCAGCGCCTGTAGATAGGTCTTGTACTCGATCAGCTTTTCCGTGCCGCGGTGAAGCAGCCCGACATGCGGATCGACCCGCTCGATGATCTCTCCGTCCATCTCCATGATCAGACGAAGCACGCCGTGAGCCGCAGGATGCTGCGGCCCGAAGTTCATGGAGTAGTTCTGAATCTCGGTATGAGACTCGGTCTCGCCCGTTTCGCTGTCGAAGGTGACGGAATTTGTCGACGGGTCGTCCTTCGCGGCCGTCGTGTCGAGAACGTCGCTCATTCGCCCTTCTCCTCGGTCGGAACGTCCTCGGACGTCACGGCCTTCTCGTCGCCGGGAAGATTGTAGCGGATATAGTCGGGCCCCTCCCACGGGCTCTGGAAATCGAACGTGCGGAAGTCCTGGGCCAGCTTCACCGGCTCGTAGATCACCCGCTTCTGCTCCTCGGAGTAGCGCATCTCGACATAGCCGGTCAGCGGGAAGTCCTTGCGGAACGGATGACCGGAAAACCCATAGTCCGTCAGGATACGGCGGTGGTCGGGATTGCCCTCGAACAGGACGCCGTAAAGATCCCACACCTCGCGCTCCAGCCAGCCTGCGACCGGCCAAAGATCGACGATCGACGGCACGGGGGTCTTCTCGTCGGTCGAGGTCCGCACGCGAACGCGCGCATTCTTCGTCAGCGACAGCAGGTGGTAGTTCAGCTCGAACCGCTCAGGCCGTTCGGGAAAGTCGCAGCCCGCTAGCTCCATCAGCTGCTGATAGCCATGCTCGTCGCGCAGGGCAGTCAGCGTCGCGACAAGAGCGCCGCGCGGGACGGTCAACGTCAACTCTCCGCGGTGCGTATGAGCGTCGGCCTCGGGAAAGGCCTCGGCGAGGCCCTCGTCGCGGGTCATGATCGGGGCGGGGTGAGCGGGCACCGGCAGCCTTTCGCGTTTACTGGATTAACGTTCGAACGTGCCGACGCGGCGTATCTTCCGCTGCAGCTGCATGATCCCGTACAGCAGCGCTTCGGCGGATGGCGGGCAGCCCGGGACGTAAATGTCGACCGGCACGATCCGGTCACAGCCGCGTACAACGCTGTAGCTATAGTGATAATAGCCGCCGCCATTGGCACAGCTGCCCATGGAAATCACGTAGCGCGGCTCCGGCATCTGGTCGTAGACCCGGCGTAGGGCCGGCGCCATCTTGTTGCACAGCGTGCCGGCGACGATCATCACGTCGGACTGGCGCGGGGACGCGCGCGGCGCGGCGCCGAACCGCTCCATGTCATAGCGCGGCATGTTGGTGTGCATCATCTCGACGGCACAGCAGGCGAGGCCGAAGGTCATCCACCAGAGCGAACCCGTGCGCGCCCAGTTGAACAGGTCCTCAGTGGTCGTGGTCAGGAAACCCTTGTTGTCGAGTTCCGTATTGACGTCCTGAACGAACTGGTCGTGCTGGATATCGAGGTCGTGCGGTTCGCGAGCGGCGGGTGCGTCTACTCCCATTCGAGCGCTCCTTTCTTCCACTCGTATATGAATCCGATCGTCAGGATTCCAAGGAACACCATCATCGCGCCCCAGCCGAAGACACCCGTGGCACCCAGGCTGACCGCCCAGGGGAACAGGAATGCAACCTCCAGGTCGAAAATGATGAACAGAATTGAGACGAGATAGAAGCGAACGTCGAACTGGTTCCGCGCATCCTCGAAGGCCGGGAAGCCACACTCATATTCGGCAAGTTTCGCGTCATAGGGCTGCTGGGCACCGGTCATGTTGGCGACCAGGATCGGCAGTCCGACGAACACGGCGCTAAGCGCGATGGCGATCCCGAGGAAAATAAGGATCGGCAGATATTCCGCGGCAACGGCGGCCATGGGGCGGACTCTCCAACTGGTAGCAGGCTTGGCGCGGCTTCTAGGAGAGCGAGGCAGCAGGTGCAAGGCGGGGATCGCCGCACCTCCCGATGCGAGACGCCGTCGCTGGAATGCTGTCGGCAAATTTTACACTTAAATCGACCTGCGCACCCCAAATGCCGTGAAAACATACACTTCCCCGAACTGGCCCAGGATTTGCTGGAGAAAGAGAATGTCTGAGTAGGGGGCTATTTTAGTGAAGTTCTATTTCTCGATACTTGCGGCCGTAGCATTTGCGGGCGCGGCGGATGCAAGCGTCGTCTATCAGTTCACCACCGCGGGGCAGACGGGCCGCCTCGGCCCCAGCCAGGCCCAGGTCGATAGTGCCTACGACGCCGGAAACAGTCTGTTCGGTCAGGTTACCAGCATGGGCGGCATCCAGAACTGGACGGTTGAGACCGGCGGAAGCTACCGGATCGAGGCCTATGGCGCCGGCGGGGGAAACAGCGGTAGCAGCAATACGCGTCCCGGTATGGGCGCCTTCGTCGCCGGTACTTTCGATCTGGTGGCTGGCGAAGTCCTGCAGATCCTTGTCGGTCAGCGGGGTCTGGATAGCGGAAACGCGAGCGGCGGCGCCGGCGGCGGTGGCGGCGGCAGTTTTGTGGTCTCTGCGGGCGATATTCCCTTGCTAGTTGCTGCTGGCGGCAATGGCGAAAATTGGAACTATTGGAACACCAATGGGACCGACGGTCGGACGTCAAACTCGGGTAACGGCGGAGGCAGCGCCAATCGCGGCGGCGGCGGCGGCGGCTTCGCTGGAAATGGCAGCGCAGGCTACAGTGGTGCAAATGGCGGACAGTCTTTCCTGAACGGAGGAGTGGGCGGCGCGTTCACCGGCAGCACCCAGTGGGGAACCGACGGCGGCTTCGGCGGCGGCGGCGCGTCGGTGCACGAAGGCGGCGGCGGCGGCGGCTTTTCCGGCGGCAGCGTCTCGCCCGCGAACCAATACAACTCTAATTACCCCGGGCTCGGTGCCGGCTCATATCTCAGCGGCACCGATATCGACTTCGCGACTGCGCAGCGTGCAGGCGACGGCTCGGTGACCGTCACGCTGCTTCAGGCGGTCGAGGTGCCCGCTCCGGGGGCGCTCGGCCTGCTCGGGTTAGCTGTTGCGGGCCTTGCCTCTGCCCGCCGGCGCGCAATTCAGTCCTGACAGCAAGGCATGCGGAGAAGATTCATGTCCACACCCAAGCTCGCCATTGTTCTGGTCGCCGCCTCTGCACTGCACGGCGCGGCTGACGCGGCGGTCATCTACGAGTTCACCACCGCCGGTCAGTCGGGCCGGTTCGGGCCTAGCCAGGCACAGGTCGACAGTGCCTATGGCGCGGGCAACAGCCTGTTCGGTCAGGTGACCAGCGTCGGCGGAATCCAGCAATGGACGGTGCAGACCTCCGGCTTGTATCAGATTACCGCAGCCGGGGCCGCTGGTGGCCAGGCGCTTTCGAACGGATCGACGACGACGGCCGGACGCGGAGCGCTGCTCGTCGGTCAGTTTACGTTCGAAGCAGGCGATATTCTGGACATCCTTGTCGGCCAGATGGGCGGTTCAACAAACTATCAGACAGCGGGCGCAGGCGGTGGAGGCGGCTCCTTCGTCGTAGGTGAAGGAGACAATCCCCTCCTTATCGCGGCCGGCGGGAACGGCGAAGCCGCTACGGCATACGGCTATGGAAACGCTCCCGACGGCAATGCCACGGCGGACACGCAAACGCCGCCTTCGAGTGTCAGTAACCGCCGGTATGGCGCGGGCGGTGGCGGATTTTCCCAAGAAGGGCTGCATCCGGCCTCTGGCAACAACACACAGCCAAGCTGGGGCGGGCGCGGAGCAACCTACCTGCAGGGCGGCGCCGGCGGATACTCGTTCAACTCTGGCGCTTATACCGGCGAAGGTGGTTTCGGCGGCGGCGGCGGGACTGTTCACACAGGTGGTGGGGGCGGCGGCTGGATCGGCGGGCAACCCGTCTACCATGCCGATCCTACCGACTACCACGCCTTTGATTCAGCCGTCGGCGCGCTGTCCTACAATACCGGCCTCAATGCGTTCGGCCTTAGCGGTGCCAACAACGACCATGGCTACGTCACGGTCGAGTTGCTCGAAGCCGTTTCTGATGTGCCCGCCCCGGGTGCACTGGCGCTTTTCGGCCTGGCGGCCATGGGTCTCGGGATAGCGAGGCGCCGGACAAGCTAAGGCGCGCCGGGGCGCGGCTGATCAGCCCTGTCGCTGCGCCCCCGCCAGCAGCTTGTGCAGTTTCGAATGAAGGTGGTTGTTGGCGGCAATCACCTCGCCGGCCATGACCTTGCGGTCCGAGCCGCGATAGTCGGTGACGAAGCCGCCGGCCTCGCGCACGATCAGGACGCCCGCGGCAATGTCCCAGTAGTTCAGGTCCGTCTCCCAGAAGCCGTCGAACCGGCCTGCGGCAACCCATGCCAGGTCCAGCGCAGCCGAACCGAAGCGGCGGATACCCGCAACGTTGGGCGCCACCGCCTGTAGCTGACGGTCGAACGCCTCGAAATTGCCATGTCCGCGAAAGGGAATGCCCGTCGCCAGGAGCGCATCGCCCAGCTCGCGCCGCGCAGAGACGCGCAGGCGCTGGTTGTGAAGAAAGGCACCCTTCCCCTTTTCCGCCCAGAAAAATTCGTCGGTCAGCGGCTGGTAGACGCAGGCCGCGCGAATCTCCCCGTGGATCTCCGCCCCGATCGAAATCGCGAAATGCGGGATCGAGTGCAGGAAGTTGCTGGTGCCGTCGAGCGGGTCGATGATCCAGCGCTCATTGTCGTTCCGGCCGCGGATATCCTCGCCCTCTTCCAGCACGAAACCCCAGTCGGGACGTGCCTGAGAGAGAATCTCGACGAGCGTCTCCTCCGTCGCACGGTCGGCGTTCGACACGAAGTCGGACGGCCCCTTGCGGCTGACCTGCAGCGCCGAGACCTCGCCGAAATCCCGGCGAAGGCGCGGCGCGGCTTTCCTGACCGCCCGGTCCATGACGGTGATGAGCGCGGGACGTGCGGGCATCTACGTTACTGGGCAGGCTGTTCGGGCTGGGGCCGGTAGCCGCAGACGAACATGATCGCCTGGCGGACATGGTCGTCATTATCGAGGGACAGCTCCTCATTGGCCTCGATCAGGCCGGCAGCGTTCTCGCTGATGGTGCGAAACGGAGCCGAATAGATGCACAGGAAAAGACGGTTCTTCACTTCAGGCGGAACCTGCTCGGCCTGAAGGATACCGTTGGCGAGCGCAAAATGACGCGCCGCGGCCTGGACGGCTTCGGGCGAAGGTGCGTCAGCCTCGGGCGCTGCGGGCGCCTGCGCGGTGGACGGCGCGGAAACAAGCGCCGCAAGCGGAGCGGCGGCGGCGATGAACGCTTTGGAAAACTTCATAAGATCAATCGGCCCTTCGGACATATTCCTGATTGTAGACGTCGACGACGACGCGCGTGCCTGCCGTGATGTGCGGCGGCACCATGATACGGACGCCGTTGTCGAGGACTGCCGGCTTGTACGAGCTGGACGCGGTCTGTCCCTTTACCACCGCATCGGCCTCGACGATGTCCGCCTCGACCTGCTCCGGCAACTGCACGGAGATCGGCTTCTCCTCGTATAATTCAAGCATCACCTGCATGCCGTCCTGCAGAAAGGCTGCAGCGTCTCCCAGCAGGTCGGCCGGCAGGGTCACCTGCTCGAACGTTTCGGTATCCATGAAGGTGAGCATGTCGTCTTCGGCATAGAGATACTGGAAGTCCTTGGTATCCAGCCGGACCTTCTCCACCGTCTCCGAGGACCGGAAACGATTGTTGGTTTTCCGGCCGTCCATCAGGTTCTTCATCTCGACCTGCATGTAGGCGCCGCCCTTGCCGGGCTGCGTATGCTGGATCTTCACGGCACGCCAAAGGCCGCCCTCGAACTCGATGATGTTGCCCGGACGAATGTCCACGCCGGAAATCTTCATTGGATCACCATGTGAAAGAAGCTGCAGGAATTGCTGCGCGGCCTTATCAGCCGGACCGCCCCGCCTCAAGCCGCGCCGGGAAGCCCGCCCGCAGCGCAGAAGCCCTGTTACCGCTACGTCCGGTCCCTACCCGATCCCCTGTTGCATCGCAGCAACAGACCTTCGACCGGCCGACAAATTCCGCGGAACGCCGCGGCTTTTCCGTCAATTGTGGTGGTCCCGATGCGGGGGAGTTTTCCCGCCATCGGTGCGTAACAGTGGAGTATTTGACTATGAAGACGATTTCGATTCTTGCCGCCGCAGCCGCGCTTTCCGTTCCCGGCGGCGCGCTCGCCCAGTCCGCGGATTTCTCGGGCCCCTATGTCGGCCTCTCGGCCAGCTACCAGGACTTCGACGCCGATAGCGATATCGACGAAACCGATTTCGACGAGAGCTTCTTCAACGGCCTCGGATACGGCATCGATGGCGGCACGTTCGGCGGCTACGCCGGCTACAGTGCCCCGCTAGGCCGCAACGCGATCATCGGCGCCGAAATCAACGGTGCTTTCGGCGAGTCCGAGATCGACGGTGAATATGGCATCACCGGTCATATCGGCGTGGTCCCGACAGAAGGTGTGATGCTGTTCGCCCGGGGCGGGTATCAGGAGATCAACTTCGATACCGGCAACATTCTCGAAGAGTTCGGGCAGCTGAACCCGGATGTCGAAGAGGACATCGACGATGATGATCTCGGTCTCGACGACACACAGGGCGACTATACCGTCGGTGCCGGGGCCGAGTTCGCCGCCGGCCCGGGCGCGTTCCGCGTCGCGGTCGACACGGTCGCGTTCGACACAATCAAGGTCGGCGCCGGTTACACGCTGCGCTTCTAAGTCGGCCTGAACAACATGAAAGGGCGGTGCGGGGCAGACCCGCGCCGCCCTTTCTTTTGGAGTTCGCGGTTTGTCATGCCGACTGTCGGCTCGTTCAGGCGCGCAGCAGATCGGCAAAGGCGGCGACACAGGCAGCCGGACTGTCGGCATGGTTCCAGACAGCACCGGACACGGCGAGGAAATCTGCTCCCGCCTCGACCAGCGGGGCTGCGTTCCCTGGAGAGATACCGCCGATCGCGACGCAGGGGATCTCGCTGACCGTCGTCCACCAACCCAGAATGGAGGGGTCGGGACGGTGCACCGTCTCCTTGGTGGCGGTGTCGTAAAAGCTGCCGAAGGCAACATAGTCAGCCCCGGCCTCGGCCGCTTCCATGGCAAGATGGCGGCTATCGTGGCAGGTCACGCCGATCTGCGCATCGTGACCGAGAAGGCTACGCGCCTCGGCGATGTCGCCGTCCCCCTGGCCCAGATGCACGCCGTCGGCGTCCAGTTCTCTTGCAAGGTCCGGCCTGTCATTGACGATCAGGGCCACATCATAGGCTGCCAGGATCGGTTTGAGGACGCCCCCTGCCCGCATGATCTCCATGTCGCTGGCGTCTTTCAGTCGAAGCTGAAACGCCGCCACGGGCCCGGCATCCAGCACGGCCTTCAGGACCTCTGGAAAGCCGGGATCATAGGCGGGCGGGGAAATAAGGTAGAGCTGGCACGGGGGGCGGCCATCGCCCTCCCCTTCGGGAAAGCGTGACGCAAACTCTGGATCCAGGTCGATCTTGGCCATCGCCAGCCCGCCCTCTATTCGCCGGTCTGCACCGTCTTCAGGGTGGAGGCGGTATAAATCTTGTCGATCGCCGCACCCAACGTCTTGTCGAATTCGTCATCCGACTGCTGATGACGGAGATCCTGTAGCAGCGCGCGGCTGAAGCTGGCGATCATGCCCCGATTCTTCGCCAGTTCCGCACAGGCCTCGTCCTGCGAAAACCCACCCGACAGGGCGACGACGCGCGCGCAGTTCGGATGCGCGATCAGCGGAGCGAAAAGGTCGGGTTGGGCCGGAATGGACAGCTTCAGCATGACCCGGCTACCATAGGGACGCGCATCGAGCGCACGGTAGAGTTCGTCGCGAAGAATTTCGTCGGACTGGGTACGGTCGGCGCTCTTGATATTCACTTCGGGCTCGACGATCGGCATCAGCCCCTTGTTGAGGATGCGGTTTGCTACCTCGAACTGCTGGTCTACGACCTTCGCAATGCCACTCTTCGAGGCGGACTGGATCACCGACCTCATCTTCGTACCGAAGATGCCGCGCGAATTGGCGCGGTCGAGGAGAGCGTCGAGCTCGGGCATGGGCTTCATCAGCTGGACGCCATCCTCTTCGTCGGCGAGGCCCTTGTCGACCTTGAGGAAGGGAACCACCCCGCGCTCCCACAGCAGCGTGGGGACCGGCGTACCGTCCGCATCGCCGTCCATGGTCTTTTCGAAGAGAATCGCGCCAAGCACTTTCTGCCCGTTGAAGGACGGTGCGGTGACGATACGGCTGCGCATCTGGTGAATGAGGCCGAACATCTCCTCGTCGCCGGAATATTCGCTTTCCTCGATGCCGTAGCCTTTCAGCGCCTTCGGGGTCGAGCCGCCGGACTGGTCCAGCGCCGCGATGAAGCCGGCACCGCCGACGATTTGCGCCATCATTTTCGGATCGTGCATGGGGTTTCCCTCGAATTCCATTGAACCGTAACTGCGTCCGCCCTCGTAGCGAACGCTCGTCCTACCGGCAACGCCGCCCCGCCTGCCCCGTTGCTTAGTTCCGGACGGATTTCGGCAGCGGAAACAAGCGCGTGTTCAGGCTTTCAGCGCGTCGACGCCCGGCAAATCCTTGCCCTCCATCCATTCCAGGAAGGCGCCGCCGGCCGTCGAAACAAAGGAGAAGTCCTCGGCCACACCGGCATGGTTGAGAGCGGCAACCGTATCGCCGCCGCCGGCAACCGACACCAGCGACCCATCCTTCGTAAGCGCGGCCGCCGTTTTTGCCAGCTGCACCGTCGCTGCGTCGAAGGGCGCAATCTCGAACGCCCCCAAGGGCCCGTTCCAGACGAGTGTCCGGCAAGTCTTCAAGACATCGCCCAGTGCCTCTACGGCGGCGGGTCCGACATCCAGGATCATCTCATCGGCAGCTACTTCGTGCACGTTCACCGTGCGGTTCTCGGCACCCTCGGCGAACTCCTTCGCCGCGACGACGTCATAGGGCAGGTGCACGGTGCAATTCGCTGCATCCGCGCGGTCGAGAATATCGGTCGCGGTACTCGTCAGGTCGTGCTCGCAAAGGCTCTTGCCGACATCGACACCCTTTGCGGCAAGGAAGGTGTTGGCCATACCGCCGCCGATGATCAGGTGGTCCACCCGCTCGACGAGATGAGTGAGAACATCCAGCTTCGTCGAAACCTTCGCCCCGCCAACGACGGCGGCGACCGGATGACGCGGATTGCCGAGCGCCGCATCGAGCGCCTTCAGCTCTGCCTCCATTGCCCGCCCCGCATAAGCGGGCAGAAGGCGTGCAAGCCCTTCAGTCGAGACATGAGCGCGGTGAGCCGCCGAGAACGCGTCGTTGACGAAGGCGTCGCCGAGCTTTGCAATCCGCTTCGCCAGATCCGGATCATTGCGCTCCTCACCTTCGTGGAAGCGCGTATTCTCGAGAACGGCGATGTTCCCGGCCTCCATCAGGCCAATCGCTTTTTCAGCGACGTCTCCGAAGGTTTCGGTCACGAACAGGACTTCGCGCCCCAGCACCTTTTCCAGCTCGGCCGAGATAGGAGAGAGGCTCAGCATCGGATCCTCCTTTCCCTTGGGCCGGCCGAAATGGGACAGGACCAGAACCTTCGCGCCCCGGTCGGCGAGTTCGGTCAGGGTAGGAACAGCGCTGCGCAGACGCGTATCGTCGGTAACATCGCCGTCTCGCACAGGGACGTTCAGATCGCAGCGAACGAAGACCCGCCTGCCGGTCAGGTCGGCCGGCAGGTCGTCGATGGTCTTGAAATCAGCCATGTATTGTTCGCCACCCTCTAGAAGGAGGCCATCACCTTGGCCGTGTCGATCATGCGGTTCGAAAAGCCCCACTCATTGTCGTACCAGCTGACCACGCGGGCGAGCTTTCCTTCCAGGACGGCCGTTTCCAGGCTGTCGACGGTGGAGCTGGCCGGATAATGGTTGAAATCCGAACTGACGAGCGGCTGGTCGGTAAAGTCGAGGACGCCCTTCATGGCGCCGCTCGCAGCTGCCTTCAGTGCTGCGTTCAGTTCCTCGGCGTTCGTATCGCGGCCCGGCGTGAAGACGAGATCGATCAGGCTGACATTCGGGGTCGGAACGCGCACGGAGGAGCCATCCAGCTTGCCGTTGAGGTCGGGCAGCACCAGGCCGACCGCGCGCGCGGCGCCCGTCGTCGTCGGAATCATGTTCTGCGCTCCGCCGCGGGCCCGGCGCATGTCGCCGTGCATCTGGTCGAGCATGCGCTGGTCGTTGGTGTAGCTGTGGATCGTCGTCATGAAGCCGCGCTCGATCCCAACGGTCTCGTGCAGGACTTTGGCCACGGGCGCGAGGCAGTTGGTCGTGCACGAAGCATTCGAGACCACAAGGTCATCGGCCGTAAGGGTATCGTGGTTCACGCCGAACACGACGGTCTTGTCCACACCCTTGGCGGGCGCGGAGATAAGGACGCGCTTCGCGCCCGCGTCGAGATGCGGCTGGCTCGCGTCCTTCGACTGGAAGAAGCCGGTGCATTCCAGCACCAGATCGACACCCATATCCTTGTGCGGCAGCTTGCCGGGATCGCGCTCCGCGGTAACGGCGATCTTCTTGCCGCCGACGGTGATGCTGTCCTCGTCCGCTTCCACGGCGCCCGGAAAGCGGCCATGTGTGGAATCATACTGGAACAGGATGGCATTGGCTTTGGCATCGGCAAGATCGTTGATCGCGACCAGTTCGAAATCATGGTCGTCCCGCTCCAGAAGCGCGCGGGCCACCAGGCGGCCAATACGTCCGAAGCCGTTGATCGATACCTTCACCGTCATGTCCAAACCTCTCGCTCTTGTTCTTCTTAGGATTCCAGTTTCGCCTTAACCCGCGCCACGACCTGGTCGGGCGTAAAGCCGAACTTCTCGAACAGGGCAGGCGCCGGAGCCGACGCGCCGAACCGGTCGATGCCGATCGACAGCCCGTTCAGCATGACATGCTCGGCCCAGCCCTGCGTCGTTCCCGCCTCGATCGATACCCGCAGGATCTCGCCGGGCTGGACGTTCGGCAGCAGCTCTTCCTTATAACTATCGGGCTGCTCGGCGAAGAGTTCCCAGCAGGGCATCGATACGACATCGCAGCCCACACCGTCCTTCTCCAGCCGGTCCGCCGCTTCCAGCGCGAGGTGAACCTCGGACCCGGTGGCAATGAAGATGACCTTACGCGCGGCATCCGCCGCCTTCAGGCGGTAGGCGCCCTTGGCTGACAGATTGCCCACGCGTCCCTCGAGGCGCACCTGCGGCAGACCCTGGCGGGTCAGGGCCAGCGCGGCGGGCGTTTCCTTGTCCTTCAGCGCCAGCGCCCAGCATTCGGCGGTTTCCACCGCGTCGGCAGGCCGGAACACGCGCAGGTTGGGGATCGCGCGCAGCGACATGACCTGCTCGATCGGCTGGTGGGTCGGGCCGTCCTCGCCGAGGCCGATGGAATCATGCGTAAGGACATGCACCGCACGAACCTGCTGCAAAGCGCCGAGACGGATCGCCGGACGCGAATAGTCGGAGAAGATCAGGAAGGTTCCGCCATAGGGGATGACACCGCCGTGCAGCGCCATGCCGTTCATCGCCGCCGCCATGCCGAATTCGCGAATGCCGTAGAAGACATAGCGTCCGGAATAGTCCTCGGCCGAAAAGACGCCGATATCCCCGGCGCGGGTGTTGTTCGATCCCGTCAGGTCGGCGGAGCCCCCCATTGTCGACGGAACGGCGCCGTTCAGCACCTTCAGCACATTCTCGGAGGACTTGCGCGTCGCCTCCTTCACCGGCTCGGCAATCAGGCTATCGATATGCTGTTCGATCGCCGTCTCGAAGCCGTCGGGCAGTCCGCCGTCCATGCGCTGCGCGAACTCGTCCCACTGCGGCTGCTTCTTCGCCTTATCGAGCCAGGAAGCGCGCCGGTCGGCGCAGCCACACCCGATCTCGCGCCAGGCGGAAAGGATCGCGTCCGGGATTTCGAACGGCGGCGCGGTCCAGCCGAGGGTCTCGCGCGCCGCTTCGATTTCGTCGCCGCCGAGCGGCGCGCCATGGGTGGCGGAGGTGCCCTGCTTGTTGGGGGCGCCGTAGCCGATGACGGTGCGCGCGGCGATCAGGCTGGGGCGCGGGTCGGCCTTTGCGGCCTTCATTGCAGCATCCAAGGCAGCCGGATCATGGCCGTTGCATTCAACGACGTGCCAGCCAGCGGCGGCGTAGCGAGCCTGGATATCCTCGCTGGTCGAGAGGTCGGTCGGGCCGTCGATGGTGATGCGGTTGTCGTCCCAGATGACGTTGAGACGGCCGAGCTTCAGATGCCCGGCGAGGCCCACCGCCTCATGATTGACACCTTCCATGAGGCAGCCGTCGCCGGCGATCACCCAGGTGCGGTGATCGACGAGCGCATCGCCGTAGACCGCGTTCAGATGGCGCTCCGCCATCGCCATGCCCACGGACATCGCAAGCCCCTGACCGAGCGGGCCGGTGGTCGCCTCGACGCCGTCGAGAAGAAAATTCTCCGGGTGGCCGGCACAGGGTCCGTCGAGCTGGCGGAAATTGCGGATGTCGCCGATCGTCGGACGTTCGTAGCCTGTCAGGTAGAGCAGCGAATAGATCAGCATCGAGCCGTGACCGGCGGACAGGACGAAGCGGTCGCGGTCGTACCAGTGCGGATCGGCGGCATCGAACTTCAGATGCTTCTGGAACAGGACCGTAGCGGCGTCTGCCATGCCCATGGGCATGCCCGGATGGCCGGAATTGGCTGCTTCCACCGCGTCCATAGTCAACGCGCGGATGGCATTTGCGAGGTCGTCGTGCGAAACGCTCATAGGAGTAAAGGCTCTACCTTGAAGTCTTGGGACGCGGAAACATCGACACTGGCACCCAGTCCAGCACCGACACCGGACGGACGGTCCACGATGGTTTCGCAGCCCGCTACTCGGCTTTGCCGAGACTCGCAACCAGCCGTGCCGCCTGCGGATGAGGAGACGTCGACCTTCCGGCGTTGACGAATCATGAGACGCAGTCTTACGAACCCTAAATAACCCCTTTTCCAGACAGGTGTTTCGTGGCCGAAGACGCAGACCTCCCCGCCCGACTGGCCCGCCTGGAGGCGGCGCTTGCGAAGCTCGAATCGGGGGTTGCGGAAAAGCTGGGAGACTCGCACGCCGCCGCGGGCCTGCGCCGCGAACATGACGAACTGGTGCAGCGCCATGACCGGCTGGTGAAGGAAACCCGTGCCGCCGCAGCGGATCTGGACGTGCTGCTTGGCAAAGACCAGCCGGGGTCGAAGGCTGCGGGTTCCGATCTTCCGGCCGAGGCTGGTGCGCACGAAATGGGAGCTCGCTGATGGCGGAAGTCCGGGTCGAGGTTGGCGGGCGCACCTACCCGCTCGCCTGCCGTACCGGTGAAGAAGAGCTGATCCGCCGACTTGCCGCGGTCGTCGACGAAAAAGCCAGAACACTGACCAGCCAGCTCGGCTACCTGCCCGAAGTGCGCCTGCTCCTGATGTCGGCCATCATGATCGCCGAGGAAATGCAGCGACAAGGTAGTGCCAGCGGTAGCGACGCCGGTAACACCGATCAGGCGGCAGCGGACCCCGACCGGGAAGGCGATATCGCCGTCGCCGAACGAAGAGGCGAGGAAGCAGAGCGCGCCGCAGCCGTGGCCATCGACCGCGCCGCCGAACGCGTGGAAAGCCTGCTGGCGGCTCTAGACCGCGGCGAATTGGATCCGCCCCCCCTTGAGAGCGACCGTCCGAGCGCCTAAATTCGATGGCGACGGATACTGCCTGGTACGAGCCGAAGCGAACATCCCTGAGGCGATACAACATCCAAGGGAGCTGTCCCTGTTCGGGGCCTTGCCCCGATGCATACGGCGCCCACCTGACGTACTTGGCGTCAGAGGATATTCCAGCAAACGGCCAAGGCGGTTCCGTCACCTTCCTTCCGCCGCAGTCGAACCCTTTGCGTACAGACGGCCCCCGCACGTGACCGGGCCCGCGATTACCGCTGAGCAAAAGGGCGAGCTTCGCCGCACGATGCGCAGCGAACGGCGTCGCCATGTCGCGTCGATGAGCGACGACGCGCGGGCGAAGGCGCTCTCCTCAGCCGCGCACAATGTAATGCAGGTCATCTGGCCGGAGGCGCGTCTCGGCAGCTATGCCCCCACAACGTATGAAATCGACCCCGGGCCCTGCGAAGTGCGCCAGCATGAGCCGGCGGCCCTGCCCTGGTTCGCAGACCGCACGCCGAACATGATCTTTCGCGCCTGCGGCCCCCTGGTGGCCGGACCCTGGGGCCTGCCGCAGCCCGACGACGACTGCGAGGAGATCGAGCCCGACGTGCTGATCGTTCCTCTTCTGGCCGCAACGGCAGCGGGCGACCGGCTGGGACAGGGCGGCGGCCACTATGACCGTTATCTGGAGCGACGTACAAAAGCGGGCACCCGGCCGCGCACGATCGGCCTGGCCTGGGACTGCCAGTTGGTCGACAGCCTGCCGACCGAGCCCTGGGACGTTCCGCTGGATTTCCTCGCCACGCCAAGCCGCCTATATGGCGCGCCATGACAGAACTGCCCGCCCAGACGCCGCCCGAGCCAAAACTGCGCAAGCCGCTAGGCGTGATCCTGATGATCGCGCTGATCGCGCTTTACGTCCTGATCGTGACCGCGCTGTCCGACCCCATCAGCACCCTGCCGATAATGGTGCAGACGCCGATCTGGATTGCGCTGGGTATCGCATGGATATTTCCGTTGAAGCCGCTGGTACGCTGGATCGAAGTGGGGCGCTGGTCGTGAGCGGCAGCATCGTTCCCGCCGCCGAGACGACGACGATGGCGGAGATCCGCGACGGCATCGACGAGCTTGACCGCCGAATCGTCGCGCTGCTGGGCGAGCGCATGCGCTATATCGAGGCCGCGGCGCGGGTGAAGCAGGACCGCGACGTGGTGCGGGACGAATGGCGCAAGGCGGACGTGATCGACAAGGCTGCGCAGGCAGCCGAAGATCATGACTTTCCGCCCGCCCTGGTGCGCGAAATCTACGAAGTTCTGGTCGAAGGCTCCATCGCGCACGAATTTGTCAAGTTCGACCAGTTGGGCGAGGCTGGAGAGTAACGCCTTTACCAATGAGGGTGGGCGCGGCGATCCCCCCCGCCTGGCCAAATTCGCGAAGAGGTGACGGCATATCCCGCCCTCCGGCCTGGTGCCCCATGTGCACGAGATCCACCGGCGGTTTGATGCCCGCCGCTAGTTCGAAGCCGGGGTAAGCGGGCAGTAAAAGGACAGACGAGGAAGCGGGACCGGGTCCACACCTGCTTCGGTAAGCGCCTGCGCGAGCAGAGGATAGGGCCGCGGATCGAAGCCGGGATCGTCCAGCATGACAAGCAGGGTGCGCTGGCGCGCGTCCCCGTCGGCGACCGGCCGGTTCCGCTCGATCTGGTCGCCAAGTCCGGAAATCTGCGCGACCTTCCATGCGATGTAGGAAGGTCCCTGCGCCTCGATCGTTCGACGAGCGAGACCCCGCGCATCGTCCGGGCGCGCTTCCGCGCACGCCTGCCCGACCCGCATCAGGGAATCGTAGCGCCCATTTTCAGCCGCAACCGTCCCGTTCAGAAAGCTGGCCGCCTCCTCGGTCCGGCCGAGGAGAAGGAGCGAACTGTGGAGGACATAGGACCCGATCGGCGTCGGCTCCTGCTGCTGGTGATAGGTGACGAAGCGGTCGAGCAAGGCGGGAGCATCGGCAATATAGGCGGGGTCCTTCATCTGGATACGTCCGCGCGCCAGATTGTAGTCGCTCAGCTCTGTCCAGACCCACTCCATCAACTCGCGGTCACGCATTGCGGCGGCAATGTAGGAGAGCATCGTCAGGATCGAATGATTGAGGGGCGCCGATGTCGCGCGCGTCTCCTCGTACAGCGCGAGAAGCTCGGCCCGCGCCTCTTCGAACCTCAGATGCCGAAGATCTAAATTGGCCCGCGTCGCTCGCCGTTCCCAGTCGTTGGGCGCATGGCGCGCCGCCATTTCCAGAAGTGCGAAGACCCTGTCCTCCGCCGTGGCCGGGTCTGGCGAATAGGGCCCGGGGAGGGTGAACCAGGCGAGGTCCTTCGCGGCCTGCGCGAAGGTGGGATCAAGAGCCACCGCGCGGCGCAGGTCCTCGATGGCATTCGCCACGCTGTCCGGATTGCGGAACCCCTCAAGCGAGTCGAGGATCTGGACGGCACGCGCATGCGCCTCGAACGCAGCAAGCGATGCCGTGCCGACCTCTGCCATTTCGGCAATCTTCTCGGGATCTGCCGCGACTTTGAGCGCGCGGGCGGTTTCGAAGGCGACCCGCTCGGTCAGGCTGATCAGACCTTCGCCGCGATCGGTGAGACGGCGGACCCAGATTTCTGTGCCGGCGGCATCATGTACGGTGACCATCGCCTGGAGGGAATCGCCGGCAACCATGACAGTACCGGACACGAATGTGCCGATCCCTTCCGCCCCGGCAGCCTTCCAAGGCTCGGACGCCTGCGCGAGAGCGGCAGCAACCTGGCCGTCGACGACAATAAAGTCGGGAGAGCGACCGAGAACGTCGGTCAGCCGGTTGGCCATGGCACTGCCCAGCCAGGCTTCGCCGCTCGCGACCTCGAACGGCAAAATGGCGATGCGGTGGGGTGCAGTTTGCCCCGCAACGGAGTCCCGCGACACTTCGGGTTGTTCGCGCGCAGGTAGAAATGCCCAGACGGCGGCTGCAACCAGGCCGAGGAGGAGCAATGCGCCCCCAGCAATCGCCAAGGGGCGGTAAGAGCGTCGACGTTCCCCGTCGACCGGCAGGGGCGCTTCGCCCTCGGCAGGTGACAGGGCAGGGTTCGGGCGTACAGGCAAAGCCTCGACATCTTTCAGGAACCGGTAGCCCTTGCCATGGTGGGTCTCGATCCAGTCGGGCGCACGTGCCGGATCGCCAAGTGCGCGGCGAAGCTCCCTGATCGCCGTGGTGAGCACCGTGTCGGAAACGGCCTGTGACGGCCACGCCGCGTCGAACAGGCGTTCCTTCGTGACGAGAAGCCGGGGGTTCATCATCAGCTCTTCGAGAAGCGTAAGCGCCTTGGCACCGAGCTGAAGCGGGACGGCCAAAAGCCAGGCGCGCTGGTCCCGGCGGTCGAGCACCAGGTCCCCCGCGACCAGGAAGCGCGCTTCGGCGCCAGCCTCGTCTCCGACCTCATGTTCCATCAATCTCGTGATACCCCAACGGCCGCGGAAGTCGAGCACCGGCGAAGACAGAGACCGAAGCCTGCTGACAATTTTCACAGAATTTCCTGATACCCGTGCAGAGAAGCTAGCGCAGGCCCTTCAAAAAGCTGCGGGCGCTTTGACGATAGTCGTCACGCCGCTTCTCATCCATCCGATCCCAGCTGCGATAGGGCATGGCGAGGCGGCGATTGTCCCCCAGCTTGTCCCGGTTGCGGTCAAGGAAATGCCAGTAGAGCGCGTTGAAGGGGCAGGCCCCCTCCCCCGTCTTCCGGTTCACGTCATACGTACAGCGGCCGCAATAGTCGGACATCTTGTTGATGTAGTTTCCCGAGGAGGCGTAGGGCTTCGTGCCCAGAAGCCCGCCATCGCCGAACTGGCTCATGCCGAGCGTGTTGGGCAACTCGACCCACTCATAGGCGTCGGCATAGACCTCAAGATACCACTCATGGACCTGTCGGGGGTCGGCGCCGATCAGAAGTGCGAAATTGCCCGTGATCATCAACCGCTGGATATGGTGGGCATAGGCATGCTCGACGGTCTGGCCCACTGCCTGGGAGAGGCAGTGCATGTCAGTTTCCCCCGTCCAGTAGAATGACGGCAGGTTGCGGTCCGCGTTCAGAAAGTTGCGATCACGATAGTCGGGCATCTCGCGCCAGTAGAGGCCGCGCACGAATTCGCGCCAGCCGATGATCTGCCGAATGAAGCCTTCGGCCGCGTTCAGGGGAGCATCGCCGTCCTGCCACGCCTGCTGAACGCGGCGGCAGACGTCGAGCGGATCCAGAAAGCCGATGTTGAGATAAGGCGAGATGACCGCGTGATAGAGGAAGCTCTCGCCCGTCAGCATCGCGTCCTGATATGTGCCGAAGCGCGGCAGGGCATCGGCGATGAAACGGTCGAGCACATTCTCGGCATCGTCCCTGGTCACGGCGAAGTCGAACCGGTCGAGCGTGCCGATATTGTCCGGGAACCGCTCTGCGACGAGCTCCATGACCTCATGCGTGATACCGTCCGGTTCGAACGTCGGACGCTGCGGCATGAACAGGTCATCGTCGGCGGGCTTGCGATTCTCCTTGTCGAAATTCCAGCGCTCGCCCGCGGGGTCGCCGGCATCGGTCATCAGGAGGCCGGTCTTCCGGCGCATCTGACGGTAGAAATATTCCATGGTGATGGACGTTCGCCCTTCGGCCCACTCCGCAAACTCTCCGAGCGAACAGATGAAGCGATCGTCGTCGAACATGCGAACGGGAATAGCGAACCTGTCGGGCCATTCCTCGATCATCTGCTGGACGCGCCATTCGCCCGCCTTCACGACGCGCACTTCTTCGATCTCGTACCGCTCGAGCGCGCGGGCGAGTTCGCCGGTGAAGCTGCCGCTATTCGCCTCGTCGGTCAGCGGGACATAATCGACCGACCAGCCAGCCTGGCGCAGCTCCTCTGCAAAATGGCGCATCGCCGAGAGGATGAAGACGAGCTTCTGCTTGTGGTGGGCGACGTAAGTGGTCTCTTCGTCGAGCTCCGCCATCAGGATGACGGTATCGTCCTTCGCGCAGCCGCGAAGCGAGGCGATGTCGCGCGTCAGCTGGTCGCCGAGCAAGTAGACGAGACGGGTCATGCCAAGCCTGAATGACCGCGGATGCGGGCCGGTTTCACCGGTGCGACGATAAGGGGGAAATGGCGCGAGTGACGGGACTTGAACCCGCGGCCTCCGGCGTGACAGGCCGGCGCTCTAACCAACTGAGCTACACCCGCGTGGGAGTTCCGGGAGCGGCTTTGCGTCACCGGAGGCGCGCCATGTACGTAGGCTGCCGGACCCTGTCAAGCGGATGTCACACGGGAAATTGCAAGACGGGAGATTTTTCGGAGAACGGCCCGGCCCCGATCGCGGCGACGTGATCCACCGGCGCAGGCGTTCCGGTGCTGGCCCCGGTACTGACCCCGTACTGGCCTGGCACTGGAGCGCGCGGCCGAAACCGCCTAGGCGCACGCCTGAAACCTGCCTCTCTCCAACAGACTGGACCGTCCATGAAGATCCTCGTCACCGGAACGTCGCGCGGCATCGGCGCGGCCATCGAAACCGAACTTGCAGAACGCGGCGCGGCCGTGATCGGACATGGAACGGCGGCAGGACCCAACCGGGTCGGTGCGGACTTCACCCGGCCCGGCGCGGCCCAGGAACTGTGGGCGAAAGCGAAAAGCGCGCTGGGCGGCGAGATCGACGTCCTCGTCAACAATGCGGGGCTGTTCGACAAGGTGCCTCTGGGATCGAGCGACGAGGACTGGAGCGAAGGGTGGGCGCGCGGCCTCGCCATCAACCTCCAGGCGCCCGCAGACCTCAGCCGCCTCGCCATCGAACACTGGAAGGCGCGCGGCACCGGCGGCCGCATCGTCAACATCGCCAGCCGTGCAGCCTATCGCGGCGACGGCATCGACTATGGCCATTATGCGGCGGCGAAGGCGGGGCTGGTCGGCCTCGGCAAGACGCTGGCGCGCGGCCTCGCGGGTGAGGGCATCCTCATCTACACCATCGCGCCGGGCTATGTGATGACCGGCATGGCGGAGGACTATCTGGCCAGCCGTGGGGGCGAAAAGCTGCTCAACGACATTCCGCTCGGCCGGGTCGGCACCCCCGAGGAGGTCGCCAGCATCGCGGCCTATTGCGCCTATGACGCTCCGGCTTCCATGACCGGCAGCGTCATCGACATGAACGGGGCAAGCTTCGTTCGCTGAGGCTTTCGGGCGCCAGGCCGTTCGGCGGGCTAAGCCGTTTCGAGGGCCGAAGCGGCCTCAAGCCAGGCGGCCTCGGCACGCGCGAGTTCGCCCTCGAGCTCGGCGCGGCGCTTCATGAGGTCGGCGATCGCCGCGCCGTTGCCAGCCAGCGCGGGATCGGCCACCGCCGTATCGACGATGGAGATGTCGCGGCCGAGACGGGCCATGGCGGCCTCGTGCGTGGCCGCGCGTTTCTTGAGGTCCTTCTGCTGTTCGCGCGACAGCGCGGGAGGGGACGCCGGAGTGGAGGCTTGAGCGGGCGCGGCCGACTTCGCCCCGGCGCCCTGCCCCTTCGCGCCGCCCTTCCGCTCCCGCCGGCCGAGAATGAAGTCGGTGTAATCGTCGAGTGTGCCGTCGAAATCCTCCGCGCGGCGATCGGCGACGAGAACCAGCCGGTCGGCTACCAGCTCGATCATGTGACGATCGTGACTGACGATGATGACGGTGCCCTGATATTCGTTCAGCGCCTGAACGAGGGCTTCGCGCGTGTCGACGTCGAGATGGTTCGTCGGCTCGTCGAGGATAAGAAGATGCGGGGCATGGCGCGTGATGAGCGCGAGCGCGAGGCGCGCCCGCTCCCCGCCCGACAGGCTGCCGATCAGCTGCGTGGCGCGTTCCCCGGAAAAGCCGAACCTGCCGAGCTGCGCGCGGACCTTTGCCTGCGGCGCGCTGTCCATCTGGCGCGTCATCTGCTCGAGCGGCGTGGCCGTCCGGTCGAGTTCCTCGACCTGATACTGAGTGAAGTACCCCACGGTCATCTTGCCAGACGCATGCACTTCGCCGTCCATGGGGGGCAGCTGAGCCGCCAGAAGCCGTGCCAGCGTGGTCTTGCCATTGCCGTTCTGCCCCAGGAGCGCGATGCGCTCATCGGGGTCGATGCGCAGGTTGAGACGCGACAGAACCGGACGCCCGTTATAGCCGACGGACGCCATGTCGAGCGTCATGAGCGGCGGCTTCAGCTCTGGAGAAGAGGGAAAGTCGAAGGATAGCGTCGGATCCTCGATCACGGCCGCCACCGGCTTCATCTTTTCGAGCGCCTTCACCCGGCTTTGCGCCTGCTTTGCCTTCGATGCCTTGGCCCGCCAGCGGTCGACAAACGCCTGCAGCTTCTCGCGCTCCGCCTGCTGCTTGCGCGCCGTTGCCGCCTGCTGAGCCAGATGTTCGGCGCGCTGCCGCTCGAAGCTGTCGTAGCCGCCGCTGTAGAGTTTCGCGCGTCCCTGCTCGATGTGGAGGATATGATCGACCACATTGTTGAGAAGGTCGCGTTCGTGACTGATCACGACCATGGTGGCGGGATAGGCCTTCAAAAAATTCTCGAGCCACAGCGTCGCTTCGAGGTCGAGGTGGTTCGACGGTTCGTCGAGGAGGAGCAAGTCGGGCTGCGAAAACAGCAGCGCCGCGAGCGCAACGCGCATCTTCCAGCCGCCCGAGTAGCTGTCGACCGGCCTGCCCTGCATCTCCTCATCGAAGCCTAGCCCGACCAGAATGCGCGCCGCGCGGGCCTCCGCGGACCAGGCGTCGATCATGTTGAGGCGCTCGTGAATCTCGCCTAGCCGTCCAAGGTCCTCACAGGTCTCGGTTTCCTCGAGGAGAGCCGCACGCTCGGTATCGGCGGCGAGGACCAGCTCCAACGGCGTAGCCTCGCCGCTCGGCGCCTCCTGCTCCAGATAGCCGATGCGCATGCCCTTCGGCAGGTCGAAGTCGCCGCTGTCGGTCTCGATCTCCCCGATCATGACCTTCATCAGGGTCGACTTGCCTGCACCGTTCCGACCCACGAGCCCGACGCGCCCGCCCGGCGGGATCGCCGCGGACGCGCGGTCCAGGATGGTTCGGCCGCCAAGCCGCACCGTGATGTCCTTCATCGTCAGCATGGACGACCGCCTAGCATGACCATGCGAGAAGCGGCAGAGGCCTTGTGAAAAGGCGCGGAGGACCGGGCGCTCGCTGGGAAAGGCAGCCCCCGCCGCCGGAAGCTAGTCCCGCGGCTGGAGGGCGAGCCTGCTCATAAGGACCGCCATGCGCTTCGCCTGTCGGGTGATCGAATCTAGCAGCACATACTCGCCCGGGGCGTGACTGTTGCCGCCATCCGTTGCCATGCCGGCGAGCGCTGCATCGACATATTCCGACACGAAGCTGATGTCCGCGGCCCCGCGCCGTGCGGGATCCCATTCCCCGAGTTCGGGCAGACCGAGATCGCGGCTGACCTCGTTGAGTTCGCCCAAGAGCGCACGATTTGCCTCCTTCGGCGCCATGGCGGGGTAGCCATCGTCCGAAAATACGAGCTCTGCGTCCGTCCCCGGCAGATTGAGCGCGACGATCGCCTGCATCTTCGCGCGCACATCGGCATCCTGTTCTGGTGTCAGCGTGCGCAGCCCGCCGCGCGCCACCGCAGTTTGCGCAATAACATTGGTCTTGCCCGACGAGGAAATGGCGAGCCCGCGGTCGTCGATCTCCGCAGTCGTTCCGCCGCCCATGACGCCCACGTTGAAGGTCAGATTGCCTTCGCGCACATCGCTGCGCCAGTCATCGAGGATGCGCACCATTTCGTAGATCGCGCCGTAGCCCGAAGCGTCGGAAAAGACACCGCTGGAGTGGGCCTGACGTCCGGTGGTGGTCAGCGTCCAGCTGGTGGAGGACCGGCGTGCGATGGTGCCATATTCAAGACCATCCGCATCGACGGACAGCCCCTCGAAACCGAGCGCGACATCGGCCCAGCGGCCAGCCTCTATGAGGTCGCGGCGCGCGACGTCGAGCGGCGAACCGGGACGCTCCTCATCACCCGTCAGGACGATCTTGATGTCGGCGGGCGCGAGCGTTCCCGCCGCTTTCATCGCGGAGAGAGCCGAAAGCAGAACGGCGATACCGCCCTTGTCGTCGGCGACACCCGGTCCGATCGCCCGGTTCGGATCGTCCGGATCGAGCTCGTAGCGCTGGAACGGGGAATCCGGCTCGAACACGGTGTCGAGATGGCCGATGAGCAGCATACGCTTGCCCTCGCCCGAGCCTTCATGCGTCAGGACGAGATGCCCGGCGCGGCCCGTCTCGGCCATGTCGATCCACTCGGCTGTAAAGCCCAGCGGTTCGAAGGCCTCCCGCACCATCTGCCCTACGCGCCGCACACCCTCGACGTTGAGGGACCCTGAATTGACGTTCACGATCTCCTCGAGGAAGTCCTCAACAGTCTCGGTCTCCGCCTCGACGGCAGCGGGAATGCGCTGCTCAGCGGGGCTAAGCTGTGCAGCGGCCGGAACCGCCGCTGCGGCGATGGGGAATGCGAGAAGGGCGGCGCAACGGGCGGTAAACATCCTCAGTCGCCAATCTCTACGAGAACCTTGCCCATGGCCTTTCGGTCCATCATCCAGCGAATGGCTTCGCCGCCCTCTTCAAGAGGGAACCGCTTCGACACGTAAGGCTTCAGCTTGCCGTCGTTCAGCCAGCCCATCAGCTCGGTCATATTCTCCTGGTGAACCTTCGGTTCGCGGGCCGTGAAGGATCCCCAGAACACGCCCACGATGGCGGCGCCCTTGATGAGCGGCAGATTCATGGGAAGTTTCGGGATTTCGCCGCCGGCAAAGCCGATAACAAGATAGCGGCCATTCCATCCGATAGAACGAAATGCGGGTTCGAAAAACTTGTCGCCCACCGGATCGTAGATCACGTCAGGGCCTGCACCGCCGGTCGTCCGCTTGATCCCCTCGCGAAGATCTTCATCGCTATAGTTGATGAACTCGGTGGCCCCATATTCCTTGCAGAGGTCGAGCTTTTCCTGCGTCGACGCAGCGGCGATCACCTTCGCGCCCATCAGCTTGCCGATCTCGACCGCAGCGAGGCCGACGCCCCCGGCAGCGCCCAGAACGAGCAGAGTCTCGCCCGGTTTCAGGTCGCCGCGCTGTTTCAGCGCATGATGGGAGGTGCCGTAGGTCATGGTGAAGCCCGCGGCGATATCGAAATCCATATCGTCGGGGATGGGAATGACCCGGCTGGCATCGACGGCGATCTGTTCGGCGAACGCACCGTTGCCGCACATGACCAATACCCGGTCACCATCCTTCAGATGGGAAACGCCTTCCCCCAGCTTGTCGACGACGCCCGAGGCCTCGCCTCCAGGAGAGAAGGGCAGGTCGGGTTTGAACTGATAGAGGTTGCGGATGATCAGCGTGTCCGGGAAGTTCACCCCCGCCGCCTTCAGGTTGATGCGAACTTCACCCTTCTTCGGCTCGGGCGAGGGAACATCCTCCACCACGAGCTTTTCCGGCGGTCCGTGTTCCTTGCAAAGCAGCGCTTTCATTTCGATCCCTCCAAGTCTGTTTTCGTTCATTTCCGGCAGACGTCCTGCCGGGCTCTAGGAGCCCGCAGCGGCAGCGTCGACCAACGCTTTCGCGAGCATCCTGAATTCCGCCTCGCGCGGGCTCGACTTGCGCCAGATAAGCGCAATCTCGCGCGACGCATTGCCCTCAAGCGGGCGGACCTCGACGTCCGTTCCGCGGAGAAGGCCGGCGTCGAGCGCCATTTGCGGCACGAGCGTAAGCCCGAGCCGGTTATCGACCATCTGGATGAGCGTGTGAAGCGAGGTACCGATGACCGACGCCTCGGTACGAAATTCGGGCCGGCGACACGCGGCAAGGGCATGTTCTTTGAGACAGTGCCCATCCTCGAGAAGGAGAAGCCGGTCGCCGTCAATTTCGCCGGCGGCCACGCTTTCGGCTGCCAGCGTCTCATCGTCCTTGTGAGCTGCGACCAGCAGACGGTCGTCGAACAGCTTCTCGGTCTCCACCTCCCCGCAGCCATAAGGCAGTGCCAGAAGCACACAGTCTAGCTGCCCCTTCTGGAGTGCGTCGCAGGCGCCCGAACTCGGCTCCTCGCGCAGAAACAGCCTCAAATTCGGATGCGCCTTGCGCAGCGCCGGGAGCGCACGAGGCAGGAAAAAGGGCGCGATGGTGGGAATCACACCAAGTCGCAGATCGCCCGTCAGCGGCTTCGATTCCATCTGCGCGAGTGCGGCGAGATCTTCGGCATCGGCGAGAATCCGCCGCGCCCGGTCGGCGATGCGGTCGCCCAAAGGCGTAAAGCGGACGACGCGCCGGGTACGCTCCACGAGGTGCGCATCGAGAAGCGTTTCAAGCTCCCGGATGCCCGCCGAGAGGGTCGACTGAGTGACGAAGCTGGCCTCTGCCGCGCGGCCGAAATGGCCATAGTCCGCAAGCGCCACGAGATATTGCAGCTGCTTCAGCGTAGGTAGATGCATGATCGGCCCCTTCGATCATTCCGTCAAAAAAAATTAATTGGCTGATTATAGGAACCACTCCCATATGCAAGCCCGTTGACGAGGTGAGTGAGGGCCCGAGCGGGCTTCCCGCCCGCCTCGTTCACCCGAGTTTTACCAAAGCAGGAGAGCAACCAGCATGCTGACGATTGGCGACAAGCTTCCCGAATTCAACGTCCCCGCACAGAAGGGTGTCGACGCGCTTCCGGACGACGAGCGCATCAGCCACAGCGATTTCGAGGGCAAGTGGAAGATCCTGTTCTGGTGGCCGAAGGACTTCACCTTCGTCTGCCCGACCGAGATCATCGGCTATGGCGACCTCAAGGAAGATTTCGAAGACCGCGACGCGGTGCTGATCGGTGCTTCCACCGACACCGACTTCGTACACTTCGCATGGCGTAAGTCCGACGAACGTCTCGCCGCCCAGGATTTCTGGTGGCTGGCCGACAACAAGAAGGAACTGGCCAATGCGCTCGGCATCGTCGACGCCGACGCCGGTGTCGCCCTGCGCGCGACCTTCATCGTCGACCCGGACAACATCATCCAGCACATCACGATCAACGGCCTGAACGTCGGCCGTAACCCGCAGGAGACGCTGCGGATCCTCGATGCGCTGCAGACCGACGAACTGTGCCCGTGCAACTGGGACCAGGGTCAGGAAACGCTGAAGCCGGCCGCGTAAGCCGACTTCCTCTACCCGATCAGGGGCGGCGCCGGTCATTCGTCGCCGCCCCTTTTCTTTTCATGAGACCGTGCCGCGTACCGGTGCGCCTCACTCCCCCGAAGCCGTTCCCCGAAACGAAAGGACGCCCCCATGTCACAGGTCAAGGACCTCGCCCGCGAACTTCCCGACTATGCGAAGGACACGAAGCTCAACATCGGCTCGCTGCTCGGAGACGGCACCGTCGACGAGCAGAAGAAATACGGCCTGCTGGTCGCCTGTGCCCATGCCACCAGCTACGGCCCGCTGATCGATGCCGCCGAAGAGGAAGCCGGCGAGCATCTTTCCGAAGAGGCGATGAACGCCGCCAAGGCGGCTGCCAGCCTGATGGCGATGAACAACATCTACTACCGCTTCACGCACCTCGCCGGGAACGACGAATATGCGAACATGCCCGCCAAGCTGCGCATGAACGCGATGGCCAATCCCGGCGTCGACAAGGTCGACTTCGAACTGTGGTCGCTGGCCGTCAGCGCCATCAACGGCTGCGGCATGTGCATCGACAGCCACGAGAAGGTGCTGATCAAGGAAGGCGTCAACGCCGAGACGATCCAGTTCGCCGTCCGCATGGCGGCCGTCGTCTTCGCGCTCGGCCGCACGCTCGCGGCGGCCTAGCCCCCGGCGACAGCCGAATAGATCCCGTAGGCGCTCGTGAGGATGATCACGGCGCCTGCGAGGATCAGGAGCGATCGCGGCTTGAGATACCGCACCGCGATCGGGCCGAGCGGCGCCGCGATCAGCCCGCCGACGACAAGGCCCAGAGTGGCCCTCGTAAACGCCTCGAAGCCGAGCGAGAGGATGAAGGTGACCGAGATGGTCAGGGTCAACAGGAACTCGGCGCTGTTGACCGTGCCGACGGTGGTGCGCGGGCTCGAGCCCTGAAGCAGCAGGTTGGAGGTGACGACCGGTCCCCAGCCGCCACCGCCCGCAGCATCGAGAAATCCGCCCGCCAGGCCGATCGGCGCGACGATCTTCGGTTGCTTGGGCACCGGCGGATAGCGCAGCGCCCGCCAGAGGAGCAGGACCCCGATCCCCAGAAGATAGGCGAGCACGAAGGGCTTGGCGGCCGACGCGTCTATGCTGCTGAGAACATAGGCCCCGAGCGCGCCGCCGATCAGGCCCGGCAGGACGAGCCGGCGAAACAGGCGCCAGTCGATGTTCCGGGCCGCGATATGGCCCATGCCGCTGACGCCCGTCGTCACGCATTCGGCAAGGTGCACGCCCGCCGACGCAGCCGCGGGCGGCACCCCGAAGCCGATCAGCAATGTCGAAGAGATGACCCCGAAGGCCATGCCCAGCGCGCCGTCAACGAGCTGGGCGAGGAAACCGACTAGGACGAACGGAAGAAGGTCGGCTATCTGCGTGACAGTTTTTTCTGGCCGGCCCGCCCCTTGCGCAGCGCGGGGTGAGACGACAATTAACGCCCAGGCCGGTTATCATATTCCTGTTTTGCAGGAATGAAACGACCGAAGATTGCGAATGCAGGAGTGGCCAGGATGTTCCGCGAACTTGTCGCATATCTCGACAGCGTGAAGCAGCGCGATCCGGCGGCCCGCTCGCGCTGGGAGGTGCTGCTCTATCCCGGTGTCTGGGCTCTCGGCGCCCACCGCCTCGCGCACTTCCTCTACCGCGGAGAGCTCTACCTGCTGGCCCGCGTGGTGAACCACATTGCGCGCATGTTCACCGCGATCGACATCCATCCCGGGGCGCGCATCGGCAAGCACCTGTTCATAGATCACGGCTTCACGGTGATCGGCGAAACCGCGGAGATCGGCGACGACGTCACCATCTACCAGTGCGTGACCTTGGGCGGGACCAATCCGGCGAACGGCGTGCCCGGCAAGCGGCATCCGACGCTCGACGACGGCGTCATCGTCGGCTCCGGTGCGCAGATTCTGGGGCCCATCTATGTCGGCAAGCGTGCGCGCATCGGCGCCAATGCGGTCGTCACGCGCGAAGTGCCCGAAGGCGCCACGATGGTCGGAATTCCAGGTAAGCCGGTCCCCGTCGCCGCCGAGAACTACGCCGCCGACTTCATGCCCTATGGCACCCCCTGCGCGGATCGCTGCGATCCCGCCATGCAGCAGATCGAGGCGCTGAGGGCCGAATTGCAGGCGCTGGAGGAGCGCCTTGACGCTTCCCGGCGGGGGGCGGATGATCCCCAGCCGCGCAAACGCATAGGGAGATAGTCAATCTCAGCAAGTGTCACGCCGCTGTTCGGCGACAAGAAGAACAAAGACACGCAGGTCCTGTTCGATCGCCACGAGATCAACCAGATCATGAACCTTTACGGCCGCATGGTGTCTGCGGGTCAGTGGCGCGACTATTCCATCGATTTCGAAAGCCGCGAGGCGCGCTTCAGCGCCTTTCGCCGCGCGGCCGACCGGCCGGAGATTTCGATCGTCAAGCGGCCCGACCTGGCACGCAAGCAGGGCCTGTACGCGCTTCTGGGAGAAGCCGGGCAAACGCTGAAACGCGGCAGCGATCTGAAAAGCCTGATGGCGCCTCTGGAACGGCGCCTCATGAAGCTGGTGGAGGCCTAGCGGCGGCCTAATTCCCGCCCCGCTGGCCCGCCCGATCAGTTGGAGCCTGACGCGGCCTCTGCGCCGGCAGAGGTCTGCGCAGCCTCCATTGCGCCGGCATCGCGCTTTTCCAGAAGCGCCCAATAGTCCGGAGCGCTCATCCCCAGCTGGTTTACCTCGTCGGCGTTCAGCTCCATCTGATGGATGGTGAAGCTCTTGGGCTTCTTCATCAACTCCTCGCGCGGCTCGACCACGAGGCCCGACCGGCGCATCGCCTCGGCAACGAAATGCACGCAGTTCCGGTTGTTGAGGCTGTACGTGTTGTCGCCTTCATCGCCCCACTCGGTCACGAGCGAACGCACCCGCTCCACCTGACGGTCGTCGATGTCCAGCTCGAACCAGACGTCGCTGTTCGCCATATAGTCGGGCTCGGTGAAATCGATCTTCCCGGCCACGTCGGTGAGGAGGATCAAGGGACTCACCGTTTTTACGGTGAAGCCATAGCTTTCGTCGACGACCTCACCGTCCTTCATGTGCCCGCGCAAGGTGACGAAGGCGTGAGGGAAATATTCCCCCGTGTCCTGAGACCAGAACGCGATGGTGACCTGGGCCGCACCAGGGGCGGACCAGACGAGAGCGCAAAGAGCCACGAGCGCGGCAAGGAAAGTCCGCATCTGTACGGCTAGGACGAATTTACGAAGCATGGCGCATATTTACCGCCTGACCGGTTCGGTACAAGAGGACTGACGGCGGGGCTAAAGCGAGCTCTAATCGCGCACCGCCAATGGCATCGCCAGTTCAGATCAGGCCTGAGACTGCGCTTCCTGCGAGAAACCCGAAGACCTGCGCGACGACGTAACCGCCCACGAAGACCAGGAAAGCGGCTATCCCCCGACCTGCCCCGCGGCTGCGAATGGTGCCCCAGAGGAGCCCCAGAGGAAGAACGAAGATGATGAGGAGCTTCAGCCAGATGGGCGGGGGCTCCTTGCCGTGAAGCCGCGAGTCCGCCGCCGTCCAGATGATGCAGGCGGCCAGCAAGGGGACCATGAGCGCGAAATCGAACGCGGTCAGTTGCGCCGCGGTCCGATCGAGAAAGCCGCTCTGTCCCCCGCTGATGAAGGCGATGACCAGCGCAACGCCGTAGGCGATGCGCCGCGTGCGCCGCGCGCCGCCTACCGGCGAGCCGGGATTCCCCTCGTTAACTGATCTCTCCCTGGCGCCCCATCACGAGTGCACCCTGCTCGGATCCGGACTGCGGCACGGTTTCGCCCTCCCGGTCCACAATTTCGGAGAACCGCTTGGCAATGGTCTCGGCTGTCCGCTCTTGCTCGCGCAGCATGATCCCCTTGGTCAGAGTCACATGGGCCGCGTGATAGCCGCCCGCACCGGCGCCGAGAATCGTATTGGTCGGTGCCTCGTCGGATGCGAGGAACACGACTGCGGGCGCAACCTTATCCGGCGAATAGATCTCCAGCATCTGCTCGGGCATGATGTCTTCGGTCATACGCGTGCCGGCGACCGGGGTGATGGTATTCACATGAATGTTGTTCTTCGCGCCTTCCAGCGCCAGCGACTTCATCAGCCCCACCAGGCCGAGCTTCGCAGCGCCGTAGTTCGTCTGTCCGAAATTTCCGTAGAGACCCGTCGAGGACGCGGTCATGACGATGCGGCCATAATTGGCATCGCGCATGTGCTGCCACACCGCCTTCGTGCAATTCACCGAGCCCATCAGGTGCACGTCGAGGACAAACTGGAAGTCGTCCAGCTCCATCTTCGCGAAGCTCTTGTCGCGCAGCACGCCGGCGTTGTTCACGAGGATGTCGATCCTTCCCCACTTGGACATGACCTGGTCGACCATGGCGAAGACGGCGTCGCGGTCGGTTACGCTGGCGGGACTGGCGATCGCCGTTCCGCCCGCCTCTTCGATCTCCGCCACCACGGATTCGGCGGCCGTCGCGGACCCACCGGTGCCGTCGCGCGCGCCGCCAAGGTCGTTCACCACGACCTTCGCACCCCTTTTACCAAGGTCGAGGGCATATTCGCGGCCGAGGCCGTTGCCGGCGCCGGTGACGATCGCAACGCGGTCGGTGAAATCCATGTCAGTCTCCAAAAGTCATAGCTGCCGCCTGCCCTAGCGAAGGGCGGAGAAAGCCGGAACCCTGCCCTTTCATCAGGCTGGGCCGCCGCCCTGCCTCAGCTCTGACCCACACCGGAGTCGAGGGCATAACCCGCGGAACGGACGGTTCGGATGATGTCGCTGCGGCCATTGGCGTTGATCGCCTTGCGTAACCGGCGGATGTGGACGTCCACGGTCCGCTGCTCGACATAGACGTCGCGCCCCCAGACGGCATCCAGCAATTGTTCGCGGCTGAAGACACGGCCTGGATGTTCGAGAAAATGGCGCAGTAGCCGGAATTCGGTCGGCCCGAGCGAGATGGCTTCGCCGGCGCGCACGACCTTATGCGCACCGAGGTCCATTTCGATGTCGGCATAGCTGAGCGTGGCGCCCGCAATGGCCGGGCGCAGCCGCCGGAGCACCGCATTAATGCGGGCGACCAGTTCGCGGGGACTGAAGGGCTTCGTGATATAGTCGTCTGCGCCGGTTTCGAGGCCCCTGATCCGGTCAGCCTCCTCGGTCCGTGCGGTCAGCATGATGATCGGCACATTCTGGGTCGCGGGACTGCGGCGAAGTCGGCGGCAGACTTCGATTCCGGAAAGGTTGGCGATCATCCAGTCCAGAATGACGATGTCCGGACTTTCCTCCTGCGCAAGGACGAGTGCCTCTTCGCCATCCTCGGTCTGGACGGTCGCAAAGCCTTCCTTCTCCAGATTGTAGGTCAGCAGTTCAACGAGGTTTGTATCGTCTTCGACGATCAGAACCTTCGGATCCATGGCCTGTTTTCCCATGATCAGAGCGGCAGAGAAATTTCCGTGGCGTCGCCGCCCTTCGGACGGTCCGCGATATGATCACCGGTTGCGCTGTAGTGTACCATTTCGGCGATATTCGTAGCGTGATCGCCGACGCGTTCCAAATTCTTGATGATGAAAATGAAATGTGTCGCGGTCGCGGTCTGGTTCGGGTCCTCGGCAATCTGAGCGAGAAGCGCCTGGAACAGACTTTCATAATAGTCGTCGATTGCCTCGTCGCCGGCGGCAACCTTCTTGGCCAGCTCCGAGTCGCGCTGGGCGAACGATGTCAGCGCGTCATCCAGGAGGGACGATGCCATGCGCGCCATTTCCGCGATGCCGGGGTGAACCCCGCGGTCGACATGCCCCGCCAACACAGAAACCCGGCGCGCGCAATTCTTCGCATAGTCGCCGACCCGTTCGATGACCGAACCGATCTTAAGCGCAGCGATGACTTCGCGCAGATCGCCCGCCATCGGCGCACGGCGCGCGATAATGGAAATGGCATAGGCCTCAGCCTCCATCTCCATCTCGTCGAGCTCCTTGTCCTTCGCGCAGATGCGGTCGGCAGCTTCCTCGTCGCTGGTCAGCAAAGCCTCGATGCTGTCGTCGAGTTGCTTGCGTGCAAGTCCGCCCATGCGCCCGATCATGGACCGCAGCGAGCGCAAGTCATCGTCGAAGGACTTGACGGTGTGGCCGGGAGGGGAAGGCGGTGACGACATGGGTTCTCCAATAGTCCGGATCAGCCGAAGCGACCGGTAATATAATCTCGCGTACGGTCCGCCTTGGGATTCGTGAATATCTCGTCGGTCGGCCCGTACTCCACAAGATGCCCCAGGTGGAAAAACGCCGTGCGCTGCGACACACGGGCGGCCTGCTGCATATTGTGCGTGACGATCACAATGGCATAGCGGCCCTGGAGTTCATCAATCAATTCTTCAACCTTCGCCGTGGCGATTGGGTCCAAGGCCGAACAGGGTTCGTCCATCAGGATCACCTCCGGGTCGACGGCGATCGCCCGCGCAATACACAGGCGCTGCTGCTGGCCGCCCGACAGCGCCGTCCCGCTTTCGTCGAGCCGGTCCTTGACCTCGTTCCAAAGTCCGGCGCGCTGCAGGCTGGTTTCGACGATCCGGTCCATGTCGGTCTTGGATTCCGCGAGCCCGTGAATGCGGGGGCCGTAGGCGATGTTCTCATAGATCGACTTGGGGAACGGGTTCGGTTTCTGGAACACCATGCCGACCCGGGCGCGCAGCTGCACGACGTCCATCTTCGGATCGTAGATATCGCGCCCGTCAAGATCGATGTCGCCTTCGACCCGCGCGATATCGATGGTGTCGTTCATTCGGTTGAAGCACCGCAGGAAGGTCGACTTGCCGCAACCGGAGGGCCCGATGAAGGCCGTGACATAATGCGAATCGACGTCGATCGAGACGCTGCGCACGGCCTGCTTCTGTCCGTAGAAGACGCTGACGTCGCGTGCCGTCATCTTGGCGTCGTTGCGGAGCGTCATCTCTTCGTGAACGACGGTCTCGGTGTCGTATTCGGCCATTACCAACGCCTCTCGAACTTATTACGCAGATAGATGGCGAGTGCATTCATACTGAGAAGAACCGCAAGGAGCACCATGATCGCCGCGGAAGTCTTTTCAATGAAGCCTCGGCCTACCTCATCCGACCACAGGAAAATCTGTACCGGCAGCACCGTCGCGGGCTGCGTCACCCCTTCGGGTATGTCCGACACGAACGCGCGCATGCCGATGAGAAGCAGCGGTGCCGTTTCCCCCAGCGCGCGGCTGACGCCGATAATCGTACCGGTCAGAATGCCGGGCAGCGCCACCGGAAGGACATGGTGGCTGATCACCTGAAGACGCGATGCGCCGACCCCGAGCGCAGCATCCTTGATGGAGGGCGGCACCGACTGGAGCGCGACGCGCGCGGCAATCACGATCACGGGAAGGGTCATGAGCGCCAGCGTCAGCCCGCCGACGAGCGGCGCCGAGCGGGGCATGCCGAAGAAATTTAGGAATACCGCCAGGCCCAGAAGACCGAAGATGATCGAGGGCACGGCCGCCAGGTTGTTGATCGATACCTCGATGATGTCGGTGATGCGGTTCTTCGGCGCATATTCCTCAAGATAGACCGCGGTCATCACGCCGATGGGGAAGCTGATCGCCAAGGTAACGAGAATGGTGAGGATGGAGCCGATAAGCGCGCCCCAGACGCCCGCAAGTTCGGAACTGGTGCTGTCTGCGCGGCTGAGAAAACCACTGTTGAAGGCAAGGCGCACCCGGTCCGATTCTCGCAGGTCGCGATAATCTTCGACCATCTCGTCATCGACCACGCGGCGCTCTGCCGGAAGCGTGAAGTCGACATCGCCCTTGGCCATCAGGTCGACCTCCGGCGAGGCGACGACCCAGACGCGCTCGGTCTGCCCGAGAAGCCCCGGGTTTTCCTCCATCCGCTCACGCAGGCGCAGCCATGCGCCCTCGCTGGCGACGCGCTCCGTCCCGAACTGCTCGCGGAGGTCGCGGCGCAGAAGCGTGCGGTAGTCGGCGCGGGCAAGTGAGCCGCTTTCGGCGGTCAGCTCGTCCTCGACATAGGTCACCTCGACGGCGACCTCGGCGCGCTGGAACCCGCGCCAGCCATCGGAGACGATCGTGAACAGGAGAAAGGCCAGGAAGCCGGCGGCAAGGACGAGCGCGGCCAGCCCGAAAAAGCGGAAACGCCGTTCGCGTGCATAGCGGCGCCGGATGCGGCGCTGCATCGCGTTCGAATGCCATTCCGTCGGGGTGCGCTCGGGAAGGGTCTCGCCGGTGTCGCTGGGCGATGACGGATCAGTCATAAGCCTCCCGGTAGCGCTTCACGACCGCGAGCGCGTAGATGTTCAAAAGGAGCGTCACGATGAAGAGGACGAGACCGAGCGCGAAGGCGCTGAGCGTCTTGGCCGAGTCGAATTCCTGGTCGCCGGTCAGAAGCTGCACGATCTGCGCCGTGACGGTGGTGACGGATTCGAAGGGGTTCGCCGTCAGATTTGCCGCCTGACCCGCCGCCATCACCACGATCATGGTCTCGCCGATGGCCCGGCTGACGGCGAGGAGTATGCCGCCGACGATCCCGGGCAGCGCGGCCGGCACGAGGACCTTCTTGATCGTTTCGGACGGCGTTGCGCCCATGGCGAGGCTGCCATCGCGCATCGAGCCGGGAACGGCCGAAAGCGCATCGTCCGCCATCGAGGATACGAAGGGGATGATCATGATCCCCATGACCGCGCCGGCGGCGAGGGCGCTTTCCGACGACGCGCTGTCGATACCGATGGAAATGGCGAATTCGCGCACCGCCGGCGCGACCGTCAGCGCCGCGAAATAGCCGTAGACGACCGTCGGCACACCGGCGAGAATCTCGAGCAGGGGCTTGAGGATGCGGCGCGCGGAGGCACCGGCATATTGCGTCAGATAGATGGCGGACATCAGGCCGAGCGGAATCGCGACGATCATCGCGATGATCGCGCCGATGAACACGGTGCCCCAGAAAAGCGGCACGGCACCGAACGCGCCGGTAGAGCCGACCTGGTCCTCGCGGATTGCGGTCTGCGGCGACCACTGCGTGCCGAAGATGAACTCGAACGGCGATACCCGGCTGAAGAATTCGAGGCTTTCGTAAAGCAGCGACAGGACGATGCCGAAGGTGGTGAGAATCGCCACCAGCGACGCCAGCGCGAGGACGATCGTGGCGAAGCTTTCCACATGCGTGCGGGCGCGAAATTCAGACTGGCTGTTGAGCCAGGCATAGCCGCCGCCGATCAGCGCGAGAAGCAGCGCGAGGCCACCGATGACAAGGCGCCAGAAGCCGACAAGCTCGCCGTAGACGGGGACGGCGGCGGCCACATTCTCGTTGAAGGCCGCCGGCAGCGCGCCGGAATAGACGGCGCGCAGCTCGTTGAGAAACGCCTGCTGCTCGATGCCGCTACCCGGACGAATCGCCTCGGGGATGCGGGCAAGCGTCTGCTGCGCGACGATATTGTCGCCGAGCACCGCCCAGAAGACGATGACCAATATGGCGGGCACGAAGGCAAGGATCGCCGCCCAGGCGCCATGGTAGACGGGACGCGAGTGCGAGCGCATCGTTCCCGCCGGTCCGCCGAACGCCGCGGCCCGGGCACGCGTCGTCAGATAGGCGAGAACCGCCAGCGCGACGATGATCAGTGCGAATCCGCCTAGCGTCATGTGCGCGTCCGCGCCCCCTACATAAACTCTGTCTTCAATCGCAATGCCGCACCCAGCCTGCCATGTCCAAGCTGGCGATCCGATTTGCGCGGCGGTCGAACCCGGCCCTACTGACGAGCGCAGTTTGCAGAATTGTGACTAAATCGCGCGAAGATCCTCCGGCAGGGCCGGAAGCGCTCCTCCGGCCTCGCCGGAAAGCGGCCCGGCAAGCGGAATCGTGAAGGAGACGACGGTCCCCACGCCCGGCTCGGACCGTATCTCGAGCTTGCCGCGGTGGCGTTCGACGATGTGCTTCACGATCGCCAGCCCGAGCCCGGTTCCGCCGAGGCGGCGCGAGCGGCCGGCGTCGACGCGGTAGAAGCGCTCGGTGAGCCGGGGAATATGCTCGGGCAGGATGCCCTCCCCCTCGTCCCTGACCGAAACGAGGACCGAATTCTCCGCGCGGCGCAGGGACAAGGTCACCGGCGACCCGCTGCCACCATATTTGAACGCATTCGAGACGAGGTTGCGCAGAACCTGAAAGATCTGGTCGCGGTCGGCGAGCACCGGCGGAAGATTCGCCTCTGCATCGACAATGAATTCGTGGCCGCCGGCGTCCGCTTCCAGTTCCACGGTCTCCGAAAACTCGTCGACCAGCGCGAGGAGGTCGGTGCGCGTACGGGGCCGCATCGACTTGTCGAGCTCGACCCGCGAGAGCGACAGCAGATCGTCGATCAGCCGGGTCATGCGACTGGTCTCCTCGTTCATCAGCCCGAGAAACCGCGTGCGGGCGGCCTCGTCGTCGGCCGCTGCACCCTGAAGCGTCTCGATGAACCCGGAGACCGTTGCGAGCGGCGTGCGCAGTTCGTGGCTTGCATTGGCGACGAAATCCGCACGCATCCTCTCCGTCGCGCGCACCTGGCTGTAGTCGACGAAGTTCATGAGCAGGCGGTGTTCGTCGATGGGGGCGATCCGCAGTCGGTAGGTGCGGCCCGCAGCCGCAAAGCTGTCGAGTTCGCGTACGACCTCCGACCGCTCGCTGATGGCGATATCGACCGCCTCCAGCGCGACCGGGTGGCGAATGGCGAGGCGGACATCCTCCGCCGGCACCGTGCCGAGAAGCTCGCGCGCCGCGCTATTCGCGGCCACGACGTCATGCTCGGTCGTGACGACGAGAGCGGCGTCCTCCAAGACTTCCAGCCCGATCGTATCATCGGGCAGCACGACCGGCTCGGCAGGCTCGCGCTCCTCATCCTCTTCTTCGCTCGAAACGAAGCTCTGGCGCGTGAACAGGCCGGGAAGCAGCATGACTGCGACCGCGGCGGCCACGAAGGCGAGCGCCTGCGATCCCGTACCGGCACCGAAGCCGATGAGCAGCAGCAGGCCCGCAACGATGTACAGCCGGGCCGGATATTCAACGAGCATCGCTCTCTTCCATTTTTTGGTATTCATCTCATATTAGCCTCGAGAGGCGAAGACGAACTGTCGGTGTTTTTTACGAAAACGCATCGACGGAAGAGAATAGGAACCAGTTTTCAACAGTTTCCGCCTATGGTATGCTACTTGCATGGCAAAGCGCGGACTGCGTATTTTCGGCAGAATTGAGTAAGGTTGGCAGGCGAGCATGAACGAGAAGGCTGAAAACGGCGCGGCACAGGATGCCGAACCGGGCCGTCGCGGTGGCGATGCGCCTGCCGAGCAGCAGGCTATAAACGCGAAGACGGCAAATCGCCGCCGGGTCCTGAAACTCGGCGCGCTCGCGGTACCCGCCGTGGCAACCCTGTCCCCCTCCATGGCGATGGCAACCTATGGCAGCGGCGGCGGGGGCTGGGGCGGCGGTGGCTCCGGCGGTGGCGGCACCAGCGGTGCAGCCGTATCGCTGATGATGTGCACCGTGCCGATGCCCTCCTATGTTTCGGAGGACGGCTACCCGGTCGAACAGCGCGACATTTACTACTCGGGCTCGGGCTACAAAAAGCAGATGTACACCTACCGGTCCGGACAATGGTGGCGCGTCTACGAAGGCCCAAGCGCGGGCAGCTATTCCGGGCAGGAACTGAAGGACTCCTCGGAAGCCGGTTGGAGCACGCCGTCCGGTGTGAGCGGCGACGAATATGAGGCCCATCTCAACTATATGTACCGCGTCGGCACACGCGAAATCGAGGGTGCCGGCCTGACCTGCCTCGTCAGCCTGACCAACAACCTCAATCTTCACATCTGAGCCTGGTATGCGCTACCGCCTGAGGGCGGACGAGGTCAGGATCGAACCCCTGGCCGGGCTGACACTGGCCCATCAGCGCCTGTCGGGCGAGACCCACGTCCTGTCCGAGGAAACGGCTGCGATCCTCGATGCCCTCCCCGAACGCGGCGGGTCGCCTGCAGAGATCGGCCGTATCTTGACGGAACGGTTCGAGATCGTGGAGGCCGAAGATGTCGGCCTGACCGGGTCGATCGAATCCCGGCTGGAGGAGCTGCGCGCGCTCGGTCTCGTCGAGCGCGCCTGACAGGCAGATGAAACGCGTGCGCCTGCGGATCGGCCCGGCGATATTCGAGCTGCGCTCGCCCTTTCGTTCGGTGTTGACGGAGGTGGAAGCGCTCTACCGGCGCTACCCGCAAAATCTCGATGGAGAGATTTTCGATTTTTCGGTCACCGGACTGCCGGTGAGCCCATGGCGCCGCTTTCTCCGCCCCTCAATAATGTTCGGCGGCGATTTTTCGCTTGCCGACATCGTTCCCGTTGAAAAGCGGCTGGGCCTTCTGGGCTTCGAAATGGCCATCAATCTGCAGATGGCGCTGGGCTATCTGCGCCATATCGTCGTCCATGCCGCATCGGCCGCCAAGGATGACGAAGCGATCCTGATCACCGGCGAGTCCGGATCGGGCAAAAGTACCTTGTCGGCGCTTCTCAGTTACCAGGCCAGGTGGCGGCACATGGGCGACGAGCTTGCACTCCTATCGCTGGAAACGCGTCCGCTGCTGCATCCTTATCCCAGGCCGATCAGCCTGAAGAACGAGTCCATTCCGGTCATGGAATCGCGCGCGCCGGAGGATCGCTTCGGCCCGTTGCTGACCGACACGGTAAAGGGCGATGTGAGACATCTGGTTCCCCCCCAGCGCGCCATCGAACAGATGGACCGCCCCGCCCTACCCAAGCTTGTCATCTGCCCGCATTTCGAAGCGGGCCGGGAACCCGCCGTCCGCCGCATGACGGAATCCGAATGCTATGTGCGGCTGTCGACGGCCTCCACCAACCAGCTTCGCCTGGGCGAACGGGGGTTCGATGCGATGGTCTCTCTGGTGAAAACCGTACCAGCCTACGACATCAGCTATGGCTCGAGCGAAGACGCGCTGAAGCTGGTCGACGAGCTTTGGCAGCAGGCATGACCGGCCCCTCCATGCTGCTGTTCGAGGCTCTGCGTGAACCGGAACGCCTTCTCGCCCTGACCGCGAAGGACTGGAACGGACTGATCCGCGTCGGCCGGGCAGAACGCCTGCTTGCCACGCTGGGAACACGAGCGGAGGGCCTTGCCCTGCCCGTGCGGGCAGCCGCGATCCTGGAGGAAGCGCGGCTCGACGCGGAACGCGGGCAGGACCGGATTCGCTTCGAGATAGACCGCATGGCAGAGACCTTGCTTCCGCTCGGATTCCCGGTCGTCCTCCTGAAAGGCGGCGCGTTCCTGATGGCCGGGCTGTCACCGCTTCCCGGACGGGAGATAGGCGATCTCGACATTCTCGTGCCCCGTGACCGGATCGGCGAGGCGGAACGCACCCTGCGAGAGGCGGGGTGGATTTCGGTGAAGGCCAGCGGCGGATATGACGACAGCTATTACCGCGAGTGGATGCACGAGCTGCCGCCGCTGGCGCACAGATCGCGGGGCAATGTCATCGACCTGCACCATAATGTTCTGCCGCCGACCGGACGGCTGGCGCCCGACGCCGCCGGCATGATCGATCGGGCGGTGCGTCTGCCCGGCGGGCTGTTCATCTTGTCGCCCGAAGACATGCTGATCCATGCCGCCCTGCACGTCGCCTATGATGGGGATTTCCATGGCGGGGCCCGGAACTTGTGGGATATCGACCGCCTTTTCCGCGCATTCAGCAGTGCCGATGCGGCGTTTGCCGAGAGCCTTAGGGACACGGCGCGCGCACAGGGGCTCATGCTTCCCGTGCGGCGCGCGCTCTTTCTGGCACAGGCCCTCTACGGCACGCCGGTTCCCGCCGCGCTGTCGAAGCGAACGGACCCGGTGGACATACTGGCGAAAAGGAAACTCCAAGGCCGCGACCGCTATGGCCGCCAGCGCACGCCGGTTGCGGATTTCATTCTATACGCCCGTGGTCACTGGCTGCGCATGCCGCCGTTCATGTTGGTGCGCCACTTGTGGACCAAATGGAGGGCGCGGCGACGTGAAGCGCGGGACGCAACTCGTCGAACCGGTCGATGACCGCGGCGGTCTCGAGCTCTTCCGCAGGGCAATCGAGATATCCCGGCCGGAAGAGGATGAACGGAATGCGCGCTGCCGCGGCGGCGCGGGAATCGACGCTGGAGTCGCCGACATAGACGGCGCGGCGAGGATCGCCGCCAGCGCCGACAATGGTCTCCGTCAGGTGACGCGGGTCAGGTTTCTTCACGTCGAGCGAGTCGGCCCCCAGAATGGCGGCAAACCTGGGCGCCCAGCCAAGCGCTTGAATCAGATCGCGAGCCAGCGCCGCCGGCTTGTTGGTGCAGACCGAAAGAAGCGCATCCTCCGCCAGCGCGTCGAGAGCCGCTTCCACCCCCGGCCAGGGCCGCGACCCTACGCAAATATTGCGGGCATAGTGATCGAGGAAGACCGGCACGCCCTCGTCGAGCATCCGCTCCGAGCCCCCTCCCGTGAGGGCCAGGCCTTTCTCGATCGTGCGACGCGCGCCATGGCCGACCATGTCGCGTACCCGGTCGGTCTCGACATGGGGGCGGCCGAAATGATCAAGCACCGCGTTCATGGCGGCGGCAAGATCCGGGGCCGTATCGACAAGCGTACCGTCGAGATCGAAACAGACGGAGGGACGGGGCGTTTCGGGCATGACGCCTTCCCTCTATGAGATGTCGGCGATTCACAAGGCAGCGTCGCTGGTGCGAGGCGAGAACGGGACGGGGACGCGGCGCCTCTGCAGCGTTCCAAAGGGAGGAATAGCGAATATGGGTTCACGATCTCTGGCGGTGGTCATCCTCGCCGCCGGCAAGGGCACGCGCATGAAATCGGAGCTGCACAAGGTTCTGCATCCGGTGGGCGGACGGCCGATGCTGCTGGGACTTATCGACGAGCTGCGCAAGCTCGACCTGAAGAAAAGCGTCGTCGTTGTCGGCGCAGGCGGCGAGAGTGTGCGCTCCGCGGCCGAATCCGACGATGTATTGTTCGCCGAGCAGACCGAACAACTGGGGACCGCACATGCGGCGCTGATGGCGCGCGACACGCTGAAGAATTTTACTGGCGACGTGCTGGTCTGCTTCGGCGACGTGCCGCTGCTGAAAGCCGCGACGGTCGAGACGATGCAGCAGCGCCTGGCCGCAGAGGACCGGCCGGCCAGCGTGGTGCTGGGCTTCCGGCCCGCCGATCCAAAGGCTTACGGCCGCGTGATCGCCGACGAGGCCGGACGCATCCGCAAGATGGTCGAATTCAAGGATGCGAGCCCCGAAGAGCGCGCCTGCGACCTGTGCAATGCCGGCCCGCTGATGGCCCGGGGCGAGGAGCTGTTCGACCTTCTCTCGCGCATCTCCAATGACAATGCTCAGGGCGAATATTATCTTCCCGACGTCGTCACTGTGGCGGCCGCGGATGGCCGCGACAGCGCGGTGGTCGAAGCCCCCGAGGCCGAGGTTGCTGGCGTGAACGACCGGCGCGACCTCTCACGCGCCGAGGCGCTGTGGCAGGAGGAACAGCGCGAGCATATGATGATGGCCGGCGTGTCCTTGCGCGCGCCAGAGACGGTGTATTTTTCCTACGACACCCGGATCGAGCCCGATGTGGTCGTCGAACCGCATGTGGTGTTCGGTCCCGGCGTACGCGTCGACCGCGGCGCGGCGATCCGCGCCTTCAGCCATCTGGAAGGCGCTCATGTGGGACCGGACTGCGAAGTCGGGCCCTATGCCCGGCTGCGGCCCGGTGCGAAGCTGGAGCGCGGCGCGAAGATCGGCAATTTCGTGGAAATGAAGAAGGCCGTGCTGGGCGAAGGCGCGAAAGCTAATCACCTGACCTATCTGGGCGATGCCGAAGTCGGGCCCAGGGCGAATATCGGCGCGGGAACGATCACCTGCAATTATGACGGCTACTTCAAATACAAGACGGAGATCGGCGCGGAGGCCTTCATCGGCTCGAATTCCGCGCTGGTGGCCCCCGTGCGCATCGGCGATGGGGCGATTGTCGGTGCGGGCTCCACGGTGACGGAGGATGTCGAAGCAGGCGACCTGAGGCTGGAGAGGGCCGCGCAGGCGAGCAAGTCCGGCTGGGCGGCGCGATTCCGCAAGGCCATGCAGGAGAAGAAGTCGCGGTCGCGTTGACATGGGAGATGCGCTCGTGGCCAAGACCAGTTTCGACTTTCCCGAGGACGCGCCCGGCGTTCCGGTGCCGTATCAGCTTTAAGGAGATCGCGTAGACATGTGCGGAATCATCGGAATTATCGCGGAGCGCGACGTTGCCGACGAGCTGTATGACGGGCTGAAGCGGCTGGAATATCGCGGCTACGACTCTGCCGGCATCTGCACGCTTACCGGCGGCGGGATGGAGCGCCGCCGGGCGAAGGGCAAGCTGCACAATCTGCGCGAAAAGCTGACGAAGGAGCCGCTGGGCGGCCATATCGGCATCGCCCATACGCGCTGGGCGACGCATGGGGCGCCGACCGAGGACAATGCCCACCCGCACGCAACGAAGCATGTCGCGCTGGTGCACAACGGCATCATCGAGAATTTCAAGGCTCTGCGCGAGGAACTGGTCCGGGACGGCCGGACGCTGGAAAGCGACACCGACTCCGAAGTCGTCTGCCACCTGATCAGCCGCGAGGTCGAGGGCGGCGCCAGCCCCGAAGATGCGCTGAAGACCGTCCTGCCGCGCCTGCGCGGCGCCTTCGCGCTCGCCATCCTGTTCGCCGACCGGCCGGACATGATGATCGGCGCACGCAAGGGCTCGCCCCTTGTCGTCGGCTTCACCGACGAGGGGGAGACCTATCTCGGCTCCGACGCTCTGGCGCTTGCCGGGCTGACCCAGCGCATCTGCTATCTGAAGGAAGGCGACTGGTGCGTCGTCACGCGCGACGGGGCGACGATCTACGACGCCGACAATCAGCGGGCGAACCGCGAAGTCGTGACCTCGGGAGCGAGCGCCGCGGCAGTCGAGAAGGGCGAGTATCGCCACTTCATGCAGAAGGAAATTTTCGAACAGCCCACCGTCGTCGCCCAGACGCTGCAATCCTATGTGCGCCCGCTGGAAGAGCAGGTCGCGCTGCCGGACATGGACTTCGACCTGGCCGGTGTGAAGCGCGTCTCAATCGTGGCCTGCGGCACCTCCTACTATGTCGGCATGATCGGCAAATACTGGATCGAGCAGTTCGCGCGCGTTCCGGTCGAAGTCGATGTCGCCTCCGAATATCGCTACCGCGACCCGGTGATGGAGGAGGGCCAGCTGGCGCTGTTCATTTCGCAGTCCGGAGAGACGGCGGACACGCTCGCCGCCATGCGCCACTGCGCAGAGGCAGGTCTGACGACGGCGGGCATCATCAACGTGCCTACATCGACGATGGCGCGGGAAGCCGACCTCCTGATGTCGACCCATGCGGGTCCCGAGATCGGCGTCGCCTCGACCAAGGCATTCACCTGCCAGCTGGCGGTTATGGCGGCCTTCGCCACCAACCTCGCCCGCGCGAAAGGCCGCCTGCCCGCGGACGAAGAGCGCGATATCGTCAAGCATCTGCAGGAAGTACCGCAGTTCATGACCGAGGCGCTGGACCGAGACGGCAAGATCGAGGCGGTGGCCCAGTTCGTGTCGAAAGCGCGCGACGTCCTCTATCTGGGCCGCGGCCCCGACTATCCCATGGCACTGGAAGGCGCCCTGAAGCTGAAGGAAATCAGCTATATCCATGCCGAGGGCTATGCGTCGGGCGAGATGAAGCACGGGCCGATCGCGCTGATCGACGAGACCGTCCCGCTGATCGTCATGGCCCCCTCGGGACCCCTGTTCGAGAAGACCGTGTCCAACATGCAGGAGGCCCAGGCCCGCGGTGCGCAGGTTGTGCTGATCTCGGACGACGAGGGCATCGCGGAAGCCGGCGACGACGTCGTCGAATATATCCGCATGCCGAAGGTGCACCCGCTGATCGCGCCGCTCGTCTATGCGATTCCGGTGCAACTGCTGGCCTACCATGTCGCCGTGGCAAAGGGCACGGACGTCGACCAGCCGCGCAATCTCGCCAAGTCCGTCACGGTCGAGTAGCGGATCGCCGAAGGGCGGCGCCGGAGATTTCCGGGCCGCCCCAAGCTGTTCGCGGTACAGGCTCGCGCCTACGCGGCGACCGGTTCCCGCACCGTGCCGGCCATCGGGGGCGCCCAACCGTCCGGCCCCGAAAGCCTGCCCCCTGCCGGGCGCGATGCAGTATCGCGCTCGGACGAAACGCTTGTCTTGAACCGTTCGGTATGCCCGACCAGCGCATCGATCTCGGTATCGAGATTCCTGGCGGCCGCCGAAGTTTCCTCGACCATCGCGGCATTCTGCTGCGTGGACTTGTCCATCGTATTGACCGCAGAACTGATTTCCGAGAGCGACGACGACTGGGCCTGATTGTCCTCGGCCATCCGCCCCAATAGCTCGTTTACCTTGTTCACTCCGTCGTGGATGGTGTCGAGAGCTCCATCGACGCGCTCGACCGATTCCACGGCCAGCCCGACTTCGGTCTGAGTCACGGTGAGCTGACTACGCGCGTTTTTCGCTTCCTCCTCGGCGCGCATCGCAAGCGAAGAGACCAGATCGGCGACGACCGCGAATCCGCGACCGGCCTCGCCGGCCCGGCCAGCCTCTACCGCGGCGTTCATGGCCAGCACGCGGGTCTGGAACGCGATCTTGTCGAGACCCTCGATGACCGTGTCGATACCCTCCGCGCTTTCGGACACACGGCTCATGGCCTGAACCGCGTCAGCGGCAATCGCACGGCCGTCGCCGACCCTGGCCATCGCCTCATCGGCTTGCCGGACGGTTTCACCAGCCGCGGACGCCGTGGACTGAAGGCGCCCCTCCACGTCGCAAAGCGTGGCCGCGGTCTGTTCGAGGCTTGCGGCGTTGCTCTCGGTTCTCCGCGCCAAATCTTCCGAGGCCTGCGAGATTTCGCTCGAGCTCGCCCGAATCTCGACCGCGGTGCGGACGATCGATCCCATCAGGTCGTGGAGGCCATCGACCGCCTGATTGAAATTCTGCTTCAAGCCCGCAAAGGGCCCGATGAGATCGGCCTCGACCCGGTGCGTCAGGTCGCCCTTTGCGAGCGCATCAAGACCCGTTCCGATGCTATCGCAAATCAGGCGCGTCTGTTCTGCCTTGGCCTCCTCGGCCGCCTTCAACTGGCTGCGCAGGGCATCGACACTCTGGCCCAGATCGACCAGTTCGTTGCGGCCGGCGGGGAGAGGAAGTGCATCATCCAACTGCCCCCGAGCAATGCTGTCGGTCGCGTCTCCGATCTGACGCAGCGGCACGACGATACTACGACCAATCAGGAAGACGAGCGTAGCCAGAACTCCTCCGACGAGAAGAATAGCAAGCGCGTTCAAGAGCAATTGCAGGTCGGCAGAGCGCTTCTGCGCGTCGGCTACGGCGACCATATGCTCGCCAATCGAGCTATCGATCGTCTTGAGGTCGTCGATCTTTTTTGTGATCGCCGTCCACCACCGCGCGGCGTCGACATTCAAGGGCTCGCCCTCCAGCGCGCTACGATGCGCCCCATCCCTGAATTGCTGCACGGTCTGCGAAGCCGGGCTGGCAAGCACGCGCTCCAACTCCGCAATCTGTTCCGCAGTGGCGGCGAGACCAAAGCGGCGAAATTCATCGTCCTGAAGTGCGATCAGGCTGACGAACTTGCGGTAGATCGGCGCGGGAAACGCACCGGCGCCGAAGCCCGTCGCCCCCATGGCGCGCTCAAGTCCGGCATCCTCTTTCGCATGGATAACGGCGAGATATGCATCAGCTTCGCGGCTCTGCGCTTCGTCGGACCCAACTTCCAGAAGCGTTTCGATGCTGCGAAGCCCGTCATTCACGAGACCGGTATATGCACCGGCAAGCTCAGGCACGGTGAGCGCCATGTCATCGATCCGGCCGCGCATCGTCGAAAGCGCGCGGACACCGTTCTGCAGGTCGAGCACATGTTCCGCCGCCTCTTCCGAAACCGCGCTGGCCTCATAGTCGGCGAGTTCCGTTTCCAGTGCGGCAAGACTCGCGTCGGTTGCAGCACGCTGACGGGGAAGCTCTTCGGCGAATTTCGCGCCGCCGCTGCCGGTATAGCCTGCCGAAAGCCCTCGCTCGCGCTGAAGTTCATGCACAAGGTCGCTGACCCCCGCCGCGATGTGGGCAGCGCCGGCTAACCGCACTGCCTGCGCCCTCTGGTCGAACAGCGAAGACACATCGCCTGCAATCAGGAAGAGCGCCGCCAGAGCAGGGAAGACACTAATAAGTAGCAAGCGCCGAGAAATGCTCATGTTGGACAGTACAGAAGCGCCTTCCGTTTTCCGGTGGTTCTTGGATATCGCCGAGAGACCAGATGGGTCTTCATCAATGAAGACCTTGTCAGCTTTTGAAGTCATGTCGCTATATCGGCCCATAATTACGCAAGTTCATGATACGAATATTCTCGCTATCGAATAGACAAGACCCCTCTGCCTATCCGGCACTCACCGGGCGAACCGGCGCCTGTGAGTGTATGAACTCATTCTATAGGTGGATTCCCGTACCCAAGACGACCGACCATTAAAAAATTCGCTCTGATATGAGTTAGTTTTGACCTAAAGCATATTGCTTCAGGAGTGAGACTAGAAACGTCTTTAAAAAGGCATTCAGAAAATAGTCTTTTGACTCCGATCTAAAGACTATTTTCCCCAAACCAGTTTAATTGATCAGTAAAATACAGCCATACCTAAAGTACTCATGACCGCTTCTTGCGCCCGTTTCAGACTGGCTGACCGAAGAACCAAGGTGGCGCGGCATCGCGCAAGGTTCTTTTAATGACCTGGCGAATCGCAGCTTACACGGCTGGCTGATGCAGAATGTTCCCGGATTGCCGGCCTACCGGCACTCCCGATATCTACCGGGGGGCGCTAGGAGCGCCCGCAACGCTCGCGAAGCAGACTTTCCAGCTCGTCGAGGCGGAACGGCTTCGTCACTACGGGGGACCCTTCGAGGGCCGGAGGGAGGTCGAGCGCATCCCCGTAGCCGGTGGCGAAGATGACCGGAATCCCGCGACCGGCCAGCGTTTCGGCAACGCCGATACTGCGCTCGCCGTTCAGGTTTACGTCGAGCAGGGCAATGTCCGCCTCGCAATCGCCGGCGAGGCTTTCGGCATCGGCAAGTGTCTCCGCCGGTCCGACCAGCGTCCACTCCATATCCTCGATGAGTGCCTCAAGGGACATCATTACGAGGGCGTTGTCTTCGGCCACCAGAACGCGGCGAGTGGTCATGCGAATTCACCTTTCCCTGGCCCGGCGTTAGGCCAAACCCATATCGAAAGGCAAGAACGCCTTGCATATCGGTGCCGGAGACGGTGAGGCGCCCCAACCCCCTCTGCAAAGTTCGAAGAGAGAAGGTCTGCATACGTGTCTGACTATGATTATGATTATTTCGTCATCGGCGGTGGCTCGGGCGGCGTTCGGACCGCACGCATTGCGGCCGGGCACGGCGCCAAGGTCGGCCTGGCAGAGGAGTACCGCGTCGGGGGTACCTGCGTCATTCGCGGCTGCGTTCCGAAGAAACTGCTGATCTACGGGGCACATTTCGCCGAGGACCTGGTCGATGCCGAACGTTTCGGCTGGACGGTCAACGACAAGTCCTTCGACTGGCAAACCCTGCGCAAGAATGTGCTGGAGGAGGTCGACCGGATCGAAGGGGCCTATACCTCCACACTCGAGAGCCACAAGGTTGACGTCTTCCATGACCGCGCGGTCTTTCAGGACGCGCATACATTGAAGGTCGGCGACCGTACGATCACCGCAGACAAGATCTGCATCGCCACAGGTGCGCGTCCAGGCCGTTTCCCCTGCGAGGGACAGGAACATGCGATCACCTCCAACGAGGTCTTCCACCTCGAAAAGCTGCCCGACAGCATCCTGATCGCCGGCGGCGGCTACATCGCCAATGAATTTGCCGGCATCTTCAACGAACTGGGCAGCAAGGTCACGGTCGTGAACCGGTCCGACAAGCTGCTGCGCGCCTATGACCATTCGGTCGTCGAGCGGATGATGCACATCGCGACGATCAAGGGTATCGAGTTCGTCTACAACGCGCCCTTCGCAAAGGTCGAAAAGCGCGAGGACGGCGGCGTCCGCGTGACGACGGAGGGCGGCGAGACGCTCGAAGCCGACTTGCTGCTTGCCGCCATCGGCCGTCCGCCGAATACCGACGGCCTCAATCTGGAAGATGTCGGCGTCGACCTGACCGACAAGGGCGCGATCCGTGTCGATGACGCGTCGCGGACCAGCGTCGACAACATCTTCGCCGTTGGCGACGTCACCGACCGGGTACAGCTGACGCCGGTCGCGATCCGAGAAGGGCACGCCCTCGCGGACACATTGTTCGGAGGCAATCCCTGGACGGTAGACTATGACTGCATCCCGTCGGCCGTCTTCAGCCACCCGCCCATCGCCCAGGTTGGCATGACGGAAGCCGAGGCGCGCGACACGCTGGGCGGGGTTGAGATCTACACGTCCGATTTCCGCGCAATGAAGAACGTGCTCGCGAACCGGAACGAGCGGTCGCTCTACAAGCTGGTGGTCGATTCTGCGACGCGCAAGCTGGTGGGCGCACACATGATCGGCCCCGACGCACCCGAAATCATGCAGGCGCTCGCGATTGCGGTGAAGGCCGGCCTTACGAAGGAACAGGTCGATGCCACGGTCGCGATCCACCCCACCATGGCGGAAGAACTGGTCCTGATGCGCTGACCCGCCGAAACCGTCCGAATGCTATAGCTTGGGCATGTAAGACGAATGGTTTGTTGCGCGCCGGGCGGCGCTTCGCCAAGATTGAAGGATGACCGAAGTGAGTAACTGGCAACCGGGCAGCTGGCGCAATTTCGAAGCGCGGCAGCTGCCGTCCTATCCCGACACCGCAGCTCTGGCGGAGGCCGAGCAATTGCTGGGCACCTATCCCCCGCTCGTGTTCGCGGGCGAGGCACGTCAGCTCCGCGAAGACCTGGCCGAGGTGGCCGGCGGCAAGGCCTTCCTGCTGCAGGGCGGCGACTGCGCGGAGAGCTTTGCGGAGTTTCATCCGAACAACATCCGCGACACGTTCCGGGTGCTGCTGCAGATGGCGGTCATCCTTACCTTCGGCTCCAAGATGCCGGTGGTGAAGGTCGGCCGCATGGCAGGCCAGTTCGCAAAGCCCCGGTCGGCCGACATGGAAGAACAGGGCGGCCAGTCCCTGCCCTCCTATCGCGGCGATATCGTCAACGACATCACGTTCGAGGAAGGCGGCCGCAAACCCAATCCCGAGCGCATGCTGCGTGCCTATATGCAGGCGGCAGCGACGCTGAACCTGCTGCGCGCACTCGCCCAGGGCGGCTATGCGAATCTGCATCAGGTTCACCGGTGGAATCTCGACTTCGTCGGACAGTCGGCAGGCGAGAAGTACCGGGAAGTCGCATCGCGCATCGGTGACGCGCTGGACTTCATGGCGGCCTGCGGCGTCGATCCCGACAGCGTGCCGCAGCTGCACGGCACCGATTTCTACACCAGCCACGAGGCGCTGCTGCTCGGCTACGAACAGGCGATGACGCGCCAGGATTCGCTGACCGGCAAATGGTACGACACATCCGCACATCTGCTGTGGATCGGCGACCGTACGCGCTTCTCCGGCTCGGCCCATGTCGAGTTCCTGCGCGGCGTGGGAAATCCCGTGGCGATGAAATGTGGCCCGAGCCTCGAGCCGGACGACCTGATCCGCCTGATCGATACGCTGAACCCCGACAACGACCCCGGACGCCTGACGCTGATCAGCCGGTTCGGGCATGACAAGGTCGAGGAGGGCCTGTCGAAACTCGTCCGCCGCGTGAAGGCGGAAGGGCGCAGCGTCGTCTGGTCCTGCGATCCGATGCACGGCAACACGATCAAGTCGGGCTCCGGCTTCAAGACGCGGCCCTTCGAGCGGATCCTCTCCGAGGTATCGTCCTTCTTCGCCGTGCACCGCGCCGAGGGAACGCATGCAGGCGGCATCCACTGCGAGATGACCGGCCAGAACGTGACGGAGTGTACCGGCGGGGCGGCGGCGATCACCGACGAAACGCTGGCCGACCGCTATCACACCCATTGCGACCCCAGGCTGAACGCCAGCCAGTCGATCGAGCTGGCCTTCCTGCTGGCAGAGAATATCCGGACGGAGCTCGAGAAGGACGAGCGCGCCGCTGCCGCGGCCTGACCACCCTTTTCGGCGGCGATCCGGGGTCCGCGCGGATTCTTGCGGCCCGCCATATTGACAAGCGCGGGCGGCCTTCATAGGTCGCCCGTCTTCAAGCCGCGCTTCCCGCGCGAGCGGCCCCTTCGTCTAGCGGTCCAGGACGTCGCCCTCTCACGGCGAAAACACGGGTTCGAGTCCCGTAGGGGTCACCATTTCCCAAAATGCGGTCCAATTCCCCTCGGACCGACGGGATTCCGCACTTTGTTAACCGCCGACTGGTACAAAAAGGTGGTACAAAGTGAGAAGACGAATGTCGGGCCCTCAGCGTCGTAAAAAATCCCAGAACCTCTACTATCGGAAGGTCGTACCTGAGCAGCTTCGGCCCATCATCGGCAAGCGGGAGATTGTAGAGTCACTCGGTACGCCATCTTGGCAAGAGGCTGAAGAGCGCTGGCACCGCAAGGAGGCCAGCGTTCTTGCCTGGTTCGCGAAAGCGGAACAGGAGCTCAACGGAGAAACGCTAGCTGAAGCCCGCCGCCTCGTTACTGCGTTCCTTGACCGCAGCGAGGCCAAGAACCTCTTCCGGGAAGATGTCCTTCTTCTAGGCATCCGCATGTGCGCCGCCCGGCTTCTTTCCGCTCTACCAAACTCGAAAAGCTTACTCGACCGAAGCACCTGCATGGTGCTGTTTGAGCTAGAAGAGCTCGAGCATAGGGATGATTTAAGTCACCTCAGTCACCTCATCGATGAACCTAAAGAGTTAGATAAGCTTAGGCTCGCCCCAGCCCTCGAAAGCTCGAAATACAACCGCGGCTTATCACTGATTTCGTATCCTGACCGGCTTCTGAAGGCCGGTGTTTACGATCCGCTTCTTGGCGAGGCTGGCATGGTGCTCGCAGGCTTTGAGGGCAAACGTAGCTGGCCATTCTACCTGATGGTGTGCCGTGCATGGGCCGAGGCCCTGGTCTTCCACCGCGACCCAACCTGGAGCGAGTTCGCAATTGAGTCGCTGCACCCGTACCCCCAGGTGATCTTGAATACGAGACCGGGTGAGATTGCTTGGCCCTCAGAGCAGCTATGCGTGTCTGAACAAGAGAGGGCCCCAGCATCTGTAAGCCGTCCGGAAACCAAGAGGATCATTTCCAAGCGAGATCACACTATCTCGGACGCATTTGAACTTTGGAAGCGGTATGCGCAGCCGTCCCAGAAGACTCTAGGAGAAGCAAAGCGGGCCGTGGAAAGGCTAAAGGCGATCATAGGCGATGTCGGCATTACCACAATCACGAAGTCTGTAGTGCGGGAGTTCCGTGACGCGGTTCAGGAGCTTCCAGCGTATACCAAGCTCGAGAGGCTTGTGTCCGAAGGAGCCTCAGCGATTATATCTGCTGCCAAGGCTGCAGACCCCAACTACCGAATGCCTTCGCCAAAGACGGTAAAGAAGGATTTCCAACTTCTCGCCGCGATTTTCGGACAAGCCGAACGCGAGGAGTGGATAGAAACAAATGTCTTCGCGGACGTAGATATCGCGGGCTATAGAAGGGACAGTAAGCGAACGATATATCCCCTTACCGACTCGATGATGGTTAAGCTGTTCGCGTCGCCCTTATTCACCGGCTGCAACGGAAAGCGCGACTTAGATCTTACCAAGCCGGGCGAGTTCATTTTCCAGGATGAGCTATACTGGTTCTTCGTCCCCGGCGTGACTCTCGGTCCGCGCTTGAATGAAATTGGCCAGATTTTGCTGGCGGACATCGAATCGGTCACCGCGCCTGCAGGAAAATACAAGGGTCGAACGGTGCACGGCACGCAGGTTTTGCGATTCACGAAGAACGACTCATCAGCCCGCCCGTTTGTTTTCCACTCGCTTCTTATCGATCTTGGACTCATGGAGTACGTCGAACGGCGCCGGCAAGCAGGTGAGACGTACTTGTTCGACGTAAAGGCCGACAAGAACGGCAGCTTTACGAAGGAGCTATCACGTCGCGTCAATCGGTATATCGATCGAGCTGTCACCGACGATCTCAGATACGTTTTTCATAGCTTTCGGCACGATTTCAAAGGCCGTGCCGACAGTTCTGGAGTTTCGACCAGGGTAAATGACCAGATCACGGGTCACGCCTCGGTCCGTGGCAGATCGCTACGGCTTCGCCTCGCTATTCCGCCTGAGCGAAGAGGTCGAGAAGGTTGACCTCTTCTTTATTGATCGCGAACGGCTGATTCAGAGCGCGAGAGCCGCTTCCGGGAGCTATCAAGCGGTTTTTCATCATCAGCGCGCCGAGTTTGTTCGAACCACGCACGGGCTGTGAAGTTTCGCATGGGAGCGCGGCGCGTCCGACGCCGTGCGCAGCACCCAACGTACTGCGCTCCCCACTGGGCACTCTCGTCCTTCACGCCACGTTCACTGGCTCAAAGGAAATGGCGCGAAGGTTCGAAGGCGCTGGACTGAACGCCTATGCGGCTGATCTGCTTTGTAACGCGCGAAGGTTGCTGGCGTTCGAAGCCCCCGAACTTGAAACTTGGGAGTTCGATTTCGTCAGGCATCTCTTCTGCCAATGCGCGAGTGTGCCCGCGTAAGAGCGGAACGAACGCGAACTGAGGATACCGCTGACGATTGCACCCTCATCTTCTGCAGAGGACCGTGAGTGCGGTAGCAGGCCGCGCCAGCGCGCATAGAGAAGGGCGGTAGTATGCGGGCTGTAAGCGAGCACGTTGACGGACATCTGTCGGACTGTGCAAGTCCATGTGATGAAGCTTCTCGATGAGACTACCGCGCTTGACGCGATCCGTGCCCTTCTTGCGGGAGCCGATCACGCCCGTATTGCGGTTGCTTTCTGGGGCGAGGGCGCGATTAGCCGGCTTGGTCTGGGTCGTCCGGGGCTATCGCTTGAAATTCTCTGCAACCTTGATTCCGGCGCATGCGATCCGGCCGAACTGCGACGGCTTCTCAATCTCCCCGACATTGAACTGCGATCGCACCCGGCACTTCACGCTAAGTTCTATTGGACAGCTGGAGGCGCTGTACTCGGTTCCTCGAACGCCTCGGCCAACGGCCTTGCCCTTGAGTCCGCTGCGGCGACCGGCTGGCACGAAGCCAATATCAGCATCGCCGATCCGCAGGTCCTAGCCGATATCGACCGCCGGTTCACCGACCTGTTCACCGGTGGGTATCCTGTTGGCCCCGACGACCTCGATCGGGCGGCGCTGATCTGGAAAGCTAGGACGCGGCAGGCCCCGACCGGGCGGCGCTTGGCCTCGTCACTGTTCGAGGCATGGCGGACAGCCCCCCGGCACCCGATATGGAAGCGCGTCAAGGTGGCCTACTGGCGTGAAGACCTGTCCCCCGAGGATCAGGCCTGGGTCAACGGTGAAATCGCGGATGGGCGCCTCGTTTCCGAGGTCGGCGCTTATGACGGGTGGAATGAGCATATCGCCCCGGGCGATCTGCTGATCGATTTCGAAGTTAGCGGCAAAAGTCCGACCTATTCCGGAACTTGGAAAGCCGTGCCTGGCGGCGGTCGCGAACGGCTGCGGCTGGTGCTGCCCGTGAAATGGTTTGCCTTGCAGGCACTCGGTCAGTTCCCGGTTTCAGAGCAGGAGTAGGCTGCGTTAGCTGCAATCGCGGCGGCTGCTGTGGCGAAACACGGGGACGGTGACGGGAACGCGATCGTCAATTTTGCCGATGCCATGGCGCTGATCGGTGAGCAGGCCGGTCCATCGCGCGCCCGCGCATTCGACCGCGCGATGCAGCAAAATTATCATGAGGCGACGACATTCGGATACCGGCCGACCAAGTTCCTTCAAATGCTTGCCGAACACGGCGGGGTCGAGACGGCACGCCGTCTGATTCGTGGTTCGGCAACGAGCGGATTTGAGACGCTGTGGGAGCATGGCCGCCTCGATCGGTCCGTCGAAGCCCTGATCCTCCAGCCGCCATGGCGCGAACTGTTTTCAGACGAGGAGGCAAAGATCGCGCGGCGCCGGCTAAAGGACTTCGACTACGCTCCTGACAGTAAGCCGGCAGGCGGCGGGTAATCCGGATCCTGCGACATCCCGATGGGTCGGTCCACGTCGGTGGGACACGAGTAGTCGCGCGCGCTAGGCGGGCTGAAGTGCCGGCGCAGGCGCCACTAGGCGCAAATAGGCTTTGCCTCGGTCAGTTATCCGCCGGCCAGCCGCGTCGCCGGCTGATGGCTGCGCGCGCCTGCTCGAAGTGCGGGTCCTCCCGTGTCAGTGGGGTGCTGAACACAACCCGTGGCCGATCAAGCGCCGCACGGTCCTCAGCAGTTACCTCGCCGGCGATAGCCCGGCGGATTTCGGCGGGCAGACCCTCTGCTGGCGCGACCACGAAATCTGGATCGGCGGTGCGTGCTGCCTCTCCGCGGATCGCGTTGATCCGTTCGGCGACGAGCGCCGGATGAAACGCCAGCCCCGGATAGAGCAGCGGATGAAGACCAGTTGCCCGCAGAAACTCGGTGCCCGGTGCCGCCGCCGGCGGCGGCGGGGCAGGCAGAGGAAGGACGGGCCAGCACAGCAGGTCGGAGAGGGTCATGAACCCGGCGCGCCAGTGGCTGACCTTCTTTTCTTTTCGCGTACAACCCCCGGTGACAGTTGCGACAATGTCGCGTGCGAGGCGGACATTGACGCCTTCAACTGCCGGCAATGCGCCGGACGCTGGAGCCAGTGCCGTTTCCGGATGATAGAACATGTAGAGCGGCAGCGTATCCATGCTGTCCGGTTTTGTTGCGGCGTGGCTGACTAGAGTCTGCGCCTGACTGCCTTTAGGCGTGCCGTGGTCGAGATGATCGTAAAACCAATAAGTGGATCCGTCCTTCAGCGTCGCTTCCTTGGAACGCTTTGCCTGAATCATCAGACGCAGATAGCTGCCGCCGCCGACCTCATGCGGCGCCGCATAGATCCAGTCCATATCCGCCCCGGTTGCTGTTTCATCCGGAAAATTCACACGGACGCCGAATGGCTGCAGCGATACAAGGCCCATCATCAGCAGATCGGTCGCGGTCTCCTCACGGAAGTTGCGGGTAAGATGCCGGTCACGTTCGAGCAGTATCGCAAGATCTTTTGGGAAACGGTTGGCAAATTCGCAGAGCATTTTGCGGCAGTCCTCCCGGTTTCCCCCTTATAGGTGGCATAAACGATGTGTTCGCGTCGACAGCGGAATTAACGCTGGCGTGGGGGGGGTAAGCGGAGCGCACTCTAGCCGCTTCGATGAAGCCGCCAAGGTTCGCGCGCTTCTGCTCAGCAGCGCGACACTCTCGTTTCTGACGGTGCGCAGGTCGGCGGCTGGGCCCCAGACTCGCGCGCACGCTGCCGCGCCGTCCGCCCTTCACGAGGGTGCCCGGATCGGGGCGAAGTAGGCGACAGGCAGAAGGCAGGGATTTCGCGACCTTAAGAAGGTAGCGGCAGTCGTGTGCGTTACGCTCGAATTACCGTGCCGATCATGGCATGTCGAAATCGACATACCAACGAATATTGGCATTCAAAGAGCAGACGGATGAAACTGCAGAACAGCGATTACGCCCACTTCTTCTTCGATGACTATGATCTCGAAGCCCAGCTGATTGCGATCCAAGGATTCCTCGACCGATCACGGGAGGACGAGGATAAGGAAGCGACCCGGATCAAAGCCCTTGCCCGCCGCGCGGAGGAGATCGGCGATGACCAACTTGTCGGCATGTACACCCTCACCGTACACGCTTCGGTCTACAGCGATGCAGCCCGCAGCGCCGCTGCCGTTGGGATGCTCGCTCCATTCGTGGAAAACTTGTTCACGGGTATCTTCCGCGGCATCGGCGAGGAAGAGGGCGATTATCTTGGCAGCGATAAGGATTCCAAACGGTCGAAACTCTCACGCGCACACTTCTGGAACCCTCACTTTAGCTTCACTTCCAGAGAGGTGAAGACTAGTCTCGTTGACGGCATCGTCCAACTCGCCGAAGCTGCGAAACTGACGTCGCGCCTGCCTGCCGACACCCGCAAGGTGCTCGAAGCTCTGTTCGAATACCGTAACGGCATGCTGCACAACGGTTTCGAATGGCCGCCCGAGCGACGCGAGAAGTTTGCCGACCGCATCCGCAACTGGGATACATCCTGGTTCATCAGTGCAGTGTCCGGTGGCAAACCTTGGGTCTGGTATATGTCGGATGTCTTCATCAGCCGGATTCTCGCGTTTATCGACGAGGTGATCGAAGCCGCGGGCCAGCATGCCCACGAATTGTATTTCCCCGATCACTTAGCCAGCGGCTAAGGCCAGTAGCAGAAGCGCCGCCTCACTTGCCTCGCTCGCCACATTCTCGAAATTCGACACCGTTACCCCAACCAGCCGGATCGGCTTCTCCGCCGGCAGCACGCTGTTTGCGAGATCGCATGAGGGGCCGAGCAGTCTCGCGGCTGCGGATGGCGCCTGCTATGCTGTGCGCGCGCAGGCCCTGCTGGAAAACGACCAAGTGGATATTGATAGCGGTCGCGAATGTGGCTGCCTGAACGGATGTCTGCTCAACTTATTCTAATCCCGACTCCGGTAGTCTCTATCGGACGACATCGCGGCCAGATCGAGCCGCTAATCCCATGCTCGCTTTCAGGTCCGTCGATCAGGTCGCCGAATGAGAGGGATGGGGGCGCAATGTGGACCGGCAGCTAGGCGCCCCAACCTTGCTCATTAGGGCTATGAACGCCTGATCCCTAAAGCGGTGATTGGATACAGATCTGATAGATGCAGGCTGTGCCAATTCCACAACGGGCTCGAAAACCACGCCGGTCGACAATTCGGTTTGACGATGCGGACTAAACCTCTTTTGCATCAAGTCGTTCTTCATGTAGCGAATGCAATGAAATTGCGGGGGCCGCGTGAAAACAATATCGAATCCTCCAGACGCGTTGTCTCTGATGACTTCCGCTCGCAGCTTCGGAAACTACGATCTTGCGGCGGCTATCGCGGACCTGATTGACAATAGCATCAAGGCAAACGCGACAAGAATCTGGATCACCATCCGCTTCAATGCTGCCGATCCGCTCGTCACCATTGTCGACGATGGCGATGGCATGAGCGAAGCGGAACTGCATGCAGCGATGCGTCCGGCGTCCACCAATCCTACCGAGGAGCGCTCGCCTGACGACCTGGGACGATTCGGGTGGGGCATGAAGTCCGCCTCCTTCTCCCAGTGCCGCAAGCTCACCGTCCTGTCCCGACAATATGGTGCGGCGAGCGGCGCAGTCTGGGATCTGGACGACATCAATGGCTGGTCGATGGGCGTGCTGAGCTCCGATGAGGTCGCGCAGGTTCAGGATGAGCATCTTCCGACGGACCATGGAACCGAAGTAAGGTGGTCGAACTGCGATCGTCTGTCGGAAGGTGGCCGGATCAGCAGCGATGCCTTCAACGAACTCGTCGCGCACGCGCGTCGCACGCTCCCGCTGGTCTTCCACAGATTCTTAGAAGGCAAGGCGGCCGACAGGCCGAAGCTGTCTATAAACCTGAACGGTCAGGCGCTCGAGCCGTTCGATCCCTTCTACATGTCCCACAACGCGGCCGTTCCTCTCGAAGAGGAAACCTTGCTGGTTTCGGGAGCACCTGTCCGCATCCGCCCACACATCTTGCCGCACTACTCAAAGCTCTCGGATACCGAGCACGAGAAGCTTGGGGGTAACGAGGGCTTTTTGCGCAATCAGGGTTTCTACGTCTTCCGCAACGACCGCCTCATCGTGCACGGCACTTGGTTCCGTCTAGCGAAGTATGGGGAGATGTCACAATTGATCAGGATCGGCGTCGACATTCCCAACTCCATGGACGAGATATGGAAGATTACCGTCGACAAGAGCGATGCACAGCTGCCCACGCCGCTTAGGAACCGCCTGCGCCAGATAGTTGATGGACTGAAGGGGCGCTCGTCGCGCGTCTACAGGTCGAAGGGGGGCAGGATCGATCGCCCGGGCAAGGTGCCTGTCTGGTCGAGATACACAAGGAACAACGAGGTCACCTATCGGATCAATTCGGAGCATCCGATCATATCGAGCCTGCTGTCGTCGGGCGAAGGCCCCCTCGCCGCAACCGTCATCAACCTGATCCAGTCGAATTTCCCGGTATCCGCATTCGTCGACGATGCGAACCTGCGACCGGAGAACATCAGTCAGACGGTTGCGAGCCGAACCGAGATGAAGGCGCTGCTCGACGTGACCATTCCGTCGATGCTGATAGCCAATGACAACGATCTTTCTGCGATGATCGATGAACTCAGGCGGACCGAACCGTTCAGCGCGAACTGGCCCATGGTAAAGGAATATCTCGATGCGAAGGGTTGGAAATGACGGACAGGAATGCGGAATTCAGCTACTTTCAGAAGAAAGTAGCGGAAAGCTACAGGGAAGATCTGCAGCAGATGGCGTCCATACCGCGGCACGCCATAGAAGAGATACTTGATGACGATCCGTTCGGGCTGCCTGAAACCGATATGGAGGATATCCGCAAGCGGCTCGAATTCAGCTTTTCGGTCCGTCAGGATGCGGGCCACGCCGTCCGCAGCGACTACAAGCCTTGGCTCGGCGATCGCGCCATCGACTTCCGCTACTGGAAACGGCTGCGACAGTATTTCATCGACGACGACATCCTGCCGGCGAACGTGGTTTCCCGCCTTCATCAGGTGACCGACGAGGTGCTCGACTACTGCGGCGATCCCGAGGATTCAGGAACGTGGAAAAGACGTGGCATGGTCATGGGCCATGTCCAGTCGGGCAAGACCACCAACTACGCATCCCTGATCTGCAAGGCTGCGGACGCGGGCTACAGGATCGTCATCCTTCTGGCCGGTCTGACGAACTCCCTGCGTACTCAGACGCAGGAGCGGATCGACGAGACGTTCATCGGCAAGAAGTCCCTTTTCGGTCAGCGAAATCCCGAGAAGATGCCGATCATGATGTATTCGGACGGCGAGCTGAAGTATCCCGCATACGGGACGACCCGTGACTCCGATTTCCAGAAGGCGATGGCCAGCCAGTTCGGCGTGTCGCTGGATAATCTCAAGGATCCGATCATCTTCGTTACGAAGAAGAACAAGGCGATCTTGGAGAACATGCTCGAGTGGATCGAGCAGCAGCGGCAGGGCGGCCAGTTGATCGACGAGCCCCTGCTCCTGATCGACGACGAGGCCGACAACGCCTCGGTGAACACGCATGCCGACCCGACCCGGTCCACCGCGATCAACGAGGTGATCCGCAGGATACTCCAGCAGTTCTCGCGTTCCTCCTACGTCGGCTACACGGCCACGCCCTTCGCCAACATCTTCATCGATCCCGATTCCGAGGACGAGATGCGCGGCGACGATCTTTTCCCCCGGCATTTCATCAAGGCACTAGATCCACCAGGAAACTATGTCGGGGCAACGAGCGTGTTCTCGCCGGAGGGCAGGCTTCGCCAGCAGATGGTCCGCATCGTGGAGGACTATCCTGACATCCTCCCACTCAAGCACAAGAAGGATCATGTGCTCGAGGAACTGCCGCCCAGTCTGCTCGAAGCGATCCGCGCCTTCGTTCTCGTCAGAGCGATCCGGATTCTGCGTGGCGACGGCAGTGCGCACTGCACGATGATGATCAACGTGAGCCGCTTCAATGACGTGCAGGAGAAGGTCGAGGGTCTTGTCTTCAAGTATCAGACCAGGCTCGACAACGCGATCCAGACCAACGCTGGGCTAGGTGACGAAGCCACTGCCGACCCGGACATCGCTGCCCTCGCGCAGACCTTCGCCGCGGAATACTGCGAAACGGAGTTCAGCTTCACGGACATCCTTGAAGCGCTGTCGGAAGCGTCTCGCTCGATCCGGGTCATCACCGTCAACATGCGAGGCGGCAAGCTGGACTACGAGGCCAAAAAGAAAGATGGCCTGCACGTCATCGCGATCGGCGGTCTGGCTCTGTCTCGTGGCCTGACGCTAGAGGGGCTCAGCATCAGCTATCTGCTGCGCAATTCGGCTGCTTCCGACACCCTAATGCAGATGGCGCGCTGGTTCGGCTACAGGCGCAACTACGAGGATCTGTGCCGCCTCTACATCTGCGAGACTTCGGTGAGGCATTACGAATATATCGAGGAGACGATCGAGGAGCTGCGCGGCGAGCTCAAGCGCATGGAGATGCGCGAGGAGACGCCCGAGCAGTTCGGTCTCAAGGTCAGGCGCAGCGAGACCGGAATCCTGATTACCGCAGCCAACAAGATGCGTCACTCGACGAGGGTTCAGCTCGCCGAGACTTTCGCGAACAAGCATGTTGAGGGCTTCGCCCTGCTGAATGACGATGCCGTCAATCAGCGAAATCTCGAGGCGACGACGACGTTCATCGAAGAGCTCGGTGAACCGGTTTCTGAAGATACAGTCACGGATGAGCAGCTCGCAGAAGACGTCGCCAAGCATCTCGTCTGGAAGGACGTGGAAGGGAGAAGGGTTCTCGACCTCCTCACGCGCTTCGAGTTCCATGCGAACCAGCCTTCTCTCGCCAGGATAGACGGGTCTCATTCGCTGTTCGGCGACTATGTTGAGGATCGACTTGGCGACGAACTTGAGACTTGGGACGTGATCGTCCCGTTCAATCTTGGCGATCGTCCGTCGACGATCGATGCGGCCACGCTGAGGCGATACGAAAGCCTCCCCATCAGGAAGCGCAACAGCGGCCGGGTCATTTCCTCGTCCGACGGCATCCCGGCCTATAAGCCCACCGGCAATCGCAATCGCGTTGCCGATCCGGATGATGCCGCAATCCTGCTGACGAGGCAGCAGAAGGATCTTGCCGAAGCACTCAAGACTGAAGGAACGACCTTAAGGGGGGATCGCGCTTACTGTTCGGTGCGAGAGAGGCCAGTCCTCCTGATCCACCTCTTCAAGGTCACGGACCCCGGAAAGGGAATGGAGGATCTCGCCCTCGAGAACACTCCTATCGTGTCCCTCAGCTTCTTGATGCCGGACAGCGAGAAGCAGACGATCCCGCGGACCTATGAAGTGAACGCGGTCTACCGCAGGCAGCTCGCACTCTTCGGGGCGGAGCAAGACGACGACGAGGAGATGCTCGGTGCCTGAAGCACGCGACGACTGGGCGGACATCAGTGCCTCGAGTGGCAGCTACACAGAGAGGCGTGCGGACCCCGATCACCCGCTGGATTTCTTTCGCGCGCGAAGTGATCGTGGCAACTACATCCTGCTCCTGAAGGTCGATGACATGCCGGAAGTCGATAACTTGCCTGCACTTTCGGGCCTCGACTTTCGCCACGTTCGCCATGAGGATCGCGCCGACGAGCTGGTCCTGGAATTGCGCGATGCGGAGCAGTTCTCGATCTTCCGTGCGCTGGTGTCCGACGTGATGAACGCGACTGCCGACATGCCGGTCGGACAGAATTCGAGCGGCGCCCTGCGGGTCGTCCATCGCATTCATCGCTGGCAGAGACTACTTAAGCACAGGCGTGAGAAGATACTTTCTCGTCAGGCGATCATCGGCCTCTTCGGCGAGCTCCACTTCATGCGCCACCGTATCTGGCCACGAATTGGCGCCGCGGCGGCGATCTCATGCTGGCGTGGCCCCTACGGTGACGAGCAGGATTTCGCGATCCATGGCTGGATCATCGAGACCAAGGCGCAGCTCTCCACTGCCGATCAGGTGCTCAGGATCAGCTCCGAAGCACAGCTGGACACCGACTCCGGCCCTATCGTGCTCTGCCACCAGTCGTTCGCTTCGAGCCCCTCGGCAAGCGGCGACGACATTTCCCTCAATGGGATGGTAGATCGCTTGCGAAGCGATCTGGCATCCGAGGCTCCGAGCAGTCTGGACCTGTTCGAGGCCGGTCTGGTGAACGCCGAGTACGACCATCGCCCGGAATACGATCAGGAATGCTGGAAGCCGGTGACTCTGAGCATCTTCGAGATCGAGGATGGTTTCCCTCGTCTGGTTCCATCCTCGATGGCATCGGGGATCCGGCGGGTCAGCTACCAGATAGTGCCGGCCGCCTGCGCCGACTTCCGCCGGGAACCGGGCTGGCTCGACAGGGAGGTGCTGGGTGCCTGAGGAAAGTTCGATCGAGGACGATTACCGCGAGTTCCGTGAGGAGCTTCTCCGGGACGCCGAATTTTCCGGCGAGCCGCAGCGCGCGGCCTTCTTCCAGATGTTCGCGGAACTTGCCGCCGACAACGGGGATACCGCCGATCTCACCTACGCGCCGGTGTTCCGCGAGGGTGCCCGAGGATATCAGGTGGACGGCTATGCCTGGGATGCGGAGCGCGGAGAGCTGCATGTCGCGATCTCCGACTACCATGCGGACGAGAACCTGCAGACGATCAACATGGACCGTCCCAAGCAGCTGTTCGGCCGCGTGCGCCGTTTCTTTCAGCATTCGGCAGGAGAAGATTTCATCGACTCGCTTGAGGAAACGAGTCCTGCGTTTGAGCTTGCCAATCTGGTCAACCAGGCTGGCAGCCAGATAAAGCGGATCCGGTGCGTGATCTTCAGCAACGCACGGCTTTCCACGCGCAAGAAGACGCTGGAAGCCGAAGAGGTGATCGGCGCGAAGATGACGCTGAACATCATCGACTTCGTACGCTACCTCGACATCGCCAGCGCGCGCGGTGGAACCGAGCCGATCGAGCTGGAGGTCCGCGAACTCAACGAAGGGCTGCTCCCCTGCCTAGATGCCCACGATCCCGGGTCCGACACCCAGTCCTATCTCGTTGTCATGCCGGGAGAGCTGCTTGCTCGCATGTACGGGCTTTATGGCGCGAGGCTCATGGAGCAGAATGTCCGCACCTTCCTTCAGGCGAGAACGAAGACTAACAAGGGGATCATTCACACCGCATCCGACCAGCCGGAGCGCTTCTTCGCTTACAACAACGGCATCACGGCGACTGCCAACGGTCTCGTGATTGAGAAGGATGAGGACGGTCGGCCCGGCATCTCGCAGATCCGGAACCTGCAGATCGTGAATGGCGGACAGACGACAGCATCGCTGCTCTACGCCGGCGATCGTGGGTCGGCGGACCTGTCCAAGATCTTCGTCCAGATGAAGCTGACGGTGATCGATCCGGATCAGGTGGACACAGTCGTCCCGCTGATCTCGCGTTTCGCGAACACCCAGAACAAGGTCAGCGAAGCCGACTTCTTCTCTAACCACGAATTCCATGTGGAGATGCAGAAGATCTCGCGCAGGCTGGCCGCGCCGGCGGCGGCAGGAAGGCTCGCGACGACCAAGTGGTTCTACGAGCGGGCGCGAGGGCAGTATCGAACGGAGTGCGGCCTTCGCACAACCGCCGAGAAGCGGCGCTTCCAGATCGAGTATCCTCGCAATCAGGTCATCCAGAAGACCGACCTCGCGAAGTATCAGATGTCGTTCCGGCCTGCCCCGCATGTCGTCAGCACGGGCGCGCAGAAATGCTTTCTCGAGTTCGCGAAGGAGATAGATCAGCAGTGGCAGACCTCGCGCACGACTTTCAACGATGCATTCTTCAGGGAGATGGTCGCCAAGGCGATAATCTTCCGCTGGGTCGACAAGCACGTGGGAACGTCGGACTGGTATAAAGAGGACCGCGGCTACAAGGCGAACATCGTGACCTACACGATCGGCTGGCTCGTCGATCATCTCTCCCGGGAGGGCCGCAAGCTGGATTTCGATATGGTGTGGAAGGAACAGGACGTGCCCGAAGAGCTTCAGGTCGCCTTCACCGATCTTGCACCGCAGGTGGCCGGAGTAGTGAAGTCACCGCCACCGAGCATCTCGAACATCAGCGAGTATGCCAAGAAGGAGATTTGCTGGAAGGCCTTGTGCGAAGGCGAATTCGATTTCACCGGAAACCTCAAGGCTTCCACTATTGGCATGGAGGAGGTCCGGCAGCGGAAGAAGGACAATCGTTCGGAAGGGGAGATCGATATCGAGATCGGCTTCGACACTTTCGTGCTCGAGAACGTGAACAGGATCTGCGAACTGGAGGATTTCGCCAAGCGGAAGAGGATCATGACGCCGAGCGCCGCTTCCGCGATCCGCAAGCTGAGGAGCGGGAGGATCGATCTGGCACGAAGCGACAAGAAAGGCCTGAAGCAGCTCCTAGGCAAGCTGGATGAGTTCAGCGCAGGACCTCGCGCATGGGCGCGCGAGAAGGAGCGCGTCTGACCACCGCGTTAGCTCTTCGAACGTCCGGCTTTCCCGACGGTCGCGGTATTCAGTCGAGCGCGCCGAGCAGCTTGGCTAAGACCTCTGCTATCTGGCGGGCCAGCAACGGAGGGACGGCGTTGCCGACTTGGACGTATTGCTGTGTCCTGTTCCCTTCGAAGAAGTAGTTGTCCGGGAAGGTCTGCAGTCTCGCCGCCTCGCGGACAGTCAGGCTTCGACACTGCTGCGGGTCGGGATGGATGAAATAGTGGCCGTCCTTGGATATGTGACTGGTTACCGTGGTCGCCGGACGATCCCAGCTCTGCACCCTGAAGCGGTCGGCGAACTTGCCGCTGTCCCAGTTCCGGTGCGCAGGAGCAAGGTCGGCGGGAAACTCGTTCGCCTTTGGGGAACGTCCCTCGACCTCCGCAAATGCGGAGGCAAAGGCATACCGTGCAAGATCACTCTCCATGTGACCGCGGCTCTCGTGGTTCGGCATGCCGATCAGTCGCCCGTCCGCCGTCCAAGACCCCAGTCCGTTGTCGCGGATCGAAGTCACTGCGAAACTCGAGCGTGGCGGAACCTCGTGGCGATCACGGTGCTGCTTCGCGACCGCTCGCAGCCGTCTGGCGACCTTCTCGCGACCAGCACGGGTGCAGGCGACGGCGGCAAGGTCCGCGGCGCGGATCGCGGCGGTTCTCCAGCCTTCGGCGGAATCGCCGCCCCTGCTGAGGCCACTCCGTAGTCCGGGCATGTCCGCCAGCGTGTCGCGAACCGTGGCCGTGCGGCCGGAGGGAACCAAGAGATGGCCGTCTCCCGGCAGGGCCGGCAGCCATGCGGCGATATCCCTGCGAAGCCCCACGAGTATCACCCTGTGCCTGCATTGCGGGACGCCGAAGTCCTCGCATCTGATTAGGTTGCCCGAATGCAGACCGCGTGTCTTGTCCACGAGCGGAAGAAGGACGTAACCACCACCATCGCCTCCCGCAGCCCGGAGGTCCGTCAGCACCTTGTCGATGATGCTCTCGCCGCCGACCTTTGCGGACAGCATCCCTTTAACGTTCTCCATGACGAACGCGGCAGGTCGGAGCCTCTCGAGGATCCGGATGTATTCCCGATAGAGGAAGTGGCGGTGGTCCTTCTCGGCCTCGTAGTCCGCTATCCCGCGATTTCTCGCGCGCCCGACGAGGGAGTATGCCTGACAGGGGGGTCCACCTATCACCACGAACTCGGCATCGCCCTCCGCGGTCAGTTCGCCGAGGCGCGCGTCGATCAACGTTTTCGCGTCGGGCGTCCCGAGCTCCAGCATCCTCGTTTCCAGAACGGCGGATTCCCATTCGGCGGGATGCGCCGCGATCAGTTCTTCCTTGCTCGTCTCACCGGCGATGTATTCGTAGTATTCGCTTGGCGCGTCCTCGAACTGCCTGAAGAACGCCCTCAGGCGCAGCGTCGCGAATGCGGAGGCTTCCCTTTCCACGGAGATGGAGATCGGGAAGATCCTCGAACCGTCCTTATGACGCATCGTCGAGAAGCCCTCGGCCAAGCCGCCCGGTCCCGCGAACAGGTCGACTGTCTTGAACTTCGGCTTCATCGAGGCGATCTGTTCTTCATGAAGCCCGATCAATACCAGGTTGGCGAGTTATCGCCAGGGAAGATCTCGTGGCGGACATAGTGGATGCTGCCAGCCGGTCGAGGATGATGGCCAGCATCCGCGGAAAGGACACGAAGCCGGAATTGACCCTGCGGCGGGCACTGCACCGAAGGGGACTTCGATACCGGCTACATTGGAAAAAGCTTCCAGGCCGCCCCGACCTCGTTTTTCCCCGATTCAGGGCCGCGCTCTTCGTTCACGGGTGCTTCTGGCATCAGCATGAGGGATGTCGTTTCGCCACCACGCCTGCCACGAGGACCGAGTTCTGGCAGGCGAAGTTCGATGCCAACGTTGAAAGGGACCGCAGGAACCAGTGCGATCTCGCTAACAGCGGATGGAAAGTGGGTGTCGTCTGGGAGTGCTCGATCAGGAAGCGGGGGGGTGAGGCGATCGCGAGCGAAGTGAACGCATGGCTGCCTAGCGACGAAAAGAATTTCGAGATTTGAAACGACGTCAACCACTACGGCTGGATCGGACCTGAGCTTGGCCTTAAAAAGGTCGTCGCAGCAACGTGGCGGCTGCTAACGCCATTTCGGACCAAGACCAGACAGTCCGTTCCCGGCCCCACAAGCGACCTCCCTAGGCCTTATCATCAATCGCCCGGAGGACGGTTGGCATGCGACGGTTGACGTTCTCACTGCCCGGATTCAAAGGTGGTCCAAGGCGCTACAAACGGGTGGTACAAAGCCACCGTTTGCGCTGACAGAGGATGGCAGTTTTCTGCGGTTTTCAAAGTGCAGCGACCCCTCCCGTAGGGGTCACCAGCCGCTCTCGCGAAAACCTTGCGATCCCGGGTTTTCGCCACGCTTGCTGCGGCGTACCGGCTCTAGAGATTCCTGAATGTCAGCGACCGGCGCACGCTGATCGAGGCGTGCCGGCGCTGCTTCGCCCCCCTGTTCACAATCGAGGGACGTCCGCGCGAGCCGGCCAGGAGAGCGGCCGGCACTACCGCCCTCCCCGCCATGCTGGCGAACCGTATTACTTCCCCGTCCAGTTCGGCTTGCGCTTCTCTGCGAACGCAGCCGCGCCCTCGCGCGCGTCCTGGGACGTAAAGACGGGAGCCATCAGCTTACCCTGCCGCTTCCAGCGCTCCTCCATCGGCCAGCCACGCGATTCGTCGATGATCTGCTTCGAGACCTGCACCGCGAGCGGGCCATTCTCGTTGATCTTCGCTGCGAGCGCCTTTGCGGCCTCCAGCGCAGGGCCGTCCGTCACCTGATTGATCAGACCGATTTCGTAGGCGCGGGCGGCGTCGATGAAATCGCCGGTCAGCGCCAGCTCCATGGCGATCCGCTGGGGGACCTGGTCGGGCAGCCGAATGAGGCCGCCGGCGCCGGCCACAAGGCCGCGCTTCACTTCGGGAATGCCGAACTTCGCGCCCGCATTGGCGACGATCAGGTCGCAGGAGATCATCAGTTCGAGACCGCCGGCAAGCGCATAGCCTTCGACCGCGGCGATCAGCGGCTTTTTCGGCGGCGCTTCGCAAAGACCGCCGAAGCCGCGCCCGGGGACGGACGGCGTCTCGCCCTTGAGGAAGCCCTTGAGGTCCATGCCCGAGCAGAAGGTGCCGCCGGCCCCGGTCAGAATGGCGACGCGCAGCGAATCGTCGCTGTCGAGGCGGTCGAGCGCGGCGGCAATGCCTTCCGACGCCGCCTTGGTCATGGCGTTCTTGGCGTCCGGACGGTTGATGGTGATGGTAAGGATGCCGTCATCTTCGACGGTGAGGATTTCCTCGCTCATGGATCGCTCCCTGTCATTGTCGGGCCGCAGCCCCGTTGTTGGAGCGCGGACCCTACAGGATCGAAGCGGCGCGTAAGCCTCGCGGAATGGGCAAGGTATCGGCGAGCCTCCGCCCGCAGGCCGGGTGACGGCTCCGACCGGTCAGCCGGTAACGACGTGCGCGTCGACCGGGACCGTCAGCGACGAAATGATGCGCGCCGCGCTGCCGTCGCCATTTCCCTCGGCGGCCGCTTCGAGCGTATCCTGTTTCGCCGGGTCGTCGAGAGCGACGGTCACCGTGCGAGCGGAGCGAATGCTGTGGCCGGACAGAGCAACGAGCTCTTCACCGTCCCCGGTCCGGAGCGCGGCCGCACGGATATCGCCGGGGCTGTCGATGGCCTCGTCCAGATCGTCGCTGGCGACCAGCCCGGCCACGTCACCGCCGGAGGACATGGTCAGAAGAATGAGGTCGAAGGGCCAGCTGAGATCCTCGAGCCGTGCGTTCGCGGCGCTGCCGGCGAGCTTGTAGTCGGGGTTTTCGCTGCCCAGCGGCATGACGCGCGCGCCCTTCGGCATGAACAGGCGCGCAAGCTTCGCAACCTGCGAGCGCTCATCGTCCACCGCGACCAGATAGTCATGCGTCGGCACGATCGTGACATGGCGCCAGTCGCGCTTCTGCGCCGCGAGAGTCTCGTAGGCGGGCATCAGGAAGTCGGCGGCGGGCAGTGCAACGAGCGCGTCGCGGCGGGCATCGAGCGCGCTGTCGATGATGAAACCGATGTCCCCCGCAAGCGACCCGGCGAATTCTTCTGAATCCGCCGCATCCCACATTTCGAGTTCGGTCATGCGGCCTCGCGGGTCAGGGGGAAGAAAATGGTGGGCGCAGGAGGGTTCGAACCTCCGACCCCTGCGATGTCAACACAGTGCTCTACCACTGAGCTATGCGCCCCACCGGAAGACGGGCATGTAGCCGGGCGCCCCGTGCGGCGCAAGGGCCTATCTTCGCCTATTTTCAGGCAGCCAGCATGCGTTCGATTTCGGCCGTCAATTCGCGCAGGTGAAAGGGCTTCGACAGCACCTTCGCCCCTTGCGGCGCACCGGAGTTCTTCGACAGGGCAACGGCAGCAAAGCCGGTGATGAAAATCACCCGCATGCCCGGCTGCAGCTCGGCAGCGCGCTGGGCAAGTTCGATGCCGTCCATTTCGGGCATGACGATATCGGTCAGCAGGAGGTCATATCCCCCCTCCGTGAGATAAGGGATCGCCTCCGTACCGCGGTCAACCGCCGTCACGCGGTATCCGGCCCGCTCGATTGCGCGCTGAAGGAAGCCGCGCATCGAATCGTCGTCCTCGGCAAGGAGGATCCGCGGTTCCTGTGTTGCGCTTGGCTCCCCTGCCGACATCTTCTTCTTCCTGCTGTGTACGCGAATGCTGTCGCGCCGTTTCCTAGCCCTAACATTCTTAATGCCGCCTCAACAGCCGCGGCACGAGCGGAAGGCTCGACCTCCGCGCCGGTTGCGCTAAACAGAAAGGCATGACAGCGCCTGCCTTTACGGTTGCCGAGTGCCGCGGGCCCGTTCCGCCCCTGGTTCTCGCCTCGCCGCATAGCGGCCGGATCTATCCCCCAGATTTCCTCAACAGGATCACCTGCTCCGAACGCGACCTGAGGCAGGCCGAAGATGCCTGGGTCGACCGGCTGGTCGAACCGGCGGCGCAGGAGCTGGACCTCCCGCTCCTGAAGGCACGCTATGGGCGCACCGTGCTCGACCCCAACCGCGCCCCCGACGATCTAGACCCTGCGCTCATCGATATGGACGCCAAGGGGCCGGGAAACGTTCGTACCCGGGCCGGACTGGGAGTCATCCCGCGCGTCGCGAGGCCCGGCGTTCCGCTCTATTCCGGAAAGCTGACGCGCGCCGAAGCCGACATGAGACTGGACGCGATCCATCGGCCCTATCACGACCAGCTGAGAACAATGCTGAAGCGCGCCTATGATGCGAACGGGTTCGCCATCCTGGTTGACTGTCATTCCATGCCGCCGCTGCCGACATCCGGCGGACGTCCCGCCTCCCAAATCGTTCTGGGTACGGGACATGGCAAAAGCTGCGCGCCCGGGATAGCCAGGGCACTCGAAGCAACATTGTCAGCCTATTATCGCGTGGGGATCGACGAGGTCTATGCGGGCGGCTGGACGACGCTGCACTATGGCAAACCTGCGCGCGGATATCATGCCGTGCAGCTGGAGGTCGAACGAACGCTCTACATGGACGCCGGGTCTCTGCTACCAACCGACTCCTTCGGAGATGTGAGCCGGCGACTGTCCGAAGCTATCGGCGCGCTATATCGCGCCTATCCGGGCATCAGCCGCCTGCCGCAAGCGGCGGAATAAACGAAAAAAGGCCACCGTCTCGCGCGAAAAGCGACCGAGCGGTGGCCAAAGTCGACAACAGCGTCGTGAAAAAGGGGCAAAACACGACGTTGGACCCTCAAAGTGGGAAGTGTTCGCCGAATGTTCAACCAGTCCGGCGGGGCGACATTCAGCCGCGCCCGGCGCCCGGGAGCATCCGCGCCAAGATCGCATCGCGGTCCAGAAACTGGTGCTTCAGAGCGCCAAGCACGTGAAGCACGAACAGAATGACGAGCAGGGCCGGTGCCTGCTCATGCACCTCGTGCCAAAGCTGGCGCGGGACGAGCCCGAGTTCCGGTATCTGGAACAGACCGAACAGATGCAGCGACCGCTCGTCAGTTACGGCGAACGCCCACCCGCTGAGCGGGATCAGAACGAGGAAGACGTAGAAGCCGATATGCGTCGCGCGGGCGAGGACACGCTCCCACGCCGCCATATGTACAGGCAGGGGCCGAAAGCCCTCCGCAAGCCGGGTCACGATACGGACCAGCGTCAGCACCAGAATTGTGATCCCGACCGACTTGTGCAGCATGTAGCCGGTGCCGATGCGGGGATCGCCCTCGGCCATCCCGTCGAGAATGTTGATACTGACGAACTGGAACAGCACCAGAAGCGCGATGAGCCAGTGAAGCGTGATCGTCAGGACGGAATAGCGCGCTGTCATAAGCGCAAAGAGGCCCCGCTTTTTCTCGCCGGTCAAGGAGAAATAGAGCGGGACCTCCTAAAAATGTCGCTCGTTAGAGCTTGCCTTCGGCCTCTACGGCAGAAGCGGGATTCTGCTGGAGAGCAGGATTGGCGCGGGCGAAATGCTCGCGAATGATCTGCATCGACATCAGATGTGCGTAGACCAAAGCAAGCGCACCGTTGCTGACCAGCTTGCGCGCCTGATCGCCGCGCATGTCCTTAAGCTTCTGCTCGTTGACCATGCGGAACCCGCGATAGACGTTCGGCTTCTCGGCGCCGGGGGCCTGGATCGCCACCTCGCCGTCCATCAGCAGGTCGGCATTCTTCAGCTCGGCGACGAAGGCGTGCGTGCGCGAGATCGACTTCTCATATTCCTCGCAGAAGTTGAGAACATTCTGCAGCACCTGCGACTGCTCGCCATTCTCGAACAGCTTGTTGTCGAACTCGGGGCCCAGTTCACCGGACGTCTGGTCGAAGCAAAGCGAAAGGTCCTGGCTCTCGCTAGACGTGCGCGCCAGAAGGAAGGGATAGCGGCGGATGAAAGCCGGCACATAGGTATTCTTCATCCAGGTGCCGTCATCTTCCAGATAGAGATTCTCGCCTTCCTTCAGGCCGAGAAGCGCAAGCGGGGTCGGCGTTTCGGCGGCGGAGAACACGATCGGGAAGAAGCGGTGCGCCGCGGCAAACTCGTCGACGGTCACGGGAATGGCGTGCACGCCCCGGGTGAATTCCAGGGACTCGCGCGGCTTCACGCCGAAATCGGCATGAGCGCTCGAAGAGAGCGGCGTGATTTCCTTGTAGAACAGCGGAAGCTTCGGCGCGGCGTCCTGCGCACCGCTCGTCGGTGTGGTAGCCATGTATCTGGATCCTGGTCGAATTAATGGGACTACGAGAATTCGTATAGCTGCCTGTCATAAGGACGCGGCGGAACGCCCGCAAGCGGAGGAACATTACGCCCGTATGACAAGCCCGTTCAATGCCCTAAGGCCAGCCGCATGACCGATTTCGCCGATACGCTTGCCCTCGACCGCGGGCAGGACGCCCGCACCATCCGGATCGTAGAGGAAGGAAAGGTCGAAGCCTGGAAAGCCGATCTGAGCCCTCGCGCCCGCGCCAGCGTCGATGCCTCCCCCTCCTTCGGGAAGGCCGGCAGCCACGCCATCCTGCCCGGCCAGGACGCGGAGGAATGGAGCGTGGCCTTCGTCGCCAGCGAGGATTTCAACATCTGGCGCCTAGCTGGATTGCCCAAGCTGCTGCCCGAAGGCACCTACCGACTGGAGGGTGAGCGGCAAACCGAGGCCGATGCGCTGGGCTGGGCGCTCGCCCATTACAGCTTCGACCGGTACCGCGGCGACCCACAGGCGCTTTCTCCGCGCTGCCTGCTGGTGAGCGACGAGAAACTACTTGAGCGGGCCGTCTCCGAGGCGAACGCACAGGCGCTGGTGCGCGACCTCGTCAATACGCCCGCCGAGGATATGGGGCCGGCCGATCTGGAAGCCGCGGCCCGCGCGCTTGGAGATGAATTCGGCGGGACCGTGGCAGCGATCACCGGAGCAAGTCTGCTCGAAAAGCGCTTTCCGATGATCCATGCGGTCGGTCGCGCCGCCGCGCCCGGACGGGAGCCGAGGCTGATCGAACTGAACTGGGGCCGCGAAAGCGATCCGCGCATCGCGATCGTGGGCAAGGGCGTCTGCTTCGATAGCGGCGGGCTCGACGTTAAGTCGGCGTCGGGCATGCGGCTGATGAAGAAGGACATGGGCGGCGCAGCGCACGCACTCGGGCTCGCCCGCCTCGTCATGGAAGCGGGCCTGCGGGTTCGCCTGCAACTGCTGATCCCGGCCGTCGAAAATAGTGTCTCCGGCGATGCGCTGCGGCCGGGCGACGTCGTGAAGACGCGCAAGGGCCTTTCGGTCGAAATCCATAATACCGACGCGGAAGGCCGCCTCGTCCTCTGCGACGCGCTGGCCTATGCCGAGGAAAGCGATCCTGACTTCGTCGTCGACTTCGCCACCCTGACGGGCGCGGCGCGCGTGGCGCTGGGGCCGGATCTGCCGGCGATGTTCGCCCGGCTGGACGATACCGGAGAGGCGCTGGTACGCAGCGGCACGCTGCGCGAGGATCCGGTATGGCGCCTGCCGCTGTGGGAGAACTACCTGCAAATGCTGAACTCCGATATCGCCGACCTCAGCAATGCCGCAACCGGCGGATTTGCCGGCGCCGTGACGGCGGCACTCTACCTGTCCAGTTTCGTCGACAAGAGCCGCGACTGGGTGCACCTCGATACCTACGCCTGGATGCCGGCCAACAAGCCGGGCCGCCCAAAGGGCGGGGAAGCGCTGGGCCTGCGCGCAACCTTCCAGCTGATCGCCGATCGTTACACGACTGGCTGAGCGGAATATTAAGTATATCGAAAAGGGTTTCGTTAAGTTACCATGCGCTTTCCTGCCGGGGCCAAATAGGCGGGAAAGGGCCGAATATGAGCACTGAACAAATCCGCATCGGATCGGACGCAGGGGCTACCCTGTCCGACTGGATGCACACCTTGATCGCCTATGTCCGGTCTGCACGGCCGGACCTTACTAATCGGCAAATGGCACTGTTGCTGCTTGTCTATCTGACCCCGGGACCCCATACGGTCCGGGCACTGGCTGCGAGCCTTTCGGTCTCGAAACCGGTCGTCACAAGGGCACTCAATACACTGGGAGCGTTCGGTTATATTCGCCGGCAGAAAGATGAAAGCGACCTTCGCAACATATTCGTCGAACCCACGGATGCCGGGCGGGAATTCCTGTCCGAATTCTCGGCGCTGATCGAGGCCGCCAATGCCGACAAAGCCGAACGAGACATCCGGGGAGCCGAACCTCTCCACAGCTGACGAAAGCAGCGAGGCCCCCGACCCGCGCCTCAATGCCTATAATGCCGACGTTGCCGACAGCGCCCTGCAGGGCCGCGTCGAGGCGCGTCGCTTCGCCGTTCCCGTACCGCACCGCCTAGTAGAAGGCGTCTCCGAGATGATGCGCGCGGAGCCCGATCCCGCCGCGGCCGCCGTCAGCGAACTGCTGCCCGGCCAGCGGTTCGACATCGTCGACGACAATGACGGCTGGGCTTTCGGCTATTCCGCTCATGACCATTATGTCGGCTATGTGCGCAGCGAGTTCCTGCGCAGCGATGCGCCGACGCGGACCCACCGGATCATCGCCCCGCTCGCCCTGTGCTTCCAGCGCCCCGATATCAAGTCGGGTGTCACAATGACCTTGCCGCTGGGTGCGGAAATTGCAGCCGAGCAGTTCGATGAGAATTTCCTGCGCCACAGAAACGGCACCTTCGTGCACCGGCGGCATGTCGGCGCCATCGAAGCCTATGCGCCCGATCACATGGAAATCGCGGAGTTTTTCCTGGGTACGCCGTATAAATGGGGCGGTCGCAGCAGGTCGGGCATCGATTGTTCAGGCTTGGTGCAGGTGGCACTCTCCGCCTGCGGTATCTTCGTGCCGCGCGACAGCGATCTGCAGGCGGCGGAGATCGGCGAGGAAATCGATCCCGCTGAACTGAGACGCGGCGATCTCGTCTTCTTTCCCGGACATGTTGGCTTCATGGAAGACGAGACGCGCCTTCTACACGCCAATGCGCATTGGATGACGACGCTGATCGAGCCGCTCGACGATGTCGTGCGCCGGCTGTCTCAGACGTCGCCGAACCCGGTGGCGGCCACTCGGCGGATAACTCCCTAGCGGCCAATCTTACAGGTTGCGGGTTAGTCGCGCGCGCGGAAATCCAGCGCGTCGATGTTCCGGCTTTCCAGCCTGGCCCTCAGTGTATTGCGGTTCATGCCGAGCAGCTTCGCGGCGCGTATCTGGTTGCCTTGCGTATGCGAGAGCGCCGCGCGCAGGATCGAGGGTTCGACCTCTGCAAGGACATGCTCGTAAAGGCCCTGCTCGTCGGTTTCGTCGATCTGAGACAGAATTTCGAACGCGCGCTGCTCGGCGAGCCCGGCAAGGTCCGCGTCGGTCGCCGCCGGCTGACGCTCGGTACGGGTCGTCCTTCCCAGCGCCTCGATAACGGCATCCTCATCAAGGAGGTCTTCACGCGCGAGCGCTGCCATGCGCCTGATGAGGTTCTGCAGCTCGCGCACATTGCCCGGCCAGTCATGCTGTTCGAGGCGCGTGATGGCGGCGGAGGAAATCGACTTTTTCGGAAGCCCTTCCTCGGCTGCCAGCTTGAGGAAATGCCGGGCAAGCTCGCCGATATCGGCGCGCCGATCGCGCAGGGGAGGCATGGCGATGGGAACGACGTTCAGGCGGTAGAAGAGGTCCTCGCGAAACGTACCGGCCTCGATCGAGCGGCGGAGATCCTGGTGCGTGGCGCAGATGATCCGGACATCGGTTCGAATCGTGCGTGCACCGCCCACGGGCTGGAATTCGCCGCTTTGAAGTACCCGCAGCAGCCGCGTCTGCGTGTCCATCGGCATGTCGCCGATCTCGTCGAGAAAAAGCGTACCCCCCTGCGCCTGCTCGAAGCGGCCGGTGCTGCGCGCCTGGGCGCCCGTGAAGGCCCCCTTCTCGTGACCGAACAGCTCGGTCTCGATCAGCTCGCGCGGGATCGCGGCCATGTTGACGGCGACGAAGGGCCCTGTCCGGCGCGGCCCGAGATCGTGAACCGCGCGCGCCACAAGCTCCTTGCCGGTGCCGGATTCGCCCAGGATGAGCACGGTCAGGTCCGTCGGCACCACACGCGCGATAAGGCGGTAGACGTCCTGCATCGCGGGCGAGCGCCCGATAAGCGGCAGATCGTCACCCGGCTCATGGTCGGGCTCCGCGCCCGCCTCGTCGCGGTCGAGTGCCGCGGCCACCGCGCGGCCCAGCTCATCAAGATCGAAGGGCTTGGGCAGATATTCGAACGCACCGCGCTCGGTAGCGCGCACCGCCGTTGCGAGCGTGTTCTGCGCGCTCACCACGATAACGGGGAGGCCCGGGCGCCGGGCCTGGAGTTCGGGGACGAAGTCGAGCCCGTCTCCATCGGGGAGGCCGACATCGGTGACAACGACATCGCCGACGCCGCTTTCCAAAAGGCGGTTCAGGCCGGACAATGTGTCGGTCGTCCGGACCAGATGCCCCTTGCGGATAAGCGCCTGCCGCACAACGGTGCGGATGGCGGCATCGTCGTCCGCGACAATAACGGTCGCCTGCGTCATCAGCCGGCCTTCGGCAACAGCAGCCGCAGGACCGTTTCGCCGGCCCGGTCGTCGCGCGCATATTCGATATGGCCCTGATGGTCGGCCGCGACCTTTGCAGCGAGGGCGAGACCCAGACCGCCGATTCCACGCTTCGAGCTGACGAACGCATCGAACAGATTGTCCGCGATCTCGGGCGGCGCCCCCGGACCGTCGTCGATGACACATACCTCGATCGGAACCGCCACGCGTGAGCGGCCCGTCGCGGTGGCCATCTTCAGGCCGTGGCGATAGGCCGTCGTAATCCTGATGCGTCCGCCGGACCCGGCCGCCTCATAGGCGTTCCTGACCAAATTGAGAAAAAGCTGCACCAGGCCGTCGCGGTCGGCCGGCACTTCCGGCAACGACGGGTCGTAGCTCTCCTCGATACGGATGCCCTCGGCCTCCGCCAGCCGCCGCACATGGGCGAGGATCGAGTGAATATTGGTTGGCTCGAGCCGCCCGGGCCGGGGGTCGGTAAAGCGCTCCATGCGGTCGATGAGGGTGCGGATGCGCTCGACCTCGTCGATGATGAGCTGGGACAGCTCCTCACGCCCTTCACCGTCCGTATCGCCGCCGAGAAGCTGCGCAGCGCCGCGAATGCCCGACAGCGGATTCTTGATCTCGTGCGCCAGCATCGCCGCCAGCGCCGTCGCGGACCGGGCGGCGCCGCGATTGTCCGCCTGCCGCTCGACCAGTCCCGCCACGCTGCGCCGCTGGAAGACCACGGCGAGGAAATCGTTATTCTCGGCAATCGGTCCGACAAGCACGTCCGCATCTCGCGTGGTGCCGTCGACGAAGGCGATTTCGAGCCCGTACGCGCCGAGTTCGCTGCCCGCCTGCGCCGCTTCCGCGATCAGAGACTTCACCGGGCTGTCGGGCGGGAGAATCCCCTCCCAGCCACGGTCAGCAAGAGCGGTTTCGGAGCGGCCGAACATCATCTCGGCGGCGGGATTGCAGTTGGCCGGGTGGCCCGCCCGGTCGACCAGCACGACGGGTACGGGGATAGCGTTCAGCACCTCCGTCGGCGCCGGGGCTCCCCCACGCCAGACTTTCAGCGGCGCCAGCAGGCTCACGCTGCGATACGCTCCCGGTACGGCTCGTAAAATTCGGCAAGCATGGTCTTCACCTTCGCCGAGTCAGGTTCCTGGTTCACGCGGTTACGGAATTCCGCGGAGCCGTGCAGGCCCTTCGTGTACCAGCCGATATGCTTGCGGAACATGTTCACGCCGTTCTGCTCTCCATAGAGCGACAGAACCATATCGTAATGCTCCTTGATCAGCTGATATTGCTGCCAGGGGGTGGGCGCCGGCAAATCCGCGCGGCCCGACAGCGCGCCCATCATCTGGGACAAAAGCCAGGGTTTGCCATAGGCACCCCGCCCCACCATGACGGCATCGGCACCCGACTGCTCGAGGGCGGCACGGGCATCCTCAACCGAGCAGATGTCGCCGTTGACCACGACCGGAACCGAGACGGCGTCCTTCACCCGGCGGATGAAGCGCCAGTCCGCCGTCCCGCGATACATCTGGCAGCGCGTGCGCCCATGCACGGTAATCATGTGAACGCCGAGATCCTCGGCAATGCGCGCAAGCTCCGGCGCGTTCAGGCTGTCATGATCCCATCCCATGCGCATCTTCAGCGTCACCGGCACATCGACCGCCTTCACGGTCGCGTCCACCAGGCTCGCCGCCAGCTTCAGGTCGCGCATCAGGGCGCTGCCGGCATGGCCGTTGACGATCTTCTTCACGGGACAGCCCATGTTGATATCGATGATCGCCGCGCCGCGGCCCTCGTTCAGCTTCGCCGCCTCGGCCATCACCTGCGGATCGCAGCCGGCAAGCTGCATGGAGACAGGTTCCTCGATCGGGTCCCACGCCATCTGCTGCATCGAGCGTTTGGTTTCCCGGATCGCAGCCTGGCTGGCGATCATCTCGGTCACCGTCAGTCCGGCGCCATAGCGTTTTACGAGCTTCCTGAACGGACCGTCGGTGACACCGGTCATCGGCGCCAGGATAACCGGCTCCTCGATCCGCACGGGACCGATCTGAATGGGGGTCAAGTCGGGCATGGAGTCAAATCTGCACAAAATTAAGGCGCAAGAGTAAGCGTTCGGAGGCTGTTCCACAAGAAGAACGCACGTTAGAGGGCCGCCGGAGATGACCGTGCATTGCCTGATCGTTGCGGCGGGCGTCGGCGCCCGCGCGGGCGCCGGCCTTCCCAAGCAATATCGTCCCTTGGGCGGCCAGCCGCTGCTGCGCTGGTCTGCCGAACGGCTGAGCGCGGACCCGGCCATCGCCTCCGTCCGGGTCGTCATCCAGCCGGATCATCAGGCCGCATATGACGCGGCGACGGAAGGCTTGCCGCTAAGCGCCCCGGTCACCGGCGCAGACAGCCGCCAAGGGTCGGTGCTTGCAGGGCTGAACCTCCTGGAAACGGAAGCGAGCGGCGCGGAAGACGACATCGTCCTGATCCATGACGCGGCGCGGCCCTTCGTAACGCGCGCCGTGACAGCCCGCCTTCTGGCGGCGCTGGATACTGATCAGGGCGCGATTCCCTCCCTGCCCGTGGTCGACAGTCTCCGACAAGGCAAGACGCACGTGGAAGGCGAAGTGGCGCGTGAGGGCCTGCACCGCGTACAGACACCGCAGGCGTTTCGCCTAGCCCCGCTTCTCGCCGCCCATCGCGCAGCCGTACCCGGCGCGACCGACGATGCGGAAATCGCCAGGGCTGCCGGGTTGTCGGTCGCCCTCGTCAAAGGCGACGAGGGCCTGTTCAAACTGACCTATGAAGACGACTTCCAGCGCGCCGAGCGACTGTTGGCCGGACGGGGTTTCCGGACCGGCACCGGCTTCGACGTTCATCGGTTCGAGCCCGGCGGTCACGTTACGCTGTGCGGTGTGGCGATACCGCATGGGGCGGGCCTGAAGGGGCATAGCGACGCCGATGTCGGGCTGCATGCGCTGGTCGACGCGCTTCTAGGCGCCCTCGCCGCCGGCGATATCGGCGATCATTTCCCGCCCAGCGATCCGCAATGGCGCGGCGCCCCCTCCGCCGAGTTCGTCGAACACGCTCGCAGGCTCGTTGCCGCAGCGGGCGGCGTTGTCGAGCATGCCGACATAACCCTGATCTGCGAGCGCCCGAAAGTCGGTCCCTACAAGGAGCAGATGCGCCGGCGGATCGCGCAGTTGTTGCGCGTCGAGCCCGGCAGAATTAGCGTCAAGGCGACGACGACAGAGCGCCTCGGCTTTACCGGCCGGGGCGAAGGAATTGCCGCACAGGCGGCTGCCACCATCAGGATCTGACCGGAGAGACGGATGTCCGCGCTATTTCCCGAGCGCATCGAACGGCTAGCTGCCGACGTGATCGAACGAAACCGCGAAGCGGGCCGGCGCGTCGCGCTGGCAGAGAGTTGTACGGGCGGCCTTGCCGCCGGCGCCCTGACGGAAATTCCCGGCTCTTCCGCGGTGCTGGACCGGGGTTTCGTGACCTATTCGAACGAAGCCAAGCGACAGGTGCTCGACGTTCATTCGGACGTCATCGAAACGTTCGGGGCCGTCTCCGTCGCGACGGCCTGGGCAATGGCGCTGGGCGCGCTCGAAAAGAGCGGCGCCGATGTCGCCGTTGCGATTACGGGGATTGCCGGCCCCGATGGCGGAACCGATAAGAAGCCGGTGGGCACGGTCGTGTTCGCGTGCGCAACACGCGGCGCGGACCCGGAAGAAATCGTCGCCGACAGCCACCTGTTCGAGAATAGCGGGCGAACCGGCATCCGCCTTCAGGCAGTGGAATGCGCGCTGGAACTGCTGCTGCCGGAGTCGGACTGAGCCTCAGGAGCGCCGTAAACGTCACGCGCGCGCTTTTCGAAGGCCGCAACCATCCGGCGGAACGCTTCATGAAAGAAGCTGCCGGCGAGACGCTCGAACAGCTTCTGCTTGAACTCGAAATCCACGAAGAAGCAGATGTCGGTGCCGCCATCGTCGGCAACGTCAAATCGCCAGTCATTCTTCAGATAGCGAAGCGGCCCGTCGAGATAATCGACGTGGATGTGGTGCGGCCGGTCGAGCGCAACCTTGCTGGTGAAGGTCTCCCGAACCATACGGAAGCCGACCATCAGGTCGGCCACGAGCTCCGTCTCACTGCGCGAACGCACACGGGTGGCCACTACCCAGGGCAGGAACTCCTCATAGCCGCCAACATCCGCAACCAGATCGAACATCTGCGTCGGCGAATAGGGAAGATGGCGCACTTCCTTGTGGCGTGGCATCGCGGGCGAAGCTCCTTTCTCCGCCTCACTTAGGGGCTCCGAGCCGGCTTTTCGAGGCTGGTCGCCCGTACAGCCGCAGAAATCCGCCAATCGCCATAAAAAGGCCCTGCGGCTGCAAGGCAGCGGCAGGGCCGAGGTTCAATTGCCGAGAGAGGGAGCAGGCCGCGTACGGCCGACTGCTCAGTCAGCGCTGTCTGCCATGATAACGAATGTTAAGCGCTGAGGGTCCAGTCCGGATGAATTTTTTTTGCGAAGGGGCGAAGCTAGGCGTTCTTGATCGTCAGTCCGCCGTCGACCGGTATCGCCGTGCCCGTCAGGAAGCTGGCAGCGGGAAGCACACAGGAGAGCGTCATATGGGCAACCTCCTCAGCTATGCCGTAGCGCCTGAGCGCCGTGCGGCGCTTTGCGAATATCTGCTTATGCTCATCCGGAATGGAGGAGACGAGCGGCGTATCTATCGGCCCCGGGCAGATACAGTTTACCGTGATCCCTTCCCTGCCGAGATCCACCGCGAGACCGCGCGTCAGACCGATCACGCCGTGTTTGGCCGCACTGTAGGGACTGTTGCCGGGCGTTGCCCCCAGTCCTTCGGTCGACGCGACATTGACGATGCGCGGAGCGTCGCTTTTGCGAAGCCATGGCAGTGCGGCGCGGATGGTGCGCTGATGCGCCGACAGCATGACCTCGATGCTGCGCCCCCACGATTCCTCGTAGCTCTCCTTCGCGACATCGGCGGGGATCGCGAATCCGGCATTGTTCACGAGAATGTCGATGGCGCCGAACGCCTCGCCGATCGCGGCGATTACCGTTTTGATCGCGTCCCGGTCGCTCACATCGAGCGCCCAGGCACGCGCCGTGCCGGGATGGCCTTCCGCGGCAATCTCCGCGACGACCTCGGCGCATTTCTGTTCGTCGAGGTCGGTCACCGCAACGTTCGCGCCCTCCGAAGCGAACAGATGCGCCGTGGCCCGCCCCATGCCGCTTGCCGCGCCCGTAACGATCGCCGTCCGGCCCGCGATCGACCTGCTGAGTTTCGTATAGGTCACTTGTCCTCCCCCTGTTCCTGACGCCGTGCGGCGGCGCTGGCAGCTTGCTCCACCCTGTCGAGCAGCCGCTCCATTGTCTTTAGTTCATGCTCGTCGAAGCCGCCGAAAATCTCGGCCTCGAGCTGCAACGCCTTCGGTGCGATCCGTTCGTAGAGGTCGGTACCCGCCGCGGTAAGCTGCAGATGATGGGAGCGGCGATCAGCATCGTTCGCCCGGCGCTCGAGCAGGCCGCGGCCGACAAGGGCCGCCGCCGCCCTGCTGACGGTGACCTTGTCCATATGGGTGCGCGCGCAGAGCTGCTGCTGGGTCATGGGCCCCTCCGCTATGACGGCAACCAACCTCCATTCGGGAATGCGAAGCCCGAAGAGGGATCGGTAAGTCTCTGCAATCGCGTCCGAAACGAGATTCGAGACATAGGAAAGACGATAGGGGATGAACTCGTCGAGACGGAGCTTTCGCAGGGGTTCGTTCATTGATCCCATGATTGACGCTCGCGCCGGCGAAGTCTATCCGCGGCGATAAAGTTTCAATCGTAACTATTTCACGCCGGAGGCATTCATGACCGATCACAGCTCTAACCCGGCCGGGCTCGACGGCTTCGAATTTCTGGAATTCGCCGGCGACAGAGACAAGCTGGACAAGATGTTCCGCCAGCTGGGGTTCACCGCGGTGGCGAAGCACCGGTCGAAGGACGTCACCCTCTACCGGCAGAACGGCATCAACTTTCTGCTGAACAGCGAACCGCGCTCGCACGCGTCCTATTTCGTCGAAGAGCATAATGAGGGCGCCTGTGCGATGGGCTGGCGCGTGGCCGACGCCGCAGCTGCCTATGAGCAGGCCATCGAGAAAGGCGCCGAACCGGCGCGGCTGGAAACCGGCTGGATGGAATTGAAGCTGCCGGCTATCAAGGGAATTGGCGGATCGCTGATCTATTTCATCGACCGCTTCGGCGACGATGGTACGATCTACGATATCGACTTCGAATTCTTCGAAGGAGTCGACCGTGATCCGGTCGGCGCGAATTTGCAGATCATCGATCACCTGACCCACAATGTCTATCGCGGGCGGATGAAGTTCTGGGCGGAGTTCTACGAGAAGCTCTTCAATTTCCGCGAGATCCGCTACTTCGACATCAAGGGCGAGTATACCGGCCTGACGTCGAAGGCGATGACGGCCCCCGATGGCAAGATCCGCATTCCCCTGAACGAGGAGTCGAAACAGGGCGGCGGCCAGATCGAGGAGTTCCTGCTGGAGTTCAACGGCGAGGGCATCCAGCACATCGCCCTCGCGACCCCGGACATCTACAAGACCATCGACCAGCTGCGCGAGAACGGCCTGCCCTTCATGACGCCGCCGCCCGAGACCTACTATGAGATGCTGGAAGAGCGTCTGCCCGGTCACGGCGAGCCCGTGGACGAGATGAAGGCGCGCGGACTCCTGCTCGACGGGTCGACCGAGGATGATGACCCGCGCCTCCTCCTTCAGATTTTCACGGGCAATCTGATGGGCCCTGTTTTCTTCGAAATCATCCAGCGCAAGAAGGATGAAGGTTTCGGCGAAGGGAATTTCCGCGCGTTGTTCGAATCCATCGAGCGCGACCAGGTCCAGCGCGGCGTCCTGAAGGTGGAGGATGCGGAGACGGTCGAAGCGGCGTGAGCGGCCTCAGCTACCTAACCGGATTCGGCAACGAGTTCGCCAGCGAAGCGGTCCCCGGCGCACTTCCGGTGGGCCGCAACTCGCCGCAGCAAGCGCCGTTCGGGCTCTATGCCGAACAGCTGTCGGGTACGGCCTTTACCGCGCCGCGTTCCGAAAACCGGCGGTCCTGGCTGTACCGGCTGCGGCCGACCGCAACGCATAGGCCGTTCGAGCCTCTGAAAGAGACATCCCGGCTGGCCACTGCCCCCGACCCCAGAGCCGAGTTGACGCCGAACCGTTTGCGTTGGGACCCCCTGCCCTACCCGAAAGAGGCGACCGATTTCGTGGACGGCCTGACCAGCTATGCCACCAATGGCGATGCGCATACGGGAGTCGGCACAGGCATTCACCTGTTCTGCGCAACGGCGGACATGGACCGGAAGGCGTTCTTCAACGCCGACGGAGAGATGCTGATCGTGCCCCAGCATGGCATGCTGCAGGTCGACACCGAGTTCGGCAGAATGGAGCTCCCCCCGCTGCATGTCGGCGTCATCCCGCGCGGTGTGCGGTTTCGCATACGCCTGCAGGACGGCAAGGCCCGGGGTTATGTGTGTGAAAATTACGGCTTGCCGTTCCGGCTGCCCGACCTCGGCCCCATCGGCGCGAACGGGCTCGCCAACCCGCGCGATTTCGAAACACCCGCAGCCTGGTTCGAAGACCGTGACGAGCCGTTTGAGATCGTACAGAAATTTCAGGGCGCGCTATGGCGCAGCGAGCTCGACCATTCGCCGTTCGACGTCGCGGCCTGGCACGGCAATCTTGCCCCCTATCGCTACGACCTCAGCCGCTTCAACACGATCGGAACGGTCAGCTTCGATCACCCCGATCCGTCGATTTTCACCGTTCTGACATCGCCGAGCGCGGTGGCGGGAACGGCGAATTGCGATTTCGTCATCTTTCCCCCGCGCTGGATGGTCGCGGAAGACACGTTCCGCCCGCCCTGGTTCCATCGCAACGTCATGAGCGAGTTCATGGGCCTGATCCACGGCGCCTATGATGCGAAGGAAGGAGGCTTCGCGCCGGGCGGCGCGTCGCTGCACAATCAGATGTCGGGACATGGCCCCGACCGGGCCAGCTATGACAAAGCCGTCGTCGCGGCGCTCGAACCGGTGAAGATCGAGGACACGATGGCTTTCATGTTCGAATCGAATCTCGTGTTCCGGACGACCGCCGAAGCGCTCCGCCTGCCCGGCTGTCAGCCCGACTATGACGAGGCCTGGGCCGGCTTCGAGAAAGCGAAGCTGCCTTAGGCGGTCCGTGGGCGTCTAATCCGCGACCTTCCTTAGGCCCTCGCCGAACTCCCTGCCCTTCTGCACATAGCTCGCCGCACTCGCCTTCAACATCTGCACCGCATTGTCGTCGAGTGTCCGGATCGCCTTTGCCGGCGCGCCGACGATCAGACTGCGCGGCGGAAACTCCTTGCCTTCGGTAACGAGGGCGCCCGCAGCGATGATGCACTCTTCGCCGATCTTCGCATGGTTCATGACCGTTGCGCCCATGCCGACGAGCGTTCGGTCGCCGATGGTACAGCCATGAAGGATGGCGTGATGACCCACCGTCACATCCTCTCCCACCACAAGCGGCACGCCCGGGTCCGAGTGCAGCATCGCACCCTCCTGCACGTTCGACCGTTCGCCGACCGAAATCTTCGTATTGTCCGCGCGAATGACCGCGCCGAACCAGACGGTCACCTCGGCGGAAAGCTCGACCTCGCCGATCACGTCGGCCGACGGCGCCACCCACGCGCCGCTGCCCAACTTCGGTTCCTGACCCTGAAATTCGTAGCGCGCCATGATCGTCCCCTCGATATCCACTTGTTGCGAAGCGACTTAGGCGTTCGCCAGCCGGTCGGCAAATCGTCCAGCAAGGGAGGTGACGGGGACGCGCGCGCCTTGCTAAGCCCTTTTCATGCGCATCCTGGTAGCGGATATCGGCGGGACAAATGCTCGCTTCGCCATCGCCGATATCGGCGAAGACGGCGCCATTGCCCTAGGGAAGGATCAGCGTTTCCCCTCGGTTGACTATCGCGCGCTCGGTGAAGCCGCTGCCGCCTTTGCAGCGCAGCAGGACGAACCGCTGCCCGAGGCGGCGGGCCTGGCAATCGCCGCCCCCGTACGAGGGTCACGAATTGAGTTTCCCAACAGCGACTGGGTGGTCGAGCCGGTCCGCATTGCGGACCAGCTACGTCTGAGCAGCCATGTCCTCATCAATGATCTCGTCGCGGCCGCCTATGCCGTAGACGAGGTGACGGGCCCTGACCTTGTCCACCTGGCCGGCCCGCAATCGGAACCGAGGGGCGAAAAAGGCGTCTCGACGGTCGTCGGGGTCGGCACGGGGCTCGGGGTCGCGATGCTCTACCGTGAGAACGGGCGGCGGCATGCCCTGCCGACCGAAGGCGGGCATTCGGGCTTCGCCCCCGTCGACGAGTTCGAGGATCGGCTGCTGCACCATCTTCGCAAAAATCATGACCGTGTCAGTGTCGAGCGCGTTACCTCCGGCATGGCCATGCGACCGATCATGGAGATTCTTGCCAGCGAACGCGGTGAACCCGCGCCCGCAGGAAACGACCGCGATCTGTGGGCGAGCGCCCTAAACGGCGACACAGACTTCGCGCGAGATGCTCTCGGCCGGTTCCTTGCTATTCTCGGCACGGTCTGCGGCGACATTGCCCTGACCCATGGGCCGGGTCCCGTCATTCTCGCCGGCGGGCTGGGCCAGCGGCTTGCGCCGCATATTGCATCCTCGCGCTTTGGCGAGAGGTTCGCGGCGAAGGGGCGCTATGCGAAGATGATGAAGGATCAGCCGGTCTATCTCATTGCCCACCCCGAACCGGGATTGCTGGGCGCGGCGGTGGCCTATCGGGACCATCGCTTGAACCAGACGCCGACCAAAACATGACGCAGGTGGGGTGGCGCGAGCCCCCCGACGAACCGACCTGAAGATGGCGCCCCGCCCTGGATAAACATAACGAATACACATCGCCGTTTGCACTCCTATAGAACCGCCGCCGCGCGCCTGTAGCCGCCCTATGGCGTAGTGCGACGCCGCTGATTATTCGAGAAGCATCGGGGGTAGGATCAACGGCCCACACTTTCGAGCCTCCCGATGGCAAGTTGCCTCTGCCGCCGCCGTAGATACCGCTTGGTCGGATTGCGTAGTGCAATTACCTCGGCAGATGAGGGGAACGCGATTGAATCCTTGGCCAGTGATACCCGCCGACGTTGTTGCCTGGTTCCGTGGCGTCTTCGCGGACGCAAACCGCCACGTATGTGAGCGCCTGGCCAATCTCCCCAATATCCGCGAGACATCGCTCGATGACGGATTGATTGAAGCGCTGATCCCCAACAGTGCGCCGACGCTCCTGCCTTCGGGCGCGATCATCCGCATGGATACTCACAACATCGGTGGTTTGCGGCGCCTAGGCGCTCCCCATTGGGATTGGGATTTTCCGCAACGCCGGCGTTGGGAAACGGCGGATATTGCGATCCTCGTCTTCGTCTATCGACAAGACAAGCTGGTGGCGAAGAAGATTGGCCTGCTCCAATCCAAACGTCTCTTTCCGACTAACCATGATGTCGAAGACGAAGATGAAATTGGTTTCCTTCATGGCATGAATGCGTTCATCCGCCGCGATGGGCAGCAAGCAGCCGCCGCACTCCACCGAACCTACAGCTTCGACGAAACCTGCACCTTCGCCGCAATTCAGGCTGGACACCGACAGGTCGAACTGATCGACACGCTCAATCGGGATTTCGGCAAGGCCGTCTTCTACCTGCTCTACGCACCGCCTGAGCTTCCCTACGCAGTTACCTACCCCCTGCGAAAACGAATCCGCGTTGGCGACATGCCGGTCGGAAATCGGGTGGTCGATGCCGACAACCTCCACCGCGCTCTTGTCGAACTCAATGACGGCCAATCTCCCACCTTCAGCCTGCTGAAATCCGCCTGCGTCGGGCGGGATTGGCCGCTCGAAACCTGGGCTGCCGATCTGCTGCTGACCTGTCAGGTTGGACAGCAGTTCGATGACAGCAATGACGATCGCGTCCGCTATTTCCTCGAACGCCGATCGGGGCCCATTGGGGCGGCTCTCGCTGCATCAATTACCCTGCCGGGCGAGGCCTGAGCCGTGCGAAGTGGCGATATCCCCTTCAAGTTCGATCTGACCGATCTCCTCGCCCGCGCTCGCCGCCAAGTCGCTGGCCGGATAGGTGACGTCACCTTGAACTTGCCTTTCATCAGCATTGCGGTCAGCCCTAAAGATCGCGAGCGCCGTGTGGCGCGCGAGATCGTCCTCCGTTTGCGCGATCGGCGCGTCCTATCTGCGTGGGAATGTTGCGACGATTGCATCGAGAGAGCTCTCACTTCGCTCAAGGAAATCCGCCAGTTGATCGTCGACAAAGAGGTGGAACTCGCCGAGTTGCAGGACGGACCGCTGTTCCTTCTGCTCGATGCGATGGCGACTGGTATTCGACAGTTTATGACTTACGAGGAGCTGTTGCGGCGCGACAAGGATGCGCCCCCGCATCCACGTTTCGGCGAGTTTCATCGACCGCCGGACGTGCGCCAAGCCTATTTCGACGGCCTCGAAATCTTACGCGGACACCTGAGCCGGTGTCTCGGGCAGATCGCGCTCATTGCCGGCATGCCCGTGCCGACCGAAGGCATCATTGAGAACTACCAGGGGCCGTGGCAGCTAGAAGCCTACGAGGCGCCGCCTCTGCTGCCACCACCCCCCGAATGACCTGCGCTACGGCTGCTCGGAAGCCCAGGCGCTTACAACGGTGGCGTCGCTTCCCGCACCTGCCGATCACAAGGTTGAGCCTAGAGAACCATTAGAGAACAAAATCTGCTGGCGAAGGCTTGTGGATCGGTTAGGCATGGGCGGATGGAGAGCATAACGAGCCCGAGCGAGCTATCGAGCGATGACTTTGTGCGGCGCTTCGCGCTGCGCCCCGGCCAATTAATGTGGCTCCTTGGCGCGGGTGCGTCGGTTTCAGCCGGCATCCCCAGCGCTTGGGATATGATCTGGCAATTCAAGCAAACGTTGTTCGTTGCCCAACGCAAGGCGTCGCCGCAGAGTGTCGCCGATCTCGGTAATCCTGCGATCCGCGCGCTGTTAGACTCGCACATTGCGAGTTCCGAGCGACTACCGTCGCCGGGTTCACCGGATGAATACGCGGCGCTCTTCGAAGCAACCTACCCGGTGGAGCGCGATCGCACGACTTTTATTCAAGGCATGATTAGCGGCGCGAAGCTGGCCTATGGCCATCTTGCCCTCGCCTCGCTTCTAAAAGCGGGCCACACTCAGCTCGTCTGGACGACCAATTTCGACCACTTGATCGAAGATGCCTGCGCGAGAACGTATGGCACAACGGGCACGTTGAGCGTCGTTGCACTCGACGCTCCGGAACTGGCGGGGCAATTGATCGGCGCGCAAAAATGGCCCATCGCAGTGAAGCTGCACGGCGATTTCCGCTCGCGTCGGCTTAAGAACACGACCGATGAGCTGCGCCAGCAGGATGCGGCGCTTCGTCAGCAGCTCGTGGATGCCTGCCGACGATCCGGCCTCGTAGTCGCCGGCTACAGCGGACGCGACGATTCAGTGATGGACGCGCTTGAAACGGCGCTCAATCAGCCGGGCGGTTATCCTGGCGGACTGTTCTGGCTGCATCGCGGTAGCGATCCACCGCTCGGGCGGGTCATCCGACTTCTCCAGCGCGCCAGCGACGCGGGCGTTGAGTGCGGGCTGGTGCGGATTGAGAGCTTCGATGAGATATTACGTGATCTCGTGCGGCTGCTGCCCGCGCTCGACACATCCGCTCTCAACGCGCTGGCAACAGGACGGTCGCGCGTGTCGGGCGCTCCCGAGCCCTCGGGCCAGCGGGGCTGGCCCCTCATTCGGCTCAACGGGCTTGCCGTCACCATCCCGGCCAATTGCCGCAAGCTGGTATGCACGATCGAGGGTGTCGCAGCGGCGCGTTCGGCGGTCGCCGAGGCGAACGCGCGCCTGATCGTGACGCGCACGCAAGCGGGCGTGCTCGGTTTCGGCAGCGATGCCGAGTTCCGTCGAGTGTTCGACCCGTTCGGAATCACTGCGTTCGATCTGGCCACCTTCGAGAAGCGGCGCCTGCGCTATGAGTCCGGCGAACGCGGCCTGCTACGCGATGCCTTGGTAGAGGCGCTGTGTGCCGCCAAGAATGTTCGTGCGATCCGCCGCCGCAGCGCTGATTTGCTCGTGCCAGTAGATCCCGCCGACAGCGCATGGGATGGGCTTCGCGCGATAACTCATCAGACGACTGGCACCGTGCCCAAACACCCGGACCTGAAATGGCACGAGGGGGTCGGGGTCCGGCTTGACTGGGCAGACGACGGTCTTTGGCTGCTGCTTGATCCAAAGATCGTGTTTGAGGGTGTCACGGACGCGACCAAAGCGATCACCGCCGACTTCGCGCGCGAACGGACGGTGAAGCGCTATAATCGTGATCTCGATCGGCTTATCGATTTTTGGGCAAAGCGCCTTGCCGGCGAAGCGCTTCTGGCGCTGTCGATTGGCGACGGGATCGATGCTCGCTTCGCAGTCGGGAAGAACACGGCCTTCTCCAAGCTGGTGCAGCCATGACGAGCGAGATCGCCCCGACCATATGGTATCCCGAACCCGAGCTGGTGTTCCATCCCGAGCGAACGAGCGAGCGGGACATTCATCCGCTGCGCGGGCTCAAGCGGTTCGGCCCCCATTCGCGCGGATTGGTGCAATCGCCGATCCGGGTAGCGACGCTGGCCCCGAAGGGCGAGTCCGAGCGACTGTTCGCATTCATGCGTGAGCTGAGCCAGAGCGTGCGCCCGGTCGAGCGAACCGACTATCTGCCGGATTGGCCGGGCTTCAATACCGTGTTCGACATGCGCGTGACGGCGGCAACCAAGAAATGCCGTGTCGAGCTGGACGGATCGTTTGAGAGCGAGATGGCACAATCGGCGATGCCGCACGTGTTGCTCGCCGAACAGCTCGTTCGTGCGATCCAGCCCCTTGAGGCGTTCCGCAGCGACTTCGATGTCTTGTTCATCTACCTACCGCAGCGGTGGGAGCGTGGCTTCTACGGCGCGGGGGACGATTTCGATCTCCACGATCATCTCAAAGCCTATACGGCCGCGCGCGGGATGCCGATCCAGATCGTGCGCGAAGACAAGGCGCTCGCTTATCGCTGCCGTGCGAGCGTGATGTGGCGAGTCGGGCTGGCGCTGTATGCCAAGGCCGGCGGCGTTCCCTGGAAGCTAGCCGACGTGGACCCAGAAACAGCCTATGTCGGCATTTCCTATGCGGTGCGGTCGAACGGTGCCGACAAACCGCGATTTGTGACTTGTTGCAGCCAGGTGTTCGACGCGGAGGGCGCCGGCTTGGAGTTTATCGCCTACGATACCGCCGACGTGCAGGTGCAACGCGATAATCCCTTTTTATCGCAGGCTGAGATGTTCCGTGTCATCACGCGGTCGATGACGCTGTATCGTCACCGGCATGGCGGACGCTCGCCGCGCCGGGTCATGGTCCACAAATCGACCGAGTTCAAAGACGCAGAAGTGCTCGGCTGCTTCGAGGCACTACCGCTGTGCGAGGCGGTCGATTTGATTCAGGTGGTCGAGGATGTGGGCTGGCGCGGCGCGCGTTGGGAACGCGACCAAGCCAATTCGGGAGGTAAGGCGGCGGCGTTTCCAATTAAGCGTGGCTCACTGATCGGGCTTGGCGAGCGCGAGGCACTACTGTGGATGCACGGTGCCGTGGAGACTTTGGGACCGAAAACCTATTTTCAGGGTCAGCGCGGCACGCCGCGTCCGATCCGACTTGTCCGCCATGCCGGGCACGGCACGTGGGACGACAGCGCCCGCGCGGCGCTCGCCTTGTCGAAGATGAACTGGAACAATGACGGGCTGTATGATCCGCTACCCGTAACGATGAGTTATGCGAAGGTGCTGGCGCGCGTCCTCAAGCGCATGACGAATCTAGGCAGCACACCCTACCAATTCCGATTCTTCATGTAGTGAAAGTTCGTTGCACCCACAGGATTCGAACTTTTTGCCGTCGATGGCCGCCGTGCCTACGATCGTGTTAACACTGAGTTTTCGCTGATCGTAGCCTGTGCGGCTGACGCGCACAAACGGCGGCCGGCGGCGGAATTTGGTGCCCCGTGCAGGATAAACATAACGAATACATCCCGTTGTTCCTACTACCGTAGCGCCGCCAAACACCGAAACGAGCCAGCGATCGTCGCCGTCGAACGTCGCTTGCGCTTCGCCCGCAATCCGCACCCTTCCTGAACCGTTGCAGGATGGAGATATACGTGTTTCATTTCAACATCGGAAATGATACATATGCGTTATGGACGCTTCGCAAGACTCCGAGCATTGGCTAGCATTGCTGCACCAAATCCCTGCGAAGCCGCCCTATCTGCGTGTGAAAATCTGGCGCCGCTTGCAGGCGATTGGCGCAGTGCCGCTCAAGAACGCTGTTCATGTGCTCCCCCGTCGCGAGGAGAACGAAACCGCATTTCGCGACCTGCTGGCAGAGATCACGACCAGCGGCGGCGAGGCGGTGCTGATCGACGCGCAGATGATCGAAGGCCAGAGCGACGTTGAGCTCCGCCAGCTTTTCGACGCTGCGCGGGATGCCGATTATGACGAGCTGGCCCAAGCCGCACGGCAGTTGCTCGACACTGGGCCGGCGTCGGGGACCGAGATCTCAAAACTCCAGCGACGGCTTTCTGAGATTGTCCGGCTCGACTTCTTTGGCGCGCACGGTCGTCAAGGTGCCGAGGCGGCGCTGCGGGATTTGGACGAGAAGCGTTACGCCCATCCCGACGTCGGCCGCACAGGCGAAGCGGCTGCGGTGTCGCCCGCTGACCTCAAGCATCGCGTCTGGGTGACGCGGCGCGGCGTCCACGTCGATCGCATCGCCTGCGCTTGGCTGATCCGACGATTCATCGACCCCCACGCGAGCTTCAAGTTCGTCGATGGCAGGAGCTACACGTCCGATGCCGGCGAGCTGCGCTTCGATATGACCGATGCCGAGTTCACCCATGAGGGCGATCGGTGCAGCTTCGAGACCCTGCTGCTACGCGCCGAGCTGGACGGCGATCCGGGATTAGCCGCGATCGGGGAGATCATCCACGACCTCGACATCGGCGACGACAAGTTTGAGCGGCCGGAAACGCCGGGACTCAGCGCGATGCTGTCAGGCGTGTGCGCGACGTTCGATGACGATCTCCAGCGCATCGCCGGTGCCGGCGACGCGCTCGATGGCTTCTACGCCTACTTCACCCGGCAAAACCCGTGAAGTCGGGAGTCAGCGCAAGGCACTCGGCCCTCGGCCGAGAGATGACTGTTATAGCTTGAGGAACGTGGTGAATGCAGACAAATGTACCGAGCGAGGCTGTAGGTTCTGCGGAAGGTCAAGGCATTTTGCCGCAGCTTTCGTATGCACAGATCTTCGCCAAGTTCTTGCGGTTCGGTTTCCTGGCATGGGGTGGCCCGATCGCCCAAATCGCCATGATCCGCCGCGAGTTGGTCGACGAGGAACACTGGGTCTCAAGTGCCAGGTTCAACCGCATCCTAGCCGTGTATCAGGTGCTCCCCGGTCCGGAGGCTCACGAGCTATGCGTCTTCTTCGGCACGCTTCCTAAAGGAAAGCTCGGCGGTCTTCTTGCAGGCCTGGGATTCATGATGCCGGGCTTTGTCCTAATGTTCGCGCTGTCCTGGCTGTATCTCTCCACCGGGATCATGCAGACTGCCGCCGCAACCGCGGCATTTCTCGGAGTGCAACCGGCCGTCATCGCCCTGATCGTGCGCGCCGTGCACCGGATTGGCGGTCACATCCTGCTCGACCGCTGGCTTTGGGGTATCGCGGGCGTCGCCGGCCTAGCGGCCCTCGTCGGCACGCCGTTCTGGCTCACCCTGCCGATCGCGGGCCTCGTCTATATGTTCGCGACGCGCCGTCAGCGGGTGACGGCCGGCCTGCTCATGGCCGTGCTCGTCGGGCTCGGGCTCTACTTCGCCTGGGTCACTTTCGCCGGTCCGGTTGGTGGAGATGCGGTCTCGGCGCAACCCGTCGCAAACCAAGAACCGTCGCTGCTGGATCTTTTCATCTCGGGCCTCAAGGCCGGGCTCCTCACCTTTGGCGGGGCCTACACAGTCATCCCGTTCCTGCGTGCCGATGCGGTTGGCAATGGATGGATGACGGATGCGCAGTTCCTCGACGGGCTCGCCCTATCGGGGATTCTGCCGGCACCCCTGATCATCTTCTCGACGTTCATCGGATATTTCGGCGGCGGCCCACTCGGAGCGATCGTGATGACGATCGGCATCTTCCTGCCGGCATTCAGCTTTTCTCTGTTCTTTCATGACCAGCTTGAACGGCTGGTGGACAACGAAAAGATCAAGACCTTCCTAGAGGGAATATCAGCAGCGGTCGTCGGGCTGATCGCCGCCACGACGCTGGAACTAGGGCAAAAGACTCTCGTGAACGTGCCCGGCGTGGTGATCCCGCTCGCGATCTTCGCCGTCGCCCTCGCGCTCCTTTACGTGTTCAAGGCCAAAACGACGATCCTGTGGGTTGTTCTCGCCGCGGCGGGGGCGGGCCTCGTCCTGTTCGGATGATCGCGACGCACCGTCACTCTTACGCAGCCTAATCAATCATATTGGAAAGGACCGAATGTGACGATCGACAATCTCTCCCGACGCAGTGCAATCGCAACCCTAGGCATAGGAGCCGCCGCCATGACGATCAACGAAGCCTCCGCCCGGACGCCGGTCGCCACGCCGTCGACCGTCCCCGCCTTTGCCGGCAACCATCAAATCAAGCCGCTCAAGTTCGATCCGGCCAGGCTTGAGGGCTTGTCCGAGCGATTGATCACGTCGCACCACGAGAACAACTATGCCGGCTCGGTCAAGACGCTGAACGCATTGCGGCCACGGCTGGCCGCCGCGCTCGCCGATACCGAAGCGCCGCCTGCCATCTACGGCGGCCTCAAACGCGAGGAACTGCACCGTACCGGCTCGGTGGTGCTGCATGAAATCTACTTCGACGGGTTGGGCGGCGACGGCCGGGCGGCCGGTTCGGTCCGCGACGCCATTGACGCCGCCTTCGGCTCGTTCGCGACATGGGAGGCGGAATTCCGCCGCACCGGCATGAGCCTTGCGGGCGGCTCTGGCTGGACAATCCTCGCTTACAACGTCCACACGCGCTCGCTCAACAATCATTGGGCTTGGGATCACATGCACGGCGCTGCGGCCGGCATACCGCTGCTCGCGCTCGATATGTATGAACACAGCTTTCACATGGATTACGGCACCCAAGCCGCCAGGTATATCGACGCGTGGTTCAAGAACCTCGACTGGGAAGCGACCGACCGCCGTTATGCGCAGGCGATCGCCACCGCCAGCGCCTGAGTTGGAGAGCGGCGATGAACGGGAGGCGAGTGAAGTCGGCCTTGACCACTTGCCCCAAGATCGGCCTGTTGTGGCGAACCGACCTCCCCACCAGCCCTCTGGACGTGCAAAGCGCGCGCCAGTGGCCGATCATGGCAGCGCTGCGTGAGTTGGGCGGTGAGGTCGAGGCGATTGGATATGCCGACGAGACGGCTGGTACAACGCGCGACCGTCTGCTGACGTGCGATGGCGTGATGGTCTGGGCCGACCCGATCAGCGACGCCGGTGACCGCTCAAGGCTCGATCCGATTTTGCGCGAGGCCGCGGCGGCGGGCGTCTCGATCAGCGCGCATCCCGATATCATCGCGAAAATGGGCGTGAAAAGCGTGCTTCACGCCACGCGGGCGCTGGGTTGGGGCACCGACACACACCGCTACGCCGATCTGGAGGAACTGCGCGCGCTGCTTCTTGAACGCCTGGCTTCCGGGCCGCGTGTGCTCAAGGAAAATCGGAGCAATGGCGGCCGGGGCGTGTGGCGGGTCGAAGTTGCTGACCGGGGGGGTGGCGCCCAACCGATCGTTTCGGTCCTTCACGCCGCGCGGGACAGCGTTCCGTTCAAGATCCCCCTCGATGCCCTGATCGCTCGGTTCGCACCCTATTTTGAGCGCGGCGAATGCCTCATCGACCAACCGTTCCAACCGCGGCTCGGGGACGGCATGATCCGCTGCTATGTGAGCGAGGGCACGGTCGTCGGTTTCGGCCACCAACTGATCCGCGCGCTATTGCCGCTACCCGCGGAAGGGGTCGATTCTCCGAAGGCGCAGCCGGGGCCGCGGGTCATGCAGCCTGCCGACGCCGGCGCTTTCCAGTCGCTCAGAGACGATATGGAACAGTCGTGGATTCCCGGGTTGCAGCACATCCTCGCCATCGAGCATGACGAGCTGCCGCTCCTGTGGGACGCGGACTTCCTCTACGGGCCGAAAGACGATCGCGGCTCGGACAGCTATGTCTTGTGCGAGATCAACGTCAGTTCGGTCGCGCCGTTTCCGCCCAGCGCCGTGCGACAGGTGGCGGATGCCGCATACCGTCGCGCGGTCGCGGCGCACGAACGCCGTGTCGCCGGCCGAGGAACCACGGCTTCGCCGGCATAAACGTTCGCACGTTCCGGGATACGTTAGTCGGTCGCTGGACCAGCGAAGCGCCTTTCGTCACGCTCAGTCAACTTGATCCAGTATTCGAGCCGCCGTCACCGCCGGTGCCCGCGGCAATCTGATTTCGACCGCCAGCCCTGGCTGGAGCCGCGCAAAGGCCAGCGCTCCACGGTGCAGTCGGGCAACGGCGTCGGCGATGGCGAGGCCAAGGCCGTTGCCGGATGCACGCCGCGCTCGGTCCAAGCGCCCGAACGGGCGCAGCATCTCGGAGACCTCGCAATCGGATACGCCGGGACCGTCGTCGGCGACCGCCATCGTCAACGTGTCGGCCTGCTCGGTGACCGAAACATCGATACGAGCGTGCTCACCGGAGTATTTGAGCGCGTTCTCAATCAGGTTGGCGAGCGCACGCGCCAGCAGGTCGGCGTCACCGGCGACCAGCGCTTCTCGCGCTAAGCTCACAGAGATGTTGCGGCCGGAAGCCTCGATCTCTGCACGATAGGCATCCACCACCCGGTCAACGATCTCTGCCAGGTCGATAGGCTGAAATCGCGCGCGCGCGTTACCGGCATCAATCTCCGCTAGATCCAGCACCGCACTGAACAGCCGAAGCGCCTCGTCCAGCCCGGCCAACGCCTCACCCAGCGCCGCAGACCTGAGCTCTTCATCGTGCTGTGCCAACGCCAATTCAACAGAGTGCCTCACCCGCGTGAGCGGCGTGCGCAGGTCGTGGGCGACCTCCGCCGACACGCGACGGATCGTGGCTACCAGCGTGTCAATCCGATCGAGCATACGGTCGATGGCCAACGCGAGTTGATCAAGATCGGTGCGCGCATCGACCGGAGCGCCGGTCCGCGCCGAGAGATCGCCACGCTCGACTGCTCGGACGGTAACGTTGATCCGCTTCATCTGGCGCAGCGTCTGCCGCGTGGCGAAGAGGCCTGCGATGATGCCGAACACCAACGCGATTCCGCCAGCGGTCAGAATGGCCCCGAAAACAGCGTCGCGGATTGCTTCGCTTCGCTCCATATCCTCTCCAACGATGAGAAGGGATCCATCGGGAAGGCGTCGCGTCATCGCCAGCAGATGGACGCCCTCGACGCCGGGTTGCGGCGGAGGCTGGTCGATAAAGTGCCAACCGACCTTTCGCGGTACAATTTGGATGTCGCCGATCAGCGTGCGTCCATCTGGCCCAACTAAATAATACTCGGGCGACCCCGGCCGCTCGGCCTTCGCTCGAATTATTTCCAGTGCGCGATCAAGGCCTCCCCGTTGCGCTTCGAGGGCGATCACGTGCGACTCCAGCTCGATGCGATTTCGAGCCTCGCGCTCAACCACCCCGCGCGTTGCGATCCAGCCGCCGAGCGCGCCGGCGACCATGCTGATGACGAGCAGCAGCGCGTTGAGCGCAACAAGACGGGACACCGTCGAGCGCAACAGCCGGCTAATCACTCCAAGCGGCATAGCCTTCCCCACGCACGGTATGGATCAGGGGGGGATCGTCACCGCGATCGATCTTTGCCCGCAGCCGACTGATGTGGCTTTCGACGAGGTTCCTGCCAGGATCGAAACGGAACTTCCACACGGTCTCCAGCAGCATCAACCGCGTAAGCACGGCCGGCGAGTTCAGCATCAGTAGTTCGAGAAGCTGGAACTCGCGTGGGATTAGTTCGATGGGCGTGTTGCCTCTCCGCACCGTCCGAGCGAGACGGTCGAGTGTCAGATCGCCCAGCGAGAGGATGCTGGGCGGGCCGGCCGCCCGGCGCTGCAGCGCTTCAACGCGCGCGACCAGTTCGGCGATCGCGAACGGTTTGACAAGATAGTCGTCGGCTCCACCTTCAAGACCTTCGACTCGTTGGCCCACGGAGCCTAGCGCCGTGAGCATCAGCACGGGTGCTACGACTTGGCGACGGCGCAGCTCGGTGACAACCGATAGCCCATCCATCTCTGGCAGCATTCGGTCAACGATCAGCAACGCGTGAGCACCGCTCACGGCGCGATCAAGTCCGCTTTTTCCGTCGTCCTCCCAATCGACGGCGTGACCGCGAGCACGCAGCGCTTCAACAACGGCGCTCCCCGTGTCCTCGTCGTCCTCGATCAGTAGTAGGCGCATAATGCCCGAGGCATCTCCTCTGTTGTTTGCGCCGACCATAGCCGCGTGCGAGCAGTGCCGACAGTGCGCCAATGTCGTTTGCCGACGGCTGCGTTCGCACAAGAGTTCGATCGCCTTCTAGTGCAGAATGCCGCCAGCGGACCTTGTGAATCTACAAGGTGCCTTGCGGTCGGCGCCGATGCATGAGTGTCGCAGCTTTGGCGTGCCCGAGGAGGCATCGACCATGATCTCATTATGCATCAGGAGTTGAAGCAAAACTATGCGGACGGTGCTGTTATCGGGGTTGGCCACGCTGCTACTAGCCGCACCTGCTTGGGCGGCACCGGACTGGGCGAAGGTTGACGCCGCGCTGGGACGCCCCGGCGTCGAGCAGCCGGACGGAGTTCGTCGCTACGGATTTCCTCGCTCCGACCTGCGCGTTGTTCTGGATGGCGTATCGATAGAGCCTTCGCTGGCGCTCGGCTCCTGGGCCGCGTTTCAGCCTATGGGGGACGAAGTGATGGTAATGGGCGATCTTGTGCTCACGCACGAGGAAGTGAACCCTGTGATGACGCGCCTTTTGCAAGGTGGATACACCATCACCGCGCTCCACAATCACCTGCTGCGGTCCGCGCCCGGCACCATGTACATGCACATAGCTGCGCATGGCGATCCGGTAAGGCTGGCGGCGGCGCTGCGCCAAGCCATTTCCGCAAGCCGCACACCGATCTCTCCACCGTCTCTTGGAGCGGGAGCACCGTCTCGCCTCAATCTAAACTCCGATGCTCTGGACGAGCTGATGGGAGCCGAAGGCAGGGTCAATGGTGGCGTTCTGCAATACAGTATTCCCCGTGCGGAGCGGCTCATGGATGGCGGCATGGTGACGCCTCAATCAATGGGAACTGCGACCGCAATCAATTTTCAGCCCACCGGCGGCGGCAAGGCGGCGATCACGGGCGATTTCGTCCTCATCGCGAGCGAAGTAGACCGCGTCCTTCGAGCGCTTCGAGCGAACGACATCGAAGTCACAGCGCTTCACAACCATATGTTGAACGACGAGCCGCGCCTGTTCTTCCTGCACTTCTGGGCCAATGACGACGCGGCAAAGCTGGCGCGCGGTCTCCGCTCGGCACTCGACACAATGAACAATCGAAAAAACTAAGAATCGGACGACGGCCAGTCGGGCCGCGACCGCCGCCCGTTCATCCCCCGGCCCCGAAGGAAGTGGAACGGAACATGGCTAGCAAACGAACTCTCGTCATCGGAGCCAGCGCTGCTGTGTTGACGGTGGCAGGCGTGGCGCTCGCGGCGCAGCAGAACCATGAGGCGAACGAGAACCGCATTATCGGCGAGCATAGCGAGAAGGAAGTCGCACTCGACCAGGTGCCGGTGGCCGCGATGAACGCCGCGCGCACACGACTCGCGTCTGTCCGCGAAGCCGAGCTGGTAACCAGAAAGGCGGACGGCAGCACGCTCTACGAGATCGAAGGCAAGGATCAGGCTGGCAAGAACGTGGAGCTGTTCGTTACGCCGACAGGCCAAATCCTCGGGAATGAAAACGACAGCGATGAGGATGGCGACTGAACTCTCAGTCGTCTGAATGGGCCTGAATGGGGGTAAGGCCCATTCTTTGAAAACACCATCCGAGGATCAAATATGTTTAGGACTGTCGGTTATTGCATCGGAGCGTGTGTATCATCCGTCGTGCTCGCTGCTTCGAGTTATGCGCAAGAACAACCGATTCACACAAACGGCTCTGAACTCGTTGCAAGCTGTCGCGCCAACAACCCAGCGTGCGGCGCATACCTTCAAGGCGTGCTGGACATGATGATAGTGGCGCGGGGTAGCGAGTGTGGGGCGCCGCGTTACGATCGGAATAGATTGCGTTCAGCCTATCTGCGCTGGGCAGAAGACAACAGCTACTTCATGGACGTTCACATGGTTGCTGGCGCCGAACAAGCATTGGCTGAAGCTTGGCCTTGCGCGCCGCGACGATAGGAAGAAGTTGCATCATCCCAATCGCTCCACAGCGGCGCTCAGATAGGAATTGTTTCTGGCAGGTAGCTGGTATCACCGAACGGAGTAAGGAGTTCTGCTTGCCATTTGAAATCCGCCAGCTTTGTTATGCTATCGCCGCGGCGGACCATGGTAGTTTTTACAGAGCCGCCCGGGCACTTGATATTGAACAATCGACCCTCAGTCGCTCCATCTCGAAGTTGGAGCGCTCGATCGGAATGTCTATCTTCGAGCGGTCGCGGGCTGGGGTCAAAACGACGCTGGCCGGAGCCGCGTTCATTCGTGGCGCGCGACCAATGGTGGCAACGGCAGATAAGCTAGTCACCATGATGCTCGCAGCCGGCCAGGGCCGCGCTGGCGGTCTATTGCTCGGGTACAATAGCTCGGTCTCCGCCGGCAATCTCCGGGCGACCCTCATTAGCTGGCGCGAGGCGCATCCTGACGTCGAACTGGAATGCGTCGAGGCTGATCGCAGCGTTCTGCTCGCTGGGCTCGACACGGGCGAAATCGACGTAGCGATCCTGATGGGGACGCCCAGCCACAACGGATTTCGCTGCGAGCCGCTATGGAGCGAGCGGATGCTAGCCGCGTTGCCCGCCTCGCATCCGTTGGCTAGACGGGACATAATTCACTGGACGGATCTTCGGGGCGAGCACTTCCTTCTGCCCGCGGCCGATCCCGGCCCTGAAATCCGCGACATGTTGCTTGGCAGACTTCCAATCTCGGGCGGTAAGCCTGACATCCGAATGTCGCGGGCGAGCCGTGAGACCGTGCTGAGCATCCTCGGCGTCAACTCGGGTGTTACCATTGTCTGCGAGGGATCGACCGGAGCGACCTATCCTAGTGTCGTCTATCGGCCGATTCATGGCGAACAAGGACCGGCACTGACCGGATACTCGGGTTGCTGGCGAGACGACAATCGCAATCCAGCGTTGCGGCGCTTTCTTGGATTTATCAAGGCCCGCTATGCGCTCTCTTTTGATTTCTCGCCAAGATTCCAGTAAATTAGGCGGCCAGTCGGTGGAGTAAATTTTTGATGTCGCAAGGCAGGACCATCATCATCGTGCTTGTCACTTTGGTCATCGGCTTCGCAGGCGGCTTTGTCTTGCGGCCGGTCATCGCCCCCCTTAGCCAAACAGCCGTCGCCGTCAGTCCGGCCCCGGCCGCGCCGCAGCCGACCGCAGCGCGCGGGACGCAGTATTTTGCGGCCAATATCGACGAGGCTCGGCAGATCGTAGCAGCGTGTCGAGACGGTTCGGTGCGCGGTGATGAATGCGCCAACGCCGAGCAGGCAGTTATCGAGGCCGATAGCCGCGATCGCTTCAAGCGTTTCACCGGCAACTGAGAAGCCGGGAACCCCTTAACTGCCTTGCGCGCGGTGGCGACGAAAGCCGCGGTCGGTGTCCATGAAGCGCGCAAGCATAGGCGCCACCAGCTTTTCAGGCGGCATAGGTTGCTGGCCGGTCTCCGCCGCGAGCGCGGCGGCGTAGGCTACAAGATCGCGGTGGACCCCGGCGGGTAGCTCCACCGTCAGTTTGACAGGCCGATCGTCCACCAATGGCCCCAGCTTCAATTTCGTCATCGTGACGCTCCCAAAGGTTCGAGCACTAGGTCGCGGGTGATGACCACGCGCAGCGGATGGCCCGGCCGGATGGTAAGGGTCGGCTGCACGTTGAGCTGCCGCCGAACGATCTGCTGGCCGGTCTGATTGATCGTGTCCTGCGAGCCGCGCCGTAACGCGCGGGTCAAGTCATCCTCGCTGTCCGCGCCCAACTCGGCGCCGACGCCGAGCAGAGTCGAGACGGCCGCCGCCCTGAGCAGATTGCCCCAATGCTGATTCACGCGATCCTGTAGGCCGGCGAACCCAGCGCCGTCCGCGCCTGGCTGGCGCTCGAGAACGATCGAGCGCCCGTCCGGCATGATGAGCCGGTCCCAGGCGAGGAGAACACGGGTCTGCCCGGCGGTGATCTCGCTGTCGTATTCGCCGATCAGCCGGGCACCTTGCGGGATGAGCAAGATGCGGCCTGTCGGGCTGTCATAGACGTTCTGCGTAACCTGCGCCGTTATCTGGCCGGGAAGATCGGACCTGATCCCGGTGATGAGCGCGGCCGGGATGATGCTTCCGGCCTGCACGATGTTGGGCGACGGGGGTGCGATCAGCCGCTCCGCGCTCACCGTTCGCTGGTTCGAGGCTTGCGCCATGAAAGCGCGCCGGCCAGCTTGATCGCCCTGCGCTGCGCTCGCCTGCTGCGTTAGCTGCGCGGCTTGGTCGGGCAAGATCAGCGACGGGGCCGGCGCCGTTCCGGCGTTGCCCGCGTTGCCGCCGAGGAATACGCCACTCATTCGGGCAGCGTCACGTTCCTGCTGGGCGCGCTGGCGCGCAGCCTCCTCGGCCTGCGCGCGCGGATCGGGTTGGGCCGGCTGCGTGCCGATCGGCGGCACGGGCACGTTCTCGCCGCGCTGCTGGGCGGACACGATCGGGCCGCCGAGGTCGCCGGGAAGTGGTGGCCCAAGGCGCGGCGCTTGAGCATAGTCCCTCGGTCCCGAGGTGATGGTCTCGGCCGTGGCGCGGCTCTCGGTGTTGTAGAGTTCTTCCGCCTGCCGTTCACCAGCCGGTTTGAGCGCGTAGATCAGCGAGCCGCCGATACCGAGGCCGGCGGCCACGCCTATGACTGTCAGCGCCTTGCGGGACAGACGCATGACGCGGGGCGGATCGCGTCGAAGCTGGAATGGCTTTGGATCGGCGGGAAGGGGCTGCGGCGCGGCCGGCTCGGCGGAGGGAATGTCGGTGCGATCGTTCACGGCCGCCGCTCCCGTCCGTCGTCGCGCACGATGCGGACGCGCTGTTCATTGCGCCGATCGCCCAGGCGCAGTTCGGCGGCGGCGAACAGCCGGTCCACCACCATGTAGCGGCCCTGCACGCGATAATTGACTAGCTCGGCGTCCCCGGCCGCGCCGGTAACGAACAGCGGCGGCATCTCGCCCTGCGAGATCCCCGCCGGAAACTCGATGAACACCTGCCGGGAGTCGTCGAACGCACGAATGGGACGCCACGGGGCGCGGTCGCCCTCGATGCGATAACGGAAATTGAGCGAAGTCACATCCACGCCGGTCGCGGCCGGCGCGACCGTCGCAGCGGCGATGTTGCCGCCGCGTAGCGCGATGAGCTGATCTTGCGGGTAGGTCCACGACACTGAGGCCATGTAGGTCGCAGGTGTCGCGCGCAGCTCCAGATGATAGGTGCGCCGATCGGTGTTGATGACGAGGTTGGTGGCGAGGTCCGGCCTCGTCGGTTTGACGAGGATATGCACTCGCGCTGCCGGCCCGCCGCCGCTGATAGTATCGCCGATGATCCAGCGCACGGTGTCGCCGGCTGCTACCGGCCCCGGCCCAACGAGCTGCTCGCCCTCCTGTAAGGCGATGTCCGTCACTTGGCCGGGCGCGGTATAGATCTGATAGAGCGCGCCGTCCGTCCAGGGATATTGCTGGATGGCGTTGAGGAAGCCGTCACGGGCCGGCTGCACCCGCGCGGCGGCGTTTGCATCGCCGACGCGCCTACGGGGATCGGCAGGCTCTGACACGCGAGGGGCATCCGGCAATGGCTTGAGCTGACCGGGAAGCGGCAACGGTTCAGGAATCGTAACGATCTCCACCGGGCGCGGCGGCTCGGCGGCCGGCGTCGCGGCGACTTCGCGCGGTGGATCGTCATATGCGATAGCGGGCGGCCGAGCGGAAGTAGTGGCACAGCCGGCGAGCGCGGAGGCGGAAACGAGCAGCGCGGCGGTGACGGCGCGCCGGAAGGGAATGCCGATCATTGCGACAGCTCCTTTGACCAGTTGAGGGCATTGACGAACACACCGAGCGGATTCTTGCGGAGTGCGTCCGGCGTGCGAGGCGGCTGCACGACGATGGTGAGGATCGCCGACCAGCGTTCGGTGGCGGCGAGGCTGCCGTCCTGATAGCGTCGCTCCGTCCAGGCGACGCGGAAGCTGTCCGGTGACGCGCGGATGACGCTTGATACGTCCACCGCCACCTGCACCCGCCCGACGTTGGCGAACGGGTCGTTGGCGCGAGCGTAATCGTTGAGCGCGACCGCGCCCCGATCGGTGGTGAAGTCATAGGCGCGAAGCCAGTTCTGACGAACGATGACCGGATCGGCCGGCACGCTCCTGACTTGCTCGATGAAGCGGGCGAGATGGAACGCGATCTGCGGATCGGTCGGGCGATAGCCGGCCTCGGCCGGCGCGACCGCCTGCGCCTCGCCGAGCCGATCGACCTGCACCACCCAAGGGACGATATGGCCACGGGCCGATTGCCAGACGAGGCCGCCAGCCAGGCCGCCCGAAAGGGCGAGCGTGCCGAAAAATGCGAGACGCCAGTTCTTCGCCTGCACGCGCGCCGAACCGATCCTGTCGTCCCAGGCTTGGGCGGCGCGCTGATAGGGCGTGGTCGGTTCGGGGGTCTGGCCGTAGCGGATGGTCGGTCGTCGGAACATGGCAGCTAGTCCTTCTGATGGAGATCGACGGACGAGCCGCTTCCCCCGCCGTCGCCGGAACGTAGGGTGTGGGCGGCGATCGTCGCGCCGTGGGTCATGGTCTGGCGGCGCTTCATGGCCGATGCCCAAGCGGGCCTGTCGTCGGAGGCTGGTGCCGATGGCGAAGCACCTCCTGAAATCGTGCCTCGCGTCGCGGTGACTGCTGCGCGACCGCCGGCGCGATAGCTGTCTTTCAGGGACGCGGCGGCTTTCCGTAGCGGGGAAATCGCCGCACCCGCCGCCGCTTGGCCGACACCGGCCGCGCCACCCGCGACGGCGGCTGCGCCGGTCTTGCCTGCCGAGCCGAGCGCATAGGCGCTGCTGGCGGCGCCGGAAGCAAAGGCGCTCCCTCGTGCCGCGCCGCCGATCGCGCTTGCAGCCGCGCCGGCGCCGAGGCGTGCGGCGGCTGCACCGCCAACCAGCGCGCCGCTTGCGGCCAGCGCGGTCCCGGCGGCTGCGCCCGCGCCGAGGGCCGGCCCGCCTGAGACGATGCCGTTCGCTACGCCGGGGCCGAAGATCGCCAAGCCAAGCAGCGACAGCGCGCCGAGCGCGATCGACATCGCTTGCTCCAGCGTGGGCTCTGGGCCAGCGGCGGCGGTGAATTGACTGAACAACGTCGTGCCGATGCCGGTGATGACGGCGAGCACGAGAACTTTGATGCCGGTGGAGACGACATGGCCCAACACCTTCTCGGCCATGAAGGCGGTCTTGCTGAAGAAGGCGAACGGCAACAGCACGAAGCCGGCGAGCGTCACCAGCTTGAACTCGATCAGCGTCACGAAAATCTGGATCGCCAGGATGAAGAAGGCGATGACGACAAGCGCCCAAGCGAGCAGCAACACGACGATCTGAACGAAGTTGGTGAAGAATGAGATTGGACCGACCAGCTCGCCCGCAGCAACGACCAGCGGCTCACCCGCATCCAAGCCGGTCGCGGCGATGAAGCCGGGGCGCATGAAGTCGGCGATGCTCATGGCATCGCCCGTCGCCTTCAAGCCCAGCCCGGCGAAAGACTGGAACACGATCGTCGCCAGTGTCGAGAAATTGCCGATGATGAAGGCAAAGACGCCGATGTAGAGCGTCTTTTTGATGAGGCGCTGAAGCACGTCCTCGTCGGCGCCCCATGCCCAGAACAGACCGGCAATCGTCAGGTCGATGGCGATCAGCGTGGTCGAAAGGAACGCGATCTCGCCGCCGAGCAGTCCGAACCCGCTGTCGATGTAGGTCGTGAAAACCTGTAGGAAGTTGTCGATGATGCCGGTGTCGTTCACCGCTGATTGCCTTCCCTGCCGAAGAACCGGCGTTGATGCGCCGCCCATGCCGCCTCGCAGCCGGAATCCGGCATGGTGAGCGCGCGGCAACGCGCGAGTTCCGCCGCTAAGGGATCGCGCTCGGCGCGTGCCGCCACGGCGTTGGCCGCCTCCGGCACGCGCGGCTCGGTGACGGCGGCGATCACCGCCACCGTCATCATGAGCCCTGCCAGCGTGGCGACGCCGGCGATCTTGACGGCTGCCGACATCGGCTCAGTTGCCGAGGAAGCGGCGGAGGCGCTCGCGCCCCTCGGCTTCGGCGGCTGCATTTCGCGCCGCCTCCAGCGATTGCGCTCGGCCTTGAGCGGCCAGCAACGCCGCGATGTCGGCGAGCTGCTGCGATTGCAGCGCGAGAAGCTGGTTGCCGGCCTGAGCCGCTTGGAGCGCGCCTTGAGATGATTGGCTCGCCGACACGAGGCGGTTCATCGTCGCGCGCGAGCCGTCGATATTTCCAACGACGCCGGCCTGAACGCGGAGCGCGTCCTGAAACGCGCCTACGCTGGTCTCCCACCGCTCGCGCGCATTTGCGACGAGCTGCCGTTGCGGGACCGACATGGCGCCGGCTGTGTATCGGCTGGTGAAAGCCTGGTCGATCTGGCCCAAGTCATAGGCGATGCGCTGCGCCTGGCCGAGCAACTGCTGGGTCTGGCGCACCTGGCCCTGCAACTCGGCGAGCGAGGATTGCGGGAGGCTCGCCAGATTGCGGGCCTCGTTGAGCAACGAAGTCGCCTGATTCTGTATCTGGCGAATCTGATTGTTGATCTGCTCCAGCGTGCGCGCGGCGGTCAGCACGTTCTGCGCATAGTTGGTCGGGTCATAGACGATCCCGCCGAACTGCGCGTAGGCCGGCACGGGCGCCGCGATCGGCGCGATGGTCGCGGTGGCGAGGACGCCGGCCAGAATGGCGCGGCGCAGGGGAAGTCGGGTCATAGCGGTAACTCCTGCTGGCGGGGGGGAAGAAGCTCGATCGCCCAGGCGCAGCCGCGATGGCGCAGCCATTCGGCCGCGAATGCGGTTTGGCCGTGAGTCTCGATGATGTCGGCGATGCGGAGCTGATCGGCCTTGGCCGACGCGGCGGCGAAGGCCAGCGCGACCTCGCCCAGCCCCAGCTCGAACAGCCGGTTGCCGCGCCGCGACTGGCAATAATAGTCGCGCTTGGGTATCGCCCGGCTGAGGATTTCGATCTGGCGGGCGTTAAGCCCGAACCGCTCGTAGATGGCGGCGATCTGCGGCTCGGCGGCGCGCTCGTTCGGCAGGAAGATGCGCGTCGGGCAGCTTTCGATGATGGCCGGGGCGATGCTCGACGTTTCGATGTCCGCAAGGCTCTGCGTGGCAAAGACGACGCTGGCGTTCTTCTTGCGAAGGGTCTTCAGCCACTCGCGGAGCTGCGCTGCGAAGTCCGGGCTGTCGAGAACCAGCCAGCCCTCGTCGATGATGATGAGTGTGGGCGAGCCGTCCAGCCGCCCGCCGATCCGGTGGAACAGGTAGGACAAAACGGCGGCGGCGGAGCCGGCGCCGACCAGTCCTTCGGTCTCGAACGCCTGCACGGCGGCTTCGCCCAAGCGCTCGTCCTCGGCGTCGAGAAGCCGGCCCCACGGCCCGCCGATGCAATACGAGGCGAGCGCCTGTTTGAGCTGCTGGTTCTGCAACAGCACGGCAAGGCCGGTCAGCGTGCGTTCGCTAACCGGCGCCGACGCCAGGGAGTTGAGCGCCGACCAGATATGCTCCTTAGCCTGCGGATCGACCGCGACGCCTTCGGACGCGAGGATCGCCGCCAGCCATTCCGCCGCCCACGCTCGCTCGGCCGGATCGTCGATGCGGGCGAGCGGTTGGAGCTGCACCCCGTCGCCGGTTTCGTCGGCAAGCATTCCGCCGAGATCCTGCCAGTCGCCGCCCATGCCGATCGAGGCGGCGCGGATGCTGCCGCCGAAGTCGAAGGCAAAGACCTGGCTGTTCTCGTAACGGCGGAACTGCATCGCCATCAGCGCGAGCAGGACCGATTTGCCGGCGCCGGTCGGGCCGACAATCAGCGTGTGGCCGACATCGCCGACGTGAAGGGAAAACCGGAACGGGGTCGAGCCTTCGGTTCTTGCGTAGAGCAAGGGGGCTGCACCGAAATGCTCGTCCCGTTCCGGCCCCGCCCATACTGCTGACAGGGGGATCAGGTGGGCGAGATTGATGGTGGAAATCGGGGGCTGGCGAACATTGGCGTAGGTGTGGCCGGGAAGGCTGCCCAGCCACGCCTCGATCGCGTTCATGCCCTCGGGAATGACGGTGAAATCGCGGCCCTGAATAACCTTCTCGACGAGCCTCAGCTTCTCGGCCGCGATGGCGGGATCGCGGTCCCACACCGTCACCGTGGCGGTGACATAGGCCATGCCGGCATAGTCGGCGCCCAGCTCCTGCAAGGCGGTGTCGGCGTCGGCGGCCTTGTTCGAGGCGTCGCTGTCGAGCAGCGTGCTCGCCTCGTTGGTCATCACCTCCTTCAAGATGGCGGCGACGGATTTGCGCTTGGCGAACCACTGGCGACGGATGCGGGTAAGCAGCTTCGTCGCGTCGGTCTTGTCGAGCATGATCGCGCGGGTGGACCAGCGATAGCCGAACGCCAGTCGGTTCAGCTCGTCGAGCAGCCCCGGAAACGTCGAGCTGGGAAAGCCGGTAATGGTGAGGATGCGGAGATGATGGTCGCCCAGGCAAGGTTCCAGCCCGCCGGTCAACGGCTCATCGGCGAGCAGCGCGTCGAGGTGCATCGGGGTTTCCGGCACGCGCACACGCTGTCGCCGCGTCGAGATCGTCGAGTGGAGGTAGGTCAGCGTCTCGCCGTCATCGAGCCAGCGGACCTCGGGCACGAAACCCTCGACCAAATTGAGCACGCGGTCGCTACGATCGGTGAAGCCTTTGAGCAGCTCCCACGGATCGACGCCGGTGGTGGACCGGCCCTCGTAAAGCCAGCCTTCGGCCCGCGCGGCGTCCTCGGCCGGCGGCATCCACAGCAACGTCAGGAAATAGGCGCTCTCGAAATGCGCGCCTTCCTCACGGAACTGTTCGCGGCGCTCCATATCGACCAGCGCAGAAACGGGATCGGGAAACTCGGACTCGGGGTAATCGAGCGCGGGACTGCGCTGCGCCTCCACGAAGATCGCCCAACCGGAGCCCAGGCGCCGGAGTGAACTGTTCAAGCGTGCCGTGGTGGCGACCAGCTCGGCCGGCGTCGCACTGTCGAGATCAGGGCCGCGGAAGCGTGCGGTGCGCTGGAACGAACCGTCCTTGTTGAGCACGACACCTTCGCCGACCAACGCGGCCCAAGGCAGGAAGTCCGCAAGGTACGCGGCCTTGCTGCGATATTCGCGCAAGCTCATCATGGCTGCATCCATGTCGGGAAGCGGAGATGGCGCCGGGCCACGTCCACGAACTGCGGATCGCGTCGTGCAACCCATACGGAAAGCGCGTGGCCGATCGCCCAGATGACCAGGCCGGCGATCCAGAGACGCAGGCCGAGCCCGATCGCGCCGGCCAGCGTCCCGTTGACGATGGCGAGCGACCGCGGCGCGCCGCCGAGCAAAATCGGCTCGGTCAGCGCCCGGTGGACGGGGGCATAGAAGCCCGCGATCGGTTCGGCTGCGTCCTGCATCAGACGAGCGCCCCGCCGCCGAACGAGAAGAACGACAGGAAGAAGCTCGACGCGGCAAAGGCGATGCTGAGACCGAACACGATCTGGATCAGCCGGCGGAAGCCGCCGGAAGTATCGCCGAAAGCCAGCGTCAGGCCGGTCACGATGATGATGATGACCGCGACGATTTTCGCCACCGGCCCCTCGATGCTTTCGAGGATGCTTTGCAGCGGCGCTTCCCACGGCATCGACGATCCGCCCGCGTGGGCCGGAACGGCAAAGGTCAGCGCGACGACGCTGGCGGTGGTGGCGAGCATGGCGCGACGCGCGCCATGCCGAATGGCATGGATCATGGCAGGTCTCCGGGCTGGGGTTTGGGAAGCAGGGTAAGGCGGTAGTCGCCGGTCGCGGCGTCGAGTCCTTCGACGCGGGCCAGCTCGGCGAGACGCCGGCCGTGCGCGTCACGGACCAGCACGGCGATCAGGTCGATGGTCTCGGCGATCAGCGCGCGAGGGACTGTCACGACCGCCTCTTGAACGAGTTGCTCCATGCGGCGGAGCGCGCCAAGTGCGGTGCCGGCGTGAATGGTTCCGATGCCGCCCGGATGGCCGGTGCCCCAGGCTTTGATGAGGTCGAGCGCCTCGGCGCCGCGCACCTCTCCGATCGGGATGCGATCCGGCCTAAGCCGTAACGACGAACGGACCAGCTCGGACAGCGACACCACGCCGTCCTTCGTCCGCATGGCGACGAGGTTGGGCGCAGCGCATTGCAGCTCGCGCGTGTCTTCGATCAGAACGATGCGGTCGGTCGTCTTGGCGACTTCGGCCAAGAGCGCGTTGACCAGCGTGGTCTTGCCGCTGCCGGTGCCGCCGGCGACGAGAATGTTGGCGCGAGCCGATACGCCTTCGCGCAGCGCCGTCGCCGCGTCGGCCGACATGATCCCGGCGGTGGCGTAGTCGTCAAGCGTGAACACCGCGACGGCGGGCTTGCGGATAGCGAAGGCGGGAGCCGCTACGACAGGCGGCAGCAAGCCCTCGAATCGTTCGCCGCCCTCGGGCAGTTCTGCCGACACGCGGGGACTGCGCGCATGAACCTCGACGCCGACATGATGAGCGACCAGGCGCACGATGCGTTCGCCATCGGCGGCGGTCAGCGTCTCGCCGGTATCGCTAACGCCTTCGCCGAGCCGATCGAGCCACAACCTCCCGTCCGGGTTTAGCATCACCTCGATCACGGTCGGGTCGTCCAGCCATGCCGAGATCGACGGCCCGAGCGCGGTGCGCAGCATCCGCGCGCCGCGCGTCTTGGCCTCGGATCGGATCGGATGAACGGTCAAGGAACTGGCCCTGCGAAGGGCCGGGCGAACCGCCGCCCGGCTGTCGGGGCACAGCAAGAGACGCATAAATACTTCTGCCGCAACAGCTACTTGCTGGCGTAGTAGAGGGGGCGGCAGATACGTGGTCGGCGGCGGAATTGCTTTTCGACTACGCGGTGGTTGGCGTGTCTATTCAGTCCGACTCAGTCGAAGTGGAGCGCGGCCAGACATCTTCCGGTATCTCGTCCCTCAAGCTCTTGCCGCTGGCGAAGCGCCGGCCGAGCGTCTCGACGAAACCCTCGTAGCGCTTGCGTCCCTTCACCTGCGCGGCCGCTTGATCCTCGTCGGGCAATGGCGGCGTCACCGTCAGCCAGAACCGCACAAACAACGTCAGTGCCTCAATCGTGAGTCCGGTGTCGCGCTCAAGCCGCTGGACCTGACGCGACAAGCGATCGAGCCGTCGAGCGAACGCCGCCTCCATCCGGTCGGCGCCGTCCGGCGAGAGGTAGGAGGCGACCGCCGCCTCCACGATTGCCGAGCGAGAGATGCGGCGGCGGATCGCCAGCTCGTCAACCTGCTTGGCGAGCGCTGGCGGAAAATAGACATTGAGCCGGACGCGCATGATCGCCGCCTACAGCTCGATACCATCGCCGGGGTCGAGCGACGCTTGCCGCGCGAGCCCCTGCATCCGGCGCCGCACCGCCGCCTGCCGCGCGGCGTCGTCGGGTTCGTCGTCCATGATCGCAAACTCCTGCGCGGGCGGTGGCGAGGTCTCGGGCGCGATGGCGACATGCTCCGGCAGTTCGGGTTCGCGGCGCAATCCGCCGTTCGCCGCGTCCTCCGCCGAACGGACGATCTGCGCCACGGCGGCGGGATCGGCGATGACGGCGCGGCCCGTCCAGTCATCGCGCCGGACCTGGGCGGCGTCAGGGGTGGGCGCGGACATGATACGTTCGGCGAACCGTGCGTCGCGGTAGTAGCGGGCCTTCTTCGCCCGGATCGGATGGACGCCCGCCACCATGACGATCTCGTCATCGGGCGGCAGCTGCATCACCTCGCCCGGCGTGAGGAGCTGGCGAGCGGTCTCTGACCGCGACACCATCAGATGCCCGAGCCAGGGCGAAAGCCTGTGACCCGCATAGTTCTTCATCGCCCGCATCTCGGTCGCGGTGCCGAGCGCGTCCGAGACGCGCTTGGCGGTCCGCTCATCGTTGGTGGCGAAGCTCACGCGGACGTGGCAGTTGTCGAGGATCGCGTTGTTCGGGCCGTAAGCCTTCTCGATCTGATTGAGGCTCTGCGCGATCAGGAACGCCTTGAGCCCGTAGCCGGCCATGAACGCCAAGGCAGACTCGAAGAAGTCGAGCCGGCCTAAGGCGGGAAACTCGTCGAGCATCAGGAGCACGCGGTGGCGGTTGCCCTTCGGGGTCAGCTCCTCGGTCAAACGGCGCCCGATCTGGTTGAGGATGAGGCGGATGAGTGGCTTGGTGCGCGATATGTCGCTGGGCGGCACGACCAGATAGAGCGTCGCCGGCCGTTCGCCCCCCACCAGATCCGATATGCGCCACTGGCAGGCCCGCGTGACCTGCGCCACAACAGGATCGCGGTAGAGACCGAGGAACGACATGGCCGTGCTGAGCACGCCCGACCGCTCGTTATCCGACTTGTTCAGCAGCTCTCGCGCCGCGCTGGCGACGACGGGATGAACGCCGGCTTCGCCAAGGTGCGGCGTCGCCATCATCGCGGCCAGCGTCTGCTCGATCGTGCGAGATGGATCGGAGAGGTACGACGCGACGCCGGCCAACGTCTTGTCCGGCTCGGCATAGAGGACGTGAAGGATCGCGCCGACCAGCAGCGAGTGCGACGTTTTTTCCCAATGGTTCCGGCGCTCCAGGCTGCCTTCGGGATCGACCAGCACGTCCGCCACATTCTGCACATCGCGCACCTCCCATTGGCCGCGCCGCACTTCCAGCAACGGGTTGTAGGCAGCCGATGCGGCATTGGTCGGATCGAACAGCAGCACGCGGCCGTGTCGCGCGCGGAAGCCCGAGGTCAGCGACCAGTTCTCGCCTTTTATGTCGTGGACGATCGCGGAGGCCGGCCAGGTGAGTAGCGACGGCACAACCAACCCGACGCCCTTGCCGCTCCGCGTCGGAGCGAAGCACAGCACATGCTCGGGGCCATCGTGGCGCAGATAGTCCCGGTCGAGTCTGCCGAGCACGACGCCGTTCGCGCCCAGCAGCCCGGCCGCCCGAACCTCGCGCGTTGTCGCCCAGCGTGCCGAGCCGTAGGTCTCGGCGTTCTTCAACTCGCGCGCACGCCACACAGACATTCCAATGGCGACGGCGATTGACACGAACCCGCCCGACGCGGCGATGAATGCGCCGGTCTTGAAGATGGCTGGCGCGTATGCGTCGAACGAGAACCACCACCAAAAGAAGGCCGGCGGCGGATAGACACGCCAGCCGCCGACGATGAACCAGGGCGGCCCCAGCTCGGGTTGATAGGCCAAGGCCGCGGCGGTCCATTGCGTCGCGCCCCACACACCTGCGAGCACGATCAGAAAGACAGCGATGATCTGGCCCCACAGGATTTTCGTCGCGGACATGGCTGTTTCCTTGTCAGAGGCCGAGGCCGCGCTTGCGGCCGAGCGCTAGGTCGATGCCGCCACCAGCGCGAACGACACCGGACACTTGGCGACCGAGCTGCTGTTCGAGCGCGCTGGCCCAGGGCACGAGACGGAAGCCGAGCCCGTCGTCGATCATGGCGAAGCGACCGGAGGCGAGTGCGAGGCGCTGGCGGACTACGCCGGCAATCTTCTCGCCGGAGGTGGTCGGGCGATACGCAAGGCCCGTTTCGCCCGCGATCTTCGCGCCAACGGCGTCCAGCTCGCGCTTGCGCAGCGTGTCGAGCAAGCCGCGCTCGAACACCGCGCGTTGGCCATAGCGGCGCGCCAGCCCCTCGCGGACAAGATGATCGGTGCGCGCGTCCATCGCACGGCACACCTCCGCACCGAACCCGCCATCCGCGACACCCGTGCCGCGCTCGATCAGCCGATGGTCAAGCCAGGTCGCGCCGGGCGCCTTCACCTGCGCGGCGAGGTCGAGGTCCGATCGCGTGGCGAGGATCAGGGTGGGCTTCGGCTCGCCCGGCTTGCCTATAGCGCGCAGCTCGACGATCCCGCCGAGCGTCGGGCTTTGCTCCAGCGCTTCAATTCCGGGCAGCCGCACATGATGGGTGCGGCCGTCCGTGCCGTCGATCACGGCATAGGCCGCGCCATACAGCTCGTCGTGCAACCCCTTGTCGATCAGCCGGCCGACGATTGGCTTTTCCGGCGCGCCGCTCACAACCGCGTAGCTTTCCAGCGGCCGGTCCTGCCCGTGATCTTTCAGAGCCTGTCCGATGGTGCGGATAATGTCGCCGCGCGCGGCCAGCTCGCGCAGCTTGCCTTGCGCGCCTTCGGCAACCGCCCACTGTCCGGGCTCACCCTCAGCGGCGAGCCCCATCGTCTCCAGATGCTGCAAGCGGCCGACCATTAACCGGCGGAGGCGCGGATCGGCCGGACCGGGCCGCTCGGGGCGCAGGTCGATGACCCCCAGTTCGTCGGCCGCGCGGCCGATCTCGGTATCGAGCCGCGTCCAGCGCTCGGCCGTCACTTCTCGGTCGAGCGCGCGCTGCACTTCATGCTCAGGCTTCGGCCCAAGTTCGGCCTGCGCCAGCTCCTCGGCGTGGGAGCGCAGGTTGTGGCTGATATAGTCCCGCGCCATGACGAGATCGGTGCCGGTGTCGGTGACACCGCGCACGAGCATATGAACGTGCGGGTTGTCGGTGTTCCAATGATCGACCGCGACCCAATCGAGCCGCGTCCCCAAATCCGTTTCCATCTGCCGCACGAGATCGCGGGTGTATTCGCGTAGGTCGGTCAGCTCGGCCGCATCCTCCGGCGAGACGATGATGCGGAAATGATGCCGGTCATCCTTGCACCGCTCGGTGAATGCGCGATCGTCGGCATTGTCTCCGGCCGCGTCGAACATGCGCGTCGGGGAACGGTCACGGGTGACGCCTTCGCGCTTCAAATAGGCGACGTGCGCGGACAGCGGCGCCATGCGTCGGCCCCCGCGACTGCGATGGTTCACGGGTAGCGCCTTCACCATCACTCGACGGCCCGATCCGAATAACCGGCTGCGGGCAAATGCTGTTCGTCCCCGCCCGAAACTGGATTGGCGACCTCGGCGCGAGCCGCCCCCGGTGCGCCGGCCTCCGCTGTGGATCGCGGCCACGCGCAGCACCTCGGCCACCAGGCCGCGCGCATTGCGGCCCTGCGCCTTGCTGCGCTTGGCCTTGCCCGGCCGAACGCGGAACTCACTGTCCTCGCTCACGGCCGGGCCGCTTTCGGCCGTAAATGGCCCGTGGTGCCATTCGAGACGTTGATTTTGCTTGCTTTTCCCTTCCGCGCGGCACGCGCGCCGACCGACGCCCCCGCATGAAGCCACGGAAAAGCCTTGGCTTTTCGGCGAAACGGGGTGCGGCTTATATCTTGCCCTCGTCTGTCCCTGCCGTTTTCTCCCTCCCCAGCCACTTTCCTGCTCGGGACGGATGATGGGGATGACGCGCGGATCATTGCGGTCGGCCCGCGCGGGCGCGGGGGACGAACAGCGTGTCCGCCGGCTCGCTGGCAGGAAGAGCGACGGCGCTAACGTCGCCGGATGTCGCCCCATCGGTCGGCAGTTCGGGCGCGGGTTCTTCATCGTCCGACTGCACGGAGACGCCCTCGGACGCGGCGCTCGCGGTGCGGACGAACAGTGCGGCACGTCGCCAGGCGAACGGATCGGGCGGCGCGCTAACCGCCACCTCCGCAGCGCCCGACGTGCCGATGGCGGCGGTGAGCTGGGCGAGGTAGCCGACCGTCTCGGGCGGCAGCGGGCGGCCGTGCGACACGAAGTCGTCGTAGCGGCCCGGTCCCGCATTATAGGCCGCCAGCATCGCGCTCGCGTTGCCGTATCGGTCGTGCATCGCGCGCAGATAGGCCGCGCCCGCCATGATGTTGTCGCGCACGTCGAACGGGTCAGCGCCGAGGCCATATCGCGCGCGAAGATCGGTCCAGGTCGCGGGCATGATCTGCATCAATCCCATCGCACCCGCGCGCGAGACGGCGCGCGAGTTGCCGCCGCTCTCGACGCGCATCACCGCCCATATCCATGCCTCGGGGATGCCGAACCGCCGCGCGGCATCGGCGACGTGGCCGGCGTAGGGATGAACCGCCGCCGATCGCGCGGCCGGCAAATCCTGCGCCGTCGCCGCGACCGGCGCAGCCCCGCCGGACAGCAGCGCGACGGCCAATGCCAACGCCGATCCGACTCCACTCCGCCGCCAGCCTGCCAGCGTGCTCGCTACGCTCAAGGGTGCGCGCGCTGCGCCGGCCTGCGGCCGCCCTTGACCTTCGCTGCGCGCCCCGGCCGGCCTGCGACCGAGCGGGACGGAGGGATGAGACGGCTTTCCCGCGAACAAAGGGATGATGGACAAGCGCACCGGATCAGTCCTGCTCGCGCGACTTCGGCTGGCGGTTCCAGCGCAGCGACCAGGCCGACTTGTCGCCGGTGTTCTGGAACAGCGCGGCGCGGAGCGGCTGCGCGAAGGCGGGATCGTCGATGCGCAGCGAGACGTAGTCCCCGGCGCGTTCGCCGGTCTCGTTCCAGCCCGCGCCGATCTCTGGCCCTTCGCCGCCGTCGCCGCGATGAACGCGCCAGTCCGGCGCCTTGTCGGCGTCGCTCGCCTCGGCCGGGACGATCGAGATGCGGATGTCGAGCGTCGCCGTCTCGATGATGCCTTCGTAGCCGCTGGCGGTACGGAAAAAGCTGCCGATCTGCATGGGACTCTCCTTAGGGTTGGCAGGGACAAGCGGGTTCAGCGCCACGCGAGCGGCGCGTTCGGGGTGTCGCGGGTGAGCACGGGCATGGCGCGGCCGAGCACGGTCGAGGCCGGCAGCGGCCCGAAATAGCGGCCGTCCATGCTGTCGGCGTGATCGGGATTGAGCATCAGCAGCTCGCCGGCGCGCAGCGTGCGGCAGCCCTGCCAGACAGGCAGCGACCGGCCTCGTCCATCACGCGCCAAGGCGACGACGACCGGCCGTGCATCGACGCTCACCACGGCGCCGATCCGGCACACGCGCTGCCCGGCCTTAGCCGCGACATGCTTCAACAGCGGCACGCGCTCGCCGAGATAGCCGCGCTCGGCCAGCCACCGCGCCAGCGGCGCGGGCGGCGTCACGGCGACCAGCGCGCCGATAGCGGGATCGCGGTCGGGCTCGATGCGGTAGAGGCCGAGCGGCGCGCTCGCGCTGGCGTTCCAGATGACGCGCGGCAGCGGGTCGAATACCGCGACGGCGGTGAACGACACGGCGAACAGCGACGCGGCGGAAGCCGTCGCGATGGTCCATCCACGGCGCGTCATCCTTCGATCTCCCGGCGCTTGAGCCAGGCGCGATGACGCTCCAGCGTATAGGGGCGCGGCTGATGTCCGGCGGCGATGCGGTTGGCGACGTGTCGCCAATGATCGGGCGCGGCATCGCAGGGATCGACGCCCGCGGCCTCGGCCGCGTCGATTGCGGCGAGCACTTGGCTGACCTTCGGCCAGCCCTCGATCTTGAGCAGGATGTCGCCGCCGGGCCGCACGAACGGCAGCGTCGTGAACGGCTCGCCCACGCCGACCGCGCGCACGATGTCGATGCGCGAGCTGACCGTGCCGTAGTCGTTGGCGGCCCAGCGGACGAACGCGAAGATGGCGCCGGGACGGAAGCGGACGATGCGGCGGCGGCGGTCGACGATCTCGTCAACGGCGACGCGCCCGAACCTGATCCAGTGCTCAATCCGCTTCTCGATCCAGGTCAACTCGACGCGAGTCATACCGTCGTCGGACGGCTGGCGATGACGCATCGGGGACAGGGGGACGGTCATCGCCGGCTCCGGGCGATGGCCGAGTCCGCGCGCGGCATGAGGTCGTCCTGTCCCGGATCGGAGGTCGAATGCTTGATGCCGATGTCGGCCCAGGCGCGCAGGTCATCGACCGAATAAACCACCCGGCCGCCGATGCGGCGGTAGGCCGGCCCGGTCCCAAAATAGCGGTGCTTCTCAAGGGTGCGGCCGGAGAGGCCGAGAAAGCGCGCGGCTTCCGGCGTGCGCAGAAAGCGGGGCGGCAGGTTGGTGGGCGTATCGGACAAGTGACGGCTCCTGCGGGCGGTGGCGGCAGGAGGCGTAATTGTCAGAAGGGAGGCGGCCGGGTGGGGTATGAAGATGTGCGGCTGCACGGATGTGCCCCCCCCCGCGCGGGGTGGCAGCGGGGAGCGGATCAGCGGATGCGGAGCAGCTTGCGGTAGTCGCCGTTCATCATGGCGATGCCGTCGCGGACCAGCCGGACGACGAACGACCGCGCGGCGGACATCTTCCAATCGCTCGCGGACAGCCGCGCCGCCTCGTCGCGCCCGAGCGCCACCGCGATCTCGCGATAGGTCGCGCCGCCGTCGCGCAGGTCGAGCGCGCGGAGCATCAGGTCGAGCCGGGCGAGCCGATAGGCGGTCAGCGGCCAGCCGCGCGGCAGCGGCCCGGCGGCGCGGCCGAGCAGGCGGCGATGGAAGCGCAGCAAGCTGGCGATGCGGGTGACAAAATCCTTGTCGAGCGGGATGACGGCAGCGAGCGGCCGGCCGGGCTGCGGATCGCGCAGCCACAGCCGATGCTCACCCGCCGCGTCGGCGACGATGACATGGCGTCCGTCGATGCCGGCTAGGTCGGCGAGCAGCCCGCCGAGTGCGCGAGGATCGACCGGCGAAGCGCTGTCGAATCCTTCCGGCGCTGCGTCGAGGATGACCGTGACGGCGGTCAGTTCCGGGCGCCAGGGGACCGGCTCTGAGAGGTCATCCGGCGCCGTAGCGAAAGGACAACCCCCATCGCCGCGCGAAGGCCATCTCGGCGGCACTTTGCGCGACGGCGCCGCTTGCGATGCGCTGCTGCATCTGCTTGTGTTCGGCGCGATAGGTGCGGTTTCGGCGTAGAAACTCAGCGGCGAAATCGGCGCGCCCGAGGGCGCCGGACAGTCCGTCGGCGCGCCGCTGGCGACGCCTTGGCGGCGTCGGCATTGCATCCTCCCAACCGCGCTTAGCGCGCGTCAGGAGCGCAACATCTTCCGGTTGTCCTGGCTATTATAGCGCAAAGATAGCGATCAACCGTGCGGCGAAGGCGGCGCGAATACTTCCAATTTGGGGTTCAATCTTAACGATTTAGCGGCCGGTTGCAGCCGAGCAGATGCGCATATCCAATCTCTGTCATCCACCGCGCGCGGGCAAGATGACTCTCGTGCATCGCCTTGGCGCGATGGGGTTCCGCGCCCACGTCGATGCCGAAAATAGCGGCGGCAATCTCCCGCCAGTCGGTCCCTTCTGCGTCAGCATCGAGCAGGCGAAGATAAGCGGTCAAATGGCCTTCGTCGTACTCGGTGAGTTGCGGCGAATCAGGCGCTCGGTCATGAAAATGGTTGTTGCCCATCATGCCCTCACGTCTTGGCCCGCGTTAACCAATAGACCCTCGGCGAAGCATTTTCGATGCGCTTGCTCAGCATAACTAGGTGCGCAATCCGCATTGCTCGACAATCACTCACGGAGCTGCTGGTTTGCGGTGCGCCCCCGCAAACAGCTCCTGAACCCGTGATCGGGGAGTGGTAAACCGCGTTTAGTCGGCCCTACGACCTTTAGCACCGGAGCGCCTGGACATACGTCGCAGGCTCCCCGACCGCATGGTCAAGGATTCGCGGCGTCGTTTCGGCCGACACCAAACCGCTAAACGTGGGGCTACCAACCCCAGGCCGCCGCGTAGCGGCCCGCTGTCCTTTTAGGACAGCGGCAGGGATTTTACCACTACCCAGCGCGAGCCGGGCGCCAGCCCGGCGAGCGCGCCATTGCAGTCGCGCGGACCTATGGGGCGCGCGCCTGCCGCCGATCCGGTGAAGCGGATCGGCGCGAAATCGCGGAAGCCGCAGGGCCGGAACTTCGACCCTGCGGCGGCGAACCTTAGGCTGCCTTGAGGCGCTGCATTCCCTCGGCGAGCGTCCAGAGCGCGCGGTTCAGCGTCACATTCTGGTCGATGCCGTTGATCGCGCGAGTCTGTGCGCGGCGGATACGGCCCTCGGCGTTGCGCTTGCGGCCCTGCAATCCGCCCCGAATGACATTCTCCTGAATGACATTGAATGTGGTCCACAAGCTGCGGTCCACATCCTCGCGCCGGCGCGGCTCGATGATCTGCTCGGGCCGCAGCGGGCTTTCATCCTCTCCGTAGCGAGCGACAAGGCTAACCTCGCCGAGCAACCGCCGCTCGTCCTCGGAAAGCTGGATGGACTTCATCGACTCGCTGGCGTCGATCAGCCGGGGGAAGTCCTCGGCGACGGCATAGACGCCCTCGATAATGTCGTGCTCGATGTTGCCCTTGTGCGGAACGCGGACCTCCTCGAACCGCTCGCCCGCGATCATGCTGTTGGTGCAAACGAACCGCAGCATCCCGGCGAACATCTGATAGGCGCTGGTCCCGTCATGGCTGTTCACGATGATGACTTCGGCGGCCTCGGCCTTGCCGATGCCCTCGTCCCGGCGCAGGCGCAGCATATGCTTGGCGTGGCCGTGGCGGCTTCCATCACGCGGCACCGACTGGACAGCGAAGAAGGGGAACCATCCTTCACGGCGCAGTCCCTCCACAATGTCGATAGTGGGCACATAAACATACCGCTCCGAACGGCTGTCGTGCGCCTCACGGGCGAAGATGGACGGGACGTGCCGATAAAGCGCCTCGTTGTCGAGCGGCTCCCGACCGCTGATCTGATGGGCGTTCCGGCCAAACCGCGTGGCAAGTTGATGATACATGGCTGAACTCCTTGAGCTTGGGTTTCCGCGCAGCGGAGCGCCGCGCTGAAACCCTGCCCGTCGGCGAGACCGGGGGTGCAAACGGAAGGCGGCTTCGCGGGGAACCGGCTGCACTGAGCGAAGCGAGGGAAGCTGGGCGGAAGCCGCTTGCAGTGCGCCGGGGGCAGAGCCCCAAGCACCGCGCCGCTCTGCGGCGCCAGCAAACAGCCCTTGCCATTTGTTCCTGTTTTGATCCAAACCGGCGGCAAGGAGTCGGTATGAGCATCACGATCACGGGACAGCCCGGCCGGCGCATCGCGGTCGCGGGCGACATCACCAAGACGCTACGCGTGCCCTATGACGCGGTTGAGGAGCGTTTCCTGCTGGCGGCAAGCGACGGTTCGCTGATCGAAGGTCGCCTCGAAGCCGAGGAGGATCGCTTCGATTTCCGAGTCGTGGTGGACGGTGCCGGTTTCTCGCGCATCGGCCCCGGCAAGCTGACGCTGGACTGGGCTGTCGAATGGGTGGCGATTGCGCCCTACGATGCCGGCGCGCTGCCGGAGCGCGCACCGATGCCGCTTCCGCTGTTCGATTCGCTGCCCGGCTAGCCAACTTTTCCCGACAAGAGGCGCCCCGCTCCGTGGAGCGGGGCGCTGCGGCGGATCAGCGAGACCAGATCAGCGCGTACTCGCCGGCGGTATCGGTCTCTGAGAGGGTGGCGTAGATCGGTGCCGGGAAGGTCGGATCGTCGAGCTTGACCGAGAAGTAGGCGCGATCCTCGCGGCTGGTCTTCTTCCAGGCGGCCCCAATGTCGAGGTTGCCGACGGTGACGCGGAAGTCGGGAGACTTGTCGCCATTCCTCTCAATCGGGCGGAAGACGGCCTTGGTGTTGAGGGTGAGCGTCTTGATGACGCCGTTGAACTCGCCCTTGTCATTGGCGGTGAAGGTGCCGATCGTAGCCATGTCGTAATCTCCATTTGCTCGAGCCACGCCCATCGCGGCCTCGATGGCGATCGACGGATCGGTGGCGAGCGGCTGCGCACCGTGGGCGGCCGGAACGAAGTGCAGGACGGCGGCGGGCGGCTTTTTTGGATCGCGATGCAAAGCCGGAGGCGGCGGAAAAAAGCCGTGCGACGCCGTTGCGCCAAGACGATCGAGACGGAGGCGTCCTCCGATCAGATCAGGCCATTACGAGGCTGTGCGGGGTGGTCGGCAAATATCGGGGCGGAACATGGCATCGACGGCGCCATGCCTCACGCGGGCCAAGAGCATCAGCGGGCGTTAGCCGGTCCCCCGCTTGGCCGGGCGATCATCACTGCCGAGGACGTGAAGCGAAGGCGAGCGTTCGCCTCGTGAAGTCGGCCAGCTCGCGATCGTTAATCGCCTCGGTTTGGTAAGCCGGGTTCTCATCGTGGTGATAGCGGTTGCCGAAGTCGAGAAGCGCCCGTAGCTCGGCGGTGTCGTTTGGCCCCAGTATCTCGTCGGCCGTTCCGAGCCGTTGACGGCAAATATCTGCGAACTGACCGAGCTTACCGCCGGGCCTGAACTGCGCGGGGAAGGCGACGCGGACAAAGGTTTCGAGCATCGGGCGAAGCGACTCCGCGATCTTGCGCTCGACGGCCGGGTCCGCCGCTTGGAGATAGGCGAGCGCATCGGCGTGTCTCTTGTCGTGCAGCGTAATCATGTCGCCGGTGACGTCCCAGGCCACCAGCGTCGAGCCCTGCTGCGCGCGCACAACCTGGAGCGAGGCGCGCGGGAGCGCGCCGCACTTTTCCCAGACATTGAGGATGAACGGCTTCGAGTGCGAGAGGACGATGACCTGCCCCACGGCGCCCGCGAGACGGTGAATCTCTTGCACGGTGTGCAGGGTGCGGTGCTCATCAAGGCTGCTCATAGGATCGTCGATCACGACAATCTTCTGCGCGAGCGCCTGGTCACGTTCGAGCGTGGCGAAAAAGAAGGCGAGCGCCAAGGTGTTGCGGTCGCCAGCACTCAGCGCGGTCCGGAAACACGGTCCCTCGGCAGCGTTGAGCCCCACGGCGATATTGTTGATGAGCACATTGTAGTTGGCGGCCGATCCGCCGCGATTGTTCACGGGGGCGACGTTGCCCAAGCGAAAGCCGGCGTTGAAACGACGCAGATAGTCGTTCACCGCGTCTTGGTAGGCCGGGAAGACGTTCTGACGATATTGGTTCAGCGCCTCGCGGGCTTGGTCCCGCGCGGTCTCGGTCCGGCCCTTCTCATCGCGCTCGTCAACATAGGCGGTGCAGAGCGCGGCCATGTCCGGCTGATGTCGGGCCTCGACAGCGCGAAGCCGCGTCAGATCGGCGGCAAGCGCGGCGACGTTGGCCGCGCGCGCTTCTTCCTTGACGAGTGCCAGAGCCTCATTCGCCTGCACCAAGACCGCAGCAACCCGATCAAGGCCCACCCGCTGTTCCTCATAGGTCGCGACGGCGGCGCGCACGTCGTCGCCTAGCGCCAAGGGCTCCAGCGGGGCGGCCTGCTTGGCTTTCAAACGCTCCATGATGCCGTCGCGGGCGGCTTTCCAGGCGCGCGCAATTTCCGCGGTGTCGATCTGGATGGCGGGGACTTCCGTGAAAGCCTGCCAAAATTCGCGGCGCTCGATCGCTTCGCGCACGGTGCGCTCGAAGGCGGCCGGCACGTCGCCGGCATGGGTGGTCGTGAGGGCTTGGATCGCGTTGGCGATGTCGCGCTTCAAGTCGTTGTAGGCGTCACCGAAATAGGCGCGGTAGTGCCCGATCACGGAAGAGCCGGCGAGATCCTGGGCGCAGAACGGACAGATGGCCGGGCCTGCCGCCGCGGCATGGTCGGCGTGCGTCAGCCCTTCGCCAATCCAGCGCTCACCGCCACGGGCAAGCAGCGCGATATGGGCCTGCACCCGCTCGGCCGCCGCCTCTTCCAGACCCGGCAAATCTCGGCCGAGAAGCCCGTCCAAGGCGTCGAGGTCGAAGGCTGGCAGGGAGAGCGCTGGAAATATCGCTGCCGTCGCGACCACCTCCGACGACCGCGCTGCGGCCAGGCGCTTTTCTGCGTCGGCCAATTCCCGGTCGAGGTCGGGGATCGGTTGCAGCGCGCAGAATGCCTCGGCGTCGAGCCCGCCGCGCCGCGCGGCGGGAATCGCATCGGCCTTGGCGCGGAGATCACGGTTGTGCTGCTCGATCCGATCGACATGCGTTTGCACGGCGGCGTTCAGCGCGACACCCTGGCTCCCGACGATCAACTCATGCAGGTTCTGGCGATTGCCGGGAATAACCTCAATGCCCGAGCACACGTTCTGCGCAACGAACTCATCGTCGAAAACGGCGACATTGGGCTCGGTTCGGGACCAGGCGCCGTTTTCGAAGACGGCGGGCGCTCCGGCGGCCAAGCCGATCACCACATGCGGGGGATTGGCGGCGCCGAGACGATGCCGATCGCTGATCGGCGCGGCGGCCCCCGTTGCGAGGGAGCGCAGGATGGCGGTGAGCGTCGTCTTCCCGCGCCCATTCTCGCCATAGACAACCGTGAGCTTCGCGAACGGAATCTGAGCGCCAGCGTTCACCGAATCGAACTGGCCAATATTCCGCAGTAGTTGAATTGCCTGGACCACGCCGAATCCCCCCTTGGTCCGCCACTATACTATGGATGGCACAACCATAAGCTCTCCGTCGCGAGGGTCAGCGATGATTCAGGTCAAAACCACCGGCCTGCGAACCTTTGGCCTGCGCTGCCCGGCCGACATCGCCAGATTGCGGGTCCGGGCCACGATTCTCAGAATGGCGGCGCCATGATGGAATTGCCGGAACGCGGCGACAACGGCCGGATCGACGAATGTCGTCGTGGTTTGGCTGTCTGCCGGGACGGTGACGGTGCCGGGGGGCACTTCGTGCTGCCATCCCCGCGCGGCGCGAAAGCTCAGGACCAGTTGGCCGAATGTCGGATAGGCGTGGTCGATATGAGCCGCGTCGATGGTGATAAGCTCATCGGTCAGCTCGCAGGGAACGCGGCCGAGTTCGTCGCCGTAGGTCTTGAAGTGCCGGGCTTTGGCGGCTTTCAAATCTGCGGCCACCGCCGCCCGGCAGGCGTCATAGAACTCCTGGGCGTTTGATTTCGGGGCTCCCCGAACGGCCGCCAGATAGCTGAAATCCGTCTCACTCCCGTCAACGCGCCGCACCCAGAAACCGGGCGTCGAGTAGCCGTCGCCGGTGTTCCGGCGCCGGAAAAAGGAGTCCACCCCGTCGCCGATCTTCGAGGGGCCATCGACGATCACGGCATCATAGCGTTCGAGAAGGGCAATCAGGTCGTCATGGTCGGCACGGTCTTCGACCACGTCCTCATCGGAATAGCGGGCGAGCATATCCTTGAAATGAGCCAAGGCGGCGCTTTGGGTCTTCCATGCTCTGCCGTTCGACAGATCGATCGCCTTTGCCACTGCTACCCCGTATCCCCGTTCCGCCTGCCAAGCTGGCTATCGGCGAGGATGGTTCGACGCAAGGCGACACGCAACAAGGTCGGCCGCGCGCCCGCGCGCGGCCGATTTTTTTAGGGTGAGAGCAAGGCCGGGACCGCTCGCGCGGCCCCGGCCCGGTGCCGCTACTCGGCGGCGACGGCGTAGAACGCTTCGCCGTCCTCCGTTTCGGACGGCTGCTCCACGGCCTCGGTGTCGTCGACCTCGATGGTCGCGGGCTGCTCGGCCTCCGGCGTTGGCGTCCGCAGCACGGCAGGCAGCCAGCCGGTCCCGGCCAGAAGCTGCTCGGCGGCTTGCGCCATGTCCGGCTTCTTCATGTCCGCGATACGGCGGGCGGCATCCTCGGACACGCCTTCGGTCACGGCCTCGACGATGTGCGCCTTGGTAACGCGGCCAAGGTAGCTGTCCACGGTAGGCGTCCAGTCCTTCGCCACGTCCAGCGCCAGCGCGCTTGCCAGCCGGTCGGCGGTTTGTAGCGTCCGGGGCTTGCGGTCCCACGGCAGCCGCAGGGCGTTGACGGTGCGAGCCGCGCAATGCGCCAGCAACGCCAGCCGCTTCGCCTCGTCCAGTCCGACGATGAAGTCCCACAGGCCCGCGATGTCACGCGGCATCCGCTCGGCCCAAGCCTCGTGCTGCTCGCTCGACCGCGCCGCCAAGGGCGTATCCTCGATCCCGTCCGCGTGGCTCCCCAAGGGGGTCACGGTCGGACGGACCTCAAGGCAACCCGCCTCCGCATAGCTGTAGAACAGTTGCGCGGTGAGCGTGTGGGTCAGCGCGACCAACGCCGTGTCCGGCTGGTCGGCCAACGCCACGCGAAGCGCCAGCGTCCGATAGGCGGACAGGTCGCGGGTGAGGCTGTCGGAAATGGGCTTGCCCGGTTCCTCGTCCTCCTCCTCGATTTCCCGCACGTCCTCGTCGCCGTCCTCCGGCTGCTCGTCCTCCCCGGCCTGCGGTTCGGGCGCATCGCCTTTGGCTTCCGGTTCGGGCTGCGGGTCCGCCAGCGCCTCGTCCTCAAGACGGACGAAACCGCGCTCGACCCTGACACTGCCGTCATAGTGAAGCACCACGAACGCGCCGCCATACGCGACCACGTTGGCGTCGTAGGCATGGCGCTTCTCGGAAATGGCGTCGATCTCGTCGGACACCGCCTCCAGCTTCGTCGCCACGTCCTCGGGCATATCGTCATAGGACGAATAGCCTTCGGCAAGCTCGTCATGCTCGGTGGACAGCGCCTCCAGCCGCGCCTCGTCCTCGTCGGACAGCGGAACCGACTGCGGATAGAACCGGCGCATCCCGTGGGCGTGGGGATAGTCGATATGCGCCTCGGCCCATTTCCAGCCCTCGGCTTGCACCTGCTCGGCAACCTCCCGCAGCTTCTCGGTGGTTAGCGTATCGAGCAAGCCCGCATCCTCGAAGAACCCGCCCCGGTCCTCGCTGAACAGGTCGCGGATGATGCTGCCGCCCGCCTCCACATAGGCGTCGGCTCCGACGAACACCGCGCGCCGGTCGGTCGCCGGGACGTTGGCAGCGGTCATGTCGCGCCGGATGATCCACGGTTCGCGGTTGTGATGCAGACCCTCGAAAACCTGCTCCTGCCGAGCATGGTCCTCAGTGATGGCGAAGGCCATAAGCTGATCGAGCGTAAGGCCGTCCTCCCGATAGACCTGCAACAGCTTGGGGCTGACCGCGCCAAGGCGAAGCCGCTGCTTCACCACGGAAGCCGACACGCCGAACCGCGCGCCGATTTCCTCCGCGCCCCAGCCCTTGCCGTCCGCAAGCTCGCGGAACCGCTCGAACTGATCGGCGGGGTGCATCGGGGTCCGGGTCACGTTCTCGTCCAAACTGATCTCGGACGGGTCGTTCGCCGTATCGAGCCAGCAGCGCACGGGCTCCGATTTCTTGATCTGCTTGCGCTTGGCGCGCAGCAGCATCGCCAGCCTGCGGCCCTCGCCAGCGGTGACGAGATAATAGCCGGTCGGGGTTCCGTCCTCCTTGGTTTCCGGCTCCACGACAAGGTTCTGGATCAGCCCCTTGTGCTGGATCGAAGCGGCCAGCGCCTCGATAGCGGCCTCCCCATGCGGCACCTTGCGGGCATTGCGGGGGGACTTCTTGAGCTTAGCGAGAGGCACGGAAAGCTCGACGCCCGACACAGGCTCGGCGGCAACGGTTTCGGTAACAGCGTTCATCACACTTCTCCTTCAAACCGCACTCACCCCGGAATGGGGTGGGCGGCGAAGGAGCGGACCGGCAGGCCCGCCGGCGGAGCCGGGCAGCACCCGCAGGGCCGGAACGCAGAGGAGGTAAGCGCGGTACGCGCGTTGCGGCCCGGCGCGGCGGGCCTAGAGGGAAGCGTCGCCCACCCCACCGACGGGGAGAGCTACAAACAATGCGATCGGGCCGGCGCAGCCCTGGCCCGATCTCCGCAGCTCGAACGACCCCGCAATCCGCAGGGCGGATTGACCGACCGGCGCGCCAGCGCCGCTCCGCCATGCTGATCGTCACCCGGCAGGGACGAGACCCGTCAGGGGCTCGGTCGGAGCGAAGCGAAGATAGAGCGGCGGTCCCGTAGGGAGGCGCCAACCCTAACCTTGCAATTTCCCACTTCATCGACTAACATGCAGTCAATGACTTATGGAGGTGCGTAATGGCGGTCATGACGATCCGAAACATCGACGACGCGATCAAAAATCGCCTGCGCCTGCGCGCGGCGATGCACGGCCGGTCGATGGAAGATGAGGCCCGTGACATCCTGCGTTCGGCGCTCTCGACCGAAATCCCGCGGCCTCGCAATCTGGGCCAGGCGATCCATGAACGCTTTGGCGCGCTGGGCGGCGTCGATCTGCCTGACCGGCCCCGCGAGCCGATCCGGGCGGTGGACTTCGGCGAATGATCGTTCTCGACACCAACGTCATTTCCGAGTTGATGCGGCGCGAGCCTGACCCGAGGGTCATGGCGTGGATCGCCGAGCAGCCGATGGCAGGCGTGTTCACGACGACGCTGACGCAGGCGGAAATCTTCTACGGTCTGGCGCTGCTTCCCGAGGGACGCCGCCGCGATGACCTGCTGGCAGCGGCGCGCCCCATGTTCGATGTCGATCTTGCCGGACGCGTGCTGCCGTTCGATACCGACGCGGCCGGCGCCTATCCAGAGATCGCCGCCGGGCGGAAACAGGGCGGCAAGCCGATCAGCCAGATTGATGCGCAAATCGCCGCCATCGTGCGCTCGCGCGGCGCACGATTGGCGACTCGCAATGTCCGCGATTTCACCGACTGCGGCATCACCGTTGTCGATCCTTGGGGGGAAGCATGACGTCCGCCGCAGCACGCCCTTATCTGCGCTACGACGCGACAGAAACTTTGTGCAAGGCGCGGGTGCGAGGCAGCCTGTTGGAATGGCCCTTCCTCGCAAGCTCCGCCGCCGCACGCCTCGTCGCTGGGCCGAGTGCCCGGATGACCTACACGACTACACAAGTCAGCTTGCACCCCGCCGCGCTTCGCGTCGGTTGCGCGAAGATGATGGGCCGGTCGTCGTCACCGATGACTGGCCGGAGCAAGTTCCGATCGGCGACGCCGAGTTGCGCGCGATTGAAGGCCACATGCGGCAAGCGCTGGACAAGCTGTTCGGACCGCTGCCGTGAAGTGAGGAGTGAAGCGTCATGACCAGCGCCGCCCTGCGACGAGATGAGGATGGGGCACCGGTTGTGGCGACCGCCCGCGCGGCGCTCTACCTGCGCGTTTCGACCGGCCGCCAAGCCGATAGCGATCTGTCGATCCCGGACCAGCGCCGCCAGATCGAGGGCTATTGCCTGTCTCGCGGCTGGGAGGTCACGGCCGAGTTCGTCGAGCCGGGCAACACGGCGACCGACGATCGTCGCCCCGCTTTCCAGGCGATGATCGACGCGGCGATGCAAAAGCCGTCGCCGTTCAACATCATCCTCGTCCACAGCTTCTCGCGGTTCTTCCGCGACCAGTTCCAGTTCGAGTTCTACGTTCGCAAGCTGGCAAAGAACGGGGTGAAGCTCATCTCGATCACGCAAGACCTGGGCGACGATCCCATGAGCGTGATGATGCGCCAGATCATGACGCTGTTCGACGAGTATCAGTCGAAGGAGAACGGCAAGCACACGTTGCGGGCGATGAAGGAGAACGCGCGGCAAGGCTTCTGGAACGGCGCGCGTGCGCCGATCGGCTATCGCGTGGTCGCGGCCGGAGAGCGCGGAGCGAAGATCAAGAAGAAGCTGGAGATCGACCCAATCCAGGCCGAGACGGTGCGGCGCATCTATCGCATGGCATTGAACGGCGTCGATAACAAAGGGCCGATGGGTCTCAAGTCGATCGCCACATGGCTCAATGAAAACAACATCCGCACCCGCGACGGCGGGCGCTGGGGCTTGGGTGCGGTGCATCAGGTGCTCACCCGGACGACCTATATCGGCCAGCACCGCTTCAATACCCGCGATCACAAGACGAAGACGCCGAAGCCGGAGAGCGAACATGCCGTCATGGAAGTGCCGGCGATTGTCTCGGAAGCGGAGTTCGAGGCTGTCCAGCGGTCGCTCAAGGCGCGCAGCCCGAAGATGATGCCGCCGATGGCGGTGGGCGGCCCGACGCTGCTCACCGGCATCTGCTTCTGCGCGTGCTGCGGCGGCGCGATGACGCTGCGCACCGGCACCAGCAGCGTCGGGCGGGAATACCGCTACTACACCTGTTCGACGAAGGCGCGGCAGGGAGCGACCGGCTGTCCCGGCATCACCGTGCCGATGGATCGGCTCAATGAGGCCGTGGTCGATCATCTCGAAGCCCGGTTGCTCGACCCGGCGCGGCTCGAAGCTCTGATGGATCAGATCCTCGAACGGCGCGACGAGTGGGTGAACCAGCGCCGCGAGCATGTCGCCGATCTTGAACGGCGCGCGACCGAGGCCGAAGCGAAGCTCAAGCGCCTCTATGACGCGATCGAGAATGGCGTGATCGACGTGAACGACCCGTCGCTCAAGGATCGCATCACCGAGCTGACCGCGACGCGCGACCAGGCTAAGGGCGATTCCGAACGCGCCTTGGCGCATATCGTAAAGATCGGCCCAGCGATCACGCCGGAAACCCTCCGGGCGTTTGCGGCGGCCCTGCGCAAGAAGCTGCGGAACGGCGATGGGACGTTCGCCCGCGATCAGATTCGCGCGGTCGCGCAGCGGGTTGAAGTGGTGAGCCGAAAGGAGGTCCGCATCCGTGGGCTGCGGAGCGAACTGCTCCGAACGCTAACCGCCGCCTCTGGCGTAGAGGCGGCGGTGCTAGGCGTTCGTGCCTTTGAACCGAAATGGCGCGCCCGGCAGGATTCGAACCTGCGGCCTCAAGATTAGAAGTCTCGCGCTCTATCCAGCTGAGCTACGGGCGCCTGCCCCTGCCTGTTGCGCGAGAAGGGTTCGCGGCGTCAAGCGGTGCGGCTATCTCTCCCCAAGAGAATCCTCGACCGTCTTCGTGATCGGCTTTGTCAGATAGGCAAAGACCGTGTTTTCGCCCGTCAGAATGTCGGCGGTGGCCGTCATACCGGGTTGGAGCTCGATCGTCTCCCCGCGATAGCGCGTGCGCATCGATGACGTATCGAGCTTCAGGTGAACGCGGTAATAAACGACTTCCTGGCCGCTCGGTCCCTTCTCGCTGAGCGTGTCGGGACTGATGAACACCACTTCGCCCCGGCCACGGCCGTAAATCGAACTGTCATAAGCGTCGAAGCGGATCGAGGCCTCCTGACCAAGATTCACGAAGGCTACGTCGACCGGTGAGACCTTCGCCTCGACGATCAGTTCATCCTCGGTGGGGACGATCTGCATGATCTCGTCACCCGGCTGGAGAACGCCTCCGATGGTCGTCAGCCTGATATTCTTCACGATGCCGGCGACGGGGGCGTAGATCTCCGTATCCTCGAGCACGTCGACGCGCTGGGCAAGCTGCTGCTGCGCGGCTACCAGTTCCTCCTGCGCCGACGACAATTCGGTCTGCACCTCCCGGAAATACTCATTCTCGGCGTTGACGATCTGGCCGCGTAGGTCCGCGACCTGACGCTGCATGCGGATGACATCGACGGCGGCGACGTCACCACTGTCGACGAGTGGTTCGTTCAGAGCGAGCTCTTCCTCGGCCAGACTCAACTGGCTGCGCAGCGTGCTCACCTGCTCGCGCAGGGCCTGCCGCCGCTTGGCATAGAGTTGTCGCTGGTTCGCCGCGAATTCCGGATAGGCCTCGACCTCCGGAGGGAAAACGAGAGGCTGGTCGAATGCCTCGGCGCGCAGCCGCGCGACCGTGGCCGTCAGCGCCGCCGTGGCCGCGCGCGTTTCCTCGACACCGGCGGCCGGCTTCACATCGTCGAGCCGCATGAGAAGCTCGCCCTCTTCGACCTCGTCGCCTTCGCGCACGAGAATCTCCGTGATGACTCCGCCTTCGGAGGACTGCAGCAGCTGGATGCGCCCAACGGGAATGACCTCGCCCTGCGCCCGCGCGATCTGGTCGAGCTCGGCCCAGTTCGCCCAGGCAATGAAGCCGAACAGCGACAATGCGCTGATGGCGATGATGAGGATAGAGGGTCTAAACAACTTCATGACAGATCAACCGATCATCCGGCGCTGATGCGCCCCTGTTCGCGGGCGATGGCCTTTTGCTCCTTCGCCTTTTCCTTCAGTTCGCCGAGCACGTCGTGCGGTGTGCCGTCCATCCAGACGCGGCCCTTCGCCAGCACGATTACGCGGCGCACCATCGACAGGAGCGCCATCTTGTGCGTCACCATAACAAAACTGTCGCCCGACTTCATGCTCTGCTGAAGTCCTTGCAGCACCCGCGTTTCGGTCGTCGCGTCCAGGTTGGAGGTCGGCTCGTCGAGCAGCCAGACCGAGGGCTGCATCAGGAAGAGACGCGTCAGGCCGGTCAGCGTCCGCTGTCCGCCGGAGAGGCCACGCCCCCCCTCCGAAATGGGCCGGGACAGGCCAAGCGGATGGTCTGTGACCATGTGGATAAGGCCGGTCTTGCGGGCCGCCGCGATAATCGCCTCGTCGCCGGGATCGGGAAGGCCGAGCACGAGATTTTCGCGCAAGGTGCCGTTCACGAGCCTGTAGTCCTGAGGCAGGTAGCCCATATGCCGGCGGAGCTGCTCGTCGGCGATCTGCGACATGTCTAGCCCGCCTACCCGGGCCGCACCCTGCGTCGGCGAATAGATGCCGGCAAGCAGGCGCAAGAGAGTCGACTTGCCCGAGCCGATGCCCCCGATCAGCGCGACGGTCTCGCCAGGTTCGATCCGCAGCCGTTCGATGTCGACGACCGCAGCCCCGCCGGGATAGGCGAAGCGGCAATATTCTAGCTCCAGCGGGCCTTCCAGCGACTCCGCGCGTACACCTTGCGCGCCTTCGCGCTCGACCGGCAGGGCAAGCAGGCCGTCGAGAAGGGCGAGTGAAGACCGCGCGTAGCTCGCCTGCACGATCAGGCTGGGCAACTGACCGATGAGCGGGCCGTTGATCCGGCTGGAGAGGATCGAGCAGGCGATCAGGGCACCGATGGTAATCTCGTTCTGTGCAGCCTGAACGGCGCCGACGCAGACGATCAGAACGTAAGACGTCTGGCTGAGGACAGCAAAGAGCGACGAGGCGACGGCCGACCAGGTCTTGACGCTGTCCTCCTGCCCGAGGACTTCGTCCACCAAGCGGCTCCAGCGCGCGGCGAAATGCCAGCGGCCATGCGCAGCCTTGAGGGTTTCAGCCGCATCGAACGCCTCCACGAGCAGGCCGTTCTTCTGGTGCCCGGTGACCATGGCCGCCGCACTCTGCTTGCGGATTTTCCAGGCGAACAGAAAGGCAAGAAGCAGCGAAAGCGGAAAGATCACGATGGGCACGAGCGCGACGGTGGGTCCGGCAATCCACCAGATGACCGCCACGAAAAATGCCGCAAAGGGAAGGTCGGCCACCGCGAACAGCGACCCGAACGACAGGAGGCTGCGCACCTGTTCCAACCCGCGGAACTGCGCCGCGAATGTGCCCACTCCCGGCGGGCGGGCGTCCATGCGGATCGCCTGTGCGCGGGAGAAGAAGAACTCGGAAATCTCCACATCCATCTCGGCCGCTTCGCGCTCGAGCAAAAGCGCCCGCGCAGAGCGGAGCAGGAAGTCCAGGAGCAGTGCGCCCAGCACGCCGACGGTCAGGACCGTCAGCGTCGGATAGCTCGCCAACGGGATCACGCGGTCATAGACCTGCATGGAATATAGCGACGTCGCGACGGCAATCAGGTTGATCGTGACGGTGGCGATGATCGCCGCAACGATCAGCGGCTTCCGCGCCATGAACGCATCCCGAAACACCGCGAATGCTGTTTCCGAGCTTTCAAGATTTCCGGCGCCGGGGAGTTTCTGACGATAGGCAAGCTTGACGTCGTCCCAGGCCATGGTGCCGCCGCCGAACAACTGGATTTCGTTGCGGCTGTGCCACTGCTCCGCCACCGCCCAGCCAAAGGCGCCGGTGTGCACAAGCAGAGGAAACGCATTCGCTCTCGGCTTCTTCGAGATACGCTCGGGCGGCGTCCAGCCATTCAGCTCGGCAACCCGCTCGAGCGCGCGCTCGTCGGTCAGCGTTTCATTTTCGCGCCGCGCGGCAAGCACCCAATTCGGGTCGAGATCCGCCTTAGACAGATGTGCGTAGGCGGGAAGAATATCGTAAAGAGAGAAGTTCATTCGTCATCTGCCAGGTCGGGCGCGGCAAAGCCTATCACCTGACAGGCCCGCAAGGCGAGCCTGGAAGACGTTTCGATCGCGGTAATTTCGGCCTGCGCACGCGCCTCGTCCGCCGACGCGGCCTCACGAACGGCGTTCATCAGGTCGAGCCAGGTCCGGCGACCGGCAACATATTGACGGAAATAGGATTCGCGCACGGCTTCCGACAGCCGTGCCGCATCGATCCCGGTCGCGATGCGGTTCTGCGCTGAGCGGTTGGCGACAAGGTCGGACGCAATATCCTCGCGCAGCGTCCGCTGGCGCGTCAGGACATCTAGACGGTTCGCCTCCGCGCGTTGGCGTGCCGCGCTGGCGAGGGCAAGCGGTGAGAGACCGCCCTGTGTCGCGGCGCTGAGGGACAGCCCGACCCGGTCGCCGAAAATCTCGCTGCGTGAGTATTGCGCGCTCAGGCGCGGCATGATCTCTGCACGCGCCACCGCCGCGTCCGCCTCGGCCACGTCGATACGGGCGGCGAGAATCTCAAGCTCCGGATCACAGGCCACCGCCCGATCGACAAGACCTTCGGCGGGAGGATGGTAGATCGGACGGTACGGCGGGACATGCTCGACTGCAAAATCGGGCTGCCGCAACAGTTCGGAAAGCCGCGCCTCGGCAGTCCCGAGTTCAGCGCGCGCGAAGGCCAAATTCTGCTCGACCTGCGCTGTCCGCGACTGAGCGAGATTCAGATCCGAAACGGGACTGACGCCTCCCTCTACGCGGCGGCCGATCCGATCGACGAGAGCGCGATGCTGTTCGAGACTGTCGTCGAGGATACGGATTTGCGCCAGCGCACCGACAGCCTGGAAATACACATTGATGGCAGTTTCCGCGACCTGATAGCGGACCTGCCGGATCTCAGCATTTGCAAGATCCTGCGCTGCGCGCGCGCGGCGTATGCCGGCACCAATCCGGCCGCCAGCCCAGATCGGCTGGTCAATCTGCAGCTCACTGGCGAACGTATCGCCGGCGCCATTGCCGCCGACGCCGAACGCATTGCCATTCACGGAAATCGATGGGAAGCGCAGCCAGCGCGCAGCGTCGAGCTCAGCATCCGCCGCGCGCCTGAGCGTCCGGGAAGAGCGAATCTCAGGAGCCTCAGCGAGCGCCTCAGACATGACGGTCTCAAGCTCTGCCGGCATGAATGCCGTCTCGATCGACGGGCGTTGAAGGTTCGGCGGTACTGGGGGGCCAACTTGCGGAGCCGACGCCACGTCGGTGTCGGACTGCGCCGTCGCGAGGGCCGCCTGGAACGCGGCAACGAGGAAGATGGCGACAAGACCACTTAACCGAAGCGCCGCGCTTGCCAGACCGGGAATCAACATCATCGCTTTCGCATGAAGAGACGTAGGGGAAATTCCAAGTCCCCCAAAACAGATTGGGGCCCCCCGAAGGGAGCCCCAAGCCGTTTGCGTATGTCCTCAGCCTTAGCCGAAGAACACCACGTCGATGCCGGTGGCGGTGTTCGGGTCGCCGGCAAGCTGCAGGTCGGTCACACCCGTGACGCCCTGAAGCTGGATCAGGTCGCTGACCGTCTCCTGGAAGCCAGCGGCTGCACCGCCATCATCGATCGAGGCCAGGTAGGTGTTACCCTGATATTCGAAGGCAACAACACCGTCCTGGTCACCCGGCGACGACGTGCTCTGGAATTCCTGCTCGATGAGCTGGACTGCCGCGAGCAGCGACGTGGAGGTCGAGATCGCATCGGCAAGCGTCCCGATGATGACACCATCCTCGACAACATCCGTCACGTCGGCAACGATCTGGCTTTCGCCCGTCACGTTCATCACGTCGACATCGGCGTCGATGCCATCCGCGAGATCGCTATCGATATCGAAGCCGACAACCGTGTCGAACTGCGCACGACCCGAGTCACCGTCTTCGACGATGATATAGTCGCGAGCCGCCACGTCCTCTTCGATGTTCAGCGTGTCGAGACCCGCATTACCATCGAGGAAGTCGCTGCCGTTGCCACCGCGGAGGATATCCGCGCCGGCACCGCCCGTCAGGCTGTCCGTACCGTCACCGCCGGTCACGACCAGAAGGTTCGACGCGGACAGGGCATCGCCGTTGACGATGAGGTTGTCCGTGGCCGTCGTGTCGTCGCCGCCACCGATCTCACCGTCGCCGCCAAGTGCGACGATGTGCGAGGTGAGGTCGGAACCGTCGATCGTCAGCGTTCCGCCCGTACCCGGGAAGGACGCATCGGTCAGCTGCAGGCTGTAGCTGTTGGTCGATCCGGCCGTGTCGTTGGCCGCACCGGTGACCGCCACTGCATCGGCACCGGCAACCAGCTCGACATTCTCGATGCTGATGATGTCGGCATCGAAGGTCACCAGAACCTGGTCGTTGGTGGTTTCGGAACCGGCCAGCTGCAGCGTGTCGGTACCGCCACCGCCATTGATCACGTCGCCGTCATCAAGGTTCTCGTTCACGCTGTTGTTCGAGACGATGATGTCGTTGCCCGCACCAGCGAGAACCGTGTCGTCACCGGACAGACCGTTGAGGATGATCGTGTCAGCACCAGCGCGGCCCTCGATCGTGTCGTCCGAACTGTCACCGGCAAGACCGTCGGTGATGATGTCATCGAAGTCCGAACCGGTCAGCGTGTCGGCGTTGTTACCGCCGCGGATTTCCACGCCCGAAGACAGGTTGAAGGCATTGATGATGCCCGTCGCCGTGTTCGGAGCAATGACAATCCGCTCGAAGCCTCCATTCTGGAAGTTCGTGGCGGGGTTGAACGTGAACACGCCGTTCGAGAGCTGAAGGGTCTCGAAGTTGGTGATGTCGTCACGGAACTGAAGGTCCGCAAGCGTCACCGCACCGCCGGTTCCGATGACTTCGAGCGTATCCGCGCCCGCGCCACCGTCGAGATCGTCCTGGTCCGCCGTCGTTTCGAACTCGGCAGCAGTGACCTGAACCGTATCCGAGCCCGCGCCGGCGTTGATGACATCGTCGCCTGCACCGCCGCTGAGAACGTCGTTCCCGGCGCCGCCGTTGAGCGTATCGTCACCTTCGCCGCCCGTCAGCGTGTCGTCGGCAGCGCCGCCCGTCACGACGACCGAACGATCATCGGTCAGGCCCGATGCGTTGACAAACAGATTCTCGTCCGCATCGGTTGCTGCATTGATAGCAACGCCTTCGCGAAGAGCAGAACCGTCGATGGTCAGCGTGTCGCCGTCCTCGATGTTCGCATCGGTCACGGTCAGCCCGTAACTCGCAGCACTACCGAAGGTGCTGCCGGTGACTTCACCTTCCTCGAAGCCGGCACCCACGGTGATGACTTCAATTCCGGAAACGCCGGTAAGGTTCGGGTTGTAGGAGGAGTCGGCACCAACCCCGAAAGAGTTCGGCGCAACGGCGCCCGTCGCGTCGGTCCAGAAGAGGTCGAGCGTCAGCGAGTCCGTGCCGGCCCCACCTTCGATCGTGTCACCGCCGTTCACGAAGTAACGACCGACGATCACGTCGTCGCCTTCGCCGCCGTCGATTTCCTGATTGAAGCCGTTGGCCAGCGAGATCACGTCGTCACCGCCGTTGCCGTCGATGTCGCCGCCCTGCGTGGAGAGAAGCGTGTCGCTGCCCTCACCGCCTTCGATGTCGGCCTCGGTCGTGATGGTCACGCCTTCGGTGTAACCCGTCGCGTCGACATCCTCGTCGTCGGCAACGATCGTGCGGATCCCAGCTTCCTCGGCCTCTTCACCGACCGTCACCGTGCCACCGGCACCAGCGACAGAGACGTTAAGAGCCTCGATACCGGAGATGTCGGCGAACGCAGCGTCGGTCAGATCGCCCGTATTGTTGGTGATCTGGATGGTGTCGACATCGTCGGCGTCCGTACCGGAGTCCGCGATGGTTTCACCTTCGGCGAACTCGGTTCCGGTGAAGACGTAGGTGTCCTCGCCTTCCTGGCCATCAAGCGTGTCGACGCCGGCATTGCCTTCGAGCGTGTCGTCTCCGGCACCGCCCGTCAGCGTATCGGCACCTGCACCGCCGATGAGCGTGTCGTCGGCAGCACCGCCGGTGACGTTCACCGAACGGCCACCCGTCAGACCGGACGCGTTAACAACCAGCGTTTCGTCGGCGACCGTGTCGTCACCGCCGCCGATCTCACCATCGGCGCCCAGATCGGCGCGAATGTCCGTGCGAAGCGCGGAACCGTCGATTTCAAGCTCGCCGTCGGCAGCTACGCCTGCATTGGTGACGTTCACGGTGTACTGGAACGCGGCACCATCATCGTCATTCGCGGTACCGAGAACGGCGGTCGCCCGCTCACCCGAGTTCAGCACCATGCGTTCGATGGAAACGAGGTCGCCGTCGATCGTGTAGCCGCGCGCCTGGACACCGTCGATGTCGGTGCCATTGGGCGTTTCACCGCCAACCACGATCGTGTCGGTGCCGTCGCCGCCGTCAACCTCGTCCGTGTTGTCGAACTCATCATAGAAGTAGATGGTGTCGTCACCGGCGTTGGTCTCGATGGTCTGCGTCGCGACGGCGTTCTCGGAGACGAACACATTGTCGTCACCGGCGCCCGTCGAAGCATTGTCGGCCACCGTCGCGTTCAGATCACCTTCGAACGCGGAGGCGTCCAGCTCGCCGTCTTCGACGACCACGGAGCTGATACCTGCCGCCTCGGCATTGGCGCCGAGAATGACTTCTTCACCGACAACATCGGTCTCGACGTCGAACACGGCGACTTCGATACCTTCCTTGTTGGCGAACATGTCGTCGGTGATCGCCGTCAGGCTGCTGACGCGGATCGTGTCCGTGCCGCCGACATCGGACAGAGCTTCCTCTGCCACGAACTCACCCGTGTCATAGACATAGGTGTCGTCGCCAAGACCGCCCTGCAGAACGTCGATCAGTTCCGTACCGCTGATCGTGTCGTCGCCGGCACCGCCGACGGCGTAAAGCGCGCCGCCGATCGGATTGCCGCCGAAGTAGCCGAGCGTATCGCCGCCCGAAGTACCCAGATCGACCGCACCGAACGTGCCGACTTCGGTCTCACCGTCGGTGACAACGAAGGAGCTACCGGCGCCGGTGAAGTAGAGCGACGTGCCTTCGTCGTCGACCGTGCTGACCGGGCCGCCGTCAAGCGAGAGGCTGACCGTATCAACCGTGCCGTCGCCGATCGCCGAAGAGTCGAGCATGACGCTGACATCGCCATCGGGCGAAACGCCAACGAAGTCCTGGATGCCGGCGTCCGAACCCGTGTCGATCGTGTCGGAGTTGGCCGACAGGTCGATCAGGATCGTGTCGGAATCGTCGTCCGCCATGATCACCGTGGCGTCCTGAAGGTACATGTCGCTGGAAATGTCCAGCGTGGTGCCGCCCGGACGGGCCGTGTCCTGGAAGGACGTGTCGATGAAGGCGATACCGGCCTGGCTGGCCTCAGCAGCGAGCGTGACCGTCTGGTAGTTGGTCAGAAGGCGCTCGACCGAGATCACGTTCGTGAAGTCTTCATCTTCGATGATGTTCGTGTCGACCGGGTTCACGACCGTGTAAGCGTTGATCAGCTGGATCGTGTCCGTACCGTCATTGCCGTTGATGCTGTCAGCCTCGGAAAGAAGCTTGCCAACCTCGTCCTGCGTCTGAACGCCGACGATGCGGTTGTCGTCAGCCGTACCGACGATCGTGTCGGCACCGTTGGTCAGGTCGTACTCGGGGATCGGCTCATCATCGATGATGGTGCCGGTGATGTCGCCCTCGTTCACGAGCTCGACGCCCGCAGGCGGCGTCACGTTGAGCGTAACGGTTTCGTCGCCTTCGCCGGCAACCGAGTCATTGAACACGGTGACCGTCAGGAACGCGCGGGTCGCACCCGCCGGAATGGTGACGGTCGTGGAGACCGGCGTGTAGTCGGCGCCGGGCGTGGCCGTGTCGAAGTCACCGCCGGTGGACACGAGGATCGTCGTGTCGACGTCGCGCGCTTCGGACAGGTCGAACTGGAACGACAGGTTGCCCGCACCTTCGGTGACCGTCGGGTTCGAAACGGTCAGCTCGACGTCGTCGCCGCCGCCCGTGCCCGGATCGCCGATCGCTTCGCCGTCGGTGTCGACGACGATGTCGCCGAGCTCGATCTCGCTCGTCTCGGTGTTGAAGGCGAGGTCGAAGGTCGCATCGTCAAACTGAACCGACGTGCCGGCGGTGCCAACCGGAACGGTAACCGACGTGCCATCAGTGCCCGTGATGATTACGGACGAGCCGGAGCGCGTTACCGTGTAGCCGTCCGTCGAGGCGTTGAACACGATCGTGTCGCCACCCTGGTTGAACGAAGGATCGAGCTCAACTTCCGCCCCCGGGAAAATCGTAACCGTCTCAGATCCGGTACGCGTACCGAAGATCTGGAGGTTGCTGCTAGCCGCGGTGAATTCATCACCTGCGGAAAGAATTACGCGTGCCATTGTGTATTATCCTCCAATGAAAACTTTAATCCGTGATTCAGCCGACCGAGAAGAAGTCGAAGCCAACAGCCGCTTCCGCAGTTGCTTCGTCGAAAACGAAGTCGCTGGCGTCCACAACGTCCGTGAGTCTGACCGAGTTCACCGTCCCCCCATCTGAACGGAATGAGATCGTAAGGTCCGTACCCTCGCTCGAGAAGGAAACACCATCGGATCCTTCGTTGAGCACCTGCAGCAGATCGTCGTCCGAGAAATTGTCGATGATGACCGTGCTGGCAACGTCAGTATCGTCCTGGAAAGTCGCTGACAAGTCGGCAGCGTCGAAGGTCTCCGGCGTAAGCGGGTCTCCGTCACTGTCGACGTCCAGATCAACCGTACCCGCCGGCGGGGGCGGCGGGGGCGGCGGAGGCGTGCTGCCACCACCATCGGTGAACTGGAAGAAGTCGAAGCCAAGCGCCGCCTCTGCGGTCGCTTCGTCGAACACGAAGTCGGCAACGTCGGCATCGATCGTGATCTCGCTGACAACGCCGTCGACGTTCGACGTGATGACAATATCACCGCCGAAGTTCGAGAAGGAGTAGTCATCGACATCGCCGTCGACCGTGATGCTGTCGCCGGCACCGAAGTCCGTGATCAGGGCGTTGTTGGCAATCGCAACATCATCGAAATAGGCAACGTCGGCACCGGACGCATCGAACGCCTCGGCCGTGTTGATGTTGCCGTCGCCATCAACGTCGAGGCTGACGAACTCCGGACCATCCGCGACGGTCAGCTCGATACGGCGGGTCGTCGCATCGCCGTTTTCGTCCGTCGCCGTAAGATCGAAGAAGGTGTCGCCGGTGAAGTCGTCGTCGATCTCAACGGTAACGACACCGTCGGTGATCGTCGTCGTGACGCCGTCGCCGTCGGTGGTCGTGAGGGTGAAGTCATCGCCCTCGATGTCCGTGACGGTCGGCGTGATCGTGAAGGTCGCACCGGAGAAGGTGTCGACCGGGTCGATATCGCCGATTTCCGGAGCGTCGTTCACGGGGTTGATCGTGACATTGACGGTCTGCGTCGCCGTTTCGCCGTCAGGATCGGTCGCCGTCACGACAAAGCTGCCGTCGCCACTGAAGTCGGCATCGGGCGTGTAAGTGAAGGTACCGTCGCCATTATCGACGACCGCGCCACCGACAACGTCGCTGACTTCGTACGTCAGATCGTCGCCATCGGCATCGGTCGCCTCGACCGTGACATCGACGGAGCCGTCCTCGTCGACCTCAACCTCCTGGGTATCGTCTTCGAACTCGGGAGCGCGGTTCGCAGGCGGAGGCGGAGGCGGCGTGACAGGCTCTTCGTCATCGTCGTCATCGTCGTCCGCGAGAATGGCGATCAGGCCACCGAGGACGAGAACGCCGCCGATGACGTACAGCGCGGTGTAGTCGGTGCCATAGTCGTCGGCCTGGGCATAAACCGTGGTTTCAACGTCGCCGGCGTCGGCTTCGGCATCAGCCATCTCAAGGACGACCGGCTCGAAGCTGGCGGCCGTGTCCGCGGCGATCAGATCGGAAGCAAGTTCGCCTTCGACGGCCTGGGCCGAGTCGGCAACCGTCACACCCGGCGTCACGGACGCGACGAGCGCTTCGGCATCAGTTTCGGCGGGCGCCTCGGCGAGGGCGGCCTCGGCCAGGGCTGCGAGTTCGGAAGGCAGGACGCGACCATTGTCCGCCCCGTCGACATCGGTTGCTTCAGGCAGAACGCCCGCGGCATCCTCATTGAAAGTCATCGGATTTTGCTCCCTTTTCTGACGGCCCCGCTTCGCGGTTCCAAGACACGTACGCTAGGCTCGGAGCCTCGCTGGCTCCCATGTTCTTAGCCAATTGCCCTGACGGCGCAACGGTTTCTTTGCCAGCAAAAAAGCCGCTCTCCGCCATGGATTTGCCCGCTAACGGGAGGGCTCCTGAACTGTCAATGAACATTTGGCGCGCCCGGAAGGGGTCAAGACAGTGTTTTCGCTGAAAATCGTGCGGTATAGGGCGGCTCATGCCTGGTGGGGCCGGCACGCATAAAAATTTCACAATGCGCGTCCGCCGCCATGCGACCGGATCACCGGGAGCGAATCTCATATGCCTCCCGTAACTCACGCTTCAGCACTTTGCCGATCGCGCTGCGGGGCAGGTCTTCGACCCTGATGGCATCCGCGAGCCGCTGCGTCTTCCCTACGCGGCTGTTGGTGAACTCCACCACCGACCGCGGGTCGGCTGCGCCGACATAGAAGGCGACGGGCGTCTCCCCCCACTGTTCGGACGGAACCCCCACGACCGAAACATCCTCCACTTGCGGGCAGTCCTTCGCCACCGCCTCGATATCGCTCGGGAAGATGTTGAACCCGCCGGAAATGATCATGTCCTTTTTCCGGTCGGTCAGGATCAGGAAGCCGTCGGCATCGAACCGGCCGACGTCGCCGTGGCGATACCAGAGGTTCCCGTCCTCATCGTACCATTGCATCTCGCGGGTCTTGTCGTCGCGGTTGAGATAGCCCTTCGACATGGTCGGAGAGCGGCCGACGATCTCCCCCGCCTCCCCGGCTGCCACGGGCTTGCCGTCGTCGTCGATCAGGATCGCCTCATGTCCCGGCATCGCCTGCCCCACCGTATGCAGCTTGTCGGGATGCTCGTGCGCCTTCAGCATGAATGAGCAGCCGCCCTCGGTCATGCCATAATATTCCACCAGCTGGCCGGGCCAGCGAACGAGGATGTCGCGTTTCAGTTCTGCCGCGAAGGGTGCCGATGTGCAGGTCTTCAGGACGAAACTAGAGAGGTCGAACCTGTCGAACTCCGGGACGGCCATGATGCGCTTGTACTGGACCGGAACCAGCATGGTGTGCGTCGCGCGCGTGCGCTCGGCAAGTTCGAGATAGGCGCGGGCGTCGAACTTCCTCATCAGGACGGCAGTCCCGCCCTGCGCGACCGTCGGCAGAAAACTGACAAGCGTCGTGTTCGAGTAGAGCGGGGTCGATATCAGGGTGACGGCCTCGGCATAGGCAGGGTTGCCGCCCATCGCGACCTGCCGCCAGCGCATCATGTTGGAATGAACGATCCCCTTGGGGACCCCGGTCGTCCCAGAGGAGTAGATGATGTTGAACGGGTCCTCCGGCCGGATTTCGACCGGCTTGGGCTCGCTTCCCGCAGCCGCAAGCCAGTCGGACCAGTCCTGGCCGACGCCGGATCCGTCGAGAGCCACGATCCGCGCATCGAGCTCTGCCGCTCGCTCGCCAAGCGTCGCATGCGCGTCGCGGTCGAGAAAGACCAGACGAGACCCGGAGTCGCCGATCATGGCAGCCATCTGCTCGCCCGTGACGCTGGGCGCGATTGGGGCCACGGCCGCGCCCGCTCTCAGCACGCCTATATAAAGGACGGCATATTCGACCGACGTTCCGGCACATACGGACACCGCCTCGCCCTGGCGCACGCCGTCGCGCTGAAGGGCAGCGGCGACGCGGTCGACAAGCTGGTCGAATTGCGCGCGCGTCAACTGCCGGTCATCGACGACGAGGGCGAGGTGCTGCGGGTCTTCGGATGCGAGCTGGCGAACCACTCCGGGCACCGAACCGAAGTCGGCGGACAGCATTTCGCTCGCAGTTGGCATTTTACTCACTCCCAAGGCTTTTTCGTTTCGCGCGCTTTAGAGCGCGAAAAGCCCGGCGAGCAAGCTACCGGAAATTGTCGGAGTAAGACTGCAGCTTCAGCCTGTGAACGCGCGGCGGTTCGACCGAATAGTCGAGGCCCTTCGTACGTGCATAGGCGACCGCGCCCTCTTCGCTCTCGAAGCGAAGCTTTACCTGCCGGCGCGTATCGCTCGATCCATACCAGCCGGTCAGCGGATCATGCACCTGCCGGCTATCGGGCTCATATTCCAGGACCCATTCCTCGCCTCTCGCCTTGCCCGAAGACATGGCGGACAGGGGACGCTGATAGATACGTGCAGTCATAGGGCTTCCCATGCGTTCGACAGCGCGAAAGATCAAGCGCGGCTCAATAGCCCCTGGCAACCGCGAACGCGACCGTTTCGGTCAACGCATCTTTTGCCTTCCCCGCGGGAAAATCCGCGATCGCATCGATGGCGAGCCTGCCATAGTGCCGTGCGCGTTCGAGCGTATCGGAAATCGCGTCGGCGGCGCGCATATGGGCGATCGCTTCCGCCAGGTCGTCATCGCTGCCGTCACCGCTGCCGATGGCGCGCTCCCAGAAGCGTTTCGCGGCGGCATCGCCCCGCTTGTACGCAAGGATCACCGGCAGTGTGAGCTTGCCTTCGCGGAAGTCGTCGCCCGCATCCTTGCCCATTTCCGCTTCGTTGCCCGCATAGTCGATGGCATCGTCGACGAGCTGGAAGGCGATGCCGAGATTGCGGCCGAAGCTTTCAAGCTTCGCCTCCACTTCCTCCCCCCGCTCCGAAACGACGCCGGCGATCTGGCATGCCGCCGCGAACAGAACGGCCGTTTTGGCGGTGATGACCTGCAAGTAGCGTTCTTCGGTCGTGTCGATACGCCGCTGCGTCTGCAGCTGGTCGACCTCGCCCTGCGCGATGACAGCCGACGCGCCGGAGAGGATCTTGAGGACTTTCAGGCTGCCATCCTCGACCATGAGTTCGAAGGCACGGCTGAACAGGAAATCGCCGACCAGCACCGTGGCCTGGTTTCCCCAGATGAGGTTGGCAGCCTTTTTCCCGCGGCGCTGCTCTGACCCGTCGACCACATCGTCGTGAAGCAGGGTGGCCGTATGAATGAACTCGACCGCCGCCGACAGCTTGTGGTGACGGGTCCCTTCATAGTCGAGGAGGCGCGCACTGGCGAGCGTGAGCATCGGCCTTAGCCGCTTGCCGCCGCCGGAAATCAGATGTCCGGCAAGGGCAGGAATTACGGAAACATCGGACTGCATGCGCGCAAGGATGATTTCGTTGACGCTGTTGAGGGCGGGCGCGACGAGCTGCATCAGGGGCTCGATGGAGGGCTCCCGACCGGCCGTTCGCAGCGCGTGAACCGACGCACTCATGACTTCTCTGGACTCTCTTTCTGCACGGCGACGCCTCTTCCGTCATTTGGACGGGCTTGTCACTGGCACATTTGGACGCAAAGGATCGCAACCTATGATGGACCAGCCCGCAGACCTTGCCCAGTTTCGCTCCAGCATCGACAATATCGATGCGGCCCTTATTCACATCCTGGCGGAGCGGTTCCGGATCACCAAGGCTGTCGGCGCCTACAAGGCGAAGCACGGACTGCCGCCCGCCGACAAGGCGCGCGAGGCCGAACAGATCGAACGGCTGCGGCGGCTCGCCGAAAGTGCGAATCTCGATCCCGAATTTTCCGAGAAGTTCCTGCGCTTCATCGTGGCCGAGGTAATCCGTCACCACGAACAGGCACGATCCTGAGAATTCACGGCAATTCGCGGCGTCAAGGCTTTGAAACCCGTTCGTGAAGGCATAGATGGGTTTGCATGGATACAGGCTCGCCGAAGTTAGAAAAGCCCGAAGGCGCCGCCCGGGATTGGACGGTTCCGCAGAACTGGGACGCCTTTTCCGAAGAGGAGCATAGCGTCTGGGACCTTCTGTTCGAGCGCCAGTCCGAACAGCTTCCCGGCCGGGCGGCTGAAGAATTCCTGCAGGGCCTCGATGTTCTGCAGCTGTCGCGGCCCGGCATTCCGCATTTCAGGGAGCTTTCGAACCGGCTGGGCGAGGAAACCGGCTGGTCGGTCGTCGCCGTGCCCGGACTCGTTCCCGACGAGGTGTTCTTCGAGCATCTCGCCAATCGGCGCTTTCCTGCCGGGAACTTCATCCGCCGGCGCGACCAGCTCGACTATTTGCAGGAACCCGACGTCTTTCACGATGTCTTCGGTCATGTCCCGATGCTCGCGGACCCCGTCTTCGCGGACTATATGCAGGCTTATGGCGAAGGCGGCCTGCGTAGCATGGAATTCGGTGCCATCCACAAGCTCGCGCGGCTCTACTGGTACACCGTGGAGTTCGGCCTGATCCGCCAGCCGGGAGGACTACGCATTTACGGCGCGGGCATCGTATCGAGCCACGGCGAAAGCGTCTTTTCGCTCGACAGCGACAGCCCCAACCGGATCGGCTTCGACCTTGAACGGGTGATGCGGACCGAGTACCGGATCGACGATTACCAGCAGACCTACATCGTTATCGACAGCTTCGAAGAGCTCCTGGAAACGACGCAAAACACCGATTTCGCCCCGCTCTATTCCCGGCTGGAAACGAAGTCCGACTTGCCGGTGACGACCATCCTGCCTGAGGATGATGTGATCACGCGCGGCACCCAGAGCTACGCCGCTGCCCAGGCCGCGGCCGAATAGCTACTCCGAGAAGGGTTTCCCGATCTAGGTACAGGGATGCCGCCGGGAAAGGTGGGCGATGACGACGGGGGTGGCTGCAAGCTGCGCCTGCCGCTCCGGCGTGGGCGCTTTCCGAAGTAGAACCCTGCGAATTTCCTCGCCGTCGAAACGGCCCTTGCCGGGCGCTGCACAGATGACCGGATTGCCCGACCGTTCTCCAGCCGCCATCGCGCCTTCCACGACGGCTCGGGCATAGGTCGCGAGGGTTTCTCTCGCCCGCTCGTCTACGGGTGCACGTTCGATGACCTCGATAAGCTGCGCCGCGCTGATCCTGCCCTCCGGGGTGGGCTCAGCAGCTTGTGCGGGCGGAGGCGACGTCGTGAAACCGCAGACAGCGAGAATGAGGATCGCGGCACGAAAGGTAGCGCCCACGGGAATTTCTCCAAAACAACGAATCATTATTGTTTTGTAGTAAACTTTCGCTAAAAGGGGGTCAATGTTCAGCAAGCCCGGTCGATGGACGGAAGCGCGACTATGACTCCCGAAGCACGCCGCCGCCGCATTGCGGCAGCCTCCACTGCGATGGCCTATGCGCTGGTCGCTCTCTCGCTGCTGCTTCCCCTTGCAGCAGGGGCCTCGATTTTCCTCATGCCGGCAGCCGAACTGGCGCAGGGTGCGGGCGTGCCTCAGGCCGCCAGTCAGCCAATGCCTGTGCCTGTCAGGATGGCAGCCAACCTGGTTCTTCTCCTCCCCTCGCTTCTGACCGCCGGGGCCCTGCTGACGCTGGCAGGGTTGTTCCGCCGTTTTGCCGCCGGCGCATTTTTCAGCCCTCCCGCCTTCAAGGCGCTCAAGCGCTTCGCCGCGCTGCTGTTTCTTGGCGCGCTCGCGGGAATTTTGGCATCGCCGGCCGCGGGGCTAGCCCTGTTCGCAGTCGCGGACGAAGCTTCGCTGTCGATCCGCATCGGCACGCCGAATATCTTTCCCATGTTGCTGGCTGCCGGCGTCTGGATCCTAGGCTGGATTTTGGGGGAAGCCGCCGAGATCGAAGCCGAAAACCGTCAGTTCGTCTGATGCCGATCGAGGTCCGCCTTGCCGTTTTGCTGGCGGAGCGCGGTGTATCGGGCCGCGAGCTGGCGAACCATGTCGGCATAACGGAGGCCAATCTTTCCCTCCTTCGCCAAGGCAAGGTGAAAGGCGTGCGCTTCGAGACTCTGGAGAAGATATGCGACTATCTGGACTGCGAACCCGGCGACCTGCTTCACTTTCGGCGGCCATGACTCTTCTTTTGCTGACCAGCGGCTGCGATACGCTGGGCTGGCGCGAGGGCGGCGAACGATGGGCGAGAAGCATGTGCCGCTCGGGCCACGCAAGCTGCACCTGCCCCGGCGGGGAAACGGCGACGGGCGACCAATGCCCGGTGGACGAAACCGACGTGCTGTTCAAGAAGCCGGGCTAGGCCGTCGACAAGCCTTTCCGGCTTAACGCCTGCGCGGCGAGCCCCTATGGCGCCCGCATGGACGCTTCCCCTTCCGCCGAGTCCCCCGCCCCCCATCCGTTCAGGATTGCCAACTTCCGCGCCTATTGGCTGTCGCGCCTGACCATGACGCTGGGCCAATATGCCATGCTGCTGATCATAGGCTGGCAGACCTACAACCTGGCGCGCGACGGCGGCATGGATGTGGGCGAGGCATCGGGCCAGCTTGCGCTGATCGGCCTGCTCCAGTTCCTGCCGCTGTTCGTGCTGACGCCATTTTCCGGTCTTGCGGCCGACCGGCTGAACCGGAAGACCGTTGCCCGCTCCATGGTCGCGCTGCAGATTCTCTGCGCCGGAATCCTGGCATGGTTCACCTGGCAGGATACGATCAGCCTGACCGTGCTGTTCGGGATCGCCGTCCTGCTCGGCATCGGACGGGCTTTTGCCGGCCCGGCGCTGTCGGCGCTCGCCCCGAACCTGGTACCGAGGGCCGTCTTGCCCAACGCCATCGCCCTGTCGTCGATCGCCTGGCAGACGGGCATGATCGTCGGACCGGCCATCGGCGGCTATCTCTACGAGGCCGCGCCCGCCCTGCCCTATGCCGCCGTCGCCGGTCTGTTCTGTATCTCGCTCGTCTGCCTCAGCCTGATCGGAGAGGTGCCGCGCAGCCCGATAACCGGCGCCCAGCGGCCCATCGGCCAGGTGATCGACGGCCTGCGCTATGTCGTTCACAACAAGGTGGTCCTGGGTTCGATCACCCTAGATTTGTTTGCCGTCTTTCTTGCCGGGGCCACGGCGCTTTTCCCCGTATATGCCCGCGATATCCTGGAGGTAGGGGCACCCGGCCTCTCGCAGCTCGCCGCCGCACCGGCAGTGGGCGCCGCGCTCACCGCGCTGTTCTTCTCCTTTCGTCCGCTGAAAACCAATGTGGGTCCGAAGATGCTCGGCGCGGTCGCGCTGTTCGCCGTGGCCACGATCGTCTTCGGCATGTCGAAAACCATGCCGCTCTCTCTTGCCGCGCTCTTTTTCGTCGGCGCGGCGGACATGTTTTCGGTCTACATCCGCCAGTCGCTGATCCAGCTCCATACGCCGGACGAAAAGCGGGGCCGCGTGTCATCGGTGTCGCTACTGACCATTTCCGCATCGAACGAGTTCGGTGACTTCTTTTCCGGCAGCCTAGCCTTCCTCATCGGACCGGTGGCCGCGGTGGTGGCGGGCGGTGCAGGCGCGCTGGCGATAACCGGGCTGTGGACGATTTTGTTTCCCGATCTCAGGCGGGCACGGACCTTCGATCCGCCCCGCGAATTGGATAGAGAACTTCCCGAAGAGACCTTGGAGGAGAATATTCCATGATCGCCGATTCCATTCTCGAAACGATTGGCAATACGCCCCACGTGAAGGTGAACCGCCTGTTCGGCGGGAATCACGAGGTCTGGATCAAGATGGAGCGCGCCAATCCCGGCGGCTCGATCAAGGACCGTATCGCCCTCTCGATGGTCGAGGACGCCGAACGCAGCGGCAAGCTGAAGCCGGGCGGAACGATCATCGAACCCACCTCCGGCAACACGGGCGTCGGCCTCGCCATGGTCGCCGCCGTAAAGGGCTACAAGCTCGTCCTCGTCATGCCGGAGTCGATGTCGGTCGAGCGTCGGCGGCTGATGCTGGCCTATGGCGCCACCTTCGACCTGACCGACAAGGCGAAGGGCATGAAGGGCGCGATCGAGCGGGCGCAGGAGCTGGTCGACGAAACTGACGGCGCGTGGATGCCGCAGCAGTTCGACAACCCCGCGAATGTCGACGTTCACGTCCGCACGACGGCGCAGGAAATCCTGCAGGACTTCAAGCCGAAAGGGCTCGACGCAATCATTACCGGCGTCGGCACGGGCGGGCACATCACGGGCTGCGCCGAGGTGCTGAAGCCCGAACTACCGGGTCTCGAGGTGTGGGCGGTGGAGCCCTCGCTCTCGCCGGTCATCTCAGGTGGACAGCCAGGCCCACACCCCATTCAGGGCATCGGCGCCGGCTTCATTCCCGACAATCTCCACACCAAGTCCATCGACGGCGCGATCCAGGTCGATCCGGAGGATGCGAAGGAAATGGCGCGCCGCGCCGCCTCCGAAGAGGGGATGCTCGTCGGCATTTCCTCGGGCGCGACGCTCGCGGCCATCAAGCAGCACCTGGAGAAGGGAGATGGCCCGAAAAAGGTGCTGGGCTTCTGCTATGACACCGGCGAGCGGTATCTCAGCGTTCCCGACTTCCTGCCGGAAGAATAGCCCCACCAATCCGGCTGGGTCAGCGCGCGGCGATCGCCGCGCGCGCCAGCGGGAGGGCGAGTATGAGCCCGGCCACGAAGCCGCCGACATGCGCCCAGATGGCGATTCCGCCGGTGCCGTCGGCTCCCGAATTGAACACGAAGCCGATCAGAAGCTGCAGGCCGATCCACACTGCGGCAAGCTGCAGCGCGCGGTTGCGCTCCGTCTGGTTTCCCCGGCGGCGCCCGAAAATCATGGCATGCGCCGCGAAGACGCCCGAAATGGCGCCGGAGGCGCCCACGTGCGGAACGACGCTCTCGGGCGCCAGCGCCGTTTCGAGCATCGCGCCCGCTACCGCACTGACGAAGTAGAGGGTAAGGAAGCGCGCCGTTCCGAGGAGGGGCTCCACGAACCGCCCCACGAAGACCAGAAACACCATATTGAGCGCAAGATGCCCGAAACCGCCATGAACGAAGGTCATGCTGAGCGGCGTCAGGATTGCCGGAACGGCCGCGTCGACAAGCGTCAGATATCCCGTAAGGCGGGCGGGGATAAGCGCCATCCCCACGCCAATGAACTCGGGGAACAGAAACTCCGCCAGCCAGAACAGCACGCATAGCGCGGCAATCGCCGCGGTAGCCGGCGCCAGCTGATGCAGCGCCGGCGGCTGTCCGCTTGGGTTACTTGAAGACAATCTCGCTGATTTCGTAATATTTTTCGCCCGAGGGGGTCGAAACTTCGACCTCGTCGCCTTCGCGGCGGCCGATCAGCGCACGGCCGAGCGGCGACGTGTAAGAGATCCGGCCGCCCTTGGCGTCGGCCTCGTACGGGCCGACGATCTGGTAGACCTTCTCATTGTCGTCCTCGTCGAGCATCTTCACCGTCGCCCCAAAGACGATCTTGTCGCCCGACAGGTCGGCAGGATCGATGATCTGGGCGCGGCTGATCTTGTCCTCCAGATCGGTGATGGTCGCCTCGATCTGCCCCTGGCGCTCCTTGGCGGCGTGATATTCGGCATTCTCCGAAAGATCACCGTGCGCACGGGCTTCTTCGATGGCCGTCACCACCTCGTGGCGCTCCTTGTTCTTGAGCCTGTTCAGCTCGACCTGCATGCGGTCATAGCCTTCGCGCAGCATCGGCAGCTTCTCGAGCGTCGCCATCTCTCGTCCTTCTATGTCTGAGCAGGAAAAGCTGTCCTCACGGCGACAAGGTCACCGTCCCCGAGCCAGTCCTGTCCGGAAAAATCTCCTAGGAGGCGAAATTGTAAGATTGCAGGGACCGGACTTCAAGGGGTCGCTCCCGCACCGCAGCAATGGCTTCGACCGCCGCGCGACTGGCCGCCGCCGTGGTGTAATAGGGGATGCGCCCCTCAACCGCTGACGACCGGATGGACTTGGAGTCCTTCAGCGACTGCGCGCCCTCGGTGGTATTGAAGACGAGGTCGACTTCACCGTTCTTGATCAGGTCGACGATGTGCGGGCTTCCCTCCAGCACCTTGTTGACCGGCCGGACCGACAAGCCCTGCCCCTCCAGATAGCTGGCCGTCCCACTCGTCGCGACCAGCGAAAAGCCAAGGTCGACGAGTTTGCGCGCCGCATCGAGCATATGCGGCTTGTCGCTGTCCTTCAGCGAGAGGAACACGCAGCCCGCCTGCGGCAGGTTCGTCTGCACGGCCATCTGCGACTTTGCGAAGGCGGTCGCGAAGTCCATGTCGATGCCCATTACCTCGCCGGTCGACTTCATTTCGGGACCGAGGACGGGATCGGTGCCCGGGAAGCGGCCCCAGGGGAAGATGGCCTCCTTCACGGCGATGTGGTCGGTCCGCCGGGGCGGCATGTCGAAGTCGGACAGCATTTCACCGGCCATGACCCGCGCTGCGATCTTCGCGATCGGCGTACCCTTGGCCTTCGCGACGAACGGTACGGTGCGGCTGGCGCGCGGATTCACTTCGATCAGGTACACCTCACCGTCCTTCACCGCATATTGAACGTTCATCAGGCCGCGCACACCGAGCGCGAGCGCCAGCGCCTCGGTCTGACGCTCGATTTCCTCGATGACATCGTCGGACAGGGTATAGGGCGGGATGGAGCAGGCGCTGTCGCCCGAATGAACGCCCGCTTCCTCGATATGCTGCAGCACGCCCGCAACCTGTACGCTCTTCCCGTCGCACAGCGCGTCCACGTCCATTTCGATGGCATCGCGCAGATACTGGTCGACCAGAACCGGCGCACCTTCCGACACGTCGACGGCGGTCTGGATATAGGCCTCCAGCTGCTTCTCGGAATCGACCACTTCCATGCCCCGTCCGCCAAGAACGTTCGAGGGTCGCAGAAGCACCGGATAGCCCACGGTCGACGCGACCTTGCGCGCCTCGTCGAGGCTGCGCGCAGTGCCGTTCGCCGGCTGTTTCAAACCGAGGCGATTGACGAGGGCGGCGAAGCGCTCACGGTCCTCGGCTTCGTCGATGGCTGACGGCGGCGTACCGAGAATGGGAATGCCGGCCGCCTCGAGCGCCGGCGCAAGCTTCAGCGGCGTCTGCCCGCCGAACTGTACGATGACGCCGTGCAGTGTGCCGTTCTCCTGCTCCTTCGCTAGGACTTCGAGCACGTCCTCGGCCGTCAGCGGTTCGAAATAGAGCCGGTCGGACGTGTCATAGTCGGTGGAAACCGTCTCCGGATTGCAATTGACCATGACGGTTTCGTAGCCGGCATCCTCCAGAGCAAAGGCGGCGTGGCAGCAGCAATAGTCGAATTCGATGCCCTGACCAATGCGGTTTGGGCCGCCGCCAAGGATGACGACTTTCTTGCGGTCGGTAGGGTCGGACTCGTCCTCGGGCTCACCGAAGATCGGCGCCTCATAGGTCGAATACATATAGGGGGTCTTGGCGGCGAACTCGGCTGCGCAGGTATCGATGCGCTTGAACACGGGACGAACTCCGAGCTTGCGGCGATGCGCGCGCACCTCCGCTTCAGACTGGTCCGTCAGGGCCGCCAGCCGCGCGTCGGAGAAGCCCAGCGCCTTCAGCTGGCGCATGGCGGCGCGGTCGCCGGGCAGGCCGCTCGCCTCAACCTGCTGCTCGGCTTCGACCAGTTCGCGGATCCGCGCGAGGAACCAGGGATCGTAGTTGGACAGGCGGTGGATTTCCGCATCGTCGATGCCGCGGCGCATCGCCTCGGCGACGACAAGCAGGCGGTCGGGCTTCGGATTGGCGAGCCGGTAGGCGATGCCCCCCAGCCCTTCCAGTTCCAGCTCGGGCATCGGATCGAGACCGGACAAACCGGTTTCGAGGCCGCGCAGCGCCTTTTGCAGGCTTTCGCCGAAATTGCGGCCGATGGCCATCACCTCGCCGACCGACTTCATCGCCGTGCTCAGGTCGTCCTTCGCGCCGCGGAACTTCTCGAAGGCGAAACGGGGGATCTTCGTCACGACGTAGTCGATCGTCGGCTCGAAGCTGGCAGGCGTCGCGCCGGTAATGTCGTTCTCGATCTCGTCGAGCGTATAGCCGACAGCCAGTTTGGCGGCGACCTTCGCAATGGGAAAGCCCGTCGCCTTGGACGCGAGCGCGGAGGACCGCGAGACGCGCGGGTTCATCTCGATCACGACCAGGCGGCCATCGTCGGGATTGACCGCGAACTGCACGTTCGACCCGCCCGTTTCGACGCCGATCTCGCGCAGCACGGCGATCGAGGCCGAGCGCATGATCTGATATTCCTTGTCGGTCAGCGTCAGCGCGGGCGCGACCGTGACGCTGTCGCCGGTATGGACGCCCATTGGATCGACATTCTCGATCGAGCAGATGATGATGGCATTGTCCGCCCGGTCGCGGACCACCTCCATCTCATATTCCTTCCAGCCGAGGACCGATTCCTCGATCAGGACCTCGGTCGTCGGCGACGCGTCGAGGCCGCCGCGCACGATGTCGCGGAAATCCTCCTTGTTGTGTGCCACGCCGCCGCCCGTGCCGCCGAGCGTGAAGGAAGGACGAATGATGACCGGCAGGCCGATCTTTTCCAGCGCTTCCATCGCCTCGTCCATCGAATGGGCGATTTCGGAACGCGGGCTCTCCAGGCCGATCTTGTCCATGGCGGAGCGGAATTTCAGCCGGTCCTCCGCCTTGTCGATCGCCTCGGCATTGGCGCCGATCAGCTCGACGCCGAGGCGTTCCAGCGTCCCATTCTGCGCAAGGGCCAGCGCCGTGTTGAGCGCAGTCTGGCCGCCCATCGTCGGCAGCACCACCATCGTCTCGTCCGGATGCGCGGCGCGTTCTTTCTCGATCACCTTCGCGACCATTTCGGGCGTGATCGGCTCCACATAGGTGGCGTGGGCGAGATCGGGATCGGTCATGATCGTCGCCGGGTTCGAATTCACGAGGACGATGCGGTAGCCCTCCTCCTTCAGCGCCTTCACGGCCTGCGTGCCCGAATAGTCGAATTCGCAGGCCTGGCCGATGATGATCGGCCCGGCGCCGATGATGAGAATGGAATCGATGTCGGTGCGTTTGGGCATTACTGGTCCTGCTGGCCGAGGGGCACGCCTGCGGCGTTCAGAAATTCGATGCGGAAATAAGGGTCGCCGTCCTGTGCTTCCCAGACGTGCTGCAGCTGGTGGAAAGCGAGCAGGTCGCAGCAGTCGGGGCGCGTCAGCGTGAACCAGGACTGCTCGCCCTCAGGAGCGCCGACGTCGATGCCGTAGCGGTCATCGTCCGGTGCAGGAGCCTCCGCCGGCTCGACAGTCCAGCCGAGCGGCTGCGCGATGTCGTAGAGGGCCGCGCTACGGTCGGCCTCGATCGCGACACGCACATGATCGATGTCGGAAACCGGCGCGTCGGCAACTGCTGTGCTTTCGCTAGCTTCCGCAGCCACCGCCACGAAAACTAGCGATGCGGCGACCGCAATCGCTTTCACGCCAGGCCCCGCACGAAGCTTTGGAACAGATAGTCGCTGTCCATCGGCCCGGGACTGGCCTCTGGGTGATACTGGACACCGAAGGCGCGGCGCCCGGTTAGTTCGAGACCGCACAGGGTGCCGTCGAACAGACTGACATGGGTCGCCTTCACGCCCTCCGGCAGGCTGTCCGCGTCGACCGCGAAACCGTGGTTCATCGCCGTAATCTCGACGCGCCCGTCGGACAGGCGCTTCACCGGATGATTGGCGCCGCGGTGGCCCTGAAACATCTTGGCCGTTTTCGCGCCTGCCGCGAGGCCGAGAAGCTGGTGGCCGAGGCAGATGCCGAAGATGGGCATCTGCGCGTCCAGAAGCTGCCGGATGACGGGAATGGCGTAGGATCCCGTGGCGGCCGGATCGCCGGGCCCGTTCGACAGGAACACGCCGTCAGGCTTCAGCGCCATGATCTCGTCATAGCTGGCCGTAGCGGGAACGACGGTGACGCGCGCGCCGGCATTTACCAGGCGCCGAAGGATATTCTTCTTGGTGCCATAGTCGATGGCGACGACGTGCGGCCCCTCGCCCACGCCCTGGCCGTAGCCGACGCCGAGCTGCCAAGGGCCGCCATTCCAGCCGTCCGTCTCCTCACGCGTCACGTCCTTCGCAAGATCGAGGCCCTCGAGACCCGACCAGCCGCGCGCGGCCGCGACAAGCGCATCGATGTCGAAACGGCCTTGGGCATTGTGCGCGATCACGGCATTGGGCGCACCCTGTTCGCGGATGCGCCGGGTTAGCGCGCGCGTATCGATCCCGGCAAGGCCAATTCGACCATTGTCCTTCAGCCACTCGTCGAAGCGGCCCACCGAACGGAAGTTGGACGGCGCAGTCACATCCTCGCGCACGATGCAGCCCAGCGCGTGCGGCGTGTCGGCCTCCACATCCTCCTCGTTCACCCCGACATTGCCGATATGGGGAAAGGTAAAGGTGACGATCTGGCCGGCATAGGAGGGATCGGTCATCACCTCCTGATAGCCAGTCATCGAGGTATTGAAGCAAACCTCGCCGACGGCGTGCCCCTCGGCGCCGAAGCCCCGGCCCCAGATGACGTCGCCGCTAGCCAGAATCAGCGCCCCCGTTGCGGTTTCGGGCACGCGATTTCCTGCGCACAGCGGATCGGATTGGGCCACGCTGGGGGCGCTCCTGCTAGGGGTGTGATTCAATTGTCGGCTAGGCGGCCCTCGTAGGCCCGGGGTGGATTCGCGTCAATTCTGTTAAAGCGCTTCCGGGCACCTTATCTTGTTTTCTTTCCCCACACGAAGATGGAGGGTTCCCATGATCCGGGACCAGATCAAGGCGGCGCAGATCGCGGCAATGAAGTCGGGCGAGAAGGACCGGGTGGCGGCGACGCGCCTGATCATCGCGGCAGTCAAGAACAAGGAAATCGATTCCGGTGTCGGCGCGGGCAATGCCGACGACCCGCTGATCGCCGACGTGCTGACCAAGATGGCGAAGCAGCGCCGCGAGTCGATCGACATGTACGACGAGGCCGGCCGTACGGAACTGGCCGACAAGGAGCGTTTCGAACTCGCCGTCATCGAGGAGTTCATGCCCGCGCAGATGTCCGAAGACGAGGCGCGCGCCGAGATCCGCAAGGCCATCGCCGAAACCGGCGCGGAAGGTCCGAAGGACATGGGCAAGGTCATGGCCCTGCTGAAGGAGCGACATGCCGGATCGATGGACATGAAGTCGGCCAGCGGCCTGGTGAAGCAGGAACTGTCGGCCTGACCGCCCGTCTCCGCCCCCGCCCCTAGATGAGCATCCCGCCGCAATTCCTGGAGGAACTTCGCAACCGCGTACCGGTGTCGGAGATCGTCGGACGGCGCGTGAAGCTGATCCGGGCGGGGCGCGAATTCAAGGCCTGCTGCCCGTTTCACAACGAGAAGACACCCAGCTTCTACGTCAACGACGACAAGGCCTTCTATCACTGCTTCGGCTGCGGCGCGCATGGCGACGTCGTCAGCTTCCTGATCGATCAGGAGGGCATGGAGTTCCGCGATGCCGTGGAGACGCTGGCGGTGCAGGCCGGCCTCGACATGCCGCAGGAAAGCCCCGAGGCGCGGGCACGCGCAAAGGCGGCGCAGGGACTGCACGACGTGGCGGGCCTCGCCGCCGCCTGGTTCCAGAAGAAGCTGCACGAGGCCGGCGGCGCGGAGGCGCGGCAGTATCTCGAACGGCGCGGCCTCAGCGGCGACACGGTCCGCGACTTCGCCATCGGCTTCGCACCGGGCGGCCGAGGTGCGATCGCTTCCGCCCTCGATGCGCCGCGGGACAAGCTGATCGCGGCAGGCCTTCTCGTGCAGCCCGACGACCCGGCCCGCGACGCCTATGATCGGTTCCGCAGCCGCATCATGTTTCCCATTCGCGACCAGCGCGGCCGGACGGTCGGGTTCGGGGGGCGCATCTTCGGCGAGGGCGAACCGAAATATCTGAATTCTCCCGACGGCCCACTCTTCGACAAGGGGCGCCTGCTTTACAATCTCGACAAGGCGGCGCCCGCAGCGCGCAAGTCCTCCCGGCTGGCGGTGGTCGAAGGCTATATGGACGTCATCGCGCTGGCGCAGGCGGGCTTTCCCGAAGCGGTCGCGCCGATGGGAACCGCGCTGACCGAAGAGCAGATGCAGCTAGCCTGGCGCGCGGCCCCGGAGCCGGTGCTCTGCTTCGACGGCGACAATGCAGGCATTCGCGCGGCGAACCGCGCCGCCCTGAGAGCGCTTCCCTTGCTGCAACCGGGTAAGTCGGTACGCTTTGCCCTGTTGCCGGAGGGTCAGGATCCCGACGATCTGGTCAAGCAGGCAGGCCTTTCCGCCTTCGAACGGCTGATCGACACGGCCGAAAGCCTGATCGACCATCTGTGGCGGATGGAAACCGAAGGGGTGGAGATGGACACCCCCGAACGGCGCGCGAACGTCCGCAAGAATCTCTACGCCCATGCGGGCGAGATTGCGGACGAGGGAATAGCCCAGCTCTACCGCGCCGAGTTCAAGAGCCGTTTCGATGCCCTGTTCGCGCCCAAGCGGCGCGGCGAGCGAATGCCGGCCTTCGCGACGGGCGCGTCTGCCAGCATGAAGATGGCGGCTCAGCGGTCTCCCTACGAGCGCGAAATCGTCGCCATGCTGTCGGCGCTGCTCGCCCGGCCCGAACTGGCCGCGGAAACCGGCGATGCCCTGGCCGAGCTCGAAATCGCCGACCCCGACCTCGCGCGGCTGCGATCGGCGATTTTTCATGCCTCGGCAGCCGATCCGGAGCTTGACAAAAACGCGCTGCGTGACGACCTATCGAGACGAGGGCTCGGTCAGCTCGCGGACGACGTCAGCAACTCCAATCGGCTGACATTCAGTTTCACGCGGCCCCGGACGCCCGCCGCAGTTGCGGCCGAAGACTTGGCTTGTGTCGCTGGGCACCTTATGGCGCTGGCGCACGTCGAAGCCGAACAAGCCGAAATCCGCTCGCGCGGAGACTGGCTCACGGAAGAGGAATTTGAGCGGCGCGTGTTTCTCTCGATGGAGAAGGCGCGGGTGGAACGAGAATTGGCCGAGCTGGCGCAGGGACGGCGCGAAACCGAAGGCGAGCTCTAGGCTCCAAACACTTGGACAAGTGGACGGAATGGCGAAAAACGGAAAGGCCGGCAACGGCGAAACCGAGGCGGATGCTCCGCTGATCGACATGAACGATGCGGCGATCAAGAAAATGATCGCCCGCGCCAAGAAGCGTGGCTTCATCACCTACGAGGAGCTGAACGAAGCGCTGCCGCAGGACCAGATGTCTTCGGAGCAGATCGAGGACGTCATGTCGGCCCTCTCCGAAATGGGCATAAACGTCACCGAGTCCGAAGAGGATGAGGACGACGAAGAGCAGGGCCCGCAGCCGACCGACCAGAAGGACGGCGAAGGCGACCAGAAGTTTGTGTCCACCCGTACGAAGGAAAAGCTCGACCGCACCGACGACCCGGTGCGCATGTACCTGCGCGAGATGGGCGCCGTCGAACTGCTGAGCCGCGAAGGCGAGATCGCCATCGCCAAGCGCATCGAGGCCGGCCGCGACACCATGATCATGGGCCTGTGCGAAAGCCCCCTTACCTTCTCCTCGATCATCTACTGGTCGGAAGCGGTGAAGGAGGGCGAGATGCAGCTGCGCGAGATCCTCGATCTCGAAGCGATGCTGAACCAGGGGCCGACCGAGGAAGAAGTCAACGCCGACGACGACAGCGACCTGCCCAAGGGCGTGGAGTTGAAGGAAGACGATGACGACGCCGCCGAAGCCGAAGAGGGCGACGAGGACGAAGACGGCGAACCCAAGGCAAAAGAAGGCAAGGACGACGACGACGACAACGTCCTCAGCCTGGCACAGATGGAAGAGCAGCTGACGCCGCAGGCGCTCGAGCAGTTCGACGAGATCAAGAAGGTCTACAAGAAATTCGCGAAGCTGCAGGATGAGCGGCTGGAGGCGATGCACGCCGGCGAAGATTATGACGAAAAGGCCGAGAAGAAATACCAGAAGCTGCGCACGGAACTGACCGACAAGGTCGAAGCGGTCTTTTTCAACAACGCCAAGATCGAGTTCCTGGTCGAGCAGCTGTACAGCTATAACAAACGCCTGATGTCACTGGGCGGCCAGATGCTGCGGCTTGCCGAGCGCTACAAGATTCCCCGGCGTGACTTCCTCGACGTATATGTGGGGAACGAACTGGACGAGGGCTGGACCGACAGCGTCAAGGATCGCGGCCCGAAATGGCAGGCCTTCGCGGAGGGCGAGCAGCAGGCGATCGAGAATGTGCGGCTGCAGATTGCCGACATCGCCCAGCAGACCGGTGTCGAGCTGAACGAATTCCGCCGCATCGTGAACATGGTGCAGAAGGGCGAACGCGAAGCGCGCATCGCCAAGAAGGAAATGGTCGAGGCGAACCTGCGCCTCGTCATCTCCATCGCCAAGAAATATACCAATCGCGGCCTGCAGTTCCTGGACCTGATCCAGGAGGGAAATATCGGCCTGATGAAGGCGGTCGACAAGTTCGAGTATCGCCGCGGCTACAAATTCTCGACCTATGCGACCTGGTGGATCCGGCAGGCGATCACCCGCTCGATCGCCGACCAGGCGCGCACCATCCGCATCCCGGTGCACATGATCGAGACGATCAACAAGCTGGTCCGTACGAGCCGCCAGTTCCTGCACGAATTCGGCCGCGAGCCGACGCCGGAGGAAATGGCGGAGCGGCTCGGCATGCCGCTCGACAAGGTGCGCAAGGTGATGAAGATTGCCAAGGAGCCGATCAGCCTGGAAACGCCGATCGGCGACGAGGAAGATTCGCAGCTCGGCGATTTCATCGAGGACAAGAACGCGATTATTCCGGTCGATGCCGCCGTGCATTCGAACCTGAAGGAAACGGTCACGCGCGTTCTGGCGTCACTGACACCGCGCGAGGAGCGCGTCCTGCGCATGCGTTTCGGTATCGGGATGAACACGGACCATACGCTGGAAGAGGTCGGACAGCAGTTCAGCGTGACCCGCGAACGTATCCGGCAGATCGAAGCGAAGGCCCTGAGAAAGCTGAAACATCCGAGCCGCAGCCGCAAGATGCGCAGCTTCCTCGACGTTTAAGGTCTGATGCGAACTCTTCCCGACCGGTCTTAGCCGAACCTGCTGTAGACCGCCGCCGTTTCCGCGATGGGGTCGAGCCGAATCCAGACCGCCATGCCCAGTGCCAAAATAAGGCACAGGCCTGCAAACAGCCTTAGCGGTCGGCTTGGCATCTCGGGCGGCAGGACTGCGGCGAGCGCAGGCAGGCTCATGGCCGCCAGCAGAGCGGCGGTCCAGGGCATGTCCGGTCCCACTCCCTGCATCAGCCAGTGCCCGTTCTGGAGAAGAAACCCGATAACGAGAGCGGAACAGACGGCCGCCGCGCCCCGGCCAGCGGCCCCGGGCAGATATTTCGTGGCCGCCAGGGCCGCGCCGCCCAGAAGCATCGGCCAGACAGCGAAATAGGCGACGGTCGGGGCGAGAATCTGAAGCGCGAGCGCGCAGACCAGTCCCGCCAGGCTTGCCACCCGCACATTCCAGAGACGTACCGACAGCGCCAGGACAGCCAGAAGCGCCAGCAGGCTCATGACCTCGATCGCGGGAATCGCTGCCAGCCGGTCGTAATAGTTCACCGGTCCGTCCGCGCCGGAGACGAGATTGAGCAGATAGATCATCCCGCCTCCCCCCAGCGCGACCGCCAGGGTCCCCGCCATACGGCGACCGGCTGCGCGAACAGACGCGCGTTCGTTCGCGGCAAGGTGAAGTCCCGCTGCCAAGACCAGAAGCACCCAGCCCGCCCATGTCGGATAATGGATGAGGAACAGGCCGAATGCGTCGAAGAAGGTGATGTTCTCGGCTTTCGGCGGCAACGGTCTTGCATCGAGCAGCGCGCACGTGAGGGCGAGCAGCTGGTCGCCCATATCCTGCACCGAGCCCTCGTCCAGCGTCTCCGGCGTCGCCAGAGGCGAATGATATAGTCCCGGCCTGCCGATGAAGGCGAAGTTATAGGCGGTATAGTCCCGTTCGAGGGCCGGGGTGAGGTCGGTGTCGTTCGGGAGGAGCGAATAGACGAACGCCGCCGCCGAGGAGGCACCGGGGCGGCTGACCCCCTCGGCGTAGCGCCTGATCGCTTCTCCATTTCTCGCAGATGTCTGGAACAGCGTGGCGCGCCCGCCGCTGCCGCGCGCTTCCAGGTTGATGATCGCCTCGATCCGGTCTGCAAGCGGATGCTCCGCGAAGAAGCTGCGCGCTCCGGCCAGCCCGATTTCCTCGGCATCGGTGAACAGGACGACCAGGCCGCGCTCCGGAGGAGCACCGCTTTCCGACAGGGCTCGAAGCGTCTCCAGAATTGCCGCTACCCCGGCCGCATCGTCAGCCGCGCCGGGCGACCCTCCCGCACTGTCATAATGGGCCATCAGCAAGACGGCGTTTCCGGCATTCACGTCGCCCCACGTCCCGATGATGTTCGTCGGAGGCATCGCGGTTTCCGGGCTGCCAAACAGCGTGCGCAGTTTCTCGTTGGAACGATCAGGAAGCTCGAAGACCTGCGTCGACACCGTAAGGCCGAGCGACGACAGCCGGCCTTGAAGATACTCTGCGACGCGCAGGTTCGCTTCGGACGCGGTGACATGGGGTTCGGAGGCAATGCGGCCGACATCGCGCATGGCGCGTCCGCTGGAGAAGCCGGAGGCCGGAGAATCTTCCGGTTGAGGCACCGACGACGCAGTCCCGAAAAGCGCCAGGAGCAAACCGAGCAGGAGCGCCAGCACGGGCGCCCATAACTTTGCCATTCGTCCGTCTCCTCGTCGACCGCAATACCATAGCGAGGCTGTGAAGCGGGGCCAGACGACTTAAGCGGTCGTTTACGCGTTTCCTTTATGGCCATCCGGCTAGAACGCACCGGAGTAGCCGACGCCAATGCCCCAGCCAGCCCTGCGTATGGAAGCCGTCGTGCTGCGCCCCGATTCCGCGTCCGCACTTCTGGAACTCCTCGACGAGCGAGCCGAGACGGCGCTGGAAGGGCTGGCAGGGGTTGCCGAAGGGCATAGCGCAGACCCCAACCGCTATGTGGCCGAACTTTCCCATTTCCTTGGACTGCTGCACGGCGAAACGCCGAGCGTCCTCGACATCGTGGCCGCTTCGGCGCCGCAATTGTCGCGAAGGCTGGAAGCGGCCTGCGCGCAGCTCTCCGCCGACAGGCGCTGGCTTGCCCAGCTGTCGGTGAAAACCGGCCACCTGGTGGAGCTCTCCGGCCTGTCGGAATCCGAATTCGCGGTGCGAAATCTCCGGACTGCGATGATGACGCTTGCCCAGTCGCAGCGTCAGGGCTGCGGCCTCGGGGTCGCGCTGGGTGTGCTGAGTGACTGGCCGAAACTGAGGGCAGCCCTCGACCTTGCGGGAACGCTTGCGTTTTCGGCGGGCTGGCCGTCTCCGGAAACCGGATGGCCGCAAGGTGCGCGTCACACGCTGCTCGACGAAGTCGAGGGCGCCTTCGCCGCGCTTCCTACCGCCCGCGCCGTCTCGTTCGGGGCCGGACAATGGCTGCAGGTCCATGCGCAGCTCCTGCGCCTGGTCGACGCCCGATGCGGGCACTCCGTCGTCAGTTCCTGAACTCCTCCGTAAAAAGTAGGTTGTGCCGTAGGGCGCGCCTCACCTAGCGTTCAGGCAAAGGACTGATACCCGAAGCGGAAGGATGCGCACGCCATTATGCGATTTGACGGCACCCAAGACTATGTCGCCACCGAAGACCTGAAAGTGGCCGTGAACGCCGCCGCCACGCTGCGCCGGCCGCTGCTGATCAAGGGCGAACCCGGAACCGGAAAGACCGTGCTGGCCGCAGAAGTGGCAAAGGCCATGGATGCGCCGCTGATCGAGTGGCACATCAAGTCGACCACGAAGGCGCAGCAGGGCCTGTACGAATATGACGCCGTGTCGCGCCTGCGGGATTCGCAGCTCGGCGACGAGCGCGTGAACGACATTTCCAACTACATCAAGCGCGGCAAGCTGTGGGAAGCCTTCACCAGCGAAAAGACGCCGATCCTGCTGGTCGACGAGATCGACAAGGCCGACATCGAGTTTCCGAACGACCTGCTTCAGGAACTCGACCGGATGGAGTTCTACGTCTACGAAACCGGGGAGACGGTGACGGCGAAAGAACGGCCGATCATCATCATCACCTCGAACAACGAGAAGGAACTGCCGGACGCCTTCCTGCGCCGCTGCTTCTTCCACTACATCAAGTTCCCCGACAAGGAGACGATGAAGGACATCGTCGACGTACACTTCCCGGACATTCAGAAGGAGCTGGTGAAGGAGGCGCTGGCGATCTTCTTCGACATGCGGGAAGTTCCGGGGCTGAAGAAAAAACCTTCGACGTCCGAACTGCTCGATTGGCTCAAGCTCCTGATGCACGAGGACCTGCCCCTCGACGTGCTGAAAACGCGCGACCCGAAGAAGCTGATCCCGCCGCTGCACGGTGCGCTCCTGAAGAACGAACAGGACGTGATGCTGTTCGAACGGCTCGCGTTCATCAACCGGCGCGAACAGGGCTGAACGCCGGCGCGCGACCTGCTAAAGACGCGGCGATGGGTCGCCTGATCGCCGCTGCGCTTGCTGCGCTGTTCGTCCCGCTCGCTGCCTCCGCACAGCAAGCGGACGATGATTATGTGCGGGCAATGGCGGCCGGCTACGAGGCCGCCTTCACCTGTTCGGCGACCTTCAATGCGGGGCGCAGTCCCGCCGACATCCAGTCCAACGAACTCGACCGGGTCTATTCCGAATATCGAGAAGACCTGCGCAACCTGCGCGCGCAGGTTTCCCGCAGCGGCAAATATGTTTCGGTTGACTATCAGGAGGGCGCGCCGCCCCGCGTAGCAGCCTGGCGCGAACATCTCGGCTGCGCCCAGCTGCCCATCGGCGGCAGCCTCGGAACATCCGCCCTGCCCTATCTACCGCCGGGCGTGACGGCGAACGCCCCGGTCGGCCGGACGCCGCTTCGGCGCCAGCTCGACGACAGCCTGACACCGCTGGTGCAGGCAGCGTTCGACAGCAGAAGCTACGGCGCCGGTTCGCGGACGTCCGGCATCCTGGTCGTGCGGCGGGGTCGTATCGTCGCCGAACGCTATGCCCGCGGGATCAACGCAGCGACGCCTCAGCGGACATGGTCGGTGGCGAAATCGATTGCCGGGACGGTCCTTGGCGTTGCCGCCCGCCAGGACCTGATCGACCTGCGCGCGCCGGCACCGGTTCCGGAATGGCAGGAGCGGGGCGATCCGCGACAGCGCATCACGACAGAACAGCTGATGCGCATGTCCTCCGGCCTGACCAGTCCCTTTGCCGGCAACCGAACCGATGCCATCTATGTCGGCGGAACAGCGGTCGCGGACAGCGCCCCCGGACAGCCGCTGCTTCACCGCCCGGGATCGGTGTTCCGCTATGCGAACAACGACACGCTGCTGGCGCTTTACGGTCTGCGCCATGCTATCGGAAACGACCGCCGTTATCTGTCGCTGCCTTTTCAGGAACTGACGTGGAAGCTGGGGATGACCGACACGTTTCTGGAGACCGACTGGCGCGGCGACTTCGTCATGTCGAGCCAGGTCTGGACCACGGCCCGCGACCTCGCACGCCTAGGCCTTCTCTATCTGAACGACGGTGTATGGAACGGCGAACGGCTGCTGCCGCGCGGTTTCGTCAAATTCGTTTCGACGCCCTCGGGACCGCAACCTGACCGCGAGTGGAAATATGGCGCCACCTTCTGGGTGGCGGGCGAGGACACCGGATTGCCCGAGGGGACCTTTGCAGCCATGGGAAATCGCGGCCAGTATCTCGTCATCGTTCCCGAACATGATCTGCTCGTGATCCGGCGGGGCTATGACCCGATTGGCGAGGACAAGGGGTTCGACATAACCGAATTCACCAGGGATGTGATTGCCGAACTCGGGTCCTGAGCCGCCGAAGATGCCGCCGTTCGACCGCTATGCCGCGATTGACTGGTCGGGCGCGAAGGGTGAGCGCCACAAGGGTATCGCCATCGCCTGGTGCGATGCGAACGGCGGCCCGCCGGCGCTGCTGGAGCCCGGCCGTTCGTGGTCGCGAACCGACGTGCTGCGCTGGCTGCGCGACCTCGCCTCCGCTTCCCAGCGAACGCTCGTGGGTATGGATCTCGGCATCTCCCTTCCCTACGCGGATTGCGGCGCCTTCTTTCCCGGGGCGGCGCAATCTCCGGGCTCTGCCAAAGCTCTGTGGGCCCTCGTCGACGGGATTTGCAGCGGCGATCCGCATCTGGGCGCAGGCACCTTCGTCGACCATTCCGACTTCGCGGAGTTCTTCCGCCGCCATGGCGGCAGGGAGGGCACGCGCTTCCGCTGCGACGGCGCCGAACATGGCCGCGGACGGTTCCGCGTGACCGAGCTTCGGCAGCAGGCAATGGGCTGCAAACCCTATTCGAACTTCAACCTGGTCGGTGCCGCACAGGTCGGAAAATCCAGCCTGACCGGCATGCGCGTTCTGCACCACCTCCGCGGGACCTTGCCCGTCTGGCCGGTCGATCCCGCGCCCCGGGCCGGGTCCGCGATCGTGGAAATCTACACGACCATCGCTGCAATGGCCGCCGGTCGGCGTCCCGGACGAGCAAAGATGCGACGGCATGAAGACATCGACGCGGCACTCCAGGCTCTGGGAAGCCCACCACTCGGCAGAGAAGGGCCCGTCGACGACCATAGCGCCGATGCGCTGGTCACTGCCGCCTGGCTGAGGAACGCCGCAGCAAAGCCGGACAACTGGACGCCGCAGGCCCTGACGCCATCCATCGCCCGAACGGAGGGATGGACCTTCGGTGTCCGGTGATGACGTAGCCGCCGCTTGCGCCTAAACAGCCCCTGCAATGCTTCCCATACCTGTTTCTCATCTGGGCCTGATCTTTCTCGGCGGCGGGCTAGGGGCGATTACCCGCTTTCTGGCCGCGCACTGGACCAACAAGCTCGTGTGGGACGGCCGCCTTCCCTGGGGTACGTTCACGGTCAACCTTATCGGCAGTTTCCTGATCGGAGCCGTCATCATGTGGACGCTCGAACATGCCTCCAACAGCCAGACGCGGCTGCTTCTGGTGACTGGGTTTCTGGGCGGCTTCACGACCTTCTCCGCCTTCTCCTTCGAAATGACCGAATTGCTGATCGACAGGCGATATGGAGCGGCGGCGGGCTACGGGGCGGGCTCGGTCGTCCTGTGCGTGCTTGCGACCTTCGCCGGTGCCTCTTTGGTCATGATGCTCGGCAGGGGCGCGGCGCGATGAAAAGGAAAGATATGAGCGACGTCCGCCAGTTCACCGTGTCCGCCGACGACGACGATATCCGGCTGGATCGCTGGTTCAAGCGGCACATGCCCGAGGCTAGTTTCACCACGGTCTCGAAATGGGCGCGCACGGGACAGCTACGCGTCGACGGTGCCCGCGCGAAGCCGGGCGACCGCATCCAGGCCGGACAGGTGCTGCGCGTTCCGCCGCTCGAACCGGCGCACAAGAGTCCGCTGGCCGTGAAGCGCGAGCGGCCGGCCCTTACGGACGACCAGATCGAGTTCGCGCGCAGCCTGGTCATTCACAAGGACGCCAACGCCATCGTCATCAACAAGCCGCCGGGGCTCGCCACGCAAGGCGGCACGAAGCAGCACGCGCATGTGGATGGGCTGCTGGATGCCCTGTCGTTCGAACGGGATGACCGGCCGAAGCTGGTGCACCGGCTCGACAAGGACACCTCCGGCGTTTTGCTGCTCGCCCGTACGGCGAAGGCCGCAGCGCACTTCTCAAAGGCGTTCAAGGGACGCACGGCTCGCAAGATCTACTGGGCCATCACAATGGGCGTACCGGAAATCCATGACGGCCGGATCGACCTGCCGCTTGCCAAACAGCCGGGAACCGGCGGCGAAAAGATGCATGTCGACATGGAAAGCGGCCAGCACGCAATCAGCCGCTACCGCCTGATCGACCGGGCCGCGAACAGCGCCGCATGGCTGGAATTGCAGCCGCTCACCGGGCGGACGCACCAGCTTCGCGTCCATACCGCCGCCATCGGGCACCCGATCGTCGGCGACGGCAAATATGGCGGCAAGGAAAGCTTTCTGACGGGGGGCATTTCGCGCAAGCTCCACCTGCATGCACGGCGGCTGAAGATCGAACTGCCGACCGGGCGCATCCTGAACGTGATCGCCGATCCTCCCGAACATTTCGCCTCGTCTCTTGCCAGCCTGGGCTTCAACGCGGATGCAGGCGACCTCCCCCTCGAGGAAGAGGTGGACGATCCCGGCGCGAAGGCGCGTCTCCGCAAGAACAAGGCGCGCGACATTCGCCGGCAGAAGCGCGACGCCGGGCGGGCGCGACGCCGCCGTAAGGGCGGACCGCGCCAGTGACCGTTCGCCTCGCCATATTCGACTGCGACGGCACCCTGATGGATTCGCAGGCGAACATCATCGCCGCCATGGATGCCTGCTTCGACATGAACAGCCTCCCTCCCCCGCCCGCGCACAGCACACGCCGCGTCGTGGGCCTGTCGCTGCCCGAGGCAATGGCGATGCTTCTTCCCGAGGCAGAGACCGACTTCCACGGCAAGCTGGCCGAGGACTACAAGACCTGCTTCAAGCGGATGCGCGCCGACGAGACGCTTGCGCACGAGCCGCTTTACGAGGGCACACTCGACGCGCTCGATGCGCTGGAGGCCAAGGGCTGGCTGCTCGGCATCGCCACCGGAAAGTCCGATCGCGGCCTCGACCATGCGCTTGAGTTTCACGGCATTCGTGACCGCTTCGTCACCCTGCAAACCGCCGACCGCCACGCCTCGAAGCCGCACCCGTCGATGCTCGACCAGGCGATGCGTGACGCCGGCGCGATGCCCGAGGATAGCGTCATGATCGGCGATACGGTGTTCGACATGGAGATGGCGCGCAATGCCCGTGTGCGCGCGCTCGGTGTCGCGTGGGGCTATCATGGGCCGGAAGAGCTAACGGATGCCGGAGCGGAGACGGTCCTGGATGACTATCCGGAACTGACTGCCTATCTGACCCGCCATGACTGATTTTCAGGAGGCCCGCGCGAAGCGGCAGCTTTTATTTCTCGCCCTTCTGCGGCTCGTCGGAATGGCACTCGTTCTCGTCGGTGTTGCCATGTGGCAGCGCGGCTCTTTCGGTATCGACGACGACCTGACCGGAAAGCTGGTCGCGGTTGCCGGTTTCGCCTTCATGTTCCTGGTCCCGGCGCTGCTACGCCGCAAATGGCGCGAAGGCCGATGAAGCGCTTCTACCAAGAGGCGAAAGCGGTTCTGAAGGACGGCGGCTGGCATATCGAGCTGGATGGCCGCCCGGTCCGGACACCGCAGCGCGCAGCGCTGGTGCTGCCAACCGAGACCATGGCGCGTGCGATAGCCGAGGAATGGGACCGGCAGGACGAGATGATCGATCCGGCGGGAATGCCCTTCACGGGGATCGCCAATGCGGCCATCGACCATGTCGCGGCCGACCGCGCCGGCTTTGCGGCGGGCATTGCAGCTTTCGGCGAGAACGACCTGCTCTGCTACCGGGCCTCTACGCCGGACAAGCTCGTCGCGCGCCAGTGCAAGGTCTGGGACCCGCTGCTGGACTGGGCGCGCAAACGCTTCGACGTCGCCTTCGAACTGACCGACGGCATCATGCACGTCACGCAGCCGGAGCCCACGCTGGGCGCGCTGCGCGCTGCGCTCGATGCTCAGGACGATTTCGCGCTCGCCGCCGCCCAGCCGATCACGACGATCACAGGGTCGCTGATCATCACCCTGGCCCTCATCGAGCGCGAGATCGACGTCGACATGGCCTGGGAGGCCGGGCAACTGGACGATCTCTACGCACAGGACACCTGGGGCATCGACGACGAAGCGCAGCAGGACCTGTCCCGCCGCCGACGCCAGCTAGGTGATGCGGCAGCCTTCCTCGAGCTGCGTTAGGCGACCGCCTTCTTCTCCCGCAGAGCCGCGATGTCGCTCTCCGAATAGCCGAGGCCGGACAGGACGTCGTCGGTCGCGGAGCCGGTCTTCGGCGGGGCCGTCGGCCGGTCCGCGGACGTTTTCGAATAGCGCGGCGCGGGGGCAGGATTCATCATCCCGCCTACCTCCACGAAGGTTTCCCGCTCCTTGTTATGCGGATGAGAGGGCGCTTCCGACATCGACAAAACGGGCGCGAAGCAGACATCGGTCGCCGCCATCAGGTCATCCCATTCGTCGCGAGTCTTCGTCTTGAATACCTCCGCGATCCGCTCCTTCAGATCGGGCCAGCCCGCCGGATCCATCTGCGCGTCCCAGGCGTCGTCTTCCAAGCCTGCCAAACGGCGAAGCTCGGCGTAGAATTGCGGCTCGATCGAGCCGATGGAGACATGCTTGCCGTCCTTCGTCTCGTAGGTGTCGTAGAAGTGGGCGCCTGTATCGAGCAGATTGACCCCGCGCTCGTCCTTCCAGATCCCGGCGCCGTACATGCCCCAGATCATGCCCATCAGAACGGCCGAACCGTCGGTCATCGCACAGTCGATCACCTGGCCCTCGCCCGTTTTCGCGGCGTGCAGAAGCGCCGATACCATGCCAAAGGCCAGCATCATGCCGCCGCCGCCGAAATCTCCGACCATGTTGATCGGCGGCGTCGGCTTCTCCCCGCGCCGACCATAGGCATGAAGGGCGCCGGACAGCGCGATATAATTGATGTCGTGGCCCGCCGCCTGCGAATAGGAACCGAACTGGCCCCAGCCGGTCATGCGACCGTAGACCAGCTTCGGATTGATCGCGAGCAGGTCGTCCGGTCCTAGGCCGAGGCGCTCCATCACACCGGGACGCAGTCCCTCGAAAAATCCGTCGGCCTCGGCGACGAGCTTTTTCACGACCTCGATACCTTCCGGCGTCTTCACGTTGCAGACAACCGATTTGCGGCTGCGACCGAGGACGGGTTCGGGGCGCGCACCGGGACGGTCGATGCGAATGACCTCCGCGCCGTGATCTGCGAGCATCATGCCGCAAAACGGTCCGGGGCCGATTCCGGCCATTTCGATGATCTTCAGGCCTGCCAGCGGTCCGGCCATAGAAAGCTCCCTTCGTGAAACGATTGGGGTCCCTTAGGCAGGTCGCGCGCGAACGCTTCAACTAGCGAGGGCGCTAGGCTCACGGCAGTCGGCGCCCCCCGGTCGGGCGGCTCACCCCGACACAGGATTCAATCGTTTACCTGGCGTTTGAAGAAGGCGGGAATATCCATGGGATCGCCCTCTTCGCCATTTTCCCGGTCTTCCTCGCCGAACAGATCCTCGCGCGCTTTCTTCGCCTTGGGCGTTCCGCGGCCGATCGCCGTCATGCGTTCGAACAGGCTGGGACCGCGCGGCTGGGTCTCGGATGACGCCTGGGGAGGCTCACCTTCCCTGGTGGAGGCAGGTTCCGGCTGTACTGGCACACTGTCGGCCTCGTCCGCCTCCGCTTCGGCCATCTCGGCCGGCGGAAGCTCGTCGGCTCCGCTGGGCGCGTGGAGAGGCGTCACATTATCGTCTCCGGCCGCGCCTTCCGGCTCGCCTGGCTGCTCGAAATATTCCGCCTGCTCGGGCTCCTCGGCGTCGCCGAGCGGAAGCGAGGTGCGAACTTCCTCCACATCGGCATCTTCAGCCGGACCTGAAATTTCCTCGGATGCTGCGCCCAGGGTAGGAGCCGGCTCTTCGACGTCATGCTGCGCGACGTGATCCTGCTCTTCGGGTGCTGGAGCGGGAGCCGGGGCAGGCTTCGGTTCGGTGCGCGACTGCGGCGCAGGGGCAAAGCCGCCGAAGCCGCTGGAGACCGTGCCGAAGGTTGCCTTGGGGCGCTCCTCTTCAGCGCCAGTAGCGGACTCGCCCTTCGCTTCGATCCCGGTGGCCACCACCGACACGCGCAGCTTGCCGTCGAGGTCGGGGTTGAAGGCGCTGCCGAAGATGATGTTCGCGTCCGCGTCCACCATGTCGCGAATGTGGTTCGCCGCCTCGTCGACCTCCATCAGGCCCATATCGTCGCCGCCGGTGATGTTGATCAGAAGCGCCTTCGCTCCGCGCAGCGAGACTTCGTCCAGAAGCGGATTGGAAACCGCCTTGTTTGCCGCCTCGATCGCGCGGTTGTCGCCTTCCGCTTCGCCCGTTCCCATCATCGCCTTGCCCATTTCGGACATGACCGTGCGCACATCGGCAAAGTCGAGATTGATGAGGCCCGGCATCATCATCAGGTCGGTAATTCCCCGCACGCCCTGATGCAGAACCTGGTCGGCGAGTTCGAACGCCTGTTTGAACGTCGTCTTCGGATCGGCGATCAGGAACAGGTTCTGGTTCGGAATAACGATCAGCGTATCGACATGCTTCTGAAGCTCGGCAATCCCGCTTTCCGCGGCCCTCGCGCGCTTCGCCCCCTCGAAACTGAACGGCTTCGTGACCACGCCGACCGTGAGGATGCCCCGCTCGCGCGCGATCTGTGCGATAACGGGCGCCGCGCCGGTACCCGTACCGCCGCCCATGCCGGCGGTGATGAAGCACATGTGCGATCCCTCAAGCGCGCCCTCGATCTCGCCGTGGTTTTCCTCGGCCGCAGCACGGCCGATTTCCGGCCGCGCGCCTGCTCCGAGACCCTGTGTGATCTTATGCCCTAGCTGGATGCGCGTGCCCGCAGCCGAGGTGGCAAGCGCCTGCGCGTCGGTATTCGCCACAACGAACTCGACACCGTCGAGGCTGCTCTCGATCATATTCGCAACGGCATTGCCGCCCGCGCCGCCTACGCCGACTACCGTAATGCGGGGTTTCAGCTCCGTCAGTTCAGGACGTTCGAAGGCAACCATGTCAAAACTCCCAGCGGTATTCGGACAAGCGTACAGGGTCCACGAGTCGCCGTGAATCCCTTTCGGAAAAGATTTCTGTGGATTTCTTGAAAATGGAACGAGCGCGCATCGTCAGAAGCTCGATTTCAAAAGTTGGATCATGCGCGACAGCGCGGAGCCTCCCGTACCGGGCATGGCCAGTGACTGCGCCGCACTCCAGTCGCTCTCCGGTCCCTCGGCTGCCACCAGGAGGAGACCGGCAAGAGCCGTGAAGGCACTGCCGCGCTGCGCGTCCGGCAAATCGGCAAGACCCCGCGGCATGCCGATCCTGACCTGGCGTCCCAGCATCGATTCCGCATAGTCGGCAATTCCGGAGAGCGCAGCACCGCCCCCGGTCAGCACGACCTGGTTTGCGCGCGGACCGACGAAACCGATTTCCTCGAAGCGGTCGGCAATCAGGTCGAACAGGATATCGAGCCGGCTGCGAATGGCATGCACGAGTTCGGCCCGCGGGCGGCGGCGCTGCTCTTCCCCGCCCGAAATGCACGGCACATCGATAAGCTCGTGATTGTCCCGCGGGAGTGAGCTTGCCGACCCTTTGAGGGCCTTCAGGCGCTCGGCGGCAAGCCGCGGCGTTCCAAGGGCGTTCGCGACATCCTCCGTAATGTCCGCGCCGCCCATGGGGATGGACGAAAAGCCCGCGAGAAGGTTCTGCGCGAACACGGCGATGTTGGTGACGCCGGCGCCAATCTCGACAAGGGCGATACCGACCTCGCGCTCCTCGCGGGACAAGGCGGCCTTGGCACTTGCGACCGGCGCCGACACGATCGCCGTGACATCGAGGTCGGCCGAGCGCACGGCTCGGTCGAGATTGCGCAAGGGCGCAGTGTCCGCCGACACGACATGGATCGCCGCGCCAAGCGTGCGGGCGTGGAGGCCGAGCGGATTCATGACCGCGCCCTGCCCGTCGATCGTGTAAAGGGCGGGCTCGGCGTGCAAAATCGTGCGCTCGCCGGGATCGATGCCGGCGCGGGCCTGATGATGGACCATGTCGATGTCGGCCGGCTCGATCCGCTGGCCGCCGATCTCGATCTCAACAGGAACGACGTCGCTTTCCAGCCCGCCCGCAGAGATGCCGACCACCACATCCTGCACGACCGAGCCGGCAGCGCGCTCCGCCCGGTCCATTACCATGCGGATCGCGGCCTCCGTCGCCGCCAGATCGACGACGATGCCGTTTTTCAGGCCGGAACAGCTCATCTGATGACTGCCGATCACGCGCGGCTCCTCGCGGTCCTCGTCGAGGATGGCGATGACGGCGGCGACTTTCGACGTGCCCACATCGAGCGCGGCGAGCGTCTGCTCGCCCTTGTGCTTCGTCTTTCCCTTGCGCTGGAACATGGTCAGATTTCCGTGGCTTCCAGCGTTTCGAACCCGGCACCCGGCTCCTTCGAGACACGCACTACCATCTGTTCGGGAACGCGGAAGTCGATGGTGGCGAATCCACGCCCGGTAAGACCCGGCGTCCGCTCCAACCGGGTGAACGTGGTGAGCGCCCAGCGAATATCGGCGTCTCCTTCGGGAAGCATGAGCCGCTCGCCGGTCTTGAGATCGAAGTCCCAGCGCCGTCCGCTCCGCCATGTGGCGGCAAGCAGCATCTCGCGAACGGCAGGGTAGTCCTCGAGCAGGTCGAGCAGCCGGCCGGCTTCGCGGTCGGCTCCGTCGTCGACGATCAGCGGCAAGCCGGAATACGCTTCCAGCCCGCTCGTCTGCAGCACGTGACCCTCCCGGTCGATCAGGCGGTGCCGTTCCTCGTTCTGCCAGATGGCAGCGGGCTCGCGTTCCTCGATGTCGATGACCAGCCGGTCGGGCAGGACACGCCCCACGCTCGCGCTCCTGATCCAGGGGAGCGCCTCCAGACGTGACCTCACCGTGTCGAGATCGACGAGCAGCATGGAATTGGAGGCCCCGTCCAGCGCGGCGGTGTAGACCGGCAGCTTCTGCAGATGCTCGGCGCCCCGGACATCGACGTCGCGAACTTCGAACCCGGCGCTTCCGACGATGTTTGCCGCCGCGTACCAGAGCTTGGTGGGAAGCTGGTAGAGCCAGGCCGCGCCGAGCGCGCCGACCGCCAAAAGGATAAGAACACCCGGCAGGACGAACGGGTTCGCGCCCCGGCGCGGCTTCGCCGCCTTTCGGCGCGCAGGTGTCCGGCGCTTTGCCGGCTTACTGCTTCCCCGCTTCAAGACGGCCCGCTCTGCCACGCTCAGCTATTCCGCTCTTCCAAAGCCTTGTCGATAATCTGCTGCACCAGCTGCTCGTAGGAGATGCCGACATAGCGGGCCTGTTCCGGGACGAGGCTGAGCGGTGTCATTCCCGGCTGAGTGTTGACTTCCAGAAGCCAAAGCCCGTCCGGCCCGGCGCCGTCATCGTAGCGAAAGTCGGATCTGCTGACCCCCCGGCATCCGAGCTGTCGGTGCGCCTGCAGCGCCAACTGGAGAGCGGCCTCGGTGACTTCGTCCGGAAGTGCCGCGGGGCATTGGTGATCCGTTATGCCATCGGTATATTTTGCCTCATAGTCGTAAAAGCCGCGCTTCGGCGTGAGCTCGGTGACGGCAAGCGGACGGCCCGCCAGAACCGACACGGTTAGCTCGCGTGTCCCGACAAAGGGCTCCGCCAGCAGCCTGTCGAATTGCTGCCAGGGACCGGGGACATCACGCCCGATCGGGGACCCGTAGTTGGAATCCTCCGTGACGATCGCGATTCCGACCGAGGATCCCTCATTGACGGGCTTCAGCACATAGGGCCGCGGCAGCGGATCGCCGTCGAACAGGCTTTCGCTCTCGACGATGCGCCCCTCAGGCATCCGAATTCCCGCCGGGACGAGGATCTTTTTCGTCAGGTCCTTGTCGATCGCCACAACCGATGCCGCCAGGCCCGAATGGGTATAGGGGATCTGCATCAGGTCGAGCAGGCCCTGCACCGAACCGTCTTCGCCTGGAACGCCGTGCAGCGCGTTGAACACCACGTCGGGCCGAACCTCGGCAAGCGCAGCCGCAACATTCCGGTCCATATCGATCTCGGCCGTATCGTGGCCCAGCTTGCGGCACGCTTCGGCAATGCCGCGGCCCGAGCTCAGCGACACCTCGCGTTCAGCGGACCAGCCTCCCATCAGGACGGCGACTTTCATTCCGCCGCCCTCCGTCCGATGCGCTCGATTTCCCATTCCAACTCTACACCCGAATTCGCCTTCACGCGCCGACGCACTTCCTCTCCCAGGGTCTCGATATCGTCGCCGCTCGCCGCGCCGGTGTTGATGAGGAAGTTCGTATGTTTTTCGCTGACCTGCGCTCCGTTCATCTCGAACCCGCGGCAGCCGGCGGCATCGACAAGCTGCCACGCCTTGCCGCCCTCTGGATTTTTAAAGGTGGAGCCGCCCGTCTGCGTCCGGGTCGGCTGCGTGGCCTCGCGCTTTTCCGATATCTCCTCCATCCGCGCGCCGATGGCCACGGGATCACCGGGCCGCCCCTCGAACAGCGCTTCCACGACGATATCGCCTTCGCCTAGATTGGAATGCCGGTAGCGAAAGCCGAGTTCTTCTGCGCTCAGAGCCGCGACCGTACCGTCGCGGCGAACGATCGTCGCTTCGACGAGGATGTCGGCCGTTTCATGTTCGTAGGCACCGGCATTCATACGAACGGCGCCGCCTGCTGTGCCGGGAATTCCGCTAAGAAATTCCAGCCCGGCAATGCCGGCATCGCGCGCGGCCGTTGCGGTCTGAATCCCCATAGCACGGCCGCCGGACCTTATGCGGCACTCCCCCTCGACCTCCACTTTCGCGAAGGCCTTGGACAGACGCACCACAACCCCGGCCACGCCGCCCGAGCGGATGATCATATTCGACCCGACGCCTATCGGCGTCACCGGCAAGTCGGACGGCAGGGCCTTCAGAAAGGCGCTGAGATCCTCAACGTCCGCCGGCTCGAACAACCAGTCCGCCGGTCCGCCGGTGCGGAACCAGGTGAAATTGTCGAGACGCCCCTGTTCGGTCAGCTTTCCGCGCGCGTCGGGAAGTGGCGGCATCAAATATCGCCCCTCCTGACAAGCCGGATCGTGTCGGCCAGGCCCGCCGCCCATTTGGTGATATCTCCGGCGCCGAGGCAGATGATCCTGTCGTCCGGTTCGACGACGTCGGACAAGGTCCGGGCCAGGTCCTCCGCATCGTCGACCAGCCCGACATGACGATGGCCCGCCTTGCGCAACTTGTCGGCCAATGCGTCCGAGGAGATGCCGTCGATGGGGTCTTCGCCGGCCGCGTAGACGGGCGTCAGATAGACCCGGTCGGCGTCGTTGAAGGCGGTCGCGAACTCGGGCATGTGATCGCGCAGACGCGTATACCGGTGCGGCTGGCACACCGCGATGACGCGGCCTTTCACGCTTTCGCGCGCGGCCTGCAGAACGGCTTTGATCTCAATCGGATGATGGCCGTAGTCATCGATGACTATGGCACCGTCGACTTCGCCCACACGGGTGAAGCGGCGTTTCACCCCGCGGAACCTTGCGAAGCCCTCCCGAATGGACTGATCGTCGATGCCAAGCTCGATGGCGACGCCGATCGCGCCAAGCGCATTCTGGACATTGTGGCGTCCGGGCATGGGCAGGAAGATATCGGTAATCTTGCGAACCTCCCCGTCGCGGTCCCGCAGCCGCACGTCGAACCGGTTCCCATCGGGCGTCGGGCGCACATTCTCGCCGCGGATGTCGGCCTGTGCGGAAAAGCCATATGGCACGACGCGCCGGTCGCGCACCTGAGGGAGCACCGCCTGCACGTCCTCGTCGTCGATGCAAAGGAATGCCGCGCCGTAGAAGGGCACATATTCCACAAAGTCGACGAAGGCCCGTTTAATGGCATCGAAACTGCCGTAATGGTCGAGATGCTCGGGATCGATGTTGGTGACGATTGCGAGCGTCGGAGGAAGGCGGAGGAAGGAGCCGTCGCTTTCATCTGCCTCGACCACCATCCAATCCGACGTGCCGAGACGGGCATTGGTGCCGTATACGTTGATGATGCCGCCATTGATGACGGTCGGGTCCAGCCCGCCGGAATCGAGCAGTGCGGCGACCATCGAGGTCGTGGTCGTCTTGCCGTGCGTACCCGCCACCGCGACGTTCGACTTGAGGCGCATCAGTTCGGCAAGCATTTCGGCACGCCGTACGACCGGAATGCGGCGATCGAGTGCCGCCTCGACTTCCGGATTGCCGCGCTTGATGGCGGTCGACACGACGACGACGCTTGCATGTTCGACATTGGCAGCGTCGTGACCGATGTAGACGTCGATCCCCTTTTCGCGCAGTCCCTCGACGACATAGCCCTCGGCAATGTCGCTTCCCTGAACCTTGAAGCCGAGATTGTGCATCACCTCGGCAATGCCGGACATGCCGATGCCGCCTATCCCCACGAAGTGGATCGTGCCGAGCGCCTTCGAAAAGGTGGCGTGCGCCGCCTGCTTGGTCATTCCGTTTCCCTTGTTACATCAGTACCGCCCGGACAGCCGGCCAGGCGTTCCGCCAGGTCCGCCACCGCCAGGGTGGCGTCGGGGCGGCCCGTCGACTTCGCACGCCGTGCGGCGTTGCGCAGCGTCTCCGGCTTCTCCAGCATCAATGCGACCTGGGCGCAAAGCCCCTCGGGCGTAAATTCCTCCTGGCGCATCATACGTGCACCGCCGGCAGCAACCATCTCGCGGGTATTGGCGGCCTGATGGTCGTCGGTCGCGATCGGCAACGGGACAAGGATGGCTGGGCGCCCCGCGGCCGCAAGCTCGGTGACCGTCGACGCCCCCGACCTGCCGATGAAGAGATGTGCGTCGGCAAGCGCCGCCGGTACATCTTCGAGATATGTCGTGATTTCAGCCGGGATGCCTGCCTCCCGGTAGGCCGCGGAGACCGTTTCGAAATCCTCCTCCCGCGCTTGCTGGAGGACCTGAAGCCGCCGCCGCAAGGCATCGGGAAGCAGCGAGAGCGCCTGCGGCACCACCTGGCTGAGAATTCGCGCGCCGAGGGACCCGCCGAGGACAAGAATCCGCAAGGGCGAGAATCCGTCGACTTCCGGATATGGGGCATTGGCCAGGGCCGCGATATCGGAACGGACCGGATTGCCGGTAAGATGAGCCTTTTCGGGATGCGAAAGGCGTTCGGTCTGGGGGAAGCTGAGGGCGATGGCGTCGACGCGGCGTGCAAGCAGCCTGTTGACCCGCCCCAGAACCGCATTCTGTTCGCAGATAAGCGAAGGGACCCCGCCCTTCGTCGCCGCCATCATCGCGGGAAGGACAGGATAGCCGCCGAACCCGATCGCGGCGGCAGGCTGCAAGGCGCCGATGACCTCCCGTGCTTGGCGGCGGCCAGCGAGAATCTTCATCGCCGCCCTCGGCCAGCGCAGCGGGTTCTTCCCCGGAGTCGCCGCGTCGATGACATGGACCTCATTTCCCTCGAACAGCCCCGGAATTTTCGCACCGCGTTCATCGGTGATGAGAACCGCCCTATGGCCGCGCCGTTCCAACTCGCGCGCGACGGCGTGGGCCGGCACCATATGCCCTCCCGTTCCCCCGGCTGCGATGAGGAAATTTGCGGGTGCGATCGTCATTCGGCCGCCTGCAGTTTCGCGCCGAAGGGGGACGCCTTGAGGAACCGGTTGCGACGCGTCAGCGCGAGCAGCATCCCCGCGGTCAGGCAGAGGGCGATAAAGCTCGACCCGCCATGACTGATGAAGGGGAGGGTCATGCCCTTGGAGGGCAGAAGGCTGGTCGCGACGCCCATATTCACGAAGGCCTGAAGCGCGATCTGGGCCGCAAGCCCGCTTGCCGCGAGCGTGACGAACGGGTCTTCCTCTTCGATCAGCTGGGACAGCACACGGATGACCATGGCGAGAAAGATCCCCGCCACTGCGATACAGGCGAGAATTCCGAACTCCTCTCCGATCACCGCGAAAATATAGTCGGTATGCGGCTCGGGCAGGGAATATTTCGCTTCCCCGCCCCCCGGCCCCGTCCCGAACAGCCCGCCGGACCGCAGGGCGTCGAGAGCGCGGTCCGCCTGGTAGGTGTCCCCTTCCCCGGTCAGGAAGCGATCGATGCGCCCCGAAATGTGCGGACTGAAAACGTAGCCTGCCCCGAGAACAGCGATGGCCGCAACGCCGAGCGCCGCGACCCAAGCCAGGCTGAGCCCCGCGAGCAGAGCCTGCCCGGCCCAGACGGCTCCGATCAGTAGGGTCTGCCCATAGTCGGGCTGGATCACCAACAGACCCGCCGTCACGGCGAGAAGCGAACCGGCCAGCGAAAAAACGGGCAATTGCTCGTCGTCGAAGCGCAGCGACAGGATCCAGGCGGTCGTCACGACGAAGGCCGGTTTCAGAAATTCGGAGGGCTGCAGCTGGAATCCGCCAAACTGGATCCAGCGGATCGCGCCGTTGATTTCGGCCCCGATGACGGGAAGCGATGCCAGAAGCAGCAGTCCAAGCCCGGTTCCCAGCACCGCGAGGCGCCGGACAAGGTCCTTGGGCAGCAGGGAAACGCCGATCAGGACGGGAAGCCCGATCGCGACCCACATGAACTGGCGTTTCAGGAAAAACAGTTCGGGCAATTTGAAATTGGCGCCGGACAGCCGCTGGGATGCCGCCGGCGACGCCGCAGCAACGGCGATCAGTCCCAGCGAGATCAGGATGAGGAAAAGGATGAAAAGCGGCCGGTCCACGGTCCAGAACCAGCGGCCAAAAACCGTGCGGTCGGCTCGTCCCGGCATTCTCATCCCGAAAGCTCCCCGACCAGTGTCCTGAACCGTTCCCCGCGCTCCTCGAAGTCGCGAAACTGATCGAACGACGCGCAGGCGGGGGACAGCAGCACCGTATCACCCGGAACGGCAAGTTCGGCGGCGCGGCACACGGCTGCCTCGAGCGTCCCGCAAAGCTCCGTAAGAGGAAGTTCGTTCTGCAGGCTGCCGCGGAAAAGGTCGGCTGCCTCTCCGATCAGGAGCGCGCTCTTCACCCGGCCGAAATAGGGGGCGCATTGGCTGAGATCGCCGCTCTTTGCCCGCCCGCCTATAATCCAGTGGATATTGCGGAAAGCAGCAAGAGCCGGCGCGGCGCTCTCGGCATTTGTGGCCTTGGAATCGTTTACATATTCGACGCCGGCCACCTCGCCGAGACGCTCCATTCTGTGTGCGAGACCGGAAAAGCTCCGGAAGCCTGACAGGATCTCTTCTTCCGCTAGCCCAAGAGTGCGCAAAGCCGTAGCGGCAGCGACCGCGTTCTGAAGATTATGGGGCCCCGCAAGCGACGGCCATTGCGGCTGATCCGCCGCCACGCCGGTGAAGAGCTCCGCCCGGTTTGCATCGACGTCCTCGGACCAGCGATCGCGTCCGGTGATCACCGCCACACCGTCTGCATCCTGCATGGCGAACAGCCGCGCCTTTGCGGCAGCATAGTCCTCCATATGGTTGTCATAGCGGTCGAGGTGATCGGGTGTGATGTTGAGAAGGATCGCCACGTCGCAGGCCAGGCTCTTCGTCAGGTCGATCTGATAGCTCGACAATTCGAGGACATAGACCCCGCCATCGGGAAGAGGCGCCTGACTGAGGATCGGCGCGCCGATATTGCCGCCCAGCCGGGCCGGAATGCCTGCCTGGTCCAGCGCATGATGAACAAGGGCCGTCGTCGTGGATTTCCCGTTGGTGCCGGTAATGCCGACGACGCGGTGGGCAGGAAGCGCCGCCCGGGCCTGAGCAAACAGCTCGATGTCGCCGATCACCGGAACGCCGCTCTCCGCAGCGCGTGCGGCAAGGGGGTGGGTATTCAGCGGCACGCCGGGCGACACGATCAGCGCATCGAACCGCGACAGATCAGTGTCCAGCGGATCGACGATCTCCACTTCGTCGGGCGTCGCGGCGCGCGCCTCCTCTCGGTCGTCCCACGCGGCCACCGCCGCGCCGCTTGCGAGCAGCGCGTCGACGACGCTCTTGCCGGTTCGGGCAAGACCAAGGACGTGATAGGCGCGTCCGGAAAAGGCGCCGCTGGTGATCATCGCAGCTTCAACGTCGCTAGCCCTGCCAGGGCCAGAACGATGGACACGATCCAGAAGCGGATGACCACGGTCGATTCCGCCCAGCCCATCTCTTCGAAATGGTGATGGATCGGTGCCATTTTGAAGACGCGCTTGCCCGTCAATTTGAAGCTGGCCACCTGCATGATGACGGATACCGTTTCCAGCACGAAAAGGCCGCCCACGACCAGCAGCACAAGCTCGTGATTGGTGACGACCGCGATCGATCCAAGGGCCCCGCCGAGCGCCAGACTTCCCGTATCTCCCATGAAAACGGCCGCAGGAGGCGCATTGTACCACAGGAAGGCAAGGCAGGCGCCGATGATCGCGAAACAGAAGACCACGAGCTCGCCGGCGCCGTCGATGAAGAGAATGCCGAGATAGTCGGAAAAGCGCACATTGCCGACCGAATAGGCAATCAGCGCAAAGGTCACGGTCGCGATGATCACCGGCATGGTCGCCAGGCCGTCCAGCCCGTCGGTCAGGTTCACCGCGTTGCCGAACCCGGTGATGATGAAGGCGGCGAAGGCGATGTAGAACACGCCCAGCTCCAGACCGAACGACACGAACGGAAGATAAAGATCGGTGTCCGTCGCATTGGCGATGAACCAGCTTGCGACACCGGCGATGAGAAATTCGAGAAGGAGGCGAACCTTCCCCGGAATCCCCTTGTGATTCCCCTTCGAGACCTTCGCGAAGTCGTCGGTAAAGCCGATGAAGGCGAAGCCGAGGGTGACGAACAGGCAGGTCCAGACGAACAGACTGTCGAAGCGCGCCCAAAGAAGCGTCGAAACGGTCAGCGACACCAGGATCATCAGCCCGCCCATGGTGGGCGTTCCGCGTTTCGTGAGCAAGTGCGAGGCCGGCCCGTCTTCGCGGATGGGCTGGCCCTTCCCCTGCTTCATGCGCAGCCATTCGATCATGCGCGGACCGATCATCAGGCCGATAACCAGCGCCGTGATCGCCGCCGCCCCGGAGCGGAAAGTGATATAGCGAAACAGGTTCCAGACGCCTGCGAAGTCGAAAATTTCGGCTAGGTGATAAAACATGTCAGGCGGCCCCTCCCCTTAACGCTGCAACGATCTTCGACAGGCCGACGCTGTTGGACCCCTTGAGAAGAACCGCGTCGCCCGGCTCCAGCGTATCACGCAACCACGCCTCTGCCTCTGCAGCCGCGTCGAACAAGGGAGCTTCGAGCGCTTCGGCCAGCGGACGCATTTCTTCACCGACAAGGGCGACCCTGTCGACGTTCGACGCTTCGATGGGCCGCGCCAGAGCCAAATGCAACTCATCCGACCGCGCGCCGAGTTCTTTCATAGCTCCGAGGACAGCGAGCCGGCGGCCCGAAATCTCGGCACCCCGAAGCACGGACAACGCCGCCTCCATACTTGCATTGTTCGCATTGTAGCTTTCGTCGATCAGGCGAACTTCGCCGCTTTCCCAGGCTAACAGATACTGGGCGCCCCTGCCTTCCAGGCCGCGAAGCGATGCGAGGCCAAGTCCCGCTGCTGCGATGTCGCCACCGGCAGCATGGACGGCGGCGAGTGCGGCCATGGCATTGCGCACGGAATGATCGCCGGGTTGCATCAGCCGGAACAGGACTCTTTCCTCGCCCGCCTGCACGGTAATGTCGCGCCCCTCGCCCCCCGGCTCGACGCCGAGAGGACGAATGTCGGCCCCTTCGGAAAGTCCGAAGGTCAGAATACGGTCGGCGTAGCGCGTTGCCGCCCTTCTCAGGCGTTCGAAATGCGGGCTGTCAGCGGGCAGGATCGCCGTGCCGCCCGGCTCCAGGCCTTCGAAAATCTCCGCCTTGGCATCGGCAATCGCCTCTTCGGTTCCGAAGAACTCGATATGGGCGGGCGCGATGGCGGTCACGATGGCGATATGAGGCCGGACGAACCGCGTGAGCCGCGACAGCTCACCGGCGTGGTTCATGCCCATCTCGAAAACCCCGTAGCGGGTCTCGCGCGGCATGCGTGCAAGCGACAGGGGGACGCCGGTATGATTGTTATAGCTTTTGACAGACCAATGCGTGCGCTCGGGCTCGGCTGCTTGAAGCGCATGACGAATAGCCTCTTTGACGCTCGTCTTGCCGACGCTGCCCGTCACCCCGATCACCGAGGCGTTTTTCGCGCGAAGCCGCGCCTCCTTCGCCAGGGCCTCTAGCCCTTCGAGGCCATCCTCAACCAAGACATGCGGGTGATTGCTGGGCCGCGATACCAATGCGCCGGCAGCACCGCGGTCGAACGCCATGTCCAGATAATCATGGCCATCGGCCTGCTCGCCTTTCATCGCCACGAACAGCTCGCCGCCCATCACTTCGCGGCTGTCGAAGGTGACGGCATCACAGGAAAATTCCGCAGTCTCCTGTCCGCCGCTCGCCGCAGCGATCTCGGCGGAGGTCCATAATGCCGTCACGCCGCCACTTCCCGGGCGGTGCCGACATCGTCGAAGGGCAGTGTCCGGTCGCCGACGATCTGCCCCTGCTCATGTCCCTTTCCTGCGATCAGGACGACATCCTCGGGTCCGGCAGCGGAAATGGCCGCGGATATAGCCTCGCGCCGGTCACCGATCTCCAGGGCACCGGGCGCACCCTCCAGAACATCCGCGCGGATTCGGGCCGGATCCTCAGACCTAGGATTGTCGTCGGTCACATAGATTTTGTCGGCGCAGCGTGTCGCGGTCTCGCCCATGGGCTTGCGCTTTCCAGTGTCACGGTCACCGCCCGCCCCGAAGACGATATGAAGGTCTCCGTTCGTATGGGGACGAAGCGCCTCGCAGGCTGCCTCGATAGCATCGGGGGTGTGCGCATAGTCGACGTAGATCGGTGCGCCCGCTTTCGACAAGGCGACCCGCTCGAGCCGGCCGCGGACGGGAACCACCCGGGCCAGATGGCCAAGCGTTTCGGCCGTGTCCCCGCCGGTGGCAATGACCAGTCCGGCGGACACCAGAGCGTTGGCTGCCTGATAGGCGCCGATCAGCGGTAGCTTGACCGTGAAGCTCTCGCCAAATGCTTCGATCGTCAGCGTCTGCCCCAGATGTGTCGGCTCCTGAGCAGCGAGTTTCAGCGTGTCCCCGCCACGTCCGACCGTCAGCAGCTTCAGCCCGCGGTCGCGTGCCGCTGCAACGACCTCCGCGCTGTGCGGATCGTCCATCCAGACGACGACCGACCCATCGGGATCGACCACCTCCCTGAACAGACGCATCTTCGCGTCGAAATAGGCCTCCATCGTCTTGTGATAGTCGAGATGGTCGCGGCTGAGATTCGTGAAGGCGGCTGCAGAGACCGGCAATCCCTCGGTACGATACTGGGCAAGGCCATGGCTCGACGCCTCGAAACTGGCGTGGGTGACGCCTTCTCGCTCAAGCCCCGCCATGTTCGACAGGAAGGTGACGATGTCGGGCGTCGTCAGGCCCGTGGAAACCTGTCCCTGGCGGGTGGTGACGCCAAGCGTGCCGATGGATGCGGACGGATGGCCGGCAAGCTGCCAGAGCTGACGCGTCAGTTCCGCTGTCGAGGTCTTCCCGTTCGTGCCGGTAATCGCGACCGTGGTCGAAGGAAACGGGCCGTAGAATTTCGCGGCAAGGCGCGCAAATTGGCGGCGCGGCTCCTCCGATACGATATGCACCGCGCCGTCGACCTCGGCCTCGGCCCGGGCGACCACGGCCAGGGCGCCATTCTCGACGGCGGCGGGGATGAAATCCTCGCCGTTCACGCGCGCGCCCTGAAAGGCTCCGAACACGCAGCCGGCCGCCACTTTCCGGTGGTCGAGCGCAAAGCCGGTCACCGTTTTCTCGGCCAGCGACCCCGCATCGTTTTCAATCAGCGTTCCCAGCCGCATACTCGCTACTCCTCAACCGCCGGCATCGCGGTCATGAACATGCTGGAGCAGCGCCGACAAGTCGATATCTCGCGCCGGATCGGGGTCGACTTCAAGAATCGGCGCGATGCGCGACACGACCTCCTTCACAACCGGGGCTGCGGTCCAGCCGGCGCCGGCGAACCCATAGGTTTCCTTGATGCCCTGGGGTTCGTCGAGCATGACGATGACCGCGTACCGCGGATCGTCGATCGGGAATACGCCGGCAAAGTTCGTCACCAGCGATTTGCGGGCATAGCCGCCGGCTCGCGGCTTCTCCGCCGTCCCCGTCTTGCCGCCGACCCTATATCCCTCGGCATCCGCCTTCGACCCGGTCCCCTCAAGGACCACGAGACGCAGCAATTCCCTCATCCTGTCCGATGTCTCTTGGGAGAAGACGCGCCGGCCCTCGCGCATTTCGTCCGCACCCACCTTCAAAAGCGTCGGATCGCGGTAGATGCCTCCGTTGACGAGTGCCGCATAAGCCGCTGCAATATGAAGCGGGGTCACGGCGATGCCATGGCCGTAGCTGATCGTCATCGTGGACACCTCCCCCCAGGTGTCGGGGTAGAGCGGTCGTCCGCGCTCGGCGAGTTCGATATGGGGACGCTCGAGCATTCCCAGCTCTCGCAGATACTCTTTCTGACGCTCGGCGCCGATTTCGAGCGCGATCTGCGACGTGCCGATGTTCGACGAGTGCATGAAGATTTCGGGCACCGTCAGCCAGCGGTTTTCCGGGTGCGAATCCCGGATGCGGAAGCGGCCCACCTTCAGCGGCTTCGTCGCGTCGTAGGCCTGGGCCATCGAGGTGACCGTCCCGCTGTCGAGCGCCATCGCCATCGTCAGGGCCTTGAACGTCGAACCCAGCTCGTAGACGCCGTAGGTCGCGCGGTTGAAGCGGGCGTCCGCAGTCCCGGCTCCGGCGGCATTCGGGTCGAATACCGGCTGAGAGGTGAGCGCGAGAACTTCGCCGGTCCGCACGTCGAGGACGACACCCCCGCCGCCGATCGCGCTATGCTTGTCCATCTGCCTGGAAATGGCCTGAACGAGCGCATGCTGAACCCGGGTATCGAGGGACAGCTGGACGGGTTCTTCCAGCCGCGCCGGATCGGTCAGCCGCTCGTCGAGCTCGCGCTCCAGACCTGCCTGCCCGACCCCGTCGACATTCGCATAGCCGAGCGTATGTGCGGCGAGCGTGCGGTTCGGATAGACCCGCTCCCACTCCCGCTCGATGATCAGGCCCGGTTCGCCCAGCGCCTTCAGCCGTGCCGCGTCCTCGGGCTGGACGCGCCGCTGGATGTAGCGCCAGTTACCGGCCCTGGTCAGCAGCCGCTCCAAATCCTGCGGATCGCGCTCTCCGAGGATATCGGCAATGCCCGCTGCAAGTTCCTTCCGGTCCCCGACGACCCGGCGGGGCTGGACGGCGAGAAAATAGGCCTGGAAGGAGCGTGCCAGGTCGGCCCCATTCCTGTCGACGATCGGGGCCCGCTGGCCGATATCGACGGCAGCGGCGTAACTGATCCGCGCGTTGGCCCCGAACCCGGCGCCTAGTTCGACGAGCCGAATTGTGGTGACGAGCGTCAGGCAGAGAAACGCGCCCATCGCCAGAACCAACCGCCGCCGCGCCCGCGCGAGCGAAGCCTGCCTCCGTCCGGCAAGCTTCACGCGGTGGGTGCGAAGTGCGGCGGGGCTCATTGCACGGCAGGTCCGTAGCTTGCGCGTTCCAGAGCGGCAGCGGTGTCGATATCCGCCATGAAGGAATCAGAGAAGAGGTCGACGTCCGGCCGGGCCGGCTCGTGCACGGGCTGGCGATAGGCCACCTGAAGCGGCTTCGGCGCCGACACGGCAGCACCTTCGTCCGAGGTGGCGGCGAGTGGCACCGGCGTTTCCGTTCGGTCTGCGCGGACCACCGCGGGCATGAGTTTCGGCTGCGCCGGCGCGGCGGGCTCAACGGACGCCGCAAGCTGCACCGATGCAGACCCGGGCGCTGCCGGTTCGTAGCTGGCCAGCAACAGGTCGTCGGAGGACTCCTGCTCGCGGCGGGGCTGGAGCAGGCGCGCCAGCTCGCGGTCGCCCCTGACGATCTGACCGACCTGCGGTGCGCGCAGCGACCAGTATTTTTCGTTCATCCGCTCCAGCCGCGCCAGCGAACTGCGCACGCCAAGCTCGGCGGTCAGCTCCTCCATCTCGTCGCGGTCGGCGGCGATGGATACCCGCAAATCCTCGATCTGCTCGCGCTCCGCGGAAACGATGGTCCCGGATACATACATCGCCATCGCCGTGGACAGCGCCGTAACGCCCAGTCCGAATGTTCTCAAATGACCAGTCATCGGGCCCCTCCTTCATCATTCCATGCCGGCGCGCTCGTGCGCACTGCCGAGCGCAAGGTCGCCGAGCGCGACCGGGGATTTCCCGCCAGTTCGTCCTTGCCCGCCCGCACCTGCTTGCGGGGTTTGCGAAAGGTGGCTTTCGGCCCCGCCTCCTGCACCGGCAGGTGGCGCGACCCTGCCGGAGTTCCGCCGCTCCGCTCACGCAGGAACTGCTTCACGATGCGATCCTCGAGCGAGTGAAAGCTGACGACGACGAGCCGCCCTTCCGGACGAAGCAGCCGCTCTGCCGCGGCTAGGCCGCGCTCTAGCTCGCCGAGTTCGTCGTTCACGGCGATCCGCAGCGCCTGAAAGGTCTTGGTCGCCGCATCCGTTTTCTGGCCGGGGCGCTGACCGGCAGCCTTTCGCACGACGGCCGCCGTCTCAGCGGTTCGCGTCAACGGGCGTGCCGCTACAAGGGCACGCGCAACCTGGCGCGAGCGGCGCTCCTCACCGTACAGGTAGATGAGGTCGGCAAGCTCCGCTTCCTCCGTTTCGTTCACCACGTCGGCAGCACTGCGACCGGCCTGCGACATGCGCATGTCGAGCGGGCCATCCTCGCGGAATGAAAACCCTCGTTCCGCCTGATCCAGCTGCATGGAGGAAACGCCGATATCCAGCATCACGGCGTCGACCGCCTCGACGCCGCGCGCGGCCAGCTCTTCTTCCATGCGGGAAAAAGACGCCTCGACGATTTCCAGCGCATCCACCCCGAGAGCGCGCCCCGCCGAAGCGGCGTCCGGATCACGGTCGAAGGCATAGACTTTCGCCGCACCGCGCCGCAGCGCCTCGCGCGAGTAACCGCCGGCCCCGAACGTGCCGTCGACGACCAGTGCTCCATCCAGCGGCGCCGCCGCCGCCATCACCTCCTCGAGAAGAACGGGCATATGAGCGGCCGACATCATTTCGCCCGTGCTTTCTCAAGCTTTCGCCGGATGAACTTCTTCAGGCGCTCATCGCCGGTCTGTTCGAGGAAGAGGTCGGGATTCCAGATCTGAAAATGCGCGCCGAGGCCGACCAGCAGGACCTCGCCCTCGATCTCGGCAAATTCGCGAAGATCCTCGGGCAGCACGATGCGCCCTGTCTCCTCATACTGCACCTGCACGGAAAGCGAGAAGGCGCGCAGCCGCGCCATGTCTTCTTCCACGGACACGTCATCCGGCGCGAACCGCTCATTCGCAGCTTCGTTGATCCGGCTGACATGAGTGGTCGTCTGACCCTCGAGACAGTCCCAGTCGCCCCGATGAGGCATCAGAACCACCCGCCGGTCTCCGGCACGCTGCTGCACGACATCGCGAAACGGCGCAGGGATGGACATCCGCCCCTTCGCGTCGACGGCGTTCAGCCAATTGCCCTGAAAGACCGCGGTATCCAGTGGACCGCTCCATCCCCGTTTTTCGAAAGCGAAAACAGACGCCGGCCGCCCGCTTTTCGCCTGCGACAAGGAGGCTTCCGGGTGCCCCGATCATCGCCCGCTTTCGATGTGCATAAGCACTGCCTGGGATTTCATGGGAAATCAATGGGCAACTATGGGAAATTCAACTTTATCTCCTGTAACAAATTGATAATTCTTGATATATTATACGCAACGAAAAAGCCGCGGAGTCGAACGTGACGCGCCGCAGCCTGTGGATAAGTCTGTTGGTGAACTTGCGGTTCATCCCCGCGAGGCGGAGGGGCGGCCGGGGGAGTTTGCTGTCGAAGTCAGGCGCTTAGGGGCGCACGGTCAGACGCGACCGGAATATCAGATTTCGACGAGTTCGCGACCGCTTTTCTCATCCGACGTCCCGTCTGAGGGCTGCGGAATGCTGTCGAGAGGATCCTCGGCAAGTTCCGGGTCGAACGGTGGCAAGGGCGCCAGTTCCTCTTCGCCGAGCGGCGGCGCTTCGGCGCGCGGGGGTTCGAGCGGTACCGGGTTTTCGCGCGGATGCTCGATCCCAGGGGCCACGCCCAGGGTTGCAAGCGGATCCTCCCCCCCGGTCGGCTGCAGGCGGCCCTCGGGCAAATTGCCGAGAAGTGCCGCTGCCGAAAGCACCAGCAGGAACACGAAGGCCAGGCCCGTCAATCCGAAGCGAACACGCGTCATCCCGTAAAGATAGTGGCATCGCGGTCCGCCGCCAATTCGGCCTGCCGCAGCCTGCGAACATCTTGGCGAACGAGGGAGGGTGACACGCGCCCGCCCGCCGCTATGGTCCGCGCCGAAACCGACACCAGGACAAGGAGAACGGGGATGGATTTCGAATATTCCGACAAGACCAAGGAAATGCTGGGGCGCCTGCGGGATTTCTTCGACGAGCATATCTATCCGAACGAAGAGCGTTACGCGCGCGAACATGAAGAAGGCGACCGCTGGAAAGTCATACCGGTTATCGAGGAGCTGAAGCCGAAGGCGCGCGAAGCCGGTCTTTGGAACATGTTCGTCCCGCCGACGCATGGCGGCGAGCCGGTGCACCATTTCGAATTCGACGGCACGCCGCTCACCAACCTGGAATATGCGCCGCTGGCCGAGCAGATGGGCCGCGTCGGCTGGTCATCGGAAGTCTTCAACTGCGCCGCTCCCGACACGGGCAATATGGAAGTGCTGGCGCGGTACGGTACCAAAGAGCAGCAGGAAAAGTGGCTCGTGCCGCTGGCGAACGGCGAAATTCGCTCCGCCTTCCTGATGACCGAGCCGCAGGTTGCGTCGTCGGACGCGACGAACATCGAGACGCGCATCGAAGACAAGAGCGATCACTGGCTGATCAACGGCCGCAAATGGTGGTCGTCGGGCGTCGGCGACCCGCGCTGCAAGGTCGCGATCGTGATGGGCAAGACCGACCCGTCCGCGCCGCGCCATCTGCAGCAGTCGCAGATCCTGGTGCCGCTCGACGCGGAGGGTATCGAGACCGTGCGGATGCTGCACGTCTTCGGCTATGACGACGCGCCGCACGGACATGCCGAGGTCATCCTCAACAATGTGAAGGTGCCGAAGGACAGCATCATCCTCGGTCCGGGACGCGGATTTGAAATCGCGCAGGGCCGCCTTGGGCCGGGCCGCATCCATCACTGCATGCGCACGATCGGCGGGGCCGAGCGGGCACTTGAGAAAATGGTCGCCCGGCTGCTTAGCCGCGAAGCCTTCGGCAAGCGCATCGCGGACCACAGCGTGTGGGAACAGCGCGTGGCCGAGGCGCGCACCAATATCGAGATGAACCGCCTGCTCTGCCTGAAGGCGGCCTCCATGATGGATACCGTCGGCAACAAGGAAGCGCGCGGCGAGATCGCCATGATCAAGGTCGCCGGGCCGCGCATGGCCCTGCAGATCATCGACGATGCGATCCAGGCCCATGGCGGCGGCGGCGTCAGCCAGGACTACGGCCTCGCCCGGCAATATGCCGGCATGCGCACGATGCGCCTGGCCGACGGTCCGGACGAAGTGCACAACCGCACCATCGCGCGGCTCGAGTATAAGAAGATCGCCAGCAATAGCGGCGGCGCAGAGGAACCGGACACGGAAGTGCCCGGCAACCGCTGAGCCGATTTGGCGCAGAATATGGGGTCGCCTGCCCGGCGGCCCCTTTTTTGTGACCTGGCGCCCAAGGCTGGGTGAACGAACTGACCGCAATTGAGAGGAGGACGCCGCGGGCCAGGATTGGCATATCGCCTCCTTCACAACAGATTGAGGCAGGAATGACCGTCGCGCCAAACACGCCCGTACTCGTCGGAGCCGCACAGTTCGTCGGCAGGGAGGACGACCCTGCGCAGGCACTCTCCCCTCAGGATATGCTGGCAGAAGTCGCGAGGCGCGCCCTCTCCGACAGCGGCGTAGAGGCCGCCGCCGCCATCGATACGCTCGCCGTCATCCGGCTGTTCGCGGACTCCGGCGCCGACGCCTTCGCCTCGCCGTTCGGCAGCGCGAGAAACCTGCCCTGGTCGGTCGCCCAGAGGATCGGCGCGAAGCCCGCCCACCTCATTTACGGCCCGGTCGGCGGAAACTCGCCGCAGTTGCTGGTGAACGAGTTTGCAGAGCGGATCTGGCGCGGCGAAGCCGAAGTCTGCCTGATCGCTGGCGGGGAAGCCCTGCGAACCCAGGCGCGTGCCGCGAAGGCCGGACTGAAGCTCGACTGGTCCGAAGATGCTCCGTCGGCGCCGGAGGATCCCTTCCCGGTGCCGGCAATGCTATCCGGCCACGAGGCGAAACACGGCTTCCTTCTGCCGGTGAACATCTACCCCGCTTTCGAAACGGCTTTCGGGGCGGCCGAGGGCTGGTCGCTCGACGAGCATATGCGCCGCATCGGCGAACTTATGGCCCCCTTCAGCGAAGTCGCGCGCGACAATCCCTATGCCCAGGTTCGCGAAGCGCGGTCAGCCGAGGAACTGGTCACGCCCCAGGGTGACAATCGGTGGATATCCTGGCCCTATACGAAATTCCTCGTCTCCAACCTGTTTGTCGACCAGGCCGGCGCCGTCCTTCTCATGTCCAGCGGGAAGGCCGACGAGCTTGGCGTGCCGCAGGACGGCCGCGTCTACCTCCATGGTTCGGCGGATACGCATGAAAAGCTGCTGCCGGTCGACCGCCCCGACTATGCGCGGTGCCCGGCCATCGAAGTCGGCGCCGCTCATGCCCTCGAACAAGCGAACGTCACTCCGGACCAGCTCGACATCATCGACCTATATTCATGCTTCCCGGTCGCTGTGGAGCTGGCGGCAAAGGAAATCGGCCTTTCCACCGACGATCCGAAGCGGCTGACCCAGACTGGCGGGCTTCCCTATTTCGGGGGTGCCGGCAACGCCTATTCGATGCACGGTATTGCGGAGATCTTCGAGGCCTGCCGCGCGCAGCCCGACAAGACCGCCTTCGTCTTCGCCAATGGCGGGTTCCTGACCAAGCACAGTTTCGGCGTCTATTCGGCGAAGCCCGGCTATTCCGAGCGAACCGATCCCGCCAGCTACCAGCGCCGCATCGACGAGATGCCCTCTCCCGCGCTCGACAAGACACCGTCGGGCGAAGGGGTGATCGAAGCCTACACCGTGATTTTCGACCGCAAGGGAGCGAAAGTCGCGCCGATCATAGCCCGCAAGGGCGACACCCGCTTTCTTGCCCAGATTTCCGAGGGGCTGGACGAGCTGATGGCGGACAATATGGTCGGGCGGAAGGTTCGCGTGGAAGCAGGCGACCCGGTCAACAGGGCCGTTCTGCTGTGACCCCGTCTGGCCGCCTGAGCGCTAGTAGTCGATCCGCGTGACCGAAATGCCGCGCTTTTCCAGCTCAGACTGGACGCTGCCCTCCCCGCCGAGGTGACCGGCACCAACTGCGACGAAGACCGTACCGGGCTCGTCTAGACGCTCTTCGATCCAGGCGGCCCAGTTGCGGTTCCGGTCGGTGATCAGACGGGCGTAAAGGACGGGATCATCCTCCAGTTCCTCGTTCAGGACGTCCGATAGGGCAGCGGTATCGCCCGAAGCCCACGCTTCGGTCATCCGGCCGATAAAGCTCTCTGCATCATCCAGCTGCTCGATGCTCTGCTCCAGAAATTCGACCTGGTGCTCCTCCGGAAGGTCGTCGAACAGCCGGAACTGATAGTCGAGCGTTTCGAGGCCTGAGACCGGCATGCCGCGCTCTTCGGCTGCTGCGATAAGGCGGCGCTCGGCGCCCGCATCGGGCGTCATGCCAAGCTTCTGATACTGGATCCCGGCCAGATTGATCGCAACCAACCATGGATCCAGCGGTTCGAAGGCGGCCGGGTCCACGCCGGCTTCGACCAGTTCATCGGACAGCAGCGCGTAACTGTCGGGCGAGATCGTCCGGGAGAGAGGTTTTCCTGCCGGGTCGACGCCGAGCATCATGGTCTGGCTGAGTTCTTCCCGGGTGGGTTCGAGCGTTTCGATGACGAGTTCGTCGCTTGCTTCGAACGCATCGCGAACGGCCTCGTCGAACCAGCCTTCGCTCCCCGTCAGGATGTGGATCGTCCCGAACAAGTAGATGCGTGTATCCTCGTCAGAAACTTCGAACAGGGCCGGGTCGGCATCCCCTGCGACGTCCGTTTCCTGCGGCGCGGCCCGAACGGGCTGCGGCGCGGCGCACCCCGGCAGGACGGCCAGCAGCATAACGGGAAACAATCTACGCATCTTGATACCTTTCAACCGCAGCTCGGCTCGATCGCCCGTCGTGGCGCCAACGGTAACGGCCAAACCTTTCTAGCGGGTTCTCATTTTGCACGCGCGCCCACCCGCGGCTATGCCTTCCCGCATGCACATCGGAATCCTGACGGGCGGCGGCGACGTCCCCGGCCTCAATCCCTGCATCCGTTCGGTTGTCCTCAATGCGGACGACCGGGGATGGCGCGTGACCGGCTTCCGGCGAGGCTGGGCAGGCGTTCTCGACATCGACCCGAGCGATTCCGGCTCGATCTCCGACAATACGGTCGCCCTCAACCGGCACAATGTTCGCGGGCTCGACCGGATCGGCGGAACCGTCCTCCATACCTCCCGGCTCGATCCACGCACCGGGCCGAGCGACCGCACGGATCAGGTGCTGTCCATCCTGCAGGCGCTGGGTATCGATGCGCTGATCACGCTGGGCGGCGACGGAACGCTGCGCTTCTCGACCCATATCGCGAAGAAGGGATTCCCGGTCGTCGGCATTCCGAAGACGATGGACAATGACGTCCCCGGCAGCGACTTCTGCATCGGGTTTTCGACTGCCATCTCGCGCTCCGTCGAAGCCATCAATGCGCTGCGGACGACCGCGGAAAGCCACGAGCGGATCGCCGTCGTCGAACTGTTCGGCCGCGAGAGCGGAGAGACCGCTCTGCTGGCCGGCTTCCTGGCGCAGGTGGACCGGACCCTGATCGCGGAAGTCCCGGTCGACACCGATCGGCTGATGCCACTTCTCTCGGTCGACAAGTCCGACCATGCCGGCCGCTATGCGATGCTCGTCGTGTCCGAGGGTGCGCGCCTCCTTGGCGAGGCGGCGCCGGACGTCTCTGGCAGCGCCACCAACCGCGCCGATCAGGGTGTCGGCTTCCGTCTCGCCCGGCTGATCGAAGAGCGGACGAGCGAGCGTACCATCGTGCAGCAACTCGCCTATCTGATGCGCGCCGGCGAGCCCGACGCCCTCGACCGCATGGTCGGCTTCGCCTTCGGTGCGCTTGCAGTGCAGTTGGTCGAGCGCAAGGAATTCGGGCGCCTTGTTGCCTTGAAAGACGGAAACTACTGTCACGAACCGCTGGAAGTCATCGAAACCGGACCGCGGCACGTCGATGTAAAACGACTGTACGACGAAAATCGCTTCCGTGCGAAGCTGTCCGCCGTCGAGGGTATGCCCATGTTCCTTTACTGATCTCCCCTGCGGGTGTATCGGTATACCAACACAGTTAGGGAGACCTCGTTATGATCCGTACCGTCACCGCATTTTCCGCCGCAGCTTTTTCCGCCGCCCTTCTCGCGACCAGTGCTTTTGCCGCAGAGCGCAGCTGGACCCCGTCGGACTTCGACGAGATCGAAGTGCGCGGCCCCTATGACGTCGTCGTGACCACGGGCGGTTCGCCTCTGGTACGCGCGCAGGGGTCGGACGATGCTCTCGAACGGCTGGAGATCCGGACGGACGGCGACCGGCTGATCATCACGAGCAAACGATCCGGCGGCCTCAGCGGGCTGTTCGGCGGGCGTGACGATGCCGACGTCCGGGTGCTTGTGAACACGGAACGCCTGAACGCGGCGAGCCTGTCGGGGTCGGGGGACCTGGTGGTCGACCGCATGGACGGCGACGACGTGAAGATCGCCATGTCCGGCTCAGGCGACATCAATGTCGGCGCCGTACGCGCGGGAAGCGCGAAGATCGCGATGTCGGGCTCGGGCGATATTTCGGCGGCCGGAGCGTGCAATTCCGCCTCGATCTCGATTTCCGGATCGGGCGAAGTCCAGGCGGGCGACCTCGCCTGCAAGATGCTGACCGTCAGCATTGCCGGCTCCGGCGACGTCTATGCGCACGCAAGCGATACCGCGACAGCGAAGATCGCCGGTTCGGGCGACGTCTTCATCAGCGGCGGCGCACGCTGCTCCACCAAGGTGAGCGGCTCGGGCGAGGTACAGTGCGGCGCCTGATCAGATCAGGCACAGTTCCGCCAATTCCCTGACGAGGGCGGGTGGCAGCGCGCTGATATCGCCGCTGCCGCCCACCATATCGGCCGGCTTCACCCGGTCTTCCAGATAGCGCCAGCCCTGATGGGCGCGCTTGCGCCGCGCGGCGACCGGGATCATCTCGGCTCCCAGCCAGATTCGCCACTGCTGCCCCTTCTCCGTCTGCGCCTCCTCGAAGCCGAGAATTTCCTGCCGCACGCGAAGTTGGTGAGCGACGATCCAGTAGAGCGAACCACCCACCAGTTCCGCGTGGCGCGTCGGGCGGTAGCGCGTGTAGATCGGTACCGCCGGGACGCCCAGATAGCTGCCGAGCCGCCCTTCGTTGCGCTGCTCAAGCTCTTGGACATGTCCGCATTGCACAGCGGTTTTCGTCAGGTGGAGCATGGGTCCGAGATAGGCGCCGCGGGGCCGCTCACAACAGGACGGCGGTGGCCAGGCCCAGAAACAGCAGGAAGCCCATTACGTCCGTCGTCATCGTCACAAAGACGCTGGAACTGATCGCCGGATCGATATCGGCGCGGTCCAGCAGAATCGGAATGAGCAGCCCGGCAAGCCCCGCAATCACGATATTCCCGAGCATGGCCGCCGCGATCACGACGCCCAGCAGAGGCTGAGCAAAATAGACGCCGGCGGCAATACCGATCAGGGCAGCGATCGCGACGCCGTTGATCAGCGCCACGCGAAGCTCCTTCACAATGGTCCGGCCGGTGTTGGAAACGGTCAGTTCATCCGTTGCCAGCGCACGCACCGTCACCGCCATGGTCTGGGTCGCCGCGTTGCCGCCGAGAGACGCAACAATGGGCATCAGGATAGCGAGCGCGATGATCTGCTCGATGGTATCCGAGAAAACACCGATCACGATCGAAGCCGCGACCGCTGTTCCCAGATTGATGACCAGCCAGCGGAGACGCTGGCGCACGATGTCGCGCGTGCGTTCGTTCAGGCCGCCCTCTTCGGCGCCGGTCAAGCGGCGGAAATCCTCGTCGGCCTCCTGCCGGACGACGTGAACGATGTCGTCCACGGTAATCATGCCGACGAGGCGCTCCGCATCGTCGACCACCGCAGCCGAGATCAGCGCATATTTCTGGAAGCGGAGCGCCACTTCTTCCTGGTCCATGTCGACCGGGACCAGCGTTTGCTCCCGCAGCATGATGTCCGCAATCTTTGTGGGCCGCGGGGCCCGCAGAAGATGCGACAGTTTCAGGGTGCCCACTGGATGATGGCGGGCATCGACAACGAAGATTTCCCAGAACTCTTCCGTCAGATCGTCCGTTTCGGCCGCGCGAAGGAAGTCTATCACCTGCCCGACATCCCAGTCCTGCGGGACGGCAATCAGGTCGCGCTGCATCAGGCGGCCGGCTGATTCCTCGGGATAGCCGAGAGCCTCCTCTAGCGCCGCCCGGTCGTCGGCCGTCAGCGCGCGGAGTACCGCCTTCTGGTCTTCTTCGTCGAGATCCTCGACGATGGCGACGGCATCGTCGGTATCGAGTTCGCTCAGGACGCTGGCGACGACTTCGGGCGGGAGGAGGTCGACCAGGTCCTCGCGGACCTCGTCGTCCATCTCGGCAATGACTTCGGGACTTAGCTGGTCGCCGAGGGCCGCGGCGAGATCCGGACGCTCACTGGGAGCGAACTGCTCGATCAGGTCGGCAATGTCCGCATTATGCAGCGGTTCGGCCAGCTCCTGAACCCGCTGTTCGTCGCCTTCCTCCAGCGCTTCGCGGACTTCCTGCACGAACTCGCCGCGCAACTGGCCGTCTTCCAGCGCCTCCTGCCGCGCGGGGTCGAGAACCTGGTCCGTGTCGCTGTCGTCGGCTACGCTCATGCTACGCGCTTAAACCGGCAGCGGACGGCCCGCCACCGGCTTGTGACACACTAGAACAGATCCTGCTGCGTCACCGCGGGTTGGGGCAAGCGGCCCTCGCCGCGCCGCTCCAGATGCCAGGTCGCGGTGTAGCGCACGTCGCCGTCGCGGTCCCGCGCCAGCTGGCGCAGCCGGTCGCTCGGCAACTCCTCGAATGACGTACCCCGATCATCCCCGCGCCTTACCCGTGGCAGCAGGCCGGGAAGCGCAGACCATTCGACCAGCTGCTCGGGCGATGCAAGCGCCAGCATATCGCGCAGCAGGTGGGCGGACACATATGCGTCAGGCAGGGCGCGGTGCACCGGCAGTCCCTTTTCCCGCACCAGCCCCTCGGGCCGGTGCCAGTAGCGCAGGCCCTGATTTGAGAAGCTCGGGCTGTCCGGCCAGAGGCGCAATGCGCATTTCCACGTGCAGATCCACTGCGCCCCGCGCGTCAGCCGGGGGGTGCAGAATTGCTGTTCGAACGACGCCCGGTGGGCCGCAAGTGCGCGGAATCCGCCGCTGCGCTGGAGCACGGAGGGCGCGGCTTCATCCCAGCGGGGGGCGCCGCGCACATCTTCGTCGGTGATGTGGTGAACAGCCTGCGTGACGGCCGGAATGTCCCGACCGGGATCGATCAGGAAGGCCCCCGAACTCTCCGCGATCGTCCAGCTGCCGTCCGATGCCGGCACCAGGTCCTGCCAGCCGACCTCGCACACGGCATGGGCGGGCGGGCGGGATCCTGTTGTTTCTAGGTCGACGACGCGAATGGGCTGCATGTGTCGCCGATGTGGCGCGCCTGCAGCCCTCGCTCAAGGTCTCCGGTCGAGGTCTAGAAGCTCAGCCGGGCGCTGACCCGGATATCGCGGCCGGGCAGCGGCACATAATCTTTGGTGAAGCTGGCATGCCGGCGCCCTTCGACATCGAAGATATTGTCCATCTGCGCGATGAAGGTGACGTTCCGGTTGAACAGCGGGCGCCAGGTCACGGCCGCGTTCACGAACAGGAAATCGTCCGTCGGCGTCTCGAGCGCGGTCACCTCATCCTGCTCTGCCGTATAGGCAAGTTCGATGCGGCCGCCGACATAGTCCGCATCGGCATCGAGCGCCGCAAACAGGCTAAGCGGCGGGATACGCGGGACATTCGATCCGTCGTCGAACTCAGCGCGCACATAGTCCGCGCGCAGGTCGGTCGACAGATCGACCAGGTCGCCGTCGTACAGGTCGATAACGGCCTCGGCCTCGAACCCGTAATAGCTCGCGTCGGTCTGCATCTGCTGGTAGACGGGCAGTTCGTCCTCTTCTTCACCGGTTTCCATCAGGAAGATATAGTCGTCGAACCACTGGGCGTAGGCTGAGACGCCGATGCTTGCCGGTCCGACTTGACCACGAGCGAACGCCTCTGCGCCCCATGCCTTTTCCGTCTTCAGATCGGGATCGCCGATTTCGAACTGCTGCGTTGCGATGTGGGGTCCGTTGGCGAACAGCTCTTCGGCGCCCGGCGCGCGCTCGGCGCGCGATCCCGTAAGGCCCAAGCGGAAATTCCGATTGGGGCGGTATACAGCGCTCACCGCGCCCGACAACGCATCGAAGGTGCGGTCCGTGAACCCGTCTGCTTCCACCTCGGTATGCTCGTAACGTCCGGCGATCTCGACCGTGAATGGCGCGTTGCCGAATTCCTGCAAGGTGAACAGAGCATATTGGTCGGTCTTGTTCGGGGCCACGAACGCCTCGGCACCGATGGCCTCGAAATCGCGATGATAGGCCTGCGCGCCGACGCTGCCGTTCCAGCGAGCGGTTTCCTTCTGGGTCAGGACGAACCGGCCTTCGAAGCCCTCCACATCGAAGATCGTACCGACCTCTTCGCCCTCGAATTCGGTGTGTGTATAGTCGGAATAACCGATGCGAAGGTCCGCACGTTCGAAGATGCCGCCCAGCGACAGGCCGGCGCGCATGTCCGCGCGGGTCTGTTCCAGGCCGATGGTGACGGGCTCCTCGCCATGGTCATGGCCCTCATCCTCGTCGTGGTGATCTTCATCCTCGTGATGGTCGCCATCTTCGTGATCCTCATCTTCGTGATCTTCGTCCTCATGGTCGTGGTCTTCTTCCTCGCCATGATGATGACCTCCTCCAGGCCCGCCGGGGATGCCATAATCGGTTTCGTAGCGGCTGACGGACACGCCCAGATAATCGCTCGCGTCACCAATCAGCAGGCCGCCGCCGAATGAATGAGTCTCCGTCGCGCTATTGGGTAGGTAGCGGTCCTGATTGGCCGCCTCTTGAAGCTCTTCGGCTTCTTCGAGGTGTCCCTCTTCTAACTCCTCGGCGACATCTGCCAGCAGATCGGCACGACGTTCCTCGGAAAGGGCAAAGCCGGGAATCTCTATGTCGTCGGTCTTCCGATACGACCCATCGAAGTGGAGCGCCGCCATGTCGCTGAGCCGTATATCTACCGACCCACCGATCTCGCGGCCGTCGTCCACCGAACTGACGCTGCCGATAGCATCGACATGGACATCCTCGTCGGGGACGGCTCTCGGAATGCACTTGTCGATCAGGTTCACGGCGCCGCCGATGGCCTGGCTGCCGTAAAGCAGCACGGCGGGGCCGCGCAGCACCTCGATCCGCTCGGTCGTCAGCGGATCAAGACTGACAGCATGGTCGGCGGACGTATTGGAGGCATCCAGATTGCCGAGACCGTCGGTCAGCACCTTTACGCGCTCCCCGGAAAAGCCGCGCAGGATCGGGCGGGACGCGCCGGGGGAGAAGCTGGTGGCGCTCACCCCGGGAAGGTCGGCGAGAATATCGCCCACCTGGCCCGACATTTCCCGTTGCAGCTCGGCGCCCGCGACGACCGACGTTCCCGATAGAACGTCGAGGCTTCCGACACCCGGGCCCGTGATGACGATGGTCGGCGGGGTCTGGTGAAAATCGTCTTCGGCGCTCTGGGAGGCATTCTGAGCGGCGACGGGAGCGGCGAGCGTGACGGCGGCGGACAGGAGAAGGGCAGAGCGGCGCATACAACCTCGTTTCATGTGATGTTGTCACATAGCATGCAGAAAATTCGCTGCATCGCAACAGCGGACTTTTCGTGCCGAACGCACCGTCCTATGAGCGCGGCCATGGACATCAGGAAAATCTCTACGGGGCGCGAGCCGCCAGTCGACGTCAACGTCATCATCGAAGTGCCCGTGGGCGGCGAACCCGTGAAATACGAGTTCGATAAGGCCTCCGGCGCGATGTTCGTCGACCGAATTCTGCATACGCCGATGCGCTATCCGACGAACTACGGCTTCATCCCGCACACCCTGTCCCCGGACGGCGATGCGCTGGACGCCATGGTGGTCGCCCGGTCCCCCTTCATCCCGGGCAGCGTCGTGCGCTGCCGTCCGGTCGCGGTGCTGATGCTGGAGGACGAACAGGGCGGCGACGAGAAGGTCCTGTGCGTCCCGCACGACAAGATGTTCCCCTATTACAACCATGTCGGGGAGCGCAGCGACCTGCCGCATATCGTGATGCAGCAGATCGAGCACTTCTTCACCCACTACAAGGATCTGGAGAGTGAGAAGTGGGTGCGCGTCGGCAAATGGGAGGACCGCAAGGTCGCCGAGCGCATCATCATGGAATCGGTCGAGCGGGCGAAGACCGAGGCTGCCTGACCGGGCGCCTCCCCACCTTGCCGCCTATCCCTCCCCCCTCTACCGTCGGCCGAGGCAGAGGGGGATGGCGGCGATGCGTACTACGACCAGGCAGTTTTGGCGCGGCGCGCTCGCGGGCCTCGCCGCAATGTCGGTCGCGGCGGCAGCGCAAGCGTCCGAACCCGGGCCGGCGGAGCAGGCCCTGCGAGAGGCACTCGTCCGCATCGAACGGCACGATCCCAAGCTGAATGCCGTCCTCGCCGTGGAGCCCACCGCCATCGACGAGGCACGTGCGCTCGACAGGGCGGACGGCAAGGGCCCGCTCTACGGCGAGGTCGTCCTCCTGAAGGACAATATCGAGGCGAAGGGGCTTCTGCCCACCACGGCAGGCAGCCTCGCCCTTTCCCGTAATGTGACCGGCCGCGACGCGCCGCTGGTCGAGCGCCTGCGAGAAGCCGGGGCCGTCATCGCCGGCAAGACGAACCTAAGCGAGTGGGCCAATTTCCGCTCCTTCGATTCGCTTTCGGGCTGGAGCGCGGTCGGCGGGCAAACACGCAACCCTCATGCTCTCGATCGCAGTCCGTGCGGTTCCTCCTCCGGCAGCGGCGCGGCGGTTGCCGCGGGGCTGGCCGACATGGCGGTGGGCACCGAAACCAACGGCTCGATCACCTGCCCCGCCTCGATGAACGGCATTGTCGGGTTCAAGCCGACGGTGGGGCTCGTCAGCCGAACACATATCGTTCCGATCAGCGCGGCTCAGGACACGGCCGGACCGATGACACGCTCGGTCCTCGACGCGGCGAGGATGCTGAACGCCATGGCCGGAACCGATCCCGCCGACGAGGCGACTTCGAAGGCCGACGACTACAGGGCGGACTATGTGGCCGCCGTGAACGCCGCCAGCCTTGAGGGCACCCGTCTCGGCGTGATGCGCTTTGCGGCCGGTTTCCAGACCGGCGGCCTGTTCGACAAGGCTTTGGAGGTGCTTCGGTCCAAAGGGGCGGTTCTCGTCGAAATCGAGGAGCGCGGTACGGCCCTCGACGATGACGAGACGAGTTTTCGGCTGCTGCTGCTCGACTTCAAGTCGCAGCTGAACGACTATCTCGCCGGTACGCCGGGCCAGACCGAGACAAGGTCGCTGGCTGAGCTGATCGCTTTCAATCAGGCGTCCGAGCGGGAACTGCGCCTGTTCGGCCAGAACATCCTCGAACTGGCGGAAGACACACAGGGTCGGGACGAACCAGACTATGAGGCGGTCAGATCGGAGGTGGCGTCCTATTCCGGCCCCGACGGGATCGACCGGCTGCTGGCCGAACACCGGCTGGACGCCTTGATCGGGCCGACGACCGCTCCCGCCATGCTGATCGACAGCGTCCACGGCGACAGCTGGCACGGCGGCGGCGCAGGGTATCTGGCCGCGCATTCCGGTTATCCGCACCTCACTGTCCCGATGGGGCTGGTGAAAGGGCTGCCGGTTGGGCTGAGCTTCATCGGCGCCAAGTGGGAAGATGCGAAGATCCTCGCGCTCGGTGCAGCTTATGAAGAGGCTGCGGCGATCGAGCTGACGCCGGCATTCAGGCCGTCGCTGGAGCTGGAAAATCCGGCCCTCGACCCGCGTCGCTAGAAGGCCAGTTCGGCTGCGAGCGGACCCAGAGTTAAGATAGCGATGAAGATCGACTTCAGCATCCTTTGAGCATCGAGTGCAGCCGCTTAAGATTTCGTAAAGACCGCGGGCCGCGAAGCCGAGGGATCGCGTCTATTCCGCCGCCTGGGCAACCTCGGCATCGGTCATGCCGGCCTCGATCTCGGCGGCACGTTTCTCCACGAGAGAGACGATATGGTCGATCATGTCCGCATCCTGGACGTGATGGTCGGTCACGCCGGACAGGTAGACCATATGCTTGCCCTTACCGCCGCCCGTAAGGCCGATGTCGGTTTCGCGCGCCTCCCCCGGGCCGTTCACGACGCAGCCGAGAACGGAAAGCGACATGGGCGTCTTGATGTGCTCGAGCCGCGCCTCGAGGGTCTCGACGGTCCTGATGACATCGAAGCCCTGACGGGCGCAGGAAGGACAGGACACGACGCGAACACCCCGCGTGCGCAGGCCAAGCGTCTTCAGGATTTCGAACCCGACCTTCACTTCCTGGGTCGGATCGGCCGACAGCGACACGCGAATGGTATCGCCGATGCCGTACCAGAGCAGGCTGCCGATCCCGAGCGCGGACTTCACCGTTCCGCCGACCAGTCCGCCTGCTTCCGTGATGCCGAGATGAAGCGGACAGTCCACGGTCTCGGCAAGCTGCTGATAGGCAGCCACCGCCAGGAAGACGTCGGACGCCTTCACGGCCACCTTGAACTCGTGAAAGTCATGGTCCTGAAGAAGCTTGATATGGTCGAGCGCGCTTTCGACCAGCGCTTCGGGACAGGGCTCGCCATATTTTTCAAGAAGGTCGCGCTCGAGCGAGCCGGCGTTCACGCCAATGCGGATCGAGCATCCATTCGCCTTTGCCGCCCGCACGACTTCGGCGACACGTTCGGACGAGCCGATATTGCCGGGATTGATGCGCAGGCACGCCGCCCCCGCATCCGCCGCCTCGAGCGCGCGCTTGTAGTGAAAATGGATGTCGGCCACGAGCGGTACCGCAGCCGCCTTCGCGATCAGCCTGAAGGCCTCGGTACTGTCGACATCGGGACAGGAAACCCGGACGATATCGGCGCCGACTTCCTCGCAGGCCCGGATCTGGTCGATCGTCGCCTTCGCATCGCTGGTCGGCGTGTTGGTCATGGTCTGGACGGAAATGGGCGCGTCCCCGCCTACGGGAACACTACCGACCATGATCTGCCGGGACTTGCGGCGTTCTATGTCGCGCCAAGGACGTACGGACATGCGATTCAGGCTCCTTCGCGCCGCAGGTCGGGGCCAACGCCGCGCATTGCAAGTGCGGCGATCCCGCCCGAATGGGAGAATAGGTCACAGTAGGTCACACCTCGGCGCGCGCGGGCGGGCGTACGCGCACGCACATACGCGCGTACGCGCGAGGCGACGGCAGCTGACGGCGGCGCACAATCCGCGGCATGGTGGGCCCGCAGAGCGCGGAGACAGGATCGGGGCGCGGCGAAGGTCATCGGCAGCGAGTATAGGGCATTGGGCGGGATGGAGGAAAATCGTTTCCTGATTTTCTTTCCGCCTGGAACGCAGACTTCAGAGCCGAAGCGTCATGCACATGGAGAAATCGTTTGCCGCATAGTCGGCAAATGGCTCGCACTCGGAAAAGCCAGCCCGTTCGTAGAGGCTGATGGCCGGACGAAAGTCGTCCGTTCGCCCGGTTTCGAGGCTTAGGCGCGAATAGCCCCGGGCGCGGGCCTCGGCGATCAGATGATCGAGAAGCGCACGGCCCGCCCCCTTGCCGCGATAGGCCGATGCGGCGCGCATGGATTTGATCTCGCCGTGAGAGGGTTCGACTTCCCTGAGAGCTCCGAAGCCGGCGAGCCGGTCGCCGTCCCAGATGGTGAAGAAACTGATATCGGACTCAGCAAGCCGCGAAGCCGGCATGGCATGGACATGGCACGCGGGAGAGAAGCGGTGCATCTCCGCCAGATGCATCTCGACCAGCGGCGCTACCTCTGCGCGCAGCGGGTCGTCGGGCCGGATCGCGTAAGCCATGCGCCATGATAGGCCCTCGATCATCGGCGGAAAACAGGGAAGCCACTCGCAACTGAACGGGGAAACCAAATCGGTTTACTACTGATATGGTACAATAAAACCAAAACACTCTCCAATGTGAACGAGGTTACCCTCGCGTCACAAGCGGCGAAGTTTCAGCATTCTCAGACCACTAGAAAAAGGATTCTGAAATGCCTGATGTCGGACTGTACCATCTGAAAGTAACCCTGAAAAACGACCTCCTCGGATCACCGGAGTGCAAGCTGAACCTGTTGGTCAACGCGGTCGATAACCATGTAAACGGATCCGCCGACATCTGCCAGTCAGCAGCACTTGATATGAACGATATCAAAATTTCTTCAGTCCAGGGCGCGGTTATCCCCGATGGTGAGGATCGAATTTTTGCTCTGTACGGCGTATACTACGAATTTACCGAGAAAGGCCCCTTTCCCGTAAGTCTCACACCACAGATATTCTTCGCATCCTTCAAGATCGCGAAGGACCAAGGGGAGGGGCTGTTCGGCTATCAATACGGCCTTATCAAGAACTGCAAGGCGACGGCCGAAAGCTAACCGGTTCAGATCCCCTGTCGGCTCGCTGGTCGCCGGGCACCAGGGATCCGATGCCGGCCATTCGACATAAGGAGTCGAAGGGCAACTTTAGGGGGATCGTACGAACGTACGATCCCCTATTTGCCATCAATCTTCGCGAAAAGAAATTCGCTTAGCTGGCGGCAGCGCCAGACAGCACGGTAACCGCGCGGCGGTTCTGCGCATAAGCCGCTTCGGTCGATCCCTCGACGGCCGGACGTTCCTTGCCGTAGCTGATCGTCGAAATGCGGCTGGGCGCCACGCCCTGCTGTTGCAGGTAGGTGGCAGCAGCATTCGCACGGCGTTCGCCAAGCGCGAGGTTATATTCGCGCGTACCGCGTTCGTCGGCATGACCCTCGATGGTTACCGTGACGTTCGTGTACTGCTTCAGCCATTCGGCCTGGCGGCGCAGCGTATCCTGCGCCTCGGCATCGAGCGACGAGGAATCGAAGGCGAAGAAAACCCGGTCGGACCCGACCTGGCGCATGAAATCCTCTTCGGACCCCGGCACGACCGTGTCGCGGACCGGCGTCGGGGTCGGCGTGGGCGCCGGCGTGGGAGTTGCGGTCGGCTGCTGCGGCGGCGGGGGCGGCGGCAGTTCTTCTTCATTCTTGGCGCAGGCGGCTGCCGAAAGCAGCAGGCCAATAGCAAAAGAACGGGTCAGGGCACTCTTCATCTTGATCATTTCCCCTTTGTTCGCGGAGGGACGCTCCCCTTCGGCAATGCTTCTACGCGCAGTTCGTTCCGCTCCCCCTTTTACTTAGGGCCGCAGCGGAGACCAAGCGGGATCGGATCCGTCGAGCGGAGTCCGGACACGCCGTTCGTTCACTCCCGTCAGGTCGATCGAGTAGAGGTCAGCCCCCCCGCCGCGGCGCGAGCGGAAGAACATGATCACCCGGCCATTGGGCGACCAGGTGGGTCCCTCATCGGCCCAGCTTTCGGTCAGCAGCCGCTCGCCCGACCCGTCCGGACGCATGACACCGATGCGAAAGCGTCCTCCGCCGATTTTCGTGAACGCGATCAGGTCGCCGCGCGGACTCCAGACAGGCGTTCCGTAACGTGCGCCGTCGCCGAAGCTGATGCGGCGCTGGTCCGATCCGTCGGCGTTCATCACGTAGATCTGCTGGCTGCCACCACGGTCGCTTTCGAAGGTGATGCGCCGCCCGTCGGGTGAGTAGCTGGGCGCAGTGTCGATGCCGGGCGCGCTGGTCAGGCGCGTTACCGATCCGCTGCTTACATCGATGGTGTAGATGTCGGTGTTGCCCGCCCGCGCCTGGCTGAAGACCAGAGTGTTCCCGTCCGGCGAGAAGCGCGGCGCGAAGCTCATGTTCGGGAAATCGCCAACCAGGCGCTGCTGCCCCGTTTCGACATCGTAGAGGTAGATGCGCGGCCGGTTCTGCGCATAGCTGAGATAGGTCAGCGTATCGCGGTTCGGCGCGAAGCGCGGAGTCAGCACCAGATTCTGTCCGTTGGTCAGGAAGCGGTGATTGGCGCCGTCCTGGTCCATGATCGCGAGCCGCTTGATCCGTGCCGTGGCCGGGCCGGTCTCCGAAACATAGACGATGCGGCTGTCGAAATAGCCGGTCTCGCCTGTCAGCCGCGAATAGACGGCGTCGGCGCATTTGTGCGCAGCGCGGCGCCAAGCGCGCGGCTGGGTGTTGAAACCCTGCCGCACCAGAGCCTGCTGCGAGAACACGTCGTAGAGGTAGCAGCCCACGGTGATCGAACCGTCCTCGCGCGCCTCGACGAAGCCCGTCACCAGCGCCTGGGCGCCGATGGTCCGCCAATTGGGATAGCTCGGCGCGGTCACGTCGGCCATCGCAACGTCGGTCGTGAAGGCAAGCGGGTCGATCGGCCGGAAGAGGCCGGAGGATTCGAGGTCGTTGGTAATGACCTCGGCCACGTCCCCGCCCAGCGCAGCCGTATCGCCCGCCGGCGTCGAGGCGGAACTCGGGGTGGCGAAATCGGGTATTGCGATGGGCAGCGGCCGCGAGACACCCTGATTGATGTCGACCGAAAGATTTTGCGCCGCTGCCGCCGTGCCGAGCACTAGAGCGAGCAAACAGGCACCGAGAGATTTGAGAATACTCATCTACAGGTCCTTCGGATCGAAATTCAGGGTAAAGTCTTCCCAGCCGCCCTCATACAGGTCCGGCGGCAAGCCTTCGAGACTGCATCGCGGATTGAGCACGGCACGGATCGCCGCGTCCCGTGCGGTGCGCTTGAAGCTTTCCGACGCGCTGCCGGTCTGCCGCACGACGGTGGGCCGGCCGATGATCGTCCCGTCCCTCGCCGCCTTGACGCGCAGGGTGGTGACGATCGCCGAGGCATTCGCCCCCCCGGCATTGGGGTCCCAGCATTTGTAGATGCGTTCGCGGATCAACCCGACGAGCGTGTTCTGCTGGATCGGCGAAAGCTGCGCCTTCGTGGGCAGCGAGTCGGTGATCGCCTCTGCGAAATCATCTTCTTCGCGGGCGCGCTCGGCAACGGCGACCTCCTTGTCCACCGGCGTCGACAGCTCCTGCTTCTTCGGCGGCGCAGGCTTGGGTTTGGGGTCCGGTTGAGGCTCGGGCTTCGGTTCGGGAGGCGGCGGATCGTTCGGGATACTGAGGTCCGGTATGGTTTCCGGCGCGATCGCTTCATCGGGCTCGGTGATCGGATCGGCCTCGACAAGTTCACGCGGCGCAGCCTCGAGTGACGGCGGCGGACGCTCGGTTACCGTGGGCGCGTCGGCTATCGTTACGAAATCGACTTCAAGCGGCTCTTCGACGACCTGGACCACGTCGTCGGCCATGAGGCTCCAGCTCAGCGACAGAGCAGCCAGGAGCGCAAGATGCGCCCCGCCCGACAATGTCAGCGCGCGGAGTTCCCTCATTCGCCCCCCGAAGCCGCCGGCGCCTCTCCCGTACCCTCGCTGACGAGAGCGACCCGGCGAAAGCCGGCCCGGTTCACTTCTCCGAGAACCCCCATGACCAGGCCGTAGTCGAGGCCACGGTCGGCGCGGATGTAGACCCGCGGCTCTTCCGGCCCGCCCTGGCGCGCCTGGTAGATGGCGCCGAGACGCGCGGCAAAGCTGTCAGCCTGCTGTTCCTGCTCGTCGATGAAAATGCGGCCCTCCTCGTCGACGCTGATCTGGATCGGCGTATCGTCGGACTGCAGCGGCGCGGCGCGGTTGTCGGGCAGGTCGATGGGAACCCCGGCGACGAGGAGCGGCGCGGTAATCATGAAGATGATCAGGAGGACCAGCATGACGTCGACGAGCGGCGTCACGTTGATCTCGCTCATCGGTGCCTGGCGGCTGCGGCGACCGCCGCGCTGCGACGTTCCAAGGCCCATGGCCATGCCGGCCTACTCCTTCGCGTCCAGCTCGCGCGAGACGAGATTCTGGAATTCCTCCGAAAAGCCGATGAGCCGCCCCTCGAGCGACCCGATCCGGTGCAGCAGGCGGTTATAGCCGATCACCGCCGGGATGGCCGCGAACAGGCCGAGCGCGGTAGCGAACAGCGCTTCCGCGATGCCGGGCGCGACAACCGCGAGCGTCGTGTTCTGCGTTGCCGCGATGGAGGTGAAGGCGCGCATGATGCCCCAGACCGTGCCGAACAGGCCGACGAACGGACTTACCGACCCGATGGTGGCGAGGATGTTGAGCCGGTCGGACAGCAGCCCCACCTCGCGGTCGATGGCGACCTGCAGCGAAGAGGACATGCGCGTGCGCAGCCCCTCGCGCCGCACCACGCGGCCATTCTGCGACGAGCGCTTCCATTCGGTCATGCCTGCGCCGAAGATTTTCGCGGCCGGGTGCGAGACCTTGCGCTGGGCCTCGTGAAACTCCTGCAGGCTCTCGGCCCGCCAGAACCTGTCTTCGAAGGATTTCGCCTGTTTCTCGACATGGCCGAGCTTGCGCATCCGGTCGAAGATGATTGCCCATGACCAGATGGAGGCGAGCAGCAGGCCGATCATCACCGCCTTCACGACGATGTCAGCCTCCATGAACAGGGCAAGCGGTGACAGGTCTGTGGCAGCGGCCATGCTTACGCCTACGGGATCAACCTGCATTTTCACTCCCTGCCTGGGATTTCAGTTCGAGGAACAATTCTCGCCACTCCGGCGGTTGGCGAAGCGGCCTCCCGGAGGGAGACACCAGCGCCGCAACAACCTTGCCTTCACAGCAGAGTTCCCCGGCCCTGAAAATACGCTGAACGATCTCGGTCGCCGCGGCCCTCACATTGGTAACGCGGCTGTCGACGATCAGCACGTCGTCGAGCCGGGCGGGCCGGGCATAGGAGATGGAAAGGTCCGCCACCGCATAGGCGCCCTTCCCGGCTTCGAACGCACCGCGCTGGTCTATCCCCGCCACCCTCAACATGTCGGAACGCGCCCGCTCCATGAAGCGGAGATAGTTCGCATGATAGACGATGCCGGAAAGGTCGGTGTCCTCGAAATAGACCCGCACCGGAAAGCGGTGGACGCCGCCCGAAAACACGCCTGATGGGGGAGCGGGGTCGGTCATTCGTCGAGCGGCAGCTGGCCGGCCGTGCCCTGCGGCGGCGCAAGGCCGAGATGGGTCCAGCCCTTCGCGTTGAGCTGGCGGCCGCGGGCTGTCCGCGCCACCAGGCCGACCTGGATCAGATAGGGTTCGATGACATCCTCGATCGTGTCGCGCGGCTCGGAGAGCGCAGCCGCGAGCGTTTCGACGCCGACCGGTCCGCCCGCATAATCCTCGGCGATGACGCGCAGGTAGCGGCGGTCCATGGCGTCGAGGCCGATGGCATCCACTTCGAGGCGGGACAGCGCGCGGTCCGATGCCGCCCGGTCCACCGGGTCCTCGCCCGCCACGGCGCAGAAGTCGCGCACCCGGCGCAGTAGGCGCCCGGCGATCCGGGGCGTGCCGCGGCTGCGCCTGGCGATTTCCTCGGCGCCGTCCTCAGTGAGGCCCATGCCGAGAAGCCCGGCGGCGCGGGTCACGACCTGCTTCAATTCCGCGGGCGTGTAGAAGGTAAGCCGAACCGGAATGCCGAACCGGTCGCGAAGCGGGGTGGTCAAAAGCCCGCTGCGGGTGGTCGCGCCGACGAGGGTGAAGGGAGGCAGGTCGATCTTCACGCTGCGCGCCGACGGGCCCTCGCCGATCATGATGTCGAGCGACCGGTCCTCCATCGCAGGATAGAGAACCTCCTCCACCGCCGGGGACAGGCGGTGAATCTCGTCGATGAACAGGACGTCGTTCGGCTCCAGATTGGTGAGAAGCGCGGCAAGATCGCCGGCCTTCGCCACCACGGGGCCCGAGGTCGCGCGAAAGCCCACACCGAGTTCGCGCGCCATGATCTGCGCCAGCGTCGTCTTGCCGAGCCCCGGCGGCCCGAAAAAGAGAACATGGTCGAGCGCTTCGCCGCGGCCCTTTGCAGCCTCGATAAAAACCCGCAGATTGCCCCGTGCGGCCTCCTGCCCGACAAACTCGTCGAGCCGCTGCGGCCGCAGCGCCGCATCCGCATCTTCGGGGGCGCGTTCGGGATCCAGAACGCGGGAGGCATCTTCCATGACACGCGGCCTAGCAGGCCGGAAGGCGCTTGTGAATCTAGGGAGTCCGCTGAATCCAGTGAGTCCGGCGACCGCCGCTATCCCCCATCGATTCCCCGGCTGAGGGTTTCGGGAGAGCAAGGCCCCGGACGGCGAGACTGCCCGTAAGCCGCCGATCGGACGAACAGGCGAACATATCGCCCACGAAACGCAACGACCTGACCGAAAAAGGGCACATCTCCTCCTACAGGAGAGGGACGCCAACTTATAAAATTAACCATTTACGCCATTTTAACTTTCTCAGCCGTAAAGCGGCATGGTTAATGGGACATGGGAGCGGGGGCCAAGGGCCGCTCCGGAGCAAAAGCGAAGGGACCACGATATGCGCGTACTCCTGATCGAGGATGATGCGAATACCTGCGAAGCGATCGAGCTGATGCTCTCGGGGCATGGCTTCAACGTCTTCTCCACCGATCTCGGAGAAGAGGGAATCGATCTCGGCAAGCTATACGATTACGACATCATCCTGCTCGACCTGGGCCTGCCGGACATGCACGGCTACGACGTACTGAAGAAGCTGCGGCTGGCCAAGGTAACCACGCCGGTTCTGATCCTGTCGGGAGCCAATGAAGTCGAATCCAAGATCCGCGGCCTCGGCTTCGGGGCCGACGACTATCTGACCAAGCCGTTCCACAAGGAAGAGCTGGTCGCGCGTATCCAGGCCGTCGTCCGCCGCTCCAAGGGGCACAGCCAGTCGATCATCCGCACGGGCAAGCTGGCGGTCAATCTCGACACGAAGACCGTCGACGTCGCCGGCAACCGCGTGCACCTGACCGGCAAGGAATATGCGATGCTGGAACTCCTTTCGCTGCGAAAGGGCACCACGCTGACCAAGGAAATGTTCCTGAACCACCTTTACGGCGGCATGGACGAGCCGGAACTGAAGATCATCGACGTCTTCATCTGCAAGCTGCGCAAGAAGCTGTCGGCAGCCTGCGAAGGCGACAATTACATCGAGACCGTCTGGGGCCGCGGTTATGTTCTGCGCGATCCCGAAGGCGCCGCCGAGGATATCGACGAGCCGGAAATGGCGGCCGCCTGACCCCCGTCTTTTCGAGCGCAAAGACCCGAAGACGTAAGGGTTGAAGACATAGATGGGGCCGCGCCAGTCCGAGACAGGCGCGGCCCCAAGCTATTCGGGGGTCAGCCCAAGGCGGCGCGCGCCTGATCGGTCAGGCGTTGCATCGCCTCCAGATAGGGAAAGGGCCCGTGACTGGTGCGGGCCACGCCGAGTGCTGCAAGGTCATTCCGCGTCGGCCCGGCCGGAGCCATCATGATATTGACCGGCAGGGCGGAGGCCTCACAAAGCCGTGCGATCAGACGACGATCCTGCAGCCCCGGCACGAAAAAACCGTCCGCACCGGCTTCGGCATAAGCCTCCAGCCGGGCAAGTGCGGCGGAAAAATGGCGCTCATGGTCATCGGCCGGCGACCGCAGAAAAATGTCCGTGCGCGCATTTATGAAGACCGGTGTAACCTTCCGCACGGCGGCGATCCGGGCCTGCTGCGTTTCGACATCGTAGAGCGCATCCAGACCGTCCCCGGCCTCGTCGGCGGCGATCGTGCCATCTTCAAGATTGATCCCGGAAATGCCGACCTGCGCAAGCCGGCCGGCATTTGCCGCGACGCCGTCCGGATCATCCGCATAGCCGGATTCAAAATCGATCGAAACGGGCACGCCTACGCGCCCGACGATCCGCGCGGCGTTTTCAAGAACCAGGTCGAGGGAGAGGTCTTCCCCGTCCGACCGGCCATGCGCCGCCGCAACACTCTGACTGCCCGTCGCGATCGCGCGGGCACCCGCCTGCTCGACCGCCGCCGCACTGCCCGCGTCCCAGATGTTGAAGAGGACCAGCGGGTCGCCGGGCCTGTGCAATTGCCGAAATGCCTCGATCATGCCTGTCCGCCCTTCTTCGCGATCATGCGCCGCTCATGTTCGAGCAGCCACTTCTTGCGCCAGAGACCGCCGGCATAGCCGGTCAGAGTGCCGTCGGCGCCGATGACCCGATGACATGGCAGCAGGAGGGCGAGCTGGTTCTTGCCATTGGCACGGGCCACGGCCCGCGTCGCGGTCGGCCGCCCCAGTCCTGCCGCGATCTGGCCATAGGTGCGCGTATCGCCGAGCGGAATTCCCGCCAGCGCACGCCAGACATCCTTTTCAAACGCCGTTCCATGGTCGCCGACCGGAAGATCCGGAAGGCCCGCCTGACCGGCAAAATAGGCTTTGAGCGCAGCGGCCATGGTCTCGATGGGCTCGGTTCGAGCATGAACCACGGGGCGCCCCTGCCGCTCGACGAGTCTGTCGATCTCGGACCGGAGCGCCTTCCTGTCGTTGAATTCGAGAAGATGCAGCCTCACCTCGTCGGCTATGGCGATCATCGGTCCGATCGGCGTATCGATCCAGTCGGCAGCGAGAACGCCCTGCCCCTTCGCCATCCGGGGCGCCGCGCCAATAAGCTTTCGGAACGCCTCGCGAAAGCCGCTGCCGCTCTCATATCCGGCATCGAGCTGCGCCTCGATCACGGCTTCCTCTCGTGCCAATCGTTTGGCTGCCGTGCCCAGGCGGCGCGCCCGCGCCACCTGAAGGAACGTCATGCCGAATTTGCGCCGGAACACCCGCCGCACCGTCGACGGATCATACCCCAGCTCCACAAGATCGCTCTCACGCCAGCGGCGTTCGGGCTCTGCATCCATGCGCGCCATCAGCGGACCGATGAGCGGATGGTCCGGCGCATCGAGCGGCCGGCACCGTTTGCACGGCCGGTAGCCGGCATCGAGACAAGCGGAGAGATCGCCGAAAAACTCCACATTCTCTCGCTTCGGCTTTCGCGCCGGACAGGTGAGCCGGCAGAAAATCCCGGTCGTCGTCACGCCCACATAGGCGTGCCCCTCATAGGAGGGATCGCGGGCGAGGAGAGCGGCGTAGAGGCGGTCGCCGTCGAAGTCGGTCAGCATCAGCATTCCCTGTATGTAGCGGCCGGGCGGAATCGCCGCCGCCTAAAATCGGGCAGCGATTCTCATGCGCCTATATTTCGCGCAGCGTCTACCGGGCGCGCTACGCACGGCCCCCGAAAATGCGCGGACAGCGGGGCTTTACATCCCCGGCAGCCAGGCTACGTTCCGACGCATCATGACCCGGCTTGCCGATCAACTGCGCGCCCCCCTACTCGGGCTACGACTTATCCGCCCCTAGGCGGCATCCGGCGCGTTGTGCGCGGACCGGCCTAGGGGAACCCGATCCGCCCTCTATATTAGATCGCAAAGCCGAGTGAGTAGGCCCGCGCCATGTTGACCGATCCCAGCCAGAAATATCGTCCCTTCCCGCAAGTCGACCTGCCCAACCGGCAGTGGCCGGCGCAGCAGATCAGCGCGCCGCCGCGCTGGCTGTCCACCGATATGCGCGACGGCAACCAGTCGCTGATCGACCCGATGGATTCGGAGAAGAAGCGGCGCTTCTTCGACCTTCTGGTGCGCATAGGTCTGAAAGAGATCGAAGTGGGCTTCCCGTCCGCCGGGGCAACCGAATTCGACTTCATCTCCGGGCTCGTGAAGTCCGGGGCGATACCCGAGGATGTAACCGTCCAGGTCCTGACCCAATCGCGCAAGGACCTGATCGATACGACGTTCGAGAGCCTTCGCGGGGCGAAGACGGCCATCGTCCATCTCTACAACGCCGTGTCACCGGCGTGGCGGCAGATCGTCTTCAAGATGGACCGCGAGGAAGTGAAGCAGATCGCGATCGACGGGGCGAAGCTGCTGCGCGACAACGCCGCCGCACAGCCTGATACCGAGTGGCATTTCGAATATTCGCCGGAGACCTTTTCCACAGCCGAACTCGATTTCTCCCTGGAGGTTTGCGAGGCGGTCATGGACATTCTTCAGCCGACGCCCGACCGGCCGCTGATCCTGAACCTGCCGGCGACCGTCGAAGCCGCGACGCCCAACATCTATGCCGACCAGATCGAATGGTTCGGGCGCAATATCAGCCGCCGCGACAGCGTGCTTCTGAGCCTGCACCCGCACAATGACCGGGGCACGGGCGTTGCAGCCGCAGAACTGGGACTGATGGCCGGCGCCGATCGGGTTGAAGGTTGCCTGTTCGGCAATGGCGAACGCACGGGCAATGTCTGCCTCGTGACCCTGGGGATGAACCTCTACACGCAAGGCGTCGATCCGAAGCTCGACTTTTCGGACATGGACGAGATCGTGAAGACGGCGGAATATTGCAATCAGCTGCCGGTGCACCCGCGTCACCCCTATGCCGGGGACCTGGTATTCACGGCCTTTTCCGGGTCGCATCAGGACGCCATCAAGAAGGGCTTCGAAGCGCAGGAGCAGCGCAATGACGAGCTGTGGCAGGTTCCCTATCTGCCGCTCGACCCGCGCGACATCGGGCGGGATTACGAGGCCGTGATCCGCGTCAATTCCCAGTCCGGCAAGGGCGGCGTGGCCTGGGTCCTGCAGCAGGACCAAGGCCTGAAACTGCCGAAGCGACTGCAGGCGCGGTTCAGCCGAACCGTGCAGGCGCTGGCGGATTCGAGCAGCCGCGAACTGCAGTCTGGCGACATCTGGCAGGCCTTCCGCGACGAATTCCACCTGGACGGCAGCGGCCGCTTCGACATCGTCGATTATGAGGAGCAGCGCGGCGCCGACGGCGACCGGGTCTTCACCGGCAAGATACGCGACGGCGAAACCGTCAGGACGGTCGCGGGCCGCGGTAACGGGATCGTGTCGAGCGTCATCGCCGCCCTGAAATCGGATTTCGGCGTCGACCTAGACGTGCAGACGTACAGCGAGCATGCGATCGGCAAGGGATCCGGCGCGCGCGCGGCCGCCTATGTGGAATGCGCGCTGCCGTCGGGCGAGACGGTCTGGGGGGTCGGCATCGACGAAGATGTAGCGACCGCGTCGGTGCGCGCCGTCCTCAGCGCTGCCTCACGGAGCTGAGCGCAACCGAGCCGCGCGCGGTGGAGAGGCGCCGATGGAAAGCCGGCTGCCCGCCTGATAGGCTGGCCAGTCGATGAGAAAGGGCATGCCGACTATTTTCGTCCAACCGATCCTCCGCACGACCATCGAAACCTGGTGGCGGGACTTTGCGCCGATTACGATGCTGGGGCTGCTGATCCTGACGGGGACCGAACTGGTCATCCACCTGATGGGTGTCTCGGGAAGCATGGACCCCAGTACCGCGACGCTGATCCAGACGGCGCGGGCAGCCGCCTTCGCCCTGTTCGTCAGTGCCGTCAGCGCGGGCACCATGCTGAGGCTGGCCGGCATGACGAGACGGCCGGGCACCTATATGCTCGCCTCGCTGAAGCTGGCCCAGCCCGGGCTGCTGACCGCTCTGACACTCGCCGCCCTGGTCTTCGGCCTTCTCATCGTCGACCTGCTGCTCGGGGCGGTCATCGGAGGGATGAGCCGGGTCGTGATCCTGCCGGCCATCCTGTTCATGCTGGCCTGCCTGCTGCCGGCCATTCCCGTCTCCATCGAAGAAAGGCTGCCGCCGCTGTCGGCGCTGCGCCGCGCAGCCGGCATGACGAAGACCCACAGAGGGCCGATCCTCGGCCTGCTGCTTCTCGTGTTCGCCATATTGCTGCTGCCCGCGATGCTGGTCTTTGCCGTCGTCTATGGGCCGGTCGCCCTGACCGCGGAGGGCAGCGAGGACCTCGCCGCGACCCTGCCGGCGCTGTCGATCACGCGGCCCGGCTTCTGGATCGTCGAGCTTTCCAGCCTGATGTTCAACGGGCTGATCGCCGTCGTACCGCCGACCGTCTACCTCGCCCTGCGCGCGGCGGAGCGGACAGGCTGACACGAAACAGGGGCGGCCGCGAGGACCGCCCCTGTTTTCCGATGCGATATCGCTTCCGCCGGAACCAGCCGCAGCTGGATAAGCGGGAGCAGACTTAGCGCGAGTAGAACTCTACGACCAAATTCGGTTCCATGCGGACCGGATAAGGAACCTCGTCGAGGGTCGGAACGCGCATATAGTTCGCGGTACCGTCCTCGTTCACCTGGACATATTCGGGAATTTCGCGCTCGGCGAGGCCCTGGGCCTCGAGAACGAGCGCCATTTCCTTTGCCTTGGCGCGAAGCGCGAGCGTGTCGCCAGGCTTCACCAGGCGGCTGGGAATGTTGCACTTGTCGCCGTTCACGCGGATGTGACCGTGGTTCACAAGCTGGCGCGCAGCGAAGATCGTCGGCGCCCACTTGGCGCGGTAGACGATCATGTCGAGACGGCGTTCCAGAATGCCGATCAGGTTCTGCGAGGTGTCACCCTTCATGCGCGCAGCCTGCGTGTAGTATTTCTGGAACTGCTTCTCGGTGACGTCGCCGTAATAGCCCTTCAGCTTCTGCTTTGCGCGCAGCTGGATGCCGAAGTCCGACATCTTGCCCTTGCGGCGCTGACCGTGCTGACCGGGACCATATTCACGCTTGTTGACCGGGGACTTCGGACGCCCCCAGATGTTCTCGCCCATGCGGCGATCGAGTTTATACTTGGAATTCTGGCGCTTCGACATAGTCGGCGCTCCTTTCAATCTGCGAACAACGTTGGTGCCGGTATTCGCACCGCCCTGCCCGTTGCAGGAGCGCGGTCACCGCTTCACCGGCATGCGGGACCAATCGCGAAGCGCGCCATGTGACGTCCAAAGCGGAGAAAGTCAAGCTCAGCGAAGGCGTTGACGCCCCCGCAAAGGCAGCCCACCCTGCCGGCAAGCAGGGAGCGCTTGTCATGACTAGGTTTACACGCTGGTGCGCGGGGGGACTCGCCGCGCTGTTTTCGGCACTGACGCCGGCCCTGGCGGCTGACCAGCCGGAGGACATCAACGCCCGGTTCGGGATCATGCCGTCGGCCACGGGGATGCGCCTGTCCCCGGACGGGACGCACGTCAGCTTCATCGACCATTCGCGAGGCTATGAGGGACTAAAGATCGCCAATGTGGAAACGGGTGAGATCATCCCGCTGATCCGCTCCGACGGCGAGGTGCGCATGACGAGCTGCCTGTGGCTGAACAACGATCGCCTTGGCTGCCAGATGCTGGGCTCCTCGAACGTCGACGGAAAGCTTGTCGGCTATCAGCGGTTCCTGGCAATCGACAAGAATGGCGAGAACACACGCCAGCTGGGCCAGCGGGCAACGGCCCGGCATGTGGGCCTGAACCAGTTCGGCGGCCAGCTGATCGATATCCTGCCCGACGATCCCGAGCACATCCTGATGTCCCTCGAGCAGCTGCGTACCAGCCGGACGGGCAGTCAGATCGGGAGCGAAGAGGAAGGCTTCACGGTTCAGCGCGTCGACGTCGACAATAATCGCATGGCGAAGGTCGTGGGACCGATCGACCGGGCAGCTTTCTTTGCCACCGACACGAAGGGCGAAGTCCGCATTTTCGGCGAATATTCTGGGCATAGCGACCAGCGCTACGGACCGGTGATGGAACTGCATGTACGCGAGCCTGGCGGGCATGGCTGGACCCGATTGGCGGAGACCAGCCTCTCAGACTATGCGGCGCTGGAGTTCGAAGGCTTCAGCTCCGACGGAGATGAAGTCTATGTGCGTATCCCTTATGAGGGACATCTCGCCCTTGCGCGGCTTCCCATCGACGGCAGCCGTGCACCGGAGATCGTCTGGTCGAACCCGAATTACGACGCCGGGGGGCTGGTGACCTTCGGGCCGAACAAAAGGCCGGTTGGCGTCTCCTGGGCCGACGAGGGCAATCATATCGAATTCTTCGACCAAGAGCTCGCCCAGCTGCAGAATTCGTTGATCGCGGCGCTCGGCGGCGACATGGAGGTGTCGCTGATCGACGAAAGCTGGGACGGCCAGCGCATCCTGCTCGTCGCCTCCTCGGATACGAAGCCGGGCACATATTATCTCTTCGACCGGTCGGCGGGCGAGCTGCGGCCGCTGATGGACATCAGGCCGTGGCTGAAGAACGTCGCCCTCGGAAGCCGGCAGCCGATCTCCTATCCCGCCGCCGACGGCGCGGAGATCCCCGCCTATCTGACGCTTCCGCCGGGCAAGACGATGGAGGCCGGCCCGATGCCGCTTCTGGTCATGCCCCATGGCGGCCCCTCCGCGCGCGACTATTGGGGTTTCGACTGGCTGGCCCAGACCTTCGCGGCACAGGGCTTTGCGGTCATCCAGCCGAATTATCGCGGCTCGACAGGCTTCGGCGCGCAGTGGAGCGGGCGTAACGCCTATCAGGACTGGGAGATCGCCATCAGCGACATTACCGACGCCGCTCGCTGGGCAATCGGGGAAGGGCTGACCACGCAGGACAGGACAGGTATCCTGGGCTGGAGCTATGGCGGCTACGCCGCCCTGCAGTCCGCAGCGATAGATCCGGACCTGTTTCAGGCCGTCGTCGCCATTGCCCCGGTCACGGACCTACAGCAGCTGAAGGACGATATGATCGGCTTCATGCAGTATGACCTGAGGGCCATGAGTATCGGCACAGGTCCGCATCTGGTCGAGGGGTCGCCGCGGCGGCAGGCAGAGCATATCGAAGCGCCCGTGCTGCTGTTTCACGGCACGAAAGACACGAACGTTCTCGTGTCGCATTCGCGACGTATGGCGGACCGGCTGGAGAAGCTGGGCAAGCCAGTCGACTATGTCGAATTCGACGACCTGGACCACCAGCTGCCCCAGTCCGAAGCGCGCATAGAGATGCTGGAAAAGTCGGCAAGCTTCCTGAAGCGAGAGCTGGGAGCGCCCTAGGTGCTGCGCGTCAGCGAGCTGACGATCCCGCGCAGGGTGCGGATTTCCTGGCTGGTATAGCCGGGACGCGTGAAGAGGCTGCGAAGCGTACGGCGGGCGGAGGCAATGCGGCTTTCGACGCGGAAATAGCCCGAGGTCTCAAGCGCCGCATCAAGCTGATGGACAAGCCCGTCCACCTCCTCCTGAGGGGCCGGGAGGTCCAGTTCCTCCCCGCGAGGGAGGCCCGCATGGCGCGACCATTCATAGGCGCACAGGATCACCGCCTGAGCGAGGTTGAGCGAAGAAAAGTCAGGGTTTACCGGCACGGTCAGGATTTCCTGAGCATGGCCGACCTCGTCATTGGCAAGACCGGTGGCTTCAGCGCCGAAGAGGATCGCGGTCCGCACGCTGCGCTCCACCGTTTCCTCTGCCGCTTCCGCCGGCGTCACCACTCGCTTGATCAGCCCGCGTTTCCTGACCGTCGTAGCGTAGACGTGTCGGCAGTCGGCAACCGCATCCGCAACGGAGGAAAACACCTCGGCATTCGCGAGAACCAGATCGGCTCCGCTGGCCGCTGGGCCGGCATCGGGATTGGGCCAGCCGTCGCGCGGAGAGACCAGACGCATCCGCGTCAGTCCGAAATTGAGCATGGCGCGCGCGGCCGTGCCGATATTCTCGCCCAGTTGCGGGCGGACGAGCACAACGATCGGATTGAGGGCTTCGGTCGTCAGAACAGCGTATCCTTGGGCTCCGGGCCCGGGTCTTCCTCCTCGCCGCCGGGCATGCCGGTGACGAGCTTTTCGAAATCGCGCGCCTCGCGGAATTCGCGGTAGACGCTGGCGAAGCGGACATAGGCAACTTCGTCGAGCGCGTGCAGCCCCTCCATGACGAGTTCGCCAAGGTCCTCCGCACTGATCTCGCCCTTCCCGCTCGCTTCCAGCTGACGCTGGATGCCGCTGACCAGCCGTTCGATCTTGTCCTCGGAAACCGGGCGCTTGCGGCAGGCGATGCTGATCGAAGAGGCGAGCTTCTCCCGGTCAAAAGGCTGCTTATCGCCGGACTTCTTGACGATTTGCAGCTCTCGAAGCTGAACGCGTTCGAACGTCGTAAACCGCGCCGCACAGGCAGGGCATTGACGCCGGCGGCGGATCGCCGACCCGTCTTCAGTGGGCCGGCTATCCTTCACCTGGCTGTCGGGATTCATGCAGAACGGGCAGCGCATGTCGATCCGCCCCCGAGGTTCCGGGAGCCCGCTCCTATCGCGCCGCGTAGATCGGGAAGCGCGCCGTCAGCGCTTCGACCCGTTGCTTCACGGCGCGCTCGACATCCGTGTTCCCGTCCGCGCCGTTCGCCGCCAGGCCGTCGAGAACATCGCCGATCATCTCGCCGATTTCCTTGAACTCCGCCTGGCCGAAGCCGCGTGTGGTCCCTGCGGGCGTGCCGAGACGAACCCCGCTGGTCTTTGCGGGCGGAAGCGGATCGAAGGGCACGCCGTTCTTGTTGCAGGTGATCCCTGCCCGCACCAGAGACTGTTCCGCGTCGGCGCCCGTCACGCCGATAGGACGAAGGTCGACGAGCACGACATGCGTGTCCGTGCCGCCCGATACCAGGTCGCAGCCGCGGCTTTCGAGCGTGGAGGCAAGCATCTTCGCATTGGCGATGACGGCCTCGGCATAACCGCGAAATCCGGGACGCAGCGCCTCTCCGAATGCGACCGCCTTTGCTGCAACCACGTGCATGAGAGGTCCGCCCTGAAGGCCCGGGAAGACGGCGCTGTTCAGCTTCTTGCCGAGAGCCTCGTCATTCGAGAGGATCATGCCACCACGCGGTCCGCGCAGCGTCTTGTGCGTCGTCGTCGTGACGACATGCGCATGCGGCAGCGGGCTGGGATGCGCGCCGGCCGCAACCAGTCCTGCGAAATGGGCCATGTCGACATGCAGATAGGCGCCGACCTTGTCGGCGATCTCGCGGAACCGCGCAAAATCGATATGGCGCGGATAGGCGCTGCCGCCGGCAATGATCAGTTTCGGCTTCGCCTCAACCGCCTGCGCTTCTAGCTCGTCATAGTCGATCAGGTGGGTGTCTTCGCGGACACCGTATTGAACCGCATCGAACCATTTTCCCGACTGGGCCGGCGGCGCGCCGTGGGTCAGATGACCACCAGCGGCAAGGCTCATGCCCATGATCGTGTCGCCAGGCTTCACCAGCGCCAGCATCACCGCGCCGTTTGCCTGCGCGCCGGAGTGAGGCTGCACGTTGGCGTAGGAGCAGTCGAACAGCGCCTTGGCCCGGTCGCGGGCCAGGTCCTCGACCGTGTCCGACGGACCGCAGCCCGCATAGTAGCGGCGTCCCGGATACCCCTCGGCATATTTGTTCGTCAGAACGGAGCCCTGCGCTGCCAGCACCGCTTCGGACACGATGTTTTCCGAGGCGATCAGCTCGATCTCGGTCTGTTCCCGGTGAAGTTCGTCCTGAATGCCGGAGAAGACTTCCGGATCGGCAGCCTCCAGGCTTTCGGTGAAGAAGCCATCGTAGGATTCGAATTCGGGGTTCGTGCTCATCAATCGCTTTCCAGCTTGTCGACGCGGCGCTGGTGGCGTCCGCCTTCGAATTCGGTTGTCAGAAACTGGTGCAGGCAGTCCTTCGCCACCTCGTCGCCGATCAGCCGCTCGCCCAGCGAGAGAATGTTGGCATCGTTGTGGGCACGGGTAAGCCGCGCCATCAGGCCGTTCATACAGGTCGCGGCGCGCGCGCCCTTCACCTTGTTCGCGGCAATCGCGATGCCGATGCCCGACCCGCATATCGCGACCCCCAGCATCTCGGCATCCGCGGCGACCGTTTCCCCGAGCTTTCGGCCATAGTCGGACCAGTCGACCGATTCGGCGCTGTCGGTGCCGAGGTCGATGACCTGATGTCCGGCCTCTTCCAGCCAGGATTTTACCTTGGATTTCAGAACGAAGCCCGCATGATCGGAGGCGATGGCTATCTTGCGCTGCGTCATGCCACTGCATCTAGTGGATCAACGCTGCGGGCGCCACCATAGACATGGTCGCATGAACGGTCGGTCAGGCGCCCGGATCAGGTGGCGGGATGAACCTGTTACCGGCTCCCTTCCGTGAAGGGCCGGCCGGCGCGGGATATGCTTCCCGGTCCCTTGGCGGCACCGGCAGGCCGGTCGAAAAACCAGGCTTACCGGGAAGGCTGCGCGCGCCAATTTCGTTAAGCCGGCTCTCGACCATATCACAAAAGCGTTCGTCGTCGCTGAGGAGTAAGGTCTCTGCATTCAGATAGCGGGAGCGCAAGTTGAAGTTGAGACTGCCCGTCCAAACCTGGCGGCGCCCTGCGATCCGTGCGTATAGCATTTTGGCATGCATCGGCGCAGTTGCGGTATCGCCGACGCGGGTAAGCTCGAGCGAAGAATAGCGACGCACGGAAGCGGGTACGCGGCGCTGGCTGTCATGTACAAACAGCATGACGTGGGCACCACGCGCCGCGCCCGCATCAAGCGCCGCCAGAAGAGGGCCCGGCTTCAGGTGCGAAATTGCGGCAGTAACTTCGTCACCCGGGCCCAGCTTCGCGAGCGACGGCGATAGCGGAGATGCCCCAAGTCTCGGATAGCGGAACAGCTGCGTACCTCGGGCGCGCGCAACGCGCGTGTAGCGCCGGTCGAAGCGGACTAGCGGGGGCACGCCGCGGCCAAGCATCTCCACGGTTCGCCTTCCGGCCTCCACCAATTCCGGTGCCCGCAGTTCGACAAGCAGATTGTCGCCGCGATCCTGATCACCGATGGCGGCGAGGATGTCAGGGTCATCTACCTCATCGCCGGAGGGATTGAACGACCCGATCCAACAACGGTCTGGATGAGAGAAAGCATAAACCTTGCTGTGAAGCCGGCCCGGCCACCAGCGCCTCGCCGTCAGCCTGTCGACGCCGCCACGTTGCAGGATATCGACGACGCACGCATTCGCGTCGGCCCGGCGTGGTGTCCGCTCCATCGTGATGCAAACCTGCACACCGCGCCGCTGGGCCGCCACTAGAGCGCGGGCCAACCGGCGGTCGCGGAAATAATAGGTGGCCCAATCAATTCTGCCGCCCGGCGGAACCGCCTCGATTTCGCTTTGCAGAAGATCGCGCAGCCGGCGCGGCTTCATGTCCGGACCGCCGAAGACCACTCGACCGATCGCCATGTCTACTCCTGAACAATACAAGGTTCAGCCGATAAAATAGGACGGCGACAGCCCGTCGCGATAACGAAAGGCAAAAATGGAGACCTAGACAGAGGCGGTCGGCGGTATATGGTGTCATACATGACTATATCACTTCGGGTCATGCTTGCTGCGCTGGCGGTGACCATGTCTGTTCCCGCCTGGGCAGGCCCCGCTCCTACCGTCGAAGTGATGGTGCTGGGGACCTACCACTTCGCCAATCCCGGCGCGGACATCGCGAATGTGGACGTGGAGGATGTCCTCCTGCCCGGTCCGCAGGCGGAAATCGAAGCGATCGTGGAGGCGCTGTCTGCATGGCAGCCGGACCGGGTCCTGATCGAACGCGCACCCGATACCGCCGACTATGCCGTCCCCGCCTATGCTGCCTACCGTGCGGGAGAGCGGGAGCCGGAACGATCCGAAGACTATCAGATCGGCTTTCGGCTAGCGGACCGCCTGGGCCATGAGGCGGTTTACGGGTTCGACGAACGCGGCGAAGGCGGCACAGACTATTTCCCCTTCGGCGCCGTGCAGCAGGTGGCCTCCGACACCGGCCAGGAGGCCGAACTGGAAGCGTGGATGGACGATATCCATGCGCTGACAGCGCGGATGACACAGACGCAGGGCCAGCGAACCATCGCAACCAGCTTCGCCCTGATGAACACCGCAGAAACCGTGGCGGCAGAGCATTCGCGCTTCTATCTGGGCCTGAACCTCATCGGCGACAGGGCGCGCCTGCCCGGTGCGGAGCTGAACGCGATGTGGTTCATGCGCAATGCGAAGATGTTCGCCAAGCTGCAGCAGATCGCGGAGCCGGAAGAGCGCGTTCTGGTCATCGTCGGCGCAGGCCATGCCTATTGGCTGACCTATCTGGCCGAGAACACGCCGGGCTATACGCGGGTCAGTCCCGTGCCCTGGCTGGAGAAGGCCGACGCGCTGCTCGGGGAAGCGGGCGCCGCAAAGGACTAAACCCTGGGCGCCTAGGCGGCGAGCCGCAGCTCCAGCCTGTCCCAGACTTCGACAAGCGCCTTTACGAGGTCCTTCATCATCGCCTCGTCATGGTGCGGACCCGGCGTGAAACGCAGGCGCTCTGTCCCGCGCGGAACGGTCGGATAGTTGATGGGCTGGACGTACATGCCATATTCCATCAGCAGCACATCGGAGATGCGCTTCGCCTTCACCGGATCGCCGACCTGCAAGGGGACGATGTGCGTGACCGAGGGCATCACCGGCAGACCGGCCTCCAGCATCAATTCTTTCAGCCGCGACGCCGCGGCCTGCTGCGCATCGCGTTCCTCTGCCGATTCCTTCAGATGGCGTACGCTGGCAAGCGCGCCCGCGACGAGAACCGGCGACAGGCTGGTCGTGAAGATGAAGCCGGGGGCATAGCTGCGAATGACGTCGATCAGGGTCTTCGACGCGGCGATGTAACCGCCCATGACCCCGAAGGCCTTGCCGAGCGTTCCCTCGATGATCGTCAGGCGGCTTGCGACATCGTCGCGCTCGGAAATGCCGCCGCCATGCGCGCCGTACATGCCGACCGCATGCACCTCGTCGAGATAGGTGAGCGCATTATACCGGTCGGCAAGGTCGCAGATTTCCGCGATGGGAGCGACATCGCCGTCCATCGAATAGACGCTCTCGAAGGCGATCAGCTTCGGCGCCGCCGGATCGTCGGCGGCAAGCAACTCTTCGAGATGCGCCAGGTCGTTATGGCGCCAGACGCGCTTCTCGCAGCCCGAATTGCGGATGCCGGCAATCATGGACGCGTGGTTCAGCTCGTCCGAATAGACGATGCACCCCGGCAAAAGCTTCGCGAGCGTCGACAGCGTCGCCTCGTTCGACACATAGCCCGAGGTGAACAGCAGGGCCTGCTCCTTGCCGTGCAGGCTGGCCAGTTCGGATTCCAGCTCCACGTGAAGATGCGTGTTGCCGCCGATGTTGCGCGTCCCGCCCGAGCCGGCGCCGACGTCGTGCAAAGCACCTTCCATGGCTTCCACGACCTTCGGATGCTGGCCCATGGCCAGATAGTCGTTCGAACACCAGACCGTGATCGGCTTCGGACCATTGTGACCGGCAAAGCAGCGGGCGTTCGGGAACTGGCCGCGATTGCGCATGATGTCGATGAACACGCGGTAGCGACCTTCCTCGTGAAGACGCTCGATCGCCTTCGAGAAAATCTGGTCGTAGTCCACGGAGGGCTTCGCTGCTTCACTCATGGTGGGCCGGTTTACGAGACTGAGCGGCACGTTGAACACCCCCTTTTGTCGCAAGAACTTACTGCGAACCGTTCGCATGTTTTGACAGAGACCCGCCAGTGCTCTGGCGGTGCCGGTACGCGGACAGCATTCGGTCCGCCAGCGCGGCATTTCCTTGATCTCGCGCAAGGCCGGCCGCGCTATTTCCGGACGCATCCGCCAACAGCGGATCGGCGCCTGCCGCAACGAGCATGTCCGCCTGCGCCGTGCGGCCGAACAGGGCCGCGAGCATAAGCGCGGTCTGCCGGGCGCCGTTCACCTGGTCGACGTCGCAGTCCGTCTGCAACAGCCTCGCGGCGAGTTCGTCATACCCTTTGAACGCCGCGCCCATCTGGGCGGTATTTCCCCGCGCATCTCCGGCGCAGGGGTCCGCCCCGGCCTCGAGCAGCGTGTCGACGGCATCCATGTGGCCATTATAGGCGGCGAGGATGAAGGCGGTGGCTCCGCTCTCGGTACGCGCATCGACGGGCGCTCCGGCCTCCACGAGGCCGCTGAGAAGGTCGGTGTCGCCGCTACGCGCGGCATCGAAAAAGGCTGCGCGGACGGTCTCGGGCGCGATACTGCTCGATGACTGTGCATGACCGGGCACAGCGGCGAGAAGCGCCGCGATGACGGCGCCGGCAACTGGGAACTTTCGATTTAGGCGACGCTAGACTACGCTGATGTTGTAAAAACAACGACTTAGCCAAAAACATCTACGCCAGGATTGCCTCCAATTCGCCCCTTTTTCCGCTTGCGTGATTACCCGGTGATTGCCAGAAAAAGGCCACGAGGTATCGCATGGCAACAGGAAAAATCAGCAAGCGCACGGTCGATTCGCTCCCGGTTGGACCAAAGGAAAACTATCTTTGGGACACCGATCTCAAGGGCTTTGGCGTCAAGATTACAGCTGCTGGATCAATCAGTTACATAATCCAGTTCCGAATGGGCGGACGAGAAGCGAAGACCCGTCGTTTCACGATCGGATCACATGGATCGCCCTGGACACCGACTACTGCACGCTTGGAGGCTGAGCGATTGTTGGTGATTGTTGCGCAGGGCATTGATCCGGTTGATGCGGAAAAGCAGCGCCGACGGGAAGCTGTCGACCTCGCCTTTTCGAATTACGCTGACCTGTTCACTCGCTCCTGCAAACGCGAGGGATGGCGTCGCCTCGTGGAGCGATCCATTCGCCTCTACCTCAAGCCCACATTCGGAATGAAGGCGCTGCCAGCGATTACGAAGATTGACGTCGTATCGGTTCTCGATCAGATGCCGCCCAATCAGGTGGCAAACCGGCGAAATGTCTTTGCCGTTATGCGCCGCCTGTTTCGCTGGGCCGTGAGTCGCGGAGATATTGATCGCAGTCCGATGGAGGGCATGGAAACGCCGCCTCCGGTCAAGCCACGAGAGCGCTGGCTCAAGGATGGCGAACTCCGCCATATCTGGGACGCGGCACCGGAATGTCATCGATGCTTTGGTCCAATCGTCAGGCTTCTGATCGTGACCGGACAGCGCCGTGAAGAAGTCTCCGGAATGCACTGGCAGGAGCTCAGTCGCAGCGAAAGATTGTGGACCCTGCCCGGATCTCGAACCAAGAACGGAGAACCAAACTCCATTCCCCTCAACGATCTTGCAATCGCCGAACTCGACCGGGAGGCTCGCGGCGAGAAGTGGCCACGCAAGGGCCGTGTTTTCGCGACAGCTAGTGGGGCGGGCTTTACGGGATACGCCAAGGGGAAAGTGAAGCTCGACAGCCTGATCGAGGAACGTCGCGAAGAGCCGCTCGACGCCTGGCGCCTTCATGATCTACGACGAACCCTCGCAACGAACTTCCAGCGGCTTGGCGTTCGGTTTGAAGTCACCGAAGCCGTTCTCAACCACGTCGGCGGATCTCGTGCCGGAGTCGCCGGCATCTACCAGCGCCACGATTGGAAGGATGAGAAGCGCGAGGCACTCGATGCCTGGAATGACCACCTCGCGACGGTTCTGTCCGCGAGTGGAGAGACGACCTAACTCATTGGCGAGGGCTAGGCGGTCTGCTGGTTCAAACGTCCGACCAGAGCGGGTACCAGAGCCTCAATGTGTTGATGATATGCGCGTACCGCTCGGTTTGAGCCATCCAACCCCTGCTGAGCTGTTCGCTCAATTTGCTCAAGGGCATGCGACGCCCCAGGGCAAATCTCCGGCTCGAGTTCACGTATCGGGTGGAGTCTGTCGCTAATGCGTTCGACCAAATGTACGCGAAACCGATTGCCTGAGTTTGCCGCGATGTCTCTGAAGACGTGCGCCAATCGGTCGGCATAAGCACCCTGAGTGACGTTGGATCCTTCGTCGATTTCCAGTGATTTGCGGTCGGTGTCGGAAGTGTGCTCCAAAAGCAGCGCGTTGACTTGCAGGATGTCGCGCAAGGCCTGTTCGGTAAGCAGCGGTACGCGAAATCCTTCGCCGGGCGTGAGGTCGACCAGCCCTTCACCCACAAGCTGGTTCAGGCTGTCTCTTACCGGCGTCATGCTCACTCCGAAATCGTCAGCCAGTCGCATCGCCTCGAGCTTCGCACCGGCCCGGAAGCGCCCTTCCAGCAATGCATTTTTAAGCCGCCTATACGTAGGCTCGAGGACGTGAGCGGGACTCATCGCCCGCTGCGGCGCGTCTCGGCGAACTCACGAACCGCTTCTTTCTGGTCGGGGCGCAGACTATCGGTTGCCTGCGGGAATTCGGGCACCTCGTCACGCAGCAGAACCGACGGGCATTGCCCTTCGAAATTACCCAGGTTCGGGCGGTGCTGCACATAACCGGCCAGTTCGGCGAGTTCGGGCGAGAACTCTTTTGCTACTGCTGGCGGATAGGCCAGCCAGAGATTCTCGTAGGGTTTGAGCCAGCCGAGACTGTAGCCGATTACGACACCGCGGCGGACATCCTCGGTCTGGTTTGGCCCCGCTCCATGGACGGTGGAGCCAAGAAAGCAGATGGCATCGCCGGGCTTGCAAACTGCGACTATGGGATCGTCGAGACTTTCGAGATTGTCGACAGGCTTCCTGTGCGTCCCGGGGTAGATGCGTGTCGCGCCATTGAGGCGAGTAAATTCGGTCAGCGGCCAGATGACGTTGAGAAGATATTCGTGATCGCCCTTGCGGCCTGCCCACATATCCTGATCGCAATGCGGAAACTGTTCTATCTCGCCGGGATGGATCGCGATCGCCTGGGCGACATTGAGCTGTATCCGGTCGCAGGCGCTGCCGAGAATTGCGCGGGCGAGCGATAGGACTAGCGGCTGCAGGACCAGATCGCCCGCGACCTGCGAGCGGCGAAGGAGGCTTCCAAACCGTTTGGTCCGATGCCCATAGAAGTCTCCCTTGCCGAGTGGCGCCTGCGCAAACGCAGCTTCCAGGTCGGCATCGAGTGCGGCGATCTGTTGCTCGGCGACAAGCTGCGGAATGATGCAATAGCCATCCTCTTGCAGCTGATCGAGCCAATACGCCTCGCTCGGCGCAGTCATGCTGCCAGCTCCATACCACCATAGGCTTCCGGCTGAGGATTGCGGCAGTAGATCCCTGCGTTGGCGAGTTGCGCGCGTGTATCCTGGTCGATGTCGATGCGAAGAGCGACAAGCTCCTGTCTATCGATGAAAAGGTTCGGCCCCAGCTGCTGGCAGCGCCAGCCGAACTGAGCGATCTGCCGGAACCAGGGCACCGGGGCGACCGCCGAATAACCAGAGATCCCTTCCGATAGCGCAAAATCGGCGAGTGCGGAGACAAGCTGGTTGCGGACACCCCGGCGATCAGCGCGCGGCAACGTGGGATCGATACAGAAACGGGTAATCTCGCGAAATGTCTCATCCTGCGGAACCGGTCCGGTGCACAGCTGTGGAAAGAGATCGCGCAAGATATGAGGTCCATCAGAACGCAGGAGCCGGGCCGATGCACGATGCTCGCAATTTTCGCCGGTGAGGACGAGATAGGCGGCCGAGGGCGTATCGAACTGGTCGATTTCAAAGGTCTCGTCGAGCACCGGAACGTCCCACCCAAGAAGATCCACGAACACGCGCTTGCGCGCCTCGAACATGGCGCGAAGTGCCGGATCGACCAGGCTTGCACCACTTATACCGCTGCTTTGCTGCATGAAGATTACCTGTGAACTTGATGACTGCTCGCATCTCATCAAATCCGGATAGGCAGCGACATACCAAGAATTGGGGAGGGCCACATCTGGCGCCCTACAGGGCGAGTTTACTGACCGCCCCACCTGTGCGATGAGCTTCAGCGTTTGAAAATCAACAAGATACGACAGGTATCCTATCGGTCCGATTCTGTTCATCCCGAGAAGGTCACAAGCTGGCTATGAATGCAAAAGTCATCACGAATTTCCAGCTTGGCAGCCGCGAATCCTCCTCGGCGCCGGATGTCTTGCCCCTGGCTACAGAGCATGCGCTGCAATCCGCCGGAGCTGCTTTCCATGCGCTCGCCGACACCATGCCGCAGATGGTTTGGTCGACTCTTCCCGACGGCTCCCACGATTATTACAATGCGCGCTGGTATGAATTCACGGGTGTCCCTGTCGGATCAACCGACGGCGAAGGATGGGCCGGGATGTTCCATGAGGATGACCAGGCCGACGCATGGAAGAAATGGAACCACAGCCTCGCTACCGGCGAACCGTACGAGGTTGAATATCGCCTGCGGCATCACAGCGGTGATTATCGCTGGATGATCGGTCGTGCGCTGCCGATCCTCAACGAGCAGGGTGAGATCCAGCGCTGGATCGGCACTTGCACGGATATCGACGAGCAGAAGCGCACCGTCCTGCAAAACGAAATCCTGAGCCAGGAGCTCAGCCATCGCATCAAGAACATCTTCGCGATTGTTTCCGGTTTGATCAGCCTGACAGCGCGCGCAAATGAAGCGTTCGGTGAAGCGTCGCGCGATTTGCTAGGCCGGATTTCCGCGCTGGGGCGCGCGCACGAATTCGTCCGGCCGCACAGCGAAAAGTCCCAGCCCGAGGGCAAGGAAGTGACCCTCGCCACGCTGCTTGCGACGATCTTCGAGACTTATCCTGCCTTTTCCGAAGGAAGGACTGCTATTTCCGGCCCCGATATCGCGGTCGAAAGCCGCGCCGCCACGCCGGTCGCATTGGTGTTCCACGAGCTGGCTACCAACGCGATGAAGTACGGAGCTCTGTCCAATCCCGAGGGAAGGATTTCGCTGGACCTTTCAACCGAGGACGAGATGGTCCGCTTCCGCTGGAGGGAACACGGAGCTTACATCGACAAGGCGAGTGAGCCTCAAACGGGTTTCGGAAGTCGCCTCATCGAGTTGGCCGTGAAGCAACAGCTAGGAGGCAATTACGAGAGAACCTGGCATGACGATGGCGTTGAACTCGTCATGGATGTCCGAAAAAGCAGGTTGCAGGAGCCTAGTTAAAGAAGAGCCTAAGACGGGCTGGCGGATCGATTTTTTCGCCCTTCCGGACCGCAATGACATAGTCGAGAACCTGCTTGAGAATGCTAAGATCGACCGGTTTTTCCAGCGCGCCCAGTGTTCCGCTCACCCCTTCGCCGAGTTGTGCGGGATTGGCGGTTACGAAAATAACCTCGATCCCGAAATCCGCAGCAAGCTTCTCGCCAATCCTCGGACCAGTGGCTCCATCGGCCAGATTGACATCGACAAGCGCCACATCGATCGCGTCTGAAGCCTTTGCCAATGCCGATTGCATGTCGTCGGCTATGCCTGCGGATTCATGACCGAGATCGTGAACCACCGCCTCCATTTCGACAGCTATGAGGAATTCGTCTTCGACAATCAGGATGGTGGTCGGCATGGAAGGCTATCAAAAGTTAAATAATAAGGCTCTGTAGTGAGGGGACGGACAGGGCGCATATTCGTTCCCTTGCCTCGTTGCATCCGGCTTCGATCCAAATGGCTTCAAGATACGCACCCGTTCCGACGGCATTGCTTCACGATCGGGCGACAGGACCACGACCAAAAAGCGTATCTATGATGGGGCATTCCGGAACATCCCCGCCTTCGCAGTGGGCCGATACATCGGCTAGCGTGCGCTCCAACCTGGTTAAATCGTCAATCTTGGCTCGAACGCTGGCCAGATGGTTATTGGTCAGATCCTGAACCTCGCCGCAGCTGTAGTGGTGCGAATCAACGAGGCTGAGCAGGCTTTTGAGCTCCTCGATCGAAAAACCCAGATCGCGGCCGCGCAAGATAAAGCCGAGCCGCGCCTGGTCGCCGGGTGGATAGAGCCTGTGCCCGCTTGCCGTACGCTCGGGAGGCTGAAGCAGACCGATGTTCTCGTAGTAGCGGATTGTCTCAAGGTTGCAGCCCGACCGTCTGGCCAGTTCTCCCCGTTTGATCACTTGCGATGCTGTCATGAGCCATATGCCAATTAGTGCTTGAACCTGTAGTTACTACAGGGGGTACATTGGTTTCCATGGTCGATCAAATGCATAAGAACGCGCAGCGCTTATGGGCGAGCGGCGGGACGCTCGGCGCGATACTCGCCTCGTCCTGCTGTATTGCCCCGCTGTTATTGCTGAGCCTTGGCATCAGCGGCGCGTGGATCGGCAATCTCACTGGGCTCGAACCGTACAAATGGGTATTTATCGCCATTGCGGTTGTCTTTTTGGCCCTTGGATTCCGGCACGTCTATTTTCGGCAAGCCGAACCTTGCGAAGACGGAACATATTGCGCGCGGCCCGGAGCAAACCTGCTCGTCAAAAGCTCCCTGTGGCTGGCGACCGTATTGGTCGCTGCCTCGTCCACGGTCGAGTGGTGGGCGCCGCAATTCTACTAGGAGTTCGAAAGATGAAGAAGACGATGATCGTCGCAGTTGTGATACTGGGACTGGCCGGAGCGGGTATCTGGGCAGCGACCTTGTTTCCGCCAAACTCCGACGAACGGGTTCAACAAAATTCCGCGCATCTGCAATCGGCAAGTTTTGCGGTCGAGAATATGACCTGCGCGACCTGCCCGATAACGGTTCGGCGCGCGATGGAAGGCGTGGCAGGCGTGCACGAGGTGACTATCGATTACGAGACCAGGACGGCGACTGCGCAGTTCGATCCTGAGCGAACAACCACAAGCGCGATCGCCGCGGCGTCGACCGAGGCCGGATATCCGGCGATCCTTTCAGAGAGCGCGCTATGATCGAACTGAAGTCCGAGATCACATGCCCTACTTGCGGGTACAAGAAGCTCGAAAGAATGCCGACGGATGCCTGCTGGTTTTTCTACGATTGCAATGGTTGCGGTGTGAAACTCCGCCCCAATGCGGGCGATTGCTGTGTCTTCTGCTCATTCGGCACCATCCCCTGCCCGCCGATCCAGGAAGCGCGTGCCGATGGCACGGGCGCTATATGTTGCGGAGGGCGATGAGGTGAGTACGCGAAACTTCGATCTTATAGTGCTGGGTGTTGGCATGGCGGCCGTAAGTGCCGCCAACAAATGCGCCTCAGCCGGTTGGTCGGTCGCGGTGGTCGACGAACTGCCTTATGGAGGCACCTGCGCCCTGCGCGGCTGCGATCCGAAGAAAATGCTTCGCCGCGGGGCGGAAATCATCGACGCAGCGCGGCTCATGCACGGCAAGGGCATCGACCCGAACGACATCGCCATCAACTGGCCCGATCTGGTCGCCTTCACGCAGACGTTCACCGACAAGATGCCCGGTCGGATCGAAAACGGTCTGGAGAGCAACGGCGTCACCACCCTTCACGGCACGGCGCGCTTCGTTGGCGAAGACACCATCGAAATCGACGGCGAGGGGCAGTTTCAGGCAAACCATTTCCTGATCGCAACGGGTGCCAAGCCGCGGACGATAGATGTTCCCGGCTCCGAACACCTTGCCGACAGCACCGAGTTCATGCGGCTCGATGCGCTGCCCAAACGCATCCTGTTCATCGGCGGCGGCTTCATCTCGTTCGAGTTTGGCCATATCGCAGCGCGCGCGGGCAGCAAGGTGTGCATCATCGACCGTGGTGAGAGACCGCTCAAGGGTTTCGATGCCGATCTTGTCGAAAGACTCGTTGCGCGGGGCGAGGAAGTCGGGATCCAACTGCGACGACGCACGTCACTCAAAGCGATCGAGAAGGATGGGACGGGTTTTCTTGTCACGGTAGAAACTGACAACAAAACGAAAGATTTTCGGGCCGATCTCGTCGTCCACGGCGCGGGCCGCGTCCCGGCAATCGACCGGCTTGACCTGGCCGCAGCCAATGTCGAGGCAGGTGACAAGGGTATTGCGGTCAACGCCTACCTGCAAAGCACCTCCAACCCGAAAATCTACGCTGCCGGCGACGCGGCCGACACGCAAGGCGCGCCGCTTACGCCTGTCGCAGTTTTCGAGGGTAAGGTAGCTGCGTCCAATATGCTCAAGGGCAATCGCACCAAGCCGGATTATGCAGGCGTACCGAGCGCTGTATTTACGGTACCAGAGCTAACCCGTGTTGGCATGCTCGAAGAGGAAGCACGAGAGGCCGGACATGATATCCGCGTCGTCGAAAATGACACCGGCGACTGGTATTCCAACCTTCGCGTTGGCGAAAGCTGCGCTGCAACCAAGGTCATAATCGATAACGAAAGCGACACCATCCTCGGCGCTCATTTGCTCGGACCGGAGTATGGCGAGATCATCAATTTCTTCGGTTTGGCCATTCGACTTGGACTGACAACAAGCGATCTCAAGAAAATGGTGTCGGTATATCCGAGCGTTGGCTCCGATCTTGGCTCCATGCTATCATAGATGCGCCTCGCTTGGTCCAGTAAAGCCATCACCGGGTAATCCGGATTGCGATCGACAGTCGAAATCTCGATAGAGGTCAGATGATGACCTTCCTCGCATATCTCGGTGCCGCAATTGCTGAAATCGCGGGCTGTTTCGCTTTCTGGGCGTGGTTGCGTATGGACAAGTCGGCTTGGTGGCTTGTTCCGGGCGTGGCTTCACTTGTCCTTTTTGCCTATTTGCTTACGCTCGTCGATGCGGAGCATGCAGGTCGGACTTACGCTGCCTACGGCGGGGTCTACATCCTATCCGCGTTATTGTGGCTTTGGATCGCAGAAGGCGTGAAGCCCGATCGGTGGGACTCTCTGGGCGTGGCGATCTGCCTCGTAGGCGCCGGCGTTATCTTGCTCGCCCCCAGACCGGTATGAGGCAGATCCTTATGGGGCCGAAGGAAATATCCCACGCGTGCGATTGGCAATCGCTACCAGCGACAACATGACAGGTACTTCTACAAGTACGCCCACAACCGTCGTCAATGCCGCACCGCTGCCAATGCCAAACAGACCGATGGCTACAGCGACGGCCAGCTCGAAAAAGTTGGACGTTCCGATCAGCGCACAGGGCGCGGCAACAGGATGAGGCACTTTCCAGGCCTTGGCGGCACCATACGCGATGAAAAAGATTCCGTAACTTTGGACAATGATCGGCGCAGCGATCAGCGCGATCAGCAGCGGGCGCGCTACGATAGTTTCCGCCTGGAAGCCGAACAGCAGCAATACCGTCAGCAGCAGGCCGATGATCGACAGCGGCTTCATGCGTCCGGTGAACTCGGACACTGACGTTCCATCGCCGCCATGCGTCCCCAGCAGTCGATGCCGAACGAAAGCTCCCGCTGCTAGCGGCACAACCACATAGAGCGCGACGGAAAGCAGCAGCGTCTCCCACGGCACCGCAATGTCGGTCACGCCCAGCAGCAGCGCGACGATGGGCGCGAAGGCGACGATCATGATAAGATCGTTCGCCGCGACCTGCACCAGCGTATAGGCCGGGTCGCCCTTGGTGAGCTGCGACCACACGAACACCATCGCGGTGCAAGGAGCCGCACCCAGCAGGATCAGTCCGGCGATGTATTGCTGTGCGTCGGTAGGCGCGATGAGGTCGGCAAAGACGACCTCGAAGAACAGCACGCCGAGTGCAGCCATCGTGAAGGGCTTGATGAGCCAGTTGACCACCAGCGTGATGATGAGGCCCTTTGGCTTGTCGCCTACGCGGCGCACCGCGCCGAAATCGACCGCGACCATCATCGGGAAGATCATCGCCCAGATCAGCACTGCGACGACGAGATTGCGCACCAAGGTCACGCTCCTACCATGTCGCTTCGCAAGACCTTGATCGACGAGCCATTCACGGCGCTCGTCAAGAGCCTTGCGGACTTCATTGCCGAAGCCGCCTCCCAGCGACGCGGCTCGTGCCGACAGCAGCTGCCGGTCGAGCCAGGTCGCCCCGCGCGCGTCAATCTGCCGCTCGAGCGGCAGGTCCGAACGCACCAGCAGGCTTTCGCGCCGCCGCCCCTTGCGGTCGGTCCATCCGCTTGTTTCGACGATGGCGCCGGGTGCTGCATCGCTTGTCTGGTCCAGATCGGGAAAACGCAGATAATGCGCACGCCCGTCCACTCCTTCGACGATCGCATAAGCCTCGCCTGTCAGCTCGTTATGGAAACCGCGCTCGACCAACCTGCCGATGACTCGGCGGTTCTCGTCTTCGCCATGCAGCGCGAAGGCTGCAGGGGCAACTTGTACGCCCCGTTCACTCATCGCCTTGTGCAAGGTCTTGATGATGTCGCCGCGCTCGCCAAGCGCGCGCAAGGTCGGTTCGCAATTTGCGGCCAAGGTCCAGCGCGCCGCCCCGATCCGCTCGGCCAATCCCATGCGTTCGAGCGTTCGTGCGCGGCCGATAAGGAATGCGCGGTTGCTGCGCCGTGTCGCATCGACTTCGGGGGACAAATCGACCACGCCGAGATCGTCGCGTTGCTTTTGCAGCCGGCGGTCGAGTGAGGTCCAGCGCTCGGCATCGACCTCGCGGCGAAGCGCTAGCTGAATATCGCGCTCGCTGCGCGGCCCGAGTTCGATAGTGACGCGCTCCTGGGCACGGGCACGCATGCCTTCGCTGATATAAGAGCGATCGATCACCAGATCCCTGCCGTCCGAGGCAACTCCGCGGACCAGAACATGGACGTGCGGGTTATCGGTATTCCAGTGATCGACCGCCACCCAGTCGAGGCTGGTGTCGAGGTCGCTCGCCATATCTTCAAGCAGTTCGCGCGTGAAAGCGCGCAGGTCAGCCATCTCGCTCGCGTCTTCCGGCGACACGATGAAGCGGAAGTGATGCCGGTCGTCTTCGCAGCGCGCGGCGAAGGCATCGCCATCGACCTCATCCGACGAGGCATCGAACATCTGGGCATCCGATCCGTCACGGGTGACGCCGTCGCGTTCGAGATAGGCGATGTGGCGAGCGAGCGGTGCAGAGCGGAAGCGGCTGCCGCCATGACGAACGACGCGCGCCTTGATGATGACCCGCCGCTGGAAAGCATGGGGGCTGCCTCTGAACGCAGCATGTTTGCCGCGCCCCAAGTGACCGGTTCCGCCACCTGCCCGGCCTCGCCCGAGCGGTGTATAGCCTGACCGGCGTGAGGCCTGCAGCACGCGTCCCACCAGCGAACCGGCCTTGCGATAGGCGCGCGCATCGCTGTCTCTCGACCGGCCCGGCCTGATGTCGAATTCGTCGTCAGCCACAGACAAGAAAATCGGAAGACGGCGCTTTCAGCATTGAAAAGCCTAAGGATTGCGGTTCAAGCGCCTGCAGACTTACAGCAGAGACGGCGCGTAATTTCCCGCGAAACCAACCACCTGCAGCCCGACCGACGGCGCTGCTTTTATCTCGCCATCCCTCCCTTCCTTTGGTGCGCAAGCCTCCCGTCCTTCGCCCGCTTTCGCCAGGGAACGCATGGCTGCGCGAAGGTGCGAGGCTCGCTTTCATTGGGAGGAAGCCGTCGAGACGGGCGCGAATAGATCGTGCGCGGCTTGTTCCGGTCGCGCGAAGGGGTTCGCCGCGGGGCCGGGCATAGCCACCTCGTCCAACTCTTTTCGCGCTGCGCCGGGAGGCTGCAAGGCGCCAGCCGGAACATTCCTGGCTTGTAGAGGCGCCGCCGCAAACATGCGCTCGGACTGCAACAGCGGCGCAATCCGGGCGACATAGCGGCGCGTTTCGAGTGGCAGCGAACGCCGTCCGGCAAGCCAGTCTTCGTAGCGTCCCGGACCTGCATTGTATGCCGCGAGGAAACCTTGCGCGCCGTAGCGATCATACATTTCGCGCAGGTAAGACGTGCCGGCCAGAATGTTATCGCGCGGGTCGAACGGGTCTTGCCCGAGCGAGAACCGGGCGCGCTGCCGCGACCAGGTTCCGGGCATGAGCTGCATGAGACCCATCGCTCCTGCTCTGGAAACCGCCCGCACCCGGCCCGCGCTTTCGGCGCGGATCACCGCGTAGATCCAGTGCTCGGGAATGCCGAATTGCTGAGATGCTTCGCTGACATGCGCTGCAATCTCGACGCGCTGGGAAGCTCGGACAAACTGCTCCGATTGCGCAAAAACCTGTGCCGGACTCGCCGCCCACATGGTGGCCAGGAGTCCCTGCAGAAGATACAGGCGGAGCACGGAATCAGCCCTTTGCCGGGCGGCGCGCGCCGCGCGACCATATAAGGACATGGTTCTGGTCGTCAGAACTGAACAGATTGGCGCGCAGGGGCCGAGGCAATACCGGATCGTCGATGACGAGCGTGACAAAACTGCCTGCCTTGTCGCCGACATGTTTCCAGCCTGCACCCACCTCGTAGGTTTCCTCGCCTTCACCTGCCATGATGCGATAGTCAGGGGCGTTCTCGGTGTCGCCGGGGTCGGCGGCCACCAGGGTCAGCGGTGCGTCAATGGTCAGGGTTTGCAGCCGCCCTTCAAAGCCGTCGGGTGTGGCTGCAAAAGTGCCGATACAGGTCATTGTGCGTCTCCATCATTTACGTTGGGAATGGGAAAGTCGGCGGGCGAGGCGAGCAGGACATAGTCCCCGTCGCCCGCTTCGTTGGTCCAGACGGGCCGCGCGCGCCCGATGACATCGGCGCGTGCGACCGGGCCGAAATAACGCCCGTCAAAGCTGCCGGGGGCGCGCCTGTTCATCACGAACAGTTCATCCGCAGCGATAGTCCGGCATCCTTTCCAGACGGGCAGTTCGCGTCCAAGGCTGTCGCGCCGACGCGCCGAGCCCGCAGGTGTCCCATTGATCTCGATGAGCAGGTCGCGCCGGCAGACCGTATCCCCGCCAAGCGCCGCAACCTCCTTGATGAGCGGAACGCCCGCAGGAAGATAGCCGCGCGAGGCGAGGTATTTCTGCAGCCTGAAAGCAGGATCGATCGCGACGCGGTCGCCCCTCTGGAGACCGGTCTTTCCGCCGATTGAGTACAGTCCAACCGGCACGCTGGCCGTCACGTTCCAGACCAAAAGTCGCGAGAGCGGGATTGCGATGCTGGCCAGTGTCGCTGCCGCGACCATGCCTGCCAGAAAGGCGGTGCGCCGCCTCATGATTGCAGCTTTCGCCGCCGCAGCCAGTCGCGATGGCGCGCAGGGGAATAGGAACGTACTTGCATGCCCCCTGCCAGCCTGTTGTGGACATGATGCCAGTGGTCGGGAGCTACATCGCAGGGATCGATGCCAACGTCCTCGATCGCATCGATCAGCGCAAAGACCTGGCGAACCTTTGGCCAGCTTCGCACCGAGAGCAGGATTTGCGCGCCAGGATCGACCTGCGGCAGAGTGGTGAACGGCTCGCCGAAACCGGCGGCTTGGGCGATCGTGAGTGTGGAGCCAACGGTCCCGTAGTCGTTCGAAGCCCACCGAACCAAGGCAAAGACCTGTCCCGGAGCATAGCTTTCGATACGCGTCCGGCGATCGAGGATGCGCTCTGCAACGGGCTTGCCGAACCGAAGCCAGTCTTCCTGCACGCCGCCGCGCCACACCAGCGTGACATGCGTAAGTGGCGGATCACCGGAACCTGCCTCGACCGGTTCCGGAGGCGGAAGCGAAGCGCGCGCTGCGCTTTTGCACAGGCGTGGCTGTGTTAGCAGGAATCTGAAAGATTCCTTGTTAGCATTGTTAAGGGCTTCGCAGGCGCCGCGTTTTCGGCGAGTCGCGCAGGCTCCCGGTTCCCGATAGTCCGGGAATAGGGTTCCCGATCGTCCGAACGTCATGGTTCCCGATAGTCCGAACATCACGCACCCTTTTCCACAGGGGGCAGCCCGATACGGCGCCGCGCGGACGCGAAGGGATCGACAGGCGCTGCAACGAACAGGAGCCGCTCGCGGCCGAACTGGTGCTCAAGAGCGAGATTGTAGCCGGGGAGCGACTGGCGGCGAACGATGGCCCGCACTTCGAAAGCGAAACGCTTCAATGGCGAGAGCGCGCCGGACTTCAAATGCAGGTGCGAAATGTCGAAACTCCACCCGCCCTTCTGCTTCCCGCCATGCTTGCGTACGATGCGATAGAGCCAGCGCTCGAGACCGCCAGTGAGCGCGAAATAGGCCGGGTCGATGGTCAGGACGAGCGCACGGTCCAGCACACCCTCGTAGAGCCAGTCCGGCACGATCATTTCGATGCCGAGCGCGCGCCCGTTGTCGTCGAGCCGTTCGCGCCATTCGTTGATCCAGGAAAATCGTCGGCGTCGTCGCGCCCCGGCCTGCCGGATGGAGGTGGCAATGCTGGTCGACTGCAAGCGGTCGAGCGCCGCCTTCAGGCGCTCGTAGCCAGCCTTTCCGGTTCCGCGCCGGGTGAAGGTAAGGATTTCATGGGGCGTCGCCGCGATAAGGCGCGAGGTGGCTTTGCCGGCATCGCGCGCCTCGACGATCTGGCTCGCTACCCAGATCAGTACATCGGCGTCCCAGATGGTGGCCATGCCATGTTCGGCGGTCGCTTCGACCAGAATGGCGACCTCGCCCATGCGAAAGTCGATCGGCTTCACTCGCTTCGACTTGGCGAGGCTGAAGAAAGGCCAGGCCATCAGATCCTGCGCATCGCGCGCGGCGATGTCGCTGCCCGCGCCGACGAACAGGTCGAGCTGTCCGGCCCCGCCGTCCGATGTCTTCAAGGAGCGCATGGTATCGCCTCAGCGCCGGACCGGACCGGTGTAGCCGTCGATCCGCTTGGCAGGATGAACGACGCCCTTGCCCGGATCGCTGGTCGAACGGCGCAAGCCCTGCTCGGCCCAGGCATCGAGATCTTCGGGCCGATAAACGATGCGGCCGCCGAGCTTGTGGTAGACCGGCCCTGTTCCATAGCATCGGTGCTTTTCGAGCGTGCGCGGCGAAAGCCCCAGATGCACCGCGGCATCTGGGGTGCGCAGGTAGCGGGGACGGACCGGATCGGGAACGGCGGGCATGGGGTTAGCTCCAAGAGGCTCGGGTGGCTGCGGCTAACTGCCGCTGATTGCGGAGGGTGATGGCGCATGCCTTGGCGATGGGGGGAGCGACACGATGCTGCGTTCGGATTTGTCGCCCCTACCGATCATGAGCTCGGCAGCATCGAGGAAGGGCGGCATCCGTGCAGGGCCCGACGCTATTGCGCCGCTCGGCAGACTTTCGGCTGCAATGCCGAAAGGTCCGAAAAAGATGCCGCACCTGCGATAGAGGCAGCGGCCAAGGGCCTGTGGGAAGCAAGGCAAGCGGGGCCTGTCGCGGCCGTAGCTTCCCGCTCGCCCGACCCGCTGCCGGTTCGCAAGTGCGTGCGGGGCCCCGGAACGCATAATGCCGCACCCTCAGGAGCGCATCGCCAGATGCGCGGGACAGAGTGCGTCCCCAGCCCCGCTCGACATATCCCGAAGGCCAGTGGGCCAGGCTGATATTCGGAGAAACGCCGGTTTCTTCTGGATCGACATCTTGACCCTAGCGCTCACCTACGGAAACACGAGAAAAGGGCAGGAACCGCTGCCGGTCCCTGCCCTGCAGAATGCCTCAGAATTCGTCGAGCATTCCGCCATGGACGGTATGAACGACCCGGATCGCAAGATGCGGGGGCAGCGCATTGTAGTCGCCTTCGTCGACCGCGCGATATCCGAGTTCGTCATCCTCGATAACATGCTGGTCGAAGAAGCTGTGCAAGGCCCGTTGCTCAGCTGTTTCCAGAGCCTCGAAATAATTGCGCGAAGGCAGTGTGCATTTCGTGAAATAGGTCATGATAATCCTCCTGAAATCTGTCGCGAGACGACAGGAGGTTGGCCGATGGGCCCGGGCAGACCGGGTCACAGGATCGCCTGACAGGGCGACCGCGAAGCGGCGCAGGGGGAAACGGTTTTGTCCGGTGCCGGATGCAATCCGGCGGCGGACAAAATGGTGGGGCCCCTGCCGTCCTTGATGCGGGCGGCGCGGGACCATCATGCTGGAAATGCGGTAAGCCAGGCCAATCCAGTCCACCTCAAACGACCGTTTCAGATGATCGCTGCCATAAGGGGTCGGGCCCTCCGGGCAGCGCCTGGCTATTCCCCGGAGAAAAGACCGAGCGAAAGGAAGGGTGAACAGCGAAAGAGGCCCTGCCGTTTCCGGCAGAGCCTCCTTTGGCTGGTTCGATGGCGCCGGATCAGTCGATCGGAGGGGCGTCCTGGTTGTCGCCGCCATTGGCCCGCGAGAGGAAATCGACCTTGTCGGCAAGGATCTCCGAGCCATACCGCGTCACACCGTCCTGGTCTTCCCACTGCGTGTAGTGGATGCGGCCCTGGACCGAGACCAGCTGGCCTTTCGAGCAGTACTGACCGACGGTCTTGGCGAGGCCGTTGAAGCAGGTCACACGGTGGAATTCGCTGTCCTTGGCGGTGTAGCCGTTCTCGTCCTTGTAGGTCTTGCCGTCCTTGTCGCGTGCAGGACGATCGGTGACGACAGTGATCCCGGTAACGCTGGTTCCGCCTTTGGTTTCGCGAGTTTCAGGGTCGCGGGCAATGCGGCCGGTGAGGATAACGAGATTGGTCATGATAAATTCTCCTTCAGCTTGCGAACCGGAAACCATTTCCGGCTTGCGAACGTCGATGAGAAGCAGGGCATGGGAGGACTGCACCGCGGGCCCGGCAGGGCCAAGGGAAACCGGTTCATGACGGGTGGTGCGGGCAGCCCGCAAGGCGGGCAACACGGCCGGAAAGGAACGGGTTGCGGTTCCTCAGCTGACCTGGTTCAGACAGGTTCGCTCAGGAAAGCCGGATTGGCTTACGGTCGGGCATGAAGGACGGTTGATGAGCCGGTCTATCCTTCGGCCCTTTCGTCTACGCGGGGCGATCTTCGAGACACAGGCATGTTTCCATCAACAGAGGTACTCGCAGAGCTCGAAGAGTCACGCCGCAAGATCCCCTTCGGCAACCTCCAGACGGTTCGCCCATTTCAGCATGATCCAACCGAAGAGCAAATTCACAAGCACGCGAAAGGGGAAATACAGGAGAGCCGGAAGGGCAAAGATCCAATCGATGAGCGCATTCGGTGCAAGCGCGTAGCCAACCTCCTTGAGGAAATACAGAATTGGCAAATGCATGGAGATGTGGGTTTCAACGGTAACCCCGATGCCAATATTTGCATCCTTTGCGATCTCCCACGCTGCATATAGCGTAATCAATCCATCGATCATGCCGCCAATGGCGCCAGACCAAGCCAGCAAAATCAAAAACAATCTCAATTTCTTGCCCATTTCACTTCCGGTCACGCCGACGCGATCAAAGCGGGCACAGGCCCAATCTTGCCGTCACAGCGCATTGCTTCGCCCAAAATCCTGTTTGATTAACAAGGTTCTTCCGCTCGCTTCATCGCGCTGATTATCGATATCGAACCGGTGATCGTGTTGAATTTTCTGAGCTCCCGGACCTCGACGAAACCGGCTCTGGACATCAACGGGATGAGCACTCCATCCGCATTCGGTTGCGTATCTGCAATTCCATCCAGCTGCTGAATCGTTGCTCTGAAGAGCTTGCGCATGAGCCAGGAGGTTTGCTCTCCATAGTCCGCAACGAACAGGCTACCGCCCGGTTTGAGCACGGAATGGATCTCGCTGAGAAGCCGCATCTTCTCGGCGAGCGGCACCTGATGGAGGACGAGGCAAAGCGTTGCGATATTCGGCGTAGGCCAGTCCGCGACCGCATCTGCGGACATCATCGCGCGCTTGAATTCGACGTCTATGCCCGCGCGCCGCGCTTTCGCACGAGCAATCTCGATGGCATTATCATCCGGGTCGATCCCCAAATAGGTGACCGCCGGATAGGCCTGCGCCATGAGCAGCGCCAGGCTGCCCGTTCCGGCTCCGACATCGAGTAGAACATCGTTGTCATTCGGCGTAATGAGCCCGACGATTGCCTTGCGCCATTTGACCTCGCGGGTCGTGAGCCGGACACCAATGTCGTAAATTGGCGTCAGGAAGCTGTAACCCGCAGGTGGAGTGTAGTTCATCTGCTCAGCCATCACGCTTGCCCTTCGTTTCGTACCGGGCGAGTCACATGTGACGGCTGCCGCGTTCTGAACGGTTCGGTTAGCTGAGCCAGGTACGTCTCGGGATATGACACTACGCCAGCGAGGCCCACGGTTCCGGATCTGATATGCGTGCTCGACGCAAATTTGCCTGTGCCAAGAAGCAGATCCCAAATGGTGAGGAAAAGGCCGAAATTGACATCGCCCTCAGTTTCGGAGGCGAGGTGATGGTGGCGGTGCACCGGCGCAACGGCCCAGACATATCTGAGCAGCCCAATCCGCATATCGACATTGGAGTGCTGGAGCTGCAGCTGGATTACCACAGCGAACGTTCCGACTACCGCAACATCGGTAGGTATGCCCATCAACAACCATGGCAGAGCGCCGATTGAAATCTCGATCAATTGGTGGACAGGGTGTTTAAGAAAACCATTGAAACCGTACATCCGGCGCACGGAATGGTGGACCGCGTGGAACCGCCATAACAGCGCGTTTCGATGACTGGCATAATGCGTGAGCGTAATCCCAACATCGAGAATGATGATTGCGAGCACAACCTGCGTCCAGAACGGCCATGCATCCGGCCAAACCGAAGGCCACGGAACGAAGCTCGCGATAATGGGCAACAAGAGCACCAAGATGAGGATCGACCCTTCATTCACGACCGCATGAGCTATATCTCGCCTCGAGTCGCCATGGCTCGAGTTCCAGCAATCATCGAACGGCGCGATACGCTCTGCGAGCAGGGACACGGTAACCGAACCGAGAAACAGAGGGATTAGCCAGGCTGGAGACACACCATTTGAGATGATTAGTGTGGCGCTGCCTAGAAAAACCAGGAAATACAAAGGTGCGTATAAAGTTCGAAAAATTGCCATGCAGAACTCCATCAGGTCTGATGGTGAGTTACGCTGGCTAAGCGTGCGCAGTATTGAATGTTTCGCTGATGATCATCAGCGAAATGTCGTTATCTTGAGTTTTGCGAGGCCGCGCGACGGTGTCACACCAAACCACTCAACAAGGCGGCGCGTAAAATGCGCCTGATCGGAAAACCCTCCGGCCGCCGCTGCTTCGGCGAGATTGTGGGAGAGCTCGAAGGCCTCGATTGCCTTTTGAACCTGCAGCCATTGCAAGAGCTTGGTCGTCGGTACTCCAAAATCACGAACAGAGATTTCGCGCAAACGGGTTGTCGAAATTCCCAAGATGCGCGCCAACTCGGCCGGGGAAGTACCAGGGTCCAGATTATCGAGAATTGGCCCAAGCCGGTGATCAATCCGCGTTACGGCTCCTTTGCGCAGAAAGGTTTCAATCCAAAGTTGAGCATCCTGACTAGATCGGATGGCTGCCAAAGAGTTCGATTCAACCGCCGTCAGCGTCATTAAGCCGGTAAGCCGGTCGAGGTCGCGTACCCCGCGGAAGGTTGGATCGACATACAGCGAGCGGAGGGCGGCCCCCGATGGCTGTAGGCTATGCTCGAATCCCGCCGGCACCAGTACTGCGGCACCTTCTGCGAGATCCATCGTAGCAGTGCCAATGACGCTGACTGTCCCTGCAAGCGCCAGACTCACTTGATGCGCCACGTGCCTGTGGGGCCGGTTGTCGCCAACCTGTGCATCCAGCAGAGCCCAGCCTACACCAAGCATTATCTCGCCGGTCCATTCGGTCTCGGTTTTCTTCAAAGCGGGAATACTCCTCTCGAACGGCTTGGCAATTTAGGCAGTATCCTCGGTCTGCGCAGGCTTCGGGTCGCCAAATTCGCTCGAACGCAGAACTCAGTGCCGTTCCAGCATTCGAATGCGCCAAGTGTATGGTCTGGCATACCAACACATCTAGCCATGACCTGCCGAGAAATTATTCGACGCAGAGAGTTCCAGTTTGGCTCAGGAACGAAAATGCCCAGCGCGCTCCACCAGCTGGTTCATCTGGGTTGCTGCGTGGATCGTCAGGGGATGCTGCGTGGCGTCCGGTCGCGGCGTGATAAGGTCGGCCATGGCAGCGACCTGCTCAAGCTGCGCATCGCTTGCCTTCGACAGCAGACTGAGCACAATGTTTTCAAGAGCGATCACCCGAATACGCAGCTGGGTCAGCTCGGTATCCGAAAGTGCGGGAATATCCTCTTCCTCGCAAGCAGCGGCGAGCGCTTCCTGGGGGCCGCATGGCAATGCTCCGCCTTCGTCTTCCCAGCGGGACAGCGCTGTGTCCTTCCTACTTGCAGTCACAACAAGTCCTCCTTCCAGAGACAGTGGTGTCCAAGCCCGCAAGGCACTGCAGCCTTTTCGCCAAAACGAGTCGAAACCAGCGCTCGAGACCCAGTGTACCAGAAAAGCGGAACCCCGCGCCTAGGGTTGGGTCAAGCGCGGGGTTCCTGAACGGCCCCGGGATACCTGCGACCCGCAGGGCTCGGGGGGAGACGGGGCCGCCATTCTATTGGTGAAGAGACGACAACCGGCCGGGAAACGGGCTCGGTTGTTCCCTTCACCTGAACGCTCGCCTTTCTTGAAAATCGATACATCGAGCGGGCATCGGCATGCCGGAACGTGTGATGAAAGCTTCGAGGCGGATTATGGGCATCACGAGACCCCTGTGACGGTCCATACTCTCTGAAACGGGACCATGCTCGCTCACATCCCGTCCATGTCGTGGTCCGACATCGATGGCATATCGTGACCCTCATGCGGATCGGGTGCCTGTGTTGGCTGGGCATCCGTCGGCGCGCGTGCGGTCGCAGGCGATGGCGCTCCCATCGGAGCGGTTGCCGGTCGGTCTGGTTGCCTCCCGGCAGGAGAAGCTTGAGCCGACCGGTTCGAATTGGCCTCTCTAGCGGCAGAAGCAGCGTTGTCTTTCTCGCCTTCGCCCGGGACCGTGCTCTTGGTCGGTGGAGCTGCATACAGCGGCAAGGCATCCGCTTCAGTTGTTGTATCCTGCGTCTGATCACAGGCGGCGAGCCCCATCGCCAGTGTCGCCGCAGCAAGAGGGGCGACAACCGCGCTCCAGTTCGATCTACGCATCATTCAATCCTTCAAAGCCAAGAGATACCAAGGTGGTCTGGGCCAGGCTCAAGTTCGCGGCCCAGAACTTCCTGAACAAGTCGAGAGCCGCCATGATCAAGATTGCGGTACGAAGCGGAGTCCGGCTATCGGAGGCCCGGCTCGCCAGATAGGCCATCGCCAGACCGAGCCCGGCGAACAGCATTCCATTCCAGCGATGAACCTGCGTGCGCTATCCCCGCCAAATCAGAGACCGATACGGTTTGAACCGAATATGATCGCAACGTTCGCCCGGACCACCACTTGCTAGTCGTCTTGCGCCAAGTCCTGACGGGCAGCCATCTGCTCCATCATATCGTGCATCATCATCATGCGCTGGTGACAGGCCGCCATCATATCGGCATTGCCGCCCTGCATCATGCCCGACATGTGCTCCTGCATTTTTGCACGATGTTCGGCCATCAGCCTCTGGCGTTCGGCAGGATCGCTTGTCGCGCGCGCCTGCTGCATAAGCGCGCGCATTTCATCCATCTTCGCGCGATGGGCCGTCATGGCCTCCGAATCCTGCATCATGTGGCCCGCCTGACCCTGCTGCTGTGCAGTAGCTTTCGCTCCGTGGTCATGCTGTTGCTGGGCCAATGCCGGAGTGGCTGTCAGGCCGGTGGCGAGCGCGAAAGCCAGAACTGTGCGTCTCATTGTCGAATTCCCTTAGTCGGTTTTGCGGCGAATGCCATGTGCATTCATTGTCTATACGCAGCAGACGGCCCTTCCCCTCAAACAATTCGCAGAAGCGGTGGGGCGGGTAGGCCGAAGCACGGCCGGTTGCAGCGATGCTGTTTTTCGGCCACCCTTTTTGAGAGAGATCGATAAAGACGAATGGGGAATATCATGGTGCCAATAGAGCCGTCGGAGAAGCAGTCATGAGCACGGTCAATGAGGACGGCAGCTGGGATATTCCGGAGCCCGATCATGCCGAGCTGGTGCAAATGCGCATTCGCCTCATTACTCTCGAGAACATAGTTCTTGGCCTTTTGTCCGGGGCCAGCGATGAACAGATCGACCAGATCAGAAAGCGTGCGGACATGATCGAACCGCGCCCCGAGGCGAGCCGGCATCCGCTTACCGAACTGGCAGCAGGTGACATGCGGAAGTTTCTCGAACGCGCTGCTCGCATGGCCAAGGCGGAGGGCCGCGAAAACCATGACTGATCCAGGCTTTGGGGCAGCGAAGGCGCTATGCAGGAAATGGAAATCCGGCCGCTTGCTATTTGCTGGCGCAGACTATTCGGGCGTGCCTGCAGAATGACCAGAACCCATTGGCTGATCTTTTTTTGCGGGAGCCTGATCGCGTTCGTCTGGGAGATCTTCCAGATGCCGTTTTTCAAGCCGGGCAATCTCGAGACTTATGAGCAGACCATTCGCTGCGGCATCGCAAGCCTGGGCGATGGCGTGATCCTGCTCACAGCTTATAGCCTTGCTGCACTGCGCGGCGGGCATGCGTGGCCCTGGCAGTCAGACAAACTACCCTATGCGATCTATTTCGGCTTCGGGCTCGTCGTCGCAATCGCCGTCGAAATGATCGCCACATCGCTTCCGGCAAACAGTTTCCTGAGCTGGCGCTACAGCGAGTTGATGCCGCACGAGCCAGTGACGGGCCTGGCGCTGATACCAATCGCGATGTGGACGATCGTGCCCGCGCTAACCATCCTTCTCGTCCGCTTCGCGCACGTCGAGCCTGATTGACTTAGTAACGCGTTCAGGATGCGTGGGACAGGTCTAGTTTGTGCCTTCGGGCACATCCTCCACGGCGTCTGGATGCGCGCCCGACAGATATAGCTCGGGATCGCTGATGAACTGGTCGTGGCAGCGCGACGAACAGAAATAATGTTTCGCGCCCTCACGCGTCGCGATGTGCTCGGCTCCTTCGATCGCGACGCTCATGCCGCATACCGGGTTGATCGCAGTACCCTCGATCACGCTCTCGCCCTTGCTCATCGCCTGTCCTTCCTAGCTCTGCACGACTACGAACTGCCCCATCATGCCAGCATCCTCGTGTTCGAGAATGTGGCAGTGATACATGTAGGGCAGCCCTGGGTCAGTGTGTTCTTCAAAACGCAGGAGAAGGCGAACCTGCTCGCGCGGGTTGACGATAACGGTATCCTTCAAACCGGTTTCCAGTGGTGGGGGCGCTCGGCCATCGCGGTCGATCACACGAAACTGGACATTATGGATATGAAACGGATGGGTCATCATCGAAGGGTTGGCGATCTCCCAGATTTCCCATTGGCCGACCGGCACACGTTCGTTGATCACATTCATGTCCATCGCAGCACCGTTAATGGACATTCCGCCGCCCATCATGCCCATGTCGAGAACGAAACGCCGGGTTCGGACGGCTGACGACGGGTCGGTTGGCGCAAGCGATGCCAGTTGTGTCGGCACCCTGATGCGCTGGGCCGAACTTGCCGGCCTGATATCGAGGATTTGAAACACGTCTCCGGAAGCATCGTCGCTATTGCCGCGACCCATCATTCCGCGTCCGCCCATCATGCCCATGGCGATTTCGGGACTGCTGGCAAGAAGGCGAAGCGGGCGTCCTTCCGAGAGATCGATAATTACCTGCGCGCGCTCCCCCGGTGCGAGCCTGACCGAGCGGACGATGTGCGGACGATCGAGCAAGCCGCCATCGCTCGCGATCAGTTGCATCGAACGATCACCTTCGAGCGAGAAATCGTAGAAGCGGGCGTTCGATCCGTTGAGGATGCGCAGCCGTAATTGGCCTGTCTGTGCGTCGAACACGGCATTCTCAGTGCCGTTGACGAATATCCGGTTCCCGCGCATGCCCATCATCCGCGTGTGCATGCTCAGCGGGTACACCAACCGGCCGAACCCATCGATCACGCGGTCCTGCACGATCAGCGGAATGTCGTCGACGCCATAGTCGCTCGGCAAGTCGAGGCGCTCTTCCTCGTCATCGCGAACATAGATCGGCGCGGCGAGCCCGGCATAGACCTGCGGCCCGGCTTTGCGCTCCAAGTGCGAATGATACCAGTAGAGCGAGGCCCGCTGGCGAACTTCGAAAGAGGGGCTCCAGCGTTCACCGGGACGGATCAACTGATGCGGTCCGCCATCGGCTGCGGCAGGAAGTTCGAAACCATGCCAATGGACCGTAGCGCCTTCGGCCAGATTGTTGTCGATATGGAACTGCACCCGCTCGCCCCGGCGCATTTCCAGCGTCGGTCCCAGATAGGGTGCGTCGATGCCGATGGTGGACGAAGCAACACCGGGGACGAATTCCTTCTGGCCTGGTGTCAAAGACAGGCGGAAAACCCGCGTGCCCTGCTCTATCTCGCCACTCTGCAAGGGCGGTATAGCGAGCGGATTGGACCCTGGAGTGCTGTCCAGCATCGATGCGTCTTGCGCTTTGCATCCTGCAAGCGGGAACGCGGCAAAGCCTGCAGCAGCAAAGCCTGCGCTTTTGATCAGTCCTCGGCGGTCTACGGATAATGCATGGGTGATGCGGGGTGTCCGGATCATGCTCCTCCTGTTTCGCGATGGGCGGCGCCAGATTTGCCTGGCACCACCCGACCGATTTATTCCTTCGTGATCGACGTGATCACACTGCCTTCAGAACCAGTACGAAATTCAAAGGCAATGCCCTCACCGACGCTTACTTCGCTGCGCAGTTGCTCATCGGCTTCGAACGCCATGGTCATCGCCGGCCATTCGATTGCGGGGACCGGGCCGTGGTCGACGGTGATCGTACCCGCTTCGGCGTCGATGGCGGTGACGGTGCCTTGCGCACTCGCGGACTGCATTGCGTTGCCAGTGTCCGTCATTGGCATATCCTGGCCGTCCATCATCATTGCATCTTCAGCCATCGGCATGTCCTCCATCTCGGCAGTGTCCTGGCCAGAATCGCAGGCCGCCAGCGCCAGCGGCGCGGCCAATAGGGTTATGAGGGTTGTGGTTCGCATTCTTCTTCTCCTTGGGGTTGGGTTGGCCGTTCGGGCCGGGGGCGCCGCATCAACAAATATGCGGCGGGGATAACGAACATGGAAAGCAGCGGGGCGGTGATCATGCCGCCCACCATCGGTGCGGCGATGCGGCTCATGACTTCCGAACCTGCGCCGGTTCCAATCAGGATCGGGAAGAGACCGGCCAGAATAACGGCCACGGTCATCGCCTTGGGCCGGACGCGTAGGAGTGCGCCCTCCCTGATGGCTTCGCCCACACCGTCCGCATCGAGGGCACCACTGCGCCGGGCCAGCGCAGACTTGAGGTAGATCAGCATGATGACGCCGAACTCGGCAGACACACCGGCAAGCGCAATAAAACCCACCGATGTCGCAACAGACTGGTTGTAGCCCATCAGATAAAGCAGCCAGAAGCCGCCGGTCAGGGCGAAGGGCAGCGTGCCCATAACAAGTAGCGCTTCGTCGAAGCGGCGGAAGATCAGATAGAGCAAAACGAAAATGATGCCGAGCGTCGCGGGAACGACGACCTGCAACCGCTCATTGGCGCGGGTGAGATATTCAAACTGGCCCGCGTAAGAGATGCTCACACCGGCAGGCAGATCGACGCCGTCTGACACTGCCGCCTGAAGATCACTTACGACCGAAGTAAGATCGCGCCCGCGCGTATCGACATAGACCACGCTGATGAGACGGCCTTGCTCATTCTTGAGCATCGGCGGACCGTCGCTGATGCTCACCTGCGCTACGGTCCCAAGCGTGATTTGCTGGCCAGAGGGGGTTAGCAAAGGCAGCGCGCGCAGTTCTGCGAGGCTGTCGCGGATCTCGCGCGGATAGCGCACATTGATGGGATATCGCGCCAGTCCTTCGACCGTTCTGCCGATATTTGCCCCGCCGATCGCGCCTGACACAATCTGCTGAACATCGGCGATGTTCAATCCGAAACGCGCCGCAGCGACCCGGTCGATGTCCACGTCGACATAGCGGCCTCCCGAAAGACGCTCTGCCAAAGCGGAACTGACTCCGGGAACCTGCTTGGCAACGTTCTCGACCTGCAACGCCACGCGCTCGATCTCAGCAAGGTCCTCGCCGGATACTTTCACGCCGATCGGGCTCTTGATACCGGTCGCGAGCATGTCGATGCGGTTGCGGATCGGTGGCACCCAGACATTGGCGAGTCCCGGCACCTGCACTGCACGATCAAGCTCCTCGACGAGCTTCTCTGGCGTCATTCCCGGCCGCCACTCCTCGCGCGGCTTGAAGCGGATCGTTGTTTCGAACATCGTGAGCGGCGCAGGGTCGGTCGCTGTATCAGCCCGCCCCGCTTTCCCGAACACGGTATCGACTTCGGGCACGGATTTGATCAGGCGGTCGGTCCGCTGAAGCAATGCGGACGCTTCACCAGGAGACAGGCCAGGCAGAGCGCTCGGCATGTAGAGGAGATCGCCTTCGTCGAGCGGCGGCAGGAATTCCCCTCCCAGACGGGTGAACGGGACCAGCGTTGTCAGGAATACGAGGCCTGCCACGACGAGAGTGGTCTTGGGTCGGCTGAGCACCCAATCGAGACCGGGCCGGTAGGCCTTGGTCAGGACACGATTGAGGAGGTTGGTATCCTCCTTGGGTATCTTGCCGCGGATCAGCCAGCCCATGAGTACAGGAACCAGTGTCACCGACAGTATCGCTGCCGCCGCCATCGCATAGGTCTTGGTAAAGGCCAGCGGCGAAAAGAGCCGCCCTTCCTGGGCCTGCAAAGTAAAAACCGGGAGGAACGAGAGCGTGATGATGAGAAGGCTGAAGAAGAGCGCTGGCCCCACCTCTTTCGACGCCTCCGCAATCAGCTTCCAGCGCTCGCCGCTGGACATCTCCTCGTCGGGATGATCCGCTTCCCAATGCTCGATATGCTTGTGGGCGTTCTCGATCATAACGATGGCGGCGTCGACCATCGCGCCGATTGCGATGGCGATGCCGCCCAAGGACATGATGTTGGCATCGACTCCCTGAAAACGCATCACGATAAAGGCGGCCAGAACCCCTAGCGGGAGCGTGACGATGGCCACGAAAGCCGATCTCACGTGCCACAGGAATAACGCGCATACGATCGCAACGATGATGAATTCGGCGATGAGTTTGCCGGTCAGGTTTTCGATCGATGCGTCGATCAGCTTCGAACGATCATAGGTCGTGACAATCTCGACCCCTTCGGGAAGACTAGCTTGGAGCACGTCGAGCTTCTCTTCGACAGCCGCGATGGTTGCCCGCGCATCCTCGCCCTGTCTAAGCACGACAATACCTCCCGCGACCTCGCCTTCCCCATTGAGCTCGGCGATACCGCGCCTCATTTCGGGCCCAAGCTGGATCGTGGCGACATCGGACAAGGTGACGGGGATACCGTTACCGACCGATTTCAGCGGAATCTGCCTGAAGTCGTCGAGAGACGTGAGATAGCCTGATGCGCGGACCATAAACTCGGCCTCGCCCATTTCGACAACCGATCCTCCAGCTTCCTGATTGGAGGCCTGGATGGCACGCACGACATCGCTGTAAGTGACGCCAAGCGAAGCCATCCGGTAGGGTTCCAGCACGACCTGGTACTGCTTGACCATGCCGCCGACGCTGGCGACCTCGGCTATGCCCGGAATAGTCTGGAGCTCAAAACGCAGGAACCAGTCCTGAAGGCTCCGAAGGTCAGCGAGATCGCTGTTCCCCGTTCGGTCAACCAGCGCATATTCGTAAATCCAGCCAACGCCCGTCGCGTCCGGCCCGAGCGAGCTGGTCACTCCGTCGGGCAATTCGTTTTGCACCTGGTTGAGATATTCAAGCACGCGCGAGCGCGCCCAGTAGAGGTCGGTCCCATCCTCGAAGATCACATAGACGAAGCTGTCGCCGAACATCGAATAGCCGCGCACAGTTTCCGCGCCCGGCACCGAGAGCATCGTCGTTGCAAGCGGGTATGTGACCTGATCCTCAACGATGCGCGGAGCTTGCCCAGGATAGTTCGACCGCACCACGACCTGCACATCAGACAGATCGGGGATCGCATCGACAGGCGTTGCGCGCACCGCCCAGAAGCCAGCGAGCGTAACCGCGATGGCCGCCAGAATGATGAAAAACCGATTGGCGATCGATGCATCGATTATGCGCGCTATCATCGCTCGGTCTTCCTGATAGACTCGATGCGCGGACCGGTGTCGTGCTGCGAGAAGGTGAACTCGACAGTATCGCCCGGTTCAATACCGTCAACTAGAGCGGCGTCGGCGAGGGCGAAGGGCATGACCATGCTTGGCCATTCGAGGGCGGGAACCGGCGCGTGATTGAGAGTGATCGAAGCACCAGCGATTTTCGTCACTCTTCCCGTGGCGGTGTACGTCCTCATCTTTGCTGAGCCATCGGATGCCATGCTCATGGTTCCGTCGATCGACCTGATATCGATCCCGGCCAAACTCGCCTCGGAGTCGATCAGGAACTGCCCGGAAGTGACGACCTCTTCGCCTTCGGCAAGGCCTGCCAGGATCTCAGTCCTGCCATTCGCCTCGCGTCCGATTTCGACCTCGGCTGGAAGAAAGGCGCCTTCATCCTGCTTGAGCATCACAAGATTGCGGCGGCCGGTTCGAATGACCGCCTCCGACGGTACCAGCAAGGCTCGCCGTGTGTCGGGTGAAAGCGACACCTGCGCAAACATCCCTGGCTTCAACCTGCCGCGTGGGTTCGGCAGCTCAGCCCGGACGGTGATGGTTCGGCTCGCGGCATCGGCGCTAGGAAGGATGGCAACAATTCGTCCCGCAAATCGCTCATCAGGATACGCTGCCAGGGTCGCACTGATGGGTTGGCCCTGCCGGATATTTACGGCCTGGACTTCAGGAACCGAAGCTTCCAGCCATATCGGCGAGAAGCCTGTAATCTCCGCGAGTGTCTGGCCTTCCGTCACGGTCATGCCTGGACGCACCCCCAGCACTGTTACAGCGCCGCCCACCGGTGCGGTGACTGTAAACGTGTTCTGGACGCGGCGGGTGCGTTCGACCGACGCGATCATCGCATCGGTCATGCCGAGCAGGCGCATGCGCTGCCGCATCGCGTCTGCAAGTGCCTGATCGCCGGTATCGAGCACGGCAATGTACTCGCGCTGCGCGCCGCCCCAATCAGGGACCAAGATATCGACGATCGGAGCGCCGCGACGCACGACATCGTCCTGCGCAAGGCCATAGGTGCGTTGGACATAACCGCCCGCTCTTGGCTGGACGATGGCAACATCCCGGCTGTTGTATGCCAGGACACCCGTCACGGTGATTTCCGGCTCGAGAACTCCGAACTCGGCCGCTGCGGTGCGAATGCCGAAATTCTGGACAAGGCCCGGATCAATCCGGACGCCCGCTTCGGCGGCTTCTCCCGCGCATTTGGGTACCAGCATCATGTCCATGAAGGGCGACTTGCCAGGCTCGTCAAAGCGCTGTCCGGGAACCATCGGATCGTACCAGTAGAGCACCTCTTCGCACTCCGTCTCGGAGGAGCCCGACATCCCACCCTCGCCCTCATCTCCTACGAGCGAGAGCGCGTATCCAGCGCCGAGGCTGACAAGCGCGACGGCCGCGATGATTGCATAGGTTCGCTTTGAAGGGCCGGAGCTGTCGACTGTATCGCTCATGGCTGCTGCTCCCCGTAGGTCAAGCGAAGCATCTCGGCCCATTCCACGGTCGCGGCTTCGCGTTCAAAGATTTCAAGATCGAGCAAGGCCAGATCCGCCTTTGCTGCAATCACATCGATCAGGTCTGCGTTTCCGGCAGCAAAGCTCGCCGTTTCCAGTTCAACCCTTTGCCGGGCCAGCGGCAGCAATTCATCGCGGGCGCGTTCCCATTGGCGCTTCGCACTGCGCCATGAGGCGAGATCGGATTCGAATTGCACACGCAGCGCGCGCAAGCGATCATCGCGCTCTGCCTGCGCCGCAGCAGCTTCTGCCTCGGCGGCGCGAATGCGCGGCCTTTGACGTTGATCGGTGAAGATGGGCAGGGTAACCGATCCCATGACAGAGAATGCGTCTCCGAAGGCAGGGTCGCGTCGGCCATAGTTTACGCTCACTCCGAAGTCGGGGCGCAAGTCGGCGCGCGCGAGGTCGGCGTTCGCTTCTGCGCGTCCGGTGGCCGCATCGGCAAGACGGATGACGGGGTTAAGGTCCAGAGCTTGCTCGAGGCTGCCGCTGTCGACATTGGCTGCTGGCGCATCACCCGCGATGGTAGGACTGTCTGTTCGAACGTAGCTGGCCAGCATAGCGCGTGCAGCGTCGCGTTCGGCTTCTATTCGCGTGATCGCATCTTCGATGACCAGAAGCTCGCGGCGAATGGCGAGGCTTTCAGCAGGACGGGCCGATCCGGATGCAACAGCGCTGTTTGCCACCGGCTGTAGCCTGCGCAGATCGCTGAGAGCCGTATGGGCGAAGGCGAGCTTCTGTTCGGCATAGTACAAGTCGATCCAAGCCGCTGATGTGGCGATGTCGATCCGTTGCTGCGCAACCCCAAATCGCATTTGCGCGATGGCTACATCTGAGTTCGCCACACCTCGACGCGCTCGGCGCTTTGCAAGGTTTGGGATTGGTTGCTCAATGCCAACAGCAATCTGCGTTGGAAGCTGGCGATCAAACTCGATCGCCACAGGCCCGGTAATTGGCAGGTTTGCAATCCCGCCACGCAAGATAGGATCGGGCAGCTCATCTGCGGCATCCGAGACATCTCGCGTCCCATCGATACGCAATTGCGCGGCATGGAGCAGCGGCTGATCCTCGCGCGCTGCCCGCAAGGCTTCTTCATAGCCAACCGGCTGCGCGAGTACGACCTGCGCCTGCATCAGCGCGGCGGCAAGGATACCGCCTATGGACCATTTCATGGGAATTTCTCACTCGATTTGCGTGCCGAGGTCCGGCGGCAATGGCGGTGCATTGCAGCGTCAAGACCACGCATTCAGAAGGCGCAATTCGCCTTCAGGTTATGCAATCAAGTCAGATTCGTGGAGGGGGGTAATCGGGCGCAGAAGCGCGACTGAGCAGAGGTGAAGTAATGTTCGACAAATACACAGGGCCGTCGGAAAACGGCTTAACAACATGCGAAGGCGCATCGCTCCCCACCCAAACGGGAGAAACCGCGTTGGTTGCAAGCAAACAATCAGCCGACATGCCTTCACACGGTGCGTCAGTATTGCCGTTATGGCTGTGCATTGGTTCATCGCCCTCAGAGTGGTGCATCATTTCAGCACAATCGGAAGCGAGCATCTTCTCCGATTGAGGCGTTGGCATGGCCTGCACGGGTGATTGGATCACGAAACCAATGCAAAGCATTGTCAGCAAAAAGGAACGCAATCGAGCCATCGTCGAGAGCCTAGAGACTTTGCGGCTTATCGACAAGGATGCATGTACCTGCGGACAGAGGCGCAACCATTGCCTTGGTGATATGCGATTTTCTAGCCTGAGCCGGTCTCGGCCGACAATCGACTGTATTACGACCAATGCACCCTGTGCGTGCCAAGCCTGAGACTTTGGAAGATCACGGCTCGCCGGCAGCGGAGCTTCGGGGAAATATGGGATTGAAAGAAACATGAACGCGGTGATCGTCTACGAGCTTTGCTGCTTCCAAGCGCCCATGGAGCCGAGATAGATGTCGAGGCGCTTGAAGCCCTGGCTCGCCAGCCAGCCTGCGGCAACGCTCGCCCGCATGCCGCTCGCGCACATCAGCGTGTAGTGTCGGTTGCGGTCGAGCTCTTTCCATCGCGTGTTGAGCTCGCCAACATAGATATGTTCTGAGCCGTCGATGCTTGCTTCCTGTCGTTCGTCCGCGTCGCGCACGTCGAGCAAAGTCCATTCACGGCTGTCCTGATTGAGCCTGCGCGCGATTTCCTCGGTGCCGATCATGGGAATGTTGCGCATCGCTTTGCCCTGAGCAGCGGCCGGAACCACGCCGACATAGCCGCCGACAACATTATCGAGACCGATGCGCACCAGATGGGCCGTGGCGTGGGCTAGCTGGTCTTCCTGGGAAGCGACGAGCGCGATCCTGTCGCCTTCACCGAGGAACCATCCGGCAAAGGCCGGTATCATTCCCACCGGAAGGCACATGGCACCCGGCAGATGGCCGGCAGCGTAGGCGAGCGGCTCGCGCACATCGACCAGGTGATCAGCGCCGCTCTTGCTAAGGTCTTCCAGCCCCAGACGCCTTGGCCGCATAATCCGCGGCGCGGCATCGGACCCTTCGAGGTTGAGCCGCTCCATCAGCCGGAAATAGGGCGGCTGGTAGTGGTGTTCTGCCACCTTCGCCTTGATGAACTCGTCGCGGTCGGAGATGCGCAGTCGCGGGTTGTTGCATCGCTCGTGGCCGATTGTCGAGAATTCCCGGTCCGCCATTCCCGACCCGCAGACCGAGCCCGCACCATGCGCCGGGTAGATAATCGCCTGATCGCCGAGGCCGCAAAGTTTCTGCAGGGAATCGAACAAAAGGCCCGCGACTTCTTCCTTGCGCTCGGGATAGAAGTCGGTGCGCCCGACATCGCCGACGAACAGCGCATCGCCGGTAAAGACGCCGACCGGTCCCTCGCAATATTCGCTGTCATGGATGACGAAAGCGAGATGATCGTCGGTGTGTCCAGGTGTTTCAAGCACCTCGATCCGCAATTGACCCAGCTCGAAACAATCGCCCTCGCGTGCGGTATTGGCAAAAACGATCTCGCCTGCCGCGTTGGGCCCGTGATAGACCGTGGCTCCTGTCAAATCGGCCAAAATCGGCGAGCCGCTGAGCAGATCCTCATTGCGATGGGTTTCGAAGATATGCGTGATCTCCAGCCCTTCGGCCCGGGCCTTTTCGACATAGACCTCGCAGTCCCGGCGCGGATCGATGACCGCCGCCTGCCCGCCCGAGCCGATGATATACGAGAGGTGCGAGAGACCGGGGGTTTTGATCTTCTCCAGAAACATACGACTTCCTTGTCTGTTGCTCAAAACTTGTAACGTGCGGGCCCGTCACAAGTCGAAAAATGATACGCCGTTTAATCGATACCGAGTTCGGCCTTGATGGCGGCAGGACTTTCGAACTGTTCGGCTTCGGGCCTGCCGATGGCAGGTTTTGCGTTGATCCAGATGTCTTCGCACACGAAGTCGAGGAGGCTTGCCGCGAGATCTGCATGACGGCATCGGAAACAGCCTTCTGCCAAGCGTTCGTCCGAAATGACGGCATCGCCGGTGTAAGGCTCATCCAGGAGCCAGCCCGGTCGTGCGGCCGTCCATTTGATGCCTTGGGCGTCGCTGAGCATCGCTTCCATGGCGCGCATCTGCTCGAGTATATTGAACAATGCAGGCTTGGCGGTGAGCTCAAACCACGCCGGAACGCTCGACTGATGTTCGACGAAGGCAGCGGAGATCACGGCAATGCGGTCGATCTTCGCTTGTGCCATCGCCCCGAGCAGGTTGCGCGTGCCATCGGAATAGAGCGGCGGTGGATCGATCGCATTGCCCGGACCGAAAGCGACACCGAGCGTCGAGATAACCGCGCGGCAGCCATCGAGATCGCCCGCGAAATCATCCGACAGCACATCGCATTCGATATATTCGAAGTCGCCCACCCGCTCGTCTGGCCCGGGCACGGTGTGTTCGAAGGCGCGGATCGGTATGTCCCGCGCAAGGGCACGCCGCAATAGCTCGGTGCCGGTCTTCCCGCCTGCACCGAAGACAGCGATGGGCCTCGTATCGGTCATCTGCTTGTTCCTGTTAAGACTGGTGAGGGCGACGAACGGAGGAGCTGCGGGCGCACGGGGTAGCCAACGGCCCGCCCATGCGCCCTGCCAGTATCAGGCTCCGCCTGCCGGACAGGTGGTATATCCCCAGAACCCGAACTCGTCCTTCATCCGGGGTCCGACGACGATCATCTCCTGCATTTGCAGACCCGCATCGCCTTCATCATCCAGTACACGGGTCCTGATCCGAAGCTCGCCATTCGAATAGCTGCCGGGGCCATCGGCGGTGACGGGGATCAATTTGCCATTGATCTTGATCGCACCGCCCCCGTCGCCGTCATATACAAACGAGGGAAAGGCTACTTCGGTCAGACGAAACTGGCAGGCCTGTCCTGCGCCCAGAGCAGCAAGGTCCGCGTCATTCATAGTCCCGGGAAGCATGAGGCCCGGGTCAACATTTGCCAGTGCACTGGCCGCGTCCTCGATCGGCGCGGCAGTGGCAGGCGGGTCGAGCTGGGCTTCGCGGTCGTTGCCCGGAGCGGTGTTCGAATTGCAGGCGGCGAGCGGCAGCGCGATGAGCGCCGTTAAAGCTATCTTGTTCATGGCTGCATCTCCTCGGGCAGGCGTTCTTCGGTCCGAGGACCGTTCTGCTCGATATCGTCTATGAGATATTTCATCTCGGCGATCTCGCGGCGCTGGGCGACGATGATTGCCTTGGCGAGTTCGCGAACGCGCGGATCTTTCAGGCTCGCCCGTTCGCTGGTCATGATCGCGATCGAGTGGTGCGGGATCATCGCTGCCATATATTCGGTGTCGTCGACGGTGGTCTGGCTGCGTACCAGCCAAAGTGCGAGCGCGAACACAAAGGCGCCGACGCCCAGAATGATAAAATTCTTGGTCCGGTCCTTGTACATGCCCCACATGAAGAGGAGCATGACGACCATCATCATCGCGCCCATGACAAACATCATCCAGAAGCGCGTTTCACTCCAGAAGACATCGTCAATGGTGAAGGTGTTGGCATACATCAGGAAGAACATGATGACGGTCGAAGTCGATACCATGGCCATGAACCGCCAGTAGTTGCCGCCCCCTCCCTTGTCCGAGTGGGTCGTCTTTTCGGTCATGCTTCTTCTCCTTTGTGCATCATGGTCCAGAATAGCTGCGCCGAGCAGCTGATGAGAGCGAAGCCGGTGAGGGCCTCGACGCCGGCGAGAACCCGCAGGTGCTCGGTTGGGAAAATGTCCGCCAAACCAAGCGTCGTCACGTTGATCAGAGAAAAATAGAAATAGTCCATCGCGGTCATCGCGCCGGCCTGCCGGAAGCCGCCCAGACCCAGCTCCTCGCCGATCCAGAAGCCGGCGGCGAAGAACGCCGCTACGGTCAGATGCGAGAAAAGAACGAGCAGCGCGATGCCCAGCTTGTGCAGAAGGCTGCAGTTTTGCTCGAGCAGCGTATGGCCCGCATTCAGTATGACGAGGTGCGAGCCCACCGATATCAGGAACAGCGAGGTCGCCAGGATTAAACCGAGGATCATGTAAAGACCTTGAGACCCATCCAGAGCCCCATCCCCATCATGAACAGGTTCTCTGTCAGCGAGACGAAACCGAGCGGGACGTTGCTGCTACCTCCGACGCAAGCGCATTTGAGCTCACGCTTGTCGATGTAGACAGCCTTGAAGACGCTGACAGCGCCGACGGTGCCGATGAATAATGCCAGCGGGGCAGAAAGCCAGGTCAGTGCGCCCGCGGTCATGAGAATGCCGGCAGCGGCTTCGCCGAACGGATAGACGAAGCCATAGGGCACCCAGCGCCGTGCGAGTAGATCGTAGTTGAGGAACATGGTCGAGAAACTGCGCACGTCCTGAAGCTTCTGGACGGCGAGCAAGGTCATCGAGAGGCTGACGAACCACTCCGCGGCCCGAACGGTGAAGAGGTCGTCAAAAAACGCCCAGCTCAGCCCGAGCGCGAGCAGCAGCGCGACCGCGAAAATCGCAATGACAGGCTGATAGCTGGTTTCGCCTTCCTCGGGCTGCGAGCGGCTTTTGCCGAAGAACTCGCGGACATCGTCATAGCCGCCAATGCGCTTGCCTTCCATAAAGGTCTGCGGCGTGGTCTCGACGTCGTGCTTGTCCTTGAACGCGTCGGTTTCCTCCCTGCTGGTCAGGTGATGATCGTCGACCTCGAAGCCTTGCCGCTTGAGAAGATCGACCGTTTTGATGCCATAGGGACAGACATGATCCTCCATCACCATCCGGTAAACACTCGCAGTTTTCATGCCTTTACAGCCCCTTGTTCACACGCACAGCCTGGGGCTGCTTGTTCAATTCCAATGTTCGTTTCGCGTTTTCGTTTCATCGTTCTTCGAAAGAGAAACGATGTTTGTCGCAATCGCCGACATTCCTCCCGCGAATCTCTTTCTGCCGGTCGATCGCGCGGCCTGGTACGGACAAGATGGACAAACTTCCGGTATTCCGATTGCAGCCGAATGAATAAAGACGGGCGGGGCGGCGCGAAATTACGGCGCCGCCTCAAAAATATTTATCTGAGCTGCCAAACAGCCAATGTTGCGCTCAAGGACGGTCGTGATCGCCGCTCCCGCTCTCGACCTTGTTTTCAATAGAATCTGTGTTCGTCTCCCTGCGCTGGCCGGACAGAAATATCCATTCCGCCACGAACACGGCCGCGATTCCGATCACCGCATAGGCAACCACGGCCGGATCGCTCTTGAGTTTGGCGGCCGTAAATGCGGCGAGCACAACGGCGTCGGCCGCCAGCGCGGTGAGCAGGACGGAAGCGCGGGCGCCGATCTTTTTGCGAAGACTGCGAAACACGCCCCAATGGACGAGCATGTCCATGACAAGGTAGAAGAAGGCGCCGAGCGAGGCGATGCGGGAAAGGTCGAACAGGACCGCCAGTGTGCCGGCTATGACGACCGTATAGACCAGCATGTGGCTACGGATGCCGCCCTTCATTCCGAAATGGCTGTGGGGGATCATCTTCATCTCGGTCAGCATTGTCAGCATCCGCGAGACGGCGAACACGCTCGCAATGACCCCCGACGTAGTCGCCGAGATGGCAATCGCTACGGTGAAATAGAACCCGAGATCTCCCAATGCGGGGCGCGCTGCCGCGGCCAGGGAATAGTCACGCGCCTGAACGATCTCGCCGATGCTGAGACTGGAGCCAACGGCCAAGGCGACGAGCAGATAAACCACGATGCACACGGCAATCGAGATCATGATTGTGCGACCGACATTCTTGTGCGGATCGACGATTTCTCCGCCACTGTTGGTGATGGTTGTAAACCCCTTGAATGCAAGGATCGAGAAGGCCACCGAAGCGAGCAATGCTTCGCCGTTCGACAAGGAAGCAGGCTCGGTAAAGGCGCCTGCGAACAGTCCGCTGGCCCAGATCGCCGCAACTGCGAACACCGCTATCCCGCCAACCTTTATCGCCGACATAACGAGCGAAAACCCGCTTACCGATCTATTGCCCGCGGCGTTGACCAGATAGGCGAAAACGATGAGTCCCAGCGCCAAGCCCGATATCAGCAATGCGTTTTCTTCGAGCCCAAACGGACGCAGCGCATAGGTCGCGAAGGTTCGCGCCACCAGGCTCTCATTGATAACCATCGACATGGCCATCAGCACTGATGCGGAGGCCGCGACGACACCCGGACCATAGGCCTTTTGCAGGATCATCGCGATGCCACCCGACGATGGCCAGGCATTCGACATCTTGATGTAGCTGTATGATGCGAGCGCGGTGATGAGCGCGCCTGCGACGAAGGAGAGGGGGAAGAGAGGGCCGGCAAGCTCCGCGATCTGACCGGTGAGCGCAAAAATGCCGGCTCCGATCATGACTCCGGTCCCCATGGCAACGCCGCCAAGCAGGGTGATGCTGCCCTTGTTCAGGCTGTCTTCGTGCGCCGAATGGGTATCCATGCGGTTATCCTTTCTTTGGCTTGCATCGCAGATACATCTTCCGCCCGCGACCGCGCCTGCCGTAGCGTGCAGGCGCTCGGGCAGAATTTAGGGATGGTGTCTGTCGATTGCTGGATGTTCACAGCTTCGCGCTACGAAGCCTGAGCGAGTTCAGGACCACCGATATGGAGGACGCACTCATCGCGAAGGCGGCGAACATCGGCCCAATCAGGATGCCGAAGAAAGGATACAGGACACCGGCCGCGACGGGCACGCCCGACGCGTTGTAGATCAGTGCGAAAAACAGATTTTGCCGAATATTGCGCATCGTAGCCCGGGCAAGCTTGCGGGCCCGGACGATCCCGTCGAGATTGCCTTTGACGAGCGTGATCCCCGCACTTTCGATCGCGACGTCCGCGCCGGTTCCCATCGCAATGCCGACATCGGCCTGGGCCAGCGCCGGAGCGTCATTGACCCCGTCGCCGGCCATCGCCACCTTTGCACCGCCTTCCTGCAATTCGCGGATGAGCCGCGCCTTGTCCTCGGGAAGCACGCCCGCGCGGATGTCGTCGATACCGAGCCGGGCGGCAACCGCCTGCGCAGTCCGTTCATTGTCGCCCGTCGCCATGATGATTGTAAGGCCGAGCTTGTGGAGGTCCGCGATGGCCGCTGGAGTGGTTTCCTTGACCGGGTCGGCAACGCTGATGAGGCCGGCAATTTTGCCCGCAACGATCACGAACATGACGGTTTCGCCTTCGTCGCGGCGCGCATTCGCCTTTTCGCTGAGCGCGGCACCTTCCAAACCAAGGTCTGTCAGGAGCGCGAGGTTGCCAAGCGCGACGCGTTTACCGGAGACCGTGCCCATGACGCCTTTGCCGGTTACGGCCTCGAACTCGCTGGCGGTTTCCATCGCGACGCCGCGTTCTTCGGCGCCGCGGACGATCGCTTCTGCGAGCGGGTGCTCAGAGCCGCGTTCGAGCGACGCCGCCAGGCTCAGCACCTCGATTTCATCGTGACCCTCCTCGGGCATGACCGCGACGAGCCGTGGGCGCCCCTCGGTCAGCGTACCCGTCTTGTCGACGATCAGCGTGTCGATTTTCTCGAACCGCTCGAGCGCTTCGGCATTCTTGATCAAAACGCCCGCTTGAGCCCCTCTTCCTGTCGCGGTCATGATCGACATCGGCGTCGCCAGACCGAGAGCGCAGGGGCAGGCGATGATCAGTACCGCAACTGCAGCAATGAGGGCATAGGCAAGCGCTGGTGCGGGGCCCCAGATCGCCCAGGCGATGAAGGCGAGCACGGCTATGCCGATAACCGCGGGGACGAACATGCCGGCCACCTTGTCGGCGTACTTCTGGATCGGCGCGCGCGAGCGCTGTGCGGCCGCAACCATTTCCACGATCTGCGCGAGCATGGTGTCTGATCCGACACGTTTCGCTTCGATCACCAGGCTGCCTGTTCCGTTGATCGTTGCCCCGGTCACGGCGTCGCCCTCGACCTTTTCGACCGGGACTGGTTCACCGGTGATCATGCTTTCGTCGATCGACGAGCGGCCTTTGAGCACTACACCGTCAACGGGCACCTTGTCGCCTGGGCGGACCCGCAATTGGTCGCCAACAGCCACGTGCTCAAGGGGGATTTCTTCTTCAGTGCCGTCTGCCCTGATGACGCGCGCGGTTTTGGCTGCAAGATCAAGGAGAGCGCGAATGGCCTTACCGGTGCCTTCACGCGCGCGCAGCTCCATGACTTGGCCGAGGAGCACAAGCGTGACGATTACGGCCGCAGCTTCGAAATAGACGCCGACATGCCCCTCCGGATCGCGAAAGCCGTCGGGGAAGATGTCCGGTGCCAGGACGGCGACGACACTGAATATCCATGCGGCGAGAACGCCCATGCCGATGAGCGAGAACATGTTGAGGTTCCAGGTGCGGAACGAATTCCAGCCTCGTTCGAGAAATGGCCATCCGCTCCACAACACGACCGGGGTGCCGAGCACCAGTTCAATCCACAAGGTGGTCCGCTCGCCGAATATTTCGCGCACGCCCGGCCAGCCCACATAGGGGCCCATCGTGAGAACAAGCAGCGGCAAGGTGAGGATGGCGCCGACCCAGAAACGCCTCGTGAAGTCGACGAGCTCCGGGTTCGGTCCGTCATCGACCATGGCCGCGGATTCGAGTTCGAGTCCCATGCCGCAGATCGGGCACGACCCCATCTTCGGCTGCCGGACCTGCGGGTGCATGGGGCACGTATAAACCGGTCCGTCATAACCAGCGGGAACGAGATCGTAGCGCCCATCATCGCCAGCAACGGCCTCGCCGTGGCCGCTATGGCTGCAATTAGAATGGTCCATCATAGTCTCCCTGGATCTGGCCAAAGGTGTGCCAACGTTCCGCCGACAAGGCCGAACCGAGCTGACAGGCGGCGTGCGCCACTGAAAGTGACAGCGTGAAACGGGGAACGAGGTCAACCCGACCTGCCGATTTATGGCAGAGGATCATTTCAAGCCTGCCGCGCATGCTGTTTCCCGCGCTGTGACAGGTGAGCGTGCGCTTCGCGCACATCCAACTCTCGTGTGCTGTTGCCGGCGCGGAGCATGAAGCGTGCCACACCATTGTCGAGAAAATAGATCGGCTCGAAGCTCTTTTCAGCGATGACCCGGCAAATGGTTCGGCCATCGAGATCATGAAAATAGCAATGAACCAAGGCGCAGGCATTACCGCCCAGGCCTGATCGTATCGCGTCCATCAGCACGCGCTCGAACCCGTCCCTATTGGGGTGTTTGAGAGTCTTCAGATCCGCTTCGATTCCCAAGATCTGTCCGTTATCGTCGATGCCGATGAGCAGCGTACCGCCATCATTGTTGAGAAATCCGGCAATCGTCCTGACCACGACCTGCTGAAGGCTGCGATTTGCGCGCTGCTGGCGCGTATCCCAGCGCAGCGATGATTTGAATTCCAGCTGCGCACCCTCGCCGCGAGCGATAAGCAGCGGCAACTCTTCGGCCAGTTGGTGCTCCAAAGTGCGGATTGTCTGGCGATCGGCCATCAGCCGCAGATGATAAAGACCAAAAGCCAGGCCGATTGCGCCGCCGATCACCGCGAAAACCAGGCTCATGGGCAGCATTTCGATTTCAAATGCCGCGCCCAGTCGATCGACCGCCAGGCCCAACTGCTCAGCAAATGGCACGCTCGCCGCTCCTGCCCCTCCGGACCCGTAAACGAGCGCCGTGAGCGGATGAAGGATTAAGACGCCCAGCACTGCCCCGATAACCGTATGCAGGGCCGGATCGCTTTTCTTGCTGAAAGACGAACCGGAAGAGGGAAAGCTGTACTTTGTCATGAGCTATACGGCCTGTGCGAAGTTCGCGGCAGGAGATAAAATCACACCGCCGGTTCTTCACCCGATCCTTTTCCTGAAATAGCGGACGAGCGGGACCCCGAGGATCGCAATATACCAGCCATAAAGGAAGCTGCCGATAGCCCCGGCGAAGAAGCCTGGCCAAGACAACCAATCGAAGCCCGGCAACAACGGTGCCCATGCTTCGTGCATATGGAAGGTCTCAGGCGCGATCAGGCCGAAGGCCACGCAGAGCAGATAGGAAATTAGGAGGAAGAAGCTGAGAGCCCAGCCCCAGGCAAGTATCGAGCCTTTCGTCGTCGAACCGGTCATCTTTGTCTCCGTCGTATACTATAGGGGGGTATAGTGTATTGCGAACTGCTTTGCAACTGTGTCAAAAGCAGTCAGGAATGAACTCGGCGTCTGGAGAGAACGGCATGAGCGATGATCAAAACCCCAAGTTCCGTGATGTCTTGACCCGAATGCGCAAGATCGAGGGGCAGGCGCGAGGAATATCGAGAATGATGGAAGAAGAGCGCTATTGCGTCGATATCCTGCAGCAGATCCTCGCGCTCGAAGCCGCCGCGCGCGCCGCCAGGACCAAAGTACTCGACATCCATACCAAGCACTGCATCGAACAGGCGCTCGCCTCGAACAACAAGACCGATCAATCAGAGAAAGTCGCAGAGCTTCTCGCTCTTATCGAACGCATGGCTCGTTAGGCGTCTGGCCCCGGATGGGGTTGTCGGCACCAGACGCCAAGATCAAGTCAGTCGTGCTTGTGTTCGGTCTGCGGCTTTTCAGCCTCGGCGGCCTTCTTCTCGCCATGGCCGGACTGGCCATGTTCCATTTTAGAATGGTCCATCTTGGAGTGGTCCATCATCTGGCATGACATTTTTCCGTCCTTATCCTTCATCATCATGCCCTGCATCTTCTTTCCGTCGTGCATCATCTCGCACATTTTGGGCTTTTCAGAAGGGGCCTCCTGAGCAAGGACCGGGCTTGCCGAGAAAGCAAGCGCGCCAGCGACGGTGAGGATCATTTTCATCATTATTCTCCAAAAGTTGGGGGCGTTTTCTTGCCCGTTCAGGGGTAACTTGCGAAAACCGTACGGCCGCCGGGCCCAAAGGCGATGACGTCATAGGGTTGCACACGGTTCTCGTATTCCATGCCAGGTGAGCCCAGCGGCATGCCGGGAACGGCAAGTCCGGAAACGCCTGCCGGGCGCTCGCGCAGCAATTTTGAGATTGCTTCTGCCGGGACGTGACCTTCGATGACATATCCCTCGATCACCATCGTATGGCACGACCACAGATCGGAAGGTACGCCCTTGTCGGCTTTCACCGAACCCATGTCAGTGGTGTCGACAGTCGCAACCTCGGCGTCCATGCCGTTCTCGAAATGGTTGGCCCATTTGAGGCAGCAGCCGCAGCCGGGATCGCGATACATCGTGTAGGTGGCCGCCTGGGCAACGTTCGAACAGGCGGCAATTACCAGGAGGGCTGTTGCGGCGAACGAGTTGCGAAAGCGCTTTCGCGCAAACGTGCGGGTCATGTATGGGGACCTTTCTTGTAGCCGTGCCAGAGCGATATCGCTCCGGTGGCGGTCGGGAAGACGTGAAGCCTTTCGGCGTCGGTGAAAATTTCGGCAAGCTGCCGCTCCAGGATACCGTCGGCATTGGGCTGCGTGTCTTCGACACCGTCGAGCTGCTGCACCGTGGCGCGGAAAAGCTTGCGCATAAGGGCGGAGTCCTGAGCCATATAGTCGGCAATCAGCACCATGCCTCCGGGCTGGAGCAGATCGTGCATCTGCTCCAGGATTGCCCGCTTTTCACCCAGCGGAACCTGATGAAAGACGAGGCTGCTGACGATCTTGTTCGGCTGCCATCGCGCGGTCAGGTCGAGGGTATCGAGAAAGCCATTGTGCCAACGGATCAGATCCGCCCCGGCGCCAAACTTGCGACGCGCGATGGCCAGTGCTGCCGGATCGGGCTCAACGCCGGCGAGACCCGCCTGCGGACAGCTGATCATGAGATCGCGAAGCAAGGTGCCGGTTCCGCACCCAACATCGATAAGATGATCGCCGGGCGCAAGATTGGCGGCGCGGACAACCGCGCGCCGCCATGTCCGCTCACGCGTAAACAAGGCGTTGGTGAGGTCATAGACCGGGGTCAGCCAGGCTTTGGCAAGGGCTGGCGTGAAGGCTCGGTCGCCTTGAGGAGCGGCTACCCGTCCCACCTACATGATGCCCATATGATTGGGCCCGTGCACCATCTCCCCGCCGAAATAGCCTTGTACGATGAGCGCCGCAGCGATCAGCGCCAGAAGCAGGCGCAGCGCGCCTCTCCCCTTTCCGCGCGCAGCAACCCACCAGGCGAGGAGGCTCAATATGGCAATCGTCGTGCCGTTCCAGCGGTGAATGGCGAGATTTTCCGACCGGTCCAGCAGTCGCCATCCACCCGCAAACCATCCGAGCAAAGCCGCAACGACCGCCCCGATCGCGCCGCCGGCTACGAGAAACCGGATCGTCGTCTCAAGCCCCAAGGTCGGGCGCACCATCAAGGCGAGTTCGGCGAGTGCGGCGACGAGGAGAAGCGCAATCGGGAAATGCGCCGCGACCGGATGAAGGCGCGACAGAAGGTCCTCTGCCGAGGTCAGGCGGTTTTCCGTGATTTTCTGCTGCATCATGTCTTCAGGCGACATGGACTGCTGCGCGTTCGGCCTGTCCATCTCTTCCCCGGGCGGCGCAAGCTCGCCGGCATGGGCGTCGTCCGGCATGGCCATACCCTCCTCCATCGCCAGCATTTCAGCGTCGGACATATTGTCCTGATGCCCTTCATGCGCGTGCAAGGGTGCCGAAAGCAGAAAGGCTGCGAAGAGGGCGGCGAGGCCAAGGCGGGTGAATATGCTCATATGCCTTGATACGCGCGAGAATATCATACCCCTCAAATATTTTTTTGAGGGCTTCGGCGGGCTGTGGCGTAAAGGAGTTACAATAGTTAGAGGTTGCCTATGTCAGATTATCCTTCCCTCGATGCTTCGCTCAAACAGCTGGCCGCGCATGATATTGTGCATGACCCGTCAGACTTCATGGATGGTGTCTGGCAGCGCGCCGGACAGCTTGGCGAGGTTGCCGATCGCCGCCGGCGTGCCGCGCTCTTTTGCAGCCTGTTCGTCATCGGCCTTGGAGCAGGCTTCGGCACGACCATCATGCCCTACAATCAGGGCTCAACTGCGAGTTCCGCCTATAATGATTTTGCGTCGAACGAGCACCTTTCTCCCGCCGCTCTCCTGCATGTCGGGAGCTAGACTTTGACGAACGGACGCCTCCTGCTTGCCGTTCTTCTTGCCGGGCTCGCGGGATGTTTGGGGGCGATCGCGGCTGATCGCTGGCTCAGCCACGAAGACAATGGCAGCCTGCACCAGTTCGTGCACGAGGAACTGGTTTTGACCGAAGACCAGAACGCGCGCCTCGAGACCCTGGAAGCCCGCTTCGCCGTCGAGCGTGCTGAACTTGAGTCATCGCTGCGCGCGGCAAATGCGAGGCTCGCTCGGGCGATGGCCGACGAGCACGAATATGGCCCCGAAGTGAGCGCGGCGATTGACGATGTGCATGGACGGATGGGCGAATTGCAGAAAGCCACGGTCCAACACGTCTTCGACATGCGCGAGACACTCGAGCCCGAGCAGCAGCGCCTGTTCGATCGGAAGGTCTCCGAGGCGCTCACCAGCAATTCGCGTAATTAGGCTTCCGTGACGCAGGCGCAAAGCCGGTCCGAGACCGCCCTGGTCGAAGATGCCCGCAGGGGCAGCAAGGCAGCATATGGGACGCTGGTCGAACCCCATATAGCGCGGCTTATTGCTTTGGCGACACGCATGCTTGCGTCTCCGCATCAGGCCGAAGACGCTGTTCAGGACGGGCTTGCTTCGGTCTGGGTCGCCCGGCACCGCCTCGACCCGGACCGTCCTGTTGGCCCTTTTTTGACAACAGTCGTGCTCAACAAATGCCGCGACAGGCTGCGCAAACGCAAAACGGCGCGCTTTTTCGGATTGGGCGCGGAATCTGAAACACTGGCGATTGTTGACGACAGCCCCGATCCGCAAGAGATCGCGATGCAGCGCCAGGAATTGCGGATGCTCCTGGAGCAAATCGAGCGTCTTCCGATCCGTCTTCGCGAAGCGCTCATATTGGTCAGTATCGACGGACGCAGCCAGGCGGAAGCCGCCGAACTTCTCGGCGTGTCGGAAAAGGCAATCGAGACCCGCATCTATCGTGCCCGGCAAAAATTGCGCGACCGCCTGGAAAATTTTTGAGGGGTAGAACCGGGCCCTTCGTAGTTGAGGGTGTATCGTTCATACAGGAGCTTTCGATGGTCGCGATCAATCGCCGTAAATTTCTGGGGTCTAGCGCAAGCGGGGTCGGAATGCTTGGCCTTGCCGGTGCAATGCCCGCGTGGGCACGCGGAGGTCTCGATGGCACGATCGCGCGCCGCGGGAGCGACGTTCTGTCCGGCGAACATCTTACAATGAGCGTCGCCGACACGACCTTCACCACTGGCTCGCGCCGCGGGCCGGGTGTTGCCGTGAATGGCACGATCCCAGGTCCCTTGGTGCGCCTCAAGGAAGGCCAGAACCTGACGGTCGACCTCCTCAATCGGAGTTCGCATGGCACTTCCATTCACTGGCACGGATTGCTCGTACCCTTCCTTATGGACGGTGTACCCGGGGTGAGCATGGCGGCTGTTGAGCCGGGCGATACCTATCGTTACCAGTTTCCCATCCGCCAGTCGGGCACCTATTGGTGGCACGCGCATACGCTGCAGGAGCCGCTTGGCCATTACGGCCCCCTGATCGTCGACCCGATCGAGCCCGAACCATATGAATACGACCGCGACTATGTTGTCATGCTGTCCGACTGGTCGACCATGAGTCCCTATTCGATCATGAAGAAACTCAAGGTCGCCGAGGGCTACTTCAACTATGGCAAAACCACCTGGACCGACGACTACGACATGAGCGGCGAAGAGCGCCGAATGTGGGCGCGCATGCGGATGATGCCGACCGACATCTCCGACGTGAGCGGCGCGACCTACACCTTCCTCATCAATGGTCACGGGCCGGAAGACGATCTCGAATACCTTTTCCAGCCGGGAGAGAGGGTCCGCCTGCGCTTTATCAACGGCGCCGCGATGACCTATTTCAATATCCGCATCCCTGGCCTGCCGATGACCGTGGTTCAGGCCGATGGCCAAAACGTACAGCCGGTCGAGACCGACGAGTTCCAGATCGGTGTTGCTGAAACCTACGACGTGATCGTCGAGCCGCGCGGCGAGGCCTATTCGCTCGTCGCCGAGGCGATTGATCGCTCGGGCATGGGCGTGGCGACACTTGCCAGTCGCCCCGGCGCCCGGACCAGCGTCCCGCCTCTGCGCAAACCGCCGCTTCTCACCATGACCGATATGGGCATGGCCGGGCACGGCGATAGCGCAGGCGCTGCTGGAGAGGGGCATGCGGGGCACGGTGCAGCTTCGGCCGGTGCCGCGGCGGGCATGGATCAAGGCGCGGGCAGCATGACCGGAATGGATCATGGTTCCAGCGGCGACGCAGAAATGGCTGGCATGGCGGGGATGGCCGGAATGTCGGGCATGAACATGCGCGACACATCACTGCTTCCACCCAATGTGAAAGTTGGTCCAGGGATCGACTCGGTTGCCATGAACCCTATCGACCGGATGGATTTTCCTGGCCTCGGGCTCGACGATGTGAGCCACCGCGTGCTCAACTACAACCAGCTCGTCGCCGCAAAGCCCAATACCGACAACCGGCGTCCGAGCCGGCTCAAGACGATCCATCTTACCGGCAACATGGAGCGGTATATGTGGTCGTTCGATGGGAAGAAGTTCGACGAGATCACCGAGCCGATTCAATTTGCTTATAACGAGCGCGTGCGCGTCAAGCTGATCAACAACACCATGATGGCGCATCCGATCCATTTGCACGGACACTTCTTCGAACTCGTGAACGGGGCTCCGGCCGACCGTCAGCCGCTCAAACATACGCTGACGGTCCAGCCAGGCGGCAGCGCGCAATTTGACCTCACCGCCAATGAACGGGGCGACTGGGCCTTTCACTGTCACCTCTTTTACCACATGCATAACGGAATGTTTCAGGTGGTGACTGTCCGACCGCTCGAGGGAGGAGAAGGCTAATGAAGCGCGCGACCATGATGATCGCCCTCCCCCTGCTGGCACTTCCGAGCGCAGTCTGGGCACAGCAGCATGATCACGGCACGCAGGCTGCCGAACCGCAGAGCCAGGCCGGGCAAGCTGCTCAAGACGACGAGGCTGCGAGCGAGGCGCACGATCACCATGCGCCGGATCAACCTCAGATGGATCACTCCCGCACGCAGCATCCTCAGGAGGAGGTTGAGAACCCGGAGGTTATGGATCATTCGAACATGGATCATGGGGCAGCCCAGCATGGCGCGATGCCCATGACCGGCAAGGAGGATGAGGGCGGCATGTCGCAAATGGATCATTCCGCGATGGGCCATGGAGCATCCGCCGACCATATGGCGATCCCGGAAGGCCCTCCCCCGCCTGAAGCGCTACAGGGCCCCGCCTTTGCCGCCGATGCCTTTGTCGGCGCAGAGGAAATGGCTGCGTCTCGGGCGGCCGTCACCAAGGAAGTGAGCGGAACGCCGGTATTCTGGTTTCAGGGTGACCGGCTCGAATACCGCCTGCGCGAGGGCGACGACGGCTATTTGTGGGACGTCCAGGGTTATTATGGCGGTGACTACAACAAGTTCTGGTTCAAATCCGAAGGCGAAGGCAGCTTCGGCGAGACCATTGAAAGCGCCGAAGTGCAGGCGCTTTGGAGCCGTGCCATTGCGCCTTTCTTCGATTTTCAGGCGGGCGTGCGGCAGGATTTTACTGGGCCTGAACGCACCCATGCGGTTGTGGGCATCCAAGGGCTCGTTCCCTATGAGTTCGAGGTCGATGCAGCAGCATTTCTGTCGAACAAGGGCGATCTTACCGCACGAATTGAAGGTGAAATCGATCAGTTCATCACACAGCGTCTGATCGTGCAGCCGCGCGCCGAAATCGCGCTGTCAGCACAGGACATTCCCGAACTCGGGATCGGCTCGGGGATCGATACGATCGAGGTCGGCATTCGCCTGCGCTACGAATTCGCGCGCGAATTCGCGCCCTATATCGGCATCGACCAGGAATGGAAGATCGGCAACAGCCGCGATTTCGCAAGGGCCGACGGCGAGGACCCCAGCGTAACGAACTACGTCGTCGGCGTGAGGTTCTGGTTTTAGGTCAAGGGAGAAGAAACTGACATGATGAACACTTTATTGCGAGTGCCGGTAGTTGCGCTAGCTATTGCTGCGGCGCCAGTGCCGGCTGCGGCGCAGGACATGGACCATTCCGGACATGGGACACATCATTCCGACAAGACAGGTTCGGCCAGCGAAGATGTGTCGGGCGCTGAAGATATTCTCGAGGCTTATCGCGCCGCATTGGTGTCGCGCGATGCCGAAGGCATGTCGGCCCTGTTCGCGGAAGCCTCCGCGATCTTCGAGAACGGCAAGTCCGAGGGGAGTTTCGCCAATTACATGGAGCACCATCTCGGACCCGAGCTCGATGCGATCACGAGCTTTACTTTCACCGACCCGACGCTGACGATGACCCGTAAGGGCCATATGGCCTATGGCTACGAAACCTACGGCTACCGGATCGAGCTCGAGGACGGGCGCGTGATCGAGCGTGACGGGGTCGCGACCTCGGTCCTTTCGCACGATGAATCGGGCTGGAAGATCGTGCAGTACCACTCCTCCTCGCGCGCGCCGCGGCGGCCCTGACCCGCTACGGAGCGGCGAGACAGTTGGCCTCGCGGTCCCTCAAACTGCGCTTGCATGTCTTTAGCAGCAAGCTCCACAAGTGGTTGGCGCTCCTGATCGGGGCGCAAGTTCTGCTGTGGATGGGCACCGGTGCCTTGATGTCCTTTCTCGATCTGGAGGAGGTACGCTCGGAGCATATCGTGTCCCGCGCTGCGCAAATATTGCCTGCCGGGGCCGAGTTACCCGAATGGCTGGAAAGGCAAGATGATGTGGTTTCGGTTGCCACACGTGCTCTCGACGGCAAGGTGGTGACCGAAGTGCGGCGAGCGGATGGCGGCGTCACGCTGCATGATCCGCATAGCGGACGCTTGTTGTCCCCCATTTCGGCCGCGACAGCGCGCGCGATCGCTCGCCGCGCCTGGATAGGCCCGGAGACTTCGGTCGCCGGCGCGCGGCTTGTCGAACGCGACGTCGGGACCGAATTCAGGGGCCCCTTCCCGGCCTGGCAGATCACCTATGACGATCGCGACGCGACGCGCGTCTATATCGACGCCTCGAGCGGAACGGTCCTGTCAGCGCGAAGCGATACCTGGCGGCTCTTCGATTTCATCTGGGGCCTTCACATCATGGACTGGACACAGCGCGACCGCATCAACAGCTGGTGGCTTCTCCTGTTTGGTATCGTAGGTACGTTCATTGCCCTTTCGGGATTTGTTCTGCTGGCCAACAGGCTACCAAGGATCGGATGGCTTAGGGGGAAACGAAAGTCCGGTTCCTGACTCGCCGACACGGGTCGGATCATCCTGTTCAAGACGCCTCTCTCCTACGCGAGGTTCGCCTGGCCGGCACCATTGATGGATCTCTCGTGGCGATCGGATGCAGCATACCCCCCAGGGAATAAGGGCGATTTATTCCCCAAAAGGTATATTGCCATTTTATACCCTTGGCGGTATAGTGGAGCGTGGAGGTATGCTATGCGCCAGATCGTCAGGCTTCCCAGTCAACTCGGAGCCGTGATCCAGACCCATCGCCTCGGCAAGGGCCTGACCCAAACCGAGCTCGCCAGACTCGCCGGGACGCAGCAGAAAACCATCTCGGCAATAGAGAACGGAAGCGAAGGAACAAAGCTCGACACGCTCATCAGTGTCATCGCAGTCCTCGGCCTCGATCTTCAGATCGTGCCGCGTCAGCAGGACGGCGCCTCAATTGAGGACGTCTTCTAAATGGCGCGCAAAAAGACCCATGCGCCCCTCGATGTACTTATCAACGGCAGGCAGGTCGGCCGCCTCGAAAAGGCGGCGAGCGGTGCAATCAGTTTCCGGTATTCCGAAGAGTGGCTGGCCTGGGAGCACCGCTTCGCAGCGTCGCTCTCGCTGCCTCTGACCCCGGCGGCCTATCGTGGCGCTCCGGTCATCGCCGTGTTCGACAATCTTCTCCCGGACAGGGATGCAGTACGCCGCCGCGTAGCCGAGCGCATGGGCGCTCAGGGCACCGACTTCTACAGCCTACTCGAAGCCATCGGACGCGACTGCGTCGGTGCCATGCAGTTCCTGCCCGAAGGCGCAGATCAGGCGCAGAGTACCGACATCGAAAGCGAACCGGTCAGCGACACCGAAGTCGAGGCCCTTCTCGCCGATCTCGCACGGGCTCCACTTGGCGTCGATCGGAAACAGGAATTCAGGATCTCGGTTGCCGGCGCGCAGGAGAAGACGGCCCTGCTTCGAATCGATGGGAAATGGCACCGACCGGCCGGTGTGACCCCGACAACTCACATCCTGAAGCCGCAACTTGGACAGATACCCATCGCCGACGGGATGATCGACATGTCGAACAGCGTCGACAACGAGCACTATTGCATGACGCTGATGAAGGCGTTCGGCCTGTCGGTCGCAGCGACAGAGATCGCGACCGTCGGCCAGCGCCGAGTTCTCGTCGTCGAACGGTTCGACAGGCACTGGCGCAACGCCAAGCAAATCCTGCGTCTGCCGCAAGAGGACTGCTGCCAAGCACTCGGCTATCCGCCCACGCACAAATATCAGAGCGATGGCGGCCCGAACATGAAGGATATCTTCGGCCTGTTGCGCGGTGCTGACGATCCGCAAGCCGACGCAGCCGCCTTTTTCAAGAGCCAGATCCTCTTCTGGCTCATTGGTGCAACGGACGGGCACGCCAAGAATTTCAGTATCTTCCTGAAGCCCGGCGGACGCTACAGCCTGACCCCCTTCTACGATGTGCTCTCGGCCCAACCGGCCGTCGACTCCGACCAGATTGCGCAGAACAGGTTCCGGCTCGCGATGTCCGCAGGCACCAACCGTCACTACCGGCTGAACGAGGTGACCGGTCGGCATTTTGTCCAGTCGGGCAAGTCAGCGGGGCTTGGCAAAGGCCTCATGCGTGCAGCCATCAACGAACTGATGGACCGCGCACGTGATGCGCCGACGGTAGCGCGCGAAGCGATGCCGGTGGACTTCGCCGAACCTGTTCATGACTGCATAGCTGCGGCCCTGGCGACGCGTTTGCCCAGGCTTTCGAGCGCGCTTGAGGAGTTTTAGCTTTAGCATCCGCCAACGAAGTCATCGCCCGCCCTTTGCTGCAGCCCATCGCCACCTGATTTTTTCACGAAGAGCATCCCTTATGCGCGCCCGTCCCTCGCTCCTTTCGCTTTCGGCTGAACGTCACTCGATGACTTTATGGTCGTCAGCCATACGCCCGCGGTTGCAATTGCTGTGCCCATGATGATCAGGGGTGTAAGCCTTTCACCGAAGAAGGCAGCGCCGATCGTTAAACCGAAAACGGGCACCAGGAAGCTGAATACATTAGCCTTCGAGAGTTCGATTTTGCCGAGCGTATATTGCCACAGCCAGAATGCGAGGGCTGTACCTGGGATCGCCAACCCAAGCAGGCTCGCGATGAAAACCGGCGACCAGTCGATTTGGCCCTGATCTTCGGTAAGCAAAGCCAGAAACGCGAGCGGGACAGCGCCGATGAGGAGTTGAAGGCCCATGGCGATCGCTGCGTCGGCGCGCCCCGAGAGCTTCTTGATGGCGATGTTGCCCACGGCAACGCCGAAGGCCGCAAGCAGCACATATGCAAAGCCGGTTGAGAGCGCCAGCGGACCTTGGAGAATTCGCGGGCCAGCAATGATGAGGATTCCCGCAAAGCCGAGCCATAACCCGATCCAGCCCTTGGAAGACAGGCGCTCACGGAGAAAAAGAAAGGCAAGGCCTGCCGCGATGAGGGGTTGGCTGTTGGCGATGACGGTTGCAAGGCCGGGCGAAACGAACTCCGCAGCATGGAACATCCCGTAGTAACCCAGCCCCGTCATGCCGAGACCGGCAAGAATGATCCATCCCCAGATGCTTCCATCGCGCGGAAAGGGCTTTCTTAGAATGATACCGACCGCCAGTAACGTGGTGCCTGCAAGAACCGCGCGCAGCACGGCGAAGGTGAGATGGGGCGCGCTATCGAGACCGACCGTTATGAGCGGATAGCAGGACGCCCAAAGAAGCATCACAAAGATTGCGGAAAGACGCGCTGGCATAGTAGGTTAAGCGATAGCCTTCCATCCCGGTGCCCACAATGGTGGGATGCGCAGGTCCAGCGACGGGATACTCCTGCGCCTTGGCTACCACCTGATTGCTCGCCCCTTCGGACTAGCGATGCTTCTGTTACTTCGCGCTTTTTTGCCATCCTATGCAGCTACCGCTGCGTACGGTGTGCCGTTTTTTCCCCTGGGCCTTGTAAACCTCGCGGTGCACAAACGTCCGTACTTGCGAGCGAGACCATGGTCGAGCTGAAATCATACTTACAGCGCACGGCAAGCTTGGTACTTGGCCCGTGTGTAATATGGGTGCACGAAGAAATATTCGGGCGTCCAATCAGCGAGGTTAGATTGTATGTGTTTTTCCGCCACAGCGAGTTTCGCCGCCGGCACCGTGCTGTTGGCAACCGGTGCCTTCACAATGCGAATGGCGCGCAACAGCGGCGAGAGACCCTACGCGCTGATTCCGATTCTGTTTGGCGTCCAGCAATTGATCGAGGGCGCACTTTGGCTGACATTTCCTGACAAGGCGCCGGTGCTGAAGACAGTTCTGACCTATCTCTATTCGATCTTTTCGCATGTTCTGTGGCCGATCTATGTCCCGGTGGCGGTTTATATGCTCGAGAGGGTAGCCTGGCGCCGAAAGGCCCTCATGGCGACGGCGATTGGCGGAACCCTGGTTGGGCTCTACTTGCTCTATTTCCTTATCCGCTTGCCAATCGTCGCGACAGCCGGCGACGGTCATATCGACTACGAATCCCCCCACTTCTACGTTGGCATCGTTATGACACTGTATGTCTTGGGCACCTGTGTCAGCCCGCTGCTATCCAGCCATCGCTGGGTCAACTGGTTTGGGGTCGGAGCAATCGTCTCCTTTCTTGCGGCAGGCGCGTTCTATCTCACTTGGTTCATATCGGTCTGGTGCTTCTTTGCCGCGGCGATGAGCGTGATCGTCCTGATGTTCTTTCTGCGTAGAGACACCGCCGTCTCACCCTCCCCCCCAATGGGCGAGCCGGTGCGCTAGTTTTTAAGAAGGGTGAGCTGGCTGCTATGGTTTCACCGAAGGGGATTGATGCTCAGGGTTTTCAGCCTGGTCCGCGCTCGTCTCGGCACCAGCGCAGGCAGACTGGAGAAAAAGGGGCTACGGACGGTGGGCATTCTCTAAAGGTGTAAGTGCATTGCCTGGCATGCGGGGCACTTTGCATAGTTCCGAAGTTCCCCGATGTCGTCGGTGCATTTCTTGCTCGCATTCGATGCGGCCCGGCTCACCCCCAAGTTCATCAGCCGATCGAGAGCTTTAGATCGTCGCTGATCACGTATTGCGGAACGACCAAGTTCTTCGGTGCCGGCCCTTTCCGCACGCGTCCGGAGTTGTCGTATATTGACCCGTGGCAGGGACAAAACCATCCCCCATATCTTCCGCGATTTTCACCCACTCCCTGTCCCAACGGAATGCAGCCAAGATGCGTGCAGACGCCCACCACCACAAGCCACTCTGGTCGCTGCACGCGCGCAGCGTCCGTCTCTGGATCGATCAGCCCTGAAGAGGCATCGTCGGCTCTGGCTCGCGCGATCTCTTCAGCTGTGCGCCGCACGATGAATACCGGCTGCTCGCGCCAGCTCACAGTGATACGTTGACCTGGCTCAATCGGTTGCAAATCGACTTCGATCGTAGCTTGTGCAACCACGTCGGCCGATGGGTTCATGCTGTCGATAAGCGGCCAGACGGCTGCTGCGGCACCGGTTCCCGCGAACGCAACGGGCGCGATATGGATAAAATCGCGCCGGCGCACGCCTTCCGTCCCGCCGTCCTTGTCAGCACCGTTGCTCGCCGCAGTCCCGTTTCGACATCTATCCCGCTGGAAGATCGCCGAACCCAGATACCGCTCAAGGCCCAGTCAGGTAAGGACCTGCAGACCGGGCAGCGCGATGCCAGCTACCCATTCGAGAAATGCGCCGCCTCCAGTCGACACGTGGGTGAGGTCCGCAGTCAGACCGCTGTTGTTGAGGGCCGCAACTGTGTCACCGCCACCGGCAAGCGAGGTCAGCGATCCCTTTCGTGTCAGCTCGGCGGCCGCCTGGGCGATCGCGAAAGTCGATGTCTCGAAAGGAGGCGTCTCGAATGCACCGAGCGGGCCATTCCAGATGAGCAGCTGCGAGGATCGCAGCACGTCCAGAGTTTTCGCGACAGTGAGAGGCCCCAGATCAAGGATCATCTCATCGGCGGCGACATCTTCGACCAGGGCCGTGCGCAGCGAAAGGGGATGCGGCGTCAGTTCCCTGCCTACCATGACGTCCTGGGGCAGATGGATCTGGCACTTTCCCTGACTGGCACTCTTCAGAATTCGTAGCGCTGCATCCTCGAGGTTCCGCTCGGCGAGCGATCTGCCGATTGGCTTGTTCAGCGCGGCAAGAAAGGTGTTCGCCATCGCTCCGCCGATGATGAGGTTATCCACCTTCGTGCTGAGCTGCTCGAGGACGTTGAGCTTGCTCGAGATCTTGGCGCCGCCGATAATCGCGGTGGAAGGGCGCCGCCCGAGCCCGGTCGCCGATTGCAACGCCCCGATCTCGTCTTCCAGGGCGCGGCCCATATAGCTCGGCAGCAGTCTTGCCACTCCCACCGTGGATGCATGCGCCCGGTGTGAGGCCGAGAACGCATCGTTGACATAAAAATCCGCAAGGTCGGCCATCGCGCTTGCAAGCTCGGGATCGTTGCTTTCTTCGCCTGCGTAGAAGCGGGTGTTTTCCAGTAAGGCAACATCGCCCGCCTCCAGCTCGGAAACCGCGCGCTGCGCTCCCGGGCCAGTCCAGTCTTCGAGAAAATGAACCTCGTCTCCGAGCAGGGAGCTGTAGGTTTTGGCAACCGGCGCGAGCGAGAATGCCGCGTTCGGTTTTCCTTTGGGACGACCAAGATGCGAGAGCAAAAGGATTACCGCGCCGCGCCTTCTGAGCGCCATCACCGTTGGCAAGCTCGCTCGCAAGCGCGTATCATCACCGACCGCGCCGTCGTTTCCGATTGGTACATTGAAGTCGACCCGGACCAGCGCAATTTGGCCAGCGATTTCGCCCAGATCATCGAGGGTTTGCGGAACCGACATGCGACTATTGCTCCTTGCTGCAGGAATGGGGCGAAGTCGCGGCTCAACCGCGCGCGCTTCCCTCCATTAGGGACGGAATGGCGCGCGAAGGCTTACATAGCAGCAATGAGATAGCGAAAGGCGCCGCCGAAAAGTGTAAGTCGCGCGGGCTTCCGGCGTCCTTTTGGATCAGGTCCAGCAGGGGCGAACGCAAGGCATCTGCCAAGAGTGGCCTGATATGCGTCACGCCAGCGGAGCGCCGGGCGGCTTGCCGAAGCTCGCAAGGTTACAGGAAGGGAATGAGACAAATGAAAACAGTGCTGCTGCACGTCAATCGCGACGCCGGACAGGACAGCCGCCTGGCTGCGGCGATCGATCTCGTGCGAGATCACAAGGGCCTCCTCATCTGTCTGCAAGCCACAAGCTGGAATTCCTATGTTTTTATCGGTGATCCGTATGGTGCAAGCTATATTTCGCCCGAAGCGTTGCAATCGGTTCGCGATGCGGAAAATGAAGATCGCCAATTGATCGAGAGCCGCCTGGCGCAAGAAGGCGTTGAGTGGGAATGGCGCCGCGTCGAGGGTTCCGCAGGACAGGCGCTGGCTGCGCACGCGACGCTGGCCGATCTGGTGGTCATTAGTCAGCCTGAGCAGAAAGATGCCGTCCTGCCGCGAGCCGCGCCGCTCGTCGCCGATCTTGTCGTTCATATCCAGTCTCCTTCGCTCGTCGTACCGCTCGGCGGAAAGCGGTTCGCGCCCAGGGGGAATGCGATCATTGCGTGGAATGGATCCGCCGAAGCCGGGCATGCCGTTCGCTTGAGCCGATCACTCTTGCGCGATGCTGCTGAGGTCCACATCGTAACCGTCAGCGAGGACAAAGAAGGTTCGTCGCCGGACGAACTTGCGCAATATCTTGCACGACACGGCATCGAAGCGCAGACCCGGCGGCAACCCGCCGAAGATGCATCGATCTCTGAAGCGTTGGTGGCTGCGGCGAACGATGTTGGGGCGGCTTACATCGTGCTCGGCGCCTATGGGCACTCGCGTATCCGGGAAACCATACTCGGTGGGGTCACCCGGGAGATGATCCTGCACAGCCCGATCCCGATGATTCTCGCGCACTAGAGCAGAATAGGCATAAGGGATCTAGGCTAGTGTTGGACTGGCGGCGTCTTATCGATCGGCCAAACGCTTGACTGTCGAAGCCCGGTAGATGCGCTCGACGGCGCGCCCGAGCACATCGTTGAATTCCTGATCTTGCATGTGCGCCCGCAAATCCTGCAACAGAGCCCGGCTGAAGCTCGCGATCATCCCGCGGTTTCTTTCGAGCGCGGCGCAAGCGGCATCCTGGGAGAGCCCACCCGAAAGGGCGAGCACCCGCGCGCAGCTGGGATGGGCAACGAGGGGCGCGTAAAGCCCGTCCGAAACCGGCAGCGAGAGTTTCAGTACCACACGGCGGCCATAGGCTTGCCCATCGAGCGCATTACTGAGTTCGGCAAGAAGGATACTCTCGCACTCTTGGCGCGTTGCACTTGCGATATTCACTTCCGGTTCGATAATCGGCACAAGTCGCTGGTCGAGGACATGGTTGGCCAGCTCGAATTGCTGGCGCACGACGTCGCCGATCCCCTGGTGCGATGCGACGTTGATCACCGAACGCATCTTGGTGCCAAAAACGGCCCTTGAGCGCGCCCGGGACAGCAGGCTTTCGAGATCCGGCATGGGTTTCATGAGCTGGACGCCGCCTGTGTCTTTCTCCAACCCTTGGTCGATCTTGACGAAGGACACGATCCCCCGCCGCCAGAGAAACTCTGGCACCGGTACGGTGTCAATCTGCGCATCCATAGTGCGCTCGAAAAGGATGACGCCAAGCACCCTTCGCCCATCGATGCATGGGGCTTTCATGATCCGCACGCGCAATCCATGGATAAGCGCGAACATCTCGTCCTCGCCGGAATACCGGTCCGCGTCGATGCCGAAGGCCTGAAGGGCAGCAGGTGTCGAGCCGCCGGACTGGTCGAGGGCCGCTACAAAACCGGCACCACCCACAAGCTGCGCCATCATTTCCGCATATTTCATGGGGTCTCCCCGGCTCCAGTCTTTGCAAACGCGACCGATCGACGCGGCCGCGAATAATATCGTCAATGCGTAGAGAATGGACGCCTTTGGCAGCGCTTGATTACAAACGCCGCTACCGGCGAGCAGACCTTGGGCGGCAATACCCCTCGGTCAGTGAAGCAACTTCGCCGCGCGGGTTCTCCTTCTCAGGCCAGCCCCGCACAGTAATCCACCCGCATTTCGAGCGTCCAATCATGGTGAGGACACAAGAGGTCAGAGCGGGCTATGATAATCCGGGGAATTCAGATCATGTGGACAGCAACCCGGCTCCTGCTGGATGTGCTGAGCGCAATGATGCTGAATCGGATGGGGTTCGGTCGGCGCATGACCACGCTTCCGCAAAGGACCACGCGGCGTCTCGAAAATCTCGGCCCGACCTTCACCAAGCTCGGTCAGGCGCTGAGCGAGCGCCGCGATATCCTCGATGCGAACTGGGCCGCGAGCCTCTCGAACCTGCAAAGCAAGGCCGCTCCTTTCCCTGCCGATGCAGCGGTAAGGATCATCGAGCAGTCATTGGCCGCGAACACAGCAACGGCCTTTGCCAGTTTTGAACGCGACCCTCTGGCCGCGGGCTCGGTAGCCCAGGTCCACGCCGCAAAGCTGCATGACGGACGCGAAGTGGTCGTCAAGGTCCTCCGGCCCGGAGTGGGCGAGCAAATTGCAAGAGATATGCGCATTCTGCTCATATTGGTGCACCTGTTTCAGCATGTCATACCTGCGCTGAGACGTCACCGCGCGGCGGCACTGGCGAAGGAGCTTTCGCACAATCTGAAAAGGGAAACCGATTTCCGGCAGGAAGCGCGCAACATCCGCCTGTTCGCCCGCGCTTTCGCTGATTCTGAGACGGTTTACATTCCCGATGTCGTCGACGAGATGTCGGACGCCTCCGTCATTACGCAGGAGCGCAGCATGGGCACCCCGCTGGATGAGCGCGAGGCCATCGAGCGCGGCAATACGCTCACCGAGACTTTCATCGATTTCTATCTGCAACAGTTTTTCGTTCTTGGTGCCTTTCATGCCGACCCGCATCCGGGCAATTTGCTGATCATGTCGGACGGGCGTCTGTGCGTGCACGATTTCGGAGCTGTCGGCAGGCTCGACATTGGCACCCGCGAGGCTCTGCTCGGTTTTGTGGCAGCGTTCATTTACCTCGATTCCGAATGGCTCACCGATGCGGCGATCGACCTCGGTCTCCTTTCGGTCACTGCCGACCGCGCGGCACTTACCCGCGGCGTGGACGGTATCCTGGCGGAGCTGCAGGGCGCCGCCATGTCGGAATGGTCTCTTGCCAAGACCATGCTCGATATCGGACGGTTGTCGGGGTACAGGACACTCAGCTTGCCGCCGCATCTGGCCGCCCTGGTCCGTACTGTGTTCACGGCAGAAAGCACCCTGCGCAAGCTCAACCCCGAGGCGGACCTGCTGCTTGTATTGCAGGCGACCGGAAACCGGTTGCTCGCAGAGCGACGCAGCGCGGCTATCGGCAATCTCCATACCCCCCGGCTCGAATGGGAAATCGCCCGATTGGTCCGGCGGGCGCCCACAATCGGCGCCGGGTGGCTACAAAGGGCTCCCGCCGGGGCGGCGGGGCATCCGATCGGATCTCTCGCCCCTGGAAGCGGGCTTGACCATGCTGTCAGGCAGGTCGCCTTGGCAATTGCCGCGCTCGGCAGCTACCTCGCCTCGGCAGCGTTGATGCTGGCCGATCGGGGTCCGCGAGTGCTCGGCGATATTCCCCTTCCGGCAGCCATCATCCTTGCAGCGGCCCTCCTGCTGACCATTCAAATCCTCATCCAGTCGCGCCGTCAAAGCGAGCAACAGCAATGAAGGAAATGCACAGCCAGACACCACATGCCACGGCTCATGGCATTTCCCAAACGTCCCGGAGGGACCGCGCATGAACCCTGTCGTCGAAGCCGTTACTGCCCGTATTGCCAACCGTTCGAAGCGGCGACGCGACGCCTATCTCGCCTTCGTTGACCGTCAGCGGGATGCCGGCCCGCGACGAGGCGCGCTTTCGTGCAGCAATCTGGCGCACGCATTTGCCGCATCGGGCGAGGACAAGCAGACCATTGCGGGCGCCCATGCGATCAATATCGGAGTGGTCACCGCCTATAACGATATGCTCTCCGCGCATGCGCCCTATTATCGCTACCCCGAACAAATCAAGATTTTTGCCCGCGAGGTCGGCGCGACAGCGCAGATCGCGGGCGGCGCACCGGCGATGTGCGACGGCGTCACCCAAGGCCAGGACGGCATGGAGCTCTCGCTGTTCAGCCGCGATACAATCGCGCTCGCCACCGCGGTAGGGCTCAGTCACGCGATGTTCGAAGGCGCGCTCCTCCTCGGCATTTGCGACAAGATCGTGCCTGGCTTGTTGATCGGAATGCTCCGTTTCGGACATCTGCCTGCGATCCTCGTGCCCGCCGGGCCGATGCCGTCAGGACTGCCAAACCGCGAAAAGGCGCGCATTCGCCAGCTCTTCGCCGAAGGAAAGATCGGGCATGACGAACTACTCGAAGCCGAGAGCGCCTCCTATCATGCCCCTGGCACCTGCACATTTTACGGCACCGCCAATTCCAACCAGATGATGATGGAGGTGATGGGCCTCCACGTGCCGGGCGCTGCGTTTGTCAATCCCGGCACGAAGCTGCGGCAGCAACTTACGCGCGCTGCAGTGCACAGGATTACCGAGATCGGATCTGAGGGCCAGGATTACCGTCCGCTAGCGCATTGCATCGACGAAAAGGCGATCGTCAATGCTGCCGTGGGTCTGCTCGCAACCGGCGGCTCGACCAACCACACCATTCATCTGCCGGCCATCGCCCGTGCCGCTGGCCTGGAGATCGACTGGAGCGATTTTGAGGAGTTGGGCACGGTCGTCCCGCTCGTGGCCCGGATTTATCCGAATGGCGGTGCCGATGTGAACGACTTCCAAGCGGCAGGCGGAATGGCCTTTGTCATTCGCGAACTCCTCGAGGCAGGTTTGCTTCACCAAGATGTCCTGACCGTCTGGAAGAACGATCTCGGTGCCTATGCAAAGCAGCCGGCATTAGATGGCGATGAACTTGTATGGCGCAGCGGTGAAACAATAAGCCGCGACGAAAGCATTTTGAGAACCGCTCAGGCACCGTTTTCGCTCGATGGCGGGATCCGGCTCCTCACCGGCAATCTCGGTCGCTGTGTGATGAAGACGAGCGCGGTCGCCCCCGAACGCTGGACAATCGAGGCGCCGGTGCGGGTCTTCCCGGACCAGGATCACGTGCTACGCGCATTCGAGGCGGGGGAAATCGACCGCGACATGGTGATCGTCGTGCGTTTTCAGGGGCCGCGCGCGAACGGGATGCCCGAACTGCATAAGCTCATGCCGGCTTTGGGCGTCCTTCAGGACCGCGGGCTCAGCATCGGGCTTGTCACGGACGGCCGTATGTCAGGGGCTTCGGGCAAGGTGCCCGCGGCGATCCATGTCTGGCCCGAAGCGCATGCTGGTGGTCCGCTCGCGCGCTTGCGCGACGGCGACGTGGTGCGGCTGTCTGCGGATAACGGCGTGGTCGAAGCCCTGGTGAGCGAGAAAGACTGGAACGACCGCGAACCCGCCCTGCCGCCGCGGGACGAGCAAGGGCTGGGCCGTGAGCTCTTTGCGATGATGCGCCAGCACGCCGACGAGGCCGAAAAAGGCGCGTCAGCAATGCTGGCACTGGCGGGGCTTTAGCGCGGTGAATGCGAGCACTCCAGGAAAGCGCTCGTCCGCTCTAGGTTCAACGCCGCTTTACAAGGATCGCAGATGAACGTCCTGACCATGCCCGCGCGCCCCTACGATGATCAACGTCCAGGCACTTCGGGGCTCCGAAAACCGGTGGCTATATTCAGGCAGCCGCATTATCTCGAGAACTACCTGCAGGCGATTTTTGAGACGGTCGGCGGAGGCGCGAACCGGACGCTTGTCATCGGCGGAGACGGCCGCTTCTTCAATCGCGAGGCTATCCAGACAGCCAGCAGGATGGCGGCCGCGAATGGCTACAAGCATCTCGTCGTTGGCCGAGCAGGCCTGCTGTCCACGCCGGCAGCTTCCCATCTTATCCGAAAGCGCGGTGCCGATGGCGGGCTGATATTCTCGGCCAGCCATAATCCCGGTGGACCCGAAGGTGATTTCGGGATCAAATACAACTCCGCGAACGGAGGGCCTGCCTCGGAAACTCTGTCGCGGGCCATCTACGCGCGTAGCAAACGGATAGTCGCCTATCGCTTGGTGGACGAGCCCGACATCGACATCGATCGATTGGGTAAGGTCTCGCTTGGCGAGACCGAGGTCGAGGTGGTGGATCCGGTGTCGGACTACGCGGAACTTATGGAGACGCTGTTCGATTTCGAGCGCCTCGCCGAATTGCTGACGAGCACCAGTTTCAAAATGCGGTTCGACGCGATGCACGCGATCACCGGACCTTATGCGCGAGCAATCCTCGAGGAGCGCCTCGGTGCGCCGGTCGGAACCGTCATCAATGGAAAGCCCTTACCGGATTTTGGCGGGGCGAAACCGGACCCCAATCTTGTGCGGAGCCGGAGCCTGGTCGACTTCATGTTCGGGCAGGACGCCGTGAATTTTGCTGCCGCCTCGGATGGCGACGGGGATCGCAACATGATCCTGGGTCGCAAAATCTTCGTGACGCCAAGCGACAGTCTCGCCGTGCTTGCGGCAAATGCGCATATCGTCCCGGCTTATAGCAGCGGTCTCACCGGTGTCGCGCGCTCCATGCCGACGAGCCGCGCGCTCGATCGTGTCGCGCAAGACCTCGCCATTCCCTGTTTCGAAACGCCGACCGGGTGGAAGTATTTCGGCAGTCTGCTCGACACCGGCAGGATCACGCTGTGCGGCGAAGAAAGCTTCGGGACCGGGTCTGACCATGTCCGGGAGAAGGACGGCCTGTGGGCGGTGTTGTTCTGGCTCACGATCATCGCCGTTCGCGGCATGCCGGTACACCGCATCATTAAGGATCATTGGGCTCGGTACGGGCGTCATTTCTATGCGCGGCACGACTATGAAGCTGTGGACGCCGCCGCGGCGAACTCGCTGATGGACGCCTTGCGCGATCAGGTCGGCGACATGGCTGGCAAGCGGCTCGCCGGGTCGATAGTCAGCACGGCCGACGATTTCAGCTATACCGATCCGGTCGACCGCAGCGTGGCCGAACGCCAGGGCATCAGGGTCCTGCTCGAAGACGGCTCTCGCATCGTCTACCGCCTCTCCGGCACGGGAACGGGGGGTGCGACATTGCGGATTTATCTGGAGCGGTATGAGGCCCGTGCGTGGTTGCACGATAAAGACGCCCGAAAAGTACTGAACGACCTTTCGTTTGCCGCAGGCAGTCTGGCCGAAATTCCGGCACGCCTCGGGCGCGAACGTCCATCGCTTGTAACATGAGACCCAAGCGCGTCTTGGCGCAGGCGGGCAAGAGCGATACCGCGTTTTCCGGACCCCGCAGTCCCGATGCCGCTCGCCCGCGCGATGTAATTTCCGTCCTCCCCATGCGTCTTACCTTTCACGCAAATGGAGCCCGATATGATTTCGAAACACATTCGGTCAGCAATCGCGCTGGTTGCAGCGGCAGGTATGTTCGCAGCGGTCATGGCGCCGACCAACAGTCACGCAGGGGTGGTCGATGGTGTCAGGACCGCGGACGGGTTAGTGATGTATCTGGGCGTGGTGCCTGCCGCGACAGTGCGCGGCCACGCCAAGAGCCACCCCGAAGCGAGGATGCACGGCGGCGTGCCCGCCGGTTCGCACAGCATGCATATCGTTGCGGCCGTTTTCGACGAGGCTTCCGGCGCCCGGATAACCGATGCGAAGGTCAGGGCGCATATCACCGAGCCCGGCGGTTTGCAGCGAACGATCCGTCTGGAACCCATGACCGTCGCCGGCGCGCTCACTTTCGGTGGTTTCACGACATTCCAACGCGGCATCAAATACCGGATCGGGATCGAGGTCGAACGCCCCCCGCATATGCAATCCTCCCCGTCCAAGAATACGCCGCCAAGAATGCACCGGGTCCCCGCCGTCACGGCGCACTTTACCTATACCCACGACTAACGATCGGGCCGCGAGGTGCCGATCCGCGCAAGAAAGGGAATTCTTCTTATGGAAGACCACCGATCCGCGACAAGCTTTGATCGCGCCTCTACCCCTCAATCGGTTCCCTCGGGGACGTTTGACGCGGGGCTGCGATCATACATGCTCGGCGTCTATAATTACATGACGAGCGGATTGCTTCTTACCGGTATCGTCGGACTTTGGGTCGCGAATACCGCCAGCATTCGCGAGATCTTCTTTTCCGCTACCGGCGCGCCAACGGTGCTGGGCTGGATCGCCATCTTTGCACCCCTGGCCATTGTCTTTGCCTTGGGATTTGGGATCAATCGTTTCTCGGAAAGGACCGCGAAAACGCTGTTCTGGAGCTATGCGGCACTCATGGGCGTGTCGCTATCGACCGTATTCCTCGCCTATACCGGGGTGAGCATCGCCCGGACCTTTTTCGCCGCCGCCTCTGCCTTTGGCGGCCTGAGCCTGTGGGGATATACAACCAAGAAAGATCTATCGGCCTGGGGCGCCTTTTTGATCATGGGGGTTGTCGGCCTGCTCGTTGCCCTGGTCGTCAATATGTTCCTCCAATCCTCGACAATGGACCTGATTGTCAGCGGTCTGGGCGTGCTTATCTTCGCGGGCCTGACTGCCTATGACACGCAGAAGATCAGAAACATCTATTTCCAGGTCGGGCAGACCGAGTTTCGCGGCAAGGCCATCGTACTGGGCGCCCTGACGCTCTATCTCGATTTCATCAATCTGTTCCTGTTCCTGCTTCGCCTGATGGGAGAGCGCCGCTGAGGCAATCTGCCGCGGCTCGTGCGAGCAGTTCAAATGCCAGAACAGGCACGGCACGGATGGGCGCGATCCGAAGCGTGGGTTCGTTTCGAACCGTTGGCTCGGCGATACTACGCAGACGGGTCGTACAAATGCTTTCGATCAGCAATTAATTTCGCATCGCTGGCAGCACCGCAGATGCTGTGCTTCGCAACCGCTTGCGAATTGCACCCTCACAAGCGGCTCGACTCTTACCGGACGTGCCTTTGTTCTGCCGTTCAACCTCAGCTGGTCGACGAACCATCGTAGCGCATCGGTGGAACCCCTTCGGAGTTCGACGTCCCAAGCAAACGCGAGCGAGCTGAGCAGCTGCAGCGCAAATGGTTCCCGCCTGCATCGCGCGGCACGGCGCTTTGATCGCGTGGGGCGTAGAGATATTCACGCGTCAGCGGGACCGCGTCCCGCTTGTGCGCAAGCTGGAGCTGGAAAACCATAAGATTGCCATTGCGAAACATCATTTCGCAGGCGGCGAGATAATACTCCCACATCCGGCAGAAGCGCTCGTCGAAGAGTTCGAGCGCCTTTTCGCGGCGCGATTGAAAGCGCTCGTACCAATGCGCCAGCGTTTCCGCATAGTGCAGCCTCAGGATCTCGATATCGGTAACCCACAGGCCCATGCGCTCGACGACGGACAGGGTCTCTGACAGCGACGGGATGTAGCCGCCGGGAAAGATGTACTTGTCGACCCAGGGATCCTTTCCGCCCGGGGGAGCCATTCTCCCGATCGAGTGGACGACGGCGACCCCGTCCGGAGCAAGATGCTCTTCGATGGCTCTGAAAAAGGACCCGTAGCTGGCGGGACCGACATGTTCGAACATGCCTACCGAGACAATACGATCGAATTCACCCTGAAGGTCGCGGTAGTCGCAGAAATCGAACCGCGCCTCTTCTGCAAACCCAGCCTCCTCGGCGCGCTGGCGCGCCAGCGTCAGTTGCTCTTGCGAAAGGCTGATGCCTAACACTTCGGCCGCGCCCTGCTTTGCCAATTCGATCGCGAGGCCGCCCCAGCCACAGCCAATGTCAAGGACGCTCATGCCTTCACCTACCATCAGCTTTTGACCAATATGGGAGCGCTTTGCGGCTTGAGCGTCCTCTAGCGAGGAACAACCTTCGCAAAAATAGGCACACGAGTATTGCCAGTCTTCGTCGAGGAAGAGTGCATAGAACTCGTTCGAAAGGTCGTAATGACGCGCGACGTTTCTGGCCGCTTTACGGCGCCGGTTGCCTGTGAGACGGGTGGCTATGCGCGCGAGCGGTGCGCGGAGGCGTTCGATCGGCAATTCATCAAGTCCGTCGAGCCCGGAAGTAACAATTGCAAGGAGATCGCGAATGGATCCGCCCTCCACAGTGAGGGACCCATCCATATAGGCCTCGCCGAGCGCAAGCGAGGGGCGCGAGAGAAGCTTGAACGGCAGCGCAGCGCTATGAAGCTTGATCGCAACCGAGGGCCCTGGTGCACCCGAATCGATGACCAGTCGCGTCGCGTGAGCACCGATGACTGTAAGTCGACCAGCCTTCACGACGGCGCGCAAGGCCGGCTTCAATGCACGCAAACCAAGTTCGTGACGCGCTGATTTTCCTCGTTGTCTCTGGGTCATACCGCCTCTCAGGTCTTGAATGATTGTGTTCCCAAAGACGAGCGGTCGGTGATCAACTTACACTTCCAAGTCCGGCGTGGGTGGTTTCGGGCACCATAAGAAAGCCTCTCTGTAAGAACGCGGCCGCCTCTGCGTCTACTTCTTGAAGCGCCGCCAAACGAGGCGCGGCGCTGCGATGGAGGAATAACTATGCGAAAGGGGACAAGTGGTCCGGATCGGCCATTTTTTGGAACGCGCGCGGGAATAACGGTGATCGTGTTTCTTCTCGCCGCCGGGTTTCTGCTGCTGTTCGAGCATCAGGCCCATATCCCCGGCGACTATTATCTGCTCGGATTGATCCTGGCGTTTTGCGTGGGCATCCACCTCTTCATGCACGGTGGGCATGGCGGACACGGCGGGCATGGCCAGGCCGATACACCACCTTCCGGGCACCATGGCGCACATGACCAGACAACCGATAGCGCGTCCAAGAAAACTGCCTCCCGCTATGCGGCTAATGACCGGCCGGGCAACGAAAGAGGAGTGCGCTGACGATGCACGATTCCGCATACGGACTTTGGATATTGGTCGCCTTCAACTCGGCGATCTTCATTCTTTTTGCGTTCAGCTTTTTCAAGCCGAAATCGGGCCGCGATTGGCGCTCCTTTGGGGCGTTCAGCGCCTTTCTCGTGGCGCTTTTCACCGAGATGTACGGCTTCCCGCTTACCATCTACTTCCTGTCCGGATGGCTGCAGAGCAATTATCCGTCGGTTGACTGGTTCGCGCACGATTCCGGTCATTTGCTCGAAATGCTGTTTGGCTGGCGCGGCAATCCGCATTTCGGTCCGTTCCACCTCCTCAGTTTTGGATTGATCGGAGGTGGTTTCATCCTTTTGTCGGCCGCGTGGCGCGTGCTCTATCAGGCACAGAAGGGGGGGGCACTTGCAACCGAAGGACCTTATGCTCGCATCCGCCACCCGCAATATGTCGGTTTCGTCCTCATCATGCTGGGCTTTCTGGTTCAGTGGCCGACCATACTTACGCTGGCCATGTTCCCGATCCTCCTCCTCATGTACTGGCGGCTGTCGCTGCGGGAGGAGCGAGAGGCACTCGCCGAGTTCGGCGAACGCTATCGTCAGTACGCAGCACGCGTTCCCCGGTTTTTCCCGAAGTTTCGCACGCTCGTCTCCGCCAAGCCAGGGAGGTGACAATAACTTGCTCCATTCCTGCCGGGGCGCGGTTCGCGACTGACCTGACCTAATGAGCGCAGCCGTTACAGTGGTCGGCGCAGGTCCGGCGGGTCTCGCCGCGGCGATCGTGCTCGCCAAAGGCGGAAGGGATGTCGAGCTTCACGAATGGCACCGCCACGTCGGGGCGCGGTTTCACGGCGATTTCCAGGGCCTTGAAAACTGGAGCTGCGACGAGGATACGCTGTGCGAACTCCAAAGCTGGGGGATCGATATCAACTTCCTGGCCCATCCAGTCCGGACAGGCACGGGTTTCGATGCGCGCGGACGGCGGCACGAGATTTCAGCGCGCCGCCCACTCTATTATCTCGTTGAGCGCGGCGGATCGGTGCAAAGCCTCGAGTATGGGCTCCTCAAGCAGGCAGAGGCGCTTGGTGTGCGGGTCCATTTCGGGAGTCGCGTTCGCGAAACCGAGGGAGAAACGATCCTCGCCGGGGGACCGCGCAAAGCCGATATTATCGCCTCGGGATATGTATTCGAAACCGAGTGTGAAGATGGAGCTTACATTGCCTTCGACGACCGTTTGGCACCGCGAGGCTATGCCTATCTCCTCGTCCATCAAGGCCGCGGGACTATCGCAGCGTGTCTTTTTAGCGGCTTCAAACGGCAACAGGAATTTGTCGAGCGAACCTGTGATTTCTTCCGGGAGAAAGTCGGGCTCGTGATGCGTAACGAACAAGCCTTCGGCGGTTATGGAAATCTGCGACTCCCAAGAAGCGCAGTCCAGGGGCGCCATCCGGTTGCGGGCGAGCATGCTGGTTTCCAAGATGCCCTTGCGGGGTTTGGTTTACGCTATTCAATCACTTCGGGCGCGCTCGCTGCACAAAGCATCCTCGAAAATCGAAGCTATGAGCAATTGTGGCGCCGTTTGCTTTTACCGAGAATGAAAGCGGGCATCGTCAATCGTTTTGTCTTCAACAGCATCGGAACGACAGGACGCCATTGGGTGACAGCGAAACTGATGCAAGCCAGTACGGGAGAGAGGCTGCACAAGCTGTATGCGGCATCATCTCTCCACGCTATGCTCTTCCCCGCTGCAGAACGTCGCCTGCGCAGGGGCTTACATGACCCAAGTTGCGACCATCAGGACTGCAATTGCGTGTGGTGCGAACATGGAACGGCGTTCTGACGATGCAGGTGACCGATCCAGTATGCCAGCGTAGCATTCCGCTAGAGACCGTCGAGGCCCACCGCGAATTTTTGGGATGGTCTTATTTCTTCTGCTCGGCTCAGTGCGTGCGGCGCTTCGATCAGCGCCCCGAGAAATACATTGATCGGCAGCAAGGCGGGCCGCCGGCGCACATTGCGCAGCCCTGACAGGGCAGAGCCTCTTCGCTTGGAGGCGAATGCGCATCGACCCTTGCGCGCAGTCTGGTGAGCAAGATGCCCCGCCGGGCCAGAGCCTCCACCGATCGATAATCCCGGTTCGATCTTGGAACGCGAGACCGCACGCGAACCAATGGTGCGGGTGTAATTGATCAGTGCCGCTCGCGTCCAAGTATATGTCGGCCTTCCCCGATCGGCCGGCTTTCGAGAAGAAGTCTCGCTGCCCTGCATGAGGCTGGTGAGACCATGCCGGTGCTTCCTGCGTCTGATGGTCGATGTGCCATAAAATCCATTCGCGGGGGCACCAGGCATGATTGCCTGGGCGAAACGATGATGCCGGAGCGTACTGCCATGTCGACGAATACCCGATCACGTGCCAGCACGGTGCTGAGGTCGCCGGTTGGAGACGAACGCACCCGCTTTTCTAGCCAAGCGCCGCAAATTCTTGCTTGTCTGGACGAAGACATGAACCGCCTCGAAGTGACACGGCACGCGCGCGCAATCGCGAAAGCTCTCGACCTGCAGCTTGGCTTTGCCCAGATCGTTGAAACGGCCCCGCATGGGGTTCTTCCTGCCGACCCGATCGAGTGGAACCTGCGCTTCACCGAATGCCGCGACGGCATAGGCGAGCTTATTGGGGAGGCAAGCGAGACGGTCTCGGATGTGCTGCCCGTTGTTCTCCCGGGGACCGCCCATGAACGGCTGATAGACTGGGCGGAGGGTCATCGCGGGTCGGTCCTCGTCCTCGCGCGGCATAGCGGGCGAGGTCCACATTCAGGCCTGGGCACCACCGCCGACCGGCTGCTGAAAAGCGGCGCAGCATCCATGCTTCTACTTCCTTCGGGACGCGAAAGGAAATGTTCGGCCGAGTACCGCAGACTTCTGGTGCCGCTTGATGGATCGCCCAATTCCGAGAGCGTGCTGCCGGTTGTCACAAGGCTTGCCCAGTCGCTAGAAGCGCAAGTGATCCTGGCGCACATTGTTTCTCCAACCGCCGAGTTGCCCTCACTCGAAACACAGGCCGGTTCCAATAGGAGCAATACCTCCGCGCGCGCCCGCAACTATCTCGAAACATGGAAGTTGAGGCTCCTGCGGCAAGGCATCGACGCTACCGTGTATTTCGGAACCGACAGCGAAACGTGCGAGCGGCTCAATCTGATCGCATCCCGCCTCGAAATCGACCTTGTTGTGGTCGCTTCCCATGGCCAGACCAACCTTGCCAGCGCGCCCTACGGAAGTGTCGCCGGCGCTCTGGCGAAAAGTGCGCCCTGCCCGACATTCATCGTCCAACCGGACCTTCGGATTCCATTGGCCAAACCGGGCCGCTCTGGCTTCATGTTCGAGGCCCTCGCTGCGGAAACTGAATTCGCCAGCTGATGTCGGACATTAATAGCGATTTCTCGGCGCTCGATCATGCTGCAATCCAGTTTGCCGAGGAGGACCGGATATCCCCGCAAGCAGCGCAAGAGATTCCCGCTCGCACGGGAACCGATGCCATCCTCGAGTGGCTGCGTGCGGCTTGCCTGGCATGCGCCAAGGCTGGGGCCGAAGCCAGCAAGGCGGCGGAATGGTTGCTCGACAATGACTATGTGGTCCAGCGCGCGCTGAGGCAGATCAAACAGGATCTGCCGACCGGCTTCTATAGCAAACTGCCAGCCCTCGAGGGTGAAGAAACCATTGGCTTCCCGCGTGCCTTCGTGCTCGCGCACCGTTTTCTCGAACTGAGCCGAATGCAGGTTTCGGCATCGGCCCTGAGCCGGTTCCTGATCGCTTATCAGCGCACGGCGCCGCTCCGCATCGGAGAACTCTGGGCGTTCCCGGCCATGCTTCGCATCGCTTGCGTCGAGATCCTCGTGGAAACCCTGTCGACCCTGCTGTGCGATCAGCTCGACGTGCCCGTCGCGACCACCTCATGGGCAGGCGAGGCGCATGCACTGGAAGCAAATGAACGGGTCGCACGCGCGATCGCCAATCTCAGTACCCTTGATGCCATCTCGTGGGAGGATTTGTTCGACGACGTAAGTCCGGTAGAACAGATCTTGCGAAACGACCCATCCGGATATTACGGGCAGATGGATTTCGATAGCCGCGATCGCTATCGCCGCGCGGTTGAAGAACTGGCGGAATATGGCGATTTATCCGAGACCGATGTCGCACTCGAGGCGATCCAAGCAAGCCGCGCTGCTTTGCCTGACGACCGATCTCATCACGTCGGATTCTGGCTCGCCGGTGAAGGACGCCGGGCATTCCGGCAACAGACGGGAGCGGTATTCCCGGCTCGGGTTCGGCTTCTGGACTATGCCTTGCGCCATCCTGGCCCGGTCTACTTCGTTTCGCTCATCGGGCTCCTTGTCTGGGCCCTATTGCTGCCAGCGATATATCTCGACGCCGCTGACGCAGGCGCGACGGGATGGTTCGCCGGCTTGTCCTTGTCGCTCATTCCCGCCTCGGTTGTCGCGATCACTTTCTTGCATTGGTCGATCACGCGTCTCTTGCCACCGCGAGTTCTTTTCAAACTCGACTTTGGTGACGGGCTGCCGGAGGACTGCGCTACGCTGATTGCGGTCCCGGTCGTGATCGCCCGCGAGGACGAAGTGCCTTTCCTGATCGAAAAGCTGGAGAACCACTGGCTTTCGAACGGCGAGCCGATGGTGGACGTAGTGCTCCTGGCCGATCTCGCCGACGCGGCGAGCGAAAGCACTGCCGGGGACAAGCAAATCGAGCAGGCACTAGAAAGGGAGATTCTCGCGCTCAACACTCGCTATCGCAGCGAGGGAAGCGAGCCGTTTCACCTGCTGATGCGCCCTCGACAGTATTGTGAAGCACAAGGGTGCTGGCTCGCATGGGAGCGCAAGCGCGGAAAGCTTGAGCAGCTCAATCACATGCTCATCGAAGGCGATGGTGGAGCATTCCATCGACATGTCGGCTCGCGCGAAATACCCCGCAATATTCGCTTCGTCGTCACTCTCGATGCGGACACCACCTTGCCTACAGGCACTGTGCGAAAGCTCGTCGGCACGCTTGCCCATCCACTAAACCAGGCCAAGTTCGATCCGGACACTGGAACGTTGCTTGGAGGCTATACGATCATCCAGCCTCGGGTGGAGATTTCGCCCCAGAGTGGATCGCGAACGCTGTTCGCACGGCTCTTTGCCGGCGATACGTCAATCGACATCTACAGCCGGGCTGTCTCGAACGTCTATCAGGACCTGTTTGGCGCGGGAATTTTTGTCGGTAAGGGCATTTACGACCTTCATGCTTTCCACCGCAGCGTTGCCGGGCGCGTGCCCGAAAATTCCATTCTCAGCCATGACCTCTTCGAAGGTGTCCATGGCCGGGTTGGTCTGGCCAGCGATATCGTCCTGTTCGAAGGCTTTCCCGGAAACTACCTCGAATATGCGCGGCGCGCGCATCGCTGGATCCGCGGGGACTGGCAGCTCCTGCCATGGCTGGCAGGCAAGGTGAGGCGATCAGATGGCACAAGATCCCCAAATCCGATCGCCGCCATCGACCGATGGAAAATTATTGACAATCTGAGGCGGAGTCTGGTTGCCCCGGCAACGATCTTGCTGGCGATCTCGGGTTGGCTCATCCTGCCGGGACAAGCCTGGTTCTGGAGCCTGCTGGCCTTCTTCATGCCAGCGGGCCAGGTATTCACCGATCTGGTGACCGGATTGGCGACAGGACGGCGGCGTGGGACATCGCGTAGCCTGGGGCCGCAATTGCGCGATCAGGCCGGCCGCTGGTTTCTGGCCGTCGTCTATCTGCTCGATGACGCCATATTGTCGGTGCGTGCGATCGCGGTCACGCTCTGGAGGCTTTTTGCAAGCCGGCGCAACCTCCTCGAATGGACAAGCGCCGCGCACTCCGCCACCGACCTCCGCTCGAACCGAGCGCGAGGTGTCATATGGCGCAAGATGTGGTTGGGACCGACTATTTCGGTCGCTCTCGCGGCGCTTCTTGCCGCCATCAAACCTGACGCTTTGGCCGCATCCCTTCCGCTGCTCATTCTTTGGATCGCCGCGCCGGAAATCACTTGGGCGATGGCCCGCGAACGCCGCGAAGATGCGGAACCGCTTGCCGAGGATGACCGGCGCTTCCTGCGGGGCCTGGCGAGGCGGACCTGGCTCTTCTTCGAGACCTTCGCTGGTCCGGAAGACAATTGGCTCCCCCCGGACAACTACCAGGGCGCTCCGCATGCAGAAATCGCGCAGCGCACGTCACCGACGAATATCGGCATGTTGATGCTATCGACAGCCGCAGCCTGGGACCTCGGTTACATCGGCCGTTCGGAACTCGCGGCGCGGACGGCGAACCTTTTCGCCACGCTCGATCGCCTGGAACGATATCGAGGACATTTCTACAATTGGTACGACACAAGAACGCTCGCGTCGCTGGAACCTCGATATGTCTCGACGGTGGACAGCGGCAATCTCGCGGCGGCCCTGCTCGCCTACGCTGCTTCCTTGCGTGAGGCGCGGCGTGCGGAAGGTATGGAGGAGCAACGCTGGCGCGGCCTGATCGATGTGATCGATCTGATCGAACAAGTCGCGCAAAACTCTGAGGATGCAGCGCTTCCTCGTTGGATCACCCAGCTAAGGTCGCGCCTGGAGGGTGTCGAGGAAGACCGTGCCCACTGGATGGCCGGCCTGCAGGATATCTGCGAGGTATTGATCCCGGAGATGGAGGCAGCGCTTGGTCTGGGCGAGCAGTCCGAAAAGGCAGCGCCGAACCATCTGGTCGACATCGAGGTGCTCGTCGATCGGTTGCAGTACCAGATACGTTCGATGTGCCGGGACCTGGGGAACGGCGGTATCCCGGCTGACCAACTGTCCAGCCTCGCAGACCAAGCAATCGAGATGGCCTATTCAATGGAGTTTGCGCCTCTCTATGACGAGCACCGGCGCCTCCTGCGCATTGGCATCAATGTCAGTCTGGGACGTCCCGATACACATTATTATGACCTCCTCGCTTCCGAGGCACGGCTAGCGAGCTTTTTCGCCATCGCAAAAGGCGATGTTCCGCCAGAACACTGGTTCCATCTGGGCCGCCCGTTACGGCGCGTCGAGGGTGGAGCGATGCTGATCTCCTGGAACGGCTCGATGTTCGAATATCTTATGCCGCGCCTGCTGCTCAAGCCGGACACCGGCACGCTGCTGGGCGAGAGCGAGCGGATGGTGGTCGACGTCCAGGAGCGCTACGGGCGAGCCCAGAGCGTTCCCTGGGGTATCTCGGAATCGGCATATTCCGCTCGCGATCCTGAACACCGTTACAGGTATCAAGGGTTCGGCGTTCCCGAACTTGGCTTGAAACGGGGCCTCTCGCGGGACATGGTTGTCGCGCCTTACGCAACTGCGCTTGCACTGGCAGTTGCACCAAAGAAGGCAGTAGCGAACCTCAGGCTGCTGACACGATCGGGCGGCAGCGGTCGATATGGCCTGGTCGAAGCGCTCGACTTCACGCCTGAGCGGTCCCCGGGCAGCGGTCCCCGGACCGTTAATGCTTATATGGCACACCACCAAGGCATGCTCCTGTCGGCGATCGTCAATGCGCTGTTCTCAGACCGGTTCGCTAGCCGTTTCGCCGAAGATCCACGAATGCGGCCCACGATGTTGTTGTTGAGCGAACGGGTGCCACGCGAGATTCCACCAGAAATTGACAGGCTTGCCGACCCTACGATTTCCATGGTTCGGGGAACGCCCGTCACTCTGCCTGCGTCATGGCAACCCAGGCGCGAAGCATCCGTGCCGCAAATGCTCCTGCTTGGAAACGGGCCTTTATCGACGTGGCTCTCTGATAGCGGTAGCGGCGGACTGCGCTGGCATCACCGGGCGCTGACACGCTTCGTGGCCGACGCCACTCACGACGCGGACGGTTACTGGATCTACATCGCCGATGAAGACACCGGACGGCTATGGTCGGCGACGCTCGAACCAACCGGGTCCGAAGCGGAAGAGTACGAGGTCACATGCCATGCGCACCAGGCAGTAATTCGCCGGCGCGATCAAGGCGTTGTATCGCGTCTCGAGATTGGCGTTCTTGCCGGAAGCGACATCGAGGTGCGGCGCTTGCGGCTCATCAACGAGAGTTCCCGTCACCGCAAGCTTCGCGTGACGACCTATGCCGAGATCGTGCTCGGCGAGCCGCTCGAGGACGAGCGGCACCCGGCATTCAGCAAACTGTTTATCAAGAGCGAGCATGTCCCATCGCTTGGTGGTCTGCTGTTCGAGCGCCGCGCGCGCGCGCCACAGGACACGCCGCCGGTGCTCCTTCATTTTGCGGTCGATGGCGGGGGACCGGTTCGCAATGCCCGCTTCGAAACCGACCGGCGCGCCTTCATCAGGCGTCATGAAAGCCTGCGCTCCCCAACAGGAGCGACCGAAGCCGTGCAGAACACCCAAGGGTGGACCCTGGACCCGGTCATGGCTCTTCAACACCTCATCGACCTGGAGCCGTTCGAGATTAGGGAAATCTGTTTCCTGACAGTCGCAGCCGCGTCGCGCGAAACCGCCGTCGAGCTGGCCGAGCGTCATTCGTCTCTCGATTCGATCGAATGGGCGCTCCACGATACGGCAACCGAAAATGCACGCTCCCTGGTTCACATGAACATCGAAGCCGAACACCTGCCCGTCGTGCAGCAGCTCGCTTCGGCTCTCATCTATCCGCAGAACGCCCCATCGAGCGCGCGGACGATCAAGAACGAGAACAGTCTCGGACAAGCGGATTTGTGGGGGATGGGCGTGTCCGGCGATTACCCCATCCTTCTGCTGCGGTCTGCCGGTGAGACCACGACCCTGCTGCCCGTCCTCCTCGCCGCCCATCGATTGTGGCGGCGGCACGGACTAGAGGTGGATCTGGTGATCCTCCAGCTTGCCGGCTCAGCTTACATCGAACCGGTGCTCGACCAGCTCAGGGAGGCGCTGCAACGCGCGAAGATGGCGGAGCTGCTTGGACGCAAGGGCGGCGTGCATATCGTTTTCGCGGATCAGATCGGTGCGGATCGGGTGCGCCTTCTGGAGAGCACGGCGCGTGTCACCCTCGACGACGCACGGGGTAGTTTGCAGGAACAGCTGGAAGAAGCGCACGATGTGCCAAACCGCTTGCCGCTGTTTTCTGCAACAAGGGCTGCGCAGCATCCCTCGATGACATCGCTCGAACGTTCAGCGAACCTTCTCTACGACAATGGTCTGGGTGGGTTCACGGCGGATGGCCGCGAATATGTCATCTTCGTCGAACCCGGGCAGGCGACGCCTGCTCCGTGGTGCAACATTCTCGCCAACCGTGACTTCGGCGCGCTCGTAAGCGAAGCTGGCGGGGGGTATACTTGGGCAATAAACAGCGGCGAGAACCGTCTCACAACATGGTCGAACGACCCGGTCACGGACCGTCCCTCCGAAACACTCTACCTGCGTGATGAGGAAACTGGCGAGGTATGGACCATAACGCCTGCTCCTGTTGGCGATGCCGCTGCCTGCGAAGTCAGGCATGGCGCGGGTTACACTACATGGTCAAAACGGTTCGCCGGCTTGGCCCATCAGCTCACAATGTTCGTACCGCTTGATGCATCGGTGAAGATCGTTCGGCTGCGGATCCGCAACTGCGAAGACCGGCACCGGCGCGTAACCGCAACCTATTATGCCGAGTGGCTGCTCGGCTCTCTTCCCAGTATCGCACGCCCGCACATAGTCTGCGACTTTGACACCGAGACGCAGACCATCACGGCAACGAACCGCTGGAACAGCGATTTTGCCGGACAGGTGGCGTTTCTCACGGCAAACCGCCCACCGCACGGCTTCACGACCGACCGCGGCGAATTCATCGGCAGGGGTGGGGACCCGGCGGATCCCGCGGCGCTTCGGCGATGGGGTCTAACCAACAGCGTATGCGCGGGCGGCGATACATGCGGAGCCTATCAGATACACCTCGATCTTGGCCCGGGCGAGGAAGAAGAAATCCTGTTCGTGCTCGGCCAAGGGCTAGGCCACCATGCGGCCATGGAACTCGCCCAGCGCTGGCGTGAGCCAGACGAGGCAGAGACGGCAATGATAGCGCTGGAGAATTTCTGGGATGAGACACTCGGCGCCCTTCAAGTCTCAACCCCGGACCCTGCTTTCGACGTCATGGTCAACCGCTGGCTGCTCTACCAGACGCTGTCGTCCCGTGTTCTCGCGCGCACGGGATTCTATCAGTCGAGCGGGGCCTTCGGCTTTCGCGATCAATTGCAGGACGTTCTTGCGCTTCTCCACACCGCGCCGGCGCTCGCTCGCGCGCACATCCTCGAAAGCGCGCAGCATCAATTCGTAGAGGGCGATGTTCTGCACTGGTGGCACCCCCCTGCTGATCGCGGCGTGCGAACGCGTTTTTCCGACGATTTACTCTGGTTGCCTTATGTTGTCGGCATCTATGTCACGACGACCGGTGACCTTGATATCCTCGACGAGGAAGTCGCGTTCCTCGATGCCGATGAACTCGCCCCCGACGAAGCCAATCGATATGCGCAATTCGATGCGACCGAGTGGCGCGGCTCGCTGTTCGAGCACTGCGAGCGCGCACTGCACCGCGCTCTGGCAGTCGGGGCCCATGGACTGCCGCTGATCGGCGCCGGGGACTGGAATGATGGAATGGACCGCCTCGGCGCGAAGGGCCATGGCGAAAGCGTCTGGTTGGCATGGTTTATCACGGTCACAGCGCAAGGCTTCGCCGACATCTGCCGCCGGACCGGTCGGATGCACGAGGCGAAAGAATGGGAAGAACGGGCATCCGAGATAAGACGGCGCGCGGAAGAAAGCGCGTGGGATGGCTCATGGTACTTGCGCGCGTTCGATGATGACGGGCGGCCCATCGGCTCGGCAGAAAGCGACGAATGCAGGATCGATTCGATCGCGCAGTCATGGGCGGCCTTTGCCTCGGCTGATCAAGAGCGCGTGAGCGAGGCTCTCCAGTCCGCATGGGATATGCTTGTTTCGCAGGAAGACCAGTTGGCCAGGCTGCTCTGGCCCGCGTTTGACGAAGGCTTGATCGATCCCGGTTACATAAAGGCCTATCCCCCGGGAATTCGCGAAAATGGGGGTCAGTATTCGCATGCGACCGCGTGGCTGGGCATGGCCTTTGCGCGGGTGAAGGACCCCGAGAAGGCCTTTGCCCTGTTCAACATGATCAACCCCGTCCGTCGCTCTGACGATCACGCCAAGGCCGAGCATTATCGCCTGGAGCCCTACGCCGTCGCCGGAGACATATCTGCGGGCAAGCAACATACGGGCAGAGGGGGCTGGAGCTGGTATACTGGGGCCGCTGGCTGGGCATGGCAGCTCGCCACAAAAAGCATCCTGGGGTTGCAACAGATCGATGGCCAACTCATCGTCAATCCCTGTATCCCGCCCAACTGGGGCGGCTTCAGCGCGACACTGCGCGTTGGTGGCGGGTTGGTGTCAGTGAAAGTCGAAGATCCGCAAGGGCTTGGCTGCGCTGACGTCGAACTCACCGTTGATGGCAAAACTCATGCCGGGAATGCGATTGTACTCCCGAAGAATGGCGAAACAGTCGAACTTCGGGTCCGCATTGTTGGACGCAATGTACAACACCCCTCCCCCGCCTGAGAATTCCGCCCGGAGCTATTCAAACGCTCCTCCCAGCGCGTGAAAATCCTGGCGGGGTGTTTGGCAAAGATGCGCGACGCGAAGTCTGCCGTGCAAAGCAAAGTTGATCCTATAATAGCGGGCTAAAGAGCCGTGCTGCATTTTCCGCAGCGCGGGCAAGCGCAGGTCTGGCATTCCATTCGGCGCGAACCAAGCGCTCACTCCCCGCAATGTTGCGCGCCTCCTCTTCGCGCAGGCGCGCGGTTGTGTCCTGATCATAGATGAGGAGGCCAGCTTCTCCGTTCAACTCCAGCGAGCGCAAATCGATGTTCATCGAACCGACAAGGACGAGGTCATCGTCGACGCTTACATGCTTGGCGTGCAGGAAGCCGCGATGATAGAGGTGTATGTCGATGCCCGCTTCCAGCATTCGATCGAAGAAAGAGCGCTGCGCCAGATCGACCAGACGATGGTCGCCCTTCTTCGGTAGAATCAAGCAGACCTCGACACCGCGGGCGGCGGCCCCTTCGAGCGCGAGCAGGAGCGCTTCGTCCGGCACGAAGTAGGGGGTCGTGATGACCAGACGGTGTTCGACCGTATGCACCAGCGCATCGAGCAGCAGCCGGATGACAGAGCGCCGATATTCGGGTCCGCCAGCCACCAATTGTGCGCGCGCCGCCCCTGCGGACCGTTCATGCGGAAAGAGCGCCCCGTCGCTCAACAGATCGCCGGATTCCAAAAACCAGTCATTGGCAAAGAGCGCCTGCATCTGGAGCACGACGGGTCCGTTGACCCTCACCACGAATTCCTTGCTGCGCTGACCTCCCGGTAGCTCGGGGCTGATGACGTTCTGCGAGCCGATATATCCGAGCCGTCCGTCGATCACAGCGAGCTTGCGATGATTGCGCAGATCGGGCCGCAGGGCCTCCATGTTCGTTAGCGATACGGGCAGCGCGCGGCGCACCGTTATCCCGCAGCTCCTGAGTTTTCGAATGATCCGGCGGGACCACCAATAGGAACCGAGCGCATCGATCAGAACGCGGCATTCTATCCCGCGGCTTGCGGCAGCCACGAGCGCCGCGATGATCTGGTTGCCCACAGCATCGTCGGAGAAGATGTAGGTCGTGAGATGAACATGGTGCCGGGCAGTACCAATGTCGGCCACGAGACGGTCGATCACTTCCTGATAATCCGCTAGCGCTTCGATGTTGTTTCCACCCACCGCAGGGAACAAATTGACCCGCTCGATGAGCTGCGCTGCCCGAACAAGATGCGCGGGAAGCTGCGGCGGTGAGCAGTGCTGCGACATCAGGATCTGGCGGCGCGCAATCTTGAGCTGCCTGCGCGCTTCAGCAAAACGCGCACGCCTGCGCGCCGTTGCCAGCGGACGGAACGCCCAGAGAACAACGAGAATGGCTGGAATGGGGAAGACGAGAACCAGCGCGAGCCAGCCCTGTGCGCCAACCGCTGGTCGGCTGAAAATGATCACCGCGAAGATAGCAAACCGCGCGAGCCAATCCAGCGTGAGGAATAGCAAGAGCGTATCAGACACCGGTCTTGCTCCCGCTTGTCGGAAAGCAATGGCGGCACGCCGTAGGAGGGGGGAGGATCACGGCGTGCCGCACTGCCGAGGCGCGGGGTTGGAGGCATCGCCGCGGCAACGAGCTTGGCGGGTTCGGGCTTTTACGCAGCCAAATGGTCCCGACAATTCGACCCTTAGAGCTCGCATGCATGTACATAGACGCGGGAGCGCGCCTGCTATTACAGCGCAGACCTCGTTTCGGTCTCACTGAATAGGCATGACATAGTCTCTGCCCGCCCACACGAGCGCGTCGGCTCCTCAAGTTTGCAAAGCAATAGGGGTGTCGGCCAAAGCATCGCGAAATGCGCCGCGGGCACGATGGAGTCTTACGGCGAGATTGTTGGGCGAAATGTGGAGGCGCGAAGAGATGACTGAAGGCTCGTCCCGCCCCAGGTCCATTTGCCGGATGATTTGCGTATAGGCTGGCCGAAGCGTCGCCAATACCTCCTCGACCACCTCGCTTTCATCGACCGACAAACTCTCTCCCGAGATTTCTTCCAAGGGTGGGCCGCCGGGTTCAAGCGGGGTCGTTTTGGCGTTGAGCCGCGCCGAGGCCCGGTAATGGTCGAGCAACGTCGTCTCGAAGAGGCGCCGCAGCCATCCGTGGACGGCATTTTCATCACGCAATTGATGCGCGCGCTCAAGCGCTTTGACGCAGAAGGACTGAAGGACATCATCCGCCGCGAGGCGGTCGCGCAGACGCTTGAGAGCAAGCCGGCGGAAGATGACATAATCGCCAACAAGAACCCGCTCAATAATCTCTCTGTTCGTCTCTCGCCGGTTCTCAGGTTCGGAACGCTCCTGCTCTTCGGCAACAATATCCTCTGATTGTGCGGCGTAAGATAATGGCATGAGTTCTTCCCCACCGAAGTTCCACCTACTTGGAATACGCAGGGAGAGGCCCCGCCCCTCAGATTTCTTTGGTGTTTCGGCGAATGATGAGAGGTTCCGGCCGGGAAACAACGCGCTGATGCGCTTCGTCCTGTAAGCCGAGCTGCCGTGCCCCGTCTCTTGTTTCAGCCCGTTTAGAAATCCTCTGCACCGAGACGAGAAAACCCGATGAGCCGCCTGATCACCACTATGCGAAGTCTCGCCTTTGCAGTGTCGGCGGCGGTGTGGACTCTCCTTTTTGCGCCCTTGATCCCGCTATTGGTTCTTCTGGGTCGTCCGCCGCGGATCATTCGGCAGCTCACCCGGATTTGGGCGCGCGGCCTTCTCTGTCTCCTCGCTGCGCTGGCCGGAATCCGCTATACGGAAAGGGGACGCGTTAACCTGCCCGAGGGTCCCGTCCTCATCATCGCCAACCATCAATCGGCCTGGGAAACGTTTGCCGCACTCGTTCTCTTCCCTGACGTGGCGATTGTCACCAAGCGTGAGCTTCTGGCGCTGCCTGTGATAGGATGGTTCCTGAAGAACTCCCCCATGATCCCGGTCGATCGCGCTCAGTCGGCGCGGGCGCTGCGTGAAATGCTTGCGGCCTGCCGCGCGGAAGTAGCGGCGGGTCGCTCGGTGCTCATTTTCCCCGAAGGCACACGCAAGCAGCCGGGAAGCCCGATCGAATTCAAGCGCGGAGTGGAACTGCTCTATCGAAATCTGGCGATACCCCCAGTAATCGTTGCCCACGATGCCGGCCGGCTCTGGCGGCAGGGCATGCGGCTGCATCCTGGATCGATTACCGTTTCGATACTCCCGCCGATCCCACCTGCTACCGATCATGGAGTTCTTGTCGCGCAGGCACAGCGGTCCCTCGCGGTCGAAGTCGCCAATCTGAACAAGGCCTAGACTGACCGCCGAAAGGGCCCGGATCCCTATGAGGATGAGGAGGCCTGCGCTCCCATGAACATGATCTTGCATCTCATTGCGAGAGGCAACACCCATTTGTTCTGAACTTCGCCGTCGGCGACGTTCTCGTAATCACCAAGCGCGCCCCGCGTCTGTTTATCCGAATGAGGTGCCGCCCGGGCAGGCCAGCGCGCACCAGGAGCCGGTCTGGACGGACAATCAAAACCGGGAGTCTTGCAATAAGGAGCAGTGTGTGTGGCGAAACCGCCAACGAACAAGAGGATATTGGAGCAGCAGTTTTCTCGCCGGGCGACAATCTTGTGCGCGGTGCAGCTCGGTCTCGGCGGTGTGTTGGCAGGCCGGCTCGCCTGGCTTGCGATCGCCGAAAACCAAAAATGGCAACTGCTCTCCGAGAGCAATCGGCTTCAGCTGAGCCTGATCCCGCCGAGGCGCGGATTGCTGCTTGATCGCACGGGCGTCCCCCTCGCCAGCAACAAATCGGTCTTCATGATCGATCTCCTGCCCGATCGCCTCGAGGACGCCGATAAGGTCGTGAAGCAGCTTGCCGAGCTGCTCGATCTTAGCGCCGATGAGACGGACCGCCTCAAGACCGACCTCGAACAAGCATTGGATCACCAGCCCGTGCGGGTTGCGAGCGATGTCGAGTGGGACCAATATGCCGCTGTAAATGTACGCCTTCCCGACCTCCCCGGCGTATCCCCGATGAGAGGGTTTTCGCGGCACTATCCAGCAGGAGCCGCGACAGCTCACTTGCTCGGCTATGTCGGAGCCCCAAGCCGCGAGGAGTATGAAAAAACCGGCGATCCCTTGCTAATGGTTCCGGGCATGCAAGTCGGCAAGGATATGCTCGAGAAGACGCTCGACGAGCATTTGACGGGCAAGCCCGGCGCGCGCCGGGCCGAAGTGACAGCCACGGGCAAGGTCGTACGCGCGCTAGAGGTCCGATCCGACACTATAGGTAAAAGCGTACAATTGACCATTGATGGTGGGCTTCAAACCTATGCGTCGCGGCGACTGGGCACCCAGTCCGGCTCGGTCGTGGTGCTCGACGCGGTCACCGGCGGCGTTCTCGCTATGGCTTCGATGCCAGCCTACGATCCCAACAGTTTTTCGGATGGGATCAGCCAGTTCGAATGGGACATGCTGTCGCAAGACGAACGCGTTCCACTCAGAAACAAGACCCTCCAGGGACTTTATCCGCCCGGATCGACCATCAAGCCGATCACGGCCCTGGCTTTGCTGAATGAGAACATCGACCCAGACGAAACCGTCCTTTGTACCGGCCGGATCAACATTGCCGGCGGCACGTTCCATTGCTGGCGCCGTAGTGGCCACGGTGTAGTCGACATGAACCGGGCGATTGCAGAAAGCTGTGACATATATTTCTATGTCATGGGCATTCGGGTGGGCATTCAGCCAATTGCCGACATGGCCAGACGTTTTGGGCTTGGCGAGCGGTTTTTAGGCTTGCCGGTTCCCTATCAGTATTACGGCACTGTCCCCGATCCTGCCTGGAAACGGCGACGATACAACGAGCCTTGGGAAGCCTATGACACTGTCAATGCGACAATCGGGCAAGGCTATCTGCTCGCCAACCCGCTGCAGCTTGCGGTCATGACGGCGCGGCTTGCCGCCGGTGAGAAAACCCATCCCAAGCTACTTGCCGCAAAGGAGGCGCCTGCCGCACCACTCGAAATTGACCCCCGAATGCTTGCGATCGTCCGCCAGGGAATGGAGGATGTTGTCAATGGCCAGGGCACCGCAACCCGCGCCCGCCTTCCCCTTCCGAACATCAAGCTGGCGGGCAAGACGGGCACCGCGCAGGTTCGCCGCATCACGATGGCCGAACGTCGCCGCGGCGTCCGCTCCAATGCCTCTCTCCCCTGGAAGCTGCGCGATCATGGATTGTTCGTTGGTTATGCGCCGGTTCACCGGCCCCGCTATACGGTGGCGGTGGTAATCGAACATGGCGGAGGGTCTGGAGCGGCCTATCCCATCGCAAGCGATACGCTGCTCTATCTGTTTGACGAACGGCAAGCCATGAAGCGCCTGGCATCACTGGAGAATGGCTGGGGTGGCGGAATCGAGGAGCGAATGGCGCGCGAAGCGGCAGAATTCGCCGCCCGCACACCGAGCGACTGACCCCCTAAACAATGAGGTTCTTCGGCGAACCCATTGCAAAAGCTTCGATATTCTCAATTGTCGTCTCGATGATGCGCGCGACCGCCTCATGCGTGTTATAGGCGACATGCGGAGTCACGATGACGTTCGGAAAGCGCAGAAGCACATGATTGGCCACGAGGGCCTCCAAATTCTCCTTCTCCAGCGGCGGTCCGCGAAACACTTCTGCCTCTTCACGGACGAGCGGCTCCTGCGGGAGCACATCAAGGCCAGCGGCGCGGAGTTTCCCCTCCGCCAGCGCGCGCACCAGAGCGGGAACGCTGACGATGTTGCCGCGCGCCGTATTGATCAGGAGCGCGCCGGTCTTCATGGCAGCGAACTCGGCATCGGACAGGAGATCCTGGGTCTGAGGGGTTGCCGGCAGATGCAATGTGACGATGTCGGCTTGGGAAAGGAGTTCGGCGAAAGGCAAATAGGTAAAGCCGAGATTTGCTGCCGCAGAGCTATCCGGATCGACGTCGAACGCTACGACATTCATGCCAAACCCGCGCGCGATCTCGATCGCGCGGCGCCCGATGCGGCCGGTCCCGACGACGCCAAGGGTCTTCCCGCGCAGCTCGATACCGCGCAGATCATCCTGTGAAAAATTTCCGCGCCGTGTACGTTCGACCGCCGGAACGAGATATCGCGCGGCAGCCAGCATCAAGGCAAAACTGTGCTCGGCTACAGTAACATCACCATAGTCGGGAACGTTGGCGATCTCGATGTCTTCTGCGGCGCACCAGGCCAGATCGATGTGGTCGTGGCCGGTCGAGCGGGTGGCGATCAGCCGCAGCTCGGGGAAGTGGCGCAGGACTTCTGCATCGAGCCGTGAATTGATGAATGTGCTGATCACTTCGGCATCGCTGTATTTTGCCGCGTTATCAGATGTCAGCCGTTCCTTGACACAAGTGAGTTCGTGATTGCCGGAAAGTGCGCGGCATGCCCTCGCCTCCCATTCCTCGGCCTCGAAGATGACGACCTTCATATCCGCGAACCCTCAGCCGGTTGTGCTCGGCCTTTATCCGACATGGCCTCGGCTTGAGCGACCACCTTGACTGCGGCAACAAAACTGTCGGGGTTAAGCGAAATGGAGTCGATCCCGCAATCGACCAGGAAACCGGCAAACTCGGGATGGTCACTCGGTGCCTGGCCGCAAATTCCGATCTTTATCCCGGCCTGGTGCGCCTTGATAATGGCTTCGCCAATCGCCCGTTTTACCGCCTCGTTGCGTTCGTCGAACTGATCGGCGAGAAGCTCGGAATCGCGGTCGATCCCGAGCACGAGCTGGGTGAGATCGTTGGAACCTATCGAAAATCCGTCAAAGCGCTGTGCGAACTCCTCCGCGAGCAGGACGTTCGCCGGAATCTCGCACATCATATAGATTTGGAGACCGTTTCGGCCTCGTTCGAGACCGTTTTCCGCCATCACTTCGAGGACCCGATCGGCTTCGGCGAGCGTACGGCAGAATGGCACCATGATGATGACATTCTCAAAGCCGATCTCCTCGCGTACGCGCCGCAAAGCGCGGCATTCGAGCGCGAAACCCGCCTTGTAGCCTGGGCTGTAATAGCGCGAAGCGCCGCGCCATCCGATCATCGGATTTTCCTCATCCGGTTCGAAGGCCTCTCCTCCGAGAAGGTGAGCATATTCGTTTGTCTTGAAGTCGCTGAGGCGGACAATCACCGGCTGCGGATGAAACGGGGCCGCGAGCTTGGCTATGCCGAGCGCGAGCGTGTCGACGAAATAGTCGGTAGGCTCGGCATATCCGTGCGTAAGCTCGGCGATCGCGCGCCTGGCATCCTCGCTTGTGACCTTCTCCGGGGCGACGAGCGCCATCGGGTGAACTTTGACCAGGTGGTTGATCACGAATTCCATCCGCGCGAGGCCTACTCCGCGCGCGGGAAGGCGCCACCAGCGCATGGCGGCGGCCGGACTCGCGATATTGAGCATCACATCGGTTTCGGTCTCGGGCAGATCCGCCAGGTCGAACTCGATGGTTTCGAACTCGAGCGTCCCTTCATAGACCGCACCGCGGTCGCCTTCCGCGCATGACAGGGTGATGGGCTGCCCGTCCTGCAGGGTGCGCGTCGCTGTCTGTGTCCCAACGATGGCCGGCACGCCGAGTTCGCGGCTGACGATCGCTGCGTGGCTGGTAGTTCCGCCGTGATCAGTGATGATACCCGCTGCGCGCTTCATGATTGGCACCCAGTCCGGATCGGTCATGCCTGTCACAAGGATTGCACCATCTCGAAAAGCCTCGATCTGCGAGGCGTCCCGGATCGCGCAAACCTCCCCGGTGGCGATCGCCTCGCCGACCGCCGCGCCCGTAAGCAGCGGTTCGGCGCGCTGTTTCAACCTGTAGGTAGTCAGTCTTCCCGCTGCCTTGCCCGCCTGAACCGTTTCCGGGCGGGCCTGGACGATGAAGAGTTCGCCGGTTGCACCATCTTTCGCCCACTCCATGTCCATCGCGCGACCATAATGCTTTTCGATGGTCTTGGCGCAGCGCGCCAGCTCAAGTACCTCGTCATCGGAGAGGACGAAGGTCTCGCGTTCGCGGCGCGTGGTTCTCTTGGTCAACGTCCTGACGCTGCCGCCGGTCGCATAGATCATCTTGCGCTCCTTGGCCCCAAGACTGCGCTCGATAAGCGGAACCGTATCTGTACGTTCGAGAAAGGGTTTGAAGACACGGTAGGTGTCAGGATCGACCGAGCCCTGGACGACAGTCTCCCCAAGCCCCCAGGCGGCACTTATCACGATCACGTCGGGGAAACCCGTTTCGGTATCGACTGAAAACATGACCCCCGATCCAGCGAGATCCGAGCGCACCATGCGCTGCACTCCGATCGACAGGGCAACATCCATATGGTCGAAACCCTGTGCCTGACGGTAGCTGATCGCCCGGTCGGTAAAGAGCGAGGCAAAGCAGCGCCGGCAGGCATCGAGAAGTGCGCGCTTCCCGGTGACATTGAGAAAGGTCTCTTGCTGCCCGGCGAAGCTCGCTTCGGGAAGATCCTCCGCTGTCGCGCTGCTGCGGACCGCGACGCTGACCGCATCCTGTTCGCTGCGCGCAGACAAAGCGTCATAGGCTTCACCGATGGCCGCCTCGATCTCCGGTGGAAACGCCCCTTCCAGAAACGCATGCCGGATCGCAGCACCTGCCACTTGAAGCGAGGCGCGCCCGGCATCGAGCGCTTCGATCCAGCGCCTCATTTCGGGTTCAATGCCGTTGGCCGCGATATAGTGCCGATAGGCCTGCGCCGTTGTGGCGAAGCCTCCCGGCACTCTGATACCGCGCTTCGACAGCGCGCCGACCATCTCACCGAGCGAAGCATTCTTTCCGCCAACCATGGCGACGTCGCCGCGTCCAATATCCTCAAACCAGGCAATAAGGGCGTCGGGCATCGAAATCTCCGGGTCATTCGCGAGCGGTGCTCGGCAGTGGTCGAACGTGGACGTTGCCTCGAGCGGCGGCTAAATCTTACCCGTCGCCGCCGAAGCATCGTCCATATGGTGAGACGGTTTTCAGCCCGGCCGATTACAGCCCTGCTGCCCCCGCTCGCGAAAAAGCCAGCGCAGTCCGATGGGTGTGACAATCGTGGTGACGAGCGCCATGAGGACGAGAGCGGAAAAGAGATTGGCGACGACCGTGCCGGGATAATCGAAGAGCCCTGCCTCCCATGCGATACTCACGATGATCAATTCAACCGCCCCGCGGCCGCTCATGCCGAACCCGACCCCGAGCGCCTCCTTGCGGGTGAGACCAGAAAGCAGAGCAGGAAGCCCGGCGCCAATGATCTTGCCCATAAGTGCGACTAGAATCAGCGCCAGCACGATGCCAGGAATGATGGCAAGGGCCGCGAAATCCACGCGAATACCGATCGAAAGAAAGAAAAGCGGGGCCAGCAAGCCCATCGTGAGATCGCTGACCGTTGCTTTCAGGCGCGCGAAAGAGGCTTGACCCAGGCTCTTGGCGTTGAACAGAAGGGCGGCGGCGAAGGCTCCGATGATGAAGTCCATGCCAAGCAGTTCGGCCAGCCCTGCAAACCCCAAGGCTGTCAGAATGAGCGCGGTAAACTCAGGGGCGGGAATCCGCAGGCGCGAGATCAGATTGGCGATCCTCGGCGCCCCGAAATAGCCGGCGGCAGCGACAATGAGGAAGAACAGCGCGGCTTTGCCAAGCAGCGGCAACATCGCCCCAATCCCCGGGACGGAACCTGCCGCAATTGCGCCGGTCAAGATCGCGAGGAGCACAAGTCCGATGATATCGTCGAGAATTGCAGCGGCGATCACCGTGCGACCGGTTGGGGTGTGGACCATGCCGAGATCCATGAACACGCCGATGGCGACCGGGACCGCAGAAATTGACAATGCAACGCCGACCAGCAGAGCCTGGACGAATTTCATCGGGTTGTCGGGAAGCACCCACCACGCAAGGGCCATGCCCAAAGCGAGTGGCAACAGCACGCCTCCGAGCGCCACGGCAGCCGAGCGACCCGAATGTCTGAACAGCTCTCCGGGGGCAATTTCGAGGCCGGCAAGCAGCAGCAGGAAGAAAATTCCGAACTCGGCGGCAAGGTCGAGAAAGGCGCTGCGCGACAATTCGGCGAGAAACGGAGCGTTGAGGGAGGCCGCCAAAACTGCCAGTATTAGCCCGGCCCCGATCTCCCCCACCAGCGCGGGCTGGCCGAGGCGCGTTGCAATCTCTCCGAAGGATCTCGCCGCCAGCAGCAGGAGAATGAGATGCAGCACATGCTCGATCATCGTGCGAACCCGATTGCGGCAGCTGCGACAAGGCCAACGGCGGCAGTATAGGCGAGCATTGGCACAAGCGTGACCCGGATGATCTCTCCCTCGCGCCCGACACGGCCGACGACGGCTGCAGCTGCCACCACATTGACGACCGACACCATGTTCCCCGCGCTGGCGCCAAGGATCTGGGCGCCAAGGACGGTTTCCGGTGGCAGTCCGGCCTGATTGGCTGCGGTGAACTGAAACAGGGCAAATGTCATATTGCTGAAGGTCGCGCTTCCTGAGAGAAAACTGCCCAGCGCTCCGATGAATGGTGCAATCACCGGCCAGTTCTGTCCGGCGGCATCGGCCGCAAGAACTGAAAGCGCCATTGGCATGCTGGGCAGACCGTCCGAATTGATTCCCGAATACACAAAGACGCGCACCATCGGGACCGCCGCTGCAAGCGTCACAGCGCTTGCGGCCGCGATCTTCAGGGTGTCCCGGCCAGCGCGGCGGAGCCGCTCACTGTCGAGAGGCAGAAGGAAGACGGCCAAAAGACCCGCGATCAAAAACATCGAACCCGGCAAATATAGCGGCGCAATCGCAATGTTGATCGGTGTCCCCAAGACCGAAAGCCAGGCAAACGAGACATCCTGCATGACCTGTTTAACCGGCAACAGATCTGCGCGGCTCACGAGAAGGAGCGCGGCGAGCAAGAGATAGGGTGCCCAGGCTCGCTTCAGTGTAACGCGTGACGGTTCTACGGCAATCGGCGCGCCCGAAGTGGCTGCGCCAGATCTGGGTTTGAGGAAACCGCGTTGGGCTGCTGGAACCACGAGCACGATGGCACAAAGCGCGCCGGCAAGCGCGGGAAGTTCGGGACCTAGCGTCGCACTGACGATAAAGGCAGGTATGGTGTAAGCCAGACCGGCAAACAGAGCGAACCGCCAATAGCCCAGCGCACTGGACCAGCTTCGTTCTTTGGAAAAGAACCGCGAATAGATAAGGATGAGCGCGAACGGGACGAGCGATCCGGTAGTCAGATCAATTGCAGCTGCCATCTGCGCCGAGTTTTCGATCAGATTATCGAGCCCGCCATTTGCGGCAGGTTGACGGAGTCCTTCGCGCAGCCCGATGGCCACCGGCGTACCGATCGCACCGAAGGCAACCGGGCTGCTATTGGCAATCAGTGCAAGCGACACGGCTGCCATCGGTGTGAAACGAAGCGCCACAAGCAGCGGAGCGGTAATGGCGGCCGGTGTGCCGAAACCGGCGACGCCTTCGAGGAAAGCACCGAAGGTCCAGCTGATGACGATGAGCTGGACCCGCGGTTCCGGCGATATGGCCGCGAATCCTTCGCGTATCCGGGCCATCGCCTCGCCTTCGGTAAGGAGCCTCAAGAGAAGTATCGCACCAAATATGATCCACAAGACCGAGGCCGCGATCGCCAAACCCTCGATCGAAGCGGCGAGGATTGTGCGGGGCGCCATGTGCCACAGGAAATAGCCGGCAGCGGCGGTTACGAGATAGGCCAGTGCCATGGCCCGCGATGCGGGCATCCGCAGACCGACAAGGAAAAGCAGAACCGCGAGCAGGGGCGAAAGCGCTGCAAGAAATAGGCTGAATGTAATGTCGCCCTCCGCTCGGCCGTAAGCAGCGCCAGACTGCGTCTCGTCTATCGGACGGGAAAGAGGGCCGGCGATTACGGCGGAGACAGGCGCAGAGGCACCCTCGGCCCGCATCAGCGCGGCTCGGCCCTCCCCGTCCGGGGCCAAAGGAGTCAGGCGGGCTCAGCCATTCGGCAGCATGGCTTCTCGCGCCGCTTGCTCGGCAAAGCTCGCGATAAGCTCACAGCACCTTTCCGGCTCGCGCAGAAAGGGGTGATGATCGAGCCCCTCAAGGACACAAAGCTGCACACTCGAGAAAGCTTCTGCCAGCGCTCTTACCGGCGCAAGCGGTGCCATGATGTCATCGCTCCCATGAATACAAAGCACGTTGTGAACGGGCTCTAGAATTCTCAGGTCGTCCGCAACATCATGGCGATAGACAACATCCCATAGCGACGAGGTAGATGACCTCCACGTATGCTTGACAAGGTCTTCGACGACCTCGCGCGGAATATCTCGAATGAGATAGGGCAGGATTCTCCCTAACAGGCGGCGCGTGATGATGCAGGCTAGCATGGTCAACAGGACGTTGGTGTATATGAGCCCTCCTTTAACCGGTCCCTGGCGCATATATGTATACGCCGCGTCCTGCGATCCGAAGTGAGGCAGGCTGATGAGTACGAGGCGCTCGACAGTCTCGGTATGTCTGGCCGCATAGGCTGCGGCAATCAGGGCGCCCAGCGAATGGCCAACGAGCGTTACCGGCCCGAGAGGGGCGAGAACGCGCTGCAGGGCATCGACATGCCGTTCGACGCTATACTTCACCCAGGGCTTGGGCGATCGTCCGAAGCCCAAGAGGTCGACGAGCACAATTCTATGCTCTTGCGCAAGCTCGGTTACCCGCGTCTCCCAATATCGCGTGGTCCCACCCAGCCCCGCAACGAACACCAGGGTCCGGACACCGCTTCCAAATATCTTCACAAATAGCTCAGGGTCGCGATCGCGTCTTGAAGGGAGGATCAAATCTTGCACCATTTCTCTGATTTTTCGCGCGTCGCCTGCAGGACAGACGCCTTGGCGTCGCCAAGGTTACACGGGCGGCTCAGTCTGACGAGCGCCGACGAAACCAGACAGGCATACGAGCGGATCATGGCGGCGTAAGGCTGCGTATCCTGCCGCGTCTTAACCGGGGAGACCGTAAAAAAGACAAAGGATCCCCTCGTCATGATAGCTACCCTGACGCTCAACCCGACTATCGATGGTGCGGCGCAGGCCGAGGTGGTGAAGCCGATGCACAAGATCCGCACATTCGATGAGCATTATTACCCTGGCGGAGGCGGTCTCAACGTTGCGCGCGTCATCAATGAACTCGGCGGCGAGTCCTACGCGCTTTATCTTGCAGGTGGAGCAACAGGCGGCGTGTTGCAGGAGCTCGTCAAGCAAGCAAGGGTGCGGGCCGAACGCTTCTCGATCTCCGGCTCCACGCGGATCAGCCACGCGATCTACGAACGGTCCACCAATCTCGAATTTCGCTTCGTGCCGCAGGGTCCGGAAGTCTCCGAACGCGACTGCGAAGTCGTCCTGCGAGCGCTGCAAACGCTCGATTGCAAATATCTCGTGGCAAGCGGGAGTCTTCCGCGCGGCCTGCGTAGCGATATCTACGCCGTCGTCGGTGCGATTTGCCAGCGCCGAGGCATCAAGCTGGTACTGGACAGTTCTGGAGACGCTCTGCGGCATGGCATTGGTGGCGGCGTTCACCTGGCAAAGCCGAGCCTAGGCGAACTCGAAACGCTCGTCGGCCGAAGGCTGGCGACCGCGGCAGAGCAGGAAACGGCGGCCCAAGCCATCGTGCGCGATAATGGCCTCGACATGCTCGCTCTCACTCTGGGGCGCGATGGCGCCATGCTTGTAACGCCCGAGAAGACCGTGATGCACGCCGCCCCGAAGATCAATGCACAAAGCGCCGTCGGTGCGGGAGACAGCTTCCTTGCCGCAATGACCGTTCGCCTTGCCGCAGGCGACGCGCCCGAGGCGGCCTTTCTTTACGGCATGGCAGCTGGCGCTGCCACGGCGCTTACACCAGGAACTTCGCTATCCAAGCGCAGCGATGTCGAGCGGCTCTATGCCGAACTCAGAGCGCGCAGCGAGGGCTAGGGTGGCAGGCAAGCAACTGTAAGAGCCAGCGCTCATTACCGTCTTGATCCAGAAGCACTATGGTTCAGCCTAGAGGGAATTCGCTTTGGCAACACTCACTTTAGAAGTCGGAAATCTCTTTGAAGAACTCGATCACCTCGGCGTGGAGAAGCAGCTGCGGCATGAAGCCGGCGTAAGCCGAGCCACTGCAAACCCCGCGGGGGGCAGCGTGACCGTGGAATACGACCCTGCGCAGACCGATGGGACGCGGCTTCAGAGCCTGATCAAAAGCTGCGGTTTCCGCTGCCGTGGCGGCATCATGCCGAAGCATGTCTGTAAACCGGCGGAAGCAAATCTTTCGGAATCCGGCACGGGACCGGGGCGCGGTGCGGACAGCAGGGGAGAACAGGCAGTTCACCACGACCACCGCCAAGGCGGGGCGAAGGACGAAATGGCCCAGGAAATGGGCCACGGGGCAGGCATGGACATGCAGGAGATGGTACGCGACATGCGCAACCGTTTCTGGATTGCCTTCATCTTCACGATCCCGATTTTCATCTACTCCCCGATGGGCGGGTTTTTCACTCCTCCGGCCCCGCCGTTCGGCATGAATCTTGAGCTTTTTCTGTTCGGCCTGGCGAGCGCGGCCGTGCTCTATCCGGTCTGGCCATTTGTGGTCGCTGCATGGCGCGCCCTTCGCAATGGCATTCTCAATATGGCCGTGCTTGTCGTGCTTTCGGTCGGCACCGGCTATCTCTTCAGCGTCGGATCGACATTTTTCTTTCCCGGCGTGCAATTCTATGAGGCCGTCGCCATCCTGCTCGTGTTCATCCTCCTCGGGCACTGGCTGGAAATGCGCGCGCGCGCGGGCGCGTCGGCGGCGATCCGGGCTCTGCTCGACCTGGCCCCGCCAATGGCGGTCGTTCTGCGCGATGGCGAGGAGCAGGAAATCCCAACGGCCGACGTCCTTGAAGGCGACACCGTGCTCATCCGCCCGGGCAACAAGATCCCCGTAGACGGGGAGGTATTGGAAGGCAGCTCCCAGGTCGATGAATCGATGCTGACCGGTGAATCCATGCCGGTCGCAAAAGGACCCGGTGACGAGGTCATCGGAGCGACCATCAACAAGAGCGGCAGTTTCCGCTACCGGGCGACCAAGGTCGGCGCTGACACGGCGCTCGCGCAAATCGTGAAGCTCGTGCAGGAGGCGCAGAATTCCAAGGCGCCCGCGCAATTGCTCGCCGACCGCGCGTCGCAATGGCTTGTTCTGATCGCGATCGTCATTGGCCTCGGAACGTTTGCTGTCTGGTTCTGGTGGATCGGTGAAACATTGCTGTTTGCCGTGACCCTGACAATCACGGTCTTCGTGATCGCCTGCCCCGATGCGCTCGGACTGGCCACACCGATGGCGGTCATGGTCGGCACCGGGCTCGGCGCAAGTCGCGGCATTCTGTTCAAGAACGCGTCGGCGCTGGAAGACGCCACAAAGCTCAATGTCGTTATCTTCGACAAGACCGGCACCTTGACGATGGGCGAACCGCGCGTCGTGGATATCGTGGCCGCCGAGGGCCGCATGCCCGAACAAGTGTTGCTACTGGCCGCTGCGGTCGAAAAGGGATCGGAGCATCCGCTCGCCCTTGCGATCCTTGACAAGGCCGAAGGACTGAAGATCCCCGAAGCGCGCGATTTTCTCAACCGCGACGGGAGAGGGGCGCAGGCGGAGGTCAACGGCGATACCGTTTTCCTCGGCAACCGCCGGCTGATGGACGAAGAATCAATCTCACTGGGAGGGCTGGCTGACAAGGCCGAGGAACTCAAGGGAGCGGGCCGCACGGTCGTCCATGTCGCTCACCAGGGGATTCTTGTAGGCCTGATCGCGATCGCCGATGCGCCGCGTCCGACGGCCAAGGCCGCGATTGCCCGGCTACATGACAAGGGCGTCGAGGTCGCCATGCTCACCGGCGACAATGAGGGTACCGCGCGGCGCGTGGCCGAGGAACTGGGTATCGACATCGTGCTCGCCGATGTGCTTCCCGGCCAGAAGGCCGACAAGGTGAAAGAGCTTCAGGCGCAAGGAAAAAGAGTCGGAATGGTCGGGGATGGCATCAATGATGCGCCTGCCCTGACCCAGGCCGATGTGGGCTTTGCGATCGGGGCCGGTACCGATGTGGCCATGGAAAGCGCAGACGTCGTGCTGATGCGAAGTGATCCCTACGATGTTGTGGGCGCGGTGGAGCTGTCGCGTGCGACGCTGCGAAAGATGCATCAGAACCTGTTCTGGGCGGTCGCCTACAACGTCATCGCCTTTCCCGCCGCCGCCGGTGTCTTCTATCCGTTCATTATCAGTCCCGCTGTCGCAGCAATCGCGATGTCCGGCAGTTCCGTCCTTGTCGCGGTCAATGCCCTGCTGCTCAAACGCACCCGCCTAGACAGCTATAAGCCTGAAAATTTTGCCGAAGAGGCCCCCACACCGCCTGTTACCGGTCAGGCGAGTGCCTGAGTGTCAGGCCTTGATGCCGTCCAAGTGTCCTTCACTGCAAGAGCGTCCGACGCCTCATTCGCTCGGCAGGGCACGGGCCAACAGCCGGTCGGTGTCAAGCGAAGCATTCGCTCCGCCATAAAGAAACGCACGGTTGTCGGGGTCGAGCCGCGTCACGCAGAACCCGGCGAGAACGGCAGATGGTGCATCGCGGAGGCAGACTGCCTCGAGCGACAGCGCGACCGTCTCGACGAAGGCGCGCGCTTCGGATTCCGCGGGGACACCATTGACACGAATGCCGTCGAGGCGATCGATGGCCGCATCGAGCAGCGGATGCGCGCCCTGCGCCCGGCCAAGCTCCGCGCGCAGGGCTTCCCACGCTTGCGGTTCGCGCGTGAGCGCGCGGAGGGCATCGAGCGCGATCACGTTACCCGACCCCTCCCAGATCGCATTCAGAGGGCTCTGCCGAAAAAGGCGCGGCATGGGCCCCTCTTCCACAAAGCCGGCGCCGCCAAGACACTCAAGCGCTTCGTAGACGAAGCCGGGTTGACGTTTGCAGACCCAATATTTTGCGATCGGTGTCGCGAGGCGCGCAAAGGCCGCTTCGCGTTCGTCGCCGGCCTGCGCAGCGTCGAACGCCGAGGCGATGCGGATCATCAGCGCCGTCGCGGCCTCGACCTCGAGCGCGAGGTCGGCGAGAACACCGCGCATGGCGGGCTGGTCGGCCAATTGGCGCTGGAAGGCCGTGCGGTGCCGCGTATGCCATGCGGCTTGCGTAAGAGCTGCACGCATTCCCGCGGCGGACCCTGCAATGCAGTCGAGCCGTGTACCCTGCACCATATCGATGATGGTCCGTATGCCCCTACCTTCTTCCCCGACACGCTGGGCCCAGGCGCCGTGATATTCGATCTCGGACGAGGCGTTGGAGCGGTCGCCGAGCTTGTCTTTGAGCCGCATGATGTGAATGGCATTGCGGGTCCCGTCGGGGCGCCAGCGCGGCACGAGAAAGCAGGTCAGACCGCCTTCTGCGTAGGCGAGGGTCAGAAAGGCGTCGGACATCGGGGCGGAACAGAACCACTTGTGGCCGATCAGCTCATATTCCCCCGTGCCGAGCGCATGCGCGCGTGTAGTATTCGCGCGAACGTCGCTACCGCCCTGCTTCTCGGTCATCGCCATGCCCATTGTCGCGCCAGTCTTCTCAGCCGCCGGGATAAACCGCGGGTCATATCGGCCGCTGGTAACGCGCGGCTCCCATTCAGCGGCTACGGCCGGTTCGGCGCGGAGCGCGGGAACGACCGCGTAAGTCATCGACATCGGGCAGGCCGTGCCCGCGTCGGCCTGGGTCATGAGGTAGAGGAGCGAAGCGTGCAGCGTATGACCCGCCTGTTCGGCGGTCCAGGCCGCCCCCGACACGCCCGATTCAAGACCGAGGCGCATGAGTTGGTGGTAGGCGGGATGAAACTCGACTTCGTCGATCCGGTGGCCGAAGCGGTCGAAGGTTTTCAGCTTTGGCGGATTTTCGTTGGCAAGGCGCCCCCATTCGAGCGCCTCGAAACTGCCGACGCGTTTGCCAAATACAGCAAGCTGGTCGCGGTGCGCAGCCGCCCCGTTTCGTTCGAGTGCGCTTTGCAGAGGAACGTCGAGCTCGAAGGCGTTGAAATCCACAAGGGGTGGAGGCTGGTTGAGCACCTCATGCGTGGCAAGCTGGTCTGGCAAAGAGATTCTCGGCATATCCGAGTCTCGCCGAGACAGCGAAAAAGCGCAACTCCTCACTGGGCGAAGTGCTTTATCTGCCCATTATTGATGGAACCGAATGATGCCATGCGATGACAAGACCGACAGCTGTGCTGCAGAACAGGCTGAAGGGAAGGCGGCGGACTGGGCCAATGCCGAGTGCATGTGCGTAACGCTCGACCGGCAGCGTTTGGCGACCCTCCTCGATGCGGAACTCGGCGAGAGCGGAGCCGGCGACACCCTCCTTGCATCGCAATCGACCCTCTTTGCCGCTGCCCCGGTCTTCATCGATCCAGCTACCCTTTCGGCCATGACGGAGGTTGTCGCGGCCATCGAGACCGTCGCCAAAACCCCTGCCTTCCGCTCGGTTGTCATGGGCTGGGCGCCTTCGTCAGCCGCCCGAGATTTCGGGCCCAAAGGGGTTCTTATGGGCTACGACTTCCATCTCACCGCCAACGGTCCGCGGCTCATCGAGATCAACACCAATGCCGGCGGCGCTTTTCTGAACGCCTTGCTTGCCGATGCGCAAACCCAATGCTGCCGGGAAACACGACCGGCTCTGGCCGCAGACATCTCACAGGACACGTTTCGGACAAGAATTGCCCGGATGTTCGAGGAGGAGTGGCATGCGCAGGATCGTGCCGGTGAGCTCGAATCCATCGCCATCGTCGATGATGATCCTGAAGGACAGCCGCTTTTTCCCGAATTTCTCGCAGCAAGGACCCTGTTGCAGGAGCACGGATATGAAGCGGTGGTCGCCGGGCCCGAGGACCTCGAGCTCTCCCCCGCCGGATTACTCTTCGAGGGCAGGAAAATCGATCTTGTGTATAATCGCCTGGTCGATTTCTCGCTCGATCGCCCGGAGAGCCGGACCCTTCGGGAAGCCTATATGACAGGCCGCGTCGTGCTCTCGCCAAATCCGCATATCCATGCGCTCTATGCCGACAAGCGGAACCTCTGCCTGCTTTCCGATCCGGATTGGCTGGCTTCGTGCGGTTTGAGCGAACGCGAGAAAAAAGTGATCCTCGCCGCGGTGCCGAAAACAGCAATCGTCGATCGTTTTAACGCCGAGAAATTCTGGTCCGAACGGCGAGACTGGTTTTTCAAACCTGCCCGCGGTTATGGCAGCAAGGCCGCCTATCGCGGAGCGAAGCTGACGAAGCGGGTCTGGTCCGAGATCGTCGAGGGCGGCTATGTCGCGCAGCGGTTTACGCCTCCGAGCACGCGCAAGGTCCGCCTTGAGACGGATATCGTCGAGCTCAAAGTGGATGTGCGGCTTTATACCTATGCCGGAGAAATACTGTTGCGCGCGGCACGGCTCTACCATGGCCAGGCGACAAATATGCGAACCCCGGGTGGCGGCTTTTCGCCGATCCTTCCCATGCCGGATGCGCCTGACAGCGGATTCCGGTAAGTTCGAAAGGATAAACTGTAATTCCCGCCACGTGCTCCCGTCTGTTGGGGGTTACGCATCTATCCGATTGGCGGGGAACACGTCTGGTGAGCTACAAACTAAGTTTTCTAGGAGCAGCTGGAACGGTCACCGGATCGAAATATCTTCTGCAGACGCCTGATCACAGGATCCTAATCGATTGCGGTCTCTTTCAGGGTTTCAAACAGCTTCGTGAGCGCAACTGGAAGCCGTTTCCGGTCGATCCGGCGTCAATCGATGCGGTCCTCCTCACACATGCTCACCTTGATCATTCAGGCTACGTTCCTGCCCTGATCCGCGACGGGTTCAAGGGGCGAGTGCTGAGCACGCACGCAACGCTCAAATTGTGCGAATTGCTGCTTCCCGACAGCGGTTATTTGATGGAGGCCGACGCCCGCTATGCAAAAAGGAAAGGGTACAGCAAGCACAAGTCGCCTCGGCCCCTATACACCCAGGCCGATGCGAAAGCCGCGTTGAAGTCATTCCGGCCTGTGCCCTTCCAGCAGCTGGTCGAAGTTACGCGCGATTGCAAGGCGATCTTCCGGCCGATGGGCCATATTCTCGGCGCATCAAGTATCGAGCTGCAGTGCGGCGATATGAAGATTGTCTTCTCGGGTGACATCGGCCGCTATGGCAGCGCCACGATGGTCGACCCCGTGCCGGTTCCAGAGGCCGATTACATCGTCACCGAATCCACATACGGCAATCGCCATCATGGCGAGGCCGATCCTGAAAGTGTACTCGAAGACGTTGTCGGAAGAACGGTCCAGCGCGGCGGGTCGGTCATCATTCCTTCCTTCGCGATCGGGCGCGCCCAGACGCTCCTCTACCATCTCGGTCAGTTGCGGCAGCAAGGCCGCCTGCCGCAAATCCCGATCTATCTCGACAGTCCCATGGCGGTGAACGCCAGCTCGATTTTCTGTGACCATCTCGGCGAACACCGGCTCACCGAAAAGCAATGCCGCGATGCCTGCGGAATTGCCGAATATGTTCGCGAAGCCGAAGATTCGAAGCAGCTCAATCGCAGCGCCATGCCGAAGATCATCATTTCAGCGAGCGGCATGGCAACCGGCGGGCGGATTCTCCACCACCTCAAACACTATGCCCCCAGTCACCGCAACACGATCATTTTGGCAGGGTTTCAGGCTGGCGGCACGCGGGGCGCAGCCCTGCGCGATGGCGCGACTGAACTGAAAATCCACGGCAGCTATATCCCCGTTCGCGCCGAGGTGGCACAGCTCGACATGCTCTCGGCCCATGCCGACCAGGACGAGCTGCTGCGATGGCTTGAAGGTTTCCGGTCCTCCCCGCAGCAGGTCTTCGTAACCCATGGAGAACCCGGTGCGTCCGACACCCTAAGACATCTTGTTACCGAACGTCTTGGCTGGAATGCGCGCGTCCCCGAGCACGCCGAAGAGGTCGTGCTTTCATGAGAGAGGGTGTCCTTACCCCCACCTCCTCCACGGATGCACTTGCTCATCCGTTGCGCGCGCGCGCCTTACCGATCGAAACCGCTGGCGAAGCGATGATCTTCATGCATGAGGATTGTCCGGTTGCGCGGTCCGAAGGGTTCCGCGCCCGCGCCCGGGTGGAACTTGTCGCGCGAGGAAGAACGGTGTTGGCGACGCTTTACCGGGCCACTGATAATCTCCTGGCCGATGATGAAGTGGGTCTGCCTCATCGGCTGATGGCACGGCTTTCGCTCGCCGAAGGCGAAGAGCTTCAGGTCAGGCATCCTCAGCCGTTGTCGTCGCTCAGCCACGTTAGAGCTAAACTCTATGGCCACCGGCTTGATGACAACCGACTGGGACACATCATCGCCGATATCGCGGACGGTCGGTATTCGGATGTCGACATCGCCGCGTTCGTCTCCGCATTCGCTGCGCAACCGGCACAAGGTGAGGAAACCGCCGCCCTCACCCGAGCGATGCTCGCTGCAGGCGACCGGCTCGAATGGAATGCCGACCGCGTGATGGACAAACATTGCGTCGGCGGGCTGCCGGGCAATCGGACAACACCAATCGTGGTCAGTATTGTCGCAGCCGCCGGGCTCACGATGCCAAAAACGTCATCCAGGGCGATCACGTCACCGGCCGGCACTGCGGATGCGATGGAGACCATGGCGCCTGTAACGCTCGATGTGGCGGCCATGCAGAAAGTGGTCGAGCGCGAAGGCGGCTGCATCGTTTGGGGCGGCAGCGTCAATCTCAGTCCTGCAGATGACGTCCTCATTCGGATCGAGCGGGCTCTGGATGTTGATAGCGATGCGCAACTTGTCGCTTCGGTGCTCTCCAAGAAACTTGCTGCCGGATCGACGCACGTATTGCTTGACCTACCAGTAGGGCCAACCGCGAAGATCAGGAGCACGGGAGACGCCGATGCCCTGGCGCGGCTGCTCAAGGACGTGGCGCTGCAATGCGGACTGCACGTCACGACGGTCCAGACCGACGGGACCCAGCCAGTGGGACGCGGGATCGGGCCGGCTTTGGAGGCACATGATGTCCTTGCGGTTCTGGCCAACCGCGACGACGCGCCGCAGGATCTCAAAGCTCGCGCGCTGGCGCTGGCTGCCGGCATCCTCGAATTGAGCGGCGCACCACGCTCCGATGCTCTCCATCGGGCGACGCAATTGCTGGTCGAGGGGCGCGCAGAAAGCAAATTTCTTGCTATCTGCGAGGCCCAGGGCGGCTTCAAAGAGCCAGGGCGGGCGCTCCAGACGCGCGAATTCCTCGCCGCGCGCGCAGGACGGGTAGCCACCTTCGACAACCGCCTGCTTGCGCGCACTGCCAAACTCGCTGGCGCACCGCAGCGCGCGACGGCCGGTATCGCTCTGCATGTCCAGTCGGGCGACTTGGTTGAGCAAGGGCAGCCACTCTTCACCATTCACGGCGAAAGCATGGGCGAGCTTGATTATGCTTTCGCCTTTGCTTTGCGCAACAGCGATATGATCAGATTGGAGGCACAATGAGCAGGGTCGTCTTTTCCCTTAGCGCGGCACCGGGCATGGCCGAAGGACTTGCCCGATGTTTCGAGGCCGATCTCGGCGAACTCGAGACGCGCCAGTTCCCCGATGAAGAAACCTACTTGCGGATCGCCACGCCGGTAAGTGGCCGCGATGTCGTCCTGCTCTGCACCCTTGACCGGCCCGATGCGAAAATCGCGCCATTGCTGTTCGCGGCGGATGCGCTGCGCGATCAGGGCGCACGCAGCATCGCGCTCGTCGCGCCGTATCTAGCCTATATGCGCCAGGACAAGGCCTTCAATCCAGGCGAGGCCGTCACGTCCGTTTCGTTCTCGCGGCTGCTGTCGTTCTATTTCGATTTCCTCGTCACCGTCGATCCCCATCTGCATCGCATCGACAATCTCGACGAGATTTATTCGGTGCCGAGCAAGGTCGTGCCCGCAGCGCCGGCGATCGCGGATTGGCTAAAGGCCAACATCCCGAACGCTTTCGTCATCGGGCCCGACGAAGAGAGCGAACAATGGGTGCTCGATGTCGCAGAAAGGGCAGGGATCCCTTCAGCCGTACTTGAGAAGAAACGCTGGGGCGACTTCGATGTCGCGATCAGCGGTGGGCGCCTTCCCGACATGGACGACAAACAACCCGTCATCATCGACGATATTGCCTCAAGTGCGCGAACGCTTGTCGAAACAGTCAAGCTGCTCTCGAAGGCTGGAACAAAGCCGCCGGTCTGCGTTGTGGTCCACCCCATCTTTGCCGGCGATGCATATGACGAGCTCCTGCAGGCCGGGGCCAAGCGCGTGATCAGCGTCAATGCCATCGCGCATCCAACCAACGCGGTGGATATTTCGCCGGCACTCGCCGAGGCGCTGTCCGCATGGAGCGTCCAGAACGATGAGCTGATCGGAGCCAGCCACTAATCCCACCCTTTCGGCGTAACGAAAGCGCCGCAACCACCAACTGGAGTTCATTTTCAATGACAAAGGAGCCAAACAAGATCTCGGTAGGGGTCGTAGGAGCAGGGGTAATCGGTCGCCGCGTTGTCGGCGCCGTAAGGCTGCAACCCGATATGGCATTGGCCGGTGTCGCCGACGTCGCCGCCGATTGGCGGATCGCAATGCTCGCGAAGGACGGCGTTCGCCTGTTTGCGGCCAGTTCGCAGGCCTCGCAAACCTTGCCGGATGCGGGTCTCGACGTTGCGGGTTCGCTAGAGGACCTTATCGCGGCAAGCGACGTCATTGTCGACTGCACACCCAAGGGCATCGGCGCCAAAAACGCAGACATCTATCGCAGCGCCGGGAAGCCATTCATCGTGCAGGGAGGCGAGAAGCACGACGTGGCGGGGCACTCATTCGTCGCCGAAGCAACCTACGGGAGCGCATTCGGGCGAGATGCGACGCGGGTCGTGTCATGCAACACCACGTCGATCGTCCGCACCCTAGGGGCGCTGAAGCGCGCAGGCCTGCTCAAAAAAGCGCGCGGGACACTTATGCGCCGGGCCACCGACCCCTGGGAGAGCCATCTCGGGGGGATCATGAACACGCTCGTGCCCGAGCCGACAATCCCGAGCCATCAGGGGCCGGATGCCCGGCATGTGGATCCGGAACTCGATGTGGTGACGATCGCGATCAAGGTTCCTGAGACCCTGGCTCATCTTCACAGCTGGTATGTCGAGCTCACCCGGCCGGCGACAAAGGAGGAAGTCCTCGACGCATTTGCGGCCTCGCCAAGAATTCTGCTCATCGATGGAGACAGCGGACTGTCGGCCCTCAACAGCGTCAAAGAGGCGATGGCGATGGAGGGGCGGCCCAATGCAGACCTCTACGAGGTGGCCCTGTGGAGCAATATTCTCGCGGTCGATGGCACCGAACTGTGCTACAATTACATGGTCGACAATCAGGCCATCGTCATTCCTGAAACGATAGATGCGATCCGTGCCCTGGCGTCGAGCGAGGAACAGCCCGAGGTCTCGATGCGGTTGACAAACAAAGCGCTTGCTATCGGAGCAGACGAGCTGAGATTGTAGCGCTTGGAGGCAAGAGCGAAGCCAATGACGAACGCCCCCACGGACCGGCCACGATGCAAGCCAGAGACGCGATCCTCCGGCTCGGAAGAGCGAGCGATCGACGAAGCTTTGATCGAAACGTTTCCCGCAAGCGATCCTCCTTCCTGGACCTTGGGCGTCGACAGCGATCCAGGCCAAAACGATAAAGCTATGCGACCATGCAGCCCAGGAGACGCGCGGCTCAAGGACGGAGACTAGCATCGCCCAGATAGTGCGGCCCCGACAGTCCGCGCCTACGGCGCGGGTGCTTGCTCCTTCTCATGCTGGCATTCGCAATCGAGAAAACCGTGAATGACACAAGTGCGGCACATCTGGAGCAGACGCGTGCGAAGCGCGCCGCGCGCACGATGAAGACGTACATTGATATTGTTGACACTTGTATCGAGTGCGTCGGCAATGCTTTCGCGCGGTTCCTCAAGCAAATCAGCGCGCCAGATGACTTCGGAATAATCCGGCCTGAGCGTTGGCAGGAGTCGATAGAGACAGTTGCAGACGGCAGCTTCTATCTCTTCGTCCGACACGATTTCCGCCTCGGCAAGTTCGGCAAGTTCCTGAGGATCAATGGCGGTTTCGTGTTTACGTCCGCGCGCAGCCTGTCGGTAAAAGTCGGCAATGGTCGTCGCCAGCACTCGGGAGAGCCATCCCTTGACCGAACCCACGTCCCGCAGGTCCCCAGCCCGCTCGATCGCGCGAAGCATGAAACGCTGAAGAACTTCCTCCGCCTCCTGACGCCCCCGCATACGGCCGATGAGGAAACGCAGCATATCTTCGTGGCTATCCACCAGGGCCCGGCGCACTGCTTCATCCATCGGTCGCAACGCCTCCTCGGACCCGTCAGCTTTATCGGCCCTATTTTCGATCATGGAAAACCCCGAAGCGCCAGTGCCCCAATACCGGAGAAGGGCCCGTCCCTTCCTGTAAAACGGTCGCAGGCGGTAGTATCGTTACGACATGTTCGGGGCTCGCCCCTTATCGCAGCTAAAGAGCCGGAGAGCAACATGTCGAGTTCGCAAAAGAAGAAAATATCCAAGAGCGAATACAAGCAACAATTGCGCGCGCTGCAGATCGAACTGGTCAAGATACAACGCCAGGTCATCGCCCATGGCGAGCGTGTTCTGATCATCTTCGAAGGGAGGGACGCGGCCGGAAAGGACGGTGTGATCAAGCGTGTGCGCGAACATATGAGCCCGCGCGAGACGCGGGTCGTCGCTTTGGGAAAACCCTCCGATCGCGACACACGCAGCTGGTATTTTCGCCGCTACAGCGAACAGCTTCCCGCCGATGAGGAGATCGCTCTGTTCAATCGCTCTTGGTACAACCGGGCGGGGGTCGAACGGGTGATGGGATTTGCCGACAAGGAGGAAGTTGCCGACTTCTTCTCTAACGTCGCGCAATTCGAAGAAATGCTGGCACGCGACGGGACTACGCTTCTCAAATACTACCTCGACATCGATAGAAAAGAGCAAGCCAAGCGCCTCAAAGCGCGGCGCACTGATCCGCTCAAGCAGTGGAAGATCAGCCCCATCGATGCAGCGGCGCTTGAGAAGTGGAATGATTATTCCAACGCCCGGGACGAAATGCTGACGCGCACAGATTTTGCCTATGCCCCGTGGATTGCAGTGCGCGCCAACGACAAACGCGCCGCACGCCTCAACATCATCCGGCACATGCTGCAATCCATCGCGTGCCAGGCGGTCGATCAACGCCTCGCGCGTCCCGACCCTTCGGTCATCCTGCCGATTGCCGAAGTCGGGATTGGTGGCTTGGCCCCGTGAAACTGTTTAACCCGTTCGGCGGCGGAACAACCAGGTCGCCGCCAGCAGGCTCGCGGCAGCGATAAGCGCCATGGGCCAGATGTGGGAGAAATAGAGCCAAAGGGGCGCTTCACGAAGATACACCGCTTTGCTGATGACTATGAAGTGGGTGATCGGCGTGGCGGCGGCAAGGCCCTGCAACCAGTCGGGCATGTTTTCTACCGGCGTGGCATAGCCCGAAATGAGCACAGCCGGGACCATATACATGAACAGCCCGATAATCGCCTGCTGCTGGGTCTTGGCGAGCGATGAGATAAACAGGCCGATACCGACTATTGCAGCGAGATAGACAACCATTCCGAAGAAAAGCAGGGCGAGAGAACCGCGGATCGGTACGTTGAGAAACAGCATCCCCAGAACCAGCATCGCACTTGCGCTCGTCAGCGCAATCAGGAGAGCCGGCACGCTTTTGCCGATCAGGATCTCGAAGGGGCGCAGCGGCGACACCAGCAATTGCTCGAAGGTACCGAGCTCGCGCTCGCGGGCGATCGACAGCGCGGACACCATGAAACCGACCACGGCTACGAGGACGGCAAAGAGCGCGGGCACTGCGGACCAGAGCGGCTCGAGATTGGGATTGAACCAGGTCCTTTGGACAAGACGCACTGGTGCCGTCGCGCGCAGTCGATCGAGCCGCTCCCGATTATAGGTTTCGACGATCCGGCTGCTGTATCCCAGCAGGATCTGAGCGGTGTTGGATCTGCGGCCATCGAGGATTAGCTGAACCTCGGCGCTTTCGCCGCGCTCGAGTCGCCGCGAGAAGTCTTCGCCAACGCGCATGACCAGCGTCGCACGGCGTGCGTCGATTGTCGGCGCGATATCCGCGCCTGCTCGCAAATGGATAATCTGATCGAATACTTCGGCACCCTCGAAGCGGCTGATAAGCTCGACCGAGGCATTGCCGTGGTCCTGGTTGTAGACCGCCAGAGTGACGTCCGATACTTCCTGCGTAATTGCAAAGGCGTAGATGAGGAGCAGAAAGGGCGGCGAAAACAGCACCACCCAACGGGTTTGCGGATCGCGCGCGCTTGCCAGAAGCTCCTTCACGATCAAGGCGTAGATGCGTTGCCACATGGTCTCAGTCGAGCCGGGTGCGTGTGAACAGAGCGCAGATTGCGAAGATCACAATCGCGAAGATGGCAAGGGCAGCGAGATCGGGCAGCAGAACCGCCCAGACATTGCCGGCAAGAAACTGCGTCTGCAGAGTCGAGACGAGAAAGCGCGCCGGGATCGCGTAGCTGAAGAGCTGGAGCGCCAGTGGCATGCTGTCGAGCTCAAAAACGAAATTGGAAAAGTAGAACGCGGGCAAAAAGGCAAGCATCACCGCGACCTGCGCTGCCACGAGCTGGTTGCGGGTGAGCGTCGAAATGAGCAGTCCTTGGCCCAGCGAGCACAGCATGAAGAGTGCGGCTGCGAGCGAGAGCGCGAAAAACGATCCGCGGAAGGGAACACCAAAAAACGCCACGGCCACAAACACGGACAGCATGAACGAGCCGAGGCCCAGCACGAAATAGGGCACAAGCTTGCCCAGCAGCAGTTCGAGCGGACCGACAGGGGTCGCAAGGAGCGCTTCCATAGTGCCGCGCTCCCATTCGCGGGCAACCACAAGCGCTGTGAGCAAGGCGCCGATTATGGTGAGAATGATCGCCACCGAGCCGGGGACCAGATAGTTGCGGCTCGAAATCTCGGCGTTAAACCAGACACGCGGCTCAATCGAGACGAGAGGCGCGAGCGGCGGTTGCCCGCGATCGAGCCATTCTTGCTCGAGCCAATTGATAACGAGCAATTCAATATAGGAGCCAACCAGTCCGGCTGTGTTTGGATCACCCCCATCGACCAGGATCTGGATCGGCGCCGCCTCTCCGCGGAGCGCAATTGCGCTGAAATCCTGTGGCAGGATGATGATCGCATCGAGCTCGCCCGCGGCCATGAGGGTTTCGAAGTCCTTTCGCACAGGCGCTGTTTCAATCTCGAAATAGCGCGTGTTGCGCAGCGACGCGACAAAGCTCTCCGTCTCTCCGGTCGGCTGTTCGACCACAACGCCGACCGAGAACTGCCGGGGGTCGAACGAAACCGCATAACCGAACAGGAAAATCAGCATGATCGGCAATAGGCCGGCAATCATGAGTGTGCTCGGGTCCCGGATAGCCTGCCGGGTTTCCTTGCGCATGATCGCGGCGAAACGCGAAAAACTCATGGCGAGGTCTCCGCTTCGTTCTTTTCGACGAGAGCGATGAATGCATCCTCAAAGGTCGGGTTGGGCATGGTCGAGGAGGCCGCTTGCGCCTTGAGTTCGGCGGGAGTCCCCAAAGCAATCATCTGCCCGCGATATATGAGCGCGGCGCGGTCGCAATACTCCGCTTCGTCGAGAAAATGTGTCGTCACGATGACGGTTACGCCGTTCGTGACCATGGCGTTGATATGGGCCCAGAATTCACGGCGCGTACGCGGATCGACACCCGAGGTCGGCTCGTCGAGAAAAAGGACGTCAGGCTCGTGCATGACGGCACAGGCGAGCGACAGGCGCTGCTTGAAGCCAAGCGGGAGCTGGGCGGAATTTTCATTGAGCTTGTCCGTGAGGGCAAAGCTGTCGATCATACGCTCGATCATGAGACGCTGCCGCGCTCCGGTAAGGCCGTAAACGCGTGCGAAGAACCGCAGATTCTGCATCGTGCTGAGATCGCCATACAGCGAAAATTTCTGCGCCATGTATCCGAGACGAGCCCGTGCCTCGCTCGCGGCAGTACGCAAATCGACACCGGCAATACGAGCCTCACCGCTGGTCGGCTTGAGAAGGCCGGAGAGCATTTTGAATGTAGTCGACTTGCCCGCGCCATTGGGTCCGATAAGCCCAAACACTTCACCTCGACGCACATCGAAACTGATCTCGGAAGCCGCAGTGAAGGAGCCGAACATCCGCGTTAGTCCGCGCGCCTCTACGGCAATCGCTATATCGTGGCTGCGCTGCGAACCGCCGGCGAAGGGCGATTCAGCGCGAAACCCGCCGCCAATGAGATCGATGAACGCATCCTCGAACCGCGGCGCGACAGGTTTCAGCCGAGCTTCATCCCCCGCGCCAATCGAAGCCAGAGAGAGGGCACGCGCGTTCTCATTGAGCAACAGCCTGACATGGCTGGCCTGGATTGTTCCATCCATCACAGCCTCGTGTTGGCGTGCTCTGTTCAAAACGTAGCGCCGATCGCCCTCGATGCCCTCGATCAAAAACACCCGGCCAGCGACACGCGCGGCCAGATCGGTCGGTCGACCGTCGAAGATGAGATCGCCCTCGCTCAACACGAGCACAGTCTCGCATTTCTCGGCCTCATCGAGGTAGGCGGTTGCCCAAACGACCGTGATCCCTTCATCGGTCAGTCGGCTTACCATTCGCCAGAGTTCGCGCCGCGAAATCGGATCGACGCCGACGCTTGGCTCGTCCAGCAACAGAAGTTCAGGTGTAACAACGAGAGCGCAGGCGAGCCCGAGCTTCTGCTTCATGCCGCCCGACAAGGCGCCTGCCAGTCTGCCGGTAAATGGCGCTAGGCCGGTAAAGTCGAGAAGCCGCTCGAATGTCGCCTTGCGCGCTGATCCAACCAGTCCGCGCAGATCTGCGTAGAGATTGAGATTCTCCTCCACGCTCAGATCCTCGTAGAGGCCGAAACGTTGCGGCATGTAGGCAATGCGCGCGCGCACCTCCTTCGCGTTGGCTACGGGATCGAAACCTCCCACGTCGATCCCGCCTTCATCGGGGCGCAGCAGTCCGGCGATCAGGCGCAAGAACGTAGTCTTCCCCGAGCCATCGGGCCCAACCAGCCCCACGATGTGCCCCGACCTGATCTGCGTGCTTACACTCCGCAATGCCGGTTCGGCTTGCTTGGGGAACCGTTTGGTCAGGCCTTCGATGGTCACCAGAGCTGTCACCGGTCACCGCTCTCTGGCGGCGGGACGGACAATCACGGAGACTGGCATGCCCTGCTTCAGGATTCCGTCTTGATCTTCGATACGCACACGCACCCGGTAGACAAGGCTAGTGCGCTGTTCGCGGGTCTCAACGGACTTGGGTGTAAACTCGGCTGTCGGTGAGATGTAGGCGATGCGACCGGGGAATGCGCGGCCAGCCTCGGTCAACACTGTCGCGGGGGCACCGATCTCGACGCGCTCGAGGTCGGGTTCCTCGATATAGGTTCGGACCCACATGGGCGAGGTGTGCGCGAGTGTGAAGACGGTTTCGCCAGGACCCACAATGGCCCCAACCTCGCGTGCGCGCGTCAGGATGATCCCGTCAGCGGGCGCGTAGAGGTTTGCATCCACCAGGCGTTGCCGGGCGAGTGCAGCGGCAGCTCGCTCGCCGCCGAGCGCCGCGCGTCCTTGCTGGATTTCTTCGCGCCGCGGACCCTTGCGCGCAAGCGAGAGTTCCTCGAGCGCCGCCTGCCGCTGAGCGGCCGCACGATCGCGCTGTGACCGCGCCTCGTCCTGGGTCTGCCGTGCGGCAAACCCGCGTTCGGCAAGGTGCTCGACCCGGTCCAGAGTGGCTTGGGCTATGCCCAGTGCGGACTCCGCTTCCTCAACGCGGGCTCTCGCCCGCTCGATCTCTTCCGGCCTGTTGCCCGATTCGAGAGCGGCGAGCGCTGCGGAGCGTTGGCTGGCACGCGCTTCGGCCAGTGCGATCTCGTTCTTGTAATCCTGCGGCTCTAGCGAAGCCAAAAGATCGCCAGACTCGACCCTATCTCCCTCATCGAACGCCAATCGGTCGATCCTGCCTGGAACCTTGAACGCCAGATTGACCTGACGAATGTCGACATTTCCATTGAGTACCAGATGACCTTCTCGCTCATGCCGATCAGGCTGCATCAACCAGATTGTCGCCGCCGAAGCGGCTAGCAATACGAGCAGGGCAAGTCCGATGTAGAGCTTCTTTCTTGAGCTCATGATGGACATCCGGACACAGCGGCACCACAATTCAGCAGGCCCCGGAGCTCGAACTCAGTGCAATGTCCTGCCAGCGACACGCTCGGTGCATTCGGTGCGACAAAAACGGCGTAATGCATTGCCCGCTCGATCATTCCGACAAGAAGCCAAGCAATGAGACGCACAGGGAGATTTTTCACCAGGCCTAGCTGTTGGACTTCTTCGAGATACTGCGCGAGCGCGTCAGCACCTTGCTCGAAATGGCGGTTGACATGATCGCGCTGTTCGGGCGGAAGCGCATGCGCTTCGCGCAGAACCAGCGTGGTCAGAAGAGCGTGCTTGCGCCCATACCGAATGATGGCAGCCCAGATTTCTTCAACCTCGGCTGCTAGCTGCTCTCCGGTTTGCAGCCGCTTGGCGGGATGGCGGGCAAGGGTCTCCTCAATCAGTCCTGCAAAGAACTCATCGATAAGCGCGACAAACAGCGACGGCTTGTTTTCGAAATGCAGATAAAAGGTCCCCTGCGCTACACCCGCATTTGCGACAATGTCCGCGACGCGGGTTGCCGTGAATCCCTGCTGAGTAAACAGCTCGGCCGCGGCAGCTTTCAATTTTCTGGCGATGTCATCGGTCATTTGAACACGTCGATGTGACTGACGCATCAGTCAGCGAGGTATTACAGACCTGCAGGGTTCTTTTTGGCCGAACTCTATGCTTGCCCTGAAGCGTAGGATAGTCCTTCGCAGGCCCCCTTGCGTCCGGATCGAGGAGACTGCGTAGCCGGGACCGCTTATCCTGTAGCGTTTGCCGGTGGCGGATTGGAAGTAGCTCGGCTTGCGCGAAATCCGGCAATCAGGGCCAGCAGCGTGAGCAATTGCGCGCCCATCGTCTCGACAGTCGGGAAGAAGCCGAGTTCGGCGAGGCGCGGCAAGCCCGCAATGAAGGTGGCGGAAAGAACTCCGGCCTCCTGGAAAGCGCCCACGCCCTTGCCCGCGAGAATGACCGCAAGGATCGCAATCAGGATAGCACTGTAGCGGAAGAACTGGGTGATCGGCAGTTTACGGCTGTAGCGCAGCATGGCCCATGCAATGAGCGCCAGCAGCGCGACTGCGGACAAGGCACCTGCCAGTATTATGCCGCTGCTCTGCGGGTTCCACAGGGCAGCGTAGAACAGGATGGTCTCGAACGCTTCCCGGTAGACAACCACGAATGCGAGACCGAAGAGAAACCATGCCGATCCGCGCGAGAGCGCCTTGCCCATTTTTTCCTGGATATAGCGCCGCCATTCCTCGGCCTGGGATTTGCCGTGCATCCAGATACCGACCGATGCGAGGATGACAGCCGCCAGCAGCGCGCCGATCCCTTCGGTCATCTCGCGGCTCGCACCGCTGATGCTGACGAAGTAGGTTGCTACGACCCAGGTGGCGACACCTGCCAGAAGAGCGGCGATCCAGCCGCCATGAACATAAGGCAACACCTCGGTGCGCTGCGACTTTTTCACAAAGGCGATCATGGCGATCACAACCAGAATTGCTTCGATCCCCTCGCGCAGGAGAATGGTGAACGCCCCGAGAAAGGTCGAGATTTCGCTGGCCGCCTCAGGAGCCAACGCTCCCTCGGCTCTGGCCAGCAGACTATCGATGCGAGCCCTTAGTTGCTGTAGTTCGGATGGATTCGCACCGGACTCTATTCCGGCCCGGAATTGCCCGAGCGCCTGTTCTACCTCCCGCATCAAACCGCCATCGCGCGTTGCCAGGAGGGCCTCCAGGGGTTCAAACCCGTCGAGATAGGCAGACAGGGCAAGCTGCCGCGCTTCCTCTCGGTTGCCAGCCCGATAAGCTGACAGGCTGCGATCGAGCGTATCGCGAACGAAGGCGAGCGAACCTGTGTCATTTGCCTGTCCCACCGCATTGGGATTGGCGCGAAGATAGGCCATGACGGCGAGCGCACGGTCCTCGCCGATCTGCTCGGCCAGACTTTCCGGTGTGAGCGCGGCGAGCGTCTCGAGATCGGGGACAAGCTGGCGTATGCCATCATCTTCCCGCCAAATACGCTCGCCCTTGGCCACATCTTCAAAAGCAATGCTGCCGGCATGGAATGCAAGCGCCCAGCGATCCTCGTCGGACAGCGATGCGAAGCTGGGCATGGACGTTCCTTCCAGCCCTTGCGTGATGACCTGGTAAAGCCCGAACGCACTGCGCTGCCGCGCCCGGTCGATATCGGTGAAGTCGATCGGCGGGGGATCGAGCGCCTGCATTGCGGCCGGTGGCGCACTTCCGGCGGCGCCGTGACACGAGGCGCAGTTCTGCGCGAAGAGAGTGCGGGCGCGGACAAGGTCGGGCGCCTGCGAAGGGGCGAGCGGAACCGGGTAGGCTGTCAGCAACGAGGCTGCCAGCGCGCGCGCGAAGCGCCCAACTCGCTCGGCAGGTTCCTTGTTGGCGATCAGAGCTCGCAGCTGGTCCGATCGGCGGATGAGTGCTTGATTGTCTTTAGTATCCGGCAATGCAGCGATCTGCCGCGCCACGACATCGGAAAACTCCACCATTTCGCGATATTCGAATTCGTCGGCAACACGTCCCTCGGAAACGGCGGAGGCGTAGTCGACCGCGATATAATCGAGCAGACGCCAGGTGGTTCGCACGTCGGGTTCTTCCGCGTTCGCGGTGACGGACAGACACAGCGCAAGCGCCAGCAGAATGAGCCGCAGTGCCGGATGGACGGTGGCGGAGACGATGCGATGCATGAGGGGGCTCTATATCGGTTGCAATTAATTCGCAATAGCAGGGTGTAGACGGAAACGTATTTCCCCCAATTCGCAATCGCGGGCATATTCCGGAGTTTAGGTAGAGCGCAGTTCGCCACGCGCCTGTTTGGAGACTTCGGCACTTCCCCACACCGCCAGTCCTGCCATGATGCTCGCCACAACCAGATCGGGCCACGCACGGCCGGTGCCGAAAACGCCAATCGCTGCCGCCAGCACGGCGATATTACCGATCGCGTCGTTGCGCGAACAGATCCACACCGAGCGCATGTTCGCATCGCCCGAGCGATACCGGAACAGAATCGCGGCGACGGCGAGATTTACCGCCAGAGCAAGAGAACCGATGGCGCCCATCGTTCCCGGGTCGGGCGACGCCCCGACAAAGAAACCCCAAATGGCCGAGCCGAGCACCCACAGGCCGAAAGCCAGCATGGTCGCCGCCTTTACGAGAGCCGCACGCGCGCGCCAGACGAGCGCCATCCCTGCTACACCGAGACTGATAGCATAGTTTGCCGCATCACCGAGAAAGTCGAGCGCGTCGGCCTGCAAGGCGCGCGAATCTGCAGCAATGCCTGCCACGATCTCCACGCCGAACATGATTGCATTAAGGCCCAGCGCGATCCACAGAATGCGCCGCCATGTCGGATCGTTGGTGCTTGCACCGGCCTCATCGGGACCGCAGCAGGTGTTTCCCATTTACTCGACTCCTTGCGTCGATCCGCCCTATGCACCTTGTAGTAACTACAAGGTCAAGCGGTAGGAGCCTTTGTCATGAGAATTGGTCAACTTGCCCGGATAACCGGCGTCAAATCCGAAACAATCCGCTTCTACGAGCGCGAGGGTATCCTCGCTGCCCCTCCGCGCACTAAGGCCAATTATCGCGACTATGGACCTGCAGAGGAAGCGCGCCTTAACTTCATACGGCGCGCGCGTGATCTAGGCTTCTCGATGGCACGCATCAGGGAATTGCTCGATCTCTCCGATGATGCCGACCGGTCCTGCGCGGGCATTGACGCTCTGGCCAGAAGCCATCTCGGCGAAGTCGAGCGCAAGATCGCCAGCCTGGAGGCGTTGCGGACGGAGCTTGGGCGCATGATCGCTGCCTGCGAGCAAGACACGGTAGGCGATTGTCGCATCATCGATGTACTTGCCGGTACCACCGAGCCTTGATGCCCGCGCCTCGTGCGCCAGTTCGGTCAGGCTCGCCGATGCACGGCTTTTGTCCGCCGCCCCTAAGAGACTTAACTTCGGGAAAGGCCGACGGGTGCGAAGCTGCCCGTGTCGCCATCCCGGGTCTGTCGAACGGGTTATGATGCTGCTGTCGGCCAGTTCCAGACGGCCATTTTTTCAATGCTCATATCCGCCATAGTGTAGGGGATCCCGCCGACGCCAAGCCCGGAGCGGCGCAGCCCTGCAAAAGGCATCCAGTCGACGCGGAATGCCGTATGGTCGTTCACCATCACAGCCGATCCCGCCAGAGACTGTATGCAATGATTGGCGATTGACAGGCGATCCGTGAATACAGCGGCCTGAAAGGCGTAAGGCAGGGCATTGGCCTGCTTGATAGCCAGGTCGATATCGTCATAGCCATACACGCAGATCACGGGGCCGAAGATTTCTTCCTGGGATACCTTGGAACTTTCGGGAGGATCGACAATGACGGTCGGGGAGAAAAGAGTATCACTCAGACGGCTTCCCCCGCACACCAGGGTGCCGCCTGCTGCGATGGCTTCATCGACCCAGCGTTCGACGCGGTCAACTTCCTCCGTTCGGATCAGGGGTCCGCATTGGGTCTGAGCATCGGCGGGATCGCCCACGACCAGCTTTTCGGCAGCTCGCCCTAGGTCATTGGCGAAGTCTTTCAATTCTGCAGCAGGGACGAATACGCGCTGTACGGAAACGCAGACCTGACCCGAATGATAGAACCCGCCTTTAAGCAACGAGGCGATCACTGCTGCGCGCTCCACGCCGTTGTCCACGATTACCGGCGCCGCGCCGCCGTGCTCGAGAGCAATGCGGGTCCCCGGCGCCAGCTTCGAGCGAAGCATCCAGCCGATTTTCGCAGAACCGATGAATGAGAAGAACGCCGTGCGCGGATCGGTTACCATTCTTTCGGCGATATCGTTGCCGCAAGGTGCGAACCGGCACCAGGCCTCGGGCAGGCCGGCTTCATGGAGAATGCTCACGAAGCTCTGGCATGACAGAGGCGTTTCCAGCGCAGGCTTGATGAGAACGGGGCACCCGGCTGCTACCGCCGGTGCAACCTGATGGACGATCAGGTTGAGGGGGTGATTGAATGCCGAGATCGCCACGACAGGACCGATCGGCTCGCGGAAGGTATATGCCGTCCTTCCCGCACCCGCTTCTGTCAGGTCCATGGGGATCTCGTGGCCGCCGCCATCGCTGAGCGCCTGAACGCACAAGTCGACGCTGCTGATCGCGCGACCGGCTTCCACGCGCGCATCGACCAGGGGTTTGCCGCCCTCCCTGACGATCTGGAGAGCCAGATCCTGGGCTCGTTCGCGCATGATATCCGCAGCCCGCCGGAGGATGGCGATACGCTCGTGCACGGCAAGCCAGCCATGGCGGTCGCGGTGGAGCAACTGCGCTTCACTCAGCCATTCATCGATTTGAGGCCAGTCGATTAGCGGCACTTCTGCAACCGGCTCGCGGTCGAACGGATTGTGAACGATCGTCTTCATAGCTCACACACCTTTGCGCCGAGTTCATCAATCAGCACCTTCTTGTTTTCGGAATAGTCGACGGGCAGATCGACGAGATGCACGCCGCCAGCCTCGAATGCGTCGTTCAGGACCGCCACAAGATCTGCGCTCCGTTCGACCCGGTGACCGGTCGCTCCATAGCTTTGTGCGTAGGTGACGAAGTCGGGATTGGAAAAGGTCAGGCCGTAGTCCGGAAAGCCGAGCTGGTCCTGCTTCCAGCGGATCATGCCGTATGCTGCATCGTTCAGAACGAGAACGACAAGGTTCAGTCCAAGCCTGACGGCCGTTTCCAGTTCCTGCGAGTTCATCATGAACCCGCCATCGCCGCATACCGCGAGCACTCTGCGCCCCGGCGCCAGCATCGCAGCCATCATGGCGGATGGAAGGCCAGCACCCATCGTCGCCAATGCATTGTCGAGCAGGATGGTGCCAGGCTCGTGGGCGATGTAGTTTCTGGCGAACCAGATCTTGTAGATGCCGTTGTCGAGCGCAACGATATCATCGCGCGCCATTACGCTGCGTACGTCGGCAACCACGCGCTGGGGGACCATTGGAAAACGTTCGTCGTCGCTGGTCTCGGAGATGTGCGATGCAATCTCGTGATGCAGGGCGGTATAATAGCTGCGGTCGCACTGCAGCTTGCCATCCAGGCGGTTTCCCAGCCGCTCGACCGATCCGGCGATGTCGCCGATGACCTCGAGCTGCGGGAAGTAGACCTGATCGACTTCGGCTGCCTTGTAATTGATATGGATGACGGTCTGCCCGCCCGGCTCCATGAAGAAGGGCGGCTTCTCCACCACGTCGTGACCGATATTGACGATCAGATCGGCCTTTTCGATTGCGCAGTGAACATAATCGCCCGACGATAGCGCCGCGGTGCCCAGATAGAGCTCGCTATCTTCATCGACCACGCCCTTGCCCATCTGGGTGTCGAAGAATGGAAAGCCGGTATCAGACACGAATTTGCGCAACGCTTTCGAAGCGCGGCGGCGGTTCGCTCCGGCACCGATCAGGAGCAATGGCCGCTCAGCCGCGATGATGCGCTCGGCCGCTTCGTCGAGCGCAGCATCTCCGGCGACCGCATAACGCCTGTAATGCGGAGGTATGACCGGTTCGATCGTTTCCTCTTCAGCGATATCTTCCGGCAGCTCGAGCAGTACAGCGCCCGGCCTTTCTTCCTGCGCCAGACGGAAACCTTCGCGAACGAGCGAGGGAATGCGATTGCCGTTCACGATCTGGGTCGAAGCCTTGCACAGCGGGGTGAACAGGGAAACGACGTCGACAATCTGGAACTGGGCCTGTTTCGAGGTCTTGATCGGTTTCTGCCCGGTAATGATCACGAGCGGGAAGGCTCCGAGCGCGGCATAGGCCGCCGGTGTGGTCAGGTTCGTGGCACCTGGCCCGAGTGTTGCCAGGCACACACCTGCCTTGCCGGTCAGGCGGCCATAAGTTGCCGCCATGAAGCCAGCGCCCTGTTCGTGACGGGCCAGAACCAGCGTGATGGTGGAAGTTCGCAGCGATTCCAGAAGATCCAGGTTCTCTTCGCCTGGAACGGCGAAAACATACTCGACACCCTCTGCCTCGAGCGCGGCGACCATAAGATCGGAAGCTTTCATTCGTCGGTCCTCATTTACGAGTTGCAGGGCGGTTCATGCCGTGCGCTACCAAACTGCTTGCTTGCAGCGGCCGACCTGATCGCCGCGCTTGTCAATGGTCGTGATCATGGTCTTGGCATTGGTTCTTTTCGACCTGATGGCCCGGGACCATAACCGGATCACAGTTGGCAGCGAGGCAGGCTTCGAACGTTGCATGGGTGATGGCGTGCCGCGTCTCGAGCATACCGCGAGCCCGCGCCTTCACATCCTCGAAAGCCTGCAACGAAGATTCGGCAGGAACGACATGCGCCTCAAGCGCGCGATAATGCTCGCTGATGCTCCAGACTTGGACGTGATGGACGTCGGCCACGCCTTCTGCGTCACGCAGGTCGCTCACAATGCGATCGAACTCGCTTTCGTCCGGCACCGCGCCCATCAAGAGACGCACCGTGCGAGGCAACAAAGTAACGCCCTGCCAGATCACAAAGTCACCAATGACCACCGTGATGGTCAGATCGGCGATATAAAGTTCGTATCGCAGAATGAGCACGCCAGCCACGATCACACCGGCCGAAGCCAGCGCATCGGACACATTGTGCAGGAAGATCGAATAGGGTCAATTCCTCTTCTCGCCGTGTTTGGTTCCCGCATCGTCGTGGCTATCCATGTGAGCGTCGCGCAGAATCTCGATGCCGCCATAGAGAGCGATGCAAGCTACCGCGATGCCCACAACGAGGTCGGGCCAGTTGGTTCCGGTCAGCATCACAATGATGCCGGCGATAATGATCCCGCCATTAGAGATAAAGTCGTTGAAGCTGAAGGTGGTCGCCGCCCGCATATTGACGTCCTTGTTCTCCATCTTCTGCAGCAGGCGCAGGCAATAGAGATTGACCATCCCCGCGATGAACGCCATCGCCATCATCAATATCCCGCCCGGATCGGACCCTTCCACAAACCGTCGGTAAGCATCGAAGATAACCCCAGCAGAGAAGATCAGCAGCATGATGCCGGAGAAACGTGCGGCCCCGCGTTTCCAGGTCCGTGAGCGGGTCAGCGCGAGCAGGCTGAGCGCATAAACGATGGCATCGGATGAATTATCGAGGCCGTTCGCCAACAGCGCATTAGAATCGGCAAAATACCCGACCGCGAAAAAGCCGATCGCGATGGCCACGTTAAGCCACAGGACAACCCACAGGGTCTTGCGCTTTTCAGGCGACCCGACATCGACCTCATGTCCGCCACTCATGCTGCGTCCTCCCCGGTTTGTACCCAGCTTTCCGCATGACTACGCTGTGTTGGCCGGAAGAACTTCATTTCGGTGCGGAAGAGTGAGGATGACAATTTCGTGCCCCACTCTTCCCATTCGCTGTCGCCGATTATGGCGATCCGGCCGAAACAATCCTTATGCCGGATGTCGAACTTGAGATCGCGCCAGAGACCTCCGAAGTTCCAACCCGAAAAGTCAGGCGCGAGCTCGATCACCATCGGGACGGTACCGGCCTCGCGCTCTGCGATATGTTCGAATTGGGGAACAAAGCGGTCATAGGCTTCATCCCCCAGCCTGCCTCCGGCGCGTATCCAGAGCAGTCCGTTCTCTTCCTTCAGTGCCAGCACCGTTTTTTCCTTTCCCGATCGGTCATGCGATGTCCTTCAGCTCGCGCTGCTCATCGCTTGTCACGTTGCGCCGCAGCCGATCCCACCAGCGCTGTCGCCAGGTCCGGTCATCTTCTCTGGTACTGAAAACCAGCTTCAAAATTGCGGGCAAGACGAAGAGGGTCAGAGCGGTAGCGGTGATCAACCCTCCGATGACCACTGTCGCCAAAGGACGCTGCACTTCCGCGCCGGTCCCCGTCGCAATCGCCATCGGCACGAAGCCGAGCGATGCAACGAGCGCGGTCATGAGAACCGGCCTCAGGCGCGCCAGGCCACCGGCCACGATGGCGTCATCGAGCGCCATGCCCTTGTCGAGCCGCTGACGGATCGCAGTCACCATCACGAGCCCGTTCAAGGTCGCTACGCCCGACAGGGCGATAAAGCCTACCGCCGCAGAAACCGAGAATGGCATCCCGCGCAGGGCCAAGGAGAATATTCCGCCTGCCAGGGCCAGCGGGATCGCGCTGAATACGGCGAGCGCCGGCACCCAGCCCCCGACCGCCATGTAGAGCAACAGGAGAATGACCGCGAACGCGATGGGAATGACGATCTGAAGTCTTTCCTGGGCAGCTTGGAGGTTCTGGTATTGACCGCCCCACTCGATAAACGCGGCAGCGGGCAGTTCGACTTGCGCCGCAACCCTTTCCTGGGCCTCTTCTACAAAAGACCCGAGGTCGCGTTCTCGCACGTTGGACGAGACGATCACCAGTCTGCGTCCCTGTTCCCGGCGAACCTCCGCGAGACCATCCACCACACGGAACTCGGCAACCGAGCGTAGCGGTATGGTTGCCCCGTTCGGGAGCAGCACCGGCAAAGCACCCAACTGGTCGAAATCGTCGCGGGTCGCGTCCGACAACCGCACAACCACATCGAAGCGGCGATCGCCTTCGAAAACGAGGCCCGCAGGCCGACCGCCCAGTGCGATCGCCACCGATTGCGCAACGTCTTCGACCTTCAGCCCGTAACGGGCAATCGCTGGCCGATCGAAGGCAATATCGAGGGTGGGGAACCCGGTCACTTGCTGGACCTTGACGTCCGCGGCGCCGTCGACATTGCGCAGCACGCCCGCAACCTCGTTCGCCGCTGAGGTCATGGCGCTGAGATCGTCTCCGTAGATCTTGACGGCAACATCTCCGCGAACGCCTGCGATCAATTCGTTGAACCGCAATTCGATCGGTTGGCTGAACTCGTAAAGGTTGCCGACGAGACTGCTGAGGGCGCTCTCCATTTGCGCGACCAACTCGTCCTTGGCGAGGTCGGGATCGGGCCATTCCTCACGGGGTTTGAGGATCACATACGCATCGGAAGCGTTCGGCGGCATCGGGTCACTAGCCACTTCTGCCGTGCCCGTCCGCGAAAAGACGAGCTGGACCTGCTCAAACTGCTCGAGCCGGTCCTCGACCCGCCTTTGCATCGCGAGCGAACGTTCGAGCGAGGTCGAAGGAATACGCAGCGATTGCACGGCGATGTCGCGCTCGTCCAATTGCGGTGTGAATTCGCTCCCGAGGAAGCTGAACACGAAGGCCGCAAAGGCGAAGATGCCGACGCCCATGCCGATGACCGGCCAAGGGCGGGTGATCGCCTTGCGGACCAGCGGTCCGTATCGCTCCTTGGCGATCCGGATCGGCTTGACCTCCTTTTCCGTCAGCTTCTTGTTGAGCAGGATGGCGATCATTGCCGGGACGAAGGTCAGCGACAACACGAACGCCGAGGCGAGGGCGAGCATGACCGTGATCGCCATGGGCGAGAAGGTTTTGCCTTCGACTCCGGTAAAGGTCAGAAGCGGTGCGAAGACGAGAAGTATGATCGCCTGCCCGTACACAGTCGGCTTGATCATTTCCTGCGCGGCAAGCCGCGTTTCCGTCAACCTTTCGCCCAGTGTGAGAAGCCGGCCTTCGTGTTCCTGCCGGGCCGCGAGCCTCGCGACACTGTTCTCGACGATAATGACGGCACCATCGACGATCAGGCCGAAGTCCAGCGCACCCAGGCTCATGAGATTGCCCGACACGCCGAGCCGGTTCATTCCGATCGATGCCATCAGCATGGAAAAGGGAATGACCAGCGCCGCGATGATCGCTGCCCGGATGTTGCCCAGCAGCAAGAACAGGATCGCGATCACCAGAAGCGCGCCTTCAACGAGATTCTTCTCGACGGTCGCGATCGTCGCATCGACCAGCGAAGACCGGTTGTAGACGATCTCCGCGACAATTCCTTCCGGCAGGGAGCTGCGAACTTCCTCGAGCCGTTCGGCCGCCTGGGCCGACACGGTGCGGCTGTTCTCGCCCGCGCGCATGAGCACGGTGCCCACGACCGCTTCATCGCCGTTCAGCGACGCCGCGCCCGTTCGCAGGTCGCCACCGATGCTGACCGTGGCGACGTCTCCTACGCGAATGGGGACTCCTTCGCGTGTAGAAACGACCGCCTGCTCGATATCCTCGACACTGCCGAGGCGCGCATCAACTCGGGCGAGGAGGGCTTCGCCTGCCCGCTCGACGAAATTGGCCCCTTCGGCGAGATTGGCCGCTTCCAGCGCATCGATCACTTCGTCGAACGATAAACCGTACCCGGTCAATCGCGCGGGATCGGGTTGGACAAGGTATTGCTTTTCGAAGCCGCCGATCGAGTCGACACCCGCCACACCGTCGACCGACCGCATGAGGGGGGCAACCACCCAGTCCTGGATGGTTCGCAGATAGGCAGCCTTGGCAACATCGCTGTCGAGCCGGTCGCCACGTTCGGTCACAAAGCTCCCGTCGGACTGCCAACCGACCGCTCCGCCCAGCGGTGCTTCCTTGCCGTCAGGAAACTCGTACTCGATGGTATACATGAGCACTTCGCCCAAGCCGGTCGAGATGGGTCCCATCACCGGTTCGGCACCCTCGGGTAGGGAGGCACTTATGGGCGTCAGCCGTTCGTTGACCTGCTGACGCGCAAAATAGATGTCGGTCCCTTCCTCGAAAATCGCGGTCACCTGGCTGAACCCGTTGCGCGATATTGAGCGGGTCATCTCCAGACCCTCGATACCGGCAAGCCCGGTTTCAACGGGATAGGTGACCTGCGTTTCGACTTGCGAAGGCGACAGGGCTGGTGCCTCGGTGTTGATCTGCACCTGTACATTGGTGATATCGGGCACGGCATCGATGGGCAGGCGCAGCAAATTCACCACGCCATAGATTGCCACACCGAGCGTCAGTACGACCATCGCCCAGCGAAAGCGCACGGCGACGTCGAGGATCATGCCGATCAGGCCATGGCGGTGGGAGCGATCCGCGTCCTGCATGTGATCAGTGTCCATGCTCGGCCTCCTCCTTCTCGAGTTCAGCCTTCAGCAAAAAGGCATTGGCGGTGGCGATCCGCCACTGCGCTTCGAGACCGGACTCGATGACCACGCGTCCTCCCGAACGCGCACCGGTGACCACCGGACGGGCTTGAAACCCGCGGCGCGTGCGAACGAAGACCACTTCTGCGCCATCGATTGTCTGGACGGCACTTTCCGGCACCGACATGCGGCCTGTATCGACCTCACCCGAGGGGCGGATACGTGCCTGCAGGAAGGCCCCGGGTTGCAGACCGGGGATCGGTCTTGCCAGCGACAGGACCGCCGTAGCGCTGCGGCTTTCGGGATCGAGCGAGGGAGTGACAGACCGCACGCGCGCACCCACCTCCCGGTTGTCCGCGATTTCCAGCGTCGCCTCGTCGCCAGGCTGGATGCGGCTTGCTTCAGCCGACGGGAGGGCAACCTCGACCTGCATGCCGCTCGGATTCACGACCTGATAGAGTTCTTCCCCGGCATCGACGAAGGAGCCGAGAACGATAGGCGCCGAGGTCACTCGGCCTGCGAGCGGGCTCGTGACCGCAAGGGAGCGCCCGTCGCCGCTAACGCCCGCCGCGGAGACTGCCGCCTGGGCGCGCGCAAGTTCCGACTGGGCGACCTGCAGATTTGCTCGCGCGGCCTCGAGATCCTGCCGTGCGGTGACATTGGCCTCGAACAGGCGGCGCTCCCGATCGTAGGCAGCGGACAGTTCGTTGACCCTCGCGCGCGCTGCGCTCAACTGCGCTGCGAGAGCAGCCGCGTCGGCGCTCTCGATGCGGGCAATCGTCTCGCCCTGCCTCACGTAATCGCCCAGCGTTTTGCCGACACTGCGGACCACGCCCGCCGCGCGGGCATCGATGCGGGCACTTGCCGTCGGGCTTGCCGCGACGGTGGCCGGGAAGACCAGCTCGACCGCCGATCCCTGGCCGACGGTTTCGACCACTATCTGGGACGCTTCAATTTGTTCGGCGCCAAGCAGGACAAGGCCTTCGGGAAGCTCGACCTCCTCACTCGTCTCCTCGGCGATTTGGTCAGCTTCGTTATCGGGCCACAGCATGAGCGCCGCGACTACAAAGAGAATGGAAAGGCCGATCGCAACGGCCAGACGTTTACGGTTCATCGGAAAATACCTCATTGTGCACCGAGCCAGATCAGTGTCGCCGCCAGGCGACCACGATCTTCCTGAGCTTGAATCAAAGCTTCACGGATGGTGTCACGCGCTTCGGCCGCAGCCAGAACTTCGATCAGCGGAAACCTGCCGTTGCGGTAGCCAATCCGAACGAGGCGCAAGGCTTCTTCGGCTTGGGGCAAGGACGTCTCCGCGAGGGTCTCGACCCGCGCTTCGGCTGCCAGAAATTGTCCGCGGGCCTGCGTGACCTCGAGTTCGTAATCGGTGCGGGCAATTGCTTCCCGCGCCGTCGCGGCGCGAAGCCGCGCTTCGGCAGCGGCGATGTTTCCCTGGTTGCGATTACGCAATGGAAGCGGGATCGAAACCCCCACGAGAAACGCCTGGTCTCGACTTTCCTCGAACCGTCGGACTCCGGCGGATATTGCCGGATCCGGAATGCCGAGAGAGCGTTCCCGGGCGATCGCGGCATCCGCGGCCTCGCGTTCGGCACGGGCGACCTGAAGTCGTAAGGCCGAAGGTGACGCGAGCAGCGTCGCCGGAGGTTCGATCTCGGGGAACACCGAAGGCACGTCCGTAGCAGGTGTTGCCTCGCCCCAAAGCGCGGCGAGCGCGTTCCTCGCCGTACTGTCGGCAGCCAGGGCCGCTTCAAGCTCCGCGAGCGCCTCCGCAAGTGCCGCTTCGGCACGAAGCGATCGCAGAGGAGGCTCCCGCCCAACATCGACCAGTACGCCTGCGATCCTGGCAAGCTCGCGATTGCGCTCGACTATGTCCCGCGCGAGTTCCAATCGGGCTGCCGCAGCGACGGCTTCGACATAGCGTTCGCGCACCGATCGCCCGAGCTGAGCAACCGAGAGCGCTCCTGAAAGGGTCGCGACGCGCGCTTCCGCCTGGGCGGCGCGGACGCGCGCTCCCCGTTTGCCGCCCAATTCGAGCCGCTGGCTCAGGGACAAAGTATACTCGGTGGCCTGCAATCCCGAAAACGCGCCGCTCCCGGCAATGTTTTCGGCTTCGAAAGCAATTTCTGGGTTGGGCCGCAGCCGCGCCTGGTCGACTAGGGCCCGCGCCGCGTCGGCTTCGGCCCGCGGTCCGATCAGGCGCGGATTTTCTGGGGGCTCATCTGCGCTGTCGACGATGCCCGCACGAGCGAGCGCAGCTTCGAGCGTCAGAAGCTCACGCTCCTGCGCCGCCACGGTCGTGGCTTGAGCGGCGAGGAACAGCCCTCCAAGGAGGACCCCTCGCCAATGAATGGCTGACATTTTTCGAATATTCCTCTGCTGACGATCCGAACTGCGCTGCGGCATGCAGCGCGGTGACGGTCGTCAGGCGCGAGGGGGGCGCTTCAGTCGGTCGGCAATGTCGGAAGCGAGCGCTTCGGCGGGAGGCGCATCGGGAACCACAACCAAGTGAGGAACCGAATTCTTCTGCACGGTGCTGGCAAAGCTCGCCCCATGATGACAATGGCCGTGCCCACACACGCCGTGTTGCTCGGTCGGCGCATCCGGATCGCCCGGAACTTCGTCAGTAGCTGCGGATGACGCGGACGCGCTGTCGAGCGAAACCAGAACGGGCGTGCTTCCGGGCGCCACTTCGGCGCCGCAAGCAGCAGCATCCGCCGCCGTCACGAACACCATCGCGACCAGCATGAGCAGGACGACGAAAGGATGCAGGACAAGGCGACGATAGCTTGTGGTCATGGATTCCGACGGCTCCTAGCAAACCGGATCAAGATTGCAAGCTCCGTAACACGATGAAGTATAAGTCGTTTGTTACAGTATAACAGTCCTCGAATACTGTTTCGGTCTTTTAGAACGGCGCGATCAGGCCGCGCGAAGCTCGGGATGGGGATGCTCGCAGCGATGCACTTCGATCGTGACGTGCACATATTCCGCATGCTCTGAAAGTCGGCTCGCATAATGGTCGGGCGCGAGCGGATCACCGGCGATGAGCGAGGCGATGACCGCATACTTGCCAGGGCCGATACGCCAGATGTGCAGATCGCCGATCGCGGCGTCCCGGTCCTCTAGCGCCTCGCTCACTTCTGTGTATCGTTCAGAGTCCGCCTCGGCGTCGACAAGCACGGCTGCGGTATCGCGCAGCAGCGACCATGACCAGCGCCCGATCACGAATGCACCTACCAGACCCATTGCTGCGTCCATCCATGCCCAGCCGAGGTACATGCCGGCGAGAAGGGCCACGATAGCCAGGACCGAGGTCAGGGCATCGGCAAGCACGTGGAAATAGGCGGAGCGCAGATTGTTGTCGGCATGCGCATGGTCGTGGTGATGATGATGGTCGTGATCATGCCCATGGTGATGATCGGCACCAAGCAGCCAGGCACTCGCGAGGTTCACCACGAGGCCGAGCAGGGCGATCCAGATCGCCTCGGTATAGGCAATCGTGAGCGGACTGACGAACCTTTGAGCCGATTCAACCGCGATCCCGATTGCGAAGATGGCGAGGACAAGCGCGCTCGCGAAGCCGACGAGGTCGCCCACCTTGCCGGTACCGAATGTGAAACGCGGGTTGTTCGCATGGCGCCTGGCAAACCAGTAGGCAAAGGCCGCGACGCCCAGGGCACCTGCGTGGGTCGCCATGTGGATACCATCGGCGAGAAGCGCCATCGATCCGGTCCACAGGCCAGCGACGATTTCGACCACCATCATCGCGGCGGTCAAGGCAACGACATAACGCGTGCGCCGCTCATGGGCGTCGTGCGAGGCGCTCAGGAAGTTGTGATCATGGGCGAGCGGATTGGAGTCGGCGTGGTGCATGCGGGGCTGATAACCCGAGATGCCTTCCCAAGAAATCCCCTCTCCAACCGAAAAGGCAATCGATGACAATTGTCTGAGATGGTCGCCGCAGCCAACCGATGGTAGACATGCTGCAGCGACCAACAGACTATTATCCCTTAGTCTTGGATCCGGACGTCACGGTCCTGCGATCGACCACGGTGATCCGGCGCGTCTTGGCGTCGATCACTAGCCGTTCAGTCACGCCATTGCCCGGAAAGGCGACAACGTAACGCGGATTGAGCGAAAGCATCTGCTCGTTGCGCTTGAACCCGGCGCGGGCACCAAGCCGACGATCGAGCGAATACGTCAGCTGCTGGACTTCGCGGCGCTCGGCCCAGCTCGCTGCCAGACGATCGGCACCCTTGCCGTCGCCGCCATGGACCAGGAAGAGATCGGGAACCGCATCGCGAACCTTGTCCAGCGTCGCCCAGATATTGTCGGCATAGACACGCGCATCTTCTGCGTTTTCGAAGCTCTGGCGACCACCGGCGAAGACGATTGGAGTGCCTTCCGGGATCAGGGCGTGACGCCGGTTCTCAGCACGTGCGCGAAGGAAGTCGCGGGCATCGATCACAGTCGAGGTAAGGTTGCGCGAATGGCTCGTGCGCGAGCCGGAAACGGGCTTCCACGAGGAACCGGTCTCGTCGCGATAGAGTGCTGCCGCAGCCTCGCGCATCTGCTCGAAGGCAAGCATGCTGGCTTCGGCGGCCTGCGCGCGCTCTACCTGCTCTTCCAGATTGCTCGAATGCACTTCGGAGCCATCGGCCGATGCGAGCAGAACACGGATTTCATCGCTGGCCCGGTCGAGCTGAGCCGACTTGCGGCTGGCTGCGCGGTGAAAGAGATTGACCATGCCCCAGGCAATGTCCTCGGCATCGGCCTCCAGGGCCGTGTCCGAAAACATCGCGAAAAGATCGGACCAGACTGCAGCGAGGGTCTGCTCGATCGCATCCTCGCAGGGAAAGTCGGTCTCGTTGAAGGGGGCTGGCCTGATGCTTAGGCCCGAGAGATCGAGACCGTTCAATTGGTCGATGAAGCTGTCGTACATGGGGTGTCTCCTGATCGCGGGGACAAGGAGAGGAGGCACCATTGCCTCGGCCCTGTCCGCCGGAGCCCGATCAGGGCCGGGACAAGGGGCGTGACGCACCGCGTAGCGGGAAACCTGCGGCCCTAGGCTGGCGCGGGCAACACGGGCCGACGGGCCGCAGGTTGCGGCGCGCCCCGACCGGCCCAAGGGCCTCTCCCGGCGGACAGGGATGAGGCAGGATCAGGTCCCGATGTCGCAGGTGGATCGGGAGCGCTCGAAGATCGCTTCGCCATTCGAGAATCGCCCGACCAGGCGCAGATCCCCGAACAGGTCAATAAAGCGTCCCGACACCTGGGCGAGCCAGTGCCGTGCCCTTGCCGTTCGTGGGACGTAGAAATCCGCCTCCCAGTATCGGGCATCGTCACGCTCGACGAGCCAGATCGCGGCGAGACCGCAATAGGTCGATATGCCGCAATCAGCGAAGGCATTGCGAAGGAGGATACGATCTTCGCGGCCGCGCCATCCATTGAAGCGCTCGAACGAAGGAAAGGCCGCTTTCGCGGCATCGATGACCTCGTCGACGAGGCACTCATAGACCCAGTCGATATCTTCGTCTTCGCCGTCATCGAGCAAGCGAAAGGCCACTACGGAGCCGGTCGGGTAGCTGACGGAACGTCCCATCTCACTACTCCTTAGGCTGCATCGGCGAGATCGATGTCGGCCTCGCCTTCACGGGATTGATGGCCTCCAAGTTCGAGCAACAGGCTGGCAGCTTCTTCGGCCTTGGCCGCGGCGGTCAGGATCGCGCGCTCGTCCGATTTGAGGATCTTGAGCCAGGACGCGATGTAACTGGCGTGATGGTCGAGGTGGGTGACCGGAAGGCCCAATTCGGCTCCAAGGATTGCCGAGGAACCTGAGAAGAGCGAGGTTGCGTCGACACCTTCACTCGCCAGAGCAGCCAGCACGCTCTGCTGATCACATCCCGCAAAACAATGGAAAAGGATCGCTTTTTGGCCGAGCGACACACCGAGTGACGGCGTACGGTCGTCATGCGCAGGGCAGCAGGCCATGCCCTTTGTGCCGGACCATTTGCCGCCCCGGTTTTCACAGATGCGGCGGGCGGCTTCTTCCAAAGAGCTTATCTTGGTGGAATATCGGTGGGACATGGCACATCGCGATCCTTTCGGCTCGCTCACAAAGGCCCTCCTCCCCTCCAGCCCTTCTGTGTTGTAAGAACAGGTCGGAGGGGATTCACGTCTGCACTGCGAGCCCGTCGATTTGAGCGTCACATCGACATCGCCGCTCACCCGCGAGGTCTACCGATTATTCGTAGTGACTTCTCACTAGCGCCATTGATCCTTATCGCTGCCCCACGACCTGGTCAGTTTAGATCATGCGACACGTTACCTAATCGAAAATTCCGGTCCGATCTTTCCTTTTGCAAATCGCGTCGTGCCTTCGGAAGGTAGTCCCGCCAAGTCCGTCGATGAGTGATATGGCTGATTTTGCCGGGCTTGCTCATTCCCGCCATCGCGGCAACCGGCATTCTGCCATGGCCGGGTTGATCATTTTCACGAGCGAATAATGTCTTCGCGCGTTCGATTTCCTCGTCTGAATAATGCATTCGATGCTCCATCGGGTTGGACCTGCGAGAGCGTTCGAACGAAATTCGGCGAACCCTCTGCAGGGTCCGCCGGTTAACCTCCAACTGGAGGACGGGACCTCGGAATTCTTCCGAAGCTGTCGGCTTGTGCCGACATGCGTGACGTTTGCGATATAGTCGCTGAGACAATTCGCGCAACTGCACAGCGACTTTTGAAGTACGATGGTCAAGCCGCGGCCTAGCGACCGCTCACCAGCGCCTCTCCACTCAGTCATGGTCATTGTAAGCCTCGTGCAGGAGGCGGTGAAGCATCTTCCTTCGGTAAATCTGCTTCAAGCGAAAGAGCACAAAAACATGACATATCATTTCTATTTGCGGAATTTCGCATGATATGTCATATATCGGGCCATGCCCCGTTCGTCTCGAGCTGCTAGCGGACTACCGCCCCAGAGCCAACGTGCGATTACACGGCTAGGTAAGGATATCGCCCTTGCTCGCCGCCGGAGAAAACTTCCCCAGCGTTTAATGGCCGAGCGCATGATCGTCTCGGTTCAAACGCTGCAACGCCTCGAAGCGGGAGATCCTACCGTGGGCCTCGCGGTTCTGGCGAGCGCCCTGCATGTCCTGGGGATGACACAGCGCCTTGCCGAGCTGGTAACCCCAGACAGTGACCGGGCTGGCATCAGCGAGGATTTGTCCCGCCTGCCCCAGAAGACCCACGCTGTCAGCGACGATGATCTGGATTTCTAGCAAGCCGTGACGACCATCCGCACCTATGTCTTCGTGCATCTTGAGGAGGGGCCTGTTCCGGCAGGCCTTCTCACGATGACCGACGAACCGCGCAACCAGTTTGCTACCTTCGCTTACGGGCGGCGTTATCTGGAACGCGCTGACCGTATTGCGGTCGATCCTGTAGCTCTGCCGTTGCACGAAGCTGGAACTTCTCGAACATTCAGGACGGAAGAAGGCTTTGCCGTGTTCGGTGGCATTCGGGATGCTGCTCCTGACGGCTGGGGCCAATACCTAATGTACAAGGCGATGGGCGATCGCTTGCCGAGCGAAATCGATCTCATTCTGGCCTCGGGCGAACATCGCGTGGGTGCGCTCGCCTTTGGGCCGACGTCCGCCCAGCCTGAGAGAATTACACCATGGGGGGACGGCCCTGCTCCGGGCGAAGAGTTCACGCTCGCAGAGTTAGCAGAAGCCGCCGAACGAGCGCAGCATGTCGACGAACTCGACGAGAACTTGAGGGCGTTGCTAGCCGCCGGGTCATCTCTGGGCGGCGCCCGGCCGAAGGCTGCTACAAAAATCGGCGACAAACCCTGGATCGCGAAATTTCAGAAGCGGGGAGACAGCTTCCCCGAATGCCGGGTCGAACTGGCGACAATGCGGCTTGCCAGCGAATGTGGTCTCGATGTGCCGCCACTCGACTTCCGCTGTGTCCTTGATCGTGACATCTATCTGATCGAGCGGTTCGATCGGATTCCTCACGGCAACTGGCTGGAACGCAGGCCCTTTGCTTCGGGGCTCACAATGCTCGGGGCGCATGAGAGCGAGGTCAGCAGCTTCAGCTATGCCGATCTCGCAGGAGCGATCCGGCAATTCGGAACCGAAGTACGCCAGGATCTGCACGAATTATTTCGTCGCATGCTGTTCAATATCCTCGTCACCAATGATGATGATCACCTACGTAATCATGGCTTCCTGTTCGATGGTGAGGGATGGCGGCTTTCGCCGCTTTACGATGTAGTGCCGAAGCCTCAGCTGGGACTGGAGCGCCGGCTCGTCCTCGGCGTCGGGCCGGAAGGCCGCGCTGCAACGATCGAGAACGCTCTCGCCGGTGCCGCGGTCTTCGACCTCAGCCATGATGACGCGAACGCAATCGCCGAAGACATGAGCAGAATCGTAGCGACACGGTGGGAACACCTATTCACAAAAGCAGGGATAAGCGCGGCTGATCGCAAGCGTTTCGCCACCTGCTTCCGGTTGGCAGCACCTGTGTCATGATCGCAAACGCAGAAATCCGTTCATGGGGGCGCGTGCTTGCCTAATTTGGCATGGTGATTACCCGGTGATTGCTAGCCGAGAAAATGGGGATCAAAAAATGCCGATTTGTGATTGTATATCAGTCTATTATGATAGTATGACCACTAAGGTCTGGTATTTCATGGTCTGGCCTCTGCTATGACAGGAGGGGGTGGCCGGGACCCGCAGGGACTGCGGGACGGAGGAGACGGGCCCCGGCCGGGGGGATGCGGCTGCGTCAGCGCGCCGACGCAAGCAGCATGTCGGCTTCCCGCTTGCGCATCGCTGCGACGTCGCGGGCGGCGTCCAGATCGACGCCGACAGCCTCCGCAATGCGGCGGCCATATTCCGGGTCGGCAGCGTAGAAATGTCCGACCATGATGGTCTTCGTTTCTTCGTTCTGCACCTTGCCGAGATCGCCGGCGAGGTTGCGGATCAGCGCATCCTGTTCCTCGGTCGTGTAGGAGCGGTAGAGATTGCCGGCCTGCTCGAATGGCAGGGTCTTGCGGATCGGCGCCTTGGTCACGGTCGTGCCCACTTCGTAGGCGCTGATATAGGTGCCCCTGCCATCGTCGACATAGTGAGCGGCGTCGTCCACGCGCCGCGACGGCTGGTAGTTCACGTCGCCCGTGCGGCCGGACGCCGACAGGGCACCGTCCTGACTGCCATTGCGCACCTCGACCAGTGGCCGGTTCACGGGCAGGGACTGGTAGTTGGCACCGATCCGGTAACGCTGGGTATCGGCATAGCTGAACAGGCGGCCCTGCAGCAGACGGTCCGGAGACGGCTCGATACCCGGCACCATGACACCCGGCGAGAAGGCAACCTGCTCGGTATATTCGAAGAAGTTGTCGGGCACGCGGTTCAGGGTCATCGTCCCGACCTTGAACTCGGGAACGCCTTCCCACTCCTTCGTCGCGTCGAACGGATTATAATCGAAACTGTCGACCCGATCCGGGGTCAGGATCTGAGCGTAGAGATCCCACTGCGGAAAATTCCCCGCGGCGATATTGTCATACAGGTCCGCCGTCAGATAGCTGAAGGGCTGCTGGCGCGCCTCGGCGGCGCTGAGATTATGTTCGCCCTGCAGACTGTCCCAGCGGAACTTCACGAAGAAGACCTCGCCGGCGTCGTTGACCAGCTTCAGCGAATGAACGCTGGAGCCGTCCATCTGCCGCAGCGACGCCGGCGTGCCGAGATCGCTGTAGAGATAGGTCAGCATCTTCGTCGACTCCGGCACGTGGCTGAAGAAGTCGAAGAAGCGCTCGGGCTCCTGCTGGTTGGTGATGGGCGACGGCTTCAGGCTGTGCACCATGTCCGGAAATTTCATCGCATCGCGGATGAAGAAAACCGGCAGGTTGTTGCCGACCAGGTCCCAATTGCCTTCGTCGGTGTAGAATTTCACCGCAAAGCCGCGCGGATCGCGCAGCCATTCGGGCGACCCCTTGGAATGGATCACGGACGAAAAGCGCACGAAGACCGGCGTGGTCTCGTCTTCGTCGAACACTGCGGCGCGGGTGTAGCGCTCCAGTTCCCCGTTCGAGACGAACTCACCATGTGCGCCGGTTCCGCGGGCATGCACCACACGCTCCGGAATCCGCTCCCGATCGAAGCGGGCCAGCTTCTCGATCAGGTGAAAGTCTTCCAGCATGACGCCGCCGAAGTCGCCCGCCGCCTTGGAATTCTGATTGTCAAAAACCGGCGCCCCGGAATCCTGCCGCTGCAGGACCGGCTCGGCCGCCATGGCCGACCCCGCCAGCAACGTCGCCGAAAGCGCAACTACGAAGTCCCTCATCAATTTCTGCTCCGCTCGTTGAATGAACGAGGAGCTCAATAAGACGCGGGCTATTGATCGATCTAACGAGTTTTCCTGATCTGAGAAATCGCCAGGCTGCGGCATACGATCAGTCTGATCGAATTGGCCTTTTTACAGCTTCAGGTCTCCATGCGGCGGTGTTTGGAAGTAGCCGTCGACCATGTCATCACCGACGTCGCGGAGGTTGGATGGATCCCAGCGCGGCTTTCGGTCCTTGTCGATCAGCTGCGCGCGGACTCCTTCGAAAAAGTCGTGCCCATTCTTGATATTGCCGACCACGCGATACTCCCGCTTCAGACAGCCGGCGAGATCGTCGTCCGCACCTTCCCGTAGCGCGCGCAGCGTCAGCTTCATGGACGTGGGCGACATGCGCATCAGCGTGTCGCGCTGCCCCTCAGCCCATTCGCTGCCCATCGACAGCGAGGACATGATCTCCTCGACCGAAGACGCGGCGAAATGCTTGTCGATCTGCTCACGGTGAGCCTCGACCGTGGGCGGCTGCTCAGGTGCGGCCTCGAACTGTTCGACGACCTCCGCGACACTGTCGACGGGAACCTCGAGGGCCTGCAGCAGGCCGTCGACATTGCCCGACGCCGTATAATGTGTGGCGATACCGGCATAGAGGCAGTCCTCGGCCTTCAGCCGGGCGCCGGTCAGTCCAAGATAGGCGCCGAGTTCGCCAGGGAGACGCGGCAGGGCATGCGTTCCGCCCACGTCGGGGATCAGCCCGATGCCGGTTTCGGGCATGGCGAAGAGCAGGTTCTCGGTCGCCACCCGGTAGGGGGCATGGATGGATAGCCCGACGCCGCCGCCCATGGTGATGCCGTCGAGAATCGCGACATAAGGCTTCGCGTAGGTGCCGATCTTGTGGTTCATGCGATACTCGGTCGCGAAGAACTCTTCCCAGTCGGAGCTGCCCGCCTGTCCGGCCCGGTGCAGCCCGACCACGTCGCCGCCTGCACAGAACGCACGGTCGCCCGTCCCGACGATGGCGACTGCGCCGATCTCGTCGTCCGTTTCCCATGCCTCAAGCTGTTCAAGTATTGCCGCGCACATCGCGGTGTTGATCGCGTTGAGCGCCTTCGGGCGGTTAAGGGTAATGAGACCGAGACGTCCGCGCCGGTCGAAAAGAACTTCGTCGCTCATGCTTTGTCCTTCGCGTCTTTACGCTCAACGAGTTTCGGATTTGCAAGGTCGCGAGGCGCGCCGGTCGCGCTGAGGCGCGCCAGCAACTTTCCCGCCTCATCGACCAGGTCTGCCTCCATATAGGCAATGGTCTTGCCGAACTTCACGCAGCGCCCCTCGGCATAAAGGCGCCCTGCCTTCGCACCGGAGAAGAAGCTGACCTTCATTTCCAGCGTGGGCACGAAAATCTTGCGCTTCGAAAAGACGATCGCCGCATAGGCGGCTGCGTCGTCGAGCATGGCCGCGATGATGCCGCCCTGCACGGTGCCGTTCGGGTTGGACAGATCCTCGCCGATATCGAAGCTCATGCGGATGGTGCCGGCATCCTGGTCGACCTCGACCACCTGCATGTTCAGAAGCTGGGCCGTCGGCGTCGCGCGCCGGTTGATGCGTTCACGCACCTCGTCGTTCGTCATAACCATGGTGCCGGGTCCCTACAGAAATTCGGGCGCGGCGAAACCACGGCTTTCGAGAGCGCCGCGAAGCCGGGCAACCTCATTCGCGGCCTCGGTGAAGACGATGCGCCTATCCGGGTCCCCGCCCCAGATGGTATTTTCCAGCAAGGAGGCCGTGCGCCGGGCGATGCCCTCCCCGCCATGCAGGAAGTCCAGCGGCCGTCCGGCAGCGGCGGCCAGCCGGTCCTCGACAAGCGGGAAATGCGTACATGCCAGGACCACCTTGTCCATCCGCTCGCCGCCAGGCTGGTCAAGAAGTCCGCGCATCGGACGTGCGAATTCCTCCGCCGCAACGTCTTCCCCCCGCATCACCGCCTCGGCCGCCTCGGCAAGGCCCGGCGTTCCCCAACGCAGGACCGTCTTTCCAGACGCAAATTTCTGCTCGAGGTCGTCGACATAGCGCTGGCGAACGGTGGCCGGTGTGCCGAGCACCCCGATCACCCCCGTCCGGGTCTGCTCCGCAGCAGGCTTGATGGCCGGCACAGTCCCTACGATCGGGATGTCGAGCACGGCGCGCACATGATCGAGCGCGATGGTGGAGGCCGTGTTGCAGGCGATGACGATGAGAGCCGGATCGAACCGTTCGGAGAGCTTACCGAGCAGCGCGGACACGCGGCTCGCCACCTGCATCTCGGTCTTCGATCCATAGGGGAAACCGGCATTGTCCGCCGCGTATACGATGGGCGCGGCCGGAACTCGCTGCATGATCGGACCGGCCACACTCAAGCCGCCAATGCCCGAATCGAAAATAAGGATGGGACCTGCTGACACGGGCAGTGGACTTGCCAACTTCGCATGAAGGTTGGAAGTCCCAGCCATGACCGCTTCCTTTCCCGCCCTTCGCCTCCGCCGGTTGCGCGCGCACGACTGGTCGCGCCGCCTGCACGCCGAAAACGTCCTGACCCCCTCAGACCTGATCTGGCCCGTCTTCGTCCGGGAAGGCACGTCGGAACGCGAAGCCGTCGGCTCCATGCCGGGCGTCGAACGCCTGTCGGTCGACCTGGTGGTGGAAGCCGCCCGCGAAGCCGCCGACCTCGGCATTCCCGCCATCGCGCTGTTTCCGAACACGCCGCAGGAGGCGCGCGACGAGACGGGGAAGGAATCGGCAAATCCCGACAATCTGATGTGCCGCGCCTGCCGCGCGGTGAAGGATGCGGGTATTCCCGTCGGCCTGCTGACCGACGTAGCGCTCGATCCCTATACCAGCCATGGCCATGACGGCCTGCTGTCCGAGGACGGGCGTATCCTGAACGACGAAACGCTGGGCGTACTCGCCGCGCAGGCCGTCAACCAGGCGAAGGCAGGCGCGGACATCGTCGCCCCCTCGGACATGATGGACGGCAGGATCGGCGTCATTCGGCATGCGCTGGAAGCCGAAGGCTTCGGCGATGTCCAGATCATGTCCTATGCGGCGAAATATGCCTCGGCCTTCTATGGCCCGTTCCGCGATGCGGTGGGCTCGGGCGGCCTGCTGAAGGGCGACAAGAAGACCTATCAGATGGACCCGGCGAACCGCGACGAGGCGATGCGCGAGGTCATGCTGGACCTAGAAGAAGGCGCCGACAGCGTGATGGTGAAGCCCGGCCTCGCATATCTGGACATCGTCGCGCGGGTGAAGGACCGTTTCAACGCGCCGGTCTTCGCCTACCAGGTGTCGGGCGAATATGCGATGATGCGGGCGGCGATGGACCAGGGCCTGCTGGACCGCGACCGGGCGATCCTGGAAGTCCTCACCGCCTTCAAGCGGGCCGGATGCAACGGCGTGCTGACCTATTTCGCGCGCGACGCGGCGAAGCTGCTGGCGGCCTGAACCCCTATCGGTCCGAAAGTGGCAAACCCCTCCTTTTCCGCCGGTTGAGCGCACTTGGCTGCCGCCATAGCGTCGGCGACAACAGAGCAGATCGTCTGGCTCGAGAATATTTGGGAGGTCCGCCCGTGCATCCATTTCACCATGCCGCCGCAACGCCGGACAAACCCGCCATCATCATGGCGGACGGGTCAGGCGAGATGAGCTACGCCGAACTGGAGGCGGCCTCCAACCGCGCCGCGCAGTTCTACCGGTCGCAAGGCCTCAAACGCGGCGATACCATCGTCATTTTCCTGCAGAACTGCCTGGACTATCTGCCGCTATGCTGGGGCGCGCAGCGCGCGGGGCTGATCTTCGTCGCCATGTCGACGAAGCTTTCCGTCGACGAAGCGCAATATATCGTCGACAATTCCGGGGCCGACCTCGTCATCGCGGACGTCTCCCTCGCGGAGGTGGCGGCCAAGCTGAAGGCGCCGAAGGGCGGCTTCTCGCTGGGCGGCGATATCGACGGCTACGAGCCGCTGGCGCCGCGCTTGGCCGAACAGCCCGCCTCGCGCATCGAGGACGAAAGCCAGGGCCGCGACATGCTCTATTCTTCCGGCACGACGGGGCGGCCGAAGGGAATTACGGGGCCGCTTCCCGACGGTCCGATCGACGAGATGAACCCGCTGATCGGCCTGACGCAGATGCTGTTCAACTTCGGCCCGGACATGAAATATCTTTCGCCGGCGCCGCTCTACCATGCCGCGCCGCTGCGCTATTGCATGGCCGTCCACCGGTTCGGGGGCACGGTCGTCATCATGAAGAAGTTCGACCCGGAGCGCTTCCTGGCGCTGGTCGAGGAGCATCGGATCACCCATTCGCAGCTGGTCCCGACCATGTTCGTGCGCATGCTGAAGCTGCCGGAAGACGTCCGGTCGAAATATGACGTCTCCTCACTCAAGGTGGCGATCCATGCTGCCGCACCCTGCCCCATCGAAGTGAAGCGCCGGATGATGGAGTGGTGGGGGCCGGTGATCTACGAATATTATTCGGCAACCGAAGGAACGGGATTCACTGCGATCAATCCGCAGGAATGGATGGAGAAACAGGGATCCGTCGGGAAGGCGCTCCTCGGCGAGATCCGCATCATCGACGAAGACGGCAATCTGCTGCCGCAGGGCCGTGAGGGACGCGTCTTCTTTGCCGAGGCGGGCGAAATCGAGTATCATGGCGATCCGGAGAAAAGCGCCTCGGTCCAGCACCCGGAGCACGGCGCCACCTTCGGCGACATCGGCTATGTGGACGAGGACGGCTATCTCTTCCTCACCGACCGCGCGGCCTACATGATCATTACCGGCGGCGTGAACGTCTACCCGCAGGAAGCCGAGGACGTGCTCGTCATGCACCCGAAGGTGCAGGATGTCGCCGTCATCGGTGTGCCGCATGAGGAAATGGGCGAGGAAGTGAAGGCGGTTGTCGAACCGCGCGATTGGGCCGATGCTGGACCGGAACTGGAGGCGGACCTGATCGCCTTTGCACGTGAAAGGCTTAGCCACGTCAAATGCCCGCGCAGCGTCGATTTCGAAAAGGCCCTCCCCCGTCACGACACGGGCAAGCTGTACAAGCGGCTGCTGAAGGATCGCTACTGGAACAAGGAGGGCGCCTCGGCCTGACCGCCTGCGCCGTCCTGCTGGCCGCGGCCTGCGGCGGCGAGACGAACGAGCCGAGCGCCGACGCCGAGCGGGAAGCCGCCACTGAACAGTCGACCATGACGGCGGCCGCCAATGCAGTGCGCGACGCCGCCACCGCGATCAACCGCTCAACGCCGTCTCCGATCCTGGAGCATCATGACGACGACCTGTTCGTGGCATCGGTGCCCGCTACCGAAGAGCGGCCTTGGCAGGGAGTCTTGACCGAGAACCGCTTCTTCTTCCAGAACCCCGACGGGGCCGGCTGGATCGGATCGACCTATACGGCGACGCCGACCTCGGGCGTACGCGAACTGAACCTGCGCGGTGTCGGCGGAACGCTGCGAGTCACACAGGGTAATTGCCCAGCGCCCAGGCTCGAGGACCGGCTGCCGACACTTGCCACGCTGGCGCTGGGCGGACGGGCGCACGACGCCTGCGCCGGACCCTTTCACGCGCCGATCGGCCTTGCCGGCACAAGCTGGCTGATCCTGCGCATCGGCAACCAGCTCCATCCCGACCTCGAGAGCAGCGAGACCATCACGGTCAACACGCTCACATTCGGGCAGAGCGGCCGCGTGGGAGGAACGATCGCGTGCAACGATGCCGGATTCCAGGACCTTCGATGGACCCAGGACGGCTTCGAGCGAATGGATGGAGCCGAGGAGGAGAAGGGCGACGACGGCGACGAGGATAGCGGTGGCGAAGCCGACCGGGACCTGTTCGTCACCGAAATCGCCTGCAACCTACCCGCCAGCGAAGCCTTCGGACGAACTGCGCTCACCTCTCTCTACGAGGCGGAAAGCTGGTCCATCGTCGGCGACCAGCTGGTCATAGACCTTCCCGAGGGAGAACGGCTGGTCGGCTGGTATCTCGGGTCAGACGTCTTCGCCGAGGCGGGCGTAGAGATCGGGTCGCCGGTCGCGGAAGAATCCGAAGCTGGCCCGGTGAGCACGGGCGAGGTCGAGATCGAAGGCGGCGAGTAGGTAGCCGGTCTCGTCACGCCCGAGCTCGGACTTCGTCTCGCCATATTCATCGACGGCGAAACTGGATCCGTAGAAGGTCTGGCCATCCTCAGTCCCGGTGCGGTTCGCGGCAACGACCGGGCAGGTGTTCGAGACTGCGTGCCCGACCATCGCGCGCTTCCACATGGTAGCCGTGTCGAGATCGGGCTCCTCCGGTTCCGACCCGATGGCCGTGGGATAAAGCAGTAGCTCCGCCCCCTGCAGCACCATCGCGCGGGCAGCCTCCGGAAACCACTGATCCCAGCAGATGCCGACGCCGACCGTGCCGAAACGCGTCTGCCAGGTCATGAAACCCGTATTGCCGGGACGGAAGTAGAATTTCTCCTCATAACCCGGTCCGTCGGGGATATGCGACTTGCGATAGACGCCCATGATCTCTCCGTCCGGGTCGATCATCGCGAGCGAATTATAGTGGTGCGGGCCATCCCGCTCGAAGAAGCTGGCCGGCAGGTAAATGCCTTCCGCCTTTGCCACCTTCTGCATCTCGGAAATGGCAGGATGTTCGGACGTCGGCCGAGCCCGCTCGAACAGTTCCTCGCGTTCGTAGCGGCAGAAATAATGCCCTTGATAAAGCTCGGGCGGCAGGACGATGTCGGCTCCGTCCCGGGCCGCGCTAACCGCCATCTCGGCAGTTGCGGCAATGTCGTCTTTCTCGTCGTCCGTGAACGAGAGCTGCAGGGCGGCGGCAGTGATGTTTCGCATCCGCCCTAAATAGGAACGCCGGGACCTCGCGTCACGCCGGGACGTGACAGGTCATGCAGTGAAAGGCGCCGCCCCCGGACAGAATCGCCTTCGCCGGAAGACCGATCGCCTCGCGTGCCGGAAACAGTGCGGCATAGCGTTCCAGGGCCGCCTCGTCCGTCCCGACTCCATAAAGAGGCACGAGCACCGCTTTGTCGGTCAGCAGGAAGTTCATGTAGCTCGCCGGAGCCTGCGTGCCGTTTTCGTCGATGAACCTGCCGACGGAGGGGATGCGAACCGTCTCGATCCCGGCATCTTCCAGCCTGTTCGCGGCGTTCTCGAAAATGTCGTGGTTCGGATCGTCCGTTGACGACGCCTCGGGCAGCGCTACCCGGCCGGGCGCAACGAAGCGCGCCAGATTGTCGACATGGCCGTCTGTGTGGTCGAACCTCAGCCCGCTGCCCAGCCATACGACCCGCTCGAACCCGAGCGCCTCGCGAAGGAGATGTTCGATTTCGGCGCGAGACAGGCCTGGGTTCCGGTTGGCATTGAGGAGGCACTCCTCGGTGGTGATAACGGTACCGGTGCCGTCATGGTCGATGGCGCCGCCCTCGAGCACAGCATCCCATTCGCGAAGTTCGGCACTTTCCCAGCGCGCGACTTGACGCGCGACGCGCTCGTCGCCCGGCATGAGAAACTTGCCGCCCCAACCGTTGAAACGAAACGAGGCGGCGTCGGCCTTGCCGAGAAACACCGGTCCCGTATCCCGAAGCCAGATGTCGCCGTAGCGGGCGCGCCGATAGTCGACGCCCTCGCTATCACCGACTAGGGAACGGGCCTCCGCCTCCGCATCGGGGGATCTGGTCAGGAGCGTAACGGGCGTTCCGCTCCCGGCGATCGCGCGGACCAGCCCAGCGGTCTCCGTCCGCGCCCGGTCAAGCGCCTGCAGCCATTCGCGCCGCCGCCACGGCCAGGCCGTGTAGATGCGCTCGACCGGAGCCCATTCCGGCGGCGGCGGGGTCACTGCGACCCGGCCGCCTGCCTGCTTTCCTCGCGAACGGCGCGGAACTCGTCGCCTTCGTTCCAGTTCGGCCACTCTTCGCTGTTCGCGAGCTCGCGCCCGATCCGGAAATTGAGCTGAAGATCCTCGACCGCGCCGTCCCAGTTCCAGTCGGCATCATATTCGTCGCCGGCAAGGTGATAGCGGTTTTCGGTATAGTCGTCGGCAAGCTGCTGCCCTCGCTCAGAACCGCCTTCGACCAGATCGACGCCGCCCTCGGCATAGAGCATCGGAACGCCCTTCTTCGCCAGGCTGAAATGGTCGGACCGGTAGTAGTAGCCCTTTTCCGGGCTGCTTTCGACGTCGATCCGGCGGTCCTGCGCCAGAACGGCCTCTTCCAGATAGCCCTCAAGCTCGGACTTCCCGGCACCGATGACCACCACGTCGCGCGTCTGGCCATAGACATTCAGTCCGTCCATGTTGAGGCCGCCCACGGTCTGCGAGAGCGGATAGACCGGGTTCTCGGCATAATAAGCCGACCCCAGAAGGCCGGACTCCTCGGCCGTAACCGCAAGGAAGATCAGCGAGCGGTCGGCAGGTCCGGCCTCGGCATGGGCACGGCCCAGTTCGACAAGGCCGGCCGTACCCGTGGCATTGTCGAACGCACCGTTGCAGATCTCGTCTTCCTCGCCGGGCGCGCAGCGACCGAGATGGTCCCAGTGCGCCGTATAAAGCACATATTCGTCCGGGCGTTCGGAGCCGGGAAGAATGCCGATCACATTGTTCGACATGCCGCGACGGATGTCGTTCTCAAGGCTAGCGGTCATGCTGACGCCAAGTGGCATCGGGGTCAGTTCCCCGGACTGCGCGCGCTCCGTGAGTTCGTCGAGCGACTGGTCCGACGCACCGAGGATCATCTCCGCGGCATCCTTCTGGAGCCAGCCCTCGATGGCGACGCGCTCGCTGCCGCCGTCCTCGCGGTCCATGTCGATCTGCGGACCGCTCCAGCTCGATTCGACCGTGGCCCAGCCATAGGCAGCAGGCTCGGTATCGTGAATGATCAGCGCGGCCGCCGCGCCCTGACGGGCAGCTTCCTCATATTTGTAGGTCCAGCGGCCGTAATAGGTCATCGCCCGACCATTGAAATCGCCTTCGAGTTCCTCGGTTTCCCAGTCGGGATCGTTGACGAGGATGACGGCCGTCTTGCCGGCCATGTCGATGCCCTCATAGTCGTTCCAGCCACGCTCCGGCGCGACGATGCCGTAACCGACGAAGACCAGTTCCGAATTCTGTACCCCCACGTTCGGCTGAATGCGCTTGGTCCAGATCACCTGGTCGTCGCCATAAGCGAGAGTGGTCTCTTCGAGGCCCTCGCCGCTGAGTTCGATGTCGGCGCTGTCCTCGTCGACCGACATTTCGACGAGCGGCACTTCCTGGAACCAGCTGCCGTCATTGCCGGGCTGCAGGCCGGCGGCCTCCATCTGCTGCGCGAGATATTCGATCGTTTTGGTTTCGCCGGGGGTCATCGGCGCACGGCCCTCGAACTCGTCCGAAGACAGGGTCTGAGTCATTTCCTTCAGCCGCGCTTCCGACAGCTGTGGCACGTCCACGGTCGCATCGGCTTCATCGGAGCCGGCCTCCGGCGAACAGGCGGCCGCAAGGACCGCCACTATCGGCACTAGTTTACGCATTTGCCCGTCCATCCTCATTCGATTGAACCGTTGATCGCCGGGGTTCTTGCCATCCTTTTTCCGCAGGCTCAAATCCCGGCATCTGCGCCGTTCACGCGTCTATCCGGCGCCCTTGAACCCCTGCGCGACGACATACCATTCGGACGATCCCTTGCGGCTGGCAGGCGGCTTCACATGCTTCACCGTCTTGAAGCGGCGCTTCAGCTCGCCGACCAGCTGATTGTCGGCACCCCCGGCGAGCACCTTGGCGACGAAGGCGCCGCCATCTGCGAGATGCTGCACCGCGAAATCGAGAGCTGTCTCGACAAGCGCCATGGTGCGCAGATGGTCGGTCTGCTTGTGCCCGATCGTGTTGGCCGCCATGTCGGACAGGACCAGGTCCGCAGGACCGCCGAGAGCCCCTGCCAGGGCATCGGGCGCCTCGTCCGCGAGGAAGTCCATCTGCAGGATTTCAGCCCCTTCGACCGGATCCATTTCCAACAGGTCGATGCCCACGACCCGGGCCTGCGGGATCGTCTCGCGCACTACCTGTACCCAGCCGCCGGGTGCGGCGCCGAGGTCGACGACGCGCTTCGCGCCCCTAAGCAGACCGAATTTTTCGTCGAGCTCCTTGAGCTTGAAGGCAGCGCGGCTGCGATAGCCCTGCGCCTTCGCCTCGCGCACATAGGGGTCGTTCAACTGGCGCTGCAGCCAGCGCGTGGAGGCGTTCGACCGGCCGCGCGCGGTTTTCACGCGCACCTTGCCGGGCTGCCCCCGGCGCCCGCCGGAACTAGAGGTCTTGCTCACCAGTGCCCGTCCCGCTGCATGAGGGTGCGCAGGATCCCTTCGCGAATGCCGCGGTCGGCCACGCAGAGCCGTTCGACCGGGAAACTCGAAAGAATTGCGTCGAGGATCGCGCACCCGGCCACGATCATGGTCGCCCGCTCCCGCCCGATACAAGGCTGATCGGCGCGCTCTTCCTCGCTCATCGCGGACAGGCTTTGCGAAATGGTGCGCATGGCCATGGTGTCGACCCAGGCGCCGTCCACCTTGCTGCGGTCATAGCTCGGCAGGCCGAGATGCAGGCTGGTGAGCGTGGTGATCGTGCCCGATGTCCCGAGAAGCTGGAGATTGGCCAGTCCGTTCGGCGGCGAGAGGATCGGCCGCGCTCGGTCGAGGTTGCTCATGACGCGGCCGCGCATACGCTCGAAAAGCTCCCGGCGGCCGTCGATGTCGGGCGGCACCTGCGGCTCCGCCTCGGTCAGCGAGACGACGCCCCAGGGGACGCTCCACCAGCCGAGCTGGCGCACCGCGCGGCGGCGCTTGCATTCGACGAGGCTGATTTCCGTCGATCCGCCGCCGATGTCGAACACGAGCGCGTGGCTGTAGCCGTCCTTGAACAGAGCCTGGCAGCCCAAGACGGCGAGCTGGGCCTCTTCCGCCGGCGTAATCACATCGAGAGCGATGCCGGTCTTCTCGTAGACCCGCTCGATGAATTCGGGGCCGTTCTTCGCGCGGCGGCAGGCCTCGGTCGCGACGTTTCGCGTTACCCAGACATCGCGGCGCTGCAGTTTCTCCGAACAGACCTGCAGTGCATCGACGGCCTTGACGATGCTCTTCTCGGCAATCCGCCCCGTTTCTAGCAGCCCTTCGCCAAGGCGAACGATGCGGGAGAAGGCGTCGATGACGTAAAAGCCGCCGCGCGTGGGACGCGCGATCAGCAGCCGGCAATTGTTGGTGCCGAGGTCGATTGCGCCGTAAACACGGCGCGCCTTTGGAATATGTTTCGCCGGGCCTCTGCGGGCACCTTGCGGCGAGGCGTGGGTCGCCATCGTATATGCCTGTCGTCTCTGTGCCGCGTCGCCGAAGCCAAATCCGGCAACTGCGGTAACCTGTATCGAGGACTAGCAGCCTTCGGGGCGAATGGGCAAGCGAACCCCCGTTGACAGGAGGAGGGAGGGGCCTATATCAGCCGCCCTTCGACGGGCCCGGGGGCCCGTCCGATGCCCCGTCGTCTAATGGTAAGACTACGGACTCTGACTCCGTCAATCGTGGTTCGAATCCACGCGGGGCATCCATTACACCATCTCATTAAGTCGCATGTTGTCGCGCGAAGCTTGCGGAATCGCGGGCTTTCCTATTGAGCGACAAGCATGGCTTCGCTTCTTGTCGCATGGCAGCGCGCACGCTTTGGGGGCCCCGATTGGGGCCCCGGAAAAGGCCCCCGCCGGTGGCACTGACCGAAGCGGCCTGCCGTGCGGCCAAAACCGACGACCGGCCGCTGAAGCTGTACGATGCGAACGGCCTGTTCCTCTACGTCACCGCGACCGGCCTCAAATCCTGGCGGCTGAAATACCGCTTTGCGGAGCGCGAGAAGAAGCTGGTGCTGGGTCGCTATCCCACGCTGTCTTTGAAGGACGCACGCGGCAAGGCCGCCGCTGCCCGGCTGGCGCTCAGCGAGGGCCGGGATCCGGCAGCCGAGAAGGCACGCGCCAAGGCTCGGTCGGCAGAAGCCGCGGTGAACAGCTTCGGAGCGATCGCGGAGGAATGGCTGGGCGAGAAGTCGCGCAGCTGGACGCCGCGCTTTGCCAAGCAGATGCGAGGACGAACGGCGAATGCAGTGCGCGCCTTCGGCAAGCAACCGGTGGAAGCGATCACGCCGATGGACGTCCTCGCGCTGATGCGGCGCCTGCAGGCCCGCGGCGCTCCGTCGATGGCGCAGCGCGTCCTGCAGCTGACCGACAGCATATTCGCCTTCGCGATCGCGACCGGGCGCGCGCAGCAGAACCCGGCAGCCTCCATCCGCGGCGCGCTTCCCCAACCGACACGCCGGCGCCGACCGGCGGCGCTGACTCTGCCGAAGGCACGGGCGACGCTGGAGGCCATCGAGTCGGTGCCGGAAGCATGGTGGCCCACCCTCCTCTGTTCGCGTCTGACGGCACTGACCGCAGTTCGTCCGGGCGTGGCCCGCTTGGCCGAAGTGGGGGAGTTCGAGGAACTGAGCGGTACCGAGCCTCTGTGGCGAATCCCGGCGGCGAAGATGAAGCTGAAGCTGGAGGAGAAGGGCGACGCGCGCTTCGATTTCGTCGTGCCCTTGTCACGGCAGGCCGCCGCGGTCGTGACGACTGCGCTCTCGCGCCGAGGGCCGAGAGCGAAAGCGACTTGGCTGTTTCCGGGCGAACTCGGCTCCGGCGGGCCGATCAACGAAAATGCCCTCAGCGATCTTTACCGGGCGGCGGGCCTGCAGGGAAAGCATGTGCCGCATGGGTGGCGCGCCAGCTTCTCGACCATCATGAACGAATGGGCCGCCGAAGAGGGCGACGAACACGACCGCCGCATCCTCGACCTGATGCTCGCGCATTTTCCCGACACGGTGGAGGTAGCCTACAATCGGGCAAGCTACCGGCCGCGCCGGCGCGCTCTCGGTCAGCTATGGGCCGACCGCTTGCTGGAGGGGTTTCCAGAGCCCGGGTCTCTGCTTCCGCCTCAGGGCTGAGCGCGAAGGGAGGCCGCCCATGACCGCGCGGTCGATCGGCAGCCTGCTTACAGGCACCGCGATGCCGAAGGCGCGGCGGACCTTCCAGCCCGTCAGGCGCAACAGCTACGACGTCGACGATCCGCGCCTCTCGCGCTGGTGGCAACCCGCCGCTCCCAACCGGGGAGCCTGGCGTCGGACGATGAGGATCCGCCTCGATGCCGCCGAACGGTTCGATCGCAAACGAAAGGCCGTCGGCAAACGCAACGGGCCTCTCGGACACGTCGCGCTGGAGGTCCTGCGCCTTCTCTACGGCATGATCGACTATCGCTCCGGGCGTCTGGACCCGTCTATCGACACGATCTGCGCACGCACCCGCCGGGCCCGCGCCGCGGTCGTGCGCGCCATGCGGCGCCTGAAGGAGCATGGGTTCCTGGAATGGCGGCGGCGAACCGAACCGACCGGGAACGAAGGGGCCGGGCCGCAGGTGCGGCAGGCCACGAACGCCTATCGCCTGCCCCGGCCGGCGGCGATGAGCCGTTACCTGGACAAGCGCGAGGAAGACGCGCCGGCACCGGACGACGAATTGGTCCGCCGCGAAACGGGTGCGGACGAACTCGCCGCGATGGAAGCCGGCCTCGACGCAGCGGAGTTTACCGCCGTCGTAGGCCCGGACGGCTCAATGGGAGAGGCGCTCGCCGACATGGCCCGTCACTTCACGAGCGCGAGTTCACCGGGTGGTCAGAATCCCGCCCCCGGAGAGAAATAAGGGCGCGCTTCGCGCGTAGCGGTCTGATCCCCTCACCCCGGGCCTCGATGCCGCCATGAACCGCCTGCCACTCGGCCTGGCGGAACCATAAAGCGCGCCGCCTGTCGGCGGCGCTGGTGCTCGGCGAACCGGCACCGGGCGCAAATCTCGTGCCGATCCTACAGGCGTCACACAGGCGCCGAGCTGATCGCTCGTTTCTCGCGATTGTTCCTGTTTCGTTCTATCAGGGTCCGAATGATCGAGTCGACGTCCTGATGGCACGGAAGTTTCCCAACCGCCTGCTGCCCGGCTGGGCCCATTATGCGGGCACAGCGATCGACGAGGGCGGGATAGTTCTGCTTTACTGTCCGCGTTGCGGGCATATCTTTCGCGTCTCGCTCGAGCTGATGGTCCACGTCCGCGGCCGCCAGTTCCTGCTCCTGAACAAGCGGCCCCTGTGCAGGATCGCGAAGTGCGGTGGCCGCGGCTTCTACGTCGCGGCGCCCAGGCCGGAGAACAGGCTGGTTCCCGTCCTCCAGGACCTCCCCGACGACTGGATCATGGGCCCCCGCCCGCTCGACTTCGAACCTGGACCGCCGGACCCCCCGCCGGCGCCCGAACCGCCGCCGCGCTGGATTACCGCGCGGCGCTCGGCGAAATGATCGCCCCCCACTCATCGAGAAGATCGCGGCGCAGCTCGAGCTGGGCAGAGCGGTTATAGGCCGCCTCGACCTTGTCCTTCGGCGCGTGCGCCAGGGTAAGGTCGATCGCTGCCCGGTCGCGCGGCCGGCGCTCATTCATGATCGTCGAGAAGCTCGCCCGCCAGCCATGGGGTACGTGGCGTCCGCCCAGACCGGCCCGAACGTGCAGCTGGCGAAGTGCCGCCCCGCCGATCGGGCCGCCCCCGCGACCGCAGAAAACTGGACCGCTCGCCGGAAAAGACCGGCCGCCGCCAGCCTCTCTCGCCGCCTCGAGCACGCGGATCGCTGCCGGCGACAACGGTACGAGGTGATCAAACCGGTGCGATTCCTTTTTCGCACGGCTCAGCTTCATGCGCGCAGCCGGCACCCGCCAGATGGGCGCCTCCGTTTCGAGCCCCTCGAATTCGGCCCAGTCGGCACCGCGGACGGCCGCGCAGCGGACCGCTGTCAGGGCGAGGAACTCCGCGGCCAAGCGAACCGGCAGGGCCCCCGGCGCAGACCGGAGCGCGGCAAGAGCTTCCCTCGCCTCTTCCGGCGTTTCCACCGCCGGCATCGGTCGCACCAGCGGCGCCGCCTGCATTGCCTGCCCGAGCTCGGCCGCGGGGTCGCCTTCGACGAGCTCCTGGGACCTGGCAAAGCGGAAGATGGCCGACAGGCGCTGACGGAGCCGCGCCGCCGATGCAATGCTGCCTCGATTCTCGAGCGCCGACAGCAGCTCAAGCAGTTCACCGGCGCCGATTGCGCCGATGGTCCGGTCGCCGATCTGCGGAAAGACGTCGCGCTCGAGCGACGACAACACGTCCCCGGCGTGAACGATCGACCAGCGCGGCCGCTGTTTCTCGAACCAGCGACGCGCGACGCTTTCGAACGAGAGCCCTGTCGAGGTCCCACGCGGATCGCGCCCCTCCTCGAGCTCGGCCTTTGCAGCCGCGGCCTTCGCCCGCGCCTGGTTCAGCGAGAGGTCCGGAAAGCGGCCCAGGGTCAGCAGCTGCTCGCGGCGCCGCCACCGGAATTTCAGACGCCAGGATTTGAGGCCGGAGGGTGCGATGAACAGGAACAGTCCGCCGGCGTCCGAAAGCTTATAGGCGCGCGCCATCGGCTGCGCGGCTTTCGCCGCGGCGAGAGTGAGCATAGGCTGCTCCCCGGGAGAGACTTATGAGCAGAAGAAAGAAGCAAGTCGTCAGCGATCTGCTCGACCTATCGCGTGCGGTGCCGCCTCCAGAGGAGCAGGAGCTGATGTGGGAGCGCCTAGAACACGAAACGGATCGCTCGGCCGCGATATGGGCTGGTGCGCACGTTGAGCTAATTCTCCGGGAAGCAATAAGAACGCGGCTCGCGGACCCAGGCCCGCAACTCACGGAGAGCTGGTTTATCAAGGAGGGGGCGCCTTTTTCGACCTTTGCTGCGAAAATCCACTTGGGTCGAGGGTTGGTAATCTTGGGACCGAAGACGGAGCGTTATCTGAAAGCGATCAAGGATATTCGCAACGCTTTCGCTCATAGCGTTCATCATCTTACGTTCGGTCACAAAGCCATTATCGATCGCATTCGGATTCTCGAGCCCGAGGAGATAGTGAGCCTTTCGGCTGCCGAAGCGCGATCATGTTACATCGATTCGTGCTCCAACATCGCCAACGAGTTGATTGACTATGCAAAGAAACACAGTGGAGAGAACCTTGGCTTTCCACCATTGGTGTAACGCAACGGATCGCGGATAAACCCTCCGCGTCGCCGGGCGGAAAGGATGGCGGAATTCCGCGCGCAACTAGCGCGCCCGGCGTAAGCGATACCCCCAGCGATACCCCCAGATTGGCGGTCACAAATCTGGAAACCGGCTACGACTTCAATAGGCGCTACACGCCATGGTCGAGGAAACTGACGCTCAAACCCGCGCGCTCGACACGGCGGCAGCCCTCTTCGAGAGATACGGTGCCGAGGAAGCTGTGGCGGCGGCCAGACGCGCGATCGAAGGCTATGAAGCCGACGATCCCTTCCCGGGTGCGGCCGAGCATTGGCGCCGCGTACTCGAGATCTTCCGGATCAGCGGCTACGCGGACTCAGAATAGACGGAGGCAGATCGTGCCAAGGCGGTGATCAGTTATCTCACCTTGGTGAGCCAGTGGGGAAGCTCCCTCTCCAGCATGTTCCACCCATCCTGAATGCTTTCAGTAAATTCCTCTTCCTTCTCCGTCCTGACTAAGGATACGAAATGCCGCCATTCGACAGGCGTCGGGTTGGGATGACGCCACAAGGCCAACCCTCCAAGCTGGAGAAGTTTCTGCCGATTCAAGGTATCCCAATATGTTAGTCGCACAATTATTGCTGACGGCACAGTATTGGACGACAAATCACCAAACAGCCTCGACGGACCGCTATTCCCTAACACCCTCTCCCATCTGTCCGATCCCGGAAACAGGATAGGGAAGCGATCATAAAATGGTTGGCCGTCTAAGGGATCTTCCTGGGAAATAGATGGGACCGGAACATCATGCCGACACCCCCAAAATTTCGTTCTAACATCTGCGATCATATCGAGACATTCTCGATCGCCCATATTCCGAACTGCAAGTTTGAAACAAATTCCGTCTCCATTCGGAGTGGCAGATCGGACAAGGTTAGCTTCGGGATACAAGCTCCCAGCCTCGCGCTCATCTCCTCTACGAATGGCAAGGAGAGCGGCACCGTTCGCACGTTCTTGCGCTTCGAGAACGCGCCCAGTCTGACGAACCGTCCAAAAGAGAAATCCGGTCCCAACGACACTTACGATAAGCGCTAACGCCGCCACTAAGAACACGCCAAGGCCCGTTTGAGCAGACACCGAGTCTGGCGACCTCCATGCCAAATCAAGAATCTCAGCCAATACTTCCATCGGTTCATCCCTTCTCGGCTTCTAGCCTTACTCCGGAATGACTCCGATAGTTGTCAACTACTAGATCTCGCTTCTCACCCGCATACGACTGGCACCGCGTACTCGAGATCTTCCGGATCAGCGGCTACGCGGACTCAGAATAGACGGAAGCCGCTGTCCCGTTCGGCCGCCTCGCGGTGCATCACCTCGCACCCCTGGTCGACCGCCGCGGCCGCGGCCTTGTCGTCATTCGCTTGTTGCAAGCGCCCCGCCGAACCCAGAAAGGCGGCCAGTGCCGTGCGGAAGGCTGTCTCATACCAGGCAAGGCGCAGCTCCGCCGGTTCGTCGGGGAGCGGCGGCGTTCCGAAGTCCGGATAAGGCTCCGCTTCAGTCCGCTCGAGGAGACCGCTCGCCGCCGTCAGGCCCGCGCAGTCGGGCACATCGAGGGTCGGCGTGATTGTCGCGCAGCCGGCACCAAGCAGCAAGGCCGGCATCGACAGCAGCGCCAGGGCTGGTCGCAGTTCGTATCGCATTCTGTCCCTCTCCCACGATCGCTTCGGTCTCGGCATCGTCAGCCGCATTTTTTCGCACCTCGGTAAGCCCGGCCTGGCCGGCGCGGACGCTTGCCTCGGCCTGTCCTTTGTCGACGCCGGCCTGCGCGGCCTCGTCGCGGTGCAGCCACCAGCTGACGGCGAAGCCAGCGCCGACCACGGCGAGCAAGATGAGGACCAGGCTAGCGGTCATTGAAAAGCGCGCGGGGATGCCACAGCGCACAAGCAGGGCGGCAAGCGTTGCCATTAACCTTCTCCCGCCATGTCCTTGATTGCTGCGCCCGCCTGTTCGACCGCGCCGGCGGCGGGCGGCCCGCCCTCGATCTCGATTCCGCTGCGCGAGACCTTCACCTTGCGCCGGTTGATGGCGAAGCCGAGCGCGAAGAGAACAATTGCCGCGGCTGCAAGCGCCCCCAGCAGGGCTCGGCCGAGATAGTCGATCCGCTGCGCTGCCGTCGCAACCGGCCACTCGCCTTTCCACAACGCCCAGACCAGCATCCCGGAAAAGAAGATGAGGCCAGCACCGCCGATGAGCGAGCCGGCCAAAGCGATGAAGGCGCGCAGATCCCGCGGCGGCCAGATGCTGTGCCAGCTCATCCCAGCGCGCCGATGCGGTTTTCGAACCACCCAAAGACGAAGTCCTCATTCTGAGGCCGCCCCTCGGCGATACGGACATAGCGGGCACCCTGCAGGCACTCGAGCATCTTCATAAGGACGGCGCGTCCACGCTCGCCGCGCTTACGCTTCAGCGCCCCCAGGGCGCGCAGCGTCGCCGGCCCCAGGTCGCCGTCGACGGCGATGTCCGCCCAGTCCCGCTCTTGCCGGTTGAGCGCATTCAGCGCCTGCTGCAGGAACTCCGCCGCCTTGCCCGGGCCCATGTTGACGCCGGTGTCGAATAGTTCGGCGGCGATCGCTCCGGAAAAGTCCTCGGCGATACGGTCGAGCTCGAGGCTGTCCCAGTAGAGCGAGCGATAGATCGCCACCGCTGTCGCCAGCGGGAGATCCCGCATTGCCCCCGAATAGCCCCACCGCCGCGCAACGCGCTCGGTGATGCCCAGCATCGTCCTGCCGCCGCGATCGGAGGGATGGTCGCTATAGGCGCCCTCCACTCCCAGCGTATGCGAGCAGGACGCGTCGAATGCCTGCGGCCCCGGGACCGGTCCCAGATTGAGTATCCTCGTCATCATCTATCTCCCGATGTCGTGAAACCTGGCGGCTGCCATTAGCGGCCAGTCCTTCAGCTCGTGGGCGTGCTCCTGCTGGGCGACCCAGATATCGACCCGCTGGCGCCATTCGTCGGTCACCGGCCCTTCGGTCGCAGCGCGAAGCAGGTCGCTGGCCTCGCGAATGAGGCTCTCCATCCGCTGCAGGACCTGGCGAATGTTCTCCCGCTCCGCCAAGGCGGCCGCCGCGTCGTCGCCGCGCGCCGCGCGCTCCGCGTCGAGCAGCTCGATCGTGTCTTGCAGTTGCACCCGCAGCTGCTCGATGATCTTTACCAGCGCTGCCGTTCCGGCCTCGATCGCCGACGGTTTGCGCGCGACGATCGCCGTAACGATGCTGGAGAGGCCGCCGACGCCCAGGGCACCGGCGACCAGCGGCAGAAGATCCTGCATGGATCAGTGTCCCGGATCGTAGGCGATACGCCCTTTGACGGGATGCTGCTCGACGATTCGCATTGCTGACCCAGAGGGCGGCGTGACGATGGTGATGTCACCCGTTGTGGAGATCTTCAGCATGCAGTCTTCGCTGGCAACGCGCGCCCGGACCCACTGCGCCACCCGCGGTCGAAAACCCTCCGGCAGCGTACCGATGACCGTGTTCGCCGCCAGCGTCGGGGTCGTGCCTCCGAAATTGCCGTCCCATTGCAGCACGTCGTCTATGGTCTTGCGAAAGCGGCACTGGCCCGCGCCCCACCCGTTCTGCAGCGACAAGGCGGAGGCCGCTTTCCAGATCCCATAAGTGCCAAGGCCGCCGTCGAAGACGCGCAGCAGCTCGGATGGGTCTAGCGTGTTCGCGGAAATGATCGCTGCCTCGGAATCGGACCAGGACTGGTCGCCGCGATGCGGCCCGATCCCGCGCACGCGGTTGCGCCCGATCATCGTGTAGCGGACCTTCTCGTCCGCGATGTAGATGTCGTAGTTACCGCCGCCGTCTGCCGTGCGCCCGAAGGTGTTCCCTTCGATGAAGACGTCCTCGATGTCTTCGTGGCCGGCGATCGCTGCCGCCGTTCCCTTCAGGTAGATGCCGTGGTCGAGCAGCGTGCCGCCGCCGAGATTGTTGTCGACGACGCGGATGGCCACGTCTAAGAAGGAAGCTGTTGGGCAAGCGGCGTTCATTGCCGCGGTCGAGGACCTTCGCTTCGCCGAAATGATCGATGTCGCCGAGATGATGGCGACGACCTCAGCCGAAATGGAGCGGGCGGATCCGGACGCCCCGCTCAGTCCGCTCGAATATGCGTATCTGCTGCGCGACACGGCCGAGGCTTTGCGGGAGGGCGGCAATGCCTGAAGCCCACCCGCTCGATTGGCCGGATTGCGCGTTCGAGGAGTGCGACCTGTGAGCGCCGAGCCGAAAACGACCCGCCGCAGCCCTGGGCGCTATCTCAAGCTGGCCGATGTAACCGCCGAAACGTCGCTTCACCGCGCGACCATCTACCGTCGCGCCAGTCGCGGCGAGTTCCCCAAGCCCGTGCCGATCGGCGGCCGCCGGGTCGCTTGGCGCGAGTGCGACATCGAACGCTGGAAGGCCGATCAGGAGGCCGCGGCCTCCTGATCGCACCGGGGCCCAATTGGGGGCCTTTTTCAAGAACCGACCATATTTTCCACAATAAAAAAGGGGGTTTATCCGTGACAGCCGTATCCACGCGGGGCATCCAGCTTTTCCAACATGTCGGACCGAGCTATCGCGGATGTTCCCTGAGACGGTCCCGCTTCAGACCGCCGCCTGCCGTGCGCGGGGAAGCCTTAGCCTGACCAGCAGGCCGCCCAGATCCTCGCTTTCGCCCAGTGTCACCGACCCGCCGTAAATCTCTGCCACGTCCTTGACGATGGCGAGGCCCAGCCCCGTCCCCGGCTTGTCGGTGTCAAGCCGGGCGCCGCGCTGGAAGATCGTCTCGCGCCGTTCGGAGGGAATACCCGGCCCGTCATCCTCGACCTCGATGAGAAGGCCGCCCTCCCCGTCCTCCTTCACGGTCACGAAGACGCGGCCCCCGCCATATTTGGCGGCGTTTTCGATGAGGTTGCCGAGCATCTCCTCAAGGTCCTGCCGCTCGCCGAGGAAATCGAGCTCGCGTTCGCCGTCGAGATCGATGGTGACGGCGTCGGGGTAGATCCGTTCAACCGTCCTGCGGATCGCCTCCAGGCTGGGCCAGACCGCACTGCGCATGTTCAGCGCGCTGCGCCGCCCCAGCGCCCTGGCCCGCGCAAGGTGATGATCGACATGGCGGCGCATGACGGCGGTCTGCCGCGCGACGGTGTCCGCGAAATCTCCCTCGGACACGGCGGCCTCGTTCGCGAGCACGGCCATGGGGGTCTTGAGCGCGTGCGCAAGATTGCCCGCATGGCGCCGCGCCGCCTCGGCCTGCTGCTCGGCAGCATCGAGCAGTTCGTTGATCTCGACCATGAGCGGCGCGACCTCGGGCACGAAGTCGGTGGACACGCGCGAGACCTTGCCGGCCCGGACGGCCGCCACCTCCCGCCCCACGCGGCGCAGTGGACGCAGGCCGTAAAGTCCCTGGATCGCCGCCAAGGAGATGAGGACCAGTCCGAGGACCAGGAGCGAGATGGTCACCGCGCGGCGCACGCGCTGGAGCTGCGCATCGAGCGGCGCCCTGTTCTGCGCCACCTGAAACTGGAACACCGTATCGGACCCCGGCAGGGTCGCGTCCTGCTGCGCGACGCGCAGGACTTCATCGCCGAAGCGCATATCGTAAAAGATCATCTCGTCGGAGCCGACCGGCTCCACACCGAGGCGCCGGTCCCACAGAGAGCGGGACGGATAGGGGGTCTGGCCGGTACGGGAGACCTGCCAGTAGAGGCCCGACAGGGGCTCCAGGAAGCGCTGCTCGGCCATCGGCCGGATGAAGCGCACTTCACCGCGCGGCGAGAGTTCCGCATTCGCGATCATCGAGAGGAGGCGCTCTTCGAGCTGAACGTCGAACTGGTCGGCAACGATCGACGATACAGTGCGGTCGAGGACGAACCCGCCCGCGACGAGCATGACGAGAATCCACCCCGCCGCGATCGCAAGCATGCGCCGCGCGAGGGTACGCGGACCAAATGGCCTCGCCGGCGACGGCACCGGCCTAAGTTCAGGCGGCGCGGTTTTCAGGATCGTCCAGTGTATAGCCGAGACCGCGGATGGTCTCGATCAACTCGGCGCCGAGCTTCTTGCGAATGCGCGTGATGAAAACCTCGATCGTGTTGGAATCGCGATCGAAGTCCTGATCGTAAATATGCTCGATCAATTCGGTGCGGCTGACCACCTTCCCCTTGTGATGCATCAGGTAGCTGAGGAGCTTGTACTCCTGCGCGGTCAGGCGAACGGGCTGGCCGGCCTTCGTCACCCGGCCCGAGCGCGTATCGAGCCGGACGTCGCCCGCTTCGAGTTCGCTGGACGCGAGCCCCGCCGAGCGCCGGATCAGCGCCCTCAGCCGGGCGATGAGTTCCTCCATCTTGAAGGGCTTGCCGAGATAATCGTCGGCGCCCGAATCGAGACCGGAGACCTTGTCCGACCAGCTGTCGCGCGCCGTCAGAACCAGAACAGGCATGTTGATGTCGGCCTTGCGCCACTTGTCGAGAACGGTGAGTCCGTCCATTTCCGGCAGGCCGAGATCGAGGATCGCCGCGTCGTAGTCCTCCTCAGAGCCCTGAAAATGTCCGTCGACCCCGTTGGTGGCCAGGTCGACGGCATAGCCGTTCGCCTCCAGCGTCTCCTTGAGCTGCTGGCCGAGCGTGGGCTCGTCTTCCACGATTAGAAGGCGCATGGGGGCTCCCCTTCAGAAGCGTTGAAATTACTCGCTGATGCGAAGGATATCGCCCGTCCGGGCATCGACGTCCACCATGACGACCTTGCCGCCGCGTAGATATTTCATGCGGTAGCGGCCGGAATGGGGGTCGCAGTCGCAGCCGAGGAAGCGACCGCCGACACGGCGCCCTACCTGCTCCCGAATGTCGTCGAGCCCAAGAAGTTCGCCATTCTTGCGCGCCTGCAACGCCGCATCCTGATCGCGCGGATCGACAATCGCCTCTGCCGGCGCGGGTGCGGCCGCCATGAGGAAGAGCAATGCTGCTGCGATGATGCCGAACTGGTGGACGAGGCGCATTCCGATTACCTGGCTGAATGCAGCTTCGCTTACCGGCCGGGCACTGAACCGGCTGTGAATGTTTCGATTCGATGTCACTGCGTTCGCCCCCACCTCTGGCGATCTCCAAAGGTCATACATAGGTAGCTTCGTCAATGTCCGCACCCATACTCTCGCTCGAATCGATCGGCCTCGTCCAAGGCACCGGCTGGCTGCTTCGCGATCTCGACCTGTTCATCGGAGAGCGCGACCGCCTCGCCCTCATCGGCCGCAACGGCGCCGGAAAGTCGACGCTGTTCCGGATCATATCCGGCCTCGTCGAGATCGACGAGGGCAAGCGGAAGCAGCGTCCCGGCACGAAAATCGCCATGCTGGCGCAGGATCCGGAGATTTCCGGGTTCGAAACCCTGCTGGACTTCGCCACGTCCGGAGACGACGCGCCCGAAAAGCACGAGGTCGAAGCCATTGCCGACCAGCTTGGAACCGACCTGTCGCGCAGCGCGCAGACTGCCTCAGGCGGCGAACGGCGGCGAGCGGCGCTGTGCCGGATATTGGCAACCGACGCCGACCTGCTGCTGCTCGACGAACCGACCAACCATCTCGACATCGCGGCGATCGAGTGGCTGGAAGGCTGGCTGAACCGCTATGCCGGGGCCTTCATCGTCATCAGCCATGACCGCGAATTCCTGAAACGGCTGACACGGTCCGTCGTGTGGCTCGACCGCGGGCAGATCCGGCGCAAGGAAATCGGCTTCGGTGGGTTCGAGGCCTGGTCGGAAGAAGTTTACGCCGAGGAAGCGCGCGCAGCCGCCAAGCTGGACACGAAGCTGGCGCAGGAGACGAAGTGGCTGCACCGGGGCGTCACGGCGAGACGAAAGCGGAACCAGGGGCGGCTCGACGCTCTCACGAAACTGCGTGCCCAGCGCGCCTCGATGCTCGGGCAGGCGGGGAAAGCGCAACTGGACCTGGCGGACGACGAAGACGCCAAGGCCAAGGTCGTCATCGACGCCAAGGACATTTCAAAGAGTTTCGGCGACCGGCAGATCCTGAAGCCCATGTCGCTGAGAATCCAGCGCGGCGACCGCATCGGCCTGGTGGGCCCGAACGGTGCCGGCAAGACGACGTTCCTGAAACTGCTGACCAAGGAGCTGGAGCCCGATACCGGACGCGTGCGTCATGCAAAGACCTTGTCGGGAATCCTGATCGACCAGCAGCGCTCGCTGCTTGCCCCGAAGCTACGCGTTCGCGACATCGTCGCCGAGGGCGGCGAATGGATCGACGTTCGCGGCGAGACCAAGCATATCGTCGGGTATCTGAAGCAGTTCCTGTTCACGCGCGAAGATGCGGACAGGCTGGTCGGCTCCATGTCGGGCGGGGAACGGTCGCGGTTGCTGCTGGCGCGCGAATTCGCGCGGCCGTCCAACCTGCTGGTCCTCGATGAGCCGACCAACGACCTTGACCTGGAAACCCTCGACCTGCTGCAGGAAGTGATCGCAGACTATGAAGGGACGGTCCTTCTGGTCAGCCACGACCGCGACTTTCTCGACCGAACCGTCAATATGGTGATCGGCCTCGACGGGTCGGGATATGCCGACATCGTGGCGGGGGGATTTGCCGACTGGGAGCGCAAGCGCAGGACGCGTAGCCAGAGCGGGTCGAAGCAGAGTTCCGGGCCGCCAGCTTCCGCACCGCAGCCCTCTCCCGCGCGCGAAGAGCGCATGACGTTCAAGGACAAGCACGAGCTGGAAACCCTTCCCGCGCGCATCGCGGATCTGGAGCGGCAAGTGAAAATCCACGAGACCGCCCTCGCCGACCCCAAGCTCTATGAGGCCGGGCCGGCCGCCGCGCAGAAGCTCGGCGACGAACTCGAGCGCATTCGCGAGGACCTGCTCACCGCCGAGGACCGGTGGCTGGAACTGAGCGAGAAGGCAGAGGAATTGGCCGTCCAGTGAAACAGGCCGCGACCAGTCTCGACACCCGCACGGACGGACCCGGCCTCTATGAGCTATCGGACGAGACAAGGAGGTGGGCCGAAACCCAGGGAATCGAAACCGGCCTTCTGACCGTCTTCTGCCGCCACACCTCATGTTCGCTACTGATCCAGGAGAACGCCGCCCCGGCGGCGCGGCGCGACCTGGAGCGCTATTTCTCCAGCATCGCCCCGGAAGACGCCGCAGCCTATGAGCATGACGAGGAGGGGCCGGACGACATGCCGGCTCACCTGAGAGCGGCGCTGACGCAGACCAGCCTATCAATCCCTCTAATGGGAGGTCGCCTGACGCTCGGAACGTGGCAGGGTATATTCCTGTTCGAACATCGCCGGCGGGCTCATGAGCGGTCACTCGCCCTGCATCTCCTCGGCGTCTGACCCTCTTTTCCGGAAGGAAACACGCGATGCTCACCGTCCACCACCTGCGCCTGTCGCAGTCCGAACGTATCGTCTGGCTATGCGAGGAACTCGGCCTCGACTACGAGCTGAAGCTTTACGACCGGCGCGAGGACAACCGCCTGGCGCCCGACGAGTATAAGGCCCTCCACCCCATGGGCATCGCGCCGGTAATCACCGACGGCGAGCTCGTTCTGGGCGAGAGCGGCGCAATCGTCGACTATGTCGAGAAGAAGCACGGCGCCGGCCGTCTGTCGCCCGCCAGCGACCATGCGGACTTCGCGGACCACCTGTTCTGGCTGCACTGGTCGAACGGCACCTTCATGGCCTCGATGATGATGCAGCTGATGCTGACCATGTCGGGCGCCCCCGAAGGGAATATGGCCGAAGGCTTCGTGGCCGACCGGGTCGGCAAGGGCTGGTCGATGATCGAGGACAGGCTGGGACGGGCCGACTATTTCGGCGGCAGCGCATTGTCGACGGCCGACATCATGATGGTCTACTGCCTGACGACGTCGCGCGCCTTCCGGCCCGGAAGCCTTCCCGAAGCCCTGACGAACACCCGCGCTTATCTGCAGCGCATCGGCGAACGCCCGGCCTATCAGCGGGCGATGGAAAAGGCCGAGCCGGGCATGGAACCGATGCTGAGCTAGCGGGCGACTCGCCGCCGGAGCGGGCCGCGCGGCCCCGTGAACCATCTAGTAGGGTTTCGCCGCTAGGCTTGCGCCTATGCTGGCGAAACCGAACGGATCACGCCCCGTGCGAAACCGAACCCTGCCCTCAGAGGCGAAGAAGACGGCGAGAAGCGAAAAACGCGCCGATCTCCTCGGCGCCCACGTCGCAGCGCACCGCGAACTGGTGAAGCAAGCCGCCATGAATTTCCTGCTTGGGTGGCTGCTGCTTTACGGCATGCTCATCTGGGCATCGGGCGAGACCGAGCTGCCGCTTTACGCCGCAGGAGCTTCCGCTGCCGGCGTGCTGACCTTGTGCGCATTGTCCCGGCTGAAGGCGTTTGGGGGGACGACGCCGCAGCTCATCGTCGGTATTCTCGCCTCCCTGATCGGCATGGTCCCGATCTTCGTGCTGGGATTTCTCTACCTGCCCGGTGCAGCACCCATGGCGCAAACGGCCCTGACCGGCACACTGGCGCTTGCGCTCGCCTTCGGGTCCGCCCTTATGCGCCATCTGCCCGGAGGACCTAGTCTCAACGTCCTTCTCCTCGGCTCGATCTTCGTCGCGTCGCTCGGGGAGGCGTTCGGCCCTGTCGGCTGGAGCGTCGGCGGAGCCACGATCTTTCTCGCCTGGCAGTTTGCCGGAGTCGTCGACCGCTCGCGCAAAGGTCTCGCCGAACGCATGGAGCGCGAACAGAGCCTTGAAGAGACGTCCCAGTCCGTCCAGGCGCTTTTGAGCGAGTTCGAAGAGCATGGCTCCGACTGGCTGTTCGCCGTCGACGAGCGCGGCCAGATTCGCAAGCCCACGCGCCGGTTTGCCGAAGCCATGGGCTGCGATCCGTCCGAACTGGACGGGCGCCGGCTCTGCGAGTTGTTCGAGCCCGGCGACATGCGCCGCGAGCTTATCAACCACCTGTCGCAGCGAACCGCCTTTCGCAGGCTGCGCCTACCGGTCGCCGCGGGAAAGGAACAGCGCTTCTGGTCGCTGAGCGCCCGCCCGGTCAGCGAAGCCAGCGGCATTGCCATGCGCGGCGTCATGACCGACGTAACGACGGAGGCGCAGGCCGAGGCCCGCGTACACCGCATGGCGCATTATGACGCCCTGACCGACCTTCCCAACCGGCTGTCCTTCACGGAACAGGCCGAGATCGCCGTCTCCGGAGCAACTGCGACGAACCGGTGCGGACTGTTGTTCGTCGATCTGGATCACTTCAAGGCGGTCAACGACGTTTACGGCCACCGGGCCGGCGATGTCCTGCTGCAGACGACGGCGGAACGGCTGAAACAGGTCGTGTCCTCCAGCGGGCTGGTGGCCCGACTGGGCGGCGACGAATTCGCGATCCTTATTCCCTCCGGCGCCAGCCCGGCAGGCGTCGAGGAACTGGCAGAACGCATTGCGACCACGGTCTCCGACGTCGTGCGCCACGACGGTCTGGCGCTCGAGCCGACGGTGAGCATCGGGCTTGCGATCGCGCCGGACGACGCCACCGGGCTCAAGGAGCTGTTGCACCAGGCAGACATGGCGCTCTACGCCTCCAAGCAGGACGGCCGAAACTGCTGGCGCCGATTTGACCGGCAGATGGATGAAACGGCGCAAAGCCGGCGGGCGCTGGCCACGGAAATGAAGGCCGCCCTGAAGCGCGGCGAGTTTCGCCTGTTCTATCAGCCCATCGTGCACGCCAAGACGCTCGAACTGCGCGGCTTCGAAACGCTGGTCCGCTGGATCCACCCGACGCGCGGCTTCGTCTCGCCGGGAGATTTCATCCCGATTGCCGAGGAAAGCGGGTTCATCCGCGATCTGGGCGCGTGGATCCTGGAGACCGCGATGGAGGAAGCGGCCACCTGGCCGGACCATATCAATATTGCCGTGAACGTGTCGCCTATGCAGCTGCGCGGCAGCGAGTTCGAACGCACGGTTACCGATGCCCTCGCAAGCACCCGCCTCGCCCCCACCCGTCTGGAACTGGAGATCACGGAAAGCGTGCTGCTGGAGCAGAGCGATAGCGGCATTGCGTCACTGAAGCGGCTACGCACCCGCGGCGTTCGCTTCTCGCTGGACGATTTCGGGACCGGTTTCTCGTCGCTCAGCTATCTTCGCACCTTCCCCTTCAACAAGGTGAAGATCGACCGCTCGTTCGTGAACGACATGGGCGATGGCGGCAGCTGCTACGCGATCGTGAAGGCCGTGCTGAGCCTGGCACGCGACATGGGCATGGTGACCGTGGCGGAAGGCATCGAATTGCCCGGTCAGCTGGCCGCGCTGCAGCAAATGGGCTGCGACCAAATCCAGGGCTTCCTGATCAGCAAGCCGCTCCCGCTCGAGGACGCGCGCGAACAGGTGGCTCAGGCCTCCGACACATACCGGCTTCCGCGTACCGCCTGACGATCAGGGCCAACCGAAAAGCTCCGCCCCGGACATCGGTCAGTCCGCCGTATCGAACTGAAGCCGCGCAAGCCGGGCGTAGAGCCCGCCGCGCGCGACGAGCGCGTCATGCGTGCCCTCGGCCACCACCCGCCCCTCGTCCATGACAACGATCCGGTCGGCGCCGCGGACGGTGGCGAGGCGGTGCGCGATGACGATGGTGGTGCGCCCCTGCATCAGCCTGTCGAGCGCCTCCTGCACGTCGCGTTCGGACTCGGCATCGAGCGCACTGGTGGCCTCGTCGAGGAGGAGAACCGGGGCGTCCTTGAGGATTGCGCGCGCAATGGCGAGCCGCTGGCGCTGTCCGCCGGATAGCCTGGTCCCCGCTTCGCCCAGATAGGTGTCGAGCCCCTCCGGAAGCGCCCGCAGGAAGGTGGCTGCATTGGCAGCCTCGGCCGCCGCCCAGATCTCATCGTCGCCGGCAGAGGGCCGGCCATAGGCGATGTTCGCCCGGGCGGTTGCGGCAAAGACTACCGTTTCCTGCGGCACCACCGACAGGCGCGCGCGAAGCTCGGCCGGATCGGCGCGGTCTATCGGGACACCGTCGAGGCAAAGACAGCCCGACTGCGGATCGTAGAAACGCTGGATCAACTGAAACAAGGTTGATTTGCCGGCGCCCGACGGCCCGACCACGGCGACCGTTTCGCCGGCTTCGACGGTCAAGGAGAAATCATGCAGCGCGGGGTCGTCGGGCTTCGTCGGGTAGCGGAACTCCACATGCTCGAAGCGCAGCTGTCCCTTCGGCGGCACCGGCAAGGCGACAGGCTGGGCGGGTGCGCAAATGACCGGCACCTGTTCCAGCAGCTCGCCCATGCGGCCCGCCGCGCCCGCACCGCGCATCACGTCGGAATAGGTCTCCGTCAGTGCGCCGAAGGCTCCGGCAACGATCGCGGCGGCGAAAATGAACGCGGTTATCGTGCCGCCGGTGATCTCCCCGGTGATGACGTCGATCGCGCCTTCCCAAAGGACGAGGGTGATAGCGCCAAAGATGAGGAAGATCACGACGGAGGTCATCACCGCACGGATCGCGATTCGCAGCTTTGCCGCGCCAAAAGCCGCATCGACGGCATCGGAGAAGCGGCGGCTTTCGCGCCCCTCCTGCGTGAAGGCCTGGACGATGCGGATCGCGCCGAGCGTTTCCACCACGATCGCGCCAACATCGGCGACGCGGTCCTGGCTGCGGCGGCTGAGACTTTGGACCCGTCGCCCGAGTATGACGATGGGACCGAGGACGAGCGGAATGACCAGCATCAGGAGGCCGGTCAGCTTCGGACTGAGGTAGAGCAGATAGAACAGGCCGCCGACGCCCATGAAGAGGTTGCGCAGCGCGACGGAGAAGCTGGTACCGACCACCTGCTCAATGACGGACGTATCCGCCGTAAGGCGCGAGGCGATCTCTGACGGGCGGTTCTCCTCGAAGAAGCCGGGATCGAGCGAAAGCAGATGGCGGTGCACAGCCTGGCGAAGGTCGGCCACCACCCGCTCCCCGAGCCACGACACGAAGTAGAAGCGCACGGCGGTGGCGAGCGCGAGCACGACCACGATTCCCAGCAGGCCGAGGAAATAGGGCGAGATGGTCGACGGGTCTTCATTGCCGAAGCCGCGGTCGACGATGAGCTTCAGCCCCTGCGGAATGGCCAGGGTCGATCCCGCGGCGAACAGCAGGGCCACGAAGGCGGCAGCCAGCTGGAAGGGATAGCGGCGGGCGAAGTCCCAGACGATCTTCAGCTTCGAAATGCGCTTGCGTTCGCCTTCGGGCGAAAGCGTTCGGGACGAAGAGGAGCTACTCATGCGCGCGGCCTTACGCCGCTACACCCCTGCCGCCAAGCAGTGTCCCTGCTGCCTTTCAGCGCGGCCGCTAAGGCCGCGGCGGCCAGACGACCTGCAAGCGCGATGTCGTGGCTGTACGGTCGGGCGGGGGCGGGAATTGCGGCAGGCGGAAAAACAGATTGTCGGTCTCACGCATGAGGATGGCGCTGTCGCAGGGTCGAACGACGTCGTAGTCGGTCATGAGCCCGTTTCGGTCCACCTCGACCTCGACCAGAACGGCGCAGCGATCGCCGCGAATCTCGGCGGACCGGGGCATGGTCTGGTGGGCCGCGACATGCGCCTCGGCGGCGAGGCGCCACTGTCCCGCAGCGGCATGAGTAGTCGCCGGGAGAAGCGCGATGAGCCCAGCCGCGATGACGAACAGACCGACCCGCACTCCCGTCATTCTCCTGGCCTGCATGACACCAGGTGCCCGCTTAGCGGCAGAAAGAAGACGCCTGCGTAAAGCTTATATGACGTTTCCGAGACCGCCGCGCGCGGCAGCGCAGGGACGCCACGGCCACTTCCCTTATTCGGGCTCGCCGCCCTCGAGCAGGGCTTCGTCGACCTCGTCGGACTTGCCGCGAATGGCGGCCTCGATGCGCTCCAGCACATCCCGATGCTCGTTGAGGTAGGTCTTGGCGTTCTCGCGGCCCTGACCGATACGGATGGAATCGTAGCTGAACCAGCTGCCCGACTTTTCGACGATCCCCGCCTTCACGCCGAGATCGAGGATTTCGCCCGTCTTCGAGATGCCCTCGCCGTACATGATGTCGAATTCGACCTGCCGGAAGGGCGGCGCCACCTTGTTCTTCACCACCTTCACCTTGGTAGTGTTGCCGACGACTTCGTCGCGATCCTTGATCTGACCGATACGGCGAATGTCGAGACGGCAGGAGGCGTAGAATTTGAGGGCGTTGCCGCCGGTCGTCGTTTCCGGGTTACCGTACATCACGCCGATTTTCATGCGCACCTGGTTGATGAAAATGACCGTCGTGCGCGACCGGTTGATCGATCCGGTCAGCTTGCGCAGCGCCTGGCTCATCAGGCGCGCCTGCAGGCCGACATGGCTGTCGCCCATCTCGCCCTCGATCTCGGCCCGCGGCGTAAGTGCGGCAACCGAATCGACAACCAGAACGTCGATTGCGTTCGAGCGCACCAGCGTATCTGTGATTTCGAGCGCCTGTTCGCCGGTGTCCGGCTGCGAGACGATAAGTTCGTCGATATCGACGCCGAGCTTGCGCGCATAGACCGGGTCGAGCGCATGCTCTGCGTCGACGAACGCTGCCGTTCCGCCCGCCTTCTGCGCCTCGGCAATCGCGTGCAAAGCCAGGGTCGTCTTACCCGAGCTTTCCGGGCCATAAATCTCGACGATACGCCCGCGCGGGAAACCGCCCACTCCCAGCGCAAGATCGAGGCCGATAGAGCCGGTGGAGATCGCCTCGATCTCTATCTTTTCCTGCTGGCCCAGCTTCATGGCCGAGCCCTTCCCGAAGGCGCGGTCGATCTGCGCCAAGGCGGCGTCGAGAGCTTTCTGCTTGTCCATTCCGGTCTGTACTACCTTCAGTTCCGCCGACATGTCCGACCTCCCTAGCTGGCCCCTTCGGAGCGTTCAACGAGAGTCGGCGTACCTGTTTTGTTCCGAACGCGCAAGCCGCGATGTTCCCGTTGCGTTCACATTGGACCCGGTCTTTTGGTGCGTCAGTCGCTCAGGGCCTGCGAGACCCGCGCCGCGATCTCTCCGACGCTGAAGGGCTTCGCGAGGAAGCCGGCATGCTCCATGTCGAGCGAACTGCGCAGTTGCTCCTCGGCATAGCCGGACATGAAGATGATCCTGAGGTCGGGATGTAGGCCGCGCGCCTTCTCGACCAGTGCCGGTCCGTCCATCACCGGCATCACGACGTCGGTGATGAGAAGGTCGGGCGGCTGATCCATGGCCTCAAGTTTTTCGAGAGCATCCTCGCCGTCATTGGCAACGACGACCTTATATCCCTTCCGCACCAGGGCCCGCTCCGCCACCGCGCGTACCATCGCCTCATCCTCCGCGATCAAAATCGTACCGCTGCCGAAGCCGCCGTCGGCAATCTCGGTCGTCTTGGGTTTCTCCTGCACCGCGGCGGGGGCTTCCTGTTCCGGCAGGTAAATGGTCATGGTTGCACCCACGCCGGGCTCGGAATCGGCAAAGATGAAGCCGCCAGACTGCTTGATGATGCCGTAGACCGTCGAAAGGCCTAGGCCCGTGCCCCGACCGATCTCCTTGGTGGTGAAGAACGGCTCGAAAATCTTGCCGAGAACTTCCGGCGGAATGCCGCTGCCCGTGTCCTTCACCGCAATTGCAACATAGTCGGCGGGCGGCATGCCCTCCCGGTTCAGCCGCTTGGCCTCGGCAGGGTCAACGCTGAACGTCGTGATCGTCAGCTCTCCGCCGTCCGGCATGGCATCGCGCGCGTTCACCGCCAGATTGATGATAACCTGTTCCATCTGCCCGGGATCGGCCCTGACCGGGGCCAGGCCGCGTCCATGTTCGACCTTCAGGCTGATGCGCTCGCCGAGCAGCCGTTTCAGGAGGTGCGAGAGCTCTCCCACGATATCGGAAACGTACAGCAGCTGGGGCCGCAGCGTCTGCTGACGCGAGAAGGCAAGCAGTTGGCGAACCAGGTTCGCGGCGCGGTTCGCGTTCTGCCGCACCTGATTGACATCGTCGAAGTCCGGATCGCCGGGCGTGTGACGCATCAGCATCAAGTCGCAATAGCCGATGATCGCGGTAAGGATGTTGTTGAAATCATGCGCAACGCCGCCAGCGAGCTGGCCAACGGCCTGCATCTTCGTCGCCTGCGTAATCTGCCGCTCAAGCTTCCGCTGCTCTCGGTTGTCTTTCAGCGACAGGACAACGGCGGGGCCACCTAGCCAAGGCGCGCGCCCGACGGTCAGAGTGACCGGTTCTTCCGGACGCTGTTTCAGCCGTACGCTGATGTCGCGCGCGCCGTCTGCATTCGCAGCCCGCCGCACCAGATTGGATACGGCGGACTTGTCCTCCTCCTCGACGAGATCGGACGGATAGAGGACGCCGTCCTCGTCCTCGGGTTCGATGCCGGCTGCGGCACGGAAAGCATCGTTCATCACAACCAACTGACTGTCTCTGTCGGCCAGCGCCAAGCCAATAGGAAGCACGCCCAGAAGCTGGGGCAATTCCGTCGGCATCCCTTCGCTAGGACGTTCCCCGGGCACCCGGTCGCGAAGGAGAAACAGATAGGCCTCCGCGCGGCGCCCCTCGTCGAAGAGCGGCAACCGGGTAGTCTGGATGGGCTTGCGCTCGGCACCGGAGACCGGTGTCAGCCAGCTTTCCTCCCCCGTTTCGCTATCCTCCTCGGCGAAGATGAGTGCCCCGGCATTGAGGTCCATGTCCCCCTCCGCCTCGACGGCATCGACAAACCAGCCGTTCGCCGCCACGATATTGCCCTCACCGTCGGTCATGAGAGCGCCGAGACCGGTGCGGGTCAGCCAGGCTCCGAGGCTGCCAGAGATGAGGTCCGCCAGATCGTCGCGCGCCTTGTCGACGCGGTCGCGCCGCAGCGTCCACAGGAGATATTGCCGCTCGGCTTCGGCCGGACGGACGGTGATGCGCAGCCGACGCGAGAAGCCGTCGCCGCCGGTCAGCTCCAGATCGGCGAAGCCGCTGCCGTCGCGCCGGGCCGCGGCCGCCGCATTCTGGATGGCCTGCTGCGCCGCGCTGCCGGGCGGCGCCAGATCGAACGGCGACGGAAAGCCGCCCGCACGCGCACCGTAAGCGGCATTGGCCGAGATGAGGCGCGAACCGGAATCGGTGATGGCCAGAGCCGCCTGCTGTGATTCCAGCGCGGCCCGAACCAGCGCCCAGTCGATCCGGCCGCCGCCCTTGCGGGCCTTTCCGAGCGCGCCGGCATATGTGACGATCGCGCTGGCAAGGACGAGCGCGGCGAAGAGGGCGGCGAACTGCCAGACGCCGAGAGCATAGGCCACGAGTCCGGCAGACAGGACCGACAACAGGACCGCCGCGACGACGACGAGCCATAACCCGCGCGTCACGCCGGGCACCGTCGGCCATTCCGTAGGGTCCGGCAATTGATCTGCGCGGACCGGTCCCTGGCTTGCCATCCTCAACCCCCTTTCGCCTTCCGATTGGGTGGTTTGGCGAGGATTGGCAAGACCATAGCCGCCGCTTGGCACGGCTGAAGGCCGTCCCGAGGAAGCTCTCGAACTAGCGGCTTTTGTCTTCCAGAAGCGCCTTCGTTCCGCGGCCGAACATCTGCGATAGCTTGTCGCCCATCGCCGCGAGGACCCCTCTGACGGTGATCGTGACGACTACCTCGGCGTCATCCACCTGCAAACGCGCCGACGCACTCTGCCCGAGCGCGGAATAGTCGAGGAGCATTGTGTCACCGTCCCACTGATGCCGGCTTTCCCCGCCTGGGAGGAGGCCGAGCAGGTTGGGCAGCCCTTCCTCCAGCTTGCGCTTCGCTTCTTCGCGACCAAGGCCGTGGCGAACCGACTGCGTAAATGTGCGCTCCATAGACGCACAATGCGGGTCCGCCCGGCGCATTACAAGATGCCGGTCACCACATCTCGACGGTTCGCGCGAAACCGCCCGGAACTTCGCCCTCAGCCGTCCAGGGCCTTCTTCAGAAGTTCGTTCACGACCTGCGGGTTGGCCTGGCCCTTCGTCGCCTTCATCGTCTGACCGACGAAGAAGCCGAACAGCTTTTCCTTGCCGCCCTTATACTCTGCGACCTTGTCCGGATTGGCCTCCAGAACCTTCGCGATCTCCGCTTCGATGGCGCCGGTGTCCGAGACCTGCTTCATGCCGCGTTCCTCGACGATCTTTTCCGGATCGTCGCCGGTTTCCAGCATGATCGCGAAGACATCCTTCGCCAGGCGTCCCGACAGCGTGCCGTCGCCGATCAAGGCGAGCAGCTGCGCGCCCTGGTCAGCGGATATCGGGCTGTCGGCAATGGACTTGCCCTCCTTGTTGAGCGCTCCGAACAGATCGGAGATCAGCCAGTTCGACGCCGCCTTGGCAACGTCGGCGGCCTCCTTCTTCTGCTTCAGCGCCGTCTCGTTCAACAGCAGCTCGAAATAGGCCGCGGTTTCCTGCTCCGCCGTCAGGACCGAGGCGTTGTAGGCACTGATTCCCAGCTGCTCCATATAGCGGACACGCTTCGTGTCGGGCAGTTCGGGCAAGTCCTTGCGGCAATCCTCGACGAAGGCATCGTCGAATTCGAGCGGCAGAAGGTCGGGATCGGGAAAATAGCGATAATCATGTGCCTCCTCCTTCGAGCGGAGAGGCCGCGTTTCCATCCTGCCGGGATCGAACAGGCGCGTTTCCTGGTCGACCGTCCCGCCCGACTCGAGCACCTCGATCTGGCGCTGCGCCTCATATTCGATCGCAGCCTCGACGAAGCGCACCGAGTTCACATTCTTGCACTCGGTGCGCGTACCGAGTTCGTCGCCCGGCTTTCTGACCGAGACATTCACGTCGGCACGCATCGATCCCTGATCCATATTTCCGTCGCACGATCCCACATAGCGCAGGATCGAGCGCAGCTTGCGCACATAGGCGCCGGCCTCGGCCGGAGAGCGCATATCGGGCTTCGAGACGATTTCCATCAGCGCGACGCCCGACCGGTTCAGATCGACGAAGCTGTAGTCCGGATGCTGGTCGTGCATCGACTTGCCGGCATCCTGCTCGAGGTGGATGCGCTCGATGCCGATCTCCTTGGGCTCGCCCGCTTCCGGTTCGACGGTCACGACCCCTTCACCCACGACGGGGTGCTGGAACTGCGAGATCTGATATCCCTGCGGCAGGTCGGCGTAGAAGTAGTTCTTGCGATCGAAGCGCGACCAGTTGTTGATCTGGCAGTTGAGGGCAACACCCGTCCGCACCGCCTGGCGCACAGCCTCCCCGTTGATCACCGGCAGCATGCCCGGCATGGCCGCATCGACCAGACTGACCTGCGTGTTGGGTTCCGCGCCGAAGGCCGTCGCCGCGCCGGAAAACAGCTTCGCATTGGTCGTAACCTGCGCATGAACCTCAAGGCCGATCACGACCTCCCATTCGCTGGTTTCCCCCTGCAGGCGGTACTCAGTCATCTGCGGCTACTTTCAACAAATGCGCTTCGGTCTTTTTCAGCTCGTTCTCGAAGATTTCCACCCCGGGGCCCACACCCTGCACGGAGATGTTGTTGCACATCACCACGATCAGGTCGCGATATTCGGGAAATTCGCGCAGCTGGCGTACGGCGGCGATCTTCTGCGTCGGGCCGAAATTCTTGTTTTCGATGCGCGCAAGAAGGGCATTGAAAGCCTCGTAGCGCCGCATTCTTTCGGCGCGCTGCGCAAGCGAATGGTTTTTCCAGATCGCCCGCGCCAGTGCGGCCATGGGCAGGCCGATGGCAAGGCCAAGGACGATCGCGATAAGAATACTGTCGGTCATGCTCATGCCATAGCAAATGGGAACGCCCTGCGCGCGGGAAAATGGCGCCGGAAGTCGGCACAGCGTCGAAAGCCGGCCGATCATCCGTCAAACCCGCTGCAGGGCCGCATATCCCTTACAAAAAGAAGCTTTTGCGGAACAAGCACCAATCCCGTCCGTCGTCTGAAGCGAGGAGAGACTATGGCACCCATAACCGGCAACGACCGCCGCCCGGCAGACGCCCGTGGGAAGCAGGCGGGGCTGGGAAGCTTCGCCGTTCGCGTGCTGGTCCTGATCGCGCTGGCCGCCTCCGCGCTCCTTCTCTGGATGTTGAAAGACGTGGCGTTGCTGCTGTTCGCCGCGATCCTGATTGCCGTCATCCTTCATGCCGCAGCATCGGGCCTCTGCAAGTGGTTACCGCTTCCAAAGGGCGTGGCGCTTGCCCTCGCCGGCCTCCTGATTCTTGCGGTTCTCGGCTTGGCGGGCGCGATCTTCGGGCGCGAACTTACCCGGCAGCTGTCGCAGCTGGCGGACTTCCTCCCCGAGGCATGGACGGCAGCGCAGACATGGCTGGCGGACCGAGGTCTCTCCGTAACCGGAGAAAGCATGATCCCGGGCGGCCAGACCATTGCCGGCTGGCTGCAGGACTTCGCCGGCATCGTCACAGGCGTCCTCACCGGCCTCATCCTGGCGGTCGTGGGCGGCGTCTATTTCGCCATTTCGCCGGACTCATACCGCCGCGGAGCGGTGCGTCTGCTGCCGCGCGGGGCGCGGGGCCCGGTCGAAGACTTCTTCGAAAAGAGCGGCAGCGCGCTGCGCCGCTGGCTGATCGCGAGGCTGGCCGCCATGCTGATCGTGGGCGTCATCGTCTATCTGGGCCTGATGCTGATCGGAGTGCCCTCTGCACTTGCCCTCGGAATCATCGCCGGCTTCCTGGAGTTCGTTCCCTTCGCCGGTCCGATCCTTGCCGCGCTGCCGGGCATACTTCTGGCGCTGACTCTCGGCCCGCAGAGCTTTTTCCTGACCGTCGGCCTTTACGTCGTGGTGCAGCAGGCGGAGGGGAATATCCTGACCCCGCTTCTCCTGAAGCAGGCGGTCGATCTGCCCCCGGCGCTGACGCTGTTCACGCTGTTCCTCTTCGGCGCGCTGTTCGGCATCGTCGGCGTGCTTCTCGCCGGACCGCTGACCGTCGTCAGCTATATCGCCGTCAAGTCGCTATGGATGGAGACCGCGCTGGACGAGGATGTGGACTACGCCTCGGAAGATTCCGGCTAGCCGCCTACCACCATTTCTCCGGCTGGGCGGCAAAGCCCGCAGCCCGTTCAAGAGCGAAGCCCGCGTTGAGGACACCCTCTTCGTCAAGAGCCTTGCCGATAAGCTGCAGGCCGAGCGGCAGGCCGTCGGCATTGAGCCCGGCCGGGACGCTCATGGCGGGAAGACCCGCAAGGCTCGCCGGAACGCAGAACACATCGTTCAGATACATGGCGATGGGGTCGTCCAGCTTGTCCCCGGCAGCAAAGGCAGCACTCGGCGCCGTCGGCGCGAGCAGCAGGTCGCAGTCCGCCCAGGCATTGTCGAAATCGCGCTGGATGAGCGTGCGTACCTTCTGCGCCTTCAGATAATAGGCGTCGTAATAGCCCGCGGACAGTACGTAAGTGCCGATCATGATGCGGCGCTTCACTTCGTCGCCGAAACCGGCCGAGCGCGTGGCCTCGTACATGTCGATCAGGTTACCGCCCTCGGGCGCCTCCCTGAGGCCGTAGCGGACGCCGTCATAACGGGCGAGGTTCGAGGAGGCCTCTGCCGGGGCGATGATATAATAGGTCGGCAGCGCATATTTCGTGTGCGGCAGCGAGACCTCGACGATCTCGGCGCCGGCATCCTTCAGCATTTCCGCGCCGCGCGACCAGAGGTCCGCAATCTCGGCCGGAATGCCCTCGATCGTGTACTCCTTCGGAATGCCGACGCGCTTGCCCTGAAGGTCGCCCGTCAAGGCGGCCTCGAAGTCGGGGACCGGCAGATCGAGACTGGTCGAATCCTTCGGATCGAACCCCGCCATCTCACCAAGTAGGATGGCGCAGTCCGTCACGGTCCGCGCCATCGGTCCCGCCTGGTCGAGCGAGGAGGCGAAGGAAACGATCCCCCAGCGCGAACAGCGGCCATAGGTCGGCTTGATGCCGCAGATACCGGTGAACGCCGCGGGCTGGCGAATCGAACCGCCCGTATCGGTGCCGGTTGCGCCCGCGCAGAGCTTGGCGGCGACGGCGGACGAGCTGCCGCCGGAAGAGCCGCCGGGGACCAGCGCCTCGTTACCCTTGCCACGCCACGGATTGACGACATTGCCCCAGGCGCTGGTTTCGTTGGAGGAGCCCATGGCGAACTCGTCCATGTTGAGCTTGCCGAGCATGCCGGCGCCGGCCGCCTTCAGCTTTGCCGACACGGTCGATTCATATTGCGGATGAAAGCCGCGAAGGATGTTCGACCCCGCCGTGGATTCGACGCCCTCGGTGCAGAACAGGTCCTTGATGCCGAGCGGGATGCCGGCAAGCGGCTTCAGCTCTTCACCGCCTGCGATGGCCCTGTCCGCCGCTTCGGCAGCAGCGAGCGCCAGTTCAGGCGTCTCGACGGTATAGGCGTTCAACTCGCGCCCGGCTTCGACGGCACTGTTGTGCGCCGCGGCCAGTTCGGCTGCGGAAAACTGCTTCGCCTTCAGCCCCGCACGCATTTCGGCGAGGCTGAGCCCGGTCAACTCACTCATTATTCGATCACTTTCGGCACGGCGAAAAAGCCGTGCATTGCCTTCGGCGCGTTGGCGAGCACCTTGTCCTGTACATCGCCGTCGGTGACCTTGTCCTCGCGCCAGCGCAGCTGGTTGGCGATGACGGTCGACAAGGGCTCGACGCCGTCGGTATCGACCTCGCCGAGCTGCTCGACCCAATCGAGGATGTTCGACAATTCGCTCGCCATCGGCTCCACCCGCTCTTCGGGCATCTTGATGCGGGCAAGATGGGCGATCTTGCGAACGGTATCGGCGTCAACGGACATAGGGTTCTGCTCGTGGCTCCGGGAAAGATGTCTGGAGAAACCGCCGCACTAGCAGAGGCGGCGCGCCAGCGGCAAGCGGCGGCTTCGCGGAGGTTGCGGGAGCTTAGAACCCCCTTTTCGGCTTCTTCTGAGCGCCGGCGTTGTGACGCGCGCCGAAACAGCCCGAATAGCCATCGGGTCCGACGGGGCCGCAGGGAAAGGCGCCGTCACCCATACCGCCTGCGTCGTAGGTGCCGCCCCCTTGATTGCGCGTAACATCGAGATAGGCGTTTCGCTCCCGGCTGACGCTGTGCAGGCGGCCGTCACCGTCCCAACGCTCGGGCGGCGGAGCCAGACGATATTCGGAGCGCTCGCCCTCGCGATACCCACAAATGGTGACGACCCCCTTCTCCTCGGGACAGAGAATAGCCTTCAGATCATAGCCCTGAAGCAGATCGGGGGACGGCGGCGTCTCGGCTGCAGCTGCGCCTTCGGCCTGAAACAACAGAAACAGAAGGTGTGCCCGCATTTCGTCCCCCCTGTCTTCATTTCCCTGGCAAGGGTTACGCCGACCGGCGCCCGCTTCCCTCATGGCATCGGGCTTTTTGCCAGGGGACGAGCGCCGGTTCTTGCGGGCGGCGGACCGAACCCCTAGGTCGCGGCCTTGCGTTTGCGGCGACCGGACCGGTGCTGGCCCGCTTTTCCTGAAACACAGTTCCGACGAGGTCTCATGACCAGCCTGCAGGCCGTGCGCCGCGAATGGCTATCCCACCCGCGCGAGAATATTCTCGCCGGCATCGTGGTCGCCCTTGCGCTGATTCCGGAAGCGATCGGCTTTTCGATCATTGCCGGTGTCGATCCCCGCGTGGGACTCTACGCAAGTTTCTCGATCGCGGTAATCATCGCCCTGACGGGCGGGCGGCCCGGCATGATCTCGGCCGCAACGGCTGCGGTGGCGGTGCTGGTCGTTCCGCTGGTGCAGACCTACGGCGTCGAGTATCTGTTTGCCGCCACCATCCTGATGGGCGTGTTCCAGGGCATAGCCGCGCTGCTGCGCCTCGACCTGCTGATGCAATATGTGTCGCGCTCGGTGATCACCGGCTTCGTCAACGCACTGGCGATCCTCATTTTCATGGCGCAGCTGCCGCAGCTGACAGGGGTGGGCTGGGAAACCTACGCCATGGTCGCGGCGGGGCTGGCGATCATCTACCTGCTGCCCCTGCTGACGAAGGCGGTCCCCTCGCCGCTCATCGCCATCATCATACTCAGCGGGCTCGCCATCTGGCTGGACCTGCCCGTGAACCGGGTCGGCGACATGGGCGAGCTGCCGGACAGCCTGCCCTTCTTTGCGCTGCCGAGCGTCCCGCTGACACTGGAAACATTGCAGATCATCTTCCCTTATGCGCTGACCATGGCGGCCGTCGGCCTTCTGGAAACGCTGCTCACGGCTCAGATCGTCGACGACCTGACCGACACCGGCAGCAACAAGCGGCAGGAGATGCGCGGCCAGGGCATTGCGAACTTCGTGACCGGCTTCTTCGGCGGCATGGGCGGCTGCGCGATGATCGGCCAGTCGGTCATCAACGTGAAGTCGGGCGGTTCGACCCGCCTGTCCGCGCTGACCGCCGGCGTCGTGCTGCTGTTCCTGATCGTCGTGCTGGGCCCCTGGGTCGCGCAGATCCCGATGCCCGCCCTCGTCGCGGTCATGATCATGGTGTCCATCGGGACGTTCAGCTGGACGAGCATCCGCGACATCCGCTCGCATCCGTGGCACAGCTCGGTGGTCATGCTGGCTACCGTGGTCACCGTCGTCGTGACCCACGACCTGGCGCAGGGTGTCCTCGTCGGCGTGCTCCTGTCGGGCATTTTCTTCGCCAACAAGGTGGGCCGGATGTTCTCCGCCACCAGCGAGGCCGCGGAGGGCGGACGCAGCCGTACCTACCGCATCAGCGGCGAAGTCTTCTTTGCATCCGCCCAGCGCTTCCAGGCCGCCTTCGACTTCAAGGAAGTGCTGGACCGGGTCGTCATCGACGTATCGCGGGCGCATTTCTGGGACATCTCTGCCATAGCCGCTCTGGACAAGGTGGTGCTGAAGTTCCGCCGCGAAGGTACTGACGTCGAATTGCAGGGCGTCAGCGAGGCCAGCGGGCATATGATCGACCGCTTCGGCGACAGCGATACCGGAGGAGCCGTATCCCCATGAAGATTCTCGCCTGCCTCGATGCCTCACCCTACGCCGCCAGCGTCTGCAACAGCGCGGCCTGGGTCGCGCAGCGGACCGACGGACGCGTCGAACTGCTTCACGTGATCCAGCGGCACGATGCCGTCTCCGACCGCCATGACCTGTCCGGCGCCATCGGCCTCGGCGTGAAGTCCAGCCTGATGGAAGAGTTGGCCCGCATTGGCGAGGAAGAAGGAAAGCTGGCGCGGCAGCGCGGGCAGATGATCCTGGATGCGGCAGGCGAACGACTGGCCGACGCGGGCATTCGCGACGTCACCCTTACCCACCGTCATGGCGGCATCGTCGAGACGATCATCGAGCGCGAGGCCGATGCGGATGTCGTGATCATCGGCAAGCGAGGGGCCTCGTCCGGCTTCGCCGCCGATCATATCGGCAGCAAGGTCGAGCGCGTCGTCCGGGCGAGCACCCTGCCGGTTTTGATCGCAGCGCGCGAGTTCCAGGTTCCGAAGCGCATCCTGTTCGCCTTCGATGGCGGAGCGAGCGCCGTGCGCGCCGCTGAATTCCTCGGGTCCGACCGCGCCTCCGCAGAGTTGCCGGTGCACCTCCTGACCGCCGGTCTGGACAATGCCCATAACCAGCGGGAGCAGGAGCGGGCGGAGGCGATGATGCCGAACCGGTCGGTCACGCGCTCGATCGAGGCGGGGGAGCCGGAAGACCTGATCCGCGCAGAGGCCCGGCCCGACGACCTCCTCGTCATGGGCGCCTACGGCCATTCGCGCATTCGCTCGCTGATCGTGGGCTCGACGACGACGGCGATGATCCGCACGCCCGGCCTGTCCGTGCTGCTGTTCCGCTAGGCGGCCGCGGCCCTTTCGGCGACCGCTTCGGCTGCCGCCACGCCGCTGGCCCAGGCCCACTGGAAATTATATCCGCCCAGCCAGCCGGTGACGTCGACTCCCTCGCCGATGAAATAGAGGCCGGGCACGTTCTTGGCTTCCATGGTCTTCGACGAAAGGCCTGCGGTGCCGACGCCGCCCACGGTCACTTCGGCCTTTGCGAAGCCTTCCGACCCCGACGGCCGGAAGCGCCAATCCTTGAGGCGTGCCGCCGCCCCCCGCAGCGCCTTGTCCGGCAGGTTACCCAGATCGCCGGACAGGCCCAGCCGTGAGCAGAGAGCCCCGGCCAGCCGGTCTGGCAGCAGACCGCGCAGGGCGGACTGGAAGTGAAGGGAGGGCTGGGCACGCTTGCGCTCGACGAGCAGCTCGGGCGCTTGGCCGGGCAGAAAATCGATGCCGATTTCGTCGCCCGGATACCAGTAGGAAGAGATTTGCAGGATGGCCGGGCCGCTAAGGCCGCGGTGCGTGAACAGCGCGGCTTCGTGGAACCTGGTTTTGCCGTGAGAGGCCACGACGTCGCTAGAGACGCCGGACAGCTCGCGAAACAGCAGTTCTTCGCCCGGCAGGGTAAGCGGGACGAGGGCGGGCCGGGGCTCGACAACCTTGAGCCCGAACTGGCGGGCCGCCTCATATGCGAACGAGCTGGCCCCGAGCTTGGGGATGGAGGGCCCGCCGGTGGCCACAACGAGCTGCGCCGCGCGGATGCTGCGGCCGCCGAGTTCCAGCGTGAACCCGCCTTCGTCACGCGTGACGCCGCTCGTAGGCTGCCCAAGGGTCAGCTCGACGCCGCCCTTGCGGCACTCCTCGAGCAGCAGGCCGACGATCTGCCGCGCGGAGCCGTCGCAGAAGAGCTGGCCCAGCGTCTTTTCATGCCAAGCGATGCCATAAGCCTCTACCAACGCGAGGAAGTCGCGTGCGGTGTAGCGGCTGAGCGCAGACTTGGCGAAATGCCGGTTGCCGGACAGGAACCGGTCGGGACTGGTGTGAATGTTCGTGAAGTTGCAGCGGCCGCCACCGGAAATCAGGATTTTGCGGCCCGGGGTCTCGTTGTGATCGGCGAGCAGGACCCGCGCGCCGCGCTGCGCCGCCCGGGCAGCGCACATGAGGCCGGCCGCGCCCGCCCCTAGGACAACGGCGTCGTACCTGTCGTTGCCGCCGGTCACGAGAAAGGGCGCAAGCGGCTATTCGCCATCGCCGACCGCAAGGCCGGTATGCGCGGCGGCGAACGCCCAGACATCGGCATATTCCTCGATCACCTTGTCGACCGGCTTTCCGGAGCCGTGCCCGGCGCGGGTTTCGATCCGGATCAGGTGCGGATCCGGTCCGATTTCGGCTGCCTGCAAGGCCGCAGTATATTTGAAGCTGTGACCGGGAACGACGCGGTCGTCCGTATCGGCAGTCGTCACGAGGATCGCGGGGTAGTCGGTGTCGCCGCCGATATTATGATAGGGCGAATAGGCGTAGAGCGTTTTGAAATCCGCTTCACGGTCGGGGTAGCCATAGTCGTCGACCCAGTAGCGCCCGGCAGTGAACTGGTCGAAGCGCACCATGTCCATGACGCCGACCGCCGGAAGAGCGGCGGCGAACAGATCCGGTCGCTGGTTCGTCACGGCCCCGACAAGTAGCCCGCCATTCGACCCGCCCTGGATCGCCAACTGTTCGGACGACGTCACGCCCGTCTCGATCAGATGTTCGGCGGCGGCGATGAAGTCGTCGAACACATTCTGCTTGTTCTGAAGCCGGCCGGCATCGTGCCACGCTTTCCCATATTCGCCGCCGCCGCGGATATTGGCGATGGCGACAACGCCGCCCTGCTCGATCCATGCGAGCCGCGTCGTCGAAAAAGCCGGCAGGACGGAAACGTTGAAGCCGCCATAACCGTAAAGCAGCGTGGGAGCCGGTTTGCCGCTGTCGAGGTCGGCTCGGCGCACGACGAACATCGGCACGCGCGTCCCATCCTTCGACGTGTAGAATTGCTGTTCCGCCACGAAGGCATCCGGGTCGAAGGGCACATCGGGCTCGCGCCAGATTTCGCTGGCCTTTGCCTCCACATCGTAGCGGTAGATGCGCGGCGGAACGGTGAAGCTGGTGAAGCCGTAGAAAAGCTCGCCGTCGCCTTCTTCGCCGCCCAGATAGGCCTGGCCGATACCAGGCAGGTCGACCGCGCCCAAGGGCGTCCCATCGAGCGCAAATGTCCGCAGCTCGCTCTTCACATCGGAGAGATAGGCGAGAACGAGCGTATCGCGCTTCAGCGCCGCCTGCTCGAGCACGGCGTCATCCTGACCGACGATTTGCACGGGCTGCGCTGCGGGATCGGACATATCCAGTCGCACGACCCGCTGCCTCGGCGCGTCGAGGTTGGTCAGGAAATAGATCTCGCTGCCGCGATTGCCCGCATATGCCCAATTGTTCTCGCGCGCCCCGATCAGCGTTACCGGCGCCAAATCGTCCGAAGCGAGGTCGATGACGTGAACCTGGTAGCGCTCGTCCGTACCCTCGCTGGAGTAGATGATGAGATAGCGGCCGTCATGCGTCGTCTGCGCGGTATGGCTGAGCTTGGGCTCGGCAGGTGTCTCATAGACCAGCCGGTCATCGGACTGGGGTGTACCCAGGCGGTGATAGTAGACTTTCTGGTCAAGGTTGAGCGACTGGAATTCCTGCCCCTGTTCCGGACGCGCGAAACGGGAATAGAAGAAGCCGTCGCCAGAGCCGTCCCAGCTGAGGTTCGAGAACTTCACCCATTCGACGATATCCGAAGTCGTCCGACCGGTCGCTGCATCGACAACCTTCACGGTCCGCCAGTCGCTGCCACCGTCCTGCTCGGCATAGACCAGCTTCGCCCCGTCCGGAGAGAGGGCGTAGCCGCCCAGCGCCACCGTATCGTCCTCCGACCAGTCGTTGGGATCCAGAAGAACCTTTGCCTCGGCATCGTCCGGCCCCTGCGTCATCAACCTGGGCTGGTTGAGAAGGCCGGGATTATAGGTGAAGATAGTGCGCCCGCCGGCCGCCTCGGGAAGGCTGTAGCGTTCATAGTCGATCAGCGCCCGCAGGCGCTTCGCGAAGGTCTCGCGCCCAGGCAAGTCCGAAAGATATGCCTGTGTAACCTTGTTCTGCGCGGCGACCCAAGCCGCAACCTCCTCGTCTTCGCGGACATCATTCTCAAGCCAGCGATAGGGGTCCTCGACCACCGTCCCAAAGCGCGTTTCGGACACATCTTCGGCACGGGTTTCGGGATAGTCGAGATCGGACATGTTCTGCGCTTTGCTGGGAACGGGGAAAAGGGAAATGACGGCCGAGGCCGCGGCGAGAGCCAATGGGCTGGGAATGCGGGTCATGCGAAGGGCCTCCTGAACGCCCTTGCGCTAGTCGCACGGGCCTGCGGCGGCAAGGGACCCGAGCGGCGAGATGCCCAACTTCCCATCGTCCCAGGAGCATTGCACCTGCGTGGCGTCTCCCCTATCGCAGCGAGCAATTCGTCTATCTCCCGTCCGGCAAGTGTCCGATCCATGGCAGCGCGCATATTCCTCTGGTCGGTTTTCGGTCTGATTTCGCTCGCCGTGGCGGCAGCGATTCTCTGGGCGGCGGCCGGAGGCTGGATCCTGCGGCAATATATGGCGCCAAGCGTCAGTTTCGAAGAAAGCCCGAAGGCGCCGCCGACGTTCTACGACAGGCCCGACGCCTGGATCGCGCGGCCGGGCCTGCCGAGCGAGGAGGCAAGATGGCTGCCGGACGGAGTTTTCCCGAAACCGGACGCTCCGGCGGCCATCTTCTACGTACATCCGACGACCTACCTAGGCAGCGACCGCTGGAATGCGCCGATCGATGTCGGAAGCGAAGATGCGCGATTCCGCCGCCGGGTCTTCACGCAGAGCCAGGCAAGCGCTTTCACAGTCGCCGGCGATGTCTGGGCACCGAAATATCGCCAAGCCGCGTTCGGCGCCTTTCTGAACTTCTCGTCCCCCGACGCCGAAAAGGCGTTCGCGCTTGCCAGTTCTGACGTCAGCAAGGCGTTCGAGGAGTTCATGAACTCGACCGACCCCGGCCAGCCGATCATTCTGGTCGGCCATTCGCAGGGTGCCTTTCACCTTGCGAGCCTGCTGGCTGAGCGCGGCGAAGACGAAGAGCTTCGGTCCCGCCTCGTCGCAGCCTATCTGATCGGCTGGCCGATTTCCGAAACCGCGGACCTTCCGGCGATGAACATAACGCCCTGCCGTGAGCCCAGGCAGGTTCGGTGCCTGCTCGCCTATCAGAGTTTCGGCGAGCCTGCCGACCCATCGCTCATCTTCGATGCCTTCGACCAGACCAACGGATTTACCGGCGAGCCGCGCCGCAATACCCAACTGCTCTGCACAAATCCCGTCACCGGGGGCTCTACACAGGCCGCGGCCGCCTCGGAAAACATCGGCACCCTCGTGCCAGAGGAAAGCCTGCTGAACGCGCACCTGGAACCGGGGCTGGTCGGCGGCACATGCACGGACCGGGGCTATCTGGTGCTGACCCAGGATCCCCCGGACATGGGCAGCTACGTCCTCCCGGGCAATAATTATCACGTATACGACATCCCGCTGTTCTGGGCCAATCTGAGAGCCGATGCGCAGGAGAGGACGACCGCATTCGCGCAGTAGCCGACATTCACGCCTTCGCTGCCGCCCTGCCCCCCGAAGGTCGGCTGGCCGGCCTCGATCTTGGCACCCGAAGCATTGGCTTGGCCTTCAGCGATTCAACGCGGAGGCAGGCCGGGCCGGGGCCGGTCATTCGCCGCAAGGGACAGAAGACCGACATCCCACTCTTGCAACACGAGTTTTCCAGCCATGAGATCAGCGGTATCGTCCTCGGCCTCCCGCTCAATATGGATGGAACGAGCGGACCGTCGGCGCAGCGCAGCCGCGCCTTTGCACGGACGCTGGAGCATGAATTCGACCTGCCGATCCTGCTGTGGGACGAGCGGCTGTCCTCCGAGGCCGCCACGGAGGCCATGCTGAACGCGGGTGTGCCGCGAATGAAACGGCGCGAGCGCATCGATGCCTTCGCCGCCATGCTAATTCTCGATGGCGCGCTGGCGGCCCTGTCCTCGCGACTGGACGGCGTCCGGTCGTCACCTTAAAGGCGCAGCTTTAATGACAGCCGCATCCGAACCTCACCTGGCCGTTCCCGAGGGCGTCCATCCCTTCCCGCACGACCACCTGCTCGGCATCGAGGGGCTGAAGCCGTGGGAAATCGCCTTCCTTCTCGACGAGGCGGACCGCTGGTCCAATCCCGAAAATACAAGGCTGCGCGAGGGCGCACTGACGGGCCTCACGCAGATCAACGCGTTCTTCGAGAATTCCACGCGTACGCTCGTTTCCTTTGAGATTGCGGGAAAGCGGCTCGGCGCGGACGTCGTCTCGATGGCCGTCGGCGCTTCTTCGGTGAAGAAGGGCGAGACGCTGCTCGACACCGCGCTCACCCTCAACGCGATGCACCCCGATGTGCTGGTGATCCGGCATGAAGCCGCCGGAGCGGTTGCGCTCATCGCGTCCAAGGTCGACTGCCCGGTCCTGAATGCCGGCGACGGCGCGCACGAGCATCCCACGCAGGCGCTCCTAGATGCGCTCACCATCCGTCACCGCAAAGGCCGGCTAACCGGTCTGAAGATCGCCATTTGCGGCGACATCCTGCACAGCCGCGTAGCGCGGTCCAATTTCCACCTGCTGGCATCGATGGGCGCCGACGTTCGCGCCGTGGCGCCGCCTACTCTTATGCCGCCGGCTCTCGACCAGTTCGGCATCAGCGCGACGACCAGCATGGAAACGGGACTGAAGGACGCGGACGTCGTCATGATGCTGAGGCTTCAGCGCGAACGCATGCAGGGCAGTTACCTGCCCTCGGAACGGGAATATTTTCGCTTCTACGGGCTGACCGAAGAACGCCTGGCCCATGCCGCTGACGATGTGCTGGTCATGCATCCTGGCCCGATGAACCGCGGCGTCGAGATCGCCACCTCCGTGGCCGACGATATCCAGCGCTCTGCAATTACCGAGCAGGTCGAAATGGGCGTCGCGGTACGCATGGCCTGCCTGGACGTCCTGACGCGGCGTATCCGCGGTCTGGAGGGATGGGCATGAGCCTGCTGATCGAGAATGCGCTTCTCGTCCGGCCGGGGGAAGCGCCGCAAGCGAACGCGCGCCTTCTGATCGACGGTAAGACGCTTGCCGCCACGGGCGAGTTCGAAGCGCCCGCGGACGCGGAACGCATCGATGCGCGGGGGCTCGTTGCCACACCCGGCCTGATCGATGCGGGCGTGTTCAGAAGCGATGCCGCAGCCTGCCTGGCCGGCGGCATTACGCGCGTTCTCCTGATGCCGGACCAGTCGCCGCCGCTAGACGATCCCGCTCTGGTCGAGCGCGCCATGCGGATCGGCAAGCCGCACGTCTGGGTTCATCCGCTCGCCGCCGCGACAAAGGGCCTGGGCGGACGCGAACTCGCTGAAATCGGCCTGATGCGCGACGCGGGAGCCGTGGCCGTGGCGACCGGACGGACCGCGATCTCCGATGCAGCGACCATGTACCGCCTGCTGCAATATGCGGCCGGCTTTGGCCTTACCGTCGTCACCCATGCCGAGGACAGTTCGCTGGCGGGTGACAGTTCCGTCACCTCCGGCCAGACCGCGACCCGGCTCGGCCTGCCGGCCGCGCCTGCCGTCGCCGAACCGCTCGCCGTAGCCCGCGACGTGAGACTCGCGGAAGCGGCAGGCGCGAAACTCCATATCCGCACGGTCTCGATGGCAGAGAGTATCGAGATCATCGACCGGGCGAAACGGCGCGGGGTGCAGCTGACCTGCGGGACGACCCCTGCTCACGCCCTCCTCAGCGACCGCGAACTGACCGGCTACCGCACGTTCACGAAGCTGTCGCCTCCGCTGCGATGCGAAGAGGACCGGACGGCGGTTGTCGACGCCTTGCGCGCCGGCACGATCGACATCGTCTGCTCGGCGCACGATCCCCGGACGCAGGAGGATAAGCGCCTGCCATTTGCGGACGCCGCCCCGGGCATGGCCGGACTGGAGACTTTGTTGCCACTCACACTGATGGCGCTCGGCGACGAACCCGACTTGGCGCGGGCCGCCGCGCTTCTGTCAGGCAATCCCGCGAGGATTTTCGGCCTGCCGGGCGGAAAGCTCGAGGCAGCGGCGCCTGCGGACCTCGTTCTGTTCGACCCGGGGGCATCGTGGCGTGTCGACGCGAGCGCCTTCGATCATGCCGCCGGTAACACACCGTTCGACCGTCTTCCGGTCAGCGGCCGCGTCGAGATGACTATCAAGGGCGGCGAGATCGTCTACCGCCGGAACAGCTAGCCCGCCTTCAGGCGCGGCCGATCGCCTCCCGCGCCATCTGGTCGGCAACCTCGTTGGTCGGCAGGTCTTCCGCGTCGGCGCGCTCGAAGATTTTCTGGGTCCGACCTTCGATCTTGGCGATTCTCGCCCTCACCGCGTCGGCATTTCCGTCGCCGAGATATTCGGCCATGACATTGATGATGCCGCCGGCATTCACGACATAGTCGGGAGCGTAGAGGATTTCGCGCTCTGCCAGCCGTTCGCCGTCCGCGGGCGTCTGTAACTGGTTGTTCGCCGCACCGGCGATCACCGCACAGTTCAGCCGCGGAATGCTTTCCTCGTTGAGGACGGCACCCAGCGCGCATGGGGCGACGACGTCGGCGTCGGTAAATAGGATGTCTTCGGTGGATACCACAGAGGCGCGAAGCTCACCGGCAAGGCGCGCGGCGCGGCCCTCGTCGATGTCCGCCACAGTCAGCTTGGCGCCGTCCGCCGCGAGGAGCTCGGCAAGAACACGGCCAACGCTGCCGAGGCCCTGGATCGCCACATGCACGCCTTTGAACCCTTCCCGTCCCAGCTTGTGACGAACGGCCGCGCGCATGCCCACAAACACGCCGTCCGCCGTATAGGGGCCCGGATTCCCGCCCGCCTGGCTGCTGTCCACCGGCAGGCCCGAGACGAATTTCGTCTGCCGGGCGATGGCGGCCATGTCCTCATCCGACATGCCGATATCTTCCGCCGTGATGTAGCGGCCGCCCAGCGAGTCCACGGCGCGGCCGAACGCTTCGAGATATGCCTCGGTCTTCGGCCAGGTTTCGCGCTTCACGAGGACCGCCTTGCCGCCGCCGACGGGAAGGTCGGCAAGCGCATTCTTGTAGCTCATGCCCCGCGACAGGCGCAGCGCGTCGACCAGCGCGGCTTCGCTGTCGGCATAGTGCCAGTAGCGGCAGCCGCCGGCGGCCGGACCGCGATGGGTGGAGTGTACGGCAATGATCGCACGCATTCCGGTCACTGCATCGTCGAAGACATGCACGGATTCGTGGTCGTCGAAACTGGGAAGATCGAAGACAGACATGTTTGGCTTTCCAACAGGCCGCGAGGGGCCGTTAGGCAGGATGACGGTGGGGCGATCGACGGGGTTCGAACCCGCGACCTCTGGTACCACAAACCAGCGCTCTAACCGACTGAGCTACGATCGCCGCAACTTCCGTCCCGCTCGGGAGACGCCGGGCCTCTAGGCGGCGCGTCGGCGAGCGTCAAGAAAGTGCGGACAAAAGTGGGCGTACGGGCCTTCTTTTGCAAGGTACAAACTGGCTTTTGCGGATCGCTTATCGACAGACCCGGCGCCCCGATTTCATAATCTCGTCGCCCCGCACAGGCTTCACTCCGCAGGCGCCACAATGCCGGACCGAACCATGGCCGGACGGGCGCGTTGCAACAGGCCCGGTGCCGAAAAACTCATCGCCCGCCTCTCAATTGGGCAGGAAAAGCTCGCAGACCCGCCACCGACATGCCGGGCGCGTCACAAACTACGCTTGGCATGAATCCTGCTTTTTCGTTGTGCGGGGATTGGCCCGCTTCGACGGACCGCTTTTGCGGCCCCCGCGTTGTCAGGGGACCAGCCAGTATAGTTTTCCATAAGGGGGGCGCGTGAAGAAAATCGAAGCGATCATCAAACCGTTCAAGCTGGACGAGGTGAAGGAGGCGCTTCACGAGGTCGGCATCCAGGGTCTGACCGTCACCGAGGCCAAGGGCTTCGGGCGGCAGAAGGGCCATACCGAACTCTATCGCGGCGCCGAATATATCGTCGACTTTCTTCCCAAGGTGAAACTGGAAGTGGTGGTCGACGAGGCGCTGACCGAGCGCGTCGTCGAGGCGATTTCGGGCGCCGCGAAAACCGGCCGCATCGGTGACGGAAAAATCTTCGTCAGCGACGTGCAGGCCGCATATCGTATCCGTACCGGAGAACGGGACGACGAAGCCCTGTAAGCAGGGTTCGCACGTTCACACATCAATCAGAGAAAGGCAGGATCAACATGGCGAATAGCGCCTCAGACGTTCTGAAAATGATCAAGGACAAGGAGATCGAGTGGGTCGACATCCGGTTCACCGATCTTCGCGGCAAATGGCAGCATCTCGGCATGGTCTCCGGCGTCGTCGACGAGGACATGCTGTCCGAAGGCTTCATGTTCGACGGTTCGTCCATCGCGGGCTGGAAGGCCATCAACGAGTCCGACATGATCCTGAAGCCGGACCTGGACGCGGTCTATTTCGACCCCTTCTCGGCAACGCCGATGATGATCCTGTTCTGCGACGTCGTCGAGCCGTCGACCGGAGAGCTTTACGAAAGCGATCCGCGGTCGGCCGCCAAGCGCGCCGAGGCCTACGTCGGCCAGGCCGGCATCGGCGATACGGTCTACGTCGGTCCGGAAGCCGAATTTTTCGTCTTCGACGACGTACGCTTCTCCTCCGGATATGATCACAGCTTCTATCATATCGACGACGTCGAACTGCCGACGAACACCGGCAAGACCTATGAGGAAGGCAATTACGGTCACCGGCCGCGCGCGAAAGGCGGCTATTTTCCGGTAGCCCCCGTAGATCCGGCGCACGACCTGCGTTCCGAAATGGTTTCGACCATGATGGAAATGGGCCTGCCCATGGACAAGCACCATCACGAAGTCGGCGCCGCACAGCATGAGCTGGGCCTGACCTTCGGAACGCTGGTCCAGACGGCCGACCGGATGCAGATCTACAAATATGTCGTGCACAATGTCGCGCATGCCTATGGCAAGACGGCGACCTTCATGCCGAAGCCGATTGCCGACGATAACGGTTCGGGCATGCACACGCATATTTCGGTCTGGGACGGCAAGAAGAACACCTTCTCCGGCGACGGCTATGCCGGCCTGTCGGAAACGGCGCTCTACTTCATCGGCGGTGTGCTGAAGCATGCCAAGGCCGTGAATGCCTTCACCAATCCGACGACGAACAGCTACAAGCGCCTCGTCCCGGGTTTCGAAGCGCCCGTCCTGCTCGCCTATTCCAGCCGTAACCGGTCGGCCTCCTGCCGAATTCCGTATGGCTCGGGCGAGAAGAGCCGCCGCGCGGAATTCCGCTTCCCCGACGCACTGGCCAACCCGTACCTTGCCTATACGGCCCTGCTGATGGCCGGCCTGGACGGCATCGAGAACCGCATCCATCCGGGCGACCCGATGGACAAGAACCTCTATGATCTGCCGCCCAAGCAGCTGAAGCGGGTACCGACGGTTGCCGGCAGTCTGCGCGAGGCGCTGACGCAGCTCGACAAGAACCGCAAGATCTTCACTCGCGGCGGCGTCTTCACCGACACGCTGATCGACAGCTACATGGAGCTGAAGATGGAAGAGTTGCTGCGCTGGGAAATGGCGCCGAGCCCGGTCGAATTCGACCTCTACTACTCGGCCTGACCCGGCATCTTGCTGGAAAAAAGGAGGCGTCCCCTTCGGGGGGCGCCTTTTTTTGTGGCCGAGTTTGTTGGCGCGAACGTCGGGCTAGCGGCAACAATCTTCCGTACGCGGCGGACATCCATCCATGACAGGGCGCGCATGACCTTCGGCTGACCTCTGCCAGTAGCGTCGGGCCCACAAAAAAGGGGCGGCCTCTTACGAGAACCGCCCCCCCTGTTGGTTCGATATAGCCTGTCTTTAGAAGCTATAGGCGATCGAAACGACGACCGTGTCGTCGGCAATCAGGCTCCCGACGCCGGGCCCGGCGAGACCCAGGTCGATCTCGCGATCCTCATCGATATCGGTATCGACATAGGCGACACCGAGTTCGAGGCCGTAAATGTCCGTCGAGGCACCGATCGAGTAATCGATGTAATTGTCGTCATAGGACACGCCGCTGGTGCCGAGCCCGCCAAACCCGAAGAAGCCGTCGGTGTAGCCCAGATGCGCCGACAGGGCGATCGGCGTGTTGGGGATGCCGAAGCCTACGTCGCCGTAGAGATAAAGACTGTCATCCGCGTTCGCCTGGTCCGGAGCCCAGGCAATGCCGACGGTCGTCTCGGCTCCGGCAATGTCCGCCCCTACGGACCCGTAAAGTTCGACATAGTCGGTGTCGTCGGTGCCGGGGTAGAGATACCAGAGAACGCCAACGTCATAGACACCGACCGACCCGAAATCGCCGCCGAAGCCGGCATAGAGATCGACCTCGACATGCGAGCCGCCAAAGTCACCAAAGCCCGCCAGGTTCGACGCCCAGGTGCCTACATAAAAGCCGGATGAGTGCGCGAGATCGATGCCGCCCTGAAGCGCCAGATCGCCGTCGCTGAAGTCGATACCGCGGAATCGGTACTCGGAAAACAGACCAACATTTCCGCTAAGTTCCCAGTCGGAGGGAATCCCCGTGCTTTCCGCTTCTTCCAACCCCGTCTGCGCGTAAGCCGGCAACGCCGACAGCGTCGCGAGCGCAGCGCCCGCCAATACGATCTTTTTCATTTCCTACCCTTCCTCAGCTTTTATTGCTGCCCGCTCGAAGGGTCCCCCATTTCAGTTGTTGCACTCTTGTGGTGCATATGAGTCAAAGATTGCAAAGCTCGCCGCGCTGCACAAGAATTTTTCCGGCTGGCGAATTAGTTCGGTTTTTCCTGTTGCGCCGAAGCAACAAGGGGACGGTGATGCTAATCGGTAAGTGATCCCCAGTCCGCGCGCATAAAAAAAGGGCCGGATCCAGAAGGACCCGACCCCAGTAAATCCTTGGGGAGGATCGCCCGTTAAGGCCCATTCTTTTTGCAATGCAGCAAAGCAAAAATCAAGAGGAAATGTGGCGAAAATTATCGTCCGTGCCTCTTTCATGTTGCAACGCCGCAACCGCGGCGCACGCCACCGGTAGCGGAATCAAACCGGGCGGTTTATAGCCGGGGCATGAGCGATCTTTTCGCGGGGGGCAGCGAGGGGCCCACGGACAGCTACGGCGCCGACCAGATCGAAGTCCTGGAAGGGCTCGAGCCGGTACGACGCCGTCCCGGTATGTATATCGGCGGAACGGACGACCGTGCGCTGCATCACCTCGCGGCGGAAGTGATCGACAATGCCATGGACGAGGCCGTGGCCGGCCATGCCAATCGTATCGAGATCCATCTCTTCGCCGACGGCCGGCTGAGCGTCGTCGACAATGGCCGCGGCATCCCCACCGACGAGCACCCGCGCTACCCCGGCAAAAGCGCCCTCGAAGTCATCTTCACCATGCTTCATTCGGGCGGCAAATTCTCGGGCAAGGCCTATGCGACGTCGGGCGGGCTGCACGGCGTCGGCGTATCGGTGGTCAACGCGCTATCGGTCGACCTTGAAGTCGAGGTCGCCCGCAACCGGACCCTCTACAAGCAGACCTTCTCTCGCGGCGACGTGACGAGTCCGCTGACCGAGATGGGGGCCGCGCCGAACCGCCGGGGCACGAAGATCACCTTTCTACCCGATCCGGAAATCTTCGGAGAGTCCGCGCGGCTGAAAGCAAGGCGGCTGTACCGCGTCGCCCGGTCGAAGGCCTATCTCTACGGGGGCGTCGAGATCCGCTGGTCCTGCGACCCAGACCTCGCTGGAGAGGACGTGCCGGCCGAGGCAGTCTTCAAGTTTCCCGGCGGGCTGGCGGATCAACTGGTGGAACTGGTCGGCGGGCGCGACTGCGCGACATCCGAACATTTCACCGGCCGGGCGGATTTCCCCGATGAACAGGGGTCGGTGGAATGGGCCGTGGCGTGGCCGCTTTACGGAGAAGGATCGACGTCCTTCTACTGCAACACGATCCCGACGCCCGATGGCGGCACGCACGAGAATGGCCTTCGTGCTGCGCTGACCAAGGGTGTGCGCGGCTTTGCCGAACTCGTGAACCAGAAGAAGGGCAGCCAGATCACGGCCGACGACGTGACGAACGGCGCAGAGATCATGCTGTCGGTCTTTATCCGCGACCCGCAGTTTCAAAGCCAGACGAAGGATCGCCTGACCAGTCCGGATGCGACGAAGCTGGTCGAGAACGCAATCCGCGACCATTTCGACCATTTCCTGGCCGGGGACATGAACCGCGGGCGCTCGCTACTGGGTTTTACCCTCGAGCGTCTCGACGAAAGGTTGAAGCGCAAGGCCGAGAAGGAAGTGAAGCGCAAGAGCCTGACCGGCAAGAAGAGTTTGCGCCTGCCTGGCAAGCTGACGGACTGCACCGCGAGCGGCTCCGAAGATACCGAACTGTTCATCGTGGAGGGCGATTCCGCCGGCGGTAGTGCAAAGCAGGCGCGCAACCGGAAGACGCAGGCCATTCTTCCCATTCGCGGCAAGATCCTGAACGTCGCGAGTTCCACGCAGGCGAAGATCCTGGCGAACCAGGAAATCGCCGACCTGATCCAGGCCATCGGCGCCGGGGCAGGGAAAACCTATGACGACGAGGCGGTCCGCTATGACCGGGTCATCATCATGACCGACGCGGACGTCGACGGCGCCCATATCGCCACGCTGCTGATGACCTTCTTCTTTCAGGAAATGCCAGCGATGGTGAAGGCGGGGCGGCTGTATCTCGCCCAGCCGCCGCTGTATCGCCTCGCCCAGGGCGGCAAGACCGCCTATGCGCGCGACGATGCCCACCGCGAAGAGCTGATGGCAAGCGACTTCAGCGGGCGCGGCAAGGTGGAAGTGAGCCGCTTCAAAGGTTTGGGGGAAATGAGTCCCGCGCAGCTCAAGGAGACTACGATGGATCCGGCAAAGCGCACGCTGATCCGCGTGAAGCTGCCGCCCGAATATGAAGACCAGTTCGAAGTGCGCGATCTGGTGGAGCGGCTGATGGGCCGGAATCCCGAACACCGCTTCAACTTCATTCAGCAGCACGCCCGCGACCTGGATGAAGACGCGATCGACGCCTAGCCGCGCCGACCGCGGGCGCTGACAGCCGTCAGCTTTTACCGGTTTCGTCCATCAGGGCGTCTACCATCGCCTTCACCTTGGGCTGGCGCCAGCTTTGCGGCGGTGCGACCAGCCAGAAAGCCTCATCGCACGGGGTCGGCTCGAACAGCGCCGCGACTCGCCCGGCAGCGAGGTCACCCGATACGAGGGTGCGCGGCACTCTCGCTGCGCCGTAACCGGCGGCCGCCGCATCGATGGCGAGCCCCCAGTCCGCAACACTGAGGCCGCCGTCGAGATCGGCATGAGAGGCGCCCGCCGCATCGAACCATTCCTGCCAGCTATGGCCTGGATAATGAATGAGCGGGGCCTCTCCGAGATCGGCAGGCCGCCCATAACTGTCCCGCTGGTCCGCGGCGACCACGAGAACAAGCTCCTCGGCGGCGATACGCTTGCCGGAAAGTTCTTCCTCGGCCGGCATCGCGCCCCAGATGATCGCGAGGTCCATGTTCGTACTGGAAAAATCCCGCGCCGCCCCGCTTCCGGTCTCGTCGGTGGGAACGAGAATGAAGCGATCCTCCGCAGACGCCCCGAGCCGGGCGAGGCGCGGCGCCAGCCATTTCGCGATCACCGCACGCGGAGCGCCGATGGTCAGGACCTTGTCCGCCTGCCCCGCCTGCATCGCATCAACCGCGCTTTCGATCTGCGTAAACCCTTCGCGCAGCGCCGGGAGCGCACGTTCGGCTTCGGGCGTGAGCTCGAGATTTCGGGTCAGGCGCCGGAACAGCACGACGCCAAGCGTCTCTTCCAGCGTGCGGATCTGCTGACCGACCGCAGCGGGCGTGACGTGGAGCTCGTCCGCCGCCTTCGTAAAGCTGAGGTGGCGGGCGGCCGCATCGAAGACGCGCAGCGCATTGAGGGGAAGAAGCGTACGTTTCACCGGCCGCGAACTAATCCGCCAGCGCGCGGGCGACAATGTCTCAGTTTGCCGCCATTCGGGATAGAGACGGAAGCTGGCGGCGCGCGGCTAGTATCCGAACCGGAACGCCTGAACCATGGCACTGCATCCGATGGTGCCGCCCTCGCGGTAAATCTTGTTGTAGCGCATACGGGCAGAAATCTTTTCGACCGGATCGCTGAACAGGAGCGGCGGAAAGGAGTAGACCGTCCGGACATTTACCGGAATCCCCTCCGACGTGATGTCGTAGCTGGTCAGCGAACTTCCCGCGAAGCCGCGCCGCGCCATGTCCGAGGGAAAGTCCGAGGAATTCGCATTTGTCCGCTCGATCAGCGGATCGGCGTCAAGCAGCGAGCACTGCGTGGGGCTCAACCCGGTGGAGTCGAGGTAGGCTTGTGCAAGCTCCGCCTGATCTTCCTCGAGTGCGAGCGACGAAAGCCGGAGTTTCGCGAAACTCACGGGCAGCGACTCGGCAGGGAGCCCTTCCTCGAGAAGCAGGCGATATGTCTCGCTGGCCGCGCTTTCGTTGTCTTCATGCTCGAACCGTCTGGCCTTGAGAAGGTACAACGCACTGCGCGCTAACCTGCCCAGTTCCGTCTCGGACGACATCGCCGTCTGGAGCCGGCGATTAAGCTCCCGGCTTCTGGGTTCGTCATAGGGACTTGCGAAATAGCTCCAGACCAGGGCTTGGCCCGGCGGCTCTAAGGCGGTGATAGCCGGAGTGGCCATCAATGCCTCCAGGATGTCGTCCTTGCCGGTCGGAATCTTAGACTGGAGCACACGCACCAAATACGGGATGCCCGCATCGGAAACGTCATCGAGGCTTCCCGCCAACTCGTTCAAAGACGACAGAGCCGCGCGGGCGTCAACGATAGTGGGCTCTTCCGCCGACAAAACCGCGCCGGGCAGCAATTCGGCCACGGCAGGCGCGAAATAGTCGAGCGGCGACAACTTCTCCGCTTCGGTCACGCATCGCACTTCCACCTTGTGCGATGCCCGCCAGAAGGGATTCACCTCCGAGATTCTGGCAGGATCCCAGAGAGTCTCCACGAGCGAGGTCAGAAAGACTTCTTCGATTTCGCCGGGGCGGCTCGAATAGATGGGAGAAATCGCGGCCACGCTCCCGTCCTCACCGATCGCGAACTCCACCACCATCATGTCATCGGGACGAATGTTCGTGACGGGGGCGCAGTCGGGCAATGCGACGTCGAACGGGAGGGGAGGCACCGAATCCTCCTCCGTCGCCGATCCGGCATATTGCATCAGTTCGAGGCCGCGACTGCGTCGCCCGGCAAGCAGATTGGCAAGGCTCGCCTCGCCCCGGACCACCGAATCCTGCAGCGAGATCCGCCGCCCAGAACTTCCAACGATGCGAATTGCTTCTTCATAGGCGTCGACGGCCTCATCCATGCGGCCTGCGTTCAGAAGCGCGCGTCCGCGCAGAAGATGCAGGTTGGCGGCATTATGCTCCCGCACCTCGTCGCTCATACCGTCTATCGATGGCAACGCCTTTAGGGCTCGGTCGAGAATAGCCAGCGCCCGGTCGGAATCGCGAAACATCAGCGTCCTGGCGAGACCGAGACTCGCCCGTCCGACCGGAGAAGCATCCGGCATGGAGGCGGCGCGCCGATAAAGGTCGACCGCTTCCGAGAGGAGGCCGCGCGACTCGTAATGCGCGGCGAGACGGCGGGCCGTGAAAAGCGCGTCGAGACTTGTGTCCCCAAAGTCGCGAAAGAGCTGATCGGCCTGCTCCAGCCGGGAAAATGCCTCGTCCTCGCGATCCAAAGACAGCAGCGCATCGCCAAGGCGGCTGAGAACGGTCGCGCCTACCGGTCCATTTCTCTGTTGCGGCGCTAGTTCGCCAAGAACGGCGGTGAAGCCGCTCGCCGCCTGCCCCCAATCCTCGGCCTCATATGCGCTTTGCGCCTGATCATAGCGGTCCTGCAGCGACTGGGCGCGAACCTGGCCCGCCCCGACCGCCACACACAAACCCAGTGCGAACGCCCCAATCCGCTTCATCGGCCCCTCCATCTTGCCCTCGTGACGATGAAAGGCCAGTTCATGGGGAATGACAAGACAGGCTGTCGTACTTCTTTCAGGCGGGCTCGATTCCACGACCTGCGCGGCGCAGGCGCGCGCGGACGGGTTCGAACTGCTTGCGCTGACCATCGACTACAACCAGCGGCACCGGGTGGAGCTGGACGCCGCCGCTCGCGCCGCGGAGAGGTTCGAAGCGCGGCGTCACGTCGTCCTGCCGCTCGACCTGTCGGCATTTGGCGGTTCGGCGCTGACCTCGGACATGGAAGTGCCGAAGGGCGAAGGCGAGGTCGACGACAGCCAGATCCCCTCCACCTATGTCCCCGCACGCAACACGGTCTTCCTGTCGGTAGCGCTGGCCTTCGCCGAGGCTTCGCGCGCGCGCGACATCTATATTGGCGTGAACGCTCTCGACTATTCGGGTTACCCCGACTGCCGGCCGGCGTTCATCAAGGCCTTCGAGGATCTGGCGGCGCAGGCGACGAAGGCCGGCACCGAGGGGGACCGGTTCCAGGTGCACACGCCGCTGATCGATCTCGACAAGGCGGGGATCGCGACCCTGGCGCGCCAGCTGGGTGTCGATGCCGGCGAAACCTGGACCTGTTACGATCCGGTCGAGAAAGGCGGACAGGTTCTTCACTGCGGCCGGTGCGATGCCTGCCGCCTGCGCCACAAGGGGTTTGTCGAGGCCGGCCTGCCGGACCCAACGGCCTACGCATGAGCTACGCGGTCAAGGAGTTGTTCCTGACCCTGCAGGGCGAAGGAGCTCAGGCGGGACGGCGCGCGGTGTTCCTGCGTTTCTCCGGGTGCAATTTATGGTCGGGCCGGGAGCGCGACCGGGCTAGTGCCGTCTGCACCTTCTGCGACACGGATTTCGTCGGTACCGACGGGGAGCGCGGGGGACGCTACGAGACCGAGGAACTGGCCGGATTGGTCGAGGAGGTCTGGGGCCTGGCGCAACCGGCGCGGCTGGTCGTATGTACCGGCGGCGAACCCCTGTTGCAGCTTGATCGCCAGCTTATCGACGCGCTTCACCGCCGCGGCTTCGAGATCGCCATAGAGTCGAACGGGACGATCGCCGCACCGGATGGCGTTGACTGGATTTGCATCAGTCCGAAAGCTGCGCAGCCGCTGGTTCAGACCCGGGGCCAGGAACTCAAGCTGGTCTATCCGCAGGCGGAAAACGACCCGGCCGACTTCGAGCATCTGGACTTCGAGCATTTCTACCTGCAGCCGATGGACGGCCCGTCCCAGGCCGAGAACATCGCCGCAGCAACGCGCTACTGCCTGGACCATCCCGGCTGGCGGCTGAGCCTGCAGACCCACAAGCTGATTGGCATCCCATAAGGTTTTGCTGCGTGAGAGCCAGTTTGACCACGTCCGGAAGACAGTTAAACTCGGCTTAACTCTTTGGGGGAGGTGTTGCCGCTGTGTTTCGCGCCATCGCGTCGATCGCGAAACGACTTGGCAGCGGCCTGTTCCCTGCCCCGCCCGTGGAAATCCTGCCCGAACTGAGACGCCTGCAGTTCGAAAGGCTGCGCGGCCAGATCCCGCTGCTTCACGGTGTCGGTACCTTCAGTATGGTCCTGATACTCTGGCTTGCGATCCATGACGGCGCGCCGGCCTGGGTTATCGCCCTGCTTTCCTTTCTTCCCCTGTTCAGCATCTACCGCATCTTCTCGTGGCAGCGACGCACGAAGGACGAGATTCCGGACGAGGGCCTCGACGTCTTCCTGCAAAGGGCCATGGTCGGCGGGCTGGGCGCGATAGGCCTTGCAAGCCTCGTTGCCATGTCCTGCTATCTGCTCGATGTTTCTTCGGAACCGGTCGTCATTCCGCTGTCGCTGTTCTTCGGGTCGTTCTGCATCGCGTTCAGCTTCGCGCCCTTGCAGAAAGCCGCAGTCCTCGCGCTTCTCATTTCGATCGTTCCCAGCGCGGTCGTCCTGCTTGCCTCCGACGACGTTCTCGCCCGCATGGTCGCGGTCAGCGGGTTATCGGTCGCGCTCCTCCTCATTCGCTTCATCCGCGAGCATTTCCGCCAGATCGTCGGCAGCCTGCTGCTCGAGCGCCAGGTGCGCGAGCAGTCGGTAACGGACCCTCTTACCGGGCTTCTCAACAGGCGGGGCTTCGATGAGGCGCTCAACCTTGCCATCATGGAAGCGATGGCGTGCGGATCGCAGGTCGTTATCGCCATCGCCGATCTCGACGATTTCAAGGGCGTCAACGACGAACTCGGTCATGCGGCCGGCGACGTCTATCTGCGCACGGTGGCGGAGCGGCTGCGCTCTGCTGCCGGACCGCGCTCCCGGGCCGCGAGGATCGGAGGCGACGAATTCGCGCTGATCTATCCGGTGGCGGGGAAGCGAACCCTGACCGAGCTGGCGGCTGGGCTGCTGCCGCAGGTCGCGCGCCGAATGACCCTTGCCGGGACCGAACTCGAGGTTTCGATCAGCCTGGGATTGGCGGCGTCGGCCCCCGCCGATACGCCCGACACGCTTTTGAAGCATGCTGACGACGCGCTCTACCGCGCGAAGAATGCGGGGAAGAACCAAGCCATGCAGCACGGCCAGGACGAACCTCTCTTCATCCTTGAAGACGGCGGCGCCCGGGGCGGGAGCGGCCGCAGTTCCCTTCGGGCCAGCGGCTAGCCCCGTCCCCGATAGGAAGGCACGCCCTGGTCCGGCACCCAGACGCCGCCCGGCGGCGCACCGGTCTGCCAGAATACATCGATGGGAATGCCCCCGCGCGGATACCAGTAGCCGCCGATGCGCAGCCATTCCGGCTTCATTTCGTCGACGAGCCGGCGTCCGATGCCAACCGTGCAGTCCTCGTGAAAGGCAGCATGATTGCGGAAACTTCCCAGAAACAGCTTGAGCGACTTGGATTCCACGATGGTTTCCTGCGGTACATAGTCGATCATCAGCTGGGCGAAGTCGGGCTGGCCCGTTACCGGACAAAGAGAGGTAAACTCAGGCGCCGTGAAGCGGACCAGAAAGCGCTCGTCCGGGCGCGGATTGGGCACATAGTCGAGAACGGCGTCTTCCGGCGATGCCGGCAGCGACGAGTCTTTGCCAAGAAATTTCGGTTCCATCGCCCGCATCTAGCGCGGGCAGCAGGTCGGACGCTAGCCTTCGCCCGGCGGCGTCGCTAAGGGAACCGGCCCAGACAATGAAGCGGAGGTAGGACGACCCATGGACTCGCTGGTTTCGACCGAGTGGCTGGCAGGCGAACTCGACAAGAGCGATCTCCGCATCGTCGATGCGACCTATTTCCTGGACAAGAACGCCCGAGCCAAATTCGACGAAGAGCATATCCCCGGCGCGGTCTTCATGGACCTTGCCGAGCTTGCCGACCAGGACAGCGATCTTCCGGGCATGCTGCCCTCCGCGGAGAAGTTCGCGAGCCGCATGCAGGCGCTCGGTCTCGGCGATGGCAGCCGCATCGTCGTCTATGATGACAGCCCCCTGAAGACGGCCGCGCGCGCCTGGTGGATGCTGAAGACCTTCGGAGCTCATGAAGTCGCCGTTCTCGACGGCGGGCTGTCGAAGTGGAAGTCGGAGAACCGGCCGGTCGAGAGCGGCAAGGCCAGCGTGCGCCATCGGCACTTCACCGTCTGGAAGGACGAAAGCGGCGTCCGGACGCTTTCCGACATGAAGGAAAACCAGAAGACCGGCGCCGAACAGGTCGTGGACGCGCGCCCCGCGGCCCGCTTCACCGGCGAGGAAGACGATCCCCGCGAGGGCGTGGCTGCCGGCCATATCCGCGGCGCGAAGAACGTTCCGCATTCGCAGCTGTTCAACGATGACGGCACCTACAAGTCGAAGGCCGAGCTGAAGCAAATCTTCAGCGATGCCGGCATCGATACCGAACTGCCGGTCGTGACCATGTGCGGCAGCGGGATTACGGCCGCAGTTCTGTCCTTCGCCCTGCACCTTATCGGGGCCGAGCGTACCGCGCTGTACGACGGCAGCTGGACCGAATGGGGCGGGCAGTCGGACACCAACAAGGTGACGGGAGCCGCGTGAGCGGAGATAGGCCGACGCCAGGGCTGAAGCCGGCGACGCGCCTGGCGCGCGCCGGGCGGGCCCGGCGTTTCACCCAGGGCGTCGTCAACCCGCCCGTCTACCACGCCTCTACCTGCACGTTCGAAACGCTTGCGGAATTCGATGCTCGCCGGGCCGACCCGGATTCGGGCCTGTTCTACGGACGGCGCGGGACGCCGACACTGTGGGCCCTGGAAGAGGCGCTTACGAGCCTGCAGGAACAGGCCGAGGGGACGAGACTATTCCCCTCCGGAGTCGCCGCGATCGCGGGCGCCTTCCTTTCCGTCGTCAGGCCGGGCGATCACGTCCTTCTAGCCGACAGCGTCTACGAACCCACCCGGGCCATGGCGAAAGGGCTCCTGGAGCGGCTTGGAGCCGAACCGGAATATTACGACCCGCGCATCGGCGGCGATGTTGCGGCGCTGTTCCGAAAAAACACCCGTGCGGTCTATATGGAAAGCCCGGGCTCGCTGACTTTCGAGGTGCAGGATGTGCCCGCCATCTGCGCCGCCGCGCAGGACGCGGGCATCACGACCATCGCCGACAATACCTGGGCTAGCCCGCTGCTGTTTCCGGCGCTCGATCGCGGCGTCGATATCGAGATTCAGTCGCTCACCAAGTTCGTCGTCGGCCATTCCGACGTCCTGATGGGCAGTCTGACAGCGCGGAAAAGTCACTGGCCTCGCGTAAAGGCGATGGCGCTTCGCCTCGGTCAGACCGTCGGCCCCGACGATGCCTATCTGACCCTGCGCGGTCTGAGGACGCTCGATTCCAGGCTGAAACGTCATGGAGAGAGCGCGCTCCACATCGCCCGCGAACTCGCCCGCCATTCCGCAGTCGCGCGGGTGCTGTGCCCTGGGCTCGACGGCGACCCGGGGCATGAGCTGTGGCAACGCGACTTCGCGGGCTATTCGAGCCTCTTCTCCATCGAACTGGCCGGCGGATCGAGGTCGGATCTCGCCGCCATGGTGGACCGGCTGGAGCTGTTTTCCATGGGCTTCTCGTTCGGCGGATATGAGAGCCTGGTCCTGCCTGTGGATCCGGGCGAACTGAGGACGGCGACCGAATTTCGCGCCGCCGGGCCGATCCTACGCATTCATATCGGCATGGAAGATCCCGGGGACCTTCTGGAGGACCTTATAGCGGGCCTCGACCGCTTCGCCCGGCAAGCGGGCCTGGCCACATGACGGAGCTGTTCGGCGACTGGCAGCAGGTCGCCGTTCGGCTGGGCGTTCCCGTGGACACGGTGGTCCAGCAGGACACGCTGATCTTCGCGGCCATTGCGATTTTCGTGGCCTGGGTCGCCGGGTGGGCCGTCCAGCGCTATGTCGGCCCGCGCCTACGCGCGTTTCTAAATCAGCGCGACGCGACGGCATTTCACCACATCGCGACCCACGCCCCGCGCCTTCTGGGTGTCGGTACGGTCGTCACGATCCTCGTGGCGGCAAAGGCCGTGCAGGCGTTCGGCTTTTACGGCGCGGTCCTGATCGCAATCGCCCTAGGGCTGGCGGTCGGCCGTCTTGCCTACGTGATTTCGCGGCTGCTGCGGATCAACACGATCCTTGCCCTCTTGTTCGGCCTGCTGGCCGGTCTCGCCTCGATCGCCTCCTCACTGGGCGGGCTGGAGCCGCTGATTACCGCACTGGACGACGCCGCGCTGCGCATCGGGACACGGCGCGTCTCGATCCTCGACGTGCTGAACGCGGTCGTCGTCGTCGTGGTGCTCTATACGCTCTCGCGGTTCGCGGCGCAGCTTCTCAGCCGGCAGATCGGCTCGTCATCCCGCCTGGACCTGTCGCAGCGCGTTCTGTTCCAGAAGATCAGCGGCATTGCGGTTGTCGCCGTCGCGTTCTTCCTGGGCATCGAGCTTCTCGGCATAGATCTGACCGCACTCGCGGTCTTCTCCGGTGCCTTCGGTCTCGCCATCGGCTTCGGCATGCAGAAGACGTTCGGCAATCTTCTGTCCGGCCTGATCCTGTTGGTCGACCGGTCGATCAAGCCCGGCGACGTCATCGTCGTCGACGACACCTTCGGCTGGGTCAACAAGATCGGCGTCCGCGCCGTTTCCATCATCACCCGCGACGGCATCGAATATCTGATTCCGAACGAAATCCTGATGACTGAGCAGGTGGAGAACTGGAGCTATTCCAGCCGCAATGTCCGCATCCACGTGCCCGTCGGCGTGTCTTATAATTGCGACATCCACAAGGCACAGGAGCTGATGCTTCAGGCGGCGAAGGAAACCAAGCGCGTGCTTGCGGACCCGCCGCCGAATGTATGGCTGAAAGGCTATGGCGACAGTTCCGTCGACCACGACATTCTCTGCTGGATCAACGACGCCGAGGAAGGGGTCGGCAACGTCCGCTCGGCGATCCTCAACCGGCTTTGGGACTTGTTCAAGGAACATGGGATCGAGATTCCCTTCCCGCAGCGCGACGTTCATCTGAAAACCGTCCCGGGGGCCCTGTTCGATGCGGAGGGAGGCAGGAAGGATATTTCCTGAAGCTGCTTAATCTGTATTAGCGATAGCCGGCGAGCAGACCGCGCGGGGGACTTTCATGGCAAGCACACCGGACGCCCGGGCCGCCGCTGCCCGCGTTGCCGCGCCAGTTACGATTCAGCCGGGCCTGTCGCTGCTACTGGATGCCGTTCGGTTCGCGGCCGCTCTGACGGTATGCGTGGGGCATTTGTCCGGCGCATGGCTGACCGGCGGTTATCTGTGGCCGGCAGGCTTCGGACTGCAGGCCGCGGTGATGGTCTTCTTCGTCCTGTCGGGTTTCGTCATCGCGGCAACGACCAACAGTCAGGCGGGTCCGAGACCCTATTCGGCGGCTCGTGTCAGCCGTCTGTGGTCGGTCGTGATTCCCGCCCTCGTCGTCACATTCGCCTGCGACATGATCGGGCTTCGCCTGTTTCCAGAGGTCTATCTGTCGGATCACGTGCCAAGCACGAAACTGGACGACCTGCGGCCCCATATTCTCAGTCTGCTTCATCTGCAGGGCAGTTGGCCGTTTCACAGCCTGCCGCACTTTCCCGGGACGAACGGCCCCTTCTGGTCCCTCTCCTACGAGGCGGCCTATTATGCACTGTTCGGCATACTTCTGTTCCTGAAAGGCTGGCGCAGGCTGGCACTGACGGCAGTCATCCTGCTGCTTGCCGGGCCATATATTCTGATCCTCGCCCCTCTCTGGTTCGCAGGCGCAGCACTCTGGTATTGGCGAGATCGCATCGGCAACGCGGCAGCGACGCTCATGATCGCGGTGGGACTGGCATTGTGGGTCCAGTTCTTTCGCGAGATCGAGGCAATCCGCATGTTCGACGAGGCACTGCCATTCCCGCGGTTGACCGAGCGCTATACCGCCGGCGTGGCCACGGTCCTGCTGATCGGCGGCGCGCAGGTCGTCGTAGCGCGCTTCGATCCGCCTCGCCGCTTCATTCGCTGGACGAGGACTGTCGCGGACCACACGTTCGAACTTTATCTGCTGCACCTGCCGGTCGGAATTCTTGCCGCGGCGGCGAGCCCCTTTCCCATGGGCTCTGGGCGGCATGTCCTGTTCGTCTACCTTGCGGTCGCGGCGACGGTTGTTGCCGCCGGCGGACTCAGCGCCCCCCTGCGCAGACGGCTGCGCAGCAGGTTGGACGCACCAGCCGGCCCGGTCGCTGCCTGACCGAAAACAGACTGTGGCCCTATAACCACAACCGAGGTTGATTTCTTCAAGCTGTGCGCAGCTGCACAAAAACCGTCATATCGATCTCCTACCGGCGCGCCGAACCACAAAAGGGATCGAAATCATGCGCCGTCAACTCGCCCGGTCAGCCAGCCTGATCGCCCTGTCCATCTTTGCCGTGTCCGCCGCCTCTGCCTCGGAAATCCGCGGCACCGTTCTCGATGAAAGCGGCGTTCGGCCCCTTCAGGGTGCGGAAGTCACAATTCCCGAACTCGGTCGCAGCGCCTTTGCCGAGCGCGACGGCAGCTTCCAGTTTTCCGACCTAGCGCCAGGCACCTACACCCTGGAAGCCACCTATCTGGGATCCGATGCCAATGAGACGGCGAGCGTGACGGTACCCGCGACCGGCGTGGTCACCGCCGACTTCCGCCTCGGCACGACACTAGAAGACGATGTGATCATCATCGTCGGTCAGCTCGCCACGCAGACCAGCGCCCTCGCCCGAAAGCGCGCCGCCGACGGCGTGTCGTCGGTCCTGACCCGCGACGCCATCGGTCAGTTTCCCGACCAGAATGTAGCCGAATCGATCCGCCGCCTGCCCGGCATCAATGTCTTGAACGACCAGGGTGAAGGCCGCTTCGTCGCCGTGCGCGGCCTCGACCCGAACCTGAACTCGACCTCGGTCAACGGCGTCCGCGTCCCTTCGCCCGAGTCGGACATCCGTGCCGTTGCGCTCGATGTCATCTCGTCGGAACTGATCGAGAGCATCGAAGTGAAGAAGTCGCTCACGCCGGACATGGATGCCGACACGATCGGCGCTGCCATCGAAATCAACACGACGAGCGCTTTCGACCGCACCGACGACCTGTTCGCGGTCAAGGCGGAAGGGAGCTACAACGACCTGCGCGACGAGTGGACGCCGCGGGTCGGCGCCGAATTCGCCATGCGCCTGACCGACGATCTCGGCATCGCCGGCGGCGTCAGCTACGACCAGCGGAAATTCTCCACCGACAATGTCGAGGCGGAGGACTGGGCGGTGACCGATGACGGGGCGCTGTATCCAGAAGCCATCGAGTTCCGCGACTATGACGTGGAGCGTGAGCGGTTCACGGCGACGCTGAATGTCGACATGCGTCTCACGCCCGGGACGGAGCTCTACGTCCGCGGTCTCTACAGCCAGTTCGATGATCAGGAATATCGCCGGCGCCTGATCTTCGGCTTCGACGAAGAGCCCAGCGGTACGGGAACGACAGTCACGTTCAGCGATGCCGATGGCGAAATCGGGGTCGAAAGAGACGTGAAGGACCGCTTCGAGTCCCAGCGCGTCCGCACGCTGAGCGTTGGGGGCGAAACCATCGAGGGTCCCTGGACCCTCGAGTATCAGGCAAGCTGGGCGCTCTCATCGGAAAATGAGGACGGATCGGTCGATCCCACGACCTTCGCGCAAGACTTCGATAACAACGGCTTCGCTGCGACCTTCGACTTCAGCGACCGCGTACCAGCGTTCTCCGTGGATTCGGGCGCAGGGCTGTTCTTCGATCCGGCTCGCTACGAATTGGACGAAGTCGAGCTGACCGACCGTTCCGACGCACAGGACGAGGAATTCGCGTTGCAACTCGACGTCGGCCGAACCTTTGCCACGGGCGGCGGCGACTTCACCGTCCAGGCGGGTTATAAGGGTCGCTGGCGCCAGAAACGGTTCGATGGCGAAATTCGCCTCTACGACGGTTTCGACGGCACCTACACGCTCGCCAATGTGGTCGGCGATCCCAGCTACCGCCTGGCCGGACTCTCCCCGGTGCCGAGCTTCAGCGGCGCTGCGGACTTTTTCTTCGCCAACCGCGACCGGTTCGAACTTGCCGACGTGGACAGCCAGTTCGACAGCGCGGTCGAGGATTATACCAACGACGAGGACATTCAGGCCGGCTATGCGCTCGGCCGCTGGGAAAGCACCAGCCTGCGCGTCATCGGCGGCGTCCGGGTCGAGCACACGGAGAACGAAATCTCCGGAAACACGGTCGAACTGATCGAGGAAGGCACCCCCGATGGCGAAGACCTTGTCGTCGTCACGCCGAACGAACTTGAGCGAAGCTATACCGACTGGCTGCCCAGCCTGAACGTCCGCTACACCCCGGTCGACAGGCTCGTCCTGCGCGCAGCGGGCTACAAGAGCCTGGTTCGGCCGAATCTGGCCTATCTGGCGCCGCGCTTCGCCATCGAAGAAAGTTCCGACGAAGAGCGGGAAGGCGAATTCGGCAACCCCGACCTCCTTCCGAACGAGGCCTGGAACGCCGACATTTCCGCCGAATGGTATTTCGCGACGTCCAGTGCGCTGACGGCAAACGCCTTCTACAAGGACATCAGCAACTACCTCGTCTTCCGAGAATATGATGCCGACGACGCGCCATTCTTCGGCAGCTATAACGGCGTCACGTTCGACGAAGCGGTCATTCCGGAAAATGGCGACAGCGCCGAGGTCTTCGGCGCAGAGTTCGGATATGCGCAGGCCTTCACCATGCTCCCCGCGCCGTTCGACGGGCTGCTCCTCAATGTGAACTACACCTATACCGATGCCTCGGGCACGTTGGCGGACGGCCGCGAAATCCGGCTACCCGCCACGTCAGAGCACACGGCCAATGCCGTCATCGGCTATGAAAAAGGCCCGCTCTCGATCCGCGTCGCCGCCACCTACCGCGACCTCTATCTCGATGAAGTGGGCGGCGGTGCCGACGAGGACCGTTATGTGGCCGACCACCTGCAGCTGGACGGGAGCGTGAAGCTGTTCGTCACCGACAACATCCAGATCTTCGGCGAATGGGTGAACATCACCGACGAGCCCTATTTCGCCTACCAGAATTTTGAAGGCGGACGCCGCCTTCTTCAATATGAAGAATATAGCTACACCGCAAACTTCGGCGTAAGGGCCACATTCTAATGCGTTTTTCTCTTCTTCTTCCGCTTTCCCTGATGGCCTGCGCGACCGTGCCGGACGCCCCGGGCGCACTGGTTCCCGCCGTGGCCGAGACGCAGCCCGTCGCCACCCGCAACGACGACGCGGCGGACGACCCGGCGATCTGGCGCAACGACGAGAAGCCCACCGAAAGCCTGATCGTCGGGACCGACAAGAATCTCGGCCTCTACGTCTATAATCTGGACGGCGAGGAGCTGAGCTTCAGTCCCGCTCCGGCGCTCAACAATACGGCGCTGGTGGAACTTGCCGACGGCACGATCCTCGTGGGCGCGAGCGACCGAGAACAGCCGCAGCGGCCGCAGGCGCAATTCTATCGCCTCGACCCGCAGACCGGGCAGTTGACCCCGCTGGGCGCGGCGGCGGTCGGAACAGGCGAGGCCTACGGCTTCTGCATGGCCCTGCGCGGCGGCGGCGCCTTCGCATATCTGGGTACGAAGGAAGGCAGCTTCTACGAGATCGCGCTCAGGGCGGATGCGTTCGAGCCGACGGGACGCAGCTACAGCGTCGAAACGCAGCCCGAAGGCTGCGTCGTCGACCCGCGAACGGACACGCTCTACGTCGGCGAGGAAATCCGCGGCATCTGGAGCTTCGACCTGAAGGGAGCGCCGGCGCCTGGGTCGCTGCTGGCGTCGGTGGCGCCGGCCGAACTCGTCGCCGACGTCGAGGGGCTTGCCCTTGCACCGCAGGGCGACACCGGCGGCTATCTGATCGCCTCGAGCCAGGGCGACAATCGCTATGCCGTCTACGAGTTGCCTTCCGGCGCGTTCGCCGGCCGGTTCGGCATTGGTGGCGGCGCGCTCGACAGCACCGAGGAAACCGACGGTATCGATCTTGTCCTCGGCGGCTTCGGACCTGACTATCCGGATGGACTGTTCGTCGCGCAGGACGGCATCACCGGGACCGGTCAGCAGAATTTCAAGTTCGCCAGCTGGGCCGACATCAAGGCGGCGCTCTCGCTCGACTGAGCATCTGGCGACGGAGAATGAACGGGGCACGGCACAAGCTGTTGCCCCGTCCGTTCACGCTGCACCTGCGAAGAAAATCGCCCGCCGCTCTTGCATGACGGCGCCCCAACCGATTTGGCAGGTAGGACGCAGCCGGGAGAGCCACATGAGCGAGACATCGATCCTGTCGGACCTGAAGGGACGCCTTGCAGAGCTATACGACCGCACGCGCGAGACCCCGCTCTTCAACCCGGTCAGTCAGCTTGCCTTCGAGCTCTCGCGCCTGATCGAGGGCGGCAAGCTCAGGCTGCAAGAGCTCTCCGAGATCATCGAGGATTATGAACGCCATGCGTTTCGCGACAGGGCGGCGCGGCTGAACGATCTGCTCTCGCCTGTAAACCTCGGCGAGAATGACGAGCGTCTGCGCGCCCTCGTTCGCAGCGACGCTGACTTTTCCCAGTTCCGCAGCAGGTGGGAACGCCCCTTTCTGGGAAGCGTCTTCACCGCGCATCCGACCTTCATGCTGTCCGACGGCGGTTATGACGCGCTGGCAAAGCTCGCCAGCGGCGAGGAGGCCGACCCCGAACTGGAGGGCGCGGACCCGACGCTGGAAAGCGAACATGCAGCAGTCATGGCCACGAGCAAACGGGCTGCGGACGCGCGCGCGCGCATGACCTCAGTTCTGGTCGACGAAGCGCGGCAGGCCTTCCCCGACAAGTGGCGCAGCTTCCGGCCGCAACCGTTCAGCTTCGCGACCTGGGTCGGCTACGACATGGACGGCCGGACGGATATCGGCTGGTCGATGCCGATCCGGTTCCGGCTGATCGAGAAAAGCAAACAGCTCGAGCGCTATTCCGAAGCCTTGGCCGAGCTTGGCGAGGGAGAGAGCCGGCTCGACGCCATTCGCGAGCGTCTGGACAGAGCGCAGAATCACACGCGCAAGGTCATCGCGGCATTCGCCGGAGCGGGCGATGACGCCGACGCGCTGTCGGACGCGGCTAATCTGATGACGACGCCGCACCCCGACCGTCTGATCGCCATGGACGAAATGCTGGGCGATCTGGACGCGGTCATCGCCGAAGCGGACGAGGATCTGGCTACCCGCCTCGTTCCCGTTGCGGCGGCGATGAGGACCGACCGGCTGGGCATCGGCACCGTGCATTTCCGCATGAATGCGAGCCAGCTTCACAATGCGATCAGGCGGCGCATGGGCGGCGATACCGGCCTTGCCATGTCCAGCCGCACGGCGATTGCGCGGCTACGCAGCCTGATCGACGAGGCGGAGCCCGTACCCGTCAACTTCGCGGCGCTCGCCATCGAGACCACCACGGCCCTGCGCCAGTTCATCGCGATGGCGCAGATGCTGAAACACATCGACGCGGACTCGCCGATCCGCCTGCTCATTGCAGAGTGCGAGCAGCCCGCCACCGTCTTGTCCGCGCTCTATTTCGCCCGCCTGTTCGGCATCGAGGACCGGATCGACATCTCCCCGCTGTTCGAGACGAACGAGGCGCTGGAACATGGCGGCCGCTTTCTCGACGCGTTATTCGCAGAGCCTGCCTACCAGAACTATGTCCGCCGCCGCGGCGTTTCTGCGATCCAGACCGGCTTTTCGGACGCTGGGCGCTTCATGGGCCAGATCCCTGCCGCGCTCGCCATAGAACGGTTGCAGGGCCGGATGGCCGAGTTGATGGGGCGGCACGGTCTGACCGACGTTGCTGCGCTGATCTTCAACACCCACGGCGAATCGATGGGACGCGGTGCCCATCCCCTGTCAGTGGAGGCGCGCCTTGCTCACGCGCTCAGCCGCTGGGCGAGAAGCCGCTTTGCGCAGCAGGACATCGAATTGCGTCCCGAAGCGAGCTTTCAGGGCGGAGATGGCTATCTCTTCTTCGGAACCGAAGACCTCGCCTATGCCACGCTTGTCAGAATCGCGGAATCGTCTCTGGCTCTCTCGGCCGACGACGCGCACGACCCATTCTACGAGGAAGTCGACGTCAGCCTGGATTTCTACCGCGACGTGCGGCGCGCCCAGGCATCGCTGTTCCGGGCCCCCAGTTACAACCGGGCGCTCACCGCATTCGGGCTAGGCCTGTTACCCACGACCGGATCGCGCCGCTCGCGCCGGCAGTCGGAGTCGGGCGAGCGCGACATGACGTTGAGACAGATTCGCGCCATTCCCAACAACGCCGTGTTGCAGCAGCTGGGCTATCCGGCGAACGTCATCGCGGGCGTGGGAAGCGCCACGGAGGCAGAGCGCGACCAGTTCGCCTCCCTGTTTACCCAGTCCAAGCGGGCGCAGGACCTGATCGGTCTGGTCGAAGCCTCGGACCGTCTCGCCAGCATCAAGACGCTGGTGGCCTATGGCGAAGCGTTCAACGGCGCCTATTGGGCAACGCGCCCCTATCGGGGTGCCGAACCGGAACTGGAGAATGCCTGTCTCGACCTTGCGGAACGGCTGACCAGCGACGACCGAACGGCGGCCTTCCGCGAACTTGCAACCATGCTCCGAGTCGACGGGCTGAAGCTGCGCCAGCTCATCGACCTGCTGCCGGACGAGAAGCTGCCGGGCCGAAACGAGGAGCGCCGGCGCACGCTCGGCGTGCTTCACGCGCTTCGCCTCGCACTGATGCAGCATATTTTCCTGCGGGCGGCGGCCATTCCGCCCTTCTCGCGTCGAAACGACATTTCTCGCGACGACATTCTGGAAATGGTCTTCGCCATGCGAATCGAGGATGTGCTCGGCCTTCTCAGGCAGGCCTATCCGGTGGACGCGGCGAATATTTCCGATTTCGATATGGAGGAGCCGACCGGCTATCCCGACAATGGCGGCCCTGCCTATGAGGATATCCAGGAGCGCTATATCGATGCCATCGAAACGGCCTACGCCCTGACTCTGAAGGTCACCCGCGCCATCGCTCACAGCTTCGGTGCGCTCGGCTAGCTTCAGCGGACCATCTTGCTGTCAGAAGGTGAACGGGGAGAAGGCTCGAAGCCCCCTCCCCGGATACGGTTTGGCTAGTGCGCGAGCGCAGCCAGAAGCAAGATCGCAACGATATTGGTGATCTTGATCATCGGGTTCACCGCCGGACCGGCCGTGTCCTTGTAGGGATCGCCGACGGTATCGCCGGTCACGGCAGCCTTGTGAGCTTCCGAGCCCTTGCCGCCATGATTGCCATCTTCGATATACTTCTTGGCATTGTCCCAGGCTCCGCCGCCCGACGTCATCGACAGCGCCACGAAGAGACCCGAGACGATCACACCCAAAAGCAGGGCTCCGAGCGCAGCAAAGCCCTCCTGCGGACCAGCTATCCAGCTGATCACGAAGTAGACGACGATGGGCGCCAGCACCGGAAGCAGCGAGGGCAAGATCATCTCCTTGATCGCCGCCTTCGTCACCAGGTCCACGGTGCGGCCGTAGTTCGGACGCGAAGTCCCGGCCATGATGCCCGGATCGTTGCGGAACTGCTCGCGCACTTCCTTGACGACCTCTCCGCCGGCCCTGCCGACCGCCGTCATGCCGAAGGCGCCGAACACATAGGGCAGCAGCGCGCCCAGCAGCAGGCCCACGATGACATAGGGGTTGGAGAGGGAGAAGTTCACCGGCCCCTCGAGCCCCAGTTGATCGGTGAAGAACTTCAGATCCTCGGTATAGGCGCCGAACAGCACGAGCGCCGCCAGGCCGGCGGACCCGATGGCGTAGCCCTTCGTCACCGCCTTGGTGGTGTTGCCGACGGCGTCGAGGGCATCGGTCTTCGTACGAACGCTCTCATCGAGCTCGGCCATTTCAGCAATGCCACCGGCATTGTCGGTGACGGGACCATAGGCATCGAGCGCCACGATCATGCCTGCAAGCGCCAGCATGGCGGTCGCGGCGAAGGCGATGCCGATCAACCCCGCCAGCATGTAGGACACGATAATGCCGGCACAGATGACCAGAGTGGGAAGCGCCGTCGCCTCAAGGCTGATGGCGAGTCCCTGGATCACGTTCGTGCCATGTCCGGTAACCGATGCCGCCGCGATGGACTTCACCGGCCTGAACTCGGTCGAGGTGTAATATTCGGTGATCCAGACGATGAGGCCGGTCACGACAAGCCCGACGAGCATGCACCAGAACAGGTCCATGCCCGTAAACGGCGTCGCCGCGAGGAAATTCTGTTCCAGGTCGGCCGCGCTCGTCCCCAGCGCCGGCTCGAGCGCCTGCTGCGCCGCACCGATAGGTGCGCTCATCTCGCCGCCAAGCGCCCAGCTGGTAGCGAAGTAAAGGGCGGGGATCGACAGGACCGCCGTCACGATGAAGCCCTTGTAAAGGGCGCCCATGATGTTCTGCGACTTGCCCAGCCGGACGAAGAAGGTGCCGACGATCGAGGTCAGGATGCAGACGCCGCCGATGATGAGCGGCAAGGCCATCAGCGCATAAAGTGCCCCGCCCGTCAGCCCGACGCCCAGAAGCAGAGCGGTCAGAACCATCGTGGCCCCGACAGTCACGACATAGGTTTCGAAAAGGTCGGCCGCCATGCCGGCGCAGTCACCGACATTGTCGCCGACATTGTCCGCAATGACCGCCGGATTGCGGGGGTCGTCTTCCGGAATTCCGGCTTCGACCTTGCCAACGAGATCGGCGCCCACATCCGCAGCCTTCGTGAAGATCCCGCCGCCGAGACGCGCGAAGATCGAAATCAGCGACGCCCCGAATGCCAGAGCGACAAGCCCGTCGATGACCGTCCGGTCGTTCGGCGCAAGGCCGCTAACATTCACGAGGGTATAGAACAGCCCCGCAATGGCGAGCAGAGCCAGGCCGGCGACCAGAAGCCCGGTAACGGCGCCCGACTTGAATGCAAGACTGAGCCCCTCCTGCAGCGAGCTGTTCGCAGCCTGCGCGGTCCGGACGTTGGCGCGTACGGAAATATTCATTCCGATAAAGCCGGTCACACCCGACAGAACCGCACCGACGACAAATCCGACGGCGGGAATCAGCCCCAGAAAGATAAAGACCAGAACGGCGACGACGACGCCGACGATGGCGATGGTGGTATATTGGCGCCCCAGATAGGCCTTCGCCCCTTCCTGGATTGCGCCGGCAATCTCTACCATACGTTCGCTGCCGGCGGACGCGCCGAGTACCGAACGTGACGTAACGATGCCGTAAAGAACGGCTGCCAATCCGCACAAGATGGCGGCAAGCACTATGTCCATGCTAAGCAATTCCCCCAAAAGACCAGATGCGTTTATTCTTATCGGTCGGGAAGGCGCATCTCGGCTCTCCCCGCCGGGTTTCCCTAACTGCTAGCTTGATTGAAGATGCGGTCAAGCCGCGACGGCCACGCCCCCGCTAATGTTCGTAGCCAAGAACGTCGGCTTCTATGACCGTTCCGTCCTCGTCGAAGACGCGGAAATCCGGATCTGCCAAGAGATGCCCGACGCAGCTTACCTGCAGCCGCGCTGCTTCGGCGGCCTCTTTCAGTTCCTGTTCTCGACCCGGCGGCAGCGAGAAGAGCAGTTCATAGTCGTCGCCGGCCCGCGCCGCGGCGAGTAGGTCGTCGGTGCCGGAAACGAGGGGGCGCGCCGCGTCGGAAAGCGGAAGCGATTTCAGGAAGATCTCCACGCCGCAACCGCTGGCGCGCGACAATCGCCTTGCATCGATTAGCAGGCCGTCGCTGACGTCCATCGCGGCGGTCGCGCCGATGGAAGAGAGTTTCTCGCCGAAGCTGACCCTCGGCATGGGAAGCCGGTAGCGCCGCTCTAGAAACCGGTTCGGCTCGATCTCGCCGCGGCGGGCGGCAAGGCCGAGACCCGCATCCCCGATCGTCCCCGTGACGTAGAGCCGGTCTCCGGCGGCGCCGCCGACCCGGGCGACGGCCCGGCCCACCACATCGCCAATGGCGGTGCAGCCCAGACTCGTCGTAGGAGCCCGAACCGTGTCGCCGCCCCACAGTTCGACGCCGAACTCGGCAAGCACTCTGCCGAGGCCGTCGGCGAACCCCTGGAGCCAGGGTTCGTCTTCCCCCGAAAGCGAGAGGCCAAGAAGAACGCCCCTCGGGGTAGCGCCCTTCGCCGCGAGATCGGACAGGTTCACCGCGACCAGCTTCCACGCGATATCGGACGGGCTGTCGTCCGGAAGATAGTGCACGCCCTCGGCTATAATGTCGTGGGTCAGAACGAGGTTGCGCCCGATGGGCGGTGACCAAAGAGCCGTATCGTCGGCGAGGCCCGCCGCCGTCTCGTTGGCCGCCAGCGGTCTCAGCAGGTCGATGATATCGGCTTCGCGCATCGGCGATGCCTTAGCGGGGGATGCAGGCCGCGCCTACTTGCCGCTGCGCACCCGCTTGGCGACGGTATCGAGAACCCCGTTTACGAATGCGGGCTCGGGCGCCTCGTAGAAGGCCTTCGCGATATCCACATATTCGCTGATCACCGCCCCTGTGGGAACGTCGGGGCGCGCGGTCAGCTCATAGACGCCGCAGCGCAGGATCTGGAGCATAGGCCGGTCGAGGCGGTCGAGCGACCAGCCCTCGGCGAGGGCACCGCCGATGAAGCCGTCGAATTCCTCCTCACGCAGGGCCACGCCAGAGACGATGTCGTCGAAGAAATCGGCATCCGCATCGGCGAACTCGTCGCCTTCGATTTCGCGGCCGAGGCGGTGCTCGTGAAATTCACGCAGCAAGGTGGGAACGGGCGCATCAGACATCGCGCGCTGATAAAGAGCCTGCACGGCCGCGAGCCGCGCGGCGGGCCGAGAAGGACGGGCTGGTCTTGGAAGGGGGGGAGAAGTCATCGGCGGGCATGTAGGGATGACCGCACCGAAACTCTAGCCGCTTTCCGCCGGTGACGTGTCCGGCCGCCTAGCTATAAAGGTCGCGAAGAGACATCAGGGCCAGTGCGGCCTTCGCCGCTTCGCCGCCCTTGTCCTTCTCGTCGCGCCGCGCGCGAACGCGCGCCTGCTCCTCGTTTTCGACGGTCAGAATGCCGTTCCCGATCGCCAGCCCGTCGAGCGTCAGCGCCATGATGGCCCGTGCGCTTTCACCGGCGACGATCTCGAAATGATAGGTCTCGCCGCGGATGACCGTTCCCAGAGCCACATAGGCGTCATACTTGCCGCTCTGATCGGCAAGCGCGATGGCGGCCGGAATTTCCAGCGCACCCGGTACGGTGATGGTGTCGTGCGTGTGACCCTGCGCTTCGAGCGCCTGCTGCGCGCCCTCAAGCAGCGCGTCGGCAAATTCGTCGTAGAACCGGGCTTCGACCAGCAGCAGTTTTGCCATTATTTGCCTTCTTTCAGGGCCGACATGCGGTGGAGGTAGCGAGCCAGCGTGTCGATCTCGACATTCACCTCGTCGCCGACTTGCTTCGCCCCATGCGTGGTCAGGTCCGCCGTATGGGGAATGAGATTGTAACTGAAGCGGACCCTGTCCTGGTCGTCTTCGACCCTGTTCACGGTGAGAGACGCTCCGTCCAGCGTGACCGATCCTTTGGGTGCGAGAAACGGTGCCAGATCACGCGGCACTTCGATCCAGACCTCGTGGCTGTCGCCGATCCGCTCTTTCGATACCAGTTTCCCGACCGCGTCCACATGCCCGGTCACGATATGCCCGCCTAGCTCGTCGCCGATCTTCAGGGCGCGCTCCAGGTTGAGCCGTGCGCCGTCGTGCCAATGCGCGCCGACTGTCTTCGAAACCGTCTCCGCCGAAACATCGACGGCGAAGGCCCCGTCCTCCTTGGCGACGACCGTCAAGCAGGCGCCGGAACAGGCAATCGAGGCGCCCATGTCGACGTCCGAGAGGTCATAGGCCGTTTCGATCCAGAGCCTCAGGTCGCCCCTGTCCTCGCGGCGGCGGACGGTGCCGATATCGGTGATGATTCCGGTAAACATGCTCGGCGCCTAGCGCGTCCTGTCGTAGATTTCGAGACGATCCGTGCCCAGGGTGCGCGTTTGAGCAAGGGTCCAGCGGCCATGAGCTGCAGAGAGGTTGGGCAGCTCGATCCGGCCCGCGCCCGGAGCATCATCGCCGATCAGGATGGGCGCGCGGTAGATCAGCAGTCTGTCGACCCGGTCTGCCGACAAGAGCGTACCGGCAAGTCCCGCGCCTCCCTCGACCAGAATATCGTTGAAAGGCAGCCCTTGGAGCTCCTCAGCGGTGCGCAGCAGCAGCCCCTCCCGGTCGCCGAGGCGGGCAGGCAGGTCCGGTAAGGTTGCAGACATCAGAAGAGGTACCGGGCTGCGCTCTTCCAGTCCGGGAAGTCGTACGGTGAGGGCCGGATCGTCCTGTTCCCATGTGCCGCGGCCGGTCAGGATCGCATCGCTGTGCGCGCGCACCATATGCGCATGCGCACGCGCCTCCTCTCCCGTAATCCACTGGCTTTCCCCGCTCGGCAAAGCGACCCGCCCGTCGATGGATACAGCCAGTTTCAGACTGAGTCGCGGTCGGCCCAGCGCCATGCGCACGCGAAATCCCGCCTGCTGGCGTTCGGCGGCCCCGCGGCAAACATCTTCCACAACCTCGATGCCGGCGGCGCGCAGGCGGTCCATTCCCCGTCCGCTCGTTCGCGGGTCAGGATCTCCGGCGGCGATAATGACGCGGCGCGGTGCGGCGGCGGAGAGCAGGGCGGCACAGGCCGGGCCGCGCGAACTGTCATGGGCGCAAGGTTCGAGGGTTACGTAAACGTCCGCTCCGCGCACCGCGTTACCCGCATGGGCGAGCGCGTCGGCCTCGGCATGAGGCCTGCCGCCAGGCTGGGTCCAGCCGCGCGCCAGCACCTTTCCGTCCTTGACGATCAGGCATCCGACGCCCGGGTTGGGAGCAGTCCGGCCCGTACTGCGCGCAGCGAGCGAAAGCGCGGCGGCCATCCAGCTGGAATGGTCGCGCCGCGCGGGGGTCACTCGACCGGCGCCGTTTCGGCTGCGCTCTCTTGCGGCTCATCCTCGAAATCCGCGAGCGCTTCGGCAGCGAGCTGATCGGCGACGGCGTCGGCCTGTTCGGAAAGGCGGCGCTCCTCTTCCTGCACAGCCAGCGCCTCCTCATAACCGCGATCGTCACTCCAGCTTTCGAAATAGTAGAGCTCGGGTTCGGGCTTCCAATAGCCGTACAGCCATTCCGCGAAAAACAGGGACGCGATCCCGAGAACGGCTCCGACGGAGACGAGAGCGCCGACCCATTGACGCGGTTCGATAGCGGAGAGGCGGGTACGCAGTGCAGTCAGCATGGCGCCGAAGATAGGCGCGCATACCCGCCCTCGCCAGCTATTCCCTCACAGAGACTGCAGATCGAATACCACGCTGATACGCATGACCGATTCGACGGCCTCGTCTCCGCGGGTCGCGGGGACGAAGCGCCAGCGGCGCTCCGCCTGTTCGACCGCAGCCTGGTCGAGGCGTCTAGAGCCGCTGCTTTCGGCCACACTGGCGTCCCGCACCCGGCCGTCGGGTCCGATCCGCACCTCGACCACGACGGTTCCCTCTTCGCCGCGCCGTTTCGCGCCGTAGGGATATTCCGGCTGGAACCTGTCGAGATACCGGCGGTCCAGCCGGGCTTCGACGATCGGCGGTTCGGCCGGCGGCGTTTCGATGAACCGGTCACCCGAAATATCCCGGTCGTCGAAACTATAGTCGTCGAGCCCTGCATAGGGCGAACTCCACTCACCCGCCTCGACCGGAGGATCAGACGCCACAACAGGTGCATCGGGTTCAATCACGACCGTCGGCACCTCGTTGTTCAGCCTCACCTCGTCGCGAAATTCGACCTCAGGTTCGTCCGGCGGCGGTTCGGCAGGCCGGGGTATGTCCGCCACTGTGATCGAACCCGGTCGGATCGGACCGGGTGCCACGCCGGCCACATTCAAGGCGAGCCAGCCGAGAACCATATGAGCCGCCACCGTGATCGCGATGGCCCGGCCACTCGGGCGGCCCGAAGTCTCCACATAGGTGTGCATGTCTTCCTCCCTCTCTTCTGAAGACATGTTATATTATCACATATTATTCCGGCCGGCACGAAATCAATTCGAGCCAGACTTTGAAAGGGCGGGGCACACAAGTCATCAAGCGCCCAAACGAAAGAAAGGGCGGCGCGGTTTCCACCGCCCCGCCCTTCCCTGCGAGCCTATGAACGTCAGTCCTGCTTGACGGACTCCCGGTCCCAGAAGCGAACATTTCCGCACGCCTCGATAAAGGCTTCCGACCTATCGGCGTCGCTGAGGTCGAAGAATCCCTCATCCATGTAATTCCAGACGCCCGCCGCCTCGAACAGCGGCTTAACCGCCGGAACGTAAGCGACGAATTTCGCATGAGCGAAGGCATCGTTCACGAAATCGATCGACGGCTTGTCCGCATTGTAGCGGCTCGCCGAGTCTTCGCTCATGACGACGGCGACCGCATCATAGGTGACCGACGGGCCGCCATCGATTTTCTCGTCGGCTTCCATGACTTTGCCATCCGACAGCTTCGCGCCGCCTACGTGAGGGGCGACGATCTCGACCATGCCGCCGGCACCTTCGGCAGCCTTCTTGAGTGCCGAGACCACCTTCGCATCGCCGCCTTCGGCGATGTAGATGCCAAGCTTGCGGCCCTTGAAGCTGCCCGGACCGTTTTTGACGATCGACAGGGCCGGCGATTCCTTCAGATCCGTAATCGGGTCCTTCGCGGCCTTCGGCTTCTCCGGCAGTTCCGTAAAACCGAGACCGTCGGCCACTTCCTTGGCCAGACCCTCGTCGATGTGCCGCAGATGACCCACCATGCGCGTGCGCACGCGCATCTCCTGACATTTCGACAGTTCGAAGGTCAGTGCGTTCGCCATGTGGGTTTGCTCGACAGGCGTCTGCGAGATGTAGAACTGGCGCGCCTGGCTATAATGATCGGCAAAGGTCTCTGAACGCGCACGCAGTTTCGGCCCTTCGACCTGCTCCGGATAGCTTTCGAAGCCGCCGGGCGTTTCGCGCGGCCCCTCGCCCTGATCCCAGCTGTTCGGCTCATAGTTCACCCGCCCCTTGGGGTTCGTCATCGCCATATGGCCGTCCTGCTGATAGTGCCGGACCGGGCATTTCGGAGCGTTGATCGGAATGTGCGTGAAGTTCGGGCTGCCGAGCCGCTTCAACTGCGTGTCGAGGTAGGAGAAGTTCCGCCCCTGCAGTAGCGGATCGTTCGAATGGTCGATGCCGGGTACGATGTTCTGCGTGCAAAAGGCGACCTGCTCGGTCTCGGCGAAGAAATTGTCGACATTCGCATCGAGTGTGAGCGTCCCGATGATGCGGACGGGCACATCCTCTTCCGGAATGATCTTGGTGGCGTCGAGCACATCGAACGGGAACTGCTCGGCGAACTCCTCGTCGAACACCTGAATGCCGAGGTCCCATTGCGGATAATCGCCCGCATCGATGGCATCCCACATGTCCCGGCGATGGAAATCCGGGTCCATGCCGTTCACCTTCAGCGCCTCGTTCCAGATGACCGACTGCAGGCCAAGCTTCGGTTTCCAGTGGAATTTCACGAAGTGCGACTTGCCCTCGGCATTGACGAGGCGGAACGTGTGGACGCCGAACCCTTCCATGAAGCGGAACGAGCGCGGAATGGTCCGGTCCGACATGATCCACATGACCATGTTCATCGCTTCCGGGCTAAGGCTGATGAAGTCCCAGAAATTGTCGTGCGCAGTCTGTGCCTGGGGAAAGCCTCGGTCGGGGGCCGGCTTCGCGGCATGGATCAGGTCGGGGAACTTGATCGCGTCCTGAATGAAGAAGACGGGGATGTTGTTGCCGACCAGGTCCCAATTGCCTTCGGACGTGTAGAATTTCGTGGCAAAGCCGCGCACGTCGCGGGCGAGGTCGGGCGACCCCTTGTTCCCGGCAACGGTGGAAAAGCGCGTGAAGGTCGGCGTCTTCACACCGACCTCGTTGAAGATCGCCGCACGGCTGAGTTCGGGAATGGCTTCCTTCAACTCGAAATGGCCGTGCACGCCGTAGCCGCGGGCATGCACGACGCGCTCGGGAATACGCTCATGGTCGAAGTGAAAAATCTTCTCCCGGGCGATGTGGTCTTCGAGAAGCTGCGGCCCGCGCGGGCCGGCCGTAAGCCAGTTCTGGTCGTCGGCAACAGGATGGCCCTGGGCCGTGGTCATCCGATCGTCTTCGCCGGTCGCCTTCTGATGATTGGCACCGCCCTTCGATAAGTCGAGTTTACCCATGTTAACCTCCTGTGCTGCCGAGAGAATTCCAGTCTCCAACAGCAGGAGGCCGCAGAGGTTGCGTGAACCTTTTTCGATCAGTGCAACACAGAAAACCGATCAGCCGGATATGCTCGGCGCAGGAATCTGAATTCGTTCAATTTACTCAATCGACGTCTTCCACATCCACGGTTTCGCCGGTGACCCGCTGGGCAAGCGCGGCCGCCATGAACTCGTCCAGGTCGCCATCGAGGACCGCTTGCGGATTCCCCTTGGTGACGCCGGTGCGAAGGTCCTTCACCATCTGATATGGCTGCATCACATAAGAGCGGATCTGGTGACCCCAGCCGATGTCGGTCTTCGAGGCGTTCGCGGCGTTCGCCTCCTCCTCGCGACGGCGCAGTTCCTCCTCGTAAAGGCGCGCCTTCAGCTGCTGCATCGCCTGCGCCTTGTTCTTGTGCTGCGAGCGCTGGTTTTGACAGGATACAATGATCCCCGACGGCACATGAGTGATGCGCACGGCGGAATCGGTCGTGTTGACGTGCTGGCCGCCCGCTCCCGAGGCGCGGAAGGTGTCGATCTTCAGGTCGCTTTCGTTGATCTCGATGTCGATATTCTCGTCGACGACCGGATAGACCCAGACGCTGGCAAAGGACGTATGGCGGCGTGCGGCGCTGTCGTAGGGGCTGATGCGCACCAGGCGGTGTACGCCGGATTCCACCTTGGCATAGCCATAGGCGTTCTGCCCCTTCAGAATGACCGTCGCCGACTTGATCCCGGCTTGCTCACCGGCATGATGATCGAGCAGCTCGACCTTCATGCCGCGCCGCTCGCCCCAGCGCATATACATACGCTGCAGCATCTCAGCCCAGTCCTGGCTTTCGGTGCCGCCGGCGCCGGCATTGATCTCGATATAGGTGTCGTTGCCATCGGCTTCGCCCGAGAGAAGCGCGGAGACCTTGTCGCGGTCGGCGCGCACGGCCAGACGCTCGAGCGCCTTTTCGGCATCGGCAACCAGATCATCATCGCCTTCGGCCTCGGCCAGCTCGATCATCTCGACGGCATCGTCCTTTTCGGAGCGGATTTCGCGCACCGATTTGACCGCGTCTTCCAGCCGGCCGCGCTCCTGCATCAGCTTCTGCGCTTCACCCGGATCATCCCAGAGCGAAGGGTCCTCCGCCTTTGCGTTCAGTTCGTCGAGGCGCTTGGTCGCGGCATCCCAGTCAAAGAAACCTCCGGATCAGGGACAGGGCTTCTTCGATACGGTCGACATAGGCCTGGGCTTCGGCGCGCATGGCTGCGGCTCCTCGTTATACAATCACGTCGAATATGGGGTGGCAGTTAGTAAATGCCGCCCTGCTGCTGCAAGAAGTCGCTGTCTGAGCGCACTTCCTGTGTCGGATTGGCCTCGGCAAAGGGGTCGCGCGCCTCGGCCACCTGCTGGCGCGGCTGGTTCTCGGGCTTGAACGCTTCCCAGATCACCGCAGGCGTATACCCGCCTGACGGCCAGGAGCCGAACACCTTCTTGCCCGATCGCCGGTCGATACGGACCATGCGGATGCCCTCCGGGATACGGAATTCCTTCTTCTCCGCATCCTCGGGGATGGTCTCTTCGAAAAACTGCCGTACCGCCGGCGCCGCCAAGGTGCCTCCCTGGGCGTAACCGCCCATATTCTGCGGCTGGTCGAAACCCAGATAGATGCCCGCGACGATGTCCGGCGTTCCGCCGACGAACCAGACGTTGGTCGGGCCGTTCGTCGTGCCGGTCTTGCCGAACATCGGTCGTTCGAGGCGGCGAAGCGCCGTGGCAGTGCCGCGCTGAACGACCCCCTCGAGCATGTGCACGACCTGATAGGCCGTGCGCGCATCCATCGCCTGCGGCCGGTTGTCGGCAGGCAGCGGCATCCCGCGGCCGTCATAGGAGGGCTTGTTGCAGCCTGAGCATTCGCGGTCGTCGGACCGGTAGATCGCGTTGCCGTTACGATCCTGAATAAGGTCGTAGAGGACGGGACGCTGCCGCTTTCCGCCATTCGCCATCATGGCATAGGCGTTGACGAGATCGAGAACCGTCGTCTCGCCCGCGCCGAGAGACATGGCGAGATAGGGCTGGTAGTCGCCGATGCCCATGTCGTCGATCAGCTCGACGACGTTTTCCATGCCGGTCTGAAAGGCGAGACGCACCGTCATCAGGTTGCGCGACTGTTCGAGACCCCAGCGCATCGTGCGCGGACCGGCTGAACGGCCGGAGAAGTTGCGGAAGCACTTCTGGCCAAGGGCCGCACCCTGGTAGACGCAATAGGGACCGTCGACGACGATCGAGGCGGGAGTGAAGCCGTTCTCCAGCGCGGCGGCGTAGACGAATGGCTTGATGGCCGATCCCGGCTGGCGCATCGCCTGAGTGGCGCGGTTATATTGCGAGCGGCGTGCGTCGAAGCCGCCGACCATGGCAAGAACACGGCCGGAGGAGACCTCCTGCACCACCATGCCGCCGCCGACCTCCGGAATCTGCCTCAACTTCCAGACATTGCTGCCCTCGCTCGTTTCCTTCACCGGAAAAACGTCGCCGGGCGTGATCTCGGCATAGGCGGTTCCGCCGCCGCCGCGGACCGGCAGATTTGCCTGTCCGCTCGGCATGCTGCCGGTGGACCCGTCGGCAAAGCCCAGCTCGACCGCGCCGCCGCTCTTGGACAGTGCCACCGCGGCGCGCCAGTCGTCATATCCCACGGGCAGGTTGAGCTCGCGCAGGCGTTCGGGCCAGCCGCCGCCCAGCTGGATGGTTTCGCTCGCACCCCGCCAGCCGCGCCCGCGGTCATAGCGCACCAGCGCATCGCGCAGGGCCATTTCCGCCGATGCCTGCATGACCGGGTCGATGGTCCCGCGGATCCACAAGCCGCCGGTATAGATGCCGTGCTCGCCCTCCTCGCCGTAGCGCTCGATCAGGTCGCGCCGGACGGCTTCGGTATAATATTCGCCGAGGCGCGGCTGCGCGAGCTGCACGCGGCGCTCGATCGCTTCGATAGGCGTCCGTTTCGCGGCAGCCGCCTCGCCGGAGGTGATATATCCATTGTCCTCCATCTCGCTGAGGACGTAGTTCCGCCGGACCGTGGCGCGGCGCAGGCCGGCCTCGCTCGCCGGGTTATAGTTCGCCGGCGCCTTCGGCAGGACGGCAAGATAGGCGGCTTCGGGCAGGGTCAGCTCGGTGACTGGCTTGCCGAAATAGGCAAAGCTCGCTGCCTGTACGCCATAGGCATTCCGGCCGAGGAAAATCTGGTTGAGGTAAAGTTCGAGGATCTGCTGCTTGGTGAACGCATCCTCGATCCGCGTGGCGAGGATGATCTCCTTCAGCTTGCGCGTCACAGAATATTCGTCGCCGATCAGCAGGTTCTTGGCGACCTGCTGGGTGATCGTCGAACCGCCGACCGCACGCTCGCCGCTGCCGAGTTTCGACACATAGTCGAAGACCGCATTGGTGAAGCCCGTGACGTCGACGCCGCCATGCTCGAAGAACGTCTTGTCCTCTGCCGAAATGAAAGCCTCCACAAGCTCGGGCGGCAGGTCCTCATAGGTCGTATAGATGCGCCGTTCGCGCGCGAAGGTCGCGAAAGGCTCTCCGTTCACGTCGCGAAGATGACTGGGAAGCGGCGGCTCATAGTCGGCAAGCTGCGCAGCGTCGGGCAGATCCTGCGACAGATAGATATAGCCGCCCACCAAGGTGACGAGGCCGAGCGCAACCAGGCCGGCAAACGTCACCAGCGTATAGCGCAGCCACTTCGGACGGCGACGGGTATCGGCTGCGTTACTCAAGAGGCGGCCCACATGCCGAAAGAGGCCGGACGCAGAGCGCCGGTTTCATCATAGACGATCATGTCCCCAGTCTAGCGGACTCCTAGGCAGGGGGACCAGCATAAAGACGGGGCGGCCATAAGCTCCCATGTTCAGAGGCACGGCAAGCCGGCGCTCAGCTTCCTTGCCGTTCGGCGCGGGGGCGTTACGGACTGACACTGTGACCGTACAGCCACCCCTGCCCTCCCCCCCGGATGACCCGGAGGCCGAGTTCCAGCAATTCGTCGACCGCAACCTGAAGCGAAACTTCCTCGCCCATTTCACGCACGGCATGCTGGGCATGACGGGGTTTCGCCTGGTGTACGCCCCCACTTTCGTCCCAGCCTATCTCAGCCTGCTGACGGGTTCGCCCTTCATGGTCGGCCTCGGCCAGTCGCTGCAGCAGGCGGGCGCGATCCTGTCGCCCGTGCTCGGCGCACAGCAGATCGAGCATCGCCGGCGCATCCTGCCGATTTCCATCCTGCTTGGCGGCCTCATGCGGATCCAGCTGCTCGGGCTTGCCATCGCGGGCTGGTTTCTCGCGGACAGGTCGCTCGTCGTCGCGACGCTGATTTTCCTGTTCCTTCTCGGCTTCTTCATGGGCTCGCAGCGCGTGGCGTTTCAGGTCGTGCTGGCGAAGGTCATTCCGATACGGCGGCGCGGGCGCCTGCAGGCCTGGCGCAACCTGTTCGGCGGCGGGCTGGCGGCGGGCCTCAGCTACTGGGCCGGCAAGACGCTGATCGAGGAGGACTGGCTCGGCAACGGCTATGCGACCACCTTCGCGCTGGCCTTCGTGCTCACCTCGATCGGGCTGGCCGTCATCGCCCGCTTCATGCGCGAGCCGGAGAGCCCGACGGTGCGCACCCACATGTCCCTGCGCGAGCGTCTGTCCGAATTCCCGGCACTGATGAAGGACCGGGACTACAGAAATTTCCTGATCGCGCAGCTTCTTACGATGTCGGGGCGCATCTCGATCCCCTTCTGCATCCTATATGCGGGCGAGACGCTGGGACTGTCCGGCAGCACAGTCGGACTTCTCTCGCTCGCTTTCCTGGGCGCGGACACCGTCTCCAACATCATCTGGGGTCCGCTTGGCGACAGATTTGGCTTCCGGCTCGTCTACCTCATCTCGGTCGCGCTGTGGGCGCTGTCGGTGCTTTTGCTGCTTGCCGCGGAATCGAGCCTTGGCTTCTTTACCGCGTTCGCCGGGCTGGGAATGGCGCTGTCCGGATATCTGATGAGCCAGCAGACCATGGTGCTGGAATTCGGCAGCCGCGACGATGTGCCGATGCGCCTTGCGCTCTCGACGACGGTGGAAACGAGCATGGCGACGATCGGCCCCCTGCTGGGCGGCGCAATCGTCGCTTATGCCGGGTACCAACCGGTGTTCTACCTCACCATCGCCTGCCTGGTCGCAGCGCTCGGTGTCCTCCTCTTCGCCGTGAGGGAGCCGCGCTACCGCTCGCCCTCAGCCTCTGCGTAGGCGTCGGCCTGTGCTTTGACGAAGGCGATCAGATCGTCCTGCGCGATGGAGCCGTCGAGGAGGTGCAGCCCCCACACCGGCCCCGAGGACTCCTGCGCGGCGGTCATCAGGCTGGTCGTCATCGCGCCGATCATGGGCGGGACGTCCTCGGCCGGTCCGACGGCGAGGTATCCGTCCCGGCCCTCCTGCACGCAGTTCGCGGAGATCATGTCGCTGAGAACAATATAGCGGCTCTTCACCGGCAGGTCGGGACGGCGGTCGGTCGGGATCACCGCGCTGGTCGTGCCGTCACCGGCCGCGAGGCGAGCGGGATTGGTGCACGCGACCGTCATGCCCTCGTCTTCGGCGCGTCCGAAGAAGGCGCCGTCCGGCGGCGGCGAGGATTGCTGGAAGGTCACAAAGGCCACGGCGCAGCCGCGATCCGCGCTGCTTTCGCACAGGGACACTTCATTGAACGTGCCGCCGACCTTCGCGCCCTGCGGGACTTCCACGTTCATACCGAGAAGCAATGCCGACAGCATCAGGTCCTGGGCGGGCCGACCGTCGATCTCTTCCTGGATCAGCTGGGTCAGCATGCGCGTGCCCTGGCTATGGCCGTAGAGCACGAAGGGCCGGCCCGCATTCTCGGTCGCCAGATAGTGGCGAAAAGCGGCCTTCACGTCGGCATAGGCCAGATCGTGCGGGTCGGGCGCGAACGTTTCCCCCGCGATCATCCTGCGCATCGCTGGGATCGACCGCTGGCGGTAGATCGGCGCGAACTGCCGGCAGGCCTCGCCAAAGCGCGCGAACTGGGCGGCAACGACGTAGCGCTCCTCCTCATTGGCGACCAGGTCGCTGTTGGCATCTTCGTCGAGGGACACGGTCGGATAGACATAAAAGCAGTCGACCGCGGGATTCTCCGCGCGCGGCGTCACCTCGACCTGGCGCGGCGGGGCGCCCGTCGACAGGATGGTGGTATCGGAAGCTTCGCTGCTGCAAAGATCGCGCCGCCCCGGCAGGCACAGCCAGTTCTGCTCCAGCGTATAGTCTGCAGGCGCCGCAGCGGCAGCGGACCCCTGCATCAGCATCGCAACGGCCAATGTCTCAAGCATCTTCCAACTCCCCAAACATTGTTTTCAGTTCTTTTTTCAGAATCTTGCCATTCGCGTTCCGGGGCAGCGTATCCTCGGAAAACAGAATGCGGACAGGCACTTTAAAGCCCGCAAGACGCTCGCGGACAAAGGCCCGCAGCTCGTCTTCTCCCGCCATCATACCGGGCGCGAGATGAACGACGGCGGCGGGTTCCTCGCCCAGCGTGTGATGGGGAATGCCGACTACGGCCGCATCGGTCACCGCCGGATGCTCGTAAAGCGCGTTTTCGACTTCCAGCGAGTAGATATTCTCGCCGCCGCGAATGACGATGTCCTTCGCCCGGTCCACGATGAAGCAGAATCCTTCCTCGTCGAGATAGGCAAGGTCGCCGGTACGAACCCATCCATCGATGAATGTTTCCGCCGAAGCTTCCGGCTTGTTCCAATATCCTTCGACGACCATCGGCCCCTTGGCGTAAAGCTCGCCAACCGAGCCCGTCGGCAATTCCTCTCTGCCATCCGGATCCATGATCTTCAGGTCGGCGGTTGCCACCGGCGGCCCGCAACTGGTCGGACGGTTCAGATAGTCCTCGCCCGAATGCGTGGTCACCGTCGCGCAGGTTTCGGTCATACCCCAACCATTGCCGGGCAGGGCGCCGAACTCGGCGTAGATTTTCTGCACGAGTTCCGGCGCGGAGGGCGCACCGCCATAGCCGATCGCTTCGAGCGACGAGAGGTCGAAGCGGCCGCGTTCGGGATGTTCCAGCAATTGCCACGCAATGGTGGGAACGCCGCCGGTGGCATGCACACCCTCGCGCTCGATGATCTCCATCGCCTGCAGCGGATCCCATTTGTCCATGAAGATCAGCCGGGAGCCGCCCGCGACGGTGCCCAGCATCGACGCATTGCAGCCCGTGGCATGAAACAGCGGAATGACCAGCAGCGATGTGCGCTTCTGCGGTTCGGGGACCGGCTCGCCGCGCCGAAGCGCTGCGCGGGCGGCAGCATAGCCGGAGGAAAGGATGTTGGAGAGGCTCGACCGCTGCGTTCCCAGCGCCCCTTTCGGCGCGCCCGTCGTCCCGCTGGTATAAAGGATCGTCGCTCTATCATCCGGAGCGACGTCGACGTCGGGAAGGTCCCAGTCGGGCAGGTCGGCCCAATCTGCGCTGGTGCCGATCAGGTCTTCGAGCGAGCCCGTGGCCAGCGAGCTCTGGCCGCGTGAACACAAACGGTACGGCACGTCGGCGAGTGCGTCGTCATATCCCTCGAACCGCTCCATGCGCTCGCAGTCCGCGACCAGGAGCTTCGCCCCGGAATCGGTCAGGCCATAGGACAGTTCGGCGCCCGTCCACCAGGCGTTCAGCGGAACGATGATTGCGCCGATGCTGGTGACCGCAAAGTAGACGACCGGCCATTCGGGCAGGTTGCGCATAACCAGCGCTACGCGGTCGCCCTTCTCTATCCCCATATCCCGCAGGGCATGCGCCAGCGCCGCAACGGCGCGAAACCAGGCTTCGTAGGTTACCCGCTCGTCGTTCAGCACCATGAATTCGGTGTCGCCATGCGCACGCGCCGCCCGAACCAGCTCGGCGAAGTTCGCGGGTGCATTCTTCCAGACGCGCGTCGGGACGCCGCGGATTTCGACGGTCTCCATTTCGAATTTTGCGCCGGAAGCGCAAAGGACGCTGCGAACTTCGGCGAGCGAGCAGGCCGGAAATTCCGGACCCACGGCCGGTAGCGATTCTCCCAAGGTTTCCTCTCCCAATCTTTCGGGCATCTTGTTCATTGCGGCCCGGATTTCCGTACTTAGAGACGAATTGCACGTGAAGTAGCACGGTCCTAAGCCTTGTGCCATGACCGGCGCTCTTCTGTACGGGCTACTCGCCAGTTCCGCCTTTCCGATTGGCGTGCTGGTCGGTCTGTTCGTAAAACTCCCGAAGAAGCTGCTCGCCAGCATTATCGCGTTCGGCGCAGGCACGCTCGTTGTCGCGCTGACCTTCGAACTCATGTCGGAGGCGATCGCGGAAGCCTCGGTCCTCCCCGCCATGGGCGGCCTCCTCACCGGATCGCTGATCTACATCCTCCTCGATGCAGGGCTCGACCGATTGGCGAAGGCCAGCCCCCGGATGGAAGGAGACGACCCCCAGGACGTCAAGGACGAGGCGCGGGAAATTCCCGAAACCAAGTCACAGGCAACCGTCAGCGGCATGGCGGTGCTGGTAGGAACGGTGCTCGACGGCATTCCCGAAAATGCGGCGATCGGCATGGGCCTCGCTTCAGAGGATAGCGTGGGCCTCGGCCTTGTCCTGCTCGGCGCCGTTTTCCTGTCGAACCTGCCGGGGGCAATTGCGAGCACGGTCGGCATGAAGCAGGCGGGCCGGTCGGGCACCTATATCGCAGTCGCGTGGCTGCTCGTGGCCATCCTGTGCACGGCCTCCTGCGTTGGGGGCTACGCCCTGCTTGCCGGCATACCCGACTATGCGAAGAGCTTTCTTCTCGCGCTGGCAGCGGGGGGCATTCTCGCCATGCTTGCCGACACGATGTTTCCGGAGGCGTTTGAGAATGGCGGGAGCCTCACCGCGCTGGCCACGACGGTCGGTTTTGCCTGCGCGATCATGCTCGGCGAACTGACCTAGACGTTCGGCGCGTCAGGTACAGGCTCCATTTGGCGGAGGCGGCGGATCCCTGTCGTCACGCCGCGCATCGCGGACAGCATCTTCCCACTGCTCGCACGCTTTTCTCAGCTGGCGGATGAACTTCGCGTCGCGCTCTTCCTCGCTCGTCGTCGCAAGGTCCACGGCCTTTGAGCCCGCCTTTACCGGCAGGGTGACGACGTCCACCGCGCGCTCGACGATACAGCCGGAAAGAAGCGGCAACGCCGCGACGGCTAGGAAGCAGATGCGCATGCCGGCACCTTTCTGTGGATCAGCGCTGCGCCAGACGGCGAAGCAAGTAGGCATCGACGGCGCGGCTGACGCCTTCGGCAATCTCCTGCCTCCCTTCCGCCGACATCAGATAACGCGCATCCTTCTCGTTCGACATGTAGCCGGTTTCCAGAAGGACGGCCGGTACGTCGGGGGCCTTCAGCACGAGAAATCCCGCAAAGCGGTGGAAATGACTGCGAAAGGGTACACCCGCCCCGACCATCTCGCGCTGCAGGACGGCCGCGAATTCCGCGGAAGCGTTCATCGTCTCGCGCTGGGCAAGGTCGATCAGGATAGAGGTGACCTCCTCGTCCTCGCCCCCCAGATCGATGCCGCTTAGGATATCGGTTCGGTTCTCCCTTGCTGCCAGACGCGCGGCCTCCTTGTCCGATGCCGTCTCCGACAGCGTGTAAATCGTCGCGCCGCTGACGCTGGGGTCCTTGGGAAAGCTGTCGGCGTGAACGGAAATGAACAGCTGCGCTCGGCTCCGGCGCGCCACGTCCGTCCGCGCCCTATGCAGAAGATAGGTATCGTCGTCGCGCGTCAGGACCGCCCGCACCCGGCCCGTGGCATTCAGTTCCGCCGCAATGGCCTTGGCCACACCCAGCACCACGTCCTTTTCCGGGGTACCCGTCACGCTCGGTGATCCCGGATCATGACCGCCATGGCCGGCGTCGATGACGATCACCGGCCGACCGGTATAGGTATGCGGTTTGGGAACGCGGCGCGGCTTCGCCGGCAGGTTGACCGAAGCGAGTTCGGCCACCGTGGATGACCTGGCCGCCCCGGCACGCCGCGCGGATTTGGCGGGTTCTTTCTGCGCGGCAGGAGCATCCGCCTTCGCGGCAAGCCGCGTACCGCCCGTCCGCAACGCCTGCGGACCGGACTTCACACTTTCCGCGAAGGAAGCAGCGGAAATCGGCGTCGCCGCAATCCGCAATATGCCTCCATCCGCCCGCGCATCGGAAATCCGCGCCGGTGACTTCAGGTCCAGGACGACACGGGCCGTTTGCGGATCGAACTGAGCGGCACGCAGTCCGTCGATCGGCCCTGCTCCGTCAGCTGGCGCGGCCTCGTTCACCGTATCCGCAAGATCGATAACAAGACGGCGAGGCCCATCAAGAGCGAACCGGCGCGCGTCGGGAATACCGCCATCGAAGGTAAGGAGGACCGCCGCGCCGTCGCCCTCGGCAACGATTTTCGCGGACAGCAGGGTTTCTGCGCGCGCCGGCCCGCCGACAAGCAGGAACAACGCCGCCAGCAGCGCGGCGAGACTTCCCCGAACAGCGGTCATCGGCATGGGCTTCGCCTCTTCAACACGGCTCCTGCGTACCTCCCCACCACAAACCGGCCGCTGCGCGTCCGCACGCTGCGCGCGCACCCGGCCGACTTTACGAGAATCTTAGGAGTCCCGGGCCCTTGCGGCAAGCGCCGAGGCAGTATCCGGCTTGCTTCATCTGTTGTTCACACGAACTATTGGTGCTAGCGAAGGTGGCGGAGTCGTTCGTTTTGAACGGCCCCGATCTTCCAGGATCGCCGCGTTCCTGCGCGATTCCGGCGTGCCCAAGGGCACCGATTAACAAGGTTTTGGCACGCGGTATGATAACGGCAAGCATGCATTCCTACTCCGACCAAGGTCGTGAGTATGCCTGCGCCGACATCCGCGACTGCTTCTCATTTTCACTATTCCGACCGCTACCATCCGGTGTCGGTCTGTTAACGCACGCCCGCAGAAGGCCGGCTCCGCCCGGCACCCTTCGCGGGTCAAGGAGACCATCAAATGGCAACCCGCATGCTTATCGATGCGCGCCACCGGGAGGAAACCCGGGTCGCGGTCGTCAAGGGAAACCGGATCGAGGAGTTTGATTTTGAGTCCGCTCGCCGGGCACAGATCAAAGGAAACATCTACCTAGCGAAGATTACGAGGGTCGAACCGTCCCTTCAGGCTGCGTTCGTCGACTATGGCGGCAATCGCCACGGCTTCCTCGCCTTTTCGGAAATTCATCCCGACTACTACCAGATTCCGAAGTCCGACCGCGAAGCTCTGCTCGCCGAAGAGCGGGAAATTGCCGAAGCGCACGCCGCCGAACTGGAAGCCGAGAAGGCCAAGCGCTCGAAGGCGCGCCGGGACGACGACGAAGAAGACGACGCGAACGACGATGAGGATGATGACGACCACGACACGGAAGGTGACGACCATGTCGACAATGCCGCCAATGAGGCGCTGAGGAAGAAGCGCCAGAACCTGCGTCGGCGCTACAAGATTCAGGAAGTCATCAAGCGCCGTCAGGTCCTGCTCGTGCAGGTTGTGAAGGAAGAACGCGGCAATAAGGGCGCCGCGCTGTCGACCTATCTCAGCCTTGCGGGCCGCTATTCGGTGCTGATGCCGAACACCAGCCATGGCGGAGGCATCAGTCGCAAGATCGCCAATGGCTCCGACCGCAAGCGGCTGAAGAGCATCGTCAACGAGCTGAACCTTCCGTCGGGCATGGGCGTGATCGTGCGGACCGCCGGGGCCAGCCGAACGAAGACCGAGATCAAGCGCGACTTCGACTATCTCAGCCGACTGTGGGACGAAATCCGGCAGAAGACGCTTGCCTCGACCGCGCCTGCGCTCATCCATGAGGATTCCGATCTCATCAAACGCGCGATCCGCGACCTCTACACGCGTGAGATCGAGGAAGTGCTCGTCGATGGCGCCGAAGGCCACAAGGCGGCCAAGGGCTTCATGAAGCTGTTGATGCCCAGCCATGCGCGCAAGGTGAAGCTCTACGACGACCCGGTACCGATCTACCAGCGCTACCGCGTCGAAGAGCAATTGTCTGAGATGTATTTGCCGACCGTGCGTCTGAAATCGGGCGGCTACATCGTCATCAACCCGACCGAAGCGCTGGTGGCGATCGACATCAACTCGGGCAAGTCGACTCGCGAACACAATATCGAGGAAACCGCCTACAAGACCAATGTGGAAGCGGCGCGTGAAGTCGCGCGCCAGCTGAAGCTTCGCGATATGGCTGGCCTGATCGTCATCGATTTCATCGACATGGATCATGGCGGCAATGTCCGGAAGGTCGAACGGGCGCTGAAGGATGCCCTGAAGGACGACCGCGCGCGCATTCAGGTGGGCCGGATCTCCCAGTTCGGGCTCCTGGAAATGAGCCGCCAGCGTCTTCGTACCGGCGTTCTCGAGGCATCGACCAGCACCTGTCCGGTCTGCGACGGTGCCGGCATCGTACGAACGGTGGAATCTGCTGGTCTCGGTGCGCTGCGTGAGGTGGAGGCCCTCGCGCTCAAGGGCAAGAACAACGACTTCTCAGTCCATCTGCCCAGCGACGTGGCCGTCTATCTGGTCAACGAGAAACGGCGCAGCCTCGCGAATCTGGAGGAACGCTACGGCATCGCCGTGCGCATCAATCCCGAAGACGAGATGCATATCAACGAGCGGGAAGTCGTCGCGCGCGGCGGCCCGCCCCGTCCGACCGTCGATATCTCGATGCCCGAGGGTCATGACAGCGAACCGGACGATTCCGAGGACGTCACCGACAATTTCGACGAGGAGGACGAGGACGAGCGCCGCGAACGCGGGCGTGGCCGACGCCGCCGCGGCGGTCGGGGGCGCAAGGGCCGCGACCACCGGGACGAGGATTCCGGTGACAGCGAGTCCGACGATCGCGAACCGGACGAGGAGGCGAACGCTCAGGATGGCGGCCGCGACAAGTCCGAAGACGATCAGAAGTCAGAAGATACAGGCGGCGACAAGAGGGGTCGGCGTCGGCGTGGCCGGCGCGGCGGTCGCAATCGCCGCAAACGGCAGGATGACCGGCCGGAGTCCCAGGACGGCGACGCCGTCACCGATGCGACCGATGATGCGTCTGCGGACACCCAGGCCGCTCCCGAGGTCGAAGCAGCTGCAAGCCTCGACGTTTCCGAAGCCGTGAAGGACGCGGACGCCGTACAGGCTTCCGAAGCACCGAAGAAGAAGAGGCCTGCTCGCCGCAAGAAGAAAAGCGAGGATACCGAAGATGGTACGGCCGAGGATGCCGCATCGGGTAGCAAGGCTCCGGTAGAGGAAGCGGATTCCGACGAACCGGCTGCGGCCAAGCCGAAACGGACACGTCGCCGCAAGCCAAAGGCCGACGCTGCATCTGAGGCAGAGGCCGATAAGATCGACGGACAGTCGCCGACCGCGGAAGAAGACACGCCGAAACCGCGGTCGAAGCCGAAGGATGCCGCTCCTCGGCCTGTTCCCGCCCCGGCACCAGCGGCACCCGCTAGCGACGCCGCCGATGACGCCGCGCCTGCTGCCAATGATTCGCAGGCGGATAGCGAGGATGAACCCCCCAAGCGGAAAGGCTGGTGGCAGCGGACATTCGGCGGCTGACCGGCACTCGGCGCCCCGGGAGGACACTCACGGGATTTCACCGGCGGTTCACGTATCCTATCTATGTCGCCCGCTATGAAACTCTCGCGCGTCTTCCTTCTCGTTCTTGCCCTTTGCGCTCTGCCCGCAAGACCTGCGGCGGCGCAAAGCATCCTGAGGGACGCCGAAACCGAAGCCTGGCTCGACGACCTGGCGGCCCCGCTTGTGGAGGCCGCCGGGCTCGACCCGGCAAATTTCGATGTCGTCCTCGTCAACGACAATAGCCTCAACGCGTTCGTCGTCGGCGGCCAGCGCGTCTACATCCACTCCGGCACCATTCTGCAGGCGGACAACGCGAACCAGATTCAGGGCATTCTCGCCCACGAAATCGGGCATGTCGCGGGCGGCCATGCCATTCGCTTCGGCGACGAGGCAGGCGGAACCGCGACAGGGATCAGCATCCTGTCGCTGGTGGCGGCTGTTGGGGCGATCGCCGGAGGCGCGCCCGATGCGGGCATGGCGCTGATGGGACTTGGCCAGCGCGCGGCAACGGGCAAGGTGCTTGCCTTCAGCCGTCAACAGGAAGCGCGGACCGATCTTGCCGGATCGAAGTTCCTCGAAACGGCGGGGATTTCGGCGAAGGGCTACCTGCAATTCTACGAGAAGCTGGAGAATCAGGAGTTTCGCTACGCGGTCCCGCAGGACGAGCAGACCGAATATCTGCGCACCCACCCCAGTCCGGCGAACCGGATCGCCACCTTGAGGGAACTCAGCGAGACATCTCCCTATTGGGATACGCCCACCGACCCCGAGCTCGAGCGCCGTTTCCGCCGGGTTCAGGCGAAGCTGTTCGGATATGTCGAAAATCCGGAACGAACGCTGCGCACCTATCCCCCAAGCGACCGGAGCACCGAGGCGCATCTCGCCCGCGCTTATGCCTATCACAAGAGCGCTTATCCGGAGGAGGCCGCGGCCGAAGCCGACGCGCTGCTGGCGGAGAACCCCGACGATCCGTTCGTGCTGGAGTTGAAGGGACAGGTACTGCTTGAATCCGGAAGTCCGGCGGAGGCTATCGAGCCGCTCGAGCGGTCGCTTGCCGCCGACCCGAACCAGCCTCTGATCGCCACGCTCCTGGGTCATGCGCTGCTGTCCACCGAAGAGCCGGAGCGGGTCGACCGGGCGGTTGCCGTGCTGCGCGAAGCGGTGCGGCAGGATCGAAACAATCCCTTCGCCTGGTATCAGCTCGGCATCGCCTATTCGCGGCAGGGAGACGAGGCTCGTGCCTCGCTTGCGACTGCCGAACAGCAGGCGCTTTCGCGCCAGCCCGGACTCGCCGTGCGTAGTGCGCGTATGGCGATGGACGGCATTGAGAAGGGAACGCCCGATTGGCTACGGGCGCAGGACATCCTGCTCGTGGCGCAGGCGCAGATGGAAGATGAGCGGCGGAGATAGACTTCGGATGACCACGACTGCCGCAACTTTCCCGGCAAGGGGGCCGCTTGCCGCCTTCCTGGCCATCCTCCTGCTGAGCGCGCTCGGCATCGAAGGCGCTGCCGCCCAGACGCCGGCCGAAGACCCGCGAAGCCGCGCGGAGATCGAACAGATCGTCCGCGACTATATCCTCGCCAATCCGGACATCATTCCCGAAGGGATGACCGAACTCAGGCGGCGGGAGACCACCGAAACGATCGACGCCAACAGGACGCGGCTCGAAACGCCCTTCGCCGGCGCCTGGGCCGGCGCCCGGAACGGCGATGTCGTCCTCGTCGAATTCTTTGATTTTGCATGCCCCTATTGTCGCCGTGCCCATGGCGACCTCCAGCGGCTGCTGGCTGAAGACGACGAGCTGAAGGTGGTATGGCGGTCGATGCCGATCCTCAGCGCAGAAAGCAGAAAGGCGGCCGAGGCCGGGCTGCTCGCGGCGAAGGCCGGCCGCTACAAGGAATATCACGACAGCATGTTCGAAGATCGCCGCCGGCTGACGGAAGGGAAGATCGCGGACATCGCGTCGGAGTCCGGCCTTGCCCTCACAGTGCTTCGCCAGGCTGGCAATCAGCCCGACATCCGCGAAGAGATCGAGTCCAACCTCGCCCTGGCACGCGAGCTCGGCATCTCCGGAACACCGGCCTATATCGTCGGCGACAAGCGTGTGGACGGTGCAGCAGGCTACGATGCGCTGAAGCAGGCTGTAGCGGAGGCGCGGCGCAACCGGTAGGCAGACGGGTATGAAGTCCGCCGTATCCTGCCTGCTCTTCCTCCTGAGTTTTCTGGCGCTGTGCGATCCGGCAGCCGCGAAAGGCCCGCTTGTCCTTGTGGCGGCAAGCATGACCGATGCGGCGGAAGCTGCCGCCGACGAATATGTCAGAACGACGCGGCACGAGCGGCCGGTCATATCCGCCGCGGCGACGTCTGCCCTCGCCCGCCAGGTCGCGTCGGGAGCCCGGGCCGATCTGTTCATTTCGGCGGACGAAGCCTGGATGGACTGGCTCGTGCAGCGCGATCTCGTGCACCCGCGCAGCCGAACCGATATTGCGCGCAACCGCCTCGTCCTCGTCAGTGCTAAACAGCGAGAATGGATCGACAGCCGGGCAGGCCTGTTGCAGGCGCTCGGAAAGGGACGGCTGGCGGTGGCGGAACCGGAAAGCGTACCCGCCGGCCGCTATGCCCATGCGGCGCTATCCCGCCTGGGCGCTTGGGGTGCGGTTGCGAACCGGCTGGCCCCAGTAGAAAATGTGCGCGCGGCACTCGCGCTCGTGGAGCGCGGCGCGGCTCCTCTCGGAGTGGTCTACCAGACCGATGCGCGTGCGACTTCTCATGTCGCGGTCGTCGGCAGGTTTGCAGAAACGGCGCATCCCCCGATCGTTTATCCCGCTGCGATACTCATCGCGTCGACCCATCCCGAAACGACCGCATTCCTCGACTTTCTCACCAGCAATGCGGGTCGAGGCACGCTCGCGAAGTTCGGCTTCGGCCCCGCAGTCACCGGATGACGGCCACGGAGTGGGCGATCGTCGTCCTGTCGCTGAAAGTCGGCGGCATTGCGGTACTCTTTACCCTTCCCCTCGCATTCGGACTCGCCTGGCTGCTCGCAAGGTCCAGCTTTCCGGGCAAGGTTGTCCTCGACGGGTTCGTCCATCTGCCTCTCGTTCTTCCGCCCGTCGTGACTGGCTGGCTCCTCCTGCTTCTCTTTGCCCCGGAGGGGCCCGTCGGTATGCTCGTCGACGATCTGTTCGGCGCCAGTGTTCTGTTTCGCTGGTCCGGCGCCGCGATCGCGGCCGGCGTGATGGCGCTTCCGCTCATGGTCCGGGCGATCCGCCTCAGTCTGGAGGCAGTCGACAAACGTCTTGAGGAGGCGGCCCGCACATTGGGGGCGGGACGGACGCGAACCTTTGTCCGCATTACCCTGCCGCTCGCTCTGCCCGGGATCCTTGCCGGCATGATGCTCGGCTTCGCCCGCGCGCTTGGAGAGTTCGGGGCGACCATCACCTTCGTTTCGAACATCCCCGGCGAAACCCGCACCCTGCCCCTGGCGATCTACACGCAGCTTCAGACCCCGGGCGGAGAAGCGGCGGTGATCCGGCTGGCGGCCATCTCGGTCGGTATCGCCCTGCTGGCGCTCGTAGCGTCCGAAGTCCTGGCGCGCCGCAGCGGGAGGGGCGTCCATGTCCTTTGACATCGACATCGAGGTGGCTCGCGGGGAGCGCGTCATATCCTGCGCCTTCCGGACTGGTGATGGCATCACATGTCTGGTCGGCCCCTCCGGCGCAGGCAAGACGACGATCCTCAGCGCCGTGGCCGGGCTTGCACGCCCTCGCCGGGGGCATATCGTCGTTCGAAGTCGCACCCTGTTCGCCCCGGGGATCGACCTCCCCCCCGAAAAGCGCCATTGCGGCTATGTCTTTCAGGACGCCCGCCTCTTCCCCCACATGCGCGTACGCGAAAATCTCGACTTCGCCCGGCGGCCGCGGTTCGACCGCAACGAGATCGCCGAAAGCCTCGGGATCGCGCATCTCCTTGCCCGCTGGCCGCGTACGCTCTCGGGCGGCGAAACACGCAGGGTCGCGATCGCGCGTGCGCTGCTCGCCAATTCCGACTTCCTGCTCTTCGACGAGCCGCTGGTCTCGCTGGACCCGCCGCGCGCCGAAGAGATCGCGGCGCTGATCCGGCGGGTACATGAAGACTATGAGCTGCCGGTCCTTTACGTCACCCACGACCGCAGCGAGGCGAAGCGCCTGGGCGCCAGGCTGATCGACTTCGAGGGCAACGAAGTCGCCTGAGGATCAGCGGCGGCCGAACAGCTTTTCGATGTCGGCGCGGGCCAGCTTCACATAGGTCGGGCGGCCATGATTGCACTGTCCACTGTGGGGAGTAATTTCCATCTCCCTGAGCAGTGCGTTCATCTCTGCAACACCGAGCCGGCGACCGGCGCGGACCGAGCCATGACAGGCCATGGTGGCGAACACCTCGTCGATGCGCTCCTTGAGGCTGTGCGCTGCGCCGAGCGAGCGGATATCGTCGGCAAGGTCGCGCACAAGCCCCTTCACGTCGAGCCGCTGGCCCAGAATGGACGGCACGCCGCGCACGAGGATGGCGGCAGGCCCGAACCGTTCGACCTCGAGCCCGAAGCCTGCAAGCGCCTCGGCATGGCCCTCGACCGCCTCGGCCTCTTCCTCGCTGAGTTCGACGACCTCGGGCATGAGAAGCTGCTGGACCTTCACGCCGCCGCTCGACGCCGCCGCCTTCATCTTCTCGAGCGTCAGACGCTCGTGCGCGGCGTGCTGGTCGACGAGGATGAGATGATCCGAGGTTTCCGCAACGATCCAGCTTTCGTGCACCTGGCCGCGCGCCGCGCCGAGCGGATACCGGCGGAGATCCTCCTCCGCGGACGGCACGTCGAAGGAGTCGCCGGACCCGGGACCGGGAGCCATTGCCCCGGAAGAGATCGGGCCGGGTTGTTCCGGCAGCGTTCCGGTGCGCGCCGACGGCGGCGCGGAAAAGCCGAGGCGGGTTTCGCCGAACATGCGCTGCTCGGGCGCGAGCGGCGCGCGCGGCTCTTCGGCCCGGAAGGACGACAGCGCCGCGTCCGAGACCGTGGTCGCCGCGTGGTGGCTGCCGGCGTCGAGCGCGCGGCGAAGACCCGATACGACGAGGCCGCGCACCTTCGCCGGATCGCGGAAGCGCACTTCCGTCTTCGCCGGGTGCACGTTCACGTCGACGAACTCGTGCGGCACCTCGAGGAACAGGGCGAGGACGGGATGGCGGTCGCGTGCGAGGAGATCGCGATAGGCGCCGCGAACGGCGCCCAGCAGAAGCCGGTCCTTCACCGGGCGGCCGTTTACGAAGAGATACTGATGGTCCGCCGCGCCGCGATTGAATGTCGGGATGCCGGCGAGACCGCCAATCCGCAGCCCCTCGCGCTCCAGGTCGACCGCGACGGCGTTGTCGGCGAAATCATGGCCAAGGATCGTACCGAGCCGCTCGACGCGCGCCGTTTCGAGCAGAGAGCCGGCGGACGGCGCATCGAGAAGCCGCCGCCCCTCATGCACCAGCTGAAAGGCCACGTCCGAACGGGCCATGGCCAGCCGGCGCACCGTGTCGGAGATCGCCCCAAGCTCCGACCGGGTGGATTTCAGGAATTTGCGCCGGGCGGGCACCTTACCGAACAAGTCCGCCACCCTGACCATCGTTCCCTGACGGCGCGCCGCCGGCCCCTCGGACACGGGTGTCCCATGGTCGATCTCGACCTGCCAACCCTCACCCTCCGCCGGACGGCTGGCCAGCGTGAAACGGCTGACGCTGGCGATGGAGGGAAGTGCCTCGCCGCGAAATCCCAGCGTCGCGATGCGCTCGAGATCGCCATCCCCGAGCTTCGACGTGCAATGGCGCTGGACCGCAAGGCGCAGTTCGCCCGTGCCCATGCCGCAACCATCGTCGGACACCTCGATAAGCGAGGCGCCGCCGTCCTCGAGAAGGATTTCGATGCGTTTCGCGCCTGCATCGAGAGCGTTTTCAACAAGCTCCTTAACCGCGGAGGCAGGGCGCTCAACCACTTCGCCGGCGGCGATACGATCGACGAGCGTCTCGGGAAGGCGGCGAATGGTCATCGGTCGAGCCAGTCTATCAGGGAATCTTGCCCGAAGTCAGTAACGGACCGTAACACATGTAGGCACAGGGACCCTCCAGCGTTATGAGGCGTATCTAAGTCATACCCGCAAATAGGAAAGACCGCCGCGCCTCCATGCTGAACAAGCTTTTCTCAATCTTCAGCCAGGACATGGCGATCGACCTCGGTACGGCAAACACGCTCGTTTACGTGCGTGGGGAGGGCATCGTCCTGAATGAACCATCGGTCGTCGCGCTGGAAACGGTCGAGGGCCGCAGGTCCGTCAAAGCCGTGGGCAACGACGCCAAGATGATGATGGGCAAGACGCCCGGTACGATCGAGGCCATCCGGCCCCTGTCGGAGGGCGTCATCGCCGATATCGACATCGCCGAAAAGATGATCGAGCATTTCATCAACAAGGTGCACAAGCGCAGCTTCCTCTCCTATCCGGAGATCGTCATCTGCGTGCCGTCGGGCTCCACCAAGGTCGAGCGCCGCGCCATCCGCGATGCGGCCCTCAACGCGGGCGCCAGCCAGGTCTATCTGATCGACGAGCCGATGGCCGCCGCGATCGGAGCCGGCATGCCGGTGACTGAACCGATTGGGTCCATGGTGGTCGACATCGGCGGCGGCACGACGGAAGTGGCCGTCCTGTCGCTGCGCGGCCTGGCCTATACCACCAGCGTGCGTACCGGCGGCGACAAGATGGACGACGCCATCGTCAACTATGTCCGTCGCAATCATAACCTGTTGATCGGCGATGCCACGGCCGAGCGGATCAAGGCGGAGATCGGCACGGCGAAACCGCCAGCCGAGGGTGTGGGGATGACGCTAGACATCAAGGGACGCGACCTGATGAACGGCGTGCCGAAAGAAATCACCATCAACCAGGCGCAGGTAGCCGAAGCGCTGTCCGAGCCCGTCAGCCAGATCATCGAAGGCGTGCGCGCGGCGCTGGAAAATACCGCCCCCGAACTGGCCGCCGACATTGTCGACCAGGGCATTGTCATGACCGGCGGCGGCGCGCTGCTGGGCCAGCTGGACGAGGTGATCCGCGACGCGACCGGCCTGCCCGTCACGGTGGCGGACGATCCGCTGACCTGCGTCGCGTTCGGAACCGGAAAGGCACTTGAGGATCCGATCTATCGCGGCGTCCTGACCACTCAGTAGGAGAGCCGGTCCCTTGGCCTGGCCACCCCGCCGAATTTCAACGCGGCGCACCCACCGCGAACGAACCCAGGCCGTGGTGGCAAGCGGCCTGATCATCATGTTTCTGGTGATCGCGGTGCTGCTGCTGATCGGCTCTCGCTATTTTCCGAACCGGGTCGAACCCCTGCGCGCCGCCGCTGCGGACGTGACCGCCCCGATCTGGCGTGTCCTGCAGGTACCCGTCACCGCAATGAGCAATGCCGGCCGCAATATAAGCGCCTATTGGGACGCGGCCGAGCGCGTGCGCGTACTGCAAAACCGCGAACAGCTATACCAGGAGCGGCGCGTCGAATTCGAGGAAGCCGTGCGCGAAAACCGCGAACTGCGGCAATTGCTGAACGTCGTCGATCCCAACCGGGCCCGCGTCGGAACCTTCGCCATTTCCGGCGCTACCAGCGGCACCTATGCCCGCGAGGCGCTGATCGGCGGCGGTTACAAGCACGGACTGAGAAACGGCCAGCCGGTCCGGACCGCGACCGGCCTGATCGGCCGCACGGTCGAGGTGGGCCGGAACGCCACACGGATCCTGCTGGTCACGGATGCGGAAAGCCGGGTCCCGGTGCGCGTCGTCCGCACCGGGCTTCCCGCCCTGGTGGCGGGATCGAACGACCCGCTGGTGCGGGTCGACCTAACCGGCCCCACGTCGAACGAGGTGCAGATCGGCGACCGGCTGATCACGTCCGGGGACGGCGGGCTGTTCGCGCCAGGCGTCCTGGTCGGGACCATCGTCGATACCGACGAAGGCCAGATCCTGGCGCGGCCGGCGGCGATTCCGTCGCTGGCGCAATATGTGATCGTCGAAGAACCCTGGGGCACGAACTTCGAGCCCATCGAAGACGACCGCGCCCTTCCCGATGCCGCGCTGCCCGGCGACGGCATCGTCAGGCCGTGAGGGCCGCATGGTAAAGGCCGACCGTCCCTTTCGCTCCCTGTCCACGGGCGAGCAGGTCATGCTGCTGGTCAGCGGCCTGTTCAGCGTCGTTCCTTTCCTGGTAGCGCTGCTGGCATTTCTGATCGGGACGATCCCGCTATTCCCGCCCATCGCGCTCGTTCCGAATGTCGGCCTGGTGCTGATGTTCCTGTTCGCCCTTTACAGGCCGTCACAGCTACCCGTCTGGGCAGCGGTACCGCTGGGCGTGGCCGTCGACCTGCTGCACAGCTTTCCCCTCGGTGTACACGCCGTCGCGCTGCCCCTGTTCATGCTGGCCGTGCAGTGGGTGGATTCGAAAACAAGGCGGCTACACTGGTTCGGCGACTGGCTGATCAGCATTCCCTTTATCATGGCGGGACAGGCGCTGCTGTGGCTGCTCAGCATCGTCGCGGGACCTAGTGTGCCCCTACTTCCGTTCCTAACTCAGGGGCTGACGAGCATTGCGATCTTTCCCTTTGTCGCATTCCTGTTCGTCAGTGTGCAGAGGCGCTTCGTCGATCGGATAAGTAGTTGAAGACAGACGCGCAAAGACACCAGACCTTCACCCGCCGCGCCGTCGTCGTGGGCGGGCTGCAGGCGCTTGCGGGCGCCGTCATCGGCGGGCGTCTGGTCTATCTGAGCGTCTTCGAGGGCGAAAAATACCGCACCTTGGCCGAGGAAAACCGCGTCGCGGTCCGGCTGATCCCGCCGCGGCGCGGCTGGCTGACCGACCGCAACGGACAGCCCATGGCCATCAACCAGCCCGAATACAGGCTGGAAATCGTGCCCGAACAGATCCGCGATATGGCCGCCACGCTGAAACAGCTGGAGACCTTCCTGGACCTGCCGCCCGAGGAAATGGCGCGGATTCGCAAGGAGGTCGAAGAAAAGCCCCCCTACCTGCCCGTGGAAGTCGCCTCCAACGTCGACTGGGAGGCGTATAGCGCGGTCAATGTCCGCCTGCCCGAGCTGAGCGGCGTGCAGCCCGTGCGCGGCTTTACCCGCTATTATCCCGACGGGGCGGCGGTCGGCCACCTGATGGGTTATGTCGGCGCCCCCACACGCGAACAATATCTGGAGGCCGACGACGACCCGCTGTTCCTCCACCCCGCCTTCAAGGTGGGCAAGGACGGCGTCGAACGCGAACTGGACGAGCGCCTGCGCGGAGAACGCGGCGCACGGCGCGTCGAAGTGAATGCGCGCGGCCGCATCATTCGCGACCTGGAGACCCAGCCCGATACGCCGGGCGAGACCGTCCGCTTGTCGATCGACAGGGAGCTGCAGGCCTTTTCCGCGCGGCGGATCGGTCCCGAATCGGGAAGCGTCGTCGTCCTGGACGTGACGACCGGCGAAGTCCTGACCATGGTGTCGATGCCGGCCTTCGATCCCAATACCTTTTCCGACGGCATCAGCCACAAGGAGTGGGATTCGCTGATGGGCGACGAGATGCGCCCACTGATCAACAAGTCGGTCCAGGGCCTCTATCCGCCCGGCTCGACCTTCAAGCCGGTCACTGCGCTCGCGGCCCTCGCCCATGGCATCGACCCGGACGAACATGTCGTCTGCCGCGGCGGTTACCAGCTGGACCGGCACCGCTTCGCCTGCTGGCGGCGCGGCGGCCACGGCGCCACGGACCTGTACAAGGCGATCTACCAGAGCTGTAACGTCTATTTCTACACGCGTGGGCGCCAGATCGGCATCGATGCCATTCACGACATGGGCCAGAAGCTGGGCCTGGGCGAGACCTTCGACACGTTGCAGGTGCCGAACCAGAATGGCGGTGTGCTGCCCGACCCGGAATGGAAGCGCGAGCGCTACGATCAGGACTGGCTGGTCGGCGAAACGCTGAACAGTTCGATCGGTCAGGGCTATAACGCGCTGTCGCCGCTGCAGCTGGCGGTGATGGTCTCTCGCCTGGCATCGGGGCGAGCCGTCATGCCGACGCTGCTGGCGGGCGATGGGCGCGAAGGCGCGCTGCTCGACATCGACCCCCGCCATCTGGAGGATGTGCGCCACGGCATGGATCTGTGCGTCAACGGTCCCGCCGGTACGGCGGGCCGCTCTCGTCTGCCTCTCGAGGAGGTTCGTATGGGCGGGAAGACGGGGACGGCGCAGGTGCGCGCCCTGTCGAAGAACCGCGGCGTGGTGCCCTGGAAATATCGCGACCACGGCCTGTTCATCGCCTTCGCCCCGGTAGAGAACCCGCGCTATGCGATCAGCGTCACCATCGAACATGGCGGCGGCGGCAGCGTTGCCGCGGCGCCCATCGCGAAGGATGTGATGACGTTCCTCTACGACCGCGACAAGGCGCTGGAGTCGCTGCGCCGGCTGGAAACGATGTGGGGCATCGAGCCCGTTGCCGCCGACCTGTTCAAACCGCCCCAGCCGATGGGCCGAAGGAGCGAAGATGGCGGGTCCGTCTCTACCCGACCGGCTTAACCGCATCCCGGTCCCCACGCTGCTGTCAGTGCTGGGGCTGGGCGGGTTCAGCATCCTGGTGCTCTATTCGGCAGCAGGCGGCGACATCAGCCCTTGGGCGATCAACCAGGGCATCCGCTTCGCCGCCTTGCTGGGCATGATGCTGGTGCTGACCCAGGTCAGCATCACGCTGTGGCTGCGCAGCGCCTACTGGTTTTACGGCATCTGCCTGGTGCTCCTGATCGCGGTCGAGATCGTCGGCCAGATGGGCGGCGGGTCGCAGCGCTGGCTGAACCTCGGCGTCATCAACCTGCAGCCCTCAGAACTGATGAAGATCGCCATCGTGCTGGCGCTGGCGCGCTATTATCATTTCCTGCCGCGGGCGCAGACCGGCACGCTGCGCGCCCTGATCCTGCCCGCCATCCTGATGGGCCTGCCCGCCGCGCTGGTGATGATGCAGCCCGATCTGGGCACGGCGCTCACCATCGTCATGGGCGGCACCACCATCGTCTTCCTGGCTGGCGCGCCGCTTTGGCTGTTCATTACCGGCGCGGTCAGCGCGGTCGTGGGCATCCCGCTGGCGGTCGAGTTCCTGCTGAAGGAATATCAGCAGAAGCGCGTGCTGATCTTCCTCGACCCCGAAGCCGATCCGCTGGGCGCCGGCTATCACATCACCCAGTCGAAGATCGCCATCGGTTCGGGCGGGATCGGCGGCAAGGGCTTCCTGTCGGGGACGCAGAGCCACCTGCAATATCTGCCCGAGCAGCAGACCGATTTCATCTTCGCGACCATGACCGAGGAATGGGGCCTGATCGGCGGATTCTTCGTCATCGGCTGCTATATGGTCATTATCGCGCGGGGCATTTTCACGGCGCTGACGGCACAGTCGATCTTCGCGCGCCTGGCGGCCTTCGGCCTTACCATGACGCTTTTCCTCTATGTCTTCATCAACCTCGCCATGGTCATGGGCTTTGCGCCCGTTGTCGGCATTCCGCTGCCGCTGATGAGCTATGGCGGATCGGCCATGCTGACGGCGCTCCTCCTCCTCGGCATCCTCATTTCGATCCATGCCGAGAAGGACCGCACGACGCTGGAATGGCGCGGCAAGGCGCTGTAGCCGAAGCGGCGACCGCCCTTCGCGGCCGCATGCCGCAGCCGGCCCGCACGGAGACGATTGACACGCGCGCGCGGGGCCGGTATTCGCCCGCCTCCGCCGCTTGAACGGGCCGCCCGGTCCGCCCATATATCGCGGCAAGCCGTCGGCCGGATCCCGGCCAGCCCGGCAGTGGACGCATAGCTCAGTTGGTAGAGCAGCTGACTCTTAATCAGCGGGTCCTAGGTTCGAGCCCTAGTGCGTCCACCATTTCCCCCTTTGCCGATATTCCCGCCGTCAGGGCGCGGGCGTGGCTGCCGCGCAGCGCGTGGCCAGCGCCTCGCCAGAGAGGACGGGCGCAAGGTCGGGTCCCGGCTGACCCTCCTCCCCCTGCCCGCCACCGCAGAGAAGCGCGCGCCCGCCAGCCGAAGCCGCCAGCGCCTCCGCCGAGGGCAGGCCGAGCATGATCACGTCGACCTCGCCGATCCGGCCGCGCACGGGCCGGTCGAAGCGCTCGCCGAGCGCGGCGCCAACGAAAAGCGACCCGCGCCGCTCATCATAGAGAACGACGTCCTGCGCGCGCCTGATCCAGAAGGTGCCGGCCGCCGCCACAAGGAGAAGCAACGCCGCGATGAGCGCCCAGGTGGTCCGCCGCCGCCACAGCGGCGGGGGGGCGACGGGCGGCGAAGCGGCGCGGACAGGCTGCGCCTCGGTCGATCCGCGGAGGGCATAGCCGCGGCCTCGCACCGTCCGCACATGCTGCTGCCGGTCGCCTGAATCGCCAAGCGCCTGGCGCAGCATGGCAACGCGCTGCGCGATGGTCTGATCGGTGACATGGCTGCGGTGCCAGACCTGCTCGGCCAGCACGGCAGGGGATACCGGCTCGGGCGCGGCGCGAGCAAGCGCGGCAAGAAGCTCCCAGGTCAGGCCGGAGACGTCGAGCAGGTCGTCGCCGCGGCGAACGTGCCCGGTAGACAGGTCGATGAGGAGGGTGCCGCTTCTCACGCGCATAGGGCCGGACCCTAGCATGGCGGAAGCGGTCGGCCAGCGCCGCAAGAGGCCGATGAACGTCGATTTCAAGTTTCTTGAAGTGACAGGAGGCGCCGCGGAACCGCATCCGGAGCGCGACGCAACCAACGGAAGACCTTGATATGACTGCCCCCCTTCGCGGCCTCTGCGCCCTTGTCGCCACCTGCCTGGCCGCTGCCCCGGCCTTCGCCGCCGAAGAAGCCGACTGGCTCGACGAGCATGTTCCCGCCCTCCTCGAACGTTTCGACGTGCCGTCCGCCGGGATCGCGCTGATCGAAGACGGCGAGATCAGCCTCGTACGCCACTATGGCGAGCAGGAATGGGGCGTACCGGCAAATGAGGAAACGCTGTACAATGTTGCCTCGCTGTCGAAGCCGGTGAGCGCCGAGACCGTTTTGCGCCTGATCGCCGCGGGAGACGCCGCGCTCGATATGCCGCTGGCCGAATCCTATGTGGATGCCGACGTGGCCGACGACCCGCGCATCGCCGCGCTGACCCCCGAACTGGTCATGCGCCACCGGACCGGCTTTCCGAACTGGCGCTACGAGACGGAGGGGACGCTGCGCTTTCTGCGCGATCCCGATACGGAGACGGGCTATTCGGGCGAGGGCTATGAGTGGATGGCGAAGGCGGTGGCCGCGCATAGCGGCCGCGACTTCGAACAGGCCGCGCGCGAACTGGTGTTCGGCCCGGCCAACATGCCGCTGAGCTCCTTCACCAAGACCGGCAAGTTCTTCGGCCGCATCGCATACCCGTACAAGGCGGGCGAAAGCGTCTACAACGTCGTGCGAACCGAAATGTCCGCGTCCGACGACCTGCGTACCACAGCGCGCGAATATGCCCGCTTCATGATCGACGTCTGGGAAGGAGACCGCGTGCCGGCGGCCCTGCGCCGGGAGCAGACGGCGATCGAGCATTACCGAAGCGAGAAGTCCGCCTGCCCGGAAGCCGAAGCCGAACGAGCCGACTTCTGCCCGGCGCAGCAGGGCTGGGGCCTGGGCTGGTTCGTCTATGATTATGGCGACCGGACCATCGTCGAACATAGCGGGGGCGATGTGGGCGAGAGAACGCTCGCCTTTTACGACCTGACCAACAAGCGCGGCGTGGTCGTCCTGACCAACGGCGCGAACGGCACCGAAATCCTCACGCGCGTGGCGGGACGGCTCTACGGCGATGACCGCTTCGCCGCCTTCCTGATGGCGCCGTTCGGATAACGCCTTTGCCGGGCGTCCCGCGCTCAGGCGGCGAGGAGGCGTTCCTTCAGCGCCTCGCCGTCTTCATCGGCAAGGGCCGCCTCGCGAAGCTCGGCCGCCCAGGCTGCGGGGGCCCGGCCCGGCGGGGGCGTGCGAAGCCCCTGCATGACGGCGGCGAAGTTGCGCAGGCCGCGCTCGAAGGTGTCGCCATAGCCCTTGATGAGGCGCTGACAGCGAACGATTTCGGTTGCGAGCACGCGGTCGCGAAGCGCGGTTTCGCGCACCTCGTCGAGCCAGGCGTCGATGCGCGCCTGTTCCTCTGCATAGCGCAGCGATCGCGGGCGCAGGGGCCGCATCCGCGACAGGATAAAGAGCATCGCATACCAGCGCAGGCTGGTCGTCTCGACATGCCGCCCCTTGCGGAACAGCGGATCGAGCAGGCGGGTCAGCGCACGGCTGCCGAGAATGGCGCGGCCCATACCTGCAGGCAGCGTCTCGCACACTTCCCTGAGCCGGGGATGCATATATTCGGTAACCTTTAGAAGCTGGTCGTCCTCCGCGCGCACTTCGCCGCGGACACGGTCCATCCGGGTCTCGCGAACCTTCAGGTCGGCCACACGGATCGTATCCTCATACGACATCCAGAGCGCGAGGTGCCGGGCGGCCTCGGCCGTCAGCGTGTAGGGCGGCGCGTCCAGAGCGGCGATCGAGAGGAGACGCCCCAGATATGCCTCGGCATAAGCGGCGCCCTGATAGTCCATCAGGCGCTGGACGCCGTGAAGCGCGGCCTCATGGGCCGGTTCAGGCAAGCTCCCCTGGATGCGGGCGGTCAGACGGCGACCGGTTTCGCTGGTCGGCGCCGGAAAGTCGGATTGAGGCTCTTCGGGCAGCGACAGCTCCTGCTGAGCGGCGCGAAACCCCTCGTCGAAGCCGCGAAGATTGCTTTCAACGGCAATGCCGCTGCCTCGGATGGCATCTTCGAACGATCCGCGGCCGAACGGCAAGGCGCCGCTGCCTGCGAGCGCTCCGAACATGATCGCGCTGATGACGCTGCCCGCCCGCTCGGTGACGGCCTCCATGTCGAAGCCGATGAAACGGCGGGAGCGCTGGGCCGCCGCCTCAAGGATTCGCTCGGCGCTGCCGCGCGCATCGCCCATGCCCGACTTCTCGCCGATCGCGTAGATGCGATGCGTGGAGCCGATCAGTGTCGTCCGGTCGGCGGAAGAGAAGCCGCGCAGAACCGCGCGTCCCGCCTCCATCAGTTCAGATGCAACCACGACATCGACGTCGCCGGGAACGGGCATCAGCGCCATGACCGGCGGTTCGTCAGGGTCGCCCGCCTGCGCGCGCTCACCCTGCTGCACCATTTCGACATAGTAGACGGTCGAGCCCGTGCGCTGGGCCACGCCCGGGACCGAGGTCCCCTGCGCCGTCCAGCCATGCGCCCGGGCCACGGTCTGCACCCAGTCGGCAAGCACACCGCCGCCCTGCCCGCCAAGGGCAAGGATGGCGACGCTGAGCCGTTTCGGCCCTGCCGCAGCGGTCGATTGTGGGGTCATGGAAGTCGCCATCAGAACGCCCTCGCGGCACGGGCACGTCCGTCCCAGCCCTGCAACATGGAAATCACGGCCTGCCGCACCTTGTGCACCAGCCGCTCCCAGCGGCCCGGATTGCTGACCAACTGCGCCTTGTAGAAACTGGGACAGAGAACGGCCGCATGGCTGACCTCTCCGCACAGGCCGCACCCGACGCAGCTATTGTCGACATGCGCCACCGGGTCCTGACGCAGCGGATCGGGATTGGGCCGGATCGACAAGGACGGGCAGCCCGACAGACGGATACAGCTATGATCGCCCGTGCAGGTGTCGGGATCGACGCCGAACCGCTCGCGCACGACGCGCTTACCGTCTTTCAACGCCTTCTTCTTCAGCGGCTTTTCGCGCCGCTGGCGATTCAGCATGCATTCCGAACTGGCGACGATCACTTTCGGCCCCTTTTCGGGAGTGGTCAGCGCCTCGCGCAGCGTGTCGCGCATGCGCGCGACGTCATAGGTGCGGTTCACCGAGCGCACCCATTTGCCGCCGACGCCGCGCACGGCGCGCTCGATCGGATGCTGGGTGGTCCTGGCCTTGTTTTCCGCGCGTGACGACAGGATGTCCTGTCCGCCCGTGGCCGCCGAATAGCCATTGTCGACGATCAGCGTGACGGTGTCGTCCTTGTTGAAGACGGCGTTGCCGATGCCCGAGGTCAGCCCGTTATGCCAGAAGCCGCCATCGCCCATGATCGCGATGGCGCGCTTGTCCTTCGGCTTGAACGCAGACGCACCGGCGGCCCCGAGCCCGTAACCCATCGTCGTGTTGCCGATGTTGAACGGCGGCAGGATGGAAAACAGGTGGCAGCCGATATCGGCCGAGACATGCGAAGGACCGAGTTCGCGCTCCACCAGCTTCATCGCGGTAAAGATCGGGCGCTCCGGACATCCGGTGCAGAAGCCGGCCGGGCGGCCGGGTATCTGCGCCGCCGCCTCTGCCGGAAGCGGGTCGCTGCGGGGCTGCTGCGGGGCGATGTCGGGTGCCCAGTCGCGCAGGAAACTGCCGAGACCGTCGCGAATGACCTGCGCGGTATATTCGCCTGCGCGCGGCATCGGATCCTTTCCGACGATCCGAGTCTGGATGTCGCTGCGACGCATCAGCGTGTTCAGCTCATGCTCGATGAATTCGGGCTGCCCCTCCTCGAGCACGAGGACGGCCTTTTTCCCCAGGCAGAAGTCGCGCACCTCGTCCGGGATCAGCGGATAGGTGACATTGAGGCAGTAGATCGGAATGCGGCTGTTGCCGAAGGAATCGGACAGGCCGATCAGTTCGAGCGCGCGATTGAGATTATTGTAGAGACCGCCCTGGACGATGATACCGATCGCGCCGTCGCCTTCGGTCCCCCGGTCATCGCCGCCTTGCGGCCCGAACCACTCGTTGAGGCGGTTTTCACGGATGAACTCGATCGCCGCCGGCCAGCGGCGTTCCACCTTTTCCACCTCGTGCAGGAAATTCGCGGGCGGCAGGACGATCCGGTCGGTATCGCGCTGCGGGTTGGCGGCGGCGTCCGACACGGTGAATTCCGGGCGGATATTGTCCTTCGCGGTAAATTCCCCCGTCAGATGGCAGGAGCGCACGCGCAGTTCGAGCATGACGGGCGTGTTCGACGCCTCGGACAGCTGAAAGCCGCGTTCGACCATGTCGACGATGCTGGGAAGGTTCGGGCGCGGATCGAGCAGCCACATCTGCGACTTCATCGCGAAGGCGTGGGTGCGTTCCTGCATGATCGAGGAACCCTCGCCATAATCCTCGCCGACGATGACGAGTGCGCCGCCGCGCACCCCGCCCGATGCGATGTTGGAAAGAGCATCGGACGCGACATTGGTGCCGACCACAGACTTCCAGGCCACGGCACCGCGCAGGGGGTAATTCACCGAGGCGGCGAGCATGGCAGCCGCGGTCGCCTCGGACGCGCTCGCCTCGAAATGTACGTCGAGACCGGCGAGCAGGTCGTTGGCGTCGGCGAAGACATCCATCAGGTGGCTGATGGGCGAGCCCTGATAGCCGCCCACATAGGCAACGCCGGACTGAAGAAGCGCCTTGGTGACGGCGAGAATGCCCTCGCCCTCGAAGCGCTCGCCAGCGCCGAGCTTCAGCTTCTCGACCTCTTTCTTGAACGAGCGTTCTGCCATGAAATCAGCCCGCGACCAGCGCCAGCACCCGCAAGGGGCTGCCCGAGCCGCCCTCGATCTTCAGCGGCGGAGCGATGATGACCGCACCCGTCGGCGGCAGCTGGTCGAGATTTTCGAGGCACTGGAGCCCGTAGCGGCCCGCGCCGTGAAACAGCGTGTGCGCCGGATATTGCGGATCAAGCAGATGCGCCTGCCCGGCATCGGTACCGATGGTTTCGACCCCGAAGCCGAGAACCTTGCGCTCGTTGACGAGAAACTCGACGGCGGCGACATTGGGGCCGGGCGTATGCGCGCCGTCCTCGCGCCGGTTGGTGTAGGAATCGACATCGCGCTTCGACCAGTCGGTCCGCATCAGCACCCAGCACCCCTCCGGAATGCGGCCATGTTCGGCCTCCCAGGCCTCAAGATGCGCGCGGTCTAGAAGGAAATCCTCGTCCTCGGCGCTTTCCTTCGAGCAATCGATGACGACGGCGGGGGCGACGAAGTCGCGTGCCGGCAGTTCGTCGACCGCATTGCCCTCGAGGTCCTTGCCGCTGAACCAGTGGATGGGCGCGTCGAAATGCGTGCCGGTATGCTCGCTGACCGTGAAGTTGTTCCAGTACCAGGCCGCGCCGCGCTCGTCGTAGCGGGAGAGTTCCTCGCGGCTGAAGCCGGCGCACTGGTTGAATTCAGGCGGCAGCACCAGTGTCGGCGTGTCCTCCGACAGGGTCTGCGTCAGGTCGACGACCCGGATCTCGCCTGACGCGATCTGCCGCGCGCAGGTCGCCAGGACATCGGTAGTGGAAACGGCCATTGCATCCTCCTCACATTCCCTCGAACATGGAAGGAGCGTGGAGCATCAAACTTGCATCTGCAAGTTGTTTTTAACCTTGAAAGGGACCTGATGGCTGACGATCCGCGGAAACGCGGGGACCCCGGCTCGCCGGACTTCGAGGTCGAGGCCTATCCGTTCTTCCTGCTGAACCGCACGGTCGGCCGGTACAATGCGGCCATCGATTCGGAACTGCGCGGCATCGGCATCGATATCCCCACCTGGCGCGTGCTGATGGTGCTGGGCGAGCAGTCGCCGCGGCCGACGGCGGAGGTGTCGCGCGCGGCGGTCATCAACATCTCGACGCTCAGCCGCCTCGCCGAGCGCATGAAGAAGGCCGGCCTGATCACGACGGTGCCGAGCCGCGACGACCGGCGCGTCACCGACTTGGCGCTGACGCGTCTCGGCGAAAGCAAGCTGAGCGAGGCGCGCGGGCTGACGGCCCCCTTTTACGAGAAGGTCATTCGCGGCTTTTCGAAGCGCGACTTCACCAACCTCCTGAAGCTGCTGAACCGCCTGTACGACAATCTGGACTGACATGTCCGGCAGCGCGCAGTGCCCCCCCCCTTGCCGACCGTACCATATTATTTTAAGTATAAAACAAAAGGAGGCCTGCATGCGTATTGCCTGTCTGGGGGGCGGCCCCGCCGGATTTTACTTCGCCATCTCGATGAAGCTCCGCAATCCGGAGCATGAGGTGCACGTGTTCGAGCGAAACCGCGCCGGCGACACGTTCGGCTGGGGCGTGGTCTTCTCCGACCAGACGCTCGGCAACCTGACCGCCAACGACCCCGAAAGCGCCGCGGCGATCACCGAGAGCTTCGCCCATTGGGACGACATCGAAGTGAACGTCGAAGGGCGCTCGATCGTCTCGACCGGGCACGGCTTCATCGGCATCGGCCGCAAGAAGCTGCTGCAGATCCTGCAGGCGCGCGCGGGCGAGCTGGGCGTCGAGATGCACTTCGAGACCGAATTCGACGAGGATCTCTCGGCCTATGCCGACTTCGACCTGATCGTGGCGGCGGACGGCGTGAACAGCCGCGTTCGCAGCGCCAACGAGGCAAGGCTCGACGTCGATATCGAAACCCGCGCGAACAAGTTCATCTGGCTGGGCACGAAGAAGCTGTTCGACGCCTTTGCCTTCATTTTCGAGGAAACCGATGCGGGCTGGATCTGGGCGCATGCCTACCGGTTCGACGAGACCCACTCGACCTTCATCGTCGAATGTTCGGAGGAGACCTGGCGCGGCCTCGGCTTCGACGAGATGAGCCAGAACGACGCCATCGCCGCCTGCGAGCGAATCTTCGCGCGGCACCTGGACGGCGAAGCGCTGCTGACCAACGCGGCGCACAAGCGCGGTTCAGCGGCGTGGATCAATTTCAACCGCGTGCTCTGCGGCACCTGGCATTTCGACAATGTCGTGCTGCTGGGCGACGCCGCGCATACGGCGCATTTCTCGATCGGCTCGGGCACGAAGCTGGCGCTGGAGGATGCGATCAAGCTGGCCGAGGTGCTGAACCGACCGGGCATTGCCGAAACGGGCCGGATGCAGCAGGCGCTCGCCGACTATCAGGAAGAGCGGCATGTCGAGGTGCTGAAAATCCAGAACAGCGCACGCAACTCGACCGAGTGGTTCGAAAGCGTGGAGCGCTATATCGGCTTCGACCTGCCGCAGTTCACCTATTCGCTGCTGACGCGCAGCCAGCGGGTGAGCCACGAGAATCTGCGCCTGCGCGACGAAGCCTGGCTGAAGACCGCCGAACGCTGGTTCTGGGAGACGAGCCCTGCCGGCGACGAGAGTGCGCCCGCGCAGCCCATGTTCGCGCCGCTATCCCTGCGCGGGCTGACCGTTCCCAACCGCATCGCGGTGTCGCCCGTCCTGACCTATGCCGCGGACGCCGACGGTCACGCCGGCGAATTTCACAAGGTCCATTACGGCGCACGCGCGCTCGGCGGCGCGGGGCTGGTCCTGACCGAGATGCTCGCCTGCACACCGGAAGGCCGCATCACGCCTGCCTGCCCCGGCCTGTGGGCGGACGACCAGGTCGAGGCATGGCGCACGATCAACGAGTTCGCGCATGAAAATTCGGCCGCAAAGATCTGCGCGCAGATCGGCCATGCCGGCGCGCGCGGCGCCTGCGCGGTACCCGGAGGCTATGACGAGCCGCTTGCCGACCCCTGGCAGCTGACGTCGGCGTCCGCCCGGCCATGGCGCGAAGGCGGCACGGTCCCGGAGGAACTGGACGAAGCCGGAATGGACAGGGTGACGGAGGCCTTCGTCGCGGCGGCAAAGCGCGCCGTGGACGCCGGCTTCGACATGATCGAGCTGCAGGTGGGTCACGGGTTCCTGCTGTCGAGCTTCATCACGCCGCTGATGAATGAGCGGACCGACGAGTATGGCGGAAGCCTGGGAAACCGGCTGCGCTTTCCGCTGCGCGTCGTCGAGGCGGTGCGCGAGGCGATTCCATCGGACATGCCGCTGGCGGCGCGCATCTCCGCCACCGACTGGGCGGGCAGTGACGGCATCGAGGCGGCCGACGCCGTCGAGATCGCAAAGGCGATGAAGGCGGCGGGCGCCGACCTGATCGACGTATCCGCGGGCGAAACCTCGGCCGAGGCGCGCCCGGTCTTCGGCCGCATGTTCCAGACGCCGTTTTCGGACCGGGTCAGGAATGAAGCCGACGTTCCGACCATGGCGGTTGGAAATATTACCGATTCGGATCAGGTAAATTCGATCCTGATGGCGGGACGCGCCGATATGGTGGCGCTGGGCCGGCCGCATCTGGTTTCTCCCTCCTGGACGCTGCACGCCGCAGCAGAGGCGGGCTACAGCGATCAATATGTCCCGCCCGCCTATCGGCTGGGCCAGCAGCAGCAGACGCGGCTGGCGCAAAAACAGATAGAGGCTGACCGCGCGTGACACCTGCGGGTAGAACTCCTCCCCGGAGGAGACGGATTATGCAGGAAAAATATGGCGGCCGGGGACGCGGGCCGATGGAAGTCCGCGTCTGGCTTCGCATGCTGAGCTGCACCATGACGGTGGAGAAGGAACTCCGCCGGATGTTCACGGAGGAGTTTGGCACGACCCTTCCGCGCTTCGACGTGATGGCATCGCTGGAACGGCATCCCGACGGCCAGACGATGGGGCAGCTGTCGAAGGCGCTGCTGGTGTCGAACGGCAATGTGACCGCCGTCGTAAGGCAGTTGTCCGACAAGGGCCTGGTATCGACCCGCCCGGCGGAGAACGACCGGCGCACCACGATCGTGGCGCTGACGGAAGAGGGCCGCAAACGCTTCGCGACACTGGCCAAGGCGCATCATGACTGGATCGGGTCCGTGTTCAGCGGCTTCGCGCCGGAGCGGCAGGAGGAGCTGTTCCACCTGCTGGCGGACCTGAAATCGTCCATAGGGGAAAGACTGGAAAAATGAATTTCGTAGCGCGGGCCCTGGTCGGGTTCGGTGATGTGGACCCGGCGGGTATCGTCTTTTACCCGCGTTACTTCGAAATGCTGAACCGCGCGGTGGAAGCCTGGTTCGCCGACGGGCTGGGTGCGACCTTTGCCAGTCTGCATCTGGACCGGAAGCTGGGCGTCCCGACAGTCGCCATCGCCTCTACCTTTACCGCGCCCAGCCGCCTGGGCGACGAGCTGGATATCGCCATCGAGGTGGAAAAGCTGGGCCGCACAAGCTGCCAGGTGCGCTACGATGTCAGCTGCGGCGAGGAAGCGCGCCTGTCGGCTACGGGCACGCTGGTCTGCATGGACCTGACGACCCACCGGCCGATCCCCTGGCCCGAGGACATCCGGCCGGGACTGTCCGCCGCCTGCTGAGGAGAGGCGGACGAACAGTCCCTTCGCCAAAGGGGCGGCTGACTTAAGGGGAGGGAGCCGCCCGGCAGCCCAAGCGGGAACGGGCCGCCACGAATCTTTCAATCAAAACTAGATGATGCCGGGTTTCAGACGGCGACGACCGGATGGCGGATGCGGCCGATCTTCTCGAGCTCTGCCTCGACGACGTCGCCCGGCCAGAGAAATTCCTGCGGATCGCGGCCCGCACCAACGCCTGCCGGCGTACCGGTGGCGATGACATCGCCGGGATCGAGGGTCATGCCCTTGCTGATGTCGGCGACGAGTTCATCGACCTTGAACAGCATATAGGCGGTATTGCCGTTCTGCTTCTCAACGCCGTTCACCCACAGCTTCAGGTCGAGCGTCTGCGGATCGGGGATCTCGTCCGCCGTGACGATGCAGGGCCCCATGGGCGCGTAGCTGTCCTGCCCCTTCGAATAGACCCACTGGCCGGCACGGCGGCAATCGCGGGCGCTCATGTCGAGAACGAGCGTGTAACCGAAGACGTAGGAAAGCGCGTCCTCACGCGAAACGCCCTTCGCACGGCGACCTATGACGGCGCCGAGTTCGACTTCCCAGTCGAGTTGCTGCGTGATCGCGGCATTGTGCTCGATAGCGTCGCCCGGCCCGATGACGCAGGTCGGGGGCTTCGTAAAGATGACGGGCTCGCGCGGCAGGTCGGGAGAGGTGTCGAGCGTCTTCGCCGATTCCGCGACATGCTCGGTATAGTTGAGGCCGATACCGAAGAGGTTCTTCCGCGGACGCGGGATCGGTGCCAGCAGCTTCACATTGGCAAGCGGAAGCGCGCAACCGACCGGAAAGTCTCCCTCGCAGTCCTCAACGAGGGCGCTGACGGCGGTGACCACCGCCGGGCCCATGTCGATGAAATCGAGCATGTCGGACGGAAGGTCGAGGCCGCTGGCGAGGCCCAGAGCCTCCATGTCGACAACGAGATCGCCGACAACGACGCCGAGACGGGCGCTGGCCGTAAGATCGGCACGATAGGTGACAAGACGCATAAGAGTTCCTTGGGAAAAAGAGTCAGTTGGAAAGGGTCGGCTGATGCCCGTCATTTTCGCCGAGCGCTTCCTCGCGGTAGAGGCCGAGCGCCCGCATGACGGGCAGGTCGTTGAAGTTGAACAGGCAGGCGTCCTCGGTGTCGGACGCATTGGCATGCTCGTGATACATCCAGGCCGGAACGACGAAGATATCGCGCTCCTTCCAGTCGAAGCGCTGTCCGTTGATGACAGAGTAACCGCAGCCCTTGGCGCATTGGTAAACGAAGCTGCCCGTCTGGCGGTGCGCCTTCGTCTTCTCGCCGGGGCGCAGCATCTGCATGCTGGCACCGATGGTCTGCATGACCGGCCCGCCCGTATTGGGGTCGACATAGTCCATCATGATCCCGTCATAGGGGGACCCGTCGGTGACGCGGGCGTAGTTCTGCAGCGCCTCGTAAGTCGGTGCCCACTCATATTTGAGGAGCGGCGAATAGCGTTTCGTCCACTGCTCGCCCGCCGGACGAAGCCCGGCCCCCGCCCAGGTCCCGGTGGCGGCATCGACGGGATAGGACACGGCCTGCTGAAGATCGGGATGCACCTCGTAGAAATTGGCCTCCAGCGCGTTCATCAGCGGGATGTCGAGGCCGTCCTGCCAGATGCAGATGGTGCCATCCTCCGAGACGCCATGCTCGTGCCAGGTGCCGTTCGGCGTCAGCACGAAATCATTGGCACCCAGCGTCATCTTCTGGCCGTCCACATTGGTGAAGGCACCTGAGCCCTCCATAATGAACCGGAGCGCCGAGGCACTGTGACGATGGCTGGATGCGCATTCGCCGGGGGCCATGGTCTGAAGGCCCGAATAAAGCCAGCCGACGGCCGCGACGACATCGGCGCGGCCCTTATTCTCGAGATAGACGACGCGCCGCCCCGCTTCCTCGGGCGTAACGAGATCGAGCGATTTCAGCACATGGCCGCGCAAATCCTCGTAGCGCCAGAGCATGGGAACGGAGGAGGACACAGGCTCCCACGGTTCGATCTTGTTGGCGACGTTCCAGAGCGCCCCGGTGCCAAGTTCCTGCAACTGGCGGTAATAGGCCACGCGGTCGGGCGTGTCGGCAACGTTCGCACGCCCGGGCGTATCCTCCCGATATTGATCGAAATTCTCGGTTCCCATGACGTACTCCCGGTGATGATCCCCGTACCGAATTTATTATAGACTTAAAATATATTCCCGTTAGCGTCAAACCGCTAAGCCAAGCCCTCCCGAAAGGAGATCGAAATGACCGGCACCTACCGCGCAGCCGTCGTCCAGGCGGCGTCCATTCCCGAAAATGCTCTCGCGTCGGCAGAAAAGGCGGCGGGCCTTATCCGCGAAGCTGCGGAGAACGGTGCCCGCCTGATGGTATTTCCCGAGGCCTTTCTGGGCGGATATCCGAAGGGAGCATCCTTCGGCACGCCGGTCGGCATGAGAAAGCCCGAGGGCCGAGAGGACTTCGCCCGTTATCATGACAGCGCGATCGACTTGGACGGCGACGAAGTCGCGCTGATCGCAGAGGCCGCAGCGGAAACCGACAGCTTCGTCGTGATCGGGGTGATCGAGCGAGACGGCGGCACGCTGTTCTGCACGGCGCTGTTCTTCAACGGAAAGGCGGGCCTTGCCGGCAAGCACCGCAAGCTGATGCCGACGGGAGCCGAGCGGCTGATCTGGGGCTTCGGCGATGGCTCTACCCTGCCCGTCTTCGACACGCCGCTGGGTCGGATCGGTGCGGTGATCTGCTGGGAAAACTACATGCCGATGCTGCGCATGGCGATGTACGACAAGGGGGTGACGATCTATTGTGCGCCGACCGCCGACGACCGCGACGGCTGGGCAGCCAGCATGCAGCATATCGCCCTGGAGGGGCGCTGCTTCGTCCTGTCCTCCTGCCAGCATATCCGCCGCGGCGCCTTCCCCGAAGATGCCGACTGCGCGCTGGGTGACGATCCCGACACCGTCCTGATGCGCGGTGGCAGCATGATCGTCGCACCGCTGGGCGAAGTGCTCGCCGGGCCGCATTACGAAGGAGAGACCATTCTCTATGCCGAGATCGACCAGCGCGCTGTCGTGCGCGGAAAATATGATTTCGATGTCGTCGGCCATTATGCACGGCCCGACGTCTTCCGCCTGCAGGTCGACGAACGGCCTCAGCGCGCTGTCGCGCCGATGACGGCGACTATGACGAACGAGACGAAGGACTAGCCCGGAATGGATTTCGCGCTCGCCGAAATGGCGACCCAGGACCGTTACAAACTGATGGCGTCGACCATCCTTCCCCGCCCCATTGCCTGGGTAGTGTCGCAGGACAAGGCGGGCACCCTGAACGCCGCACCCTACAGCTTTTTCAACATGGTATCGGCGGACCCGCCCCTGATCGTGTTGGGCTTTCTCGGTCGTGCGGGCGGCGGCCTGAAGGACAGCGCGGCCAATATCGCCGAGACGCAGGAGTTCACCATCAGCCTGGTGAGCGAGGACGACGCCGCCGCAATGAATTTCACCTGCATCGACGCACCGCCGGAGTTCGACGAGATCGCCGCCGCCGGCCTGGAACCCCGCCCGTCGGCCGTGGTCGCGCCGCCGCAGATCGCGTCCGCACCCGTCAGCTTCGAATGTCGCCTGTACGAGACCATCGTCCCCACCGGCAGCAGCAGCAGCATCGTCCTCGGCGAGGTCGTGCATATGAGGATCGACGACCGTTTCGTCGACGCCGACCGCCTGCATGTCGACGGTCCGGCGCTGGGCCTGATTGGCCGCATGCACGGGGCGGGCTGGTATACCCGCACGGGCGACCTGTTCCAGATGAGCCGTCCGGTCTTCGCCGACTATGCGGCGGCGAAACACCAGGGCGACGACAGCTGAGCCGCTAATCCTTCAGGACCGCCGTCGCCTCGATCTCGACGAGGAAGTCCGGCAGCGCGAGCGCCTGGACACCGACCACCGTATTGGCGGCAGGGACCACGTCGCCGTAGAAATCGGCCAGTTCCTTCGAGACGATGCCGAGTTTTTCGGGGTTATGGTCGACGATATAGGTGCGCAGGCGCAGCAACTGTTCGATCCCCGAGCCCGACGCCTCCAGCACCTCGCGCAGGTTCTTCAGCGCCTGGCGTGCCTGCAGCCCGAGATTGTCACCGCCGACGACGGCATAGTCCTTGTCCCAGGCGACCTGGCCCGAGAGGTGAACCGTGCCGCCCTTCGTATCGACGGTCGCATGGGAAAAGCCGTAGCCGACACTCTCGTAGAGGCTGGCGGGGTTGATGCGCTTGCTGGTCATGGAATTCTCCTGATGGACGACGGCGGGCTCAGTCGACGATCTCTAGCTGGTGCCCGAAGGGATCGAGGACGTAGACGTTCTTCTTGCCGGCAAGCGGCCCCTCGGTGATGTCGATGGTCTCCATCGCCTTGCAGCCATTTGCCTCGAGATAGGCGATGGTCGCGGGAACGTCGGCAACGCGCAGGCCGAGATGGTGACCCCCGGCATCGCAGTTGCGCGGCAGCTCGGTGCGCCGGTCGGCGGGCTTGTCATACTGGGCGAGCTGAAAGTTCAGCGTCTCTGTGAGCTTCAGCATGATCAGCGTCAGCTTAGCGCCCGCCACGTTCACATGGCTTTCCATCCAGTCGCGGCCATCTTCGCCCGCGGGAATGTCGGCGGCGTCCATCGGGCCCATGCGGAACAGTTCCTCGGCGCCGAAGACCTCCTTGTAGAAGGCGGCGACCGCATCGGCATCGGCGACCGTCCAGGACACATGGTCGGCTTCGAATTTCGGACGAGCTATCTGGTCGGACATGGGCGGTTCCTCTCCTCGGTTCGGGCAAAACCCTAGAGGCGGCACCCCGTGCAGCAAGCGCACATGATACGGCGGGTTGTTGCGCGGGGTGCAACTTAGTCGATGAGGTCGCCGATACGGACGGGACGTGCCGGGAAGCGCGCGCCGAAGCCGGGATCGTCCTTGCACCCCTCGGCGGCGAGCAGACGAAGGAGGGTGGGCTCGCAATTGCGGCCCTGGCAGACGCCCATGCCGCAGCGGGTGCGCAGCTTCACCGCGTCCGCGGTTCCGGCGCCGGCCGCGATCGCGTTCTCGATCTCGCCCGCGCTGACATCCTCGCAGCGGCAGGCGAAGGTCTCGGCGGGCAAGGCGGGAAAATAAGGCCGCGGATCGGCGATGCGGTCGAGAAGATCGGCGAAGCGCTCGACCTTCGCAAGGTCGCTGCGGGCCTTCGCCATATCGCCGACGGGGCGACGCCCAAGAGCGTCCGCGATGACGCCTCCCGCGATGCGCCCGCGCAGCCGCGCCGCTTCCGCGCCCGCAACGCCGACCGTCTCGCCGGCGGCGTAAAGGCCGGGAACGCTGGTCCGGAAGCCGCTGTCCACCGCGGCCGCCCAGCCGCCCGCACGGCCCGCCGGGCGCACATTCGCACCGGCCTGCCGGACGAGCTCGGCCTGCGGCACGAAACCATAACCGGTGCCGACAAGGCCGCAGGGAACGACCTCGCCGGAAGCAAAGCGCGCGGCCTCGACCCGGTCGCGGCCCAAGAGGCCCGTCAGCGGATCGCCGAAGCGGACATCGACGCCGCTGCGGACGAGCCGCGCCATCGCCTCGGCGCCGGCAAGGAGATTGCCTGCGCCCGATGCCGCGCCGAGGAGACCGCGCCCCAGACGCCCGGCGAACCTCGCTCTTCCCTGCGCGAAGACGACGCCGGCGATCCGGGCGCCCGCCTCGAGCAGCTGCTCGGCGAGGACCAGCATGAGGGGGTGCGTGCCGGCGAGGAGCACCGGGCCGCCGGGAACGATGCGCTGGCTTTTCACGAAGGCCTGAAGGCCGCCGACGGTCATGGCGCCGGGCAGAGTCCAGCCTGGAAAGGGAACCGCAAGGTCCTGGCAGCCGCCCGCGACGAGGACATGGCGCGCGCGGTAGGTCGCGGCGCCCTCGCCGCCCGCCGTCACGAGGTCGAACGCGCCTGCCCCGCCTGAATCCTCTCGGCGCGCGCCTTCGGGCGCCCGCTGAATGGAGAGGACCGAGCGGCCGCCGCGCCATGTAGCGCCGCTATCTTCGAAGGCGGCAAGATCGCGCTTCAGGCCGGTATAAGGTCGCCCGGTCAGCCAATCGGTCACCGCGAACCCTGTCGGCGGCTGGCGCAAGATCTGCCCGCCCGGACGCGCCTGCTCGTCGATGACCGACACCGAGGCCCCCGCGCCAGCGAGGACGAGCGCGGCGTTGAGTCCCGCCGGGCCGCCGCCGACGATTGCGACATCCATCTCATGCGCCTCAGCCATCGGTGACGACCTCCATGCCGCGCTGCGCCGCCACCAGGCAGGCGCGGCGGCGGCGGCCGTCTATGCGAACATAGCATTCGCCGCATGTGCCCATGTTGCACCAGGGTGCGCGCGGGGTGCCGGTACGGCTGGTGCGGAAATGCGTGACGCCCGCCTCAAGAAGAACCGCGGCGATGCTTTCGCCGGCATGGCACGCGACATCGCGGCCATCGACGACCAGCGAGATACGGGGCCCGCGCTCTTCCTCCTGTCCGATGCGCATGACGATCAACCCATGAAGCTGTTGAGATGTTCGAACCGGGCGGGCGACACGACCTGCAGAGCGTCCTGGCGCTCGCCGCCCATCTCCTCGGCCACGAGGCGCGCGAGCGTGGGCCCGAGCGTGAAGGCGGAGCCGCCGCCGGCGACCCAGAAGCCGGGCATGCTGGGCACTTCGCCGGCAATGGGAAGCTGGTCTGCACTGACGGCGGTCTTGCCGGTCCATGTGCGAATGAGATTGAGCTCGGCAAGCTCCGGCACCAGCCGGGCCGCCACGGCAAGGTTCGGCGCGAGATTTTCCGGGCGGAGGTCAGGTCTCGCCGCCAAGTCGAACGACCCGTCCCGCCGGCGCAGGCGCGACGGCCAGCCGCCGCCGACCAGGACGTTCCCGGCATGCGCCTGCTTCATCGACAGCCGCGCGCCGACATGCTGGATCAGATGCGGCATGAACGGCGCCGCGCGCTCGCTGACATTCATCTGCAGCGCGACCGGAAAGAGCGGCATGTGCAAATTGGCGAGACGGCAAATTTCAGGAGTCCAGACACCCGCAGCGACGAGCATGCGGTCGGTGCGGACACGGTGGCCCCTCCCCCCCTGCTCATAGTCGATGTCGAACCCGCCCGCGCGCGGTTCGATCGCGGTCACCGACGCCCGCAATGCGATGGCAGCGCCCGCAGCGGCCGCAGCCTCGGCAAAGGCAGGCGTCAGGCTGCGCGGGTCGGCATGCCCCTCGTCGGGAGCGTGGCTCGCGGCGAGAACGGCGTCCGAGAGATAGGGCGCGATACTGCGGGCCTCGTCTCCGTCGACCAGCCGGGTCGACAGGCCGTAGGACTGTTCGCGGGCGGCCTTCGCCTCAAGCAGCCTCGCCTGCTCGGCCGTTTCGGCAACCATCAGCCCGCCCGACATGTGGATGTGAAGGTCCCGGTCCAGAGCGTCTTCGAGTCCGCGCCAGTCCTCGATGGCGAGATTGTTGAGCGCCACGACCCGTGCCGCCTGCTCCGCCAGCGCCTCCCCATTTTCAAGAAAGCGCCGCTCGATCTGGAAATGCAGCGAGCCGGCATTCTGACCCGAGGCGCCGCGGTTGAGGTCCCCGGCCTCGAGCAGCAGCACCGAGGCGCCTGCGCGGCCCAGATGCCAAGCGGCCGCGCAGCCGATCAGCCCGCCGCCGATCACCAGCGCATCAACCTTGCCCTCAGGTGCTATGTCCGGCTCTCCCATCGTTCCGGGCGGCGCCCCGAAGGAGCCGGCGCGCCTGCCGCTACAGCTTTCCTAGCTTGCGCAGCGTTTCCTGGATATCGGCGAGATGGTCGCCCTCAACATCGAACAGCGGGCGGCGCACGTAGCCGCCGGGAAGACCCTGGGCGTTGAGCGCGGCCTTCAGGATTGCCGGACCGGAGCCGAAGCGCCCGACCAGATCCTTGGTGTACCATTCGTCGAGGATGAGGCGGTCCTTCTGACCACAGGCCCGGGCCTGGTCGATCTCGCCCGCCCAGAGGTGGTTGTAGAAGTCGGCATGCGTCCGGCCGAGAACGCCGCCGGCGCCCATCGTGCCGTCACCGCCGCGCGCTTCCAGAAGAGCAAGACCGTGTTCGTCCATGCTGTGACCGAAAACGCGGACCTGATCGTTGAGCGCGAAAAAGGTCTGGGCGAAGCGGCGCAGGTCGCTGGTCGACTGCTTGATGGCGACCACATTTTCGAGGGTGGCAAGGCGCTCGAGCAGTTCGAGCTCCATGTCGATACCCGTTCCCGGCGGCCAGTTGTAAACGCAGATGGGCAGCGGCGTATGTTCGGAAATCGAAGCGTAGAATTCGTAGATTTCCGCGGCGTTCGGCCGGATATATGGCGGCGGCGTCACGAGAATGCCGTCGAAGCCTGCCTGATGCGCGGCAGCGGCGTGCGCCAGAACCCGCGCGGCGGTGTAGTCCGAACAGCCCGCGATAAGCGGCAGCTTGCCGCTGAGTTGCTGCCCCGCCGCGGCGAACAGGTCCGCGCGTTCAGCATCGGACAGGACCGGCCATTCGCCAGTCGTCCCTGCCACTACGAGCCCGTGCATTCCCTCGGCATGAAGCCACTCGAGAAGCTGTGCGAACGCAGACCGATCAAACGACGCGTCGGCTGCAAAGGGCGTGGTGATGGCAGGAATATATCCCTGCCATGGCGCACGTGCGCGTTTGTCGGCCAAACTAAACCCCCGTCTTTATTTTTTTGCCCGCGAACGTGATGCGGTGCGGGCTTCTATTCGGCAATAGCAACGACTGCCAGCTTTCGTTGCATATGGTGCAATGGCGCTGTAAGCAGGCGTCATGAGCCAGCAATCCGTCCTTCTCGATGCGCGCCTGCGCTATTTCTACGAGGCCGCGAATCTCGGGTCGATGCGCCTCGCCAGCGACCGTATCGGCGTCGCGGTCTCCTCGATCAGCCGCCAGATTTCGCAGCTGGAACAAGTGTTCGGCGTTGCGCTGATCGAGCGGGGCCGCCGGTCCATCCGGCTGACGCAGGCCGGCCGGCTGGTGCATGATTTCTACAAGCAGCAGCTGGCGGACAGCGAGGCGCTGACAAATCGCCTGCAGGAGCTTCGCGAAATGAAGTCGGGCCGCGTCGACCTGGCGATCGGCGAGGGCTTCCTGAACCGCTCCGTGACCGAAGCACTGGAACAGTTTCAGCAGCGCAATCCGGGCATATCGCTGACCATCCAGTCGCCGCCCACCGCCGAGATCATCCGAATGGTGCTGGAGGACGAAGCGCATATCGGCATGATCCTGAGCACCACCGCCGAACCGAAAATTCGCACGCGCGTGTCGGTTGCGCAGCCGCTGAACGCCGTTTGCTCCCCCGGTCACCCGCTGGCTGGCAAGACCTCTGTAACGCTGGCGGACCTCGCAAAGCACGACCTGTGTCTGCCGCCGCTGGAATTCAGGATCCGGCAAGCCCTGCGCGCGGCCGAAAAGCGCGCGCAGGCCTGGCTGAACCCCGCCATGACGACGACCTCGATCCACATGATGCGGGAGCTGGCGAAGGACGGCCAGATGGTGACCATTCTTCCCACCATTTCCATCGTCGCCGAACTGGAGGAAGGCTCGCTTGTCTCCGTGCCCTTGCGCGACGAGGACCTGGAACATTCCTCGCTGAGCCTGATCTACCGCCTGGGCCGCCAGCTCGACGGGGCGCCCGCCCGGCTGCTGCAACTGCTGGAAGCGCGGCTGAAGACCTGGACCGACAGCTAGCCGCTGTCCATCTGACTTTCCGCGCCGAAAGTCGTCAAGCGGATGCGGGCTGCGGCGCGGTCCGGGCCGGGGTCCAGACCAGGCAGACCGCAATCGTGACGATGAAGCCCACCGCCATGGCGAGGAGGCCGTGGTCCCATTCCGGGAAATAGCCATTCCAGAACTTCTGCGCGGCCGGCAGGAGCAGCGCGATATAGCCCGCCACGATGCCGGCGAAGACCCCGCCCGCATGCGCGCGCGGCCACAGGAAGGCGAGGAATACGCCGGGCGCGAGCATGCCGATGGCGGCGTAGGCGGACAGGCCGATCTCAACGAGCGATTCGGAGCCGCCGAGCGTGAGATATACCGAGATAGCCGCCGAGACGATCATCGCCCCGCGCGAGACGAACAGGCTGGTCCGCTCGCCCATTGCCGGAAAAAGCGGCGCCGCGACGTTGCGGCTGAAGATCGACCCTGCCGTCAGGAGCAGCACCGATCCCGGAACGAGCGCCAGAAGGCACGCCGTGCCCGCGAACAGCCCTACCGCCCAGGACGGGTAGGTTTCGGCGACGAACTCGATCAACACGGCATTCGGATCGCCGCCGAGCGGCTGCGTGCCGGCCAGAAGTGCCGCGAAGCCAAGAAGGATAATGAAGAAATAGGACAGCGAATAGAGCGGCTGCCAGATGGCGTTGCGGCGGATCGTCGACAGCGTGCCCGACGAATAGCAGAGCTGGAACATGTGCGGCAGCACCCAGGTGCCGAGCGCGACATTGAGCGCGGCCGTCATCAGCCAGGTCGTCGACAGTCCCGCGTCCGGCTGCAGGCCCGGAAGATGGCCGATACCCGGATAGCTGTCCTGCGCCAGCCGGTAGACGTCGATCAGCGAACTTGCCCCCACCCGGTCGGCCACCGTCAGGCATAGGCCGATGACGATGACGAGCATGAGGATATCCTTCACCGCGGCGGCGAAAGCGGCCGAGCGCAGTCCGGCGAAGTACACGAAAAGAAGCATCGAGCCGGCCGCGATGATCGCGGCCGGCACCGTACCGACCTGCTCGCCGAGGGTCAGCCGCACGATAAGGCTGAGCGCGACGATCTGAATCTGAACATAGACGATGAGCGCGGCGATGCCGGCGAGACCGACCACGATGCCCAGCCAGGGGGCGCGGTAATGATCGGCGAAGAAATCCGCCTGCGTGACGAGGTCGCCCTTCTTTCCCGCCGCCCAGATGCGCGGCATCAGCAGATAGCCGACCGTCGCGGCAAGCGACACGGACGTGAAGGCCAGATAGGCTGGCGCCCCGAAGGCCCAGGCATAGCCCGATATGCCGAGCACGGCGAAAGTCGTATAAATCTCGCCCGCGTTCAGGAACCAGAAGATGAATACGCCGAAGCGGCGCCCGCCGACGGCCCATTCGGTCATCGACTGCGCCGCCTTCTGCTGACGCCGCCCATACAAGATCGCCCCGAGAATGGTGCCGAGGATGATGGCGATGGTCAGGGCGAGGATCACAGATCCTCTCCTTCCGGCGCGCCTTCGGCGCGGTCACGCCTGCGATCGAGCGTGAAGACCGTGGCGATGATGCCGGAGGTTACGAGAATGCCGACCATCTGCCACACCATCGGAAAGGGCAGCGACAGAACGCGCATGTCGACCGAATTGGCGAAGGGCACGAGGCCGATCTGCCAGATGAACGGAATGATCAGCAGCAGGCGGTAATGGCGCCAGCCGGACCTGCTGGCCGGGCGATCATCCATCGGTCGCCGCCCCTGCTGCCGGACCGCCGTCCCACTGCTCGACGGCCTGAGCCAGGACCGCCATCGGCATCGGGCCGGATTCGAGCACGAGATCGTGGAAATTGCGGACGTCGAAGCTGGCGCCGAGACGGCTGCGCGCCGCCTCCCGCGCCGCGACGATCGAGTTGGCGCCCACCTTGAAGCTGCACGCCTGCCCCGGATAGACGCTGTACCGGACGACTTCGCGCTCCGTGGATTCGCGCTGTTCGCCGGCGTTGTTCACCATCCAGTCGACGGCCTGTTCGCGGCTCCAGCGTTCGTGATGCATGCCGGTGTCGACCACGATGCGCGCGGCGCGGAAGAGCTGCGACTGCAGCTCGCCGATCACCGCAAAGGGCTCGCCCTCGAACACGCCCATTTCGCGGGCGACCTGCTGGGCATAGAGCGCCCAGCCCTCGGTATAGGCGGAAAAGCGCACGATCTGGCGGAACAGCGGCAGATCGCCTGCCGTCGACAGGACGCTATACTGGAAATGATGGCCCGGAACCGCCTCGTGGTGGGTCAGCGTGGCAAGGCGCCAGAGCGGATGCTCGGCCGGATTCTTAAGATTGAGCGAGTAGATGCCCGGCTCGCCGTCCGCGCCTCCGGAGTAAAAGGCGCCGGGCGCCCCGTTCTCGATAGCCTCGGGAATGCGGCGAACGCGCAGCGGATTTACATGCGTGTTGCCGAAGGCCTGCGGCAAACGCGCCACCGCCTCCTCGACAAATCCCTGCGCGCGCTCGAGCAGCGCCTCGCGGCCAGCGTCGGTCGCCGGAAGGAGGAAGCGCGGATCGCGGTCGAGCGCGGCGATGCGCTCGCCGACCGTACCGCTCGTCATCCCCTGCGCCCTGAGTAGCGTGTCGATCCGGGCGATTAGGTCCTCGCACTGGGCAAGACCTTCGCGGTGGAGCTCGCCGGGCGAGATGTCGGATGTGGTGTTCGAGCGGACCGCACCGGCATAGTAGCGGTCGCCCTCGGGAAGTCGCCAGACCCCGCCAATGTCGCTGGCGTCCGCACGCAGCGACCGCAGCATCTCGACCTGGCGGTTGAGGGCGGGCACGACTTCGGCTGTAAAGATCTGCTGGGCCGGCCGTTGAAGATCGGCGAGCCCGGCCTCCCGCGCGCGGCGGATCGCGGGCGCGGTGAGGTTGCTTTCGAGCACCGGCGTATCGCGCAGAAGTTCGATCTGCGGAATGGTGCGGTCGATGACGAAGCCGGGCGGCGAAACGCCCTGCAAGGCGTCGTGACGGATGCGCTGCGTTTCCTGGTCGATGACCTCCGCATAGGCGCGAAGACGCGAAATCCACGCCTCCCGGTCGGCGGCGGTCTCAAGCGGATGGCGCGAACCGATGAAATCCGGCAGCCAGTAATAGGCGCCGTTCATCTGGCTGACGACATAGGGGCTGGGCCTGAGATTGAGGTCCATATAGCCGTAGCTGCCAAGCCCGAAGGCCAGGTTCTCGTAGACGAAATGCGCGATGTCGTAGTCGAGGCGGCTGCGCGGTGAGAGCGCGGTGCGGTCGATCGACGTTTCGAGCTCGACGCGGGCGCTTGCCACCGCGGCACGGTCACGCGCGCGGCCGGCCAGCGAGCGGTCGTCGAGCATTCCGCGAAGCGCGGCATGGTCGCCGATGTCGTAGCCGGCGCCCGTCGCCTCCTGCGGAGAGCGGGCGAGCATGTCCTCGGCGTGGCGCTGGAGCATCGCCTGAAGCGCGGCATCGGCCGTGCCCGGCTGGGCCGCGAAGGCGAGGCCGGCACGGGCAAAAAGAGCGCCCGCAGCGGCGCTCTCGAGAAAGGTACGGCGGGTGAACAAGCAAAAACCCCCTGTGCTATCGGTGGGACGGGGCGGCCAATACTCCGGCCGCCCCGACGCCGGCTTCCTTAAAACTTATAGGAAGCGCGAACACCCCAGCGGCGAACCGAAGGCTCAACCTGAGCGCCGCTGTAGAAGGCCTTGGTGTAGACGTTCGGGAAATACTCTTCGTCGAAGAGGTTCTCGACATAAGCCTCGAGCCGCGTCGCCTGCCCCTCGACACCGATGCGCAGGTTCACCGTGTTGTAGCTCGGCGAGATGAAGGGGTAATAGTCGTAGCGGTATGCGTAGTCGTTCGAGAGAATCTCGTCGCGATACTTGTACTCGCCGCGGACATAGCCCTCATAGCTGTCGCTGAGCGGGACAAAATACTGCGCCTGCGCGCTGAGTGTCCATTTCGGTGCGTTCGGGAGCGGTTCACCCGACAGGTCGAGCTCGCCGCCGTCGATCAGCGCGTTCGGATAATCGACGAACTCGGCATGGTTGTAACCGGCCTGTCCCGACAGGATGAACTGCGGCGTGATGTTGGCATCGAAGCTGAGCTCGAGACCGTAGCTTTCGGCCGACGCCGCGTTCGCGACACCGCTGACACCGCGCAGAAGGCCGGTGTCGGGATCGATGAACTGGAAGCGGATGTTACGCTGTACATCGGTCCAGTCCATGTAGAAGGCCGTGACGTCGAAGCGCAGACGGCGATCGAACAGTTCGAACTTGGTGCCGACCTCGTAGTTCCAGAGGGTCTCAGGATCGAACTCGTCGCTCAGCTGCTCGCTGCCGGACGTCTGCGTACCGCCGGATTTGAAGCCGCGCGAGACGGTGGCATAGACGAGGAGGTCGTCCTGCGGCGTGTAGGTCAGCGTGAACTTCGGCGAGAAGTCCTTGAAGGACGCTTCGCGGTCGTTCGTCCCGGTGATCACTTCGTTCGAACGGGTCTGCGAGACGTTGCTCGTCTTTTCGTACGAGTAACGGCCGCCGACCATCGCCGAGAAGGTGTCGCTGAAATTGTAGGTCGCCTGGCCGAAGACCGCCCAGTATTCGCTTTCGGATTCAGAGTCCGCTCCGGTGACTTCGAGCCCTTCGCAGCTGTCGCAAAGCGGGCTGTCGGCACCGTGATAAGTGGACTGGTCGTTCGACCCCTCGTCCTTGCCGGCCGTGACGCCGACGCTCCATTCGAAAACCTGGGCGCCGAGCGACTGGACGCGCAGTTCACCGCTGGTGGACTCGCGGGAAAGCAGCAGGTCCTCGTAGAAGAAGTCCGGGCTGCCGCCATCGACATCGCCATAGTTGAACAGGTCGGACTCGATGTGACCGAGGATGCCGACGACGCTGATGGTGTCGAAATCATACTGCGCCCGCGTCGACACGAACTGATACTCGCTGCCGACTTCCTGTTCGCGGTTGAAGTTCACCTGGTCGTCATTTTCAGGGTAGAAGCCGACGCCGTCGGGATCGGTGATCTCCGTCCGGTCGGTCGTGCCGTCGCCCGAGGCGCCATAGTACACAGAGCGCCAGGTGTTTGTGAGGTAGCCGGTCGGGACACCGGCGCGCATGCCGTTGGTCTCGTCGGAATAGCTGTAGGTGAAGTCCCAGGTCAGGCGGTCCGTCGGCGTCAGGCGCGCCTGGATACGGCCGTTATAATATTCGCTGTCGTTGCCGCCGCCGATCGGGTTGATGTTCTCGATGTTGCCGTCCGAGGTCGCGAACTGGCCGACCGCGCGCACCGCGAGCAGATCGTCGACGACGGGCACGTTGAGAACGCCGTGGCCTTCCCAAGTGTCGAAGCTGCTATAGCCGAGGCCGATCTCGCCCTCGAACTCGTTCACCGGTTTGTTGGTGACGATGTTGATCGCACCGCCGACCGAATTGCGACCGAAATAGGTCCCCTGCGGGCCGCGCAGCACCTCGATGCGCTGCAAGTCGGCGAGCTGCGGGTTGCTGGTACCCGGCGCGACGTTGAATTCGTCGATATAGAAGCCGTAGGTGCCCTGACGCACATCGGCATAGGGATTGAGCAGGTTCGAAATGCCGCGGATCGACAGGTCCTTACGGTCGCGCGAACCGTTCGACTGGAAGCTGACATTCGGAACGAGGGCGAAGTAGTCTTCGACATCGTCCACATTCTGCCGCTCGAGGGTCTGTTCGGACACGGCGGAAATGGCGACCGGAACGTCCTGCAGCGATTCCTCGCGGCGCTGCGCCGTCACGACGATCACGGGCGGCTCGTAGACGTCCGACGAGGCGGAAGGCGCCTCCTGTGCGGCTGCCGGCGTCGCCGCAAGCAGCAAGGCGACGGCGCTCGAAGCGGCGCCCGTCAGGAAGGCAGCAGTCCTGGAATTAATTTTATGCATCAAGCATCTCCTTGTACGGCCATGACACCCCCCTGGCGCGCGACCGAATTTGAAAAGTCTGGTGGTCTAGGAGCGGGTCACTCGGTCCAGCATTCCGGGTCGACGGGACCGTTCTCCATGTCGAGATCCTGCCGGACGAGCGTAATGGCAGCGATCTTGTCGCCTTCCATATCGGCATGACCAGCCGCCAGGGAACAACCGACCTCGCCGTCACGGCGCGAGCGGATCACATGGTAGGTGTAGATCTTGTCGTCAGCCTTGAAAGCTTCCTTGAACGGAACGACGAGCTCCACTTCACCGCCACCAGCCTGAATGCGCTGGAAGTGCGTTGCCCATTCGTCGACACCGTTGATAACGGTTTCGCCTTCCAGAGTGAGCGTTGCATCCTCGGTAAGGTATTCGCTGAAATTCTCAGCCGTGAAGGCACCCGGAGTCTGAAACGCCTCATTCCACCAGGCAAAGAAAGTCTGAAACTCGTCGTCCGCCTCGGGAGCGGCCACAGATGCGCTGGAGCAGGCCGCAAACAGCAGCGCCGCAGTGGAAAGAAATGCACTTGGTTTCATGATTGGGTATCTCCCCCTTTACTGGTTCGCGTAGCCGACCAGCCCCCCTCGGCTATCCTCGACACAGACTGTCGATCATGACGACTGTTGTTGCAACAGCATTGTAATACGGGGTTCGTTGCATCCTACGCAACAAGCGCAAGAAAGTTTCGCTCCGTCGAGAACGCGCGATATGCGGAACGCAAAAAAAGGGCCACGGACCGCCGGGAGGGATCGGGGTCCGTGGCCGCAGGAAGGACGGCAGCGCCTGTCGGGGCTGGCGCGCTAGGGTTCGCTGCGGAACACCTCGCCGCCCTTCATAACGAAATCGATGCTGCGCAGAGCGCCGATGTCGGCCAGCGGGTCGGCGTCCATGGCGACGATGTCCGCGTAGAAGCCCGGCGCGATGAGGCCGACTTCATCGTCGACCTCCAGCATACGCGCAGGCTCGATGGTCGCGGCCTGCAGCGCCTCGAGATCGCTCATGCCGGCATCGCGGTAGAGTTCGGCTTCGGCGACGGTGGCGTTGGTGCCGCTATTGGGCTCGAACGGATACTGATCGCTGCCGAGGGCGATGTTGACGCCCGCCGCAATTGCGTTCTGCAAGGTCTGCCAATGCACCTTTCCGACCGACGCCTGGCGGGCCAGATACCAGTCCGGCGAGCCAATCTTGCGGTAGAATTCCAGCGCCCCTTCCTGGCTGACCACGATGGTGGGCACATACCAGGTGCCGTTCTCCACCATCAGGTCGAGCACTTCGGGCGTAAAGAAATAGCCATGTTCGAAGGCGTCGATCCCAGCCTCGATCGCGACCTTCGACGCGACGGGAGAGCCGGTGTGACCAGTTACCTTCACGCCGTTCCGATGGGCGACTTCGATCGCGGTCTGAAGCTCTTCGTCCGTGAAGGGCGACGCACCGATCGCGCCGCGCACGTCCGAGATACCGCCAGAAATGCCAAGCTTGATCCACGTCGCACCGGCCTTGATCTGCTCACGCACCGCTTTTGCAAACTCGTAGGGGCCGTTCGCCTCCGTCCGGCCGTGCCCGCCTGTGGGAACGATGGACTCGCCCGCCGTATGGATCCGCGGCCCGGGAAAGACGCCGCTGTCGATGGCCTGCTTGACGGCGAAGTCGGCCCCGCCGGTCGCCCCCGTCAGGCGCAGCGTGGTGACGCCCACCGCCAGAGACTTCTGCGCATTGTCGAGCATACGCAGCGCCCGAGCATCCGGCGTCTCGTTATAGACGTGCGATTCCCCCGGTAGGTTAAGGTCGAGATGGACATGCATGTTCATGAGACCGGGGGTCAGCCACTTCCCGGTCATGTCCACGGTCTCCGCCCCGGCAGGTACGGCTACATCGCTGCGGGAACCGACAGCAGTGATCCGTTCGCCGTCAACCAGAACGACCGCGTTCGGAATGCTGCGCCCGTCGGTGACATCGACGACAGTGCCGCCGACAAGGGCGGTCATCTGGGCCTGACCCGGGACCGCAGACAGCAGCGCGGCGCATGAGGCAAGCGCGATCCGGGTCCATGCCCCGGCAAGTACAGAGCGCAAATTCATCTTTTCTCTCCCTTAACCCCGTCCACGCCGCATCAGTCGAATGGATGCGTGACAGTCGCCGGCGCATCGTCATTGCGGATGATCGCGCCGCCCTTCATCACGAAGTCGAGCGATCTCAAGGCGCTAATCGTCTCCAGCGGGTTGGTGTCCACAGCGACGACATCGGCGTATTTCCCAGCTTCGAGTGACCCGATGTCCTGCTGGCGGTCCATCAGCCGCGCCGGCTGGATGGTGGCGGCCTGAAGCGCCTGCAGCGGCGTCATGCCCGCCTTCTGGTAAAGCTCCGCCTCCGCGACCGTTGCCGTGGTGCCGTCATTCGGTTCGAACGGATGCTGATCCGACCCAAGCGCGATGTTGACGCCGATGCGGATAGCGTTCTGCAGCATCTGCCAGTGATCCTTGCCGGTGGATTCGACCCGCTCAAGATACCAGTCCGGGGACCCGATCTTGCGGAAGAACTCGTAGGCGCCCGGCTGGCTGACCACGATGGTCGGCACGAGCCAGACGTCCTCATCCTTCATGCGGCGCAGGGTGGGCTCGTCGAGATGATAGCCATGTTCGAAGCAGTCGATGCCGAAGTCGAGCGCCTGACGGGCCGCTTCCACCGACCCGTTATGGGCGGTTACCTTGACGCCGTTCCGGTGCGCCACCTCGATCAGAGTCGACAGTTCCTCGTCGGTCATCGGCGCCGCAGAGATGCTGCCATGCGTATCGGCGATGCCGCCAGATATGGCGATCTTGATCCAGCTCGCGCCGCGCTTGATCTGCTCACGCGCGACGTGTGCGAAATCGTAAGGCCCGTCTGCCTCCGTATAGCCATGTCCGCCCGTCGGAGCGATGATCGTGCCGGACGTCTCGATGCGCGGCCCCAGAACCTCGCCGCGTTCGATGGCCGCCTTCAGGGCAAAGTCGACACCGCCGAATTCGCCGGGCGTGCGCACGGCCGTCACGCCGGACCAAAGCGAGTGATAGGCGTTGTTTGCCATCCTGAGCGCTTGGGCGTCGGGCGTCTCGTTCGCCAGCCGGTTCCCCTCCGCGCCGGGAAGGATGAGGCTGAAATGCGTGTGCATGTTCATAAGACCGGGGATCAGCCACTTGCCGGTCATGGGCACGGTGCGGGCACCGGCGGGAATTTCGACCTCACCCTGCGCCCCTATCGCCGCGATGCGCTCTCCGCGCACCAGTATGACGCCGTTTTCGGTAACGGCACCTGTCATCACATCGACAATGTTACCGCCCGTCAGCGCCACTACCGGTTCCGGCGCCTGAGCCGATGCGGGCATGACAGACATCAGAACGAACAAAAATGCGCCAAGGCGCGCGATTACGGATTTCATATGTCCCCCCGGCAGACCGGACCTGCAATTGATGTCCCAGTGTTGCGCCCCCGAACCCGAACGCTCAATGCAACAATATCGTGCACTTTGTTGCGATAAGTGCAATTTTGAATGATGTTCAGGCTTCATCGGAGTGCGCGCATAGGATCTACCATATTGTTATAGAACAGCTTTTTAGGCCTCACTGCGTCGATAGGCGATCACCCCGCATGAACCGCCGTCCTCGGCGAACGACTTGCAAAACCCGCGCAATCTGTCGTCAGTCTGCGCGCAACCGAGGAGAGGAAGTTCATGTCCGCAGGTTCACTATTCCAGCTCAGCCGCCGTACGCTTCTGTCGGCAGGGGCAGCTGGCGCGATGCTGTCGCCCATGCGGGTCCTGGCCCAGCAATCGGGTGCAGCCGCGCGCCTCGCCGCCCTCCTGGAGCGCTCCGCCCGGGCCGACGACCTGCTGAGCCCGCTCGACACCACCAGACGCGACGGCAAGCCGCTCGGCGATGCCTTCGTCGACCCGCTGGGCGATGCGTTCGGCCGGACGCTGGAAGAGAATAAGCGCGCAGAACTCGCCGAGCTTCGCACGATCGACCGCGCCGCGCTGAGCCCGACCGACCGCATCGCCTATGACGTGTTCGCGTACAAGACGGCGCAAACGCTGGAGCTGTTCGACGCGGACGGGGCCGAGCCAACCCTGTTCGAGGTGCAGCAGATGGCACCGCTGAACCCCTCCTTCGGCCTGCAGGTGGAATTTCCCGATTATATGTCGGGCGGCGCGGCGCCCTTCGCGACAGTGACCGACTATGAGCGGGGGCTGGCGCAGCTGGAGGGCTTCGCAGACTGGCTGGAACAGACGGTCGCGCGCCTGAAACGGGGCCGCGCCGCCGGCTATGTGCAGCCCAGGATCATCGTTACCAATATCCTGTCGCAGGTGGAGGCGATGCTTGCCCTGCCGCAGGACGCCAGTCCCTTCTATGCGCCGATCCGCACGATGCCCGAGACGCTGCCCGCCGAAGAGCGGGCGCGGCTGGCCGGCGCCTATCGCACCGCGATCCGCGACCGCGTCTATCCGGGTTACGACTTGTGGAGGACCTACCTGACCGCCGACTATCTGCCGGCGGCGACCGAGGAACCCGGCCGCTGGGCCATGAAGGACGGCCGCCGCCTGTACGACTGGGAGCTGTCTTTCCACACCACTACAGACATGAGCGCGGATGAAATCCATGCGCTGGGCCAGTCGGAAGTCGCGCGCATCCTTGCCCGCATGGAGGAGGTGAAGAGCACGGTCGGATTCGACGGCGACCTCTCCGCCTTCTTCGACCATGTCCGCACCGATCCGAAATTCTACTATACCGAGCCGCAACAGCTGCTCGAACGCTTCGCCTCCATCGAGGCGGAAATCTGGAAATCGATTCCGAAGTTGTTCCACGACCGCCCGAGCGCGCCCTTCCGCGTGGCGCCGCTGCCCGCGCTCGGCGACCAGCGCGGCACCGGCTATTACCGCCCGGGCCCGCCCGACGGGACGACGCCGGGCACGCTCTATTTCAACATGTCGATGCTCGATACGCGGCCGATCCCCACGCTGGAGACGCTGACGCTGCACGAGGGCATTCCGGGCCATCACTTCCAGATCACCAAGGCGATCGAGAATGAGGACCTGCCGCCGATCCTGCGCTTTGGGCGGGCGACCGCCTATACCGAGGGCTGGGGGCTCTATGCCGAATCGCTCGGCCCCGAACTGGGCATGTTCACCGATCCGATGCAGCTGTTCGGGCATCTGGACATGGAGATGCTGCGCGCCGTGCGCCTCGTCGTCGACACGGGCCTGCATGCCAAGGGGTGGAGCCGCCAGCAGGCGATCGACTTCATGCTCGCCAACACGTCGATGGCGGAGCGCGACGTGATTGTCGAGATCGACCGCTATATCTCCTATCCGGGCCAGGCCTGTGCCTACAAGATCGGCGAGCTGACCCTCCAGCGGCTGAAGGCCGAGGCAGCCGAAGCGCTGGGGCCGCGATACGACGTTCGCGACTATCATGCGCAGGTGCTCGACACGGGCGTCCTGCCCATGGCGGTCCTCGAACAGAAGATCGAGACCTGGCTGTCCGAGGGATAGACAGCCAGGCCTCCCGTGCGCACGCTCCGGCAGGAGCAAGATGCCGGGACGCGGCGCGCGGTCAGAAAGTTTCGGTCAGAAGCTCGCCGTCAGCGCGACATAGCCGTAGCGGGTGTCGCCGTTGCGGTTGGCATTGGGCGCGGTTTCCAGGAACTCGCCCTTCGTGAAGTAGACGCCTCCGACTTCGAGCCGGTAGCGCTGCGGCACCAGCCAGTAGCGCGTGCGCAGGGCAAGCTGGGTGCCGGCGAAATCGCCGGAGTTACCGGAGGCATCGCGCACCTTGGTGGCGGCGAAGCTGTCGGTCTTCTCATCCAGCCAGGCACCGCGGAACGTCGCTTCGGCGTCGAACCCGTCGAAGGGCTTCGCCGTGGCGCCGAAGCCGACCGAGGCGATGTTCTCACGCGAGAGAAGGCCGTAGAGCCCGGTGGGACCGAAGTCGCCGCGACGCTTGCCGTACAGCTTATCGAAGCCTTCCTGGTCGGCGGTGGCGGGATCGTCACCGGTGCCGTAATCGGCGAAGACGAACAGGCGCGGCTTGCCCGGGCTGGCGATGGCATAGCCCACCTCACCATGTGCGAACCAGGCATCGACATCGACGTCGGTCAGGTCCGTCGGTGCGGCGCTCGCACGGGTGTCGCCCGTCTGGCGGATCAGCTCGAAATCGACATCGACGGCGCCGCCGCCCGGCTTGCCCACAAGGCGGGCACCGTAGGTCACGAAGTCGCGATTACGGGTATTGCTGCCCGTGCTGTCGTCTTCCGACAGGCCGAAGGCGTAGATTTCGCCGGCGAGGCCGGGAATAAGATCGGCCTTCCGGAAGTGCGCGCCGTAAAGCTGAATGTCGTCGTTGGTCACATCCCAGTCGACCTCGTTGTCCTCAATGGAGTCCGCATCGGTGGGCTGGCGGTTGCTCGGCATGACGAACAGGCCGATGAACTCGTCGCCCGCCGCGCTTTTCCAGCGCAGCTGTCCGCCGGTGAAGCTGTTGACGGAGTTGGCGAAGCCGGGCTCGCCGATGACGCGGCCCGAACCGATGTCGAGCGTCGTGCGGCCGCCGATCAGCGACAGCGCATCGCCGTCGGCAATCACACCTTCGGCATCGACCGCGGCATAAAATTGCAGCGGCTCAAGCGCGTTCACGTCGCTGACGCCGATGGAAGCGCCGTCCGAATAGGCGTAACCGCGCGCGTCGCGCAGCTCGCCGCCGAGCCGGAACCCACCGAAATCATATTCGCCCGCAACGATGGTGCGGATGGACACGAAGGCGTCCTCGTCATTCTTGCCGGGGCGGAACTGACCGTCGATGACCTCGACGCGCGGGCGGATGCTGCCGCCGATGGTGAGACCGTCGGGATTGCCGAGCGCGTCCTGAAGCGGACCCGCAAGGCCGGGCGTCGAGAAACCGGCTGTACAGCAAAAGAAGCCAGCCAGCAGCGAAGAGCTGCGGCGGGGGGAAATGTTCATGAAATACCGTCCGAGTGTTTGGGCCAATGCCACTTTTTAGGCCGGGACACGCTTTGAGACGTTCGACTGAAACGGTTTCTTCGGAAATTGCGGGAACTACTCAGCCTCCGCATTCGGCCACATCTTAAAAAAAGGTGGAGAGCGTCCGAAGGCGGTGCGCCGGACGTCCTAGAAATAGTCCCGTGACGCAATCCGTCGGCGAGGATCGGCGGCGGTCGCTTCCTGGCTTAGCAGCCGATCCAAACCGAAGCCAAATTGCCCAAGGAACTGATATGTTAGAAAAGTTTTCGCATCTGAAGATCTCCGCGAAAATTGCGGCGGGTCTCAGCCTGTTCGTGGCGCTGGCGATCTTCATCACCGCCTATGGCACGATCACGCTCAACCAGAACGCTGCAGTAACGGAAAAGCTCGCCGGCGAGACCGCACTCATCCTGGAGATCGCCTCCGAAGCGAATGAGGCCAAGACCCGCGAACACCAGATCTGGTTCCAGACCGTGATCGAGAACGACGCGCCCGACTTCGAAGTCTTCATGGATGAGATCGCCGAAGAGCGCGGTGCAGTCGACGGCTATTTCGAGAAGGTGCGCCCCATGCTGTCTGGCGAGAATGCCGCGAACCTGGCGATCGTCGAGCGGGAAATGGCGACGTACCGCGCCGCGACCGACCAGATCCCGGCCCTGTGGTATGATGGCATGCGCGACGAAGCCGAGGACGTTCTGCAGCACGAAGCGAAGGAACCGTTCGAGACGATGGATGCGGCGCTGACCGAGATCGTGGATGAACAGCGCGAAGCCCTGATTTTCGGCGTCGCCGAAGCCAAGTCCGACGCCAGCTTCGCCACGTGGCAGCTCATCATCGTGTCCGCCCTGGGCCTGCTGCTGATCGGCGGCACGGTACTCTGGATCGTGCGCAAGCAGATCACCCAGCCGCTGGAAGGCCTGACGCGTCAGATGGATGATCTGACAGCGGGTCGCTACAACATCGACATTACGGGTACGGACCGGGCCGACGAGGTAGGCGCGATTGCCCGCGCCCTGAACGTCTTTCGCGACACCGGCCAGGAGAAGGTCGAGGCAGACAAGGAGCAGAAGGTCGTGGTCGACACGCTGTCCGAACGCCTTGCTACCCTCGCCGAAGGTGACCTCACCGCCAATGTGGATGTAGAATTCGCCCCGGCCTATGCCCAGCTGAAGCGTAATTATAACGACGCGGTTGCGTCGCTGCGCGAGCTGATCGGGTCGGTGATGGACAGTGCGGGCGCGATCCGCAACGGCTCGAACGAGATCATGCAGGCGTCGGAAGACCTGGCGCGGCGGACGGAATCGAACGCCGCCAGCCTGGAGGAGACCGCCGCGTCGCTGACCGAGGTCGACGGCCGCGTGAAGGCCACCGCCAAGGCCGCCCGCCAGACCGTCACCCGCGCCGACGAAGCCATCGAGACCGTCGGGTCGGGCCGCAGCGTCGCCCAGTGCGCGGTGCAGGCGATGGAGCGCGTCTCCGAAAATGCGCAGGACATCGACGCCGTCATCGAGGGCCTCGACAAGATCGCCTTCCAGACCCGCGTCCTTGCCATGAACGCCGCCGTCGAGGCAGGCCGTGCCGGTGAGGCAGGCCGCGGCTTCGCCGTCGTCGCCGACCTCGTCTCCGCGCTGGCCATGCGCGCCGAGGAAGAGTCGAAGAATGCCCGCGAACAGCTGACCGTCACCCAGACCGGCATCTCGTCGGCCGTGGAGGAAGTCCGCAAGGTCGACGGTGCGCTTGCCGATATCGCTACCGGCGTCGGCGAGGTGCACGAACTGCTCGGCTCCATGGCCCGGGACAACGAGGCGCAGTCGAATGCCCTGACCCAGGTGTCGGTCGCGATCGGCGACATGGACAAGGCCACCCAGCAGAACGCCGCGATGGTCGAGGAAACCTCCGCCGCCGCGCGTAGCCTGTCGGGCGAGGTCACCCAGCTGAGCGACCAGGCCAGCCGCTTCCGCATCGGCGCCGCCGGGTCCACCGTCCGCACCGCCAAGCCCATCGTGATGACGTCCCAGCCCGCCGCCGACCCGGCGCCCAAGCTGCCCGTCGCCGCCATGAGCAACGGCCATGCCCCAGACGGAGACTGGACCGCCTTCTAACGACCGGAGGACGCTCCCCTCACCCCCCGGTCCCCATACGCCCCGTCCGCCAAATATGGCGGGCGGGGCTTTTTTATTTTGAGGCTTCTGATGCTCGGCTGCACCCTACGCGGCGGGACCGAGGGTTACGCAAAGCGATGCGCCAGAACAGGAAACGCTGCGGGTCAAGCAGTTACTAATACGTAATCCGAGGGTATTTGCCGCACCCTGAATTAATTTCCCAGGCCTTGTGGGCGAAAAATCGCAATATTTTTCTGGTTAATTTACGTCAGTCCGAGAATTCCCTCGTAAAATAGCAAGCAGCACAAATAATTTTGGATGCGCACGGGGCCTGCGCGCAATCTGGAAGAGGGAATAACTCATGAACTGGTTTATCGCAGACGCTCCCATCCGCTTGAAAATGCTGGTCAGCTTCGGGTTTATGACGATGCTGACTGCCATCACCGCCCTTGCCGGTATTTTCGGTCCGGCCGTGGCACTCCCCGTCGGGCTCGCTACGACAGCGATCGCGCTGATCTGCGGCTTCTGGTTCCGTAGCGCCATCTGCCATCCCTATGTCTCGACCGTCGTGCGCATGGAAGCACTGGCCGACGGCGACCTGGCCTCCCCGATCGAGTTCACCCACTATAAGGACTGCGTCGGACGCATGACCGTCGCCATGCAGACCTTCCGCAACACTGCCGAAGAGCGCGCCAAGAGTGCGGCGGAGCAGCAGGTTGTCGTCGACACGTTCGCCGCACAGCTGCACAAGCTGGCCGACGGCGACCTGACGGCGGACATCTCCGCCGACTTCCCCGGCGAATATAATGTGCTGAAGCGCAATTATAACGACGCGGTTGCGTCGCTGCGCGAGCTGATCGGGTCGGTGATGGACAGTGCGGGCGCGATCCGCAACGGCTCGAACGAGATCATGCAGGCGTCGGAAGACCTGGCGCGGCGGACGGAATCGAACGCCGCCAGCCTGGAGGAGACCGCCGCGTCGCTGACCGAGGTCGACGGCCGCGTGAAGGCCACCGCCAAGGCCGCCCGCCAGACCGTCACCCGCGCCGACGAAGCCATCGAGACCGTCGGGTCGGGCCGCAGCGTCGCCCAGTGCGCGGTGCAGGCGATGGAGCGCGTCTCCGAAAATGCGCAGGACATCGACGCCGTCATCGAGGGCCTCGACAAGATCGCCTTCCAGACCCGCGTCCTTGCCATGAACGCCGCCGTCGAGGCAGGCCGTGCCGGTGAGGCAGGCCGCGGCTTCGCCGTCGTCGCCGACCTCGTCTCCGCGCTGGCCATGCGCGCCGAGGAAGAGTCGAAGAATGCCCGCGAACAGCTGACCGTCACCCAGACCGGCATCTCGTCGGCCGTGGAGGAAGTCCGCAAGGTCGACGGTGCGCTTGCCGATATCGCTACCGGCGTCGGCGAGGTGCACGAACTGCTCGGCTCCATGGCCCGGGACAACGAGGCGCAGTCGAATGCCCTGACCCAGGTGTCGGTCGCGATCGGCGACATGGACAAGGCCACCCAGCAGAACGCCGCGATGGTCGAGGAAACCTCCGCCGCCGCGCGCAGCCTGTCGGGCGAGGTCACCCAGCTGAGCGACCAGGCCAGCCGCTTCCGCATCGGCGCCGCCGGGTCCACCGTCCGCACCGCCAAGCCCATCGTGATGACGTCCCAGCCCGCCGCCGACCCGGCGCCCAAGCTGCCCGTCGCCGCCATGAGCAACGGCCATGCCGCAGACGGAGACTGGACCGCCTTCTAACGACCGGAGGACGCTCCCCTCACCCCCCGGTCCCCATACGCCCCGTCCGCCAAATATGGTGGGCGGGGCGTTCCCTTTGGGAAAACTGCCGGCCGGCACAGTGACACGGCAGGCATAAAGCTTGCCAAGCACCCACAGGCGGCCGCGCACCTTCTATTATGGTGATGGAACCCCCAGAGCGCCGGGAGGGACTCCCTCTTCAAGGCCGGAAGAAAACTCAACCCGGATGGAGACATCGCCCATCATGACCGGCCGACGCCCCGGCAACCGACTGTTCCCGCTCCCGGCCGCGTGGAAAACGCGCGCCGCGATCGGAATGCATGCAGCCGTCGTGACGTTGGGCGCGGGTCTGATCTTCTTTCCGCCTGCAGAGGGTCCGATGCTGATCCTGCCCCTAGAGCACACAAGCGCGGCAGAGGCCGTGACCTACGCCGCCGGCGCCGACGCGCGGCCCCTCGGTCCCGGTCCCTACGCCGGATCTCTGGCGGTCTGGGCCAACAGGGATGCGCTGGCCGCGTCGCCGTCGCCTTTTCGCAAACTCGTTCTCGCCATCCCCTTTCGCGGATGTGCCTAAGCTTACCGGAGCCGTTCAATGACCAATATCACTCTGGACGATCTGCGCGCACAAGGAATGCGCCTGCTGGCCGCCGAACTGGCGGCACTTGCCCTGATTGTCTGCATATCCGCCATCGTCGTGGGCGGTGACCGTTGGCTCGCGGCGCCGATCGCACTGGCGCTATGTGCGTATCCCGCGTTCGCCGCAGTCACGAAAGCCGCCGGCAGCGGGCCGCGCATCGCCATGACGCTGGCGCTGCTGACCATGCCGGCGCTGCTCCTCTATGTCTTCGCGGGCTTCGCCTGGCAGACCGACCTGCACATGCTGTTCTTCGCGATCCTTGCGACGGTCGTGATGGTCTACGACCTGAAGGCGATCCTGGCGGGCACGGTTCTCGTTGCACTGCATCATGTCGGCCTGAGCATCATCGCCCCGGAATGGGTCTTCCTGAACGGCGGGTCTGTCCTTCGCGTCGGGCTTCACGCCGTCATCCTTGTCGTCGAGACCGCCGCCCTCGTCTGGCTTGCCCAGCGCACGGTCGCCTTCCTGGCGCAGGCGCAGGAAGAAGGTGCCCGGCGCCTGGCCGAAGAGAGGGCGAACAACGCCGTGCGCGAAGAGGAATCGCGCAAGCTGAAGGCGATGGTCGGCACCCTGAAGGACAGCTTCTCGGCCCTGAAGGAAGGCGATATCTCCAGCGATGTCACGGCGGAATTCCCGCCGGAATATGGCGAGCTGAAGAGCAATTATAACGATGCGCTGGCATCGCTGCGCGAACTGGTCGGATCCGTCGCCGAAGGCGCCGCGGCCATCCGCAATGGCTCCAACGAAATCACGCAGGCGTCGGAAGACCTGGCGCGGCGCACCGAATCGAATGCCGCCAGCCTGGAGGAGACCTCAGCCTCCCTGGTGGAAGTCGACAGCCGGGTGAAAGCCTCCGCCCAGGCCGCACGTCGTACCGTCGACCGCGCCGACAAGGCCATCTCTACCGTCGGCGCAGGCCGCAGCGTGGCCGGCGAGGCCGTCCGCACCATGGGCCGCGTCTCCGAAAATGCGAAGGACATCGATGCCGTCATCGAGGGCCTCGACAAGATTGCCTTCCAGACCCGCGTCCTTGCCATGAACGCGGCGGTCGAAGCAGGCCGTGCCGGTGAGGCGGGCCGCGGCTTTGCCGTCGTCGCCGACCTCGTCTCCGCGCTCGCCATGCGCGCCGAGGAAGAGTCGAAGAATGCCCGCGAGCAGCTGACCCTGACCCAGACGGGTATCCAGTCGGCGGTCGAAACGGTTGAAAAGGTCGACGGCGCGCTTGCCGACATCTCCTCCGACGTCAGCGAGGTCCACGACCTGCTTGATTCGATGGCGAAGGACAATGAGGCGCAGTCTTCGGCGCTGACCCAGGTCGCCGCAGCCATTGGCGAGATGGACAAGTCCACGCAGCAGAATGCCGCGATGGTCGAGGAAACCTCCGCCGCCGCGCGCAGCCTGTCGGGCGAGGTCGAGATGCTGAGCAACCAGGCGGGACGGTTCAAGACGGGCGGAACCTCCTCCACCAGTCGCAACGTGATCAGCCTGCCGAGCCGCACGTCCGAGCCCGCCCCGGCGCTCCCGGTCGCCGCCAAGGCGAACGGCGCTGCGAATGACGGGGACTGGACGGCCTTCTGACCGCAGCCGACGTCATCATGAAAGCTTAAGGGCCTCGCCTGCATTTCCCGCAGGCGGGGCCCGATTTATAAGTACATGATCCCAAATTATGAGTATATTTGCGCAATAGATTTTTTACCTATTTGCGATTAACCTGAGTAGCTTTTTGGTTAAAAATAACTCCAAGCGGCAATCCCCCATCTGGCGGCATCCTATAGAGTCCCATCAAGTTTTCGGGGCTAAGGAGGCCATAGTGAAGCAAGAAATTCAATCTCGCTTGGATTTCATGGAATTCGACAAGCGGCAGCGGTCCATATTGTCGCGCATGCAGCGGCGGGTCGCCGCGAGTATAGACAAGGCTCTCGACCGGTTTTACCGCAAGGTCGAAGCAACCCCGGAAACAGCCGAGTTCTTCAGCAGCGCATCGCATATGCGCACGGCAAAGTCCGCTCAGGCGAAACATTGGGAACGGCTCGCTTCCGGAACTTTCGACGATCATTACTATGACAGCGTGCGCCGCATCGGGTCTGTTCATGCGCGTATCGGCCTGGAACCGCGCCTGTACATCGGCGCCTATGGGCTTGTTCTTGAAAACCTGATCAGAGACATTGGCGGCGGCCCCGCCTGGTTGCCGGCCTTTTTGCGCCGCTCGCGCAAGTCGGACGCGGTGGTTGCTCTCGTAAAGGCAGCGCTCCTCGACATGGAAATGTCGGTCTCGGTCTATTTCGAGGAAGCCCAGGCGGACCGCGAAGCCGCCGTCAGCGCGCTTGCCGACGGCCTGTCGGCGCTCGCACAGGGTGACCTTACCCGCGCCGTCAACGGACTGCCGGAAAGCTTCGCCGAGCTGGAAGCGAGCTATAACCGCGCGCTTGAGCAGCTCCGCGACCTGGTCGGTTCGGTCGCCGAAGGCACGACCTCGATCCGCGGCAGTGCGGGCGAGATCATGCAGGCGTCGGAAGACCTGGCGCGCCGCACCGAAGCGAACGCTGCCAGCCTGGAACAGACCGCAGCGTCTCTGGTCGAAGTCGAAGGACGGGTGAAAGCTTCCGCGACCGCGGCGCGCAATACCGTCGAGCGCGCGAACGAGGCGACGGAATCCGTTGCGAGCGGGCGTCAGGTGACCGGCGACGCGGTGCAGGCGATGGAGCGCGTCTCTGAGAATGCGCAGGCCATCGATGCCGTTATCGAGGGCCTCGACAAGATCGCCTTCCAGACCCGCGTTCTCGCCATGAACGCCGCGGTCGAGGCAGGCCGCGCCGGTGAAGCGGGCCGCGGCTTCGCCGTCGTCGCCGACCTCGTCTCCGCGCTCGCCATGCGCGCCGAGGAAGAGGCGCAGAGCGCGCGTGCGCAGCTAACCCTGACGCAGACCGGCATCGGAACGGCTGTCGACGCGGTCCAGAAGGTCGATGGCGCGCTGTCGCAGATTTCGACCGGGGTCAGCGCCGTGCACGAACTACTGGGATCGATGGCGAAGGACAATGAAGCGCAGTCGAGCGCGCTGACCCAGGTCTCCTCGGCGATCGGCGAAATGGACAAATCCACGCAGCAGAATGCCGCGATGGTCGAGGAAACCTCCGCCGCCGCGCGCAGCCTCTCGAGCGAAGTGAACGAACTCGCCTCGCAGGCGGCCCGTTTCGATCTCGGCCTGTCCCGCAGCGACGTCAGCAGTACGCCCCGCACTGCCGCGCTTCCCGCGCCGTCCACACCCGCGACGCGCGCCGTACCGGCGGGCCCGGCGCTGGCGCATGCCGCGGCGTCCCAGCCGGCAGGCGAATGGACCGCGTTCTGAGCAGGAGGAAAAACTTGCCGCCGGACGCCCGCGTCCGGCGCAAGTCCTGCCTAGAATAGAAGCGTAGAAACGACAGGAAGATCCTATGTCGCTTGCCGCCTATCAGAAGACGAGCACAATTATCGAGCAGCCGCGGGATACCGAGCGCCGGCTTCTCAACCTTGTCACGGGCCGGATGATTTCCGCACGCGACAGTGGTCTGAAGGGTGTCGCGCTGATGCCCGTGCTCCACCACAACCGGGAAGTTTGGACTGCCTTCTCCTCGGCCTGCGGTGCCCGCGGGAACGAACTGCCGCAGCAGCTTCGGGCCAGCATCATCTCGCTCGCCATCTGGGTCGACAAGTTCACCAGCGACGTCATCGCCGGACGTGAGCCCATAGACGACCTGATCGACGTGAACTGCACCATGATCGAGGGGCTGGCCTCCTAGCCCCGCAATTTCGCCGCCGGTGAAACAGAATTTGTTTCGCCGGCCCCCGCCGTCCGAAGTCCAGTCGCCTATAATTTCGGGATATTGGGCCAAACAGCGCAGAAGGAACGACCGTGTTCAACGGCATCGGGTTCTTGATCATTCTCGGCTGCGTCTTCGGCAGCTTCATCCTCGCCGGCGGCAAGATGGACATCGTGCTGTATGCGCTGCCGTACGAGATGATGGCCATCGCCGGCGCGGCCCTCGGCGCCTTCCTCGTGTCCAACTCGATGGGCACCGTGAAGGCAGCGGCCAAAGGCCTCGGCCGCAGCTTCAAAGGCGGACGCTGGAAGGAATCCGATTACCGGGACCTGCTGACGCTGCTGTTCGGACTGCTTTCGACATTCAAGAAGGGCGGCGCGACCGCAATCGAGCCGCACCTAGACAATCCGCACGACAGCTCGCTGTTCGGCGCCTATCCAAAGCTGCTGAAGGACCATCACTTGGTCGAGTTCATCTGCGACTATCTGCGCATGATGACGGTCAGCTTCGAGGACCCGCACCAGCTCGAGGCGGCCATGGAAGCCGATATCGAGCGGCATCATCATGAAGAGCTGGCGCCGCAGCATGCGCTGCAGACCATGGCCGACGGCCTGCCGGCCATCGGCATCGTGGCCGCCGTGCTCGGCGTGATCAAGACCATGGGGTCGATCGACCAGCCGGTGGAAATTCTGGGCGGCATGATCGGCGGCGCGCTGGTCGGTACCTTCCTAGGCGTGCTGCTGTCCTACTGCGTGGTCGGTCCGCTGGCGTCCAAGCTTCACGCCACCGTCGACGACGACGCGAAGATGTTCGACCTCGTCAAGGTCGCCATCGTGGCTCACGCCCACGGCCTGCCGACGCAGGTTGCCGTGGAGCTGGCCCGACGCATGACGCCGTCGACCTACGCCCCCTCCTTCCAGGAACTCGAAACCGCTCTCGACGAAGCAAAGGCCGATCTCAATGCCGCTCCAGCATGACCAAGGCAGCGTGAAGCTGCCGCCACATTGTAATCTCACGGTCGCGAAGGAGCTTTGGCCGCTCCTCAACGACGGCACGGTCGACCGCATCGACGCCTCCGAAGTCACGGACCTCGGGCAGGCAATGCGTGCCGCTTCGGCAATCAAAGTCATGGTCGTCGACGATCAGGCCAGCATGCGGGCCATGATCCGCAGGTCCCTGCAGGACTTCGGTTTCAAGGACGTGCGCGACAAGGGCGACGCCAGCGAGGCGCTGGCCTCGGTCCGCGACGACCGCGTCCACCTTATCATTTCCGACTACAACATGCCGGGAATGGACGGCATCGAGTTCCTGGGCGAGGTGCGCAAGGACCCCGTCATCGGCAAGACCGTGTTCATCATGCTGACCGGCTCTGCCGAGAAGGATGTCGTACAGAAGGCTGCCGCGCTCGGCGTGAACAACTATGTCGTGAAGCCCTTCACTCCCGCCGTTCTGAAGGAAAAGATCGAACGCGTTTTCGGTCCGCTGAACTGATCGATGGCGCGCATTCCTATCATACAGGGCGAATATGCGGTCTCCGACCAGCCCGACACGGTGATCACGACCATCCTAGGGTCGTGTGTGTCGGTCTGTCTGTACGATCGCCAGGCCAAGCTGGGGGGCATGAACCACTTCCTCCTCGGCAAGCCGGCGAACGACCAGGTCATCAACCCGCGCGACATGCAGCGCTACGGCGTCCACGCCATGGAGCTGCTGATCAACGACCTGATGCGTCGCGGCGTCGAACGGCGCCGACTGGCGGCGCATCTGTACGGCGGCGCGAACATGATGTCCGGCCTAGGCCGCATTGGCACCGACAATGCCGAGTTCGCCATCGGCTTCCTGGAGATGGAAGGGATCACCCTGGTCCATACGGACCTGGGCGGCACCTGCGCCAGGAAGCTGGAATTCATGCCTTGCGAAGGCCGTGCCCGCTGCATCGCGGTCAGCGCCGACGCCGCGCCGCCGATGCGGCAGCCCGAGGCGCCCAAGACCGGAGAAGTGGAGCTGTTTTGAGATGATACAACCACAGTCGATCAAGGCGGCCGCCCAAGCCGGATCAACCGATCACCTGGCGAAATTCCTGCAATCCGCGATCGCGGAGGAGATCCGCCATGTGCGAGCTCTCTTGGAACAGATGGCCGAAGTCCTCGTCTCGGACGAGCGTTTCGCGATGAACTTCCTCGAGCAGCTTCAGACCTTCGACATGATCATCCAGCATGTCGACGAGAGCGCGACCTGCAGGCGCACATTCTTCTGAACCAGAAGCGGGCGCATGAACCCCGCAGCGGAATTGACCGTGTCCTCCAAGTCGACGACTTCTTCGCGCGCCGAATCGACCCGCGCATAGCGCGAGATGCGATCGATGATCGAGCGCGCGCGCTTCACCTGCTCGGCAATCTGGTCAAGCTTTACCTTGGCCTTGGCGACCCGCGGGGAGTCCTCGTCTTCGAGAATGAACTCGGCATTCTCCGCCGAGAGTGAAATGGTGAACAGCGGCTGCTTCAATTCGTGGCTGAGCGCAGAGGCCATACCGCCCAGTTCCATCAGACGCGCCTGCTGCATCTGGGTTTCGCGGCCCAGCTTGTGCTGACGCATCTCGAACAGGCAGCCGGTCATCCAGTAGTTGCCGCGCCCTTCACGCGCGATCAGCAGATACCAGGTGTCCGGATCGTCCGCGTCGCGAAATTCGACATAGATATTCTCGTCGCCCTCGCGCGCCTCGAGCGAGTTCAGGTCGTTCGGGTGAACCCGCATCCGGGACGGCGCGGTCGGTCCCTCGAGGTTGATGCGCTGATAGACGAGAAGACCGCGCCGCGGGTCGAAGGCGATCTCCGTCAGCAGCTGCAGGTTGATATTCTTCTGCAGGTCACGAACCTCGGTCACCAGCCGCTGACGCTCGGCAAGCAGCGACGCATGGCGGTTGTTCTCCTCGACGAACTGGCCGATCGGAATGCGGAATTCCGCGAAGGTGAAGCCCTTGGGCCGTTTCAGGTCTGGATTGGCGAAGTTGCTGACGACATCGGTCCACACGTCAAGCGAACTGCGCAGAAGGCGCTGAAGGCTGATGACGAGCAGAATGAGGAGGCCGACCGCCATGGCCGGCAGGCGGAACTTCTCCAGCAGGTTCGCGAAAAGCCCCTGATAGATTGAGGAAGTCGGATAGAGGAACGCGTAGTCGACCCCGTTGCTCGTGTCGTTCTGGGCGATGCAGGCCCGCAGCCAGTAGGCGAAGGTGTTCCGATCGTTCGCGCCTCCGTCCGCCCGGTCGCGGTCGAGGAAATCACAGCCAAGCCGGGACAGAACCTCCGGCTCGCGCAACGCGTCGAGGCTCGTGGAGACGGCCACTTCGGAGCCGTTGTCGTGGAGCGGCCAGTAGATCGGTGTGGGGCCCGGTTGCAGATTGCCGCGCAAGGCCTGGATCGCAATCTCGTGATAGACGTGACGCTGCTCGCTTTCGAAGGCGGCGGGGAAATCGCGGACACCGGATAGGAGGACCGCGAGACCGCCAAGCATGGCGACGAACAGGACGCTCGCGGGAAGAACCTCCTGCAGATAGATGAACCGCCGAAGCTGCAGTTTTCCGGTCCGCCAGTTCCGGGCCAGCGCCAGTGTGACGGCATCGGCCAGCGCCGCCAGCATCACGTCGGTGAGAAGCTTTCGCAGCATCGAAACCTGGATGACGATGCCCGGAGCATCGTAATGAAGCGTCAGGAACAGGTAGGACGCCAATGCGCCCACCGTCAGATAATAGACGAACGTCTTCAGGGCGAGCGACTGGATCCGGTTCCTGAGGAGACCAAGGAAGACGACATTGCCGACCGACAAGCCGATGGTGAACCAATGTCCCCACCACATGAGCGAAGGCAGGCTGAAGACGAAGGCCGCCAGAACGCCCCAGCGGAACCCGAACCAGCGATAGACCAGAAAATAGAAAAACGGAGCGAGGTAGAGCTCCATTCCCGGCGCGATGACGATGCGCTCGCAACTGGCCAGAAGGGCTGCGACGGCGCCGATCGCCCAAAGAAGGAGGACGAGCGGGCTGACGCTTTCCAAGCGCGAGCGCAGCCGGGTCAGGTTGAAGGTCCCGACCTGGCGCGACAAGGAAGACCGCAGGGCAAGCGGCGCGATCCGGTCATTCGTTCGCGTTTCCATGACAGCGCGTATCCGCAGCCCCGAGCTTGCTTTCGACAAGTGGGAGCAGTTCGCGTGCGCTGATCGGCTTCGTCAGGACCGTGGCCCCATACCGATCAACGATCGCGCGGGCGCCTGCTTCCAGATCCATATGCCCAGTCATGAGGATGAAGCATGAGATGCTTGCTCGCAATTCCGGGTTTATACCTATGTCGGCGAGGAATTCGATACCCGAACGGCCAGGAAGGTTTAAGTCGCAAATAATAGCAATGGCCTCGCGACCCAAATGCATGAAGTCGAGCGCGTCTTCCGCGCAGTTAACTCCTCTTACCGAATAGCCGCGCAAATCGAAAAGCTCGATAAGCTCGCCAAGCAAGTCCGGTTCGTCCTCGACGACGAGAACGCCGCCTTTGTCCCAGCTCCCCAAGCCGAACCTCCATACGCATGCAAACTCATCGTCCATAACATGAACGTCGGCCCGGGCAAAGTTATGGCGATCAGATATTTACCTACCGCCAGACCCTACGGCAGTCTTGATCAGGCCGATATTCTTCCTGTACAAGTTGGTCATGGCAGTGAAATCAGCCTGAATCTGACCTACTTTCAGCATTTCCATTTCTAGACTGACATTGTTTCCGTTCGGTTTCGTTTCTATTCCGTCCCGAACTTCTACTGTATTTCCGGCATGATGTTGGGCCGCCCCTAACTGAGACATTCTGGATGTAATCTGAACAGTAGGCTTGCTGACGCCGGCAGACGATGCTCCGGATGAGACGCTGTTCAGCAAAGAACTGAAGTCCTGCGACTTCACGTCGCGCGCGCGGAAGCCCGGCGTTTCACTGTTGGCGATGTTCTCCGAAACCACTTTCTGGCGCTGGGACAGGCCGCTCATGCGGTCCTTGATGCCGGAAAACAGTGCGATCGAACCACTATTCATGTCAGACTCCAAACATGATGGTAGAGCCGCTGCCCGACGAGAGCCGGTCCAGTGCGGCCTGGTAGTTGGCGGCGACGGTGTTCCAGCGAGACGCCGACGCGCCGCTGGCTATGGGGTCGGCAGTTTTTGCCTTCGCATCGTCCCAATATAGAGAGCGATAGGCCGACTGGGACGTGGAGATTGCCGATTTGATCCGCTTGAGCGCCAGCGCGGCATCCGCTTCCGTATCGAGAGACAGCGACAACGTAAGGTCGAGGCCGTACGCGCCGCCGGGACGGACCTTCGGTCCATCGTCGTCGGGAAGGTCGGGCGCGGCCAGCCGCGTCGGCGCAAGTCCCAGCTTCGACAGCGCGTCGCGGCCGGTCGTGCCCGCGATCAGCTGGATGTCCTCGCCCGCCTTGGCAGTGATCTGAAGCGATCGCATGCCGTCCTTGATCGGCGTCATCACCGTCAGCTTGCCGCGGGCGGCGTTGGTGATCCGGTCGGCGAAGTCCTGCAGCGTATCTCCGGCCTCGACGGTAATCGTACGCTGCGCGCCGTCGCCCACGCGCAGGACAAACTGGTCGCCCGCCCGCAGCGCAGTCTGGTCGACGAGCCGCGAGGATTCGTTCGGGGTGAGCGTGCCGCGATGGAGGCCGAGCGCCGGAAGGATGCCGGCACCTCCGGCAGCCGCAGAGACATGGACCGCTTCCATCGTCGACGCCGGCCGTCCGAACTGCTGGACGGTTTCGACTGCCTGGCCCGCCACGTCGATGCGCGCGACGAATCCATCCACCGCGCCGAGCCGTCCATCTCCGAAATCGCCGCTCGTGCGCCCGCCGGCGTAGAGTTTGCCGTTCATGAAGCTGAGACTGTCGACCTGATCGCTGCCCGGCGTGTCGATGGACAGGCTGTTTGCAGTGACGAGATCGCCCGAGAGCAGCGTGACGCGCCCTTCGTAGAACCCGTCTGCAGCAATGGTGCGACCGCCCACCGCAACGGTACCGTCATCGCCTACCGCAAGACTGGAAACACTTTGCGTGCCGAGATCATAGCTCTGAAGAACATTCGAGAAATCCGTGCCGTCGAGCCGGCGCACCCAGCCATTGCCGTCCCCCTGCGTGAGCACGAGAACATTGCCGTCGGCCTCGACCTGAATGCCGCGCACACGCTCACTGCCGCCGAAATCCAGCAGCTGGCGGCTCTGGAGCGCGCCCGTGGCGCTCAGCTTCGCAACCACAGCGTCGCCGCTCGCGGACCGGCCACCCACGACGACCGAGCCGTCGGCGGCGGTCGAAACCGCAAGCGCTTCGTCTGCGCCGATAGCGCGCACGGCCGTCGAAAAGGCCTCCGATCCGTCGGCGCCGAAACGGGCGACCAGCAGATCCCCATCGGTATTGGCGCCGTCGAAGAGGCCGTTGACCGTGCCCGTAACGACGACCCCGCCCTGCGCCGACAGGCTGAGCGAGGCACCCGTAAGCTCGCCGCCCGAGTCGAGTGCACGCTCCCAGACCGTATTGCCTTCGCTGTCGAGCTTGCTCAGCACCATGCGCTCACGGCCGGTGGCGACCGAGCTGCCGACGTCGCCGCTCGTAGAGCCGATCAGATATGTAAACCCTTGCGCATCGGTAACCGAAGCCGCGGTGGCGCGCGGAGCCGTCAGAGGCGCGGGTTCCTCCTCATCGGAGGCCGGTTTCGGCGCCGTGAGTGCCGCCTTCTCCTCGCCCGCGCTGTCGAGCGCCGTCACGGTGGCAAGCCGGGCCGGGTCGAGCGTTGCTGCCGGGTCGGAAAAGCGGAATATCTGCGTTTCGGTCGGCTCGTCCCGTCCGGACCGGTCGGCGGCGACCATCAAGGCATCTGCGGCGCCGACCTGATCGATCGAAATCGTCTCGAAGCCCAGACGGCTGATCGAAAAGCCCCATTTGTCGCCGAATTTCTCGGCCGTCAGGACGACCTTCCAGCGCGGCAACACATTGCCGTCCGCATCGAGCACCGGATTTCCGTCGCTTCCCATCAGCGGAATGGCCGAGATGGCATTGTTCAGCGCGTCGGCGATGCTGTCGAGAGTGGGCGGCTGCGGTGTGGTCGAGAGGTCCACGGTGACCGTATCCGTCACCCCGCCCGCCTTCGACATCGTGATCTGCAGCACCTCGCTGCCGGAAACGCCCGGAAGCGGCGTATCCCGTGTCGGCACAACCCCCGTCCCGGCAATCTCCATCGCCGCGCCCTGATCGCGAATGGGAACGGTCTCCGCCCGGCTGGAGGGCCGCGCGAATGAGAGGTCGAGCTTGTCGGAGGCGGCGCCCGCCAGGAATCCCTGAAGCTCTGCCAACCCCTTGGTGAATGTCTCGTTCAGCCGCGCCCTCACCGCGTCGTTCGCCGTGGAACTGTTCGCCGCCTCGGCCAGCACCTTCAGGCGGTCGAGCGCCTTGTAGGTGGTGAAGGTCGTCTGCACGTCGCCCGGCAGTTTGTCGGGGCCGGTCGTCGGCGGGTCGATGAAGCTGCGAAGGGCGCGCACTGCGCTGACCTGGGGTGACTCGGCGCCCTCGACCTTCCAGGGCGGCGTGGTGCCGGGCAGCGTGAAGAGCGCCTTCGCATCCCTGACACGCTGGCTTTCGAAGGCCGGCGACAGCGCCGAATAGCCTGCAATCGCATTGGTACCGGAGAGCAGGGAGTAGCCGATCAGAGCGTTCGAGAGGTTCATAAAATTTTTCCCACCTTCACCGACGAAGCCCCGAACTCCTCCTATAGTAAGCCGGTACGAGCCCGAGGGGCGGGCAAGGGCGCTCTTTTTTCACGGAGACGATATGACCGGGACGAACCTTGTCGGCGAGCCGGCCGAGCTGAAGCGGTTCACGGGACCGCAGCGCGCGGCCGTCGTCATGCTTGTGCTCGGGCCCGAAATGGGTGCTCCCATCTGGGAAGAGCTGTCGGTCGACGAAATGAAAGAACTGTCGGCGGCGATCGCCCAGCTGGGCCGGGTTCCGACCAATGTCGCCGAGCATCTGCTCGTCACCTTCTCCGGCGAGATGGGGCATATGAAGTCCCTGCACGGCTCATTTGAAACGACCGAGCGCCTGCTGCGCGGCGTCGTTCCCGAGGACCGGCTGAACGAGATCATGGAAGACATTCGCGGCCCATCGGGACGCACCATGTGGGACAAGCTGTCCAACGTGAACGAGGTCGTCCTGGCGGCCTATCTGCGCAGCGAATATCCGCAGACCGTCGCCGTCATCATGTCGAAGCTGAAGCCGGATCACTGCGCACGGGTACTTGGCGCCCTGCCGCGCGATTTCGCGGTGGATGTCATCCAGCGCATGCTGAAGCTCGACCATGTGCAGAAGTCGGTGCTGACCGAAGTCGAGCAGACGCTGCGCTCGGAATTCATGAACAACCTGTCGCGCGCCCAGACGAACGATCCGCACGAGCAGATGGCCGACGTTTTCAACGCCATGGACCGATCGAACGAAGAGGCGCTGCTGACGGCGCTGGAAGAGAATATCCCGGATTCGGCCGAACGGATCCGCCAGCTGATGTTCACCTTCGAGGACCTGGCGACGCTGCTGCCGACCGCGCTCGCTGCGATCGTCAAGAACGCCGACAAGCGCCAGATGGCGCTGGCCCTGAAGGGCGCAACGGAAGAAATGCGGGAGCTGTTCTTCGGCACCCTGACCGAGCGCGCCGCGAAGATGCTGCGCGACGACATCGCGACCATGGGTCCCGTCCGCGCCCGCGACTGCGAAGAGGCGCAGAGCGCGCTCGTGGCGCTTGCAAAGACGCTCGCCGAACGGGGCGAAATCGCGCTCGTCGATCCGGGCAGCGAAGAGTCGATGATTGTCTGAGCGCGGAAAGCCACCAGAGATGTCTTCGGCCCTTTCCAGTTCGGTCCGGAAGTTCGAGTTCGACCGGATTTTCTCGCCAGCCGCGAACACGCCGGCGAGCACGGCCGACCTGCATCTGAAGCTGGCCGAGTCCGAAGCCGAGCTGACTCGCCTGAAACGCGAGATGCAGGACCATCAGAAAGAACTGGAGCGGGTGCGCGCAGAAGCGTTCGAAGCGGGCGCCGCGCAGGAACGGGCGAAGCGCGAAGAGGACATGCGCCTCCTTGCCCGATCCGTTCTCGACCAGCTCTGCCACCTCGACGATGCCCTCGACAGCGCCACGGTACGCCTGGAAGGCCAGGCGGCCACGATCGCGCGCACGGCAGCCGAAGTCATTGCCGGCCGGGCGTTGAACGATTCGCCTGCTGAAACCATCGACGAAGCCATCGGCCGCGCCCTGACCCAGGCCGCCCGCGGCGACGAGCTACGCATCTTCGTCAATCCCGCCATGGCAGGCGAAGTGGAAGCGCTTGTCACCGAGCGGCAGCGCCGCGACAGGCGCCGCCTGAACCTCGTGGTCGTCCCCGATTCCGAGCTTGCCCGCCACGATGCGCGCATCGACTGGGGCCAGGGCGAACTGATCCTGTCGGCCGAAACGCGCGCCGATGCCGTGCGCCGCGAATTCGAAGCGCTGTTCCCCGCCGCCGAATAGCTTTTAGGCCGGAGGGGCGCTTATTTCCCACCCGGCAAATTTTTCCCCCCTCAGCCAGACCCGGCTCGCCCGCCCCTCCTATTAAGAAGGAAAGCGGGCCGTACGGACCCGCCAAGCAGTTGTGGGAAGCCTGGTGGAGCGACTTCGGACATTTCTCGAGAGCCTGGGCGCGCGCCGCCTTGCCATGATGGGCGGCGTCGCCGTGCTTCTGCTCGCCGGCATGACGTTCGTCGCGGTACGCGGATCGTCGCCGCAGATGGGCTTTCTGTTCACCGATCTGGATCCGGGGGCAGCGCAGTCCATCTCCGAGCAGCTGCAGGCGCAGAACATCCCCTTCCGACTCTCCGCCGACGGCACCTCGATCATGGCACCGCAGGACCGCCTTGCCGACCTGCGCATGCAGATGGCCGGCGAGCGGCTGGGTGGAAAGATCGGCTATGATATCCTAGACGAGGAAGAGCCGTTCGGCATTTCCGCCTCCCGTGCGCGCCTCAACGAGACGCGCGCGCTGGAGGGCGAGCTGATCCGCTCGATCCAGAGCCTGGAGGCCGTCACCCGCGCACGCGTGCACATCGTCATGCCCGAGCGGGCAATGTTCGCTGCCGAAGGCCGCAAGGCCACCGCCGCCGTCACCGTGGCGACGCGAGGCCGCCTGCCCTCGGAGACGGTGCAGTCGATCCGCTACCTCGTGGCGTCCGCCGTCCCGGAACTGACCGTGGAGTCGGTTTCCGTCGTCGACAATACCGGCGCGCTCCTCGCGCGGGCCGGCGCACCCGGGGAGATCGGCGCGGCCGAGGCCGACGAGCGCCAGCTCGCGCTTGAAGAGCGGCTGCGGACCGAAGTCGAAGCCCTGCTCGAGCCGATCGTCGGCCTGGGCAAGGTGCGCGCCAAGGTCTCCGCCCGGATCAATCGCCGCGTGATGCGCGAAGAAGCCAATATCTTCGATCCCGACGGGCAGGTGATCGCACGCCAGGTGAGCGTCGAATCTAGCGACCAGGACACGGAAAATGCGGGCGCCGACGAGGCGGCCACCGTTGCCGACCAGCTGCCCGAGAATTTCGACGCCGCCGGTGCTGGCGGGCCGACCCGGGCCGCCGCGCGCACCGAAAGCTCCGAGGATACGACATACCAGAACAGCCAGACCCGCCGCATCGTGACCGAAGGTCCCGGCACCGTCGAGCGCCTGTCCGTGGCCGTGATGATCGACGGCGGTGAAGAGGGTCTTGCAGCCGAGGATATCCAGCGCCTGACGCGGCTGGTCGAAACGGCGGTCGGTGTCGACGCCGAGCGCGGCGATACGGTCGTCGTCGAGAGCATGCCCTTTACCGACACCGCCTTCGAACCGCTGGGCGAACCGGGCATGTTCAGCTTCGTCACGACCGACATGATCGTCGACCTGCTGAAGCTGGTGCTGATCGGCGCAGCCGGCCTGATCGCCCTGCGCATGATGAAGCCGCGCGAAGCGCTCGCGGCGGCCGGTGCGGAGGTGGCGGCTCTGCCGGGCAGCGATCCCATCGATCTGGTGAACGAAAACGGCGCGCAGGGAGCAGAGGGCTCGGCCGCCGCGCTGGAAGGGCCGGAGGAGACCGCCGCCGCGCAGAACCAGCTGAGCAAGGAAATCTCACGGCGCCAGCTCGCCGGAAGCGTCGCGGAAGACGCAGTGATGAAGGTGGGCGATGCCATTTCGGAAAGCCCGTCCGAGGCCGCGGTAGTAATCCGCAACTGGCTGAACAGCTGAGGAAATTCGACAGGCAATGGATAACGAAGCGAACATGACACAGATACCTGCCGACGTGGCCGTCACCCCGGCCTTCGAAGATCTGGGAGCTGCCGAGCCAGCCTCCGATCCGGCCACCGCAGCAGCAGACGCCCGTGCCGAGCACGCCGCTCCGGCCGAGGCCAAGGGCGTGGGCGGCCTGCGGTCGAGCCTCCTCGCCGTGCACGATGTGCCGGTGAAGGTGAAGGTCGTCCTCGGCCGGTCGCGCATGCGCATCGAACGGCTGCTGGAACTGGAAGCGGGCGCGGTCGTCGAGCTCGACCGCCGCGTCGGCGAACCGGTCGACGTCTATGTGAACGACAGGCTGATCGCGCGCGGCGAAGTTGTCATGATCGACTCCTCGCTCGGCGTCACGCTGACCGAAGTCGTGCGGCAGGACAGCTAGACCATGCCACGCTCCATCCGGATGCTGATCATCGCGCCGTCGCAGGGCGAAATCCTGGAAGCCGCGGCGATCGCCTATAACGAGGGCGCCGAGGTCTCGATCAACGCCGACATCGAGGCGGGTCTCCAGGAACTGCGCACCTCTGGCGCCGACCTGGCCCTGATCGACGTCTCGCTCGACATCGGCGCGTTCCACTCGCAGGCGAAAGCCGAGCGGATGGTGGTGCCAATCCTGGGTTGCGGGGTCGATGCGCCGGCGCGCCAGGCCGTCGCGGCCATCCGGGCGGGTGCGCGCGACTATGTCCCCCTGCCGCCGCAGCGCGACCTGATCGTTGCGGCCATAAATTCGCTGATCGAGCGCCCTCCGGTACAGCTTCACGGCGAGGACGAGGCGCTGAGGAAGGCAGTCTCGCTCAGCCTCAGCGTTGCGGAAAGTTCGGCCCCGGTGATGTTCTCCGGCGAGCGCGGAACCGGCAAGACGATGCTTGCCCATGCCGTGCACGAGGCCTCTCGCCGCAGCGGCCGGTTCGTCGTCGTAGAGTGCAGCGGGCCACAGGACATCGTTGGATCGGAACTGTTCGGCCATGAAGCCGGGGCCTTCGCCGCTGCCCGGGAAACCCGCCGCGGCGGTCTGGAAAAGGCTGCGGAGGGCACGCTCGTCCTGCGCGGGCTGGAGAATCTCGGCCTCGAAAACCAGTCCCAGCTCAGCCGCAGCCTGCGCGACCGGTCCTTCGTACGCATCGGCGGGAGCGAACGGATTGCGCTGACCGCGCGGATCACGGCGACGACGGCCGCCAACCCGGACGAAGAAGTGAGGGCGGGACGGCTGCGCGCCGACCTGGCCGAAATCCTCGGCTTCGTTCAGGCCAAGCTTCCGCCCCTGCGCGACCGCGGATCGGATATCCGCCTGCTGGCCGACGCATTCACGCAGAGCTACTCCGAGCTGGATAGCACCGGCCTTCGCCGCCTGACCGAGGAGGCTCACCGCCTGCTCGCCGGCTATACCTGGCCCGGCAATATCCGCGAACTGGAAGACCTGGTTCACCGCGCAGTGCTGCTGTCGGACGCCGAAGCGATCGAAACGCGCCACCTCGTCCTGGCGGACGGCACGCCGCTCGCCGAACAGCCGAGCATGCGCAGCGTCAGCGGGCAGCCGATTTCGAGCCTGGTCGGCCACACGGTCGACGAGGTCGAGCGCGCCCTGATCCTCGAGACGCTGGAGCATTGCCAGGGCAATCGCACCTCCGCCTCCAACATCCTGGGAATTTCCGTCCGGACGATGCGCAACAAGCTGCGCAGCTTCGCCGAAGCCGGCATTCCCGTACACCCGGCCGGATAACCCAAGATGAGCGGCAACCAGGCAGTCGGAGCGGCCCTCTTCGCGGCGCTGTTCGAGCGTATCGGCGAGAGCCGCGACCTGTTCCTTGCGGGCGGCGTCGTGGCAATCATCGCCATGCTGCTGTTCCCCATGCCGGGCTGGATGCTCGATTTCGGGCTTGCCCTGTCGATCACCTTTTCGGTCATGATCCTGATGACCGCGCTGTTCATCGAGAAGCCGCTGCAGCTGAGCGCCTTCCCGACCATCCTTTTGATTGCCACGATGCTGAGGCTGGGCCTGAACCTGGCCTCGACGCGGCTCATCCTCGGCAAGGGTCACGAGGGTCCGCAGGCGGCCGGCAACGTCATCGCCGCCTTCGGCGAGTTCCTGATGGGCGGCGAAACGGTCATCGGCCTGACCATTTTCGCAATCCTCGTCGTCATCAACTTCGTGGTCATCACGAAGGGTGCGGGGCGGATCGCCGAAGTGGCAGCGCGCTTCAGCCTCGACGCCATGCCGGGCAAGCAGATGGCCATCGACGCCGACTTGTCCGCCGGTCTGATCGACGAAAAGGACGCGCGCGCCCGGCGCGAGGAAATCGAGGCCGAGAGCGGCTTCTACGGTGCCATGGACGGTGCCTCGAAATTCGTGAAAGGCGATGCCGTCGCCGGCCTGTTGATCACGGGCATCAACATCATCGTCGGCCTGATCGTCGGCGTCGCCATCTACGGCGTCGAATTCGGAGAGGCCTTCCGTACCTACACCATCCTGACCGCCGGCGACGGGCTAGTCAGCCAGATCCCGGCGCTGATCGTTTCGACGGCGGCCGGCCTGCTGGTGTCGAAGGGCGGCATGCGCGGCAAGACGGGGGCTGCGCTCGGCGAGCAGCTGGGCCGTTATCCGCAGGCATTCGGCATGGCTTCGGGGCTGACCGCCATCATGGCGTTCATGCCGGGCATGCCGTTCCTTCCCTTCGCCGCCTTCGCCGGCGCGACCGGCTATGCCGCCTGGACGCTGTCGAAGCGGGCGCAGGACCGCGAAGTGCAGGCTGCCTTCGAAAAGGCCGCTGCCGAGGAAAAGGCTGCTCTGGAAGCGGAGGAGCCGATCAGCGAGACCCTGTCGATCGACGCCGTGCGCGTCGAGATCGGCTACGCGCTGCTGCCTATCGTGAAGGGCGAAAACCAGGAGCCGCGCCTCGACGACCAGGTCAAGGCACTCAGGCGGCAGATGGCGCTCGACTACGGCTTCGTGCTGCCGTCGGTTCGCATCACCGACAATCTGGCGCTGCAGCCGAACGAATATATTGTCTATGTCCGCGAAACGGAGGCTGCGCGCGGCCAGGCCCGTCTCGACAAGCTGCTGGTCATCAATCCCGGCGGCGGCGTCGACGGCATCAGCGGCGAGCCGACCGAGGAGCCGGTCTTCAAACTGCCCGCCCTGTGGATCGAACGCAGCCTGCGCGACGAGGCGGGCCTGCGCGGCCTGACCGTGGTCGACTGCGGAACCATCATCACCACGCATCTGACCGAGGTGGTAAAGGACAATATCTCCGACCTGCTGTCCTATACCGAGACGCAGAAGCTGCTGTCGCAGGTGCATAGCGACACCGCCAAGCTGGTCGACGACGTGGTGCCGAACAAGATGTCCATGTCCGCCGTCCAGCGGGTGCTGCAGAACCTGCTGGGAGAGGGTGTGTCCATCCGCGACATCCCGACCATCATGGAAGGCATGGCCGAGGCGTCGCAGATGAGCGGCAATCTGATGATGATCACCGAGCATGTCAGGGCGCGCCTCGCGCGGCAGATTTCCGCGCAGTATATGATCGACGGTTCCATTCCCGTGGTGACGCTCTCCCCGGCATGGGAAGAAGCCTTCGCGGCGAATATCATCGGCACGGGCGACGACCGACAGCTGGCCATGCCGCCGGCCGCGCTGCAGGCCTTCATCACTGCCATCCGCGACACTTATGACCGGTTCGCGCAGCAGGGCCAGGTTCCCTGCCTGCTGACCAACCCCGGCGTTCGCCCGTTCGTCCGTTCGATCATCGAACGTATCCGGCCCGCCACGGTCGTGCTGTCGCAGAACGAAGTTCACAGCCGGTCGCGGGTGCGTGCGCTCGGAACCATCGAAGGCGCCCCCGCGCCTGCGGAAACTTTCCTAGAATAGACTCAAACCCTTTCGGGAACCCGACGCTTGAATATTGCCTTCCCCTTTTCCGCGCCGACCGGCGCTCCGGCAGTGACCGGCCAGGCCGTACCGTCCGTTTCCGCCGTCCCGGGCACGGGCAAGGGGGCCGGCGCGCCCTTCGCCGCCCTGCTTTCGCCTGCCGGACGCGGCGTGGCTGCGGCTCCGCCGATGCAGCCGGTAGCCGGGGACCCGGTCACAGCCAGCGCGCGACAACTCGCCTCCGCCTTCGGGCTGCCGTCCCAGGGGACACCACTGTCGTCGATGACCGCAATCGCCTCAGCGGCGGGAAGCGCGACATCCGTACCTGCCCCGCCCGGAGCTGCGCCGACTGCTTTCCAGAGCGCCCCGCCGGAAGCCATTCGCTCGGCCGAGCCGACATCGAGTGAGGCAGTTCCCCCACGACCGGGTGCGGCGCCCTCATCGGCTAAGGAGGCAACCCCGCCAGCGACGGCAGCGCCCGCACCGACAACTGCAGCATCACCGCCCTCGCAAGCGAGCACCGTTTCGACAGCGCAGCAAGTCGCCGTAAAAGACGACGCCGGCGGCATTCCGAGCGCCACAAAAGCGCCCGAAGCGCTGATGGGGGCGTCCCGCACCCGCCCTAATTCTGCGACCGCAGCACCTGCGCCCGCCACGGAAACCCCCTCCGCCGCGAACCGCGCTGCTGCAGAGACCGAAGCGACACGCGCCGACGATGGCGCCTCGGCCGAGCGACCGGCACGCAAGCTGACCACTTCGGCGGCGACGCCTGCGACACCTGCGAAACATGTACCCGCTCAGGCATCCTCCGCGGACGTCAAACAGCCGAACGCCCAGGCGGCCACCTCGACAGATCGTGACGTGGCCCGGCAGGCAGAGGGCGGGACTGAACGCGCCGCTGCGGCTGCGACGCGCGCCAAAGACGCCGCAGCAGCGCCCCAGCATGTCGGCAATGGCCGTCCGGGGACAGCTCCTCCGACTTCCGCCAAGGGCGAGCAGGCCTCCGCCGAACGCGTGGCCGGTGCCGGTGGCGATCGCGCCGAAGCCCGCGCCCCCGCTCCCGCCCTCGCCGGAAACGGCGACGTCGCGGCAGATGCCGAGACCCACGCCGAGCCGTCCGCATCCGCTGCAGGCTCCCGCCGCATCGATACCCAGACCATGGACGCCAAGACTGGACCTGTCAGCACTGACGCCGCGAACGAGCCGCGGGACGTTTCCGCTGCCGACGACGCCGCTCAGCCCATGGCCGCGAATGACAGCTACGTCGCTGCACAGACGGTGCAGTCCGCCGAACCGCTGGCAGCGTACCAGGACCCTGTGGCGGCGGCCCCGGAGAGCGCCGATTCTGACGCCGATGCGCTGGAAAGCGCACCGGCAAGTTCACGAACCGCCGAGAGTGCTGCCCGGTCAGACGCCGGTGCGCGCGCAGATACCCAGACGGGCGCCGAAAAGGGACCAGCCACCGCTCAGGCCACTACGACTGCAGCTGGACCCGACGCCGCCAAGGCGCCCCTGGGCGAGACATTTTCCGATCATCTGCCGGACGCGCAGCTTGGCGAGGTGCAGGCAGAGCGGACGAGCGAACGCGTGACGACGGAAACCCTGCAACGCGCAGAGGCGAACATGCCAAAGGTTCACGCCCAGTCCGGGCGCATGGGGCAGGGCCTGTCGCTAGAAATCACCAAGCGGATCCAGGCCGGTCAGACCGAGCTTACCGTGCGGCTTGAACCCGCCGATCTCGGACGGGTCGAGATCCGCCTGGGCTTCGACGAGACCGGCGCCCTGAGGACCCTGTTCTCGGCCGACAACGCCGCCGCGCTCGACCTGCTGCGCAGGGAAGCGGGCGAGATGACGCGCGCACTTCAGGATGCCGGCGTTCGCACCGATGCGAACAGCCTGGACTTCAGCGGCGGACGGTCCGGCGAAGGCCAGCGCCGCAGCGCGTCGGCTGCCTCCTCCCCGGATCTCGGCGAGACTTCGGACGCCTCCACGCAGGCCATGAGCGAGGCGGCTGACATCCGCGTCGCGAACGGCCGCATCGACATCATGGCCTAGGAAAGACCACCCACATGACAGCCATTTCATCCGCTGCCGCGGCCTCGCAGGCGTCGCTGCCGACCGAAAGCGCCCTGTCCAAGGCCACGGCGGACTTCGACATGTTCCTGAACCTGCTGACGACGCAGATGCAGAACCAGGATCCGCTCGATCCGATGGATTCGAGCCAGTATACCCAGCAGCTGGTGCAATATGCCCAGGTCGAACAGTCGATCGAGCAGACGCAGGTGCTCAAGGACATTTCGGCGCAGCTGTCCGCACAGGACGTCGCGCAGGCCGCCGGATTCATCGGCCGCACGATCGAATATCAGGGCGCCTACTCCGGCCTTGGCGAACAGCCGGCGAGCTGGGCCTGGGACAGTTCGGTGACGGTCCCCAATCTGAAGGTCAGCATCCTCGATGCCGGTGGCCAGACGGTCTACAGCAATGTCGTAGAGAGCGGGCAGGCCTCTGGCACGTTCAGCTGGAACGGCGAACTTGCCAACGGTCAGAGCGCGCCGGCGGGCATCTACCGCCTCTCCCTGAGCGGTCTTTCCGAAGACGGCCGCAGCCTGCCGGTATCGGTTCGCGGCTCCGGCCGGGTGACCGAAGTCCTGAGTTCGGGGGCCTCGGTCGACCTGATGGCGGGCGGCGTGGCCGTGCCGGTCTCGGACCTTGTCCGCGTTGCCCAGGGAAGCTGAGGAATAACGAAAATTCATCGTTAACGCAGCGTTTCCCTGCGCGCCTTTTCTATAATGGAATCAAGCCGGTCCTAGTCTTCCGCGGGACACCCCATCCCCCAATGGACCCGGCCAATACGGGCTATGCCCAGGACCGCGGCGCCGCGCCCCCTTTCCCCTGGCGCCGCGGTCCATCCCTCCGCACACGGAAACCCTCCTCCCCGCGAGAGCAGGAGCGACGCCGGACATGGCGGCACCTGCGGCCAGCCCTCCCGCCCAGTCGCCGACCGGAAGCTGATATGCAGACGCGAAAATGCGCGCCCGGCCTCAAGATGGCCGAGCGCGCCCTCTCAAATATCCGGGATCGCGGAAATCAGCGGAGATAATCGCCCAACGAGAGGCTCGAGAGCCGGGCAAACACCTGGTAGCTCGCTTCCAGTCTTGCCTGCTGCTGAGCAAGGTCGACGGCCACCTGGGCAAGATCGGCATCCTCGTTTTCGGCGATCACCGATTTCAGGACGAGGATACGGTCTTCGGTTCGCTCGGTCAGCTGATCTGCCTGCAGCTGGCGGCGACCATTGGCGGCGTTGCTGCTGCGAATATCCGCCAGCGCATCGTCGATCTGGCCGACCGCCGTCTGCAGAGCTGTCTTTTGCGCCTCGGTCGGCGTAGCGCCGATGTGGCCGGCTTCGGCCAGAGTCCGCAATGCGGACGTCAGCTTGCCGGCCACATCGCTGGCAAGAACGCCGTAGGTGATGTCGACGCCCTCGGCGACGCGGGCCTTCGCCTTGACATCGTCATTCGCGAAGACATCGGCGTCGGGAAGGCCCGCCAGATCCTGAACCTTTTCGGGCAGGAACGGCGTCTTGTCGGTCTGCGAGCCGCCGAACAGATACACATCGCCTTCCGACGTGTTGAGCGAGCCGCGCAGCTGGTCGAACGCGCTTTCGATGGCCGCCTGGAGGCCTTCCGCACGGCCGGTGCCGATTGCTGTCAGAAGGTCGTTCTTCAGTCCGCTCGTGACGTCGTCCATCTGCGTGATGTGCGCATCGTAGAGCGACATGGTGGTCTGCAGGCGCTGCGCGACCTGCAGCTCGGCCTCCTGCCGTGACACCATGCTGTGGGCGGACATGTTGCGCACGGTCTCGTTGCCCAGCGCAGCGAGGTTTGGCGCTTTCTTACCCGTGGAAAGCTGGGACTGGATGTCGGCAAGCCGCCCCTGCGTCCGCTGGATCGCGTCCGACATGGTCAGCTGAAGGGGCATGGTGGCGATACGCATGACGAAGAACCCTTATGACGTCATGGCGAGAAGTGCGTCGTACATCTCGCCGACCGTGGAAATGATGCGCGCCGAAGCCGCGTAGCTGTTCTGAAGGACGACCATCTGGGACAGTTCTTCGTCCAGATTGACGCCGGAAAAGGCGTCACGGCGATTGACCGCGTCGCTGCGGCGCGCATTCGCGTCGGCGAGATTGTCGGCGGCCGTGGCCGCCTCGGCGCCCGCACCGCCGAGCAGGGCGGCGGCGAAGCTGGTCAGCGTAGAGCGACCGTTCTTGCCGAAATCGACTTCCTGCGACAGCAGTTCGACGAGCTTGGCATCGCCGCGATTGTCGCCCCGGCCGATGGCAATGTCGCCGACCGCTGCACTCTCCGACAGGATCGCGCGCGGCAGGCGGCTGCCGCTGGATGCCAGGCTCGGCTGGACCTGCGCTTCGGACAGACCCGAAGACAGGCCGCTGAGGCCGGTAAGCTCGGAGAAGGTGCGCCCCGTACCGAGGCGGTTCGTCGAATCCGTGGGGATGGCGATAAGCGCGCCGCGAAGGTCGGCATTCGGATCGAACTGAACGCGGCCACCGTCATCGAGCGAGAAATTGCCATACTGGCCAAGATCGCTGGCATTGAGGTCGGATACGATGTCGCCGAAGGTCTGACCGGCGGTCATGGTCAGCGTATAGCGTGTGAGCGCCTTGCCGCTCGTGTCGCGCAGCACAAGCTCCGCGGTCTCGCCCGCGCCGAACCCGTGCGGCTCGTCGCCGGCGAAACCGGGTGCCACGAGCGAATGCCCCTCGCTGCGGACAAGGTCGTTTAGGCCGAAATATTGCGAGAAGCCCGAGCCGGCCCGGTCACTGGGCGCGGCGGAATCCTGCGCCACGACGACGCCGTGGCCGGAGGCAGCGGCGGAAAAGCTAAGGACGCCGTTCGTAAAGCTTGCGGTTGCTGCACCGCCGAGTCCTGCGTTGATCTGGGCAACCGCGTCGTCGACCGTCGCGCCTGCACCGAGCGCATCGAAGTCGAGCGTCGTCTTTGCGACGAGCTTGCCGCCGGCATCGGTAACCGCGAAGTGCGCCGTACCGGTGAAGGCCAGGCGATCGCCTCCCGCCAGTCCCGTCTGACGCCCCTGCAAAGACGAGGGCGCGGGAACTGTCGTCGCTGCGTTGCTGGCGGCGTTGAGAGTGTGGGCGAGACCGCCGAACAGGACACCGAGTTCCTCCGACATGCGCGGCAGCGCGCGGTCGCGAAGATCGATCAGGCCGCCAAGCTTGCCGCCCACCGAGGCCGATTCGATCCGCTCTCCGGTGGCGACAGCTTCCTGCCCGCGCGCTTCGGCAAAGCGGATTTCGATCGCCGGGTAGTCGGGAAGCGCTGCCCCGGCACCCGACGTCTGCGCATAGTCGAGCTGGCGCAAACGGCGGTCGAGCAGAACGGCGCCCGATGCCGTATCGATGGTGACCCGGCCGTCCGACTGATGACGGACCGTTACGGCGACAAGACCACTAAGTTCCTCGATGGCGGACATGCGCTGGTCGCCCGCGCCGGCAGAGCTGCGGCCGAGGCCGTCGAGCCGCGAGACGGTCGAGTTCAGTTCGTGGATGCGTTCGAGCAGAGTGTTGACGCGGTCGACCGTATAGCTGACCTCGGCCTCGACATCGCTGCGAAGCGTGTCGATGTCGCCCTCTAGCTGCTGCAGCGACCCGAGCGCACTCGACACGTCCGCAATATAGGCGCTGGCCGCCTCGTTCGACGCCGGCGCGCCGGTAAGGACCGTGGCAGATGCCGCAACAGCATCGAGACGCGCAGGCAAAGCGGTCGGCGAACCGGGTGCGCCGAGAAGCGCCTGCATCCGGTCGAGATAGGCCGAGGTGACATCGGCCCGGCCTGCATCGCCCGAACGGGTATAGACCGTCGTTTCCAGAAACCGGTCGGCCACCCGCGTGGCCTCCGAAACCGAAACGCCGGTGACCCGCCCGCCGGTCGCGCTGGTCGACAAGGCCACGCGTTCGCGCGCATAGCCGGGCGTGCCGACATTGGCGATGTTGTTCGACACGGTCTTCAGGCCCGCTTGTGAAGCGGAAAGCCCGGAGACCGCCGAACCGAGAACGTCGTTCAGACCCATAGTGCCGACCAGTCAGGACCTAGAGGTTTAGCGCTTCAGATTGCCCACTTCCTGGAGCATTTCGTCCACCGTGGTGATGATGCGCGAGGACGCACTGTAAGCGCGCTGGAAGCGGATCATGTTGGTGAACTCTTCCGCCAGGTCGACGTTCGAGGCCTCCAGGGCACCGGCGGCGAGAGATCCCGCACCCAGCGAACCGGGCTGGTTGATCGCGGCGGAGCCGGAGTCGTTCGAGACTTCGTACGCATTGCCGTTAAGCAGCGACAGACCGTCCGGATTGGGGAAGGTCGCAATCGGCAACTGGAAGACGGGGATTGAGGAACCGTCGTCGAAGAGAGCACTGACAACGCCCTCGTCGGAGACGGAAACGGACGTGATCGTGCCCATCATGCCGCCGTTCACCGAGGAGGAGATCAGCGCGGACTCGGCTCCGAACTGGGTCAGGCCGTTGATCTCGCCGTCAGTACCGAGGTCGAAGTTGATCGCCTGGGCACCGGCGCCGTTCGACCACGGCGGCGTGATCGGCGACAGCAATGCAGGCGTTGTGTTGCCGGCATCGATGCTGCCGTCCGGATTGAACGCGATCGTGCCGCTGGCGAGAACGCCTGTCGGCGTCGTCACTTCGGACGGATCGGCATAGATTTCGGCGGCCCACTGGTTGACGCCGGTCTTGATGAAGCCGACGGACACGCGGTGGGAATTGCCCTGCTCGTCGAAGATATCCATCGAGCGGGAGAACTGCGGAGCGACATTCCCCGAGGCGATGTCGCCCGACGCATAGGCGCCGGTGAACACCGGAGAACTGGAGTCGAGGTTCGCGCGGAATTCCACATTCGTCGTCGGCGTCGCAGTACCCGCAAGCTCGTTCAGGCGGACGGGTTCCAGACGGCCGAGATCGCCGTCGTTCACGAAGGAACCGGTCGCATCGAGGCGCCAGCCCTGAAGATAGTAGCCGCCGACATTGCGCAGGAAGCCGTCCTCGTCCGGAGTGAAGGAGCCTGCCCGCGTATAGGCAACGGAGTCGTTCGCTTCGGGGCCCTGACGCACCACGAAGAAACCGGCGCCGTCGATGCCGAGATCGGTGCTGCTGGCCGAAGCCTGAAGGACGCCCTGCTTGGAAATCAGCGTCTGGGGCGCGGCGGCGATGCCGCCCGCGGAGTAGGTCGTGCCGGAATTGCCGACGGCGACCATCGTCTTGAACTGGGTCTGCACGCCCTTGTACGCGGTCGTGTTGATATTGGTGATATTGTCGGCCACGCCAGCCATGGCGGTGGCATTTGATCCCAGGCCGGACACGCCGGCGTACAGAGCGGAATAGAGGCTCACTGGACCAGTCTCCCTTTCACGATAGCCGCACGGCGGGTCTCCACCGCGCTTCGGCACCATTTTAGGGGCGTGTCGGATGACGGTCGGGTCATGCAGGCAGAATTTATTGCCCGCCCCCTTCGTCCCGAGCGGAAATTTTTTCCTAGAAGAGCGGGGTCAACTTGAAGGAACTGCCATGACCCTCCGCATTTCACTGCGCGACGGCGAGCCGGTGATCATCAACGGTGCTCTCCTCCGCGCCCGTGGCCGCACGGACTTCACGCTGGAAAACCAGTGCACCGTCCTGCGCGGCCGCGACATCATGATGCCCGACCAGGCCACGAGCCCCGCGCGCGAACTCTATTATTGCTGCCAGATGGCCTATGTGGAGCCCGAATTCCGCCAGGACCATCAGAAGCGCCTGCTCGAGGTGCTGAAGATCATCTTCGACCAGGCGAGCGGCCCGGGCGTCGTCCAGCCGGCCGTGGCGATGGCGCAGAAGGTCGCTCAGGGCGACTTCTATGCCGCGCTGGCCGACTGCCGTCAGCTGATGGCCGCCGAAGATACCCTCCCGGAAGCGTCCGAAGCCGCGTAACATGATGTGCTCCAGCCGCTTCGACTCCATGGAACGGGCCCTGCGCGACCTGCCGCTCGATGAGCGTGCGGGCCGGGTGGTGGCCGTGCGCGGTCCGCTGATCGAGGTCGAGGGCCTGGAGGGGGCGGCCCGGATCGGGTCCCAGCTACGCATCGACTCGGGCGAAGGCGAAGTGGACGCGGAAGTCATCGGTCTCGACCATGGCACGGCCATGTGCATGCCCTTCCAGCATGTCATCGGCCTCGGCACCGGCGGACGCGCGCGCTTCGCCGGACGCCGCCAGGTCATCCGGCCCAGCCAGGGTTGGCTTGGCCGGGTGGTAGACGGGTTGGGACGACCGGCCGACAATGGCGGGCCGCTTGTAGCCGGCCTTTCGGGTCGCGAGGCCACGGCCGCGCCGCCTGCGGCCGTGGACCGGGCTCCGGTCGGCGAGCGCGTGACGACGGGCGTACGCGCACTCGACATGTTCACGCCGCTTTGTCTTGGACAGCGTCTGGGTCTGTTCGCGGGTTCGGGCGTCGGCAAGTCCGTCCTTCTCTCCATGCTGGCGCGCGGAACCGACTGCGATGTCGCCGTCATTGGCATGATCGGCGAACGCGGCCGCGAAGTGCGCGAGTTCATCGAAAACGACCTCGGTGAGGAAGGCCTTGCGCGAAGCGTGGTCGTCGTGGCGACATCAGACGAACCCGCTCTGATGCGGCGGCAGGCTGCATGGACGACACTCGCCATCGCCGAACATTTCCGGGACGAAGGACTGAACGTCCTGTGCCTGATGGACTCCACCACGCGCTTTGCGATGGCACAGCGGGAGATCGGCCTGGCGCTTGGCGAACCGCCGGCGACCAAGGGCTATACCCCGACCGTCTTTGCAGAGCTGCCGCGCCTGCTCGAACGAGCAGGCCCCGGCCACGTCGGCGCCGGAACGATCACCGGCCTGTTCACCGTGCTGGTGGACGGCGGCGACCATGACGAGCCGATCGCCGACGCGGTGCGCGGCATCCTGGACGGTCACGTCGTGATGTCCCGGAAGATTGCAGAGCGCGGACGCTATCCGGCCATCGACCTGCTGAAATCCGTCTCACGCACTCTGCCCCGTGCACTGCCGGGCGAGTTGAACGACGTGCGCCGCGCCGCACTGCAATATCTGTCCGTCTATGCGGATATGGAGGAAATGATTCGACTGGGCGCCTACAAGCCCGGATCCAACCAGGCCGTGGACGACGCCGTCGCCCGTGTTCCCGCGATCGAAGCCCTTCTGTCGCAGGGGCCGCACGATGTCGGCAGCTTCCAGGAAGACTTCGCAGCACTGGCCGGGATTCTGGCCGGCGAGATCCCGGATCAGGGAGCTGACCAGTGACCGCCCCGCTTGCCGGCCTCCTTCGACTTCAGGATCGCACGGTTCGCGAAATCCGCGGCGAAGTCGGCGACAGGCTGGCTTTGATCGCGCGGTTGGAAATGCACCAGCGCAAGCTGGCGGACCAGGCGCGGCAGTCCCTGCCGAGCGGCGATGTGCGCTTGCCGTGCGATGCCTGGCGCGAGCGGCTGCGCGCAGAACGCGCGCGCCTGTCGGCCCGGCGGAAGGAACTAGAGTCGGAGCTGGCTCTTCTGCGGGAAAGCCTGACCGAGCATACGGCGCAGAAGCTCGCCTTCGAACAGGTTGCCGAGCGCTTCGCCCTCGAAGAGCGCCGACGCGAAGACCTGCGCCAGCAGACGGAAATCGACGACCGGGCCGCCATGCGCCCGCTTCCGCTTCCCGCGCGCGCCGCGAGAGGAATGTGACCCATGATCGACATGATCCCCTCATGGAACCAGCTGAACCCCACTCAGCGGGCCCGCCTGATCGAGCTCGACGCACGTCAGCTCGCCTCACAGAGCCTGTGGCGCGCCGCGCTCGGTAACTCCGGGGGCGACGCCGACCGCGCCGCACCGGTCCCCGGCTTCGGCAGCACGCCCGGATTCGGCTCGCTTCTCTCGGGATCGATCCACCGCGCCCTGTTCGACAACGGCTTCGGCCAGGCAGCCACGAGAGGGATCGAATCGCTCGCAGAACAAGCGGATGCGCAGCTGGGCCGCCCCGAGCAGGTAACCGCGCGCGCTCCCGTAGCGAAGAGCGAACCCACCGAATTGTCGGGGCTGGGCGCCAACAGCCGGTTCGAGCCGATGCTGAAGGCCGCGGCTGCGAGAACCGGCATCCCGGCGGCGGCGCTGGCTGCCATCGTCGATGCCGAAGCCGGCAGGACGGCGGACGGCAGCTGGAATACCAAGGCGAAGAATCCGCGGTCTTCCGCATCCGGGCTCGGACAGTTCCTCAAGGGGACCTGGGAATCGCTGGCCGAAACGCCCGGTACATGGCTGCAAGACGTCGCCAAGGACCGCGGCTGGCTCGATTCGCGCGGCCGGGTGACGTCTCAGTCGCGCCCGGCTCTGCTCGCCCTGCGTTTCGACGCGAATGCCTCGCTGCAGAGCATCGCGGATTTCGCAAAGCAGAATCTCGAAGGACTCGAGCGGAGCGGCGTCGATGTCGGCCGAGATACCGAGTCGATCGCGAAGTCCGCCTACCTCGCCCACCATCTGGGGCTCGGCGATGCACGCCGTTTCCTCGGCGAGGGTCTGAGCGAAGGGCGCGCCAAGCTGCTCTTGTCGGCGCAGGTGGGCGCGCGGCGTGCGCAGCAGCACATCGCTGCGGCCGATGGCGCCCGCAGCGCCCATGAATCCTGGCTTCACGGCTTTGTGGAGCGCAAGATTCAGCCCAACCGCTACCTCTAGTCCAATATAATCCTATATACTTGAAGGAGTGAGCCGCAGCTTTGCGGGCACCCCCTAGGAATTGCGTAATTCTACGCAGAATTCCGCCATGGTTAAGGAATGGTTACTATCTTTCCTGTGGGATTTACCTATAGGATAGGTAGAAGTTCTATATTGGATGAAATCGTCCAAGAGGCTTTAAGTCCTTTCATCAGCAAACGGTCGTCGCCGGCCGGTGGAAGGGGAAAGTCTCATGTCGGAAGTCAGCCGCGGTCTCGAAGAAGCCGTTCAGATCATCATCGATAACACGCCTGCCGACGAGGCGGCGCAGACCCGGCGCCAGAAGCGCAATATCGACCTGGCGTTCATGGACATCATGAAGCTGATCGCCCCGCGCGTTCGCTACTTCACCCGCCAGTATGGCCTGACAGCCCACGCCGACGACGCCGAACAGTGCTGCGCCATTGCGGTGCACCGGGCGATCCAGGCCTACGACCCGGAGAAAGCGACCTTCACGACCTTCGTGAACTGGCAGATCAAGGGCGAACTGCAGAGCCTGCGCTTCCGCCTGATGGCAGAGCAGCGTCCGACCGCGAAGAAGGTCAATGCGCGCCTCGTCTCGCTGCACACGCCGATGGGCGAGGAAGACAGCGAAGCTGCCACGCTGGAGACCCAGATTCCCGACGAGGCCTCGCTCGACCGCACCGAAGCCGGTGCCTCGGACCGCCTGGCGGACCATGTCCGCGACGTCGCCCTCGACAAGTATACCGCGCACCTGCGCCAGCTTCACCTCGACACGATGCGCCGGCGCGAACGCAACCGCCGCAAGGCGCGCGGTGAAGCCCTGGAGCCGAACGAAATCGTCGCCCGTCTCGACAATCCGTTCCACGGCATGTCGGCCGACGAGATCTCCGCCTTCCATCGCGAGATCGACGTTCATCGCGACATCGTGGAGCGCCGCATCTTCGAAGGAGACGCTCTGAACGACGTCTGCGAGAATACGGGCGAAAGCAAAGACCGCGTGCGCCGCATCGTCCGCGATGCGGTGGCCTTCCTCGAAGCCGAAGCGTCCAGCGATGGCTTCCGCAACTGGGTGCCGCCGAAGAAGCCCGCCCGCCGCGCCCTGCCGAAGGGTTCGACCGGCAGCCTGCTGCCGAACCCCGACGCGCCGCACCTCGCCTATGCCGAAGTCACGATTCCCAGCGAAACGGACGACGTGGCGGACGCGGGCCACGGATCGGGCACGCCGCCCCTTCCGTCGCAGACAGGTGTGCGCATCGTTCGGGGCTAGGCCAGAAAACCCGGCCCGTTTTCGTCCCGCCATGGCCCGATCCGCCTATGATGGGGTATGAGAACAACAGATCACAGCAACGCCATCGCTCGCACGACAGGCAGGAGTCCGGCCATCATCGAGAAGCTTCCGGCGGACGAAGGCTCCCTGCTTGAGGCGGAGCGCTTCATTGCCGCAGCGCAGCAGGTGCTTCGGACGGTGGGCGGGCGATTCCTGACAGCCGTCGGAGACGATGCCGGATCGGTGATCTGTTATGTCTTCAGTTCCTCCGAAACGCCTGAATGGATCGACCTTGCCGACGCCCGCCTGCCACTGAATGCCGCGGCGGCACGCAGCCTGCTGACGATCCAGTCGATCGGCAGGGACCTTATCGGCAACCTGCTGCGCCGCTGGCCGGCAGGAGCCGGTCCGAACCGCATCGGGTTGCTGTGCGATGGGCATACGCTGTGCGTCTGTCCGGCGGAACCGGATCCGACGTCACCAAGCTGGCGCCATCACTGGGACAGCGGACAGCTGAGTTTTGCTTGCCTAGGCGAAGTACCCAATACGAGTTCATTTCGCATATTGAATAATTTCGACGAAAGCTCTATCCACTAACTTGAATATAGGAGGGGGTGGAGAATGGCGTGGCGAGCGAGAATTCGGAATCTAGTCAGTCGATATTAGGCGACGCGTGCGATCCCTATCGACACTTTATTTTTCCCAACCGGATCAGACATATCAGGCAGACGCGCGGATTCGATACGCTGCTGACATTCGCGCGAAAAATACCTGAACTCTCCTATATTCGCCTGTCAAAACTTGAGCGGGGAGAAGTCTTTCCCAGGCCGGAAGAATTCGCAAGAATCGCGGCCACTCTCGGCGTAAGTGTCGACGATCTGATCTGTCGCTTCGACGACTCCTTCGACATGGACGACTGGTGCGGATCGCTGATCGAGCAGCCTTTCGACGAAAAAGAGGAGAAGTTCACGCTTCTTCTGGCCGCCGCGGCCCGCCGGCGGCGCGCGAACGATCCCGAACTCACGATTTCGAAGATACATGAACGGTTCGACCTGGCGCCGGTCACTTTGTCCCGCGTTGAACATGCCCAGCGGCCCTTTTCGAAGTGGAATCCGGAAATGCTGCAGCGAGTCTGCGCCTTTCTGGGCGTTTCGGAAGCGAGCGACCTGAAAGCTTTCGTGACCGAGCAGTTCGAAGCGGGCCTGTTGACCCCGTTCCTTGCGCACTTGCCGACCGCCCAGGACCGGGAGAGCGCGGCGAAGGAACATGCGGTCATGCTCCGCGAAACGGCCGCCGGACACCTGACGGAGGAAAGCCCGTCACGGCCGAACGCAGCGTTGGGAGCCTCAGCTCCGCATATCGGCGAACATCTTCCCGTGCTTGGATTTCCTCTTCCAGACGGGCTGATAGACCCGCGGCCGACCGGAGAAGAAGTGCCGGTCCTCATATCGCCGGACAATCTGTTCGCCCTACGCATCTGCAGGCCCGTTCTGGGAATGGGGATGCCCGCAACCGCAGTTCTTATCGCAGACCGCAGCCGCTTTCCCCAGCCTGGCGGGCTCTGCATCCAGAACCTCGGCAAGGCTTGCCGGGTCCTGGCCGTGATGGTGGACAGCGATGGCGGCCTCGTCGGCCGAAGCAAGCGGCCCGACGTCAGCGTGGCACTCGACGAACTGGATCCCGATCTGCTGAGCGCGGTTGTCGGCGCGTGGTTCGCGCCATCCTGACCCGGCCGAAGCGCTAGCCCTCGCGGGCTGCCTCGTCGCGCCGCGAGCGGATCAGCTTCGCAAATTCATGTTCGTTCGCGCTTCGCGGAAGCGCGGCGAGAGCCTCCGCGAACACGTCCGAACGCGACGGCGGACTGCCGGTGACGAGGACATCGAAAAGCGCTTCGAGAGGGTCGCCGTCGAGCACGCGGCCATGATCCCTGTCTAGGGCCGCGAGCGCCGCCCTGTCGCCGGTCATGGCAAGGGCGACGGCATGTTTCAGCACAGCCACCTTACGCACCTCGGCATTTCCCGCGCCAGCCAGACTGTGCCGGTTCGCTGCGGTGAAGGCGGTCCAGTTGCCGCTTTCCCAGTGCATGGCGGCCGCAAGGTCGTCCGAACCGGGAACGTCCTGAAGAATGGCAAGCGCCTCTTTCGGGCGGCTGAGATTGTAAACCGCGACCGCTTCGAGCTTCTGACGGTCCCATCGCATCTGATCGGTAAAGCGCACATCGTCGGACGCCTGCAGCGCGTCGACGGCGCGCTGCGGCTGCCCTGCCAGTAGGAACAGGCGCGCCACCTCGATCGAGAGCGGACCTTTCGCAAGGTCGCGGGCGCGCACCCGCAGGCGGTAGTCCAGCAGTTCCGCCGCGCGCTCGTAGAGGCCCGCTTCGCGGAAGCGATCGGCCAGCGTCCCGACGAGCCGGTCTCCGTCCAGACCGCCTGGGAGCAGGTCGCGATATTCCCAGAACAGCCCGCCAAGGCGGTCGAGCGGTACGCGCTCGTCCTCCAGCCGGCGCTCCAGCCGGGACGCCAGTTCCTCTCCAAGCTCGCGGGCATGCGGACCGGGAGGATGATAGCGAAGGAGAGCCGCGCCGGCCGCAAGCGCCCGCTCGTCGTCGTCGCCCGCCTCCTGCAATTCGAAGCGCAGCAATCGGCGTTCGAGATCGCCGCCGCGCCAGGACAGCGAGAGCCGGTCCAGCTGCCGCTCCTGCTCTTCCGTGAGCGATCCATTGACGGCCTTGGTCAGGGCGATGGTGGAAAACTGTGCATCCGCGCGCTCTTCCGGCGAACCGGACAGGTCCACCCGCGCAAACAGGTGCCGCGCCTCCTGCGGCTGTCCCAGATCGACGAGGGCCTTGCCGCGAAGGAGATTCGCGCCCGCATCGTCCTCGGGAAACGAAGCGAGAGCCGTAACGGCCTCCTCGGCCTTTCCGACCGCAAGCAGGGCCGCGGCATAGTCATAGCGAAAGTCGCGGCGGCGCTCGTCTTCCAGTTCCTTCAGCCCCGCGCGGCCGCAAGCCCATTCACCTTCCGCGTCGGCGGGCATGCCGAGGAGCATGAAGGCCCGCATCCGCCATAGGCACGCGCGCGGCTCCGCCGCCAGCACCGGGTCCGACAGGGCCATCAGCGCCGCTTCCCCCCGGTACATCGAGGCATAGGCCGCGCCGAGCGCGAACTGGTAATTCGCGACCAGTGCCAGGTCAGGGTCGTCATCGAGCATGACCTGGAGCACGCCGCTCGCATCCGCGGCGCGGTTATGGGCTAGCAGGTTGAGCGCATGATCCCATCGCAATAGCTGCCGGTCGTCGGCTGACCCCGCCGCGATCGCCAGCAAGGTATCGTTTAGCGCAGGAGCCCCGGGAAGCGCGAAATGCGGCAGCGGCCGCTCGGCCAACCTGGCGGCGAACCCGGGACGGCGCGCTTCGGGCAGTCCGTCGGTTGCCGGCCCTGCGGACACCGAAGCCGCCGCCAGCAGCAGGGATGCGAGCATCGCGGCCTTCATGGCAGCAGTCCCATATGAACGAGGTAGACGAAGGCGGCACCGCCCAACCCGGAGCCGGCCAGGAACAGGGCAGCGCCGAGAAGACCGAATCCCTTCTTCCCGGCAGCAGGCGCCGCGGGCTCACCGGCGACGGCCACGGCGGTAGAGTCGCCCTGGTTCGCCGCAGGAACGCCGGAAGAATAGACGCGCACCCGCGCCGGTTTCTGGTCGAAGCTCACGATTGTCCCTCGATTTCTTTCTATCATTGTAGTGACAGGCCGCGCCTTTGGAGGCGCGGGGGCCGACTTTCGACCTGCAATTTGGCCCTGCACTCTGGAGAGAGGAGTTCGCATTGGCGACCAAGGCAACCCGCCTCGCGGCTAGGCTGACGGCACCGCTCCTGGCCTTGTCGATCGGCATGCTTTCCTCGGTCCCGGCAACCGCTGCCGGCGGTGAAGAAACGCCGGGAGAAGCGCATTTCGTCATGCTCGCGCCGCTATCCGCGCCTATCGTCGACGGAGCGCGAACCACCGGCAACCTGCAAGTCACACTCGCCGTAGAGACATCCGACACGCAGCTGGCGGCAAAACTGACCGGGCGCATGCCGATGCTGCGCGAGCTGCTGCTTGCAGGCGTCGCCGACTTCGCACGTCTTCACGCCATGGTATTCGCCCCGGTCGACGCGAGCCTGCTTGCCGCTCATCTCGACGAGCGCCTGCAGGCCGAAGCGCCCGGCGCGCACGTGCGCGTGATCGAGCTATCCGCCCGCCCCCAATAACAAGGCTCGTCATCGCTTGCCGCCCCTGCGGGGGGTGGCACAGCGATTGCGGACCGGCGGAAGCCGGACCGCAATCAAACCATTACTTCTTACGGGGCTTTAGCCCTTCCCCTTCGCAGTACCGGACGCCGCCGGCACGCCGGCCGGCTGAGCCAGCGCCATCGTTAGCGCCGCGGCCTGCTTCGGACCCATATTCGCGATAACCAGGGCGACCGAACGTTCCCGCATGCGGCGGGACACCTCGACCTGAACCGTCAGGTCGAGCTGCTCGAACACGGCCGCCGCCTTCTTTGGCTTCATGGTCTGATAGATGCGCGCCAAGCTATCATATTGCGCCGCCTGCGGATCCTCTTCCGCCGCGGGCTCTTCAGCCTGCTCCTCCGTCGCCGCTGCGTCCGAGATACGCTTTTCCGCAGCCGCAAGGCTTCGCTCGCGAAGCTTCAGCGCCCGGGCCTGCTGGGCCGCATCCACGTCCCGCTTTTCAAGGTCTCCGCGAATGGCGGCGCTCATGCGGTTCTCCGCGACGCTGCTTGCTTCCGCCTCGATCTCCGCCGGTTTCGTTTCCGCAGCACCAACCGCCAGCGCGTGTGTCAGCGCCGTGGTGGCCGCCGCCGCCGCCATCAGCGGCAGGAACGTGATCCGCTTCGACGGCACGTAGCGCCGCAGGCCGGACAGTCTGTCGATGACCTGTTTCATTGCGCGGCGACTGCGGCGACCTCAGCCTCGGCGGCGTCGTTCGCAGGAGCTGTACCCGTGGCTTCGCGCGGCATGGACGACAGAATCCGATCGGCGGCGGCGTCGGCCAGCCCGACCATCACGGTCAGTTCGTCGGCCATGTCCTTGCCGCGGCCGATGTCGCCCTGCAGGCGGGCGCCTTCGTTGCGCAGAAGGTCGCGGAGAGCTTCGGTTGCCGCCTCGGCCCGCCGGGCAGCCTCGTCGAGGGCCTGCACCATTTTCCCGTTCTCCGCCGATTGAATGAGCTTCAGGCGCCTGTCGAGACGGACCGCCTGCACAAGCACGGCAGTACAGAAGAGAATGGTGAGCACGCTGGTGAAAGTAGCAAGTCCGATCATGACGACGTCTCCGAAATCCCCTTGAGCAGCCGAACGGCCACATTCTGACGAAGCCGGCCAATCTGAACCGGCGCTAGATCAATTCCTCCGCATTGCATGGCCATCGGATCTTCCGGACCGGAAGACAGCCGGATTGCCTGCCCCACGGACAGCGCTCTAATGTCGGCGAGGCGCATCTCCGTCTCGCCGAGGACGACATCCAGCTCCACGTTCGTGCGCCGGATCTCTTCCTCCATATGCGTTTCCCAGATGTTGAGGCCGCCCTCGGCCTCTCCCATGAAACCGTCGAGCAGTTGGTCGCGAACCGGTTCCAGCGTGGCGTAGGGCAACAGGATCGAGAATCGTCCGCCGCGTCCCTCCATGTCGACGCGAAAACTCGCCGCGGCGCAGACATTGGTGGGGCCCGCGATGGCGGCAAAGCGCGGGCTCGTCTCGACCCGCTCAAGCTTCATCTCCGCCGGAGCAATCGAGGAAAAGGCCTGACTGATGTCGGAGAGAATGACTTCGATCATGCGCGAGACCAGGCGCGTTTCAATCGTGGTGAAACCGCGGCCGTCGATCATGGTGCCGCCGCTGCCCCGGCGTCCGCCGAGAAGCGCATCCACAACGGCATAGATCATCGGCGCATCGACGGTGATCAGGCCGACGCTGCCCCATTCGCTGACTCGGAAAACGCCGATCATCGCCGGCAGGGCGATATGGTTCATATAGTCGCCGAAGCGGACCGTATCGACGCCCTCCAGGCTAACCTCGATGGCATCGGTCGTGAAGTTGCGCATGCTGGTTGCGAAGGTGCGCACCGTGCGATCGAAGATCACCTCGAGCATCGGCAGGCGGTCGTGGTTGACCACATTGGTCTCGATGACCGCCCGGACGCCGGTGCGGCGCGTTTCCTTCTGCCCCACCTCGCCGAACAGGGCGTCGATGCCAGCCTGGTCGAGCGCGCCCGCGGCGTCGCCGTCCGCCGGCATGGGCGGCTCGGGCAGGTCGAAATCGTCGAAATCGTCGGCCATGGTCACTGCTGCACCAGATCCTGAATGAGAATGTCGCGAACCTTGCCGTGGCCGAGCGTGTCGAGCGCCCGTACGAGCATCTCTTCCTTGATGCGGTAGACCGCCGCGGCGCCGGAGAGATCCTCGGGGCGCAGTTCGCGCAGGAAGGGCTGATAGGAGTCGAGCAAAAGCGGGATCTGCTGTTCCAGTTCAGGCACATGTTCGGCGCCGGTGGGCACCAGCACGAAATGAACCTTCAGGAAGCGGGCCTGGCCGTCGGCGGAGCGCAGGTTGACGACCATCGGCGGCACATCGACAAAGACCGTGGCTTCGGCAGTTTCGTCCGCCTCCGCATCGGCGGCCTCGTCGACTTCGGCGACTTCGGCTTCCTCGGCCGCAGCGTCGTCTCCGCCCATGAACATGAAGGCGCCCCCGCCCCCGCCAAGCAGCAGGACGGCGGCAGCGCCGCCTATCAGGATGAGCTTCTTTTTCTTACCGCCCGTTTCGGCCGGTGCTGCGTCCTCGGCGTCCGTTTTCTCTACATCGCTCACTGTGCGTCACCCGTCCCATCATGCGGCGTCTTACCGGCGGGGGAGAAAAGCGGCGTCCGTGCCGAACGTCCCTGCCAGTTTTTCCTATCATAGAAGGGCACCCGGCAAATTGTGCCGGGGGGTACGGCTTTTTTGAAACCACGTCGGAACGCACGAAATGGACGTCTCTTCTTATGTATTGCTGAGCCACGAACAGGCGCTTCGGCGCCGTATGGACGTGGCCGCCAACAATATGGCGAACGTGAATACCGCGGGTTTCAAGCGCGAAACTCCGGTCTTTCACGAATATCTGATGGAAGGCGAAAATGCGCGCGCGCCGGAGAACGAGACGTCCTACGTTCTCGACTACGGCACCGTTCATGACACAAGCGCAGGCGCGTTCCAGGCCACGGGCAACTCGCTCGACCTGATGATCGACGGTCCGGGCTATTTCGCGGTCGAGCTGGAAAACGGGGAGACCGGCTATACGCGCGCGGGCTTCCTGCGCGTTCTTGAATCGGGTGACCTCGGCACCGCGAACGGCGCGGTGCTCCTGGGCGAAGGCGGTGCCCCCATTGCCGTGCCGGAGAATGCAGCCGGCCAGCTTTCCGTCGTAGAGGACGGCACGGTCATGGGCCCGGACGGGCCGCTCGGCCGCATCGCCGTTACCGCCTTCGAGAATGACGGCGTTCTCGCCCAGCGCGGCGACGGCATCTGGACCGGGCCGGAAGGCGAGGAACTGGCCGCCGCCGATACCAAGATCCGCTCCGGCGGCATCGAAGGATCGAACGTCCAGGCCATCGTCGAAACCACCGACATGATCGAAATCATGCGCGCCTACCAAACCAGCAAGCGGATCGCGGACGACCTGTCCGACATGCGCAAGCGCGCCATCGACCGGCTCGGCCGGATCAACTGACTTCTGAAGAAAGGCGAATAGTCATGCGCACTCTTTCCATTGCAGCGACCGGCATGCTGGCGCAGCAGACCAACGTCGATGTCATTTCGAACAACATCGCGAACATGAACACCAATGCCTTCAAGCGGCAGCGGGCGGAATTCCAGGACCTTCTCTACCAGCAGGTGAGCCGCCCCGGCACGGCAGCGGGCGGCACCGAGACCATGGTCCCGACCGGCATCCAGATCGGCTCCGGCGTGAAAACGGGCGGCATCTACCGCATCAACGAACAGGGCGCCTTGACCGCCACGGCGAATCCTTATGACGTCGCCATCCAGGGCCGTGGTTATTTCCAGGTTACCCTGCCCTCGGGCGATCTTGCCTATACCCGCGACGGGTCGTTCCAGCTGTCCGACCAGGGCGAGCTGGTCACCGCTGACGGTTATGCCGTCGAGCCGGGCATCGTCGTTCCGCAGGAAGCGATCGGCGTCACCATTGCCAAGACCGGCGAAGTTCAGGTCACGCTGGCCGGCGACCCGCAGCCGCAGACCATCGGCCAGATCGAGCTCGCCACCTTCGTCAACGAAGCCGGCCTGGAAGCCATGGGTGGAAACCTGCTGCTGGAAACGGCCGCTTCGGGCCAGCCGACCATCGCGGTTCCCGGCGAACCCAGCTTCGGCACGCTGGAGCAGGGCTTTGTCGAGACATCCAACGTGAACCCGGTGTCCGAGATCACAGCACTCATTTCCGCGCAGCGCGCCTATGAGATGAACAGCCGCGTCGTGAAGACGGCGGACGAAATGCTCGCCACGACGAGCCAGATCCGATGATGAAGCGCATCGCCTTCATCACCGCCGGCGCCGCGATGATCTTCGTCGGCCCGCCTGGCCTCGCCGCCGACCGGGACGTGGAGGCCGTTTCGGTCCTTGCCGTTCCTGTCGACCGCGGCGACGTCCTCTCCGCAGACCTGTTCGAGATCGCCGAACTGGCGCCGAACCGTGCCCGCGGGGCCGTGAGGCCCGAGGATGCGGACGGCCTGGAGGCGCGCCGCAACCTCGCCGCCGGACGCATCGTCCGGCGCAGCGACCTGATCCAGCCGCAACTCGTCCGGCGCGGAGATCCCGTGTCGATCGAAGTGCGCAGCGGCACGCTGACCATCACATCGCGGGGCGAAGCTCTCGGCTCGGGAGCCGAGGGCGAGCGCGTGCGGGTCGTCACGGCGAACAGCCGCACGCTCGAGGGCATCGTCGCGCCAAACGGCGCGGTCGTCGTGCCGCTCCACTGACGTCTGATCGGAGACACGAATGTCACGTCATCTACTTGCCGCCTCCCTGCTGGCGGTCACCCTGTCGGGCTGCGGCGGTCAGCTCAACCGTATCGGCGTACCGCCCGAAACGACGGAGATCGAGCCGCTGCCGACGCAGCCGGCACAGCCCTCCATCGCGTCGCAGCAGCTCGCCGACCGGATCACGCGCCAGACCCGGCAGCCCGCCGAACATAGCGCGTCGCTGTTCCGGACAGGTGCGGGCGCGCTGTTCCGCGACCAGCGTGCGTCAGAGATCGGCGACATCCTGACCATCCGCATCAATATCCAGGACAGCGCGCAGCTGGGCAATACGACGTCGCGCACCCGCGGCGGCGGCGAGAGCGCAAGCGTCGCGTCTCTCCTGGGGCTGACGGACCTGCTCCCAGACAGCATCGACCCGACGAACCTTGCCGAGACGAGCTCTTCCTCCACCTTCAACGGCGGCGGCAATACGGTCCGGTCGGAATCGATCGACATGACGATGGCAGCCATCGTCACCGACGTGCTGCCGAACGGCGCGCTCGCCATTCGCGGCCGCCAGGAAGTGCGCGTAAACTTCGAGCTTCGCGAACTGATCGTCACGGGGATCGTCCGGCCGCAGGACATTGGCCGCGACAATTCGATCCTGCACAGTCAGATCGCCGAGGCACGCATCATCTACGGCGGCCGCGGCCAGCTGACAGACGCCCAGCAGGCGCGCTGGGGCCAGCAGATCTACGACGCGCTTTTCCCCTTCTGAGACGCAACGATCCGAACCACCGTGCTCCCGGGGCGCGGCTTCCCCGGGGGGAGGCTGCGCCCCTTTTCGTTGGAGGTGGACGCTCACCCTTCGCGCGCCTTACCACCGACGACGCCTCGGTGCCTGGTGCCGGAGCGCTCGCCGTCCAGGGGCTAGCGCCCGCTCGCTCAGGGGGGCGGGCGGGGAGATGCGGATTCGGCCTGCGCAAAAAGGAAAGGCCGGCCGGGCTACGACGCCCGACCGGCCTTGCTGCTTCCAGGGTGAGGACCGGAAAGCTATGCCGCCCTTGCGGCCATATCGTCCTGAAAATCGATGACCTGCAGGTAATTACGCAGCCGGTTTTCCTCCAGCGTCGCAAGTAGCTGGTTCTGGTGCAGCGGCAGCACGCGCTGCGCCACCGCCTCGGCCCACGGCGCCGCCGTGTCGAACAGAATGCCAAGACCGAACACGGCAGGGACATGCGCAAAGACGAGATCGCGCCCTTCGGTTTCGCGCAGGTGAACGATGGCGTCCTCGACCGCCGTCAGCACGCCGTTGCGCGGTCCACCATGCTGTCTGGCGAAGGCAAAGCTGCCGCAGCCGCGGAAACCCCGACCCGGAATGAGCGCGTTGGTATCGAGCACGGCGCCCCCCTCATAGTCGTATTCATGGCGCCACTCGGCCGGTATCTGTTCCGGCGCATAGTACATGTCGCGGCGTGCAGACGGCCAGGACACGTCATGCAGAAACGCGAGGAAGGGGCGGTCGTCCCTGCGGCATAGCGCATCGATGCCCTTCAGCTCGTGAAAGACGGTGTAGTAATTGTGATCACCGTCGATGACCCACGCGTCCGCATCCTTTTGCTCGGGAAGCACATCGAGGCTGAGGCCATTGACATGGGTCACGTGCGGCGAGGTGCCCACCCAAGACAGGAACTGGGCCTTCGGTGCCGGGTCAATGCTGGTCAGACGTCCGCCCTGCTTGCCCGCAAAGTCGGCAAGGACCTGCGACATGCCGCCGAACTCCGCGCCGATCTCGACGATGTTCCGGGCGTCGGCAAGCGTCAGGCAGTCGATGATGATGTCCGAAAATTCGGACATGGAGTGAATGAGAAGATTGGCCATCAGGCTACCCTTTCGAGTCTGGCAGAGCGGTCTGGAGCGACCGAAGGCTCGGCAATCTGGCGCTCCGCAATGGGACGGAAGGTTACCGTAAGCATCATATTGCGATTGCCCTCGGCCGGGGGCGGCGGGACCATCATGAATGCGGTTTCGGACTGACAGTGCATCAGATGCGGCGCGATTTGCTGCATGCCCTCTAGCGTCGGCATGGCGTCCTGGCTGGGTGCCGCTGCCTTCAGGAAATCACCGGCACCGATGAACTGAACGCTGTCGACCTGAACCCAGTCGTACAGCTTGCCGAAATGCAGCCCGATCGAGAACTGCCCGGTACCGACTGGAATCGCCGCGGTATAATAGCCGTCATGGGTGGGCGTCGCGCGCACCAGCTCGTTCCAGACGTTCGTGCCGTCCGCAACAAACACCGGAAGGTCGATGGCGCCGTCGCAGAAGTCGGCGAAGCGGAGATCGAGGCCGAAGCGGCGCTGCGCGAGAAGCGACAGGCTGAGCGGCAGGCCGTGCCCGCGAAGCTCCGCCGGCAGATACATGCGGTCGGCATTTTTCAGATAGAACATGCCGCGACGCCTCAGGCCCTCATCGGCCACCGCCGGGTCGAACAATGCGACCATGTCCTCGGTGCCGAGATTGACGTCATGCTCGAAGTCGCTGAGCACGGCGAGTTCTGCCGGCTGCGGCAGGAACATAAAGCGCCCCAGCGCGGCTGCGGCAGCGCGGCGGCGATTGTCCGGGCCGTCGCACAGGGGCCGCTGGACCAGCGAGCCGTCGCAAATCTCGGCATAATGCACACAGCCCTGCTGGACGCGGTCGCGCACCGCGCTCTGCCTCGACTTGATGCTGCTTCCGCCGCGCACCGGCGTGCCGTCTTCCTCATAGTCGACGACCGATCCGCACGCGACGGTGCACAGCTGTTCGAGGACGGCGACATTGCCCGCCAGCGCTTCCAGCGTGTCGGCCCCGTAATTGTCGGGCCCAAGGAAACCCTTCTTGTCGCAGCCGCTGAGCGTATGCTCGCGCAGCAGCAGATAGCGTCCGGTGACGTTCACCTCGAAGCGCTCCGCGAGCAGGCGTTCGACATGGTCCTGAACGGTACCGTGATAGCCAAGGTCGACCAGCATCAGCGTGTCGCCCGGGGCTGGATTGACGGTCTTGCGGACATAGGCGGTCAGCCTGTCGGCAAACGCCTCCGCGCGGCGAATGATCTTTTGGACGTTCCGCTGCGCCGTTACTTCGGCGGCAAAGGCGCGCCTCGCCTTGACCGGGTCCGCCGGAAGCTTGTTGAGAACCGCTTTGACTTCACCCGGCTTCAAGAGAAGCTGCTTTCCAATGGCTTCAAGCGCGGAGCCGAGAATCTCACCTTCGACATATGAGGTGATCGCTGCCCGCGTCGTCAGCGAGGACGCAATGCCCGTGAACCGGCTGATCTCGAGCGCGGTCGAAGGCTGCGCATCGCCGGGCAGGGCATCGAACACTCGCTGTGGCAGGTGACCGTCGCGCATCATGAACAGAATATGCGTGCGCTTCTCGCTGCTTGCACGCGCAGCGCGGGCCTCGGCATCGACCCACTCGGCAAAGCCATGAAGAGCCGGACCGAGAACCGAAAAGCCCAGCTTCGTGGCCGAATCCTGCATGCCAGGCAGGGCCGCTGCAAGTGCGGCGCGGTGCGGCTGCGCGCTCGCGGCATCGGCACGTCCGGTCGGCTCGATCATGCTGCCGACGGCCGCCTCGAGGCGAAGCTGGGTCTGTGCGTCCGTATCGAACTGGAGGAGGTGGAGCGCGGGTATTCCGTAGCGCCGGGCCCCCTCGAGGTCCGCCTTCGAATTGTCGCCGATGTGCAGGATTTCGCCGGGGTTTGCACCGGTAGCGTCAAGAACGTGACGAAACAGCGTTTCGGTCTTGCTGACGCCGAAGACCGACGAACAGAAAACATGGTCGATCAGGTCGAGCACTTCGGACCCCGCCGCGGCCTCGATCAGCGCCCGCAGCTGCTCTTCGTTCAGGTAGGTATCGCTGACGATGGCAATGTCGAGGCCCTTTGCCTTCGCGGCCTGCATCAGCCTGACGGTCGGAGCGAAAGCATAACAGGCCTCGGCCTCGGCTCGCAGTTCCGCGTCGAGATGATACTTTCGCAGCTCGTCGCCGGCCTGCGGCATCAGCGCCTGGTAGATTTCTTCGATCGTCGCCTCGTTGCGGCGATCCCGAAGAGTAGCGCGAACACGCGCCGAGCTTTCCGCCCACATACGCTGCTGACGGGTGACCCCATTCGCGGACAGGTCGCAAAACAGGTCTGCAGGCTTGTGAACGTTGCGCCAGATCAGCGTGTCGAAGCAGTCGAGCGACAGCAGGCGGATGTCATCCGCCGCAAGGTCGAGGGCGGAGGGCAATTGGTGAGGATGAATCTGATCGGGCATGAGCTGCCTTTGGTCTCCGGTCTTGGCGGACTGGGGCCGCGGTCTTCCCTCTCATAGGAAAGCGGCTTCAGCAGCGGCTGGCCGGACCCGGAAAAAACTTCCTCCCACTCGGCAGGAGGGCGGAAAATTTTTCCCTAATGCCCGGAAATGCAAAAAAAGTTCACGCAAAGCCCCACCGCGCCCCCACCCCCTTCCCATGATGGTCGAGCGATCGGAATTCCGCCGGTCGTCGAGGCCAGCGATCTCTGGCCGGGCCGCAGAATCGGCCGCTGATCCAAGAAGGATGTCATTATGCTTTCCGTGAATACCAATGTCGGCGCCATGGCGGCGCTCCAGGCCCTGAAGGCAACCAATCAGGGTCTTTCCACGACGCAGTCCCGTATCAACACGGGTCTGTCCGTCAGCTCGACGAAGGACGATTCCGCGTCCTTCACCATCGCCCAGACGCTTCGCGGCGACCTGGGTGGCCTTCAGTCCGTCAGCTCGTCGCTGAGCCGCGCCAAGAGCGTGACCGACGTGGCGGTTGCGGGTGCCGAGCAGATCTCGGACGTGGTCAACCAGATGAAGTCGCTGGCCTACCAGTCGGCCGACGCTGGCATCGACCAGGCGAGCCGTGATGCCATCAACGAGGACTTCAAGGCCCTCCGCGATCAGATCACGACCATCGTCGACTCTTCCGAGTTCAACGGCACGAACCTGCTGAAGGCTTCGGGCGGCTCTGTGACGGCTCTGCAGTCGCTGCAGGACGGCACTGCCGGCGGTACCTGGGATCCGGATTCGCTCACCGTTGCGAACCAGGGTCTGGACCTCGGCGGCACCGTTGTGACGGTCGGCGCTACGGACGAGATCGCCACGCAGGCGACCGCCCAGGCGATGATCGACACGCTGGAGACCACGCAGACCAACCTCAACGACTCGCTCAGCACGCTGGGTTCGGCTTCGCGTCAGATCGACGCCCAGTCCGAGTTCACCAGCAAGCTGTCCGACGTGATCGAGGCGGGTATCGGTAACCTCGTGGACGCCGATCTTGCGAAGGAATCGGCCAAGCTTCAGGCGCTTCAGACGAAGCAGCAGCTCGGTGTTCAGGCTCTGTCGATCGCCAACCAGGCGCCGCAGACGGTTCTGTCGCTGTTCCGTTAAGCTTTGGTCGGGGGCCGCGTATCTGGTCCCCTTCCAAGCCTCTCTGTTGGGCCGGAACGTTCCCAAAGCGTTCCGGCCCCCCTTTTCCGAAGTCGCCCGGGGCCGTTCGCAGCTAAGGAAATGCACGCGAGATGCAGGTGAGACGCCGCCAACTTACGGATTCGCTGGGGTCGAAATTCCGTACCAGGATCTACGGCGGTGCCGGAGACCTGCAAATCGAATTGGAAGACGTCGCCACCTCGACGTCCATGTTCTTCGACCTCTACAATGCGGAGCTTCTCGCCGGCTTCATCATGGCCACTAGGCTGACCAGTCCACGGTCCGTCCCCGAAGAGCATACGGTCGGCGCCTATGCCGCCGTTTACCAGTCCGTCAGGGAGCCTGTTCCTGCCATCCGTATCACCCAGGAAAGCGGCCTTATCCTGGAGATACGCAGCACGTTCTGGGATCAGCTGTTCGCCGAACTAAATCTCGTCTGCGCGCATGTCCGCGCCCGCAGCTACGACAGTCTCGATCAGTATTCCGGACGGGAACTGGCCGCACATTGATGATGGCACCAGCCAGGTAACCCGGTGTCGCTAAGTAGTTTCCACTGAGGGGTTCCCCTCTCTTTCTTACCGCGTCTCCATGCGCTTCAACGGAGACGTACCGCCGACCAGTCGGAGCCAGTATGACCGCGTCAGTCCAATTCAGCCTCAACATGACCGTGACCGACCCGGCTGCGCTGTGGAATCAGGCTGCCCGCGCCATATTATGTGCTGAGGACTGTCACATCGCCGACATCGAAGAGCTGATCGGCGCCGAAGACGATCCGGACATCGAGGCCTGCCTGGAGCAGCTGGGCGCGTCCATCCGCTTTGCCGGCTGCGAACCGAACGATCAGAGCTTTTCCATTTTCGACGAGTTTGCGGACCGGGTTCCGCGGCTGGCCGTCTCGGGCGGCTTGTAGCCCAGCCCCATACGCCGCACGGGCAAGACAGGGTTAGACCCCGGCAATAAATCGTTGCCTGGTGAAAGTCAGGCATCCCTTGGCGGGGGCGCTCCGTTTGAATAGGCGGGACGGACTTGCCCGGAAATAGTCGGGCTGAATTTCAGTCCAGTTCCGGAGTTGCCGTGACCCTCCCGTCCGCAGGATCAGACAAGCTCACCCATCTCGAGCGCCTGGAAGCCGAAAGCATACATATCATGCGGGAAGTCGCCGCCGAGGCGGACAAGCCCGTGATGCTCTATTCGGTGGGCAAGGATTCGGCGGTGATGCTGCACCTTGCCAAAAAGGCTTTCTACCCGTCCCCGCCGCCCTTTCCGCTGATGCATGTTGATACGACCTGGAAATTCCAGGCCATGTACGAACTGCGTGAAAAGGCCGCCGAGGACGCCGGCATGGACCTGATCGTCCACCAGAACCCCGAGGCCAAGGAACGCGGCATCAACCCGTTCGATCATGGCGCGCTTCACACCGATATGTGGAAAACGGAGGGGCTGAAGCAGGCGATCGACAAATATGGCTTCGACGTCGCCTTCGGCGGCGCTCGGCGCGATGAGGAAAAAAGCCGGGCGAAGGAGCGCATCTTCTCGTTTCGCACGGCAACCCACCGCTGGGACCCGAAGGCGCAGCGGCCCGAACTCTGGAACCTGTACAATACGCGCAAGGCACGCGGCGAAACCATCCGTGCGTTCCCGCTGTCGAACTGGACCGAGCTCGACATCTGGCAATATATCCATCTCGAAAATATCGAGATCGTGCCGCTCTATTTTGCCGAGAAGCGCCCTGTCGTGGAGCGCGACGGCTTGCTGATCATGGTCGACGACGATCGCTTTCCCCTCAAGGAAGGCGAAGAGCCGCAGATGCGGTCGGTCCGGTTCCGGACCCTCGGCTGCTATCCGCTGACCGGCGCCGTGGAGAGCGAGGCCTCGACGCTGACCGAAGTCATTCAGGAAATGCTGCTTACCACGACCAGCGAACGCCAGGGCCGCGCCATCGACAAGGAAGCGGGCGATGCCAGCATGGAGAAGAAGAAGCAGGAGGGCTATTTCTGATGGCCGCGCGTTCCGAAGACCCGGTGTACAAGACCGACGCCCTGATTGCCGAGGACATCGACGCCTATCTGGAGCAGCACCAGCACAAGTCTATGCTGCGCTTCATCACCTGCGGATCGGTCGATGACGGCAAGTCGACGCTGATCGGTCGGCTTCTCTACGATTCGAAGATGATCTTCGAGGACCAGCTCGCGGCGCTGGAGGCGGATTCGAAGCGCGTCGGCACGCAGGGGCAGAATATCGACTTCGCCCTGCTGGTCGACGGCCTCGCTGCCGAACGCGAACAGGGCATTACGATCGACGTTGCCTACCGCTTCTTCTCGACCGAGAAACGCAAATTCATCGTCGCCGACACGCCGGGCCACGAACAATATACGCGCAACATGGTGACCGGGGCCTCCACGGCCGATCTTGCCGTGATCCTGATCGACGCGCGCAAGGGCGTGCTCGTACAGACCCGGCGGCACAGCTATCTGGCGCACCTGATCGGCATCAGGAACATCGTCCTGGCCGTGAACAAGATGGACCTGGTCGACTATAGCCGCGAGCGGTTCGACGAGATCGTCGCCGACTACCGCGCCTTTGCCGAGAGCATCGGCATCGAAGGCTTCGTGCCGATCCCCATTTCCGGTCTCGCCGGCGACAATATCGCCACCAAGAGCCAGACCACGCCCTGGTATGAGGGGCCGACGCTGATCGATCACCTGGAGACGGTCGAGGTCGACCTGGCGGACACGCGCGAAAAGCCGTTCCGCATGGCCGTCCAATGGGTGAACCGGCCCAATCTCGACTTTCGCGGGTTCTCCGGCCAGATCGCCGCCGGTACCGTGCGGCCGGGCGATCAGGTACGAGTTCTCCCGTCGGGCAAGGTTTCGCGCATAGAGCGGATCGTCACCTTCTCCGGCGATCTCGACAAGGCTGTGGCGGGCCAGTCCGTGACCCTGACCTTTTCCGACGAGATCGACTGTTCGCGCGGCGACGTCATTGCCGCCGCCGAAGATCCGCCCCAGGCCGCCGACCAGTTCGAGGCGACACTGGTGTGGATGGCCGAGGAGGCCCTCGTTCCTGGCCGCAGCTATTGGCTGAAGCTGGGCACCCGGACGGTGTCCGCTACGGTCCAGCCGCCGAAATATCAGGTCAATGTGAACAGCATGGACCGGCTGGCGGCGAAGACGCTGGACCTGAACGCCATCGGCGTTGCCGAAATCCATACCGACCGGGACATGGTCTTCGAACCCTATAAGGCGGACGGCGAGGCAGCCCCCAATACCGCGCTAGGCGGCTTCATCCTGATCGACAAGATGTCGAACGGAACGGTCGCCGCCGGCATGCTGAATTTCGCCCTGCGCCGGTCGCAGAACGTTCATCGCCAGGCGCTTGCGATCGACAAGCCGACGCGCTCCGCTCTCAAGAACCAGACGCCCAAGGTGCTGTGGTTCACCGGACTGTCCGGTGCAGGCAAGTCGACCGTGGCGAACCTGGTCGAACAGCGGCTGGTGCGGATGAACCGTCACACCTTCCTGCTCGACGGTGACAATATCCGTCACGGCCTCAACAAGGATCTGGGTTTCGAAGAATCCGACCGGATCGAGAATATCCGCCGGGTTGGCGAAGTCGCCAAGCTGATGGCGGACGCCGGGCTGATCGTCCTGACCGCGTTCATCTCTCCCTTCCGGGCGGAGCGCGATATGGTCCGCGCGATGCTGGACGAGGGCGAGTTCGTCGAGGTCTTCGTGGACACGCCGCTGGAGGTCGCCGAAGAGCGCGACGTAAAGGGGCTCTACAAGAAGGCTCGCGAGGGCAAGCTGAAGAACTTCACCGGGATCGACAGTCCCTATGAACCGCCCGAGGACCCGGACATCCGCATCGACACGACCGAACTAAGTCCCGAGGAAGCCGCCGACATGATCGTGGCGAAGCTGATCCCATGAGCGAGGAGCACATCGTACGCTCCGATGCCGAACTGGCGGCGCGCGTCGCCGCTGCCGCCGGCCGTATCCTGCTGGAGGTCCGGGAAAGCACGCTGCTGAGCGGCAAGGGGCTGGGCGACGCGGGCGACAAGACCGCCAACCAGTTCATCATCAAGGCGCTCGCGCAGCAGCGACCGGACGACGGCATCCTGTCGGAGGAAAGCAAGGACACGCCGGAACGGCTGGACAAATCGCGCGTGTGGATCGTCGACCCGGTCGACGGGACGCGCGAATATGGCGAGCGGCGCAACGACTGGGCCGTCCACATCGCCCTGACGATCGATGGCCGTCCGGAGATCGGCGCCGTTGCGCTGCCGGGGCTCGACCTCGTTCTGAGGACGGACCAGACCGGAACACTCCCCCCTGCGGGAGACCCCTTGCGCATGGTCGTCAGCCGGACGCGTCCGGCGAAAGAGGCGGTGGAAGTGGCAAAGCGCCTTGGCGCCGACCTCGTACCGATGGGTTCCGCGGGCGCAAAGGCAATGGCCGTCGTGCGCGGCGAGGCGGATGCCTATCTTCATACCGGCGGCCAGTATGAATGGGACAGCGCAGCCCCGGTTGCCGTCGCCAGTGCCTATGGACTGCACTGCTCGCGTGTCGACGGTTCGCCCTGCCTCTACAACAATCCCGACATGGCGATGCCAGACCTTCTGATCTGCCGGCCCGAACTTGCCGAGCGGATCCTTGCGGAAGTTGCCGATATCGGGAAGCTCGACGCAGAATAGCGCCGCACCGGGTTGGCGCGGCCAGCCGAGGAATTAAAGGACAAGGCACTGGAAGCGTGCCGGACAGATGAGCAACATCGACCTTCGATCATTTCGAGAAGCCCTCGGCTCCTTCGTCACCGGCGTGACGATCGTGACGGCGCGTGACGCGGACGGTTCGCCCGTGGGACTGACCGCCAACAGCTTCAACTCCGTGTCACTGAAACCGCCCATGGTCCTGTGGAGCCTGGCCCTGTCAAGTTCGAGCCTGGCAGCCTTCCGTGCGGCCGACAGCTGGGCGGTCCACGTGCTCGCAGCCGGGCAGGAAGAGATTTCGAACCGGTTCGCGGCGCGCGGAGAAGACAAGTTCGCCGGCCTCAGCTTCGAGAATGGACCGGAAGGCGCACCTCTGATCGAGAACTGTGCAGCCCGTTTCGGCTGCCGCGCGACGTTCGAATATGAGGGCGGCGACCACGCCATTTTCGTTGGCGAGGTCGTCGACTTCGAGCAGCGCCCCGCCGCGCCGCTCATCTATCATGGCGGCAGCTACGGACGGGTTATGCCGCGTCCGGGGGACGATGGGGAAACCCCCAGCATACCGGCGGGACTTCCCGAAGAGCCGGTCCGGCGCCTCGCCGATAGAGGCCTGATTTCCGTCGACGACGGGACGTGGCAGCTTACTGTCGAGGGTCGCAGCCTGCTTACCGACTTGGTGGCGGTACAGGCCACCAAGGTACGGCTCGAAGGCGGCCTCGACGAAGCCCAGCTGGCGACGATCCGGGACCTGCTTCGCCTGCTGGCGGGCGAAACCGCGCCCGGGCTGTGAGCGGCGCGGCGCCGACCTTCTCGGTCGTTACGCCGATGCGCAATGCCGCGCCCCACCTGCCCGGCCTGTTCGATACGCTGTCGGCGCAGACGGATCGCGATTTCGAGCTCGTTCTCGTCGACGACGCCAGCCAGGACGCCAGTATCGAGGGCGCCCGCGGCGAAGCCGCCCGGGCAAGCTTTCCCGTCCAGCTTCTGAAGCGCGCCGAAAACGGCGGACCCGGCGCCGCGCGGAATGACGGGATCGCGTCGGCGCGCGGAGAAATTGTCGCCTTTCTAGATGCCGACGACCTGTGGGATCCCGCTCTGCTCGCCACCTACCGCAAGATCCTGGAACGCGAACGGGACGTTACGATTCTCGGCGTCCAGGGAATGGTGGAAGATGGAGAGGGGCGGAACATTGAGCCGGTCATCTACGACTATGTCTTCGACCTCGGCGATCCGGCGGCCGCCCTTCTCTGGTCATCCTACCTGCAGACCAGCGGCGTTGCCGTGCGCCGGCCCGAACTTCCGGCGCGCCCGTTCGACGAGAGTCTACGCATCGCGGAGGACCGGGACCTGTGGATACGGCTAGCCCTTGGGGGCAGGCTGTACCTCCATCCCTCGCCGCTGTTCCGATACCGCCGCCTGCCGGGAAGCGCGATGGACCGGGCAACGGCAGCCGACTACGACCTTCCGCTGCTGATGGTGCAGAAGAACCTGCGACGGTTCGGCTCCCGCATCGACGCAGCGGATGCGCGGCGGGCGCTCGGGAAAGCCTGGCACGATGCCGGCGAAGCCCTGATCCAGCGACCTGGCCATCGCCGCGAAGGTGCCCGGCGCCTGCTGGCCGCCATCCGCTACGGCTACGAGCCCGTACGCAGCGCCAAGAAGATTCTGGCGGCCGGACGAGGCGCGTTGCTGGGCGGCCGTAACCGCAACTCGGGTGGTGCTATGCCGTGACCACCCCCCGCCCGACGCAAAAGACATTCTGGCTGCTGGTGACGCATTTCCCGCCGAACCCCAGCACGGCGGGGCTGCGCGCCGGTTCCTTCGCTCGCCACGCAGCGGAGAACAGCTGGACAGGAACCATCCTCACGGTCCGCCAGGCTGGCGACCCCGAGGGAGATGATGGCGACCCCGCCGGTATCCGGGTCATGCGAACCCCAGCCCCGTTCAGCCTCCACTGGCGGATCGACAGCCTTCTCGACGGCGGCATTGCCGATATGCGGGCGATGCTGACCGGGGCACGGCAAGCGCAAACGGCACCGGACGTCGTCATCGCCACCGGGCCGCCGTTCAATACTTTCGTGGCCGCGCAGCACCTCGCCAAGACCCACGGCGTGCCGCTCGTGCTAGACTACCGGGACGAGTGGACGCTGAACCCGTTCGACTTCGTGAAGCGCAAGCCGTTCGACGAACTCCTCGAGCGACGCGCGCTGCGCGCGGCAAGCCGTGTGCTGTTCACCACGGCGGGGATGCGCGACGCCGCCCTGCTCCGCTTCGCGGACGAGATCGGCGAGAAGGCTAGAATCCTACCAAATGGCTGGGACCCCGCCGACTTCTCACATGACAATATGCAGGGCCGCCCTCCCAGGTTGGCGACATCGCGCAAGAGGCTCCTTTTCCTCGGAACCCTGTCGGAGATGCTCGACCCACGACCATTCCTTGGAGCGCTAGCGCATGCACGGCGGGACGATCCAGAATTGGAAAGGCGGATTGTCGTTCGGTTTACCGGCCGCAAAACTCCCGAGATGGAGGCCGCCCTAGATGCCTTTCCCTATCCGGAGATGATCGAGCGCGTTGGTCAGGTACCGCGCTCAGGGCTCGAGGCACAGCTGACGGACAGCGACGCTGCAATCCTGTTCACGGACGAGCGTGTCGGCCGCTATCGCCCGACCAAACTGTACGACTATCTCCGCGCGGGTCTCCCCATCGTCGTCTGGGGTCATGGCGGCGAGAGCGGCGCAATCGTCGAGGACACCGGTACGGGCATCGTCACCACCTCGATCGACGCCGTGGAGAAGCTCGTCGCCGCACCGACACAGGTTCGGGAAAAGCCACGCGCCGCTTTCCTCTCCGCACACCGGCGCGACGTTCTTGCCGCCCGGTTCTTCTCGCTGCTCGATGAGGTGGTCGCCGAACACCGCTTCCGCTGAAGCTACTCCTCGATCGTCAGCGCCTCGAAATGGATGCGGAGCGCAGACGTCCCGTCTCCATCGACGATCTTCTCGGTCTCGGTGCGTTCGATATCGGCCACCAGGGTTCCGCCCAGCTCGAATTCCTCTGCCTTCAGGTCGGCCTCGAGCTTTTCCGCCAAGCGGTCTGCCGCCGCCTCCGGTCCCGACAGGTGAAGGATGAATTGGTGGCGATGACCTTCGAATGTTGCACTGGCCCAAGGTTCGGTACGAAACGAGTGCAGAGTGACGCGCGGACCGCGCCCTTCGGTCGACCTCTCCGGCTCCCGGCCCGCAACGAGAAGAATGGCGTGTTCAAGCAACCGAACCAGCGTCCTGTCCGTACCGGTCACAGCGTCCCTCCCAGCCGAGATTCCAGATAGGCATTCACCCGGCGCTCCGTCTGCGGACGCAAGGTACGCCCCCCGCGCAGGTCGAACACCAGCCGGGGATCGTTCACCGCTTCGCGGCCAATCCTCGTCGCGGACATTCCCGTTTTCCTCATGACCCTATCAATACGAACCAGAACTGACATCGCGGCCCCTTCTCCGTGCGTTACACTGCAGGGTAGATCGATAAATTCCTATTATGCTAAGGAAAAAATGATCATATTGAATCTGTTCACTTTTTGTTCTAGTTAGTTCGAAACAGAGAAAGCTACCTGTGACTGATACCGATGCGGTCCGCAGACGACTCGACGAGCTGATTCGCGACAGTGCAGACGACTATGCTTCGGTATCGCGTCTGCTCGGTCGAAATGCGGCCTATATTCAGCAGTTTATAAAACGCGGCGTGCCAAAGAAGCTGGACGGCGACGATCGGCGGATCCTCGCGCGTCATTTCGGCGTTCGCGAAAGCGAACTGGGTGGCCCCCCGCCCTCGGTGAGAAGTGTTGCCGCCGGACACGAAACCGAGGGGAGAGATTTCCTACTGATTCCCTATTTCGCCGGAATCGGTGCTTCGGCGGGAGCGGGCGCCACCTTGGCGGACCGGGAGGATGCCGAAACCGCGCTCGCATTCCGTCGGGAATGGATCGGTCGGCTGGGGGTTTCGAAACCCGACGATCTGTCTGTCATTCGGGTGCAGGGAGATTCAATGCTACCCACGCTGGGAGATGGAGACCCGATTCTCGTCGACCGCGGCGACACGGCCGAGAGACTGCGCGACGGCATCTATGTCATGCGTAGCGAGGAGACGCTGATCGTGAAGCGGGTCACCCGCAGCCCGGCAAGCCATATGGTCCGTGTGACCAGCGACAATCCGGTCTATCCGGATATCGGTGACTGCGACCCGGCGGACATCGACCTGATCGGGCGGGTGGTCTGGGTCGGGCGTCAGCTACGCTGAACCACCGCGATGATGATCGCCAGCAGAATGCCGACGCCGAGGCCGGCGATGGCGCCAAGCGACGGCTGACCCACGAAGATACCTGTAAACGCCCCGGCGAGCAGGCACAGGGCAATCAGAATTCCGGCAATCTGCATCGGTCGTTACGCCACCTTTGTTTCGTTTTGGTACATCTGGATCGGCCTCGGGGTTAGTTTGCGGCCTATCCGGGGACGCCAGAGGCACGGATTTCCCCGGAAATTCCTTTGGCACGGTTCCTGCTTTTACGTTCGGACAAGGAGTTCGATACGTGTACCTGCAAAGCCTGACCGACCGCCAGTCATTCGACGCCGCTTCCGACCTTGTCGCCGAACATGGCGACGAAGCCGTGCTGGAAGCCGCGCTCCTCGCCGACGTTCATCGATCGCGCGGCGACGAGCGGAGCTTCGCCCAGTGGCGCACCGTCGAACGGGCGATCCTCATGCTTCAACTCGTCGATGTCGTAGGCGAGGTTCACTAGCCGCAGTGGCGCGCCGTTCGCGGCTGCGGGCACGCGTCTGGAGCCGCAGCAATGCCTCGAGGCTGGTCGCAACCTGAGCGCGTACCTCGTCCTCCGGGATATCCAGCTCCTCGGCGAGGTCACTGACGACGAGAGCGTGCCCCAGAGCGGGCAGTAGCACCGCGAGCGTTACGCGGGCGGAGTCGATTTTCCGGCGGCCAGGAACAGAGCCCGTAAGCGCCTCCACGAGATCCGCGACCGCGGCATGGAAGGGGGCAAGGTCGGCGCGTTTCCCGGACAATTCGACCCAGGCGATCATGCGCGTCGCCCCGCCGCGCCCAAAGGCATCGAACACCGTGTCGACGATTTCACGGGGGTTGGCCCGACCGCCGCGCATTTCCTCGGCGAGGTGCCGCACGATCGACGTCAGCTCTCTGGTCATTGTGCCGATCAGGGCGGCATGCAAGCCACCCACCGAGCCGAAATGATGTGTGATGTTGCCATGCGTCATGTCCAGACGCGTGGCGACCGCCTTCAACGTCACGGCCTGGGGACCGTCGCTCAGAAGCAGGTCCCGGGCCGCCGCCACCGCATCCTCACGAACTTCGTCTGGGGTTCGCCGAGACTTGCGGATTGTTATTGGCATCGGTGACAATAGCCCTATATTGACAGGTATGACCGCGTTTCAACTCGATCACCCGCTCGATATCGAAGAAGCGCATATCGACCATATGGGTCATGTGAACAATGCCGTTTACCTGAACTGGGTGCAGGAAGCGGTGATCAGCCATTGGAAGCGCATCGCTCCAGAAGCGGCGCAAGCGCGCTATCTCTGGGTCGCGCTGAAGCATGAGATCACCTACCGCAAGGCCGCCTTTCTTGAAGACCAGCTTACTGCGTCCGTCATGCTGCAGAAGGTGAAGGGCGTGCGCGCCTTCTATCGGACCATCATAAGACGCGGCGAGGAAGTACTGGCCGAAGTCGAGAGCACTTGGTGCAGCGTCGATGCGGATTCGCATCGGCCCGTCCGCGTCGCCCGCGACATCGTCCGCAAGGCCCTCGGCGAACCGCCCGCTACAGCCTAGCGCGACACGCGCCCTCAGCTATGGGGCGCGTAAGCCGGCAGCGGATCCTTGTTGGTCTCGGGCAGATCGCCGACGCCCGAATCCTCGGCTTTGCCGCCGGGGATGTATTTCGACAACGGCCCGTCCTTCAGCGAGCGAACCGCCGCCAGTCCGCCCACGACGGCCAGACCGCCGAGCGCAAGCTTGCGAAACCTGCGTGAGGCAAGGCCATAGCCGATCGCCGCACCGGCAGGACCGCCGACAGCCGTTCCGACCTGCCGTGCGACCTTTCGGCCAATCGTCGCCCCGATGAATTTCCCAAGCATGAACAACCTCCTTGTCTGGATATGCAAAGCCCGGCGGCGGGCCGCGGTTCCGCTACAGGAGGTAGTGAATCGCCGCGAAGCCCGCGACGATAAGCAAGGCGACGAGGATGGTGATCAGGCCGAAATGGCGGTCGATCAGCCGCTTCACCGGTTCTCCGAACAATTTGAGCAGTCCGGCGAGCAGGAAAAAGCGGGCGCCCCGTCCAACGATACTGGCTGCCAACATGGAATAGATCGACATGCCGGTCATGCCGCTGGCAATCGTGATCACCTTGAACGGAATGGGAGTGAATCCGGCCAGGAGGACGATTGCCACGCCCTCCTCGTTGAATGCAGCCTGGATTTCCGCGAATTTGTCCTCGGCTCCATAGAAGGAGACGATGGGTGCACCGATCACCTCGAAGAAGCTGGCGCCGATGATCCAGCCCAGGGCCGCGCCGCAAACGGACGCAAAGGTGCAAATTCCGGCCAGCCTCAAGGCACGGTGCGGCCTCGCCAGCGCCATGGGCACCAGCATGACGTCGGGCGGGATCGGGAACACACTCGATTCCAGGAACGACACAAGCGCGAGCCAGCGCTCCGCCAACGGATTTGCCGCCTTCTCGAGCGTCCAGCGGTAAAGCGATTTCAGCATGGGTTGCGGCTAGGCCAGTCGCCCTTCAAAGACCAGCATGTTCGCGAGCCACGCCCGCGAAGCCTTGCATTCTGGGAACCTTTGCCATTCCCGAACATATGATGTTGACCACAGTTAGTTGCAAAGTCGCGCCATGCCCGAGAAAACACACGCCGGACTGACGGGTCGTCATATCCTGGTCGTGGAAGACGAAGTGCTGATCGCCCTCGATATCGAAACCGCGCTCGAAATGCAGGGTGCGAAGGTCCATGGCCCTATCACCCGCCTTGCGGAGGGCCTCTCGATCGCGGAGAATTCCGCCGAGGAATTCGACGGCGCCATTCTGGACATCAATCTGCAGGGCGAAGAGGTTTTCCCCATCGCGGAAGTGCTTTCCGCCAAGGGCGTCCCCTTCCTGTTCCACACCGGTCACGGCGACAGCCGCACGCTGCAACAGCAATATGCCAAGGCGCCGGTGTGCAACAAACCCTGCCAGACCGAGACGCTGCTGAGCGAATTGGAACGCCTCGTCAGCTAGTGAGGCGCAGGGCCGGCCCCGCCGCCAACGGACATGTGAACAACAGGAATAGTGTCGCGGCGCCGAGCAGGCGCAGCTCCCCTGCGACGCCAAAGATGAGGACCGGGACCGCAAGCGGCAGGAGGACAAGCGTGGCGACCGCCTCGCCCTGCCGCGCCCCCGCCACGAGCGCGCCGCCTGTCACGCCGAGTGCGGCGAGAGCGATCGTTCCGAGGAGGAGCGGCAGCAGCAATGCAGCCGGGTCGGCATAGAGGAGCACGGCCCCCGCCAGCGACGCAAAGACGAGCGGAATCCCGACGCTGACCCATAAAGCGGCGATGCGGACGAGCGCTATCGTCTCGCAGGCCAAACCGGATATCCGCAGCTGGTCGAGAACACCCGAATCGACATCGGCCCTGAACAGGGTGGCCACGGGAAGGAGAAAGGCGAGCAGGGTCCCCGTCCATACGGTTGCCGGTCCCGTCCGCTCAAGCAGGTCCCGGTCCGGCCCTCCCGCAAACGTCGCGACAATGAGCACTAACAGGAAGAAGGCGACCGGGAGAAACGCATCGCCGGGACGTATATGCCTGCGAAAGAGCGCAAGGCCCGTCATGCTCTTGCGCCCAGATCGAGAATCTTGCTCTCGGCGAAGCGGGTTTCCCGGTGCGTCGCGATCAGGGCAGCGCCGCCGGCCTCTGCATGGTCCGCAATCACCCGGTCGAGATTGGAGAGATTGGCATCGTCGAGGCCGGCACCGGGCTCATCGAGGAGCCAGATGCCGGCGCCGCTTGCCGCGAGGCGCGCCAGGGCGGCGCGGCGCTGCTGGCCCTGAGATAGCGAGCGCATGGGAAGGTCCACCAGCGCGGAGAGGCCGAAGCGGCCGAGCGCGGCGAGGTCGGCGCCCCAGAATCGAAACTCGGCGCCCAGAGACCGCTGCGCGTCGAAGCCATTCGCATGGCCGAGATAAGAGAGTTTCCCGTTTCGCCGCACCTCCCCCGCCGACGGGGGCAGCAATCCGGCCAAAATACGGAGCAGCGTCGATTTTCCGCTGCCGTTCGGACCGGTCAGGCGGACGACCTCACCCGGAGCAAGCGAGACGCCGATTTCGGTGAACAGCGTCCGGGAGCCCCGTTCGGCAGCGAGCCCCTCGCACGCCAGAAGCGGAGCGGTCACCGGGCCGGCAGGTCAGCCGCGCGGGCCGGCCTGTCCCACGTCAAGCAGTTCGACGTCGAAAGTCAGGTCGCTGTTCGGCGGAATGTAGCCGTCGGCAGCCCCCTCGGCGCCGTAGGCAAGGTCCGACGGCACCTGAAACCGGTAGCGCGAACCGGGCTTCATGAGCTGAAGCCCCTCGGTCCAGCCCGGGATCACTTGGCTCACGCCGAAGACCGAAGGAGAACCGCGCTGATAGCTGGAGTCGAATACCGTCCCGTCCTCCAGCGATCCCTCATAGTGGACGAGGACCTGGTCGTTCGGACCCGGTGTTTCCCCCTCGCCTTCTCGCAGGACCTGATAACGCAGGCCGCTTTCGGTCTCGATCATGCGCAGATGCGCCGTCCCGATGAAGGAAAAGGCGCCCATCGCGACGACCGCGACCAGCAGCAATACGAGCCAGAAGGCAATGCCCTGCTGACGCACTTCGGAGCCGGGCATCGGATCGGTAATGGTAGAACGCTTGGCCATGAGCCCCGCCTAAAGGGTCGAAAGGGAATAGGAAAGCGGAGATGCCGCGCTTAGCGGATCCCGTCGCGCTCCATCCGCTTCCGCTCCAGCTTGCGCGCGCGGCGGATCGCGGCGGCACGCTCGCGGGCACGCTTCTCGGAGGGCTTTTCGTAATGACGGCGCAGCTTCATCTCGCGGTAGACGCCTTCACGCTGCAGCTTCTTCTTGAGCGCGCGCAGCGCCTGGTCGACATTATTGTCACGAACGATGATTTGCATGCGGGTTCCGTCACTCCAGTCAGAAATTATAAGCACAATGCATATTGGCCGCGCAGACAGGGCTGCACGGCGAAAACGGCGCGTCTTTATCAGCGATGCCTGAAGAGAGCAACATCTTAACCGGCGAACGCGGGCAGACAAGGGCCTGGCACGGAAGAGCTTCCAGCCCCCTCACCCGGAGTGAAGTCCGGCGTGGCGGGTCGCCGCGCCGCCTTGCACACCGGCGCCGCAAGGCGCAGTGTGACGGCAATGAACAGCAACGACACTCCCGAGCCCGGAAAATCTCCGTCGTCGGTGCCGCAGACCGACCTGCCGCCGTCCGAGATGACGCCATCCGAGATGACGCTCGACGAGCTGCGGCCTGTTCTGGTGCGCGAAATGTTGCCGGACATCGCGTTCGACGGCTGGACGATCAGGGCTGCCGAAGCGGCGGCCGAGCGTCTCGGCGTTCCTGCCGAGCGCGCACGCCTCTGTTTCCCGCGGCGCGAGCGCGACATGATCGAGGGTTGGGTCGAGCTGTCCGACGCCGACATGGTGGAGGCCATGGCGCGCGAGGGGGTGGCAGACATGAAAATCCGCGACCGCATCCGCCGCGGCGTCGAGATCCGCCTGGAGCAGGCCGCCCCGTACCGCGAAGCCGTGCGGGAAGCCCTGAAAATTCTCGGCCGCCCACAGAATGCCGCTTACGCTGCCCGCAGCCTTTGGCGCACCGCCGACCGGATGTGGCGCGCGGCCGGCGACACGGCGACGGACCTGAACCACTATACCAAACGCGCGACCCTATCCGGCGTCTATTCCTCGACGCTGATCTACTGGCTGCAGGATGACAGCGAAGAGTTTGCCGAGACACGCGCCTTCCTGGACCGCCGGATCGACGATGTCATGAAGATCGAAAAGGCGAAGGCCGAGATACGGAAGGCACGCGGGAACCTTCCCAATCCCATCCGTTTCCTCGGCCGGCTACGCTACCCAGGCGTCTGATCCCGGAACCTCGCAGTCGTTGGCTTGCAACCCCTAGGAATCCTGCACTTCGCCTGCTAACGGTTCGCAATAACCCTCGGGAACCCAGCATGCTGATCTGCGACCTTCGACCGGGCGTTCGCGCCGTCATCGACACCATCGACGCCGCCCCGGCCGACGAAAAGCGCCTGCGCGAGCACGGCTTCGACGAAGGCGTCGAGGTGGAGTTGCTGCACCGCGCCGCATTCGGCGCCGATCCCGTCGCCGTACGGGTCGGCAATGCGTCCGTTGCTCTGCGTCGCAGCATGGCGGCGCATATAACCGTGTCGATTCGCGAGGGAGCCGAACTCACCCCCCAGGCTGCGGAGTAGGCCAGCCCATGTCCAGTGTCGCCGCGGCCCCGGCGGTCGCCCTCGTCGGAAATCCGAACGCCGGCAAGACCAGCCTGTTCAACGCACTCACCGGCGCGCGGCAGAAAGTGGCGAACTATCCGGGCGTCACGGTCGAACGGAAAGTCGGCGTCCTGCGCCTTCCCGACGGGTCCTCCGCCGACCTGATCGACCTGCCCGGCGCTTATAGCCTCGACCCCCGCTCACCCGACGAGATGGTCACGCGGGACGTTCTTCTGGGTCGGCAGGAAGGTGAGGCGGAACCGCGCGCGGTCATTGCCGTCGTCGATGCGACGAACCTGTCCAACCAGCTTCGCTTCGTTCTCGAGCTCGTTCAGCTCGGCCGGCCCGTCGTCGTAGCGCTCAACATGATGGACCTCGCGCAGCGCGACGGTCTCACGATCGACAGGGCCGCACTCGAGCGCGAACTCGGCATTCCGGTCGTCGAAACCGTCGCCGTACGCCGCCGGGGCCTCGAAGGGCTTGCCGATACCGTGCTGCCTTTGCTCGGCGATGCCCAAAAAGCGTCTCTGCCGCAGCTCGATACGCGCGCGCTTCAGCGGCGGGCGCGGGACATCGCCAATGCGGTTGTCAGTGGCGGCAACCAAGCCGGCGGCTTCACCCGCCGCCTCGACAGGCTGTTCCTGCACCCCCTTGCCGGCCCGCTGATCCTCGCAGCCATTCTGTTCCTGATGTTCCAGGCCGTGTTCGCCTGGGCCAGCGCGCCGCAGGACTGGATCGATGGCGGGATCGCTGCGCTTCAGAACCTGACCGTCGACCTGATGCCGCCAGGCGTCATCAGGGACTTCATCATCGAGGGTCTGCTGGCGGGTGTCGGCGCGGTGATCATCTTCCTGCCGCAAATCGTGATCCTGTTCGCCTTCATCCTTGTCCTCGAACAGTCCGGCTACATGGTCCGGGCAGCCTTTCTGATGGACAAGCTGATGGCGAGCGTCGGCCTGTCCGGCCGGTCCTTCATTCCGCTCCTCTCCAGCTTTGCCTGCGCCATTCCGGGGATCATGGCGACGCGCACCATCGCCGATCCGAAAGACCGGATGACGACGATCATGATCGCACCGCTGATGACCTGTTCCGCGCGGCTGCCGGTCTATGCGGTGATCATCGCGGCCTTCATTCCCAGCACGAATGTCGGACCCTTCGGACTGCAGGGCCTCGTCCTGTTCGGCCTCTACGCCTTCGGCATCGTCGGAGCGCTTGTCGCCGCGCTCGCGCTGCGGCGGACAGTCACCCGCGGCACGGGGACCGGCTTCATGATGGAAATGCCGAAATATCAGGTGCCGGCGCTGCGCGACCTGATGATCGGCATCTGGCAGCGTGCCTATGCCTTCCTGCGCCGAGCAGGCACCATCATCCTGGCGGCAACGGTCGTCCTGTGGCTGTTCGCAAGCTATCCCGTGGCCCCGGAAGGCGAAAGCCAGGTCGACTATTCTCTCGCCGGGCGGATCGGCAGCGGCATCGAAACGGTGGTCAGCCCGATCGGCTTCAACCGGGACATCGCCATTGCGCTGGTACCCGCCATGGCGGCGCGGGAAGTCGCAGTCGCGGCACTCGGCACGGTGTACGCCATCGATTCGGAGGACGAGGAAGTGCTGGAGGGACAGCTTGCCAGCCGGCTGGGGGCCTCATGGTCGCTTCCGACTGCGCTTGCCTTCCTGGCCTGGTTCGTCTTCGCGCCGCAGTGCATCTCGACCTTTGCGGTTACGCGACGCGAAACCAACTCGTGGCGCTGGCCGGTTTTCATGTTCGCATACCTGTTCGCGATGGCCTATGTCGGTGCCGGACTCACCTATTGGATCGCCAGCGCTCTGCTTGGCTGACATAATTTTGAAGGGGACTTATGGCCGGCTCGCTCAACAAGGTCATGCTTATCGGAAATCTCGGGCAGGATCCCGAATTCCGCTCGTTCGCGAATGGCGGGGAGGTGTGCAACCTGCGCATCGCGACCTCGCGCACCTGGCGCGACCGCCAGAGCGGCGAACGCCGCGAGAATACCCAGTGGCACTCCGTAGCCATCTTCAACGAAAACCTGGTGAAGGTGGCGCGCGACTATCTGAAAAAGGGCATGAAGATCTACGTCGAGGGCGAGTTGCAGACCCGCAAATGGCAGGATCAGAACGGCCAGGACCGCTACTCGACCGAGGTCGTACTGCAATCCTATCGCGGCGAACTGCAGATGCTGGACAGCCGTGATGGCGGCGGCGGATCGGGCGGTGGTTATGGCGGCGGATCCGGTGGGTCGGGCGGCGGCTATGGCGGCGACTCGTCCTATGGCGGCGGATCCGGTGGCGGCGGCGGATCGCGTCCGCAAAGGCCGACATATGACGACGAGCTGGACGACGACGTCCCGTTCTGAGCACTTGGGGCAGGACCGGCCCGGGGGGCCGGCCCATGGCCTCAGTTCTTCAGTTTCGAAAATGGCGAGGCGGACATGCGGTCCGCCTCTTCCTGCGCCGCGGCCTCTTCTTCGGTCATGAGATGCCGACGCGCTTCGGCCAGCGTCGTTTCGGCGGCGCGCGGATAGGGATCGAGGCCAAGCGCAAAGGTCATGGCCGCAATCTCGCCCAAATCTATGCGCCCACCTTCCAGGGGTAACCGGTCGAGATCGACTTCGCCGAGTTCCAGCTCATCGTCACCGGGGATGTCCGGAAGACCTTCGACCAGCAGGATGTCGACGCGTTCCTCGATCGACTGGGCTACTTCCTCTGCGGACACCACACAGGAAGCCACGGCCTCTCCGTAGACGGTGCCGCGGACCTCGACGCCCTCCGCCTTTTGCGCCAGTTCGAGGCTCGCGCCCAGCGACTCGATCCGGATAAGATCGAAACGGCGGGCGAGAGCCTTGCGTTCGGTCTCGGTGGCCTCGATACTTTTCGCGAGACCGCCGCGAACCTCGTCCACCCTGACGATCCGCGAAAATTCAGCAGCGCTCATGCCGCCTCTCCCGACAGAAATGCCTGATCGGAAATCTGGCCCAGCCGCAGAACCTCTTCGCGCACGCGTTCGGCCATCCACTCAAGCGTCTCGGCATCGGCCTCGCCGCGATAGACATTGCGGTTCAGAGCGCGCCGCAGGCCCGTGCCCTGCCGGAAGGCGTCGCGATAGGCGCCGAGGCGCCCGCCCAGTGCCGACAGGGTGCGTCCCACTTGTTTGCCGATGGCCATATCTCCGATTCCGATCGTCCTCAAAGACGAATCCATGTCGTCGACGAAGCGTTCCGTCAGGAGGACGCCGAGCCGGTGGCTGCTGCGGCCTTCTATCGTTTCCAGCCGCAGGAGAAGCAGGCTCAGCATCAGCGCGACCATGTCGAAGCGGCCGTCGACGGTATCGGGCACATTACCCTCCCGATACCATTCGGGACGGCGCGCCTTCTCGACGACATCCCGGTACAGCGCAGCGGCGGCCTCCGCGATCTCGTTCGGCTTACGTCGAGAGAGGAAGGGAATCCTGAACCGTGACAAGGAGGTGGGTCCCTTCAGTTTCGCTTAAGGCTACGAGATACATTATAGACGCCTCCCGGCACGCTTGCCGGACCTTTCGACACCGCATAGTGAACCCGCATGAACTCCATCAAGACTTCTCTCGGCGGCGCGAACCTTCTTCTCCTTACGGTCGCTGCCTCTCTTACGCTTTCCGGCTGTGCGCGTATCCGCGACAATCAGGGCTATGTCCGCGATAACGAGCTGATTTCGGCTATCGCTCCGGGCGTGGACAACCGCGAATCGGTCGAACGGACGCTCGGACGGCCCACCTTCCAGTCGCAGTGGGACGACAGCATCTGGTATTATGTGTCGCGCAATACCGAACAGCTTGCCTTCCTTCCGCCCACGACGACGGGCCAGAATGTGACGCTCGTCCGCTTCGATCCCCAGGGCAATGTCGCTGCGGTCGAATCGCGCGAGGGCATGGATCAGGTTGCCTATTTCGACCCCTCGAGCGACGAGACGCCCGTCTTCGGCCGCGATACCGGCCTGTTCCAGGAGATTTTCGGGAATATCGGCCGCGTCAGTTCGATCCCGACGGGCGGCGGCGGCCCCACCAACTAAGTGGCCCGCCGGGCCGTTACCCGCGAAGCCGCCGGGCGGCCTCCTCGCGGCCGATAAGCGGCAGGATCGCGGCCATCTCTGGGCCGTGATCGCGGCCGGTAAGCGCACGGCGAAGCGGCAGGAACAGGGCCCGCCCCTTGCGTCCGGTGGATTGCTTCAGGTCGGCGGTGAGCCGCGACCAGAGCTGCTCCTCGCCGTCGAGCGACGACAACACCGCAGCAGCTTCGTTCAGAAATTCCCGATCCTCTTCGAGAGTGCTCCCGTCCGGGGCTTCGGTCACGACGGCCCACCAGTCGGCGGCTTCCGCGACCGTAGACAGGTTCGGCCGTATGGCGAGCCATCCCTCCTCACCCATTCCGTCCGGGAGGCGATCCGCCACTTCGTCGTAGGAAAGCTGATGGACGACCTTTGCGTTCAGCTGCTTCAGCTCGTCCGGATCGAACCGCGCCGGGGCCCGTCCGAACGCGGCAAAGTCGAACTGGTCGATCAGGGGCGCGCTGCTGAGAAATGGCTCGACGGGCTGTGACGTCCCGATCCGGCCAAGGAGATCGAGGATCGCCGCCGGTTCGATGCCGTCGCCGCGGAAACTCTCCAGCCCCGTCGATCCCAGACGCTTTGAAAACTTGCCTCCATCCGCATCCACCAGAAGCGACATATGCGCAAAGGAGGGCGCCTGCGCGCCGAGGGCGGAAAACATCTGCAGCTGCACGCCGGAATTGGTGACGTGGTCCTCGCCGCGGACCACATGCGTGATGCCCATGTCGATATCGTCGACAACGGACGGCAGCATGTAGAGGAAGCTGCCGTCGGCGCGGCGCACCACGGGGTCGCTGAGCGAGGCAGGGTCGACGTGACTCGGGCCGCGGATCAGGTCGGTCCAGCCGATCTCCTCGCCTTCATCCAGGCGAAAGCGCCAGTGCGGTCGGCGCCGTTCGCTTTCAAGTTTCGCGCGCTCCTCCCCGGTCAGACGCAGCGCGGCGCGGTCGTAGACGGGCGGCAATCCGCGAGACAGCTGGATCTTGCGGCGAACGTCGAGCTCTTCCGCCGTTTCGTAGGCCGGATAGATCCGCCCCTCCGCCCGTAATCGTTCGAAGGCCGCCTCATAGTTAGCCAGGCGGTCAGACTGCCTGACTTCGCCGTCCGGAGAGATGCCCAGCCAGTCGAGATCGCTGCGGATTGCCTCGGCAAAGCGCTCGTCGGAGCGGTCGCGGTCGGTATCGTCCAGCCGCAGGTGGAAGCGGCCCCCGCTCTGCCGGGCCGCCAGCCAGTTGACGATGGCCGTGCGAAGGTTGCCGACATGCAGATGGCCCGTCGGGCTGGGGGCGAACCGGAAAGCGGTCATATGATCAGCCGAGAAACTCCGCCACGGTATCGGCCGGCCGGCAGAGCTTCGCATCGTCGGCGGTGATGACGACCGGGCGGTTGATGAGGATCGGGTGCTCGGCCATTGCCGAAAGGACGGCTTCCTCGTCGTCCGACCCGCGAACACCCAGATCGGCGGCAAGCTGTTCCTTCGCCCGCAGGAGGTGCGAGGGTTTCATGTCACCCTTGTCGAGGACGGCCTCGATCTCGGCGCGCGACGGCGGGTCCTTCTGATAGTCGCGCAGCTCGTAGTCGATGCCGTTCTCCTCGAGCCAGGCCCGTACATTGCGTGCCGTTCCGCAGCGCGGATTGAACCAGAGTGTCACCATGTTCAGACCTCCCTGCCGCCGACCCAGATTGGCGGCGTACGCTCATACCAGGCCAGTTCGCGTTCCAGTTCATAGGCAAGCGCCAGCAGAACCGGCTCGGTTCCCGGCGCGCCGACGAACTGCATGCCGATGGGAAGGCCATCCGAGCTCATGCCCATGGGCAACGAAATGGCCGGCAGGCCCGCTGCGTTTTCGGAACCCGTGTAGGAGGCATAGTCCGTAAGGCGGCGCTGCTGCTCCTCATAGGGGACTGTCGGAGCAAGATATCCGATCGGCGCGGGCGGGCTGCCGAGCACCGGCGTGACCTGCACGTCATACTCCTCGAACTGCGCACGATAGGCCGCCTTGAAGGCTTCCAGACGCCCGACGACCTGGCCCTGCTGCTCGCGCGAATAGCTCGCGCCGCGCTGCGCCATTGCAAGCATCAGCGGTTCGAAATGCTGGCTGAGGTCGGCATCCTCGCCCAGCCCCGCCATTTGACGCGTGCTTTGCAGCCGCAGGGCGGCGCCCATCGTCCAGAGGCCGAGGAAGGTTTCGGCGAGGTCGGGTGCCATGAAGGAGGCGTCGGCGGCGCCCGTGCGGTGGCCGAGGCGTGACAGAAGCGCCATCGTCTCGTCGTAGACGCGGGCAACTTCCGGGTCGGGAAGGCTGCCGTCGGCACGGGCCACCCGCCCGCCGATCCTGAGCCGGCGCTCGTCGGGACCGGTGACCATCGGTGCGTCCGGATAGAGCGGTCCGCCCTGCGCAGCGTGGAAGGCCGCAGCGGTGTCCCGGACCGTGCGCGTCACGAACCCCTGGATCGACAGGTCGGTGGCGCTGTCATCCTCCGACTCGCCCGCCATGCGTCCGCGCGAGGCCTTCAACCCAACCAGGCCGCAGGCCGAGGCAGGAATACGGATCGAACCGCCACCGTCATTGGCATGCGCGATGGGAACGACGCCCGCAGCGACCGCAGCCGCGCTGCCGCCAGACGACCCGCCCGTCGAATGGCCCGTATTCCAGGGGTTGCGGGTCGCTCCGGTAAGCAGTGGTTCGGTCGTTGCGGTCAGGCCGAATTCGGGCAGGGTCGACCGTCCGATGGAAATCATGCCGGTCTCGGCGATCGCGGTGCGAAAGGGATCGGTTTCCGCAGCCACATATCCCCGCAGCGCCCGGGACCCCTGTGTGTAGGGCAGCCCCGCTTCCTTCAAATTGTCTTTTATCAGCGTCGGGACACCCGCCAGTGGCCCCGACGTTCCCTGGACCGCGACCTCTCGGGCCTGTTCGAAATTCGGCAGGGCGACAGCGTTCAGGTCGTCGTTGACCAGCCCCAGCCGGTAGATGGCCGCGTTGGTCAGTTCCAGCGCGCTGGCGCTGCCGCTGGACACGGCGGACGCGAGCGATACCGCATCCTTCCAACCGCCCGCGCCGGTCGACCTGACGGCGGTTGTACACGCACCGAGCGGGCCCGCCGCCGCAAGAGCCGTGGCGGCCTGCAGGAATTTTCGCCGGTCGATCCGTGTCATTGCATGATTCCCCCAAATACTTTCATTGCCGCGTTGCCTTAGGACCTGATCGGCCCGGGAATCAATCGGTGCTGGCAGGATGCGGCGGCTCGACTAGATAGCGTACATGACAAGCGCCCGCTCTCCCGCCGCGCAGCGAAACCGGACTGCTATCTGGACGACGCTGGCGCCGTTCTTGCCAGCCTCGGGAAGGGTCCTGATGATCGCCGAAGGGACCGGCGAGCATGCCGCCTATTTCGCGGCGCAGGCTCCGCAGCTCGACTGGCTGCCCAGCGATCCCGGCCCGGAAGCACGGTCCATCATCGCCGAGCGCAGGAAGGAGGAGGGCCTGACGAACCTCCTCGCGCCGATCGACCTGAATGCCGCCGCCGATAGCTGGCCTGTGGACGAGGCAGTTGCGATCACCTGCATCAACATGGTGCATATCTCGCCATGGTCTGCGACCGAGGGCCTGTTTCGCGGTGCAAGCCGCCTCCTGCCGGACGGCGCGTCCCTATATCTCTACGGCCCCTACCGCCGCGGCAGCAGGCCCTTGGAGCCCTCCAACGAACGCTTCGACGAGAGCTTGCGTGCCCGCGATGCGGCGTGGGGCCTGAGGGAGGTCGACGAGGTGGTGGCACTTGCCGACACGAACCACTTTTCGCTCGCGCTGCTCGAGGAAATGCCTGCCAACAACCTGTCGCTCGTCTTTCGGCGCTAAGCGGCGCTTTTCAGCCAGATTTTCGCCGCCTCAGCCGTCTCCGGCTCGAACGTCTTGACCTTGCCGGGAAACAGCCCGCCGAACAGGTCGCCCGCGGTTCGCATCCACGCCGCATCGGCAACGAGGGCAACATGGCTGATCTTCCCGATCAGCGGCAGCCCGAACTGGATGTCACGCACGAATGCCATGGGCTCCATGCCGGTGAACTTCTCGATCTTCTCAAGAAGGCGCAGGCGGCCGTGCATCTCGATGTCCTTCTCGATGAGGGGAACCACAGTGTCGAAGTCCCCGCTTTCGACTCGGCCTGAAACAATCAGGACACCATATCCCTCGCCCCCCACGGGCTCGTAGCTAAGCATTGCGGAATCCCTTGTAATTGGCGTCGTTTCGGAACAATCCTAACTCGTTCGCTTTGTCAGTGTAACATTCAATCAGGGGGACCGGCAGGCATTTCCGAACCATTTAGCGAGATGCGCGGCAGCGACGGCAACGTCCGCGAGGCCTATCAGAAACTGGAAAGCTGGCTGTCGGACATGCCGGTCGACGAGCTGGAACGTCGACACGCTGCAGCGGAACTGGCTTTCCGTCGCCTAGGCATCACCTTCGCCGTATATGGCGAAGAGGACGCCGACGAGAAGATCATCCCCTTCGACGTCATTCCCCGTATTGTCACGAACGATGAATTTGCCGGCATCGAGGAAGGGGTCGTTCAGCGCATCGAGGCCCTGAACCAGTTTCTCACCGACATCTACGGCCCCCGTGAAATCCTGAAGGCGGGGATCATCCCGCCGGAACTCGTACTCGCCAACCCGCAGTTCCAGCCCGTCATGACGCGCATCAAGCCGCCCGGCGGGATCTACTCGCATATCAGCGGCATCGACATGGTCCGCACGAAGGACGGCTTCTTCGTGCTTGAGGACAATCTCAGGACGCCCTCGGGCGTGGCCTATATGCTGGAAAACAGGGAGGCGATGCTGCGGCTGTTTCCGTCCCTGTTCCAGGATCACCGCGTTCGCCCCGTCGAAACCTATATCGATCACCTGCAGGACATGATGCGCGAGGTTGCGCCGTCCGGAATTCGCGGCGAGCCGCTCGGCGTCGTCCTGACCCCGGGCGCCTTCAACAGCGCCTATTACGAGCACAGTTTTCTTGCCGACAGGCTGGGTATCGAGCTTGTCGAGGGAACCGACCTCTTCGCAGAGGACCGCTTCATCTACATGCGCACGACCGAGGGACCGCAGCGCGTCGACGTCATCTACCGCCGTATCGACGATGATTTTCTCGATCCCCTCGCCTTCCGCCCGGACTCGATCCTGGGCGTAGCGGGACTGATGGATGCCTATGAAGCCGGAAATGTCACCGTCGTGAACGCGCCTGGCACCGGCGTGGCCGACGACAAGGCGATTTATTCCTACGTCCCCGAAATCGTGCGCTTCTACTCCGGCAAGGACGCGACGCTCGACAATGTGGAGACGTGGCGCTGCCGCGAGCCGGACGCGCTGAAATACACGCTCGACAATCTGCACGAACTGGTCGTCAAACGAGTCGATGCCTCCGGCGGTTACGGCATGCTGATCGGCCCGCAGGCCACCAAGGCCGAACTGGAAGAGTTTCGCGCCAGACTTCGCGACGACCCGGAGGGCTATATCGCCCAGCCCACCCTCTCGCTCAGCACCTGTCCCACCGTCTCCGGCAAGAATGTTTGCGAGCGCCACGTCGATCTGCGCGCCTTCGCCGTCTCGTCGCCCGAGGAAACACGGGTGGTGCCCGGCGGACTGACCCGCGTCGCGCTCAAGGAGGGGTCGCTCGTCGTGAATTCCAGCCAGGGCGGCGGCACCAAAGACAGTTGGGTGCTTGCCTGATGCTCAGCCGTACCGCCCGCTCGCTCTTCTGGCTCGGCCGTCATGTCGAACGCGCCGACTTCATCGCCCGTCTCATGGAGGCGGCCTACCGCTTCGAGGCCCTGCCCCAACCCGATCCCAATTCGGGCTGGCGAAGCGCCGTCGCCTCGTCCGGCACCGGCGGCTTGTTCGACGAATATGGCATTGTGGCGAACCGCGACACGGTCACCCATTTCCTGTCGCTCGATGCCGACAACCCGAGTTCGATCAGATCCTGCCTCGACAAGGCGCGGTTCGATGCGCGCGTGGTGCGCACGGCCCTGACCCGCGAAACCTTCGAGACGCTGAACCAGTCCTGGATCGAACTGCAGTCGCGCATCCGCCACGTGGACCGACCCATCGACATTCAGATGCTGATAGAGCGCGTGAAGCAGGAGGTCCGCAACTTCGAAGGGGCGATCTGGAGAACGCTCGTCCGCAGCGAGAACTTCTGGTTCATCCGGCTGGGCGTCGTCATCGAACGGGCCGACAATACGGCGCGCCTTCTCGACGTGAAATATCATACGCTCCTGCCCGAGGGTGAGGATGTGGGCGGCGCTCTCGACCAGGCTCAGTGGACCGCCGTCCTCAGGTCCGTCAGCGCCGTGACGGCCTATCGCCACATCTACCGGCAGAACCTCAAACCATGGCTGATCGCGGACCTGCTTCTTCTAAAAGAGGAAATCCCGCGAAGCCTGTGTCATTGCATGGACGTTGCGAGCGAATATCTGCACGACCTCAGGGCGCAGCATAGCCGCGTGGGCCCCGCTGACCGGCTGGCACGCCGCATGTCGGACAAGCTCAAGACGACGACGATCGAGGAAGTCTACGATTCCGGCCTGCACCAGTTTCTTCAGGATTTCATTTCGGAGAACAACCGGCTGAGCAACGAAATCGCCGAGCAGTTTTCTTTTTAGAGGGGCCGGGTCGATGCGCATCCATATCACGCACAGGACGGTCTACCGTTACGAAGAGCCGCCCCGGCGGCTGGTGCAGATGCTGCGCCTGACGCCCGACGACTTCGACGGACAGACCGTGGACGACTGGCTGATCGACCTGAATTGCAACGCGGACCTGATGAGGAACCGCGATGCCTATGGCAACATCACGCACCTTCTGACCGTGGAGGACCCGCCCCAGGAATGCGAGATCGTCGCAAAAGGAGCCGTGGATACGGAGGAGACGAGCGGCGTCGTCTCCGGCGCCAACGAACCGCTGCACCCGCTGGTCTTCCTGCGAACGACACCGCTCAGCCGTGTCAATCACGAGATCACCGAATTCGGCCGGGATGCCGTCGGCGACGCGACCGGCCTGGACGCCGCGCACCGCCTGCTCACCGCGCTCTACGACAGGATTTCCTTCGAGCCCGGCGTGACCGACGTCCATACCACCGCGATCGAAGCCTTCGACCGCGGTGCCGGCGTCTGCCAGGATCTCAGCCACCTGTTCTGCGGAATCGCGCGCGCTCTGAAGCTGCCCTCACGCTATGTTTCGGGACATTTGTTCCGGCAGGACGGAGAAAATGAGCAGAGCGCTGCCCACGCCTGGGCGGAAACCTATATAGAAGATCTGGGCTGGGTCGCCTTCGACCCGGCGCACGGGATCAGCACCGACGAGCATTATGTTCGCGTGGCCGTCGGCGCCGACTATCGCAGCGCAGCCCCCGTCGCGGGCACGCGGATCGGCGGCGGCGGAGAGGAGCTCGAAGTGTCCGCGAAAACCTCCGGCAAGCGATTAAGGCAGTCGCAGAGCCAGAGCAGCGGCGCTAAGGGACAGAGCCAGAGCCAGAACCAGTAAGTTAACCCCTCGGAACCTGATTTATGACCTATTGCGTGGGGATGCGTATCGACGCCGGCCTCGTCATGATGTCGGACAGCCGCACCAATGCCGGCGTGGACAATATCTCTTCATACCGGAAGCTGCATGTCTATGAGCGGCCGGATCGCTTCGTGGCCATCTGTACCGCCGGAAGCCTGTCTGTAACCCAAAGCGCGCTTCTGCGCCTCGACGAAGGCCTGGAAGGGTCCGACGAGCGCAAGCTCGAGACCATCGACAACCAGCCCAATATCTTTCGCATCGTCCGCCTGATCGGGCGTGCGCTTCACGAAGCGCGCGCGGAAGTCCGCGAAGCGCTGAAAGCCGACGGGATACGCTCCGGCGCCTCCCTGCTGGTCGGTGGCCGCGTGGGCGACGAGCCGCTCAAGCTGTTCCGGGTCTATGACGCCGGCAATGCGATAGAGTGCCGTCCCGAAAACCCGTTCCTGCAAATCGGCGAGATCAAATATGGCAAGCCGATCCTCGATCGCGCGCTGGCTTACGACACACGGATGAACGAAGCGGTGAAGCTCGGCCTGATCAGCTTCGATTCCACCATGCGGTCGAACCTGGCAGTCGGCCTTCCCATCGACATCGTCATGCTGCGCGCCGCCCCCGGCAGCCGGCCGCTCGAACATACGATCGAGGAAGACGACGAGTATTTCCGCAATCTCAGCCGCGACTGGTCTGAAAGCCTGAAACAAGCCACGGCCAGCATAGAGCGCCCTTCCTTTGTCCCGCCGCCGGTCGCACAGGCAACGGAGGACGATGAGGAGCATGGATTCCGGCAGGTGGGCGCGGCTGCCGAATAGCCTGCCGTTGCGGCGGCGAGTTCAGCTTTCATCCATCTCCGGGCACGCTACAGGGGGTCATGTTCCGGCGGTTCCTCATATCCGTGTCGCTGGCCGCCGGCGTGCCAGTCTCCGCGTCGGCGCAGGAACCTGCGCCCGTGCCCGCTCCGAGCGAGGCGGAGATGGATGCCCTGCTTCCAGAGCGGCAGGTCGAAGCCGCTGGAGAGGCGGGCTCTGCCCAACCGATCCGCTACATCGTGCAGACGGGTACACTTGCGCGGCTAGGTCTGGAAGAGGAGTTTCGCGAACTCTCGCTGCTGCTCGGCGAAGAGCTGGCTACCGGCCAGGCCGAACTGAATCGCCGACTGCGGATAGATGCAGAGACGATCCGGACCCTTTTGCAGGAGCGCGGCTATTACGATGCGCTTGTGACGGCGGATTTCGTCGGGGCCGTCGACGGCGGCCGCGTCGAACTGAAAATCGACGAGGGACCGCTCTACAGCTTTTCCGACGTCAGCCCGCCGCAGCTGGATATCGAAGTCGGGGACCCGGTCGACAGCAGCGACGTGTTCGCTGCCGTCGAGACCTTGCGCGAACGCGTCCGCGCCGATGGCTACGCCTTTGCCGAAATCGGCGATCCCCAAGTGGTGGTGGATCACGAGACGGCAACCGCTTCCTTGTCGGTGCCCTTCGCGCCCGGCAGCCCGAGCCGGTTCGGGCGCGTGATCGCGAAAACGGGCACCGCTTTGCCCTTCTCGGCAGAGCATGCCGCCGAAATTGCGCGCTTCGAACCCGGCGACCCCTATTCTCCGCTATTGGTGGAAGATTTGCGCCGCGCGCTCCTCGCCACCGGATTGATGGGCAGCCTGGAGATCGACGAACAGCGGGCCGTCGCTGACGATACGGACGGGGGGGAAGCGGCCAGCGTCGTGGACATTGCGATCGCGACGACGCAGGCGCCACCACGGACGATTTCAGGACAGCTATCCTATGACAGCGAGGACGGCGCGCGCCTGCAGGGCAGCTGGCAGCATCGCAACCTCGTCAGGCCCGAGGGCGCGCTGACCCTGTCGGCCATCCTTAGCGAACAGCAGTGGGAGGCCGGCTCCGAACTTCGCTTTTCGAACTGGCGCGCGCGAGACCATTCGCTCGCGCTACGCGCCGCTGCCTTTTCCGAGGACCGCGATGCTTTCTTCAACCGCGGCGGTCTGCTGGGGGTAGCCTATGCCCGTGAAACCGACATCATCTGGCAGAAACGGTGGACCTGGCGCATCGGGCTCGAGGGATTGTTCACGCAGGAGCGCGACCGGTCCTCGGACTCCGTCCTGCGAGACTATGTCATTGCCGCGATGCCCGCGAGGCTGGCGTATGACGGCACGGACGATTTGCTCGACCCGACGCGCGGCATCCGGCTCGAAGGCCTTCTGACGCCGGAAGCATCCTTTCGCGGCGAAAGTTTCGCCTACGCGCTTACCCAGGTCGGGGCCTCGGGATACCTGCCCGTATCCGGCAACACGGTACTTGCCCTGCGCGGCCTGATGGCGAGTATCGCCGGATCGAGCCGGCGCGACATCGCGCCCTCCCGCCGGCTTTATGCGGGCGGCGGCGGCTCGGTGCGCGGCTTCGGTTACCAGGATGTCGGTCCGAAGGACGAGGACGGCGACCCTCTGGGAGGGCGTAGCAAGATCGAGGGGTCGGCAGAGGCACGGGTTCGGTTCGGGACACTGGGCGCCGCGCTGTTCGTCGACGCCGGGCAGGTCTACACCTCGACAACACCGGGCTTCGACGACATTCGGTTCGGGATCGGCGGCGGACTCCGCTACTTTACGAGCTTCGGTCCCGTTCGGGCGGACGTTGCCTTTCCGCTCGACCGGCGGACCGGCGACGCGCAGGTCGCCTTCTACGTTTCGCTCGGGCAGGCGTTCTGATGCGGCTGCGGCGCCACCTGATCCGCATCGGCGCGCTGACGCTGGCGGTCCCGCTTCTCCTGCTTGCCGCTCTCCTCGCGCTTTCGGACACTCAGCCGGGCCGCGACCTTCTGCTGACACAGCTTGGCTTGCTGTCCGACCAGCTGGGCGTCGAAGTCCGGGCTCAGCGCATCACCGGCTCGCTTCGCGACGAGTTCGTTATCGAGCAGTTCCAGCTTGCCGACCGGCGCGGGACTTTTTTCGAGGCGCCGACCGTCACGATCCGCTGGCAGCCGCAGCGGCTGATCTCGAATCAGGAAATCGTCATCGACAGGGCATACGTACCGTCGGCACGGCTTGCCCGGCTGCCGGTAGTCGAAAGCCCGCCGTCTGGGGGGAGGAAGGTCGATGTCGATCTTGCCTCGCTGCACATCGACAGCCTCGCGCTCGGCCGCCCCGTCGTCGGCCAGGCGCTCACCGGCGCGCTTGCAACCTCGCTGCGCCTGAGGGGGCAGGAAGTATCTGCAAGGGCAAGGCTGCAGAGTGCAGCTGGCGGCGACCGCGTCGCCTTCGAACTCGACGCGGTCCCAAGCGAGGACCGGTTCGGTATTTCGGGTCAAGCGCATCTTCCAGCCGGCGGGCTGGTGTCGCAGGCGATCTCACTGGACCGGACCTTTCGCCTGCAGCTTGCAGGAGCGGGTAACTGGTCGGCATGGCAGGGCCGGTTGCGCGCGGAGGCCGGGGACTCCCGAACGGAGGAGATCGCCGCGCTCCAGATCGTCGGGACGAAGGGATCTTTCCGCTTTGGGGGAAGGACCAACCCGGGGGCCCTCACCGGCGGCCTGATCGAAAGAGTGGCGCCCAGCGGTCTTGCGGTACGCGGAAGCCTTGCGGTGCAAAGGGAAGCGCTGCCTTTAATCGTCCGGGCGAGCGGAGACGCGATCAAGCTCTCTGCGCGCGGGCGGGTTTCTCCGTCCTTCTCCACTGTCAGCGAGGGCCGCGTCCGCCTGTCGCTGCTGCAGCCGGCCAACCTCCTGTCCACTCTGGACGGGGAGAACATGCAGCTGACCGCGGAGCTTACCGGCGCCCTTGCCGATCCCGATGGGCGTTATGAATTCAGCGCCGACTGGTTCTCGCTCGGAAATCAGCGCATTCTGTCACCGGCCGCAAGCGGACGCTTCGGTCCAGAGCTAGGCGAGGACAGCTTTACGATAAACGGGCGTTTCGATCGCCTGACCGGGGCCGGAGACTTCGTCGAAGACCTCCTGCGCTCGGCTGCCTTTTCGGGCGGCGTTAGACTGGAGGGCCTGAACCTGGAAGCGCCAGATTTGCGCTTTCGAAACCCCGTCGGGCGCGCAACCGGGCAGGTTCGGCTGGACCTAAGGACCGGCCGCTATGACGTGCAGACGGACGTTAATGTGCCGAGCTATGAAATCCCCGGCTACGGAGCGGTGGCCTATCGGGGACGCCTGCATCTGCGCCCCGACCCGGCGTTGCCGCGGAAATTACGGGTCAGCGGGCCATCCCGCATCGAGACCACCCGCCTCGACAATGGCTTTCTGCGCTTCCTTGCCGGCGGCCTCCCGAGAGCGCGCGCCCAAATGGACCGGGACGCCGATGGCATCATCAGCTTCGGCGACGCGCGCGTCACCGCCCCTTCCCTCTCGCTCGAAGGAGACGCCGCCTATCTGCTCGGCGGCCAGATCGAGGCGAGCGCCGCGGGAAGGCAGGAGATGTTCGGGGATATCGCCGTGGACCTGTCCGGGGCGATATCCCGGCCCGCCGCAAGAGTCGATGTCGTCCGCTACGATCTCGGCCTCCCAATTCGCGACATCGCCGCACGGTTCGAGCCCGACGAGCAGGGCTATGCATTCGAGCTGCGGGGCTCCTCGATGGTCGGACCCGTGCAGAGCCGCGGCCGCATCGACCTTGGTCAGGGCATAGTCTTCCGGATCGAGCAGGCATCCGTTGCCGGCCTCAGTGCCCACGGACACCTCTCGTCGCCTACGGGAGTGCCGGTTGCCGGAACGCTGGATGTGTCGGGTCCGGGTATCTCCGGCGATATCGAATTCAGTCCAGCAGGAAGCGACCAGCGGATCGCTGCGACCGCACTCCTTCGCCGCGCGCGGCTGGGGCCGACGGCGGAGCTGGCGGTGGGCAGAGGCACAGTGACGGGCGAATTTCTCCTGTCTCCGGGTTCGGCGCCGCAGGTCGACCTGGGCTTCGAAGGCAAAGGCCTTCAGGCGGGCGACGTGGCGGCGTCCGAACTCCAGCTCTCCTACCGATCGGACGACGGCCGCGGTCGGCTCGGTCTTTCGGCTCGCGGACAACGCGGACGTCCCTTCGACATTTCGGCGGACGCGGTGCTTGCCGAAACGACCACTACCGTCGACCTTTCGGGCACTTTCGGCGACGACGAGCTGTCGCTGACCAGCCCCGCCCGGTTCGAATATGCCGAAGCCGGGTGGCGCCTGCCGCCAGTACGCCTGCGCATCGGCGCGGGTCAGGCCACGCTCGCCGCCAGCGCGGAGAGAGGCCGCCTGCGCGGTGAGGCGATCTTCGACGGGGTGCCGCTTGCGCCGCTAAGTCTTGCCGATCCCCGCCTATCCTTTTCCGGCACCGCCACCGGACGAATAGAAGGAAGCCTGGGCGAAGGCGATCAGCGCGCGGATATCAGCCTTCGCCTGAACGACCTGCTGCGCCTGACGGAGGCGGCGGCCGATCCTGTCGATATCGGCATTCTCGCCCGGCTACGGGGACCGAAGGCGGCGGTTCGGACCCGCATCCTGGGAAATGGCGGAGCCCGGCTGGGAGCCCTTCAGGCAAGGCTCTCCGGCCTCTCGTCGCTCGCCGCGGCGCCGGCATCAACAATCGCCAATGCGCCCGTCGATGCCTATTTCCGCTACGACGGTCCCGCCGAGGCAGTCTGGCCGCTGACCGGGGTTTCGGCCGCGCGCATCAGCGGACCGGTCTCGGCAGCCGTGGACATCGGCGGAACCGTCGATACTCCGAACTTCGACGGCTATGTGGCGGGCGAACGACTTCGCTTCGAAAGCGCCGCCAGCGGTACGCTGATCGAAGACCTCGAACTCGCCGGTCGGTTCGAGGGCCCTACACTCACCCTCACCCGCTTCGAGGGAGAAAGCCAAAGCGGCGGAACGGTTTCCGGTGCAGGCCAGGTCGACCTGTCCTTCGCACGCGGCTTTCCCTTCGACATCCGGGTTGCGAGCGACGGCGCCGATCTCGTCGATATCGCGACGCTTAGAGCGCGCGTCAGCGGCGACATTCTGGTCGAAGGCAGGCCGGAGGGCGGCCGGATCTCCGGTGACCTGGCCGTCGACAGCGCACGCTATCGCACCGACGCGGCGCAGACGCGTACCATCCCGCTTCTTGAGGTAGAGGAAACCGGCACCGAATTCACCCGCACGGCAAGGACGGTGGCGACCCCCACCGGATGGGAACTCGACGTCCGCACGACCGGCAGCGGCAACATCATGGCCCGCGGCCAGGGCCTCGACAGCGAATGGGCGGTCGCCATCGATCTTACCGGCGATGTGCAAGAGCCCAAGCTCCGCGGACGCGCTACCCTTGTTCGCGGCGACTATGATTTCGCGGGGCGGCGGTTCGAGCTGACCCGCGGCGAGATCGACTTTCAGGGCGCCTACCCCCCGGACCCTGCACTCGACATCGACGCCGAATCGCGCATCGAGGGTTTCGCGGCGCAGATCCGCATACGCGGCACCGCAAACCAGCCCGAAATCGAACTTTCGTCGATTCCCGCCCTACCGCAGGACGAAATTCTCTCACGCATCCTGTTCGGCAGCTCCATCGCCGAACTGAACGCGGCCGAGGCGATCCAGCTCGCCGGGGCGGTCGCCTCGCTCCAGGCCGGAGAAACCAGCGTGCTCGACCCAATCGGCAACATCAGAAGTGCCATCGGCATCGACCGGCTCCGGCTCGGCGGCAGCAGCGACGGCGGAACAAGCATCGCAGCAGGCGAATTCATCGGCCGTCGCACCTATCTGGAATTCGCTGCGGACACCCGCGGCGGTACCTCCACGCAAATCGAATATGCGCTCAACCGCGCCTTTTCGCTGCTCGGAAGGGTGTCGACCTTCGGCGGCAACAGCATCGGCGTAAGGATCAGCGATGACTATTGAGGCCGAGAGCCGCTCCTTCGGCATCATTGCAAGCGGCCGGCCGCTGTTTGTCTTCACGATTTTCCTGGGGTCCTTCCTCCTGTTCCTCGTGCAGCCGATGTTCGCCCGGCTGGCCTTGCCGACGCTGGGCGGTGCGCCGGGCGTGTGGAGCGTTGCACTCGTCTTCTACCAGGCGGCACTGCTCGCCGGGTATGTCTACGCTCACTTGCTGGTGAAAGCGCGGGGCCGCTGGCAGCCGATGGTGCATCTGGGGCTGTTCGTCCTCGCCGCCGCCACATTGCCCATCACGCTGCGGGGCATCGGCGGATATGACGAGCTGGGGCCGACATTCTGGCTGCTCGGCACGCTCACCGTTTCCATCGGACCGGTGTTTTTCGTCGTCGCGGCTCAGGCCCCGCTGCTGCAGCACTGGTATGCCCATGGCCGGTTCACCGCGGGGCGCGATCCCTATTTTCTCTACGCCGCGTCCAATGCCGGCAGCTTGATCGCCCTTGCCGCCTATCCGCTGTTCTTCGAACCTTATTTCACCGTCGAGGAGCAGCGGCTGATCTGGTCGGCAGGCTTCCTGCTGCTGGCGGCAGCGACCGGCCTTGCCTCGCGCGGGCTGGCCGACACCGACGACGACAGCGCAGAACCTGCACGTCTCGCGGCGCCGGAAGATGCTCACATCAGCATAGGCACCTATGCCTACTGGACCGCACTGGCCGCCGTTCCGTCGGGCCTGATGCTGTCGACGACGAGCTTCCTGACGATGGATATCGTCTCGGTACCTCTGCTCTGGGTTATCCCGCTCGGTCTTTATCTGCTCAGCTTCATCGTCGCTTTCTCGGAAGGCGGTGCCGTCTTCGTGCGGCAGGCCCGCTTCGCCGCGCCGCTGCTCCTGATCGCCATCGGCAGCTACTCGTTCAAGGCGGAGGGCGTCTTCGCCTTTCTGTTCGCCATGGCGGGCCTCGTCCTCCTGTTCTATGTCGCGCTCGCCCTGCACGGCGAGCTTGCCCGCACCCGTCCGGCGCCGACCCGGCTGACGAGCTTCTATCTGACCATGTCGGTCGGCGGAGTGGTCGGCGGCCTGTTCCCCGCCCTCGTGGCACCGGCGTTGTTCGACTGGGTCTGGGAGCATCCGATCCTGCTCGTCGGGGCCGCAGCGCTCCTTCCCGCCACGCCGCTGTTGCGACCGATCGCGCGGATATTCGAGGGGCCGAGCGCCCGTCTTGTGGAATTCGCCGCCATCGGCCTTGCCCTTCTGGCGGCCCTGATCGGCGGGCTCATTCCCGCCGTTTCCGGCATCATGCCCTTCGCCACCATCCTCATCGCGCTGTTCCTCCTCGGTCGCCGCGCCGCCTTTGCCGCCGTGTTCGCCATTCTCCTCCTGCAGATGGGCGGCTTCACCCTGCTGACGACGTCCGGCGAGGCCCGCATCCGCAGCTTCTTCGGCACCTATGCCATCGAGATGGACGAAGGGGGGAGCCTGCGCCGCCTGATGCACGGCACCACCCTCCACGGAGCCCAGCGGATCGGCGACAGCGCGCTGGAGCCGATCGGCTATTACGGGCCGCGGAGCGGACCGGCCCTGCTGCTGAACGAGGCCGCCGCCGACGCGGACATCGGCATCGTCGGCCTCGGTGTCGGCTCGCTCGCCTGCTATGCCAAACCCGGCCAGGACTGGACCTTCTACGAGATCGACCCCGCCGTCGTGGACATCGCGCTCGACACCGACCGCTTCACCTATCTCTCCTCCTGCACGCCGAACGCCGAGATCGTCGTGGGCGACGCGCGCCTGCGGCTGGAAGCCGAGGAGCGCGCCTACGACTATCTGATCGTCGACGCCTTCTCCTCCGATGCCATCCCCCAGCATTTGATGACGGTCGAGGCGTTCCGGCTCTACCGCGACCGGCTGGCGGAAGACGGCGTCCTGATCGTCCACATTTCGAACCGCTATCTGGACCTGGCACCGGTCGTCTCCGCAATTGCTGGCGAGCTGGGGATGGAAGCGCGGCTACGCGACAACCAGCCCGAAGACGAGGTCTACGCCCGCTCAATCTATGCCGTCATGTCACCCGATCCGGCGCGTATCGAGGCGCTGGACGAGACCGGTGACTGGGAAGTGATGCCGGAGCGGGACGTTGCCCCGTGGCGCGACGATTTCGGCTCCATCGTCTCGGTGCTGCGCTACTGATCCGCGCGGTAAACCCGCTCCCCTGCGACCCAGGTTTCGAGCACCTGCAGCGACCAGATTTCCTCCGGGTCTCCGGCGACCGGGTCACCCGAAAGAAGCACGAAATCCGCCCACTTGCCGGGCGACAGCGTGCCGACGCTGCCCTCAAGCTGCATCGCATAGGCGGCGCCCGTGGTGAAGCCGGCCAGCGCTTCGCCGGGCTGCAGGGACTCTTCGGCGATCCAGCCGCCGGGCGGCTGGCCGGCGCGGTCCTCCCGCGTGACGGCCGCATGCAGGCCGTAGAGCGGCGGTACAGGCTCGACCGGAAAGTCCGACCCCAAGGCAAGGCGCGCGCCAGAGGAGGCGAGCGTGCGCCAGGCGTAGGCACCCTCCAATCGGTCGGCGCCGATCCGGTCCTCCGCCATCGCCTTGTCGCTGGTGGCATGTGTGGGCTGCACCGACGCGATCACGCCAAGGCCCGAAAAGCGCGCAATATCTTCCGGTGCGATGACCTGCGCATGTTCGATGCGGGGGCGGCTCAGCGGCACATAGTCCTGAATGTCGGCAAGCGAATCGAGCACTTCCCGGTTGGCCGCATCGCCGATGGCATGCACAGCAAGCTGGTGTCCCTGCTGCGCGGCAAGCGCCATACGGTTCCGGAGCGTCGCGCCGGATGTGATGAACAGGCCGCTGGTCCCCGGCGCGTCGGAATAGGGCGCAAGTAGCGCCGCGCCGCGCGAGCCGAGGGCACCGTCGACGTAAAGCTTCACACCGAGAAGGCCGAGACGGTCGCGGTACATCCATCCCGTCGGCCCGTCCGGGGCGATCTGGGCCAGTGCATCCATACCGGCGGAATAGCTGGCGATGCGGGCGGTCAGCCGCCCCTCCTCGGCGAACTGGCGCATGATGGCGAAGTCCTCCGGGGCCGTGCCCATGTCGGCGGCGGCGGTCATGCCCGCTTTGGCCATCACGGCAAGCGCCGCCTGTAGCCGGGCCGCGCGCTGCATAGCGGTCGGCGCGGGAATGGCAGCCTTAAGCGGCGCCGACGCCGTATCCACCAGAACCCCTGCAGGCGAACCATCGGGCAGGCGGACAATGTGCCCGCCATCGGGGTCGGGCGTCGCCGCGGTGATGCCAGCGCGCGCCAGCGCCTCGCTGTTCGCCCATGTGGCATGACCGTCCACGCGCTCGAGCACGACCGGCCTGTCCCGAACCACGGCGTCTAGATCGGCAGCAGTGGGAAAATCCGCCATCCCATAGGTCACCTGGTTCCAGCCTCGACCGGTAATCCAGGGTAAGTCGGGATTGGCGTCCGCATAGGCGCGCAGCGCCTCGAGCGCCTGTTCGAGGCTGCTGGTGCCGGAAAGGTCGAGACTGAGCAGGCTTTCGCCGAGGCCCATGACATGACCGTGCGCATCGATCAGCCCGGGCAGGAGCGTGGCCCCGTCAGCGTCGATCACGGTGCCGTCGGGATAGGCGTCGCCGGCATCGCGCGTGCCCTCGACACGCCCGTCGTCGCCGATGATCAGCGTGGTGAAATGCTGCAGCCTGCCAATGCCGTCGAACGTGTACCCATTGGCGTTGACGATGATCGTGCGGGCCGCTGCCGGACCGGCAGGAAGGAGCGCGAGAAAGAGCGCGGCAGCAGCGAGAAAGGCCAAGGCCGCAAGGGGGAGCGCCGGGCGAAAGTCACGAAGGTCACACTCGATTGCGGGCGTGCGGGCACGTGCACCTGCGCGTGCCCATATGCGCGCGCGGGCAGATGCCGGCTGGTCAAACCGATCGGCGAAGGCTGGCTGACGGCCGCTAGCGGCTTCGAGTTTCGGCATGACGATTGAAACACTTCCCCGCTGCGGCCCCACTTCGGCCCAGCATAAGCGAGCGTATGTCCCGTAGGAAAGCGATTGCTTTTCTGCCTGTCGCAACGAACCCCAGCCAGGAACGCAGTTTACAGGCCGCGCGCACGCCGGTACCGCAACCGGCGATGACCGCCCACCGGACCAAATCCATTAGCATCAAACCGACCCGCACGCGCGGGGCGGTGGCTGCTGCGGGCATGGTCTAGCCCGGTCAGTCCACGAAGCCCCCGCCGGATTGCGGGGGTTTCCGCCGGCGACCCGGCCGGCCCTTTCCCCCCGCGCCCTCCGGTACGACGAACAGGAGACGCAGCGAAATGAGTTCAGCACCCACCCTTCCCCGGACGCCCAATGTCGGCATCGTCGGCGCAACCGGCATGGTCGGCGAGATGATGAGAGACCTGCTGGCCGAGCGGGAGTTTCCCGTCGGCAAGCTGCGCCTGTTCGCGTCCGAGCGTTCGGCGGGAAAGACCGTCCCCTGGAACGGGCGGGAAATCGCCGTCGAAGATGCGGCCAGCGCAGACTTTGGCGGCCTCGACATCATATTCTTTTCAGCCGGAGGCAGCACGTCGAAAGCGATCGCCCCGAAAGCGGCGGCGGCCGGAGCGGTGGTGATCGACAACAGCTCCGCCTGGCGCGACGATCCCGCCGTGCCGCTGGTGGTTGCGGAAGTGAATCCCGACGAACTCGCCCACCTGCCGAAGGGCATCATCGCCAATCCGAACTGCACCACCATGGCGGCCATGCCCGTCCTGAAGCCGCTGCATGAGGAAGCGGGCCTGCTGCGCATGATCGCAAGCACCTACCAGGCTGTCTCCGGCGCAGGCGTTGCCGGCATCGAGGAACTGAAGGAGCAGCTCGACGCGCCGGGCGACGTTCGTGGTCTCGCCCGCGACGGCCGTGCCATCGATCTGCCCGAGGGACGCAAATGGGCCGTGCCGATCGCCTACAACGCGGTGCCGATGAACTATGTGCTGCAGGAGGACGGCTATACCGAGGAAGAACTGAAGCTGCGCAACGAAACGCGGCGCATCCTCGATATTCCGGACCTGCCCGTCTCGGGCACCTGCGTACGTCTGCCCATCTTCACCGGCCATGCGCTGTCGCTGAACCTGGAATTCGCGCGGCCGCTGAGCGCTGAGCGGGCGACCGAACTGCTGACGGCAGCACCGGGCGTCGAACTGGCCGAGGTGCCGAACCCGCTGGACGCCGCCGGACGCGATCCCGTGTTCGCCGGGCGCATTCGCCGCGATCCGACGGTTAAGCATGGCCTGGCGCTGTTCGTGGTAGGCGACAATCTGCGCAAGGGCGCGGCGCTGAATGCGGTACAGGTCGCGGAAGTGCTCCTCGACCGGTACGCAGCCTGAGGCTTGCCCGGCGGGGGAGACGGTCTAGAGACTGGTGTCGTGATCGACCGCCGCCGGACAGTTCAGGGCCTTGCCGCGGCCGCCGCTCTCTCGCTGAGCGGTGGCGGCCATGCCGCGCTGCGGCTGAGTACCCCGGCGCCGTCTGACCCCTCCGGCAACCGAAAACCCCCGCGCCTGCGTCCCGGCGACGTGGTGGGACTGGTCGAGCCCGCGAAATTCACACCCGACCGCTTCCAGCTGAACCGGGTGGTCGACACGATCGAGGCGATGGGACTGAAGGCGCGCCTGGCCCCGCATCTGACCGACCGCTACGGCTATCTGGCCGGAGAGGACGCAGCGCGCGCCGCCGACCTCACCGCCATGTATGCCGATGCCGAGGTGCGCGCCGTCTTCGCGGTGCGCGGCGGCTGGGGATCCGCACGCACGCTCCCCTATCTCGACTGGGAGACCATCCGGGCGAACCCGAAGCTGCTGGTCGGCTATAGCGACATCACGTCGCTGCACCTCGCCTTTCAGCGCGTGGCGGGATTCCCGACGCTGCACGCCCCGATCGCCGCGGCAAGCTGGCCGGCCTATAGCTGGGAGGCGTTCCGCAGCGTCGCGTTCGAGGGCGCAACGCCCGTCTACAGCAACCCGGCGCCGGCAGAGGACCGGCTGGCGCGAATGGCGGGAAGCCACGAGGTCCTGCGCCCGGGCCGCGCCCGCGGGCGCCTGATCGGCGGCAATCTGACGGTCCTGACCTCTCTGGTCGGCACGCCCTACTTGCCCGACATGTCCGGCGCGATCCTGTTCCTCGAAGATGTCGACGAGCCGCCCTACCGCCTCGACCGCATGATGACGCAGCTGGCACTGGCGGGCATCCTTCGCGCGGTTGCGGGCGTCGTCTTCGGCCAGTGCACCGATTGCACGCCCGGCGGGGAAAGCTATGGCGGCTTCACGGTAATGCAGGTGCTGGACCAGCATCTGACACCGCTCGGCATTCCCGCCTTTGCCGGCGCGCAGTTCGGCCATGTGGCGCGGCAATGGACGCTGCCGCTGGGCGTCGAAGCCGAAATGGACGCGCAGGCCGGAACGCTGACCCTGCTGGAGCCCGCGGTAAGCTAGGATCGGTTCACCTAGCCGCGAAAGCGGCGCAGCAGAGAGGAGGTATCGTTGCGCCCGCCGCCCATCGCCTGCACGTCCTTGTAGAACTGGTCGACCAGCGCGGTCACGGGCAGCGACACGCCCAGCCGCTCCGCCTCGCCGAGGACAAGGCCGAGATCCTTGCGCATCCAGTCGACCGCAAAGCCGAAATCATATTCGCCCGCGGCCATTGTGCCGGCGCGGTTGTCCATCTGCCAGCTTTGCGCTGCGCCCTTGCCGATAACGTCGAAAACGGCCTCGGGGTCGAGCCCGGATTCGAGCGTGAAGTTCACCGCCTCCGCAAGCCCCTGCAGGATTCCGGCAATGCAGATCTGATTCACCATCTTCGTCGTCTGGCCGCTGCCCGCCGGTCCCATCAGGCCGACACGCTTCGCATAGACCTGCATGACCGGCTCGGCGCGGGCGAACGCCTCCTCCGCCCCGCCGACCATGATGGTCAGCGCACCGTTTTCCGCGCCTGCCTGGCCGCCCGATATCGGCGCATCGAGCACGCCTATGCCGCGGGCGGCGCCCTCCTCTGCAAGCTCGCGCGCGATGGCGGCGCTGACGGTGGTATGATCGGCAAAGACGCTGCCGGACGTCATCGCGGCGAAGCAGCCGTCCTCGCCAAGCGTGACCTTGCGCAGATCCTCGTCGCGGCCGACGCAGGCGAAGACGAATTCCGCCCCCTCGGCAGCGGCGGCCGGGGTCTCCGCAGCCGTCCCGCCATGTTTTGCGGCCCAGTCCCGCGCCTTTTTCGCGGTGCGGTTGTAGACGGTGACGCTGTGGCCCGCCCGTTGCAGATGGCCGGCCATGGGAAAGCCCATGACGCCCAGCCCGAGAAATGCGATTTCAGCCATGGTTCGTTCGCATAGCCGCCATTCCATTGTCCCCCAAGCCCCCGCGCCCTAGATGCGTGGACATCATGATGCCGGCCCTGCGCGCCCTTCTCCTGTTCCTGATCGCCGCCGGCGTTGCCGGCGCGGCGTTCTTCGGCCTGAGCCGCTGGAACGACCAGCAGGCCTTTCGCAGTGTCATCCGCACCGAAATGACCGAGCCGGTCGGCACCGGCGCCTTCGTCGAGGACCTGAACCACTGGGTCTACAACAAGGAAGGCTTCGCGCAGTGCCAGGACCGCTATGTCTGGGACCCGCTGGGCGCGACGCCGATGCAGATATTCGAAGCGGGCGGCGACTGCGCCGACAAGTCGCGCCTCCTGTCCGCGATGCTTGCCTCGGTAGGCATGGACTCCACGCTGGTGATGCTGCAGCCCTGCCGCAGCTGCGCCCCGACGCACACGATCGTCAACGCCGAGCTGTCCGGCGGCGACCTGATGGCGGCGGATCCGGTCTACGACCTCGTCTTTCCCGACCCGGCGGGCGGCTATTTCGGCGTCGCGGAGGTACGCGACCGGCCGGCCATTCTTGCCGCGCGGCTGGAGCAGCTGAAGCGGCAGCGCGGCCCCGAGGACAAGATCAACTTTCACTCCGAAGACGAGATGAAATACGGATTTCCGAAAACCATAAACTGGGACCGCGACCCGGCCTTTCGCACAGCAGGCGGCCTGGTCGGCGCCGTCACCGACGAGCCCTTTCTGGTGCAGCGGCCGCATTTCTTCGAGGATCCGAAGCTGTTCCTGACGCTGTTTTTCCTCGGGATCGCCGCGGCGTCCTCGGTCCTTCTTCTCCTGATCGACTGGCGCCGGCGCTGATGCGGGCGTGCCCCCTTCTTCTCACCCCGAACCGAATTGGAATGCATCTATGTCCGACTATGACCTGATCGTCATCGGCTCCGGCCCCGGCGGCTATGTCGCCGCCATCCGCGCTGCGCAGAACGGCCTCAAAGTGGCCTGCGCGGAAGGGCGCGAGACGCTGGGGGGCACCTGCCTCAATGTCGGCTGCATCCCGTCGAAGGCGCTGCTCCACGCCAGCGAATTCTATGAGGAAGCGCATTCGGGCGCACTTGAGAAGTTCGGCGTGAAGCTGGGCGGCGTCGAGCTGGACTGGGATGCCATGCTGGCGGAAAAAGAACAGGCCGTGAAGGAGCTGACCGGCGGCATCGAGATGCTGTTCAAGAAGAACAAGGTCGACTGGCTGAAGGGCTATGCCAGCTTCAAGGACGCGAACTCGGTCGAGGTGGACGGCAAGAGCTATTCGGCGGACAAGTTCATCATCGCCACTGGTTCCTCGGTCATGCCGCTGCCGGGGGCCGAGATCGACGAGGAAGTGATCGTCTCCTCCACCGGCGCGCTGTCGCTGAAGAACGTGCCGGACAGCATGGTCGTGATCGGCGGCGGCTATATCGGCCTGGAGCTGGGCAGCGTCTATAACCGCCTCCGCACCGACGTGACCGTCGTCGAATATTTCGACACCATCGTTCCCGCGATGGATGCGGAGGTGACGAAGCAGTTCACGCGCATCCTGAAGAAGCAGGGCCTGAACCTGAAAACCGCGACCAAGGTGGTGAAGGTCGAGCGCAAGGGCGACACGGCCGAGGTGACCGTCGAGCCCGCCAAGGGCGGCGACCAGGAGGTGCTGACCGTCGACACCGTCCTGGTGGCGATCGGACGCAAGGCGAACACCGAGGGGCTGAACCTGGAGGCGGCGGGTCTGTCCACCAACGAACGCGGCCAGGTCGAAGGCGACCATCAGGGCCGCACGGCGGTCGAGAATATCTGGGTCATCGGCGACGTCACGACGGGGCCGATGCTGGCGCACAAGGCCGAGGACGAGGGCATCGCCGTCGCCGACTGGGTGGCCGGCAAGACGGGCTATGTGAACCATGAGGTGATCCCCGCGGTCGTCTACACTCATCCCGAGGTCGGCACGGTCGGCAAGACCGAGGAAGAGCTGAAGGAGGCCGGGGTGACGTACAAGGCCGGCAAGTTCCCGATGGGCGCGAACAGCCGCGCGAAGACCAACCGCGACACGGACGGCTTCGTGAAAGTGCTGGCGGATGCCGAAACCGACCGCGTGCTTGGCGTCCACATCATCTCCTCCGAAGCCGGCACGATGATCGCGCAGGCGGCGCAGGCGATGGAATTCGGCGCCAGTTCGGAAGACATCGCGCTGACCTGCCATGCGCATCCGACGCATTCGGAAGCGATCAAGGAGGCGGCCATGGCGGTGGAAGGCAAACCCATCCACGCGTAAGGCCGGGTGGGAAGCAGGCAGAAGAAGGTAACGGCATGACCCCGCTCAAACTCCTGCTTCCCAGCTATGTGCAGATGCTGGAACGCCTGTCGGCGTGGCTCGGCAAAGCGGCGCATGGATTACCTGACGGTGAGGCCGATGCGCTGCTTTCGGCGAAGCTTGCGCCGGACATGTTCCCCCTGTCCACGCAGGTGCGATTCGCCTGCGTGCAAGCCTATGAAGGCGTCAGCCGGTTGCTGGGCCATGAGCTTCCCGCGAAAGTCGCCGAGCTGCTGGAAGAAGGTCGGAACGCCGGAGAGGCGCCCGGGTCGATGGCGAATGCACAGGCGCGGATTACCGAGACGGTGACGATGCTGAACGGCGTGTCAGAAAGCCAGCTGGCGGCAGCGGAGGCGAGCGACCCGCAAAGGCCGCTTGCGCATGAGTTGCCGAACGGCATGATCTTCGACCTGACTGCGGAAACATATGCGCGCGACTGGGCCGTGCCGCAATTCTACTTCCACGTCATGACCGCCTACGCGATCCTGCGCAGCCGGGGCGTGGAGCTGGGCAAGGCCGACTATGTCGCGCATTTGCTGCCGCACCTGCGGCCCGGGACGGCGCCGACCGCCTGATCGCTGCCCGCGAACCGTCCCAGCCGCCGAATTCCCATGAACGGCGCCGGCCGGTAGCAACCTCACCCGGCCTCGTAAAGTGTGCAGTCGGACCCTTGCTGCCAGGAGCCTCGAAGCGCAGCAAATCTCGATCTTTTCTGCCGCATAACAGGAAGTCGAAACCCGTTCTCTCCATGCCCAAATCACCATGCGCTCGTTGAACCGGGCAGCGCCGGCGCTCATCGTCGCCGTCGCCGTCGCCGTCGCCGCAATAGCAACCTCCACCGCCGCGGCGGCACAGGGGACAGCGGTTCCGGACTCTGAAGGGCCGCCGCAAATCGAAGCGGAGTGGGAACCCGGTTCGGAGATCGTCATCTATGGCCGCGCCGAAGCGCAGATCGGGACCGCGATCGCTGCAAGCGAAGGCGCGGTTGCCGGGGCAGCGTTGGGGATAAGACCGTTGTTGCGTCCCGGTGAATTGCTGGAAGTGGTGCCGGGCCTGATCGCGACGCAGCATTCCGGAGGCGGTAAAGCGAACCAGTATTTCCTGCGCGGATTCAACCTCGACCACGGCACCGACTTCGCCGTCTATATCGACGATTTCCCGGTCAACTTCCGCACGCACGGACACGGGCAGGGTTATCTGGACGTCAACGGCCTGATCCCGGAAACGGTTAGGTGGATCGATTATCGCAAGGGTCCCTATCGGGCCGACGCGGGCGATTTCAGCCTAGCGGGCGCCAGCCTGATCAAGACCTATGATCGAATGCGCCCCTTCGCCCTGATCGAGGCGGGAAACTTCGACTATTTGCGTGCGGCCCTTGGTGGCAGCGCGGCGATCGGCGGGGCCGACCTACTGCTGGCCGGACAGGCCAAGTTCAACGACGGCCCCTGGGACCTGCCGGAAGACTTCGAAGCCTATTCGGGCTTCGCCAAACTGTCCGCTGAACTGGGCAGCGGAACGCTGAGCGCATCGCTCTCGATCTACAAGGCCGACTGGCGGCCCACCGAACAGCTTCCCGAGCGGGCGGTCGGGACGGTCGCGGAGGACCGTTTTGCCTCTCTCGACCGCACGCTGACGGGCCGCACCGACCGCGAAGTACTGACGCTCGGCTACCGTTCCGACGCCTGGCGCGTCACGGCGTGGGCGCAGCATTACGACTGGGAGCTGTTTTCGAACTTCACCTACTTCCTGGAAGACCCGGTGAACGGCGATCAATTCCGGCAATATGACGATCTGACCGCCTATGGCGGCCGGGCCGAGCGCAGCTTCCGGCCTCTTGAGGACGATCGGCTGACGCTGCGGATCGGTGCCGAGCTTCGCGAGGACGATATCGGTACCGTCGGACTGGACGAGACAATCAGAACCGAGGTCGAGCGAAGCATCGGTGCGTTTGCGGTCAAGGAAAGCTCGGCAGGGCTTTATGCCGAAGCGGTCTGGCGGCCGGCTCCCCGCGTGCTGCTGTCCGGCGGCTTGCGCAACGACTGGTACCGCTTCCGGACGAGCGCGCTGCGCGGCGAGGAAAGCTGGGACGGCGTGGAGAGAGACGACAGCTTCGCGGCCAAGTTCGGAGCGAGCTATGAAGTCGCGGAAGGCGTCGCCCTGTACGCCAACTATGGTGAAGGGTTTCATTCCAACGACGCGCGCGGGGTCACACGCCCGGACGACCCGTCACCCGGCCTAGTCGAAGGGGATTTCGAGGAAGTGGGTTTGCGCGTCGAACGGGGCGACGCAATCCTGAGCGCGGTCTACTGGTGGGGCTCGGTCGAAAGCGAACTCGTATTTCTGGGCGACGAGGGCGTCACCGAACCCACCGCCCCTTCCAAACGCGAAGGCTATGAGCTCACCGCCTTCTGGACGCCTGCGGACTGGCTGGCCGTGGATGCTGTCCTGACCGAGACCCGGGCTCGGTCTGTCGGTGTGCCGATCGGAGAGAACCGGATTCCAGGCGCGCTGGAGCTTGCGGCCGAACTCGGAGTCTCCCTGTTCCTTCCGGAGTTCAACGCCGCTGCGCGGGTTCGGCACTTCGGCGCGCACCCGCTGACCGAAGCCAATGACGTGCGCACGGAGGGCACCACGCTTGTGAACATGCGTGCCGGCTGGACGCCGCATGTGCTCGAGGGGGTGGAGTTTTATGCCGAACTGCTGAACCTGTTCGATTCAGAGGAGAGCGACATCGCCTATTACTACGAAACTCGCCTGCCCGGCGAACCGAACGGCGTCGAAGGGGTAAACAGCCGCATCGTCGAACCGAGACAGCTGCGCGTGGGGGTCCGGAAAGCGTTCTAAGCTATTCACCAACCCAGTGAGTTGACACGCCGCGCTTACTCCCCTTAGTGTGTTGGTGAATTAATACACTAAGGGGAGTAAGCGCGGCGTTTTCGAAGATTGCCGCGCTGCTCTCAGCGGGCGTGAGCCTGACCGCCTGTGCGGCGACCGATCTGCCCCCCGCGCCTGCCGACCCGGCCGCGCCTGTCACGCAAGTCGAAACGCGCTATGCCGACGTGGCGGCGAAAGCCGAAGAGCTGGTCGCCCAGCCCGGCATTGCCGGCATCGGCATCGGGGTGATCGAAAAGGGCGAGCTGGTCTGGACCGGCTATTTCGGCCAGCAGGGTCCCGGTATCCCCGTCACCGAAGAAACCATGTTCAATACCGCCTCCGTGGCGAAGACGGTCATTACCGAGACGGTGCTGCGGCTTGTCGATCAGGGGCGCGTGTCGCTCGACGAGCCGATCGCGGCACATTACCGCCATCCCGACCTGAGCGCCGACCCGCGCTATAACAAGCTGACCCCGCGCCTGCTGCTGAGCCACCAGTCCGGCCTTCTGAACTGGCCCTATATGTACGACGACGGGAAGCTGGCCTTCATCAATGACCCCGGAAGCGGCGAGATCGACTATTCGGGCGCGGGCATCCGCATCCTGGCGAGGTTCCTGGAAGCGAAGTTCGGCAAGAGCTATCCCGAACTGGTCGAGGACGTGCTGTTCGAGCCGCTCGGCGTGTCGGACATGGCGGTTGCGCGTACGGCCGAACTGGAAGGCCGCGTTCCTCACCCCCGCACGCCGGACGGCCAGGATCATCAGCCCTTCCTGCGGTCCGAAGGCGGATCGATCATCGAGGTGGGTGACTGGAGCGCCGCCGACAACCTGTTCGCGAGCGTCGAAGGCTATGCCGGGTTCCTGACGGCCCTCATGTCGGAAAAGGGCGCGCACGACCCGGCGGTGGCTGCGGAGCGGCAGAGCCTGCAGTCAACCTCCGACACGGCTCCGGGCTATGTCTGCGTCATGCCGCCGGAGGAATGTCCAGACCCCATCGGCTTCGGCATCGGGTGGCAAGTGTTCGGCGAACCTGACCGCACGATCCTTTATCATGGCGGCAATGATTTCGGCGAGCATGCCCACGCCTATTTCGCGCCAAGAACCGGCGACGGGCTGGTCCTGTTCATCAACGGAGGGAACGCCTGGATCGGGGCGCTGAACCTGATGGAGCGGATCGATCCGGACCTGCTGATGGCAAAACATTACCGCACGCTGCTGACCAAAATGCGCGAAGAGGAAGCCGCCGCAGCCGAAGCCGAAACGAACGACTAGGCAGGGCCGACGGGCGCGAGCAGGGAACGGCGGGATCCCTGCCGCGCCGGCGGTTTCGCTTTGCCGCCCCGCTGAGAGCCAAAGCGTGCGCACATGCCGGACCGATGAACTAGGCTGCGGAGAGCCACCGGAAGCGTTTACTGGCCAAGTAGCTCCACCGGATCGATACCCTGTGCCCGCAAGCCAGCGGACAGATTGGCGCGCGTACGCGCCACGTCGGGCCGGGCCGCTGCGCTTCGCAGCCGCGCCAAAGCGTCCATATCGTAAAGCCGTCCGCCGACGATGACAGCACGCGGCGCACCGAAAACTGTCCAGTCGTCGCGCGGGTCCGAAGCCAAGAGCACAAGATCGGCAGGCGCACCGGCGAGCAACCGGCCAGCGAGCAGGCCGGCACCGTTCGCCTGCCCGGAATTGACGGTGGCAATACGGAGGATCTCATCGGCACCGATCCCGGCCTGGTCCAAGAGCCTGAGCTCGTCGATCAGAGACGCGCCCGGTATGTTCGTGAAGATACCGGCGTCGCTGCCGGTCACGAGACGCACCCCGGCCTCGTCCATCTGGCGTGTCATGTCCGCAAGCTGGCGATACTGTCGCCGCGCTGCGACCGCATCTTCCTGCGACCAGCGCGCCTGATTTTCCGCCTCAAGTTGCTGCGTCACCGGGTTGAGCATGTCCGTTCCGGGACGGTGGAGATAGGCCCCCTTCGTCTCCGCGACGCGAACGAGATTCCGGAATGCGAGAAGTGTGGGCGTGACGACCAGCCGTGCGTCGGCAAGCTGCCGGGCCAGTCCAGGCGCACTGTCGGCGTCATAGCGGCCCCGCATGGCGTGCCAAACGATGCTCTCGACATGTTCGATCGTCGCGAAGTCGTCGTCCAAAAGCTCTTCGAACGCGATGGAAAACGGACGCTCGAAGGGCATGCCAGGCTGACGCACCCCTTCGGGCGGATGGCCTGCGATCGCCATTCCCAGCGTCGCCGCCTCCTCGCGAACGGCCTCATAACTGGCACGCGAGAGGTTGGAGTAAACTTTCAACAGCCGGTAGCCGGCCCGGTATTGCTGCCTCACCGAGGCCCGGGCCTCCGCGGGTGTGTTCACAATTTGGTGATTGGGCTGCGCATTGGGCCCGCTGCCGTTGAGGATGGGTCCCGATGTCGACATATGCGGGCCTTCAAGCTCACCCGCTTCTACCGCCCGCGCCATGTCGAGATGAAAGGGCATGCCGGACAGGTTTCGAACCGCGGTGACACCGTAGGAAAGATAGGCGCCAAGCTCCGCCTCGTCCCAGATATGCACATGCATGTCGGTGAGACCTGGCACGAGGACTGCCCCGTCCGCATCGAGAACGATCGTATCTTCGGCCGTGAGAGCGTCGTCACCGATGGCCGCGATGTGCCCCTCGGCTACCAGCAGCGAACTCGGCCGAGACAGCTCTCCCTGCACCGGATCCAACAGCCGCGCATTGGCGATCAGCAAGGGCGGCGACGCCTGGGCCGGGAAAAGAAGAAAGACGGCCGCAAGAAAGCCGGGGCACAGCGCCTGTATGGCTGATCGGAACATCGCGCTGCCTCCCTCCCGCCTTTTCCTGGGCGGCGCAGTTTAGGGAGCCCCGCGATAAAGAGGAAGCGCGCGCCCGGATGCCGCGCCTAGCAGGTTAGAAGCTCGGCTGCTCGCCCGGTTTCAGCGGCGTATGGATGCCGCATTCGGTCTTGTCCCAGCCGCGCCAACGTCCCGAACGCGGATCCTCGCCGGGCTGCACCTTCGACGTGCAGGGCGCGCAGCCGATCGACGGATAGCCCTCTTTCTCGAGCGGGTGCCGAGGCAGGTCGTGCGCGTCGAAATACGCGTCGATATCGGCCTTCTGCCAGTCGATGATCGGGTTGATCTTCAGCCGGCCGTCAAGGTCAGCCTCCACACGGGGGAGCAGCGTGCGCGTGTTCGCCTGGAACGCCTTGCGCCCCGTCACGGAGCCGGAAAAGCCCGACAGCGCGCGGGCAAGCGGCTTTACCTTGCGAATGTCGCAGCAGCCATCGGGATCGTAGGACCAGCGCAGGCCCTTCTCGTCCTTTGCCGCAAGATCGGCGGGATCAGGCTCGATATTGCGAACATCGGTCAGGCCGAGACGCTCTACCAGCGTATCGCGGTAGGCGAGCGTTTCCGGGAAATGCTTGCCGGTTTCGAGAAAGATGACGGGCGTCGCCGGATCGACCTGCGCCACGAGATGAAGCAGGGCGGCGCTTTCGGTTCCGAACGAGGACACCATGGCCAACTCACCGGCGAACCGGTCGTGCAGCATGGCGTCGAGAAATTCCGCCGCGTCGCTGCCGCGAAACTCACGGTTCAGCTTCATCGCATCCTCGTTGGTATAGCCGAGGTCGAGCCTGTCGGGGTCGCGGTCCGGCACGCGGCCGGGCTGGCTAGCCATGACGTTTCGCCCAGACCGGGACCGTCCCCACCGCGTCCTTCTGATAATGGTGCGGCCAGCGGTCCATCGCCGCCTCCGCCTTGGCCGCCTCGATGGGTTCGGCAGGGGCGAAGCTGTCAAACCCGCAGCGGCGCATGAAGCCGAGCTGGTCGAGCAGAACATCGCCTTCGGCGCGCAGTTCACCCTGATAGCCCTCCTCGCGCAGGATGCGGGCGGCGGAATAGCCGCGCCCGTCCTTGAAGGCGGGGAAGCCGACTTCGATGAGCTTCAGGCGCGCGAGGTGCGGCACCAGTTCGCGCACGTCGGCGCCGGGTTCGATGCGCACGGCAACGGCCTCGGGCTGTTCGAGAAATGCCTCCAACGTCACCGCCGGTTCGTTGACCGGAGCATCGTCGCGGTAGCGGGGCCAATCAGCCATAAAGCGCCTCCTTGAACGGGGCCATGCCGAGACGGCGATAGGTATCGACGAAGCGCTCGCCCTCCTCGCGCTGCTCGAGATACAGGTTGGTGACGGTTTCGACGGCATCGACCACGCCGTCCTCGTCGAAGCCGGGGCCGGTGATCTTCGCCAGGCTGACATCCTCAGCGCCCGAGCCGCCGAGGAGGAGCTGGTAATTCTCCACCCCTTTCCGGTCGACGCCGAGAATGCCGATATGACCAGCATGGTGATGGCCGCAGGCATTGATGCAGCCGGATATCTTGATCTTCAGCTCGCCAAGATCGCGTTCGCGGCCGGACAGGCGCTGCGACAGCTTCTGCGCCACGGGGATCGACCGGGCATTCGCAAGGCTGCAATAGTCGAGCCCCGGACAGGCGATGATGTCGCTGGCAAGATCGAGGTTCGGCGTACCGAGACCGGCGGCCTCCAGCTCCTGCCACAAGGCATGGAGATCGGCCTGCTTCACGTTCGGCAGGATCAGGTTCTGCGCATGGGTCACGCGCACCTCGTCGAGCGAATAGCGCTGCGCAAGGTCGGCGACGATGTCCATCTGCTCGGCAGAGGCATCGCCCGGAATGCCGCCCACAGGCTTCAGGCTGATCGCGGCGGCGGCATAGCCCGGCACCTTGTGCGCGGTGACGTTCGCCTGCGCCCACAGACGGAAGTCGGGGTCGTCGGTGTCGTAGCCGTCCTCGAGCCGTTCATAGGCAGGGGGTGCGAAGAACGCCTCGATGCGCTCCAGTTCGGCGCGCGGCGGGTCGAGGTCGAGCGGCTGCATACGCTCGTATTCCTCCTCGACCTGACGGCGGAATTCGTCCGCGCCGGTTTCGTGCACGAGGATCTTGATGCGCGCCTTGTACTTGTTATCGCGGCGGCCCCAGCGGTTGTAGACGCGCAGGATCGCCTCGGAATAGCTGACAAGCTCGTCGACGGGTACGAACTCGCGCACGCAAGGGGCGATCATGGGCGTCCGTCCCATGCCGCCGCCGGCGAAGAACTTCGCGCCCAGCTCTCCCGCCTCGCTGCGCACCATCTCGATGCCGATATCGTGCAGGCGCATGGCCGCACGGTCGCCCGGCGAGGCAATGACGGCGATCTTGAACTTGCGCGGGAGGAACGAGAATTCCGGGTGGAAGCTCGACCATTGGCGCAGCAGCTCGGCATAGGGACGCGGGTCGCACACCTCGTCCGCGGCCACGCCGGCATATTGGTCCGACGAGATGTTGCGGATGCAGTTGCCGCTGGTCTGGATCGCGTGCATCTCGACGGTCGCCAGATCGTCGAGGATGTCGGGCGCATCCTTCAGCTGGATCCAGTTATACTGGATGTTCTGACGCGTCGTGAAATGGCCGTAGCCCTTGTCATATTTGCGCGCGATCTCCGCCAGCATGCGCATCTGCTGCGAGGACAGTGTGCCGTAGGGCACGGCCACGCGCAGCATATAGGCATGCAGCTGGAGGTAGAGACCGTTCATCAGCCGAAGCGGCGTGAACTGCTCCTCGGTCAGTTCGCCCGACAGGCGCCGGTCCACCTGGTCGCGGAATTCCGCAACGCGGGCGTCGACCATCTGCTGGTCGTACTGGTCGTACTGGTACATGGTTGCCATTGCTTCAGCCTTCCGCCTGCACGCCGAGATCGGGCCGGACGCTGGGACCCGCCGCGCGCATGCGTTCCTTGATATGAGAGGGGACGGGTCCCTGTTCGCCGTCTTCCGCGTCGACCTCATAGGCGCCGTTGACGGCGCGGCTGGTCATTTCGCGGTGCATGATGCCGGCGGCCTGCTCCGGCCCCTCGCCCGGCTCGACGAAGGCGGCGTCCGCGACGCGGCGGGACCAGCCGGAGCCGGTCCACCAGACGACATCGCCGGTTTCGAGGTCGTTTCCCGTAAGGATGATCATAGTGCGAGCTGTTCCAGATGCTGTTCGGAGACCGCGCCCAGCCGGGCGACGTCGCCAACGATGATAAGCGCGGGGCTTCTAACGTTCGTGCGCGCCACGAGATCGGGGAGATCCGCAAGCACGGAGCGCAGGATGCGCATATCGGGGCGCGTGGCATTTTCCAGCACCGCGACGGGAACATCGGGCGTCAGGCCGTCGTCGATGAGCTTTTCGGCGATCGCAGGAGCGGTCTTCACGCCCATGAAGATGACGAGCGTACGGCCCTTGCCGGCAAGGCCGGCCCAGTTCTGGTCGGACAGACCCTTGCACTGGCCGGCAACGAAGCTGACCACCGAGGCGTGATCGCGGTGCGTCAGCGGCATCGCCGCCGCCGCCGCCGCCCCGTTCGCCGCGGAAATGCCCGGGACTACCTCAACAGAAACGCCCGCTGCGTGCGCCGCCTCGACCTCTTCGCCGCCGCGCCCGAATATGAAGGGATCGCCGCCCTTGAGGCGCACGACAACCGCGCCCGCCTCAGCCTCGCGAACGAGCAGCCGGCCAATCTCTTTCTGCGGCAGCGTGTGCCGCGCGCGCCGCTTTGCGACGCTGATATAGCGGGCCTCGGGACTTCCGAGCCGCAAGATGGCGTCGGAGACGAGGCCGTCATGCACGATGACGTCCGCGGCTTCGAGCGCGCGGAGCGCCTTGATGGTCAGCAGCTCGGGATCACCCGGGCCGGCGCCGACAAGAATGATGCGTCCTGCTGTCATGACAGGGAAGATGGGCGCGCCGGCGCCCGGTCGCCACAAAGCCTTTCTTTCGCCGCCGCTAGATCGGCTTCACCCCGCCCGGCAAGGCGCAGAACATAACCGGCCGCCGTAGCTGGACATCGGCGATACGCGGACTAACAACCGGAGAGGGGTATGGGCGGAGACCAAGGGGCCTGACATGAACATCACGACATCCGCAATCGCGCTTGCCGCGCTTTCCCTTCTGGCGTCGGTTTCTCAAGTGGCCGACGCGCAGGAGCGCCGCACCGAGGGCAATCTCGTTATCGAAGGCGTACCGGAGATTCCGGCCGAAACAGAGGAAACGCTGCGCCGCTACGTCAATGTGCGCGGCCATTCCTTCGACGGGTTCCTGCCCGACGGCAGCCTGCTGATCGCAACCCGCTTCGGCGAGACGGCGCAAATCCACAGGGTTACCCAGCCGATGGGCGCGCGCCGACAGCTCACCTTCTACGACGAGCCGGTGGCTTCGGCGATCCCGCATCCGCAGCGCGCCGCCTTCGTGTTCGGCAAGGATACCGGCGGCGACGAATTCTACCGCGGCTACTACCAGGACGTCGATAGCGGCGCGGCATTTCCCTTTACCCCCGAAGGTGCCCGGTCCGGAGGCTTCATCTTCACCGACGACGGCGACCGGGTGGCCTATTTCGTCGCCGAGGACGGCAATCCGGACTGGCGCATCGATATCGCCGCCCCGCCGACGAAAATGGCGCCGCAGACCATTTATGCGGGCGCGGGCGCGAACTATCCGACCGATTTCAGCGCCGACGGTCAGACGCTTGCCGTGCAGCGCTATTATTCCGCCTCGCACAGCGACCTCTACCTGATCGATATCGCGAGCGGCGTCGTCACCGAAGTGCTGCCGGATGAAGAGAATGCCTATATGGGCGGCGAGGTCCTGCGCGACGGCAGCGTCCTTACCGTTTCCGACCGGGGGGCGGACTTCGCGAACCTGGTGCGCATATCGCCGGACGGCAGCGTTACCGACCTGACGCCCGGCATCGACTGGAACGTGGACGGCCTCGCCCTGTCGCCGGACGAAACCCGCGCCGTCTTCACGGTGAACGAAGACGGGTTCGGCACGCTGAAGATCATCGACCTGGCGAGCGGCGCCATCAGCGAGGGCCCGGACCTGCCCGCAGGTATCGTCTACGGTCCCATCTGGCACCCGGCCGGGCGGCTGGTCGGCTTTACCCTGACCGCGGCGACCAGCCCGGCGGACGTCTACAGCTATGACACCGAAAATGGCGACCTGACCCGGTGGACAGAAGCGGAGCTTGGCGGGCTCAACACGTCCGGCTTCGTTGAGCCGGAGCTGATCCGCTATCCGAACGACGAGGGAATGGAGATTCCGGCCTTCGTCTACAAGCCGGAGACCGAGGGGCCGCATCCGGTCATCATCTCGATCCACGGCGGACCCGAGGGCCAGTCTCGGCCCAGCTTCTCCTCCACCTACCAATATTGGGTGAAGGAGCTGGGCGCGGCCGTCATTCGTCCGAACGTGCGCGGATCGGACGGCTATGGCGAAGAGTATCGCTCGATGGACAATGCCCTCAACCGCAAGAAGTCGGTGGAGGATATCGGCGCGCTGCTCGACTGGATCGAGACCCAGCCCGACCTCGATAGCGAGAAAGTCATCGTCTATGGCGGCAGCTATGGGGGCTATATGGTCCTTGCCTCGATGGTCGACTATTCCGACCGGCTGGCAGGCGGCATCGACATTGTCGGCATTTCCGATTTCCGCACCTTTCTGGAAAATACCAAAGGCTATCGCCGCGATCTGAGGCGCGCGGAGTATGGCGACGAGCGCGATCCGGAGATCGCGGCGTTCTTCGAGGAGATCAGCCCGCTGCGGAACGCCGATCGCATCACAAAGCCGCTGTTCATCATCCAGGGCGCGAACGATCCGCGCGTTCCCGCCTCCGAAGCCGAGCAAATCCTGGAAGCCATGCGCGAAAGCGGCACAGAGGCATGGTATCTGCTTGCCATGGATGAGGGGCATGGGTTCCGGAAGCAGTCGAACCGGGAATATCAGCGCGCTGCCGAGACGCTGTTCCTGCAACAGCTGCTCGGCGAATAGGTGCAGCGAGGAGCGCAGTGGCCCAGTTCGACAGCCAGCCCGTCCTGACGGACGACCGGGTGACGCTGCGACCACTGCGCCCCGGCGACTGGGACGCGCTGTTTGCCGTCGCTGCGGACAGAGACGTGTGGGCCGGCCACCCGGCCCATGACCGCTGGCGGGAGCCGGTCTTTCGCAAGTTCTTCGAGGACTCGCTCGCGAGCGGCGGCGCGCTGCTGATCGAGGATGCCTCGACACGCAGCGCCATCGGTTCTTCCCGGTTCGACGAGCGGCGCGCCGAGCCGGGGGAGACGGAGATCGGCTGGACCTTCCTGGCGCGGTCGCATTGGGGCGGACAAACGAACAAGGCGGTAAAGCGCCTGATGCTGGCCCATGCGCTGGCGCATTACGACCGCGTCATCTTCCTTGTCGCGGAGACCAATGTCCGCTCGCAAAAGGCCATGGAACGGATCGGCGGCCGGTTGACCGACCGCACCCAGGTCTTCGACATGGCAGGCGAACCCAGCCGCCACCTCGTCTACGCCATCGACGCCGAGGACTTCGCGGCCGGGCCCCTGCAGGAATGAGGGCTATTCGTGCCCGGGAAAGGGCGTGTCCTTCAGAAGCTTCGCAAGATGGGCCGCGTTGTCGGCCACCATGCCCGCGGTCTGGTCGATCATGTCGGGAACCTGATCGAGCTCCTTGAAGTCGGTCGAGCCCATGGCTTCGCCGACCCAGTAGCAGGCCGCGACGGGCGGAACGGTAAACCCGCTATCGTTCAGCGACTGCGCCAGCTGCGCCGTGCAATTATGCGCGCCATCCTCGTTGCCGACGATGGCGAAGACGCACAGCTTACCATAGCTGGGCATGCGGCCCTGGTCGTCGGTTTCCGACGTAAAGGCGCCGAGGCGCTCCATGGCGCGTTTCGCCACGCTCGACACCTGCCCCATCCAGATGGGCGTTCCGAAAATCAGGATGTCGGCCGCGACGACCTTCTCGCGGATCGCCGGCCAGGCGTCGCCGGCTCCCTCGTCGGAGGTCACGCCGGGCTTGATGTCATGGTCGGCAAGGCGCACCGTCTCCGACAGCTTGATGCCCTGCGCGGAAAATTTGGCGGCGAGAAGCTGGATCATCCGGTCGGTCGAGGACGGCTCGCCGGAGGAGGGTTTCAAGGTGGCGTTGAAGGCAAGGGCGGAAAGACTGGTCATCACACTTTACTCCGATGAGGGGCTTTGCCCTTCAACGGGGAGCGGGCATGATGGGTCCACCTTTCACCTATGATAAGTCTTTATGCCGCAAGCGGAAATCTGAGAAGTTTCTCCCGCGTCGGCACCAGTGCGGTCGCTTCGCCGCCCACCGCGCGAAGGATAGGCGGAGAACTTGCATCGAGCCCGCCGGTCAGCGCGCCAAAGGCCGGCAGGATGATCTTCGTTTCCGACATCACATAGCAGCGCCGCGACACACCGCGGCCGCGCAGCCGCAGCCGCAGCTTCGGATGGAAATGCCCGCTGAGTTCGGGCCGGGGGTCGGCCGGGTCGGCCTCGTGCCGCAGCACCAGCCCATCGACTTCCGCCTCGTCGGCGATCGTACCGCCGCAGGTGTCGACGAAACCGGGATCATGATTGCCGGTAATCCACGTCCAGTCGGTTTGCGCGGTCAGGCTTTCGAGAAGCGCCCTCGCCTCTGGCGCGAGGCGCTCGCACCCCTCCCGGTCGTGGAAGGAATCCCCGAGGCACCACACCTCCTCCGCCTCGGTCCGGGCGATCGCGGCCTTTACGGCCTGCAGCGTTTCCAGGCTGTCATAGGGCGGCAGCATCTGGCCGCGCTTGGCGAACCAGCTGGCCTTTTCCAGATGCAGGTCGGCGAGGAGGATTGCGTTGCGAAGCGGCCAGTAGATCGCGCCTTCGGCAAGCGGGACCAGCTCATGACCGCAGAACGAAAGGGGAACCATAGCCACGCCTATGGGCGAGCGGCGCAAGTCCGGTCAAGAGGCATGACGATCGGCCTCATGTACAGTCGGGATCGATCCTGGTGGCGCGGCATCCCCGGGCAAGCCGGCTGCGAATGCCGCTGGTCCGGGGGAGATCGAAAGCGACGAGCCGGTTCGGAAAGTCGACCATGACGCTGTCGAAGGAGCGCAGCATCGACATGCCGAGAAGGATGGCGGGCTCCCCGGCGAGGTCGAGCTGCGCGAACACCGGCGCATCGGAGAAGACGAGCGCTCCGCCGGAGATGAGGATCTTGTCGATTTCCAGCCGGCGGACATGTGCGAGTTCGCCCTGCAGCGAGTCGCCAAGGACGCCCACCAGTTCGACGCCCTCCTGTTCCTTTGCCCGGCGCAAGAGAGCCTCGCGCAGCGCCTCGTTCGCCACGGTCACCTGCGCGCCGGTGTCGAGCACCACCTTCACGCGGACGCCGTTGAGGCGCGCCTCGGTCAGGATCATGCGGCCGAGGCGGCGCTCTGCGGTGATCGTGATCACGCCGCGCTGATAGCGCGCCGGCACCTGATCGACGGCGGAGGGCTCGACGGTCATGATGCCGTCGCGCATGTCGAACCGGACACGCGAATTCTGCAGGCTGTCGAGCCCGAGAAGGCCCTGCGCCCCGAGCCGGCGCGCCTCCACGGCGGGCGCCAGCAGGCCGACGAGGCCGTCCCCGGCGACGTCCAGTTCCTCAACCGTGAAGAGCGGCACCTTGTGGAGCCCGGAAATGGTATGAACGAAGGCGTCGCCGCCGCGCGGCAAGCCCAGGTCTGCGGCAAGCTCATGCGTGACCATGGTCCGCTCGGCGCCCGTATCGATGACGAAGGGATAAGGACCGCTGCCATTGACGGTCACGTCGACGGTCATGCGGTCGGCGCGGTCCTCGCCAAGTTCGATATTCTGGCCCTCATGATCGGTCCCGGCCGCCGCATCCCGCGGCGGTGCGGGCGTCACGGCGTCGAAAGCCATCAGGAGCGGCGCGACGATCGCAGCCGGCCAGAATCTTTTCATATATCCTCCCCGGCGGAGACAGTTCCCCCGCCCTGTTCTTATAGGAACAGGAGGCTCCCTTTGCGCTGCGGCGTCAAGTCCCGCTCGACGGACGGCTTGCGGTCAGGCCAGTCGCATGGCCTCCTCGGCAAGCGATTCCGCCTCGATCAGAAGCTCGTCGTCGGCTGTGCCCATGGCGACCTTTTCGCGCCCGATGAGCACAAGGACGGGCACGGCAAGCGGGCTGATCCGGTCGAGCTGCTGATGCACCATTGTGCGCGGGGCGCGGTCGAGGAGATCGGCGAGCCTGCCCACGTCCGTCAGGCGGCCCTTGGCGTCCTCCCAGGCTGCCGAGAGCAGCATGTGGTCGGGCTCATATTTCCTCAGCACGTCATAGATCAGGTCTGTCGAGAACGTGACCTGCCGCCCCGTCTTGCGCTTGCCCGGCACATGACGCTCGATGAGCCCGCCGATCACCGCAACCTCGCGAAAGGCGCGCTTCAGAAGGTGCGAGGTCTGGATCCATTCCACCAGTTCCTCTTCCAATATGTCGGCCGAGAAGAGCGGCCGCGGGTCCTCGACCGGCTTCAGCGAATAGCAGGCGAGCGCATAGTCGTTCGAGACGAAGCCGATGGGCGACAGGCCCATGGTTTCCATGCGGCGCGTGATCAGCATCCCGAGCGACTGGTGCGCGTTCCAGCCCTCGAAGCTGTAGGCGACCATATAATGCCGCCCCTCCCTTGGAAATGTCTCGACGAGAAGCTCGTCGGGCGCAGGCAGAACCGAACGCTGCTGCTGAATTTCGAGCCAGTCCTGCACGTCGGCGGGGAAGCGCCGCCATTCCTCCCGGTCGTGCAGAAATGTGCGGACCCGATTGGCGAGATTCGTCGAGAGCGGCATGCGTGCGCCGACATAGGTGGGGATGCGCGCTGGCTTGGCGGTGGCCTTCACGAACAGGTCGGTATCCTTCACGCCCTCGACCTCGAGCGACAGACCGGAAAAGAAGAAGGTGTCGCCCGGGCGTAAGGTAGAGGCGAAATACTCCTCCACCGTGCCGAGCTTCCGCCCGTTCCTGAAGCGCACGTCGAGGACGGGCGCGTCGACGATGATGCCGGCATTCAGGCGGTGTTGCTTGGCAAAGCGGGGATGGCTGACGCGCCACAGCCCGTCCGCACCCTGGGTGATGCGCTTGTACCGGTCATAGGCGCGCAGCGCATAGCCGCCCGATTCGATGAATGAGAGCGTGCGATCGAACGTGTCGCGGTCCAGCGTCGCATAGGGCGCGGCAGTGCGGACTTCGGCGTAAAGGGCGTCGGCGTCGAAGGGCGCGGCGCAGGCAACCGCCATGATGTGCTGGGCCAGGACATCGAGCGCGCCCGGCCGCCACAGATCGGCATCGAGTTCGCGCTGTTCGACGGCATCGAGCGCGGCGCGCGCCTCGAGATATTCGAACCGGTTGCCCGGCACGATGATGGCGTCCGACGCCTCGTCGAGCCGGTGGTTCGCGCGGCCGATGCGCTGCAGCAGCCGCGAGGACCCCTTGGGGGCGCCCATCTGGATGACGAGATCGACATCGCCCCAGTCGACGCCGAGGTCGAGACTAGCCGTGGCGACGAGGCCGCGCAGCCGCCCCTCCGCCATCGCCCCCTCGACCTTGCGTCGTGCCTCGCGCGACAGCGAGCCATGGTGAATGCCGATCGGCAGCCCCTCCTCATTTTCAGACCAGAGGTCCTGGAAGATGAGTTCGGCAAGCGAGCGCGTATTGCAGAAGACAAGGGTCAGGCGGTGCGCGGCGATTTCCTCCATCACCTGACGCGCGGCATAGCGGCCCGAATGCCCCGACCAGGGCACGCGGTCCTCAGGCAGGAGAATGCGGATCGACGGGTCGGCGCCCGCCTCGCCCTCGACCAGCCGCACCCCCTCATAGTCGCCGTCGGACGAGAGCCAGCCGCGGTAGAGATCGGCGTCGCGCACCGTCGCAGAGAGCGCCGTCCGCCGAAGGCCGGGCGCGAGATGTTGCAGACGCGCGAGCGAAAGGGAGAGAAGGTCGCCGCGCTTCGTCGGCGCAAAGGCATGCACCTCGTCGACGATCACCGCTTTCAGGCCCGCGAACATCGTCTCCGCGTCGGGATAGGAGAGGAGCAGCGAAAGGCTTTCCGGCGTGGTCAGAAGGATCTGCGGCGGTCGCTGGCGCTGGCGCAGCTTTCGGTCGGACGGCGTATCGCCCGTGCGCGTCTCGACGCGGATATCGAGGCCCATTTCGCCGATGGGTTCGAGCAGATTGCGCTGCACGTCGACGGCCAGCGCCTTCAGCGGAGAAATATAGAGGGTATGGAGCCCGTCCTGCGGGTTCTCGATGAGGTCCGAGATGGACCCGAGGAAACCCGCAAGTGTCTTGCCCGCCCCAGTCGTCGCCACGAGCAGCGCATCTTCTCCGGCACGCGCAGCGGCGATCATCTCCTCCTGATGGCGGCGCAGACGCCAGTCCCGCGCCGCGAACCAGTCGGTGATGGAGGCGGGCAGGTGCGACATTTCCCATCAACCCTGCAGACTGCGTTCGGGTTCGCGAAAAGACACTTCTTCAGCTGCAGAAAATCGCTTGAAGCTGACGTAACGTCACCCGCTACACGCTTCCTCATGACAAACGAATCACTGCCCATCAACGACGTCGTTCGCCGCACCGGCCTCAGTGCGCGCGCCCTGCGCTTCTACGAGGCGCGAGGATTAGTATCGCCCGGCCGCACGAGTTCCGGACGCCGGGTCTTCGGACCTGCCGATCTCGAACGGCTACACCGGCTGATCATACTGAAGCAGGCCGGCTTCAGCCTGTCCGCGATCGGCGCAATCCTCGACGGCGGCGGCGCTTCGCTGCGCCAGGTCGTGGAAATGCAGATCGCCGCGCTCGGTGCACAGCGCGAGCGAATCGGTTCGGCGCAAAACAGCCTGCGCCACACCCTGTCCCGCATCGACGAAGGCGAGCGCCTCGATGCCGCGACCTTCTGCTCGCTGATCGAACAAGGAACAAGAATCGTGACCGAACAGACGAATTGGAAAGAACTGACCGACCGCTATCTAAGCGAGGACGCGAAATCGGACTTCGCGGCAGCCGACACGCGCAGGCACACCGCGCTGCCGGATTTCGACCAGGCCGAATATTCATCGAAATGGGAAGAACTCGGCGGCAAGATCGAAGCCGCGCTCGGCTCAGACCCCGCCGGAGAAGACGCGCAGGCGCTTCTGACCGAATGGGAAGAACTGCTGGCACCATTCCTCTCGCTTGCCACCCCCGCAATGACGCGGGATGTGCAGTCCATGTATGCGGACATGCCGAATTGGGGTGACGATGCGCCGAATCCCGGTTTCAGCCCCGAAGCCTGGCGCTTCATCGAGCGCGTAAAAGCGGCGCGCACCTGAGGCAGAAGCAGGGCCGTCCTTGCAAAGAGCTAAGAGAGCCCAACCGCACTGGACGGCCCGCAAACTCAGACTGCCGACAGAACGCTGTCAGGAACCCACTTATCCTGAGCCTATCGAAAGACGAGCGGACCGGCGCTTCAGACGGTGCCGCGAACCAGTCGGTGATGTCGACGGGAAGCTGGAAGCAAAAGGCGGGCAGCGGTCTAACAACCCCGCAACGGGCGGTCGGGTTCTCCCGGAATTTTTTGCCTACTCTTCAATATCTTGACCCTTCGACCCTGCTAGCTAAGTTAGGAGACCTATAATCAGGTTTCAAAGCTTCTGGGGAGGAACGAATGAAATCGATTACCACCATGCTGACGGCAGCGGCCGGGCTTTGCGCCACGGCGGCACTGGCCGATACATCCGTGCGTGACTGGGTCTATGGCGACGGCGACGTGCCGGAGAAATGGTCCATTGCAAACGAAGACTATGCCGCCTGCGATGCCGGTGCGATGCAATCGCCCATCGACCTGAACATGGCGAATGCCTACGGCGACATCGACGTCGCGGCGTCCTATGGCACCGCGCCAGGAGACCTGAAGCTGGGGCCGGGGAAAGTCCAGGTCGACGTCGAGCCCGGAATGGGCATGATTTCGGGCGGCGACCTGTTCAACCTGCTGCAAATGCATTTCCATACTCCGGCCGAGCATGCCCTAGATGGCACACGCTATCCGCTGGTGCTTCATCTGGTCCATGCCACGAGCGAGGGACGTCTGGGCGTTCTCGGGGTCATGTTCAAAGAGGGCGAGGCCAATCCGGCACTCGACGCGATCGTCCAGACCATCGACGCGGACGAGGACGACCTGGAACTCGACGTCGGCGCGCTCGTCCCGGAGGAGCTTGCCGTCTACCGCTATATGGGATCGCTGACCACGCCGCCCTGTACCGAAGGGGTGAACTGGCACGTCGCCGAAGAGGTGCTGACCGCCAGCGCCGCGCAGATCGAGGCGATGGAAGCGCGCCTGGGCACCAGCAACAGGTCACTGCAACCGCTGAACGGACGGCTGGTCGTCGCACCGTCGAACTGACGCGGGCTGATTGGGCGGGCGGCGAGAGTGGCGCCAGAGGCCGGTCTCCCCCCGTTTCACACGCAGTCCGCAACTGGATAGCTGCGGAGCGACGCCACCGCCGGCCCTACATGGCCGGCGGTAGGCCTGCGAGGTCAGGAAACGCCAGCCGGAGTTGCCGGGCGCAGTCTCGCAGCGATAGCCTACCGGTATCGAGGGTCAGAGCAGCGAAGGGCCGGCTCGCATAGCCCTGCCGGATCATCTCAGCGCTGCGCCGGCGCTCATGTGAAGCGAGCTTCCGACCCCGTGCGGGTGCGTCCAGATCCGCCATATCGACAGCTAGATTGACGCAGAGCGCCTGCGTGCCCGCAGATGCCAGGTGCCTCGAGAGGTACACCCATTCGCGGCGGCGCAGCGGATATGCAACGACCGCCAGTCCGGCAATGCGACTTGCGGCGTTCGCGGCTGAAAGAAGCGCCCGCACGGTAGACAGCGACGAGGCGAACCAAGGCTTACCCGTGGCCGCATGGTCGTCACCCTCTATGAATTCGCCGCCCCATTGCCGGACAAGGTAGCGGCCAAGACTGGTCTTCCCGGCTCCGATCGGGCCGCTGAGGAACAGCGCGGCGGGCTGTCCGCCGAAGGGATCGGCGCTGTCCACTCACGCCTCCGGCCTGGACCAGACCCAGGGAATGAAGACTGCCGCAATCGCGCTGCCGGCGAACATCCAGGGCGGCGGCAGGAACACAAGGCCGAACGCCGCGCCGGTCAGCATTCCGAGCGTCGAGGCCCATTTGCCCTTGCGGTTGATGGCACGCCGCTCTCTCCAGGCGATGATATGCTGGCCGAACAGCGGATGGGCGAGCAGCTTCGCCTCCAGACGTGGATTGGAATTGGCGAAACAGGCGGCTGCGAATATCAGAAAGATGACCGTCGGCATGACGGGAAGGACCGCGCCGATAGCGGCCAGGCCGACATTCAGCCAGCCGGCCCAGAGATAGAGACGACGCGCCAGCGGACTGCGGACGGGCATATGCCCGGCTGCAATCTCCGCCGCCCGCCGCTGACGAGCAGCCTTTCGGGCAGCCTTGCGCGCGGCCTCGCTCGTCGACGTGTCACCATCGCCGCTTCCGTCCGGGTCGTCCGTCAATGAACCTTGGCCGCTCTCACTCATTCTGCACCTGAAGATGGCAACGCTCGGATCCTGGATAAAGCCGCACCCGACGGGAATATATGTCGAGCCGGGCGACTTCTGGATCGATCCGTCGCAGCCCGTTCATACCGCGCTTGTCACGCACGGCCATGCCGACCATGCGCGCAGCGGCCACAACCATGTCATGGCAACACCGGAAACCCTTGCCATCATGGAAACGCGCTACGGCGAATATCCGCAATCGACGCCCGTTGCCCATGGCGAAGTTGTGAGGATCGGCGAAGTCGACTGTGCCTTCGTCCCGGCTGGTCATGTGCTCGGCTCCGCGCAGATCGTGCTGGAGCATGCAGGCGAGCGCGTGGTGGTCTCCGGCGATTACAAGCGGCGCGGCGACCCGACCTGCGCACCCTTCGAGCCCGTGCCGTGCGACATCTTCATCACCGAAGCGACATTCGGCCTGCCGGTATTCAAGCATCCCGACACCGAAGGCGAGGTGCATCGTGCGCTGGAGGCGCTGACCGCGAATCCGGACCGCTGCGTGCTGATTGGCGCCTATGCGCTGGGAAAAGCCCAACGCGTCATCGCGCACCTGCGCGCGCTTGGCCATGACGAGCGCATCTATATCCACGGCGCATTGGAGCGGTTATGCTCGCTCTATCAAGACCTTGGTGTCGATCTCGGCGAGTTGGTCCTGGCGACCGGAAAGAAGAAGGACGACCTGCGCGGACGCATCATTCTCTGCCCTCCGGGAGCCCTGAACGACCGCTGGTCCCGCCGCCTTCCCGATCCCATTACAGCGATGGCCTCGGGGTGGATGCGAATCCGCCAGCGCGCCCGGCAGCGCAATGTCGAGCTGCCGCTGATCATTTCCGACCATGCGGACTGGGATGAGCTGACGACGACGATCGAGGAGGTCGCACCCAAGGAAGTCTGGGTGACGCACGGCCGCGAGGATGCGCTGCTACACTGGTGCATGACACGGCAGATCAAGGCGCGCGCCCTCAGCCTGGTCGGCCGAGAGGACGAAGACGAATGAGCTGGGAACGGCGCCTCGGCGAACTCGACCTGCCCGACCGCTTCGCGCCAGCCATTCCGCGGCCGGTGACGATGATCGGCGTCGCGCTGGCCTGCACCATTCTGGCCTTCGCGGCCCGCTGGCTGGTCGATCAGGTCCTCCCCGCCGCAGGGCCGTTCGCGCTGACCGTTCCCTTCGTCCTGGCAGCCTCCCTGTTCGCGCGCGCCTTTGCCGGCGTGCTGACGCAGACCTTCTGCGCGCTCTACGCCTGGTATTTCGTACTGCCGGCCTCGGGCAGCTTTGCCTTCGCGGTTCCCAGCGACGGCCCCCGGGTCGTCGTCAACGTGCTGGCCGGCTTCGCCGTGGTGGCACTTGCGGAAGTCTTTCGCAGCGCGGTTCGCCGGGCGGTTGCGGAACGCGACGATGCACTGGAGCGGCGCGACCTCTATCTTCACGAGTTCGATCATAGGGTGAAGAACAACTTCGCCATGGTTGCGTCCCTGCTGGACGTACAGCGCCGCCAGTTCGCCGAAGACGATCCCGCGCATGAGGCGCTGTCGGTCGCCGCCGGGCGCGTCGACCTGATCGCGCGGGCGCATGAGTCGCTCTATCGCGGCGACGGCCTGCCGACCCTGGTCGACATGCGGGACTGTCTCGGCGAGCTGTGCGGGACATTATCACACAGCCTGAACCTGCCGGGGGGCGTCAACATCGCATGCCAGGCCGAGACAGCCTGGCTGCCGCGCGACCGCGCCATCGCCATCGGGCTGATCGTCAACGAGCTTGCCACCAACGCTGCCAAGCACGCCTTTGCCGGGCGCGACAGCGGCAGGGTGGACATCGCCTTTCACCGCCGCAAGGGCGGCTACTGCCTGATCGTCGAGGATGACGGCGTTGGCATGGCGAGCAAAGAGGGGGAGCCGCCACTCAGCCGCCATGGCGGACTGGGACAAAGGCTGATCGACGCCTTCGCCATGCAGGCGCGCGGTAAGCTGACGCGGGATACCGACGGGCCCGGCACGCGCTTCGTCTTTGAGCTGGACGGGGCCGAAGAAAAGGAATGAAGGCCTTCGCAGAGCTTCTCGAGCGGCTGGTCTATACCCGCTCGCGCAATGCCAAGTTGAAACTGATCGCAGACTATCTGCGGGCCACGCCGGATCCCGACCGCGGCTGGGCGCTGGCGACGCTGACCGAAGAGCTCGACTTCAAAAGCGTCAAACCGGGCCTGATCAAGGCGCTGGTAGAGGGGCGTGTCGATCCCGTGCTGTTCCGGATGAGCCGCAACTATGTCGGCGACATGGCCGAGACGGTATCGCTGATCTGGGAACCGCCGCCGGGAGTCGACCCGGAGCACGAAGACCTGCGCCTGGCAGATGTCGTCGAACGGCTGCAGGGGCTGTCGCGGACGGACGCCCCTGGCGTCATGACGGCCTATCTCGACCTCTTGACGCCAACCGAACGCTTCGCGCTGATCAAGCTGGCGACCGGCGCCCTGCGCATCGGTGTGTCGGCGCGGCTGGCAAAGACGGCCTTCGCGCAGGCGTTCGACGTCGACCTCGACGATGTGGAGGAGGTCTGGCACGGCATCGACGCGCCCTACCCCGCCCTCTTTGCCTGGGGCGAGGGATCGCAGCCGCGCCCGACGCAGGACGATGTCCCCGTCTTCCGCCCCTTCATGCTGGCGCATCCGCTGGAAGACGGGCGCGTCGACCCCGAAGACTATGCTGCGGAGTGGAAATGGGACGGCGTTCGCGTGCAGCTGGTGCACGTCGCGGGCCAGACGAAGCTGTTCAGCCGCACGGGCGACGACGTCACGGCCGCCTTTCCCGACGTGGCGGAGGCATTCCGCGAGCCCGGCGCGCTCGACGGCGAACTGATGGTGCGCGGCGATGTACAAGGCGGCGAAGCGGGCGGCGCGGCGAGCTTCAACGCCTTGCAGCAGCGGCTGGGACGAAAGACGGTGTCGAAGAAAATGCTCGCCGAGGCGCCCGCCTTCGTCCGCGCGTACGACATCCTGTTCGACGGCCCGGAGGACCTGCGCGCGCTGCCCTGGACCGAGCGGCGCGCGCGGCTGGAAGCATTCGCGCGGCGGCTGCCGGAGGATCGCTTCGATCTCAGCCAGACCGTCGAGGCGGAGGATTTCGACCACCTGGCCGGGATCCGCGAAGGCGCACGCAGCGCGGCCATCGAAGGCCTGATGCTGAAGCGGAAGGACAGCGCCTATGTCCCGGGACGAAAAACCGGGCTGTGGTACAAGTGGAAGCGCGACCCGCTACTGGCGGACTGCGTCGTCATGTACGCGCAGCGCGGGTCCGGACGGCGTTCGTCCTACTTCAGCGACTATACGTTCGGCTGCTGGACAGGGCCCGAGGACGATCCCGAACGCCGGCTGCTGCCGGTCGGAAAGGCCTATTCGGGCATCACCGACGAGGAACTGAAGCAACTCGACAAGTTCGTGCGCGCGAACACGATCGACCGCTTCGGGCCGGTGCGGGAAGTGGAAAAGTCGCTGGTGCTCGAAATCGCGTTCGACAGCATCCACGCCTCGCGCCGCCACAAGTCCGGCATCGCCATGCGGTTCCCGCGCATCAACCGCATCCGCACCGACAAGCCCGCGGAGGAAGCCGACGAGATCGTGACGCTGGAGAAAATGATTAGCTGAGCGAGGAAGGCCGGCTTATCATCCGCACCGGGGGTCGACGCGGGGAAGAGCAGCCGTGACGATCATCAACGGGATCAAGTTCGACATTCTGCCGGAGGCGCACCAGGCCTTCGTGGCGCGGCGCCTTCTAGACCTGAAGGCAAAGCTTCGCGCCGAAGTTCACGGAAGTTCCGACGAGCGCAGCCTGCGCCTCGCGACGTGGAACCTGATGCATTTCGGCAATGGCGGCGCCTATCGGCGCACGCCGGAATCGATGCTGTATATCGGCGAGATCATCGACCATTTCGACCTCGTCGCGGTGCAGGAGGTGAACCGCGACCTTGGCGCGCTGGAGCGGCTGGTCGAGCGTCACCTCGGTCCGGCGTGGGACTATATCGTCACGGATACGTCGGGCGCCAACAAGGGCGGGGACGCAGGAAATGACGAGCGGCTGGCCTTCCTCTACCGCAAGGCGAAGGTAACCTTTCGCAAGGAGGCGGGCGAAGTCGTACTGCCGGAGGGGCAGGAAATCGCCGCGCCCGGCAGCGACACCGGAAATGGCGAGCGCGAGGTGCAGTTCGCGCGGACGCCCTTCTCGGTCGCCTTCCAGTCGGGATGGTTCAAGTTCAAGCTGGTCACCGTCCATATCTTCTATGGCGACAAGAGCGAGAGCAGCCCGGAAATGGAGCAGCGCCGGCGGGAGATTCACAAGATCGCGGGCTTCCTCGCCGAGCGGCAGGAACTGGAACAGACGGCGCTGATCAACCGCGCCCGGGAGGATGGCTGGGACGAGCCGCAGGATGCGGGCAGAGCTGCAAACTACCTCCTCCTCGGTGACTTCAACATCGTCTCGCCCGAACATCACACGATGCAGGCGCTGAAGGATGCCGGTTTCGAGGTGCCGACCGAGCTGGACGCGACCAACCTGTCGGGTACCCACCATTACGACCAGATCGCCCTCAAAGCCGCCGACCCGCGCTTCGAGTTCATCCGGTCGGGCGTCTTCGACATGTTCGACGCGGTCTACCGCGGCGAGGACGCGGCCCACTATGTCGACATCGTAAAGCCCGACGTGTTCGAAAAAAATAGCAGAAAACAGCAGCGCAGCCGCGCGCAGAAAGAGCGTTACTACAAGACCTATTACCGGCGGCATCAGATGTCCGACCACAAGCTGCTGTGGTGCGCACTGAAAGTCGATTATTCCGACGACTATCTCAACCGGATCGTGGCGGAAGGCGGCGACTGATACCGGTTTCGCCCCTCCCGCCTGCCGGACGGATCAGGTGATGGTGGCGCCGCCGTCGATGACGATCTGCGTGCCCGTCGTAAACGCACCTGCCGGCGAGGCGAGGAACACGGCGGCGCCGGCGATCTCGTCGGGCTGACCGATGCGTTTCAGAGCAGAGCCGGCGGTAGAGCGCTTCAGCGTCTCGGGATCGTCCCACAGCGCTTTTGCGAAGTCGGTCTTGATAAGGCCGGGGCAGATGGCGTTCACCCGCACATTGTCGGGCCCCAGCTCTGCCGCGTAGTTGCGCACGAGCTGCAGGTCCGCCGCCTTCGAGATGTTGTAGGCACCGATCACGGTCGAGGCGCGCAGGCCGCCGATCGAGGACACGACGGTGATCGTCCCGTCCTTGCGCTGCTGCATGCCCGGCGCGACGAGCTGGATCAGCCAGTGGTTCGACACGATGTTGTTCTTGAGGATCTTCTCGAACTGCTCGTCGCCGATCTCCGCCAGCGGGCCGTAATAGGGGTTGGATGCGGCGTTGCAGACAAGGTGATCGACCTGCCCGAACCGCTGGCGCGCGAGGTCGACCATGTTCTGAAGATCGTCCTTCGAGGAAATGTTGCAGGCCGTCGGCAGGGCGGCGTCGCGGCCGACCGCCCGGTTAATCTCGTCCGCCGCCTCTTCGCAGGCCTCGATCTTGCGGCTGGAGACAACGACATTGGCGCCGTGCTCCGCCATGCGAAGCGCGATGGCGCGGCCGATGCCGCGAGAGGAGCCGGTTATGATCGCGGTCTGACCGCCAAGATCGAACAATTTCGGAATGCTCATCGTCTTTCTCCCAAGGTTTGCCTGATCTTATCGCAGGCTGACATCTTCGATGCGGGCGGTTGTACCGCCCTTCCCGTCCGTATCGAACCGTACCGTCACCGCCATATCGCGGGCGCAGGCGGTGAAGTCCCAGAGCTCGCGCCAACCCCCGGAAAAGCGCGCGCCGGCGACAGCCGGACCGAGCGCAGGGTCCGCCTCCAGTACCGACGTTTGCCGCATGCCGACGCTTTCCACGCCGCAATCGGGGTCGAGCCGCTTCGCAGCCTCATAAGCTTCCGCTCCGGCAAGCGCGCTCGTCTCTCGCATCATCGAGGGGGTGGAGATCACCTCGCCCCGGTTGACTACGAGCATGACATGGTCGCCGCTTTTCTCGGCGATGTAGAGGTAGCGCACCACGGGCGTTTCGGCGCAGTCCGTTTCCGCATAGAATGTCCAGCCGCCGTGAAAGGCGTCGTCCAGGATGCCGTTTGCGACAGTGCGGTCGGCATGGGCGGGCTGAAGACCGTAGAGCCGCGTGATGTTGGGCGGCGCCGCGCAGGCTTCCATCGTTTTCGACCATCGTGCCCGCAGCAGCGCTTCGCTGCGGAGGTCCGCAAGCTGCGGGGTGTGCGCGGCGGAGCGGCGTTCCTGCTCCTGCGCCCAGACGCGCGGGTCGCCGGGAAACTCGGCCGTGAACTGAGAAGCGGCCGGCGCGGCGAGCAAGGCGCACGTAAGAGCGGCAAAGGTGAAGATACGCATTGCCGCCGCCTTAGCGCCGGTCCCTGTCTGCGTCATCAGCCGAGGGGCGCTGGCGTGCGGACCAGGAAGCCCCTATTGCCAGCCCTATGGCGCCGCCCCTCGGGATCATCGAAGGATATTTCGGCCAGCCCTGGAGCTGGGAGGAGCGCACGGCCGTCATGCGCACGCTCGCGCCGTGGGGCTTTTCGCGCTTCACCTACGCCCCGAAGGCGGACGCGAAGCTGCGGCGCGACTGGCGAGCGCAGCATGACGAGGTGGACGCCGCAGCTCTCCGAGACTTCGCCGACGCCTGCCGCCGCGAGGGCGTGTCCTTCGGCATCGGCCTCTCTCCATTCGGTCTGCACGAGGAGATGAGCGCGGACGGTCGCGAGACGATCGTAAGGCGAACCACCGACCTTCTCGGGCTGGGCGCCGAACGCATCGCCATCCTGTTCGACGACATGAAGGGCGATATTCCCGACCTCGCTGCGCGTCAGTCCCGCATCGCGGAATGGGCGGGGCATGCCGCCGGAACCGCAGGCGTCGAAATCTGCCCGAGCTATTATAGCGAAGATCCGGTGCTCGACCGCGCCTTCGGTCGGCGCCCGGCAGGATATGAGCATGCGCTCGGCAGGGCCCTTCCGCCCGATCTGGGCATCTACTGGACCGGGCCGGAAGTCTGCTCCGCAGAAATCACCCCCGCCCATGTTCGGGGAGTGGCGCAGATGTTCGGACGCAAGCCATCATTGTGGGACAATTACCCGGTGAATGACGGGCCGCGCATGTCGCGGCGGCTGCACCTCGCCGGCATGAGCGGACGCATGGGGCTGGCAAACGAGATTGCCGCGCATGACATCAACCCGGCTTTGCAGCCCTACCTGTCGCTCCTCCCCTGCGTGACACTGGCCATAAGCTACCGGGACGGCGCCGATTACGACTATCGCGCCGCCACCGAGGAGGCCGCCTATGCGCTGTATCCAACGGCGCTGGCGGACGACCTGATGGAAACGCGGCTACCGCTGCAGGATGGGGGGCTGGACTTCATCGATCCCGAGCGGGTCACTGCCCGCTTTTCGAGGCATGACCATCCAGCGGCGCGCGAAATCGTCCGCTTCGCCGCCGGAGGCTATGTGCAGACCGCCGCCGAGGTCCAGACGCAGTAACCCCGCCGGCCGAAGGAGTTTTCCAGATGACCCAGACATTTCACATCGGCTTCCTGCTCTACCCCATGCTGACGCAGCTCGACATGACCGGCCCGGCACAGGTGCTGGGACGCATGCCGGGCGCCAAACTTCATTTTGTGTGGAAGAGCCCCGAGCCGGTCTCCGACGACATGGGCCTGACCTTCGCGCCCACCGATACGCTGGCCGACTGCCCGCCACTCGACATGGTCTGCGTACCCGGGGGCTATGGCTGTGCAGCGGTCATGGAGGACGAGGAGGCGCTGGGCTGGCTGCGCCGACAGGACGAAACCAGCCGCTTCACGACGAGTGTCTGTACGGGGTCGCTTGTCCTCGCCGCGGCAGGGGTGCTCGAGGGGCGGCGGGCCGCCTGTCACTGGGCCTGGCGGGACAAGCTGTCGCTGTTCGGCGCCGAGCCGGTGGCGGCGCGCGTCGTGGAAGATGGAAAATATATCAGCGGCGGCGGCGTAACGGCCGGCATCGATTTCGGCTTTCGCATCGCCGAGATCCTGCATGGGCGGGAACTTGCCGAGTCGCTGCAACTCGGACTGGAATATGATCCCGCGCCTATGTCGGGCGGCACGCCCGAAACCGCGCGGCCAGATATCCTGGCCCAGACGAAGGCCGGCATGGCCGCAAGGGGGATGGACGACCGGCTGGCGGAGATCGAGCGGATCGCAGCAAAGCGCTAGCCCGCAACCTCAACGACACGCGGACGTCAGGCGGCAAGCTTTCGCGCGGTTTCCAAGTCCTCGACAAAGCGGTGCATCTCTTCGTCCGCCTTTCCCTTGTCGGGAATGCGCAAGAGATAGCTGGGGTGGACCGTCACGAGTCCCCGACCGCCCCCCGGTAGCTCCAACGCCGTTCCGCGAGTCTTCGAGATGGTCACGGTCTTTCCCAGAAGCGCTCGGGCTGCTGTCGCGCCTAGGGCCACGGTGAGGTCGGGTGCGACCAGCCCGCGCTCCGCTTCAATCCACCAACGGTACGCCTCGATCTCCTGGGCGCCGGGCTTCGAGTGGATGCGGCGCTTGCCGCGCTGCTCGAACTTGAAGCGCTTCACGGCATTGGTGACGTAGGTCTCGGCCCGATCGATCCCTGCCCGACCGAGCGCCTGATCGAACAATTGACCGGCAGGTCCGACGAAGGGACGCCCCGCCCGGTCCTCCTGATCGCCCGGCTGTTCGCCGACGAACATCAGGTCGGCGTCACGCCGCCCCTCCCCGAACACAAGCTGCGTGCCAGCATTTCCCTGTTCTTCGCCGTGGCGGCGCTGCGCCTCCTCAGCGAGTTGTTCCCAAGAGCCGATCTTCGTCATGGCCATATCAGCGGCTTCCCGAGGGCGGGGTTCCGCCGGGAGCGCCTGCCGCGACCGTTCGACCATCGCGAGCTCCCGCTCGCGTGCGCCGGCGATCAGGCCCGGCACGAGCGCCGTTTCCGGCATGTTCTTCCAGTATTTACGCGGCATCTCGGCGGTCATCGCCTTCACCTTCACCCGGGCCGGATTGAAGATCGACGCATAGTAGGTCTTCCAGGTCTCTTCGACCGGGTCACCGCCAGGTGCATCCGCCTTCACCGCGCCTTCGGAAAAGGACAGCCCTGCGCCATCCCAATGGGCGCACAGCTCGGGCGTCAGGATCGACCAGGTCATGGCGGCGAAGCGGCGCTGAAAGAAGGGGGCGTTGGCGCGGACAATATGATGATCGGGTTCGAACCACGCTGCGAACCGCTCCGACCCGTCATGACCTTCAACTTCGCGAAAGCGTACGAAGGCGCGCATCTTATGAATGTCGCGCCCCACCGCCTTGCGCATGACCTCCAGCCGCTTCAGCAGCGGATCGGCGCGATCTTCGAGGGCCCGCCGGTTGTCCTGCAATTTCAGAAGCATGGCGTAGAGCAGTGCAAACCGCTCGGGATCTGAGTGACAGATAACCGCGTCAACGAGACCCAGAAACGGTTTCGGAACTGTAAGCCGAGAATTGGCCGTCGGGGCGGGCAATGCCTCCTCCGCGAAGAGGTCGCCGCCCTCGCCCGCGACGGTCCAGCCAACATCCGACGCGGGCACGCCCGCCTGAGCAAGCGCGCGGGCGGCACTGCGCCACCCTGCTGCATCGTCGGGACGTGCGAGGCTTACCGCGCGCATTGCAGCCCTCAGCCGGGAAACAGCTCAAGCTGCTCACGCTTCGGCTTCACCCATGCCGTGAGGTCACTTTTGTCAGTCAGGGTGCGCGGTGACCAGTCTTCGCAGCAAATGAACGGCTGCACCTTCTTCAAGGATACGGTGAGCCGGGCGACATCGTCGAGCCGCAACCGACGCCAGCGGCGCGAAGACAAAATCGCCGCCACCGCCTTCGTGCCGAGACCCGGTACGCGAAGAAGCATGTCGCGCGGCGCGCGGTTCACGTCGACGGGGAAATTCTCCCTGAATTTCAAGGCCCAGGCAAGCTTCGGGTCGATATCGAGGGGGAGCATGCCGTCCGTCGACGCACTGATCACCTCGGAGGGCGTGAACCCGTAGAAGCGCATCAGCCAGTCGGACTGATAAAGCCGGTGCTCGCGCATCAAGGGCGGCCGTTGAAGAGGCAGCACCGCACTGGCATCGGGAATGGGGCTGAAAGCCGAGTAATAGACGCGGCGCAAACGGAAGCGATCGTAGAGCGTACGGGCGCGCATGATGATGTCGCCGTCCTTCGCCGCATCCGCACCGACGATCATCTGGGTGGACTGGCCTGCGGGCGCGAATTTGGGCGCCGACCGGTATTTCTTCCGCGCATCCTTCAGATCGTCGATGGCGCCCTTCATGTCCGCCATCGCCCCTTCGATGCGACGTCCGTCCTTTTCCGGAGCGAGCCGCTTCAAACCGCTGACGGTCGGAAGCTCCACGTTGATCGATACGCGGTCCGCATAAAGGCCCGCCTGGCGAACGAGCTCCTCATCGGCGTCGGGGATCGTTTTCAGGTGGATATAGCCCCGGAAGTCGTGCGTTTCGCGCAGTTCGCGCGCGACCTCTACGAGCTGCTCCATCGTGTAGTTGGAGGAACGGATGATGCCCGAGGAGAGAAACAGCCCCTCAATATAATTCCTCTTGTAGAAAGAGAGCGTTAGATGGACGACTTCCTCGGCGGTGAACCGCGCGCGGCGGACGTTCGAGCTTTTGCGGTTGATGCAGTAGTGACAGTCGAAAATGCAGCTGTTCGTCAGCAGGATCTTCAGAAGGCTGATGCACCGTCCATCGGGGGCATAGGCGTGGCAAATTCCCATGCCCTCGGTCGACCCGATGCCTTTCCCGTCCAGCGAGTTGCGCTTCGAGGTGCCCGACGACGCACAGGACGCGTCATATTTCGCCGCATCGGCGAGAATCTCTAACTTCTGACGCGTATCGAGCTGGGCCATTCGTTCTTCATATGTTCCTCCTTATGAAGCGTCGATACACCTAGATCAAACCGCGTCCTTTCGGCGCACGGCGCAAGGGACGAAGAAAGGAAACCGGCGGAGACAGGGCGGACAATCTTTCCGCCCTGTCCGCCGATACGCACGGGCCCGCGATTGGGACGGACCACTTACCCCCCCCCGGGGCGCCTACAGGTCGCGGCTGACCTTTTCCCGGCGCTCGTGCGCTTCCTGGGCCTCGACCGTCATCGTGGCGATCGGGCGTGCCTCCAGCCGGCCGAGACCGATCGGGTCGCCAGTGACCTCGCAATAGCCATATTCACCCTCGTCGATACGGCGCAGGGCAGCGTTGATCTTGCCGATCAGCTTACGCTGACGATCGCGCGTACGCAGGTGCACGGTCCAGTCCGTTTCCGAACTCGCCCGATCGGCGAGATCCGCCTCATGCAGGCTGTCGGCTTTCAGCTCGATCAGTGTCTCGCGCGCTTCGTCCTGGATCTGCTCCCGCCAACCCAACAACTTGGCGCGAAAATAAGCGAGCTGCCTGGAACTCATGAAGGGCTCGTCCTCGCTCGGCCGGTAGCCGGCAGGCAGAACCATGCTCTCTTCATTTACGACTTCAAAACCGATCCCGGTGTCGGGAAGCGGTGACGCAACAATGGTATCCACTTCAATTCCCTCCCTAGTCTCGTCCTCCCCCAAGGACGATGGCGGCGCTCATAGCGTGCCGTCGCTTATGTCTCAACGGATTACGAGTGGCTGAACGGCAGAATGTTCTCTTGCAAAGACGAAAAACATCACCTCCGCGACGGGAGCGGCGGGTTCCACGCAAGAATCCCTTCCACGGCTCAAGGCGTTACGACTCGCATTCGCGCCTTTCCACCATGGCGCCGACGCCGCGGCCATACAGTCCGCTAGGAGCTTGGCGGCCTGCGCGCGCGCTGCTATCTCCCCGGCCCATGATCATCGACCCCGCCAACCCCGAAACCGTGTTCAGCGAAAACAAGCGCGTCGCCTGCGAAGGCGAAGGCGGCCCGCTCGGCCACCCGCGCGTATGGCTGCAGATGGGCGCAGAGGGTTTCGTCGATTGCGGCTATTGCGACCGCCGGTTCATCCTGGCGGGCGGTCCTGCGGATCCGCGCAAGGACTGACCCGCCGTCACTCCCCGCCGTCTCCTGATCCTCGGCGAAGGCTATAGCGGCGGCTATATCCGCCGCGCCGCGGAGCGCGCTGGCTGGGCTGTGACGGGAACCTCCCGAACTCCCAAACCGGACAAGGGCATTCATGCCTTCGACGACCCTGCCGTGACCGACATGGTGGCGGACGCGGACGCGGTGCTTTCCTCGGTACCGCCGGGGAAGGACGGCGACCCGATGCTTGCCCGGTTTCGCGAGAGCTTGGCACCGCGCGAGGGCTGGACCGGATATCTGTCCTCGACCGGCGTCTACGGCGATGCGGACGGGGCCTGGGTCGACGAGAGCGCACCCACGGGTAGTGGACGCAGGGAAGCGCGCAGCGACGCGGACGCCGCCTGGCGGGCGCTCGGCGATGTGCACATTTTCCGCCTGCCCGGTATCTACGGCCCCGGACGCTCTGCCTTCGAGCGGCTGGCAGACGGGAAGGCGCAGCGAATCGACGCGCCCGGCCAGGTCTTTTCGCGCGTCCATGTGGAGGATATCGCCGCTGCGGTGCTCGCAGCGCTCAACGACCCCGCGCCGGGCATCTACAATATTTCGGACGACCAGCCCGCACCCAATCACGAAGTAATCGCCTGCGCGGCGCGGCTGATGGACCGTGAGCCGCCGCCGCTCATCCCCTTGGAAGATGCGCAGCTATCGCCCATGGCGCGCGGCTTTTACGCAGAGAACCGCAGGGTCGCGAACGGCAAGATGAAGCGCGACCTGAAAGTCCGCCTGCGCTATCCTGATTATGAGCGCGGGCTCGCTGCGATCTGGAGGGAGACGGGGACATGATGAAATTCGGCGTGGGCCAGAGCCCGAAACGGCTGGAAGACGACCGGCTGCTGACCGGCAAGGGACAATATACCGACGACCTGACGCCGGATGGCTGCGCTTACGGCGTCACCGTGCGGTCTCCCTATCCGCATGCGAAAATCCTGGCCGTGAATACCGAAGCGGCGCGCGCCATGCCGGGCGTGCTGGCGGTCTACACCCATGCGGACATTGCCGAATATGGTCCCATTCCGTGCCTCGTCCCGCTGTCGGGCGACGTGCAGACGCCGCGCCACCTGCTGACCGGGGACGTCGCGCGGTTCGTCGGCGACGGGGTTGCCTTCGTCGTTGCCGAAACCCGTGACGAGGCGCGGCTAGCGGCAGAAGCGGTCGACGTCGATTATGAAGACCTGCCGGCGGCGCCGACCGTCGACGCCGCCCTGGCCGACGATGCCCCGAAACTCTGGGAGGCCGCAGCCTCCAACAAGCTGTTCGACTGGCAAGTCGGTGACGAAGAGGCCACCGAGGCGGCATTTGCCCGCGCCGCCCATGTGACCGAACTGCACCTGGTCCAGAACCGGGTCGCGCCCGTCTCCATGGAAGTGCGCGCGGCCCTCGCCGAATATGACGCTGAAAGCGGCTTCACCTTCACCACCGGTTCGCAGGGCGTCGCCGGCATGCGCGGCAACCTCGCCAATCTGGTATTGAAGATCGAGCCCGAGAAGCTGCGCGTGAAGACCGGCGACGTCGGCGGCGGCTTTGGCATGAAGTCGTTTCTTTATCCCGAATATGGCCTCGTATGCCACGCGGCGCGCGACCTCGGCCGTCCGGTAAAGTGGACGGGAGAACGCGGAGATGCGTTTCAGACAGACGCCGCCGGGCGCGCCATGCAGACCGATGCCGCCGTCGCGCTGGACGAGGAGGGCAAGATCCTGGGCCTGAAGGTGCGCACCTGGTCGGACCTCGGCGCCTATCAGTCGCAGTTCGGACCGGCGATCCAGACCTTTGCCGGCGGCCGGATCATGGGCGGCGTCTATCGCATCCCGGCGATCCTGAACCAGGTGCACGGCGTGGTGACGAACACCGCCCCCACCGACGCCTATCGCGGCGCCGGCCGCCCGGAGGCGACCTATATCGTCGAACGCCTGCTGGAAGCGGCAGCGCGCGAAACCGGTATGGAGGTGGACGAAATCCGGCGGCGCAACCTGCTGACGCCGGCAGAGCTGCCCTATGACAACGGCATCGGCCTGACGTACGATGTCGGCGATTTTCCCGGACTGCTGGATGCAGCGCTGGAGAATGCCGACTGGACCGGCTTTCAGGCGCGCAAGGCCAAAGCCGAAGGGCGCTGCCTGTTATATGGCCGGGGCATGGCCTTCTACGTCGAGATCGCCGGCGGCGGCTCAAGCGAGGAGTTTGCCGACCTGCGCATTGCAGGCGGAAAGGTCCACGCGGCCATCGGTACCCAGTCGAACGGTCAGGGCCATGAGACATCCTATGCCCAGGTCATCGCCGAACGGCTGGGGCTCGAGCTGGAAGATGTCGTCATCGAACAGGGCGATACCGCGCGGCTGGAGGTCGGCCATGGTACTGGCGGGTCACGCTCGATGGTCTGGGGCGGCGCGGCAGGTCTGGTCGCGGCGGACGAGATCATCGAGAAGGCGAAGGAGATCGCCGCCGAGGAGCTGGGCGGCGAGGTGGACTTCGAAGACGGCCTGTTCCGGGCCCGCGGATCGAACGAAACAAGGTCGCTCATGGAGCTGGCGGATGCGCATCCCGGCGCGCTCGATACGCGCGGACGCTACAAGCCGGAAACGCCCATGCCGACCTATCCCAATGGCTGCCACATCGCCGAAGTCGAACTAGACCCCGAGACGGGCGTCATGAAGGTCGCGCGTTACAGCGTCACCGACGATTTCGGCACGCTGGTAAATCCGATGCTGGTCCAGGGCCAGGTGCATGGCGGCGTGGCACAGGGCCTGGGCCAGGCGATCCTGGAAAATGTGGTCTATGACGAGATGGGGCAGCTGCTGACCGGAAGTTTCATGGATTACGGCGTGCCGCGTGCGGACGATGTGCCGCTGGGCCAAACCTTCGACACGAAGCCCGTACCGACGCCGAACAACCCGCTGGGGTCGAAAGGCTGCGGCGAAGCGGGGACGATCGGCGCCATGCCCTCCATCATGAACGCCCTGTCCGATGCGCTGGGTGGCCAGCATCTGAACATGCCCGCCACCCCGGAAAAACTGTGGCGGCTGGCACAATCCGCCAATCGCCAGCGGGCTGCCGCCTAGGATAACCGACACGCCCAGGGTAGCGGACAGGGGTAGCTGAGGACGTCCATGGCAGCGCGGCTCTTCTCAGATCTCCCCCGCGTCAGGCTGATGCAGCAGCAGGCGCAGCTGCACGCCTGGATCCGCACTCGTCTGTGGGCGCAGGTCATAACAGGCCTGGTACTGGGCCTCGCGGTGGGCATCCTGCTCGGGCCGGAAGGCGGAGTTCTGGCGCCCGAACTGGCCCGCCGGGTCAGTGCTTGGCTGATGCTGCCGGGGAAAATCTTTCTCGGCCTGATCGCAATGGTGCTCATCCCGCTAGTTTTCGCCTCGATTATCGGCGGACTGACCGGATCCGGATCGAGCGACGCGCTCAAAAGCGTCGGCACGCGCTTCGCCGCCTTCGTCCTCACCACGACGTTTGCTGCGGCCGGGATCGGCATTGCGCTGGCCACCATCTTCCAGCCTGGCCGTAGCCTGGTCGGGAAGACCGGGCCGCCTGCAGAACCTGCCGCCTCCAGCACCGAGGCCGCGGGCGGCAGCTTCGACATGGGGCTGGCGCCGGACCTGATCTCCGGCCTGCTCCCGACCAATCCGACCGCGTCGGTCGTCGAGGGCGACCTGATGGCGGTGGTGGTCTTCGCGCTGCTGATCGGCATTGCCGCCACCCAGGTCGAACGCGAGAAGATCGCGCCCTTCCTGAACGTGCTCGACGCCCTTCTCTCGATCTCCATGACAATCGTGAAATGGGCCATGTTCCTGGCACCCATCGCGGTCTTCGGCATGATGGCCCAGCTGGTCATGCGGATCGGCATCGAGACCATCCTGGGGGTCGCCGGTTATGTCGGCACAGTGCTGGCGGGCCTGGCGCTTCTGTTCCTCCTTTATCTGCTGTTGGTAGCCATCGCTGCCCGGCTGGGACCCGTCCGGTTCCTGCGCGAGGCCGGCGAGACGCTGCTGCTGGCCTTCTCCACCTCGAGCTCGACGGCCGTCATGCCAAGCACGGTCGCGACGGCGCGCAAGTTCGGCGTGCCGCGTGAAATCGCCAATCTCGTGGCGCCGCTCGGCGCGACGATGAACATGGCCGGGACCGCCCTCTACCAGACCGTCGCCATCCTCTTTCTGGCGCAGATGTCGGGGATCAGCCTGGATGCGGGCCAGATCGCCATCATGACGATGACCCTCGTCGCCTCCTCGATCGGGGCACCGGGAACACCCGGCGTCAGCATCGCGATCCTGATCAATGTCGCGGCGGGATTCGGCATACCCGCCGACGGCATGGTCATCGTCATGGGCGTGGACCGCCTGCTCGACATGAGCCGCACCACGGTAAACGTCGCAGGCGACATCACGGCCAGCATCCTGCTCAAGGGCGCGGCCGAACCCGGCAACGCGCTCGAGGCCGAGGCGGGCGAGCAGCCCGCACCCTAGTCACGGCCAGAGCAGGGTCGCTATTCGACGGTCAGGTCGAGCGTGATCGTGGTGCCCGTAATGCCGCGGTCTACGGAGAGCTTGCCGTTCATTTCGCCGACCAGCCCCTTGACGATGCGCCCGCCCAGTCCGCTGTCGTCGGGCCAGTTCATACCCTCAGGCAGACCGCTGCCGTCGTCGCTGACGCGCATACGCACGACGCCATTGGACAACTGCTTCAGTTCCATCGTGACCAGGCCGTTCCGCTGGTCGCGAAACGCATGCTGCAGCGAATTGGTCAGCAGTTCAGAGGCGATGAGCCCGAATTGACCAGCCTGCTGCGCGCTGACGGTGATTTCGTCCGCATCGATGTTGACGCGGATGGATTCGCGCCCGTCCAGGTGGCTGACAGCACTTGCCACCCGGCTGACATAGGCACCCAGCGGGACAACGTCGGAGTTGTGGCGAGCGACCCCGGCATCGGACAGTTCCTGATAAAGAAGCTGCAGGGTCTCCACGCGGCGCGCCAGCGTCTTGTAGTCGCTGCCCGCTTCGTCGGCCCGAGCCTGCATCCGGATCATTCCGACGATCATCGACAGGTGATTCTTCACGCGGTGCTGGAGTTCCTCCAGCGTCCGCCCGCTTTCGTCCTTTGAATATTCATGCGGCGGCCCCGGAAGCTGGTGCTGGATACCGATGAAGTAGGCCAGTTCGCCATGTTCGTCGAAGAGCGGCGTGATCAGCAGGCGGTTCCAGAACCCCTCACCGCTGGCGCGGTAATTGTAGATGTCCTCGTTGATTTCCTCGCGCTTCGCGATGGCCTTACCGATGCGCTTGACTGTTTCGGGATCGGTATCTTCACCCTGAAGGAAGCGGCAATTGCGACCGACACAGGCTTCCTTGGCATAGCCCGTGATGCGGCAGAATGCCGGAGAAACGTAAACGAGAGGATTGTCGTCCAGCCGAGGGTTCGTGATGGCGAGGGCAAACGGAAGAACCGAAATGGCCGCCCCCTCGAAATCGCCTTCCAGAATATCGCTGGAAACCGGTTCCTCGATAACCTTGCTACTCACACTCAAGCCCTCGTCATTCGCAGCCACTGTCAACGCCCCGGACAGGGACCCCCGCTCCGATTAAGTGCGATTCGCCGACAATTTCAATAAAGCCTGTTTATGCGGCAGGTTGGCGCACCTTATTGCGAGCGCCTAGCGCTATCAAAAGACCCGAAACCGTAAGTATTGCGCCGATAATCGCCGGCAAGGTCCAGACATAGCCTTCAAGCGCGGTCGAAATCGCCATCGCGACGAAGGGAACGATCACGCCGGAATAGGCAGCACGCGCCGGCCCGACTTCGCGAATGACGTTGAAATATACGACGAACGCGATGGCCGAGGCAAAGACGGCCAGATAGACGACCCCGCCGATATAGACGGGGGTCAACTCGATCACCGGCGGTCCGGCGACCAGCCAGGCAGCGCCGACGTCGAAGATGGCGCCGTACAGCATTGCCCAGGCAAGCATCGAGGTCATGGCGTAAGAGCGGATGAACGGAGACGCCTGCATCACGTTCGCAGCCGATGCGGACAAAACGGCAAGCACCGTCATGGCCAGGCCCCAGCCCAGTTCGGGCCCGCCGCTGAGCGCGGCGATTTCCTGCCGGAAGAGAAGCGATACGCCGACTATTCCCATCGCCGCCCCGGCGATGAAATTCCGGTCGACCCGGTGACGGAAGAAGATCCAAGCAAGCACAGCGTTCGGAACGATAAGCAGCGCGAACGCCACCGCGATCAGGCCGGACGTGACCACCTCGCTGGCCTGATAGACGAAATTGAAATTGGCGAAGAACTGGAACAGGCCAACGCCGAGAAAGAAGATGTGCGCCCGCGGCGGAAACGCAAGCGAACGCCGCCGGATCGCGGCGATCGCGAACATGATGACGCTCGCGACGATGAAGCGGTAGGCCACCGACCATTCGACGGGGACGACGCCAAGCTGCGTCTTGATCACATACCAGGTCGTTCCCCAGACGAAGGTGGGAATGGCGAGAAGCAGCAGCTGGCGCGCAGTCACCCGCGTCAGTCTTCGAGCGCGGCGATGGCGCGGGCGAGCGCCTGAATATCGCCCGGCGGCGTATCCCAGGCCACGACGAGGCGCGCCTCGCCAGACCCCGCATCGCCCCAGTCGTAGAAGTCGAAGCCTTGCGCGCGGAGCTTCGCGGCATTGCCGGTACCGATGCGCACGAAGATCTCGTTCGCCTCGACAGGGTGCATGAGCCGGTCGCCAAGGGCCGCGGCCAACTGGCGCGCGCCTGCATTTGCCGCCTCGGCATTGCGCTTCCACGCGCCGCTTTCGATCATGGCGAGCAGCTGCGCCGCGGCGAACCGGCCCTTCGAAGGCATCTGACCTGCGCGCTTGCGGCGGTGCGGTATCGTCGAGGCGAGGTCGGTATCGAAGAAAACCAGCGCCTCTGCGGAAATCCCACCATTCTTGATGAAACCGAAGCTGAGGACGTCGACCCCGGCGCGCCAGGTCACATCGCCGGGATGGCAATCGAGGTGAACGAGCGCATTGGCAAGCCGCGCGCCGTCCATATGGACCTTCCAGCCCCTCCCCCGTGCGAAGTCGGCAAGCGCCGATACCTGATCCGGTGAATAGACGCGGCCATATTCGCTGGCCTGCGTCAGGGAAAGAGCGCCTGCCTGCACCTGGTGCACGTCGCCGCGCAGCGCCGCCACGCTGTCTTCGACCGTCTCCGGCGTCAGGATCGCGCCCTCACCCTCCGCGAGAATCAACTTGGCCCCGCCCGTGTAGAATTCCGGCGCGCCCGCTTCGTCGACCTGGATATGCGCCTCTTCGTGACAGACGACCGCACCCCAGGGCGGGATGAACGCCGCCAGGGCGAGAGCATTTGCAGCGGTGCCGGTCGAGACGGGGAATACCCGGCAGTCATGACCGAAGAAGTCTCCGAAGACGCGATCGAGACGCGCCGAGAGTTCGTCGCCGTCATAGCTGCCGCGAGTCACGCCGTTCGCGGAAACCAGCGCCTCCAGCGCTTCCGGGCAGGCGCTGGCATTGTTGTCGGAAAAGAAATGCATGGTCGTTCGGCGGCTATGCCGACAGCGGGCGGCAGGTCAATGCTGCGTCGTCAGGTTGAGCCCGATCGCGCCGACCAGGACCATTGCGATGCAGACCAGCTGCAGACTTCCCAGCTTCTCGCCGAACGCGAACAGGCCGATCACCGCGGCGGCCACGATGCCGATGCCCGACCAGATGGCGTAGACGACCCCGACCGGCAGCGCCTTCATCGCAGGCGCCAGAAACCAGAAGCAGGCGGAATAGCAGCCGATCGACAGCATTCCCCACCGCAGATCCTCAAAACCATTCGACAGTTTCAGAAGAAACGTACCGCAAACCTCCAGCGCGATCGCGCCGGCAAGAAAGAACCAGGGGCTCATCGTGCACCTCCATGCTGGCACTCGGAACGCCTAATCCTTAAGGCCTGCAGCAACGGAGGGAACAGCATGACGAAAAAGTTCGCACCGGCCGCCTTGGCGGCCCTCTTTGCAGTTTCGGCCCCGGCGCTGGCCGCGAATGAGCAGATCGCGCTAGACCGGATCGAAGCGGACCGTGACCGCAATGTCGAGGTCGCCTCGACCATCTGGGGCCTCGCCGAACTCGGCTACCAGGAAACCAAGTCTTCAGAGCTGCTGCAGGACCGGCTGGCCGCGGCGGGCTTCGAGATCAATGCCGGTGTGGCGGGAGCGCCGACCGCGTTCACCGCGACCTACTCTACCGGGGACGGCCCGGTCATCGGCATCATGGGCGAATTCGACGCGCTGCCCGGCTTTTCACAGGCCGCCGAGCCCGCGAAGCAGACGGTCGCCAACCTAGATGCCGGCCATGCCTGCGGACATCACATGTTCGGAACCGCCTCGGCCTCCGCAGCCATCGCCGTGAAGGACTGGCTGACCGAGACAGGAACGCCGGGCACCGTCCGCTTCTACGGCACGCCCGCCGAAGAGGGCGGCGCGGGCAAGGTCTACATGGTGCGCGAAGGACTGTTCGACGATGTCGACGTCGCGCTCCATTGGCACCCGGGCGCGCAGAACTCCGCCGATATCGCGACCTCCAATTCCAACAAGTCGGGCAAGTTCCGGTTCTACGGCAAGTCCGCCCATGCCGCTGCGGCGCCCGAACAGGGCCGCTCCGCGCTCGACGGCGTCGAAGCGATGGACATGATGGCGAACATGATGCGCGAGCACATGCCGCAGGAAAGCCGCATGCACTACGTCATCACCGCGGGCGGCCGCGCGCCGAATGTGGTGCCGGACTTTGCCGAGGTGTTCTACTATGTGCGCAACCCCGATGCCGAAGTCGTGCGCGAAACCTTCGAGCGACTGGTGAAAGTTGCCGAGGGCGCTGCGCTCGGCACCGAAACGCGCATGGACTATGAAGTCATTCACGGGGCCATGCCGCTGCTGCCGAACGAGACGCTGCAGCAGCTGGTCCACGAGAAGATGACGCAGGTCGGCGGCGTCGATTATGAGGCGGCCGAACTCGCCTTCGCTCAAGAGCTGAAGCCAACGCTCGCCAATCCGGACGTGCCGATGAGCGAGGCCACGGGCATCGATCCCCTGTCGGAAGACCATGGGGCCGGATCCACCGACGTGGGGGACGTGTCCTGGGCCGTGCCGACCGCTGGTTTCAACACTGCCACTTGGGTCCCCGGAACGCCGGCGCACAGCTGGCAGGCGGTGGCTGCCGGCGGCATGTCCATCGGCTGGAAAGGCATGCAGAACGCGGCCAAGATCCTCGCCCTGACCGCCATCGACCTGTACGAAGACCCGGCGAAGATCGCGGCGGCGAAAGAGGAGTTCCTCAGCCGCAAGCCGGAGGGCTACGAGTATCGCGCGCTGCTTGGCGACCGAGAGCCGCCGCTCGATTATCGCGACTAGCCCGCACTCCCAACCGAACTGAGAGGCCCGATATGGCGAAGGGGACGCACGACTATGCGCCGGACCCGCGTAACGACGACATCCTGATCGATGTGAACGGCGAGCTGAAACCGCGCGCGGACGCGGTGGTCAGCGTGTTCGATTCCGGTTTCATGCTGGGCGACGGCGTGTGGGAGGGTCTGCGGGTCCACAAGGGAAAGATCGCCTTCCTCGACCGCCATCTCGACCGGCTGTTCGAAGGCGCGAAGGCCATAGACATGGATATCGGCCTGACCCGGGAGAAGCTGACCGAACGGCTGTACGGCTGCCTCGAGGCGAACGGGATGAGCGAGGGCTGCCACATCCGGCTGATGGTCACCCGCGGCATCCGCGCGACGCCCTATCAGGACCCGAGAGTCATCATCTCCCCGGCGACCATCGTCGTCGTGCCGGAATATAAGGAGCCGCTGCCCGAGACGATCGAGACCGGCATCCGCCTGTTCACGGTTCATGTCCGGCGGGGCGATCCGGCCGTGCAGGACCAGAAGCTGAACTCCCATTCGAAGCTGAACTGCATCACCGCCTGCATCCAAGCTACGAAGGCGGGCTTCGACGAAGCGCTGATGCTGGATCCGCATGGGTTCGTCGCGACCTGCAATTCGACCCACTTCTTCATTGTGAGGAAGGGCGAGGTGTGGACCTCCAGCGGGAAATACTGCCTGGGCGGCATTACCCGCGGCGTGGTGATCGAACTGTGCCGGGAAGCGGGGATTCCGGTCCATGAAAAGGACTTTTCGCTGACCGACGTGTACGGCGCGGACGAAGCCTTCGTGACAGGCACCTTCGCGGGCGTCGTGCCCGTTCGCGAGGTGGACGGCCGCACGCTGACCGATGCGCGCGGGCCGATGGTCGAACGGCTGCAGGGCCTCTACCGCAAGCGTCTGAACGCCGAGACGTCATGACCGTCAGGATCGCAATGTGGTCGGGCCCGAGAAACCTGTCGACAGCGATGATGCGCAGCTTCGGCGCCCGCGCGGATACGTTCGTCAGCGACGAACCCTTTTACGGCGCGTTCCTTGCGATGACCGGCGAGGAGCAGCCGCTGGGCAGCGAAACCATGGCGGAGATGGACTGCGACGAAGCATCGGTCCTGCGTACCATTTCGAGCGATGCTCCTGACGGCTCGCCTGTCTGGTACCAGAAGCACATGCCGCATCACATGGTCGGCCAGGTTTCGATCGAGGATATGCCGCATCATCGTCACGCTTTCCTGATCCGTGCGCCCGAGCGCGTCGTCGCGAGCTATGCAGCGAAGGACGAACTGCGCGATGCCGAGCTTCTCGGCTACGGACAGATACGCGGCTATGTCGAGCGGGAGCGCCAACGCACCGGCGCCACGCCGCCGATCATCGACGTCGACGATGTCTTGAGCGATCCGGAGAGCGTCCTATCGAGGCTCTGCGAAGCGGTGGGCATCGACTGGACACCCGCAATGCTGAGCTGGGACAAGGGCCCCCATCCCGCCGACGGGGTGTGGGGCCGGCACTGGTATGAAAGCGTCAACGCTTCTACCGGCTTCGCGCCGCCGCGCGGCCCCCTTCCCGACCTCGAAGGCGCCTATGCAGACGTCGCCGCTGCATGCCGCGAAGACTATGAGGCGCTGTGGCGCGACCGCATCGTGCCCTAGGCACCGCACCGCGTCAGCCGAGAATTCTCACCCGCCGCCCCATCGCCGTGACGACGACTGGTCTCAGGAGGCTGGGTCGCGGGACGCAAGCTCAAGAATCTGGCTCCACTGTTTCTCGGGGACCGGCATGACCGACAGTCGCGACTGACGTACCAGCGCGAGTTCATCGAACCGGCCGTCCGCCTTGATCTCCTTCAAGGTTACCGGGCGCGGCATATCCCGCTCCGCCTTCAGGTCCACGAGGCCGGATTTGGGATCGTCCGGATCGTCGTAAAATTCCTTCACGACCGAACAGATGCCGACGATCTCAAGCCCCTTGTTCGAGTGATAGAACATCACTTCGTCGCCGCGCTTCATCTCGCGCATATTGTTGAGCGCTTGCGCCGAGCGCACCCCGTCCCAAGGCTCGACGCCCTTTTTCTTGTGTTCTTCCCAAGACCATTTGAACGGTTCGGACTTTACCAGCCACTTGGCCATTAACTCGTCTCCCTTGGCGGCGCGGATCTGACGAAAGCGTCCACGCCCGAATAAGTCTGTTGCAGGGCCAAAAGCCTTCCCGTCGCGCCAAGGTCAATGCCAAGCGGCGTCGCCCACGAGAGTTGCGGCGCAGACATTCGGGCAAGCTCGAGGCCGGACAGGCCAAACGCCCTCGGACGCGGGAAGCTGAGCGAGCGGCAAGTCCGCCTCGCTAGGCGCTCGCATCCGATTGCGCCTCCGGTCGTGCGTTCCGAAATGCGGACAGTTCCATCAGGTTCTTGTCCACCTCGACCAGTGCCGGAAAGGGTTCGAGGTCGGTCCGCCAGCGCCGGGCATTGTACATTTGCGGCGCCAGGCAGACGTCGGCGAGGGTGACATCGTCACCGAACAGGAAGCGGCCCGAAGAGCGCTCGGCCAGTTCCTCGAGCGGCCCGAATCCCACCGACATCCAGTGACCATACCAGGCGATGAACTCGTCCCGGTCGTGGCCGAGCCTCTCCTCAAGGTAGCGCATGACGCTGGAATTGCCGAGCGGGTGAACGTCGCTGACGATGATCTGTGCCGCGCCGCGAATGCGCCCGCGCATGGCCGCATCGCCATGAAGAAGCGGCGGGTCGGGATAGACCTCCTCGAGATATTCGAGGATCGCCAGGCTCTGGTTGAGCGCCGCTTCGCCGTCGATAAGCAGCGGGACGCGGCCCTGCGGATTGAGCATGCGGTACCCGGGAGAGCGCTGCGCACCCGCGTTCAGGTCGATGACCGCGCGGTCATAGTCGAGGCCCTTAAGCCCCAGCGCGATTCGCACCCGGAACGCCGCCGAAGAGCGCCAGAAGTCGTATAGGACCCGGTCGCTCACGCCCCGCCCATGGCACTGGTCTGGAGCGGCACCACCTCCTGCTCGATCGTGCCGAAGATGGGCTTTCCGTCGTCTCCGTCCATCCAGATGCGAACCGTATCGCCATAAGCCATGAACTCGGTCGCAGGGCTGCCCGACGCGATCGTTTCGACCATGCGCTGCTCGGCGATGCAGCTATAGCCCTTGCCGCCCTCTGCCACGGGGCGACCGGGCGAGTTGTCGGGGTCGCGGTTCGACACGGTACCCGAGCCGATGATCGTTCCGGCCCCCGGCGAGCGGGTCTTGGCCAGATGCGCCACGAGCATGCCCATGTCGAAGGTCATTTCCTCGCCGGCCTCGGCACGGCCAAAGGGCCGGTCGTTATAGTCCACCTTCAAGGTGCGGTGCAGCTTGCCGCCGCGCCAGGCGGTGCCCAGCTCATCGGGCGTGACGAAGACGGGCGACAATGCGCTGGCCGGCTTCGACTGGACGAAGCCGAAACCCTTGCCGAGCTCGCCGGGGATGAGGTTCCGAAGCGAGATATCGTTCGTCAGCCCGATGAGGATGATGTGATCGAGCGCCTGCTCGGGCGTGACGCCCTGCGGCACATCGTCAGTCACGACGACGATCTCCGCCTCCATGTCGCATCCCCATGCCGGATCGCCGAGAGGGATCGGGTCGCGGGGGCCGAGGAAGCCGTCCGAACCGCCCTGATACATCAGCGGATCGGTCCAGAAGCTGTCCGGGAGTTCAGCGCCGCGGGCACGGCGTACCAGCTCCACATGGTTCACATAGGCACTGCCATCGGCCCACTGATAGGCGCGCGGCAGCGGAGCGGCAGCGTCATGTTCGTGAAAACGCTCACGCGGGATGGCCTCATGCTCAAGCTCTTCGGCAAGGCTTTCGAGACGCGGGCGCATGACTGCCCAGTCGTCGATCGCCGCCTGAAGCGTCGGCGCAATATGTGCGGCATCCGCGTACCAGGCGAGATCGCGCGAAACGACGACGAGGCGCCCGTCGCGGCCGCCCTTAAGGCTTGCGAGTTTCATCGGTCCTCCACGCTAATGTCTTGATCGCTCAGTCCGCGGCCAGGTCGCGGATCAGCGCCGGCCAATAGTCGAGACCGAAGTAAAAGCTGTCGGCGGGTGCGCGCTCGTTCAGACCATGCGCACCGACCGGGCTAGGCGGAAAGAAGATCGGCGAGACGGCGAACGTCGGGATGCCCGCCTTGCGAAACCATTTGCCATCGGTACCGCCAGCTGACTGGTTCGGCATGACCGTCACGTCGGGGTAGCGCGGAGCAAGCGCAGCCTTGACGGCGGCCATGACCTCAGGATCGGGCGTCGAGATCGGGCTGGCGGACGGGTTGTCGAGAGCCTGCCAGGTCACATTCTCGATATCTGCGCTCAGCTCCTCGAGCCGGTCCTGAACCTCGGAGACCTCAACGCCGGGAAAGATGCGGCAGTTCACGGTCGCGGTGGCCCGTTGCGGCAACGCGTTTTCGGCATGGCCGGCGTCGAGCATGGTGGCGACGCAGGTCGTCGACACGTCGGGCGCCGTTTTCGGATCGTTCACGAGGGCTGCCGCCGCCTCGCTATCGGCAGGATCGTCTGCGAAGCGGCGCATCAGCGCGGCGCGCTCTGCCGGTTCGCCCGCCGCGGCGGCGCGGATCAGGCCGCGCGTGATCTCGTTCGACATTGCCGGGAAGCGCAGCTCGGCCACGCGCTGCAGGATGGAGGTCAGATCGTAGATCGCATTGTCGGCCCGAGGCTGGCTGGAATGACCGCCGGGGTTGGTGACCGTAACCTCGAAGGTCGCATAGGTCTTCTCGGCAACCTGCATGCCGTAGCCGAGCGCGGTTCCGTCTTCGGACAGCGCGCCGCCGCCTGCATCTGAATTGAGCGCATAGGCAAAACCAAGCGGGGCAAGACTGTTCGCCAGCGCCTGCGTCGTCGCCATGCCCGTTTCCTCGTCTCCGGAGAAGGCAAGGAAGAGGTCGCGATCAGGGACGAAGCCGGACGCCTTCAATTCGGCAAACGCCCGCGTCAGATGCGCAACGCCCATCTTGTTGTCGACGGCGCCGCGGCCAAGGAAGAAGCCGTCCTCCTCGCGAAGCGCGAAGGGATCATGCTCCCAGTCTTCCGGCAGGGCATCGACGACGTCCATGTGCGCCATGAACGCGATCGGGGCCTCCTCGCCCGACCCCTCGTAGCGGACGGTCATATAGGCGGTTTCGCCGCTGGGCGTGATGGTGATGTCCTCGTCGGAAAAGCCAGCTTCGCGAAGTTCCTGCGCCAGCCGCTCCGCCATTGCGGGAACCTGACCGTGACCCTCTGCCGTCCGGAAGGAAATCAGGTCGCGGTACAGGTCGAGCGCCTCGGTGCCGCGTTCGCTGCCGGGCTGCACCTGGGCGACGGCAGGCAGGCTGACGGCAGAGGCAAGAAGCGCTGCGGAAATACCTGCCGAAAGGACAGCGGCACTGCGGGTGCGGATCATGGCAATCGGGTCTCCTGAAATGTGCCCGCTTCTTGCCCGTCCGGCCGCCGCTTGTCGAGCGAGGCGCCCGCCGGCCGGAACCGGCCGGGCGCCCCCGACAGGGCCTGAGCCCGCGCTCTAGTTCGCCCGAGCGGGCATCGGCGCGGAGACCGCCGCGACATTCGCCGCGCCGTCTTCCCCGACATCGTAGCGCTCGAACCAGCCGAGCACATAGGCGACCTTCGAGATCAGGTTCGACGGGCGCGCGGCGATACCGTGGCCCGCCCCCTGAATGCGCACCATCGCCGTCGGCACGCCCTGAATCTTCAGCGCGGCGTAGAACTGCTCGGTTTCCGACATCGGCGTGCGATAGTCCTCCTCACCGGTAAGGAGCATCGTCGGTGTCTCGACGTTGCCGACCAGCGAGAGCGGGGACTGTTCCCAATAGAGCATCGGGTTGTCCCACGGCTTGGCCTGGAACAGCTCGTCCCAGGAGCCGGCGCCGAAGTCCGACGTAAGGATGAAGGTCGCCCAGTTGATCACGGGCTTCGCCACCACCGCGGCCCGGAACCTGTCGGTCTTTCCGACGATCCAGGCAGACAGCACGCCGCCGCCGGACCCGCCGGTGACGAAGAGCCGGTCAGGATCGACGAAGCCAGTCGCGACAGCCGCATCGACGCCCGCCATCAGGTCGTCATAGTCGCCGCTGGGATAAGCCTGGTCGATCTGCATGGCGAAATCATCGCCATAGCCCGTAGATCCGCGCGGGTTGCAGTAGGTGACGACATAGCCCTCGGCGGCATAAAGCTGCACTTCGGCGGAGAAACGCCGACCGTAATTCGCATGCGGGCCGCCGTGAATTTCGAGGATCATGGGGTAGGTCTGCGAGCTGTCGAAATCGGGCGGCGTTACAATCCAGCACTGGCTTGTGACGCCGTCCGCCGCCGTGACCGGGAGTTCGCGAACTTCGCCGAAGCGCGTCTGCGCCTTCAGATCGGCATTGATGTTCGTCAGCTGCCGCACACGGCCGTTCCGCAAGGTGGCCAGTTCTGCGGGTGCATCGTCCGACGCCATGTTGAAGGCGACGGTTCCGGCATCGTCGGCAACGTCGATGCTGGCGCCGGAATAGGGGCGGCCGAGGCTTTCCCCGCCAAGGCCCTCTGCCAGCACGTCATAGTCGTCGCCGCGCACCGAGCCCCGGGCCAGCTTCGTCGTGCCGCCATCGTCATAAACGAAGTAGAGACTGCGTCCGTCCGCAGCCCAGTCATAGCCGCCGATGGTACGGTCGAGACCGGCCGCCACGCGCCGCATGTCCGACCCGTCGAGACGGCTGGTCCAGAGTTCCAGCGGGACATGCCAGGACTTGCGGTCCGAGCGCCGTAAGAACGCGATCCGGTCCCCGTCAGGAGACACGAGCGGGGCAAATTCGCTTTCCGGCGTCGTGGCAAGCGGGGTCACGGCCATCGTGCGAACGTCGACGGCGAACAGGTCGTTCTGCCCCTGCCCTTCGCGCCAGTCCTCGGTCCTGTCCGACGATACGAACAGACGGGCGCCGTCCGGCGACCAGGTGGCGGTCCCGCCATAGTCATAGTCGTCGCGCGTCAGCTGTCGCGGCGTACCGCCCTCGGCGCTGACCACGAAGAGCTGGCTGAGGCCCTGCTCGTAAAATCCGGCGCCGTCGCCGCGGTAGAAAGTCTGATCGATCACCTTCGGGCGCGCACTCCACTCGGCGCCTTCCGGCGGGCTGGGCAGCTTCGCGATCGGATCGGGATCGGCGGGCTGGAACATGGTGAAGGCAATCTGCCTGCCGTCCGGCGACCAGGAGAGGCTGGACGGGCTCTCGACGAGGTCGGTGAGCCGGGCGGTCTCGCCGCCCTCCATCCAGCGCACGTAAATCTGCGAGCCGCCCCCTTCTTCCGAACTGACATAGGCGATGCGCTCACCGTCCGGAGACCAGCGCGGACTGGAAAAGCTCTTCGCGCCCGAGAACAGCGGCACATGGCTGCCATCCTCAAGGTCGTAGACCCAGATCGCGGAGCGCGGCGCGTCGCCGCGAATGTCGAAGCCACGGCGCGTATAGGCGATCTTTGTCCCGTCCGGCGAGACCTGAGGCTGCGTGGCATATTCGAGCTGGAACACGTCCATCAGCTCGAACAGCGTTGGATCCGTCTCTTCCTTCTCCTGAGCCATTGCAGGCGCAGAGAAGGCCAGCGCCGCCATCGCGACGCATGCAAACCGTTTCATCATCTTTCCAGGTCCCCTCGCTGTCTCTCTGATGCGCATCTGACTAGCGGGAGATGGGGGGCCGGTCTAATCCGTTAGTCGAACGGATTCGCCTTCGAGCGAAGGTTGAGACGCAGGGGAACGCCCTCCAGACCGAATTCCTGCCGCAGCGAGTTTACGAGGTAGCGCTGGTAGCTGGCGGGCAAAGCCTCAAGCCGGTTGCCGAAGACAATGAAGGTCGGCGGCCGGGTCTTTGCCTGAGTGATATAGCGCATCTTGATCCGGCGCCCCTTCGGCGCGGGCGGCGGATTGGTTTCCTGCGCATTTTCGAACCAGCGGTTGAGCTGCCCCGTCGACACACGGCGGCTCCAGGCGTCGCGCTGCTCGAAGGCAACCTTGATCAGCGTGTCGATGCCCTTTCCGCTGAGCCCCGAAACGGTCAGGAGCGGCACGCCGGAAATCTGCGACAGGCCGTCGGCTAGGGCTGCGCGAACGCCATTGAAAAGCCGCGACTGGTCCTCGGCGGCGTCCCATTTCGACAGGCACATGATAAGGGCGCGGCCCTCCTGCAGCACCTGATCTGCGATACGCAGGTCCTGCGCCTCCAGTCCCTTAGTGGCGTCGAGCAGGATGATAACGACTTCGGCGAAGTCGATGGCCCGGCGCGTGTCGGCAACCGAGAGCCGCTCGAGCTTGTCCTGCACCTTTGCGCGCTTGCGCACGCCCGCCGTGTCGATCAGCCGGACGTCGCGCCCTTCGAAGCTCCATTCGATCTCAATACTGTCGCGGGTAATGCCGGCCTCCGGGCCGGTAACAAGCCGCTCTTCCTCAAGGATCTTGTTGATCAGCGTCGACTTGCCGGCATTCGGACGGCCGACAATGGCGAGCCTGAGCGGTCCTTCTTCCTCGTCCCCCTCCTCCTCTTCGGCAGCGAGCGCGTCGAGATGGGGAGCCAGCGCCTCGTACAGATCGGCCATGCCCACACCATGCTCGGCGGAGATGGCGACGGATTCGCCGAGGCCGAGTTCAAAGGCCTCGTAAAGACCGGGATCGGCGGCGCTGCCTTCCGCCTTGTTCGCGACCAGGACGAGCGGGACCTTCTGACCGCGCATCCAGTCTGCGAAATGGCGATCGAGCGGCGTCAGCCCGGCCCGCGCGTCGATCACGAGCAGCGCGGCAGCAGCGTCGCCAAGAGCGGCCTCGGTCTGCTGGCGCATGCGTCCCGACAGGGTTTCCGGCCCCGCCTCTTCGAGGCCCGCCGTGTCGACGGCGATGAAGTGCAGGTCCGAAAGGTCGGCTTCGCCCTCGCGCCGGTCGCGCGTCACGCCGGGCGTGTCGTCGACAAGCGCGATGCGCTTCCCGACGAGCCTGTTGAACAGGGTCGACTTACCGACATTCGGTCGTCCGATAATGACGACCTTCGGAAGGGCCATAGCGGCTCCCCTAGCGCCAGGCGCTCAGGCGCCCGCTTTCATCGAGTAGGTAGAGTGTTTCACCGGCAACGATGGGCGGCAGGTAGAAGCGCTTGCCAACGCGGCGGCGGCTCTCGACTTCGCCCTCGGCGGGATCGACGGTGAGAAGCTCGCCCTCCGAATTGGTAAGCCACAGACGCCCGCCCGCAAGAACCGGCCCGCGATAATAGATCGGCCCCTTCTGGTCCTTCATGTCCCGCCAGCGGGGAAGCTGGGTGATCCAGCGAATCCGGCCGTCGGATTTCTGCACGGCCGCGAGTTCGCCGAGGGTCGAGACGGTGAAGACCCAGTCCCCCGCGACCCAGGGTGTAGAGACACCGCCCAGCGTCTGCTCCCACTGCCGCTGACCGCCGGTAAGGCGAATGCTGACAAGACGTCCGCCATGCCCGAAGGCGATGACATTGCCATCGTCGTCGATCACCGGCGAGGCATCGATGTCGCTAAGCGCCGTCAGAGCCGTCGTCCGGCCCGTGCGCGCGATCAGATCCTGCCAGACCGTCCGACCGTTCTCCACGCGCGCTGCCGTCAGTTCGCCGGAGGAAAAGCCCACGACCGCCGTGTCACGCAAGACCGCCGGAGAGCCGGCGCCGAGAAGACCGGTGGCTTCGACCGTGCCGATGACCTCCCACTCGCGCTCGCCCGTGTCGGCATCAAGTGCGATCATCTGATTGTCGAGCGTCATGGCGAAGACGCGGTTTTCCGCGACGGTCGGCGCGCCGCGCAGGGGAAGCTCCAGATCGCGGCGCCAGATTTCGCTTCCCGTTTCGGCATCATAGGCCGCTACGAGACCATAGCCCGACGTCGCATAGACGCGTCCGCCGAGAGCGGACACGCCGCCGCCAAAGGCCACGCGGCGATCCTCTTCTTCGGGACGCAGGACGGAAGACCAGAGCGAACGGCCGGAGTGCGCGTCGAAGGCAGAGATGCGCGACACCGTATCCATCGCGAAGATGCGCCCGCCGCTGACGACGGGCGGAGCGCCATAATAGGCGTTCTTCGTGGACGCTTCACCGATCTGCACGTCCCAGCGGCGTTCCGGTGACACCGGGACAAAGACATGGCCGAGCGACTTCGCCGCTTCGCCGCCCGGCTGGGTCCACTCCGCGTTCGGGATGCTGGGCGGTAGCACGACCGGCTGGCCGCGCAGGTCGGGATCGGCCTCGACTCGCGATTCGCCCGGCAGCACGGCGACGCGGTTGCCGACGGTCGGCGTTCGTGCCTCATCGCCGCCGAACAGGCCGCAACCGGCCAGAAAGATCAGCGTCAGCAGGGAAAGGGCGCGGGTCATTCGGCAGTCTCGTCAGCGGAAGTTTCGGTCAAATTCGCCGCTTCGGGTGCAGTCGGCTCGTCGAGCGCCAGTTCGTCATCGACAGCGCCGCCATAGGCAGCCGCCATCTGGCTGGCCCGGTCGCGCAGCGTGGGCGGCAGGTCTTCGTCGCCCGCCATGGCAACGTAAAGTTCGGCGGCGCGGTCGGTCTCACCCTCTTTCAGATAAGCGGCTGCAAGCAGCTCTCCGGCGACGCCGAACCACGGCGTGCCAGGCTGCGCGAGCGGCGCCAGCCGCGAGGTCAGCTCCGCCGGTTCGGCATCGTCGAACCCGAGCTGCGCGGCGCGAATGGCAGCAAGGTCGCGCAGCGGCTGTGCGATGGAGGGGTTGTTTTCGATCTGGCTGTAAGCAGCGATGGCACCGTCGATGTCGCCATCCTCCACAAGGAAGCCCGCAGCGAGCAGTTTCGACAGATCCGAATAACCCCGAACATCGCTGCCCGCCAAACGCTCGATGGTCTCAATCGACTGCGGATTGCCGAGATCGAGTCCCTTCAGCGCCTGGTCGAATTCCTCGGCCTGCACGGCGGCATCGGCGGCCTTCTGCTCCTGCCACCAGAGATAACCGGCAAAGGCGATGAGCGCGATGCCGAGAATGATCAGCAAAGGCCTGCCGAACCGGCTCCAGAAACCGGTCAGCTGGTCTTGCCGATAGGCATCATCGACCTCTCGCATGAACGAGGTCGTCGTCGGATCAGCGGGAGTGGCTGGCGGCTTGGCCAAGGAAGGCGCTCCTGAATGTTCGGAAAATTTGCGGACGACACATAGCGGCGGCGCCCCAGCGGCGCAAAATCAATTGCTGAAGAGAGGACCCTAGTCCTTCTTTACGCCGTAAAGCTGCGCATCCTCCGGAAAATCTCGAGATTTGACTGCGGTCGCATATTCGCCGGCAGCCCGGGAGATGTCCTCTGCCATCGTACCGAACCGCTTGACGAAACGCGGAGTGCGCTCGAACAGGCCGAGCATATCCTCCGCGACGAGCACCTGCCCGTCGCACGACGGCGAGGCGCCGATGCCGATGGTGGGAATGTCGAGGCCAGCCGTCACATTGCGCGCAATCTCCTCGATCACGCCCTCGATCACGACGGAGAAAGCACCGGCCTGCTCGACCGCCTTCGCATCCTCGGCGATCTTGGCGGCCTCCTCCTGGCTCTTCCCGCGCGCGCCATATCCGCCAAGCGCGTTCACGGCCTGCGGCGTCAGGCCGACATGCGCCATGACGGGGATGCCCCGCTGCGTCAGGAAGCTGATCGTATCGGCCATGGCGGTACCACCCTCGAGCTTCACGGCAGCGCAGCCGGTTTCGGCCATGATGCGAGACGCTGCGCGGAACGCGGCTTCCGGACTTTCCTCATAGCTGCCGAAGGGCATGTCGACGACGATGAGCGATTTGTAGGAGCCGCGAACGACGGCGGCGCCATGCGCGCACATCATGTCGAGCGTGACGGGGAGGGTCGACGGCAAGCCGTAGATGACCTGTCCCAGGGAATCGCCGACGAGAAGCACGTCGCAATGCTCATCGAGAAGCTGCGCCATGCGTGCGGTGTAGGCCGTCAGCATGACGATCGGCTCGCCGCCGCTATTCTTGCGTGCGCGAATGGCAGGGACGGTCAGGCGCCGTACGGGCTCCGGCACGGGACGCGATCGGCTGGTCGACGTATCTATCGTGAAGGTAGACATGGGCGGCGCTTCTAACCGGCGAACTGCAGGATGGCGAGGCCGCCCGCGAGAATGAGCGCGGCGACGATCCGCCGGGTCCCGAACCCTTCCTTCAGAATGAGAGCACCGAACAGGGCGGCGAACACGACCGAGGTCTCACGCACTGCCGACACGCGCGCCGCCTCCGTCAGCGAGAAGGCGTAGAGCGCCGCCCCGTAGCTGAGGATGGACAGGCCCCCTCCTGCCAGGCCGTAACGCCATTTCGCACGTATGATCTCGCCCCAGCGGCCGCGGCGGCGCCACAGAGCCAAGGGAGTGATGCCCAGACAGTCGAACATGAACAGAAGGACGATGAAGGTGAAAGGTGACGGCGCCGCGCGCACGCCCGCAGCATCGGTAACATTGTAAAGCGCAATACCAGCCGCCGTCAGCAGCGCGAACAGGAGCGCCCGGCGGTCGGGATGGGCCAGCAGCCCGACACCCCGCGGCGGCAGGGCAAAGGCGACGACCGCTAGTGTGGCGATGACCAGGCCGAGAACCGCAGGAAGCGACAGCGCCTCCCCCAGGACGAGCCAGGCGAGGAGCCCGGTCAGCAGCGGAGCCCCTCCGCGCATGATGGGGAAGACGAGCGAGAGCTCCCCATGCTTAAGAGCCCCGACCAGAACGAGCTGGTATGCGAAGTGCGCCGGCACCGCGACCGCGAGAGCGCGCCAAGTGGCCGCGTCGGGCGGCGGCACGACGAACAGCGCCGGTGCCACCATCAGAGCCGCACTGCACTGGAGAATGGCGCGCGAGGAGAGAATGTCCGCGCCTGCCTTTACGCTGAGATTGGCAGCCGCAAGCGTAAGCGCGCTGAACAGGCCAAGAGCGAGCGCCAGAAGTTCCGGGCTCAGCACACGGCGTTACTCGTCATCTTCGGGAATGTCGCTCGCCTCGCCGTCGAGAAGGCCGGCATCCTCATAGGCGTCGGCATCATAGCCCACGAGAAGCGGACCCCCATGTTCGATCACCGGCCGCTTTATCAGCGACGGGTTCGCCGCCATCAACGCAATTGCCTTCGCCTCCTCGACGTTGGACTTATCCGCCTCGTCCAGCTGGCGCCATGTCGTGCCGCGACGGTTCAGAAGCGGCTCGTACCCGACTTCGGACGCCCAGAGCGCCAGCCGGCTCTCTTCGATCCCCGCCTTCTTATAGTCGTGAAAATTATAGGCGACGCCATGCTCGTCGAGCCACCGCCGGGCCTTCTTCACGCTGTCGCAATTGGGAATGCCGTAGAGCGTCACCGTCATTCGCTGTCTCCATAGTCGATGCGGACGCGGCCCGCCGCCTCGGCCGCCGCCTTCCTTGCCTCGTCGAGCGAGCCGGCGCGCACCAGCGCCACGCCCATACGGCGAAACGGCCGGGTTTCCGGTTTTCCGAACAGGCGGACATCGACATGGTCCGCCTCGACCGACAGAGCTTCGGCAAGGCCGGTAAAGGAGAAGGCGCGGCTGTCGCGGCCAGCAAGGATCACCGCCGAGGCGGAGGGTCCGACGGCCCGCACCGGCGGCACGGGGAGCCCCAATATGGCGCGGACATGCAGGTCGAACTCGCTGAGGTCCTGGCTGACCAGCGTCACCATCCCCGTGTCGTGCGGCCGGGGGCTGAGCTCGGAGAAGATGACCTCCTCCCCCTTCACGAAGAACTCGACGCCGAAAATGCCATGGCCGCCAAGCGCTTCGACCACGCGCTCCGCCATGGCCTGCGCCTGATCGAGCGCAGCAGCGCTCATGGCCGCCGGCTGCCAGCTTTCCTGATAATCGCCGCGCGCCTGCCGGTGGCCGATGGGCGGACAGAAGGAGATACCCGCCGCCGACGAAACGGTAAGCAGCGTGATTTCATAGTCGAAGTCGACGAACCCCTCGGCGATGACGCGCAGCCGGTCCCCACGTCCGCTATCCTCGGCATAGGCCCATGCCTCGGCGATGTCGCCCGGGCCGCGCACCGTGCTCTGGCCCTTGCCCGAAGACGACATGACCGGTTTTACAACGAGCGGGAAACCGATCTCAGAAGCCGCGTCCTCAAGCTCTCGCAGGCTTTCGGCATACCGGTAGGGCGAGGTGGTCAGACCAAGTTCCCCGGCAGCGAGGTCGCGGATGGCATCCCGGTTCATGGTCAGCTGCGCGGCGCGGGCCGAGGGCACGACGACCAAACCTTCAGCTTCCAAATCCGCGAGCACTTCGGTGCGAATGGCCTCGATCTCGGGCACGACGAAGTCCGGCGCATGCTTGCGGATGGCGGCCCGCAAGGCATCGCCGTCGAGCATCGAAAAGACCTCCGCCTCGTCGGCGACCTGCATGGCGGGCGCGTTCGCATAGCGGTCGCAGGCAATCACGTGACAGCCCAGACGCTGGGCGGAAATCACCACTTCCTTGCCAAGTTCGCCGGAGCCGAGAAGGAGGAGCTTTGCCGTAGGAGTCATGCGGCCTTCCATAACGCCCGCCGTTCGCGTTGCCAGCCTTCGCCGACCCGCGTATCCCTTCACGGTCATGACTTCAAAGACCGCACCCCCCGACCATCCGGGCGTCATCGCGCCGCCGCCGCTGATCTTCGCCATCCCTCTGCTCGCGGGACTGGCGGTCCATTACACCGTCGGCGCTATGGATATGGGTCTGCCCGCCCTCGTCCGCTGGCCCCTGGGTCTTGTCGCCATCTTCGCCGGAGCGGCGCTGGTGGGGCTGGCGATCGAACGGTTCGGCCGCGCAAAGACGAACCCGGAACCCTGGAAGCCCGCAACGGCACTGGTGACGGAAGGGATCTACGCGCGGACGAGGAACCCGATGTATCTGGGTATGGCCATTACCTATGCCGGTCTCGCGATACTCTGGGACTGCTGGTTTACGCTCGCACTGCTGCTTCTGGCCCTGCTGGTCATCCATTTCGGAGTGATCCTGCGCGAAGAGCGCTATCTGGAGCGCAAATTCGGCGGCGAGTATGTGATGCTGAAGAAGCGGACCCGGCGCTGGATCTGAAGGCCTAAAGGGTCTTGTCCTCATACTCGCAAAGATCGACGAGGAAGCAGGCACCGCACTTCGGCGACCGGCTGGTGCAGATGCGCTTGCCGAACTGGATCAGCCAGAAATGCCCTTCCGCCTTTGCCCAGTCGGGCGCGCGAGCATCGAGATGCTCGGCAATCTTCGCCTCCGAATAGCCGCTGGCGAGGCCGGTGCGCTCGCAGACCCTGCCCACATGCGTGTCAACCGCGATGACGTCCTCGCCGAAGGTGAACGCCATGATGATATCGGCGCATTTCCGGCCAATTCCGTGCATCTGTAGAAGGCCGGCGCGCGTGCGCGGCACTTCCCCGCCCTTCTCGTCGATAAGCTGGCGGCAGAAGCGACGAATCGCCTTCGCCTTGTTGTTGTAGAGGCCGGCCGGGCGGATCGCGTCGACCAGCTCCTCGTCGCCGAGCGCCAGCATTTGCTCGGGCGTCGTGGCAAGCGCGAACAATGCGCTCGTCGCCTTGGCGGTGTTGGCGTCGCGCGACTGCGCGGAGAGCATGCAGGCGATGCAGGAGCGGAATGGATCCGGCTGCTCCTTCGGCCCCTTCGCACCGCGCGTATCGCCCGGCATGGCGTCCGCAAGCAGGCGGAACATCGTCTCGACCTCGGCATCGCTCAGCACTGCGTGCGGCCCATGTCGCACAGCGCCTGCGCGGGGCAAGGTCCGCAGTCTGCCCGGGCGGGTCGGCAATAGGTCTGGCCGACCTTCTTCATCAGAAGGTGATGCTCGTCATAGTCAGCTGCGTCCCATTCGGGCGGCATGACCGGCATGATCGCCTCGAACGCGCGAGAGGTCGTCGCCTTCGCCGGCACGAGACCCATGCGCTGGAGGATGCGCCGGTGATGACCATCGAGAACCAGTGCGCGCCGATCCAGCGTCGAGGCGTTCATGATCCCCGCCGCAATCTTCCGGCCAATGCCGGGCAGCCTCTCGAGCCAGCGCATCGCTTCGGCAGTTTCCATGCCCGCGAGATGGGCGAGGTCGACGCCGCCGCGAAGCTCGATCAACGCGCGCAGGCAGGCCTTGAGCCGCTCCGCCGCCATGTTCGGATAGGTCTGGGTGGCCAGTTCACCCTGCAGGTCCTCGACGGGAGCCTCGGCAACGGCCTCCCAGCTTCCCCAGCGCGACAGCAGTGTGTCGGTCGCCGCATTCGAAATCTCGGACCTGGTCTGTGCGCCGATGACACCCTGCACCAACACCCACTCCGGCGCCCGCCACGCCGCCGCGGCGCGCTCGATGCGCCCGAAACGCTGGACGAGTAGCGGCTGCAGGCGGCGCAAACGCTCGGTGCGTTCGTCAGAGCCGAAAGCAAGCTGCGTCACAGGAGACCGCGCCCGCCCATGTCTTCGCTGCCAAGACCAGTTCTCACCTGCATAGCCAGTAGGGACGGCGTCTCATCCGTCGTTCCGCCCGCGTCTGCGGAGGTTGACGACGAACTCACCCAGCGCTCCGACGAGCATCAGGAAGGACCCAACGATGAATAGCCAGATGCCGGTCGTCTTCCACTGTTCGAATTGCGGCAGGAACAGGATGCTGCCGACAAAGAACATGACGTTGCCGAGCAGTCCGAGCCCCGTATGGATCCAGCCATAGTCCTCGACGACCGTCTTGAGCAGGTTGCGCATGCAGGTACCTCCCCGGTCCAGGAGCTAGTGTTCGCCGCTCACTCCCATTCAATCGTCCAAACCAACATTAAGCCGTTGATATCACGTATAATTATGGCCTTGGGGCGCGCAAAAACCGACTACTGGCTAGTCAAAATGTTACGCTTTTGATTTTAAAGGGAAAAAGGGTCGAAAAAAAATTCGTGGGTTTCAAGGACAATCGGCGTCAATCGCCAGTCTCGACCCTGTGAACGCCGTCCCACAGATTGACCCAATCTGTAGCAGAAAACACCGCTGACCACAACGAGCAGCCTGCCTCGGACAAGAGGTCAGTTTGCGTTTATGCCGATTTGCTAACCACAAAGCAGCAAACCAGGGCATCTTCAAACTGGCGCTTGGTTTGAAAGTATGCTAAAACACTCACTATGAGTGAGCAAACAATAGGAAAGTTAAAGCAACTGGAACAGGTCCTGCCTGAGGGCCTGCTCGTCGATGCCGCGTGGCTTTCCGCTCAAGGCTACTCAACCTCGCTGCGCACCAAATATGTTGCCTCTGGCTGGCTCGAGCAGCCGGCACGCCGAGTGTATCGGCGCCCTCGCGGACAGCTTGGCTGGCAGCAGGTGGTCGTCTCGCTGCAGACGCTTCTCGGCTATCGTCTCACCGTTGGCGGCCGGACAGCCCTCGAGCTGCAAGGCTATGCCCATTACCTCTCACAGGATCGTTCCGAGATCCATCTTCACGGTCCAGCGAAGCCGCCCAGCTGGCTCACGACGCTCCCACTGAAGGAACGGTTCGTGTATCACAACAGCTCGCCGCTCTTCGGGGCCGACCTGGAGGATGTCAGCTTTCCTTCCCTCGTTTCGGACCGCGCACCTGATGCGCGAGTTGCGGGATCTTTTCAGGACGCCGGATTGCGCGCTCTGCCCTGGGGGCAATGGGATTGGCCGTTGACGGTATCGACGCCCGAACGGGCGGTTCTCGAACTTCTCGATGAGCTGCCCCAGCGTGAGAGCTTCGATCAGGTCGACGTGCTGATGGAAGGTCTGAGCGATCTTGCGCCGAGGCGGCTCCAGAAGCTGCTTGTCCGCTGCCGCAGTGTGAAGGTGAAGCGCCTGTTCTTCTTCTTTGCCGATCGGCATCGCCATGCATGGCTCAAGCAAGTCGACCGGACCGCAATCGAACTGGGTTCGGGCAAGCGCATGCTGGTCAAGGACGGCAGGTACGATCCGACCTACGAGATCACTGTCCCCAAGGAACTGGCCGAGGCGTATTGATGGCATTTGCGGACACTTACCGAAATCAGGTCGCATTACTGATCCGCACACTGCCTTCGGTGGTTGCGGAAGAGTGCTTCGCGATGAAGGGTGGCACGGCGATCAATCTGTTCGTGCGCGACCTGCCGCGCCTCTCGGTCGATATCGATCTTACCTACCTGCCAGTGCAGGACCGCGCGACCTCGCTTGCAACGATCAATGCGGCGATGGCGCGCATCGCTGAGCGCATTACCGAGTCAGTCCGCGGCTCCCGTGTCGCTTCGTCACGCTCGCGCGAGAATGTGATCACTAAGCTCGTCGTCCGTGGCGATGGCGCGCAAATCAAGATTGAGGTGACGCCGGTCCTGCGTGGCTGCGTGTTCGAGCCCGCCATACGGTCGGTCTCCCCCAGCGTGGAAGATGAATTCGGCTTTGCCGAAATGCGGATCGTCTCGTTTCCCGATCTCTATGCCGGCAAGATTGTCGCCGCCCTCGACCGTCAGCATCCACGCGATCTGTTCGACGTGCGTGATCTTCTGGCGAATGAAGGCATCGACGATGCGCTGCGTCGGGCCTTCCTCATCTACCTGATCAGCCACGACCGCCCCATGGCCGAAGTTCTGGCGGTGCGGCGCAAAGATATTGCGGTAGAATTTGACCGAGGTTTCGTCGGCATGACGCGACAACCGGTCGAACTCGAGACCCTGCTTGCGGCGCGTGAAGCACTGATTGCCGACATCGTCGGAGAGATGCCCAATGCGCACCGCCAATTTCTGTTGGCGTTCGAGCGCGGCGAACCCGACTGGCCAGCCCTCAACCTGGAGGCCGGCGCCGAACTGCCGGCCGTGCGATGGCGGCAACAAAACCTCGATGGTTTGAAGGCTGAGAAACGCCAGGCACTGGTGCGGCAGCTTGAAGAGGTTCTGGCAACATAGGGTCGTAGAAGGCCGGAGCCGTCATCATCATCGGCGAGCAAATCAGGTGGCGGCCGAAAGGTTCACGCGCTCCATCAGCGCTTCGGCGCTTTCCTTGCGCTCCGAATAGCGATCGGTGAGATAGGTCGAGACATCCCGTGTGAGCAACGTGAACTTGACCAGCTCCTCCATCACGTCGACCACGCGATCGTAGTAGGAGGACGGTTTCATGCGGCCGGCCTCGTCGAATTGCTGGAACGCCTTGGCGACGGATGACTGGTTGGGGATCGTCACCATGCGCATCCATCGACCAAGCACCCGCATCTGATTGACGGCGTTGAAGCTCTGGGAGCCGCCCGATACTTGCATGACGGCCAGTGTTCGGCCCTGTGTCGGCCGGACGGCCCCGACCGAAAGGGGAATCCAGTCGATCTGGGCCTTCATCACCGCGCTCATCGCGCCGTGCCGCTCGGGACTCGTCCAGACCTGCCCCTCCGACCAGAGCGACAGGTCACGCAGCTCCTGCACTTTCGGGTGAGCGACTTCCGCTCCGTCCGGCAATGGCAGGCCGGTCGGGTCGAAGATGCGTGTTTCGGCGCCAAAGGCATTCAGCAGTAGTTCGGCCTCCTGCGTCAGAAACCGGCTATAGGAGCGCTCGCGAAGCGAGCCATAAAGCAGCAGGATGCGCGGCCGATGCGCCGAAGGCGACGCCCGCAGCCGGTCAATATCGGGAACATCGATGCAACCGGGATCGATATTGGGCAGAGCGTTCAGCATTAGTGGTTCGCCTCCGCGACAGCCACGGTCTTGCTGCCCCGCTCATACCAACCTTTCGAGCGGTTCACGATCCACACGACCGAGAGCATGACCGGCACTTCGATGAGAACGCCGACGACGGTGGCGAGCGCCGCGCCCGAATGGAACCCGAACAGGCTGATGGCAGCGGCGACGGCGAGTTCGAAGAAGTTGGAGGCACCGATAAGGGCCGAAGGGCCGGCGACGCAATGCTGCTCGCCCGTGATCCGATTCAGCAAATAGGCAAGTCCGGAGTTGAAATAGACCTGGATCAGGATCGGCACCGCGAGCAGCCCGATGACCATCGGCTGGGCGATGATCTGTTCGCCCTGAAAGCCGAATAACAGCACCAGTGTCACCAGCAGCGCCGTCAGCGAGGCCGGGCTTAGCCTGGCGAGCAGCCGGTCGAGCGCGGCTTGCCCGCCTGCCGCCAGCAAATAGCGACGCACGATCTGGGCGATAATCACCGGGATCACGATATAAAGCACAACCGATAAAACGAGCGTGCCCCATGGTACGGTGATCGCCGACAGGCCGAGCAGCAGGCCAACGATCGGCGCGAAGGCCACCACCATGATCGCGTCATTGAGCGCGACCTGGGAGAGCGTGAAATGCGGCTCGCCCTTGGTCAGGTGCGACCAGACGAACACCATCGCCGTGCACGGGGCAGCGGCAAGAATGATCAGGCCGGCGATATAGCTGTCGATCTGGCCGGCCGGCAGAAAGGGCCGGAAGAGCCAGCCGATGAACAGCCAGGCCAGCAACGCCATCGAGAAAGGCTTGATCGCCCAGTTGATAAACAGCGTTACGCCAATGCCCCGCCAGTGCCGGCCAACTTCGCCGAGCGTGGTGAAGTCGATCTTTAGCAGCATCGGTATAACCATCAGCCAGATCAGCCCCGCCACCGGCAGATTGACGTTAGCGATTTCGGCTGCGCCAATGGCCTGGAACACGCCCGGCACAAAATGGCCGAGTGCAATGCCAAGGATGATGCAAAGCGCGACCCACAGGGTTAGGTAGCGTTCGAATGTGGACATGGATTTCCCTTATGCGGTCGCTACGCGGTGACCGTGCTCGTCAATGACGCGCTCGCCATCTTCCTTGATGAATTTGTCTTGCTGCGGCGGCAGCAGGTCGAGCACGACTTCAGACGGCCGGCAGAGTTTCACGCCCTTGGGTGTGGCCACGATCGGTCGATTGATGAGGATCGGATGCGCCATCATGGCGTCGAGAAGCTGGTCGTCGGTCAGCGCCGGATCGCCAAGACCGAGCTCCCCATAAGGCGTTCCCTTTTCGCGCAGCAGCGCGCGCACCGATATGCCCATGCGCTGGATGAGCTGGTCCAGCATCACCCTTGAGGGCGGGGTCTTTAGATATTCGATGACATGGGGTTCGACACCGGCATTGCGGATCATCGCCAGCGTGTTGCGTGAGGTACCGCACTCGGGGTTGTGATAGATGACAACGTCCATGGCTGACCTCACGCGGCGCTGTTGCGGGACGAGGACGCCCCATCCGATTGCCCTATCTCCACGAGCTTGGCGCGCAGGGATGCCTTGTCGAGGCTGGCTACGGGGAGCGCGGTAAAAATGGAGATGCGATTCTTGAGGTAGCGAAGGGCCGCAACGAAGGCGGCTTCCTGTTCGATCTCGGAGCCTTCCACCGGGGCGGGATCTTCGATGCCCCAGTGCGCGGTCATTGGCTGGCCCGGCCAGACCGGACAGGCTTCACCGGCCGCGCTGTCGCAGACCGTGAACACGAAATCCATGGTCGGCGCATCAGACGCAGCGAATTCTTCCCAGCTCTTCGAGCGCAAGCCGTCGGCAGGATAGTCAAAGCTTTTCAGCACCTTCAACGCGAGGGGATGGACCTTCCCCTTGGGCTGACTGCCGGCGGAAAAGGCACGAAAGCGACCCGCGCCATCCTTGTTCAGGATGCTTTCTGCCAGGATCGAGCGCGCCGAATTGCCGGTACACAGAAACAGGACCTTGAAAATACGATCGGGTTGGCTTGCATCAGACATGGGCTGTGCCTTTCGTCGGTTCGCAACAAGATGACAACGCGGCCATGGCCGGGTTGCACACTTCCGGGTGCCCCTGACAGCAGTCGCGCATGAGGAATTCGATAAGGCCCGAGAGCACCCCGAGCGCCGCGGTGTAGATAATCGAGCGCCCGGCTCGCCGGGATTCAACAAGCCCGGCCTGTTCTAGATGGCTCAGGTGAAAAGACATGCGCGAAGAGGACGCGCCGTCCACTGCTTCGCCGATGGCACCGGCGGACATTCCTTCCGGCCCGGCCGTCACAAGAAGCCGAACGATGCGTAGCCTCGTCTCCTGCGAAAGCGCGGCGCAGGCCGCGAGAGCTCGTTTCTCATCCATAATCATCTCAATAATTCAAGAATCATTGAGATGATTGGTATAGCAAAAGCTCTCAGGGCACCAGTCCCTAGTGTGCATCGCGCGGCATCTGTCCATCGCATGGTGACGGACCGGACTTTGGGCCGCGTTAGGCAGTCGGCGTAGGTGACAGGATTTGTCACCTTCGTATGCGAATTTTATCCTGAAAAGGATAGACGATTCGCGATCGCTCTCCGCGCTCTCGAACAGTCTGCTCTTAGCTGAACGCACGCGATCGGAGAGCTCGATGAATTTCACGCATTACAATCTGGGGCATGTCGAACGGGGCAGTGTCGTCGTGGTGACGCTCAGCGGCAGTGCGGCCAACGTCCGCCTCATGGATGGCTCGAACTTCAACAGCTACAAAGCGGGCCGTCGCCATAGTTATGTCGGAGGCCTCGCGAAGCGCTCTCCCGTGCGCCTACCGGTGCCGCGTTCCGGCACCTGGCATGTTGCCATCGACATGCAGGGGCTTCGCGGATCGGTGCGGTCCGGAGTTCAGGTGGTCCCGGGTGCGGCGCTCACCCCTCTGCCCACAATCAACGAGGCACCGCTGCGCAGTGTCCCCACACTCGTCCGCGACGCCGATGATGATCTCGCGCCGCCGCCCGAGGCACCCGATGGCCGAGTGTTCGACGTTTTCATCTCTCATGCGTCCGAAGACAAGAACGAGGTCGTCCGACCGCTGGCAAATGCACTGCGCGAAGCAGGATTGTCGGTCTGGTATGATGAATTCGAACTGCGAATCGGCGACAGCCTTCGCCGCAAAATCGACCGAGGCCTGGGAAGCAGCCGCTTCGGCGTGGTTGTGCTGTCGCAGGCGTTCTTTGGCAAAGGCTGGCCCGAATACGAGCTCGACGGGCTCGTCACCCGCGCCGTATCGGGGGAACAGATCCTGCTGCCGATCTGGCACAACGTCTCCAAACGCGAAGTGATCGGCTACTCGGCTTCGCTCGCCGATCGACTGGCGCGCAGCACCGCCACCCACACCGTCGAAGAGATTGCCGCGGAAATCGCCGACGTCGTGCGCTTGCCGAACGCAGCGTGACGCCGGAGGCGGCAGGAGAGACCAAATGAGAAGGCAGATTGAGGATGAATGGAACGGTTGGGACGGCGACACCATCGTCCGGCTGACCGACGGTTCGGTGTGGCGTCAGGAGGAATATCACTATGAATATCGCTACGCCTACCGCCCCTCAGTGACCCTGTCCGGCAACGTCATGCATGTCGAGGGCATGAGCCGCGGCATCCGCGTCCGCCGGATCGACTAGGAGAACAACGCCGATGCAGACGCGTATTGCAGGAGCCTGGACGGGCTGGAGCGGCGATACCATTGTCAAGCTCGCCAATGGAACGGTCTGGCGCCAGGATCAGTACTATTATCGCTATCAGTACAAGTACCGGCCGCGTGTGGTGATCGAGGGCCGGTATATGCATGTCGAGGGCATGCCTAAGGCGGTACGCGTGCGCCGCATCGATTAGCAGTCAAAGTATCACTTCCGCGGCGGCGCTCATGACCGCTCATTCAAAAATCTGCCCGCCACCGGTTTGGAACATCTCAACAAGTTGCTGATAATCAGCCCTTTGAATCTGGATGTTCGGGCATATCGAAGGTGGCGTTGAGCAAATTGTTATCCGGCCGAGCGCAGACATACCGCCCCGGCTTTCTTGCGCGTTTGTTTGCTTCCGGAAAATGGAAGCTGACCCTGGACCCGAGACTGTCCGGGCGCATCCGGTTGCGCCAGGAAGGTGATATCGAGCTTGCCTGCCTCGATATTGTGTCGATTTCGGCCAGCAAGGCTCTGCTGTGGCACAGCGTTGAGATCCGCTCTCGCGGCAGAACGGATGCTCTGTCCGGCCTGACTGGTGAAGCAGCCGCGCAATTGGTCACTGACCTTCACGCCTTCATCAATACCCATCTCTTCGGCCTGATTGGCGCCGAAACGGGCCGCTTGCACGATGTCGATGCCCAGCTTCGGAAAATCACCGAAGGCAGCAGGCAGTATCTCGCTCAGGCCGATCTTGGCCGGGCGATTGCCAGCGTGCCAGGCGATGCGGCGGCCGCCCTCGCGCATCCGCTCTTGAATTCACAGTTAATGCCGGCCAAGCTCAAGGCGTCTCTGCCGCCTTCGTTCACCTTCCTGACGGATCCGGGCGTTCGCCAAGCCTATAATGAAGCATTCGTCGCCGCGGAGCTGGAAACATTCGGGCCGTTCTTCGACGATCTCGACGGGCGGTCCCTGTCCGATCAGCAACGCGAAGCCTGCATTCGCCTCGAGGACAACAATTTGCTGGTCGCCTCGGCGGGCTCGGGCAAGTCCGCGACCATGGTCGGCAAGGTTGCTTATGTTCTGGAAAAGCAGCTCTACCGGCCGGAGGAGATCCTGCTTCTGGCTTTCAACAAGAGTGCTGCCGATGAATTGAAGACCCGGATCGCCCGGCAGCTGCAGGTCGAGGAAAGCGAGCTGGCTTGCCGCGTCACGACGTTTCATGCGCTGGGACGCGGCATTATCGAAGAGGTCGAGGGGCGGCCGCCCCAACTGGCCAATTGGGTCGAGCACCCTGCCGGCGAAACCAAGGTCATCGAAGAGATCATTCAAGCCTTGGTCGAGAGCGATCCGGAGTTCGCGCGGATGTGGAGCGATCTGCTGGTGGTGCATCCCAAGGCCGACATTCCGGTCGAGGTCTTCGACACCGAAACCGACTACAATCGCTATGTCTCCGATCGCCTCAGGAAGGGCTCTGCCACGATCGGCTCGCTTGCCGGCACTATCGTCAAGTCCCTGCAGGAGCAGAAGATCGTCAACTGGCTGTGGCTGCATTCGGTTGCCTTCGAATACGAGCGGCAGATCGCAGTCGAAGACGATGATGGTACGGTGCGCCACCTCCATCCCGACTTCTATTATCCGCAGGCTGACACGGTGCATGAGCACTTCGCGCTCAACGCCGATGGGACCTCGCCATTTGCGGACTATGCCGTGCATGCCGAGAGCAAGCGGCAGGCCTATCGCCGCAAAGGCATCGACTTCTTCGAAACGACGTCAGCCCAGGCCAGCAGCGAAACGCTTTTGAGCACGCTCGAAGCCGAGTTGGCGCAGCGCGCCGTGCCATTGGAGCGCAGGGACTATGCCGAGATCACCAAGGCGCTCGAGCCGGTGGTGATCAAGCATTATCACAAGCTCATATCGATCTGCATCAAGCACATTCGCGCCAGCCATTTGACGCTCGACATGCTGCTCGAACGCGCCAAAACCCTGCACGACAAGGAGCGGGCAAAGCTCTATGCCCGGGTCGTCTGGTCGATCGCGCAAGGCTATTCCCGCCGCCTGGAAGAGACCGACCGGATCGATTTCGATTCCATGATCGCCGATGCCGTCAGGCTTGTCGAAACCGGCCGCTATCAGAGCCCCTATTCGCTGATTCTTGTCGACGAGTTCCAGGATATCTCCGAACCGCGCGCCAATCTCATCAAGGCGCTCAAGCAGCAGGTGGCGTTCAGCAAGGTATTCGCCGTCGGCGACGACTGGCAGTCGATCTATCGCTTTGCCGGCTCAGACATCACGATCTTCACGCAGTTCGAGGCCAATTTCGGAGCAAGCTGGCGGGGGCGCCTGGAACAGACCTATCGCTGCAATCAGCTGATTGCCGAGACGGCCGCGAAATTCGTCCAGCGCAATCCGGAACAAATCGCTAAGGCGGTTCGCTCGACACGACCCGCCATCGCGCGGTCGATCCGGGTCATTCCCATCGATGATGAGCGCGGCAGACCCGATTTTGCCAAGGCTTGCCATCGCCTGCTCGAACGGCTCGACACGGCTCTGGGCGGTATGGCCGCGCAGTGGCGCAAGGAGCCGAACGCCAAGCTCAAGGTTCTGGTGTTATGGCGGTACAATCTGCTCGATCCGTTCGCAGGACGTCCGCCCGCCTTTGCCCATATCGAGGTTTCGGGGATGTCCTTTCACCGGGCCAAGGGGCTTGAGGCGGATTACACGGTTCTGCTCGACGTGAGCGAGGGCGACTACGGCGTGCCGAGCCGCATCGAGGATGATGAACTGCTCAATCTGGTTATCCCCCGTCCTGAGACTTACGCATATGCCGAAGAACGACGTCTGTTCTACGTTGCGCTGACGCGCTCCAGCCGGGGCGCCTATCTTATGACCAATAGCCGGCAACCGTCCCGCTATATTCGGGAGCTGTGCGAGATCGCGGGCGACGAGATTCGCTTTGAAACGATCGAAGGCGCGGCGCTGCGTCAATGCCCCAAATGCCTGGTCGGGCAGATGGTCGAAAAGCGCAACAGGAACGGCGCGGTGTTTTGCGGATGCAACCAGTTTCCCGAATGTCGGCATAGTGAAGGAGCCGAGACGCCTTCAACCGCACGCTTGCGACGACGCGCATAAGGCCGGGTCTGCGGTCGTAACGAAGTACAATTCGCCCCAATGACGGCCTCATCCGCCGAGCGGACGCTCGTCGGTTTCCGGAGCACCGGTTGTTCGGCGGTATCGCCCCTTCCGCCGCGATCCGACATAGCAGATCAGGTTCGCCGTTTTCAGCGCGGCGATGTCGCGGCGCGCGGTTTTGAGGCTGACTTGCCACAAGGCCATGATCTCGCTGGCGCCGCAGCGATCGCCTTCGGCGAGTCTGGCCAGAAACCAGTATTGGCGCTCATTGAGTTCAGCCCGATCAGGGTCATTCATAGGGTCGCGATTAGAGTCATCTTTAGGGTCATTTGGCCGGTGATCGGCAGGTCTCCTGCCCCCGGCAAACTCGCCGACGACATAGGCGCCCCTGGCCGCCGCCAGCGCATAGCGATCGACTGGCCCTGACAGTTTGGCGGCCACCGGTCCCTCGATGATCCCGAGGACGAAAGCGCGAATGACGGGTGAGGACACCACGAGACGCAAGAAAAACACCGTATCGGGACCGTGTTGGCCCGAAAGCCAGTGTTTGACTGTGCGCTCGCTGGCATGGGTCTGGCGCATGATCTGCTTGACCGCGCGGTGGCTGTCGCCGTGCTCCTTGCGCAGCAGTTCGGCCATGGTTTGCGCATAGATCTGGCGCGTGGCCAGGACACCTTTCCATGGCGGTAATTTCCTGCCCTTTTTCTGCAACATCTTCCGGTCTCTCCGCAGTTAAACTGGTCGAGGTGCGGAAGCGGCGGCGAGGCCACGTGCTGAGGCGGTCGGTTGCCCGGACCGCCTCAGGTAAAGCAGGAAAGGGCAAGGTTTGCCGAGATGGGATCTTAACGACGACAACCGATCCGAGCCGGCACCTCTGGTGCGCGCGGCCGAATATGTCCGCATGTCGACCGATCATCAGAAATATTCGACTGAAAGCCAATCCGACGCGATCCGGCAATATGCTGAAGCGCGCGGGATCGAGATCGTGCGCACCTATGCCGATGCTGGCAAGAGCGGGCTCAAGATCGAGGGCCGCGATGCGCTCAGGCAGTTGATCGAGGATGTTGAGGCCGGCACGGCCGATTTCACATTGGTGCTGGTCTATGACGTCAGCCGCTGGGGCCGGTTCCAGGACGCCGACGAGAGCGCTTACTACGAATATATCTGCCGGCGCGCCGGCATCGCGGTGCAATATTGCGCCGAGCAATTCGATAATGATGGCAGCCCGGTCTCGACCATCGTCAAAGGCGTCAAGCGCGCCATGGCCGGCGAATATAGCCGCGAGCTTTCGACCAAGGTGTTTGCCGGGCAAGGCCGGCTGATCGAAAAGGGATTTCGCCAGGGCGGCCCGGCCGGGTTTGGTTTGAGGCGCACGCTGATCGACGAACATGGCGCGATCAAGGGGGTGCTGGTCCGCGGCGAGCACAAGAGCATCCAGACCGACCGGGTGATCCTCACGCCTGGGCCGGACGAAGAGGTCGCGCTGGTGCGCGATGTCTACCGCGCCTTTGTCCATGAGGGGCGAAGCGAAAGCGTGATCGCGGCCGATCTCAATGCGCGCGGCCTTACAACCGATCTTGGCCGGCCCTGGACGCGCGGCACGGTCCATCAGCTGCTGATCAATGAGAAATATGTCGGCGACAATGTCTGGAACCGCCGCTCGTTCAAGCTCAAGAAGAAGCGGGTGCACAACGCGCCCGAGATGTGGATCCGCGCCGACGGCGCGTTCGAGGCGATTGTCGAGCGCGAGCTGTTCGAGGCGGCACGCGCGATCATCGCGGCGCGCTCGTTCCGCTTGAGCGATGAGGAGATGCTTGAGGCCCTGGCCGAACTTTACCAGCGTCAGGGCATGCTTTCGGGGATCATCATCGACGAATGCGAGGCCATAGCCTCGAGCAGCGCTTACAGTTCACGGTTCGGCAGCCTGCTCAGGGCTTATAGCCTGGTCGGGTTCACCCCGGAGCGGGACTATCGCTATGTCGCGATCAACCGCGAATTGCGCCAGCTTCATCCTGGCATCCTGCGCGAGGTGCTCGACGGTCTGCAGGCAAGCGGCAGCGAGGCGTGGCAGGAGGACGAGAGCGACCGGGTGATCGTCAACAGCGAATTCAGCGTCTCGGTGGTGATCGCGCGCTGTTTCGAAACCCCGACGGGGCTTTTGCGCTGGAAGCTGCGTTTCGACACCTCGCTTGCCCCTGACATTACCGTGGTCGTGCGCATGGACCGCGCCAATCGCGCCCCGTTCGACTACTACCTGTTCCCGCGCCTCGAGAAACTGGCCGACAGGGTCCGGCTGAGCGAAGACAATGCGCTGGCCCTCGACGCCTACCGCTTCGATGACCTCGACCTGCTCTACACCATCGCCGCTCCTATCCCCTTACCGGAGGCTGCCTGATGTCTGCCGTGCGTTCCAGCGGTGTCGAAATGATCCCGATTTCGCGGATCACGGTGCTCAACTCGCGGGCGCGCAACAAGCGCCAGCACCGCGAGATCGTCAACAATATCGAGGCCATCGGGCTCAAGCGCCCGATCACGGTGGCGCGCCATAACGGTCCGGGCGGTGCGCGTTATGATCTGGTCTGCGGCGAAGGCAGGCTCGAAGCGTTCCAGATGCTCGGTCAGAGCGAGATCCCGGCGGTGGTGATCGAGGCCAGCGAGAGCCAGTGCCTGGTGATGAGCCTGGTGGAAAACATTGCCCGCCGCACGCCGCGTCCGATCGACATCATGCGCGAGATCGGCGCCTTGCGCGCACGGGGCTATAACGACACGGCGATTGGCGAAAAACTCGGGGTCGGCGCGTCCTGGGTCAACATGATCGCTTCGCTGCTCGAACGCGGCGAGGAGCGTCTGGTCGCCGCGGTCGAAACCGGCGTTATCCCGATCACGCTGGCGATGGAGATTTCCAAGGCCGAGAGCGAGGAAGCCCAGACCCTGCTCCTCGACGCCTATGAGACCGGCAAGCTCAGAGGCAAGAAGCTGGCGGCAGCGCGGCGTATGCTCGACATGCGCATGCGTGCGCAGGGCAAGGGCCTGCCTTCGGGGCGACTGGGCCGCAAGGGCAGCGGCAGGCGGATGACCGCCAACGATCTCATGCAGGTCTATCAGCGCGAGGCGGAAAAGCAGCGGCTCCTGGTCAAGAAGTCCGATTTCACGCAGACGCGGCTCTTGTTCATTGTCGAGGCGCTCAAAGACCTGCTCACCGACGAAAGCTTCCTTAACCTGCTCAGAGCCGAAGGCCTGGCGACGATGCCGCGCGCGCTGGCGATGCGGATTGCGGGAGAGCACGATGGCTGAACGGATCGACGATCCTGGAGAGCGCATCCATCAGGCGTTCGAAAGCCAGTTCGTGACCATACCCGTTGCAAGCATCGTGCCGCTCAAGACGCTGCCCGACGGCGCGCGCGAAGGCCGAACCTTCGCGCAGGTGCTTTCCTCGATCAAGGCGGTCGGACTGATCGAAGCCCCGGCGGTCATGGCCGATACGGCCAAGACCGGATCCTACTTCCTGCTCGATGGGCATTTGCGGATCGAAGCGCTGAAAGAGCTTGGTATCGAACAGGTCGAATGCCTGGTCGCCACTGATGACGACACCTATACCTATAACAAGCGGGTCAACCGGATACCGCCGATCCAGGAGCACCGAATGATCGCCCGGGCCATGGATCGCGGGGTGGCGGCGACCGATATTGCCGAGGCGCTCAACCTGCAGGTGGAATCGGTCATCCGGCGCTTTCGCCTGCTCGAGGGCATCAGCCCCGAAGCGGCCGAGATGCTGAAAGACACGCCCTGCTCGATGAAGGTGTTCGACATTTTGCGGCAGATGTCGGCGGTGCGGCAGATCGAGGCGGCGGACCTGATGATCGGACAGAACAATTTTTCGATCATGTTCGCCCGCGCCCTTCGCGCGGCGACCCCGGACAATCAGCTGGCGACAGCCAAGAAAGGTAAAGGCGCCGGCATACCGACGCCGTCCGGCCAGCAGATTGCGCGCATGGAGCGCGAGCTGGCGGCGCTGCAGACACAGGTCAAATCGGTCGAGGAAACCTATGGCATCGACAATCTGCATCTGACGGTGGCACGCGGCTATATCGCCAAGCTCCTGGCCAATGGCCGGGTGGCGCGCTGGCTCGCCAGCCACCGCCAGGAATATCTCGGCGAATTCGAAAAGATTGCCGAGATCGACACGCTGGCACCGATCGCCGAGCAGGACGCCTGAGCCAGCCAATGGGGACCCGGACCCGATAAGCGCGGGGACCATGGGAGACGCCGCACGCTGGGGCGGATCGAGCATGGTGGTGGGAATGGCGGCGAACCCGCAGGAAGCCCACCAGGCTGGCCGCCATCAGGTCCAGCCGTCCCGCGGAAGCTCCACCAGCTTCCGCACCACAGATCGGCGTGCCGGAGACGCCATCCGGCACGCCGATTTCCATCGATTCCAGAGCGTTCGGCTTTTGGCTGCATGCCGGTGCGGCTGGCGACGTGAACTTGGACGATGCCCGCAAAAAAGTGGCATTCTTCACCCTGCTGAGATAACGTCCCGCGAACCAGATGATCGGTCTTAAGAAGATCTGAGGCAAATATAGTCTAGCGCGGCCGTTCAAGAGAAAGGAGGCGAGCATGTCGACGAAGCAAATACTCGCGCTCCTGAATTCGCACATCGACGGCGATGAAGATCAGCTCCTGTCGATCGCCTTGCAGATCGCGGCTCAGGAAGCCCGTCAGGGCCGGGCCGAAGACGCCGACAAGCTCAAGCGCCTTGTTCAAAAGGCGCGCGATCAACGCCGCACAGGCTCTCCTGCTGGCGGTCAGACACCCATCCCGCTGGCGCGTCCTCGGGGTGAATTGCAGGGCTTGGTCGAGAGCGCCTATCCCAAGGTTACGCTGTCGAGCATGGTGCTGTCTGATGATCTCGCCAAGCGGCTTGAGCGGATCGTTCGTCAGCAGCAGGAACGTGTGACCCTGCGCGAGCACGGCCAGACCCCGACGACGCATATGCTTCTGGTCGGCCCGCCCGGGACCGGCAAAACGATGACCGCCTCGGCCCTGGCGGGCGAATTGCGACTGCCTCTCTTCACCGTGCGCCTTGAAGCCCTGTTCAGCCGCTTTTTCGGCGAAACCGCGGGCAAGATGCGCCTTCTGTTCGATCAGATCGCACAGACGCGCGGCGTCTATCTACTCGACGAATTCGATGCGATCGGCGCGCGCCGGGGCGATCCGAACGATGTTGGTGAAATCCGCCGCGTGCTCAACTCGGTTCTGGCCTTCATGGAAGAGCCCAACTCGACCGACAGCCTTGTCCTGGCGGCGACCAATCATGTTGAGATTCTGGACGAGGCTCTGGCGCGCCGCTTCGATGAGGTGATCGAGTACACGCTGCCGGACACCGTCTCGGCGCGGGCCATTATCGAACGGCGCCTGGGTAAGTTCAAATTCGCGGCGAAGGAATGGGGCGCGCTCGAAAACGCGCTGGGCGGCCTCAGCCAGGGCGAATTGGTTCGGGCGGCCGATGCGGTCGTCAAGGATGCCATTTTGGAGGGGGCGTCGAAGGTTTCACCAAAGGCACTGCGAGATGCCTTGGAAAACCGGCAGACATTGAGGGGCAAGTTCCGTCGTCAATCCAGCCGTTAGGCAGGCTCCGCCAACGGATAGACTGGAACGCGAACGAACGAGCAGGATTTTATGGCGGAGCCAGACAATTTCGATACGAGAGACCGTCCGCATATTCCCATCGACGCTTTCCGTGAAACGGCAGCTTACGAACGTCCACCACGCAATCAGGAACGTAAACCGCTTCGCGACGACTATGCGGCGCACGCAGCCCGGCTTCTCGACCAACTTGCGGTAGCGCTCGGCGATCTTCCCCTACCCGGGGACGACGCACGGATCAGCCTCCAGGGCCTGAAACCCGGTACGATCGTCGAGATCGCGACTTTGCCGCCGGCCGAAACCTCCCGCACCAAGGCCGTCAAAGTTCCGACCGCACTCGAATTTCCCACGCAAGACGTGGTGGTGCTGCGCTCGGAGCGAAATGAGGATCGCACCGAAAGTGCTCTGCTCTTTGTGCCGGACGATGCACGCATGTTCCTGCGCGGCCGCATCAGCGACTATGGGCGAGACCCGGGCAACCAGCGACGGCCCGATGTCGACCGCTTCGAGGTCGTTGAAGAAGTCCGCACACTCGATACGGCATCGCTGTTCACCGGCGATGTGGACCTGGCCGCACCGGACCTCGTATGGTGGGAATTATGGGTCCGCCAGCCGGTCGTCCTGGCGGATCGCCTGGTTCAGGCGGCGCGCAACGCCGGTATCGACGTTCACGACGACCGCCTGATCTTTCCCGATACGACCGTTCTGTTTCTTCATGGCGCTGCCGCAACGGTTGCGATGTTTGCGATGCGCGTGCCGGGCGCAATTTCCGAGATCCGCCGGGCGACGGGAACGATCGAACCGTTTCTCGATCGCGGTGACGCTGGGGTCGGTCAACATGATTGGGTCGCGGAGCTGGCGCAGCGGGTCACGGCGCCATCACAGGACGCGCCGGTGGTCTGCACGCTCGATACCGGTGTTGCCGCTACCCATCCATTGATCGCCCCCGGCCTTCGCGGCGCGTGGGCTTACGACGCCGAATGGGGTGTCGATGACCACGAGCCCCATGGCGGTCACGGTACGCCACTGGCCGGGCTTGTTCTTTATGGCGATCTCGAGCCGCTCATGAACGATGCGCGCGCGGTGACACTGACCCATGGTGCAGAATCCATGAAGCTGTTGCCGCCGCATGGTTTCCCGCCGACCAAGCCGCCCAGTTACGGCGTCGTTACACAAGGCGCCGTCAGCGCGGTGGAGATCGAACAGCCGGACAAGCTCCGCAGTTTTTGTATCGCGAACTCCGCGACCGATTTTCCGCCCAGCCGCCCTTCGACCTGGAGCGGTGCCCTCGATCAGGTCGCCGCCGGAGCAATGCCCGGCGAGGGTGACGAGAATGGTCCTGCGTCAGAACGTCCGAAGCGCCTGGTGGTTGTCGCAACCGGCAATGTATCCGGGGGTATGGCCATCGACGTTCTTCCCTCACAGCCGCTGGAAGATCCCTCGCAAAGCTGGAATGTTCTGACCATTGGCGGCTTTACCCGCAAGGAACAACCGCCAGCGCCGCCGCCTGTGCTGAATGCGGCCGTACCGGCAAACCATCGCAGTCCCTTCAGCCGCGGCTCGCAATCACTTCCCGACGATCTCACGCCCATCAAACCCGAGGTATTGTTCGAGGCAGGCAACATGATGTCGGACGCCGCCGGCTTTTGTGGCTGGGATCCGGCGGTTTCGCTGCTCTCTGCAGGCTCTGATATTGCCGCCGCACCCTTGGTCCCGTTCTGGGCAACCAGCGCCGCTGCCGGTCTGGCTGGCAATTTCATCGGACAGTTGCAATCCGCCCTGCCTGACCTCTGGCCTGAAACGCATCGTGCGCTCACTGTGGATTCGGCGCACTGGCCCGAGCCGATCCGTAAGAATTTCATTGGCCGGGGCGCGCATTGGAAAACCGGCTCGAAAGCTGAAAAGCAGCAGCATCTGCGCGAATTCGGATATGGCGTGCCAGATATTGGCCGCGCGATCCTGTCGGCCCGCAATGACGCGACGTTGGTCGCTCAAGCCGAAATTCAGCCCTTCGCCATCGGCGCCGATGGGCGAACCGGCGTCTTCAACGAGATGCATTTCTACGACCTGCCCTGGCCGAAAGCGGCATTGGAGCAGCTGGAAAATGAAATCGTCACGATGAAGGTCACGCTGTCCTATTTCATCGAGCCGAACCTCACCGGCAAGGCGGCGACACGCCCCGACACCTATCGCTCCTTCGGTCTTCGCTTCGACATGAAAAAGCGTCTGGAGAGCAAGGCCCGTTTCCGCAGCCGGATCTCAGCGAGTCAGGCGAAGGACGGCACCGAAACCGAAAGCGAGACCAGTTGCTGGCTGTTGGGACCGAAGGCGATCCAGGCCGGCTCGCTGCATTGCGATTTGTGGCGGGGCCGTGCCATCGATCTGGCCGGGCATGACGCCATCGCCATTTTTCCAGTCGGAGGCTGGTGGAAATCGCATGCCGGGCAGAAGCGGATTGAGGCCAAGGCCCGCTATTCGCTGGTCATCTCCATTTCCGCGCCCGGTCAGGGGGTCGATCTCTATTCGGAGATCAACACGCTCGTCGAAGCGAAGGAGCTTGAAGTTCTGCTCGGCTGATACCGAAACTGGTTTTCGGATATTTGGCCAGCGCAATCACCCCACCAGTTCGAGGTCCATCGGCTCTTCACTCAGGATCAGGCGCCGAAGCCGCCCCAGCATGTCGGTGCTGTTGGCCACGTCGATGCTCGCGGTTTCCAGGATCGTGGCGTGTCCGGTAATCGCATAATGCCCATGAACCGTGTCTTGGCCGCCGAGGCCGGGATGGTGGGGATAGAGCAGCGTGAGGCGCGGCGCGTCATAGAGCTGGGCATAGGCCATCATCTGATAGACATCGGCCTGCGAGACGCCCTGCTTGGGATCATCGATCCGCGCCGATATCCGCTTCCACTTGGTGTCGATGACATGGATGACCCTGCCGCCCCGGCGGATCAGGATATCGGGCCGGGTCTGGAACAGGGCGCGTCCGCTGTCCTGCGCGCTCAGACAGAACAGCCGTCCGCCCTGCAACGAAACAGTGAGCCCGGTTCCTGCCAGGGCGCGGGCGATCAAGCGCCCGACATATTCCTCGAACAGCGCATTCATCTCGAACAGCATGGCGGTGCCCTGGCCGGCGCCGCCGGTGGTTGTCTGGTAGCGGTCCTGCAAAAAGAGCCGGGCCATGGCGAAGAGCTCCTGCCAGGATCGGTTGGTGCGGTCGATCACAACCTGATCCCAGCGCAGCGCGGACACCGGTACGTCGGTAATATCGGCATAGACGAAGGCCAGCTCGCGCAGACGCTGCTGGTTGGCGGGCCGGCGCGAGAGGCGCGCCAGGCGCTGCACGGCCGCTTTCATGATCCGGTTAAGCGGCGTGTCTTCGGACAGGAGATCGAAGCGGCAGGCAAGGCGCGATGGATTGACCGCATGACGGGTGAACTGGCGGGTGATGTCGAGCTGGCCGCGCAAGGTCGGCAGATCGTCTTCGCAGGTGATATAGCGGCGCGGCATGCCCTTGCGCAGCGCTTCGGTCAGCTTGTCGCAAAAGATGCGGATCAGGATTTCGAGCAGGGTTTCGCGCTGCCAGGCGAGATCGGTGATGACGCCCAGGTCAATTTTCAAATCCAGCGCAACCGCCAACATGTGCACCAGGCGCTTGCGGATCGCCGCGTTCTGGTGATCGGTTGTTTCACCGGGCGCCACATCGATCTTGGGCAGGATCTCCAGGCTGGCATCGCCCGCTGCCAGAATTCCGACCACGCCGCGGGCGCGCAAGGCATGCCGACCATGTTCGAGCACGCCGCTGCCGCCGCGTCCGGCAAAGGCTGAGCGGGCTGCCAGCGCCGCCAGCTTCTCGGCATGGCCATCGGGAATCTGCCCTGCGCCTTCGCCATAGGCGAGCTTGTCCCATTCCCGAACCGTATAGGCGGGCATCAGGCCGCAAACTCTGAAAAGTCGAAGCGCGCCTTGACGCTCCAGCGCCGCTTGTCGCCGCCCAGCTCATCGTCGGCAAAGCCGGCCGGCGCCGTCAGCCGCCGTGTTTCGAGGAAATGGGAGCCATTGGTGCCGTCGCCATCGCCGAGCACTGCGGCGACTTTCGACCAATCCTCGTAGAAATACTCGGTCAAGAGCGGGATGACCTTATAGCGCATGACATCTTCGACATCGGCGCGGTCACGACAACCGGTGAAATAGGCGTGGCCGATCTGGTGTTCGCGATCGAAGAGATATTCGATCCGCTCGTTGATTGTGTGCAGCAGCTTGCACAGATCGATCCCCTCAAGATTTTCTGCATCGAGCCCCCTGGCCGCCAGCGCCTGCCGCAGTTCCTCGACATCGGGCATCAGCTCGCGGAAGGTGAAGCGGCGGCGCAAAGCGGTGTCGAGCAGCGCGATCGAGCGGTCCGCGGTGTTCATGGTGCCGATGATGTGCAGATTGGCCGGGACGCCGAAACTCGTCCCCGAATAGGGAAGCCGCACCCGGACTTCGTTTTCACAGCCGAGCCGCTTGTCGGTTTCGAGCAGCGTGATCAGCTCGCCGAACACCTTGGAGATATTGGCCCTGTTGATCTCGTCGATGATCAGGACATGCGGCCGTGCGCCGGCCACTGGCCGCTCGGCATTGGGATCGATCACCACCGCTTCGAGCGCATCCCAGTCGATCCGGTCCGGATCGAGCCGATAGGCTGACTGGCGGCGGAAATTGCGGGCGTAGAATGGCGCGCGCACGGCGCCATTATCATCGCGCCAGATCCATTCGACGCTGCGTCGATGCGGATGGAAATCGGCATCGGCATCGAAATAATACTCGCCGCTCACCCGGCCCAAGGCACGATAGCTGTCACGGCCATCGGAGATGACGACATAGTCGCCGACCTGCAGGCCGGAGCGAAAAGCGTAGAGCATCTCGATATTAGGGTCCTTGCCGGATGCGTCGGGATCCTTCTCCTCGTTCCACGTTTTCCGGATTTCTTCGAAATCATCGAAGCGCTCGTCGGACCAGTCGATATCGCCGCCCCAGCCGAGATGGATCAGCCCGCCATCGAGGCCTTCGCGGATTCGGTCTTCCTGGCTGCCGCGCTGACCGAGTGCGATCTTGTAGATCGGGCGCGAGCGATCGAGCCGCTTGGCCGGCGCATCGCCGGTGTCGAGCCGTGCTCTCTCGCTGATGATCTTGAACACGCCGGCATGGGGCTTGAGACTGAAGCCACCCGACGTGCTGGCCCCCTCATCGTCACCTTCCTGTTCGACGCCTGTCGTCGGCCGCAGCCCCTCGACAAAATCCTCGTAAGCGAAGGACTGGTGAAAAGTGACGAATTCGATCCGGCCTTCGCCGGCCAGACGGCGATACTCGGCCATCAGGGCATCGCGGTCATCGCGCAGGGGTTCGGCCGCGGCTTCGCCCAGGCAAAGCCGCACGGCCTCCCAGGCGGTGGCATAGGTCTTGCCGGTCCCGGGCGGGCCGTAAAGGATGAGATTGGTGGTCACCGGCATCGCGGTCATCGGTTCAAAGGTCATGGTTTGGTGCCCTTCGGCTGAGGCGAGCTGGTAGGTGAAGACGGTGGAACTGCTGGGATTTGGCAGCGTGTGCGAGGGCGCGGGAACGTTGGCGAGCTCCTGAAATTTCTCGCCGCCGAGGGCGCTGCAAATCGCTGGGAACGCGTCCCGCAACCCCATGTCGCGGCCAAGGTCACCGGCGCGGATTGCAATGTCTGCCGCGCTGTTCTCACGGGCCGGTTCGACATAGTAGTTTCGCGCGCAGAGCCGGATGCGATCTGCGTCGCGGATCAGATGCTCGTAGCGCTCGGGCGGGGTGACCGGTGCGTCATCGGCATCGACGATGATGTAACCCGCATTGTGGAGTTGGGCGGCGGCATCGGCCTTCTGTCCCCACCCGCCATTGAGCTGCGTCTTGCCGCGCAGGAAGCCGACGATCGGCTTGGACGGATAGACGCGACCCGGCCGCGCACGTGTCGAGCGCACCCAATAGTCGCGCGGCTCACCAAAGGCCTCGAAGATGGCGGCGTGCTCGCCCAACTGGCGGTAGCTGTCATAGGCGTCCATCGCCGCCTCGATCGCTTCGCGCGAAAAGGTCGCCGCGTCTTCTTCCTTGTAGTTGTGGACGATCCACAGCGCGCTTTGCACGTCGATCATGTCGCGCGGCGCCAGACCCCGATCCACAAAAGCGACGCGCACGGCCTGCATGAAGCGCCATTCGTCGCGATAGGCGTCGGCCATCGACGCATGATCGGGAAAGCGGCTGCCAACCGCTTCCAGCCAAAGGTCCTGGCGCACCGAATGGCGGATATAGATGCCGTCATCGGGGGCGAGATGGAGGAACAGGAATTCGGCGATCTGGCGCGCCGGATCAGGCTTGCCGTCCGGGACGGCCGCAATCCACGCGTCAACAAAGGCCTCCAGCGCCAAGGCGTGACCGGCGGCTGCGCCAAGCGCGGCGTCGACAAGCGCGCGCAGGGCCGGCCAGAGCTGCTCACGATCGGCGTCGCCTTTGGGCGACATCGGCCAATAGGCGCGCCATTGCAGCAGATTGCTTTTGGCCAGCGCGGTGTTGACGGCATCGGCCAGTTCCTGGTCGGAACCAGCCTGCGCGATCGCCGTCTTGAGCTCGGCGGCAATCGCCAGCTTGTAAGTCCGCTCCGCCTCATCGAAATGCGGATCGGGCGGGTCGAACCGGTCGAAGGCGGGAAAGAAATGGCGTAGCCGCTCGATCCAGCGCGTAATCGCCGCCGGATTGAGCACCAGCGCATCGCCGGACTGCAACAGCACCGCGATCAGCCGGCGCAGGGTTTCGGCGTCTTCAATCCTCACGACAAAGCAGTCAGCGTCGCCAAAGGACCAGTCGCGGCTGAGGGCGGAATGCCGACCGCCATCCTTCATGCCGCGCTGATAGGGGCGCAGCTCGGTGGCAAAGCCATTCGCCTCGGCAGAATCGCGCCATTTTATGTGCAGAAAGACGTTGGATGGATTCTGGATTTCCCACACGAGCCGCTCGCCAGCGCCAAATTCAAGCGACACCATCTTCTTGGTGATACCCGCGCCGGGACGAAGCCCCGAGCTGCGCAACACGTCGAAAAGCGCTCTGCGCAGGGGAATGGAGCCTTCGCGCTCATTTTCATCGAGGCGCGCCTCGAAATTCTCCCACATTCAAACGTCTCCAAATTCAGGCAATGCGCAAAGCGTGTTGACGAGGCGCATCTGTTCAACGGTGTTGCATTTTGCTTCGCGCAGCCGCGGTGCGCCGAAGACGAGCGCCAGGCTTTTGGCGCGCGAGACAGCGACATTGATGCGGTTGAGCGAGAACAGGAAATCCATGCCGCGCGGGGTTTCCTCGACCGAGGAGGCGGTCATGGACACCAGGCAGACGGGTGCTTCCTGCCCCTGGAACTTGTCGACCGTGCCGACACGGATGCCAGCGGGCAAGGCGTCCTGCAGGGCATTGACCTGCGCATTATAGGGCGCAACGACGATGATATCGGCGGGCTCAAGGGCGCGCGTTGTCCCATCCTTGTCGGTCCAGCTTCCCGAGAGCAGATCGTCGATCGCCGCCTCAATGGCAGCGACTTCCTCGGCTGCGATCTGGGCATTGCCCTCATGGATGACCGGCGCCCAGAACGCGCCAGCTACAGGAAAGCCCGTCCCGCGGACTGCCTGGACGGCTGTATCGGGCGCGCTGTTGAGACGGCCTTCATAGACCTGCTGCGAAATAAACCCGCAGACATCGGGATGCATGCGGCGAGAGACCGGCAGGAAGATGCCGCGATCGGGCGGGATGGTGGCGTGCTCGCCCAGCATCCACTCGAGACAGGAAAGGTTGGCCGGATCGGGATGAGCGCCCTGGATGACCTGCGGCAATTGCCGCGGATCGCCGACCAAAACGATGTTGCGAGCGCAGCGCCCCATGGCGACCATATTGGCCAGCCCCACTTGCCCGGCTTCGTCGACGAAGAGCCAGTCGAGGGCCTGCTCGTGCTCCGACCGGGCAAAAAAGAAGGCGGTGCCGCCGACCACATGGGCGCGGCTCCATAAGGAATCGTCATTGGCCGTCGAGCGGATGACGCCGAAGCAGTTGTCCGGATAACCGTCTTCGCCGCTGCTGACCTTGTGCCCGATGCACAGGCCCGGGACAGGGTCACCATCATCTTGCGCGGCAAGGCATCCCATCAGCACATTGCGGATGGCCTCATGGCTGTTCGAGGCCACGCCAACGCGGTGCCCCTGGCGCACCAGCGCAAGGATTGCCCGCGCGGTGACATAGGTCTTGCCGGTTCCCGGCGGCCCCTGGATCGGCAGCACGGTGCCATCCATGGCGGCGATCGCCGCGATCGTGCCGGCCAAGGGATCGGCGCCATCAAGCAGATCGGCGCGCGGTCCCGTCACCAGACGCGGGGCCGTGCGCGCCAGCAGATCATCGAGCGCCGTCAGTCGGCGCACGCCGCATTGATCGTCGATCACATCGCGCAGGGCCGCGGCAATGACATCCGTATTGAGCGGCCAGTCGGGGTGGAGCGTCAGGCGATCGGTCAAAAGATGCGCCTTGGCCGCCCCCGCCTTGATCGCGATGATCCGCTCACTGCGGTCGAGCTCTTCGATGCTGACAGTGGCCGGTGGCCCGTCGATGACCGGGACCGTCGCTTTGCGGCCGGCCCGCAGCTTGGTCTCCTGAAGCGGAAAGCGATAGCGGCGCAGCACCGAGCGTTTGACGGGTTCTGCCGGACCTATGGCTTCCAGACCGGCCAGTGCATCGAGATCGTCGATCAGCTCGTCCTCGTCCTTGCCAGCGCTGTCGAAAACCGCCCATTGCGCCGGCTTGGCCTCGCGCTTGTGGAACAGGCCGAGGTTGAACAACATGTCTTGCCGCTCCTGCGGCAGACCGGATGCGGCAAGCCTCGCGCGCAAGCCTTGTGTATCGGCGTCCTCCTCGACTTCCTTGTCGCCGGCATCCACCGCAAGTACCGGCCAGGGCGCGGCGGGACGGATGCTCACCAACCAGTCGCGCAGCTCCTCAGTCGAGATACAGTCGATGCGGTTATAGTCTTCGATCTCGTCGAGGATCGTTTGTTCGCCGGTTTCGCGCCAGCGCTCATAGGCAACGACCGAACCGCCGGCGGTTTTGACCTCACCTTCGCGCACCCGGCCATAGAAGGCTTCCATCGACTTGATCGAATAATTGGCTTCCGAGCCGATGAGAGCGCCGCGCACCACCGCGAAAAGATCGACAAAGCGCCGCTCGCGCAGCAGGCGATCGAGAAAGGCCTCACCGATTCCATATTGGGCGGTCAGCCGCCGCAAGGCGGTGATCTCATAGGGCGCATAGTGATAGATGCGCGCTTCGGGATAGGCTGCGAGCCTTTGCCGGAAAAACTCCAGAAGGTCCGCCAAAGCCCGCGCTTCGGCGCCGTGATCATGCGCCCAGAAAGCCTTGAACTGGCCATCGAACCAGACGCCGTGGAGATATTCGAGGCCGCCTTCGTAGTGCGGATCGCCCTCGATATCGTAGAAGAGATCGCCCGGCTGCGGCGCGGGCAAAAGATCAAAGCCCTTGCCGGATTCGGCCTCGCGCAACTCGAAGGCCGGCGCCCCTGTCTTGCGGGCGTGCTGCAGGCGCGCCTGTGTCACCAGCCGCGCCCGGGTGGTCTCGGCCATGCCGCGGATGGGATGATCGAGACCGGCCAGCCGCTCCATGGTGGTGATGCCAGCCGCCTCGAGCTTCTTGACCTGGGTCCGGGTAATGTTGGCGACGTTGAACAGGCTGTCCTCAGCCTGCCACTGGCTTTCGCAGTGATCGCCCCAGCGGCAAAGCCCACAATCGGCACAGGGGATCGGCCGGGTCGGCGCCGGGTTTTCCAGGAAAGCCTCGAGCCGCTGACGCGCCATGCGCGCATAGGCCTGATAGTCCGCGAGCCGTAGCTGCGCCCGGCTGCCATCGCCGAGTTCGACATGGGCAAATTCAGGGGCGACGCCCTGAATTTCCGTCAGCAAATCCGAGTAGAGCACCAGTTGCAGCACATGTTTGGGATGGGGCCGCCGCTTGAGCTTGGTGTCGGTGACTTCGTAGCTGAAGGGGCCGAGATCGGACGGGCGCTCGACGCGCTCGAGAAAGTCCGACCAACCGCCCCAATTGTCGCCCAGCAGCGCCCCCTGAAAGACGATCTGCGGACCGCTTGCCAAAGCCGCCCGGGTTGCCTGCGCATTTTCGGCAAGGTCGGACCGGTCGATCTCGATCACCGACACATCCGATGCCTTGAGCTTGGCCAGGTGAGCCGCCTCGTGGGCATCGCCCTGCTTCTGGAGCAGCGCCGCATCCTCGGTATCTTCGCGCGGAACTGGCCCCTCGCCACGCATATAGGTGAGATCGAGCGCGGTCGCGTGAGCGCAGCCCATGAACCGCATCAGATCCGATGCGGACAAGAGTATCCGATCCCCCTCAATAGTTCGCATTGCTGCCCCCTCGTCGAACGCAATCTCCAACAAGACTTGCATCTCGACAGATTGCACGTTCAGCCATAGCGTGCGTGGGTGTCAATATCTGACATAGTCTTTGACCAGGATTTGGATCATGTCGTTCGCCAAGGCTCAGGACCTGATCAGGCTGGCGCGTCTGGCCGCCACGCGGCGGACGGGGATCGGCCTCGACGAGATCTGCGAGGAATTCGGCGTTTCGCATCGCACGGCGCAGCGCATGACCGATGCGCTGGAAACCGTGTTCACCAATGTCGAAGCGGTGGATGGAGACGACCGCCGGCGGCGCTGGCGTGTTGCCGACCCCATGCTCGACCGGCTTCAGACACGCCAGGAAACGGCCGTCGAAGCGCTGGAGATCGCCGGCCGAACGGCGCGCGGCGATGGCCGGCTACGCCACGCGGCGGCCCTTGAAGACCTGCGCGACGGATTGCTGGCACGGCTGACACCAAAGGATGCGCTGCGCACCGAAGCCGACGTCGAGGCGGTCCTGCTGGCAATGGGCTCGGTGACACGCCCCGGTCCGCGCGTCAATCTGGCGCCGACGGTGCTCGATGCCGTGATCGAGGGACTGCGCGGCCCGTTTCGTCTGCGGCTGCGCTACCGGGACGAGGATGCACCTGAACGGATCATCGAGCCGCACGGGCTCCTGCTGGGGCATCGCAGCTATCTGGTGGCGCGCCAGCCGGCGCGCGGCGAAGACATGCTGAACTTCCGGATGGATCAGATCCTCAGCGCCCAGACCCTCGATGAGAGCTTCAGCCTAATGCCCGGCTTTTCGCTGGAGGACTATGCGGCGCAATCCTTCGGCGTCTACCAGGACCCGGCGCAATATGACGAAGTCATCTGGCGGTTTGCGCCACATGCCGCAGCAAGGGCGGCCGAGTTCTGTTTTCACCCAAAGCAAACCGTTGAGGTGCAAGAGGATGGCGGGCTCATCGTGCGCTTTCATGCGGCGGGCTGGCTCGAGATGGCGTGGCATCTCTATCAATGGGGCGATGCGGTTGAGGTTATCGCGCCCGAGGGGCTGCGCACGCTGGTCGAAAATTACCGCAGGAGCGATTTTGGCGCCCTGCCATAAGGCAACAGGAACGACGCGGAATGACCACAAAGACGGGCCTCACCCATGCAGAACTGAAAACCAAGCAGCGCGCGATCCGCGACGGCTTTCCGGAAACGATGGGTCTGCGCGTCCATCGCGCTATCAGCTGGATCGGCCGCGCCGAGGCCTGCGGAACCGACGACGACGCAAAATTCATCTTCCTATGGATCGCGTTCAACGCCGCTTATGCCGACGAGGGCGAATTCCAGACTATCCAGCCGGGCGAACGCGCTGCCTTCGCGGACTTCTTTGGCAAGTTGATCGCGCTCGACGAGCAGCGCCGCATCTATGGGGCGATCTGGCAGCGCTTTTCGGGGCCGGTGCGGCTGCTGATGGAGAACCGCTACGTCTTCAATCCGTTCTGGCAGCACCATAACGGGATTGCCGGCTATGAGGATTGGGAGGAGCGTTTCAAAGCCTCCTCGCGGGCCTTCGCGCAGGCCATCCAGAGCGGTGATACCAAGCGCGTGCTCAGCTTCGTGTTCGACCGGCTATACGTGCTGCGCAACCAGCTCGTTCATGGCGGCTCGACCTGGAACAGCGGCATCAACCGAACTCAGGTCCGCGATGGCGCCGCGATCCTCGGCTTCCTGATGCCGGTCTTCACCGACCTGATGATGGACAATCCCGACAAGGACTGGGGCAAGCCCTTCTACCCCGTTGTTCCCTGACTCCGAGGCCGAGGGCAGAAGAGCCTATTTGGCCACAGTATCCTGCTGACGCAGCACCTCATCCACTTCTGGATGTTGATCGGCTTCGATAATTGCCTGCAAGTCAGCAAGATGGGTTTTCGTGAAATAGATCGTCTCGTCGATTTGTGCGAGCACCACGCCTAGTTCGTTTGTTGTTTGCCCGGCAATACCGTCTCTCAATACCTCACGTGAGCCGTTTGCATGCCTGAACATGGCCGCGTGGTTGGGACAGAGGCACAGATAATTCTGGTCGTGATGCCGCTTCAATTCGGGTAGCAGTTCCACTGCTTCGAAATAGTACGACCCATCGTCACGTTTGAACGGCAGAACATCCTTGCAGACTTGGCAAATTTGGTCGGCATCCGCATTGGTGTACTGCTGCCGCAGATACTGCTTGGCCTCATCCTTCACCTCATCGCGTCCAACCGACACCGACCGGGTTCGCTCCTCTGTACGACGCACCGGCGCATCCGATGAGCGAGCGAGCACACGTTCACGTCGGCGTACTGGGTTTCCCGGTTCATGCTCCGGAAGAACAACACTCGCACGACGCTCGTACTCCGCAAGGATCCGCGCTTGTTCTTCTACGGGCATCGTCGCGAATTTCCGCGCGGTATCGGCGTCGGCAAAGCCGAGTGCTTTGGCCGCCTCCTGATCTCTGCGCTTGCGCTCATTGGCAGCAGCGGCTTCCTGAAGAGCCTTCTGGTTCTGAAGCTCAATGCTCTTGCCGAATTCAATAGCCTTGATCCACGGCCAGCCGGCATCAAACGTAAAACCCTCAGGAAGAAGCTCCGCTCGAGCTTGGGCAGGCTTTACGAACTGGCCTCCCTTCTGCGGGATCCATGCCTCTTGGCGCAGCTGGTGCACCAGTTGCGAACGCGCTTTGTGTGCACCACCCGCCACGTTCTTTCGATACACCGCCCACAACGGGTTCTGTCTCGAGATTTCATCGTTGCTGGTGCCTGCCAGCGTGCGCATCGTTTCCCAAACGAGCCTGGCAAGCTTTTCAGATTTTTTTGCCGCCAGACGATTAAAGCCTCTGAGGACAAAGTCTTGGTCAATTGGGTTGGTGTATCGCTCGCCGGAGACCGAACTCAGCCATTTCCATTCTGGGTTCTTGCTACAGTTGGCCTTCGTTACCGCGAGCTTTGTACGGGCGCCGAGCTTTTCAACGAACCGCGTAATCTTCACGGTATCGATCTTCAGTGAAGCATAGAAATCCGCAAGGGGGGATAACTGAGTAGTTTCACCTCCTAACTCCAGATACTCTGCGAACCCCGTGTCGAGATACGGCGCATCAAGGTAGATTTCCGAGGCCTTCCGCCACTTGTTTTCCTTCCCTACGAAAAGGGGATAGCTGGCGAGAACCGAGGCAGCCGAAGCGTCCTCATCGAGAAGCTTCATAAAGCGGCGGAGGTCGGCAAGGTAGGTCCGTTCGTTGAGCGCGAGGTGTCCACCAGTATACTTGCTCTTCAGGACGGCTTCGACCAATTGGCGCTCACCGACTGCCGTCACACCGACCGTCTCAAGAAAGCGCCGCGCACTTTCTTGCTGTGCCTTGCTCTTGCCTGAAGTGTACACGGCGCGATCAACATAATGGAGACCGTCAGTTTGCGCCTGTTGCTCCTCTAAGAAATGACACGCTGAACCGACGGCATAGCCGCCATCTGCAAGACGAACGATCTGGCAGCGCTTCAAGCGGTAAATTTCGTCTTTCGCTTCACTTTCCCGATCGAGAAGCGAATAAAACTGCTGATGCCACTCGACGCTCTTCCGCCCAAGCCATGCCATGAACTCTTCGTCGACGCCGCCCCAATTGTTCTTATCAGCATTTTCATCGAGGCAATCGACAAAGGCTTCGATATCCCAATCGCGAATCTCGAGGCCGGTCATGAAGCGCTCAACATTGGTCCCCTGCAATGCTCGACTGGCGGCCCAAAGGGGCGGATCGGTCTCATAATCGACCAGATATTCGAGGTCGTCCTCATTCAGGAGGTCCTTAAGCGACGCCTTCGCCTGCACGAGATTGTCAGCAGGTGCATGCCCTTTGCCATAGGTCGGAAACAGCGGCTCCGTCTTCATCGCTCCGCAGATTGCATCCCGAATTAGACCGTAACCATACCCCTCCCCCAGTTGATCTTGAGGATTAGGCAAAACCCCTAGGAATTCGGTCGTCAGAAGATCTTGATCTCGTATTTCGTGAAGCGCCGAAGCCGAAAGTTCAGCAAGTTGATCGTACAGCGGGTTGTTCGCGGGAGTGGCCTTGATGCTGGCTCGACTCAATTCAGGAACAAATGGTGCATGCAGATGAAACCTCAGCCCGGACACCTCTTTGTGCGCAGGGAAGAACACGCAGACCTTTCCTGGCACAGGCACGATCTTCAACTGCTGTGAGAGCGGCTTTTCTGGGGTAAATGCCTTTACATTGGGAAGAAAATCCAAAGCGAAAGCGATGGCGACCCGCTGCTTTTCCAGTGCCGCCACCGCCTGATCGAATTTCAAGAAGTGGGAGCTCGTCGTCGTTTCGCCGCCGATCTGCTTGAGCACCTCGACATGAATGGGCGTATGAGCAATTCGAAGGATTTCGCCCACAAGTGTGTCCTCGACCTCCCATCGAATCGATTCGATGTTCGGCAGAAATAGAAGAGTTGTTTCGGCAAGCTCGTTGAGGCCTGCAGCGATCTCCTCATAGGCGGCGGCTGGTGTTTTCTTCGCGTTATTGAACGGCAGCCAGAATCGCGTTCGGCTACCAATGTCCGCATCGCCGACAACCGGCTCCGGCATGACGTATTTTACGATCTTGAATGAGAAATCGGCAGCATAAATGGTTGGTGTCTGCGTGTAGACGAATACGGACTTGAAGCCGACGCCAAATTTTCCAATCTGGTCCGACGATTTCGTTTTCGTGCTGTTGTGAATGCCGGTAATCGCGCGTACGTCCGCTTCAGTGAAGGTCCTTTTCCCGTTGTGTTCAAACCAGCAGCCATTACGCGTTAGCTTAAAGGCGGCTTCCGTTGCGCCCGTATCCTCCGCATTCTGAAGCAATTCGAAGACGAAGTGAGCCTGGTCAGGATAGAAATCTTCGAAGATATCGAGGTTGATATCGTCCTCATTGGCATCAAGTCCGTCGAGAAACTTGCGCCGTTGCTCCATTAAGGTTTGCAAGAAGGAACTCATGCAGACGGCCTCGTGATGGTGACCGTGCCTACGACTACCGGAGAAACCCGAATGTCACCGGTAGCGGCCGCACGCTTCAAATCGTTCATACGCCGCTCGAAATCCGCCTGTGCTCGGGCCAATTCACTTTCCTTCATCAAGCGAATTTTGCTGTTGGTCGCTCGCGCGAGTTGGTCCTCGATAGCCTTGCAACGGGCGCGATTGCTGACGGTCAGACTTTGGATGCGCAACGCGACTAGCTGCTCATTGTTAGCGATATGGAGTGCCTGCGCCTCGGCCCATTTCGCGTGATGTCGTGCATCAAGAGCATCTTTGTCGGTGGGACCAAGGGAACCACCGCCATCCGCTGTCCGTGCTTCGGGCAAAGCGTCTAGCAACGCGGATTCAAGTGCGGGACTCAGTGCCACGGGTATCAACATCCGGTCCGGCTTTACGCCATGCATGGACCAGCGATAGATCGCAAAGGGATAACTTCCGGGGTCCAAATCGGCGGATTCGACGGTTACTGCGCAGGCCTGTGCATCAGCTACCTCCAAAGCGTATGCAGCTTGCCGAACGAGAGGATGCACGACGGTGAGGTGCAGCGATTTCGGATTCTCGGCGGCGGTCTGTTGATCAGACGTCACCGGAATCGTGGACTGTGTTCCCCTAAGCCATTTTTCCCATTCACGCGCTACGGGCTCGCTCGACTTCGGCAAGCGGCGGAAGTCGTCGAGCAGTGACGCACGGGCGGATTGATTGACACGGAGCGTCCTCAGCTTTTTTTCGCCGAGCAGATGCTCTGTGTCCGTACCAAGGCGTTTGGCCAAGTAGGTACTAACGCAAGCCTCTATCGAATGCGGCGACAGCCAAAAGGATTCTGCGGCATCTATCTCGTCCTTCCACGACTGCTTTGGAACATTGAGGCCGAACAACTCCGCCTGGCGAGCTTCCAGTTCCTGCTCTTCCTGAATCTGGCGAATGCCATTGTCCGCCAGCTGCTGCAGCCGTGCAGCCCGCTCTTCTGGCGTCAGAGTGAAGCTTTCGGCGATGTCGTGCAGTTCTTTTGTGACGGCGCCCAGAATTTCTTCACTGCCACCCACCGCGTGGTGAAACACCCCTATTCGCCACAGACAACGATCATAGATGTCAGCGTCGACTGTGCCAGGAGTCACGAAGTTCACGATGGCTACGGTCTCACTTTCCTGGCCATAGCGATCGATACGTCCGATCCGCTGCTCGATGCGCATCGGGTTCCAAGGCAAATCGTAGTTCACGAGAAAATCGCAGAACTGGAAGTCGAGACCCTCGCAGCCAACTTCCGAGGAGAGCAGCACATCGAGCGCATCGCCGTCAGCCTTTGGCAACGCAAAGCGGCGCCGCAGTTCGGCGCGCTCATCGTCCGGTACGTCGCCATGCACGAGGCCCACGCGTAGTCCTGTGTCAGCAGTGCGCTGCTGCAGATAGCGCAGCGTGTGCCTGAATGTACTGAACACGAGGACCTTGTTGTTCTCGCGAGCGCTCTTATCCTTCAGAATTTTCAGGAAAGCGTCGGCCTTGGGGTCATCCTCATCAAGCACTTCGGCCTGCGCAAGCACCGCCTCGATATCAGGCCTGATCTGCTCCACAAAGCGCAGGTCACTGTTGCCGTCGCTGTCACTCGCTTCCATCAGCTCGAGTTGGTCGAGCTTTCCGTTGAGCATGTCCGTGAGCAGTGGCGCGAGGCCATAAAGGCAGCTGGCCGCCTGACGCCGAATGGTTGTCATCATGAACGCGACGTTCTGCTGACCGTGTGCATATCCCAGAATTCTGGCAATGACCGCGAGAAGATCATCATGCAGCTGTTGTTGGGCAGACGTAAATTCGACCGTGAGCGTCTCCGGTTTCCGGCTCGTAAACTCTCCGATGTCGCGCCTGCGCGTCCGATTGATCAGGCTGCTGAACGTATACATCTGTTCGATGCTATAGATGGCCCGGATGCGTTCATCATCGCTCAACGCCCCTGAACCAAGGCGATCGTATATGTCCTGAAATTCCGGTGTCTCACGAATAAAGAGGCGCCCCCAGTCGGTCCGCGCGACGCCATCAAGGCAGGCCCGCGCCGCTTCCTGCCAATCGGGGGCAGCCACGCGACAATGCTTCACGGCCTCATTGATGAACCCGTTCGGCTCCGCCATCTGCTGGAAGCTAGGGGGATCAATGACAAGATCGGGGCGAAGGACGTTTAGAAGCGTATAGAGATCTTTACTGCCAAGCTGAACCGGAGTGGCCGTCATCAACACGACGGCCTGGGCATTGTCACAGAAATATCGAATACCCTGATGCAGGTACGTTTCCGGATTCCGGATGTGATGGGCTTCATCGACGATGACGAGATCGAATTTCGGCGGGGGATCAAGCCCCAGCAAGCCCTGATCCTTTCGGCGTCCGGTACTCGCACCCAGCACCAGATCGGAATCGAACAGCGAAAACGGCAGGATCGCTTTCGCATACTGTTCCGGCCATTCGCCCTCGAGTTCGGCTTCCTTGAGGCAATGGCGCAGGAGGGCGCCGTTAAGTGCCGAGAAGCTCTCGTCGAAGCGCTTCATCTCGTTGTACCACTTGCGCTCGGCAACCAGCGCCTTTGGGCAGATCACCAGCACCGATGAGATGTCCATCCGCGCTCGCAGTTCCTTGACGATCAAGCCGGCTTCGATGGTTTTCCCCACACCGACTTCGTCGGCGATGAGAATGCGTGGCCGGTCAGCCCGAATCAGCTTCAGGACGGGACGGTACTGGTAAGGCACGAACTGTACGCGCCCGGAGCGCAACGAAAACAAGTTGGCCGTGGATGGAGAAAGGATCTGAAGACTCGTCAGGTGCGCTCGTAACTCATCTGCCTCGAGCAAGGTCTCGTCACCTGGCGCCGCTGCCAGAGGCTGCAGCTGGCTTTCATAGTAGAGCGCTTTCGTACCGTTCTCGAAGACATGATAACGGCATTCACCGCCCCCGGGCAGCACTTCTACCACGGGCAGGAGCTTTGCGGGGTCGGCACGCAGCGCCACGATATCTCCTGCCCTAAACGCGGTCGTGGAGCCTGCCAATGTTTCAGGAAGCGACGGCGCGGCCGCATTAGCAGGGGCCATATTCACCAGCGCACGCCGCTTTTCGGCCGCCACGCTCTCGAGCGTTTCGGCTCGCGCTCCGATCAATGTAAGCAGACGCCCGAGCGTGTCTGCGTCACGATATATTTCATCGAAAGCAGGTTCTACGGTGGTGAGGTGCGCCCATTTGTTCCGGATCGTTTGAAGCTCCTTGATCCAGTTACGACCTTCTCGCGGCCACTGGCGTAATTCGGAAAGCTCGTACCAATTCTGATCCATCACGCGCAGCAGCGCAGCAAGGTCCAACTGCTCCAGCGAAGCGATGCCGCGCTCTAAGGCCATTCGTTGCTGCTGGAAGCTTAACCGATCAACGACGTGGCCACGCCACCAATCGGCAGAGAGCCTTGGCAGATGCTCACCGAGGAACGCAGCGATCTCATAGGTCGCTTCCTTAAGAAGGTCGATCATTTCAATCCGTCGACCAAAACACGAATATTCAAGATACCCCCCAATAAAACAGTTTTCTTACAATCCATCTTCCCAATTACGTGTAGCGACTGGCGAAGTTGGATAGTTTAATTATGCCGCCATTTTTTGGATGATTGATGCGATGTATATGTCACGTTGATCCTCCATGAATAGCACATGCATGGCCTCCAGCTCCTGGATCGTCTTGCCCCAATTCAGCTTGCCAAAGCGTGTGGGCGTGACAATGAAGCTGTTCAGAACAACATTCTCGCTAGTCAGCCTTGCCTGGATGTCCTTGATGACACGATGGAATTCAACCTTCTTGTGGCCAGGGCCTTCATGCTGGAGGCCATGAGGCTCGACGAAAGCCAAGTGCTGTCTGCCGTCCTTCACCAGCCATAGAAGGAAGTCGGGATAGAAATTTCCTGCCTCAAAGAAGCCCACCCCGCGCCCGCGGCTTTCGTTGCGAAGCAAGAAGAGTTCAATTCCCTCCGCCGCCAGCCGTGCTTGATCCTTTTCAATGAAAAGGCGCAGATCATCCAAGAACTGGAATTCGCTCTCATTCAATGAAACCGGCGCGATCTGGATTTTGCTTCCCTTGGCCGCATGAAGCACGGGCTCGTAGAGATGCGTGCCAAACAGGCAGCCTTTCAAGTCGCCAGCACGCAACACCCCGGCTTTTCGAGCCGATATCTCGCCGGTGAGGTTCTGGATGTCGTTGATGAGCGCGGTTTCGCTGGCATCGACGATTAGCTGGTATTCCTCCGCTTCAGGCAGGCTTCCGTCACCGGCTTCGATCTCACGGAGTTCAAGACGTGGCTCAATAAAGGCTGCCTTGCAGTAGTTGTAGTATTCTTCAGAGAATTTCTGCAGCAGCTCCGCCGCCATCTCCTGCCAGAGCGCGACGTTCCCAAAATCCGAGAACTCCATCTTCCCCGAAGGCACGACGACCTTGTACCAGGTCCGGTCAGTGAGCAGTGCCCTGATCATGGACTTGGAAATGTTGAGATTGTGCCAGGTGCGCTCACGCTTGAATTTCTCAAGACGGAAGAAAAGATCGTCGTAGTCCAAGAAGTCCAGGTGGCCATCTTCGAAAACGGTCTCCTCCTTGGTGCCCAGCCTGCTGCCCTTCTTGGACTCGAGAGACTGGATGCGGGGATACCAATCTATCGTGACGCCCTTTTGGCGTATCTTTGCCGGGACCAACGTCAGGGCCGGCACAGCGCCATCCCTCTTGAAATCGTACTCGCGACCGTCACCGCGCTTCTTTCGGGGGCGCAACACCTTGAGGCGTTGCCCGAAGTCGTACGTGACCGTCAGCGGAACTGTGAAGACCTGCTTCTGATCGTTGCGAGGCAGCTCTTCTTCTTCGAGAAACTTTCGGAATCGCTCCATGAAGTCAGCCTCGATCCCGAAGACATTCAGTGTCTCGACGTACTGGATGAGCTCCGGTTGATAGGTCGGGGTGGCGAAGCCGCTGCGCTGGAGCGACCAGTCATGCCCCTTTAGCCGAACGCCGCGCCCGAAAAGCTGGATGATCTGCGCGCCTTCGCTCTTGCCGACATGCATGAGACCAAGGGTGCTGACGCGCCAGCAATCCCAGCCCTCGACAAAGCGTTTGGAACCGATGAGCAGATTGACCGGGGAACTGGACAGGTTGATTTGCCCGAACATGGTCTCGGCAAACTCGGATTCCAGGACCGCGACGTTGTCGAACTCCTGCTCAGCGATATGGGTCGCCAAGCCGGATGCGTCGCCGACGTTGATGAGCCCGAAAGGCTTTTCGGCCTGACCGACACGCAGCATGATCTCGTTCTCGTCGCCCTTGATCCGGGCAATCGACAACTCACCACCGGCCCTGTTCTGAAAGAGCTTTTCGAGGATGTCGCGGAACAGGTCGCCGGGCTTCCAGCCCTCCCGAAGCATGAGCTGCTGCAGGTAGACGAAACCGCCGGCGAAAATGTCGCCGCCGTTCTCGTCGAGAAGACCGGTCTCCTGAGCGTTACCGGTGAGGATCCGCTCGATTTCGGCGGCCGATGTACCCTCGCTCTTCAAGAACTTCGCGATGAAGGCAAGGATCTTGCCTACGTCGGAAACCGTGGCCTTCTCGGCCTTGGATCCGGTGGCCTTGGTCACGCTGGAACCGACGAAAACCCAAAGCGGTTTCTCGATGTTGTAGGGCGCATAAATGCCCTGCTTGTCTTCGTAAAGCTTCAGCTGCTGATAGAAGCTCAGAAGGCAGGCAGTTAGGTACGAGAACTCGAGCTGAGAGAAAGTCCTCGGAAGGTTGAAGATGCGGTAGTCCTTGCCATAGCCGTCCTCGTAAAAGTACCGGTACGAATAGTCGAACAGGATCGTCTTCGCGTAGGACGCTTCGATATCGGGACGCTTCGCGGCAGTGACAGCCTCCTTCAGCGTCGCCGAGTACTCGAAAACAAAACCCTTCTCCGACAGGCGGGCGCGGCTCCGGAACCAGCCGCGCTCTTCCTGGCTTCCCATGCCGCGATGCGCTTCGTCGACAAGCAGCAGGTTCTGATCGCCCAGATTGCGCGTCGCGATGACGTTGGGTCCGTCGGTCTCCCCGAGTTTGGTCACCTCGGTGAAGTCCACCTGACGCAGCCCGTTCTTCCCCGAGGACAGCAGGTCGCCGCTGTCCGTCAGCAGGCGTGACGCGACAATGTTGCTGCCCTTCATCTCACGCGCGTGCTGCAGGGAAAGCTGCTCGTTCGGCGTGATCAATACCGTCCGCGTCAGGTCGTGCTTGAGTGGCGACTTCGAGGCGTAATGCCTGAATTGCAGGAAGTTGACGTGCATCAGCAGCGTCTTCCCCGAGCCAGTGGCGTTCTGCAGGCAGAGCTTGTTCAGGTCATCGATCTCGTAGGGCGTGATCCCCGTCTCGTATCCTTCGTCGGTCCAGTACGTGTCGAAGGCATCGACGTACTCATTCAGCGCATCTAGCAGCGCGGCGCGGTCGGCGAAGAACCGGTCGAGATAGATCTCGGCGAACAGCAGCGAGAGCCACTGGTAGTACTTCCAGACGATCGGCCGGTCGCGCTTCTCGTTGATCGCCAGCGTGTGGCTGACGATGTTGTGCTCGTAGCGCAACAGGTCGGCATGCGTGATCTCGGCGCCCGCCTGCAGATGGACGTCCAGCGCCTTGTAGAAGTGGTGCAGGTTCTCGGACGTCATGCCCTCGGGCGCATCCTTCACCGTCTTGGCCAGCGGCTGCACCGGCCGCAGGGTGCGCTTGCCGTCCTTGTGGTCCTTCAGCGGATCGAAGCCGAACAGGCTGACGATCCACTGGTTCAGCACCAGCTTGTGGCCGAAGGGGAGCGGCTTGACCTTGGATTTGGGCTTTCTCGCCATCGCTCAGCCCTCCACGTCCCACATCGCCTGATGGAACGCCTCCTCGATCAGGCGCACCTTCCAGGTCTCCTCGTCCTTGCGGAGATTGGGCAGGTTGTTGGAGCCGTTCACGTAGATCACGTCGAACTCGGTGTCCTGCGCGGAGAGGCGGTACTTCCGGAACCACTCGTCCAGCATCAGGTTGTCCTGCTCGAGATCGCCGGTCAGCTTGCGCCAGACAACCAGCGCCTTCTCCCGGTCGTTGTGATCGCCGGGGGTGCGCAGGGTGTAGCCCTCGACCTTGCGGAAGCGCCAGGCGCCGTCGTCCGTCTCCTTCAGCGCGCCGTCCAGCATCAGCCGCGTGTTCGTGTCCTCCGGCAGCTCGGGATCGACCTCGCGTTTGAACGCGGCGTCATAGCCGCGCCAGCGGTCCAGATGCTCGACATGCAGGCCGATCAGCCAATTGAACGTCTCGACCAGGTCCACGGCCTTCTCGACATACTCGTCCGTGCCGGGCTTCTTGATCTTCAGTTTGTAGGCAGTCGGATCGTCGAACCATTCGATGTTCAGGAGCGACGGGCTGCCCTTGGTCTCGAAGTCGAGCCAGTAGCGGAGCATGTAGTCGCGTGCGAAGTCCCGTGATGCCTCAAAAGCGGTCGGTGACCACCTGAAAGCGAGATTGTTTAGCGCGTCCTCATATGTCTCGAGGCGCAAGTATTTGAAGGCGCCACCTCCCTTCCAATTAAACATCTTGCTTACGCCTCGCGCATCACCCGCCAAGGTCTGCTTCATCCGCGCGAGCGATTTCTCTCGAAAGTAAGCGGCTGCCTCAATCCCAATCCACTTCCGACCCATCTTTTGTGCAGTCGCAGAGGCAGTTCCGCTGCCCAGAAAGAAATCGAGCACCACGTCTGATTTATTCGTACTCATCTCAATAATCCGAGCAAGAAGCGCCTCAGGTTTCTTGCCTTTCTTCAACTCGACGCCGCCTTCATTGTGAAGATCATTTGGCAGAACATCGAGCCAGATATCAGAGGCACGCTCAGCAGTGACGCGCCGATCCCCGATTGTTTGCAGCTTATCGGCATAGAAAATTATCTTCTTTCCGCCGAGGAGATATACATCCGGGTTTCCGGTTCGAGCATGCAAGTGAACAACGCCTGGCTCGTCTGCTGAGCGATCAACGGCAACAAGAAAATCGGCTCCAACGCCGGCACGATCAACTGTCACCGTTTGAACAACTGCATCCGCGTTCTCGCTGACAAAGTCTACTATCTCGGACTCGAGTTCATCGCCGAAGTGCTTCCTGAGCTGCCTCTTTTCGACCCCGACGTGTTCAGAGAAGGCATCAAGCAGGGAACAAAAGCTCCATTCTGTATGGCTCTCCGCGCGATTTCGGATGAATTGATTGTATCGAACGTCCCTCTCTCGTTCGGAGTAGACGTCATTACCGATCCAGGACTTCTTTTTCTTCGCATAGGTTAGAAGATAGTCAGAGATCGTGACCACGCCGGGATTGATAACCTTATGCCCTGTGACACTGCCGCGCTTGACGGTTACAAGTGGAAGGCGATTTGTCTCACCGAATATATCATCGCAGAGGAATCGAAGAGATCCAATCTCTTCTGGCCCAATACTTATCGAGAAAGCTCCCGATTGATCCAGGAGTGGCAATGCTTGGGTTAGGCGAGTTCGAATCAATGATAGCCAACTCGAATGTGGATAGTTGTCTTTGTAGACGAAGCCGTCATCTCCAGTGTTGAAGGGCGGATCAATATAGATAGACTTCACACCTTCGGTCGTTGAACGGCGAATGATGTTCAGGCCATCACTGTTCTCTGAGTTGACCAGAAGGCCATCGAGCGCCTCAGAAGATACGTCGATTTTGGAGACCAATTTCTCGACGAAAGGGGCGGAGAAGTAAGCAGTGTCCAAGACTAGGTTTCTGGCCTGAGCGTCAGATCTCTTGGGAAGAGAATTGCTCTTCGGGAAATCGCAGATCGATGACCACTCTTCCCGCTGTGCCTTGTTCGCGGCGATCTCCGGATAGAACTCCTCTGGGATGCGGTCGAGCGTGATGCAGTACTGGGCGTCGACGACGAACTTCTTCTTCAGCCAAAGGCGTTTCTGGAAGTCTTCGAGCTGGGCCAGGAAGTCGATCAGGTGCTGCGCAATTCGGCGTAGCACCTTGACCTTGGCCAGGTAGACCTCCACGAGCGGGGCATCGGCAGACTCGATGTCGTCCAGCCGCATGACCTCGTTCTTGATGTAGAAATCCAGCTCGCGCCGCAGGAACCCGCCCAGATCCTTGTGGATGAAGTAGTCCATCGTGTTCCGGCCCGTGTACTGGGCCAGGTACTTCTCCAGCAGCGTCCGGTCCTTCTCGGCCTCGGTCGGCGCCGGGGTCATCAGCGCGGTCACATAATCGTCCGCGCCCTCCAGCTTGGGCAGCAGTGCCTTCACCTTGTCGGCCGCCTCGGCGAGGCGCTTCTTGCGCCAGGTGCCTTCCTGGCCGGTCTTTTCGGGGTCCGGGCGGTACTGGAACTGGATCACCAGCTCCGGCTCGCCGGTGTCGCCCGTCACGATCTTCACCGGCTCCGGCTCGTGGATGATGAAGTAGCGTTCGGTCTGCTCGGACGCCTTGACGTTGTTGTGCTCACCCTCGGACGCCGAGACGATCCGGCAATGGACCTTAAGCGGCTTCTGTTCGAACAGCGCGCCGTGCTTGCCCTTGAATTCCTTCGCCTGCGTCGGATCGAAGGTGAAGTTGGTCAGGTACTCGGATGTCTTGATGTAGTACTGATCGCGGTTTGCCCAGTGCAGATAGACCTCGCGCCCGTCATAGGGAACGGCGTAGGGGGCCGCCTTGCCGTCCGTCTCGCGCGCGAAGTAGCGGCGGCTTATGAAATCGCCGTTGTCGTAGTAGCGCTCGAAGAAGCGGTAGAGGTGGTCGTAGACGTCGCCCTCGTTGCTGCCGCTGTCCTTGGCCGCGTCCCAGGCGGCCTTGGCTTCCTTCACTTTCGGCGCGGCATCCGGATCGGGTGCGCCGAAATCCTCGGCCTGCTTGCGCGCGGCCTCGTAGGCAGCCTTCGCTTTCTCGACACGGGCGCCGTCCGCCTCGCCGAAGGCGTTGCGGATGATGCCAAGCAGATCTTCCTCGAGAAACTTGGTCACCTGACCGGCCTTCGCATGCATGATGCGATAGAAGCCGAAGTCCAGGTCCGGCTGGTCGAGCTGGAACAGCTCCTTCAGCAGGCTGATCAGACGTTCTCGTTGTTTCTCGACGTTCGGCATGTGACGGGTTTCTCCTGCGTTCTGTTGGCTCACACCACCGCCCAGCGGACGGTGAAGAGCTCTTGTTTGCTGATGTCTTGTTTAAGGCGGGCTTCCAGGTCGGAGATCATCTGATCTCGTTCCTCGATGATCTCGTCCTCCACCTCAAAGATTCGCTGGCGCAGCCGGCGCTTGGACTTTTCCAGCTCCTGGATCTGCGTCTGGATGCGATGCTGCTGCTCGGGAGATTCGGCTGTTCGCGCTTCGCGCTTGAGCTCAAGAATCCGCGCCTTCGCGTCCTGCAATTCCTTTTCGGCGGCAAACACCTTGTCCTCGGCCCATTTTTCCAGCTTCCGACTTTCCTCGGAAAACCAATGGGCGTTCTGCCGTTTCAGCGACTCGATAAGGTCCTGTTCGCGTTGTACCAGTATGGATTCCAACAGCGCCCGCTCGTCCCTGCTTTCGCCATGGGCTTGTCGGCAGGGCATCTCGAACAGACGCCGAACAATGCTGGGATCAATATCACGCCCGTCATCCGTCTTGGCCACGAACAGGATGTGGTCCTGTTCGTCAAACCCGGAAAAGCTGAGGCAGCGAGCGGCGAGGATGCCTGACTGCCCCACCAACGGCTCGATGCTGACTGCCTTGGCTGGCCATCCGGAGTAATCGAAAACGATGTTTGCACCGTTCAGATCGCGCTCACGTGCCCTCGCAATCACGTGCTGTGCGAGTGGGTGCGCCAAACGGTATCTGTGCTCGCTTAAGCCATTCTTGGCGATGCCGTAGCCCCCGGTCGGGACGTCCAAGCCGTCAGGCACGCGCTTCAAGGTGAAGGTGAGGTATTCGTCATCGAAATTGGCGTGCTGTCGCAGCTCATGCTGGGTAACGCCCCACAACATTCGTTCGTATCGCCCGATATATTCTCTGCTCTTGTCCAGATTGAATTTGAGGCGGTCGTGGACCTCGGCATCGAAGTTCTCCAGCAACTTGCGACGCGTATCTTCCATGGCAGCATTGATGTTCTCGTCCATCTCGGCGCGTAGGCGCTCGAACTCAGCCTCGATCTCCTCCGTGGATCGGCAGTTTTGGTAGATGGAAACGATCCGCCTCTCGAACTCGACGCCAGATTCAACGGCTCCGAGCACCTCGTCCGAAGCGCCGAATACCCCGGAGAACAGCTGAAACTTCTCAGCCAACAGCTCGTAGACACGCTGATCGGCCGCATTGTTCTTGTTGAGGAAGTTAATCACGACAACATCGTAAAGCTGGCCATACCGATGACAGCGTCCGATCCGTTGCTCAATTCGCTGCGGATTCCACGGCAGGTCGTAGTTCACGACGATGGAACAGAATTGCAGGTTGATACCTTCGGCCGCAGCCTCGGTTGCGATCATGATTGACGCTTGCTCGCGGAAATATTCCACCAGTGCGGCGCGAATGTCGGCGGCGCGGGAACCAGTGACACGATCAGTCCCCGCGTGCTTCCGCAACCAATTTTCGTAAATAGCTTTCGAGTGAGGATCGCTGTTGGAGCCGTTAAAAAGCACAAGCTTGTCGGCGTACCCATTTTCCGAAAGCAAGCGTACGAGATACTCCTGCGTCCGGCGCGACTCCGTGAATATGATGGCCTTCTGTGCTGCACCAAGCTCTTGCGTCTTGGCGAAGCCGGCTTTCAATGCGCTCACCAGCGCCTGCCCTTTGGCATTCTCGGAGATTGAAACAGCAAGGTCTCGAAACTCGCGAAGGTCAGCGATTTCCTGCCGGATGACCGCAATATCTTCAGCCGTAAGGAGCTCTGGCTCCTCGTCGCTGTCCGACCATTCGTCGGCAACCTCTTCGTATTCCTCGTAGTCCTCGGACAGCTCTTCTTCGAGCTTCTCCCGAAGGTTCGTGTCATCCTTGAGCTGGCGTTCCAGCTTCCGGGCTAGGGAGTCGAGGGCGCCCGCAATGGCGAACGTGGAAGAAGCCAACAGCTTGCGCATGATCAGGGTCATCAGCGTCCGTTGGCTAGACGGCAGTGCCTGCAGAGATGGTCGCCGAAGGTAGTCAGAAACCATGTCGTAGAGCGATTGTTCCGCCTCGCTTGGAGCGAACTCTTGAGTGATGGGGATCCGATTGGTGTAGCGGATGTATTCCAGCACCTGTCGGCGCAGAGTCCGGTGGCAAACGGGCTGAAGGCGATGCTTCAATTCTTCAAACTGGCCGTCACCGGTCAAACGCGCATATTGGGATCTGAAGCTCTTCGCATCGCCAAACGTGTAGTCATCGATCAGGCTGACGAGACCGTACAACTCCATCAGTGAGTTCTGAAGCGGGGTCGCAGTCAGAAGTACCTTCGGAACATTTGCAAGCGCGCCCTTCAGTGCTCGGCCGATCCGGTTATCCGGCCTATAAACATTTCTGAGCCGGTGAGCTTCATCAATGACTACCAGGTCCCACGGGATGACCATCAACTCTTCGGCATGCCGCGCGGCGAACTGGAGCGAGCAGATGACGAGCTTCTTCTGCTCGAATGGCCGGCGAGCCCCTTCCTTGGCCATTCTATTATAGTTCTTGGCCTCCAGGATTACGGTTGGCAGAAAGAACTTTTCCTCAATCTCCTGCGACCACTGCTTGCGCAGATTTGCCGGAGTGATGACAAGGATCCTGCGCCTGCCTTCTGTCCATTTCTGCGCCAAGACCAGCCCCGCCTCGATGGTTTTGCCGAGGCCAACCTCGTCAGCGAGGATGGCTCCTTTCGAGAGCGGTGACTTAAATGCAAACAGGGCGGCTTCCACCTGATGCGGATTAAGGTCCACTTGCGCATCGAGAAGGGCGCCCGCAAGCTTCTCGGCGTCTCCGACCGAATGTCGCCTACTCAGCTCATAGGCGAAAAGTTTCGCGTGGTAGTCTGTTACAAAATTGGTCCCCTCACTCATTGATAGCGCTCGCATCCTCGTTCCAGGTACGGCTAAGGGAAGGGTGAGCTGCTTCGATCAAACTTCTGTTCAGAAGTACGATCTGCTGGTCCTGGGGCCGTCTCGCAGCAGGGTCTGTATCCAGACCCAGGCGCTTGAGCGCGTAGTAGAGAAGCGCCTTCCGGACCGGGATCTTGGCTTTCCCGCCGCGCATTCCGTAGTCGAGGGCGACAACCCTCTGCTGTGTATCGGACAGTTCGGGATGCGGTCCGACCTCCAACGTGATTTCCTCGTTCCAATCGGTGTCGGCGTCGGGCTCAACCCCACTGGGTTTGGAACCACGCGTTTCGACAAACCGAGCGAGGAGGAAATCCTTGTAGGTTTGGTCGATCTGGCAGAAGGCCCGCGCGTGCCAACGAAAGCCATCAAAACCGATGGCGTGCGGCGCGATCCAGCGCCAGCGCGGCTCCGGCCGCGAAAGCGACTGATATTTGATCTCGATGGCGAGATTATCGCGAATGGCGCCGAGAACGGTCCGTAGCGTTTCGTTCGTGACATCCCGCGCGGGTACAGGTGGGCCACTATAAGGCGGAAAATGCGCGATCCACGACGCTGCAGCCGGCAATATGCCTTCGGCGACAGATCGCAGCTGCGTGAGATAATGGGCGGCGTCAGGCCTTAAAAAGCACGGCTGGAACGCCTCGCTCGCCACGTACCGTTTGGCGCTTTTGTCGTAGACGGCATTGTGCGGTGCGCGTTCCTGATAAAGCGTCAGGTCTTTCGATGCCTGCGGCACCGACACGTCAAAGGCCTCGACGATATCGGATCGGTTGACCCCGCCTTCCCAATAAAGACGAAACTCAATGAATTCGAGCCGGCGCTCTACGCCCCATTTCAGCACCGTTTTGCCCCCCGGCATCGCAAGCATCCCAAAGTCGATAGCAACAGAGACTCGATGGGAATATCGACGTGACCCGTTAAGTTATTATCCCCATCTGGAGGGCAGGTCAATCTACGAGAGATGGCGAATGTCGGTGGCCGCTTCAGATCGCGCGGATCAGGACGTGGTTGCGGAGCCCCTTCTAGCCCGGGCAAAGCCGCGATCCGTGGCAATGAACCGCTCGAGCATCGGCACAATCAGCTTCACCGGATCCGCCGCGGCTTGACCGCTCTCGCGGGCCAGCACTTCGGCATAAGCGGCCAGATCCCGATGGAGCGGCCCGGGCAGCGCCACTGTCACCTTAACGGGTTTGTCCTCGACGATGGGACCCAGTTTCAACTTCGCCATGATCAGCTCCTGTAGGGCTCGAGCACGAGGTCGCGGGTGACGATTACCCGAACCGGGAAACCCGGGCGGATGGTGAGCGTTGGCTCGACCTGCAATTGTCGCTGGATGATCTGCTGCCCAGCCTGATTGATGGTGTCCTGCGCGCCGTCACGGATGGCGCGGATCAGTCGGTCCTCGTCGCTGGTCGCGAGCTCGGTTCCGATGCCGAGCAATGTCGAGAGCCCGGCGGCCTTCATCAGATCCCACCAATGATAGTCGACGCCGTCTTCAAGTCCGGCATAGCCCGAAGCGTCCGCGCCGGGCTGACGCTCCAGCACGATCGAATGGCCATTGGGGAAGATCAGCCTGTTCCACGCCAGCAACACGCGCCGTTGACCGAAAGTCACGCCGTCATCGTATTCACCGATGATGCGGGTGCCCTGCGGGATCAGAAGCAGGCTACCGGTCGGGCTGTCATAGACATTCTGGGTCACCTGGGCGGTGATCTGTCCTGGCAGATCGGAACGAATACCAGTGATCATCGCCGCCGGAATCACGGCTCCCGCCTGAAGGATGTAGGGCGATGCAGGTGCCATGACGCGATCGAGGGCGACTGTCTGCCGATCGACGGGCTCATTGAGGAAAGCGGTGTGTCTGTCCTGTGCGGCAGGCAGCCCCCCAAGATCGAGGCCGGCAAGGCTGGATGCAGCCGCACTCGGTGTGGCTCCAGTTGCAGGAGCGGCCTGAAAGAACACACGACTGGTGCGAGCGGCTTCTTTTTCAGCCAAACGGCGCTGCTCCTCGGGATCGACGGCTGGCGCTGTGATTGCAGGCGGCGCGACCGGCTGCCCCCGGTTCTGGGCATCGAGGATCGGACCGCCGAGATCGCCCGGCAAGGGCGATCCAAGAACCGGGCCGGTATAATCGCGCGGCAGTCCGGATAGCCCGTCTGCCGTCGGACGGTTCTCGACAGAATAAAGCTCTTCGCCTCCAGGCTCGGCATCGCGCGTCTGCAGCGCGTAGATGAGCGCACCGCCAATGCCGAGAAGTACGATACCGCCGATAGCGGCGAGCATCCTGCGGGATAGGCGGGTGACCCGGGGCGGCTCCGCGCGCAGCCGCATTGGAGCTGCGGCGTCCTTGGGAGTAGTGGCTTCCGTCATGACGGGGCGCCTCCGGTCGCAGAAGAGGACGATGCCGCAGCTTGCCTTTGCTCGATGCGGACGATCCGGACCGTCTGCTGGCGATCACCGCTGCCAAGGCGAAGCTCGGCCGCACCGAACAGGTGATCGACGATCAGGATATTGTGGTGGACGCGGCTGTTGACGATCTGCGGCTCGCCATCGGCCCCAAGAACAAAGATCGGCGGCATCTCGCCCTGCACGATGCCGCGCGGGAAAACGACATAGACGCGGCGGCCATCATCGAAGACCGAGATAGGACGCCATGGCGGGCTGTCGCCGGTCAGACCATAGCGGTAGTTACGCGCGGCTTCCTTGGGGATGATCGGCGCGGCAGGCGTACTTTGCCGCTGCCCGGGTGGTGGCGCCGGATAGGCCCAGGCCACCGCCGGCATATAGAGCGCCTCGCGAGCCCGCAGTTCAATCATATAAGTGCGCCGGTCGGTGGTGATGACCAGATTGGTCGAAATTTCCGGCCGCGTCGGCTTGACCAGAATATGCACCTGCGCGGCATTGCCCGACCCGCTCGTCGTATCGCCAATAATCCAGCGGGCGGTGTCACCGGCCGCGATCGGCCCCGCGCCGGTCAGGCTTTCGCCTGGTTCGAGCGCGATATCGGTGATCTGCCCCGGTGCTGCATAGACCTGATAGAGCGCGCCCTGTGACCACGGATAAATCTGGATGGCATTGTAATAACCCGCACGGCGCGGCTCGACGCGCGCGGCAGCGTTGGCATTTTCAACGCGGCCGGCCGCGGTGCTCGCAGGTTCTCCGCCGCGCGCAACGGTCCAGCCAGGGGGCGTATGCAGCGGTCGCGGCCGATCATCGGCAATAGAGGCCTGGACTGCCGGCAGCGGCGGCACGTCAGCGTCGTAGCTGAACTGCGACGTTCGGTTTGTGGCACAGCCCGCGAGCAGGGTCGTGCCGAGCAGTAAAGCTACCGATACGGGTTTGCGGAAAGCCGGACCTGCGGATGTACGGATGGCGGAGATCATTGGCTCATCTCCCGCGACCAACTGATGGCGTTGACATAGATGCCAAGCGGATTGGCACGCAGGCGTTCGGCATCGCGCGGTGTCTGGATCACGATGGTGAGGATCGCAGTCCAACGCTCGGTGGTGGAGAGCTGACCGTTTTCATAATGCCGCTCGATCCAGGCGACGCGGAAGGAATCCGGTGAGGCCCGGATAACCGAGGACACCTCAACGGCGATCTGCTGGCGCCCGACACGGGCGAACGGATCGTTGGCACGGGCATAATCGTTCAAAGCCGCCGCTCCGCGATCGGTCGTCCATTCATAGGCGCGCAGCCAATTCTGCCGCACAATGATCGGATCGGCCGGAATCGAGCGGACCTGCTCGATGAAGCGGCCGAGGTGCCAGGCGATTTGAGAATCGGTCGGCCGATAGTCGGCCTGGGCCGGCGCGACCGCTTGCGCCTGGCCGAGATTATCGACCTGCACCACCCAGGGCACCACGGTCCCGCGCGCCGATTGCCAGACGAGAGCCGCGGCAAATCCAGCGGTAAGGATCAGGGAGCCGAATGCCATATAGCGCCAGTTGCGCGCCTGGACGCGGGCCGAGCCGATGCGCTCGTCCCAGACCTGGGCGGCCTTCTGATAGGGTGTCTCAGGCTCGGGGCATTTGCCGTAATGGGCGGCCGGGCGTTTAAACAAGCTCATGATCGGTCACTTTCGGAGACGGAGACGGAAGAGCCGCCGCCATGGCTGTCGCCGGAGCGGACGGCATGGGCGGTCATGGTGGTGCCGTGGCTGAGCGCCTGCCGCCGCTGCATCCGCCGCGCCCAAGCGGGCGGGCCACCGGCCGGCGAGGACGACCCTGCTGCCCCTGGAGTGACACTCGCACCCCCGACACCGCCCGTGGAGGATGAGCCTCCGGTCAGACCGAGACCGGCACGCGCACCGTCGGAGAAGCTGGACTTCACGCTTTGCGAAGCCCTGGAGACGGCGTTTTTCAACGGCGATATGGCGGCCGACCCTGCTGCCCGGGCGACGCCGCCGACACCGGACGCCACCCCGGCCGCACCAGTCTGACCGAACGAGCCAAGGCTATAGGCGGATGTGGCAGCGCCCGCGGCGGCCGCACCGCCCCGGACAGCGGCGGCTCCACCGGAAAGCGCTGCAAGGCCGCCTTTCGCCGCCATGCCTGTGGCAGCGCCTCCGGCGACCATCATGCCGCCGGCGGCAAGGCCGGTGCCGACGGCCGATCCTGCGCCCAGTTGCGGCCCGCCCGAAACGAGCCCCGACGCAATGCCGGGTCCGAAAATGCCGAGCCCAAGCAGTGACAGCGCCGCCAAGACGATTGCCATGGCATCGTCAATGGTCGGCATGGCGCCGCCAAAGCCCGCGGTGAATTGACCGAACAGGGTCGAGCCAATGCCGATGATAACAGCAAGCACCAGCACCTTGATGCCCGAGGAAACGACATTGCCGAGCACACGCTCGGCCATGAAGGCCGTCTTGCCGAAGAGTCCGAAGGGAATGAGAACGAAGCCAGCGAGGGTCGTCAGCTTGAACTCGATCAGCGTGACGAAGAGCTGGACGGCGAGGATGAAGAAGGCGAGCAGCACCAGCGCCCAGGCGAAAAACAGGCAGGCAATCTGGATGAAGTTCTCGAAGAAGGACCAGTAACCCATCAAGCCGGAGATGGATTCGAGCAGCGGGCGGCCGGCGTCGAGCCCGGTCTGCGCCACACGGCCGGGCCGCATGAGATCGGCGGCGGAAAAGCCGGTGCCCGAGGCTTGCAGCCCGAGCCCGGCAAAGCTCTCGAAAATGATCTTCGCCAGGTTGTTCCAGTTCCCGATGAGATAAGCGAAGACGCCGACGAACAGCGTTTTCTTGACGAGGCGCGCGATGATGTCGTCATCGGCGCCCCAGCTCCAGAACAGGGCCGCCAGCGTCACATCGATGACGATCAGGGTGGTGGCGATGAAAGCGACCTCGCCGCCAAGCAGACCGAAACCGGAATCGATGTAGCTGGTGAAGACCCCCAGGAAATTGTCGATGACGCCGGTTCCGCCCATGGATCGCTATCTCTCGCCCGGTTGCGGCGCGGCGGGCGCCGGCGTGTTGCCCAAAAAGCGGTCGCGAGATTCAGCCCATGCCGACAGGCAATCGGGATCACGGGTGGCGGCTTCGCCAAGTCCCTGGCAGCGGCGGAGCATCGCCTGCAAAGGGTTCGCCGAGGGCTGAAGCTGCGGCACGGAGCTGACGCGCGTGGTATCCTCCTGCCGCGTCAGCTCGATCACCGTGGCGGTAATCGCGATGGCGACGAATATCACCGCGCCAAGCCGGACCAGCATTTTGCTGTCCATGGCCACCCCTCCCCAGCGTCTTAATTGCCGCTGCCGAACATTTGCGCATTGCCAGGCTGATAACCCGAACCCGGCGTGAGGAAGCGCTCGCGCTGGACACGCCCCTGCTCGGCGGCAGTGGCGCGCTCGGCCTCGATCAGCGCTTCGGACCGGCCATTGGCCGATAACAGCGCGACCAGATCGGAAAGCTGCTGCGACTGCAGCGCGAGAAGCTGATTGCCGGCCTGCGTTGCCTGTAACGCTCCGCTGGCATTCTGGCTCTGACCAACGAGGGTGGCCATTTCAGCGCGGTTGGTGTCGATATTGCCGACCACGCCGGCCTGGACGCGCATCGCATCCTGCAGGCCGCCCACGGTGTTTCCCCAGCGCGTGCGCGCATCCGCGATCAGCTGCTGATCGGTAGCAGAGAGCGAGATCTGGCCGTATTGCTGCTCGAACGCCTGATCGATCTGGCCGACCTCGAACGCGATGTTCTGCGCTTGGCCCAGAAGCTGCTGGGTGCGCTGCACGTTTTGCTGAAGCTGCTGGAGCGCGGAATATGGCAGGCTGGCGAGGTTGCGGGCCTGATTGATGAGCATCTGCGCTTCGTTCTGAAGCGAGGTGATCTGATTGTTGATCTGCTCGAGCGTACGCGCGGCGGTCAGAACGTTCTGCGCATAATTCGTCGGATCATAGACGATGCGCCCGAACCCGAACTGGGCATGAGCCGGGCTCGATGCGATGGGCGCAAGCGCGACCGGCACGGCGAGCGCAAATGCCAGAAGCGACGTCCTCGCGAAACGGGCAATGGGGATACGGATCATGGGTGGGTCTCCTTTTCTGGCGCGCCACCAAGCACGGCGGGCTCCGTCAATTCCGGCCGGCTTGCGAGATTGGTGAGATCGGGAATGAGGTCAGCGGCCCAATCGACGCCGCGATGACGCAGCCACGCCTCAAGAAAGGTATCGCTTCCATGCTCGGCATGGATGCCCGCGATGGCGGTCTGATCGGATTTGGAGGATGCGGCGCAGAGCGCGAGCCCGACTTCGCTCAGTCCCAGCTCAAACAGCCGATTGCCGCGCCGCGACTGGCAATAGTAATCCCGCTTGGGCGTAGCCCGCGCCAGGATCTCGATCTGCCGGTCGTTCAATCCAAAGCGGCGATAGATCGCGGTAATCTGCGGTTCGATGGCCCGCTCATTGGGCAAGAGCAGCCGCGTCGGGCAGCTTTCGATGATGGCAGGCGCGATCGCGCTGCCGTCAATGTCCGATAGCGACTGCGTGGCAAAGATGACCGAGGCGTTCTTCTTCCTCAGCGTCTTCAGCCATTCGCGCAGCTGGCCGGCAAACCCCTCATCGTCCAGCGCTAGCCAACCCTCATCGATGATGAGCAGTGTCGGGCGGCCATCGAGCCTGTCACCAATGCGGTGGAAGAGGTATGACAAGACGGCCGGCGCCGCGCCTGTGCCGACCAGACCCTCGATCTCGAACGCCTGGACATCGGCGGAACCGAGATGTTCGGTTTCAGCATCGAGCAATCGCCCATAGGGGCCGCCCACGCAGTACGGTCGCAGCGCCTGTTTGAGATCGCTGGATTGCAGCAGCACCGCGAGCCCGGTGATGGTGCGTTCGTCGACGGGCGCCGAGGCGAGCGAGGTCAGTGCCGTCCAGATATGCTCCTTGATCTCGGGCGTGATGGCGACACCTTCGCGCAGCAGGATCGCGCCGATCCAATCGGCGGCCCAGGAGCGTTCGTGCGACTCGTCGATGCGGGCGAGCGGTTGCAGCGAGACCGAAGCATCCGACCCCTCGGTCAGCCCGCCGCCGAGATCATGCCAGTCACCGCCCATGGCGAGCGCGGCGGCGCGGATCGAACCGCCGAAGTCGAAGGCGAAAATCTGGCTACGCGCGTAGCGACGGAACTGCAGCGCCATCAGCGCCAGCAACACTGACTTTCCCGCGCCGGTCGGGCCGACGACCAGGGTATGGCCCACATCGCCGATATGAAGGGAAAGCCGGAACGGCGTCGATCCCTCGGTCTTGCCGTAAAGCAAAGGGGGCGCTGCGAGGTGTTCGTTCCGTTCCGGCCCCGCCCACACGGCCGACAGCGGGATCATGTGGGCAAGATTGAGCGTCGATATCGGTGGCTGCCGGACATTGGCGTATGCATGTCCGGCCAAGCTTCCGAGCCAGGCATCGACCGCATTGACGGTCTCGGTCATGGTATTGAAGTCGCGGCCCTGAATGACCTTCTCGACCAGTCGCAGCTTTTCGTCGGCGATGCGCGGATCGGTATCCCAGACCGCGACACTGGCCGTGACATAGGCCATGCCTGCGGTATCGGCGCCGAGTTCTTGTAAGGCCAGGTCGGCATCGGCGGCCTTGTTGGCCGCATCGGTGTCCACCAGAGCGGACGCCTCGTTGGTCATGACTTCCTTGAGGATCGCGGCGATGGATTTGCGTTTGGCAAACCACTGGCGGCGGATCCTGGTCAGCAGCCGCGTCGCCTCCAGCTTGTCGAGCAGGATGGCGCGGGTACTCCAGCGATAGGGAAACGCCAGCCGATTCATTTCATCGAGAAGACCCGGGGTTGTTGCGCTCGGAAATCCGATGATGGTGAGGACCCGCAGATACTGGTCACCCAAACGCGGCTCCAGCCCTCCTGCGAGAGGCTGATCCGCGAGAAGCGCGTCGAGATAGATCGGCGTCTCGGGCACGCGCACGCGGTGGCGGCTCGTCGAAACGGTCGAGTGAAGGAAGGTCAGCGTCTCGGCGTCATCGAGCCAGCGGCACTCGGGCATGAACCCGTCGAGCAGCGCCAGTATCCGGTCGGTGCGATCGATGAAGCCGCGCAGCAATTCGTGAGGATTTACACCAGACTGCTCGCGTCCCTCGTAGAGCCAGGTTTCAGCGCGAGCGGCGTCTTCCGCCGGCGGCAGCCAGAGGAAGGTCAGAAAGTAGCTGGACACGAAGTGCGCCCCGGCTTCCTCGAACCCGGCCTCTCGCTCGGCGTCGACCAAGGCAGACGCGGCATCGGGAAAGAGACTTTCAGGATAGGTCGCGGCTTCGAAGCGCTGCGCTTCGACGAATATGCTCCAGCCCGAACCCAGTCGGCGGAAGGCATTGTTGATGCGACCGGCGACCGCGACCAGTTCGGCCGCCACGGCCGAATCCAGATCAGGGCCGCGGAACTTTGCGCTGCGCTGAAACGAACCATCCTTGTTCAGCACCACGCCGGGAGCGGCCAATGCCGCCCAGGGCAGATAGTCGGCCAGTCTGGCGTTGCGGCTGCGATATTCGGCGAGGTTCATCATGCCTCCGCCCTCACACCGCCAGAAAGGGTGGGATGCGCAGATGGCGCCGACCGACTTCCACGAAAAGCGGGTCGCGCTTGGCCGCCCAGACCGCGGCGAAATGTCCGATTGCCCAGATAGCAAGACCGACCAGCCAGAGGCGCAGACCGAGACCGACCGCTCCGGCAAGCGTGCCGTTCATGATGGCGATCGAACGCGGCGCACCGCCGAGCAGAATATGTTCGGTCAGGGCGCGATGGACCGGGACCATGAAGCCCGGCACCTCGCCAAGCTGTTCGAGACCCACCGCCATCAGATCATCGCTCCGCCGCCGAATGAGAAGAAGCTGAGGAAGAAGGAACTGGCGGCAAAGGCGATCGACAGGCCGAAAACGATCTGGATCAGCCGCCGAAAGCCGCCCGCCGTATCGCCGAAGGCCAGGGTGAGACCGGTAACGATGATGATGATCACCGCGATGATCTTGGCGACCGGACCTTCGATCGATTCCAGAATGCTCTGAAGCGGTGCTTCCCAGGGCATCGATGAACCGGAAGCATGGGCTGCAGGCGCCATCATCATGCTGAGCACGATGACGGAGCCGGCAAGCGACAAATGGCGACGAAGGGTGCGCAAGGCATGGGTCATGCTTGAGGCTCCTCAAGGATTTCGGGATGGGCGGCGGAAGGCTCGCAGGCCGGCACGACGCGATAGTCCCCGTCCGGGCCGAGGCCCTCGATGCGCGAGAGTTCCGCGAGGCGGCGCGCTGAGCCACGGCCAGACAGGACCGCGACGAGGTCGATGGTTTCGGCGATCAGCGCACGCGGAACGGTGACCACCGCCTCCTGGATCAGCTGCTCCATGCGCCGCAGCGCGCCGATGGCGCTTCCGGCATGGATGGTACCAACGCCACCGGGATGGCCCGTACCCCAGGCCTTGAGCAGTTCGAGCGCTTCGGCGCCGCGCACCTCGCCAACGGGGATCCGGTCAGGCCGCAGGCGCAACGATGAGCGCACCAGATCGGACAGCGAAGCGACATCGTCCTTGGTGCGCATGGCGACAAGATTGGGCGCGGCACATTGCAGCTCGCGCGTATCTTCGATGATCACAACGCGATCCGACGTCCGCGCCATTTCAGCGAGCAGCGCATTGGTCAGCGTCGTTTTGCCGGTCGAGGTGCCGCCTGCGACTAGGATATTGGCCCGCTCGGCAACCCCAACGCGCAGCGCTTCGGCCTGGAGCGCTGTCATGATCCCGGCAGCGACGTAATCATCGAGGGTGAACACCGCGACGGCGGGCTTGCGGATGGCAAAAGCCGGTGCCGTCACCACAGGCGGCAGCAGACCTTCAAAGCGCTCGCCGCTATCGGGCAGCTCGGCCGAGACGCGCGGCGCTCCGGCATGAACTTCCGCGCCGACATGATGGGCGACCAGGCGGATGATGCGTTCGCCATCGGCGGGCGAGAGGCGTTCTGTGGTGTCGGCAAGACCTTCGGAGAGACGATCGACCCAGATGCGACCATCCGGGTTCAGCATGACCTCGACCACGCCGGGGTCATCGAGAAGCCGGGTGATGGCGCCCCCGAGCGCGGTGCGCAGCATGCGTGAGCTGCGAGCGTGTCCTTCGCTATTGTGGTAGGAGGCCGCCATTGTGTCCCCGTTCTGGCCGGAGACAAGACGATCCTGTCCCGACGGGGACGATTAAAAGAACCCGAAACAGGGCCGATTCAACACCTGCTTGGCGGCGTCGTAGCCTAGCGTGCAAATACAGGAAAAAGCGTAGGGTACGGTCGACTGGATCCTGTAGCTACACGGACTCGATGCACGTGGAGCTTAGCCAAGGCGCGAACGCGCCTCACGATAGAATGCGGTTTCGACAGGCGCCAGCCCCCGCAGAACGGAGCCGATTAGCGTGCCCCCTCCCGACGGTCCGCTCGTTATCGCTGCGACCGCGGCTCTTGTGTTCTTGATTTGTTCTGGTATCCTTCCTTAACTCGCTCGGAATAGTATTCTTCAATATTTTGCAGGGGGGATCGAGTGTGCTTGTAGAGAATCTTTCTATCGGTCGAGTTGTTATGCACGAGGTCTTCCAGAGGAAAGACGGGCCCAATGTAGTGCCGCCATCCTATGGCAATGAGCTCGAAATTCTGGATGCCAAGGCTCTCAGTCACTTTGGAATGCGCATCACTGACGCGCTCTCAGCACAGTCCAAGAGCATAGAGATGCGGATAGTGAAGACCGAGGATGCGAGCGTGGTTGGAACGGCTCGACGTCTTGTTCTCGCAACCGACACCGATTTCCCCGACGTCTCCAATCACATGGCCGATGCCCTCGCTGATGCACAGAAATCACGAGGGATTCCCGGGGGAATGCTTCTGGTCTTTGATGGTAAAGTCGGTGGCGACGCAAAGCCCTTCGTCGGGGTGATTAAAGCGGAGATGCAGTCCGGCTTTCAGCGCCGATCGGCTGCAGCAAAAGTTGTGACCGAATTCCTTGAGAACATCTTTCTTACTCCAGCCACGAGACTTTACAAGCTCGCCCTGTTCATCTCTGATGACGTCGCTGTTACGGCGAGCACAATTTGGAGATGCTTTGTTTTTGACAGTAATATCACGGCCCGCTCGGCGAGAGAATGCAGCCGTATATTTCTATGATGGCTTTCTTGGCTGCGCCTTTCCTGAGAACGGGAAATACGAAACTGCGAAATTCTTTGATCTCACGAAGGAATTCGTTCGCACATCAGTAAATGACCGAGATCTTCGAAGGGACCTGAGCGACGCGCTGTTCGCCTTCGTTAAGGTGGATCAGGCGCCCACGTTCACCTCACAACAGTTCGGCGAGACCTATCTGCCGCCCGAATTGCGCGACCCGTTTAACAAGTTCCTTGAAGCCAAGAAATTCCCAACCAATAGAGCCGTGGTTCGGGACATCAGCGAGATGGGTGGCAGGTTGCGGCGCCGGAAGTACAAGTTCGGTCCAGACATCGAGTTTTCGGCATCCCCGGACGCGATACGAAATGGCACAGTGACAATCGAGGATGTACCGCCCGGCGATGCTTCCGAGGGCGTGGCTGCAAGCTGGACCAAGATCACGGTCCGCAGGCCAGTCGTCGAACAACTATGACGACCGAGTTCGAGATCCTGCGGCGCTGGGAGGCGGAGCAGCAGCACTACGATGCCTGGGGCAGGTTCATCGTCCACACGGTCATCGACGGGCTCTCGACTCAGGTGGAGGCGCCGGATCTTTTCTTGCGCCTTCCAGTTAAGCACAGGCTGAAGGAGAGCAAGTCGCTCATCCAGAAGGCACTCTATCGTGGCAAAGGCTATGCCAACCCGTATGACGACATCGAGGACAAGGTGGGTATTCGCTTCGTCGTGCTCACCTCGGACGAAATACCCATCGTCGAGAAGGCGATCACCGAATTCGGCGACAAGTACTGGTTCTGGGAAAAGGCGCGGGACTTCGCCGAAGAGCGAGACCGTAAGCCTTGGGAGTTCGGGTACCAGTCGGTCCACTACGTGGTTCGGGCAAAAACGGGGATCGTCTTCGAGGGCCTCCCTATACCGCTGGACATTCCGTGCGAGATCCAGGTCCGCACGCTGCTGCAGCACGCATTCAGCGAAGTCACCCACGACACGATCTACAAGCCGAGCGTCAAATCGACGCCCGAGATGATGCGGGCTGCGGCAAAGGCGATGGCGTTGATCGAAGCGACTGACGACTACTTCCGCCAAGTCGGCAGTCTCATCGACGCATCAGTCAAGGGCGTCAGGGCGCTGATCGAGGCCTTGTCCGTGTATTATCGAGATAAGACCGGAGCGGACGCGACTGTCACCGCTCTGGACGGCGAGCTGATCGACGCGTACCTCCCATTGGCCGACGAGAGCTCGATTGACGACATCCTCCTTTGGCTGAACACCAAGGGGTTCATCATGGAACGCATCAAGGGCCGACGAGAGGACCAGACCCTGTTCGCTTTGCCCTCAATCTTGTTGCTCTATTTCGTGGTGGGCAATTTCCCGAGCATCGCCACCTCGCCCGGTTTGCTGACCGATGAGGAACTGGGGCCGATATACTCCGACCTTGGCTTGGCCCTCCCGCAGTAGCCACCAAAGTAGTCCGAGGCGTTAAAGCGAGAGCCGAAAATTGGGTCGGAAGCTGTCGGCTCGATTGCGCGCCCAATACTTTTAGCTGGCAGCAGGCCACTCAGCTATTGTCCGCTGGATCTATGTCCTCGCTAATTTCCTGCCGCAGCTTGGGCCCTTGCGCCAGCCGCCGCCCGAGCGCGGCCACGAAAGCGTCATAGCGCTCGGCCGCTTTAGCTCGCGCCGCCTGAGCGGCGGGTTCGGGCAGCGCCGGGGTCGAGGAGAGCCAGAAGCGGATGAACACCGCCATGGTCTCGACGCTGATCCCGAGATCGCGCTCGAGGCGCATCAGACGACGGTCAACCTGATCGATCCGCTTAGCGATGGCCGCTTCGCGCCTCTCATCGGCGTCGGGCGAGAGGAAAGATGCGATAGCGGCTTCGGCGATCATCGACTGGGACTGGTCCCGGCGAGCAGCATAGTCCGCAAGCATCGTCATGATCTCGGGATCGAGATAGACCGAGACTTGCGCCTTCTTCTTGCGACGAACCATGATGCTCAAAGCTCCATGCCGTCGCCGGGATCCATCGAGACCTGCCGCGCGACGCCGCGCATCACGCGGGTCAGCCGCTGGCTGCGGGCGGCCTCATCGTCGCTGCCGTCATAGGGCAAGGGGTCGAACTCGTTTTCGATCGGCGCCCTTTTCTCGACCGAGTTGACGCGTCTCAGCTCCGGCTGCTGCCGGTGCTCCGATTGAGTGGGATCCTCATCGTCAACCATCACCGTTTCGATCGCGGAACCTGGGCTTACCGGCAGAGGCAAAGCACTCCAATCGTCGGTCTGCGTCGCTGCGGCCGCAAGCAATTCCGGCGGCGGCAGAACGCGTTCGGTGAACCGGCGGTCCTCATAGTAGCGCGCCTTCTTCGCCCGGATCGGCGGGGTTCCGGCGACCATGACGATCTCGTCGGTTGGCGGAAGCTGCATGATTTCGCCGGGCGTCAGCAATTGGCGGGCGGTTTCGGATCGCGAGACCATCAGATGTCCGAGCCAAGGCGACAGCCGGTGCCCGGCATAGTTCTTCATCGCCTTCATCTCGGTTGCCGTGCCAAGCGCATCGGACACACGTTTGGCGGTGCGCTCGTCATTGGTGGCGAAGCTGACGCGCACATGACAATTGTCGAGGATGGAATTGTTGGGGCCGTAGGCCTTCTCGATCTGGTTGAGCGACTGCGCAATCAAAAAGCTCTTGAGCCCGTAACCGGCCATGAAGGCCAGCGCACTTTCGAAGAAGTCCAGGCGCCCGAGCGCGGGAAATTCGTCGAGCATCAGGAGCAACCGGTGGCGGCCGCCATTGGCCTGAAGGTCTTCGGTCAGCCGACGCCCGACCTGATTGAGGATCAGGCGGATCAGCGGCTTGGTGCGATTGATGTCGGAAGGCGGCACGACAAGGTAGAGCGTCGTCGGCACTGTCGCTTTCACCATATCGGCAATGCGCCAGTCACAGCGGCGGGTGACTTCGGCAATGACCGGATCGCGGTAAAGCCCGAGAAAGGACATGGCGGTCGAAAGCACGCCCGAGCGCTCATTGTCGGATTTGTTCAGCAATTCGCGCGCCGCGCTGGCGATGACCGGGTGGGGGCCGGCCTCGCCCAGATGCGCGGTTTTCATCATGGCCGCGAGCGTTGTCTCGATTGGCCGTCTGGGATCGGAAAGGAAGGCGGCAACCCCGGCGAGGGTCTTGTCCTTTTCGGCATAGAGGACATGCAGGATCGCGCCGACTAGAAGCGAATGGCTGGTCTTTTCCCAATGATTGCGCTTTTCGAGACTGCCTTCGGGATCGACCAGGATATCGGCGATATTCTGAACATCGCGCACCTCCCACTCGCCGCGGCGGACCTCGAGCAGCGGATTGTAGGCGGACGATTTCGGATTGGTGGGATCGAACAGCAGGACGCGGCCATGCCGGGCGCGAAAGCCGGCGGTGAGCTGCCAGTTTTCGCCCTTGATGTCGTGAACGATGGCCGAGCCTGGCCAGGTCAGAAGCGAAGGCACGACGAGGCCGACGCCCTTGCCGGAACGCGTGGGCGCAAAACACAGCACGTGCTCTGGTCCGTCATGGCGAAGATAGCTCCCCTCATAGCGGCCGAGCACCACGCCGTCGGGATCGAGCAGGCCCGCCGTCTTTACCTCCTGCGGTTTCGCCCAGCGGGCCGACCCGTAGGTTTCGGCATTCCTGGCTTCGCGGGCGCGCCAGACCGACATGCCAATCGCGACGGCGATGGCGATGAACCCGCCCGAAGCGGCGATCATCCCGCCTTTGGCAAAGACTTCCGGCGCATAGGCCTCGTAGAAATACCACCACCAGAAAATCGCCGGCGGATAGTAGACGGGCCAGCCCGCAAGGCGAAACCACGGGGTTCCGAGCTGGGCCTGAAACCCGAGCTCCCAGGCGACATATTGCGTGGCCGCCCATGTCGTCGCCAGGATGATCAGGAAGACCGTGAGGATCTGGCCCCAGAGGATTTTCGTGGCTGACATGGCAGGTCCTTTCGATGCGGCGCTCAGAGGCCAAGCCCGCGCTGTCGTCCAAAGCTCCAGTCCACCCCGCCATTGCCGCGGGCGAGACCCGAGACATGGCGGTCGAGGTGCTTTTCGAGCGAGGGCGACCAGGGGACGAGTTGAAAGCCGAGTCCGTCATCGATCATGGCGAAGCGGCCCGACGCGAGCGTGAGACGCTGGCGGTAGGTGCCGGCGACATAGTCACCCTCGGCGGCGCGGTTGAACGCAAGGCCGGTTTCTCGCGACAGCTTGTCGCCTAGCGCGTCGAGCTCACGCCGCCGCAGGGTCTCGATCAGGTTGCGGCTGAAGACGATCCGGCGATGCTGGCGCGAGGCCAGCCCTTCACCGACCAGATGCTCGGCGCGTTCATCCAAGGCCTGGCGCACCTCTGCCCCGAAACCGCCCGCGGACAGCGCAGCCGGATCGCGCGCCAGGGCCTGCCGGTCGAGCCAGGTGGCGCCGGGTGCCGAGACCTGCGCCTGCAAATCGAGATCGGAGCGCACCGCGATTGCGACCCGCCGCTGCCCTCTGGCGTCGTCGAACCCGCGCAGCTCGACGATGGAACCGGGTGCGCTGTCGCCGGCCGCATCGAGATCGGGAAGCCTGATATGATGGGTTCGGCCATCGACGCCGTCGACCACGGCATAGGCGGTGCCTTTGAGTTCATCATCGAGCCCGCGCTCGACCAGCCTGCCGATCACAGGCGCCTCCAGGCTCTCACCGGCGAGCACATAGCTTGCCGCGCCGCGCTCTATGCCGCGCTCGGTCAGCGCGCGGTGCATGCGCTTGATGATGTCGCCGCGCTCGCCGAGTTCGCGCAGCACCGCTTGCGCCTTGTCGTCGATCGCCCATTGGCCGGGACCGATCTGCTCGACCAGGCCGAGAGTTTCGAGTTTGCGCAGCCGTCCGAGTTTCAGCGCACGATATTCATCGGGCGGCTCGCCAGCCCGCAGAGCGATATCGATGATCCCGGTGCCGCGTGCGTCGCGTACCAGCTGGCGGTCGAGACCAGTCCAGCGTTCCGCAGCTACCTGACGCTCGAGCGTTCGGCGAATGTCGTGTTCGGTGCGCGGCCCGAGCTCCTGGGTGATGAGATCGCGCGCCCGGTCGCGCATCCCTTCCTTGATGTAGTCGCGCGCGATGACAAGATCCTGGCCGTCATCGCGCACCCCGCGCACGACCAGATGGACATGGGGATGCTCGGTATTCCAGTGATCGACCGCCACCCAGTCCAGCCGTGTGCCAAGATCCTTTTCCATCTGCCCGGCCAGATCGCGGGTAAAGGATTTGAGGTCCGCCATGTCGAGGGCGTCGTCGGGCGAGACGATGAAGCGGAAATGATGCCTGTCGCCGCCGCACCGTTCGGTAAAGGCGCCGCCATCCATTGAATCGCGCTCTGGCCCGAACAGCCGCGCCTTCTCCCCGTCCCGGGTGACGCCATCGCGGCGCAGATAATCGAGATGCGTGCCAAGCGGCGTCTTGCGAGCGGTGTGACGGACAACGCGCGCCTTGATCACGGCGCCGCGCGAGCGGGCGGTGATAAAACGATTGGCCTGAATGCTGGCGCGTTGGCCATGCCCAAACCGCGAGCGGTTGCCCGAGACAATCCGGCCTGAGCGTGAAACGCCGCCGCCGGCCTTCTTGGCCGCCGCCAGTGCCTGGGCAATGAACGGCCGCGCCTGTTGAGCGCGGGTCGAACGGATACGCCCGGGACGAATACGGAACTCGCGCTCATCGGGCATGATGCGGTCCCGCAATGTGTGAAAACCGGAGCAAAAACGGGCAATCATGCCTTGCGCGCACATTGCGCCCTTGCGCCACAAGGTGCGGAATCGCAGAAAATCCTGAGCAAAAACAACCGACCGTCTGGCCGACAATGTGCGGCCTTTTATCCTGCCATCGGTCGGTTGTTGCGGTCCTCCCCTGCCAGCCAGCACGCCATGGCGCGCTGGCCCACGATGCCGTGCGATCGCGCAAAAGCCGCATCATGGTGCGGCACCGCTATCGGCTCGAGTGACAAAAATGGCCTCGTGCTGTCGCCGGTCGGGCGCACCGGCTGCATCCGGAACGGGGGTGCGGGTGTCGGTGCCCTGCGCAGACGCCGGGTCGCGGATAGCGCTCGTTCGGTTGCCGCTGCGCGCAACAAAGAGCGGCGCCTCGCGCCAATCGGGCGGCAACGCAGCGGGGATGGAAGCGCCGCGAGACGGCACCGCATTGCCCAGGATTGGTGCGAGCCTGGCGACATAGGCGCGCGTTTCGGCGGGCAGGACGCGGCCCGCCGAAAGGTATTCATCGTAGCGGCCCGGCCCGGCATTATAGGCTGCCAGCATCGCCGCGACATTGCCGTAGCGATCGAACATCGCGCACAAATAGGCCGCGCCCGCGAGGATATTGTCGCGCGGATCATAAGGATCGCGGCCCAGGCCATGGCGCTGCCGCAGCGCCGACCAGGTGGCAGGCATGATCTGCATCAGGCCCATCGCCCCGGCCGAGGATATGGCGCGGCGATCGCCCGCGCTTTCGGCCTGCAGGACCGCATCGATCCAGAACTCGGGAATGCCGAAACGCTGCGAAGCTTCGGCAATATGGTCGGCATTTGCATCGTGCAGGATGCGCGGCGCGAGCAGGCTCGGTTGCGCCTGCGCCGCGACGCCGACCGGGCTGCAGAACAGGCCGGTAAGGAGAAGGAAGGCAATGGATCGGGCGGCGCGATGACGCCCGATCGCAACGGAGTGACCGAGGCGACAACGCGGCATCGCTCAGTCCTTTGCATCGCGTTTGGGCGGCCGGTTCCAGTGCAGCGACCAGGACGCCGCATCAGCGCCGTTCTGGAACAGCGCGGCACGGATCGGATACGGCAAGGCCGGATCGTCGATCAACACGGAGAGATATTCTCCGGCCTTCTCGCCAGTGCGTGTCCAGGCTGCCCCGATCTCGGGGCCGGTGTCATCTTCGCCGAGGTGGACGCGATGGTCCGGGGCATTCTCGACATTGGCCGGATCCACCGCGACGATGGCGATCTCGCGGTCGAGCGTGAGTGTCTGGATGCGCCCGGCAAAGCCTGTCTTGTGCCTGGTAAATTCACCGATCTGCGGCATGGCGGTTTCCTTTCCTCAAGCGGTGAAGACGATCGGGCGGACATCGCGCCCGCCCTTGGACAGGCGTTCACCGCGTTGACGCCTGCCATTCGAAGCGACCGTCACCATTCGCATCGGTCCAGATCGGCACGACGCGGGCGGTGACGGCAGAAAGCGGAAGCGGCCCGAAATAACGGCCATCGAAACTGTCGGCGGCGTCCCAGTTCATCAGGAACACATCGCGTTTGGCGATCACACGGCAGCCCTGCCAGGAGGGCAGGTCGCGGCCCATCCGGTCGCGCTCACGGGCATGGCCATAAAGGTGGTCGTAAGCGGTAATGGCCGTGCCATGGCGGCAGACTCTCGTGCCGTGGAGCGCCAGGACGCGCTTGATCAGTGGCACGCCGCGCGGAAGGTAGCGGCGCGCTTCAAGCAGCTCCGCCAGCGCGTCTGGCGGCCGGACCGCGACCAGATCGGTGACTTCGATAGGGCCGGCTGGCTCGACGGCGTAGAGGCCGATGGGCGCACTGGCCGAGGCGTTCCAGATGAAGCGCGGACCATGCCCGGTGACCACCGGGGCTATGACCAGCCCGACCGACACCAGCGCGGAAGCGAAAATGGCGCGCCGGGTCATGGGCGAATGCTTCGCCGCTTGATCCAGGCGCGATGCTGCGCGCGCGTGTAGGCGCGGGGGCTTTCCCCGGCCGCCAGTCGGTTATGAACGTGGCGCCAGTGATCGGGCGCGACATCGGCCCCGTCGATGCCGCCTGCCTCGATCGCGTCGATGAGCTGGAGCACGCGCTCGACTTTCGGCCAGCCAGAGACTGTCAACAGAAGTTCGCCGCCCGGCGTGACGGCGGGAACGGTCTGGTAGGCTTCGTGCGCCGCGACCGCGCGCAGGATGTCGAGATGGGAGGCGACGGTGCCGTAGTCATTTGCCGTCCAGCGCACGAAGGCGAAAAGGCTCCCGGGAGGAAAGCCGAGGACACGGCGCCTGCGGTCGATAACACGCTCCTGAACCGGATTCCCGAACCGCACCCAATATTCGATCGACTTCTCGATCCAGATCAGCTCCACCTCGGTCAGCGCCGCAGCTGATGAGGAGCGCGCGCCCTCGACCACCAGCTTTCGATGGGCCGCCAAGCCGGTCATTGCCCATCGTCCCCGGCAGGTGGAAATTCACGCTCCAGCAGCGCGCGCAGCATGTCGGCGACCGTCATGCCGCGCTCAAAGGCCGCGATCTTGATGCGGCCGCGCTGCGCCGGCGTCACATCGATGGTGAGCCGCGCCGTGTTCGCAGCGCCGTCCGCCCTACCGGCCGGCTGCTCTTTTGCGGCTCTCACCCAGGTTTCGGGATCGGCCGGCCGGCGGGCAAAGCCGCTCGTGGGCGCTCGGGTGCTCATGATACCCTCCGCGTGCGCGGGAGCCGCTCGATTTCGTCAACCAGCGCTGCGATCTCAGCGGCCGCGGCTGTGGCGCCGTCCAGTTCGTGAACGAGACGGCCGGTCTGGGCGGCGCTGGCGAAGGCGACACGCTGCCCGATCCGGCTCGCGAGCACCGGAGGATCGTGATCGGCGAGCGCAGCGGCGGTTTCGCGGCCTAGGATGGTGCGCGCAGCGCAGCGATTGAGGACGAAGCGGGCGACGAGATCGGGCCGGTAAATGCGCGCTTCGGCGATGAGCGACAGCATCTCGGCGGAAGCCCAGCCATCGAAGGGCGAGGGCTGCACCGGGATCAGCACCAGGTCGGCGGCGATTAGCGCGGAGCGCATGAGGCCGGCGACACGCGGCGGCCCATCGATGACGACATGATCGGCCTGCCGGGACAGTTCCGGCGCTTCCCGGTGCAGCGTATCGCGAGCAAGGCCGATGACACCGAACAGCCTCGGCGAGCCCTCATGACCGCGCTGCTCAGACCAGTCGAGCGCCGAGCCTTGCGGATCGGCATCGACCAAAATGACCCTCTGCCCCCTTCCGGCCCATTCTCCGGCGAGATGCAGCGCCAGTGTCGTCTTGCCGACACCGCCCTTCTGGTTGAGCAGAGCCACGATCATCGCTGACCGTCCTCACGCTCACCGCGCAGCGGGCGCATGGTGTCGAAGCGGATTTCTGATGTGTGATCGGATGGCGTTGGTGGCCGCCGGTTCGCCGTCGCTCTGAGCGCCTGGCCGGTGCGGGCGATGAGGTTTTCAACATCGCGCCTGCGCTCTTCAAGGTTAGATTCTGTGTTAGACTCTCTGTTAAGGGGGCGATTTGCCGAACGATCTCCGTGCCTTAAACCCGGATCGGGTTCCCGATAGCACGAGCCGCCGGTTCCCGATGGCACGATAGTCCGGGTTCCCGATAGCACGAGGCCGTCCACAGCTTTTCCACAGGCCGGCCATGGCTCGAAGGCGAGCAGCGCCCGGCGCCCGGTCTCGATCTCGGTAAAGAGCCTGTAGCCGGGCAGCGGCTGACGGCGGATGATATCGCGCAGTTCAAAGGCAAAGCGCTTATAGGGCGAGAGAGAGCCGGACTTCTGGTGCAGATGACGAAAATCGAACCGCCATCCGCCCTTCTGGCGGCCGCCATGCTTGCGCACGAGCCGGTAAAGCCAGCGGTCGAGCCCGCCGGTCAGATCGAAATAGGCCCGATCGATGGTCAGGATCAGCGCATCGTCCAGGACAGCGCGATAAAACCAGTCCGGCACGATCAGTTCGATACCATCGGGGCGCCCGTTGCCGTCGGTTCGTTCCTGCCATTCATTGATCCAGGAGAAGCGGTGTCGCCGCCCTTCAGCGGGCTGGCGGATCGTGGTCGAGATGGTGGTGGATTGCAGCCGGTCGAGCGCCGCCTTGAGACGCTGGTAATCGCGCAGGCTGGTGCCACGGCCAATGAAGGTGAGAATCTCATAGGGCGTCGCCGCCATGAGCCGCGAGGTGCGCAAGCCTGTGTCGCGCGCTTCGACGATCTGGCTGGCAGCCCAGATCAGGATATCGGCGTCCCAGATCGTTGCCATGCCGTGGTCGGCAACCGCCTCGACGCGAATCGAGATTTTTCCGGCGGTGAAGTCGATCGGGGTGATGCGATGTGATTTGGCGAGCGAGAAGAATGGATACGCCATGAGGTCCTGCGCGTCCCGCGGTGCGAAGTCACCGGGAAGCGCTCTGAACAGGTCGAGCTGCCCGCGCTCGGACGGGGAACGTCGCCGGATCGCCATGGGTAATCCTCGCGCGATGGTCAGCGATTGATGCCGCCGGCCGACCCACAGGCCGCTGGCATGTGCCGTTTGGCTGGCAGAACCTGTCCGCGCGGATCGGAGGTTGACGTGACCGCGCCGCGCGAAGCCCAGGCTTCGAGATCAGCTACCGAATAGACGACGCGCCCACCGAGCTTGCGATAGGCCGGGCCGGTTCCATAGGTGCGGTGCTTTTCCAGCGTGCGCGCCGAAAGGCTGAGAAACACCGCCGCTTCCTTGGTGCGCAGGTAGCGTGGCGGCAGGGCGGTGAGATTGGGTCGCATTGTCGGGCCTCCGTGGCGTTGCCGGGCGCCGCTGCGGAGCAACGGCGGATCGCGATCACGGTGGCGAAGGAATGCAGGCGGGGTGGATGGGGAAGATAACAGGCGAACAATCCCCACCCCCCGGGCGTCGAAGCGCGCTCAGGATCGGCGACGATGCCGTAGCAATTTGCGATAGCCGCCATTGATGAACGGCCCGGCACTTTCGATCAGCCCGATCACAGCATCGCGCAAGGGTGAGGTCTTCCAGGGCTCGGCCGCGACCCGCTCGGGACCGAACAGCGCGATGGCGATCTGGCGATAGGTCGCGCCATTGGCCCGGCCGTCGGCGGCTCGCATCATCAGTCGGATACGTCGACGCTGGTACGGCGTGATGCGTCCGTCGCGCGTAACGGGGCGCGCGTTCAGCGCTTGCCAGAGCCGCAGCACTGCCTCGACCCGATCGGGCAGATCGTCGTCGAGTGGCAGGATGACAGCCGAGGTTCTATCGGTTTTTCGGCCCGACAGCAGGAGGATCTGCGCGACGATGCCCCCGCGATGGATGGCATGGAGACCTTCCGGACTCGGGCGAACGTCAGCAGGCGCGGCCAGTGACGATGACGGCGGCAGAAATTCCGGAGCGTCGTCAGCGAGCAAGACCGCCGGATTGGCGAGCGGCGACCATAGGACGTCCTGACGAAGCGCGGAAAGGCTCGGACGAGCCGGGAAATCGCAACCCCCAGTGACGCTGGGCGTCGGTTGAATAGGGATGATCTTCGGCCTTCATGGCGACGAGTTCGCCATAATGCTCCTGGTAGCGTTCAAACCGCCGCAAACATTCCCATGCGAGCCCTTCGACCGAGAGCGTGTCGAAGAATTCATAGCGACGACCGTCTCGCCAATGGGAAGTGTCCGGTCGCACCCGTCCCTCCTCACGTGCAAAGCGCAGGTCAGATTTTTCGCCGAGCTATTTACGACAAGATCTGTTGCAGCAGCATGACAGGGCGGCCAGCAATGCGGAAAATCTGCCGACAGGCCGCGAAACGCCGTATCTCGCCCGCGTGTCGCCGTGCGCCGCGCCGGACGCGAACTTCAGACCTATCGCTTCCACAGAAGATGACGGTAACCGGTCTGCGCCATCCATTTGGCGCGCGCCAGATGAGTATCATGGACCCGGCGCGCGCGATCCGGCTCGAGATTGGGGTCGATGCCAAACAGGATATGAACGGCTTCGGTCCACTCGGCACCATCGGCAGCGGCATCCAGCAGTCGCATGTACAGCTTGATATGGGCACGGTCGTAGGCGGTTAATTCGCTGGAGACCGGCGGTGCATCCTCGAAGGGTTCTATCGGGGGCATGTCAGTTGCCTGGTGCGTGCTGCCCACTGCAGGACGCGAGATAACACCAGATACTCCAGGATTGTGTGTTTTGGGAGAATATCGCTCGGAGGGAACACGGCGTCTGCCGCTCGCCCGTCAGCGCTTTTTGTCACCACCATCATGGACCAGCAGCACTCCGTGTCCACGCTCGGTCGACAAGAGGACGACACCGGCTGCTTCGAGAGCCCGACGGACCTGATCGCGCGTGCTTTCGTACACCTCGAGGCCGCTTTCGGATTCGAGGCGCTTGAGCGCGGTCAGTGATACACGGGCCTTGTCAGCAAGCGTCTCCTGTGTCCAACCCAGCAAGGCGCGCGCGGCCCGCGACTGTCGGGCGGTGATCATGCATGATCACCTCCCATTGCGACCGGCGCGCACTCCAGAACTACGACTATAATAGTCGTTCTTGGCAAATAGTCATCGGGAATTGGCCGTCTGTTCCGCCGCTACGGCGGCGCTGACCTTTGTTGTCGGACGACTGATTCGGCCAACGAAGGCTGACGGGATTGGCCATGGAAGGTCATTGCATGATCTTCAAACGTATCAATCTCTCATGTGGAGATATGCTTGCGGATCATTGCCTTGCCTTCCAGACCTCACTGTGATACGTTTTCGGATCAAATAGAGACAATTGATCTGTAAAGGGTTCACATGAAAGCCGAAGCAGAGGCTCTGGACATGATCGGCGACCATTTTCGGCGCGCACGGCTAGCGGCGGGCCTGACGCAGGAACAGGTCGCCGATCTCGCCGGCATATCCCGTCCCCGCTATCGCGACGTCGAGACCGGAGCTGCAGCGGCCCGCGCCACGACTCTGATCAATGTTGCGAGGGCGCTCGGCCTGGAGATGATGCTGGTTCCTCAGGCGATGGTCCCGGCCATCGAGGCGCTGCTCAGCCCTGAGGGCGAGGACGACCGGCCGGCTTTCAGCCCACAAGCGGAGGGTGACGATGAATAGAGCCCGCTCCGCCGAAGCCCTCCTGTCTCTCGATGTTTTCCTCAACGAGGTGAAGGTCGGCACGATCGTCAGGACACCGGGCGACTTCAACGCCTACAGCTTCGATCCTGCCTACCGCGCGAGCGGAGGACATCCCGTGTTGAGCCTGTCCTTCCGCGCGGCGACGGGAGGATTGCGCAAGGATCCGCGCCCGGTGGCAGGCGCCTTGCCGGCCTTCTTTGCCAACCTCCTGCCCGAGGACAAGCTGCGCGAGGCGATGGAAAAGCATCACGCCCGGACCGTCCGGCCCGGCAATGATTTCGATCTGCTGGCCGCGCTGGGCGCCGACCTGCCAGGCGCTGTGCGGGTTGTCCCGAGTAATGGAGATATCGTCGCTGCAACCGCTGCACCTGAGGGCAAGCCGAAAGCGCGCTTCTCGCTCGCCGGCGTGCAGATGAAGCTTTCGGTGATGAAGAACACCGGCAAGGGCGGCGGATTGACAGTGCCGCTCGGAGACAGCGACGGTCAGTACATCGCCAAGTTTCCTTCGACCGCCTTTCCAGGCGTGTCGGAGAACGAGTTCGCCAATCTCGCGCTGGCCGAAGCGATCGGCATGGACGTGCCCGAACGCGAGCTGGTCGGCAAAGACCAGTTCGAGGGTATTCCCGAGGAATTCGAGACCCTGGCCGAGGGGCTGGTCCTTCTTATCCGGCGGTTCGATCGCGCCGCCGGCGCGCGCCGAATCCATATCGAGGATTTCGCCCAGGTCTTCGGCATCTATCCGGCACGGAAATACGAAGGCGCGGCCTATCACGACATCGCCGCGGCGCTGAATGTGGCGATCTCGCCGATAGCGGCGCTGGAGTTCGTCCGCCGCCTGACCCTGTCGGTGGTCATGGGCAATGGCGACATGCACCTGAAAAACTGGTCGCTGATCTACCCCGGTGACGGCAATTCGCCCGCCCTGGCGCCGATCTACGACGTGCTTTCGACAGTTCCCTATATCCCGGCTGACAATCTGGCTTTGTCCCTTGGCGGCGAACGCGCATTCAAGGCCCTGACGCTGCCACGGTGGAAGGCTTTCGCCAATCGAGCGCGGCTTCCAGAGCCCGCCGTCCTGAAAACTGTCAGCGAAACTGTAAGGCGTATCGATGCGCATTGGTGGAAATTGCCGGAACGCGATGCCGTCCCATCGATCGTTCTGGAGCGGATCGACGCCCATGTCAGGGCCATGATGCCTGTGCTCTTGGACTGAGCGCCGTTCCTTGGTGCACCCAGCGGAGAAAATGGCCCCGGCTTTGTTGCCGGGGCCATTTGCGCCTCAGTCGCCGCGACGCGGGTTGGGGCGGGACCAGATCAGCGAGTAGGCTTCGCCGTCCTCGTCATCGAAGAGGTTGGCGTAGATCGGAGCGGTGAAGCTAGGATCATCGAGCTTGAGACCCAGATAATCGCGGCCTTCGCCCGAGCGCTTGGACCAGGCGGCACCGATCTCGGCGCGGCCGACCAGGACCCGGTGGCTGGGAGCGTTCTCGCCGTTTGCGCGGATGTCGGGAACGATACGCACGCCCTTGGCCTGGACACTGAGGGTGACGATTTCGCCGGTGAATTCGTTCGAACCGGTCTTCTTGAAGGTACCGATGGTCGCCATTTTCAAATCTCCGTTTTCCGTTTTTCGAGCCCGCACCATTGCGACCTCGATGGCGATCGACGGGACGGAGACGATCGCTGGCGCATCCCCGTTTGCGGGGACTGGACAGCATAGGAGGGACTTTCTTGCTCGCGCGAGGAATGACGCGCCTCGGGGCCCCATGGAACATGGGGTGGGGCCGTCAGGGGAAGAAAGTTGTGACGTCGCTGTTGCGCCAAAGCGATCGAAGCGCGCCCCGTGCGCTGGTCTTCGGCCAGATCAGGCCATGGAAGAGGCCGCTTGGAGCGGTCAGAGATACGAGAAGAACGCAGAGTCTGGCGCATTCAAGGTTCCGCCAGACCGGTCGCGACGGATGCCCGTGACGTCGCTCCTGTCCTTGGCACGCGTACCGCTATTTGACCCAACCGAAGTCGGCGAGAGCGCATCCCGCCTGGGTTCCGCAATGTGCCCGCGAGGTTCGCGCCACCCGTCCTGCGCTCCCGCTATGGGCCGCATCGCTCCACCGGGTTGATGCGAGTTCACCACGCCGGTCCCGCGCCACTTATCTTTGACGACAGCGAGCTTATCCCTCTGTTCTGGCCTCCACCCGGATTCTACACACGCGGCTAGATGCGCGCATGGCCCGTGTCAGCAGACTCGGCAGATGCCATTGCCGCAAGTCGCAAGAAGGTCGTCACTCCCACGGCAATTGCGCCAATGACCGAGAAGATGAGCTGCCAGGTTTCGGACGGCATCATATGTTTGACGATGCCGAGAGTAGCGTAAAAGCCGGCGACGACAGCCGGAGCGACAAAGACGAGCGCGATCAGCAACCGAGCCCATAGCGGCCGGATCACAATGAGCAGGCCTTGGGCTGCCGCCAAGGTCAGGCCGGCAGCGAGCAATCCGACAAGAACGGCCCCAAGCCAGCCCGCGCCGGTGCCGTAGGCCCAGATACCGGTGTTCACACCGATGAAGAAGGGCAACGCAAAGACAGCAAGGTTGAACAGCAGCCAGCATATGAAACCTATGGCGGCCATGGCGACGAGAATACCGAGAAAGGTCATGGTGGTGTCTCCGTGCAATGGATTGGACGGTGCGCCTGCCACCACCTCCACGGCGCGATCTGAACAGTAGCAGAAGTGTCAGCGATCAGTAAGAACAAATAGGGATCAAAGAGATCCCCTGACCTTGTCCGGCCCTTTTCCTTGCTCTGCCTGGACATGCTCGGATCCAGCGGCCCATCACGTTAAAGGCGATGTGTTTCGCCGGCATGACAGGACGTTGAGCCATCTCCGGTTCGTCGAAGGCCTTGAGGGATTGCGGGCGGCGCTCACGCGCCGCCCGTCCCGAAGCGGTAGACAGGAATGCCCAATTTGCGCGCCTTGTCGGCCAGATTGTCCTGAATCCCGGTACCGGGAAAGACGATGACCCCGATCGGCATCGTGCCGAGCATCTGATCGTTGCGTTTGAAAGGCGCGGCCTTGGCGTGTTTGGCCCAATCGGGCTTGAAGGCGACCTGCGGCACCTTGCGATTGTGGGCCCAGGTGGCGGCGATGCGCTCGGCGCCCTTCGGCGATCCACCATGCAGCAGCACCATGTCCGGGTGCTTGGCATGAACCTGATCGAGCTTGTCCCAGATCAATCGATGGTCGGTGGTCTCGCCACCCGAAAAGGCGATCTTCGTGCCGGCCGGTAACAGCACGTCATTGTCGGCGCGTCGCTTGGCGGCGATGAAGTCCCGGCTATCGATCATGGCCGCCGTCATCTGGCGATGATTGACCCGTGAACCCGAGCGCGGCGACCAGGGCATGCCGAGGGTGCGCAGATAGATATCGGCAGCGGTCTCGCGGAAAAGCTCAAGACTGTCACGGCGTTCGATGAGACTTTGCCCGACCCCGATCAGGGTCTCGAGCTGGACGGATTTCACCTCGGACCCGTCCTGTTCGCGCTGGAGACGCTTCTGGGCCTGCTCGTTGTCGTCGAGCTTCTTTTCGATCCGTTCGACAGCGCGGTGGAAGGTATTGACGCTCGACCAGAGGATCTCGGCAAGGTCGAAATCGAGACTGGTGTCGGCCATGGTGGAGATCAGGGCGTCGAAAATGTCAGCGACCGCGCTCTGGATGATGTGATCCTCGGGCGTGATCCGGAGATCAGGCTCGTCCTCTGACGGACGATAGCCGTAAAGCTCAAGCTCCTCGATGACATGGCCGGTGGCAGATGTCGCGTGATGGGGTTCGCGTTCGTCATGGGTGTGCATGGCAGGCTCCAATGGCAAGGACCGCGACCGTCGCGGCCTTATGGCGACGACAAGCCCGCAGGCGGTCCGGCCAGGCAGCCCGAGCCTTTCGCGAGGGCCTCGATGGCAAAGCCCGGCTGATTTGCTTCGCGCTGTAAAGGCGGGGGAGACGGGGTCCCCACGCGACTCGTCGCGTGGGGTGGCGGGCCGCCGACGGAAATCAGTCGGGCGCCGCCATTGCCCGGCCGGTCCGTTTGTGGGCCGCTCGCCCTCTCGAAGGCCGAGGCGCGGTCCCCTGCCGAATAGGGAAGGCTTCTTGTATGCCGCAACGGAATACGAGCACCCGCCCGCTTCTCATCCCGGCTATGCAGCCAAAGCCATGAAACGGCTGGCGTCGTCTGCAGCCAGTTGCCTGCGAAGCCGTACCCGCAATGCATCCAGCCCGCACGAAGTGAGGTCTTCGTTGAAGTCACCCATCATCGGCGAGAGCGTGATGGTCTCGATTCCGGCCGCCAGCGCCCGTTCGACGAGCTTGTTTCGTGCACTTTCGCCTGCCGGATCGTTGTCACGCACGATGTAGAGCCTGCGCAGATGGGCCGGGAACAGGACAGCGGCGAGGTGCCCGGCCGAGAGTGCGGCAGCCATCGGCATCTGTGGCAGCAATTGCCGCAGCGACAGAATGGTCTCGATGCCTTCTCCCGCCGCCATGACATCTTGTGCCGTTCCGAACCGGACGGCGTTACCAAGCAGGTCCCCCATGGCCTTGCGCGGCGGATCACGCGGCGCTTTGCCCGACCCGTCACGCGCGAGCCAGGTGCGGTGAGCGCCGGTTATGTCGCCATCGCCATCGGTGACCGCCGCGATTATCGCCGGCCAGGTCTCGGTTGGCCCTTCATGCTCGGGCCGCCAGTAGCAGTTCGGATGGAAACGCAGCGCGTCGGTTCCGTGCAAATCCGTAATGCCGCGTCTCCGCAAATACGTCTCTGCGAGAGTGCCCGAGATCGGTTGTGCGATGCGCCAGAGGCGGCGTGCGGCCTCTGCCGACCCCGATATAGCCGGAGTTCCGCGAGGCGGCCCCGTGGGCCCCGGTTCCGAATGAGGAAGGCTGAGAAAGCGGCGAGCTTCCGCAGCGACCTCGGCGAAGTCGAGGAGACCGACGCTTTCGCGGATTACATCGAGCAGATCACCATGTTCGCCGGTGGCAGCATCGGACCATTTGCCCGCCGGTCCCCTGGCGCTGTCATGCAGCCGCACGAACATCGAGCGTCCCGCGCCATTGCGGACGTCGCCGACCTGCCAGTAATGGCCCTGTTTATGGCCATTCGAGAGGTAGTGACGACAAACCGACTCAGCCTGCCGTCCGAGACGCTGCGCCAGCTCGGTGGCGTAAAGACGGGACATCAGGCCGCCTCCCGTTCTGCGATGCGTTCGATCGGGAAGCGCTCGACCAGCCTGCCGATAATCCCGCTGCCGGCTGCCCCGACCGGCACAAAGAAGCGCAATTTCCACGAGATGATTTCGCTGAAGAGCCCATAGGCGCGCAGGCGTTCGCGCATGGCATCGCTGAAGCCTGTAAGTTCAATGCGATAGGCACCCATGACCCGGACGCGGCGCAGTTGCAGCCCTTCGGCGAGGTCGAGAATTGTGCGCCCGTCGATCAAAGCGGCGTAAGCAGCGTTGGCTGTCAGGCTGACGCTTTCTGTGGCGGCGGCGCTGGCTGCCCATGCCGGCGAGACACGGCGGCCGATGATGCGCTCGCCATCATCGGTCTGGAGCCGATAAACACGGGTAGAATCCTGCGGCAGGCGCTTCCAGACCGGCAGGAGCAATCCTGCCACGATGTAAAGGGTGCCCTCGGAATAGGCCGGCACCTGTGCGACTTCCCGGCTCCACATGGCCGAAAAGCTGTTCCGATCAGCTTCGATCCAGCGCGTTTCGCCCATCGCACGAAGAGCAAGAGTCGTGCCTTCCATCGGCCGGAGCAGCCGTACGCGCGGCTCGATCTCGCCATCGTCCAGCATGACGCTAGTGGCCGGGATCTGGACGGCGGCGCGGGCCGAGCGTTCATTTACCAGCAGTTTTGCCCGCGGGTCGGTCAGTTCATGCAGGGCCGCATCGAGTGATATCGGCTGGTTGCGCTTGCGCTCGCTGATTGAAAGCAGCCGGGTCTCAGCGCCAGTCGCGGGGTGGGTGTAAATGACCTGACGGCCGGTCACGGTGAAGCTTTCGGCGCGGAGCGTTTCGAGACCAAGATCGTATGTGCCGGAGGCGATAGCCCCGTCGACCCGCGCTTCGAGCAGTTGCTCGAAAGCCGAGAACAAGATGGCCTGCAGGTCGATGGTCAGCGCCAGCAGCCGGTTGAGAAAGGTAGTGATCGGCGGCAGGTCGTCCTTGATGCCATTCGCATCCATCAACTTCAGACCGGTCATCTGCTCGAAACGGCCGAGCGAACACCCGTGCACCTTGCCGCGCACGATCAGCATATAGAGCTGCCGCAAGGCATCGCGGGCATAGGGGCTTTCCAGATTGTCCTCGGGCCGGAAGAGGCCCTGGCCCCCGGTCTGGCGCTGACCGCGCGTGATCGCGCCGAGCGTGTCGAGACGCCGCGCAATGGTCGAAAGGAAACGCTTCTCGGCCTTCACATCGGTCGCGATGGGCCGGAACAGCGGCGGCTGCGCCTGGTTGGTGCGATTGGTGCGGCCCAGCCCCTGAATGGCAGCGTCTGCCTTCCAGCCCGGTTCGAGAAGATAGTGGACCCGCAGGCGCCGGTTCCGCGCACCAAGATCAGCATGGTAGCTGCGCCCGGTGCCGCCCGCATCGGAAAAGACCAGAATGCGCTTCTGATCATCCATGAAGGCAGCGGTTTCGGCAAGGTTCGCGGAAGGCGCGCGGTTCTGGACTGCCAGCCGTGCCGCTGGGCCTTCGCCCTTGCGGATGATCCGGCGCGAACGGCCCGTGACCTCGGCCACGACATCGGTCCCGAACCGCTGCACGATCTGGTCGAGGGCGCCGGGAACGGGCGGGAGACAGGCCAGGTGCTCGATCATCGCGTCGCGCCGGGCAACAGCCGCCCGACATTCGACGGGCTCGCCATCGCGAAATACCGGCCGCGAGGAGAGATTGCCCTCGCTATCGGTGAAGGGTTCGTAGAGCTGCACCGGGAAGGAATGGGCGAGATAATCGAGTACGTATTCTTTGCAGTCGCAGTTTATGTCGAGCGTCGCAGTCGGAGGCGCGGGATTGCGTCGGTTCGTCATGATTTTACTCCAGATAATTACCGGTCCTTCGACCTCAACATGTCGAAGGAACCACCATGCCAACAAGATCATTTGTGTCGTTTCAGCCTGCACCAAGCAGGGTTGGAGAGCCGCCCAGTACTAACGCCCTATTCAGTGCATTCCTCTCCTCTCTGTCGGTTGAAGAGGGAACAGCCTGTGCGGTCCTGTACAGCGCAGCGATCCGCCATTTTCTGTGTTGGCTGGGACTACGCGGGATTGCGCTCGGGACGGTTGATGATCGCATCGTGCGCCGTTTTGAGCAGCATCGATGCCGGTGCCCAAGGTATTCAGCGCAAGCGACAGCCTACAAGGCCGATCTTGCGGCGCGTGTCAGGCGCTTTGTCCGGTTTCTCGAAGACCAGGGTTACATCGACGTAGCCGATGGGATTTACGATCTCGGGCGTCATCTTGCTGACTATTCGCATATGATCGATGGCCTCCAACTCGCGAAGGGGGTGGCGCAAGCCTACCGTTCAGAGGCGGAGCACTTCGCGGCCTGGCTGCGGGTATCGCGATGTCCATGGACCGATGTCGATGACACGGTCACCAAACAGTATGCCGATCACGATTGTCGGTGCCCGGTTTTCCGCAAGCGCGGCAAGCTGACCACTTCCGGCAGGAAGCGACGGCGGCGTTGCACACGGCACTTCGTTGAGTTTCTTCGTGATCGGCGCGCCATCGCTCCGGTCGCGGTGAAGGTGGTCGAAGATCCGCAGGTCGCGGCATATGTCGGTTGGCTCAGGCAGGATCGAGGCGTGACCGACGAGACGATCCGGCGATACCGGGCAGAGATTGAGCGGCTGATGCCCATGCTCGGCGCGCCGGCACAATGGGATGCTGCCACTCTGCGAGATGCGTTCGAGCGTCGCAGCAAGGAGATCCCGGGATCGGCTTCGCTGCTCGCCACGATCATGAGGAGCTATCTTCGGTTTCTTATTGGCCGAGGCCAATGCCGCCCAGCGCTGCTGCACGCAATGCCTTCCGTACGGAGATACCGGCTTTCGGCATTGCCGCGCTACATCGACCCGGCAACGATCGAGAGGATCATTGCAGCCTGCCCGACAGGTCGGCCGGTGGAAGTTCGGGATAAGGCGATCATTCTCCTGCTTGCCAGACTTGGCCTGCGAGCAGGAGATATTCGGGATATGCGTCTCGACGATATCGATTGGCGATCCGGCCATCTGAAGGTCAAGGGCAAGACGCGTCGACCGGATCGTTTGCCATTGCCACAGGGTGTTGGCGACGCGATCCTGGCATATCTTGCTGCGGCCCGCCCGACGGCCATCGAAGCGCACCTGTTCTTGCGTTCGCAAGCCCCGTTCCGGCCATTCAGTTCGTCAGCCGAGATCGCCGGCATCGTTGCACGCACACTCGAGCGCGGCGGGATCGAAGGTCTGCCGACCGGATCGCACATATTCCGGCATTCGCTTGCAACCAACATGCTGCGCTCTGGTGCAGGCCTGGAGTCCATCGGGACCATCCTGCGCCACAGCTCGACCGAGACCACCGCCATTTACGCCAAGACCGATCTGCCGATGCTCTTGAAGATCGCACAACCCTGGCCCGGAGACCTGTCATGATAAACGCACAGATTTCGCGGTACGTCGCTTTGCATCGCAGCCTCGGTCGCAAATTTTTCGAGCAGGAGCGCCTGCTTCGCAAGTTCGGCACCTACGCGACTGGCTTCGGAGACAGCCACACCCGTATCGACCGCATCTACGACTGGTGCCGAGCGACGACTTCGCAGAACACCGCGCGGACCGGCTTCACTTTCGTGCGCAACTTCTGCTTGTTTGCCCATGCCGAGGATCCAGCCAACCAGGTTCCGCCCGCCGGTGTGTTTGGCCGGGGGAAGCGTCCGCGACCAACGCCGCACATCATCCAACCGGAACAGGTCCGGGCGATCATGAAGGCGGCGCTCGATCTTCCGCCCAAGGGCATGATCAGTCCCTTCACCTATCATTACCTGTTCGGTCTGCTGGCGGCGACCGGTCTGAGGATTTCCGAAGCTCTAGCACTACAGTGCGACGATCTGGTCGAAGACGGTCTGATCGTCCGCGACGGCAAGTTCGGCAAGCAGCGCCTAATCGCCTTGCAGCCATCAATCCGTCAGGCTCTCGAGGCCTATCTCGCAACCCGGGCAAGGCTCGGTGCCACGGGCAACGATCTGTTCGTGACGATCCGGGGAAGAGCACCCCATAAGGTCCGCGCCCACGTCGTGTTCGTCAGGCTGGCGCGACAGCTCGGATATCGTGGACCAACCGGGACTGCAGGTATGCGGCTTCACGATTTGCGGCATACCTTCGCCGTACGCTCGCTCGAGTCCTGCTCGCCGGACCGGGACGCCGTGACGCATCACATGGCCGCGCTCAGTGTCTATCTCGGTCACACCTCGGTCGCCAACACCTACTGGTATCTCGAAGCCACGCCAGTGCTGCTGCGCGACATCGCTGCCGCGAGCGAGGATCTGTATCTGGGAGAAGCGGCATGACGGCGCTTGCTCCCCATCTCACAGCCTTCCTGCGCGAACATCTGCCGCGGGAACGCGCCGTAAGCCCGCATACGGTGAAGACCTATGCCAACTGCTTCGTCCTGCTGGTCCGGTTCGCATCCGATCGGCTGAAGCGTCGACCGACCGATCTCGAGATCGAGGATTTCGGCACCGACATGATCATGGCCTTTCTCGGCCATGTCGAGGTCGAGCGCGGCAGCTGTGTGCGGACCCGCAATGGCAGGCTCGCTGCGATCAGATCCTTCTTCCGGTACATCGAGTATCGGGTTCCGGCGTGTCTTGACCAGGCGCTTCGGGTTCGATCGATCCCCAGCAAGAAGGCAGACAAGACGCTGATCGATTATCTCGACCGGGCCGAGATCAAGGCATTACTCGACGCGCCCGATCCTCGGACACGGCTCGGTACGCGCGATCGCGCTATGCTGCACTTGACCTATGCAGCGGGGCTTCGGGTATCGGAACTCGTGTCGCTGCAACTGCGCGATTTCCCGGATCGATCGCTCTCGACGGTCCACATCATGGGTAAAGGCCGTCGCGAGCGGGTCTTGCCGCTATGGAAAGAGACCCAGTCCGCACTCCGCGCATGGCTTGTCATCCGTCCTGAGACTGAGGTCGCCGAGGTATTTCTCAACGCGAACGGGCAGCCCATCACCCGCGATGGCTTCGCATTCCGTCTCGCCAAACATGTCAACGCGGCAGCAAAGAAGCAGCCGTCGTTGCTGCGCAAACGAGTCACGCCGCATGTATTGCGTCATTCCTGCGCGATGCACACGCTCGCAGCGACAGGCGATATTCGCAAGGTCGCACTATGGCTTGGACATGCCAGCATCCAGAGCACCGAAACATATCTGCGCGCCGATTCAGAGGAGAAGCTGCGGATTTTGGCTGCGCATGGCGGGCCGGAAATCAGCCCTGGACGCTTCAAGCCGCCGTCAGACACTCTGATCGCCATGCTCAACGACGTCCGCAAGCGGGCATAGCCTTCGGCCACGCTGCCCCAACCGCACAATTATCTGGAGTAAAATCATGACGAACCGACGCAATCCCGCGCCTCCGGCTGCGACGCTCGACATAAACTGCGACTGCAAAGAATATGTCTAATGCTGAGCTCAACATTAGACGTATTCTCTTGGCGTGATGTCGACGCGGACGTCGTTCCATTCTTCGGTCGGCAGTTCGGCGAGGCGGCGCTCCATCAACGCCTCGCCGGTCGAGACGATCTGGATGACGGCGGCATGCCCGGCCTCAAGATCGGCATCGATGGACCGGATCAATGTCGGGGTTTTCATGCTGGTCAGAAGATGCCCGAAGAAGCGCTGTTTTGCGGATTCGAAGGCGGATCGGGCGGCGCTCTTGGCCTGGCGGTTCAGTGCGCCCTCGCTGCCGGTGATGTTTGCCGCCTCCATCGCCGCATCGAGATTACTGTGAATGACCGCAAAAGCGCCGGCATAGGCATCATAGATGCGGCGCTGCTCGTCCGTCAGCCGATGCTCCACCAGTTCATATTCGACGCCATCGTAGGAAAGGGACCGCGCGGTATAGAGCCCAAGCGAACGCAGATCGCGCGCCAGCACCTCCATCGCCGCCACACCGCCAGCCTCGATCGCCTCGACGAATTCGGCGCGGGTGGCGAAAGGAAAGTCCGCGCCGCCCCAGAGGCCGAGCCGCTGGGCATAGGCGAGGTTATGCACCGTCGTTGCGCCCGTCGCCGAGACATAGACAATCCGGGCATCGGGCAGTGCGTGCTGAAGCCGCAGCCCGGCACGCCCCTGCTGCGATGCGGCGATATTGCCGCGCTCTCCCTTGCCGCCACCGGCGTTTTGCATGGCATGGCTCTCGTCGAAGATGATGACACCGTCGAAATCCGATCCCAGCCAATCCACGATCTGCCGGACGCGCGAAACCTTCTCGCCGCGATCATCCGAGCGCAGCGTGGCATAGGTGGTAAAAAGGATGCCTTCCGACAGCGTGATCGGCTTGCCCTGCGAGAAGCGCGATAGCGGCGTGATCAGAAGCCGCTCCATGCCGAGCGCCGACCAGTCGCGCTGCGCGTCCTCGATCAGCTTGTCCGACTTGCTGATCCAGATGGCCTTGCGCCGCCCGCGCAGCCAGCTGTCGAGGATAATCCCGGCCGATTGGCGGCCTTTTCCGGCTCCGGTGCCGTCACCGAGCATGAACCCCCGGCGGAACCGTACAGCGCCTTCTGCGTCCGCGGGCGCAGCACTGATCGTGTCGAAGGTTTCGTCCACGGACCAGGCGCCGGCCAGATAATCGGCATGGGCTTCACCGGCATAGATCACCGTCTCGAGCTGGGCATCGGAGAGGCGCTCACGGATGTCGCCAGGCAGCACCGGCCGATAAGATGGCTTCGGTGGTGCAACCGAAGCCATGGCAGCCGATTGGACAAGCTTGGTTGGATGCGGCTGTGCACCGGGAATCTGGATCGACTGCAATCCGTATTGCTCATAGATCGCATCGGTTAGTCGTGCGCCCTCGGGCGGCGTCCAGTCCACCGTCTCATAGACGAGTTCAACACCCTCAGGATCGCCAAGTGGAGCGGTGGCGGATCGCGCCATCGCCGCGCGCGTGAGGGTGCCGCGCACTGACTTTGGCACAGCCGCCAGGACGGATTCCGGCAGTTTCGGGTGTGTAACCGGCAAGCGTGGTGGAACTTGTGTCTCGATCCAGTCGAGCAGCTTCGCAACATCGGGCGCAGTGCCGGATGAAGCCAGAAACTGCGACGGATCTTCGGCCGGCGTCTTGTCGATAACGATCAGGCGCGTCGCGAAGGTCGTGCCATGCTTTGCGTAAACCGATCCGGCGATGGCTGCGCTGAAAATCAGGCGGCCCTGCTCTTGCAGGCGGACGAAAGCATTGCGCCAGCCAGCTTGATCAGGAGATAAATTCGCTCCCGTTATAGCTACGAGCCGCCCGCCATCGGCCAGCCGTGCGAGAGCCGAGGCGACATGGCGGAACGCCGTGTCAGCCATTCGCCCCGAAACATTGGCCGTCGCCGAGAATGGCGGGTTCATCAGCACGACCGAGGGGACGATCGCCGGTCGGAGGTGATCGTCGATCTGTGCGGCATCGAAGCGGGTGGTGGAAACAGCCGGAAAGAGGGAGGAAAGCAGCTCAGCGCGGGTATCGGCCAGCTCGTTCAGCACCAGCCTGCCGCCGGCAATCTCGGCCAGGATCGCCATGAGGCCGGTTCCGGCCGACGGTTCCAGCACCACGTCGTTGGCGGTGATTTTGGCTGCTGCCATGGCAGCGAGACCGAGCGGTGCGGGCGTCGAGAATTGTTGGAGCGCCTGGCTTTCCTCGGATCGGCGCGTGTGGGTCGGCAACCGGTCTGCGAGCCGGGCAATGGCGGAAAGTCGTGCAGCCGGAGACGCGGCTTTCCGGAAAAGCGCTTTCCCGTATTTGTGCAAGAAGAGGACTGTCGCGACTTCGCAGGCCTCATAGGCCGTCTTCCAGTCCCAGGCACCGGTAGCATCGGAGGCGCCGAAAGCCGTTTCCATCGCATCGCGCAGCGTCGCGGCACGGACATGCTGGCCGCGTTCCAGATAGCCCAAGAGGATGGTCGCGGCGGAAAGAATGGCAGGCGCTGTGGCAACGGATGTGGCCGAGCCGGTCACGGGGGACACCATGTTCATGAGAGGAACCTCGGGAGAGCAGAAACAGGAGAGCCCGAGCAGCGCTCTCTCTGCTGCCCAAACTAACCCGTTCCGGCCGCCCTCTTCCTCTTGTAGACTACGGTCGAACGCAGTTTCCCGACAATACCAAACCCGAAATGAAAATATGGGGATGACGCATACGGTAGCGTCGTCCTTCGTCTCTCAAGACGATACTGTGCCCACGTCTTGAGAGAGGGGCGTATTATGGAAGCTATTCTTGCTCAACTCATTGGCGGCCTCGCCGGCGGCGCCGCCGGCGGCAAGGCTGTCAAAGGCGCCGACCTTGGCAATATCGGCAATCTGATCGCCGGAGCCGTGGGCGGCGTTGGCGGCGGTACGCTGTTGGGTTCACTGCTAGGCGCTGGCGGCGCGGCCGGTGGTCTCGATATTGCTGCCCTTGCCGGCCAACTGGTTGGCGGCGGTGTTGCAGGAGCGATCGTACAGATCGTGGCCGGTCTGGTCATCAACAAATTCATCAAGAAGGCATAGGGAGCCATTCATGCATAAGTTTGAGATTTACAAGGATAAGGCGGGCGAGTTCCGGGTGCGCTTCAAATATAACAGCGAAGTGATGTTCTCGACCGAGGGCTACACGAGCAAGGCCAGCGCGCAGAACGCGATCGACTCAATCAAGAAGAATGGTCCCGACGCGCCGGTCGAGGATAACAGCTAAGCATCGCGCGGCTCAGCGATCGGTGGCTGTTGGGGCAATTCAGCCAAAACGGCCACCGATTTCAGTAAAGGTATATCCGTTGGCGAGGATGGTCTCGTCCACCACCTCATCGGAGGACAGGTAGTCATATTCGCGCTCGAGCTGGCGATAGAGCCAGCGCGCCAGATCGCGCAGCGCCTCGGTAACGACGTCCTCCGCGTCGGCGGTCATGTCCTGCCAGTTCGGGCTGGCCCGCTCGACCGAGATTTCCATGCAGTATTCGTGGTAATAATGGCCGCGATGACCAACGTCAGCGCGAAGCTGATAAAAGTTGCGCCGCTGGGCATCCTGAAGCGCATCGGCGATGCCATGCAGCATCTCGTCCTGCGGCGCGTAAGCCCGGATCGCGGCTGAGGCATTCTTGCCATACGAGTAGAAGCCCTCCCAGCACGCGCCGTCACCTTGCGACCAGAAGCCCCGGAACCAGATGCAGGGTTCCTGCCGCGATCCGCCGCCCATCAGGCGCGCAGCCCGGGTCTTGAAGCGGATACCGAGGATCTCGGCGATGCGCTGGAAATTCTCATAGACGGCGTCGAACCAATCGTAGTCGAAGCCGCCTTCACGATACCAGGCGCGGGCCTTGTCCTTCGCCGTGTCGGAAAGCTCGTTGAGGCCATAGACCGTGGTTTCGATGATCTCAGGCATGGGGATCACCTCCCTCCAGCACGGTCGCGAGCCAGCCGTCGGTGTAGATCCAGTCCACGGTCTCGCCGGTCGAAAGATCGAGTACGTGCGCTCCGCCGCCGAAACCATCGAGGCGCGGCTTCGAGCAGGTGTTGGCATATTGGAAGCCCCACCGGCCCTTGAGCCCCAACGCCGCGGCGCAGCGCTTGACGAACTGGATGACGTGCTCGGGATCCCCGGTGGGATCGTCGCGTATCCAGAGCTGCGTACCGCCATGTTCGGGCTGGATCGACAGCAGGAAGCCATCCGATGACGGATCTTCGGCGGCGTTTTCGTCCGCCAGCGCATTATAGAGTTCGAGCGCGCGGACAGCGTTCTCAGGGCTGCCCACATCGAGCAGGCAGGAAAAATGGGTGTAATAGTCAGCCATGACGGCCTCCGGACATGACGAGACCTGGCGCAGGACCAGGCCTATTGCGTGGAAGGGGATGAAAATCAGGCGGCGCGGGGCAGGCTAAGCAGTTCCGCGGCGGTCTCCCGCCAGCCGCGATCGACCAGGCGTGTCTCGAGGAGACTGGCGCGATAGCGCAGGTTGCGGGCCAACCGGGCATTGCAAGCTGCCGAGGCGCTGCCGCGCAATCGGCTTGCCTCGCTCACGATACGGCGGGCTTGCGCGTCAGAGGTGACAGGCTGCTGCCAGACAATGGCCCGAGCCCGAATTTCTCCGGCGAGGACCAGACCGTAGGTCGAGTCATGAATTGCGGCGATGCGCGCCTCAAAGCGCAGCGTGTCGTCCTCTCCAACGCGAATATCGTCACGCGAAACGCGCTGTGCCGCGATCGTCATGGCGTCTTGGGGAGAGGTACATTCGCCGAGAACGACAGTCCGGTCGAATTCGTCTGCATCGTGATCATCGACAAAACGGACAGTGCCGAGACAGGAAACCCGTAGCGGATACCGAAGGGCGCTACGCAGCCCGGGCAGCACCTGCCGGGCGAGGATTTCGCCGATCGGGCGAAACCCGGATGAGCGGTGAAGGGACATGGGAGCTACTCCGCGACGGGCGCCGGGAGCCTCTCTCTCCGGCCACCAACCCGTCACGGCCAACCGGCCCGCACTCTACCTCTTTCGTGCCGGGTATGGCCGCTATCGCCGGCGGTAAGAGGTCACCCGCAAAGCGATGGCCCGGCTGCGTTGCCTGCGCGCCGGGCCATCGGGAGGAGGCTCTTCCCGTGCCTTCAGGCCCACGGATCGAGTTCGAGTTTCACCATCTCTTCGTCGCCATCGAACTCATTGGCGGGCATGGCGCCATGGGTGCCATCTCCGGCCTGGAACACGACGATCACAGTCATCAGCGTGGCGGCGAGGCTGGCGGCAAAGGCAGTAGCATCTGCATAGGACATGGGTTCCGGCTCCTGTCTTGGAGGCGGGGGACCATCCCCCGCGCGACAGGCGCCCGAAGTGTCTGACCGGATCTGCAATCACCCTCGCGCGTTCGGCTTGTCCGAATCCGCGAGGGCGGCACGCAGAGCGTCAAGCCGACCCCTTGCGGGTTGAATGCAAAGACGACGGCTCAGACCAAGGTTTGCGAATGGAAGCGGGGGTGGTGTTCTGCATCCGACAGGAATCCGCATATCCGTTACGGATCGGTTCGCCGCGCCAGCCTGGATGCCACGCGAGCAATAAGCGATGTTCCCTCAGCCTGGGACGGCACCCATTGCGCCAGCCATGACGGGATTGATCCTGGGCGACACTGGCGCGGCTCACTCCATTCCGATCGCCTCAGGAAGAGACGGGGCAGCCGGAGCCGCCCCGGGTTACGGTCATTCCGCGGCGACCATCTGTTGCGCCTCGTCCTCGTCATCGACGATGTCATCCTCGCCATCGCCTGCCAGGAATTCAGGAAGGTCCACATCGACATCGCCTTTCGCCAAAGCGTCAGGCTCCACAGCGGGATCGATCGTGCGCAGCGGCTCGGGCAGCCAGCCGGTATCGGCGAGCAGGCGCTCGGCTTCCTTAGCCATGTCGCCCTTCTTGAGATGGCCGATCAGCTCCGAGGCCCGTTCACCTGCACCTTCGCGAACCGCCTCGAGGATGCGCGGCTTGGTCACACGGCCGAGATAGTTGCCGACGGTCGGCTTCCAGCCCGCCGCCACCATATCGAGGCCGGTAGCGCGCACCAGACGGTTCGCCTGGGAGAGACGCACCTCCAGCCCGTGCTGGCTGACGCCCGTGCCGCTATAAGGATTGGGCTTTTCGTAAAGGGCGTTGATGCCAAAGCTGACGCAATGGGCGAGAAGCTCCATGCGGGACTCGTCATCGAGATCGGTCAGCCAGTTCCAGAGCGCCTCATCGTCAGCCGGGATGTGATCGCCCCAGCGTTCGTGCCGTTCGGTAACAGACTGCGCCGAGACGCTGTCGCGCAAATCCTCAGCCTGTGCCGGCAAGTGAACCTGGCGGACATGGGCCTCCAGGCATCCCCTGGCGGGCTGCGGCAGGAAGGTGTCCATCACCAGCCGATGCAGCAGCGCGGTCATCGCAATATGGGGGTTCATCGCAACAGCATCGCGCAGCGCGAGCGTGCGATGTGCGGTCAGCTCGCTGATTAGCCGGTCCGGCAGCGGCCGCACAATCTCGGCCTCATCGTCGTGGTCCTGAGGTTCGCTGTCGCCACCAACGTTGACGACCGTACGCGACACACCAGCTACAGCGCCCTCTGTGGCCGGCCCGGAAGAGCCATCGGGATCTTCGCCATCAATTGCCGCTTCATCCCCGGGCCGAACATAACCCCGTTCGGCCCGCAGCTTGCCGTTCCCATCGATGCTGACGAAGACACCAGCCCGCGCAACCTGTTCGGGATCGTATATCATCGGCCTGCGCTCGAATTCTTCTAGCGCCTGCTCGATCTCACCAAGCCGCTGATCGACCTCATCGGGCAGCTCGTTGGCCTCGGCATATTCGGTTTCGAGCCGGTCATATTCCTCGCGCAGGGTTTCGCGGGTGGCCCGCTCATCGTCGGTCAGATCGGCGACCGAACCCTCAAGTTCCCGCAGACCGTGATCGTGGCCATAGGGAAAGGTCACCGCTACCTCGACCCACTTCCAGCCTTCGGTCGCAATGGACTCGGCTTCGGCTTTGAGCTTTTCGCCCGCCAGGCGGTCGAGCAGCTCAGGGTCCTGAAGCCAACCGCCGTCGTCGCGCTGAAAGAGATCGCGCAGCACATAGCCGCCGGCGGCTTCATAGGCCTCGATACTGACAAAAAGCGCTCGCCTGTCAGAGGCGCGCACTGCGGTTTCGGTCAGGAGGCGACGGATATAGTGCGGCTCTTTCTGCCAGGAATCCTTGATCGCGTCCCAGACCTGTTCCTGCCGCGCGTGGTCTTCTGACACGGTGAAGGCCATGAGCTGTTCGAGCGTCATGCCGTCCTCGGCGTAAACGTCGAGAAGCACGGGCGAGACCGCAGCAAGACGCAGGCGCTGCTTGACGACTTTCGCGTCGACAAAGAAGGCGGCTGCTATAGCTTCCTCGCTCATCGCCTTGTTGCGCAGCGCCTGGAAGGCCCGAAACTGATCGAGCGGATGAAGCGGCGCGCGCTCGATATTTTCCGCGAGCGAGACTTCGTCGATCAGGATGTCAGCATCGGCCTCGGATATGACGCACGGGACGGGCGCAGTCTTTGCGAGACGCTTCTGCCTGACCAGCAATTCCAGGGCCCGATAGCGGCGACCGCCTGCGGGCACCTCGAACATGCCGGTTTCCTTGCCCTCGGCATCGAGAACCGGCCGGACATGCAGGGATTGGATCAGTCCGCGGCGGGCGATGGATTCGGCCAGTTCCTCGACCGAGATGCCAGCTTTGACGCGCCGAACATTGGCCTGGCTCAGCGCCAGCTTGTTGAACGGAATATCGCGCGAGGACGCGAGGGTGATCTTCTGAACGGCAGTAGCCATATGCCTTACTCCATGACGGGCGCCGGGAGACTCTCTCTCCGGCCACCAACCCGTCACGAAGCAAAGCGCCGCCCTCTTCCTCTCAAGAGAGCGGCGCAAAATCGCAAAGCCGGAGAAGCGGGATTCAGTGTTTCCGGCTTTGCGTATCGGTCGGTTTCGGGGTCGGCGTGGAGGGAGCTCGGGCGCCTGAGTAAAGAATGCGCTCGGCCTCGCGGATGCCACCTGCTCGCCGCGCCATGTCAGCCCAGACCGAGATCGGGAAATCGCCGGTGAAGTGCAGATCGCGCTCGATCCTCATGTCAAAGGGCAAGCGGAACGCCTGCATTTCGCCAAGACTCCAGCTTCCAAGCTCTGGAAATCCCAGATCGGCGAGGCCGAACAGGATGTCACCGTCGCTATCCAATTCGGTGGCAAGCCAGACGCCGCTACCCAACGGATTGAAGAATTTTACCACGGGGATGTGGTCGACATCGCGCTGGCGGCCATTGGCGAGGAGCTGCTCGCACTGGGTGCTGGTTAGGAGGATCATGCCGCAGCCCTCCGATCCGTCGACGCTGTATCCACTTCGCCAGCGTCTTCGGCGGGCAGATGCGCCAGAAGCCAATCGGCCGCCCTGCTGGCCTGGGAAGCGGCGCGGACGATGGCGCGGTTGTCCTCGCGCAGCACCTCGAGCCAGGAGCCGATGTAGTCGGCATGGCGCACGGTCGGCACAACGCCAAGCGAGGCGCAGCAGAAGGCCGCGTTCATTTCGGCGACCAGTTCTTCGAATGCGTATTTCCTGGTGCCGAAGCGGCCCGACATATCCCGCCCGAGCCGGGAGGCATGACCCGTGGCGTGGCCCAGCTCGTGCAGGGCCGTCCGGTGCCAGTCGATCGGCTCGAAATAGGCCTGTGGCGGCGGCACCTGAACGTAATCATGTGCGGGAACATAGAAGGCCTGATTTCCGCCGATGCGGAAGTCGATTCCGGTCGTCCGGATCAGCGCCTCGACCCTTGGCTCGATCATGTGGGGCGGCGGTGGCGGCGCCTCGACAACAACATCCTCAGGCAAGCCCTCGCATTGCGCCGTGTTGAACACGGTGAAGCGCTTGAGGAACGGGATACTGCCAGCTTCCTCCCCCGTCTCTCGCGCGCGGCGCTTCTCATCCTCGGGCGTGAAGCGGTCAGCATAGACGACGGTCGTGCCGCGCTCACCTTTCCGGACATTACCGCCGAGCGACAGGGCCTGACGGAAAGTCAGCCAATGCTGGGTCGGATAGCCGTATTGAACAACGGCGCCCCAGAGGATCAGAATGTTGATCCCGGAATATTGCCGAGCCGTCGCGGCGTTCCTCGGCATCGCGAGCGGTGCCTTCGCCGCCGTGCCCCAGGGCTGGACCCAGGGCAACCGCCCTTGCTCCAGCTCGTTGATGATTTTCGCGGTAATCTCGTCATAGAGATTGGTGCGGTCGCCGCCGTCGCGTGCGGCGCGGTTCTGTCTGGCCATCGGGATTGTCTCCGCGACGGGCGCCGGAAGCCTCTCTCCCGACCTTCAACCCGTCACGGCAAACCCCGTCCGCACTCTTACTCTAGGAGCCGGGGTGAGGCCTAAAAGGGGGAGACCCGCCCGAGAAGAGACCGCGATCAGCATCAAGCCTATCCGATCTGCACGCCATGGCCGCCGACCATACGCCGCGGCGAATTTCTGCTGGCCCTTATCGGCACATATCGGCTCCAATCGCATCAGCGCACCACGTTCAGGAGCTGCAGATGCCATCCGTTAGCGACCGGCCCGTCAAACGTTCGATCCGAAGGAATGAACTGCGAGAAATCGTTCCTCTGGCGGACAGCACCATTTACGAGATGGAGCAGCGCGGAGAATTTCCCCGCCGCTTTGCCCTTTCACCCAGATGCGTCGTCTGGGATCTTGCCGAGGTCGAAGCGTGGCTCGAAAGCCGGCGCGCCAAGCCAATCCCGCGTGCCAATCACCCCGACGTCACCCGGCGGAAGTTCCGACCCGTCAAAGGGCATGGGCGGAATTCAGCTTAAGTATTTGAGGGTCAGGAGCAGTCGAGCGCCCGTCATACCGATGCCCCACATAACCCTGGTTTGCATTCCGGTGACCGACAACTACGATGGCAAGCGATAGCTCTGCGTGTTGTGTCAAGCGTCAGGATTTGGGCATCAGGATTACAAGCGAGTCGCAGCAAACGCGCGACGGATCGCGTCCTCACCACTTCCTTCAGCCAACTCGCCACCACGGGCTTGTCCAAGACCTGTCATCAACAAGAGTCGTAGATCATCAAGCTCGGCATCCTCGCGTTCTAAAAGACACAATCCCGCACGAAGGGCTTCGGATGCATTCTGATATCGCCCTGACGCCACCAGTCGGTCGACCAGGGCAGATTGACTATCGGTGAGCACGAGATTTCTTGTGGCCATGCGAGGCTCCATCGGTTCATTGGCAATATATGCCAATGTCCCACTGATATCGATCGAACCGGCATCCGCCCAGCGCTGGCCCATCAAAGGGCAGGGTCGGGCTCAAGCATAGGCATGGTCGGGGGGAGCAGTGTGACTGGCCGCTTGCGACCTTCCACCCAGGCGTCAACAACGTCCGACCACTCCTGGAGCATATGGCGGCGCTGAACCTCGTATTCCGCCTTATTGTAGACACCGCGCGAAGACCGTCCGTCTTCGTGGGCGAGGCATTTTTCGATCCAGTCGCTGTTGAAGCCGAGTTCATTCAGCAACGTTGAGCCGGTCCGTCGTAAGTCGTGAACTGTAAACGGCTCCAATGGCAGCCCCTCTTTCTGCGCCAGATCGACCACCGCGTAGGTGATGCGGTTGAACGTCGCCCGCGACATGGGCGCATCCGCATCGTAGCGCGAGGGCAGCAGATACCGGGAATTGCCGGCACAGGTCTTGAGCGCGATCATGATGTCGAGCGCCTGTCGGGAAAGGTACACATTGTGCGGCTTGGAGCGCTTCATCCGCTCCTTCGGAATGCTCCAAACCGCGTTCTCGAAGTCCACTTCGTCCCAAACCGCGTCCTGCAGCTCGCTTTTGCGAACCATCGTCAGCAGGAAGAGCTTCATGCCGAGGCGAATGGTCGGCAAAGTCGGGACATGTTCCAGTTGCCTGAGCATGATGCGAATCTCTGTCGGTGAAAGCGCACGGTCTCTGGGCCGGAATGCAGCAATCGAAGCTGGGCCGACTTCATCGGCGGGATTGGGCACCTTCTCGCCGTGCAGGATCGCGAAACTGTAGATCTGCTTGAGGATGTCCCGGACGTGGATGGCCGTTGCAGGCGCACCGCGATCGACGATCTTGGCGCAGAGAGCTCTCAGATCATCTGGGGTGATTTCGCGCAGCAGCCGGTTGCGCCAGACGGGCAGCAACTCTCGATCGAAGATCGAGCGCCGCATCGCTCTGGTACTGTCCGCCATCGGAGCCTTGTCCAGCCACTTCTCGCCGAACTGACCGAAGCTCTTGGCCTCTTTCAGACGGCGCTTCTCGCGCTGTTTTTCAATTGCGGGTGAGCGGCCCTCTCGGACTGCGCGCTTGGCGTCCAAGCAGAGTTCGCGAGCCCGTGCGAGCGAAATGCCGTCACGTCCGTATCTGCCGAGATAGACGGTCTCGCGGCGCCCATTCAGCCGGTAATCCAGGCTGAAGGAGATCAGACCCGTCGGCGTGACACGGACATACATGCCGTCCCTGTCTGACACCTTGTAGACTTTGTCTTTTGGTTTGAGCGCCTTAAGCGCAGCGTCCGTCAACATCTTCGCGCAGCCTCCGAAAAGTACCGTCATGCGGTTTTGGGAGGTTCGTGACGCCTAAATCACTTTATTATCAGTGCCTTACCTTGGAAAAAGTACCGTCACAATCCTCAGCTCTTGTGACGGTACTTTCTGAGACGGCCGTGATCAATATGAGCGAGCACCGTCAATCGTGACGGTGTTTGTGATTGCTACCCACCGATAGGTCTCGATAGGTAGCGGATAAAAAATTATTTTTAATCAGAGTGTTAGGGGAAATTCTGGCGCATTGTCGGCGGCGTTCGGATGGCCCTGAATCATTCCCATTCGATCGTGCCGGGCGGCTTGCTGGTATAGTCGTAGACGACGCGGTTGATGCCCTTCACCTCGTTGACGATGCGGGTCGCGACGTTCGACAGGAACTCGGCGGAAAAGGGAAAGACGTCCGCGGTCATGCCATCGGTCGAGGTAACCGCGCGCAATCCGCAAACCCGGTCATAGGTGCGGTAATCGCCCATGACGCCGACGGTACGCACGGGAAGCAGTACGGCGAAGGCCTGCCAGATCGCGTCGTAGAGGCCGTTCTTGCGGATTTCCTCCAGATAGATGGCGTCCGCCTTCCTGAGGATGTCGCAGGCCTCTTTCGTGACTTCGCCCGGGATGCGGATGGCAAGGCCCGGTCCGGGGAAGGGATGACGGCCGACGAAGGCATCCGGCAATCCGAGTTCGCGGCCTAGGTCGCGCACCTCGTCCTTGAACAGTTCGCGCAGCGGCTCGACCAGCTGCATGTTCATACGTTCCGGCAGGCCGCCGACATTGTGGTGCGACTTGATCGTCACCGAAGGTCCGCCGGTGAAGCTGACGCTCTCGATCACGTCGGGGTAGAGCGTCCCCTGCGCCAGATAGTCGGCGCCGCCGATGCGGCGGGCCTCTTCCTCGAAAATGTCGATGAAGGTCTTGCCGATGAACTTCCGCTTCTTTTCCGGGTCCGTTTCGCCCGCAAGGCCCGACAGGAACGTCTCCTCCGCGTTCACATGGACGAGCGGGATATTGTAGTGACCGCGAAACAGCGAAACGACCTGCTCGGCCTCCTGCGCGCGCATCAGGCCATGATCGACGAAGACGCAGGTCAGCTGGTCGCCGATCGCCTCATGAATAAGTACCGCGGCAACGGCGGAGTCCACGCCGCCCGAAAGGCCGCAGATCACCTTGCCGTCGCCGACCTGCTCGCGGATTTCGGCGATCTTCTGGTCGCGAAATTCCGCCATGGTCCAGTCCTCGGCGATGCCGCAGACATGACGCGCGAAATTGGCGAGCAGCTTCGCGCCGTCGGGCGTGTGCATCACTTCGGGATGGAACTGCGTGCCGTAATATTTCCGGGTTTCGTCGGCGATGAGTGCGAAGGGGGCACCATCGGATGTGGCAACGATCGAGAAGCCGGGCGCGAAGGACGTGACCTTGTCGCCGTGGCTCATCCAGACTTGATGCCGCTCGCCGACTTCCCACAGCCCGTCGAACAGGCTGCACTCCTCGGTCACGGTCAGGAAGGCGCGTCCGAACTCGCCGGAATCGCCAGGCTCGACCGTGCCGCCGAGCTGGTGGGTCATGACCTGCTGGCCGTAGCAGATGCCGAGAATGGGAACTCCCGCATCGAACAGGCATTGCGGCGCACGCGGACTGCCCTCTTCCGGCACGCCGGCCGGACTGCCCGACAGGATGATCCCCTTGGGCTGCAGCCGTGCGAAGGCCTCCTCGGCCTTCGAAAAGGGCGCGATCTCGGAATAGACGCCGGCTTCGCGAATGCGGCGGGCGATCAGCTGGGTGACCTGGCTGCCGAAGTCGACGACCAGAATGGTTTCTGCAGGAGTGACGCTCATGCCGCGCGGTTATTCCCGCCGGCCAGATTCGTCCAGCGGCAGACGGTCAGTCGCGATAGGCAACCTGCTCTTCGAAGCGAAAGCCCGTGACGTCACCGCCATCGGCGAAACAGGTGAAGCCCGCCGTGTGGATGCGCGAAGACCGGCGGTCGTCAATGCGGACTTCTCCCGACACGCGATATTCCCGCTCATAGGCATCGACATCGAAAATCCGGCTGAGCCGGGCGTCGGCACCGTAGCGCCCGCCAAGAGCTTCGGCCTCTTCGCTGCAGGCATCCACCGCCGCGCGTTCCGACGGAAAGCGCCGTTCATAGTCGGGGTCCGCATAGCCATAGTCCTGACCGCGGTCATAGCCGCCCGGCCGATCGTTCCAGTCGGGCGCCGGCGGATAGTCGTCGTCCGCCGGATAGGGCGCGGGTGGAGCGGGCGGGTCCGCGCGGCGTTCGTCCTTGTCCTTGCCGGAACTGAGAATGGCGATCAGCCCGCCCACGATGGCGGCGCCGACAATGGCATCGCCAACGTCGAACTTGTCCTCGTGATGATGGCGATAGGGCTTCCGGTGCGCATCGGCAGCGGTGGTGATGGCCATGGCGGCGATGGGAATGGCGATCAGGGTTCGGACAGGGCGCATGATCCGGCGCTCCCCCAAGTTAGAGCTGAATGACGTCGCCACGGTGCGCGCCGGCTTCTGAATTCATGCTGAACCGGCGAGACGCTCCAGTTCCGCGCGCCAGCTCGCCGGCAAGGGAGCAGGCCGGCGGGTTTCGCGGTCGACATAGACGTGCACGAAGAACCCTTCCGCGGCGGCCTCTTCGCTGCCGGACGCGAAGATCCCGACCTCGTAGCGGACGCTCGACGTGCCCAGCTTCGCCACGCGGATTCCCGCTTCGATTTCCTGCGGATAGACCAGCGGGGCGGCGTATCGGCAGCCGGTTTCCACCACCAGGCCGATGGTCTCGCTGGTTTCGATATCGAGAAGGCCTGCTTCGATAAGGTGAGCGTTCACCGCCGTGTCGAAGAAGGAATAATAGGCCACATTGTTGATGTGGCCGTAGACGTCATTGTCGTTCCAGCGCGTGACGATGCGGCGAAAGACCGGATAGGCCTCTCGGCCCTTCAGCGGATCCCGGCTCATCGGCTAGAGCGCCGCTTCATAAAGGCGGCGAGCATCGGCGCGGCTGATGTCGACGGGATTGTTGATCAGAAGCCGTTCCTGTTTCATCGCCTCCGTTGCCAGAAGGTCGAGATGCGAGGCCTCGACGCCGACGTCGCGCAGCCGCGGGCTGAGACCCGTCTCGGCAATCAGTGAGCGCATTTCCTCGACGAAGCCCTGCGCCCGTCCCTGCGACCCGAGCGATCCAAGCTTCGGATTCACGTCGACGGCGAGTTCCGCATAATGCTCACGAGCAGCCTCCATATTGTGGCCGAGGACATGCGGCAGCATCAGCGCGTTCGACAGGCCGTGCGGGACATGGAAATGCCCGCCCAGCGGATAGGCGAGCGCATGGACGCCCCCCACCGGAGCGTTGGAAAAGGCAACGCCGGCAAGATGCGCGCCCAGCAGCATCTGGCCGCGCGCCTCCCGGTTCTCCGGGTCGTCGCACGCGGTCCTGATATGCGCGGACAAGATGCGCAGCGCCTCGCGCGCCAATGCGTCGGAGAGCGGATTCTTCAGCCGCTTCGAGGTATAGGCCTCGATCGCGTGAACCATCGCATCGATGCCGGTCGCAGCGGTCACGGCACGCGGCAGGCCGATGGTCAGTTCCGCATCGAGGAAGGTCCAGTCGGCATAGAGGGCCGGCGACACCACGCCCTTCTTTTCCGCACCGCCCACCGTCAGAATGGCGATCGGTGTCGCCTCCGAACCGGTGCCGGCCGTGGTCGGCACCAGGATGAGCGGCAGGCTCTCGCCCTTAGCCATGTCGACGCCGTAAATGTCATCGAGCGAGTCGCCGGAGCCGAGCAGGTAGGCGACCGTCTTCGCCACATCCATCGGGCTGCCGCCGCCAAAGCCGACGACCGACGCCGCGCCTGCCTCTCGCCCCTGCGCGGCAGCGGCCTCTACCGTGTCAGCGCTCGGATCGGCCTCGACATCCTCGAAGACACTGATCTCGCACCCGCTTTCTTGCAGTGCAGCAAAAGCGGCGTCCGCGAGGCCGAGGCGGCGAACGGTCCTGTCCGTGACGAAAAGCACCGGGCCGGAGGGCAAAACCTCTGCCAGCTGGGCAGTTGAGCCGGGGCCCGAACGCACCTTCGGACCATATGAAAAGGAAAATTCCGTTTGCATTCTGGCCGTATTGCGGTTTCATGTTCGCATCCGCAAGGCGGATTGGGGGCCGCCTGCGTGATCGGAGGCGAATTGTCCCCTAAAGGAAGGCTTAAGACCTGACTGTCATAAGACCTGTAGAAGATTTTGAGCGGGCCTATGAGGCCGAGTCCGCTCAGGGGGTCCTTATGCTTCAAATCGCGCGTTCAAAGCTATCAAATCAGGCTGTGCATGATCTTGCACCGCCGCCGCTTCCTCCGGGATTTGGAGACCTCGCCGCTTCTCTGGCATCGGAAATGCCCCTACGGATCGCCGCGGGCGCTCCGGGAGACCGCCCCAGCGCGAGTACCGCCGCCATCCGGCTGCACCGGTTCACGACATTCTATCCCGGCTTCGTCGCCGCCGCGCTCGTCACCAATGACGGGCGCATCATCGCCCGCTCTGATCTGAGAGACCCGAACGGGCGGACCCTGCCGATCGACGGCATAGCCGACGCGACCGAAGCGCTGGGCCTGGTAAGTTTCAACGACGACCGGGTAAGCAACGTTCTGGAGGCTGGCCCTTGCGAAGCGATCATCGCCGCGACGGTGGAATGCCCGACGGGCCGCGCGAAGTGCGGCCTGCTTCTCTGCTGCACCCGATAAGACGCGCCGGCTGAGACGGCGAAGCCACTAAGCCTTCGCGCCACTGAACCTTCGCGCTCGCGACGGAACTACCGACACGAAAAAGGGGAGCGGCGAAGGCCACTCCCCTTTCGAAACTTTTGAACTGCGAGACGCTCAGGCGGCTTCTTCGAAGTCCTCGTCGGATTCGACCGGGCCGGAATCCTGACCCTTGGCCGACGTATCGCGATCGACCAGCTCGATGAACGCCATCGGCGCCGCGTCGGAGGAACGGATGCCCGCCTTCAGCACGCGCGTATAGCCACCCGGACGATCCGCGTAGCGATCCGCAAGGACGTCGAACAGCTTCTTCAGCTGCTGCTCGTCCATCAGCCGCGACATGGCGAGCCGGCGATTCGATAGACCGCCCTTCTTGGCGAGGGTGACGAGCTTCTCGACATAGGGCCGCAGGGCCTTCGCCTTCGGCAGCGTGGTCTTGATCTGCTCATGCTTGATCAGCGCGGCAGCCATGTTGCGCAGCATGGCCTGGCGGTGCGCCGAGGTGCGCTGCAGTTTCTTCTGTCCGTAACGATGACGCATCTGTCACTTTCCTTCCGGTTCGTGCGGGAGCCGTATCAGGTACTCCCGTCCCGGCGGCGCTTATGAAGAGGCGGCCGCCACTGACCCCTAGGGGCATGATCAGCCGAGCAGGTCCTGCTCCAGCTTCTTCGCCATTTCCTCGATATTCTCCGGCGGCCAGCCCGGCAGTTCCATGCCGAGGCGCAGCCCCATGGAGGAGAGGACTTCCTTGATCTCGTTGAGCGATTTGCGACCGAAGTTCGGCGTACGGAGCATCTCCGCCTCGCTCTTCTGCACAAGGTCGCCGATGTAGATGATGTTGTCGTTCTTCAAGCAGTTCGCCGAGCGGACCGACAGTTCGAGCTCGTCCACCTTCTTGAGAAGGTAGCGATTCATCTGCGCGTCGTCGCTCTCTTCCGTCGTCGCGGCAGCGGTCGACGGAGCGGCCTGGATCGCCGTGGGTTCCTCGAAGTTGATGAAGAGCGCCAGCTGGTCCTGAAGAATGCGCGCGGCATAGGCCACAGCATCATCGGGCTTTACCGTGCCGTCGGTCTCGATGGTGAGCACCAGGCGGTCATAGTCCAGTTCCTGACCGACGCGGGCATTCTCGACCTTGTACGACACCTGGCGGACCGGCGAGTAGAGCGAGTCGACCGGGATCAGGCCGATCGGCGCGTCCGCAGCGCGGTTCGCGGCGGCAGCCGTGTAGCCCTTGCCGGAATCGGCGGTCAGCTCGAGGTTCAACGTCGCGCCGTCGTCGAGATGGCAGATGACGTGGTCCGGATTCATGATCTCCATGTCGCCGGATACCGAAATCTGACCCGCCGTGACTTCGCCCGGGCCGGTGGCGGACAGCTGCAGACGCTTCTGCTCGCCGCCTTCCATCTTCAGCGCGATCTGCTTCACGTTGAGGACGATGTCGGTGACGTCCTCGCGCACACCCGGCAGGGAGGAGAATTCGTGCAGCGCGCCGTCGAGCTTGATCGACGTGATGGCCGCACCCTGGAGCGACGAGAGCAGAACGCGGCGCAGCGCGTTGCCGAGCGTCAGGCCGAAGCCGCGCTCAAGCGGCTCCGCAACGAAGGTCGCCTTCCGGCGGCCATCGGTGGACTTCGTCTCCAGGGCGGTGGGCTTGGTAAGTTCCTGCCAGTTCTTTGCGTTGACTGCCATGTAGTCCTGTTCCCTTCGGGAGAGTATATTCTAGGCCGGCGCCGCGGGCGTCCCCGCCAGTGCCGGTTGGTCAGAAAAGGACCGCGCCTGGCGCGGCCCGGAATTTTCCGAACCGGCGGATCAGACGCGGCGGCGCTTGGGCGGGCGGACACCGTTATGCGGAATCGGCGTCACGTCGCGAATGGCCGTGATGGTGAACCCGATGGCACTCAGCGCGCGAAGCGCGGACTCGCGCCCGGACCCGGGACCGCGAACCTCGACCTCGAGCGTCCGCATGCCATGCTCCTGCGCCTTGCGGCCGGCATCCTCGGCGGCAACCTGAGCGGCATAGGGAGTCGACTTGCGGCTGCCCTTGAAGCCCATCATGCCGGCGGACGACCAGCTGATGGCATTGCCCTGCGCATCGGTGATGGTGACCATCGTGTTGTTGAAGCTGGCGTTCACGTGGGCGACGCCAGAAGTGATGTTCTTGCGCTCGCGACGGCGAACGCGCTGCGGTTCTCTTGCCATGTCGAGCTTGCCTTACTTCTTCTTGCCGGCGATCGGCTTTGCCTTACCCTTACGGGTACGCGCATTCGTGTGGGTGCGCTGACCGCGGACCGGAAGGCCGCGGCGGTGGCGAAGGCCGCGATAGGACGCAAGGTCCATCAGCCGCTTGATGTTCATCGACCGCTCGCGGCGCAGGTCGCCTTCCACCGTAAGCTCGGAATCGATGAGCTCGCGGATGCGAATGACTTCCTGGTCGGTCAGGTCCTGGACCCGGCGCTCGCGCGCGATGTCCAGCTTCTTGACGATATCGAGCGCAGTGGTGCGACCGATGCCGTGAATGTAGGTAAGGGCAATCTCGACGCGCTTATTCGTCGGGATGTTAACGCCCGCAATACGTGCCACTCGTCTGGTCTCCTCAGCTCCACAGGCCGTGCTGGGCGTGCGCGGCCTATCTCAAAGCATTGCACCGGCAAAGGCGCCCATAGGAACGGGGCCGGCCGGTGCGAACGAATCTATTGTGTTCCGGAATGATCGGAAGTACGCGAAATAGGAGGCGGCCCGAACAAAGTCAAGCCGCAGCGCCGCCGATCAGCGGGCATTTCCAGACCCTACCCCGAATGAACCGCCGACGTAAAGACCCCAGACGGTCGGACCCGAGAGTCCTGCACCCTGCCGCACCGCTTCGGCCACCCTCAACAGCCTACCAATCTGTTCTGATGGAACGCTGGGAACCTACGAAGAGGCCCTCGAGGTCGGAAGCGCCGAAACCGCCGCGCTCAGCTGCCGAGCACCTCGACGATACTGCTGTGAACTTCCTCCATCGACGCCATGCCGTCGACGCGGCTGACCATGTCCTTGCCCTCGTAGAAGGGAAGGATGGGAGCCGTCTTCGCGCGATACTCCTGCAGCCGGGTACGGACGGTCTCTGCATTGTCGTCGGGCCGACGCTTGAAGACTTCGCCGCCACAGATATCGCATTTGCCCTCGACGGAGGGCAGCTTGTGCTTGTCGTGATAGCCTTCGCCGCAATTCGCACAGGTGAACCGGCCCTCGACACGCTCGACCAAAGCCTGCTCGTCGACCTTGAGCTCTATGACATGGTCGAGGGTCATGCCCTTTTTCGCGAGCATTTCCTCGAGCATCTGCGCCTGTTTTTCGGTGCGCGGAAAACCGTCGAGAATGAAGCCGCGCTTCACGTCGTCGGCGTCGAGACGTTCGGAGATGATGCCGGCAACGATCTCGTCCGACACCAGCTCGCCGCGCTCCATGACCGCCTTCGCCTTCACGCCCACCGGCGTCTCGGCGTTGACCGCGGCGCGCAGCATGTCGCCCGTGGACAGCTGCACCATGCCCCGCTCGCGCTCCAGCAGCGAAGCCTGGGTCCCCTTCCCTGCGCCCGGAGGCCCAAGCAGTATAATATTCACCTGCGCTTACCCCTTAGTTTGGCCTTCTTGATGAGGCCCTCATACTGGTGCGCTAACAGGTGCGACTGGATCTGCGCAACCGTGTCCATGGTGACATTCACCACAATGAGTAGGCTGGTGCCGCCGAACAGCAGCGCAATACCGAGGCCGCCAATGACCGCCTCCGGGATCAGACAGATCACCACAAGATAGGCAGCGCCCACGAAGGTGATCCGGTCGAGCACGTAGCTAAGATAGTCAGCCGTGCGCTGACCCGGACGGATGCCCGGAATGAAGCCGCCCTGCCGCTTCAGATTGTCGGCCGTTTCCTCCGGATTGAAGACGACGGCTGTGTAGAAGAAGCAGAAGAAGGCAATGCCGATGCCGTACAGCGCCATGTAGAGCGGCGTTCCGTGCTGCAACGCTGCCGTCATCTGGAGCAGGAAGTCGCTTAGCCCGCCGCCGCCGGCTGCCGACACATCACCACCGGCCGGCTGAGCCGCGCCCTGGCCGGAGAACTGCGCCACCGTGAGCGGCATCAGAAGGATCGAGCTGGCGAAGATCGGCGGAATGACGCCCGCCGTGTTCAGCTTGAGCGGCAGGTGAGAGCTCTCCTGCTGCGCCGGACGGTTCTGCGCGACCTGGCGCTTGGGATACTGGATCAGCACCCGGCGCTGTGCGCGCTCCATGAAGCAGATGAACGCGATGGTGGCGAGCGCACCGACGACGATCAGGATGACCGTGAAGTCGCTGAGTGCGCCCGTGCGCGCCTGCTCGAAAATACCCACGAACGCGCCCGGCAGGGTCGCCACGATGCCCGCCATGATGATGAGCGAGATACCGTTGCCGACGCCCCGCGCGGTGATCTGCTCGCCGAGCCACATCAGGAACATGGTACCGCCAAGCAGTGTGATCATGGTCGTGATGCGGAAGAACCAGCCCGGATCGATCACGGCGGAGCCGGAACCGCCCCAGCCCTCGAGGCCGACGGCAATGCCATAGCCCTGGAACAGCGTGAGGACGACGGTCCCCATGCGGGTATACTGGTTGATCTTCTTGCGGCCCTGCTCGCCCTCTTTCTTGAGCTGGGCAAGACTGGGGCTGAGCGACGTCATCAGCTGCACGATGATCGATGCCGTGATGTACGGCATGATGTTGAGCGCGACGATCGACATGCGCTCCAGGCCGCCGCCGGAGAACATGTTGATATAATCGAGCACGCCGCCGCGCGTGCGGTCGAACAGCATTTCCAGCTGCACCGGGTCGATCCCCGGTAGCGGAACGAAGGTGCACAGGCGGTAGATGATGAGCGCGCCCAGGGTGAACCAGATGCGCTTCTTCAGGTCGCTTGCCTTCGAAAATGACGACCAGTTGAGGCCGGCGGCGAGTTGATCGGCTGATGATGCCATGAAGTTTAAGGAACCCCGCTAGATGATCAGCGATACATAGGAGCGGCGGACTAGGTACGCCAGCGCCGCTCCTTCACAGTGCCTTGGCAGGCCGGCTGTTGCCGGTCCTCCTCCCCATAGCGAGAAGGCCCGCCCGGTTTTCCCGGACGGGCCCTCGCCAAGACTATTCGCTCTTGTCGTTCTTCGTCTTCGGACCGATGGTCTGGCTGACCGAGCCTCCGGCCTTCTCAACCGCCGCGACCGCGCCCTTGGTGGCGCGCGCAACGGTCAGTTCGACCTTCGCCTTCAGTTCGCCCTTACCCATCAGGCTGACGCCGTCACGGCCGCCGCGCACGATGCCCGCGCCGCGCAGGTCGTCCTCGCCCAACTTGCCTTCCTTCAGCTTGCCGGAGTCGATGGCGGCCTGCAGCTTGCCGACGTTGAGTTCGGCATAGTCGCGCCCGAACGGATTGTTGAAGCCGCGCTTCGGGATTCGCATGTGAAGCGGCATCTGACCGCCTTCGAAGCCCTTGATGGCGACGCCCGAACGGCTCTTCTGGCCCTTCATGCCGCGCCCGGCGGTCTTGCCCTTGCCGCTGCCTTCGCCGCGGCCAACCCGCATGCGGCTCTTACGCGCGCCGGGATTATCCTTGAGGTCGGAAATCTTCATAAGTCTGCACTCGCTTTCGCTGTTGTTCGCGCTGGAATGGACGCCCCCCCACAAGAGGGGCCGGATGATCAGTCTTCGACGACCTGCACCAGGTGCGGTATGGCTGCAACCATACCGCGCACGGCCGGAGTGTCCTCCAGCTCGACGACCTTGTGCATCTTGCCGAGGCCGAGACCCGAAAGGGTCTTGCGCTGTTCCTTCGGGCGGCGGATCGGCGAACCGACCTGCTTCACCTTGATCGTCTGTGTCTTCTTGGCAGCCATGTCAGATTACTCCGTAACGGCTTCGGCTTCGGCACTTGCCGCCGCCGTGTCCGGCTGGATGTCGTCGCGGCGGCCGACCAGATCGGCGATCTTCTTGCCACGGCGCTGTGCAACCGTCTTCGGGCTGAACTGGTCGCCCAGCGCCTCGAAGGTTGCGCGGATCATGTTGTAGGGGTTGGACGTGCCGACCGACTTGGTCACGACGTCGGCAACGCCAAGGCTCTCGAACACGGCACGCATCGGACCGCCGGCAATGATGCCGGTACCCTGCGGCGCGGACCGTACGTGAACCTTGCCGGCACCGAAACGGCCATAGCCGTCATGGTGCAGCGTGCGGCCATCGCGAAGCGGCACGCGGATCATGGCTTTCTTGGCCGCCGCAGTCGCCTTGTTGATGGCCTCAGGAACCTCGCGGGCTTTGCCATGGCCGAAGCCCACACGGCCCTTGCCGTCGCCGACGACCACGAGCGCGGCGAAGCCGAAGCGCTTACCACCCTTCACGGTCTTAGAGACGCGGTTGATGTGAACCAGCTTCTCGATCAGCTCTTCACCGGTCTCGGCATCGCGATTGTCGCGCCCGCGACCGCGGCCACGACCGCCGTCGCGTCCACCGCGACCGCCGCGGCCACCACCGCCGCCGCCGGGACCACCGCGGCCACGGCCACGACGACCGTCATGCTCGCTGGGACCACCCTGGGGATGCTCTGCGGCAGGCGTTTCCTTGTTGGGCGCCGGATCGGCAGCGACCGGCGTCGGGGTCTGTTCGTCAGCCATTTAGAACTCCAGTCCGCCGTCGCGCGCGGCATCAGCCAGCGCCTTCACACGGCCGTGAAAGATGAAACCACCGCGGTCGAAAACGACCTTCTCGACGCCGGCCTGCTTGGCACGCTCGGCAATACGCTTGCCGACCTCGGTCGCCGCGGCGACGGTCGCGCCGCCATCGGGACGTGCGTCCTTTTCCAGCGTGGAGGCCGCAGCGATGGTCTGCCCCTGCAGATCGTCGATCACCTGGGCATAGATATGCTTCGACGTGCGGTGCACGGAAAGGCGCGGCTTCGTCCCGGAGCGGGACTTCAGCGCAGTGCGAACGCGCCGGCGGCGGCGCGCGAAGGGTGTCAGTTTCTCTTTCATGACTACTTCTTCTTGCCTTCCTTGCGGAACACGTATTCGCCGCGATACTTGATGCCCTTGCCCTTATAGGGTTCCGGCTTCCGCCAGCGGCGGATCTCGGCGGCGACCTGCCCGACCTTCTGCTTGTCGATCCCGGAAATCTCGACAGTCGTCTGGTCCGGGGTCTTGATCTCGATGCCTTCCGGGATGTCGTAATCGACATCGTGGCTGTAGCCGAGCTGCAGCTTCAGGGTCTTGCCCTGCGACTGCGCGCGGTAGCCGACGCCGGAAATCTCGAGCGTCTTCGTGAAGCCTTCGGTCACACCCGTGACCAGGTTCTGCACCAGCGTACGCTGCATGCCCCAGAACGGGCGGCCCGCCTTCTTCTGCGGCGTGACGGAAATTTCACCGTCGTCGATCTTGTAGTCGATCTCGTCGCGGAGCGGCATGGACAGCTCGCCCTTCGGACCCTTCACCGTCAGCGTGCCGCTGTCGATTGCCGCCGACACCTTCTCAGGCAGCGCGACCGGCCTTTTTCCAATACGTGACATTCTCGCGCTCTCCTTAGAAGACCTGGCAGAGGACTTCGCCGCCGACATTCTGTTCCTGCGCCTCAGCGTCGGACAGAACGCCCTTGGGCGTCGAAACGATGGTAATGCCCAGGCCGTTGCGGACCTTCGGAAGGTCCTTCGCACCCGAATAGACGCGCAAACCCGGCTTCGAGACGCGCTGGATGTAGCGGATCGCCGGTTCACCTTCGAAATACTTCAGCTCAATGCGCGTGAAGGCCTTGTTGCCCTCCGCCGATTCATCGGAAAAGCCGCGGATATAGCCCTCACGCTCCAGCACGGAGAGAAGGTTCTTGCGCAGCTTCGACGTCGGCGTGACGATCGAATCTTTCTTGGCCTGCTGGCCGTTGCGGATGCGGGTAAGCAGGTCCGCAACCGGATCAGTCATAGACATGGATCGGTCTCCCTTCTCTTACCAGCTCGACTTCGTGACACCCGGGATCAGGCCCTTATTGGCCAGCTCCCGAAGCATGATGCGCGACAGACCGAACCGGCGGTAATAACCGCGGCTGCGGCCCGTCAGTTCGCAACGGTTCCGCACGCGCGTGGGGTTTGCGTTCCGAGGGATTTCCGCCATTTTGAGACGGGCGAGGAAACGCTCCTCGTCATCCTTCGTCTCGTCTTCGGCAATCGCCTTCAGACGGGCATATTTGCCCGCATATTTCTTCGCGAGACGCTTGCGCTTCTCGTTCTTGTTGACTGAACTCAGTTTCGCCATGACTTAAGTTCTTTCTTCCTTTCGTCCGCCTCAGGCGGCCTGCTTTTCTTCGGCCTCGGACCGGATGAAGGGCATGTTCAGCGCGCGAAGCAGCGCACGGCCCTCGTCATCCGTCTGGGCGGTCGTCGTCACGATCACGTCCATGCCGCGAACTTCGTCGACCTGGTCGTAATTGATTTCGGGGAACACGATCTGTTCCTTGACGCCCATCGCATAGTTGCCGCGACCGTCGAACGACTTCGGGTTCACACCCTGAAAGTCACGGACACGCGGAAGCGCGATGTTGATCAGGCGGTCGAGAAATTCCCACATGCGCTGGCCACGAAGCGTGACCTTCACACCGATGGGATTGCCCTCGCGCAGCTTGAAGCCGGCAATCGACTTCTTCGCCTTGGTCACGACTGGCTTCTGACCCGCGATCGCCGTCATCTCGGTAACCGCATTGTTCAGATGCTTCTTGTCGTCGACCGCCTTGCCGACGCCCATGTTGAGGACGATCTTCTCGATCCTCGGGATCTGCATGTCGTTCGAATAGCCGAACTCTTCCTTCAGCGCGGCGCGGACCTTGTCCTCGTAAACAGACTGAAGGCGCGGCTTGTAGTTGTCAGCCATTGATCACCTCACCGGATTTCTTGGCCACGCGGACCTTCTTGCCGTCGCGCACCTCGAAGCCGACGCGCGTCGGCTTGCCCGTCTTGGGGTCCTCGACCGCGACCTTCGACAGCGCGATAGGCGCCTCGAAGCGGTCGAGCCCGCCCTGCGGGTTCGCCTGGCTCGGCTTGCGGTGGCGCGTCATGACGTTGATGCCAGACACGACGACCTTTCCGTCCTTCGGCAGAACCTGGGTCACGTCGCCGTGCTTGCCCTTGTCCTTGCCGCTGAGGACGACGACGCGGTCGCCCTTCCTGATCTTCGCGGATGCCATGGTTACAGTACCTCCGGCGCCAGGCTGACGATCTTCATCAGACCCTTGGCGCGCAGTTCGCGCGTGACCGGCCCGAAGATACGGGTGCCGATCGGCTCCTTGTTGTTGTTGATCAGCACCGCCGCGTTCGTGTCGAAGCGGATGACGCTGCCATCGGGACGGCGGATGTCCTTCGCGGTGCGAACGACGACGGCGCGGTGCACGTCGCCCTTCTTCACGCGGCCGCGGGGCTGGGCTTCCTTGACCGACACGACGATGGTGTCGCCGACGCCGGCGAACCGGCGCTTCGATCCGCCCAGCACCTTGATGCACTGCACGCGCTTCGCACCCGAATTGTCCGCGACCTCGAGGTTTGACTGCATCTGGATCATATCAGGCGGCCTCCCCCTCAGTCAGGGTCTCGGTGTTGATCTCTTCGGCATCCGACGGCATCGACGCGACGTCCGCGCCCTTGCCGGCAGCCCCGATCACCTTCCACGACTTCGTCTTCGAAATCGGCGCGCATTCCTCGATGCGCACGACATCGCCGACGGAGAACTCGTTGTTCTCGTCATGGGCATGATATTTCTTCGACCGGCGGATGATCTTCCCGTACAGCGGGTGCTTCACCTTCCGCTCGATAAGAACGGTGACGGTCTTGTCGGTTTTGTCGGACACAACCGGTCCGGCCATGATGCGCTTCGGCATGTCCTTATCCTTCCGCCTGAGCGGTCTTGCGCTCGTTCTGCAGCGTCCTGATCTGCGCGATGGTACGACGCACCTCGCGGACGCGGCTCGGTTTCTCGAGCTGACCCGTCGCCGACTGGAAGCGCAGGTTGAACTGCTCCTTCTTCAGCTGCGTCAGCTCTTCGGAGAGCTGGTCGTCGCTCTTCGATTTCAGATCTGCGATCTTCGCCATGTTCAGACCTCCTCACCCCAGCGGCGCACGACCTTCGTGCGAATGGGGAGCTTCGCCGCCGCGCGCTCGAAAGCGACCGTCGCGAGGGCGGGATTGACACCGTCGAGTTCGAACAGAATGCGGCCCGGCTTCACACGCGCGGCCCAATATTCCGGCGAACCCTTACCCTTACCCATGCGGACTTCCGCAGGCTTGGAGCTGACGGGCACGTCGGGGAACACGCGGATCCACAAGCGCCCCTGGCGCTTGATGTGACGGGTAATGGCGCGGCGCGCGCTTTCGATCTGGCGCGCAGTGATCCGCTCGGGCTCCATCGCCTTAAGGCCGATCGAGCCGAAATTCAGCGAGGTGCCGCCCTTGGCATTGCCATGGATACGACCCTTGTGCGCCTTCCGGTACTTGGTGCGTTTCGGTTGCAGCATTTATTTAGCCTTCTGACAGGAAAAGAGGTCCTCGATCAGGCCAGCAGCCGCGGTATGGTCTTTCGACTTACCGCGCCGGCCGGACCCCCGATGTCTGAGCGTCCATCATGGCCTTCTCCTGGGCGAGGGGATCATGCTCCATGATCTCGCCCTTGAAGATCCAGACCTTCACGCCGCAAACGCCATAGGCGGTGTGCGCCTCGGCCTCTGCATAGTCGATGTTCGCGCGCAGCGTGTGCAGCGGCACACGGCCTTCGCGGTACCATTCCACGCGGGCGATCTCCGCGCCGCCGAGACGGCCGCCGCAGACAATCTTGATACCCTCGGCGCCGAGACGCAGCGCCGACTGAACGGCGCGCTTCATGGCGCGGCGGAACGCGATCCGGCGCTCCAGCTGATCGGCGACGGACTGCGCCACCAGGCGGGCGTCGACTTCCGGCTTGCGGATCTCGACGATGTTCAGCGAGACTTCGCTGTCCGTCATCTCCGTCAGCTTCTTGCGAAGCTTGTCGATGTCGGCGCCCTTCTTGCCGATGATCACGCCCGGGCGCGCGGCATAGACGCTGACGCGGCAGAGCTTCGCCGGACGCTCGATAACCACCTTGGAGATCGCCGCCTGCGGCACCGTCTTCATGATGTGGTTGCGGATCTTCAGATCCTCGACCAGCTGCTTCGCATAGGCATCGCCGTCGGCGAACCAGCGGCTGTCCCAGGTGCGGTTGATCTGCAGGCGCAGGCCGACGGGGGAGCTTTTGTGACCCATATCTCTAGTCCTCGTCCGTCTCGCGCACCACGATGCGGATGCGGCTGAAGGGTTTCGTGATCCGGCTGGCGCGGCCACGGGCACGCGCTTTCCAGCGCTTCGTCGTGATCGACTTGCCAACGGAAGCCTCACTGACGACCAGCGCGTCGACGTCCAGATTGTGATTGTTCTCGGCATTCGCAATGGCGCTTGCGAGAACTTTCGACACCGGCTCGGCCATCGCCTTCTCGGAGAACTTCAGAATGCTCAGCGCCTCGTCGACCTTCTTGCCGCGGATAAGACCCGCAACCAGGTTGAGCTTGTACGGGCTGCCGCGCACGGCCGTTGCGGTCGCAAGCGCCTCGCGCTCACCGACCCGGCGGGGATTGGTTGCCTTGCCCATTAGCGCTTCGCCTTCTTGTCAGCGCCATGGCCGAGATAGGTGCGCGTGGGAGAGAACTCGCCCAGCTTCATGCCGACCATGTCTTCGTTGACGGAGACCGGAATGAATTTCCGGCCGTTGTACACGTTGAAGGTGAGACCCACGAACTGCGGCAGGATCGTCGAGCGGCGCGACCAGGTCTTGATCGGCGACTTCTTCGACGCGTCCTGCATGTCCTCGGCCTTCTTCAGAAGGTGAAGGTCCACGAACGGACCCTTTTTCAGTGAGCGTGCCATGCCTAGTCCTTACCGCCCCTTGCGCTTCGCGTGACGCGAGCGGATGATCATCTTGTTCGACGCCTTCTTCGGGTCGCGAGTCTTCGCGCCCTTCGTCGGCTTGCCCCACGGCGTGACCGGATGACGGCCACCCGACGTGCGGCCCTCACCACCACCGTGCGGGTGATCGATCGGGTTCTTCGCAACACCGCGGGTCAGCGGCTTCTTGCCGCGCCAGCGATTGCGGCCGGCCTTCGCCAGGTTCTGGTTGGCGTTGTCGGGGTTCGACACCGCACCGACCGTCGCCATGCACTCACCGCGAATGTAGCGCGTCTCGCCAGAGCCCAGACGAATGATCGTCAGGCCGCGATCCTTGCCGACCACCTGGGCGTACGTCCCTGCAGAACGCGCCAGCTGGCCGCCCTTGCCGGGCTTCAGCTCGACATTGTGAATGATCGTGCCGACCGGCATCTGGCTGGTCTGCATCGCATTGCCAGGCTTCACGTCGACCTTCTTGCCGGCCACGATCTTGTCGCCAACCTGCAGCCGCTGCGGCGCAAGGACATAGGCCTGCTCACCATCTGCGTAAGCGACGAGCGCGATGAAAGCCGTACGGTTGGGATCATATTCCAGCCGCTCGACCGTGCCCTCGACATCCCATTTACGGCGCTTGAAGTCGATCACGCGATACTTGCGCTTGTGACCGCCGGACATGCCGCGCGACGTGATGCGACCCGTATTGTTACGGCCGCCGGTCTTCGTGAGACCTTCGGTCAGCGCCTTGACCGGGCCACCCTTGTGCAGGTGCGACCGGTCGACAAGCACCAGGCCGCGACGGGCCGGGCTCGACGGGCGATATTGCTTCAGTGCCATCAGTTAACTCCGCTCGTCACGTCGATCATCTCGCCTTCGGCCAGCGTGATGATCGCCTTCTTGACGTCCGTGCGGCGATAGGGGCGACCCTTCCACCGCTTGGTCTTGCCCTTAGAGATCAGGGTGTTCACCCCGGTCACCTTCACGTCGAACAGCGCTTCGACGGCGGCCTTGATCTCAGGCTTCGTCGCACCCTTGGCGACTTCGAAGACGACCTGGTTGTGCTCGGACACCATGGTCGACTTCTCGGTGATGATCGGCGCGCGGATGATGTCGTAGTGCGACAGCGCCGCCTGCTTCGTGTCAGCCATTGAAGCGCGCCTCCAGCTTTGCGACCGCCGCCTCGGTGAGGACGAGCGTGTCGTGGTTGAGAATGTCGTAGACGTTCGCACCGGCAGACGGCAGCACGTCGAGGTGCGGCAGGTTCCGGATGGCCTTGCCGAACGCCTCGGGCTTGTCGCCGTCGATGAACAGCGCCTTCTCGATGCCGAGCTTGCCAAGCGACGCCAGAACGGCCTTCGTCTTCGCGTCCTTCAGCTCGAGATCCTTCAGCACGACCAGCTTGCCTTCGGCAGCCTTCACGCTGAGCGCGGTCTTCAGGCCGAGCGCGCGAACCTTCTTGTTCAGGCTCTGCTCGAAGGTGCGCTTGCGCGGACCATGAGCCTTACCGCCGCCGACAAAGATCGGCGCACCGCGATCACCGTGACGAGCGCCGCCGGATCCCTTCTGGCGACCGAACTTCTTGCCCGTACGCGCCACGTCGGACCGCTCGCGCGCCGGGCGGGCAACGCCGCGCCGGTTGGCAAGCTGCCAGGTCACCACGCGGTGCAGGATGTCCGCACGCGCCTCGAGGCCGAAAATCGCTTCCGGCAGTTCGATATCGCCGGAGGCCTTACCCTCCAGGGTCTGCATCTTGACCTTCATGACCTTACGCCTCCGCGCTCTCGGCCTCAGCGGCCGGAGCAGTGTCGTTCGCACCCTTCACCGCAGCCGGGAACGGCAGGTCGGCGGAATGCTTCTTCTTCACGGCGTCCTTGACGAGCAGCCAGCCGCCCTTGTGCCCCGGGACCGAGCCCTTGACGAACAGAAGGCCGCGATCGGTGTCGATCTGGACGACTTCGAGGTTCTGCTGAGTGCGATTGCGGGCACCCATGTGACCCGCCATCTTCTTGCCCTTGAACACCTTGCCCGGGTCCTGGCACTGGCCAGTCGAGCCGTGCGAGCGGTGGCTGATCGACACGCCGTGCGAGGCGCGCAGACCGCCGAAACCCCAGCGCTTCATGGCGCCGGCAAAGCCCTTACCCTGCGTGGTGCCGGTCACATCGACCTTCTGACCCTGCGCAAAGTGATCCGCGCCGATTTCCGCGCCGACATCGACGAGAGCGTCGTCGGACACACGGAATTCGGCCACGCGCGCCTTCGGTTCCACCTCGGCCTTGCCGAAATGGCCGCGCTGCGGCTTCTTCACGTTCTTGGCCTTGCGGCTGCCTGCACCGAGCTGCACGGCGGTATAACCGTCACGCTCGGACGTACGCTGCGAAATGACCTGACATCCGTCCAGGGCCAGGACCGTGACGGGCACATGCTGGCCGTCGTCCTGGAACAGGCGGGTCATACCCATCTTCTTCGCGATCACGCCGGTACGCATGATCCGTTCCTTTCCTAACAGAGGCCCCCTTGCCGTAACTCGGGGGCGTGCGACTTTATGTTCGTGCCGGTCGAGGCCCGGCCCACCCTTGTGCCGCTACCGTTGCGGGCAGCGGCGAAACTCTAGCGAGCGCCTCAGGCGCCCAGCTTGATCTCGACGTCGACACCGGCCGACAGGTCGAGCTTCATCAGCGCGTCCACCGTCTGCGGCGTCGGCTGCACAATATCGAGAAGACGCTTGTGCGTGCGCATCTCGAACTGCTCGCGCGACTTCTTGTCGATATGCGGGCCGCGGTTGACCGTGAACTTCTCGATCTTCGTCGGCATCGGGATAGGACCGCGCACCATCGCACCCGTGCGCTTCGCCGTATCGGCGATCTCGCCCGTTGCCTGATCGAGCACGCGGTGGTCGAATGCCTTCAGGCGGATGCGGATGTTCTGCGTTTCCATACCTAGTGCCTCAAACCCTCAAACAAAAAGAACCGGGCCGGTCCGGATGCTCGGGGCATCGGACCGGCCCGCTTCAACGTTTTAATTCTTACTTCGTGATCTCAGACACAACACCCGCGCCGACCGTACGGCCGCCCTCGCGAATGGTGAAGCGCTGACCCGAATCCATGGCGATCGGCGCAATCAGCTTCACACCAAGGTTCACGTTGTCGCCGGGCATAACCATTTCCGTGCCATCAGGCAAGACCACTTCGCCGGTAACGTCGGTCGTGCGGAAATAGAACTGCGGACGGTAGTTCGCGAAGAACGGCGTGTGACGGCCGCCCTCGTCCTTCGACAGGACATAGACCTCGGCACTGAACTCGGTGTGCGGCGTGATCGAGCCCGGCTTGCAAAGCACCTGGCCGCGTTCCACGTCCTCGCGCTTCGTACCGCGCAGCAGCGCACCGATGTTGTCGCCGGCTTCGCCGCGATCGAGCAGCTTGCGGAACATCTCGACGCCCGTGACGGTCGTCTTGGTGGTGTCCTTGATCCCGACGATCTCGACTTCGTCGCCGACATTGACGACGCCCTGCTCGACACGGCCGGTGACAACCGTACCGCGACCGGAGATCGAGAACACGTCCTCGATCGGCATCAGGAAGGGCTGGTCCAGCGGACGCTCGGGCTGCGGGATGAACTCATCCACGGCCTTCATCAGCTCGATGACCTTTTCCTTGCCGATATTGTCGTCGCGACCTTCGAGCGCGGCGAGAGCCGAGCCGGAAATGATCGGGATATCGTCGCCCGGGAAGTCATATTCGGACAGAAGTTCGCGAACTTCCAGCTCGACCAGCTCAAGCAGTTCCTCGTCGTCGACCTGGTCGACCTTGTTGAGGAAAACCACCATTGCCGGCACGTTGACCTGCTTGGCGAGAAGGATGTGCTCACGCGTCTGCGGCATGGGGCCGTCAGCAGCGTTCACAACCAGGATCGCGCCGTCCATCTGGGCGGCACCGGTGATCATGTTCTTCACATAGTCGGCGTGGCCCGGGCAATCGACGTGCGCATAGTGGCGCTGGTCGGTCTCATACTCGACGTGAGCCGTCGAAATGGTGATGCCGCGCTCGCGCTCTTCAGGCGCCTTGTCGATGTTCGCGAAGTCGACGGCCGCACCGCCATAAACTTCCGCGAGCACCTTCGTGATCGCCGCCGTCAGCGTCGTCTTGCCATGGTCAACGTGACCGATCGTGCCGACGTTGACGTGCGGCTTACTGCGCTCGAATTTTTCCTTAGCCATTCTCTAACCCTCTGCTTTTCCTAAGGTTATACTCGTCTTTCAGGAGGCGCTGTTAAGCCAGTTTCGCCTTCACTTCATCGGCCACATTCTGAGGCACTTCCTCATAGTGACTGAACTGCATCGAATATTGTGCACGGCCCTGCGTCATCGAACGCAGCTGGTTCACATATCCGAACATGTTGGCAAGCGGGACCATCGCTTCAACCACCTGCGCGACGCCGCGGGCTTCGGTGCCCTGAATCTGGCCGCGGCGGCTGTTGAGGTCGCCGATCACGTCACCCATGAATTCCTCGGGCGTCGTGACTTCCACTTCCATCATCGGCTCGAGCAACTTGATGCCCGCCTTCTCGGCGGCTTCGCGCATCGCGCCGCGACCGGTGATCTCGAACGCCATCGCGGAGGAGTCGACGTCGTGATACGCACCGTCGGTCAGGCGAACCTGGAAATCGATGATCGGGAAGCCGATCAGCGCACCGGACTCGGCGACTTCACGGATGCCCTTCTCGACGGAGGGGATATATTCACGCGGAATATTGCCGCCCTTGATCTCGTCGATGAACTCGACGCCCGTGCCACGCTCGCCGGGGGCCACGGTCATCTTAACGCGACCGAACTGACCCGAACCACCCGACTGCTTCTTGTGGGTGTAGTCGATGTTCACTTCGCGCTTCAGGCTCTCGCGGTAGGCGACCTGCGGCGCGCCGACATTCGCCTCGACCTTGAACTCGCGCTTCATGCGATCGACGATGATGTCGAGGTGAAGCTCGCCCATGCCCTTAATGATGGTCTGGCCGCTTTCCTCGTCGGACTGGACGCGGAAGGACGGGTCCTCCTGCGCAAGCCGGTTGAGCGCGATGCCCATCTTTTCCTGGTCGGCCTTTGTCTTCGGCTCGACAGCGACGGAGATAACCGGATCCGGAAATTCCATGCGCTCGAGGATGATCGGCTTTGACGGCGAGCACAGCGTATCGCCAGTCGTCACGTCCTTCAGGCCGACCAGAGCAACGATGTCGCCGGCAAAGGCTTCCTTGATGTCCTCACGGTCGTTCGCATGCATGAGCAGCATGCGGCCGATCTTTTCCTTCTTGTCCTTCACGGTGTTGAGTACCTGCGAAGAGGCCTCGAGCTTGCCCGAATAGATACGGGCGAAGGTCAGCGTGCCGACGAAGGGGTCGGACATGATCTTGAACGCAAGCGCGGAGAACGGCTCGTCGTCGGACGAAGGACGCGTATCGGTGACCGGCTCCTCGTCGTCTTCCGTGCCGGGCTTGATGCCCTTAATCGCCGCAACGTCGGTCGGTGCCGGCATATAGTCGACAACGGCGTCGAGCAGCGGCTGCACGCCCTTGTTCTTGAAGGCCGAACCGCAAAGCACGGGCACGAACGCACGGGCCATCGTTCCCTTGCGAATAAGCTTCTTCAGCGTGGGAAGATCCGGCTCGTTACCCTCGAGATAGGCTTCCATGACCTCGTCGTCCTGCTCGACGGCGAGCTCGATGAGCTTCTCGCGATACTCAGCGGCCTTTTCCTTCATGTCGTCGGGAATCGGGACATGCTTGTAGGTGGCGCCGAGGCCATCATTTTCCCAGACGATGCCGCGGTTGCCGACGAGGTCGACGACGCCCTGCAGATCGCTTTCGGCACCGATCGGGAGATAGAGAACGAGCGGGGTCGCACCCAGGCGTTCGACGATGCTGTCGACGCAGTAATAGAAATCAGCGCCCGTGCGATCGAGCTTGTTGATGAAGCACATCCGCGGAACGCCGTACTTGTCGGCCTGCCGCCACACGGTCTCGGACTGCGGCTCGACACCGGCGACGCCGTCGAAAACGGCTACCGCACCGTCGAGGACGCGCAGCGAGCGCTCGACCTCGATGGTGAAATCGACGTGGCCGGGCGTGTCGATGATGTTGATCCGGTGCTTCTCCGTATTGGCGCGCAGCGCCTCGGGGTCGGACATCGGATCCATCGTGTGATCTTCGGCAGTCCAGAACGTCGTCGTTGCCGCCGACGTAATGGTGATGCCGCGCTCCTGCTCCTGCTCCATCCAGTCCATCGTCGCGGCACCGTCATGCACCTCGCCGATCTTGTAGGACTTGCCGGTGTAGTAGAGAATCCGCTCGGTCGTCGTCGTCTTACCGGCGTCGATATGCGCCATGATACCGATGTTGCGGTATTTTTCGATCGGATAATCGCGGGCCATTTTGGTTCCTGCCTTGAAGTTAGGATCCCGCACCCAACGGATGCGGGCATATATTCGTTGCTACCAGCGGTAGTGGGAGAAGGCGCGGTTCGCCTCTGCCATACGGTGCGCGTCCTCGCGCTTCTTGACCGCGTTGCCGCGGTTCTGGCTGGCATCCATCAGCTCGCCGGACAGGCGCGCAGACATGGTGTTCTCGGGGCGCGAACGCGCCGCAGCGATCAGCCAGCGAATGGCAAGCGCCTGAGCGCGATCGGGGCGAACCTCGACCGGGACCTGGTAGGTCGCGCCGCCGACACGGCGGCTGCGGACCTCGACGGCCGGCTTCACATTGTTGAGCGCCTCATGAAAGACGTTCAGCGGATCGGTCTTCATCTTGCCTTCGATCGTATCGAGGGCGCCGTAGACGATACGCTCGGCGGTGGACTTCTTGCCCTGATACATGACGAGGTTCATGAACTTCGTCAGGACGGTGTCCCCGAAACGGGGATCGGGAAGGATTTCGCGCTTTTCCGGACGGCGACGACGAGCCATTACAAAACTTCCTTATTGATCTTCAGCTTACCCGGAACCTGTCCGGCGCTTACTCTGGCTGATGTTATTTGGGCTTCTTGGTGCCGTACTTGGAACGGCTCTGCTTGCGGTCGGCGACGCCCTGGGTGTCGAGCACGCCGCGAAGGATGTGATAGCGAACGCCGGGAAGATCCTTCACGCGGCCGCCGCGGATCAGGACCACGGAGTGCTCCTGGAGGTTATGCCCCTCACCCGGGATGTAGCCGATGACCTCAAAGCCATTGGTCAGACGAATCTTCGCAACCTTACGAAGCGCCGAGTTCGGCTTCTTCGGGGTCGTCGTGTAGACGCGCGTGCACACGCCGCGCTTCTGCGGGTTCGCCTCGAGCGCGGGAACCTTGTTGCGGGCCTTCTGCGGCTCACGCCCCTTGCGCACCAGCTGGTTAATCGTCGGCATCGGTCGCTATCGCCTTCTTCATTTCCAATTCAAATGCACGCCCGCCCCGGCATCCGGCGCGAACGACAATAGTCAGACCCTGCAGGTGCGCTTTCGTGCGGCCCCTGCCCGGACCTGACCCAAAACTATGTAACCCTGCGAATTCGCTGGCCTCTTGCCAGTCCATCGCCTCGCCACCGGACAGCGTTTAGGGCGATCGCCTACCACCTGTCCGCGAGCATTAGGCGGCGCATATAGTGACGCCTCCGCAGGCGGTCAACATGGATTCGGGCGCGAGCAGGCCCCGTTCGCGCGGCCAGCGGGGCCGCCCGGCGATCAGGAAACCGCGCCGTGGCAGTGCTTGTACTTACGGCCCGAGCCGCAGGGGCACGGCGCATTGCGCGAGACCGGCCCCGCCCCTTCCGGGAGCGGCGGCAGCGACTGCTGCCGTGGGCCAGGGCGCGGTGCGCGCGGATGGCTGTCGTCCTCGCCCGTGAACGGATCGATATGGGTGGTCGTCATGTCGGAAGGGGGAGGTGCCGACGGCTCCGGAACGGCCTCCGCTTCGGGATCCCGAACCCGCAGGGTGGCAAGCGTACGCGTCACGTCTTCGCGAATCGTGCCGAGCATCGCCTCGAATAGGGCAAAGGCCTCTTTGGTATATTCGTTGAGCGGTTTCTGGTTCGCATAGGCGCGCAGGCCGATGGACGAGCGAAGGGCGTCCAGCGTCGCCAGGTGCTCCTTCCAGCGGAAGTCGATCGACTGGAGGAGGATATTCTTCTCCAGCTCGAACCAGCGCCCGTCTTCCAGCTTCGCAGCCTTCGCCTCGATATCGGCCGCAACGGCTTCGATCATGCGGCTTGTAAAGATCTCCTGATCGACCGCCTCCTCCTGCAGCCAGTCGTCGACCGGGAATTCATGGCCGGTCACGCGGGCAGCCTCTTCCTTCAGGCCCTCGACGTCCCACTGCTCGGGATAGGCACCGGCGGGGGCGTAAGTCAGCACGAGTTCGTGAATGGTCTCGTCGCGCATTTCCTCCACGACGTCATTGACCTTCGCGGAGTCCATCACCTCTTCGCGCTGCTCGTAAATCACCTTGCGCTGGTCGTTCATGACATCGTCGAACTGGAGCAGGTGTTTGCGCTGGTCGTAGTTGCGCGCCTCCACCTTCTTCTGCGCCGTCTCGATCGCTTTCGAGATCCAGGGATGCTCGATGGCCTCGCCTTCCTCGAGCGAGCTGTGCATCATCTTGTTGAGGAGGTTCTGCTGCCCGAAGATGCGCAGCAGGTCGTCGTCGAGCGACAGGAAGAAACGCGAGAGGCCCGGATCGCCCTGCCGGCCCGAGCGGCCGCGCAGCTGGTTGTCGATGCGGCGACTTTCATGGCGTTCCGTACCAAGTACGAACAGGCCTCCCGCGTCGATCACGGCCTGGCGTTCGGCCTCGACCTCCTTCTCGATGCGCGCGATTTCCTGCTGCTTCTCCGGCCCGTCCTCCATTCCCGCAAGTTCGTCGGCGACACGGAAATCAACATTGCCGCCAAGCTGGATGTCGGTTCCGCGACCGGCCATGTTGGTGGCGATGGTGACGGCGCCGAGGCGACCTGCCTGGGCGACGATATGCGCTTCCTGCTCGTGAAAACGGGCGTTGAGGACGCTGTGCTCGACGCCTTCCTTCTTCAGAAAGGCAGACAGCATTTCCGATTTCTCGATCGAAGTCGTGCCAACCAGGACCGGCTGACCGGCAGTCGAGGCATCGCGAATGGCGCCGACGATCGCCTTGAACTTGTCATCGGCATTTTTGAAGAACTGATCGTCCTCGTCGATGCGCGCGATCGGCAGGTTGGTGGGAATCTCCACCGTGTTCAGCTTGTAGATATCGTAGAATTCCGCAGCCTCGGTCGCGGCCGTCCCCGTCATACCGGCAAGCTTGGGGTACATACGGAAGAAATTCTGGAAGGTGATCGACGCCAAAGTCTGGTTCTCGGGCTTGATGTCGACGCTTTCCTTGGCCTCGACAGCCTGGTGCAGGCCGTCGGACCAGCGACGCCCCTCCATCATGCGGCCGGTGAACTCGTCGATGATGACGATCTTGCCGTCCTTGACGATGTAATCCTTGTCCTTCTTGAACATCTTCACGGCGCGCAGGGCCTGGTTCGTGTGGTGCACGACCTGCGTATTCTCGATGTCGTAGAGGTTCGAACCGACGAGCAGGCCGGCCTCCTCCAGAAGGCGCTCGACGCGCTCGGTCCCGTCCTCGGTCAGCCCGATAGAGCGCTGCTTCTCGTCGAGTTCATAATCGTCCTCGCCGAGCTGCTTCACCAGCTTGTCGACGGAGACATATAGTTCGGACTTATCCTCGGTCGGCCCGGAAATGATCAGCGGTGTGCGCGCCTCGTCGATGAGGACCGAGTCCACCTCGTCGACCACGGCAAAGTGGAAGGGGCGCTGCACCATCGACGAGCGCGAATATTTCATATTGTCGCGCAGATAGTCGAAGCCGAATTCGTTGTTCGTGCCGTAGGTGATGTCGGCGGCATAGGCGCGGCGGCGCTGTTCCTCCGGCAGGTCGGGAACGATGGCGCCAACAGACATGCCGAGGAACTGGTAGAGCTGGCCCATCCATTCCGCGTCGCGGCGCGCCAGATAGTCGTTCACCGTGACCACATGAACGCCCTTGCCCGCCAGCGCGTTCAGATAGACGGCAAGAGTGGCAACGAGCGTCTTACCCTCACCTGTCCGCATCTCGGCGATTTCGCCGCGATGGAGCACGATGCCGCCGACCATCTGGACATCGAAGTGGCGCATGCCGAGAACGCGCTTCGACCCTTCGCGAACGACTGCGAAGGCTTCGGGCAGAAGGTCGTCGAGCTTCTCACCCTGGTCGAGGCGGCTACGGAACTCGGCCGTCTTGGCGGTCAACTGATCGTTCGAAAGTGCCTCAATCTCCGGTTCCAGTTCGTTGATCCGGCGAACCGTGCCGCCCAGCGAGGCGACGTACCTGTCGTTCGATGACCCGAAGATACGCTTCGCGAACGCGTTGAGACCGAACATAGACTTCCCTATCGTCGAGGCGCGGCATATCGGGGGCCGAATGCCCCGCCGCGATAACATTTTCGCGACATAGGTAGCGCCGCACTACGGGTCAATGAACCGGCCCGGCGCCGCGTCGAGGAAGGCTGTTCGCCTGCGGTGCGCGCTCAGCCGATGGTCGTGACGGCCCGGCCTCGGCCCGACTCCTTCGCCCGGTAGAGCGCCGCGTCAGCCGCCTTCTCCAGCGAGGGCTGGTCAACTGCATCGCGGGGAAACAGAGCGCCGCCGACGCTGACGGAAACCTCGTTCGCAGCGCTCGCAAGGTCGCTTGCGAATTCATCGAGTTCGTCAGCGGTCACCCCGGGCAGCAGCACGGCAAATTCGTCGCCGCCGATGCGTGCCGCAGTCATGGGTGGATGACAGGCCGCTTCGAGCGCGCGGGCAACCGTGCGCAGCGCACTGTCCCCAACCGCATGCCCGTCGGCATCGTTGATCGCCTTCAGATGATCCAGATCGACGAAAACCAGCCCGATGGTCCGGTCTTTCTGACCGCCAAGGCCGAACTGGTTCTCAAGCGACTCCTGAAAGGCGCGGCGGTTGGGAAGGCTGGTCAGCGGATCGTGCATGGCCAGCCAGCGATAGGTGCGCTCCTCCTCCAGCCGGTCGGAGATATCGGCACGGGCACCGCACACCATGGTGGCGCGACCGTCCGCGCCGCGTTCGAGGACTGCAATACGCTCCACGGTCCACAACACCTGCCCGTCGCGGTGACGCAGGCGATGTTCATGCTGCCCCATGTCGATTTCACCGCGCAGGCACCGGGCGACCATGTGCCGGTAACCGCGCCACTCGCCCTCATCGACGAAATAGGCCTTCAGGTCGGACAGGTCGGCTTCGCTGGAATCGCTATAGCCCAACATGCGGAACGCTGCCGGGGATACCCATTTCTCACCTGTCTGTGGACACCAGCGCCAAAGACCGAGATGGGTCTTTTCCAAAGTGAGCAGCAGCTGGTCATTCCGCGCTTCAAGCTCGCGAACCCGCGCGCGCAGCTCCGCTACGCTATCCCGATCATACGGAACGCGCGCAGGTCCGTTGTCGGGAGTATCCCCGGCGTCATCTGTCTGGTGATCGAAAATTGCCAACTCCCCGAAGAAGAAGGTGATAACAGGAATGGGTGTCTGAACCGTTAAGAAGCTGTAACGAAAGCGGCATGAAAAGGTTCGGTCGGGACGAGAAGGTCAGGTCATGGTCGCCGCTCGCTCCGACAAGGGGGCATATTGTCGCTAATATATCGGAAGATGGACGTGAACGTGGCGCATGAGATTGCCGGAGTTGAACTGGCCGCAGCCGAGGCCGGGTATAAATACGCGCAGCGGACCGACCTTCTCCTGGCCCGCTTTCCCCAGGGAGCCGAGACTGCCGGCGTACTGACCCGGTCCGCCTGTGCGTCTCCCGAGGTCGAGCGCTGCCGCCACCTCCTGTCACAGGACTCGTCGGCCGGCGCCTTGGTCGTGTCGGCCGGAAATTCAAACGCCTTCACCGGCGGCAAGGGCGCGGCAGCGATGACGACGCTGTCGGACGCGGTGACGACGGCGACCGGAACGACGCGCGGCGTGTTCGTGGCAGCAACCGGGGTCATCGGCGAACCGCTGCCGGCAGAGAAAGGCGTGGCCGTCCTGGACGAAGCCGTTTCCCGCCTGGGGCGCGAGCAGGACTGGACCGCCGCGGCGCGGACGATCGGCACGACGGACACTTTTCCGAAGGTGGCCTCTACGCAGGCAGTCGTCGGCGATGAAACTGTCTCGGTGACCGGGATCGCCAAGGGCAGCGGCATGATCGCGCCGGACATGGCGACCATGCTTGCCTTCCTGTTCACGGACGCGAATGTCGACCGCGCCTTCTTGCAGGAGATGCTGAGCGCCGCCAACGCCAAGAGCTTCAACTGCATTACCGTCGACGGGGACACCTCTACGAGCGATACGTGCCTGCTGTTCGCCACGGGGGCGGCCGACGGGCCGAAGCTTATTGGATGGGGCGATCCAGGGGCGGACGCGCTTTACGCCGCAATCGAACAGGTTTGCACCGACCTCGCCAAGCTGATCGTGCGCGACGGCGAAGGCGCCAGCAAGTTCATCACGCTGCATGTCACGGGCGCCGAGAGCGACGAGAGCGCCCACCGCATTGCCCTTTCCGTCGCAAACTCGCCGCTCGTCAAAACTGCCATCGCGGGCGAGGACGCGAACTGGGGGCGGGTGGTCATGGCCGTGGGGAAGGCAGGCGAACCAGCCGATCGCGACCGCCTGTCGATTCGCTTCGGCGGGATCGAGGTCGCCAAGGACGGCGCCCGGGTGGACGGCTATGACGAAGCGCCCGTCGCCCGTCACCTGAAAGAGACAGATATCCTGATCGAGGTCGACCTGGGCTTGGGCGACGGCCGCGCGACGGTCTGGACGTGCGATCTCACCCATGGATACATCTCGATCAACGCAGACTACCGGAGTTGAGAGGCCGGGCCGACACCGGTTGCCAAGCCGACGGTGCCCCGCGAAGGAAAGAGCTGATGCAAGCCAGCGAGGGGCCCAAAGCATGAGCGACATCGTCCTCCATCACTACCCGCAGTCTCCCTTCGGAGAGATGGTGCGACTAGCTTTGGGACTGAAGCGCCTGCCCTGGAAATCGGTCGTCGTGCCGAACATCCTGCCGAAACCGGACCTCGAGATCCTGACCGGTGGCTACGCCCGCGTGCCGGTCCTGCAGATTGACGCCGACATCTATTGCGACACCGCCGCGATCATGGACGCGCTGGAAGATCACGCGCCCAGCCCCAGCCTCTACCCGCAGCCGCTGGGACTCGCTGGCAGAGCTTTGGCGCTATGGGCCGGAGGGCCGGTTTTCACCCCCGCTGTCGGCGCCGCGCTCGGACCGGCGAAGGATATGCTGCCGGAGGAGTTCTGGAAGGACCGCGAGGGCCGTTTCGGAATGAAGAAGGAGCAGTTCCTGCCGATGGTGCCGCACCTGCAGCAGCAGTTCGCAGCGGCGATGACCTTGCTGGAGGAAATCCTTTCGGACGGCCGAACCTTCATCGGCGGCGAGGCGCCCGGTCATGCCGATCTGGCACTCTATATGCTGGTCTGGTTCCAGGAGATGCGGGGCGGAAAGCCGGCCGATTACGGTGACCGCGTTGCGCAGTGGGCAAGCAGGATCGCCGCCGGCGGGCATGGCAGTTCCACGGAATGGACCGCCGACAAGGCACTGGACCTCGCCAAGAAGTCGGAACCGCTACACGACTGCGCAGTGCTGCCGGGCGCAGGCCTCCAGGTCGGTGACAAAGTCTCGGTAGGCCCGGAGGGACCCGATCCCGGCCGGGTCGTAGGCACGCTTATCGGCCTCGACGACCGCTCCATCACGGTCGAGCGCAGCCACGAGCGGGTCGGGAAGGTGCACGTGCACCTTCCCCGTATCGGCCAGTCGATCCTGCCGGTGGACTGAACCGCCCGGCGGACCGAGACTTCGGCTAGGCGATTTCGCCTTCGAGCCAGTCCTTGATTGAGCTTTTCGGCTGCGCGCCCACCTTCGTCGAGGCAGGCTGGCCATTCTTGAACAGGATCATGGTGGGAATTCCGCGAATGCCGAATTCCGCCGCAAGGTCGGGATGATCGTCCGTATTCAGCTTGGCGATGCGGACATCCTGCATCTCCTCCGACAACTCCTCGAGCGCCGGAGCGATCTGGCGGCACGGCCCGCACCAGGGTGCCCAGAAGTCAATGAGGACGGGCTTGTCCGATTCCTTGACCTCGGCGTTGAAATTCTCCGGCGTAATCGCGGTCGTCGCCATGACATACTCTCCTTCCGGGAAAAACGGCTTGGTCGAAACATGGCGGTGGCAAGGGACCGACACAAGGCCCGCCAGTGCAAGCCTTTCTGTGCCAGGCGCAAGGCTGGCTACTCGTTCAACCAGAGAAGTCTCGGCCCCGCCGTATAGAGGAGTCCGCACTCCACCCGCCTCCCCGGAAAAATCGCTTCCGCCGCGCGCTGGTAGGCGTCCATCTGCGACTTGTGCCGCTCACGCACGTCAGCAAGCGAGGCTGGAACATTGCGGTCGGTCTTGAAGTCCACCAGCCGCACCCGGTGGGGCTCGACCAGCATGACGTCGACGGTCCCCGCGATGACCCGGTCCTCCACCACCGCGGTCAGAGGCGCCTCCCTAAGAGCTTCGCCGGAAAACAGCTCAGAGTGCGCAGGGTCGTCGAGGACTGCGAACAACTCGCCAAGAAGCGCCTCGCGATCCAAACCGTCCACCTCGGATCGCCCCGCGCGCCGCTCCAGGAAAGCCGCCGCAGCCTGGCGCCTGGACTGGGGCGGCAAATCGGGAAGCCGCTCGAACAGCTTGTGAAGCACGCGGCCGCGTTCCGCCGCACGTTCAAGTGCGGGGCCCGGAGGCGGCAGACCGTCCTCATCCTCCCCTTCCGAAGGGGTCAGAGGCCTCGGCGGGGCCGCTTCTTCGGGGGCAGGTGTGCGCGCCCAGTCTGGCAACTCCGGAACGCCGGGCGACCGCGTGTCATCCTTTCGCCCCCCGAGCGCGATCTCGCCCTCGCGGTAACGCAGGGCAAGACCGCCCCACCGGGGCGCCTCCACCTCTTCATGCTCCAAGTCGAGAAGCGCGGCCTGCATCACATGCCACCAGCTGTCACTGCCTTTACCAGCAAGGCCGCCGGCAAAGAGATAATCCTCGGCGCGCGTCATGGCGACATAGAGCAGGCGCAGGCTTTCCTCGGCATCCTTGCGCTCGCGCTCGGCCTGGAGATCGCCAAGCCTTTCCGGCAGTTCGGCCCGGCGGAGACCGTAAAGGGGAAGGCGAGGTTCCTCTTCCCCCGCCAGCAGGCCATCGACTCCCCCGCCGCCCTGCCCCGCCGCGGCTTTCGCCGCGTCAGCCATTATGACCACAGGTGCCTGCAGCCCCTTCGCACCGTGAACCGTCATGATGCGAACCGCCGCCTGCGGAGCGTCCGGATCGCGCTTGACCTCGATATCGTCGGCGACCGCGAGCCAGTCGAGGAAGCCCTGTAGCGACGGCGCGGCAAGCCGTTCGTAAGCCAGCGCCTGCGATAAGAGCTCTTCCAGAGGATCGCGCGCCTCTTCCCCCAGTCGCCGCAGCAGCTTCGAACGTCCCTGCAGCGGGCCTGACAGGATCGTTTCGAGGAAGTCGTAGGGCGGGCGATAGTCGGCCATACTCAGCACCTCGCCAAGCCAGGCTCGCGCCTCTTCCGCATGCGGACCGGACGCATGGCGAAGCGAGAACCACAGACTTTCGGTGGGCCGGTTACGGCGATTGCGCGGGCGCGGCTGCGCGAGATCGTAGAGCTGCTGCTGGGACCAGCCGAGGAAGGGAGACACCAGCAGCTCCGCCAAGGAAAGGTCGTCCTCCGGCTGCATTGCGAACTTGATCAGCGACAGGCAGTCCTTGACCGCGAGCGGTGCCGTCAGGCGTAGCCGGTCCGCGCCTGCAACCGGAACGCCGCGCGCATGAAGAGCGGCAACCAGTTCGGGCACCAGATCGCCGCGCGAGCGAAGGAGGATGAGGATATCCTGCGGTTCGACCGCCCTGCCCCGCGAGGGCAGAAAGCGCCGCTCGTCCAGCCAGCCGCCCACTTCCTCGGCGATCCGACTGGCCAGCGCGCGTTCCTTGCCGTCGGCATCGTCTTGAGAAAGAGGATTTTCCTCCGTCCCCAGCCGCGGCCACAGCGTGACGGCACCCGCCTGTCCTTTCCGATGCGGGTCGTGCGGTGGAATGGCAGTTCCCGCCATCCCGAACGCGGCAGCCCCCTTTTGCGCGATCACCCGGTCGACCACGGTGAGAACCGCCGGCACCGAGCGAAACGACCGGCTGAGCGGCACGGGTTCAAAATGTTGTTCGGCAGCCTCGGCGCGCTCGCGCGCACGGTCTCTGGCGGCGCGGAATTCTTCCGGATCGGTTCCCTGAAACCCGAAGATCGCCTGTTTGTAGTCGCCCACCGCGAACTGTGTGCGGTGACGCAGTTCTGCCTCCTCCATGTCTTCCGCCCGGGCTCCCCGTCCGGCGAAAAATTCCTCGGTTAGCGCTTCGACGATACGCCACTGCGCCGCGTTCGTGTCCTGCCCCTCGTCGACCAGCACATGATCGAGGCGCTGATCCAACTTGTAGAGCACCCACGCTCCGGGCACTTGCGTCAGAAGCCTTGCCGCCTCGGCAATCAGGTCATCGAAATCGGCCGCCCCGCGACGGGCCTTCGCCTGTTCGTAAAGCGCCGCCATGCGCCGACCGACGCGCAGATGCAGCGACGCCAGCTCGGCGATTTCAAGCCGCCAGACCGTATCGCGAAGCTGTTCCAGGCAGTCAGCCGCACGGCTCTGCTCCGGTTCCAGCTTGGCGTTCGAGGCGAAGCGTTTAGACTTCCCCGTAAAGCAGGCCGGAAACAGGTCGCGCAGGCGGCGCGCCTCTTCTTGCCCTTCGGCCGCGAAAAACGCCGTAATCGGTTGCAGCCGGGCCCTGCCTGACTTCGTGTCCCAGCGTTCCAGAGCTTCCGCATAGCCGCGAAGCGCTTCGTCAAGTCCGCTGGCCTGCATGTCCGCCCGAAGGATTTCATTTACGTCGCCCGCGCGGATGCCCAGAATCCTGCGCAATTCGGTTTCGATGTCGGCATCGCTGCCAAAGCTCGCGAGCCGGCGCCGTTCCCTGAGGAGCGAGCCGAGAAGATCGGCGGCACGGGCATCACCATGGCGAACGGCGAGACGGCCGAGATCGGCGAGAAAGTCGCGATCCTCTCCGCTTGCGGCATCGCTGATCGCCCGCTCGAGCACCTCAGCCTTCAGCTGCGCGCCGGAGCGGTCGTCGAGCGTCTGGTATCCCGGCGTCATTTCGGCTTCGATGGGAAAGGCGGCAAGGAGAGAGGAGGCGAATGCGTGCAGCGTCTGCACCTTCAGACCACCGCGCGCTTCCAGCGCTGCCGCGAACAGGGTCCGCGCGCGGCGCAAGAGTTCGGCGTCGGGAAGCTCGCCGATCGCATTCAAATCCGCAGCGATTTCCTCATCGGAGGCTGTGACCCATCGGCCCAGGTCACGGAAGATGCGGCTCTTCATCTCCGCTGCGGCGGCCTTCGTGAAGGTCAGGGCGAGAATGCCCTCCGGCCGAGCGCCGTTCAGGAGCAGGCGCAGGACTCGCGCCGAAAGAACCTGCGTCTTGCCTGTACCCGCGGACGCCGACACCCAAGCATGTACGGTGGGCTCTGCCGCGCGTTTCTGCTCCTCGGTAAGTTCGATGAGGCGCCCCCGCTCAGCCACGCGAGTTGCCCTCCCACTCCTGCACGCGGGCAAGCTGTTCATAGTCCTTATATGGCGCGAATTCCGGACGCAGACGCGCCGTGAAGGGCTCGTCTCCGGTCAGCCAGCGGGCCATGGTCTGCCGGAACCGCGCACGCGCTTCCTCGAAATAGGCGGGAAGATCGCGCCAGACATTGTCGGCGGCAATTCGCGGATTGGCGCTGGACATGATCTGCCCCTCGGTCTCTCCGCCCGACAGTTTCCAATATGCGATTTCGCTAACTTCCCTGGCATCGAGATCGTGGAAGGCGCCGACCTCAGCCATCCATGCAAGAAGCGCCAGCTGGTCCGCATATCCCTCCCTGATCCGGCCGGGCGCGGGCGGCTGTCCGGTCTTGTAGTCGGCAACCGCGTAGCTCCCGCCGGTGTCGAAGATGACATCGGCCTTTCCCTTCAGCGTTACACCGCCGATCTCCATCTCACCGGCGCGTTCGACCGCCGCGATGCGCCAGCCACGGTCTTCATGCTCCTGCATCCTGTCCGCCGCCCAGCCGAGCATACGCTCCACCCGCGGCGCCCACAGCGCGAGCAGGAGCGGATGGTCCGAATAACCCTTAAGCGCGGTCGCGATCGCTTCGCTGCGTCTCTGCGGATCGTGAAGGCCGCCGTCGCTACACAGCTGCTCCAGAAGATCATGAACAATCGTGCCCCGCTCGGCCGGCCCAGCTTCCTCCCCCAGCGCGTCCAGTTTCCTCAGGCCGAGCAGTTCGCGCGCATAGAACTGGTAGGGGTCGGCGCGGAGCGTCTCGACCTGCGTGACACTGATCTGCCGCGGCCGGGCCTGCATGGGGGGTGACGGCGCGGGCCGCGCGGCGGCGCAGCGCTCTGCACTGCCATCGAAGCTCGCGGCGAGGGCTGCGATCTCCTCGTCCACAGGCCAGTCATTCCCCAGCAGGGCATCGAGACGAAGCCAGAAGCGGGAGGCTACGGTAGGGGCGGTCTCGTCCCGCGCCGCGCGCGTTACCAGGACTTCGGCCGCGCCAAGAGCCTGCTGGAAATCATGCGCAGAAAGTGCAAGCGCCCGGTCGGTCGGCGGCAGGCCCAGCGCCGTCCGAACCTTTGGCGGCAACCACGGGTCGAATGCATCGGCCGGCGGCCAGACGCCCTCGTTCAGCCCGCCAAGGATCATTAGGTCGGCGCGCTGGAGGCGCGCCTCAAGCAAACCGTAAATGGCGAGGCGCGGGTGGCGTCCGTAAAGGGGACGAACCGCGATCCCGGCAGCGATCGCGTCGACAAGAGTGGGTAGGTCGCTCGCGCCGACGCGCCCGCTCAACTGCTCGGTTCCCAGCCGTTCGAGCTCTTCGAGAAGGTCGCTGACCGCGCGTCCCGCCTGCCCCTGCCAGAACCGCTCGTCGGACAACGCCTGCACCAAAGCGGAAAGAACCCCGGCGGCCTCTGCCACGTCACCCGTTCGCCGACGCTGAAACAGCGCCGCGACGGGGCGGAATATTCCCTCCAGTCCCTTCCACCAGCCGACCAGCTCTTCATAGCACGGATATGTCCGCTCCAAGGACGTGGTGATACGGTTGCGCACGCCTTGCAGGCCGCGCGCAGGACGCACGCCGCGCAGGAATTGATCCAGGCGCCGTACCTTGCGCAGCCATTCGGTCCGTTCTTCGCCGCCCGGACCCGCCAGGGGATGTTTGAGGAGAGCCATGAGAGGCACGGGCGCGAAGCCGCTCTGGGCAGCCTCCAGTGCAAGCCGAAGGAAGGCGCCCGGCGGCGTCAGCGACAATGGCACGCCGGCCGAATCATCGACCTCCACGCCCCACCGCTGCATCTGCACGGCAACGCGGCGAGCAAGCGCCCGGTCGGGCGTAACGAGCGCGGCCGTCTTACCGGGAGTGTCCAGAGCCCGCCGCATCGCAAGCGCGATTGCCGCTGCCTCTTCTGCCGGGGTGCGGCACTCGACACGTGTCAGTCCGCCAGGTGAGCGCAGCTGCGACGCACCCCAGCTTACCGTGCGATCGGGACGGCACAACGCCGCCCCAATGAGGTCCGATCGTTCCGCCGGACCATCGAGATCGGACTCGGAAGGCCAGATATCGACCTCCCCCCGCGCTGCGTCCATCTCATCGAGAAGCAGCTTGAGCGGGACCTGAGGATGCGAATCATGCGGCGCCAGCGCGCGCCAGTCCTCCCGCGCCATATCGAGGTCGAGACCCGGCAGCACTACCGCTCCTGCGGGCAGACGGGCTATCGTTCCCAGAAGGCGCGCCGCCACAGGGTCCGCATTTGCGATCCCGGCAGCGACAATCGGCGTCTGCGGCGGGGATGCGCGCCATGCCTCGATCGTACGCCCGAGAAGCGCCTGTCTATGTTCGACCCGGTCGCTGAGTCCGGCCGCGCGGAGCAGATCGGGCCAGCTTGCAACGGCAATATCGAGAAAGCGGGCCGTCGCCTGCCAATGCGCGGCCATGTCGGCATCGACGGCGCCGGACAGATCCTCAGGCTGCGCGCCGTATAGCTGGATGAGATCGAGCGCGCGTCCCAGCGCTTGGGCATAGCGCCAGGTCTCGACCTTCGCGCGCGCCTGTCCGGTGCGCTGCTGCCACCGCTCGACAAGCGGCATGAGCCTCATGGTCCGTTCGAGGTCGGAAATCGCCGGCGGCGTTTCCAGCTCGGCGGCATCGGCCGGAAGTCCCGGCATCAGCTCACCGTCTAGGTCGCCCAGCACTGCCAGCCGCGGGAGCAGCAACGCGCCGCGACTGTGCCGGACAAACGCATCGCGAACCGCGCGCACGGCGCGGCGATTGGGCAGCAGGATCGTCGTGCGGGCCAATCCGAGCTCGCCCGGCAAGGGCAGCGCCCTACCCGACATCAGACCGGCCACAAGCCGGTCCGCAAAGGCGCCATGCGGCGGGACCGTAAAGATGCGCGGGCGTCCGCCCGCCGCGCCCGGACCGCCGGACGCTTCATTCATCGCTGAGAAGTCGTTCCGTCGCCTGTACCGCCTCAGGCGTACCCACATGATACCAGTCGCCCTGATGTGCGAGGCCGAACAGACGGCCCTTCTCGAGCAGCCTGTCGAAGATAAGGTTGAAACTGAACTTGCCGTCGGGCGTGTTCTCGAAAACGCTTCGTTTCACGATCTGCGTGCCGGAATAAACGAACGGCGCGATCCGCTGACCGCTGCGCCTGGTGATGCGTCCGGCCCGGTCGAGACGAAAGTCGCCGCGGCCTGCATAGCCATGCGCGCGCATCAAGGGGACGAGGAGAAGGAGCGCGTCCATCTCTTCGGGGTTCCAGCGCTGCGCGAGAAGCGAGATGCTGTCGGTCGGACCGTCGACAAGGATGTTGTCGCTGTTGGTTACGAGGAAGGGATCGGCATCCAGCAGGTCCAGCGCCTTCTTGGTGCCGCCGCCCGTTTCCAGAAGTTCTGCGCGTTCGTCGGACAGGCGAATCTCGATGTCGGCTCTTCGCCGTCCGACATGCGCCTCGACCTGGTCAGCCAGATAGTGGGTGTTGATCACCGCGCGCTGCACGCCGGAGCGGGCCAGCGAGTCGAGGGTGTAGTCGATGAGCGGACGGCCCCGCACCTGGATGAGGGGTTTGGGCCGCGTAGCCGTGAGCGGGCGCATGCGGCGGCCGAGCCCGGCCGATAGGATCATGGCGGCCCCGGGGACCTGCGCATCGATTCTCGGTCTCAGGGTCAGGGTTTCCTGCGCTGCCGTCATGCAAGCTCTTCCGTAAAATCTCTTCGCCGGTCCGGCGGCACGTGATGGTCGAACCAGTCCCTTAGCGGCGCAAGGGCCGGGTGGGAGAGATTCGTTTCGAGATGCCGCCACAGGCGGGGCATATGCCTGAGATATCGAGGCTTTTCGTCCCGCCGCCACAGGCGGACGAACACGCCGAGAATCCGGCTGGCGCGCTGGGCACCCATGACCGCGTAGCTGGCGGCGAACCGTTCGGGGTCGAGGTCGGGACGCGCCGCCAGATAGCGCTCGAACATCTCAGGCTCGATGCCTGCGGCAACGTCGCGCCGCGCATCCTGAAGCAGCGACACGAGATCATAGCTCGATGGGCCGCACATGGCGTCCTGAAAATCGAGAATGCCGACACGCTGCAGCCCGTCGCGCTGCGGCAGCCACATGAGGTTCGGCGAATGATAGTCCAGCTGGACGAGCCGTTCGGCATCATAGGCCGCGGCGGGAAGCACCGCCTCCCACGCCTGCCGGAAGCTGTCGTAAGGCGGCGTATCAGACACGCCCTGCAGTTCCGGCCAGTGCCAGTCCAGGAACAGACTGGCCTCGGAAATCAGACGATCCTGACCGTAATGTTCGATGGAGACCGGGCCAAGCCGCCGGGGCATGGGCTGGCGATGCAGCGATCCCAGAACGTCGGTCGCGGCCTGGTACATGAGAGGCTCGTCATAAGCACCGGGCGCCGTGCCCAAGACGGCGAAGAACTGCTCTTCGCCCAGATCCTCGAGCAGGATGAAGCCCCTTGGCAGATCCTCCGCGAAAATCTCCGGGGCGCTGAGATCATGTCCGCGAATATAGCGCGCCAGCTCAACGAACCATTCGCTTCGTTCGCTAGGATCCGGTGCGAACATGAGGACGCGGGTTTCCCCGCCCTTCGCCAACCGGAAGTAACGCCGGAATGCCGCATCCGCGCTGAATTCGCGCGCATCGCAGCCATCCCACCCACATGAAGCCAGAAAGTCTGCCGCACCGGGCGGCATGGCTAAATCTCTTGCCATCGCGTCTTCCAAGGCGGCGGAACGTCCGCTGTCAATGTTCGCGGTCCCTCGCCGTTCCCATCGATCCGCAAGCCGAGCGCAGGTCCGGGAACCCACGCGCCGCCGCGATCAGGCCACTCAACCAGGAGCGCACCGTCATAAAGGATCTCGTCGAGTGCGAGGGCTTCGGCCTCGCGCGGGGTCTCCAGCCTGTAGAGGTCAGCATGCCAGACGGGCAGACGAAGCTCCGCCCCCTCATAAGCCTGCACGAGCGTGAAGGTGGGACTGGGCACTTCACCCGCATGACCCGCCCCGCGAAGAATTCCGCGCGCAAGCGTGGTCTTTCCCGCGCCAAGGTCACCGGACAATGTGACGATATCGCCCGGAGCCAGGCGTTCACCCAGCCGCTGCCCGAACCTCAGCATCTCTTCCTCGCCTGCAAGCCGCGTCACGACGAACCGGACCTGTCGGTGCTGGCGAGCAGAGTTCGCGCCGGACGGTCGGGAAGTTGCAGAACCGCCACCGTTCCGCCGCCGTCGCGCGGCTGGAGTTCCACGCTGCCGCCATGAAGCTCGGCAACCTCGCGCACGAGCGGCAGGCCGAGACCGACGCCGGAGGTGCGAGCCGCGTTGGACGCCTTGTAGAATCGCTCGAACACGCGCGGCAGCTCGTCCTTGGGCACGCCGATGCCCCGGTCCTTGATCCGGACAGAAACACCGGCAGCCTCCCGAACCGCACGAATTTCGACCTGACCGCCGTCGGGCGTGAAACGCAAAGCGTTCGCGATGAGGTTGTACAGCGCCTGGCGCATACGCATCCGGTCGCAGATCAATGTCGAGGCCTCTTCCTCGACCGCCCAGTCGACAGTGATACCGCGGTCTTTCGCGGCCCCAGCCAACAAGTCGACGCTATTTGCGATCAGATCCGAAACGTTCGCGTCCTCCGCCTCCAGCGACAAGGCCCCGACGTCGCTGGCGGCCAGGTCGATAATGCCATTGATCATCACCCGCAGGCGTTCGGCGGAAATGAGGATCGAACTGACATAGTCGATCTGCCGCTCGGTCAGCGTCCCCGCCATGCCGGAGTGCAGCATCTCGCCGAAGCCGGTGATATTGGTGAGGGGCGTTCGAAGTTCGTAGGACATGTTTTCCACGAACCGACTTTTCGCGACATCCGCAGCCTGCAATGCGTCGGTGCGCTCGCGAAGTGCGATCTCCACCCGTTCGGTATCCGTGATATCCTCGAAGGTGCACAGCGCATTACCGTCCGGAAGCGGCACGGCAGAATAGCGGACGTAGCGGTCGTCGGCGAGTTCCAGCCTGCCGCTGCGCTCCGACCGGCCTTCGCTGGCAGCCCGCACGAGCCCGCGCATCAGGTCCTCCAGCGACCCCTCTTTCACACTTACGTCGGCCGCGGCGAACACTTCGTCTAGCTGCGGGTCTCGTGCCAGCACCTGTTCCGGAATGCCCCACAGCCGCGCAAAGGCATCATTGTGGAATTGCAGGCGGCCGGACGCAGCGAAGACGCTAACCCCCTCCCGCAAATTCTGCAGGGTGACGCCCTGGACGCGCATAAGCTGCTCGCGCGACGAGGCCAGCCGCAGACGCTCGGACTGATCCTCGAAGATCATGAGGAGGCCGCCATCCGGTTCCGGCTGCGCCAGCACGCGGATTACCATATTGTCCGGCAACACCCAGGTTTCCTCGATCCCGCGCTCGGCGCTGTGGAACCACTCCCCGCGTTCCTTGCGCCATCCGGGAAAGTCCCGCTGTTCGGGCAGGCGCCGCATCTCGCGCATATGTTCGAGCACCCGGTCGAATTCCGGCCGCGTCGCGATGAACTGCTCCTCGACCTGGAACAGGCGCATGAACGCGCGGTTGGCGGTCATCAGCAGCCGGTCCGGTCCGAAACGAGCCACGCCGGCGGAAAGCCGTTCCAACATGTCGGCCTGGGCCTCGGCAAAGTGCCGGTATCGCAGGCGCGCAGCTTCGATTTCGCTGATGTCGATGGCGAGGCCGGCGATGTCGCCCGAAGGCAAGGGAGTCTCGACGATCCTCAGCCGCTTGCGCTCGCCCGAAACAATCGCCGTCTCCTCGCGGAACATGGACCTCCCGCCGTCCCTGACCTGAGCAGCGGCCTTCAACGGCGGCAGGTCGGCGCTGTCGGGTAGAAGTTCGACGCCAAGCCGCACAGCTTCGGTCGGTGAGGCTGCCTCTACCGCCTCGGCATAGGCGTGATTGACGTCGACGAGTTGGAGATCCGCGTTGCGGCGCCACACGGGAAGCGGAACGCTGGCGATAATCCCGCGCGTCGCCTCCAATAGAGTGCGCTGTTCGTCGCGTTCACGCTCGAGGGCCGACAGACGTTCGGCCACTTCCGTGAGTTCGCTGAACCACACGACCACGCCGCGCATGCCGGCAACCTCGGGAGGGGCGCTAGATCCATCGGCTTTGAGAAGCCGGCCATCCGCCGCCGTTTTCAAGGTGAGGGAAAAGGGCACGCCCGAAACGGACGTCGCCGCAATCGCCTGCTCCAGTTCGGTGAAGCCCGCGCCCTCCAGCCCGGCCGTCCGCGCCGGACCGATATCCTCGAACCGGACCGCGCGGCTGTCGAGGCCCAACCAGGAACGCAGCGTATCGGATATGGTCACGTGGCCCTCGTCGCCGACGATCAGATAGGCTCCCGGCGCCGTGGACAGGAGGCCGCGCAGCCGCAGGCCCCAGGCTTGCGCGAGCTGCGCCTGGGCACCGATGCGCGCGGAGCGGATAACGGCCCAGACCGCGAACAGGAGCCAAGCCGCGCTGACCATCAGCACCGCCGCAGTGCGGACATCCAGAGTTGTGGAAAAAAGCGTCATTTCGCCTGGAATCCGATTTCCCGTTCAGCAGCCTATAGCGCCGCTGGGCGATTTGTCAGGCCGCCGTCGCCCCCATGCGATCGACGCTACCGAAGGCGACACCGGTGACCAACGAGAAAGGGCCGGAGCTTCCGCCCCGGCCCCTCGCCGCTTGGCCTGATCGATCGATCAATACCGGTAGGCGTCGGTCTTGTACGGACCTTCCTTCGGCACGTTGATGTAGGAGGCCTGCTCGTCGGACAGCTCGGTCAGATGGACGTTCAGCTTGTCGAGATGAAGCTTCGCGACCTTCTCGTCGAGATGCTTCGGCAGCACATAGACCTGGTTCTCGTACTCGCCGTGATTCTTCCAAAGTTCGATCTGCGCGAGCACCTGGTTGGTGAAGCTTGCCGACATGACGAAACTCGGGTGGCCGGTGGCGTTGCCCAGGTTGAGAAGGCGGCCTTGCGACAGCAGCAGGATACGGTGTCCGTCCGGGAAGGTGTACATGTCCACCTGCGGTTTCACTTCGACATGTTCGAGGTTGCGCAGGCCGTTCACCTGAATCTCGTTATCGAAATGGCCGATGTTCCCGACGATGGCCATGTCCTTCATTTCGCGCATGTGGTCGACGGTGATGACATCCTTGTTGCCGGTCGACGTGACGAAGATGTCGCCGTGCTTCACGGCCTCTTCCATCGTCATGACCGAAAAGCCGTCCATGGCCGCCTGCAGCGCACAGATCGGATCGATTTCCGTCACGATCACGCGGGCGCCCGCGCCGCGCAGCGAAGCCGCCGACCCCTTGCCGACATCGCCATAGCCGGCCACCACGGCCACCTTGCCCGCCATCATTACGTCGGTGCCGCGGCGAATGCCGTCCACCAGCGATTCCTTGCAGCCATATTTATTGTCGAACTTCGACTTGGTGACGCTGTCGTTCACGTTGATCGCCGGGAACGGCAGCTTGCCCTTTTTCGCAAGGTCATAAAGGCGGTGCACACCGGTCGTCGTCTCTTCCGAAACGCCGCGGATGGCATCGCGCGTCTTTTTGAAGAAGCCGGGCGACTCCTTGAGGCGCTGCTGCAGAACCTTCTGAAACGCCTCTTCTTCCTCGTTCTGCGGCGCGGGAAGGCTTTCGCCCTCCTCAACGCGGGCGCCCCAGATGATGTACATGGTGGCATCGCCGCCATCGTCGAGGATCATGTTGCAGGGCTCGTCGCCCCACTGGAAAATCTTGTCGACATATTCCCAATATTCCTCGAGCGTTTCGCCCTTCTTCGCGAATACGGGAATGCCGGCCTTGGCCATCGCCGCCGCGGCATGATCCTGGGTCGAATAGATATTGCAGGACGCCCAGCGAACCTCCGCACCGAGTTCGGTCAGCGTTTCGATCAGCGCCGCGGTCTGGATGGTCATGTGAAGGCACCCGGCAATGCGCGCGCCCTTCAGCGGCTTCTCCGCACCATATTCCTCGCGCGTGGCCATCAGCCCGGGCATTTCGGTTTCGGCGATGTCCAATTCGGTCCGGCCATATTGGGCAAGTCCGATGTCGGCGATGATGTAGTCTTCGGCCATGGCGAGCGCTCCTTTCGGATAAAACGGGTATGATCTCTGCCCCGGCCCTTAGGGAGAGGACCGGGACCGAGCAAATATAAAGATGTCTTTATATGATCGCCTGAAAGGCTCAGGCGGTTCCCGCGCTGGGCGAGAGAAGGCCGACGTCGATGCCTTCGCTTTCGAACGCCAGGCGCCAGCGGTCTTCCACCGGCGTGTCCCACAGGAAAGCCTCGGTCCCTTCGGCCCGCATCCAGCCATGCTGGGTCAGTTCGCCGTCGAGCTGGCCCTCTCCCCAACCGGTATAGCCGAGCGCCACCAGCCATTTCTTCGGACCCGTCCCCGCCGCGATCGCGCGGAGGATGTCGAGCGTCGCCGTGAGCGCCCAGCGGCCTGCCACGTTCAGCGTCCCCTGCCCTTCATAGTCGGTCGAATGCAGCACGAACCCGCGCGCGGGTTCGACGGGGCCGCCGGCATAGACCGGGCCGTCCTCCATGTCGCCGGGATCGACGCCGAGCTGTTCGAACAACCCGTGAAGCGTCACATCTCCGCGCAGATGATTCACGACGATACCGAGGGCACTCTCTTCGTCATGCGAGCAGACGGCGATGAGAGCGCGCGCAAAGCGGTCATCGCCCATCCCCGGCATGGACAAAAGAAACTGGCCGGAGAGAAATTGCGGTTCTGTCATATGCATAGCCTATCGGAGCTTGCTGGTGGCTGCCAAGAAGAGAACAGGGCAACATCATAACGCGTCCGCCGGATGGCCAGTCGCAATTCACGGAACAAGGCGGCCCTCGAAGGCGCTTGAAAATCACATCTGCAGGAGGAGATACGCAATGACGGTTTCGGTTGGAGACAAGGTCCCGAACGCCACGCTGACGAAAATGACCAGCGACGGGCCGCGTCCCGTCAACACTGAGGAATTCTTCTCCGGCCGCTGCGTGGCGCTATTCGCCGTCCCCGGCGCGTTTACGCCGACATGCTCTGCCAAACACCTCCCCGGCTTCATCGAAAAGGCCGGCGAGCTGAAGGAAAAGGGCATCGACGAGATTGCCTGTGTGTCGGTGAACGATGCCTTCGTCATGGACGCCTGGGGCCGCGATGCGAACGCCGTCGACAAGATCACCATGCTCGCCGACGGAAATGGCGAATTTGCTGAAAAGCTTGGGCTTTCCATGGACGCGTCCGGCTTCGGCATGGGCAAGCGTTCGCAGCGCTTCTCCATGATCGTGAAGGACGGCAAGGTCAGCGAACTGAATGTCGAGGCCCCCGGCGATTTCCGCGTTTCGAGCGCGGAGCACATGCTCAGCCAGCTTTAACAGCCAGCTTTGACCTGATCTCGAACCTCCGGGCGTGCTGGACGCCAAGGGCATTCGCGCGCCCGGAGCTCATACCTAGTCGGCGGGGACGAGCAGAAAGTCGACATAAAGCTGCGCGCTGCGCGTGATCTCCCCTTGGGCGAGCGGCGGCGGCGGCGGAGCCGGAACCGCCATCTCGTAGTTCTGAACTCGCGAACCAGTTACCGTGATCACATCGGTGGCGGACACGCCGAGCGGGCCGCTATCCGAAATTCGTAGGATGGACGCGACGCTCATGCCGAACCCTTCGGCGTAGGCACGCGCCTCCGCCAGCGCCTGCCGCACCGCGTCGCGGCGGGCCAGGGAGAGGACCTCCTCTTCCCCCTCCTCCAGCTGGAAACTCGGACCGTTTACCGTATTCGCTCCCGCTTCGAACAGGGCATCGAGGATGTCGGGGGCCTTGTCGAGGTCGCGCAGCCGCACCGTGACACTGTTATTTGCAACATAGCCGAGAATGCGGGGAGCCGCCGTCTGGGCTCCCCGCTCGCCCCGTTCGAACTCCGGCTGCACGCTGACCGAGCGCGTCTGGATATCGCGCGGCGCAACCTCCATCCGGTCGAGAGTATCGGCTATCTTGCTTGCCAGCGCGCTATTCTCGTCGATCGCCTGCCGCGCGGTGTCACCGGTGGTCGTGATACCGACGGAAAAGACCGCGACGTCGGGAACCGCTACGGCTTCCCCGCGCGCCCGCACCTGAAGCAGGGTGGCACCGCCTAACTCCGGCAAGGATTGGGCGGCCGCCGAAGAACAGACAGGCGCCAGCGTGGCGATCGCCAGACATCCGGCAACGGCGCGCACAGAATCTACCAGCCGCATGACCGGCCCCTATTCTGGCCCTCCAGCCATTCCGTCAGCGGGGCGAAGTATTCCGCCATCGCGCTGCCGTTCATGTCCCTCGTGCCGGTAAACGCCTCGAGAGCATCGGGCCACGGGCGGCTGGATCCCATGGCGAGCATTGCATTCAGCTTTTCGCCGACCTCTTCGTCCGCATAGATCGAGCAGCGGTGCAAGGGACCCTCCCAGCCGGCCTGATCGCAGGCAGCCTTGTGAAACTGGAACTGGAGGAGCCGCGCCAGATAATAGCGCGTGTACGGGGTGTTCCCCGGCACATGATATTTGGCGCCGGGGTCGAACGAGTCTCCCGGCCTGTCGCCGCCCGGCGGCGTTATACCCTGATAGTCGAAGCGAAGCTGGGTCCACGCGCTGTTATAGTCGGCCGGCTGAATTTCGCCCGAGAAGACCTGCCATCGCCACTTGTCGATAAGCAGTCCGAAGGGGAGGAAGGCGACCTTATCCAGCGCCTGACGCAAAAGAAGACCGATATCCTTCGACTCGTCCGGAACATTCGCGGGATCGAGGAGGCCAAGGTCGACCAGATATTCCGGTGTTACGGAAAGCGCGATGAAATCGCCGACGGCCTCGTGAAAGCCGTCATTTGCCGAGCCCTTATACAAGAAGGGCTGGTTGCTATAGGCGCGCTGGTAGAAATTGTGGCCGAGTTCGTGATGCACCGTCACGAAGTCGTCCGCGTTTACCCGCGTGCACATCTTGATGCGCAGGTCGTCCTCGTTGTCGACGTCCCAAGCGGACGCATGGCAGACGACTTCACGGTCTGCAGGAGCGGTGATCTGGCTGCGCTGCCAGAAGGTTTCGGGTAGCTCGTCGAACCCCAGCGAGGTGAAGAAGGCTTCGCCCGTTTCGACGATCTTCACGGGCGTGTAGTCGGCGCCTTCCAGAAGGTCGGTCAGGTCATAGCCGATGTCGCCCGCCCCCTCGGGCGCCACGAGAGGGTAGATGTTACCCCATTCCTGGGCCCACATATTGCCGAGAAGGTCGGCGCGGATGGGGCCGTCGGCGGGCTGCACTTCGTCGCCATATTCCTCGTTCAGCTCGGCGCGGACATAGCAGTGAAGCTGATCGTAGAGCGGCTTCACTTCGTTCCAGGTGCGGTCGAGAAGTCGGGCGAACTCGTCCGGGTCCATGTCGTATCCCGATCGCCACATGGCACCGGTATCCGCATAGCCGAGCGCCTGCGCGCCCTCATTGGAAATCTCCACGAAGCGCGCATAGTCTTCTTTCATGGGTACGCCGACACGGTGCCAGCTGGTCCACATTTCCTCCAGAAGCTCGGGATCGCGCACGGTCCCCATAAGCGCTTCGAGCTCATTCCCGCGGGTCGTCTCGCCCTTGTAGGTGCCGGTCCCCTTGCCATAGGCGGACTGGAGCCCGGTCAGGATGGTGGACAGCTCGTCGGCCGCGCCGGGAATGTCCGGCGCGGGTGCCGTAAGTCCCTGGCGCAGCATATTCAGCTTACGCTTTGTGTCGTAGTCGAGCCCCTCGACCTCCGCGTAGCGGGCGGCTTGATTGGCAAGTTCGACAGCCGCTTCGGTAAACTCCGCGCCCGCTCGCGCAGCGAGGAAGTCGGTGTCGACGTTGATATAGGTCGCGTTCACCCATGCCGCCTTCGCTGCATAGATGCTGAGATCCGCAAGCCGCTCTTCGGCGCTTTCCACGAAAGACCTGGCATCGGCAGCGGTCGGCTGACCCGTTTCGGCAGGCTGATGGTGATCGGCCCTGGCGGCACCGGTGAGCAGGGCCGCGGCAAGCGCGGCGGTAGATATCTGACGAAGCATGGGCTCCACTTCCCAAAGCAGGTTTCGAACGGCCCATGTTTCAGGGCCGGTCGTCTCCGCCGTCAAGTCAACCGAAAGCGGAGGCCAGGGCCTCGCCGAACTCCGGCTTCGTTACGGAAGACATGTGCGTCCCGGGAATCTCGGCAAACGAGGCGCCGGGAATGGCGTCGGCAAGCTCACGCGCGCCGTTCAGATAGATATCCTCGGCACCGCAGATCACATGGGTGGGAACGTCGATGGCTCGCAATGCGGTATCCGAAGTGTCGGTTACGGCATGCAGCAGCGCGCGGGCAGCCGTCAGATCGACCTTGTTCGTCTTCAGGAACTGCTGAGTCATATAGGCTTCGGTCCCGGGCTTGTGGCTGCCGTAGCTGTCGATCGTCTGCACGAAATCCGGAATGCGCGTGCCGGCACCATGATCGGTGATGCCGGCAAGGCTCATGCCGCAAAGAGCCAGACGGCCGGGCTCGAGCATGCGTTCGGCAGTCGTGATCGCGGCAGTACGCGCGCCGAGAGAGAATCCGGCCATGTCGAAATCCGAAATTGCCAGATAGTCGAGCCAGGCGGACGTATCCCGCTCCAGGACGCCGACGGGATAGGCCTTCGCATCGGTGGGCGCTTCGCTTTGCCCGTGCGCGCGAAAGTCGAGCATAAGGACGCGAAAGCCGGCCCGCGCGAGGCGATCCGCAGTCCCGAACTTGATCCAGTTGACCTCCGCACTGGAAAACAGGCCATGGAGGAGAAGAAGCGGACGTCCCTCTACCGGGCCCATCTCGTGCCATGCGAGGCGGGCGCCGTCGAAACTGCTGAAGCGATGCACCGACATAGCCCCGGTGAAGCAAAAAATGGTGCCGCCGCCTAGGGGTAGGACGAGGAAAGGCGGCGGCACCGCTGCCGAGACCGAGGGTCTAGTTCGCCCGGCAGACAAAGTAAGCATTGCGAAGGTCGTGGGGCAGACGGTGCATGGCCACGGAATCGAACCCGGCCTCTGCCAGGAGAAGCTGCGCCAGCTCGACACCCCAGGCCGAACCGAGCCCTGCGCCGTTTTGGGACAGGCTGACCGTCATGCAGTGCATGCACGACATCGTGTAGATGAACGGCGCCAGCGGGTGGTTCACATTGCCAGCGTGAGAGCTGTGTGCGTGAATATCCTGCATGATGTAGACCCCGCGGGGTCGCAGAGCATTGCGAATGCGGGCGAGCAGCGCATCGGGATGTCGCTGACCATGGACCGCATCGAACGTCAGAATAAGGTCGAACGCCCGGTGATCGGTCATCGCCGTCCCGTCGAGTTCTGCATAGCGGACATTGTCCAGCCCCTCTGCCTGAACCCGTGCCTCTGCAATCTGGCGCGGACTGCGATCATAGCCGGTGAAGCTGCTGTTCGGGTACAGCCGAGCGAGTTCGCGCACGAGGCGGCCTCCGCCGCATCCGACATCGAGTACGTCGATGCCCTCGATCAGACGCTCCCGAAGACCGGCTGACAGCGCGATGGTTGCATCGAGATCGAGCGAAAGTTCGGTTTCCGCCGCCTTCACCTCGCGGAAGCGTCCGAAAGCGGCTGCCGGAACCCCGCCCCCATTGCGGAAGCATTCGACGATCTCGGTTTCCACCGGCGCGAGAACGCCAATCCACTGCATCATCGCGGCGAGATTCACGGCGTCCGCGTTGCCGCCAAGAAAACGGGCATGTTCAGGGGGCAGGCGGTAGGTTTCGGCGATCCGGTCGATTTCCACGATCCCTGCAGTGGTCATCGCCCCCAGCCATTCGCGGACATACCGTTCGGACAGACCGGCCTCGCGAGCCCAGCCCGCACTGCTTTTCCAGGCGCCGCCATGCATCGCGTCGAACAGCCCCGTGCGGTGACCGACGGACACCATCATGGCGGCACCTGCCTTGTTCAGCATGTCCACCATCTTCTGCGCGAAGTCAGGAAGATCGTTGCCCTGCACCATATCCACGGCGCGCGGCGCCTTTGCCAGGAAGCCCATCGTCCAATTCCCCAAAACCTGTCTTCCCTTCATTCGGAAGGCAGCGTTGGACGCAGCGTCGCAGACAGCGTGGTAATTGGATCGCAAAAGCGTTGTATTTACCCGGGCGGCCCCACCCGACCCGGCAAGTCGCTGTAAATCCTAGGCGCTTCGGGGCACAGCCCAACGAAAGGCGCGTCGTAGTTCCGCCCGCCCGTCGCGGGGATAGGGCCGGCCATGGGACATGATGACCCCCCGCGTATCCCAGCCGAGAACCTGGTGCAGCGCGCGGCGCACCGCTGTGATCTTGGGGCGGAATGTCAGTTGAAGGTCGAACGGCGCTTTTCCGTCTGGATCCGCAGCGCCTGCCAGCCGCAACAGCAACCGCAGCCACCAAGACCTGACGCGGACGGGCTCGAAATTCTCGATAAGGTCACAGAGGATCGTGGTGCGGCTCTCGCGGTGAAAGAAAACCGCCTCCGTCACCGCAGTGCCGGGCACGAGGACCTGTTCGATCTCCCCGGCCCAAGAGTGCGGCGCGGCGGCCCCCAGTGCCCGGAGAGAGGGGAGCGGCCGTTTCGCGGTCTCGGACAAGCCCGGTACTCCGAACAGCTCTGCCTGCGGGTATCGCGCATGCCAGTCCGGCACATACCAATAGTGGATGCTGTTCGGAGCCAGGAGAAATGCAGGGGTGCCGAGGGCATCGATCGCAGAGAAGAGCGCCTCGCTTGGCTGGGTGGGGCTGTGAAGCCACAACCGTCCGTCAGCCAGACGGATGATCGTCATCCTGGTTGGGAAAGGCAGTTCGACCGGCCCATAGTCCATCCGGATTTCCGGGCCGTCGACAATCCAGATATTCGGACCGAAGGGCTTGGGTTCGTTCAGAGGCTCATATGGTTGGAACGCCAGATCCGTCATTCGCGCCTCCTTAGAAAATGCCGCACCGATGGTAGCATTTCGCCCGGATCAGAGCGAGCACTGCGCCGCCGTAAGGATTGGCGACAAATTGAGTTCAGACGAAGGCCGAGATGGGCTAGCGAGACCGCCATGGATTTGCAGAACATGGTCGAAGAAGTCTGGAATTCGCTCGCCGATCAGCGCGGCGCGGGCAAGGTGGCCGACTATATCCCGGCGTTGGCGGAGGTCGATCCGAACTGCTTCGGGATCGCGCTGGCAACCAGGGATGGACGCACCTACTGCGCAGGAGACGGCGAAGTCCCTTTTTCTATCCAAAGCATCTCGAAAGTGTTCGTGCTGGCCATGGCGCTAGACCGCCACGGCTCTGCTCTGTTCGAAGCGGTCGGACGGGAACCGTCGGGCGACCCGTTCAATTCGATCGTCCAGCTGGAGCGGGAGAAAGGCATTCCCCGCAACCCGTTCATCAATGCGGGCGCCATCGTCACCACGGACCGGCTGATCGACGACCGGAGTACCGAAGAAGCCGTGGAAGAGCTGCTCGCGGCGCTCAAGAAGATGGCGCGCGACGACGATATCCGCATCGACAAGGAGGTGGCGCAATCGGAGAGCCGGACCGGCGCGCGCAACCGCAGTCTCGCCTATTTCATGGCGGACTTCGACCGACTGCTGAACCCGGTAGAGACCGTGCTGTCGGTCTACTTTCGCCAGTGTGCCTTGACGATGACGTGCAAGCAGCTCGCCGAGGCGGCGCTTTTTCTGGCGTTCGACGGCACCGACCCTGTCACGGGTCACGTCCTTACATCGACCCAGCGCGCACGGCGCATCAACGCGTTGATGCTGACCTGCGGCCATTACGACAATTCGGGCGAGTTCGCCTATGAGGTCGGCTTTTGCGGAAAGTCCGGCGTGGGCGGCGGAATCCTCGCGATCGTCCCTGACAAAGCCTCGATCGCCGTATGGGCCCCGGGCCTGAACCGCGAAGGCACAAGCCTTCTCGGTGCCCGGGCCCTTAGAGAGATTGCCCACCGAACGGGCTGGTCGGTATTCGGCTAGGTAGTTTCACGTCCATGACAATCGCGCCGGAGGCCTTACAAGGCGCGCATGACCACGCCCCCGATCTCGGAAATCCAGCCGGATCATATATACCGGGAGACGATCGAATCCGCGCTTACGAGCCGGAAGGCGATGTGGTTTCTGCCGCCGCTCCTGCGATCGAGATATCTGGCGCTGACCAGCTCGTCGCGGCGCTGGCAATTTCTCCTCGCAATAGGTTTCGGGATGGCGGGCAATCTCGCTTGCCTGGCAATCGACGCCAGGATCGGGGAAGACTTCCTCCGGCATAGTCTGCCGCTCCGTCTCGGCGTGGTCTTCGGACCTCAGCTGCTCGCTTTCGCGCTCGTCTGGGCCAGAGTATCACCGCGGATTAGCTACCCGGCCATAGTGATTTCGCTGCTGGCGTTGGTGAGCGTTCCCGCGCATCTTTCCACCATTGCCGGTCCGATCGTCGGCGACCGCTACCTGCTTGCCGCGGGTCTGGTCGCGCTGGCGGCAAATTTCGTGCTCCCGATGAGCTTCCGCTACTCTGCCTTCGCGGCGGCAGCCAACACGGCCCTGATCCTGCTCTTCGCGGTGGACAGCGGAGAACTGGGCTTCATCGAGTTGGGGGCCTTTTTCGCGTTTCTGATCCTCACAACGCTGGTGGCGACCTATCGAACGGAATTGGGCGAGAAGCGCTCTTTTCTACTGGGCCTGCGCGACCACTTGCGCGTTGCGGAGTTGAGCGACGCCAATGCCCGGCTTGCCGAACTCACACGCACCGACCAGCTCACCGACCTGGCCAACCGTCGCGGGTTCGACGAGACCTATGCGCGCCTGCTGGCCGAAGCGCAGCAGGCGAACGACTGGATCGGCCTGCTGATGATCGATATCGACCGGTTCAAGCAGTTCAACGACGCGCTCGGTCACGAGGAAGGCGATGTGTGCCTGTGCACGGTGGCCGGCGCGCTGAAAGAAGCCTTGCGGGAAAGCGACGCGTTCGTAGCGCGCTACGGCGGCGAGGAATTTGCGGTCGTCCTGCCGGGCGCCGGGCCGGTCGAAGCGCGCCGCACGGCAGAATCTCTTCGCAAAGCGATCGAGGATCTGAAGCTAGGCCATCCCGCGCCGCCGCACCGGTTCGTGACCATCAGTATCGGAGTGGCCGCCGCCCGCATGGAACCCTCCATGGCAAGCGAAGCTGGCCCGCCGCTCCTGAACATGGCGGACCGCGCGCTCTACGACGCCAAGCGAAAGGGCCGAAACAGGACCGCCTTCGCCACCCCTGCCGCCGCCTGAGGGCGCACGTCTGCGTTTAGAAGCGGCGTCTCGGGAAGGCCCCTGCGCCTACCCCTTCTGCAGCCGCTCGCGGCCCAGAAGTTCCGCAATCTGGACCGCGTTCAATGCGGCGCCCTTCCGCAGATTGTCGCTGACGCACCACAGGTTCAGACCGTGTTTCACGGTCGGGTCCTTGCGCACGCGGCTGATGTAGGTCGCGTATTCGCCGACACATTCCACCGGCGTCACATAGCCGCCATTCTCTCGCTTATCGACCAGCATGCAGCCCGGAGCCTCTCTCAGAATCTTGTGCGCCTGCTCGACGCTGAGGGGCTTTTCGAACTCCACGTTCAGGGCTTCCGAATGGCCGACGAAGACCGGAACGCGGACGCACGTGGCGGTCACCTCGATATCCGGGTCGAGAATCTTGTGGGTCTCGGAGACCATCTTCCACTCTTCCTTGGTGGACCCGTCATCCATGAACTTGTCGATATGGGGGATGACGTTGAAGGCGATCTGCTTGGTGAAAACCTCGCTTTCCTTCGGGTCACCGACGAAAATGGCGCGGGTCTGCGTGAACAGTTCGTCCATCGCCTCCTTTCCGGCGCCCGAAACCGACTGATAGGTCGAAACAACGACCCGCTTGATCGTCGCCGCATCGTGCAAAGGCTTCAGCGCGACCATCATCTGCGCCGTAGAACAGTTCGGATTGGCGATGATGTTCCGCTTCATGCGCCCGAGCGCCTGCGGGTTCACTTCCGGCACTATGAGCGGAACGTCGGGCTCCATGCGATAAAGAGAGCTGTTGTCGATAACCACGCAGCCCGCCGCCGCGGCCCGCGGTGCATGTTCCTTGGCAGGACCCGAGCCAGCAGCGAACAGGGCAATATCCCAACCGGAAAAGTCGAAATGTTCGATGGACTGGCACTTCAGTTCGCGGTCCGTATCACCGAAATCGATCATGCGGCCCTGGCTGCGGCTGGATGCGACGGCGGCAATGTCGTCGAGCGGAAATTCGCGCTCTGCGAGGATGGCGAGCATTTCGCGGCCCACATTTCCCGTCGCTCCCACGACGGCGACCCGGTAACCCATATCGAACTCCCTGATTGGCGCCGCGCGAATAGGACGCAGCCCGCTTCTGTGCAACGGCACGTGGTCCGAACCGTTCGCCCGCACAAGAGCAGAGACGCCGAAAGGGACCCGGATGAGTGATGAGTTGAGGGCCGCCCGCGACCGGATGTACCGGGCCGCAGAATATTTCGACGTTGCGGACGAACTTGTCGAGCGGCTCGATTATCCGTCGGAGACGCTGGCGGCATCCATACCGCTGCGCTGCGACGACGGGACCCTCCTGCAACTGAAGGCCTGGCGCTGCCGCTACAACTCGACGCTTGGTCCGACAAAGGGCGGTGTACGCTTTCATCAGTCCGTCTGCCTCGGCGAAGTCCAGACGCTCGCTTTCCTGATGACGATGAAGTGCGCGCTGATGGGCCTTCCCTTCGGGGGCGGCAAAGGCGGCGTTCATGTCGACGCAAGCGGCCTGTCGGCGATGGAAAAAGAACGCCTGACGAGAGGCTATGTGCGCGCCTTTGCCCGTATCCTGGGCCCCGAACGCGACATCCCCGCACCGGATGTCGCGACAGGCGAGCAGGAGATGGCCTGGATGGCGAGCGAATACAGCGAACTCGAAGGCAGGATCCTGCCGGGAGCGTTTACGGGCAAGCCGGTCGTCCTGGGCGGGGCGCGCGGCCGCACTGCCGCCACTGGCCGCGGAGCATTGATCGCGCTGGAAGAGATGCGGCCGAAGCTCGACCTGCCGAACGGCGGTCTGAAGATCGCGCTTCAGGGCCTCGGCAATGCCGGAATCTGGTTCGCAAAGAGCGCCGTCGAGGCCGGCCACCGGATCGTTGCCGCGTCGGACAGCTCCGGCATGGTCTCGGACCCCGATGGCCTCGACATCGAGACCATCGCGAAGCTTAAAGCCGAGGGAAATCACCTGTCCGACCTGGACGGCGCGGATCTTTCCGATGGCGCGGATATCGTTTCGGCGGATTGCGACGTGCTTGCTCTCGCCGCCTTGGGCGGGGTCATCACCTCGGAAAACGCCGATCAGGTCGACGCCCCCGTGATTCTGGAAATTGCCAACATCCCGATCCTGCCCGAAGCCGATGAAACCCTGCGTAACAAGGGTATCGAGGTGGTGCCCGACATCCTCGCCAACGGCGGGGGCGTCACCGTCAGTCACGCCGAATGGGTCCAGAACCGGGAAGGCCTGAGCTGGAGCGAAGAGCGCGTCGACGACTATCTCGAATCGCAGATGAAGAAGGCCACTTGCCGAACTAGCGAAGCAATGGATGCGCAGCATGTCGACATGCGGACGGCGGCTTATGGCGCGGCCATGGTCCGCTTGTGCGAGGCAATCAGCGTATCGGGAACGGCGGAGGATTTCGCCCCCGCTTGAGCCACTGACAAAAGGCGATAGGACGACCCCATGACCTTCGACCTGAACCTCTTCCTCATTTATGCCCTGCCCGGTTTCCTGATCGGGTTGCTGCTCGGTTATCTCCTGTTCAACGGCTCCCGGGCGCGCGCGACCCTGCGCGAGAAGCTGGGAGAACGCGAGGCCGCCCTGCGTGTCGCCGAAGAGCGGCAGCAGACCCTGGAACAGGATGTCGCGATGGCCCGCGATCAGGTGAAACCGCTGGCCGACGAAGTCGACAAGCTACGTGCCGAGACCTCGCGCCTGAAGGCACGGGCCACGAAAACCGCCGAGCCTTCGAGCGAACCGGTGGCCGCGGCTGCGGCAGTACCGGCCCCGCCGCCCTCGGCCCCGGCAGACGGCCCGCGGGCCTTCCAGCCGGATGGGAAGTTGCCGACCTTCCTTCCGGAACGCCCCGCGGAACCGGATGACCTCTCCCTCCTAAAGGGCGTCGGACCAAAGCTGGAACAGACGTTTCACGATGTCGGCGTGTGGTACTTCGCGCAGATTGCCGGCTGGACGGACGAGGAGCTGGCCGAGGTCGATGCCAAGCTGGGCAACTTCAAAGGTCGCATCGCAAGAGACAAGCTGCGGGAGCAGGCCGAACTGCTCGCCGCAGGACGGGTGACCGAATATGAAGCGCGCTTCGGCAAGCTGGGCCCCGCCAAATGATCCGGCCGTGCAGGCTTCCCCTTTCGGTAGCGGCATTGCCGGTCCTTGTCCTGCTCGCAGCCTGCGAGCCGGATCCCCGGACGGCCGCGCCCGCCGAAGACCAGGCCGAAGAGCAAGAGGACGCCCTGCCGCCGCCGCCGAAGGACCCGCGCCGCTTCATCGGTCGCTGGGCGCGGTCGGACGACCAGTGCACCACGGACTGGTGGCGCTTCTGGGCGGACGAGCTGCGCACCGCCACCGAAGGGCTGCGCTGCGATATCCTGCCGCCCGACGCGAGCTTTTCGGATACCGAACTCAGAACGCTTTGCCGGACCCGGGAGGGCGGTGTCCGCGAAACCTGGAATATCGAATATGGCGAGGATGCGGAAACGATGACGATCACCGGTGAAGAGGGACAGACGGTCAACCTGGTGAAGTGCGCATGAAGCTTTATCACTGCCAAGGCGCGCGGTCGTTCCGGCCGCTCTGGACCCTAGAGGAACTGGGCATCGACTATGACCTTGAGGTCATGCCCTTCCCGCCGCGCTTCAAGCAGGAGGGGTATCTCGACATCAACCCTCTCGGAACGGTGCCGACCCTGGTGGACGAAGATACCGTTCTCACCGAAAGCGTCGCGATCTGCCATTACCTCGTGGAGACGAACATCGGCACCACGCTCGGCATGAAGCCGACCGAGGCGGACTATGGCACCTACCTCAACTTCCTGTACCAGTCGGATGCGACCCTGACGTTCCCGCAGACCCTGTTCCTGCGCTACAAAGTGTTCGAGACCGAGCGCAATCTGGGTCAGGCGGGCGACGACTATGTACAGTGGTTCTTCTCGCGCCTCAGGGCCGTGGCAAGGATGATGGGCGACCGGGAATTCGTTGCCGGCGACCGCTTCACCATCGCCGACATTTGCTTCTCTTATGCCCTTAAGCTGGCGGCGCAGCTGGAACTGGGTGAGTTTCCGGAGAATGTGGCGGCCTATTGGGAGCGCATGAGTGCCCGGGACGGCTATAAGCGCGCGATCGCCAAGGAAACGCCTGAAAAGAAGAAGAAGAAGAAGGACGGCTAGACCGCCGCGGGCGGGCAGCGTTTGCGACGTGACGACCGCCCCTCAGAACACGTCCGTGTTATAGCTGTACCACATGAGGATCGCGGCTGCGCCGCGAAACGGGCGCCATGGCTCGGCAAGTTCGCGCGCCTGCTTTGCGGTGGGCCGTTCGGCGAGGTCGTGGATACGGCCGGTCTCGACCTGGACGGCGAGGTCCCCGGCGGGCCAGATATCCCGCCGCCCCTCCGCGAACAGTAAGTAGATCTCCGCCGACCACCGCCCGATACCCTTCACCGCCGTCAGCCGCGCAATCGCCTCCTCGTCATCTTCCGGAAGCTCGGACAGCGACAGAGCCCCATCGCCCACGAGCGATGCAAGGCTTTGCGAATAAGCGACCTTCTGGCGCGAGAGGCCTGCGGCGCGCAACTCGTCGAAGCTGAGAGCCGAGAGCGCAAGGGGATCCTCGATCCAGCCGACGGCAGCGGAAAGCTTGTCCCAGATACTGGCGGCCGCCTTCACACTGACCTGCTGCCCGACGATCGTTCGCAGGAGCGTCTCGTAACCCGCCGGACGAATCCGCGGTTCGGGATAGCCCACGCGCTCGATCGTCCGGGCAATGGGCGGCGATATCGCCGCGAGCCGGTCCAGGTCCGAAATCAGCTGTTCACGCGTCAGGCCCATGAGGGGACCCCTTCCTTTTTGACAGTGGAATCGCGAACGTTATTAGCGTGGGCGCTGCCAAAGCGAACGGCGCATCCGCGCCCCAGGGAGGAAATCTGTCGATGCCGAAGCTTACCGTTCTCACCCGTGATGGAGACGCCCGGACCGTGGATGCGGAAACCGGCCTGAGCGTGATGGAGAATATTCGCGACAACGGCTTCGACGAGCTGCTGGCCTTGTGCGGCGGGTGCTGTTCGTGCGCGACGTGCCATGTGCATGTCGACGACGACTGGATCAACAAGGTGGGCCCGCCGAACGACGACGAGGACGATCTGCTGGAATCCTCCGATCACAAGAATGAGAATAGCCGCCTCAGCTGTCAGATCGAAATGACCGACGATCTGGACGGTCTGACGGTTCAGATCGCCCCCGAAGACTGAAAGAGCCCGGCGCGGCGCCGGCGCTGGCGTTAACGCGCCGGCATCCCTTTTCTTGGCTGTTAGGCGTTTAGCCTGCTATCCGGACAGTCATGGAGCCGGACGCAGACCGAACGCCGAGTTTTTTCTCAGACAAGGAGCGTGCGTTCTGGCTGCTGCAATGCGGCGGCTGGGCGGCCTATTTCGTCGTCCGCACGCTGGGCGGGCTGGCCAACTCCATGGGTCTGTCCTTCGTCATTCCCACGGCCATCGTAACCCTGACGGGCTTTTCCATCACCCTGCTCCTCAGCGCGGGGTTCCGGCGCATCATCCGCATGAAGCCGGTCTATGTATGGAGCCTGACGCTCCTTCTCCTCATCCCCTCGGCCGCTCTATTCTCGATCCTGGAGGTCTGGGCGCATTCGCGCTTCTACAATCCGACGTACCAGCCGGAGGGGCTGCAGTTCTTCGGCGCAATATTGCTCGACATCAGCGTGCTCGGGGCCTGGTCCGGCCTCTACTACGGCATCAATTTCTACCTGCTGCTTTCGCGCCAGACCGAGCGGATGCTGACCGTCGCCGCGCAGGCGTCGGAAGCCAGCCTCGCCATGCTGCGCTATCAGGTGAATCCCCACTTCCTGTTCAACACCCTGAACAGCATCTCGACGCTGGTTCTTCTCAAGGAGAATGAGCGCGCGAATGCGATGCTGTCCCGCCTGTCGAGCTTCCTGCGCTATTCCCTGGCCGAAGAGCCGGGGTCGCAGGTTACGCTGGCGCAGGAGCTGGAAGCCCTGAAACTCTATTTCGATATCGAGCGGATGCGGTTCGAGGACCGGCTGCAGACGAATTTCTCCATCGAAGAGGAGGCCCAGCACGCCTGCGTGCCGTCCATGATCCTGCAACCCTTGGCTGAAAACGCGATCAAATATGCCGTCACGCCGCAGGAAGAGGGCGCCGAGATCACCGTATCGGCCCGCGTCTCGCAAGGGCGCCTGCTCATTCACGTCACCGATACCGGACCCGGATTAAAGGCCGACAAGCCGGCCTTTGTCGACGGCGCGGGCGTAGGCCTGAAGAACATTCGCGACCGCCTGGCGCAGGCCTATGGGGAGCAATCGCGCTTCTCAATCGCTGATGGGCAGGACGGCGGCGTGGTAGCCGCCATCGAGATACCGTATCAAACGAAACTGCCCGACTTGAAAGAAGCCGCAGAATGACGATCCGGACCATTCTCGTCGATGACGAACCCCTTGCGATCAAGGGTCTCGAAATGCGTCTGCAAGCCTTCGAGGATGTGGAAATCGTCGACCGCTGCGCAAATGGACGCGAGGCCATCAAGTCGATCAAGACGCACAAGCCCGATCTCGTCTTCCTCGACATCCAGATGCCGGGTTTCGACGGCTTTTCGGTCATAGGGGCGCTGGCGGACATGGATCCGCCGTTATTCGTCATGGTCACGGCATATAACGAATATGCCGTGAAGGCCTTCGAAGCGCGCGCGGTCGACTATCTGATGAAACCGGTCGAGGAGGACCGGCTGGCCGAAACGATGGGCCGCATCCGTCGGCGCCTGTCGGAAAAGTCCGCCTCCACCGAGAAGGCGAAGCTGCAGGAGCTGCTGGAGGAAGTGGCGCCCGAAGCCGCCGAGCAGTTCGCCGAAGGCAGCTCCGCCTCCTCCGACGAGGACCGGTACGAGAAGCTTCTCAATATCAAGGATCGCGGGCAGATATTTCGCGTCGATATCGAAAGCATCGAGCGCATCGATGCCGCCGGCGACTATATGTGCATCTATACCGGCGACAACACGCTGATCCTGCGCGAGACGATGAAAGACCTGGAAAAGCGCCTCGATCCGCGCATGTTTCAGCGGGTGCACCGCTCGACGATCGTTAATCTTGACCAGGTTCGCGAAGTGAAACCGCACACCAATGGCGAGAGCTTCCTCGTGCTAACGTCCGGCGCACAGGTGAAGGTCAGCCGGTCCTATCGAGAAGTGATCGCGCGCTTCCTCTAGCTCAGGAACTTTCCTCCCGTGGCAACCGCTCCTCTTCGGAAGAATGAAGGAGATGGGTTAATGGCGTATCGCTTCCTTGCCAGCGATGCCTCGGTGGAAGCAGGGCTGCGCAGGATCGCCGGCGAACAGATCGACAAGGCCCTCGCGACGCTGCGCGACGGTACGGAAGCTGAGGAGGAGAAGGTCCACGACCTGCGCAAGCGCTGCAAGAAGCTGCGCGGCCTGATCCGGATCGTCCGGCCGTCCTTCCCCGCCTATCAGGAGGAGAACGCCTTCTTCCGCGATCTTGCGAGATCGCTGTCGGACCTGCGCGATGCAAAGGTCATGCAGGATTGTTACGATCGCATCTGCAACGCCTACGACGACGCGCTCGACCGCAGCGAGTTGGGCAGCGTCCGGCGCAACCTGACGGCCCGCCGCGACGATATCCGCGAAAGGCAGTCGCTGCAGGCGCGCCTTGCCGATGCCGAGAGCGCCCTGACGGACGCTCGGGAGCGAGCGAAAAGCTGGTCTCTGGACGGCAGCGGCTGGGATGTCTTGACCGGTGGCCTTGCCAAAACCTATTCGCGGGGCGTCAGCGCGATGGAGAAGGCGGAGGAAAATGCGGAACCCCGCCGCCTGCATGAATGGCGCAAACGCACGAAATATCACTGGTACCATATGAGGCTGCTGGAAGAAGTCTGGCCGCCGATGATGTCGGAGCGCGCCGACCAGGCGCATGCGCTGTCGGACGATCTGGGCGATCACCATGATCTCGCCCTTTTCGTCGACCTGCTGACGGAGGACGCGGGGCGCTACGGGCCGGTGGAAAAGGTGGACGTCCTGACTGGGCTGGCGGGCAAGTTGATGGCGAGGCTGGAGCGCACCGCCCTCGACCTCGGTCCGAAGCTCTATGCGGAGACCGAGGACGACCTCCTTGCCCGTATCGGCAGCTACTGGGAAAGCTGGCGCGAGGGCGCCCCCGACCGCAAGCTGGCCGCCACCGGCTGAAATGGGACGGGAGATCGAGCGGAAGTTCCTCGCGGCCAGTGACGGCTGGCGCGCAGGCGCAGCGAGCACGATGCCGATCCGGCAGGCCTATTTCGACGCGGGCGGCGATTTGTCGATCCGGGTGCGCGTGCTGGGCGACGACGAGGCGGTGATCACCATCAAGGGCGGCGGCAAGAACACCGAGCGTTCAGAATTTGAATACCCCATACCTGTCGAGGATGCCGACGCGTTGATGGACCTCGCGCCCACAAACCCTATTCGCAAAACCCGGCACAAGGTTCCCGTCGGCGGCTCGACATTCGAGGTGGACGAATTCCACGGTCGTCATTCCGGCCTGGTGATAGCCGAACTCGAACTCGAAGCGGCGGATGCCCCATTTCCGCGACCGGACTGGCTGGGTGAAGAAGTGACGGGTGACGAGCGCTACTACAACGCCGTGCTGGCCAGGAACGAGAGCTGACCGAGCTAGACCCGACTAGAGCGGCCGCGCTGCCCCGATATAATTCACCCGCTTGTCCGGCCCCAGCGCAAAGCCCGTACCCGGCGCGTAGTTGATCCCCCGGCAGTCGAAGACGTCCAGATCGGCCAGTGCAAGTGCGGAGGTCAGTTCCTCCGGCGTCAGGAACCTGTCCCAGTCATGCGTGCCGCGCGGAAGCAGCTTCAGGACCCATTCGGCGCCCAGGATCATCACCCCGAAGCTCATCGCCGTGCGGTTGGGCGTCGAAAAAATTAGCAGGCCGCCGGGCTTCAGAAGAGCCCGCAGGCTTTTCAGAAACGCCGGAACGTCCAGAACATGCTCGACGACCTCCATGCAGGTGACAAGGTCGTAACGCCTATCCTCGCGTTCCAAGACGTCGGTCGTCGCGAGACGATAGTCGATCTCCAGACCCTGGTCCGCTGCATGAGACCTTGCAACGTCGATCGAATCGGACGCGGCATCGATCGCCGTCACCTCGCCGCCCAGCCGGGCGAGACATTCGGATAGAATGCCGCCGCCGCATCCGACATCCAGAACCTCGCACCCCTCTAGCCACCTGCGCGCGCTCGTATCGAGCTGCCACTCGGCGCCTGCGACTTCGCAGATATATTTCAGGCGTACCGGATTCACCTGATGGAGCAGTGCAGAAGAGCCTTTGCGGTCCCACCATTCGGCGGCCATGCCGGAGAAGAGTTCGGCCTGGGCGGGATCGACGGTCGTACTCATCGGACTGTCTCCTTGGTCATCTTTTCCCATCCCCGCTTCTGGCATCGCCGGGACGGTAAATCTCCGCGGCGCGGGCGCGCACGGCGGCTTCGTCCAGAAGTACAGGCTTCCATTCTTCCCTGGCGAACATTTCCACCTGGCTGTTGTAGTGCGGCGTGCCGGGACGTTCCACCGCGCTGCCGAACTGGTGGATCGACGACGACTTCAGCTCGCCGTCCGCCTGCCATTCGACGAGCATGATAAAGCTGTCGCCGATCGTGCCCCGCAGGCGCCCGTCCGGTTCCTCCGCATAATAGATTGCCCTTAGCGCCTCCGGACCGCCGGTCGTCCCCACATCTGCCGACCCGCGGCGAACGCGCAGAACGTCCTGCAAGGGCGGGTCGAGGCGGCCGAAATGTAGAAGCAGCTTTTCCGTCGCGCGCGACAGCGTCTCAGCTGCACCGCCCATCTCCTCGCCCTGATAGCCGCGCCGGGCGCCGTCCTGCATGACGTAGGCAGCAAGCGCGTCGGCGTCCCCTTCGCCGTCGAGAGACCAGTCCCAAGTGGCAAGGAGGCGCTTTGCAGCCTGTTCATCCTCCGACTGCGGCTCTACGGCCATCAGCAATTTCCACCACCCGGCGGGCCAGCCGGACGGGTCGCGCGAATAGCCCTTGTCGAATTTCAGCGCGAGCAGCTCCTCGCGCGACAGCCGGCCATCCTCGTCCTCTCGATAGATTTCCATCATCCGAAGCGCCCGGTTCGTGACCCGGTCCTCCACGCCCAGTCGTCGGGGATAGTCCTCCGGCCTCAGATTGTCGGCGTCGGCGCTGGCCACCCAGGGGGAATTGTTCGCATTGGCGATGAAGCCCGACGGAGGATTGTAAAGCGCCGGGATTTCCTCTGGCTGCACATAGTCCATCCAGAGGGCGTCGGGGTCGTCGCCCGGAAGGACGCCGGCCCAGTCGTAACCTTCGGCCCGCTGCGGAAAGCTGGCGTTGTAAAGGAGCCCGATATTCCCGGCCTCGTCCGCATAGACGAAGTTTGTCCCGTGAACGGCCTGCATTGCCATCACGTCTTTCCACTCGGCGAAGTTTTCAGCCTTCGGCAGACGGACATATTGCTCGATGCCGCGCGCATCGTCGATCCCGGCATAGCGCACGGCAAAGGCGCCCCGGGCATTGACGATGACCGGGCCATGGACCGACCGGTGAACTGTGCGCGGAACGGGCACTGTCAGCGGACCGAAGCCGACGCGCAGCCAGATGCGCCGGGATTCCAGCGGCAACCATTCCTCTCCGAACCGGTAGCGTTCCCCGCTCTCGTCGAGAACGAGCCTGTAGGTATCTACGAGGTCGGGCCGGTTCACGGTATTTGCCCAGCCGAGATGACGGTTGTGGCCGAGGAGCGGAAAGGGCGAGCCGGGGAAGTTGGCTCCTGCGAAATTCAGACCCTCATCCGACTTCACATGTAGCTCGTACCACGCGACGGCCCCCGTCCAGGGCTGGTGCGAATTGATGACAAGGCGTGTTGCGCCGTCGGTCGTACCGGACGGCGACAGCGCGAAGGCGTTCGAACCCTTTTCCTCGGCCACGAGAGTGACGGGCGGGCGCGGCGGAAGCTCTCCCGCGACCAGCGGCGAGATCACGCCATCAAGACCGTAGAAAAAGGGTGAGCGGAGAACGAAGCCCGTCACCACGTCGATACCGGTTGTCGGAAACAGGCTCATTCGCTTCACCTGCCCGGGATTCGCCTCCGCAAAGGCATTGAGCCCGGCCGCATAGGCTTCCACAATGGCCCGGGTCGCTTCACTCAGCTTGGCATAGTCGCGTGTGGCGGTCTCACGTGCGCCCAGCAGGTGATAGGCGAAGTCGATTGCCGCTCCATCGGCGCCCGCTACCGTGCCGTAGCGCCCGCGCGTCTGCAGAACCACGTCCTGAAGTGTCGTGAAATCGTCTTCGGCATGTGCCCAGGCGACGCCGTAAGCGACATCCGCATCGGTGGCGCCGAACACATGGGGCACGCCGAACTCGTCGCGTACGATTTCGACATCATAGTCGCGGGACGGCGGCGGCGCGTAACTGGCTGCTGTCAGTGGTTCCCACAGCATCAGCGCAAGGACCGCCAAGGCCAGAACCAGAAGAGCACCCAGCAGCGCCCGGCTCGCAATCGACACTATTCCCTGTCCCCCAAGATCAGGAGCGCGCCTGCTTCAGGCGCAGACCGCGCGGTGTTACCCACCGTTCTGCAGCGTCGAACAAGCCCTGGATCACCAAGGCGAGCGCGGCCGCCGGAATGGCACCTTCAAGGATCAGCGGCGTGGACGCAAGGCGGATGCCGGTCAGGATCGGCTGGCCGTACCCCCCGGCACCGATGATCGCGCCAAGCGTGGCAAGGCCCACCGCGATGACAGCTGCCGTCTTGATACCGGCCATGATGGTGGGAGCCGCCAGCGGCAGCTCGACCCGGCGGAGGCGGGCCCGGCGAGACAGGCCGAGCGCATCGGCGCTGTCTAGAAGCGCAGCCGGAATGTTGGTCAGCCCGGAATGTACATTCCGGACGATCGGCAGCAGCGAATAGACAAACAGTGCCGCGATGGTTGGCACAAAGCCGATGCCCAATAGCGGAATGAGGATGACGAAGAGCGCCAGGCTGGGAATCGTCTGAAGGATTCCGACGGCGCCCAAGATCAAATTTCCGAAACGCGGCAGGCGCGCGGCGAGGATGCCGACGGGGAGCGCAATCAGAATTGCGGCGCCAAGCGCGATGCCGACCAGCGCGAGATGTTCGAGCGTGCGCGCCCAGATACGCGCGGCCAGTCCGGCCTCGGCACTGTCATCCTCAACCGCGGTCCCGGTGACCCGCGAGACCACCTCTGCCGCCAGGACCCCTTCATCCTCGCCGCCGAACTGGGCACGGCCGTTGATCTCCTGCATCGCCGCTTCGTCGAGCGCGCCTGCAAGCCCTTCGAGGGCGGAGACGGCAGCGGAGGGCAGATCATCGCGGTAGAGATAGACGGCATCATAAGTCGGGAAGTGTTCGAGGTCGTCCTCAAGCAGAACGAGATCATGTTGAGCGATCTGCGGGTCGGTCGTGTAGGCATCGATCAGGTCGGTCTCGCCGCTCGCAAGCGCGCGGTATCCGAGATCATGCAGCAGGCCGCGCACATTGCCATGCGGCAGTCCGTAGGCAGCCTTCAACGCCCGCCAGCCGTCGGCGCGGTCGAGGAACTCGTTTTCCACCCCCCAGATCAGGTCCGGATGATCCTTCAGGTCGCTGACGGTCCGGACGCCAAGTTCTGCGGCGCGCTCGGGCATCATCGCGATGGCGTAATTGTTGGAGAAGCCGATCGGCTCGGTGATGCGGAGCCCGCGACTGGCAAGGGCTGCCACCAGATCACCGTGACTTTCGATCCGCTCCGACGCGAGCGTCTGGTAGCGTAGCGTGCCGGTATAGGCCGGATAAACGTCCACCTCGCCCGCAATGGCGGCGTCGAAGACGACGCGCGTCCCCCCAAGCTCCTGTCTGTGACGCACAGGCTCGTCGGTTCCCTGCGCGATGGCGAGCCGCGCCATCTCGCCCAGAATCACATTTTCGGTAAAAACCTTTGACGCGACCGTGATTTCCGCCGCTGCCGGGGTCGCGAAAAGCATTGCCAGGAGGCAGAGAAAGATCCTCACAGCAACGTCTCGGCTTCGATGAACTGAGTGACGAAGGGATCGGCCGGCGCGCGTTCGAACTCCTCGTAACTCCCTTCCTGCACCACGGACCCGCCGCGCATCAGGACCAGCCGGTCGGAAAAGAACTGCGCCTCCGACAAGCTGTGCGTGACCAGAACGACGGTCGTTCCCAGCGTCTCGATGATCGTCTTCAATTCCTTCGCCAGCTCGGCCCGAATGATCGGATCGAGTGCGGAGAGCGGTTCGTCGAGCAGAAGCACATCGGGCTCGAGCATCAGTGCCCGCACGATTCCCACCCGCTGCTTCTGACCACCGGAGAGCTCGGCCGGATAGCGGTCCAGCTGCGCGCGGTTTAGATGAGTGAGGTCCGCCAACTCCTCGATCCGGGCCTCGGTCTCGGCCCGGTCGCGCCCCAGCTCGTGGCTCATCAGCGCGACATTTTCCCGCGCGGTGAGATGGGGAAAAAGACCTCCATCCTGCACAACATATCCGAGGCGGCGCCGCACGCCACGCCAGTCGGTCACGACTTCGCCGTCGAATCTGACTTCGCCTTCAGGTGCGACGAGGCCGGCCAGCACCCGCAGCAGCGTCGTCTTCCCCGATCCGGAGGGACCGATCAGAACCAGTGTCGCGCCCGGACGCACGTCGAGACTTACCGGCCGGAGAGCGACTGTCTCGCCGTAGCGGACCGATACGTTGTTCAGGGAAAACACGGGCGGAGCAAAGCCGATGCCGGGCGTCTGAGCAACCCGCAGGCGGGCAAGCGACCTGCCGAAGCGTCGGCTGAGCTTACATTCGCAGCGCGTCTCTGACGGTGCCGACAGCCGCTCTACCACGCTTTCAGATGGTTAGCGGAACAGGCACGGGACTTGCTTACCCGAGCGGCGGGGGGACCGAAAACTCTGTAGGAAACACAGATGCGAGTTCTTCGGTTCATCGCCGCCAGCCTTCTGGCGGTTTCGTCCGCGCCCGGTTCGGCGCTTGTTATAACTTCGGACAGTCTCTCGATCCTGGGAGACGGAAACACGGGATCCTCCGTAGTCCCTATCGACTTCGCCCAGATCGGGGGAGACGGCAGCAGCATTTCCAGAGCAGTCGCCGAGTTCGACATTTCGGTCTTCGACGAGGACACGAAAGTCACGCTGAGCTTCGTCGTCGACGAGGCCAATGGCTGTTGCGGCCAGGCCACCTTCGACGGCTTCTTCGGTCTCGTTCAATATGAGGGCGACAATCTTCTGGAAGTGGCCGACTATCAGGCCACGTCCCTCGGCACGATCGCCAACCTCCCCATCTCCGGCGCGACGACCTCCGCAGGCGACCGGTTCGAACTGGATGTCACCCAGTCGTTCAATTTCGCGGTACAGCAAGGCCATGAGGCATTCGGGGTCATCCTGTTTCACACGCCGGAATCGACTGCATCGCAAAGCTGGGGATTTTCCAACTTCGCGCTGGAGCTGGAAGAAGCGAACATCGCGGTCCCCGGGCCGGGCTCGCTGGGCCTGCTGGGGCTTGCACTCTGCCTCTTGGGATTCAGCCGGCGAAAGTTCGCCTAGACCGGTTGACGCCTCTCGCCTCTGCCCGGAAAGTCCACGGGACACCTTCTTGTGTTGCATAAACGACACACTATATCGTTTTGGCAACGATTTCCGGGCAGGGGTGAGCTGGCTGCCAGCCTGCTCCGCTCAGAAGACGAGACCAGGGGTAAGGCTGTATGAATATCGAGAAATTTTCCGACCGGGCGAAAGGCTTCCTGCAGGCGGCCCAAACCGCTGCGGTCCGAGAGAGTCACCAGCGGGTCGAACCGGTGCATCTTCTGAAGGCACTCCTGGACGACGAACAGGGCATGGCCTCGGGACTCGTTTCAAAGGCCGGGGGGGATCCGCACACAGCGATCCAGCTCACCGATCAGGCCCTGTCCAAGATCGCGAAGGTCAGCGGCTCCGGCGCACAGGATGTCAGTTGGGGTGCCGACACGGCGCGAGTGCTCACCCAGGCCGAAGAAAATGCCGGTAAGGTCGGCGATACCTATGTGACGGTGCAGCAAGTCCTCCTGGCACTGGCCCTCGCCCCCGGTGAAACGGGCAGTATCCTCAAATCTGCGGGCGTGACCCCGCAGGGGCTGAACGACGCCATCAAAGAGCTGACGGGCGGCCGCACGGCCGATACGGCATCGGCCGAGAACCAGTATGACGCCCTGAAGAAGTTCGCCACCGATCTAACCGAAAAGGCGCGCGACGGAAAAATCGACCCGATCATCGGCCGTGACGAGGAAATTCGCCGCACGATCCAGGTCCTGGCGCGGCGCACGAAGAACAACCCCGTGCTGATCGGCGACCCCGGCGTCGGCAAGACCGCCATTGCGGAAGGGCTGGCGCTGCGCATCGCCAACGGGGACGTTCCCGACGGCATCAAGAACCGCACCCTGATGGCACTCGACATGGGCGCGCTGATCGCCGGCGCAAAATATCGCGGCGAATTCGAGGAACGTCTGAAGGGCGTTATCGACGAAGTGAAGGGCTCGGATGGACAGATCATCCTGTTCATCGACGAGATGCACACCCTTGTGGGCGCGGGGAAGACCGACGGCGCCATGGATGCGTCGAACCTGATCAAGCCGGCGCTGGCGCGCGGCGAGCTGCATTGTATCGGTGCCACGACGCTAGACGAATATCGCAAATATATCGAGAAAGACGCTGCCCTCGAGCGTCGCTTCCAGCCGGTGGTGATCGACGAGCCGTCCGTGGAAGACACCATCTCCATTCTGCGCGGCATCAAGGACAAATACGAGCTTCACCACGGCGTTCGGATCACCGACGGCGCTCTCGTATCCGCAGCGCAGCTATCGCACCGCTATATTTCCGACCGGTTCCTGCCGGACAAGGCCATCGACCTGATGGACGAGGCCGCCTCCCGCATTCGCATGGAGGTGGAATCGAAGCCCGAAGAGATCGAAAATCTCGACCGGCGGATCATCCAGCTGAAGATCGAAGAGGAAGCGCTGAAGAAGGAAAGCGACGACGCCTCCGCCCAGCGCCTCGACAATGTCCGAAAAGAACTTGCCGATCTGGAGGAGGAGTCGGCGTCCCTCACCCAGCGCTGGCAGGCCGAAAGAGGGAAGATCGACGCCGAGCAGCGACTGAAGGAAGATCTCGACCAGGCGCGCATCGAACTGGAACAGGCGCAGCGGGCCGGCGACCTTCAGCGGGCCGGGGAGCTCAGCTATGGCGTGATTCCGGACCTTGAGCGGCGCGTACAGGAAGCGGCCGAGGCGTCCGAAGGCGCCATGCTGCGCGAGGAAGTGACGGCGGACGACATTGCCTCAGTGGTCGCGCGCTGGACGGGCATTCCCACCGACCGCCTGATGGAAGGCGAGCGCGAGAAACTGCTGAACATGGAAGAGGTGATCGGTCAGCGCGTCATTGGCCAGACCGATGCGGTCGAGACCGTATCACGCGCCGTTCGCCGCGCGCGGGCGGGCCTCAAGGACCCCAACCGGCCGCTTGGCAGCTTCCTGTTTCTGGGTCCGACCGGCGTCGGGAAAACGGAACTGACGAAAGCGCTCGCGGAATTCCTGTTCGACGACGCAAACGCAATGGTGCGCATCGACATGTCGGAATTCATGGAGAAGCATTCGGTGGCGAGGCTGATTGGCGCCCCGCCGGGCTATGTCGGCTATGACGAAGGCGGCGTGCTGACCGAAGCGGTCCGGCGCAAGCCCTATCAGGTCGTTTTGTTCGACGAGGTCGAGAAGGCCCATCCGGACGTCTTCAACGTGCTTTTGCAGCTTCTAGATGACGGTCGGCTATCGGACAGCCACGGCCACACGGTCGACTTCTCGAACACGATCATCATCCTCACCTCGAACCTGGGCTCCCAATATCTTTCCGAACTTCGTCCAGGCGGCGACGTTAGCGAAGTCGAAGACCAGGTCATGGAGGTTGTCAGAGGGCATTTCCGGCCGGAATTCCTCAATCGGCTGGACGATATCATCCTCTTCCACCGATTGGCGGAGGAACATATGGGACCGATCGTCGAAATCCAGCTCCACCGGGTGCAGAAGCTGCTGGCGGACCGCAAGATCGAACTCGACCTGACGCCGGAAGCACGCCAGTGGCTCGGCCGCGTTGGATACGATCCTGTCTACGGCGCCCGCCCCCTGAAGCGCGCAATCCAACGCTATGTCCAAGACCCGCTGGCCGATCGGATCCTGGCGGGCGAAGTTCCGGACGGGTCCGTGGTCACCATCGACGAAGGCGAAAAGGAATTAACCTTCAGCGTAGCCTAAAGAAGACAGTGGTGTTGCAGATTGGCACGGGGCCACTTCGCGACTAGGGTCGAGACGCTGCCGTATTGAAGCGGCGCGTAGGGTTCGGCTGAAAAGCAGCGGGGGGCACTTGTGTGACACGGGCCTTAGCCTGGCTTGATGGACTGCTGTCCAAGGGCATTGCGGCGAGAGAGCTTGCCGGGGAGCGGCTTTTTGCGAGCTTCTACCTGCGCCAATCCTACCTCAACCTAGCATTTCTCGTGCTGGGGTGGGCAGCTGCCGGCCGTGTTCTGTGGGGCGACCTTCCTCATCGACTAGGCGAAATCTGGACCATCGCCACCGGCTTGCTGCTGATTGGCGAATTTGTTCGCAGATGGCGGGACAACCGCGGCCAGCTTACCACAGCGACAGCGCAAAATCTCCTCAACCGGGCGCCGCTCGTCTTCGCCGGGCTGGGCATAGTCTTCGGCGCAGCGGCCTTTGCATTTCCCTACCTGCAGTTCGCCGACAGGCTGGCGCTTGCCGTCATCACCTTTGCGGTCGTTGCGGCCACGGCGGCCACGCTCGGCGCCGCCCCGCGAGCCGGAGCAGCCTTCATCGCCTGCGCCTGGATCCCGTTCCTGCTGCTCCAACTGCTGAACGCGCAAGGGATCGGGTGGCTCTTCGTCACGCTGGGCACCTTGTACATGGTCGTCATGCTGATCAGCCTCCGTCTGAACCGCCTGAGCTTCAAAGCAGAAATCGCCATTCGCGAGGAAGTCCTCCAGGCAAGAGCCGATATAGACACGGCGTGGCAGACATACCGAAAGTCCCAGCATCTGTGGCAGGAATATTCCGGGTCGGCCGAAGCCTTCGCCCTGTTCGACGAAGACTGCCGCCTCCTCCTCTGGAATGACGAATATCGCCGCCTTCTCGGCGTGGGTCCGGACGACCTTTCTTCCGGGACGTCGCTAGGGGAGATTCCCGCGCATCAGCGCACGACGCTGACCGAATTCGAACAGTGCCGAACGCAGGGGCGGTTCGACACCGCCAAGACGCAGACGCTCGAGCGCGAGGGACGCTGGTATCGGAGTACGATCACGCCGCTCGCCAGCGGCCATGTCGTGGTATCGCATACCGACGTGACGGAATTGAAGGCGAATGAGGCAAAGCTGCTCGCCCTTCGCGACATCTTGCTGACGGAACGAAACCGCGCCGAAGCGGCGAACGAGGCGAAGTCTGAATTCTTGGCGAAGATCAGCCACGAACTGCGCACACCGCTGAACGCCGTCATCGGCTTCGCGGATCTGATGGCGCAGGATTATGACCGCGGGCGACACAATCCGGAGCGGCATGTGGGTTATGCCCGGCTGATTTCCGACAGCGGTCGCCACCTTCTGACAATCGTCGAAGACCTTCTCGATCTCACGCGGGTGGAAAAAGGCCGCGTACCGCTCGAGGAAAGCGAAGTTGATCTAGTCGAACTCGTCCAGAGTGTGCGCGTGCTCGTGACCGCGCGCCGCACGTCGCCGGAGGCCGAGTTTCATGAAATCTATCCGGACGACGCCGTGCTGCTTTGGGCGGACAAGCGCCTGCTGAAGCAAGCGGTCATGAATCTGATCGAGAATGCAGTGAAGTTCAGCCCGCAGCGTCCGCACATCGAACTGAAAGTCGATGCGCCGACGAACGGGCCCGCGACTATCATCGTCAGCGACAACGGAATTGGTATTCCGGCCGAGATGATCGAGGAAGTCAAAGTGGCCTTCGTCCAGCTGGAAGGCAGCGAAAACCGCAAATTTGGTGGACTGGGCCTCGGGCTGTCGTTGGTGAAAGAGTTTGTCGGCCTACATGGCGGACAATTGTCGCTCGAGTCCGAACCCGGCAGGGGGACATGCGCGACGATTACTCTTCCGCGTGAGCGGCGCCTGGGCGCCTGAAACCAACCCAGTTGGACAAGACCGGTTCAGAGAGATGTGAACGGCTGGTCCAGTAAGAAGAAGGGGGCCGGAGCCCCCTTCTTCCGTGCTAGTTGGATAGCTCAAGGAAACCGTTTCTGGCAGAATCGACAATAGAGCGCGCGCCCGAGCGGCCCTGAAGCCGTGCAACTTCCCACTCATGGTTCGTCATACAAACTTCTTTGCGCTTGGCAAGGCTACCGATCACCTTCAACCGCTTGCAGCGAAGATAGTTGGGATCGCTCTTATCGAGGCCCTCATTCGCCTCTTCGAGCGACACTTCCTTCGGCTGCGCGAACGTCGGGGCAGCGACCAGCATGCCGGCGGCAAGAGCTAGGGACACGAATTTAGTCACAGATTGTCTCCTCGATTATTTCTGCGGGCATGAAGCCTAGTTTGAGCCCGGTAGGGCGCCAGGCATACCGGAGTCCACGATCGCACGCGCACCCGAGCGGCCACGCACACGGGCTTCCTCCCACTCGCGATTGGTCATGCAGACTTCCTTCCGCTTGGTGAGCGAGCCGATGACCTTCATCCGCTTACACCGGAGGAAGTTCGGATCGTCCCTCTCCAGGCCCTCATTGGCTTCTTCGACCGAAACCTTCTCGGTCTGCGCATAGCTTGGCGCGGCAAGAAGCAAGCCAGCGGCCAGCGCCGTCGAAATAAACTTCGTCATAAGTATCTCCTCCGGATCAATCCCCGTCCGGGTAAAGTCCCCATCCACAAAGTGCACCATAGTGGATTGAGGCGCATAAAAAAAGGGCGCGCCCCAAAGGACGCGCCCTCTCTTAACTTGGCGATGCGACTTAGAAGCGGAGCTTCGCCGTCACGCCGTAACGGCGACCAATCGCGTCGTAAGTCGACGGATAGGTGTTACCGCTGTTGTAGGCCGTCGAACCGATGTCCGAGCCAACGATCGGCGGCTTCTTGTCGAACAGGTTCTGCACCGTGAAGGTCAGCGTGACCGGCTCAACCGCATACTGCATCGACAGGTCGAAGTAGCTGAACGAGTCGATCTGCGTGAAGTCCACGTCGCCAAACAGCGGGGAGTTGCCGACAAAGGCTTCGCCGTTTTCAGCGATATCACGCGGTTCCTGCTCGACGCCGTCGAGGAAGCGCCACAGCAGCGAGGCGTTCAGGCTCTCGCCGAAGAACAGCGTCGTGCGCTGGTTGAACACGAACTCCGGCTGGATCGAGCCACAGTTCACCGAGTAGAATCCGACGCAATCGCGGAACTGAGCGTCCGGGGTGGACTGGAACTCGTTCTTGAACGTCCAGGTTCCCGTGAAGCTGAGGCCCAGGCCGACCGTATCGGTCAGCTGAGAATCATAGTTCACCGTAGCATCGATACCATCCGTCTTGAGCGTACCAAGGTTCGACTGTTGCAGGATCACACCGGGGGTAGAATCCGGCGAACCGTCGAGACCGCCCGTGAACGGGTTACGCTCGATGAGCTGACAGAAATCGTTGGTCGAGTAGTTCAGATCGCCACCGAAGTAACAGCCCTGAATGATATCACCAACAGTCGGAGACGAGATCGCGTCGGTGATCTCGATGTTGAAGTAATCGACCGTCAGGGCCAGGCCGGGGACGAATTCCGGCTGCAGCAGCAGACCGACCGACCAGGTGGTGGCCTCTTCCGTACCGAGGTCCGGATTACCGCCCGTGGTGATGTTGATCTGACCCGCCGCCGGAGCGAGAATGCCGCCGGCGTTCACAACCGCTGCCGGAGCGCCCTGAGCGATACAGAGAGCTGCGAGAGCAGAGTCGTTGACCGGGGCGTCGAGCTGACAGGGGTCGTTGGCCAGGTTGTCAAGGCCGGTAACGACCGGAAGGAAGAGTTCACCGATGTTCGGTGCACGGGCTGCCTTCTGGAAGTTACCACGAACCGTCGCGCCGTAGAACGGCGTCCAGGAACCACCGGCTTTCCAGGTGAATTCCGTGCCAGCGGTCGAGTAGTCGGAGTAACGAGCACCCAGTTCGAGGGTCAGTTCCTCGAAGCCAGGCGTTCCGGCCAGCAGCGGAATGTAAAGCTCACCATAAAGGTCCTTCACATCGTAGCTGCCGTCGACGTCCGGTGCGGCGCCGCCGCCACCGACGACTTCACCCGGGGTCTGCGAGGCTTCGTCGGAGATACGAGTTGCCGTGAACTCGCGGTACTCGGCACCGATGGCGAAGGCGATCGGCTCTTCGGCGACACGGAAGTCGCCAAAGTCGCCCGTGATGGACGCGTTGACCGTCTTGATCGTCGCCTGGTTGATCACCTGCTGGGTCAGACCGAACACATAGTCCGCACCGTCCGCGTTCAGAGAACCGCCAGGACCAAAGATGTCGAGCGGAATACAACCGCCGCTCTGGTCGATACACTGCGCCCCGCCGGATCCATCGGGAATGGCCAGGAGAGCGGGCTGCAGACGCGAGAAGCGAGCAAAGCCGCCCTGGCGCTGGATACGCTCGGACTCACCGTAGGTGCCGTAGATATCCCAGGAGATATTGTCGGTGATGTCACCACGGAAACCCGCGACATAGTTGAACAGCGTCGTCGTGAAGTCGGAATTACGCGTACCGGCTTCGACTGTACGGCGGCGAACCTGGGTGTCGAATTCGACATAGTCCGGGTTCGTGGAACCATCGGCGAGCGTCGGACCGAATTCGGTCGAACGACCGGCGGCACATTCCGCAGCGGTCAGGCCGAGACCTTCGCAGAAGGCATCGACAAGGCCGTCGCCGAGGAACGGGTTGTTGAGGTTCAGGCGGTACGTGTTGAAGAAGGAGCCGCCCGGCGCGATGATCGTGCTGACGGTCTGCTTCGAGAACGCACCCTGCGTGTAGAACTCAACTTCCGGAACCAGCTCGTAACGCGCGCTACCGAAGATGTTGAACCGATCGAACGGCGTCTGGAAGATGTTGAACGGGTTGAAGTTGAACAGCGTCAGATCGTTGGTAAAGCCACGATCCTGCGTGATCTGGCCAGCACCACCCGGAACCGGCCCGACGATCACGGCCGGAACGGCGTTCGACGAACCAGACGCTTCACCCGAGAAGGACCCGACGTTGAATTCGGAGAAGTCGCGGTCACCCTGATAAACAGGATCCTGCTTCTGGTAGCCGATGGAGAAGACGGCGTTACCGCGACCATCGTCGAAATTCGCACCGATGGTGCCTTCGAGACGGTAGGTCTTGGCGTCACCCTCTTCAGCGATCTGCATGTTGCCGACCAGCTCGGCGCCCTCGAAATCGTCCTTCGTGATGAAGTTCACGACACCCGCCACGGCGTCGGCACCGTAGGTCGTCGTCGCACCGCCGGTCAGGATGTCGGTACGCTCGATCACCGCGAGCGGAATGGAGTTAAGGTCGACGCGGCCCGTCGTGTCGGCCGGCACGAAGCGGCGGCCGTCGAGAAGGACCAGGTTACGCACGGAGCCGAGACCGCGCAGGTTGACGAACGACGCACCGCCGTTGCCGTTGTTGACCGCGGAGCCGATGCTCGGAACCGCGCCCGGAAGTTCGCGGATGAACTGCTCGGCGGTGTTGGTCTGGCGGTAGGCCAGCTCTTCTTCGCCGATCACGGTGACCGGGCTGGTCAGCTCGAGGTTCGGATTCGAAATGCGCGAACCCGTAACGACGATGACGTCGCGGGTAACAGGAGCGTCGCTAAGTGCGTCGGGTGCGGTGGTGATGGTCTCATCCTCACCCGCGTCCTGCGCAAGCGCCGGAGCGACGACAGCCGTCGCCGCGACCAGCGCGGTACTCGTGCGGAGAGCCGCACGGAAGATTGATTTGGTCACGTCCCAATCCCTCTCTTAAGATCTTGAACTGCCTGCGCCCCTCAGGCCGAGAGAACCTGCTCTCTCTTTGGCTGGAAAACTTCCCCCTCCGACAAAAGAAGCGCAATCCCTGTGCCGATATCGGCATGGCTGGGCATGTAGATGTCGTTTCGTGAAGCTGTAAAGCGCTCGTCACAATGGAATGGCCTATGGGCGTCACACTGTGTTCTGGTAGCAACAGTGCCGGAACGAGCCCGGCCAATGGCCTATTGTTGCGCGAGCAGCATAGCCGGATCGAAGCGCACGCCGTTCCACCACAGCCCCCAGTGTAGGTGAGGACCGGTGGCACGTCCGCTTTGTCCAACCCTGCCGATGAGCTGACCCCGCTCGACCTCCTCGCCTGTTTCGACACCAAGGTCGGACAGGTGCAGGAAAGCCGAGTAGAGCCCCAGGCCGTGATCGAGGATGATGAGGTTCCCCTCATAGGAATAGCCGGGGCCCGCCAGCACGATCGTCCCGCTGGCGGGAGCCACGACGGGGTCACCTATCCCTCCGGCGAAATCGGTCCCGGAATGAGGACTGCGCGCGACATCGCCGTAAAAACGCTGGGCGCCGAAGACGCTGGTAATCTCCCCGGCCACTGGCCTGATGAAATCTTCCGTCCAGCCATCATGCTTGCCGGGAGTGGCGCGAGCCTCCCGGATCTTACGGAGCTCGCGGGCCCGGCGGCGCTCGAAAGCAGGATCGGCTTCGAGAGCCGTGGTCGTCCTTGCCGGAAGGTGGCTCTCGGGAAAGTCCGTGGGGGCTAGAGCAAAGCTCTCGGTCAGCGTCTCCCCGTCCGCATAGCGAACGGTCAGTTCGGCCTTGAGCGAGTCGTCCCGGCCGAAAGCAATGAAAAAGCGGCCGTCGTCGAGGATAGGGACGGGTTCACCGTTCAGCTCGACAGTCCCGACCGAACCGCCACGAACTTCCCCTCTCGCCCAGCCGCCCTGGGCAAGGCGACCGGTCAAGTCGACGGCGCGTACTTCGTCCGTCTGCACGTCTGCAGCTTTGGCTGTGCTAGCCTCGCCCCTCGACGAGTTGGACGTCTCCGCCCTTTGGGCGGGTCGCCGGGGCTCAGATTGGACGGCGGCCCCGGAACTCTCCGCGTCTCCATCGGAGCGCGCCGACTCCGGCGCATCCCCGCAACCGGCCAGGGTGAATGCCAGCGCGGCGGGGACTACGCGAAAAGCCGACCTCAAAGGTCTCCCCGCTGGCGCGCTTCGGCATAGCGGACATTCGCGGTCTCGGCATTCTTGTAAGCTTCCTGAAGCTCGTGGCTCCAGTAACGCAGATCTGCGAGCGGGATCTTCTCCCCGCTTACGGCACAGAATACATGATCGCCAGCGGACACCACGCGAAAGCTGCCAGACTGGTAGTCGAGGCGCGCGAGCCGGTCTTTTCCGAGTTTCAGCATGCAAACGATTTAGGCATGCCCGGCGGCGCGCTCAACCAAAGTTAGAAAAGTTGCCGCTGACCGCCGGACGGCAACGGCTTGGCCGGCGCTTTCTTCCTGCCTTTTGCCGAACCGCGAACAACATCCACGTCTCCGTCGGAGAAGGACAGCTTCAGTCCCTGCGCCTTACCCGCGGCGGCCGCCGACGGGACCACATCCCCGGAGGCATCCCTGACGAGCGCAAACCCGCGGGAGAGCGGCGCCTTCGGATCGAGCGAGGCGAACAGCCTGACGAGATCTTCGAGCCTGCGCACCGCTCGCCTCTCTGCGGTGTCGAGTAGATGCGGAGACAGGCGGCCTCCAAGACGGCGATAGTCTGCGCTCGCCGCCTTTACCGCTGTCATGCCGGAAGACCGGAGACGCTCGGAGAGCATGGAGAGCCGCTCGGCCCTAAGTGCGAATATTTCTCGCGGCGCGGGAAGGCGCGCTGCCAGGTCGTCCAGCCGCTGCTGCCGCATTTCCACAAACTGTCCCGGATCGCCGAGCCGAGCCGCCAGCATCTGCCCCCGCTCGGTCCGCCGGGCTAGCCCCGCCAAGACGCCGCCTTCCAAGCGCGCCGCCTGGTCGGCCAGCCACGCCCCCAGTTCCGCACGAACCGGAACCGCGCGCTCCGCCGCCGCGGAAGGCGTAGGCGCGCGGTGGTCGGCGGCAAAGTCGCAAAGCGTCGTATCGGTTTCATGCCCGACTGCGCTGATGGTCGGTATGGCACTTGCGGAGACCGCCCGCACCACAACCTCTTCGTTGAAGGCCCACAAATCCTCGATTGATCCGCCGCCCCGCGCGACAATGATCAGGTCCGGCCGCTGTGTCTCGGCCAAGGCGTTGAAGCCCGCGATCCCGGCAGCGATCTCGGCCGCAGCGCCCTCCCCCTGTACCCTGACGGGCCACAGAAGAACGTCGCGGGGGAAGCGCTCCGAAAGCCTGTGCATCATGTCGCGAATCACCGCCCCGGTCGGCGACGTCACAATGCCGATGCGCTGCGGAATGAACGGCAGGCGACGCTTTCTTTCCGAAGCGAAAAGGCCCTCGGCGGCAAGGGCCGCGCGGCGCTTTTCGAGTAGCGCCATGAGGGCGCCCGCCCCGGCGACCTTCATCCTGTTCACGACGATCTGATATTTCGATCGGCCGGGATAGGTGGTGACACGCCCTTCCGCGATCACGTCCAGCCCATCTTCCGGGTCGAAGTCGAGCGAGGCTCGGCCCGAGCGCCACATCACCGCATCGATGCAGGCATTCTCATCCTTCAACGTGAAATAGGCGTGGCCCGAGGCGGGCACTTTCCAACCAGAAATCTCTCCGCGCAGCCGCACATGGCCAAAGCGGTCCTCGACGGCACGCTTCAGCTCGGTCGACAATTCCCCGACCGTGAATTCATAGGCGTTTGAAGGCCCCTCGGCTGGTGGTGCATCGCTTGCCATCGTTCGGTTGTTATGGAGGCGGCAGGCAGGCTACAAGCCGCGCCATGAACCTATTGCTGATCGGCGGCGGCGGCCGCGAACATGCGCTCGCCTGGAAATTGGCGCAATCCCCTCTCCTTACCAAGCTGTTCGCAGCCCCGGGAAATCCCGGGATTGCGGAACATGCCGAATGCACAGACCTCGACATTTCCGATCATCGCGCCGTCATCGAATTTTGCGGCAGGCACGACGTGGAACTCGTCGTCGTGGGCCCGGAACAGCCGCTCGTCGATGGGCTGGCGGACAGTTTGAAGCGGGCGGGCATTCGCTGCTTTGGACCTTCGGCTGCAGCAGCCCGGCTGGAAGGGTCGAAGGGTTTTACGAAGGATCTGTGTGCCAAGTACGACATTCCGACTGCTGCCTATGGCCGCTTTACGGATGCCGCCGCCGCCAAGGCCTTCCTCGACGGACGGTCACCCCCCTTCGTGATCAAGGCCGACGGGCTCGCGGCCGGGAAAGGAGTGGTGATCGCAGAGGACCGCGCCGCCGCGGATGCAGCACTCGACGACATGTTCGGTGGTGCGTTCGGCGGGTCCGGCGCGGAAGTCGTGATAGAGGAATTCCTCGAGGGGGAGGAGGCAAGCCTGTTCGCGCTCTGCGACGGAAAGACGGTCGTCCCGCTGGCAGGCGCTCAAGACCACAAACGGGTGGGCGACGGCGATACGGGTCCGAATACGGGGGGAATGGGCGCTTATTCCCCGGCGCCCATATTGGACGACGCGATGACCGCCCGCGTGATGCGCGACATTGTCGAGCCTACGGCGCGAGCCATGGCTGCCGAAGGCGCGCCCTATGTGGGGGTCTTATATGCCGGGCTGATGATCGGTCCCGATGGCCCCCAGCTTATCGAGTATAATTGCCGTTTCGGCGATCCCGAATGCCAAGTGCTGATGAAGCGCATGGATTCGGACCTTCTGCCGGCGCTGGTCGCCGTCTGTGACGGGACGCTCGCCGATATCTCGGTCGCCTGGCGCAGCGAGAGTGCGCTGACCGTCGTCATGGCCGCAGAGGGCTACCCTGGCACACCCAAAAAGGGCGGTGAGATTCGGGGGCTTGATACTGCGGAGGCGTCAGGCGCGACAATATTCCATGCCGGCACGAAGGTGGCAGACGGAAAACTGGTCGCGAATGGCGGACGGGTTCTCAACGTCACGGCCACGGGGCCGTCGCTGAAAGTCGCCGCGGATACAGCCTACAAGGCCTGCGCTGCCATCCAGTGGGAAGACGGATTCTATCGCCGCGACATCGGCCACCGCGCCCTCTGACGGTCAAGGCGGATCAGTTTCGGCTTGCCGCCATCGCCCATCCGACCGTTCCGACCAGGGCCTTCGCGCCGGTTCGAACGGCAAGCCGCTCGCCGGGCCGAAAGTGAATGCCGTGAATGTCCTCTGCCCAACCGGGCAGAAGATCCGAACCCGCCCGCATGATGAGCGACAGGGCGGGCTGAAGCGCAGGATTCCCGGCCCGGTGTTCGAGCAGGAAACGGCGCACTTCGCGGGTTCTCCGGTCGGCAGCCAGATCGCCTCGGATGTCCCGCAGGAAGGCCTGGGCCTCGCCTTCGCTGGCGGGCACATCGCGGCCGCCGAGCCGTTCGGCGACGACCACATTTTCAGCGAAATAGCGGTCCGCCTCGCTGGAAGAAACGCGCCCCCGATACCGACGGTAGGCCGCCAGAAAGCTGCTCAGCTCAGTGATGTGAACCCAGTTCACAAGGACCGGGTCGTGGGCGCTGTACGATGTGCCGTCCGGCAAGGTTCCCCGCACCATTCGATGCACCTTCAGAACACGTGCGATGGCGGCATCGGCATCCTCCTGACGCCCATATGTGGTGGCCGCGATGAACCGGGCGGTACGCCGCAGGCGGCCGAGCATATCTTCACGAAAATTGGAATGGTCCCACACGCCGGCGAGCGCGCGCGGATGGAGCATCTGCAACAGCAGCGCCGAAACACCGCCGATCATCATGGCTGCCACATGGCCGTGAATCCGGCGAGACACGGCATCCGCCGCGAACAGACCGGGGCCCGGCTCGAAACTGTCGCTGCCGTCGGAAGCCGGAGCGAACATGGTACGGATTTCCGAGCCTATCGCCCGGGCAAGAGGATTCATGGTACATACCCTAACGCTTAAGGCGAGGCCGCGGACAAGCGACCAAATGTCCCTTCCACCCCCTTCATTTTGCGCACCTTCCCTTCTCAACGTGCAAATGCCACACAGGCCGCCAACGAATGAGGGAGGCGCCCATGACAGATAAACAAGCGCAATTCGCAGGCACGCAGGAAGTGCGCGAGGCTCACCGGTTCGACGAGAAACGGCTCGCCAACTGGATGGAGACGAACGTCGAGGGATATGAAGGTCCGCTGACGGTCGAACAGTTCAAGGGCGGCCAATCGAACCCGACTTACAAGCTGCTGACCCCGAAGAAGAATTATGTCCTGCGCCGAAAGCCGCCGGGCAAGCTGCTGAAATCCGCGCACGCGGTCGACCGCGAATATAAGGTGATCACCGCGCTTCATGCCCAGGGCTTCCCGGTCGCGCGTACCTATGGACTGTGCACCGACGAGGAGGTCATCGGCACCTGGTTCTACATCATGGACTGCGTCGACGGCCGCATCTTCTGGGACACGACCTTCCCGGAGATCGATAAGGAAGAACGCGGCGCCTATTTCGACGCGATGAACGCCACGATCGCCAAGCTTCACAGTTTCGATCCAGACGCGATCTGCCTCGGCGATTTCGGAAAGAAGGAAGACTATCTGGCGCGGCAGATCGGTCGTTGGAGCCGGCAGTATAAAGATGATGCCGAGGCGGGCCGGTTCGAGGAAATGGACAAGCTGTGCGAATGGCTGCCCGCCAACATCCCGGATGAGGGACCGGCGCGCGTCGTTCATGGCGACTATCGCTGCGACAACATGATCTTTCACCCCACCGAACCGCGGGTCATCGCCGTTCTAGACTGGGAACTCTCGACATTGGGCGACCCGCTCGCGGACTTCACCTATCATCTGATGATGTACCGCATGCCTCCGACCGAAACGGCGGGCCTCGTGGGGCGCGACCTTAGCGAACTCGGCCTCCCGACCGAGCAGGAATATGTCGAAGCCTATATGAAACGCACCGGCATCGAGACCCTGCCCAACGTCGACTTCTACATGGCGTACAACATGTTCCGGCTCGCCGCGATCGTCCACGGCATCCGCGGACGCTATCTGCGCGGCACCGCATCGAACAAGCATGCCGCCGCCATGGCAGAGAGGGTTCAGCCGCTTGCCAGCCTGGCCTGGGAGCAGGCGAAGAAGGCAGGAGCCACCGACTGATGACCCGGCGTCACGAAGCAGAAATTCCGGCGGGATCGGTCACGTCGAAAAGCCTGTTCGTGATGCCGGACGCCGATGCTCCCGTACCGGCGGTGCTGATCCTGCCGCAATGGAGCGGCCGGTCACCGGCGGAGGATAGCTTTGCGGAAAAGCTCGCTCAGCTTGGCTATGCCGGCATCGCCTGTGACCTCTATGGGGACGGCCGGCGCGGCACGAGCCAGGCCGAGAATCAGGCTCTCATGCAGGTTCTGCTGGACGACCGCGCGGAACTGCGCCGACGGCTGCTTGACCTTATGGAAGCGGTAGGGGCCTCGCCCGACATCGACAGCGACCGGCTGGGTGTCGCCGGCTTCTGTTTCGGCGGACTTTGCGCCTTGGATTTGGCACGGGCCGGCGCCGACATTCGCTGCGCCGCCAGCTTTCATGGCCTGTTCTCGCCGCCCGAGGGTTTGGACAAGCCGAAGATCAAGGCGACGATCGCAGTCTACCACGGGTGGGACGATCCCATGGTTCCGCCTTCCGATGTAACGTCGCTGGCAAAGGAGCTCAGCGACCGACAGGCGGACTGGTACCTGATGGGGTTCGGCCATGCCGTCCACGCCTTCACGAGGCCCGATGCAGGTGACGACACCTCAGCCGGCATAGCCTATGATGCGCATGCGGACCGCCGCAGCTGGCGAGACTTTACCGACCTGCTGGAGGACCGGCTTCAGTGAGTTCGCGCTTGGCGAAAGGGCTGCGACTTCTCTCCCAGATCGTCCTCCTGGTGCTTCTTGTCGCGGGAGCCCTGCCGCTCTTGGACGTGGACATCTGGTGGGTGCGAAGCCTGGAGTTTCCGCGCCTCCAGTTCATGGTTGCCGCGATCCTTGCCGCAGTCGCCGTCGCGGTCTTCACGCGCCGCTCCACCTTCTTGTGGCTAGCCGTAGCCGCGGCAGCCATCGGCCTGCAGCTTGAACGCATCCTGCCGTACAGCCCGCTTTATCCCAGCGGCATGCCGGATATCGAGCATTGCGAAGCGGAACGCGAGATTTCGGTCATCGTCGCCAACGTCCTGCAGGATAATCGCCACTATCGCAGAACGCTGAACGAATTGAATGCCGTGGGCGCCGATGTCATCCTGGCCTTGGAAACCGACCAGGCATGGCAGGAAGCCCTGGCACCTCTGCGCGCGGACCTGCCCTATGGTTCGGCTGTCCCCCTCGACAACACATATGGGATGATCCTCTATTCGCGCTTTCCGCTCGTAAGCGAGACGGTTCGATATGTGGTGGAGCCGGACATTCCCTCCATCCTTGCCGAGTTCAGCCTGCCGGAGGGGCGAACGGTCCGCTTCGTGGGCCTGCATCCGCGCCCTCCGCTTCCGGGCAAGGATACCGGTACGCGCGACGCGGAAATCGTTCTGGCGGCAGGCGACGTTACCGCTTCGCCTCATCCCACCATCGTCGCAGGCGACATGAACAACGTTCCCTGGTCGGAGACGTCGGAGCTCTTTGCGTCGCTCGCGAAGGTCAAGGAAACCCGCGAAGGACGGGGGAATTACCCGACCTTCTTCCCCGGTGTACCCGGCCTGTCCTGGCCGCTCGACAGCATCTACGCGACGAACAATTTCGAACTTCTGGCAATCGAAACGCTGGATCGGCACGGCAGCGACCACGAGCCGCTCTACGCCGCGCTTTGCCTGACCGACCCCGACCCGCCCTACGAGGAGCAGGATGCGCGCGACCCGGCGCTGAATGAAGAGGCGATCGAGGAAGTCCAGGAGGGGCTTGAGCAGCAAGCGGAAGAAGTCGCGAAGGGTGAGGACGAGACGATGACCCCGGAAGCCGACTGACCGGCCCTATTCCTTTTCTTCCTCGTCCTGCGGAATGGCGAGAACCTTGTCGATCTTGTGACCGTCCAGATCGACGATTTCGAACTGACAGCCATCGAATTCGAATGTCTCGCCGACATGCGGGATGTGCGTGAGAACCGCGAGCGCGAAGCCGGCCACGGTCTCGAAGTCGCGGTCATCGGGGTCGGGGATGCTGATGCCGAGCCGGTCGGCCATCTCGTCCGCGTGCATGGCCCCGGAAAGAAGCCACGATCCATCCGGACGCTCAACGGCCGGCTCGCTTGCGCCCTCGTCGATGTCGGACTGGAACACCCCGGCGATCGCCGACAGCAGGTCGGAGGGCGTCAGAACCCCCTCGAAATGGCCATATTCGTCGTGAACGAGACCCATGGGTATGTCGGATTTGCGAAGGATATCGAGAGCGTCCGAGGCATCCATCACGTCGGGAATAAGGGGCGCGGAGCGCACGAGAACGGACAGGTCCAACGGGTCGTCGTTCAACAGCGCAGAAAGAACATCGCGCGCCTGCAGCACCCCGACGATGCGGTCGACAGTACCGTCTGCAACGGGAATACGCGTATGCGGGCTTTCCGCCAGATGAGCGCGGACGGCCTCTGGCGGCGCATTGGCATCCAGCCAGTCGATTTCGGTGCGCGGGGTCATCACGCCCCGCACCGGCCGGTCGGCAAGGCGCATGACGCCCGAGATCATCAGCCGCTCCGTTTCCTCGATGGCTCCGGACCGCTGGGCTTCCGCTACCAGCAGATGAAGTTCCTCGGCCGTAACCCGTTGTTCCGTCTCGCCGCCCTGACCGGCAAGCCTCAGAAGGAGGCCGGTCGTCTTGTCGAGCAACCAGACGAACGGCGCGGCTATCTTGGCAAGCACCGACATCGGCGCAGCGATCAGTGCCGCCAGTTTTTCGGGTGACTGGAGCGCGATCTGCTTTGGGACAAGCTCGCCCACCGTCAACGTCAGATAAGTGATGAGAGTGACGACGAGAACCAGGCCGATATTTCCCGCCAGGTCCGGAGAAACGCCCGCATCTACGAGCACGAGCCCTACCGGCTCGGCGAGCGTCGCACCCGAATAGGCACCGTTCACGATGCCGACGAGAGTGATGCCGATCTGAACTGTGGAGAGGAACGGCCCGGGTTCGCGGTGGAGACCCAGTGCTGTTTCCGCTCCCCGAGTCCCGCGATTGACCATCGCCTGAAGCCGCGTCTCACGTGAGGAAACGATCGCCATTTCCGACATGGCGAAGACGCCATTCGCGGCGATCAGGGCAAGGATGATGAGAAGGTCGGTCCAGGGAAATGTCGTCATGATGCAGGCGGCTCTGTACCCTCAAGGACGCTATTTGGCGATTCCCGAACAAGCAGGCTGGATTCTTCTCGTCATGCGGGAAAAGACTGTGGGAACCCCAGAGGCTTCCTTTCGTACTTGGGAGGCAAGTCCAACAGAAGGGACCTTCCCATGCGTATTCGTTCTTCCCTGCTTCTCCTCACCGCGGCATCCAGCTTTGCCCTGACCGGCTGCATGACCGATCCCGTTACGGGCGAGCAGCGTGTGAATCAGGCGGTCTATACCGGCGCGGCGGGTGCGGGCGTAGGCGCCCTTCTCGGCGCCGTACTTGGCGGCAAGAACAACCGCACGGAAGTGCTGGTGGGCACCGGTATCGGCGCCGTCGCAGGGACGGCAGTGGGCGTCTATCTGGAAAACCAGCGCAAAAAGCTGGAAGAGGCCACCGAAGGCACCGGCATCGAAGTCGAGAATACCGGAGATTCGCTGCTGCTGAACATGCCCAGCGAAGTAACCTTCGCCACCAACTCCTCGACCATTTCCCCCGAATTCCGGCCCGTGCTCGATGAAGTCGCCCAGGTCCTGAACGAGTATGAGCGCAGCTTCGTCGACGTTTACGGCCATACCGATTCCGACGGTACCGAGGCCTATAACCAGCGCCTGTCCGAACAGCGCGCCCAGTCGGTGGCGGACTATCTGATTTCCAGCGGCGTCATCCGTCAGCGTATCGCAACGCGCGGCTTCGGCGAAACCCAGCCCATCGCCAGCAACGAAACCGCCACGGGCAAAGCGCAGAATCGCCGGGTGGAACTCAAGATCGTGCCGATCACGGAAGATCCGAGCGCCTGAGGCGACAAGCTGACAACTGGGGGAACGGAAGATGAGGGGGTTCGCCCTTCTACTCGGTAGCGCCATTCTGGCAGGGTGCACGGCACCGCAGGCACCGGCGCCCCGGCAGACCAGCCCGGCACCGGAAGCGGTGCCGCGGACTGCCGAACGGCCGTCCGTTACACTTCCGTCCCGTCCACCTATCGGCGGCTATGCCGACCGGTTCGACATCATCCGGAACGAAGGTTCGATCGAACCGCTGCCGCTGAACCAGGTGCCGGGCTATCTCGACCTTCAGCAGGCCCAGTTCGAACGGATCGGCAGCCGCAGCGATTTCAGCGTAGGCCGAGAGGAAGCCGCCCTGCAGCTGACCATGCCCGGTACAGCTGCCTTCGCCGTCAATTCGGCAGTCATAGGACCGGTCTTTCGCCAGACTCTGGACGAGATCGCCAAGGTACTCGGCACCTATCAGCAAAGCTATGTCGATGTGATCGGCCATACCGATTCGACCGGATCGGATGCCGTCAATCTTGAGGTTTCGCAGCGCCGCGCGGCAAGCGTGGCCAATTATCTAGCCGCGCGGGGCGTGAAGCGTGTGCGTATCGCCACGCGAGGAGCCGGGGAGCGAGAGCCCGTGGCGACCAATGAAACGGAGGAAGGCCGGGCGCTCAACCGCCGGGTCGACATCCGTATCATCCCCGTCACGGCTACAGGGCCGGCCACCTAATACCCTTACGCCCCTGAGGCAGGACCTTCGGGCCCTGCCCTCGTCCCCATTGCCCCGACGCAGATCGCCTGCGCGCGATCGGTCGCACTGCCCATGATTGACTCCATAGGGCACTTCTGGATTCATGTGGAACAAACCATGAACAATGTCCGCTGATCCATGCATGTCTTCTCAAGATTATTCCAACATTTCAGGGGTATGCTATGCCAGGGAGCTAAGGGCGACAGCGCCCGACTCGCCGACACTGCACGCTCCTCCCCCTCTGCCCGGCCTTCCGAGCCTGTGGGAAGTCTTCGGCCACGCACGAGACGCCGCTGCAGCAGCGTTCACCCTGGCACAATTGCCACCGGGAAAGATCCTGTGGGTGCAGGACAAGCTGAGCGCGCTGGAAGCGGGGAGCCCCTACGGACCCGGCCTGGCCAGCTATGGCCGGCAGATGGACGAACTGCTGCTGGTGTGCGGTCGCAGCGCTGCGGATGTGCTGTGGACCATGGAGGAAGGGCTCCACTGTGGCAGCCTTGCCGCCGTCGTCGGGGAAATCTGGGAAAACCCGCGCGAGCTTGGCTTCACCGCCACGAAACGTCTGGTCCGGCGCGCCGAGCGAAGCGGTATCCATGCCGCGCTCATTCGCTGGCAGGCTGTCCCCACCCTTTCGGCGGCGCGTCGGCGATGGCGGCTGACCTCCCTGCCTTCCGCCACGAACCGGCTGGACGGCCGGGCTGCGGGAGAACCGGTCTGGCAGGCGGAGCTGTTCCGCGTTCAGGGGCGGGCGCCCGGCACATGGACCGCGCGCTATGACCGGCAGGCGCATCGTCTCGATCTGGCTGCCCCACTTCCCGATCGAAAGATGGACCGCCCGGCGCACAGGACAGCCGAGCCGGGACCGGTGCCAGGAGACCGCCGCCGCGCCGCGTGAACAGGGGCCACCCGAGAGTCAGGCACCTTCAAACGCGCTGGTACTGGCGCTGCCCGGCCCCCATGGGCCCGTTGTGCATGACATGAACGGCGCAGCCCGCGCGATGGGTCTGGAACGCGGTGCGCGCGTCACCGACCTGCGCGCGCTCGTCCCCGACCTGCTGGTGGAGGATGCGATGCCCGCGGATGATGCAGCCGACCTGGAGCGGCTAGCCATATGGTCGCGGCGCTGGTGCCCTTGGACGCAGGTCGACGGAACGGATGGCCTTCTCCTCGACATATCCGGCTGTGCGCACCTGTTCGGGGGCGAAACAGCCCTGTTGAACGACATGGCCCGGGCCTTTGCCGCCGCGGGTCTGACCATCTACGCCGCCGCCGCCGCTACGGCGGGCGCCGCCTGGGCCCTGTGCCGTCACGGCCCCTCCCGCCGCCTGTCCTGCAAAGCGGAAAACCTCGAAGCCATGCTCGCGCCGCTGCCCGCCGCCAGCCTGCGCCTCGAAGGCGATACATTGCTGCTACTCAACCGGCTGGGCCTGAAGCGGGTCGGCGACCTGATGGCGGTGCCGCGCGAGGCGCTGATGCGCCGGTTTCGCAAGGCAGGCATGGACGCCAACCCCGTCCTGCGACTTGATCAGGCGCTGGGGCGGCTGGCCGAACCATTGGTTCCCGGACGGGAAGCCCCTCCCCCTTCCGCCATTCGCCGCTTCGCCGAGCCGGTGGGCGACCCGGACGACCTTTCGCGTATTCTGGGCGATCTGGTAGCGGACCTGGTGCGCCGCCTGGCGGAGGAGGAGCTGGGCGCACGCCACCTGCGCCTGTTGGGATACCGGGTCGATGGCACCCTGCAGGCCATCGAAGCGCGGACCTCCACTCCCAGCCGGGACGCCGGTCATTTGGCGCGGCTGTTTGCCGAAGAGCTTCCCCGCCTCGATCCGGGCTTCGGTTTCGACGCCGTGGGACTTGAAGCGGTGCGCCACGACCCGCTTTCCGCACGGCAGGACGAACTGGCCGGCGAGGCCGAGGCGGGCGTCCCGCTGGCAGCGCTCGTCGACCGGCTGGTGGCGCGTCTCGGTCCTCGCAACGTCACGCGTCTGCATCCCGCAGGCAGTCACCTTCCGGAACGGGCACAGGTGCATGTGTCGGCATTGGCAGCCGGCGACGCCCCCCCCTCCCCGTCTTCTGCAAAAGGCTGGGATGCAGTCCCCCGGGGACACGGGCGCCCCGCCCGCCTGCTGACACGGCCGGAAGCCGCGCAGGTCCTTTACGCCGTGCCGGAAGGACCGCCCGCACGCATGACCTGGCGCCGCCGCACTTACCGGATCGTGCGCAGCGAAGGGCCGGAACGGATCGCGCCGGAATGGTGGCGCGAAAAATCCACCACCCGTCTGCGCGACTATTACCGCGTAGAGGATGATGAGGGACGCCGTTACTGGCTGTACCGCGAAGGCGTGCCGGGGGATGGACGCGGCGGCGCGCCGCAATGGTTCGTGCAGGGACTGTTCGGGTGACGACCCGAGGCTGCCGCCCCCATGCCCGAACCGCCCCTGACGCCCGACAAACGGACCATTGCGAACCCGGAGGATTTCCGGGCCAATCCGCGCGCGCCCTATGTCGAGCTGGGCCTAGCCACCAGCTTTTCCTTTCTGCGCGGCGCTTCGGACCCCATCGACCTGGTCCTGACGGCCCACCTGCTGGGCTACGACACGCTGGGCCTTGCCGACCGCAATTCGCTGGCGGGGGCCGTGCGTCACTGGTCGGAAGCGCACCGGGCAAAGATCAGGCCGCTGACCGGCTGCCGGCTGGACCTGTGCGATGCCCCGTCGCTTTACGCCTATCCCCGAACCCGGGAGGGGTACGGCCGCCTGACCGCGCTCTTGTCCGGCGGCATGATGCAGACCCGTGAGGGCGCCTGGCAGGAAAAGGGCGTGTGCGAACTCGATCTCGCCATGGTTGCCGACCGGCTCGGCGCGCCGGACAGCGGCGTCACCCTGATCGCCGTGCCGGAAGCGGCGACGGAGCTGGACGGCTTTGCCGCCGCACTGCCGCGCCTGGTACAGGCGCTACCCGGGCTCAGCCATATCGCTGCTGCCTATCTCTACCGGGGCGACGACCGCGCGCGCATCAACCGGCTGCAGGCGCTGGCCGTCACGCATGGCCTGAAACTGGTCGCGGTGAACGACGTGCTGTACCACACTCCGCAGCGACGGCCGCTGCAGGACATCCTGACCTGCATCCGCGAAAAGTGCACCATATTCGAGGCGGGGACCCGCCTGCTCTCCAATGCCGAACGCCACCTGAAAACGCCGGCGGAAATGCAGCAGCTCTTCGCGGACTGGCCCGGCGCGGTGGCGGAGACCCGGGCCATCGCCGACGCCTGCACCTTCGACCTGCGCGAGTTGCACTATGAATATCCCGAGGAAACCGTGCCGGAAGGCCAGACGCCGGAAGAGCGGCTGGCCGACCTGACCTGGGTAGGGGCTCTTGGCCGCTATCCGGAAGGCATTCCGCAGAAGGTCCGGAGCCTGGTGACGAAAGAACTCGCGCTGATCGCTAAAATGGACATCGCGCGCTATTTCCTGACCATTTATGACATCGTGACCTTCGCCCGCGGAGAAGGCATTCTGTGTCAGGGACGCGGGTCCGCCGCGAACAGCGCCGTCTGCTACTGCCTCGGCATCACGGCCGTCGATCCCGCCAAGCACGACCTGCTGTTCGAGCGGTTCATATCGGAAGAGCGGCGGGAGCCGCCCGATATCGACGTCGATTTCGAACATGAACGGCGCGAGGAGGTGATCCAGCACATCTACCGCCGCTATGGCCGCACCCGTGCCGGGCTCTGCGCCACCGTGATCCACTACCGGCCGCGCATGGCGATCCGCGAAGTCGGCAAGGCCATGGGGCTGTCGGAGGATGTGACCGCCGCTCTCGCCCGGACGGTCTGGGGATCCTGGGGCTCCTCGGTCGACGAGGACAAGGTGGCCGAAGCGGGCCTGGACCTGTCCGATCCGCACCTGAAGCGTACCATCGCCCTTGCCGACCAGCTGATCGGCATGCCGCGCCACCTGTCCCAGCATGTCGGCGGCTTCATCCTGACCCAGGGCCCACTGGTGGAAACCGTGCCCGTGGGAAACGGCGCCATGCCCGACCGCAGCTTCATCGAGTGGGACAAGGACGACATCGACGCGCTCGGCATCATGAAGATAGACGTCCTGGCGCTCGGTATGCTGACCTGCATCCGCAAATGCTTCGACATCCTCGCCGCGCAATATGGCCGCCGGCTGACCCTCGCCGCCGTTCCGGAAGAGGACCCGGCTACCTACGCCATGCTGCAGAAGGGAGATTCGCTGGGCGTCTTCCAGGTCGAAAGCCGGGCGCAGATGAACATGCTGCCGCGGCTGAAGCCGGCCAAGTTCTACGACCTCGTCATCGAAGTGGCGATCGTGCGGCCCGGTCCCATCCAAGGCGACATGGTGCACCCCTATCTGCGGCGCAGGCAGGGGAAGGAACCTGTCGTCTACCCCTACCCATCCCCGGAACATGGCCCCCGGGACGAATTGCAGGCGATTCTCGGCCGTACGCTGGGGGTGCCGATCTTCCAGGAGCAGGCGATGAAGATCGCCATGGTAGCAGCCGAATTCTCGCCCGAGGAGGCGAACCAGTTGAGAAAGGCGATGGCAACCTTCCGGTCGAAGGGCATGGTGTCCGAGCATAAGGACAAGATGGTCAGCCGCATGATCGGGCGCGGCTACGACCCGGAATTCGCCGCGCGCTGCTTTTCCCAGATCGAGGGCTTCGGCGAGTATGGCTTTCCCGAAAGCCATGCGGCCAGCTTTGCCCATCTGGTCTATGTCTCGAGTTGGCTGAAATGCCATTATCCAGCCGCCTTTGCCGCCGCCCTCCTCAATTCGCAGCCCATGGGCTTCTACGCCCCCGCCCAGATCGTCCGCGACGCTCGCGAACACGGCGTCGATGTGCGCGCGGCGGACGTGAATATGAGTGACTGGGACAATGTGCTCGAACCCCAAGCAGGCGGCCCACCGGGCAGCTTCGCGCTGCGGCTGGGTCTGCGCCAGGTCGACGGTTTGAAAGAGGCCGACGCCGCGCGGCTGCTTACGGCACGGCAGCGGCCCTATTCGCGGATCGCCGAATTGAAGGAACGGGCCGGGATGGGGGTCCCCTCGATCGAACGACTGGCCGCTGCCGATACCTTTCGCTCGCTGGGCCTCGATCGCCGCCAGGCCTTGTGGGATGCGCGGGCGCTGAAGGGCGGTCCGGACCTGCCGCTGTTTACCGCTGCCGAGACCGCCGATGAGGGCGAGGACGTGCCGGTCCTGCTACCCGCCATGCCGCTATGCGAACATGTGGTCTCCGACTATCAGACAACGCGCCTGTCGCTGAAGGCGCATCCCATGCAGTTCCTGCGCGCCCGGTACGAGGCAGAGCGGTTTACGAAAGCTGCCGATTTGCGGCGCCTGCGCTTCGGACAGCGCGTCTCCATCTCGGGCGTCGTCCTTATCCGGCAAAGGCCGGGCAGCGCGAAGGGCGTGGTTTTCATCACGCTGGAGGATGAAACGGGCGTCGTGAACCTCGTCGTCTGGCCGGACGCACTTCAAGCCTATCGCAAGACCGTCATGGGCGCGCGGCTGATGGCCGTTCATGGCACAGTGCAGATGGATGATGCCGTCATCCATGTCGTGGCACGGGAAATGCTGGACCATACGAACCGGCTGTCGGAATTGTCGGACGATATGTTGCGCCAGCCGCTAGCGCGGGCTGATCATGTGGTCAGCCCGCTTCCGTCGCAGGTGGCGAAACATCCGCGCAACGTGCAGGTCATTCCCCGTTCCCGCGATTTCCACTAGCGACGCAGCTTTCCCCGAAACGGGTGGCACAAAGCGCCATGTCGGCGGTTGCTCAGACATGCACATCCACCTCGCAAGCTCGCTCGATTATTCCCTTTCCGGCCCCAGCGACGTCCTCCTTCAAGTCGAGGTCGGCGAACTGGACGACCAGTCGGTCTTCGAGAAAAAACTCAAGATTACCGGTGACCTCGAAAACTATCAGGTGCCCGGCGAGGACAATATCGGCACGCGCCGATGGCTACGCTGCGAAAAGCGGCTGACCGTCGAGTACGAAGCCAAGGTTTCGGTCACACGCGGGGCCATCGACTGTACCGACCTGGCAAAGGTCGACATGCACGACTTGCCCGGAGACGTGATCAAATATCTGATGGGCTCGCAATATTGCGACGTGACCAAATTCCAGAGCTTCGTCAGTCAGAAGTTTTCCGATCTGGAGGGGGGGAAGCGCATCATGGCGATGCGCGACTGGGTCGAAGAGAAGCTTGCCTACACCCCCGGCGCCAGCAACGCGGAAACCACGGCCGTCGATACATTCGTCAGCCGGCGCGGCATCTGCCGCGACTATGCCCACCTGCTGATTTCGCTCGCACGCGCCTCGGCCATTCCCGCACGCATGGTCAGCGTCTACGCGCTGGGTGTCAAACCGCCCGACTTTCATGCCGTGTGCGAGGTCTATCTCGACGATGCGTGGCATCTGGTCGACCCCACCGGCATGACGACGCCGGACGGCATCGCCAAGATCGGGGTCGGCCGGGACGCCGCCGATATCAGCTTCCTCACGGTCTACGGACAGGCGCAGATGAACGACCAGTCCGTGACCGTGAAAAAGATGAAGAGCTAGACGAGCCGGCTAGTCCTCGGTCTTCCGGCCCGCGGTCTTGTCACCGCGAGCAAGCGCGAACACCACACCCGACAAGGCGGCAAGCGCGATCAGGTTGGGAAGCGCCATGGTCGCGTTGGAAATGTCGCCGAGGCGCCAAACCAGCTCAAGCGGCTGCGAAGCTCCAACGAAGATTCCGACGCACCAAAGCACCCGCCACAGCATGTGCAGCACCTTCTCGCCGCCCGGCGTTGCTCCCGGTACGCGGTCGTAAATGAAGGTAATGGCGCGTTCGCCGTAGTAACTCCAGGTCAGAAGCGTGGTGAAGACGAACAGGATCAGCGCGAGCGAGGCAATCAGCGTCCCGATCGGGATGCCGCCGATCAGATAGGGAAACGCGGCTGCAAAGGCCCCCGAGGTCATGGCAAAGCCATTGAGGTCGGACTGCCAAGCATGGCGAACCGCCTCTCCCCCTCCAATGAAGTCGCCTTCGACGGTCAGAATGACGAGCGCGGTCATGGTGCAGATCACGATGGTGTCGATGAAACAGCCCATCATTGCGAAGCGGCCCTGCAGCGCGGGGTCGTCGGTCTGGGCAACCGCGTGCGCAATCGGCGTCGAACCCTGCCCGCTCTCGTTGGAGAACAGCCCGCGGGCCACACCCGCGCGAATGGCGATAATCACCGCCGCGCCAAGGAAGCCGCCGCTAGCGGCCTGAGTGCTGAATGCGCCGTCGAAAATCCGGCCGAAGGTTTCGGGGATATCCTGAATGTCGAGGATGATCGCAAGGATCGCCATGACAAGATAGGCCGCGGCCATGACCGGCACGACCTTCTCCGCGACCGAGCCGATCGACTTGATACCGCCAATGATGACGACGAAGACCGCAACGGCCGTAATCAGCCCGCCGAGCCATTCCTCGATACCGAACAGTTCATTAAGGCCGTCCGCAACCGCGTTTGCCTGGATCGAATTGCCGGTAACGAGAGCGGAGAAGAGCGTGCCGATGCAGAAAAGGATCGCCAGCCAGGTCCACTTCTTGCCAAGACCCAGCATGATGTAGGTCATCGGACCGCCGCGATAACTGCCGTCGGCGGCGCGCTCGCGAAAGCGAATCGCCAGCGACCCTTCCGCAAAGGCGAGCGCCATACCTATCAGCGCCGTAATCCACATCCAGAAAATCGCACCCGGTCCGCCGAGCGTGATCGCCGTCGCAACGCCCGCCAGATTACCCGTACCGACCTGCCCGGAAAGGGCCGTCGAGAGAGCGGCGAATGGCGAAATTTCGCCCGCGCCCTGGCCCTTTCTGCCGGTGAAGAGCCCCGCAAAGGCGCTGCCGAGTTTCCGGATCGGATAGAAGCGCAGGCCGGCCATGATATACAGGCCGACACCGAACAGGATGATCACCATGGGAGGAAAGGCCAGAACCTCTTCCCCCGCCCAGGTGCCGACCCAGATGAAATCACTGATGTTGGTGACCTGATCGATCAGGCTCATATGACGCGCGCCCCCGCGATTTTGTCAGAAAATTTTCACAGGGGGTTAGCGAATTCGCGCGCCGTGTCCAGCGTCAGGCGATGAACGGAAGCACCTCCGTTTCGGGCAAAACGACCGCCGTCAACGGCGTCTCCAACTCAGCCGGCGACAGGTCTGCACTTTCACTGGAGGCAAACGCCATCGACGCCGGCATATCGGCCTCTTCCTCGCGGAACACCAATTCGCCCTCCGCGGTGTCGAAGAACAGTTCGAAGGTAACGTCGTCGAACTGAATGAGCGTTGCCACGTCCTGCGAAATGGGCAGCGCAGCGGCGGCCTCCTCACCATAGATTATGGCGGTGGAGCCCGATCGTGCGAGCGTAAAATCGGCCTGGCTTCCGGGTAGCACGATGATGTCGCCGCCCGCATTGAAGCCGGGATCGAAGCGGACTTGCGAACCGGTGGCCACTTCCACGGTTTCGCTGTCCTGGCCCACTCCGAAAACCTGAACGAATCCGCGGCCCGTCACGACGCTTTCACCGGCTGACAGGATCAACTGCGAGCCGCCTGCGGACGCGATAGCGGGCGGCTCCCCCTCGGGCACGGCAGGTACGGAAACGGGGATAGGCACGACCTCTTCAAACTGCACCTCCCCAAGCGCGGTTGAGAAGCTGACATCGTAGGCCGCATCGTCGAAAATCATCGTAACCGGATCCGTTCCGGAAAGCGCCAGAGAGATCAGCGTTTCACCAGAGTCGTAGAGAAAGAGAGTCGAGCCTTCACGAGTGACGGTAAAGTCCATGAATTGACCGGCGACGACGATGGTGTCGCCGCCCTGATTGAAGCTGCCCCCGAACCGGTACTGCCCCTCTCCGAGCAAGATGACCGTTTCGCTGCCCAACCGGGTGCCAAGAATTTCCGTGGCCGCCTCTCCGATGCCGGCAATTTCACCGCTACCAAGGACGAGCCGGGCACCGATTGCGGGAAAGGCCGTCGGATCGCCCTCTTCACCCACAAGAACCGTAACCTGCCCCTCGTCGGTGCCGCCATTTCCGTCGCTGATGAGGAAGGAGAAGCTGTCCTCGCCCGTGAAACCGGCAGCGGGCGTATAGGTGACGCTGCCATCACTGTTCAGAACCGCGGCGCCGTTCGCGGCGGTCCCGATGCTCACCACGGTAAGCGGATCGTCGTCGATGTCCTCGCCGGTGGGGGTCAGCGTGACGGGCTCGCCGGCTTCGATCTCCACCGTGAGCGGCGTTGCCTCGGGAAGGTCGTTGACCGGATCGACGGTGACGATGACCGATGCCTCGCTCGTCAGGCCGCCCGCATCGACGACCGTATAGCTGAACTCGGCCTGGCCGTTGAAGTTCGCAAACGGCTCGAAGCGGATCTGATCGCCCTCGACGGAGACTGTCCCGCCCCGGTTGGGCGACAGGACCGAATCAATGCTCAAGGGGTCGCCGTCCGGGTCGCTGTCATTCGCCAGCACGTCGATCAGGATCGCGGCATCTTCATCGACCGAGGCCGCATCGTCGGCAGCCGCCGGCGCATCGTTGCGGGCGTCGACCAGGACGCTGATGGTGGCGGTGCTGGTGCCGCCATTTCCGTCGTCGACCGTGTAGCTGAAACTGTCGGCGCCGTTGAAACCGGCGGACGGCGTATACTGAATCGCCAGGCCGCCGGATACGATAACCGCAGCGCCGTTTTGCGGCGAGCCGACGGCGGTGATGACAAGCGAATCTTCATCGGGGTCGGTGTCATTGACCAGCGGTTCGACGGTGACCACCTCGCCCTCGGCAGTAACGACTTCGTCGTCGTTGAGCACCGGCGGCGCATTGGCAGCGGTGACGGTGAAGGCTGCCGAGGCCAGCGCCTCTCCGCCATTTCCGTCTGACACGATGAAGTCGACCGTTGCCACTCCAGCGAAGTCGGCGTCAGGTACGAAGCGAAGCGACTGCCCCTCACCCACGATTTCCACCGTTCCGCCATCGGGATTGCCGACCGAGACGATGGTCACGCCGTCTCCGTCGATATCGGCGAGGTCCGGGGTCAGAGTAATGGCCTCGCCCGCCGCGCCGGTCCCGGCCACGTCGGATGCCGTGGGCGCGTCGTTGACCGGCGAGACGACCACCTCGACAGCGGCAGTGTCGGAAGCCCCCGTCGAATCCGCAACTGTGTAGGTAAAGCCGTCGGTGCCGTTCGCATTGGCGGAGGGCGTATAAGTGATGGTGCCGTCGTCGTTCACGACCACCTCGCCGAAGCCGGGCGTGCTGGTCGCTGTTATGGAATACGGGCCGGTCCCGCCCTCGTCATTGGCAAGCACGTCGAGAATCAGCATCCCGTCCTCGCTTACCTCTGCCTGGTCGTCAGAGGCAGTCAGAACCACAACCGCGCCCTGGTAGAAGTCCACCTTCACATTTTCGGTACCGAGGGTCGCCGTTTCGGTCGATGACTGCGCCAGCCCCCCGCCCAAAAAGGTGATCTGGTAGGTGCCCGACGGAACAGCGATCTGCCATCCGCCGGAATCCCAGCTCGTCGTCGAAAACTGCTGAGAGGTGGCGGAATTGGTCAGCGTGATATCGACGCCGCCAAGCCCCTCCCCCATGTCGTAGAAACCGTCCAGATCCTGGTCGTCGGCCACGACGCCGACGAACTGAGCCTCATAGTCGAGCGCACCGCCCAGGTCCTGCGTCACCACCCAGGGCCCCACCTGCGTAGAGGGGTCGCTTTCCTGCAGGGCACTGATGCCGATTTCCGTAAAGGTGGCGTTGATCAGGCTATCGCGGTGCCCCGGGGGATCCTGAATTCCGTCGCCGGTCTCGGCAAAGTTGCCGCTACCCGTTTCGCTGGCGTCATAGCCCCAGTCGATGATAAAGCCCGCATGCCCCTGCAAGGGATCATCCGTAAAGGCGAAGACATTCTCACCGAGCGCGCTCTGACCAGTATAACCCGCGTCGAGAGTTCGCTCTCGCAGGCCAGGTTCACCCGGTGCCTGATGCGTCTGGCTATCTGTCTGGATCATGATGCCGGAATGGAAGTCGGCGGCATCCGCCAGAGCCGTATTCCATGCCAGGGGTGCCACGGCCGAGAGCGCATCCAACTGGGATTCCAGCGCTGCGAGATCGACGCCGAAAAACTGGATCGCCGCTTCGACTTCCGGCGTCACGCCTTCGCCGTTCACGATCAGCCGGTCAAACTCCCCCTCAGGGTCCATGCGGAAAAGACTGATCAGCTCCAGCTGCAGCTGTTCGAATTCGGTCGGCAGAAAGCCCATGGCGCAGGTCCCCAATGCGGTGGATCGGTAATGTCTGTGTGCCGAAACAGATAGCCAGCCTTAGCTGGCCGGCGAGTGAACGGCACGCCGAGGCGAGCAGAAAACGCGCCGAATGCCGAAAAGGGGCCGAAAAGAAAAAGGTCCGCAGGCGAGAGCGTCGCCGACGGACCTGACAGGGTTCGCATACCGTCCATGTCGCGGGGACGTGCTGCGTCGGGGGTGAGCCTAGAGGATCAAGGCGGCCGTCTCCTCGACAAGCATCGGCGGAATGAGATCGTCGAAGCCCGTGAAACACTCGATGAGGTCGTCGTCGGCGCTGAGGGGGGCGAAGGCCGCCGCAGCGCTGTCTGCTTCGCCCTCGAGTACAGTACTTTCGCGGAACTCCTCGTTCTGGATGCGGGTATCGTTCTCGATCGAGGTTTCCTCCATCGAGAAGGCTTCGCCCTCGGTCGGATATTCTTCCGCCAGATACTCCTGCAAAGCCTGCTGTTCACCGAGCGAATTGCCCGGCAACGGCAGCTCGTCGTTCTCGTCCGGCGAGATCGCGACCGCCCCGTCCTCCGTCAGGGCCCGAAAGTTCGCACCGACGTCGGGGAAGGGATAACCGTCGCCGCCCTCGGCCATGAAGTTCAGCGTGACGATGGTGATGCCGAGGTCGCCGGCGCCGTCCACCAGTTCGCCGTCGGAATAGAGCGGGACCAGCGTCCCGTCTTCGGTCAAAAGGGCGATATCCTCGACCCTGTCCCCGACCGGCTGCGACTGGTCGAAGCTGAAGCGGACGCCGCCGACCTGCGGGAAGCGGCCCTCGGTGGCCCCGGCAATGCCGGACACGCCATGCTCCAGGATCGCCTTCAGGCCAATGGCATCGACATCGACGGCGACGAGTTGGTTATTGAACCTCAGCGCGTTCGAAATATCGAGCTCCGACACCCCGCCGTTCGGCGGCGGCGGCAGCTGGTCCACCTCGCCGTTCGGACCCGGCGAGGAGAAGGTTCCGATGGCAGCGCGGATGCCGCCGCCATTCTTGATCGAGACTGCGAAATTGTCGCCCAGGTCGATCCGGTCTTCCAGCGCGTTGAGGTTGGCGTCCGCGGTCAGGTTGCCAAGGTTCGTTTCCTCGGTCCGAACCGCCCCGCGGGCACCTTCCAGATAGACATCGGTGAAGCCGAAGATATTCGACCCGGCCTCGTCGATGATTTCCTGGACCGGCGCGATGATATCGCGAACCTCGTCGGCACGGCTGCCCTCCTCGAAGGCAAGGCCGTTCAGCCCGAACATATCGTCGGCGATGGCCCGGTCGGCTTCCTCGCCGCCAATATAGGTCTCGGTGGAGGTGACCACCTGATCGCCAACCAAGACGTTGGCGCCGTCGAAGCGAGCCACGAAGCTCTCGTCAGCGAATTCGAGGGTCGCCCCTTCGGCCCCGATGGGCAGGGCGACGATGGTGCCGTCGTCGCCCCGGATGACCAGCACCGATCCGGTCAGGTCGACACTATATTCGGCGCTTTCGCCCGCGAAGGAAATCGTGTCGCCGCCGCGGTTGAACGAGGCGTCGAGAGTCAGCACAGCACCGTCGAGAACGGTTATCGTCTCATCCGCCGAGGCCGTGCCGAAGATGTTGAAGCGACCGGCACCGAGTCCGCCGGACTGGCCGGCATTCAGGCTGACGCGCGCACCGACCGTGTCGAAACCGTAGGCTTCGGCGACATTTTCCAGGGTCGCCGCATAGGCACCCGAAAGTTCGACATTCTCTTCCAGGCTGTCGCTGATGACGTTGCCGTTTTCGTCGAAATCGACCACGAGCCGACCGAGATAGGTGAACTCATTGTCGGTGTTGACGATCAGCAGCGGGTTGCCGTTCGCGTCCTGGGTTTCGATCGGATAGCTGCCTTCGAACTCCGCTTCGTGACCGGGGAAGGCAACCGCCTCGTCGGTCTCGTCGCCCAGACGAGTGTTCGACCCACCCGCGACGATGATGTCGACATCCTCGAGCAGCGGCGCCAGCGCCTGCTCCAGCTGGATCTGCTGGAGATGCGAGAGCAGGATGATCTTATCCACACCCTGCGCGGTCAGGTCGTCGATAACCGGCTGCAGGATTGCCGCCAGCGCCTGCATGTCGTCCATGTCCGGGCCGACCACGTCGATACCGCCCGTGGAGGAGATGGTCTCAAGGATCTGCGTCGTCGCCCCGACGATGCCGAAGGTTGCCCCGTCCTGTTCGATGACGGCGGAAGGCGCGATCTGACCAGCCAGTTCCTCGGCAGTTTCGAGCCCACCGGTTCCGACCGTTTCGACGAAGAGGTCCGAAGTCGAGCTATCGGATGAGAAGTCGAGGTTCGCAGAGATATGCGCGAAGTCCGACGCCGACACGGCATCGGCGAACAGACCCGTACCGAGGTCGAATTCGTGGTTGCCGATTGCCGTTGCCTGCACGCCCATGGCGTTCAGCACCTGGATTTCGGCGAAACCCGTCCCGTTGATGTCGGAAGCGGTGCGGAACGGGCCGGGGATGTAATTGTCGCCTGACGACAGGATCAGCGTGTTTGCATAATCGTCCGCATAGGCGTCGAGCAGCGCGGCGACCAGCGGGGCGGTATCGCCCGCCAGAAGGCCGAATTCCGGATCGCCGAAATGGAGCAACTGCAGTGTCGCAGCGCCCGAGCCGCCGACAGGATCACCGGTAAGAACGGTATCCTCGCGGAACTCCTGGTTCTGGATCCGGGTGTCGTCCTCGATCGACGTATCTTCGCTATCGAATGCCTGCTCCGGCGTCGGGTACTCCTCGGACAGATAGTCCTGGAACGCCTGCTGTTCGCCGAGCGTGTCGCCGGGCAGGTCAAGTTCGCCGTCTTGGTTGAAAGTGACATCTTCGATGCCGTCCTCGGTGATGGCGCGGAAGTTGGTACCGACATCCGCAAACGGATAGCCGTCGCCGCCCTCAGCGAGGAAGCCGAGCGTCACGACCGTTATGTTCGCCGGCGCTCCTTCGATCAGGACACCGTCATCGTAGAGCGGGATAATATTCCCGTCACCATCGACGAGAGCGATATCCTCGACCCGCTCTCCGACGGGCTGGGACTGGTCGAAGCTGAAGCGGACGCCCGCCACCTGCGGGAAGCGGCCCTCGGTCGCGCCGGCAATGCCCGATACGCCGTTTTCGAGGATCGCCTTCAGACCCGCCGGATCGGTATCAAGCGCCACCAGCGTGTTGTTGAACCGCAGGCTGTTGGCGATGTCGAGTTCGCTGACACCGCCGCCGGCCGGGGGCAGCTCGTCGACTTCGCCGTTAGGTCCCGGCGAAGAGAAGGTGCCGATGGCGGCGCGGATGCCGCCGCCATTCTTGATGGAGACGACGACCGTATCGTCACCTTCTCCGGCGCGTTCGCGGTAGGCGTAGGCGTTCGCATCGGCGGTCAGATTGCCCAGGTTGGTTTCCTGGGTTCGGACCTCGCCGCGCGCACCTTCGAGATAGACGCTCACATAGCCGAACACGTTCGATCCTGCATCGTCGATGACGTCCTGGACCGGCTGGATCAGGTCGCGGACTTCACCGCCGCGCGTGCCGTCGGCAAAGGCGGTGTCGTCGAGTTCGTCGATGTCGACCCCGTAGGCATCGGCTACGGTTTCCTTCGTCGCGGCATAGGCACCGGCGATGTCGGCATTTTCCTCGATGGAATCGGCGATAATGTTGCCATCCGCATCGAAGTCGACGACGAGACGACCAAGATAGGTATATTCGTTGTCGGTGTTCACGATGACAGTCGTGTTGCCGCTCGCGTCATTGGTCATGATCGGATACGGACCGTCCGCCTCGGCCGGGTGGCCGGTGAACGCCGCCAGCTCGTCATTGTCATCGGCAAGAAGCGTGTTCGAGCCGCCGGCGATGATAATGTCGACGCCGTCGAGAAGCGGTGCGAGCGCCTCTTCGAGCTGGATCTGCTGCAGGTGAGAGACAAGAATAATCTTGTCCACGCCGGCCGCCGTCATTTCGTCGATGTAGGGCTGCAGGATTGCGGCGAGCGCGGACATGTCGTCCGCATTCGGTCCAATGACTTCGACGCCGCCAGTGGACGAAATGCTCTCCAGGATCTGCGTGGTCGCGCCGACGACACCGATCCGTTCGCCGCCCTCTTCGATGACCGTTGCCGGCACGATGCGGCCAGCGAGATCGGCCGCATTGTCGAGCCCGCTCGTGGCAGAGGTGTCGAAGTACAGGTCCGCCAGACTGCTATCGCCGGAGAAATCCAGATTGGCGCTGACATAGGGGAATGCGGCCGTGGACACCGCGTCGGCGAAGACGCCCGTTCCCAGGTCGAACTCGTGGTTGCCGATGGCTGACGCCTCGACACCCATGGCGTTCATGATCTGGATGTCGACGAAGTCGCCCGTCGTCAGATAGCCGGCCGTCAGGAAAGGACCCGGAATGTAGTTGTCGCCAGAAAAGAGCGTGATGGAATTGTCCGCCTGGCCTTCGAAAATGTCGATCAGCGCGGCAACATTTTCGGCCGTCTCGGAGAACTGCCCCAGTTCCGGGTCGCCGACATGGAGGAGCTGCAGGCTGTAGTCGACGCCCGTATCGATCGAAACGATGACCGGATCGTGATCGCTGAGCGGCGCCCCGCGGTCGTTGAACTCGGCGCTGGCGTGAACGATGTCGTATTCCGCGCCGCCGGCGACATTCTGCGAGACGAAGATATGATCGAGAGCCTGCGAGTTGCCGTTAAAGAGATAGGTGTAGCGCTCTTCCTCGGGCAGCCGGTTGGTCAGGTTGACGAGCCCGGCATCGTAGAGCGGGTCTAGCGGCTCTTCGAATTCGAACTCGTTGAGGTCGCCCAGCACGACCACCTGCGCATCGCCGCCAAGGCTTTCCACATAGTCGGCAACCGCATCTGCCTGTGCGGCGCGCTCCAGTGCGCTGCCGTTGACCGGCGGCTGCTCGACACCCAGCAGCGGCGTGGAGCCGCCCTTCGATGAGAAGTGGTTGTTGACGATGGTGTAGCTTTCGCCGCCGAACTCGAACTCCGCGACAAGCGGCAGGCGGGCGTCGTAGAAGGGGTTCTCTTCGTTCGTCGCCTGATCCTCGAACTGGATCGACGTCACCGAGCCCTCGACCAGGTCGACGCGGTCGTCACGATACAGGAAGACGTTGCGGATGTTGCCGCCCGGAACGCCGCCCGATGCCTCGTCGGTGATGAAGGGATTATCGATATAGGAATAGGTCGGACCGCCAACCGCTTCGATGGCGGCGACGATATCCTCCAGCGTCATTTCCGCCGTCACGACGCCGTCGAGCAGCGTGCCGCTATCGTCGTTCACCTCCTGCAGCGCGATGATATCCGGCGCCCCGAGATTGTTGACGATGATGTCGGCAACCGCGTCGAACCTGCCTTCCGCCACATCGCTGTCGGCATCCACGTCGAACTCGCCGTTGCCGTCGGCATCGACGCGGTCGAGATTGAGAACGTTGAAGGAAGCAACGGTTAGCGTGTCTTCATCGCCGGCGACGGTCGTGACTTCCGGCTCGATCGTGCCATCCGAGATGAGTTCGGGCGCATCGGTCACCAGCAGCTCCGGCACACCGAAGTCGTAGCTGAGCACGCCGGTGACATTGCCGAACCGGGCGCCGGCGATGACATCGGGCAGGCTGATGCCGTCGGACACACCGAAGAAGTCGCTCTGGAACTGGACGATTTCCGGATTGAAGTCGCCGCCGATGGTATTCGTGAAGCCCAGGCCGCCTTCACCGCCAACGATGTTGATCGTTCCGCGGTCGGAGAAGTTCGTGCCGTAGAGGTTGCCCTCGCCGTCGGACAGCACCGCGAAGAACTCGCGGAACTGCGACTGCGGCGCCACCAGTACCGGGCTTTCGAAGGTGACGCGCATGCCTTCGAACTGTTCGTAAAAGGCGACGCCCTCTTCGACACTGGCCGTCGGCGGCAGGATGCCCGAGGACGGGCCGATCAGCACGGCTTCGGGAAGCGCATTGTCCGATGACAGGACGGTAATATCGGCGCTCGACAGCTGGGTGGTGGAGAGGTTGCCGGTGGAGCTGCCACCGGGCGTATATTCGGAAACGGTGCCCTGGACATCGAGCTCGTCGCCAAGCTCCACGGCGGGCGCACCGCCGGTGAAGACGAAGATGGCGTCGGAGGTGGCCATATTTCCGTCGCCGTCGGCGTCCTGCAGGTAGAAGCCATTGGAGTCGACGGCGGTAACGATACCGCGCACTCCGACCCGCGTACCGGCATATTCGGAGACCTGGCCAGTACCCTGTACCTGGCCGATGTCGAGGCCGAAGCCGTCAAGGCCGAGTTCGTAAACCGCCGTGTTGCCCGAGACCTCGAAGCTGACGGCGATCTGCGCCTGACCGGTGGACGATTCGGCGGCGGAAATGAACTGGATCACTTCGGGCGAGATGAAGCCGTCGGCGCGCGCATCGATATAGTCGACGAACGTTGCCAGCTGAGGGTTCGTCACGTCGTAGACGAAGATGCCGCTGTCGCGCTCCATGCCGATGAAGGCGTAGACCTGTCCATCGATCTCTCCGACCGCGATGGCTTCGGGTTCGGGCCCCTTGGCGTCGGAGCGGTTGTCGTCGACTTCGGCAGGGTCGCCTTCCCCGGGCACATAGTCGTCGTTGTTGAAGGCGTTCGGAACGCGCGCGGCCGCGATGATCTGCTCGAAATCGTCGCCGGAGTCGAACACCACATTACCGTCGGAATCGAGGATGGTGAACGACCGTCCGCCGAAGGCGTAAATCTGGTCGATGTCGCCGTCGCCGTCGGTGTCGCCCTCGGTATTCACGGCCTGCAGCCGGCCGAGAGCGGCTTCGGCCTGGAGCTCGGCAGCATTGGGATAGGCCGTCGGATCCAGATCGAGATCCTCGACGCGGGTTTCGTCGAAGTCGCGGCTGTCACCTTCGTTCGCGGTAAGGATGTAGGTCTCGCCGCCAATCGTGAAGCTGGCAAGCGCGTCGGGCATGTTGAACCCGATCACGTCATAGTTGAGGATCGTGATCGCGCCGTCTTCGTCGGACGGATCGAAGCCGTTGCCCGGAACCGAATAGTCCTTCAGGCCCGCCGAAAACAGGTCGACGAAAGCCATTGTTTCGAGGTCGAACACGGCGATCGCATTCGCTTCCTGCAGGCTGACATAAAGTCGCCCGTCCTCACCTTCGACGATATATTCCGGCTCGAAGTCGAGCGACGGCACGGAATCGGCGGCGGCGCGAATGCCTTGCGCGAGATATTGCGCGCGATCTTCGGCGGTGAACACGCCGTCGCCGGTGATGTCGTTGAACTGCTGAAGCCCGAAGTTCCGCACCGCCCCTGGCGCGTCGGCATCGACGGTCAGGTCGATGATCGAGATCGTGCCGGCGCCGCCATCTTCACTGGCGGGCGCGTCGCCGCGCTCGCCTTCGTTGGCCACGAAAATCTTCGTACCATCCTGCGAAAAGCTGACCTGGTCAGGCAGATTGCCGACCTCATAAGTCCCAAGGGCGCTGCCGTCGGCGGCGCTGAAGGTCTGCACGACGCCGTCGGCGCTGTCGCGCGCAATCGCCACGGCGACGATGCCGTTGTTGATGGCGACAGACTGAAGGCCGTCAAAGCCTGCTACCGGGAGAAGGACCGCGCCGGCCGGCGCGTCGTCGGGCAGCTCCGCTCCGAGATAAACGGCAAGGACGAGCTCGCCGCTCGACTGGGAGAACAGGTCGACGCGGCCCGCGGCCCCGTTCGTTACCGCCAGAATGTCGCCATCGACCGAGACGACTTCGGAACCGGCTTCACCGACGCCGCTATCGAACGTCCCTACCAGCGAGATATCGAAATCCATGAGCCAAACCCCTCTTAACAGACCCGTTTTCCGATCAGAGCAGGACGCTCTGTCGAGGGGCGGTTAGGATCGGTTCATGACACTTGGGCGCCCAAATCTTTGAAGAATGGGCGTCAGTTTGGTGTAGGATTTGTTGCGGACGCTTTTTTGCGCCGCAGAATTCCCGCATGTGCGCCGATGCACCGCAGGACGAGGCGGACCTGTTCCGCTAGGTGGTTGCGACGGAGAAGGGGAGCGGACAAGGTACGCCTCGAACGGAGGGGACATGTTTGATTTCGCCGACCCGGTCCTGCTGGCGCGGATCCAGTTCGCCTTCACGGTCAGCTTTCATTTCATCTTTCCGGCATTCTCCATCGGCCTTGCGAGCTTCCTCGCGGTCCTCAACGCGATGTGGCTGGCGACCGGCCGCCCGCTCTATCTCGACCTCTTCAAATATTGGGCGAAGATTTTTGCCGTCGCCTTCGCCATGGGTGTCGTGTCCGGCATCGTCATGTCCTACCAGTTCGGCACCAACTGGTCGGTCTTCTCGGACAGGACTGGTCCCATTCTCGGCCCCCTTATGGCCTATGAGGTCCTGACCGCCTTCTTTCTCGAGGCCGGTTTTCTGGGCGTGATGCTGTTCGGGATGGACCGGGTCGGGCCGAAGCTGCATTTCTTCGCCACCTTGATGGTCGCCGCCGGCACCTTCATCAGCGCCTTCTGGATCCTCAGCGTCAACAGCTGGATGCATACGCCCACGGGGTTCGAGATCGCCGAAAACGGACAGTTTCTCCCGGTCGCAAGCTGGCTGGAGATCATCTTCAATCCCAGCTTTCCTTACCGTCTCGCTCATACGGTGACCGCGGCTTATCTCACCACGAGCCTGGTCGTCGGGGCGGTCGGCGCGTGGCACCTTCTGTCCGACCGGACAAGTGCACATGCCCGCAAGATGTTCTCGATGGCCATGTGGATGGCAGCGCTCGTCGCACCGCTGCAGATTTTCCTCGGCGATCTCCACGGCCTCAACACCTTGGAGCATCAGCCCGCCAAGGTGATGGCGATGGAGGGTCATTTCGAAAGCCATCCGGAGGGCGCACCGCTCATCCTTTTCGGGCTGCCCGACGAAGAGCGGGAACGCGTCGACTATGCGCTCGAAATTCCGAAACTCTCGTCACTCATCCTGAAACATGATCCGAACGCTCCGCTCGACGGGCTCGATACGGTTCCCGAGGAAGAAAGGCCGCCGGTCGCGATCGTCTTCTGGTCCTTCCGGGTGATGGTCGCGCTCGGCTTCCTGATGCTGGGGCTCGGGGCCCTCAGCCTAGTCGCGCGCTGGCGCGGAAAGCTGTACGACTGGCCGCTCCTACACCGCTTCGCGCTCGTCATGGGCCCGTCCGGTTTCGTTGCCGTTATTGCCGGTTGGATCACGACGGAGGTCGGGCGGCAGCCTTACACCGTCTACGGCGTACTGCGGACAGTCGACAGCGTTTCGCCGCTCGATGCACCGGCTGTGGGAACGTCGCTGGTCGCCTTCGTTCTCGTCTATTTCGCAGTCTTCGGCGCCGGCACCTGGTATCTCCTCAAACTGATGGGCACGCTGCCGCACAGCCATGAGGAGGAGCCCGCACAAACGCCCATAAGATCCGCAGGGATCACCCCCGCACCCTCGGTGGAGCGGCGCGGCACCATTCCGGATGCCGAGCCGGTGGACGGGAAAGCATAGGCCATGCTCGACTATAATTTCGACCTGACGGTCATCTGGGCGGTCATCATCGCCTTAGCGATCTTTGCCTATGTCGTGATGGACGGCTTCGACCTGGGCGTGGGTATATTGTTCAAGTTCTTCCCCGCCGGGGAAGGACGTAATCGTGCGATGAACTCGATCGCGCCCGTCTGGGATGGCAACGAGACCTGGCTGATCCTCGGCGGCGGCGGTCTGTTTGCCGCCTTCCCCTTGGCCTACGCGCTCATTCTGCCGGCTCTCTATGCGCCCATCATCGCCATGCTCCTGGGTCTGATCTTTCGCGGCGTCGCCTTCGAATATCGCTGGCGGGATCCACGTCACCGCGCCTTCTGGGATGCGGCTTTTACCGGCGGATCGATCGTGGCGGCGCTCGCCCAGGGGATAACTCTCGGCGCGCTCCTTCAAGGTATCGATGTCGAAGGCCGGGCCTACGCCGGCGGCTGGTGGGACTGGCTGACGCCCTTCAGCCTGCTGACGGGGGTCAGTGTCGTCATCGGCTATGCGCTGCTCGGCGCCACCTGGCTGATGTACAAGCTCGACGGGCGGCCGCATGACCGGGCGAAGCGGCTCGCCTGGACATTGTTCTTCGCCGTCCTGGCATGCATCGTCGCCGTCAGCATCGCGACGCTGCTCCTCGGCGCGGGATATCGCGACAAGTGGCTGGAGGCACCGGCCATATATGTGACCTCGCAGGTCCCGCTTCTCACGGTCATCGCGACTTTTGCCTTCTGGCGCGCCATGAAGCGGGAAACGCATGCCACGCCCTTTCTCACGTCGCTCGCGCTTTTCTTTCTCACCTTCATCGGCCTTGGGGTCTCGATGTGGCCCGACATCATACCGGGCGCCGTCAGCATCTGGGACGCCGCAGCGCCGGAGAAGAGCCAGATCTTCATGCTTGTCGGGGCGCTCATCATCATGCCGCTGATCATTGCCTATACCGCCTATGCCTACTGGGTCTTTCGCGGGAAGGTCGGCGCAGAGGGCTATCACTGAGCATGAACAGCGGGGAAAAGCGCCCGCTTTGGAAGCGCGTCGGATGGCTGGTCGGCCTGTACATGGCCAGCATTACCATTCTCGGCCTCGTCGCGCTCGCCATTAAGTTCTGGTTGGGCAGCTGAGATTGAGCTCGCTGCCCGGAAGGGCGATAGGGCTATGCCGCAACCTCGTGTTGAGAGGTCTTTGCACTGAACTCCACTGCCCGCGCGACCACCGATGCCATGCCCGCGCGAGGGAGACGGGCCCAGAACGCGGCGCACTGTCCCAGCCCGCTGCTCAGCGCCGATACAACCGACAGGCTCGCGGAGGCCGGCACGCGGAATTCCGCGCTCTGCTGAATCCGCCGCTTTAGCAGCTGCGCGATCTGCTTGCGTTCATCCGCGACGATACTCGCCAGAATCTCATGCAGTCGGTGGATATCGTTCCTGGCGAGCGCGAGTTCGCTGGTAAAGGGCGCGACCAGCAGGGGCATCCGGTCGACGAATATGTCGAGTACGTGATCAAGCTCCACCAGAAAGGCTTCATCCTCTCGGCAACGGTCCCCCGGCTGGGAAAGGCAGGCTTCGACTGCCCCTTCCACACGACGTTCGAAACAGCGGATTGCCATTTCCGTCAGAGACGTCTTCGTCAGGCTGCGCGTTGCAGACCCGGAAAGAAGCCGTTCGCAATCGGCCTGCACAAGTTCCCCGGCTTCG
>NZ_JAGSGB010000002.1:1290000-1333578 GCF_020092905.1 Pacificimonas aurantium
CGGCGAGACTTCGGGGCGCGGCGCGCCTCTTCTTCGTGATCGTCTTCCGATCCCGACTCGTCATCGTCCGAGCCGTCATCGTCGTCATCGTCGTCGTCATCATCATCGTCGTCGTCATCGTCCGATGACCGATGGCGATCGTTCCGGTTCTGGCGGCGCGGGCCCTTGCCGCGCTTCTGCTGACGGCGGCCTTCGGTCTCGCCGTCATCCTCCTCGTCGTCATCCTCGTCGGAATCGTCGGAGTTGTTGCCGCCACGCCCGCGACGTTTCGAGTTCTGCTGCTCTTCCTTCTTGGCCTGAATCTCGGCCACGACGCGGAAATAGTGGTCCGCGAACTGCAGATAATACTCCGCCTGTACGCGTTCGCCCGACTGGGCTGCGTCGCGTGCAAGATTCTTGTATTTCTCGAGCAGCTGGTGCGCGTTGCCGCGCTGGCGCTGCTGATTCTGGGGCATACCCCCGGAGTTGGAACGGCCGCTACGGCGGCGGCGACCCGACTGCGGATTTCTCATGAGTCCCGTTTCGATCCTTAATTGCCGACTGCCTTCTGCGCCGACATATGGCCCTCCGTGTCTCGGAGCGCGGTTCATCGAGCTGGCCTATCCGGCACCGCCCGCTTCATCGAAAGTTGCTGAAGACGAGGGGTTCTCTTCCCGAAATCCCTACGTCCACACCTCTTGACATAGCACAGACGCGCGGAATGCCAAGGGGGCGATTTCTACCCCTTCCCCAGTGTGAAGGCGAGCGCCCGCACATGGCCGCCAAGATCCTGGCATCTTCCGGCGTTTGATAAATTCGCGCGCGCGGCCAGCGCCTCGACATCTTCGGCCTGCCCCGCCCCGATCTCGAACACCGCATGGCCGCCGGGCGACAAAAGGCTCCGCAGCCGCGGAAAGATTGCCCGATATTCGGTCAGGCCGTCCGCTCCGGCAAATAGCGCACCACGAGGCTCGTACTCGCGAACACCCGCCCCCAGCTCGTCCGTCTCTCTTATATAGGGCGGATTGCACAGGATCAGGTCGAATGCGCCCCGCTCGAGCGTCTCCCAAGAGCCGATAAGGAAGCTTGCCCGGTCGGCCAGCTGCAGGCGAACGGCGTTACGGCAAGCAAGCTCGACCGCCTCCGCGCTGATGTCGAGGCCGAGCCCCTGAGCGCCGCGGAACTCGCTGAGCGCAGCGAACAGAAGCGCCCCCGTTCCGGTCCCGAGGTCGAGAATCGTCTCCGGCGGGCGTCCCTTTCGCAAATCGAGCGCAAGCTCGACGAGGCTTTCCGAGTCCGCTCGCGGCACGAGGGCCTGCGGACCGCATTGCAGCGGCAGCGACCAGAATTCGGCCCGGCCCGTCAGGTGGGCAACCGGCTCCCCCCCGGCACGGCGCGTCAGCAAGGCTTCATAGGCATCCTCGTCGAGCCGGGCCGGCGGTCGAAGCAGCAGCTCTTCGCGCGAACAACGCGCGACATGAGCGGCAAGAAGCTCGGCATCGAGGCGCGCTGTGTCCGGTGCGGCGCCGGTTTTCAGCCGCTGCGTCGCGGCGCGGAGCTGGTCGGGAACGCTCAGCTCGCGGCCCCGTCGGCGAGGCCCGCCAACCGTTCCGCCTCGTCCTCGGCAATGAGCGCGCCGACCAGATCGTCGAGTTCGCCTTCCATTATCTGCTGCAGCTTGTGCAGCGTAAGATTGATGCGGTGGTCCGTGACCCGCCCCTGGGGAAAGTTGTACGTACGGATGCGTTCGGACCGGTCACCAGAACCCACCATCGACTTGCGAGCACCGGCCCGTTCGGCCGCCACCTTCTCGCGCTCCATCTCGAACAGGCGGGCACGAAGCACCTTCATCGCCTTCGCGCGGTTCTTGTGCTGCGACTTCTCATCCTGCTGGGACACGACGAGACCTGACGGGATGTGCGTAATGCGAACCGCGCTGTCGGTCGTGTTGACATGCTGCCCGCCGGCGCCCGACGCCCTGAATACGTCGATGCGAAGGTCGTTGTCGTTAATCTCGACATCGACGTCCTCGGCTTCCGGCAGGACGGCGACCGTCGCCGCGCTCGTATGGATCCGCCCCGACGCTTCGGTAGCGGGCACGCGCTGGACGCGGTGAACGCCGCTTTCGAATTTCAGACGTGCGAACACCCCGGAACCGGCCACGCTGGCAATGACCTCTTTCAGGCCGCCCGCATCGGCGCCCGACATTTCCATGGTCTCGACTTTCCAGCCCTGCGTCTCGGCATAGCGCTGGTACATTCGGTAAAGGTCCGCCGCGAACAGGGCGGCCTCTTCGCCGCCTGTGCCGGCCCGAATCTCGAGGATTGCCGAGCGTTCGTCCGCCACGTCGCGCGGCAACAGGAGAACGGCAAGCCGCCGCTCGGCTTCGGGCAGTCTCTCGCGCACCCCTTCCAGTTCGGCCTCGGCAAGCTCCTGCATCTCATCGTCGCTGTCCTGATCCGCAGCCAGCGCCTCAAGTTCGGCGGCTTCTTCACGCAGCGACTTTACCTCTTTCGCGGCAACGGAGACCGGTTCGAGCTCGGAATATTCCTTGGACAGTTCGACGAACTGCTCTGGCGGGAGGTCGCCGGTAGCCATCTTTGCCTGGATGTCGGCATGCCGCTTGATCAGCGCGTCGATGCGCTCCTCGGGAACGGTGGGCACACTCATTTGCTGCGCACCTTGTTGGCGGCAAACCAGGCGGAAAAAGCTGGCATAGACTCGCCCTCGCCCTCCATGACGCGCAGGCGGCGCTCCGCAAGATAGCCGCCGATGAAACCGAGGTCGCCAAATGCAACGGACGTCTGGTCGCCCTCGCTCATGTCCTTCACCTGGACCGCCTTCTTCTGAAGCTCGCTCTCGCCGATCACCAGCGCGAGCGCGGCACCGCTGGCGTCGGCCCTTTGCATCCGCTTCTTCATATTCCCGCGCGCGAACGTCTCCCCGCTCACACCGCCGCCGCTCCGGAGGGCGTTGAGCAGCGAAAGGCCGACATGTTCGGCGGCTTCGTTCATGGGAACGAGCGCGACGTCGATGGGATCTTCGTTCACGCCGTCGACCAGCATGGCAAGCCGCTCGATCCCGGCCGCCCAGCCGATCGCGGGGGTCGGCGCGCCGCCCATCGCCTCGACCAGCCCGTCATAGCGCCCCCCGGCAAGCACGGTCCCCTGTGCGCCGAGCGCATCGGTGACGAATTCGAAGGCGGTGTGACGATAATAGTCGAGCCCGCGCACCAGGCGCATGTTCCGCTCGAAGTCGATCCGGGCCACCGACAGCCCGCCCTGAACCCGGTCGAACCAGCCCTTCGCGTCGTCGGTCAGAAACTCGTCGATAATGGGCGCCTCCGCGACGACACGGCGATCGCCCTCGTCCTTCGAATCGAGAATTCGCAGCGGATTGCGCTCGAGGCGCTCGCGGCTGTCGGCGCTCAGCGCGTCCTCATGGCGGCGAAAATAGGCAAGCAGCGCCGCCTGCCACGCCGCGCGGCTATCGGGATCCCCCAGCGTGTTCAGCTGCAAGCTTACATTGCCCGCGACGCCCAGGTCTTCGAGAAGCTGCTGCCCGAAGGCGAGAAGCTCGACGTCGTGCATCGGTTCGCCGGCGCCCAGCATCTCCGCGTCCAGCTGGTGGAACTGGCGAAAGCGCCCCTTTTGCGGCCGCTCGTAGCGGAAACAGGGCCCCCAGGCGCTCAACTTCATCAGGCCATGCTGCTGCCAGCCGTTCGAGATATAGGCGCGCGCTATGCCAGCCGTGAATTCGGGCCGCAGGGTAACGCTGTCGCCCGACCGGTCCTCGAAGGTGTACATCTCCTTCGACACCACGTCCGTCGTCTCGCCGAGCGAGCGCGCAAAGACGCTTGTCTGCTCAAACACCGGAATATGTACCGGTCGGAAGTTGAACTGGCGAGCCACGCGCCGGAATGTGTCGACCACATGATCGAACCGGGCGGCCTCGTCCTTCACGAAATCGTTGGTGCCGCGAATGGCAGCGGGTTTCTTGCTCATGATCGCCGCCCCTTTATGCATGGCGGCGTCCGATTGCCAGCGCGCTACCGCGCCGGCCGCTTCGGACTGGCCGGCAAGATGCCATTCCGCCTTGACATTGGCGGACGAAACGTACAACTGCCGCCCGAACGCGCGGTGGCCCGTGGCCGCCGCCTTTTTCGTTTATGCAGATTTCTTTGAGGACAGCCCCATGGCGAAGCCTACGACCGTTAAGATCCGCCTGAACTCGACCGCCGGGACGGGCTTCTTCTATGTGACGAAGAAGAATCCGCGGAACATCACCGAAAAGATGACCTTCCGTAAGTATGACCCGATCGCGCGCAAGCACGTCGAGTTCAAGGAAGCGAAGATCAAGTAGACTGCCACGCGGGGGCGGCGCAGACCGCCCCGATGCGGCACTAAGGTTGCGCGCAGCCGCGCTAGGTGAAGCGGCGCACCACGTCGATGAATCGCGTAACCGAGATGGGTTTCGCGATATAGGCCTCGCATCCCCCTTCGCGGATGCGCTCTTCGTCGCCTTTCATGGCAAAGGCCGTTACGGCCACCACGGGGATGCCGCGGAGATCCTCGTCCTCCTTCAGCCATTTCGTGACCTCCAGGCCCGAAACGTCGGGCAGCTGGATGTCCATCAGAATGATATCGGGGCGCTGCTCCCGCGCCATGTCGAGAACGCGGCGCCCGTCCCGTGTCTGCATGGTATGGTAGCCATGTGCTTCCAGAAGGTCGCAGAACAGCTTCATATTGAGGTCGTTGTCTTCGACGACGAGGACGGTCTTGCCGTTCGGCGGGGCTTCAGCTTCGGTCATATATCTCGAAACGCAGTAGCGGGGGCTACAGTTCATGGAAAGTGACGCAAAAGGGAGCGGGATGCTGCAATCGGGCTCTCAGGACGCACAGATCGTCGCATTGCGAGCGCTGACGTACATTTTGACCGAGGAGAAGCGGGCCGCACGGTTTCTGTCGCTCACGGGCTACGGCGTTGACGACCTGAGGCAGGCCGCCGACTCTCCGCAGGTCCAACAGGCTGTCTTCGCTTTCCTTGCAGGTTACGAACCGGACCTCCTTGGCTGCGCAGAGGAGTTGGATATGACACCCGAAGAGCTTGCCGCATATGCGCAGCCGGATAGGGCGGAAATATGAAACCCCTCCTGATCTGCGACTGCGACGAGGTTCTGATGACCTTCGCGGGCCCCTTCGCCGAGCATCTGGACGAGATGCATGGACTGGAACTGAAACTGGAAAGCTTCGCGCTCGCCGGGAACATCCGGCGAAAAAGCGATGGCGAGCCCGTCCCGCAGTCCGCTCTGCGCGGCCTTTTGGGCGATTTCTTCTCACGCGGCATGCACCGCCAGGTTCCGGCCCCCGGCGCGCCCGAGGCACTCGCCTCGCTTAAGGCCGACTTCGATATCGTCATCCTGACGAACATTGAGGACGAGTATCGGGATGGCCGGCGCGAGCAGCTACGTCGGCACGGCATGACATACGAGGTCTTCTGCAACAGCGGACCGAAGGGGCCAGCGCTTTCTCGCCTCCTCGCCGACCACGGGCGTCCCCCGGCGGTATTTGTCGACGACCTGCCCCCACATCATCAGTCGGTCAGCGAAGTCGAACCGCAGGTTCACCGCATCCACATGGTGGCCGATCCTACACTTCGCTCTCTCATTCCGGCAGCCAAGGCCGCCCACGCCCGGATCGACGACTGGCCCTCCGCCTCGACCTACCTGTCACGTCTTGTCGCGGAGAAGACCCTTGCGGACGGCGGGGCCGTCAGGCGATAGAGTAGGCATGCCGATCGAAGACAAGCTCTCCGAACTCGGGCTCAGCCTGCCCGACGCTCCTGCACCTGCCGCGAACTATGTCCCATATGTGCTGTATGGCGGATTTTTGCATACGGCAGGTCAAATCCCGTTCGACGCGGACGGAAACCTGATTACGGGTTGTCTCGGCGATACGATGGACGTCGAAGAGGGGCAGGCTGCGGCCTTGGCCTGCGCACTCGCCATCCTGGCGCAGGCCAAGGCGGCGCTCGGGTCGCTCGAGCGGATCGACCAGGTCGTGAAGCTCAACGTCTTCGTCGCGTCGACACCGGCTTTTTCCAAGCAGCCTCTTGTGGCGAATGGGGCCAGCGACCTCTTTGCCAACCTGCTGGGCGAGCGCGGGCGGCATGCCCGCAGCGCAGTCGGGGTTGCCGCCCTTCCCCTTGGTGTTGCCGTCGAGATCGATGCGGTTCTCGGCGTTCGCGATGCTTAGTCCGGGCGGGAAAGCCAAAAGGGAGATCGACACGAAACTTGCGGCGCTCGCCGCAAAGCCTCTTGCCCATCGTGGTTTGCACGGTCCGGACGGCCCGCTCGAGAACACAATTGCTGCCTTCGATTCTGCCATCGCGGCGGGCTTCGGCATCGAACTCGACGTCCAGCTTACCGCAGAGGCGGGGGCAGTTGTTTTTCACGACGCCACGCTCGACCGCACCGCGGAGGGAAGCGGCCCGGTCGTCGGCTACAGCATGAGTTCGCTGTCACGGATGAAGCTGCGCGGCACCGACGAGAACATTTCTCCCTTGCAGGACGTCCTGCACCATATCGGCGGCCGGGTGCCGCTTTTGATCGAAGCGAAGGCCGGCGATAATTCGCCCGTGGCCCTGGCCCTTGCCATCCGGCGCGCCCTCGAAGGCTATAATGGCCCGGTTGGCGTGATGTCGTTCAACCCTGCCGTCTCGCGCTGGTATCACGATCATTTCCCCAAATTCCTCAACGGCCTTGTGGTCAGCGAAGAGCCTGATGTCGTGGGCGCGCCCTGGCGCGGGTCGGGCCCGGCACGCCTGCTGACCATGCGCCACTCCCGCGCGAAGTTCCTGGCCTACGACGTGCGATCACTCCCTAGCCGGGCAGCGGCCCGGTATCGCGGCGTGGGACGGCGCGTCTTTACCTGGACGGTCCGCAGCGACGCCGATGTCGAGCGAGCGGCGGCACATGCCGACCAGATGATCGTGGAAGGCGCGGCAGCGCAGAGCCTTGCCGCGAAGCAAGGGAGCGGCCCCGATCCAACTTGAGCTGACGACTTCGATCGCGGCGGTCGACGCGGCGGAGTGGAACGCCTGCGCCGGTGAGAACAACCCCTTCCTGCGCCACGAATTTCTTCTTGCGTGCGAACAATCGGGAAGCGCCAGCGCCGATGCGGGATGGCAGCCGGCCCATCTGATTGCCCGACCCTCAGACAAGGCCCCCGCGTCGGGCATCCTGCCCGGCTATGTGAAGTCGCACAGCCGCGGCGAGTTCGTGTTCGACCATGGGTGGGCCGACGCCTTCGAACGGGCGGGCGGTTCCTATTACCCCAAATTGCAGCACGCCGTTCCCTTCACGCCTGCTACCGGGCCCCGCATCCTTGCCTCCGACAGCGAAACGCGCGGGCTGCTTCTGTCAGGCGCGGAGGAAGTCTGCCGTCAGCATGGCTTGTCGTCCGCGCACTCGACCTTTTTCGAGGAGGATGAACTCGCTTATTACGAAGCCAAGGACTGGCTGATCCGTACCGGGGAACAGTTTCACTGGTTCAACCGGGGATATGGCAGTTTCGACGAATTCCTGGACGCTCTGGCGTCGCGCAAGCGAAAGGCCATTCGCAAGGAACGCAGGGCCGCTGCCACCAGCGGGGTAGACATCGTGCAGCTGGAAGGCGGCGAGATTACCGAGGCCGACTGGGACGATTTCTGGGTTTTCTACCAGGACACCGGTGCTCGGAAGTGGGGCTCGCCCTACCTGACACGCGAGGCCTTCTCCCTCTTCTCGGAACTGATGCCGGAGCGGCTGCTGCTGGTGCTCGCCAAGCGAAACGGCAAGTCGGTTGCGGGTGCCCTGAACTTCGTCGGGGGCGACTGCCTGTTCGGCCGATACTGGGGAACGGTCGAAGACATCCCATTCCTGCATTTCGAGCTCTGCTACTATCAGGCACAGGACGCCGCTATTGCCCGGGGGCTGTCGCGGGTAGAGGCCGGGGCACAGGGACCGCACAAGCTGGCGCGCGGCTACGAGCCCGTCAGGACTTATTCAGCCCACTGGATCGCCAATCCGGGCCTGCGGGCCGCTGTTTCGGATTTCCTCGATCATGAGCGCGCGGCCGTGGAGCAGGACGTGGAGGCGCTGAAGGCCTTCACCCCGTTCAAGAAAGGCTAGGCTACTGCCTTCAAGAAGGCGCGCGCCTCTCGCTGGGCAACGGAAATTTCTTCCTTGCTCATTTCCTCGCTGAGTTCGCGCCGGTCGCAGACGGCCCGGACATCACCCTTCAGCGCGGCCAGATTGAACCATTTATGTGCCTGGATCAGGTCGATCCCCACGCCTTCGCGGCCCGCCGCATAGGCGACGCCTAGTTCGTAAAACGCCTCGGCCTCGCCCTGCAACGCACGCTGCAGATTGCGCTGAAGGAACCTTGCATCGGCGTGTCCCGGTCTCTGCTCCATCCTTCCCTACCTCGCGTGCAAGTTAAGCTCTACGGACTTGCCGGTCATGGTTTTGAAAAATGGTTAATGCCGGCCAGGTCTTTATAGACCGGGCCTCCTTGCCGGGACGGGCAGATTGTCGATTAGTCGCGGACGGCCCAGCCAGGCGGCGGCGAACAGCCGCGCACCGCGACCTGCCGCCCTCACCGGCGACAGGTCGTTCTCGTTGCGCAGTTCCAGATAGTCGACGGTAAAGCCAGCCTCTTCCAGTTCGCGCCGGGCATTTGGCAGGACCGCCTCGGGGTCGCCCCCCGACCCAATCCGGTCCGCGGCCATATGCAAGATGTTCGGCAAACGGCTCGCAACCGTCCGCTCCGCTTCGGAGAGATAGGCGTTGCGCGACGAACGGGCGAGCCCGTCGTCCTCGCGTTCGATCGGCACCCCGACGATCCGAACGGGCAGATCGAGATCGCGTACCAGCCGCCTGATGATTGTCAGCTGTTGCCAGTCCTTTTCGCCAAAGCAGGCGATATCGGGGGCGGCCTGGTTCAGGAGCTTTGTGACGACTGTCGCGACCCCGTCGAAATGGCCGGGGCGGCTGGCACCGCACAAGACTTCGTCCAGCCCGCCGACGGACACCGTAGTGGCGAAGCCGTCCGGATACATCTCCTCATGCGGCGGCGCGAAAAGCAGCGCGGCGCCGCGCGCCTCCAGCTTTGCGGCATCCTCGCACTCCTGCCGCGGATAGGCGTCGAAGTCTTCGTTCGGACCGAACTGCTTCCTGTTGACGAAAATACTGGCGACCACACAGTCCGAATTCGCCCGGGCCGCATCGACAAGTGCAAGGTGGCCGTCGTGAAGGGCCCCCATGGTGGGAACGAAACCGATGGTTCGCCCGGCCCCGCGCTCGGCTGCCACGGCAGCCCGCAGGTCCGCCACGGTTCTGACAATCCTCATATCCCCATCGCCTTCCCGGTCGTGCGTTGACTTGACCGAGGCCCTGTCCGAAACACGGGCGCGGGCGTCAAGGGACGGAACGCCCGGCGGTTCAGGGACCTAGTTAGGCCGGTATGGCGCACATCCTCACTTTTGCGAACGAAAAGGGCGGTACGGGAAAATCGACCACCGCCGTCCATGTGGCCATTGCGCTGATGGGCCAGGGCAAGTCCGTGCTGCTGGCGGACCTCGATGCGCGCCAGCGGACGTCGGCGCGCTATCTGGAAAATCGCCGTACGTACAATGCGCGCCAGCAGCTCGATCTGGCGAGCCCGGAAGTGCGCGTCATCGACGAGGTAAAGGACGACGCCGAACTGCTGCTTGCGGACTGCCTGGCGGCCGATGCCGACTATGTCATCGTCGATACGCCGGGACGCGACAGCGCCCTCGCGAAGACCGCGCTCGGCCGCGCCGACACCATCGTCACGCCGATCAACGACAGCTTTGTCGACTTCGATCTGATCGGTCAGGTCGATCCCGAGACGTTCGAAGTGAAGCGGCCCTCTTTTTACGCAGAGATCATCTGGCAGGCCCGCAAGGCGCGGGCGCGTGAAGACGGCGGGACAGTGGACTGGATCGTCCTCAGGAACCGTCTGTCGCAGCTGTCCTCGCACAACATGCAGCGCATGGGCGATGCCCTGGAACAACTGGCTCCACGCATCGGATTTCGCACGGCGCCCGGTCTGTCGGAACGGGTTATCTTCCGAGAGCTCTTCCCGCAGGGCCTCACCCTCCTCGACATGGAGGCGATCCCGAATGCGCGGCTCAGCCATGTCGCGGCACGCGCGGAGCTGCGGAGTGTGATCGACGCCCTGCAACTCGAAGCCGGCAACTCCCGCGGACGAAACGCCGCGTGATGGGACCACTCCTCGTAATCCTGCTCGGCGCGGTGGCCGTATTCTGGTGGCTCGGTCTCCTGACCCCGGAGCGGCTGCGTATCATCGGCGGCATCGGAGGTCTGCTCATCGGACTGCTGCTGACGCTGCGCGGCGCGCCTTTCGCGGGCATACCCCTCGCCGGCGCTGGCGGTTACCTTGTCTGGTCCGCGCGCCGCGCGCCTGACGGACAACTGACCGTGAAGGAGGCCCGCCGTCTTCTCGGCGTCGGTCCCGGAGCCGACGAAGCAGAAATACGGTCCGCCTACCGACTTGCCATGGCCAGCGCCCATCCCGACCGGGGTGGATCCACAGCCAACAGCGCAAAATTGAACGAAGCTCGCGACCTTTTGTTGAAGCAAGCCATCCCCCGTTCACGGAGACCCGATCAATGACCTCAGCCGACCGGCATGATTTCCACCCCACTCTCCTCAGGGAATATGATGCACGGGGAATTGTCGGCGACACATTGACGGAGGCCGACGCCTACTGGCTCGGACGGACTTTCGGCAGCCGGGTGCGCGCAGAGGGGGGAAGCAAGGTCGCGACCGGCTATGATGGGCGGCACAGTTCGCCGGCGATGGAAGAGGCCGTCTCGAAGGGACTGAGCGACGCCGGGCTTCATGTTTTACGCATCGGCCTCGGGCCGACGCCCATGCTCTACTATGCGGTGAACGAGTTGGACGCCGACGGAGGCGTGCAGATCACCGGCAGTCACAATCCGCCCGACTATAACGGCTTCAAGTTCATGCTGGGCACCGGCCCCTTTTATGGCGACGATATCCGCGCGCTTGGCACCTCGGCGGCGGCGGGGGATGTAACCTCGGGCGCCGGCACACGCGAAAATGTGGATGTCGAAGACGACTATGTCGAGCGCTTGCTGAATGATGCGCCCGACGCCGATTTCCACATCGGCTGGGACTGCGGCAATGGCGCCGCCGGGCGTGTGCTGGAGAAGCTTGTGGCGAAACTGCCGGGCCAGCACGAACTGCTGTACACGGAGATCGACGGCGACTTTCCCAACCATCATCCCGACCCCACGGAAGAGAAGAACCTTGCTGACCTGAGACAGCTGATCGACGACAAGGATCTCGACTTCGGGATCGCGTTCGACGGCGACGGTGACCGCATCGGCGCCGTAGACGGCAAGGGGCGTGTCGTCTGGGGCGACCAGCTCCTCATGATCCTGGCCGAGGATGTGCTGCGCGACGAACCCGGCAGCACGATCATCGCCGACGTCAAGGCCAGCCAGGCTCTCTTCGATCATGTCGCCCAGCAGGGCGGCAAGCCGTTGATGTGGAAGACCGGTCACAGCCTTGTGAAGGCGAAGATGAAAGAAGTCGGCTCCCCGCTTGCGGGCGAGATGTCGGGGCACATCTTCTTCAAGCACCGCTATTACGGGTTCGACGATGCGCTCTATGCCGCGGTTCGCCTGATGAGGGCCCTGAAGCGATCGGGCATGTCGCTGACGGACCTTCGCGGCGCGATGCCGGCACTTATCAATACCCCCGAGCTCCGCTTCGAGGTGCCGGAGGAGCGTAAGTTCGCCATTATCGAAGAGGTACGTCAGCGCCTGCAGGACGAGGGCGCGGACATGAGCGAGATCGACGGGGTGCGGGTCAACACCGAAGATGGCTGGTGGCTTCTGAGGGCCTCGAACACCCAGAATGTTCTTGTCGCCCGCGCAGAGGCAAAAAGCGAAGATGCCCTGGTGCGTCTCAAGGCCATGATCAACGAGCAACTCGAAGCGTCTGGGATCGACAAACTACCGGAATAGAAAGACCTTCCCGTTCCAGTGACAGTTTTGCTGCACTGCACAATATCGCTTGACGGAGGTCGCTTCCACGCCTATTGTGCAACGCAGCAAAACTCGAGGGAGCGCGTGTTATGGCGACAAAGTCGCCGAAGGCAGGCCGCACACCGGCCCCCAGAAAAGCCCGAAAGTCGACCGGCACTCAGAAGAGCACCCGCACGGTCGGCTCGGCCAAGTCCGAAACCGCTATAGCGAGAGCGAAGCAAGCCGAAGAGGCATCCCCGAAGAAGGTCGCAGAAACTGCAGTTGAAGCCGCGACAAGTTCGATGCCCGGCAAGGATGACCGAAAGATCGACCCGAGCGGCGATGCTTCGAGCGCAAAATCTGATAAGGACGCCAGCTCGGTATCCGGTCCGGCTCCGGTTACGGACGAGGTTCCGGTGACCAACACAGCTCCCGTCAATGAGCCGCCTGCAAGCCGCAAAAAGGCTAAACCTGTGTCGGTCCGCACGCCGAAACGCACAGGCACCAGCCGTACCGCACCCAAGAAAAAGACGAAAAGCGCCGCATCCAAGAGCGCGACCCCAACGAAACCCGACAGGAAGAGGACAAACCTGATGGCAGAGAAGAAGAACCCCACCGAAACGATGCAAGCCCAGGCCGAGACTGCCATGGCTCAGTCGAAGGCGACCATGGAAGAGATGGCCGCGAAGTCGAAGGAATATATGGAAAAGAACGTGAAATCCCTCGAGGAGATGGGCGACCTGGCGCGCGGCAACGTCGAAGCGATGGTGGAAGCCGGCAAGATCTACGCCGAAGGCTCCCAGGCGATCGCGCGCCAGACTGGCGATTTCGTCAAGAAGCAGGCTGAGGAAGCTGCCTCGACGATGCAGGCCATGTCCGGCGTGAAGAACCCGAACGAGGTCGTCGAACTCCAAGGCAAGTTCGTACGTGGACAGTTCGACGCCATGGTCGAGCATGCTTCGACGATGACCGAGCATATGCTGAAGCTGACAACCGACGTGATGACGCCGTTCCAGAACCGTATGGCAACGACGATGAGCAAGGTTTCCAAGGCCGCCTAAGCTCGATCCCATCAAATTCCGCGGGCCGCGTTCCCCATTTGGGGGGCGCGGCCTGCTTCGTTTCGGGCCACCCTCCTTGTCTCACGGGCATGACGTCCTAAAATGAGAGCGATGCGGCATCTGAAGGCTTCCCTTATCACTCGCGCGGCCGATGAGCCCCACGAGGGCAACCCTCCCGATGGGGAGACCGGTGTTGCGACGCGAACGCGCCCAAAGACGAAGAAGCCGTCGCTTTACAAAGTCCTGATGCTGAATGACGACTACACGCCGATGGAATTCGTGGTCATCGTGCTGCAGCGCTTCTTTCGGATGGGCTCGGAAGAGGCGACGCAGGTCATGTTGCATGTCCATCAGAAGGGGGTCGGCCTGTGCGGCGTCTTCACCTACGAGGTTGCCGAGACGAAGGTGAACCAAGTGATGGATTTCGCCCGGAAGAACCAACACCCCCTCCAGATGACACTGGAAAAGGCATGAGCGCTGCCTGCTGCCGAGGCTAGCCGATCACAGTGAGCGAAAATGCCGCTGGAACGGTGACCCTTGTACGTCCGTTTTTAAACTGAGATCAGAGTTTCAGTAACGGCGCATCCCGCGCCAAAGAACGGGAAGGACCGAAAATATGGCTACCGCCACGAAAGACCCAACTCCGCATATCGGCGTGAATACCGAAAACCGTCAGAAGGTCGGCAAGGAACTCGGTAAGGTACTCGCCGACAGCTACACGCTTTATCTGAAAACGCATAATTTCCACTGGAACGTGCGCGGACCGCATTTCCACGCGCTGCATAACCTGTTCGAGGAACAATATACCGAACTGGCCGCCGCGGTCGACGAGATTGCCGAGCGCATTCGCGCTCTCGGAGTGGACGCTCCGGGCAGCTACCGCCAGTTCGCGGACCTCAACAGCATCGACGAGGCACCGGATACGCCGCCGGAGGCGCTCGCAATGGCCGAACAGCTTGCGCATGACCATGAAGCGGTCGCCAAGACGTGCCGCGCCACGCTCGGTATCGCCGAAGAGGCTGAGGATGAAGTGTCGGTCGATATGATGGTCGAGCGCATGACCGTGCATGACAAGGCGGCCTGGATGCTTCGCTCCATCGCCGCGTAAATCATGACCAGCACTGCCGTCGTCATCGGTGCTACCGGAGGTATCGGCGGTGCGATCGCAAGAGAACTCAAGGGCGGCGGCCGGTATGACCGACTCGTCGCCCTTTGTCGTTCCGGGAACAGCGTCGATGGGTTCGAAGCCGGAACGATCGACGTCGAGGACGAAGAGACCGTCCAGCGCGCCGCTGCGCAGGTCGGGGAGGCCGATCTGGTCATCGTAGCAACCGGGCTCCTGCATGGGGATGGATATGGACCGGAAAAGACGTATCGTTCCTTGTCTGAGGAAGGACTAGCGCGCGCCTTTCAGGTCAATGCCATCGGCCCCGCATTGGTCGCGAAGCACTTCCTGCCCCTGCTGCGGCGCGAGGGGCGCAGTGTGTTTGCGGCGCTTTCGGCCCGGGTCGGCAGTATCGCCGACAATCGGCTCGGTGGCTGGTACGGCTACAGGGCATCGAAGGCCGCGCTGAACCAGCTGATCCGGACCCTGGCGATCGAGCACCGGCGCAAATTCCCCAACTCTCTGTGTGTCGCGCTTCACCCCGGTACGGTCGACACCGCCCTTTCGAAGCCGTTCCAATCGAATGTGGCAGAGGACAAGCTGTTTTCTGCCGCCTACGCTGCCCGCCAACTTCTGACGGTAATCGACGGGTTGGACCCGGAGCAAACGGGACGGATATTCGCATGGGACGGACAGGAAATCGAACCCTAGGACCTCGGGTCGCTATCATCGGAGCCGGATGCAGCGGCTTCACGACCGCAAAGCGCCTGCTGGAGCAGGGCATCGATGTAACGGTCTATGAAGCGTCCGACCGGATCGGCGGAACCTGGGCGTACGGCAATCCCAACGGAAAATCGGCCTGCTACCAGTCGCTTCACATCGACACATCGAAATGGCGTCTGCAGTTCGAGGACTTTCCCATCCGGGACGAATGGGACTGGCCGGATTTCCCCCACCACACGCTCCTCGACCGCTATTTCAACGACTATGTCGACCATTTCGGTGTACGCGAGCATATCCGGTTCGAAACGCGCGTGGAGCGATGCGAGCGCCTCCCCGGCGGTCGCTGGCGCGTACACACCGCGGACGGTTCTCTGGAGGACTACGACTTGCTGGTGGTCGCCAACGGCCATCACTGGTCGCCCAATATGCCCGAATGGGACGGCGACTTTGACGGTCCCATCATTCACAGCCACGAATATCGCACACCCTTCGAGCCCGTCGAGATGCGCGGAAAGCGCGTCGTGGTCGTCGGCCTCGGCAACAGCGCCGTCGACATTGCGAGCGAGCTTTCGCAGCGGCCCATGGCGGAAAAATTGTGGGTCTCCGCGCGCCGCGGTGTCTGGGTATTGCCGAAATACATCAACGGAAAACCGGGCGACAAGCAGGCCCTCCCGACCTGGATTCCGATGAATGTAAAACGCAAGCTCGCAGCCAGGGCTGTAAAAAAGCTGGTCGGCGAAATGACCGACTATGGCCTACCGCAGCCCGACCACATGCCGCTCGAGGCGCATCCGACCGTCTCCAGCGAATTTCTGCTGCGGCTGGGATCTGGCGATATCGAGGTAAAGCCGAACATCGCCCGGCTTCGGGGGAAAGAGGTGGAATTCGCCGACGGCACCGTGGAGCAGGTCGACGCCATCGTCTGCGCCACCGGCTACAAGGTCGAGTTCCCCTTCCTTTCCGACGACGATGCCCCCGTCCGCGAAAATCACATCCCCTTGTTCAAGCGCCTTGTGCGCCCCGAGCGGCCGACCCTGTGGTTCATGGGCCTTGCCCAGTCGCTCCCGACGCTCGTCAATCTGGCTGAGCAGCAATCAAAACTTCTGGCCGCGTTCGCCACCGGTGACTATCAGCTACCCCCGCCCGGCGAGATGCTGGATACGATCGCAGAGGATGAGGAGCGGCACCAGGGCCACTATTACGCGTCGAAACGTCATACGATGCAGCTCGACTTCGATGTGTATAAGAAGGAACTGGAACGCGAATTGAAGACCGGCCAGAAACGCGCACGGCGAAACGATAAGGCGATGCGCGAAGCGGCCTGAAGGAGGATAGGATGGATCTGAAGTTCACGCCGGAAGAAGAGGCTTTCCGCACGGAAATCCGCACCTTCATCGAGGAAAACTATCCCGAGCGGCTGAAGAATGCCGGCGGGCGCGAGGACCTTGGCCGGGACGACATGCTCGCCTGGCACCAGATTTTGGGCGAGAAGGGCTGGTCCGTCCCGTCCTGGCCAGAGGAATATGGCGGCACCGGCTGGACCCCGACGCAGAAGTACATCTGGAACGAGGAGAATGCGCGCGCGAACACCGTGCCGCCGCTGCCCTTCGGCGTCTCCATGGTCGGACCTGTCATCTATACCTTTGGCACGCCCGAGCAGAAGGAACGCTTCCTTCCCGGAATCGTCGCCGGCACCACCTGGTGGTGCCAAGGATATTCGGAGCCGGGTGCCGGCTCCGACCTGGCGAGCCTGAAGACCCGCGCCGAGCGCATCACCGACGATGACGGCAAGGAATATTACATCGTCAACGGTCAGAAGACCTGGACGACGCTTGCCCAGCATGCCGACTGGGGCTTCTTCCTGGTCCGCACCGATCCGGATGCCAGGAAGCCGCAGGAGGGCATTAGCTTCCTTCTGATCGACATGAAGACGCCGGGAATTACCGTGCGTCCGATCATCACTCTCGGCGGTGAGCATGAGGTAAACGAGGTCTTCCTCGACAATGTGAAGGTCCCTGTCGACCAGCGCGTCGGCAAGGAGAACGAGGGCTGGACCTGCGCCAAGTTCCTGCTTGCGCACGAGCGGTCCGGCATCGCCGGGGTCGCGCGGTCGAAAGTCGGCATCGAGCGCATCAAGGACATCGCCTCGACCGAGCTCGACGAAGGCAAGCCGCTGATCGAGAACCCCTTCTTCAAACGCAAGGTCGCCGAACTCGAGGTAGATCTGACCGCGCTGGAGTTCACCGAACTGCGCACGCTCGCGGGCGAGGCAGCCGGCAAGGGCCCGGGTCCGGAATCCTCCGTTCTCAAGATCAAGGGCACCGAGATTCAGCAGCGCATTCAGGAACTGGTGCTGGAGGCCGTCGGACATTACGGCGCGCCCTATTTCCGCGGCTATGGCGAGGGCGACAACGAGTTCTCGATCGGCCCGGACTATGCCCAGCGCGCCGCGCCGACCTATTTCAACGGTCGGAAGACCTCGATCTACGGCGGGTCGAACGAGATTCAGCGCGGCATCATCGCGAAAATGGTGCTCGGCCTCTAGAGGCGCGTTCAGACTTGCATTTGGCGCCGCCGCGGGCAACGAACCGCGGCGGCGCTCTTTCAGAAAACAGGGGAGGCGATACCCGCCCATGAACTTCGATTTCACCGAAACCCAGACGATGGTCCGCGACACGCTGCAGCGTTTCCTGGCCGATCGCTACGACTTCGAATCGCGCCAGAAGATCAGCCGCTCCGATGCGGGCTGGTCGCAGGATATCTGGAAGGCGTTTGCCGAAGAGCTCGGCATTCTCGGCGCCAGCTTCTCCGAGGAGCTCGGCGGCCTTGGCGGCGGGCAGATCGAAAATATGATCGTCATGGAAGAGGTCGGCCGCTCACTGGTCGTCGAACCTTATCTTTCGACCGTCGTGATCGGCGGCGGATTCGCCCGCGAATATGGCAAGGCCGATCTGATCGAGGAGATCATCGGCGGCGAAACGCGAATCGCCTTTGCCTGGGCCGAGCCGCAGGGGCGCTTCGATCTCAACTATCTCGAGACAAGTGCCCGGGAGAAGGATGGCGGCTTTGTCCTTTCGGGGCACAAGGCCGTGGTGCGCGATGCGCCCTCCGCCACTCATCTTGTCGTGACTGCCCGCACCTCGGGCGATGTCGCGGACGAGGACGGCGTTTCGCTCTTCCTCCTGCCGAAGGATACGAAAGGGGTCTCCACGCGAGACTATCCGCTGGTCGACGGCGGCGTTGCTTCCGAGGTTTATTTCGAAAATGCCGAAGTTCCGGCGAGCGCGCTACTCGGAGAGGCCGGGAAGGCTGCGGGAGCAGTCCGGAAGGTCGTCGACGAGGCGGTCGTGGGCCTCTGCGCCGAAGCCGTCGGCTGCATGGAGCAGATGAACAAGCTCACTCAGGACTATACGAAGGAACGCAAGCAGTTCGGCGTGCCCATTTCGAAGTTCCAAGTCCTGCAGCACCGTATGGTCGACATGTTCATGGAGGCCGAGCAGGCGCGCTCGATGACCTACATGGCCGTGAACCGCCTGCCCGACTCCGCGTCGGCGGCGCAGGCGAAGGTGAAGATCGGCAAGGGCCTGACCTATGTCGGCCAGAATGCGGTCCAGCTGCACGGCGGCATCGGCATCACCGACGAATATGCGGTCGGCCACTATTTCAAGCGCGCGACGATGATCGAAGGCCAGTTCGGTACGACCGATCATTATCTGCGTCGCTATGAGCGCCTCGCGCTGGAAGACTGACACACTATTTCCCTGATCGACTAGGCTAACTGGTCTGCTAAACATCCCCCTTTCACCGAGAGAGGGGGATGTTTTCATGTTGAGTTTCTTGCGTCACGGTGCTGCCTGCACCCTGGTATTGGCTGCGTCGCTGCCCGCCGTTCCGGCTCTCGCCCAGTCCGCCGAGGAAGAGGCAGCGCTGAGGTCGGCGGCAGAGTCCGGCCGGGATGCCTCCATCAAGCGCATTCAGGACTGGATCGCTTTGCCGTCCATCGCTGCCGAAGACCTGAACATGCAGGAGGGCGTCGAGTATATGGCGACGCTGGCGCGCGAGGCTGGGTTCGACGAGGTCGAGATCGTGCCCACTTCGGGTCATCCCGGCGTGTTTGCGACGATGGACAACGGCGCCGATCGGACCCTTGCGGTTTACTTCATGTACGATGTGAAGCAGTTCGATCCGGCCGAATGGTCTTCTCCGCCACTCGAAGGCGCCATCGTCGAGAAGGAAGGGTTCGGCCGCGCCATCATGGGCCGCGGCGCCGTGAACCAGAAGGGCCCCGAAGCGACGTTCCTTGCCGCGCTTCATGCCTTCAAGGAAGCCGGCATTACCCCGCCGGTAAACCTCGTCCTGATCGCGGAGGGCGAGGAAGAGATCGGCTCCCCGAACTTCGGCGACATGACGGCGGTTCCCCACATCCAGACGGCGCTGAAAGAGGCCGAGGGCATCTTCATCCCGGCAAGCTGGCAGGACCGCTCCGGCGCCGTCGACGTAAATCTCGGGTCGAAAGGCGTGGTCGAACTGGAACTCATTTCCGATGGGGCGAACTGGGGCCCGGGCCCGAAGACCGACATTCACTCCAGCCTGAAGGCCGCCGTCGAGTCGCCCGCCTGGCGACTGGTTCATGCCCTCGAGACGCTGGTCGAGGATGGGGGCAACACTCCGGCCATCGAAGGCTGGTACGAGAATGTCCGCCCGCTGACCGAACATGAGAAGGATCTGATCCGCGAGGGCGCGGCTCTTGTCGATCCGGAAGAACAGAAGGAAACGCTGGGAATTACGCGGTGGATCGACGACCTGCCATATGACGAGGCGATGATCCGGCTGGCCCAGGAACCGACCGTCAATATCGAAGGACTGGTTTCCGGCTATACCGGACCTGGCGGCAAGACGATCCTCCCGGGCCGCGCGGTTGCGAAGATCGATCTTCGCCTCGTGCCGAACCAGACCCGTGAAGAGGCGGAAAGGAAGATGCGCGCTCATCTCGATGCCAACGGGTTCGAGGATATCGAAATCGAGGTATCGGGTGGCTACGATCCGACGGAGACGGCCGAGGACAGCCTCATGATCCGTGCGGAAATGGCGACCTACGAGCGGCTTGGGATCCCCTATGCCCTCAACCCGCGCCTCGCCGGCTCCTGGCCCGGCGCGATGTTCACCGACCCGCCGCTGTCCCTTCCCGCCGGCCATTTCGGCATCGGGCATGGGTCCGGCGCCCACGCGCCCGACGAATATTATGTCGTGGAATCGACCAACCCCAACGTGGCGGGCCTTGTCGATGCGACCATGGGCTATGCCCACCTTCTCTACGCTGTCGCCGAAGCCGAATAGCTTCTGGCCTTCGCAAAAGAAAAAGGGGCGGTCCGGTATCTACCGGACCGCCCCTTTTCAATTCAGGTGATCAATCGCTTACCGGTCTTCCGGCTCTTCCCCGGTCGGAAAGCCGCGATTCTCAAGTAGCGCTTCGACTTCCGGATCGCGTCCGCGGAATTCCCGATAGGCTTCCGCCCGGGGAATGGCGTCACCGGTAGCCAAGATGATGTCGCGGAACTTGGTGGCCGTGACGGGATCCCACGGATCGCCCGCTTCCTCGAACGCCGCCCAGGCATCGGAGGCCATCACGTCCGACCAGAGATAGCTGTAATAGCCGGCCGAGTAGGCATCCGATGAGAACAGGTGGCTGAAGTGCGGCAGGCGGTGACGCAGCACGATCTCGTCGGGCATGCCCAGTTCCTCCAGCGCGCGGCGCTCATAAGCATCCGGGTCGAAATCTGCCGGGGGATTCGGGTTCATGTGCAACTGCATGTCGACGATCGCATCCGCCAGATATTCCACCGTGGCAAAGCCCTGGTTGAACGTCCTCGCGGCGTTCAGCTTGTCGATCAGTTCCTGCGGCATCGGCTCGCCGGTTTCGTAGTGGCGGGCATATTGATCGAGCACTTCCGGCGTCAGCACCCAGTTCTCGTGCACCTGGCTGGGAAATTCGACGAAGTCGCGCGGCGTGCCGCCGAGCGTCGGATAGCGCACATTGTCGCTCAGCCCGTGCAGCGCATGGCCGAACTCGTGGAACAGAGTTTCCGCATCGTCCAGGCTGATCAGGACGGGCTCGCCGTCGGCCCCCTTGGTGAAATTATTGTTGTTGGAAACGATGGGATAGGTCTTCTCGCCGCCCAGCTGATTCTGGTCGCGGTATGTCGACATCCAGGCGCCCGAACGCTTGTACTGGCGGGCGAAATCGTCGCGGTAGAGATAGCCGACATGGCCGCCATCGCTCGCCCGGGTCGCGTGGAAGACGCGAACGTCCGGATGAAAGGTCGGGAACTGACCGGTGACCTCTTCGAACTCATACCCGTAGAGGCGCTTCGCCATATAGTATGACGCGTCGATCATGTTGTTGAGTTCGAAGTAGTTTTTGAACTCGTTCTGGTCGAGCGCGTATTTGTCCTGCCGCACCTTCTCCGCGTAGTAGCGATAGTCCCAGGGCTCGATCGTGATATCCATGCCCTCGCGGTCCGCAAGCGCCTGCATATCGGCGACTTCTTCCTTTACCCGGTCGACCGCCGGCTCCCAGACACGCATCATCAGCTCCATCGCCTGTTCGGGCGTCTGGGCCATTGTATCGGCCATTCGGTAGTGCGCGTGACTTTCGAAGCCGAGGAGGTGCGCACGTTCCGCGCGCAGTTTCACGATTTCTGCGATCAGGTCGTTCGTGTCGTTCTCGTCGGCGTTGTCGCCGCGATTGACGAAGGCGCGCCATACCCGCTCGCGGGCCTCACGGTCATCAGAGAAGGTCAGGAACGGATCGACGGCCGAACGCGTGTTGGCGACGGCGTAGCCATTCATGCCGGCTTCGCTCGCGGCCGACTTGAACGCGGCCTGCAGGGCTTCCGGCAGACTTTCGACGGCAGCCGCATCGACCGGGATTACCTTGCCCTCGTCGGCAAGCACACGGTTCGAGAACTCCGTAAACAGGCCGGACAGGCGCGTGTTGATCTCTCCCACGCGCTGTTGGTCGGCGTCGTTCAGCGCCGCCCCGCGCCGCACGAACTGATCGTAGACCTTCTCGGTCAGGCGAATCTGGTCGGCATCCAGGCCGGAACTGTTGCGTGCATCGTAGACCGCCTTCACCCGCGCGAAGAGCGCATCGTTGAAATTGATCCGGTCGAAGACCTGCGACAGCTTCGGCGAGATCTCCCCCGCCAGTTCCTGATATTCAGGCAGGTTCCGGTTCGAGGTCATGGTGTAGAACAGCGTGGAGACCCGGCTCAAAGGCTCTCCGGCCTTCTCCATCGCAACGAGCGTATTTTCGAAAGTCGGAGCCTCCGAATTGGTCGCGATCCGATCAATTTCGACTTCCAGCCGCGCGATGCCTTCGTCGAAGGCGGCGGGAAATAGCGTGGGCTCAACCTCGTCCCACGGCGGCATACCGCCGTGAGGGCCGTCCCATTCGGCCAGCAGCACGTCGTGAGGTTCGGTGGTCTCATAGTCCGGAACGTCCGCAGTGGCGGTCATGTCTTCAGATCCTTCGGTCGCGGAAGACGTCATCGTCTGTGCACAGGCAGCAAGGGCCACAACGCCCGCGCCTAGAAAAAGAGCGGTTCTCAGCATGGTTTTGCAGGTCCAATCGGATTGTCATGTTTCTGAATGAACGGGACTGATGCAGCCGCCGTTCCGAAAGGCAAGGGCCTATCGACGGATAGCGAAGAACCCTGTTCCCTTTCGGTCCCTTTGCCGCTGTTCCCAAACCGCGCACAAATGCTATCTAGCCCCCAATCATGCACCGCTTCGCCAACCCCGCACGATTCCTCAGACTTGCGCGGCCGGCATCCGCAGTCTGCTTCTGGGGTGGCCTGCTGATCGCCGCCATCGGTCTTTACTGGGGAGTTTTTGCCGCGCCGGCCGACTATCTGCAGGGCGAAAGCGTGCGGATGCTCTACATCCATGTGCCGACTGCCTGGCTGTCCATGTCGGGTTATGCGGGTCTTGCGATCGCCGGCTTCTCGGCCCTGGTCTGGCGCCATCCGCTCGCGGATGTAGCCTTGCTTGCGCTGGCGCCTGTGGGGGCTGTCTTCAGCGCGGTGTGCCTGATCACGGGATCGATCTGGGGACGGCCGACCTGGGGAACATGGTGGGTCTGGGATGGCCGCCTGACATCCATGCTGGTTCTCTTCTTTCTCTATCTCGGCGTGATTGCACTTGCCCGCAGCTATGACGAGCCGGGCCGGGGCGCGAAAATGGCCTCGATCCTCGCCCTACTCGGTCTGGTCAATCTGCCGATCATCAAGTTCTCCGTCGAATGGTGGAACACTCTTCACCAACCGGCCTCCATCACGCTTTCGGGGTCCAGCATCGATGGCTCAATGCTCTGGCCGCTGCTGACGAGCGCTCTTGGCATCGGCCTTCTGATGGCAAGTGCCGTGCTGATGCGCATGCGCGCCCTCATCGCGGAACGAAAGGTCAGCGCACGGCTGGCAAGGCTGGCCGCAGCATGAACCAGACCGCATTCGTGATCGCGGCCTATGTCGCCGCAGCCATCGGCATCGGCGGCGTGTTGGCCTGGGCCTATCTGACCATGCGCAGGGCCGAGCGGCGGGCCGAGGAGCTTCGGCGATGAAACCCAAGTCCCAGCGCCTGTTCCTGATCGGTGCGGCCGTGGCGGCGCTCATCATCTCCGCCCTTCTCGCCATGCCTGCGCTGCGCGAGGGCGCAGCCTATTTCTACGCGCCCGCGGACCTTGCCGCTGCGGACGTCGAACCGGGGCAGCCGCTCAGGCTGGGCGGCCTCGTCGAAGAAGGGTCGGTCATGCGCTTGCCCGACGGCGTGACCACGACCTTCCGCGTCACGGACCGGCTGGAAAGCGTGCCCGTACGCTATTCCGGCATCGTCCCGGACCTGTTTCGTGAAGGTCAGGGCGTCATCGCCGATGGGCGGCTTCAGGCCGACGGTACCTTCGCCGCCGAAACACTGCTGGCCAAGCATGACGAAAACTACATGCCGCCCGAGGTTGCGGAAGCCGTCGCGAGGGCCGAGGCGGAAGCCAAGGCACGGCCTGCGAACTGACGGCTGATGATCCCCGAACTCGGCCACTTCGCGCTTTGGCTCGCCGCTGCCCTCGCGCTCGTTCAGCTTATCGGCGGCGAAGTCGAGCTGCGGCGCAAAGACGACGATGCCGCGCTTCGCCTTCTGGTCCCTGCCGCCATCGGCCAGGCTCTGCTGTGCACCGGGGCATTCGGCGCGCTGATCTGGGCCTTCACCGTATCAGACTTCTCCGTGCTGCTCGTGGCCAGTCACAGCCACACGGAAAAGCCGCTTCTTTATAAGCTGACCGGCGCCTGGGCGAACCATGAGGGTTCGATGCTCCTGTGGGTCACCGTCCTCGCCCTCTTCGGTCTGGCCGCGGCTGCGCGCGCGACGGGTCCCGGCGGCCGCTTCCGGGTACGTCTGATCCAGACCATGGGCGCGATCGCCCTCGGTTTCTACGCGTACCTCCTGGTCAGCTCGAACCCGTTCCTGCGGCTCGACCCGGCCCCCGTCGAGGGGCGAGGCCTCAACCCGCTGCTGCAGGACCCCGGCCTCGCCTTCCATCCGCCGCTTCTCTATCTCGGCTATGTCGGCATGTCGGCGACCTTCGCCTTTGCGGTGGCAGCGCTCCTGGAGCGGCAGGTCACGCCCGCCTGGGGCCGCGCGGTGCGGCCGTGGGTCCTTGCCGCCTGGAGCTTCCTGACCGCTGGCATCATGCTCGGTAGCTTCTGGGCCTATTATGAACTGGGCTGGGGCGGCTGGTGGTTCTGGGACCCGGTCGAAAATGCATCGCTCATGCCGTGGCTCGCCGCCACCGCGCTATTTCATTCCGTCGGAGTCCTCGCTGCCCGCGGCGCGCTCAAGAACTGGACGATCCTCCTCGCCGTCCTGGCGTTCAGCCTGTCGATGGTCGGCACTTTCATCGTCCGCTCGGGGCTTTTGACGTCGGTGCATGCCTTCGCCGTCGACCCGGAGCGCGGCCTGTTCCTCCTTATCCTCCTCGGCATCTATGTCGGCGGCGCGCTCATTCTCTATGCGCTGCGCGCCTCCACCGTGAACGAAGGCGCGCGCTTCCGCTTCGTCAGCCGGGAGGGCGCGCTGGTCGTCAACAACCTGATCCTCAGCGCGATTCTCGGTGTCGTCTTCATCGGCACGCTTTATCCCGTCGCTTTGGAAGCGATCAGCGGAGAGCGTGTTTCGGTGGGCCCACCCTATTATGAGACTGCGCTCCTGCCGCTGATCTTCGTTCTGCTGGTGCTGATGGCCGCGGGGCCGTTCCTGAAATGGCGCCTTGCCGACCTGCGAGCGGTCGGCGCCCGCCTGCTTCCCGCCTTCGTGACAGCCGCTGTGCTGGCACTCGTCGCTGTTCTGTTCGGCCTTCGCGGCGTGCTCGCGGCCCTGGGCGTCGCGGTGGCGGGCTGGCTGGGCGCCGCCAGCCTCCTCATCGTGCTGGGACCCAGGGCGCGCCGCCTGTCGCTGTCGGCAACCGGCACGGCGCTTGCCCACTTCGGCGTCGCGGTCACTGCGCTCGGTATCGCCGCCAGCGCGGCGGGCTCGATCGAAAGAACCTATCCTCTTGCACCCGGCGAGACCGCCCGCATTGCGGACTTCGAAATTCGCCTCGACGCCGTCGAGCCTTGGGCGGGCCCCAACTATACCAGCGTCCGCGGTCTCGTATCCGCTGCCTATGACGGGAACAGCGAACTGCTCGCGCCGGAGCGCCGCGCGTTCGTGAACCCGATGCAGGTCACCACGGAAACCGATATTCTGGTGCGGCCGTCCGGCAATCTCTATGCGGTACTTGGCGACGGAGACGGCGAAGGGCGCTGGCAGGTCAGGCTTCACTGGCAGCCGCTCGTCGCCCTGATCTGGATCGGCGGCCTCATCGCAGCGGGCGGCGGGGTCGTCGCCGCTTTTGCCGGCGGCAAGCGGCGTGCACGCGAACGAAGGGAAGCAGCGGCATGATTCGCAGACTGGCTGTCATCCTGCCGCTTGCGGCATTCCTTCTGTTCGTCGTTATCGCGATCCGCGGATTGGACAGCGATCCGTCGCGCCCGATTGAATCGGGCATGGTCGGGCAGCCGGTTCCCGACTTCGAGCTAGAGGGTCTGAATGACGCAAATCCCGGCCTCGCCGCCAGCGACCTGCGCCAGGGTACCGTTACCCTCGTGAACCTGTTCGGAAGCTGGTGCCTGCCCTGCCGGGTGGAGGCTCCGCAACTCGAGCGTCTCGCCGCTTCTGGCGCCGTGGTTCATGCCGTCGCTATTCGCGACGAGACGCAGGATGTCGAGGAATTCCTCGCCGAATATGGCGATCCGTTCTCGCGCATCGGCATGGACCCGCGCGGACGCATGCAGATCGAATTCGGCGCGACGGGCGTTCCGGAGACGTATCTGATCGATGGGGACGGCGTTATCCGCGCACAGTGGATCGGGGAAATCCGTCCCGAAAATGTCGAGGAGATTCTGGCCCGTATGGAGGCGCTGCAGTGACCCGGATCGCCGCTCTCCTCCTTCTCGGCCTTGCCGCCTTCGCCGAAGCCCCCCTGCCCGATGCCGCCCAGGAGGCCGAGGCGCAGGACCTCATGCGCGAATTGCGCTGCCTCGTCTGCCAGGGCCAGTCCATCGCCGAATCGAACGCGGAGATGGCCGTCGACATGCGCGCCCTCGTGCGCGAGCGGATTGCCGAGGGGCAGGAGCCGCAGGAAATTCGCAACTATCTCATCCGCCGCTACGGCGACTGGGTGACCTTCTCGCCGCCCGCTCGGGGCACGCACCTCATCCTATGGGCCGCGCCGCTCGTCTTTCTGCTGGTCGGCGGGGCGCTTACCTACCGCCTTTTCCGGAAGCGCCGGGTATGATGGGTGCCTCATGATCTGGGCGGGCTTTGCCATCATCGCGGTTGCCATTGCCGCTCTTCTCCTCGCGCGGCGATCGGCGTGGCCGTGGACGCTTGTGACCCTTGCCGTCGCCGCCCTCGCCTACGGCTTCAGTGGGAAGCCGCTTCTCGGCAGCGCGCCGGCGGACACCGGGCTCGAAGGCCAGGAGCAGACCGGTGCGGAAGTGGTACAGCTTCGGGCACAGCTGCTCGAAGCGCCGACCGACACGCGGTTGTGGGGCGAGTTTTCCTCCGCACTCGTGCGAGCGGGACGCAGCGAAGAAGCGGTTGAAGGCCTAAACTTCGCCAGCCGCACCTTGGGACCCAACGCCGATCTGCAGGTGCAGCTCGGCACGACTCTCATCGCGCATGCGGGCGGACTGATCACGCCGGCCGCGCAGTTGGCGCTCGGCCGCGCTTCGGAGATCGATCCGACCCATCCCGCGCCGCTTTACTTTCTTGGCCTCGCCCATCTGCAATCCGGCGAGCCTGCGAACGCTATCGAGGCCTGGAGCGACCTCGCGGCCCGGACGCCGCCCGGCGCGCCATGGGAAGCTGACCTCCAGCGCAAGCTGCGGGCAGCCCGGATCATGCAGGAAGCCGGTGTCGGAAGCGGCTCGGCCCCGCCCGATTAGGCGGCGTTCAGCGCGTCCTTCAGCTTCAGTTTCTCGCGCTTCAATTTGTGGATCAAGGCGTCATCCGGGTGGGGCCGCAGCTCTTCCGCCGCGATCTCGCTTTCCAGCCGGGCGTGCTTCTTGTTAAGCGCTTCGGTGTAGGCCTGTCCCATGATGTCGAACCTCCTGATTGGGGCGTTTTGGGGCACCGATCAGAACAAATCTTGCGAGTCGTGTCAGCACTCCGACTCGAATTTTTCGTTGAGTAGATTCCGCAGGGTGGGGAGCAGAGGCGACGATGGACGAAGGAGAGGCGCGGATTCGCCTTCAGGGACTTCTGATCGAACATGCGGACCTCGATGCCGCTATCGGTGCGCTTTCCGCTCAGTCCGCCGCCGACCAGCTACAGATCGCCCGTCTGAAACGTAAAAAGCTGCGCATGAAGGACGAGATCGAGCGCCTTCGCGATATAATCAATCCCGACCTTATCGCGTGAATCGCCGCAGTTCGTCGCTGCGGGCTTGATCTTCCCGGCCACCATGCAAATCTTGTTCTGACGCGGGGCCGGTATGCGGCCGGTTCCTGGCCAAGGGAGCCCTAATGCCGGCATTCTCACGAGAACTCGAAAACACCCTTCACAACGCACTCGCGGAGGCGTCGCGGCGCAGCCACGAATATGCCACGCTCGAGCATCTCTTGTTCGCGCTGCTCGGCGACAGCCATGCCGCGGCGGTAATCCGCGCCTGTGGCGTCGATTCCGATCAGCTTGGCGGACAGCTTACCGACTATCTCGATACCGAGCTTGAGCCGCTGCGTACGGCGGATGCGGTCGATCCGAATCCGACGGCAGGGTTTCAGCGGGTAGTGCAGCGCGCCATCCTTCACGTTCAATCGTCCGGACGAGACGAGGTGACAGGCGCCAATGTCCTCGTTGCCCTCTTTTCCGAACAGGAAAGCCACGCGGTCTACTTCCTGCAGCAGCAGGACATGACACGTCTCGATGCGGTGTCCTATCTCAGTCACGGGATCGCGAAGTCCGGTCCCAGCGAAGCGCGTACGGCGCGCGGCGCGGAAAGCGAGGATGATCAGGAAGCGGCTGCGAAGAAGGGGAAGAAGCCAGGCGAATCCCCGCTCGAGCAGTTCACGGTAGACCTCAACGCAAAGGCCGCCGCCGGGAAGATCGATCCGCTGATCGGTCGGCAGAAGGAAGTCGACCGCACCATTCAGATTCTGTGCCGCAGGTCGAAGAACAATCCGCTCTACGTGGGCGATCCCGGCGTCGGAAAAACCGCCATCGCCGAGGGGCTTGCCCGCCGGATTACCGAGGAAGATGTTCCCGATGTCCTGAAAGACGCAGTCATCTATGCGCTCGACATGGGGTCGCTGCTGGCGGGCACCCGCTACCGGGGTGACTTTGAGGAGCGGCTGAAGGGCGTGGTTTCCGAGCTTGAGAAGCTTCCCGATGCGATCCTGTTCATCGACGAGATCCATACGGTGATCGGTGCCGGCGCGACCTCCGGCGGGGCCATGGACGCCTCCAACCTCCTGAAACCGGCGCTGTCCTCGGGCGCGATCCGCTGCATCGGGTCGACGACCTACAAGGAATTCCGCAACCATTTCGAAAAGGACCGCGCGCTTTTGCGCCGGTTCCAGAAGATCGATGTGGCCGAGCCGACGCTCGAGGACGCCATCAAGATCATGCAGGGCCTGAAGCCCTATTTCGAAAAGCACCACGACGTTCGCTACACCAACGACGCAGTGAAGGCAGCCGTGGAACTGTCCGCACGGTACATCAACGACCGGAAGCTGCCGGACAAGGCGATCGACGTAATGGACGAGGTGGGCGCAAGCCAGAACCTCCTTGCGAAGTCGAAGCGCAAGAAGACGATGGGCGTGAAGGAGGTGGAATCGGTCATTTCGACGATGGCCCGCATTCCGCCGAAGTCGGTGTCCTCCGACGACAAGATGGCGCTTGCCACGCTAGAGCAGGATCTGAAGCGCGTCGTGTTCGGCCAGGACCCGGCGATCGAAACGCTGTCTTCGGCGATCAAACTGTCGCGTGCAGGCCTTCGGGAGCCGAACAAGCCGATCGGCAATTATCTGTTCTCCGGCCCGACGGGCGTCGGCAAGACGGAGGTGGCGCGGCAGCTCGCCTCTGTTCTCGGCATCCCGCTCCACCGGTTCGACATGTCCGAATATATGGAGCGCCATTCCGTCAGCCGTCTGATCGGCGCGCCTCCGGGCTATGTCGGCTATGATCAGGGCGGACAGCTGACCGATGCTGTCGACCAGAGCCCGCATTGCGTCCTTCTGCTCGACGAGATCGAAAAGGCGCATCCGGACCTGTTCAACATCCTTCTGCAGGTCATGGATGCCGGCAAGCTGACCGACCATCACGGAAAGACGGTCGACTTCCGTAATGTCATCCTCATCATGACCACCAATGCGGGCGCCGCCGAAATGGCGAAGGAGGCAATCGGATTCGGTGCCGTGTCGAAGGCAGGCGAGGATGAAGAGGCCATCAAGCGGATGTTCTCACCCGAATTCCGCAACCGCCTCGATGCCGTGGTGCCGTTCGGTTACCTCCCCCCCGAGGTTGTCGCCATGGTTGCGGAGAAGTTCGTTCTCGAGCTCGAACTGCAGCTCGCCGACCGCAATGTTCACATCAGCCTGGACGAAGACGCGAAAGCCTGGCTTGCCGAACGCGGCTATGACCGGCTCTACGGAGCGCGGCCGATGGCGCGGCTCATTCAGGGTCAGATCAAGCAGCCGCTGGCAGAAGAGCTTCTCTTCGGCCGCCTGATGCATGGCGGCGAGGTAGTCGTGAGAATGAAGGACGGGAAGCCATCCTTCGAGATCACAGCCGCGCCTCCCAAGGGCAAGCCCGCCAAGAAGCCGAAGAAGCCCGCGAAGAGCGCCGAGCCGGTGTCGAACGACCGCGACGAGGGCGGAGACAAGGTCGATGCGTGACGACGGGTCCCGCGCCCGCCCTTTGCGTTCGCCACGCGACGGTAGGGTCAGATGGGACCGGACGGCTGCCATCCTTGGCGCTTTTGCGCTGCTCGCCTGGACGCAGACCGGTCTGACCGGGCACGCCCCGGAGCCCGCCCTCACTGCTGACGATCTCGACGGCCTTCACCTCCACGCGGGGCGGGACGGCTTTTACGTCCATTCGGGCGAGGACGGGGAGGCTGTGCCGGTCGGCGGTGCGAAGGCCCAAAGTCCGCATCAGTCTCTGTCTCCCCAAGAATTCGCCTCGATCGACGAGATCGCCGAGGAGATGCGGGAGATTTCCGATATCCAGGAGAGCGGCTTCGGCGATAGCGAGGCGCTTGAGGCGCGCATGGAAGCCCTCGGCGTCGAAATTGCGAAACGTGCTGTTCGTTCGGTCGGCGAAAGCTTAAGAGCCGCTCTCGAGGACTAGGGGATCCGCCGTCCGTGCGGGCCGAGACTGAGAGAGGATACGGATCGCTGTGCCGGAGCCAGCCAGGAACGGAAATGTAAAATGGGGCCGCGTCGGCGCGGTCGTTGGCGGCGTCCTGATCGCCAGCCTCGCCTGGAACGCCTTCGACGACGACGAAGGGTTCAATATCAGCATCGGCGATGACGATGAGGTGGTCGCCCGCGAAATCACCGATTCCGATATCGAAGAGGTCGAGCAGATCGTTGAGCGCATCGTGGGCAGCGATCGGGCCGAGGCGGTGGCCGACCGCATGCGAGAAGAACGCTCGGTTCAGACCAGGCTCGAAGCCGACGGTCTCACCGATGCAGAACGAGAAGAGTTCGACGAAGCCTTTGAGGAGGCCATGGAGGCCCTTGAGGAAGCGCGTGAGGAAATCCGCAGCGAACTCGAAAGCGATGGCAGCCAGCTGAGCGAGGAAGACCGCGAACGCCTGCTGCAGCAACTGGAGCTTTAGCCCGCCGCGCCGCCCTTCGCCCGCTTACGGGGCCTAAGTCGACTGGACATCAAAAAAGGCCCGGCGGGACATTCCCGCCGGGCCTTTCGCATTTTCAACCTGACGCGCAGCCTATTCGCGATTGCCGAACAGCTGCAGCAGGAACATGAACATGTTGATGAAGTCGAGGTAGAGCGACAGGGCGCCCATCACGACCGCCTTGCCGGCAAAGTCCGTTCCGGCCACCTGGAAGTACATGTTCTTGATCTTCTGCGTGTCATAGGCGGTCAGGCCGGCGAAGATCAGCACGCCCACGATCGAAATGACGAACTGCATCGCGCCCGACTGCAGGAAGATGTTGATCACGCTGGCGACGATCAGGCCGATCAGGCCCATGATCAGGAACGTGCCCATGCCGGACAGATCCTTCTTCGTCGTGTACCCCCACAGGCTGAGGCCGGCAAAGGCCGCGGCGGTGGCGAAGAAGACCTGTGCGATCGACGCGCCCGTAAAGCCGATGAAGATCGTCGACATGCTGAGGCCCATGATGGTCGCAAAGCCCCAGAAAGTGGCCTGCACCGCGCCGGTCGACATGCGGTTGATGCCGAAGCTCAGCGCCAGCACGAAGGCCAGCGGCGAGAACATGACGATCCAGCCGAGAAGCGACGGACCGGTCGGCGTAAAGAAGCTGTACACCAGGCCGGACGAATAGGTCAGGAGGGCAACGACGCCCGTCAGAAGCACGCCAGACGCCATGTAGTTATAGACGCTGAGCATATATTTGCGCAGGCCCGCATCGAAGCGCGTACCCGCCTTCGGCACGGCCCCCGCCCGCGTCTGAGCGCGCGGCGCGAAGCGCGGATCGGTGCGATTATCCATGTTCAATCTCTCTCCCAATCTGGCCGGGAAAATCTTGGCCGGCCGATAACTTCCGTAATTTGGGTGCAGAGCCCTCGGAATTCAAGCGAAACCGGACGCCAGGCAGGCGCGGCTAAAGCGCCCGCAAGGCTTGGGCTGGACGGGCACGAAGAGCGGACCAGTTGCCGACCAGACTGAGGAGGGAAATCGCCGATGCGCCCGCTAGGACGACAGCAACCACGGGACCCCAGTCAGGCAGCCATTCCAGATCGAAAACCTGCGTGATCACGAACCAGCCCCCGGCCGCCCCCAGCGCGAGGGCGAGACCTGCCACGACAGCACTCAGGATGGCGAACTCGATCAGGAAGGCGAGAAGGATCTGCGGGCGGGTTGCGCCAAGCACCTTCAGCATGACCGCATCGTAGGTCCGCGCGCGCCGGGCCGCGGCGATCGCGCCGACCAGAACGGCGATGCCCGCCAGGATGGCAACGGCGGAGGCCGCACGAATCGCGGCGGACAACTGGCCGAGCACCGTTTCGGCACTGTCGAGCACGTCGGAAACGCGGATGATCGAACTGCTGGGGAAGCTGTCGCCGACACGGCGGGTCAGCAACCGGTCGCCCTCGTCGGGCACACGTATCGTAGCCATCAGACTATAGGGCGCCTCTTCGATCTCGCCCGGCGAATAGACCAGGCCGAAGTTGAACCCCATCGTCGCCCAGTCGATTTCTCTCAGATTCGCGATTTCCGCCGTCAGGGGAAAGCCGAAGATATTGACCGTCAGCGTATCGCCGACTTCCAGGCCAAGCGTCCGCGCAACTTCTGCGTCCATCGACAGCAGCTGTGGCCCGTCATAGTCCGCGGGCCACCATTCGCCCGAAACAATACGGTTCCCCTCCGGAATCTCGGATGCGAAGGTCAGGCCCCGGTCACCGCGCAGGATCCAGGCGCCTTCGGGAATCTCTTCCATCTCTGATACGAGCTTTCCATCGACGGCCGTAATGGCGCCGCGCAGGCTGGGAACGGTCCGAATGTCGGTCCCCGCCCCGCCGGCCTCGGACACCATGTCGCGGAATTCCGTCTCACCTTCGGCCGGAATGTCGAGCAGGAAATGCGTCGGCGCCTCTTCGGGGATCGTGCGCTCGATCTGACCCGACAGGTTCGTTTCGATGACGCCGAGGACAGCAAACAGGGTCAGCCCCAGCCCAAGGGAGACCGTCAGTTGCCGGGTCATTCCTCCGGGACGGGTGAGATTGGCGATGGCCAGTCGGAAAAGCGGATGCCGGGGCCGCGGCAGCGCCCGTGCGGCCGCGACAATCAAGCCGGCGATCAGACCGAGAAGGAGGAGAGTTGCCATGGCGGCGGCCAGGAAGCCGGCCGCGAACAGCGGCTGCCGCGCCTGCACGACCGCGAGCACAGCCACCAGAAGGCCTGCCGCGAACATCAGGCCGAGTACGGAGGCCGGCGGCCTCCCGGCCGTCTCGACGCCCGCACGGAACAGGCGAGCCGCAGGAATGTCGCGGGCCTGAAGAAGCGGCCAGACCGCAAACGCGAAGGCAGTCAGAAAGCCATAGAGAATGGCCGTTAGCAAAGGCAGCGGATAAATCCCGCCCGCAGGCGGCACTGGCAGAACCTCCCCGGCCACCAAACTCACGGCGGACGGCACCAGCGCGCCGACGACCGCGCCGGCAAGCACGGCCCCGAAGGTCACGAGGCCGATCTGGATCATGTAGGTCCTGAAGATCAGTTTCGACCCGGCGCCGATGCTCTTTAGGGAGGCGATCGACCGGGTCTTGCTGCGCAGGTACGAACTGACACCGCTTCCCACGCCGACGCCCGCCACGATCAACGCCGTCAGTCCGACCAGCGTGAGAAACTGACCGACATTGAGGATGAACCGCCGGGCCCCGGGGGCAGCGTTGTCGCGTGTGTCGACGTCCAGACCGCCGTCGGGAAACCGCTCGAGCAGATCCTCTTCGACCTCTTCCAGGTCGAGGTCGCCGGCCGCACGGATGCGATACTGGACCTCGTAAAGGCTGCCGGCCCGCTCCAGGCCGGTCCGGGCGAAGTCGCCGAGCCCGATCATCACCGTCGGTCCGATCACGAACCCCTCGGCAACCTTGTCGGGCTCGTTTTCTATGATGCCGGTCAGCGGCAGCCGGGCCTCGCCGACGCGCAGACGGTCGCCGATGCGTACGCCAAGCCGCTCTGCCGCGCCCGTTCCGAGAAGCAGCCCGTCCTCCAGCGCGTTCTGAAGGTCGCCTCCCCCCCGCAGGCGGAACTGACCGTAGAGGGGATAGGCCGTATCGACCGCTTTCAGCTCGGCAATGATCGTTTCGGAATTATCTGCGGTCGCCACATTGGCCCGCATCAGGACGAGTTCGCTCACATCTCCAAGCGCCTCGAACGCAGCCCGCTCCTCGGGTGAGGCGCGTCGCTGCGACATCTCCACCGCGACGTCGCCGCCCAAAATGTCCTGCCCCTGCGCGGCAAGCGCGGTCAGGATCGAAGCGCTCAGGCTGCCGACCCCGGCAATGGCGCCCACGCCGAGGAACAGACAGGCGATGAGGAGGCGCAGTCCGCCAAGGCCGCCGCGCAGGTCGCGAAGGGCGAGCCGCCAGGGCAGGGTCACGCCGCCACGGCCTTCCTGTCGGCTTCGATCCGCCCGCTACGCATCTCTATGACGCGGTCGCAGCGCGCAGCGACTTCCGGGTCATGCGTCACGAGAAAAAGGGTCGCGCCCTGGGCAGAGCGCCGCTCGAACAGCAGACCGATGATGTCCTGTCCCGTCGCGAAGTCCAGATTGCCGGTTGGCTCGTCGGCAAACAGAATGGCGGGACGCGGGGCGGTTGCGCGCGCGATTGCGACCCTCTGCTGTTCGCCGCCCGACAATTGCGATGGATAGTGAGTGAGCCGATGCTCCAGCCCGACCGCGGTCAGCTCTGCCTCGGCCTGCTCGAAGGCGTCCGCCGCCCCCGCCAGTTCCAGCGGGACGGCAACATTTTCTAGGGCGGTCATGGTAGGCAGCAGGTGGAAAGCCTGCAGCACGATGCCGATGCGTCCTCTGCGCGCTTCGGCCAACTGGTCTTCGGACATCCGGCCGAAGTCGGTGCCCGAAATGAGGATGCGCCCGGCGGTGGCCCGCTCAAGGCCGCTGAGTACGGCAAGCAGCGAGGACTTGCCCGACCCGGACGGGCCGAGAACGGCAACCGTGTCGCCGCGCGGCACTTTCACATCCACATCTTTCAGGATCTCAACGGGTCCGGACGCACCGGGCAGGGTCAGGATGACGCCTTCCGCATCGATCACTAGATGTTCTTCAGATGAAGTCATTGTCGAGGTCTGCCGTGTTGCTACCCAAACCCCTTGCCTACCGAGCGCTGGCTCTTCTTGTCTATGCGGCGATCTGGGCTGTCAGCAGCGCAGTTTCGTTGCCGGCAAGCGCACAGCAGCGAACGATCCTCGCCTTCGGGGACAGTCTGACGGCTGGCTACCAGCTAAGGCAGTCCGACGGTTTCGCTCCGCAACTCGAAACGGCGCTCAGGGCTGAGGGTATTCCCGCGAACGTCATCAATGCGGGTGTGTCGGGCGATACCAGCGCGCGCGGCCTCGAACGTCTGGACTGGACCTTGAACCGTCTGGACCGAAAGCCCGATCTCGTCATTCTCGAGCTTGGCGCGAACGACATGCTCCGCTCTCTCTCGCCGCGCGAAACCCTGCGGAACCTAAACGCTATCCTGGAAGAGCTCGCCGCCAGGGATATCGAGGTCCTGCTTGCCGGAATGCTGGCACCATCGCAGGTAGGAGAGGACGAAGCGCGTTATTTCAACGCCGTCTATCCCTTTCTGGCAAAGCGCCATGATGTCCCCCTCTACCCGTTTTTCATGCGCGAAGCGGCGTTCCGGCCGCACCTTCTTCTGGAGGATGGCCTGCACCCCAATGCGGAGGGCGTGCGACGAATTGTATCCGGCATCCTCCCTGCGGTCAGGCGCGCTCTCGACGAAGCCCCTTGATCCGGGACAAGCACACCCGTAGCGCTTTGAATCTGCTTAGGGAGCCGCCATGCATCGTCTCTTCGTCGGCATCGATCCGCCCTTCGAGGTAAAGGACGCCGTCATGGAGATCATGGGCGGCATCATCGGCGCGCGCTGGCAGTCCGAGGAGCAGCTCCACATCACGCTCCGTTTTCTCGGCGAACGCTCTCCGCGGGAAGCGAACGACATCGCCGAATGCCTTTCGTTCGTCGAGGCCCGGCCGGTGGCGATGGGTTTTGAGGATATCGGCCAGTTCGACCGCAAGGGGCGGACCGAGAGTCTCTGGCTGGGAGTACGCCCCGCCGACGACATCCGCTATCTGCACAAGAAGGTCAGCCGCGCGCTGGAGGGACTGAAGATTCGTCCGGACACGCGGTCCTATCTGCCGCACATGACCCTCGCGCGCTTTTCCCGAGGGGCGGGTACGCTGGACCATTTCATGTCGCGCCATGGCGGCTTTCGCATTCCGCCCTTCATGGTGACCGACTTCTGCCTGTTCGAAAGTCAGCTGACCGCCGACGGCGCCGTTTACTCGATCGTCGAACGCTACGAGTTCGCTCAGGGCTCTCTGTTCGAGTTCGACGATCCACCCGGTTTCAGGCCGCCCCGAAACGCCGAGGAATGGGTGGCCTGATCTGTCTAATGCGCCTGCCGCAGACGGGCGAGCAGGCCCTCAACGCCGCTCTCGATCTGCGCATAGGCTTTCTGGAACGCGTCGTCGCTCATGCCATAGGGATCCAGGACGTTCTTTTCCGGCAGAGCGGAATAGCTCAGCAGCCTGGCGACCTCCGCCGTACCGCCGTCCTGAAGCCGAACGGACGCCAGGTCGCGCTCGTTCATCTCGTCCATGGCGACGATATGCGTGAAACGCGTGAAATCCTCCGGCGAGACCCGCCGTGCGCGAATATCCGAAATGTCGAACCCGGCGACCCGCGCAACATCCTGCGACTGCTGTTGGGGCGGCTCGCCGACATGCCAGTCGCCCGTGCCCGCGCTGTCCGCCGCAACCGTCAGCCCCGCCTCCGAGGCGCGCTTGCGAAACAGGCCTTCGGCCAGAGGTGAACGACAGATATTGCCGAGACATACGAAGAGGACACGCGGATTTTCCATGGCAGCGGCGCTTTCCTTACGAAAACTCGGCTGCTAGCGCTTCTGCGGATTCGCCGCAAAACCGGCTCCTTGGGGAAGGAATAGAGTATGAGTGACGAGACCGCAGCGGTCGTACCGGAAGACCGCGCGAAAGATGTCGGCAGCCCTTACGCGTGGTACGTTCTGGGCGTTCTCGTCCTCGTCTACATGCTTAATTTCATCGACAGGCAGATCCTGTCGATCCTCGCAGAAGATATTAAGGCCGACCTCGGTATCGATGATGGCCAGATGGGGTTTCTGTACGGCACCGCTTTTGCCGTATTTTATGCGCTGTTCGGCATCCCGCTCGGCAGGCTTGCCGACATGTGGGTCCGCAAGTCGCTGATGGCCATAGGCCTGTTCGTCTGGTCGACGATGACGGCCCTTTCGGGACTGTCGCAGAACTTTGCTCAGATCGCCGGCGCGCGCATCGGTGTCGGGGTGGGGGAGGCTGCTGCCTCTCCCTGCGCCTTCTCGATGCTATCCGACTATTTCCCTAAGGAAAGCCGCGCCACGGCGCTCGCCATCTATTCCGGGGGCCTGTACCTCGGCGGCGGCATCTCGCTGTTCATCGGCGGTGCCGTTGCTGGCAATTGGAACGCCGCCTACCCCGGCGGGCTCGATATCCTCATGTTCAATATCGTCGGTTGGCAGGCCGCATTTCTGGCGGTGGGCATTCCCGGTATTCTCGTGGCGATCTGGGTCGCCACGCTGCGTGAGCCGCTGCGCGGCATGTCCGAGGGAATCGTTGAACCTCCCACCGACGACAAATGGCGCAAGTTCTTCGACGAACTCTCCAGTGTCATTCCGCCCCTCACCCTGTTCGACGCGGCGCGCGGGGGAACGAAGTCGCTCATAGTCAATGTCGTCGGCGCGCTCGTCATTGCAGCCGCGGTGTGGGGGATCATTGCCGCGACCGGCGCGACGCTTCAGTTTCTCGCACTCGGCTTGGGTGCCTATGCCGTCTTCTCCTGGTCGCAGTCAGTCAAGCGACGCGATCCGGCGACCTATGCGCTCATCTGGGGCACGCCGAGCTTTCTACTCATGCTGGTCGGCTTCGGCACCATCGCCTTCAACACCTATGCCGTCAGCTTCTGGGCGGCGCCCTACGTCCTGCGCACGTTCGAGGGCGCGGACCCGGCCGCGGTCGGCCTCATCCTCGGCGGTCCGGCCGCAGCGGGCGGCTTCCTCGGCGTCGTCCTCGGCGGGCGTATCTCCGACTTCCTCAAGCGCCGAAATCCGGCCGGTCGCATCCTTGTCGGCATCGGTGCCATATCGGCGATGGTGCCATTCGTCCTGATCATGTTCACCACCGACAGCCTGCTCCTCTTCTACATCCTGAACTTCCCGGCACAGGTCGTGGCATCGACATGGGTGGGGGTCGCCGCGGCTACCAGTCAGGACCTCGTCCTTCCCCGCATGCGCGGCGCGGCGACGGCGACCTATTTCATCGGCACTACGCTGATCGGGCTTGGTCTGGGTCCGTGGTTTGCGGGCGAGGTCTCGGCCAAGACCGGCGATCTCACGACCGGCATTCTCAGCCTGCTGGTCATGGTGCCGGTCACGCTCATCTGCCTCTTCCTCCTCTACAAGCGGCTGCCGCTAGCCGAGGCGACGAGAGAGGAGCGCGCGGCCGCAGCCATCGCAAACGCTGCCGGATAGGAACCCCCGCGCCGCCGCAAACTGACAGTTTTCCCGTCCGTAGCGGGCCAGTATCGAGGGTGTAACAGACCTCAAGGGAGGGTCCCGTTCATGACCGAATATGATTACGTCGTCGTAGGTGCCGGCTCGGCAGGCTGCGTTCTTGCCAATCGCTTGTCCGCCGATCCCTCGGTGCGCGTGCTGCTGCTGGAGGCGGGCGGAAAGGACAACAGCATGTTCGTCCATTTCCCGGCCGGCATCGCAAAGCTCGTCAGTCCCGAGAAGATCGCGAAGGAAAACTGGGGCTATTGGACGGAGCCGCAGAAACATCTCAATGGTCGCCGCCTCTACTGGCCCCGCGGCCGCGTCCTCGGCGGATCCTCTTCGATCAACGGCATGGTCTATATCCGCGGCCACTCGTCGGACTACGACCGCTGGGCACAGATGGGCTGCACCGGCTGGAGCTGGGACGATGTCCTTCCCTACTTCCAGAAGTCCGAGGATTCCGAACGCGGTGCCACCGACTGGCACGGTTCGGGCGGGCCGCTTCACACGGCGAAGCGCTGCATGGACAACCCGCTGATCGATGCCTTTCTCGCTGCGGGGGAGGAAGCCGGGCATGACCTGACGGACGATTTCAACGGGCCCAATTTCGAGGGCGTCGGCCGCTACGATTCGACGACCAACAACGGCCAGCGCTGGTCGACGGCGAAGGCCTATCTCGAGCCGGTGAAGGACCGGGACAATCTCGACATCATGACCGGCGTCCAGGCCGAACGGGTGCTGTTCCGGGGAAAGACCGCGCACGCCGTCGGCATCCGGCGCGACGGTAAGAGCGACATCGTCAGCGGGCGGGAAATCATCCTGTGCGGCGGCGCGATCAATTCGCCGCAGACGCTGATGCTTTCGGGGGTAGGTCCGGCCGAGCATCTGAAGGCTAATGGCCTTGACGTGATTCACGACAAGCCCGCGGTCGGCGCCAACCTGCAGGACCATCTCGACCTTCTCGTGCAGTGGACGGTCGACCAGCCGGTCAGCCTCAACAAGAATGCAAAGCTCGTGAACCAGGTGAAGGCGCTGACCTCCTGGCTCGCATCGCGGTCGGGGACGGGAAGCTACATTCCGACGCCGGCCGGGGCATTTCTTTCGACGCGCGAAGGTCTCGCCGCGCCTGATATCCAGCTTCACCTCCTGCCCGGCCTCGGCAACCCCCACGGCCGCGGAAAGATGGGCGACGTGCACGGCTTCACCCTGCACGTCTGCCAGTTGCGTCCGGAAAGCCGCGGGACGATCCGCCTGTCGTCGAACGACCCCGGCGCCTTCCCGCGGATCGATCCGAACTACTTGTCCGCGAAGGAGGATCTCGACGTCCTTCTGGAAGGGCTGAAGATCACCCGGGAAATCGGCCGCCAGCCTGCCTTCAGGGAATATGGCGCCACCGAAATCTGGCCGGGCGACGATGCACAGGACCGCGCGACCCTGGTCGAGCGGATCCGGGAGTGGGCCGAAACCATCTACCATCCTGTCGGCACCTGCCGCATGGGCGCCGACGACGATGCCGTGCTCGATACCGACCTGCGGGTGCGGGGAGTGAGCGGCCTTCGTGTCGTCGATGCTTCGGTGATGCCGACGCTTGTCTCCGGCAACACCAATGCGCCCACCATCATGATCGCCGAGAAGGCGGCGGACTCGATCCTGCTCGACCGCAAACTCGCCCTGGCGGCCTGACTCATGGGCGGCGCCGCGCAGCCTTTCACGATCCCGGAACAGGCGGAGGAGGCCGCCTGGATCCGCCGCCGGGTCGAAGACTTCCGCTTCTTCGAAGAACCGGATGAAGCAGGCTGGCGCTACGGCGCCAATCGGGCCTATCTGGAGCGGCTGCGGGATCATTGGCTGACCGGCTATGACTGGCCCGCTGCCGTCGCCGATCTCAACCGCCTGCCGCATATCCGCGTGCCCGTCGACGACGATCTTACGCTACATGCCGTGCATCTGCGCAGCAGCCGCACCGATGCGCGCCCGCTCCTCATCTCGCATGGCTGGCCCGGCTCGATCTACGAGTTCAACGCGATCTTCGAGCGGCTTGCCGAGCCGGAGGACCCGGCGCAGCCTGCTTTCCACGTCGTCGCCCCCTCGCTGCCGGGCTATGCCTGGTCCGACAAGCCCGCCGCCCCGCTTGGACCGCGCAAGGTCGCCGCTCTTTTCGACCGGCTCATGCCCGCGCTCGGATATGAGCGCTATGTCTACCAGGGCGGTGACTGGGGCAGCGTCATAGGCGGGTGGGTCGGCCTCGATTCCGCCCGCGTCGAGGCACTCCACCTGAACGGCTACGGCCTGCGCGCGCACGACATGACGCCGAGGTCGGACGCGGAAACGAAGTGGATGGCGTGGGCTCAGGACGTACGCACTCAGGAAACGGCCTACCTGCAGCTTCAGGGCACGAAACCGCAAAGCCTTGCCTATGCGATGATGGACTCGCCCATGGGCGTCGCCGCCTGGCTGTCGGAGAAGTTCCACGGCTGGTCGGACCGGCGGGGCGCGGCGGACGAACCGCCCTATCCGCTCGACGACATGCTGACGAACATCATGATCTACCTGACGACGCGCAGCTTCCACACGTCGACCTGGCTCTATCGCGGCATGTTCGAGGAGGGCGGCTTTTCCATTCCGGAGGGTCGCCGCGTCGAGGTCCCGACGGGGATCGCGGCGTTCCCTGAGGACCTGCTCGCATTCCCGCCGCGCACGATGGTCGAGCGCGGTTACAATGTCGTCCACTGGACCGATATGGCCGAGGGCGGGCACTTCGCCTCGCTCGAGCGGCCCGAGCTGTTTCTTTCCGACCTCAGGGACTTTGTCGCCGGCCTCTGATCGCCTAGATCGTCAACATGATCGAATGGGACGTGCGGCCGGGCCTGACGCCATATCCCGCCGCGCTTGCGGACATGGAGGCCCGCGCTGCGGCCATTACCGCAGGTGAGGCAGGCGAACGCCTGCTCTTCCTGGAACATCCGCCGCTGTACACGGCGGGGACCAGCGCGCGGGCACAGGACCTCCTCGCGCCGGACCGGTTCCCCGTCTTTTCAGCCGGACGGGGCGGCGAATATACCTATCACGGCCCTGGTCAGCGGATCGTCTATCCCTCCCTCGACCTGCGCGAACGAGGCCGCGACGTTCGCCGCTATGTGCAGACCCTCGAACAGTGGATCATCGATGCGCTCGGCCGCGTCGGCATAGTCGGCGAGCTTCGCGATGGCCGCGTTGGCGTCTGGGTCGACCGGAACGGCACCGATGCGAAGGTGGCGGCCATCGGGGTCCGGATCCGGCGCTGGGTGACGCTGCACGGATTGTCCGTGAACGTGTCTCCGCAGCTCGACCATTTCTCGGGTATCGTGCCATGCGGGCTGACCTACCCGGTCACCAGCCTTGCGGAACTGGGAGTTGCCGTCACCATGGCAGAGTTCGACGAACATCTGCGGGCTACCTGCCCGTGGGATACTCTCTATTGAGGGCGCTTTGCAATCCAGCTAGGCCGTGACGGTGGCTGTTCGAACGATAGGGAAATTATGACGCTTCGCGCGCTTTCGGCTTCTGCAATCCTCTTTGCCGGTTTGGCTCTTGGCGCCTGTGGCGGCGGCGATGACGAGGCGAACGACCCTGCCGGCAGCGGTGTAAACCGCGAGCTGGCGGAAGAAGGCATCGACTTCGACGCCTCCACGATGGACGCAATGTCGATCGACGTCGTCGCGGGCGGCGTACCCCCCAGCGACGATCCGGCGACGGCCGACGCCAATATCGATATGCTTGGCCGCGGTACGAGCGAACAGACCGCCTCGACCGAAGCGGCTGCAGGCGGTGCCGACCCGGCATCGGATGCGGACCAATAACCTTAGGGAAGGAGAATTACCCAATGGCGACCCTCGAAGAGATTACCGAACAGATGCGCAGCCGCGTGGGTGCGGATGCAGGTCTGAACAAGAGCGTGAAGTTCGACTTCACCGACGACGGCGTCGTCCGCATCGACGACACCCAGACGCCGGCGGTCGTGGACAATGAGGCTGCTGCCACCGACTGCACGGTGAAAGTCTCGAAGGAAGACTTCGAGAAGATCGCCAGCGGCGACATGAACGCGCAGATGGCATTCATGCAGGGCAAGCTGAAAGTCGAAGGCGACATGTCCGTTGCGATGCAGCTCGGCAAGGTACTCGGCTAACCGCATCCACTGCAAAGACTGCGAAAGGGCGCGGGAGCTTAGGGCTTCCGCGCCCTTTTTTATGTGCGTCCGTCGTCCCGATGTCGGCGGCTGACGAGGCTGCATATGGTTGCCGTCGCCGGACGACCACAGGCTTGCAAGGTGAGCCGGGCTAGCGACAGAACGCCCCCGCGCCTCTTTGTCGGCCCCACTGTTTGGCCGCTCCTGGGAAGCCGAACGCTTTCGCGTCGCAAGCATCGCGAGCAAAGAAAAAGGCCGCCTCCCTTTTTGGGAAGCGGCCTTCTTCGATTTTGGTCCCGTTATGCGGGGATCAGGAGCCGGCGCCGCCGACATTGATCTCCACA
>NZ_JAGSGB010000003.1 GCF_020092905.1 Pacificimonas aurantium
TCGGGTCTTCTTCGACACGGAGGCGGGCGAAGTGGTATTCGAAGAGGCCGGCGGGTCGATCGTTCCCGCCTCTGCCTTTGCGGATGGCGGCATGGTTGCAGGCGCCGACATGGCAGCTGAGGCCCCGCTTGCCGAGCATGTCGATCTGCCGATGCAGGAAATCCTGATCGTCTGAAACCCGGGGGAGGGCGTGCCGGGGCGCTTCCCTCACCTGTCCATACACTGACGTGATGACGTGACCCCCAGCTTTCCCCCAGCTGGGATTAGAGCCGAGCCGGACTCTGTCAGACTAAATGCACCGCTGACGATCGGCGTCTAATTCGCTAGCGCGGATTGATGTCGACTTCCCGCAGATCAGCCAGCCCTTTTCGCTGCTTCAACTCGTCGGCGGAGGTGATCCGAGCGGCGGTCATGCTGTACGTCCGGTATCCGCTCAGCTTGCGAAACGTCGAGGACCTTCTCGCCGAGCGCGGCATCGACATCTGCCATGAGACGGTGCGCTTCTGGTGGAACCGGTTCGGGCCGATGTTCGCCAAGGAGATCAAACAGCGGCGCATGAGCTACATGCGCGGTTTCGGCTCTGTCAGACTAACTGCACCGCTGACGATCGGCACCTGATCCGCTAGCCCGGATCGATGCCCAGATCCCGCAAACCTGCGAGCCCTTTCCGCTGCTTCAACTCCTCGCCGGAGGTAATCCGCGCGGCGGTCATGCTCTACGTTCGGTTTCCGCTCAGCCTCCGCAATGTGGAGGACCTCCTGGCCCAGCGTGGTATCGACATCTGCCACGAGACGGTGCGGTTCTGGTGGAACCGGTTCGGGCCGATGTTCGCCAAGGAGATCAAACAGCGGCGTAGGAGCTACATGCGCGGTTTTCGCCAATGGAAGTGGCACCTCGACGAGATGTACGTCAAGGTGAACGGCGAGCAGCACTACCTCTGGCGTGCGGTCGACCACGAGGGCGAGATCCTCGAGAGCTACGTCACGAAGACGCGCGACAGGGCTGCCGCGCTGAAGTTCATGAAGAAGGCGCTCAAAAACTACGGATCACCGGAGGCGATCGTCACCGACGGGCTGCGCTCCTACGTCTCGGCAATGAACGCGCTCGGCAATCTGCCGAAGCAGGAGATTGGCCGGCACCTGAATAACCGGGTGGAAAACTCGCACTTGCCGTTTCGACGACGAGAGCGCGCAATGCTGCGCTTCCGCCAGATGGCGAGCTTGCAGAAGTTCGCCTCCGTGCACGCCAACGTCCACAACCACTTCAACTCCGAACGCCACCTCATCGACCGCCCGACCTACAAGACGCGCCGCTCGGCCGCCCAGGCCGAGTGGGCAAACCTCATGGCCTGAGCAGCCGCGGGGAAGGGGTGGGTTGTGCGAAACAGAGACAAGTTGTCATTAGTCTGACAGCACCGATGGCACGGTTTCAGAAGGGGCAGTCCGGCAACCCGAAAGGTCGTCCGCGGAAAGACCGTCACGCCGCGACAGGCTCGGCGTTCGACATCATTCTCGAAAAGCGTCTGACGGTCAGGCAAGGCAGCAAGCAGCGCGAGCTGACCGTCGAAGAAGCTCTCGAACAGCGCACTTATCAGGATGCGCTCAAGGGCGGGAAGGCAGCGCGAACGGCGGTCCTCAAGATGATCTTGAGACGCGAACGCGCGAAGGCAAAGCAGCGTCCGGCTCAGAGCCCCATCGATGTGAAAATCGAAAGGGTGGATCCCGAAAACGCCGACGCCGTCCTCCAGGTTCTCGGCATCGCCGCTCCTGACAAGACCTGGACAGAGAGCAAGCCGGGCGACCGCCAACGCCTGCTGCTCGAGCCGTGGGCCGTGAAGGCGGCGCTTGCGCGGCGGCGGACCTCCGTCAGCCAGCACGATCTTCTCGACCTGAAACGTTCGACGCGGGACGACGGGTCGATCAAGTGGCCAAGACCGGAGGCCTCATGAGCGGCGTCGGTTATGGAAAGCCGCCTGCCGGAACACGCTTCCAGAAAGGGCGATCCGGAAATCCGCGCGGCCGCCCGAAGAACCGGTTTCGCATGCTCCCGCACGAGGCGGTTCTCGGTCAGATGGTGACCGTACGCGAAGATGGCAGGGAGCGCCGGATTACGGCGGCCGAAGCATTTCTCCTGCACGTTACCAAGGCTGGATTGGGCGGAGACAGTCAGGCTGCGCGAACCGCCCTCAAAGCAATCGAGGAAGCGCGCGCCCAGCGGCCGCGAGACAAAGAGCGTGTGAGTGTCATCGTTTACAAGCCGATCGGGCACTGTCAGACTAAATGCACCGCTGACGATCGGTGCCTGATCCGCTAGCTTGGATCGATGCCCAGATCCCGAAAACCAGCCAGCCCATTCCGCTGTTTCAACTCGTCGCCCGAGGTGATCCGCGCCGCGGTCATGCTCTACGTCCGCTACCCTTTGAGCCTTCGCAACGTAGAAGACCTCTTGGCCGAGCGCGGCATCGATATCTGCCACGAGACGGTGCGCTTCTGGTGGAACCGGTTCGGCCCGGTGTTCGCCAAGGAGATCAAGCGGCGGCGCCGGTCATACATGCGCGGGTTCCGGCAATGGAAGTGGCATCTCGACGAGATGTACGTGAAGGTGAACGGCGAGCAGCGCTACCTCTGGCGCGCCGTCGATCACGAGGGCGAGATTCTCGAGAGCTACGTTACCAAGAAGCGAGACAGGGCTGCTGCCCTGCGTTTCATGAAAAAGACACTGAAGAATTACGGTACACCCGAGGCGATCGTGACGGACGGGCTGCGCTCCTACGTCTCAGCAATGAGCGCGCTAGGAAACAGCGGGAAGCAAGAGATCGGCCGGCACCTGAACAATCGGGTGGAGAACTCGCATCTGCCCTTCCGACGACGAGAACGAGCGATGCTGCGGTTTCGCCAGATGGCGAGCCTGCAGAAGTTCGCCTCGGTCCACGCCAACGTCCACAACCACTTCAATTCCGAACGCCACCTCATCGACCGCCCGACCTACAAGACCCGCCGCTCTGCTGCCCAGGCTGAGTGGGCTAACCTCATGGGTTGAGCACCGGTGGGAAAGGGGCTTGTTGTGCGAAACAGAGACAAGTTGTCATTAGTCTGACAGCACCCCTGCGCTGATAATTGCGCTTGCGGTATCGTCATACGCAGGAGTGGCAGCGGCTTTTATGAACTCGCTGCGCATAGCGAATTGCCGGCTGTTCGATTCGTCAGCTCCCATTACGCTAAGCGTTTCGACCAAATTTTTCTGCTGCGCCTTTTCACGGTACAAAACCATTTCCGAACAAGAGCGTGCAGTGTGTCCAATAGGGATCAGGACGAGGTTAGCGTCACTGCCCAGCCGATGTGCAGCCCAGCTTCTTGAAGTTTTGAAGCCACCATTGACTACAAATATTCCCCCCGCTTCTTCACCTTCAGGAACGAAGACATGTTTACCCCTGGGCATCAATTCTGACATATTGTGCGTCCACTTCGAATTGAGCACGCCCTCGTCGATTTCGAATTGAATCTTCGTCTCAACTACTTGGTAACGGAATTGAGAATTACACAATGTCGTCCCGTACCATTCGCCTACGAAGCGCTGGAAATCAGCTCTCGCAGCGGAGTGAGCGGGAAACATAGCGATAATAGCGGCCAGAACGAAAACAAACTTAACAAGCTGATTTCGGGGCCAAATATCGCTGGCTTTCATTGCTGTTTCAACCTCTCTAGCGCCGTTATAAGTAATGCGCATTTCCCGAAGACGCCCGTTTGCTTGCAACATAGGCGCGGTGCTGGCCCTCGATCAATCCTGATCGATTTTTTGGCGGTTCTGGTTCTTTCTGACTAGAGACACCACTGATGAGCGGTGCCTGATATGCTTGCGCGGATTGATGCCCAGATTAAGCAAACCCCGGAGTGCGTTTCACTGCTTCAACTCTTCTCCTGAGGTGATCCGAGGGGCGGTGATGCTCTACGTCCGGGATTCGCTCAGAATGCGTAACGTTGAGGATCGGCTCGACGGGTTCTGTCAGACTAAGTGCACGGCTGATCATCGGTGCCCAACTCACTAGCCTGGATACTCACCAGGATTAGACTGTCGGCTTCCGGTCCAAAGCCGTCAGATAATTCCCGAGCCGACGGGAAGTGATCTCAGCGTCATGCAAAGCGCGGGATCACTTCACGAATTAAGCAGATGTGCGCCTGGCCCTTCGGCCGCGAGGGCGTCTTCGGGATTGCGGAGGGGGCAGTCGCCAAGGCTGAGGCAGCCGCAGCCAATACATGTTTCCATTCGGTCGCGCAGCTGCACGAGACTGGTGATCCGCTCGTTCAGCTGCGCGCGCCAGGCCTCACTCAGTTCGTTCCACTGCGCCGCGGTGATCGGGCCGTTCGTCATCTTCTTCATATGCTCGCGAATGGTGGCCAGCGGTATGCCAGCCTGCTGGGCAATACGGATGATAGCGATGCGCCGTAAAATGCTCCGCGGATAGCGGCGCTGGTTTCCGGATGTGCGCCAGCCTTCGATAAGGCCCTTCCGTTCGTAGAAATGAACCGTGGAGACGGCCACGCCGCTCCGTTTCGCCACGTCTCCCACCGAAAGAACCTGTTCGCTCGTAATCGACACCAAGAAACCCCTTGACCTGAACTATGGTTGAGGTTGTATCAGTCCTGTCGGTCAACGTCCACGGGCCCGCTTCCGCGCGGCCAAGGCAGCAGGAGCCGACATGATTTTCTTTTCGAAGGCGCAGCATTCGCTGGCGCTCCGTTGCTTTTCGTCTGCTTTCTCACAGCGCGTGAGGTAGCGATATGGCGGACGCGATTAAAAACGGCTGGCAGCGCCTGACGGGACGTCAGAGCCGAACGATCCTTGTCACCGTCGTGCTCCTCGCTCTGGTCTTGGGCGGACTATTCCTGTGGCGCGCGGCGCGCACCGATCCGGGTCAGCCGCCTGAGCAGCAGCCGGTGCCCGTCGCGGCAACGATTGTTACTCCGCGCGATGTTCCGGCCTCGCTCGAGGCGGTCGGCACGCTGTCCGCCGTGAGGTCGGTCACGCTCTCTCCAGAAGTTGCTGGCCGGGTGACGGCGATCCGTTTCGAGGCAGGCGACTATGTCCAGTCTGGCGAATTGCTGGTCCAGCTCTTCGACGCGCCGGAACGCGCCGACCGGCAGGCGGCTATCGCGCGCGCCGAATTCACCCGCACTCAGGTGGCGCGTTCAGAGGAACTGGCGCCCACAGGAGCTGAACCGCGTGAGCTCTTGGATCAGCGGCGAGCGGAGCGCGACCAGGCCATAGCCGCCGTGCAGCAGATCGAAGCGCGGCTCGCTCAGAAGCGGATACGCGCGCCCTTTGCCGGACGGATCGGCCTCCGCCGGGTGGACCTTGGCGAATATCTCAATCCCGGCGACCCGGTCGCTACGTTGACTTCGCTCGATCGCCTCTATGTCGAGTTCGCATTGCCGCAACAGGAACTCGCGCGCCTTGATAGCGGCGCGGCTGTGACGGTCACGAGCGACGCCTTTCCCGAGCGTACATTTACCGCCCGGGTGAACGCCATAGAACCCGTGATTGGGGAGGAAACCCGGAACGTCACGGTTCAGGCAATCCTACCGAATCCGGATGGTGCGCTGCGGTCGGGCATGTATGTCACTGCCGCACTCGAACTTCCGCCGCAGCGGAACGCGCTGCTCGTGCCCGCCACAGCGATCCAGACGACAGCGAGCGGAAACAACGTCATCGCCATTCGCGGCGATACTCCGCGCGAGGGCGGTACCGCGGAGATCGTTTCCGTAGAAACCGGACGACGTATCGGCAATTCGGTACTCGTTACGAGCGGCCTGCAAGCCGGCGACATCGTCGTCACCGAGGGGCAGCTTCGCGTGCAGCCAGGGGCGCAGGTCCGCGTCGCACGCATCGTGCAGCGGGACCAGGCATCCGGCGCAAAGGCAACGGATGCAGCCGCACGGGAGGAACGCTGAGGTGGCCTTTACCGACATCTTCATCCGGCGGCCGATTTTCGCGATTGTCGTCAGCATCTTCATTCTGCTGATCGGCATCAGCGCCGTCTTTGGGTTACAGATTCGCCAATATCCGCGCATGGAAAGCGCGACGATCACCGTCAACACCGCGCTTCCCGGCGCGACGCAGGACGTGATGCAGGGCTTCGTCACCACCCCGATCGCCCAAGCGATCGCAACGGCGGACGGCATCGAATATCTGATCTCCACCTCGACACAGGGAAAAAGCAACATCTCCGCCAAACTGGTGCTGAACGCCGACGCCGACCGCACCATGACGGAGATTCTGTCGAAGGTGCAGCAGGTGAAATACAGGCTGCCCGAGGGTGTTACAGACCCGGTCATTTCGAAGATTACCGACGGCGCCTCGGCGGTCCAATATATCGGCTTCGTCAGCGATACGATGGAGGCTCCCGAAATCGTCGATTTCGTGAATCGCGTCGCGACGCCGCTGATCACTTCCGTGCCAGGCGTTGCATCGGTCGAAGTAAATGGCGGCGCGCCGCTCGCGATGCGGGTCTGGGTCGACCCGGTGAAACTCACCGGCCGCGGCCTGACCGCGGGCGATGTCGCAGCCGCCTTGCGCACCAACAATGTGCAGGCCTCCCCCGGCCAGCTCAAAGGCGAAAACACTGCGATCAACATTACCGCCGCTACCGATCTGCGCGACGTCGAATCCTTCCGTCAAATGGTGCTGAAAAGCGGCGACGGCAGTCTGGTGCGCCTGGGCGACGTCGCGACGATCGAGCTCGGCGGCCAGAACTACGATGCGCTTGCGCTGGCCGATGGAGAGCCCGCGATCCTGCTCGCCGTCTCGCCGACCCCGGACGGCAATCCACTGGAAATCGTCGCCGGCATCAACGACTTGTTGCCGCAGCTTGAGCGCGTAGCGCCGTCCGGCCTCACCGTGAAAAGCATGTTCGACCGAGCTCGCTTCGTGGATGCCTCGATCGAGGAAGTCGAGCATACGCTGATCGAGGCGGTGGTCATCGTTATCGTCGTGATCTTCCTGTTCCTGGGCAGCGTCCGCGCCGTGATCATTCCGGTCGTGACCATTCCGCTATCGCTGCTCGGCACGGCCGCGCTGATGCTCGCGTTCGGCTTCTCGATCAACTTGCTGACCTTGCTCGCAATGGTGCTCGCCATCGGACTGGTGGTCGACGACGCGATCGTCGTGGTAGAGAATATCCACCGCCATATCGAGGAGGGGGCAAAGCCGATCGACGCCGCCCTGCTAGGCGCGCGCGAGATCATCGGACCGGTCATCGCCATGACCATAACCCTGGCGGCCGTCTACGCGCCCATCGGCCTGATGGGCGGGCTTACCGGCGCGCTATTCCGCGAATTCGCCTTCACGCTTGCCGGTTCGGTGATCGTTTCCGGCGTAGTGGCTCTGACTTTGTCACCGATGATGAGCAGCCGGCTGCTCAATTCGCAGCTGGGCGAAAGTCGCCTTGAAAAGAGTATCGAGCGGACCGTTCGCGGTCTTACCCAGCGCTATGAGCGGCTGCTCGGCCGCACGCTGAACGCGCGCGGCGCGGTGCTGATCGTCGGTGTGGCTATCCTTGGCGCGACGGTCGTCTTCTTCACCGGGGCGAAGAGCGAACTCGCCCCGCAGGAAGACATGGGCTACGTCTTCACGCAGACCAAAGCTCCTCAATATGCGAATGTGGATTACACCGCTCGCTTCAGCCGCGAGGTGGAGGATCTGTTTCACGAGATTCCGGAATATGCGGGCAGCTTCTTCGGCATCGGCGGTCCGCAGGGTGCCAATATCGGCTTTGGCGGGATCATTCTCGAACGCTGGGACGATCGTGAGCGCACGGCCGAAGACGTTCAGGCGCAGCTGACCGGAATGACCGCCGGGGTCACGGGCGTCTACGCAACCGCGTTTCAGGATAGTCCGCTACCCGCAGGGAGCGGGGGCCTGCCGGTGCAGATGGTTATCCGTTCCGCCGACGACTTTTCGCAAATCTACAAGACGCTCGAAGCCATCAAGGGGGCGGCCTGGGGAAGCGGGCTGTTCGCTTTCGTCGACAGCGATCTCGCCTTCGACAGCCAAGAAGCGCGTATTGTCATCGACCGCGCAAAAGCTGGCGAACTCGGCGTCAGCATGACCGACATCGCCGATACGCTGGCCCTCCTGGTCGGCGAGAATTACGTCAATCGCTTCAACTATCGCGACCGCTCCTACGACGTCATCACGCAGGTGCGCCGGAGGGACCGGCTGACGCCCGCAGATCTGGGACAGTTCTACGTCCGCACCAGCGAAGGTGGGCTGGTCCCGCTCTCAACGGTAACGCGCGTCGAAGTCATGCCGCAGCCGAACCAACTGCCCCAGTTCAATCAAATGAACTCGGCGACGATCTCCGCAGTGCTGATGCCGGGTGTAACAATGGGTCAGGCCGTGGAATTTCTCGGCAGCCAGCAGGTACCCGAAGGCACCAATGTCGACTGGCTGTCGAACAGCCGTCAATACGTGCAGGAGGGTAACCAGTTGACGATTTCGTTCGGCTTCGCGCTGATCGTGATCTTCCTCGTGCTGGCGATCCAGTTCGAGAGCTTCCGCGATCCGCTGGTGGTGCTCGTCACTGTTCCGCTAGCCGTCTCGGGGGCGTTGTTGCCACTCTATCTCGGCTTCACCACGCTGAACATCTACACCCAGATCGGGCTTGTGACGCTGATTGGTCTGATTTCGAAGCACGGCATCCTGATGGTGTCTTTCGCCAACGACATGCAGCGTGATGAAGGTTGGAACCGCACTGAGGCGATACATCACGCCGCCGCGGTGCGTATGCGGCCTGTGCTGATGACCACGGCCGCCATGGCAGCGGGTCTCGTTCCGCTCGTCTTCGCCAGCGGTGCTGGGGCCGCGAGCCGTTTCGCCATCGGGATCGTCGTCGTCATGGGACTGCTGATCGGCACGCTCTTTACGCTCTTCGTGTTGCCGACGATCTACACGCTGATAGCCGCGGATCACCGCTCTGAGAACCAGGAGAGATCGGATATCGCGGGGACCGGCAATTCCGCGAACGAAGGAGAGCCCGTCCATGCGTAAGCTTGCATTCGTCCTGGCGATGCCACTCCTTGCAACCGCCTGCGCGGTCGGCCCCGAATATCACGCTCCCGCGACCGCGACCGCCGACTGGTCGGAGCCATTTGTCACGACCGCGGCGAAGATCGATCCTACCGCCGACCTGCCGGACGACTGGTGGCGGCTCTACCGCGACCCGGTTCTAGACGATCTCGTGGCCCGCGCTTTGGCGGCGAACGCCGATCTGCGTGTCGCGGCCGCCAACCTTCAGCGGGCTGAGGCTGTTCTGAGCGAAGCTCGCGCAGGTCGCCTGCCATCGACAACGGTCACGGGCGGGGTTTCCTACGGCGACGTCACGCAGATCGGCGGCGGCGAGCAGGGGGGCGTCACCAGCCTGGGCGGCACGCAGTGGTCGGCAAATGCCGGGTTCGGTGTCGACTGGGAGGCCGATATCTTTGGCCGCATAGGCCGGACAGTGGAAGCTGCGCGCGCCGACGCCCAAGCAGTTGAGGCGGCACGGGATAGCGTGCGCGTTCTCGTCGCCGCCGAGACGACCCGCGCCTATTTCAATGCCTGCTCATACGCCTTCGCGCTGGACCTTGCGCGCCGCTCTTACGCCGCCAGCGCGGATAGTCTCGAACTCATCGAGACGTTGGAGAGAGCCGGCTCCGTCGGTATGCTCGATGTCGAGCGCGCAGGCGCGGCGGCCGCCGCCGCCCGCGCGGACATTCCGTCACTAGCCGGTGAACGGCAGGCGGCTCTGTTCGAGCTTGCCGCCCTTCTCGGCACTACGCCGGACGATGTGCCTGAAGCCGCGCGCCAATGTGAGATCCCCCCCACTCCGATTGCCGACCTGCCCGTAGGTGACGGCGCCGCCCTTCTACGGCGGAGGCCAGACCTGCGCGAAGCCGAACGCCGGCTCGCCGCGGATACCGCCCGGATCGGTGTGGCTATGTCGGACCTGTATCCCACGGTCAGCTTCACCGGCCTTGGCAGCTTTTTTCGCAGCGACGCCGTACGTGGCGGCGATTCCTTCTCCTTCTCGCTCGGCCCGCTGGTCTCCTGGAACTTCCCGAATGCCAGCGTTGCGCGTGCGCGTGTCCGCCAAGCGGAAGCCCGGCAGGAGGCTTCCCTCGCAGTCTTCGACGGAACTATCCTCACTGCCCTGAAGGAAGTCGAACAAGCGCTGGCTCGTGTCGCCGCCGCACAGAAGAGGCTGGAGTCGCTGGAAGAGGCCGCCACGCGCGCCGAACGGGCATATGAATTCGCGGAGTTGCGCTACAGGGCTGGCTCCGCAGCCTATCTGGATGTCCTCGTGGCCCAAGCGGATCTGCTCGACACCCGCGCTCTATATGCCAACCAGCTTCGTACGCTGGCATCTACCCGCGTCGACCTGTTCAAGGCGCTTGGTGGTGGTTGGCATGTGGAGTAGCCGACAGCACCGCCATTTCCCAAATCCAACTCCTGCCGGAATTTGCCGTCCGCTGAAAATATTGCTGTCCGATCCGCTTCCCTGCGCGTCATATGCGGAAAGGAGCCGGAAAGGGCGGGAGAGACGTTGGCGGCGTGACCGGCGAGACGATCAGCGATCAGGTACGGATCGGCCGCAAGTGGCGGCCGGCGCTGATGTCCTATTTCCTGCGCCGGGTTCGTGACCATAACGAGGCCGAAGACCTGACCCAGGAAGTGTTCGTCCGGCTTCTCGCCCGGCATGACGAGGTCGAAAGCTCGTCCGACGCTTATGTCTTTCAGGTTGCTTCGAACCTGCTGCGGGACAGGGCGCGGCGCGCAAAGGTTCGTGCCGACTATCGGCAGGCGATCGGTAGCGCCGAAGGTTTGGGGGTCGAGCCGCTCGATCCTCACCGGGTTGCGGCGGGCCGGGACGCGCTCAAGCAGCTCGTAGCCGGCCTCGAAACCCTGCCCGAGCGGACCAGAACGATCTTTGTTCTCTATCGGATCGAGAATATGGGCCTTGATGTCATTGCTGATAGCTTCGGGATTTCGAAAAGCGCTGTGAAAAAACATGTTCACAAGGCGATGACCGTCCTTATGCGGCGGCTGCGGGCGAGCCGATGAAACTCGTCCAGAATACGGACCCGACCGAGGGGCGCGACGAGGAGGCCGCAGCCTGGTGCCTCCAGCTGGCGGAGGACCGGCTTAGCGAGGACGATTGGCGCGCGTTCGACGCGTGGCGAGCCGATGAGGATAACGCGGCGGCGCTGCGCGACGCGCTGGATGCCTGGCAACTCGTCGACAGCGCTGCCGAACTGCCGCAACTGATCCGGGCCCGGACGGTCGCTCTCAACAGCTTTCGCCGGGCGAACCGTCGGCGGTGGCATCCCGCCGGCCTCTCGGGCTGGAAACTGCCTACCGCGACGGCCGCGGCGCTTCTGGTGGCCTTGGTGTCGGCGCTGTTCCTGCTCCGCGGTGGTCCCGAGGTCTATGAGACCGGGATCGGCGAACGGCGGGTGGCAGTGTTGGAGGACGGGTCGAGATTATCACTTGATGCCGCAACACGGGTCGAGGTGGCGTTCGATGAAAATCAGCGCGAAATCCAGTTGCTGGCGGGCCGCGCGAAGTTCGATGTCGCAAAGGATGCACTGCGACCGTTCAGCGTGATCGCGGACGAGAAGGTCGTGGTCGCAACCGGAACGTCGTTCAGCGTCGAGCTGCTGCAGGCACAGGCGCGGGTCATATTGTTCGAAGGCACGGTCGAGATCCTGGAGCGGGAGGACGGAGGCTTGCTAGGTGATGGTCCGTCCGGCGGTGAGCCGTCGGATCCCGCAGCAGGAATCAACCTGGAACCCGGCAGGGAGATGATCGCCGCGCGAGGCGGCGCCGACGTCAGCATCTCTCCCGTGGACCTGCGTCACGCCGGGTCCTGGGTTTCGGGGCAGATCAGTTTCGAAGACGAAGTGCTCGGTTCTGCGGTCGAACGGGTCAATCGCTACTCCGACGAGAAGATCATCGTCAGCGGGAACGTGGCGGGTGAGGTCCGTGTCAGCGGCGTGTTCGACGCCGGGGACAATGAGGCGTTTCTGGAAGGTGTTACCGCGTTCAACGACTTGCAGGTGCTTCGCCGCGAGGGTCAGATTATCCTGTTAAAGAACTGAAAAAGTAACGATCCTGAAAACTTTTCTGTCCGCAAAGACATGTCATGCGTCTTACCTTGCACCTCGCCACATGGCGCTGGTCTCAAGGGGGGTAGTAAATGACCGGTAAGCGGATTCGTCATTCTTTTCTGAGTGGTTTCTCTGTCGTTGCAGCGGCAATGGCTATGGTAGAAGCTGCGCCTGCCCACGCGCAGGAGGAAACCTACAACTTCAACATACCGCAGCAGGACCTGGAATCGGTGCTGCGCCAGTTCGCTGCCGAGTCCGGACAACAGGTCACCTTCGACGCTGCGGTCGTCCGCGGATTGCAGGCTCCGCCCCTCGAAGGCGATTTCACTGCGAGGGAGGCCCTCGACTACCTGCTTGCGGAATCCGGACTGAGAGCGCGCAAGGGGCGGTCGGGCCTGTTCATCGTCCAGTCGGCGACGACCCAGGGCGCTGCGGAAGGCTACCGGACAGTTCCTACGCGCACCGCAGGCGCCACCAGTGCAGCGGCGAATGTCATCATCGTGACCGCGCAGAAGCGCGGCGAGGCTCTGGAAGACGTGCCGGCTTCGATCAGCGTTCTGACGAACCGAGAGATCGAGGGGCGCAACATCGTCGGCATGGAAGACTATCTGAGCACCGTGCCCGGCGTTTCCTTCGTCGGCACCGGTCCTTCGCTCAATCAGATCATCATTCGCGGCGTAGGAACCACCCTGTACGAGCAGGCCACCACCAGTTCCTATTTCGGAGAAGTGCCCCTTACGGACTCGATCAGCGGGTCGGGTGAGGTCGGCGGCACGACGTCGGATCTCAAGCTTGTGGATGTCGAGCGCGTCGAAGTGCTCAAGGGTCCGCAGGGCACATTGTTCGGTGCGGGGTCGATCGGCGGCGTTGTCAGGACCATACCCGTCGCGCCGCGTTTGAACGAGGTGAGCGGCAGCCTGAAAGCGGGATATGGTCTTCTCGATCGGTCGGACGAGGACGACACGACGCTGGAAGCGGTCCTCAACCTGCCCCTCGTCGATGACCGGCTGGCCCTGCGCGTCGTCGGCTACCGGATGGAACGCGGCGGCTATGTCGAGCGGGTGAGCACGCCGGAGCTCGAAGCCGAGTCCGCGCGTACCGGACTTCCCGTCGACCTTGGACAGGATCTTGGCGATCTTCTGTATGTCGGAGGCCGGGCTGCGCTCCTCTGGCAGGCGACCGATCGTCTGTCGGTTACGGTGACGGCAGCTACCCAGACGCTAGAAGAGGACGGGCCCGCCGTCGTCGATCTGGATCTCGGAGGATACCAGAGCCAGCAGCTCCGGACGCCCGGCGCAGAAGAACTCAGCGAGAGCGAGTTCTGGTTCGTCAACGCGGTCGGCGAATATGATTTCGACTGGATGAGCGCGACCGCCTCATACACCCATATCGACGAGGAGAAGGTTCGGCAGGAATATTCCGAATACAGCTCGCTGGGCGCGCTTCTCGGGTTCTCCGCCGACAAGCAGGGCGACATCTTCGAGCTCAGATTTGCCTCGAACCTCGAAGGACCGCTCCAGTTCGTTACCGGCGTCTATTACGAGGAATTCAGTCGTCGGCAGGATCAGGTCGCCGAGTGGGGCGGGTTGGAAACCGAGACTCCGTTCGGGCTGCCCATCCTCGATTCCAGTCCAGGGCCGAACGGCCTGCCGGTCATCTGGAGATACCCGATCAACAAGTTCGAGACGCTCGATCAGAAGGCTGTGTTCGGTGAGGTATCCTACGAGATTATTCCGGCCCTGACGCTGACGGGCGGGGCGCGCTGGTTCAAGTACAACCGCGACCTGCTGAGCCTCGGCAACGAGTTCTTCTCCGTTGCCGAAGTCACCCAGTCGGGCACCAAAAAGGACGGCACGACCTTCAAGGCAAGCCTCTCATACGAGCCGACAGAAGATTCCCTGCTCTATGCGAAGTGGGCCACCGGCTTTCGGCTCGGCGGCAGCCAACTCGTGCCTCCAGCGTCCGTTTGCGACGTCGACAATGACGGCAATCTCGACTTCACCAACGCCCCGCTACGCGACGGATATGATTCCGACGAAGTCGACAGTTACGAGATCGGCGGCAAGCTGAATCTCAATTCGCGCGCGCGTGTCAGTGCGGCGGTCTACCGGAACGACTGGAACGGGATTCCGGTCCTGGTATCGGACACGTCCGATACATGTCCCGGCTTTCAGTCGGTAACGGCCAACGCCGGCGGCGCGCGAACCCAGGGTGTAGAGGTCGAAACGACGATCGACCTTGCCGCAGCGTTGCAGCTGAGCGGCGCCTTTTCCTACACCGATACCGAGTTTCTGGACGACGGTATCGGCCAGGAAGGCGACCGGCTGCCGTTATCGCCGGAGTTCACCTATTCGCTCGGCCTGCTCTACGACTTCACGCTTGGCGCGCACGATGCCTATGTGCGGGCAGACTATTCCTATGTGGACGGCTTCAAGACGAACGCGACGGACACCTATCCACGCGTTCAGTCGCGCTCGCTTGTCTCTATGCGGGCAAGTGTCGACCTCGATCCATTGACGGTCTCGCTCTACGTCCAGAATCTTCTCAACGATGACGCGCTCGTGGCGCCGGACAATACGCTCATCGGTCGCCGTCTGAGGCCCCGGGTGATCGGAGCCGAGCTGGCATACCGCTTCTAGCCGAGCCCCTTCCGGACCCGGTCGCCGACAGACTGCGGCGCTCGCCGGGTCCCATTTTACGACAGGCGGGAAAGGCTCGTCATGAAGTTTTGCTGCAATCTCATGAAATTGCTGATCGCCGGAATGGCAGGTTTCACCGCCGTCAGTTCGGTTGCCGCCGAACGGCCGCTCATGCGGGAAGCGTATGACCGCGCCGCCTTCATCGCGAATGACGGGGGCAACGGATATTATCTCAACCGGCTGATCATTCCGACCTGGATCGGGCAGGAAAACTCATTCTGGTACCGGAGAGAGACGGGCGACGGCCAGCGCTTCACGCGCTTCGATGCAGACACCGGGACAAAGGGCGACCTGTTCGATCATGAGAGATTGGCAACTCTCCTCAGCGAGCAGGGCGGCTTCGAAATCGCGGCCGGTGAACTGCCGATCCGCGCCTTGACCGCATATCCTGAGGGGTCGGTGGAGTTTCTCGCCTTTTCCAGCATGTGGCGGTTCAGCGCCGAAGGAGCTTTGCACCGGTCTGGACCCGGCGCGGAATATTCCAGCGCTGTAAGGTCGCCGGATGGCCGCAAGCTGGCCTTCGTCCGCGACGGCGATCTGTGGGTGCAACAGGTGGACAGCGGTGCGGAGGTGAGGCTTGCGGGCTCCGACGATTCGGACCTGACCTACGCGGCAAAGGCGCAAACCCAGCGCTGGGCCGAAGCGCAGGGCGAGATCCTGTGGTCGCCCGATTCCCGCCGGCTGCTGACCATTCGGACCGACGAACGCGAGGTGAGGAAACGGGCAGCGATCGATTTCGCCCCTGACGACTCACCGTACCCGACATTGGTGGAGCGCGCGCAGGCCCTGCCGGGCGATCCGCATATCCCGACCTTTCAGCTCCTGATCTTCAACGTCGAAAGCGGGGAGGAGGTCAGTGTCGACTGGCCACCACTGGCAGCTGTACGGATGCTCGATACGCCCATTGGCGGAAACCGGAGCTGGTGGAGCGCGGACGGCGAAACAGTCTACTTCGTCGACATCGAACGGGGCGAGAAAACAGTACGCCTGCTGGCAGCCGATGCCGAGACCGGTACTGCGCACGAGCTTTTCTCCGAAAGCCGGTCCGAGGGCATCGTCGAACTGGCTCACAATGTGTATCTGCCGGTGACGCTCGCCATGCTTCCCAAGCGCAACCAGCTTATCTGGTATTCCGAGCGTTCCGGCTGGCCGCACCTTTATCTTTACGATCTTAGCTCGGGTGAACTCGTCCGGCAGCTGACTTCGGGCGACTGGTCCGTGCGAGATATCCTCTACGTCGATGAGAATTCCGGCGAGGTCTTCGTGAGCGTCGCCGGGCGCGAAGAGGGCAAGAATCCCTACTATCAGGAGGTGGCACGGATCGACCTGGAAAACGGCGCAATCGATATTCTGAGTGCCGGCGACGAGGATCGGCAGGTCGTCGGACCGTCGGTCAACGAGTTGTTCATCGGCGAATTCGAATATGGCGTCGGCCAGGATCGGGCACGCGGCTTCGCGCCGACGGGTGACTATTGGGTCGAATCCCTGATGCGTATCGACCGGCCAACGACAACGGTCCTGCGGCGGCGCGACGGCACGCGAGCCGGTATCGTGGAAGACGCAGAAGTTTCTGGCCTGCCGGAGGGCTTCCAATGGCCCGAACCTGTCACTCTACTGGCAGCGGACGGAAAAACACAGATCTATGGTATCGTGGCTCGTCCCAGCGACTTCGATCCCGCGAAGCGCTATCCCATCATCGATCATATCTATGGCGGGCCGCAGACGGTAAATGTGCCGACCTCCTTCACGGGAGCCGCAGTGGACGCTCAGGCGATGGCGGAACTGGGCTTCGTTACCGTCGTCATCGACGGACGCGGCACTCCGGGCCGCAGCCGAGCCTTTCACGACTTCTCTAGCGGCGCCGTTCAAAAAGCGAGTAACCTCGAAGATCACATTGCCGGCATTCGGCAGCTTTCGGCCGCACGGACCTACATAGATGGGGAAAAGGTCGGAATATTCGGCTTCTCCGCCGGCGGTTACATGACGACGCGGGCGATGTTCGAATATGGCGAGGTTTTCGATGTCGGCGTGGCCGGATCCGGCAACTATGACCAGCGCCTGTTCTATCACAGCTGGGGCGAGCGCTATCACGGCATGCCGGAAGAGATCGACTACGGCGTTCAGGCCACGTCGAGCCACGCAGCCGGGCTGAGCGGGGACCTGCTGCTGATGCACGGGCTGAGGGATTTCAACGTCCATCCCGCCGCCTTCTTCCAGACAGTCCAAGCGCTGATCGACGCCAACAAGCCCTTCGATATGCTCGTGCTGCCGCAGGGAACCCACTCGATGTCGGGCTACGCATTGAAGCGTCAGTGGGACTATTTCGTCGAGAAACTTGCCGGAGCTGTGCCGCTGGAGGACTATGTGATCACCAGCGCACACGACGCCGATGCTGCCTATAGGAAGATATTGAGGCGGCGCCCTGTGACGGGCGGCGAGGGTACCGAGCAGTGAGCACGCAGGCGTTTACGGTCGCTGTCGTCCTAGTGTCCGCGCTCTGCACGCTGCTCTCGTGCGCGTCCCCTATGGGCGCCGGGGTCCAGGTGGAGCTATTGACCGGCAGGGGGCCGGTCACCGTAGAGGTCTATCCCGAAGCGGCGCCTGCTTCGGCGGGGGACTTCCTGCGCTATGTGGACCTCGGCCTCTATGATGGCGGCGCCTTTTACCGCGCTGTCCGCGCCGACAATGACCGGGCGCCTGTCCGGGTCGATCTGGTTCAGGGCGGACTGGTCGACTTTTCGCTGGCCTTGGAGCCGGTGCCTTACGAACCGACGAACGAAACGGGTATCGAACACCGGGACGGTGTGGTCTCGCTTGCGCGGAATGCGCCCGGCACCGGCAGCGCCGCCAATTTCTTCATCTCGATAGGACGTAATCCAGCGTTCGACTTCGGCGGCGCGCGCCAGCCCGATGGGCAGGGCTTCGCGGCCTTCGGCCGCATCGTCGGGGGCATGGACATCGTGCGCAGCATCCACCGGGAAGAGACCGGAGGCGCTGGCGAAGGCGGGTTCGAAGGCCAGATGCTGACGCACCCCGTCCGGATCGTCGCGGCGCGTCGCAGCGTGGTCAGCGACTAGGGAAAGGGGCCGGTTCCGCTGTGCTGGGCCTGCATACCAGTTCAGGAGCCGGGAGGCAAAGCGACCAGAACCTTGGAGCGTGAGCTGCCCTTCAACTTCCGATCCAGCCAGCGTCCGGCGCGGTACAGCCGGCTCTCGTCGATGCCGGTGCCGATGCCCGACCGGTGCAGCATGTATATCATGTCTTCGGTGGCGATGTTTCCTGCGGCCGTTCCCGGCGCTTGCGCGGCGAAGGGGCAGCCGCCGAGGCCGCCCAGCGATGCATCAGCCACGCTGGCCCCTGCCTGCACCGCAGCCCATATATTGGCGTTCGCGGTATTTCGCGTGTCGTGAAAATGGACCCGCACCGGCAGGGGGGCGACGGCCGTTCTGACCTCCGCCACTAGGGCAGCGACTTCGCCCGGTCCGGCGATGCCGATCGTGTCCGCAAGCGCGATCTCGACCGGCTGCGCGGCGGCGAGTGCGCGCGCTATATCGATGACGAGCGCCCTGTCCACCGCTCCTTCGAAAGGGCAGCCGAAGGCAACGGCAATCGTGACCTGAGCGGAACGGCCAGAGCGGCGCGCCATCTCGACGATCCCCGCTGCAATGCCGACCGACTCGGCGCGGTCCTGTCCCTGGTTCCTGATACCGAAGGCGTCGCTCGCCACCGCCACGGCGCCGACTTGCTCGATGCCTGTGGCAAGAGCCCGTTCGGCGCCGCGCAGGTTGAGCGCCAGGCCGATCCGGGTCACGCCGGGGGCGTTGGCGCAGCCCGCGACCACGGCTTCGGCATCCGCCATCTGGGGGACGCGGCGCGGGTTCACGAAGCTGGCGACCTCGATGCGTTTTGCACCATAGGCTATGGCTTCCCCGATAAGCGAAATCTTGTCCTCAGTGGGCCAGACCCGGCTCTCGTTCTGCAGACCGTCTCTGGGACCGACCTCCACGATGTCGATCTGGGCAGCGCTAGGGGCCGGTAAGTCCCCGCGCATCAGATCACGCCTTCCTGCGCCAGTCGGTCGAGCTCTGCAGGGGAAAGCCCGAGTTCTTTGCGAAGGACGTCGTCATTGTCTTCGCCTGGCCGTGCCGGCGCCGGCTTGCGGATCGACGACGGGGTGTCCGAGAGTTTCGGAAAGCAGTTCTGCATCCTGATTTCCCCGAAGCGCGGGTGAGGAACTGAGACAAGTGCGCCGCGCGCCCTGAAATGCTCGTCTTCCACCATGTCGGCGGGCCGGTAGAGCTTGCCCGCCGGTACACTGTGGGCGACCATGAGGCTCTCCAGTTCATCAACGCTGAGAGTGCGCGTCCAGTCCGCGATCAGCTTGTCCAGCTCATTCTGGTTTTCTCCGCGCGCCACATGCGTGGAATAGCGCGGGTCTTCGGCGAGTTCGGGCCGGCCCATGGCTTCTACAAGGCGCGCGAAAACAGCATCGCCATTTGCGCCGATCATGTATTCCCCGTCCCGGCAGGGATAGACATTCGACGGCGCGATGCCGGGGAGGATCGAGCCTGCGCGTTCCCGTTCAATCCCCATGACATCGAATTCGGGTACGAGGCTCTCCATGACCTGAAGAACGCTTTCGTACAGTGCCGCGTCGATGACCTGGCCCCGGCCCGTTCTGTGACGCGCGTTCAGCGCGGCGAGGGCGCCCATGCACCCATAGCTGGCCGCCAGCGTGTCGCCGATCGAGACGCCCATTCGCGCCGGTGGGCGGTCCGGGTCTCCAACGATCGCTCGCCAGCCGCCCATGGCCTCCGCCACGCCGCCGAAGCCCGCGCGCGCCGAATAAGGGCCCGTCTGCCCATAGCCCGAGATCCGCACGACGATCAGTCCCGGATTCGCGTCTTGCAATACCGCGGGATCGAGGCCCCATTTTTCAAGCGTTCCGGGGCGGAAATTCTCGATCAGGATGTCGGCGTTGCGGCTGAGCCGCCGAAGGATGTCCTGTCCCTGTTCGGTCCGAAGATTCAGGCTGACCGACCGTTTGTTCCTGGCGATCACCTCCCACCAGACCTTTTCCGGCCCGCTGCCCCATTGCCGCATGGGATCTCCGCTTCCGGGCGGCTCGATCTTGATGACGTCGGCGCCCATGTCGCCTAGAAGTTGCCCGCAGAACGGACCGGCGATGAGTTGACCGAGTTCCAGAACCCTGACGCCTGCGAGCGAACCCGCCCGCTCGGTCCCGCTATCAGAAACCGCGTCCTGTCCTGGCTCCCTCGTCAACCGTCGCCTCCCGGATAGGTCAAAGCCTCGGCTCCGAACTTCTCGAGCTTCTGCGAGCGGGTCCGTTTGCGCCAGGTCGCGAGCGTTTCCTCGAACGACGACTGCTCATGGGCCAAAATCTCGTCATGGGAGTCCACCCGGCGCGTCAGTTCGATCTGGATGCCGTTCGGATCATAGGTGTAGATCGAACGGACGAAGCCGTGGTCCAGCGGTCCGCCGACCGGAAAGCCGGAGTCCTGCAGCCGAACCTTCATCGCCTCGAGTTCTTCTTCCGAGGCAACTTCGAAGGCGAAGTGCATGTCGAACCCGTCCTTTGGCAGAAACCAGTCGCCCTCGGCGCTCGATGGCGCGTCGAAGAACGCGATATATTCGCCATTTCCCATGCGGAAGAAAACATGAAGATAGGGGTCGGACGCGCCGCTCCCCGGGCGTTCTTCGACGACGATTCCGGTCGGGTCGGCAAGGCCGAGCACATCGCGGTAGAACCAGATCGTCTGATCGGCGTCGCGGCACCGAAAGGCTGCGTGATGGACGCCCGAAATGGTAGACGTCTGGTCCGCTGCGTCGGTCGCCATAGCTACCCCTCCTGATTGTAAATGTCGGTCGGACCGGGATATTCGCTACCGTCGTCACGGCCGACTTCGCGTTCGATCAGCCGGTTCACCATTGCGTTCAGGCGCAGAACATCGTCCCGTCTTGCCGGGTCGTAGGCAAGGTTCGTGATCTCGTTCGGGTCGGCCCGGGTATCATAGAGTTCTAGATCGTTGCGCCGGTCAAGCGTTTCCCAGTCGGCCGGCACATGGTGATGCGCCGGGGCAAAGTAGCGTGCGAACTTATAGCGGCCGTCGTGAACGCCCCGATGCAGACGCCTGCGGGTCAGGTCGTAAATCTGGTCGTAGTTGGCTGCACCCTCGGTCGTGTTCGTGCGGCGCCCGCTCTTCGGTTCCCAGTAGTAGGCCACGGCATAATTGAACAGATGGCCCAGGTCATCGCGCTGGGTCTTCTGTTGCGGATGCATCAGCAGGCTGCTGACGTCCACGCCCGGCAGGTCCGGAAACGCATTCGCGGCCTGAGACGCGCTCATACCGCCCAGCGTCATAAGTGTGGGCGCTAGGTCGATGGCGCCCATCAGGCCTGAGGTTGTCCTGCCGCCGGGAATGTCGGGATGGACCACGATCATTGGAACGTTCGTCTCCTCCCGGTACATGGTGCCACCCTTCTGCCGCATGCCGTGAGCGGCGGCGCGCTCGCCATGGTCGGTCGTGTAGATGATGATGGTGTTTTCCATCTGGCCACTCGCTTCCAGCGCCCAGAGCATCTGCTCGACGCGCCGGTCCACGTCGCGCAGGCAGTTGTAGTAGTAGTTCACGAAGCGCCTCCAAGAGGCTTCGTCGGAGAGCGGCATCTCACCGAAGAATGCGTCGTTCAGCCTGGCGATCGCCCGGTGCGCCTCGGGCTTGTCGCTCAGGTCGTCAGCATGGAAGCTCTCGGGCAGCGGAAAGCCGTTGTCGACCTCGTAGAGCGGGTCGCCCGGCGCGGTCTTCACGGGCGCGAGAACATCCGGATGCGGGCGGCTCGCCGCCTGGTTGCCGGTGGCGTCGTAAAACATTATATCGTGCGGGTTCACCAGGCCGGCCACCTGGAACCATGGCTTGCCGCCCGCCCGGTCCTTTTCGGCATAGTCGAAAATCTGGCGTGACACGTCGGCGGCCACGAACATGTCCGAGCGATAACCGTCCCAGGTCAGGCCGACCTCTTCGCCGTCGAATCCGTAGTCGTGGAAGCCATAATCGACGAGATAGTCGGATGTGTTGGGATAGATCCCGCCGGGAACGCGGTTCCAGTCACGCTTTCTGTTGATCTGGGACAGGTGCCACTTGCCCTTGTAGCTGGTGAAGTATCCTGCCTCCTGCATCATGTGCCCAAGCGTCGGCATGGTATGAGCCGCGATCGGGTTCGGCGGCGTATCGGAGTTCAGGAACAGCCCGGTTCGTTGGGTATGGTGGCCGGAGAAAATGGTGGAACGAGACGGGCTGCACGGGGTGGTGTGCACATGGTAGTTCGCGATATTCGTTCCTAGCTCGAGCAGCCGGCGGTGTCCGGGCAGCTTTTCCAGCAGACCCTCGGGAAAACTCGCCATGCTCTGCTCCTGATCGGTGATGATCATCAGGATGTTGTACGGCTTGCCTCGGCTCCCGCCCGAGGCGGATGTTCCCATTCCTATCGCAGCCATGGCGCTGCTTGCGGCCAGGAACTGCCGCCTCGTGGTTTTCCATGCATCGCTCATTTTCGTGACCTCCTGCCCGATTTCCAGACGCCCTTCCCGGGCTGTTCAGAATTTGAATCCCAGCTCGGCGCCCCATTCGCGCGGCGGTAGGTAGAATTGCAGAATGGGGTTTGCGCCGGCCTTGGTGGCGCCTGAAAGAACGTCCTGATTGGTCAGGTTTCGTCCGTAAATCGATAGGCGCCAGCCATCCTCATGCTCGGCGATCGCTACGTTGGCATTCACCAGAACGACCTCGTCGCGGTAGAAGGCGTCGTCCACCGCCCGGCCCCAGGTGTTGTACCGGCTGGTGTACCGAGCGTCAGCGTGCAGGCTGATATAACCGAAGCTGAGGGGGACTTCGTAATCGGCCCGGATGCTCGCCGACCACTCTGGCGAGTTGGATAGCGGCAGGCCGGCATTGTCGATGGGGACACGGAATGTGCCGGTGGGAGCCCCGTTCGCGATGATCTCCGTTGCCGGGGCGCATTGTCCGGGTTCGGCTGTGCCGTCGGTGAAGACGCCGTCGATGTCCTCGCAGAAGTCGGTGTACTCCGCCTTCAGCCAGCCTGCGCTCAGGCCCAGGGTGAGATTGCGCGCAGGCTTTGTCAGCAGATCGGCTTCGATGCCGTAGGTTTCCGCGCTGGCGACGTTGACCGTGACGTTCTCGGCGCGAACGGCACCCTGCTTCGTCACCGAGCTTTGAAGGTCGCTGTACTTGTTCAGAAAGGCAGCGAGGTTTAACTGGACCGACCGGTCGAACAGATCGCTCTTCAGGCCGAGTTCGAAGGCATCTACCGTCTCCGGATCGTAGGGACCCACATTCTCCCGCACCGTTCCGCGCGAATTATATCCGCCTGCCTTGTAGCCGGTCGAATACGTGCCGTAGACCAAGATGTCGTCGTTCGGTTCATATTCGAGCGCCGCGCGCGGCGTGAAGGTATCCCAGCTGTCCGAATAAATGTCCGCGAATGACGAGGGCGGGACGAGGACACCATTGGAAAAGACCCGCGCGTCGATGCTGTAGTCCTTTTCGTCCGCGGTGTACCGCCCCCCGAGCGACAGATTTAGCCGAGAGGTCAGATGTACGTTCGCCAGGCCGAACGCGGCGAGTGAGCGGGATGTCTGTTCCAGCGTGGCGAGGCTGAGGACCGGGGGCGCGGGACGAACCCTATTACTCTGAACGAATCGTCTTCGGCCCAGTAGAGCCCGGCCACGAAATCGATCAGACCTCCTACGGGGGAGGTATAGCGAAGCTCAGCGCTCTTCGATTCCCCTTCGAAAGCCCGGTTGACCTCGAAGCCGGGGTCGGGCTCGGTCAGGCCGTCAAAGTCGCCCAGTGTTTCATAGTCTAAGTCCCGGTATCCTAGGACCAGGGTGACGGTGCCGTCTCCCACTTCAAGGTCCGACTCCCAGGCTACGCCGAACGTGTCGGTCCGCGAATATGGATCGAACAGGATCGCGCTCTTGCGAATGTCGTTTCGGGCTTCGGCAGGCAGCAGATCGTACCGTGGATCGCCATTGTCGACCACATGGGGCGCGGGACCGAATGTCTCGTCGTCGAGTCCATCCAGCGTGATCGTGCTCTCGAAAACGGGCGCAGGAGAAAAGCGTAGCGCGACGCGGTAGGCGTCGACGTCGTTCGTGTTGAGCTCGTTTCCGGTGACCACGTTGTCGCTGTAACCGTCGTAGCGACGCAGGTTGAGCGATGCCTTCGCAGCGAAAAGGCCGTTCAGAAACTCTCCGCTGTTCACCTTGGCACGCAACTGTCGAAGGCCGAAGCTGCCGATGGTGCCGCGTATCTCTGCACCGGGATCGACCGTCGGCCGGGATGTTACGACGTTGATTGTACCGGCAAGATTATTCTTCCCGAACAAGACGCCCTGCGGCCCCTTGAGAACCTCGATTCGCTCGATGTCGAAGAGGTCGAGCATCGTTCCGGCCGCATAGGGCACGTACACGCCGTCGATAATGGTGGAGACCTTCGGGTCGGCATTCGGGTCGGGATCCGAACTGCTCATTCCGCGAATGGCGATCATCGGAATGTTTGGCACGAGCCCCTCGGGCTGAAAGACGACATTCGGCGAAAGCCCGTTGAGATCCGTAAGGTTCACTGCCCCTGCCGCCTCGACGATGTCTCCCGTAAACGCTGCCACGGAGACCGGAACGTCCTGCAGGCTTTCGGCGCGGCGCTGCGCCGTTACCACGATAACATCGATGGCGCGCCCGTCGGTGTCGGGGGCAACGGCGACCGGCGGAGCCGGTTCGACCGCAGCGGACTGAGCGAGTGCGGGCGCTGCCGCAGCGGTTCCGGCAAGAAACACGGCTACAAGCGAAACTTTCATTGGACCTCCCCTACGAACGAGTGCCGACTGCCTTGATTGTATGCAATTATATGCTTCTGATGCGGAGTCGACGTATCTACCGTGAGGAAAGCCGGTAAGCGAGTCAACATAATTAACTCGATAGTATGCAAAGTGGAGAAGGGGTCTAGAAAGATGAGTATGAGAACCCACGCCGTAGACGAAGCCTATGGAAGTATCCGCGCCGGCATTGCGAGCGGCAGCCTCGAGCCGGGCGCGCATCTGACCGCCGACCGACTGGCCGAAAGCATCGGCGCCAGCCGCACTCCTGTGCGCGAAGCGCTTCGCCGTCTGGCTGCGGAAGGCCTTGTGCAGCTGATCCCCAACCGCGGCGCGTTCGTTTCCGAATATTCCGCCCAGGACATCCGGCAGATCTATGAGCTGCGGATCCTGTTGGAGAGTTTTGCGGCCGCGAGCGCGGCGGAAAATGCCGATGATGCCAACCGCAAGCGTCTGCGCTTCCTGGCTGAGGAAATAAGCAATATCGTGCAGGCGGAATCGCCCGACCTCGAACGGGTTGCGCTGCTGAACAGCGAGTTTCACCGCACGCTTATCGAAGCCTGCGGCAATCCTCGTCTTGGGAAGCTGCTGGCTTCGCTGACCGAGTACCCCCTGATCCAGTCGACGTTCCGCCGCTACGGGCGCGACGGACTTCTGCGCAGCGCCCGGCAGCATCTGGAACTGGTGACTGCGATCGAGGACCGGGATGCGGAGTGGGCTCGGGCAGTGATGATCTCCCACATCCGGTCCGCGAAGCATGCGCTTGTCGGGCCCGGTCCGGAGGAACAGGGCGATGCTGCCTAGCGAGGGCCCGCCCCCCGCCGGCGCAGCGCCCAAGTCCGGCCTCGCCTTGGCAATGCTGTTCCTGGTGGGTCTATTGAACTTCGTCGATCGCCAGATCCTGTCGGTTCTCGTCGAACCGATCAGGCAGGACCTCATGTTTTCCGATCTCCAATTCGGTCTTCTGACCGGACTGACCTTTTCGCTCTTCTACTCACTCGCCGCAGTGCCGATCGCCGTCGCTGCGGACCGGAGCCACCGTGTTCGCCTCATCGCAACATGTTGCGGTCTCTGGAGTCTCTTCACGGCGGCCTGCGGGTTGGCGGGAAGCTTCCTGCATCTTGCTATCGCCAGGTTCGGCGTAGGTATCGGCGAAGCCGGCGGGACGGCCCCCTCGCTTTCCCTGCTTTCAGACCTGTTTCCGCCCGCCCGCCGTGCCTGGGCAATCGGCCTGTTCAGCCTCAACGGACCGCTAGGCGTTTTCCTCGGGACGAGCCTGGCCGCATGGGCAGCCGCGGAATTCGGCTGGCGGTGGGTTTTCTTCATCATGGGCGCCGTTGGCCTGATCGTTGCGCCGCTCCTTCTTCTGCTGGTTCGGGAGCCCGTGCGCGGGTCGATGGATTCCGACCCTCTGGCTGCGACTGCCGAAAGACTGCGGTTCCGGCAGACCCTGGAACGTCTGAAAGCCGACCCGGCGCTTCGCTGGACGATGGTCGTTTGCGGCTTGGGAGCGTTCGTCAGCTATGGCATGCTGAACTGGTTGCCCGCTTATCTGATGCGTTCCGAGGCGATGCCTTTGGCCGCGATGGGAAAGTGGTTCGCCGTGGCCGCAGGCGGGACACTCGGCCTGGGTATGTGGCTGGGAGGTACCTTGGCCGCGCGTCAGGCGGAGCAGGCAGGACGGGGAGGCTATGCGGTCGTGCCGGGTGCTGCGTCCGTACTTCTGGTGCCTGCACTCTCTGTGGCCTTGCTGCTGGATGGGTGGACGGCATCGCTCGCGGGCCTGCTCGTGCCGATGACGCTTTGCACGATGTACATCGCACCGATGCTCGCGCTGACGCAGGAACTTGCCAGGCCGGCCGAACGGGCGACCGTCAGCGCCCTTGTCATGCTGGCCTTCAACATCGTCGGTCTGGGTTTCGGGCCGCTCTTCGTGGGAGCGGTAAGCGACATGGTACAGCCGGCTTTCGGCGACGACAGCATCGGCGTTGCGCTGTTCGGGCTGGTCCCGGTGGCAGCGTGTGGGGCCCTGGCCTCGTTCCGCCTCGCCTACATTCTTCGGCGCGACATGGATTCGGGGCAGTCGCAGCCAGCATATGCCTAGCAGGGGAGATACTGATGAGCCGAACAAACAGTTCGTTTGAGTTTCGCGGAGTGAATCACATCGCGCTGGTCTGCAAGGACATGGCCGAGACCGTGCGGTTCTATCGCGATACGTTGGGAATGCCGCTGATGAAAACGCTCGACCTGCCCGGAGACGGCGGGCAGCATTTCTTCTTCGACGTTGGGAACGGCGATTGCATCGCCTTCTTCTGGTTTCCCAGAGCGCCCGAGCGCGCGCCGGGTATCGCGTCACCTGCGGCCCTGCCGACGAAAGGCGACTTCTCGACCGCCCATGGCTCGCTTAACCACATCGCCATCAACATATCGGCCGAAAAGTTCGACGAATATGTCGACCGGCTGGTCGAGCGCGGGGTGGAGATTTCGGCGGTCCTCAATCACGACCATTCGCCGACCCAAGTAAGCGCCGACGTTAACGACGATACCTGGATTCGGTCGGTCTATTTCTTCGACCCGGACGGCGTCTGTCTGGAGCTAGCCGCCTGGACCATGCCCATCGACGAAAGCCATGTGCGACACGATCCGGTCGACGCGGACGGACGCAAGGTCGAAGGCCTGGTCGTCGAATCCTGAAGCTGCTGACCCAATTGCCCGGAGTATCCCAATGCCTTCCTTGAAACAGATATCGCGCGCTGACGCCAAATCCGACATCGTCCTGGAATTCTACAAGCGGCTCTTCGGCGATCGCGACCCGGTGGCGGAGCCCGGCACGGCCACCGGCACGCCCGGGGACTGGTGGACCGTCTTTGCGAACGCACCCGATATCCTGGAACATGCCATCCAGGGTTTTCGCGTCTATCGGGATCCCAAACGCAAGCTGGATCCCGTCCTGCGCGAACTGGGGCAGACCAGGGCGGGCTAGCTGAAGAGCAGCCAGTTCGTCTTTTCGCAGCATTGCAAGTCGCTGAGAAGCCTGGACGTTCCGGAGGAGAAGATCGCCGCCGTACCGCACTGGCAGGTTGCCGGTGTCTTCGACGAGCAGGAACGCACCGTGCTTGCCTATACCGACTATCTGGTCGGGCAGGGCGGCCGAGTCCCCGATAAGGTCATGGAGGCCCTCAAAGCCTTCCTGAGCGACGAGGAAATCCTGGAACTGACATACATCACGGCGCTGTACGATATGCATGCCGTCATGAGCCGGGCGTTGAGACTGGAGTTCGACGACCGCGATGACCCCATTGTCGAGGTCGCCGCTCCGGAAGATTTTCGTATGACCGACTTCCTGGGTTCGCGCGGACGCTGACGGCTATGCTAGTCCCGGTCTTTTCGGTGTCGTCGTGGCGCCGGAGGGGCTTAGGGGACAAACATGGACGATCCGGTTCACTTCGTGATGCCAGCTCTGTTCGACTGGTTCTGCTGGTTCGACGACGGCTTGCAGAGAACGATGCGGGAGGCCGGCTTCCCGGAAGTATCCCGCGCGCAGTCGCTTGTGATGGTCAACGTCGTGCGCGGTACGAACAGACCCAACGAGCTGGCCAAGAAGCTGCGCGTCAGTCGTCAGGCGGTGCATGTCACGCTGAAGCAGATGAGCGAGAAAGGCATCATCGACCTGCGGCCGGACGATGCCAATTCCCGCTTCCGGATCGTCCAGTTCACCGAGCTGGGAATGGCGATGCGAAAACGGGCCGCCGCTTTTCTGGGCGAGGCGACCGAAGAGATTCGAGCCCTGCTGGGGAGCGAACGGTCCGAAGTCTTCTTCGAGAGTCTGTCCTTTCCGATAGACCGGGCCGGCGTGCAGCGCTGAGCGAGGAGGGTGCCGCAGTAGAGGAGAGCTAGGAGCCCTCTGCTGTGGCGGCCGGCGGCGCAGGTACGGAAAACCCGCCCCCTCCGCCAAGGGCCACGTAAAGCGCGACATGGGCCTCGGCGAGCTGGCGCTCGATGACGATCAGGTTCTGCCGCGCGGCAAAGAGGTTTCGCTCGGCGTCGAGAACCTCCAGATAGCGAGCCGCCCCCTCTCGATACCGCAGGCGCGCCAGTCGCGAAATCGCGTCCAGAGCAGCCACGTTCCGCTCCTGCGCCTCGACCTGCTCAGCGAGCCAGCGGCGCCGGGCGAGCGCATCCGAAACTTCACGGAACGCTGTCTGGATTGCGCGTTCGTATGCAGCGACCTGAATTAGTTCGCGCGCTTCGGCGACGTCCAGATTTGCCTCGCGCCGGCCCCAGTCGAACAGCGGCAGGTCTATGCTGGGGCCGAAGCGCCAGCTGAAGCCGTCGTCGCCCACGAGATTGTCCAGTTCCGTGGAGGCAAAGCCCGCAGTGCCGGTCAGGCTGATGGTGGGGAAGAACGCCGCGCGCGCCGCGCCGATGTCGAAGCGTGCCGCCTGAAGGTCGTATTCGGCGGCAATCACATCCGGCCGGGCAAGAAGGAGGGTGGATGGCATACCGGCGTCGATCGTGGTGACGAGGTCCTGCTCCTCCAGGCTGTGGCCCGGAGGCAAGTCGCCGGCGACCGGTCCGCCGACGAGAACCGCCAGCAGGTTGCGCGTTTCCGCACGGCTGAGCTGAAGCGCGGAGAGTTCGGTCTGCGCCTGCGTGACGAGTGCGTCGGCCTGGCGGAAATCGAGAGCCGAGGTAATGCCGGATTCCAGCCGGAGCCGGGCAATGCGCAGCTCTTCCTGCCGGCTCTCGAGCGTCGCCTCGGCGAGGCTGATGCGCTCATCGGCTTCAAGCAGCGTGAAATAAGCCGACGCGACATCCCCGACCAGCGAGAGGCGAAAGGCCCGCTCTGCCGCCACCGTCGAAAGATACCGGGCGAGTGCGGCGTCGCTGAGGTTGCGTACCCGGCCCCAGAAATCGAGTTCGAAGGAGGAGACGCCGACACTGAGGTCATAGTTGGTGACCGTAACGGCAGCCGGTGCATCGACCGTCTCGCCGTCATCCGCATCTTCGCCCTGGTTCGTGGTCACGGCACCAAGGGCGGAGCTTCCGATCGGCGTCCGGCTGCGAATTGCCGAGCCGCTCGCACCCACTTCGGGAAGGCGCTCGGCACGCTGAACCCGAAAGGCCGCGCGCGCCTCCGCGATGCGGCCGGTCGCCTGCACGAGGTCGCGGTTGTTGTCGAGCGCCGCGGCGATCAACGCTTCCAGCCGCTCGTCGCCGAAAAAGTCGCGCCACGCGATTTCCGAGGCAAGGGGACCGCCGGTCTCAGGCCTGTAAGCCGCATCATATTCGGCGGCGGTCGGAAGGTCCGGCGCCTGATGCTCGGGGGCAAGGTTGATGCAGCCGCCGAGAAGCAGACTGGCAATAAGTGTAATCTTACGCATCGCGGACGGCTCCTGCCGAAGCGGTTTCCGGTGCCGGTGCATCCGGTGTCTTCTTGCTGAGATAGCGCCGCACCAGAAGGTAGAGGACGGGGATGAAGAAGATCCCCAGGGCGGTGGCGAACACCATCCCGCCCATGACGCCGGTACCAACGGCAATCTGACTTGCCGCGCTGGCGCCCGAAGCCGTGGCAAGCGGTACCATGCCGAGAATGAAAGCGAGCGAAGTCATGATGATCGGGCGCAGGCGCAGCGAGGCTGCTTCCTTCACCGCCTCCATCGGAGACTTGCCGGCGTCCTCGGCTTCGATGGCGAACTCCACGATCAGGATCGCGTTCTTCGCGGCGAGACCGATAATGGTGATGAGGCCGACGTTGAAATAGACGTCAGCCGACAGCCCCCTCAGCATCGAGAAGAGCACTGCGCCGAGAACGCCCAGCGGCACGATGAGGAGGACGGACACCGGGATCGACCAGCTTTCGTAGAGGGCCGACAGGATCAGGAAGACGACGACGATCGACAGCGCCAACAGAAGCGCGATCTGGTTGCCCGCCTGCTTTTCCTCGAAACTGATGCCCGTCCATTCATATGTCAGCCCCTGAGGCAGTATCTCGGCCGCGAGACGCTCCATTTCCGCCAGCGCTTCTCCGGAGGAAACGCCCGGCGCGGACATGCCGGAGATCGTCAGGTTAGGATAGCCGTTGTAGCGCTGGATCTGCGGCGGGCCTGCGGTCCATTCGGTATCCGCAAAGGCGCTGAACGGTACCAGGTCGCCGGACGAATTGGGGAGGCGAAGCGACATGACATCCTCGGGCCGCACACGGTCCTCCGCCCGGGCCTGAAGGAGCACCTGCTTGACCCGCCCCTCGCGTGTGAAGTCGTTCACATAGGCCGACCCGAAGGTGATCGAGAGCGCCTGGTTAATGTCGTCCATGGAGAGGCCGAGCGCGCGCGCCCTGATCCGGTCGATGTTCACCCGCAGCTGCGGCGCATCGGGCTGTCCCTCGGGGCGTACGCCCGTGAGAAGAGGGCTCTGACTGGCGGCGCCGAGCAGCTGACCCTGCGCTCCCTGCAGCGCGTCGCGCCCCAGACCGCCCCGGTCTTCGAGTTTGAAGCTGAACCCGCTGGCATTTCCGAGCTGCTGGATGGCGGGGGGATTGATTGTGAACGCCATGGCGCTGTCGAGGGAAGCGAACGTTCCCATGGCCCTTCCGAGTAGCTCCTCGGCCGATGCCTCGCGCTCCTCCCAGGGTTTCAGGCTGGTGAACACCATGCCCATATTCTGACCCTGGCCGAAGAAACTGAACCCCCGGACGCCGATCGTGTTCGCGACCGCCTCGTTCTCTATCCAGAAATTCTCGACCTCGGTCATGGCTTCATTCGTGCGGGCACGGGTCGCGCCCGGAGGAGCCTGCACGGCGGTAATGAGAGTGCCCTGGTCTTCGGTCGGCAGGAACCCGCCGGGCAGGCGCAGGAACAGCACTGCCGTCAGGCCGGCGAGCAGAACGAAGACGCCGAGCACGCGCAGGGGAGCCGCCAACAGCCGGGCTACGCCGCCGTCATAGCGCCTTGTCGTTCCTTGGAAGCCGCGATCGAAACCGTTGAAGAAGCGGCGTAGCAGTCCCGGCGAATCCGCAGCCGCCTTCTCCTGATGCTTCAGGAAGGTCGCGCATAGCGCCGGGGTCAGCGTCAGCGCCAGAAGCGCAGAGAACAGGATCGAAATCGCAAGCGTTACGGAAAACTGCCTGTAAATACCGCCCGTGGATCCGGGGAAAAAGGCCATCGGGATGAATACCGCGGCCAGCACGAGCGTGATGCCGACAATGGCACCGGTGATCTGGTCCATCGCCTTTCGGGTCGCTTCTTTCGGCGGCAGTCCCTCCTCGCTCATGATGCGCTCGACATTCTCGATCACGATGATGGCGTCGTCGACGAGGATGCCGATGGCGAGAACCATGCCGAAAAGCGTGAGGACGTTGATCGAGAAGCCGAACAGCGCCAGCCCCAAGCATGAGCCCGCCAGCGCGATCGGAACGACGATCGTCGGGATCAGGGTAGCGCGCCAGTTCTGCAGGAACAGGAACATCACGAGGAAGACCAGGATTACGGCCTCCACGAGCGTATGGATCACGGCCTCGATCGATGCCGAAACGAAGGGCGTCGTGTCGAAGGGAATCGCCCAGGTCATGTCGTCAGGGAACCCCTCTTCGAGTTCCGCCAGCCGTTCGCGTACCCCTTCTGCGGTGGCGAGCGCATTGGCTCCCGTTGCAAGCTGAACGGCAATACCCGCCATAGGCTCTCCGTTCAGCCGGGCAATCTGCGCGTAGCGCTGGGCGCCCAGTTCCACGCTGGCAACATCACGAAGCCGGACGTTCGACCCGTCCGGATTTGCGCGAAGGATGATGTCCTCGAACTCGTCTGCGCTCGAAAACCGGCCTTCCGTCACGATTTGTGCGGTCAGTTCCGTATCGGGCGGTGAGGGCAGGGCGCCCAGCTGGCCGCCGGCGGTCTGACTGTTCTGCGACCGAACCTCTGCCAGCACTGCGGAGGGAGAGAGATCGTAGGAGGCCAGGCGCTCCGGATCGAGCCAGATGCGCATTGCATATTCGGAGCCGAACAATTGCACGTCGCCGACGCCGCTCACGCGCCGAAGTTCGTCAGCGATATTCTGCGCGGCATAGTCGCCGAGATCGAGACTGCTAAGCTTGCCGCTCTCCGAAACGAGGGCGACCACCATCAGGAAGCCGCTTGCCGTCTGGCGCACCTGGATACCCTGACGCCGCACTTCTTGGGGAAGGCGTGCTTCGACGGTCGACAACCGGTTCTGCACCTCGGTCTGCGCAATGTCGATGTCGGTGCCGGCCTCGAACGTGACGTCGATCTGGGCAGTTCCGTTCGAGCGGCTGGTAGACGACATGTAGAGATAGCCGTCGACGCCGTTCAGTTGCTGCTCGATGACCTGCGCGACGTTTTCCTCGAGCGTTTCCGCATCCGCACCGGGATAGGTGGCCGTGATGGTGAGGGACGGCGGAGCCACCTGAGGATATTGCTCGATTGGCAAGCTCTGAAGGGCGATGAAGCCGCCGAGCAAGATGCCGAGCGCGATGACCCAGGCGAAAACCGGGCGGTCGATGAAGAAACGGGGCATGGCTTACTCTTCCGCGCCGGCCGCGGACCCGGGTTGAGAGGGGGGCTGCGAATTGGGCGCCGTGCCAGAGGCGGCGGAACCTTCGCCCGCACTAATCCCTGCCACCCGGACGCGCTGGCCGGGCTGCACCTTCTGCAGGCCGCTCACGATCACTCTATCGCCCTCCGACAGTCCTTCGGTGATGATCCAGTCCGCACCGTCCTGCGGACCGAGTTCGACCGGCATGGGAGTTACGACGCCATCCTCGCCGACAAGATAGACGCTTGCTTCATCTTCGCTGACCATCACGGCTCGCTGCGGAACGGACAGGCCGCGCCGCCTCTCCCCCGCCAGCATGCGGCCGGTGACATATTGGCCGGGCAGTAGCACCCGCTGCGGCGTGGAGGGGTTGGGGACTTCCGCGCGGACGGTAATGGTCCCTGTGCCTTCGGAAACGGACAGGTCCAGAAAGTCGATATGGCCGGTAACGCCGGCCGGGGTGCCGTCTTCATAGGTGATCTCGACGGCAACGCGGCTGGGATCGGGTACGTCGAGCGCGCCTTCCCGGATGTTGCGGCGGAGTGCCAGCAGTTCGGATGTCGACTGGGAAAAGTTCACATAGACCGGATCAAGCTGCTCGACGACGGTGAGAAGCGTTGCCTCGCCTTCGCTGACGAGCGCGCCCTCGCGAACCTGGGCGCGGCCGGCGCGGCCAGAGATGGGCGCGTTCACATTGGTATAGCTTAGCGTCAGACGCCGCGCTTCCGAAGCGGCCTCGGCCTGCGCTACGTCGGCTTCCGCTTCGCGGAGTGCGGCAATGGCGGCATCATATTCCTGCTGACTGATCGCCTGCTGATCGACGAGCCCGTCATAGCGGCGTACGACCTCCCGCGCGTTCGCAGCGGTCGCGCGCGCCCGTTGAAGGGTAGCCTGCGCCTGATTGTAGGCGGCTCGTGCCTCTCGCGGGTCGATCCGGAAGAGGAGTTTTCCTTCCGCGACCTGCGTTCCCTCCTCATAGGTGACTGCTTCGACGATGCCGGTGACACGCGCGCGGACTTCGGCAGTCCTCAGCGGCTCTACCCGGCCGGGCAATTCTATGACGTTCGGCACGGGATGCGCCTCGACCACCACCGTCTCGACAAGGGGGGGAGGTGCTGACGGCGCAGCCTCTTCCTCGCCTGTCCCGCCGCAAGCGGCGAGTAGTGCCACGAGCAGCAAGGCGGCCGCGGCTTCGACCCTTCGAATCATTCCGGATACGCTCCAATTTCGCAGTTGCAGCATATGTAATTTCGATTACATCACTTGTGCAAGAGGCAAATGCCCCGGGACGGGAGAAGTTTTTGTGAGCCTGCAGGAAGAACGTCTTTTGGAGCGCCGCACCGCCATGCTCGGGGCTGCGCGAGAGTTGTTCATTGCAAAGGGCTTCGATGACACCAGTCTGACCGAAGTGGTGAAGCGGTCGGGCGGCTCTTTGGCGACGCTCTACAAGCTGTTCGGCAACAAGGAGGGTCTTCTGCTCGCGGTGCTCGTGGAAGATCCCGAACGCCTCGACTTCGGAAGTGAAATCCGCATCCTGGCGGATCAGGGCGAAGTTCCGGCCGATATCCTCCTATCCATCGGTCTCCGGTTCGCTGCCAAATTGTCCGAGCCGGGAATCCGGGCGATCATGCGGATCATGATCGGGCAGAGCATCCGCGACGAAGATTGGGCGGCCCGCTTCGACGCCCTCGTCAGCCGCCCGGTCGAAGACAGCCTGACAACAAGTTTCGAATGCTGGCAGAGCCAGGGGGCGATCGACAAACGTCACGACCCCCGTGAGCTTGCCGGATCCTTCCTGAGCCTGATCGTCTACCCGTTCGAAGCGCTTGCAATCCGGGGCCGCTCCGTCGGGACCGACGAAGGCGCGGTGCGGCATAACATCCTGCGGTTCATCGACGGCTGTTTCGCTGATGTCTGATGCACCCTGTTCGACAGAAAGACCCGCCTGAAGCCCCGTTGCGAGACCCACATACCCATCCTGATTTCAGTCATGACTGAAACCCTTTGACAGCTGGCAGCCCCGGACCTAGCGCCGAGATGTGACCCATTGTCTTTCCGCCACCGAACAATCGTTTATCGAAACGTTCGGCATGCGGCAGGCCGATAGCGGGCTTCCTCGTATCCTTGGCCAGATCTGGGCCTTGCTCGTGACGATCGGAGAGCCGCTGACCGCGGCCGAGATAGCCGGCCTGTTGTCCGTGAGCCGAGCGAGTGTCAGCACGAATACAGCGCTCTTGCTCAACATGGGGCTCATCGAGAAACAGCCCGTATCGGGGAAGCGAACCGTACAATTTGCCGTGCGCAAGCATCCGTACCGGCATTTTCTTCGCGTGCTGACAGACCGCATGCAAACCATGTCCCGAGTGGTGGGAGAGATGGCGGAAGCTACCGACCGGCCCGGGTCCCAGGCGACGCTGGAGGACCTGGCAGCCTTCTACCGCAGCATGGAGGCCGCGTTCCGTTCGGTCCGATATCCGCCCTCGGGCGCAGACGGTCGGGACGGTCAAGACGGATGAAGAACATCCGCTTTGCGGCGCCCACGGCAGCCCTGGCCTTTTTGATGGCTGGGTGCGTCGCACCCGACGCCGAACGCCCGGACCTTGCTGCAGACCTGCCGCCGGAATTTCTCGCCGGGGCCCCCGAGGGGGAGGTCGAGGGAAGCTGGTGGCGGCGGTTCGGCGATGCCGAACTCACGCGGCTGATCGAGACCGAGCTGAGCGACAATCCGAGCATTCTTCAGGCTCTGGCGCGGGTGGAACAGGCGCGGGCACAGGCACGTGTCACGGAGGCCGACCTGCTGCCGCAGGCGAATCTGGGCCTGACAGCCGCGCGCCAGCGACAGAATCTGTCGGGCCTGGGCGGCATCGGCGAGTTGCTGGGGAATGCGGGCGGAGATCCCACCCAGCCTTCAGAAGGCGGTGATGATGAGACGACGTCCTTCGTCACCGACAATTACCAACTGTCGCTGGACGTGCAGTGGCAAGTCGACCTGTTCGGGCGCATTCGCTCCCAAAGTGCCGCGGCGCGTGCCGAATATCTCGCGAGTGCCGAAAACCTTCGCGCGGTGCGGCAGACGATCGCGGCGGAAACCGCGCGCCTCTACTTCAACCTGGTAGAGGCGCGCGCCCAGACTCACTTGTCCGAGCGTGTCGTCGACACGTTCGGCGAGATCTCGCGCCAGGTCGGCAACCGCGCCGATGTCGGAATCGCCCCTCCCAATGACAAGCTGCTCGCGATCGCAAATCTCGGGTCGGCGAAGGCCGGCCTGGAGCAGCGCCGCCAGGGAGTGGAGACGCTGGGCCGGCAGCTCGACATCCTCGCCCGCGACTATCCGGACGGCGACGTAACGACTGCCGCGGCCCTGCCGGAGGTCCCGCCACCGCCGCCGGCCGGCCTGCCCGCCGAACTGCTGCTGCGCCGGCCCGATGTCCGGGCCGCCGAACATGCCATGCTCGCGGCCGGGTTTCGGGTGACGGCGGCAAAGCGTTCCTTTCTGCCGTCGATTGCCCTGACCGGCTCGGGTGGCACCACAAGTTCCGAATTGGGAAATCTGCTCGACGGCGACTTCCTGGTCTGGTCGATTGCCGGACAGCTCCTGCAGCCTGTGTTCCAAGGCGGGCGGTTGCGTGCGCAGCTCGCGGCGGCGGAGGGGGCGCGGGACGAGGCGGTCGAGGCTTATGCCGAGGTGGTGCTGCAGGCGCTGTTCGAGGTGGAAACGGCGCTGGCCGTCGAGGACGAACTGCGACGGCGGGAAGAGGCGCTGGCTGCTGCGTCGGAGGCGGCCGAGGCGGCGGTCGATGTCAGCTTCAACCGCTATCGCGCGGGTATCGATCCGTTTCTGACAGTGCTCGAAAGCCAGCAGCGCGCACTTGATGCGCGAAGTGCCTTTCTCGCTGCGCGCAATGCACGGCTTGCCAATCGGATTGACCTTCACCTTGCGCTCGGCGGCGGCTTTGGCGTCCCGTCCGGCGACCTACGGGAGTAGCTGATGACACCTGTTGCCCGCGCCGCGACGTGCGCCGCCTTGTTGTTTCTCGCCTCCTGCGGGAACGGCGAGGAGGCCGACCAGAGCGACGCTGCGGACTCGCAAACGCCGTCAGTGACCGTCCGCGTCGCCGAGGCCGAAGAGCAGGATGTTCAGTCCTGGGTGTATGCTCAGGGTACAGCGCGCGCGATCCAGCGAGAATTTCTGACGTTCGAGAGTGCGGGCCGGGTGGAATATGTGAACCCCGACGTCCGGGTTGGGCAGCGCGTCCGTAAGGGAACGCTGCTCGCCTATCAGCAACCCGACCGCCCGCGCGCGGCGCTCGCCAACGCACAGGCGGGCCTTGCCGGGGCGCGCGGCGAACTTGCCGTGGCAGAGGCAAATCTCGACGAAGCCAATGCCAACCTGGAACTCGCGCTGGAAACCTTCCAGCGCTACGAGATACTTCTGGCGCAGAACTCCGCGTCCCAGCAGGAATATGACGAGGCGGAAGCAAGGCTGGCACAGGCGCGGGCTGCGCGCGAGAAAGCGGCGGCGCAGCTGCAGGCGGTGCGCGCGGAAGTCGGCGCGGCGCGCGCGCGCATCGACGAAGCGGAAGTTACGGTTTCGGAATCGCGCATCGTGGCGCCGATCGACGGCGTTCTTGCCCGCCTGAACCTGGAGCAGGGACGCTATTTCACGCCCCAGCAAGTCCAGACGCAGTCCGAGGCGGGGGCGCTCAGCACCATTCCGGCACTTGTTATCGATCCGTCCACCTACGAAATCACGGTGGAGCTGCCCTCCTACCAGTTCAGCAATGTTGCGGTGGGCAGAACGGTCCTGATCCGCTCTAGCGAGACCGGGCCCAATGCCAGCGTTCCCACGGGCGCCCGCCCGAATGTGAACGGGCGCAGCTCGCCGGGGCTACCCGTCTCCGACTATCAGATCCGAGGTGTCGTCTACTCCGTCACGCCCGCTCTCGATCCGCAGCGGCGCACGTTCGAGGTCGTCATTCGTACCACCACCGGAGAAGACACCTTGCAGGACGGCGAGTTCGTCACCGTCTGGATCGAGGGCATTCGCAGCGACAGCGCGGTAACCATCCCGCTCGAAGCGCTGCTGTACGAGGACGACGAGCCGTATGTTTTCGTGGTGGACCGGGAAACCATGCGGGCGTCCCGCGAGGAGGTGACTGTCGGGCTGCGTGCCTCGACGGCGGTCGCCGTGACCGAAGGCGTCGCTGCGGGTGCGCAGGTCGTGGTGCGCGGAACGTCGGAATTGCAGGACGGCGACCGCGTCCGCCTGGAGGGTGAACGCGAGACTGCCGCCTCCCAGCGAACCGATCCGGACGGCGGAGATGAAGGGGCCGGGGAACGATGAGCGGTTCGCCCTCCGAAGGGACCGGGCCGGATCAGGGCGAAGATGCCGGCGGATCGGAAGATGTATCCGGCGCCGCCCGTTTCTTCTTCCTCAAGACAACATTCGCTCTCTTGCTGGTCGCACTGCTGATCGTCGGCGGGTTCTTTTCCTACGGCCTCCTTGTGAAGGAGTCGCTGCCCGATCTCGAGATTCCGCAGGCCATCGTCACGACCCAGTGGCCGGGGGCCGATCCCGCGACCATCGAGGAACAGGTTACGCAGGAGATCGAGGACGAACTCACCACCTTGCCTCGTCTGAAAGCACTGAACAGTGCCTCCTTCGACAGCTATTCCATCATTTCCGTCGAATTCGAAGCGTCGGCCGATGCGGCGGCGTCGGTTCAGGAACTTCGGGCCGCGGTTGCGGATGCCGAAGCCAATTTGCCCGACGAGGCGGAAGCGCCGACCATAGAGCAGGTCTCCGTCGAGAACAGGCCCATCCTGACGCTGTCGCTATATGGCGACGCCGACATCGCAGTCCTGAGCGATCTGGGCGAAAATCTGCAGGACCGGCTCGAACGTGTCTCGGGTGTCAACGAGGTGGAACTCTCGGGCGCCCGCGATGAAATCGTGCAGGTGCTGCTCGAGCCCGAACGCCTTCTGGCACTCGGCCTCTCACCGGCGCGCGTCAGCGCCGCCATTCAACGCGCGAACCTGGAGCAGCCGTTCGGCGAGATCGAAAGCGAACAACTCGGTGCAATCGTGCGCCTGGAGGGGCAGTTCAGGACCGTTGCGGATCTGGAAAGCCTGCCGGTTGCCCGCTTCGGCGAAGGGGCCACCGGCCGGGCTGTGCTGCTCGGAGAAGTGGCGACGGTAAGGCGGCAACTTGAGAACGAAGAATCGCGCGCTTTCTACAGCACGGAAGGCGAGGAATTCCGCCGCTCGATAGACCTTTCCATCAAGAAAGTTCCGGGGGGCGACACGATCGCCGTCATCGGAAATGTCCTTTCGGAGATGGAGGATGCCGCAGCGATGGGAAGCTGGCCGCAGGGCGTGTCCTATGACGTGATTCAGGACGATGCAGATGAAATCGGCGAAAGCCTGACCAACGTTCTCGTCAACGGCCTGCAAGCGATGGCAGCGGTCTTTCTGATCCTGTTTCTCGTCCTCAGCTGGCGCGAGGGGCTGCTGGCGGGCCTGTCGATTCCAGTCACCTTCTTCGGTGTGCTGATCGTAATCCTGCTTTTCGGATATTCGCTCAACGAGTTGGTGATCATCGGCATGGTGCTCGCCCTCGGACTGCTCGTCGATGTCTTCATCCTGATGATGGAGGGCCTGCACGAGGACATCTACCAGCGCGGAAAGAGCTTCGGTCAGGCTGCGCTCGGGACGGTGAAGAAATATGCCGTTCCTGCCTTTGCCGGTCAGCTGACGACGGTGCTGGCCCTGGTTCCGCTGATGGCGATTGGCGGTGTGTCGGGAAAGTTCATCCGCGTGCTTCCCGTCACCACGATTACCTGCCTGGTCCTCGCCTACGCGATCGCGCTTCTCGCTACGGTGCCGCTATCGCGCTACCTGCTGGGGCGCGCAGCCGAGAAGGACCATTCGGGAGAGGGCAAAAGCCGCTCGGACAAGCTTGCGGAAAGCTGGGCGGAGAGGCTGCGCACCTGGTTGTCCGAAAAGGTCCTCGCCAGCCGCAAGCGGGCCTGGGCATGGGTTGGCGGGGCGCTTGGCGCCTTCGTGCTGTCTCTGCTGGCGGTGTCGCAGGTGCCTCTGGTTCTCTACCCGCCAACGGACGGCGAGACGCTGGGCATTAATATCGAACTGCCGCCTGAGACCCAGTTGGAGAGCGCCCAGGAGGTTGCCGACGAGGTCGGGGCGATGCTGCGCCAGAAGCCCTATTTCGAAAGCGTTGTCATGCTGGCCGGTCGCAAGAGCCCTTTTGCTTCCACCTCTCCAGCCGATACTCTCCAACCCTCGGAATCGGAGAATTTCGTCGGCTTTTCAGCCGTCTTCGTCGACCGCGGCGACCGCGATGAACCAAGCTATGTCCTCGCAGACCAGTTGCGGAAAGAGCTCGGCACCTACCTGGACGAGAATGTGGCCGGCGCCAGCCTTCTGGTGGTCTCGGAGAGCCAGGGCCCGCCCACCGGCGATCCCATAGAGATCGAACTGACCGGGCCGAACATGGACGAGTTACAGGACCTTAGCGAACAGGTGCAGGACTATCTCTCCGGGGTAGAAGGCGTGGTGGACGTGCGCGACAATCTGGGGAGCGTAAAGCGCGAGATCGCACTCCGCCCCGACCGCGAGGCGCTGGATTTCTATGGTCTGACGCAGGAGGATCTGGCCGCTCAAATCCGCTTCGGCCTCGCTAACGACAAGATAGGCGAATTCTCTACGGTTGGCCCTGAAGACGACCTCGACATCCGTATGGGCACGAATTGGCCAAGCCACGCGGGCGAGGCCGGGGCTCCCCGCAGGATAGAAGAACTGTCGCAGATCCGTGCCTTCACGCCCGATGGCGGCAGCGTCTCGGTCCTGTCGCTGCTAAGGCCCGTCCAGTCGCAGGCACCCATCGCCATTTCGCATGTCGACGGCCAGCGCGCCCTTACCGTTCTCGCCAAGAATGAAGGGAGGCCCGTGACGGAAATCGTGGAGGGCGTGACGCCCGAGCTTGAGCAGATGGCGCAGGGCTGGCCCGCCGGTTATGAATTTCGCATCGCCGGCGAGGCGGAGGAAACTGCAGAAACCTTCGGCTCGGCCGGCATCGCGCTGGCGGTGGCCCTCGTGATGGTGTTCGGGGTGCTGGTCATCGTCTTCGATAGTTTCCCGCAGGCGTTCATCCTTCTGACCACCATGCCGCTTGCGTTGATCGGCACGTTTCTGGGCTTTTTCCTGTTCGGAATGTCGCTGTCCTTCTTCGCCATGATCGGGGTGATTTCCCTGATCGGGATCGTGGCGAACAACGGCATCGTCATGGTCGACAATATGAACGGACGCCTCGCCGGTGGCTGCGGCATAGACGAGGCGGCGGCGCTGGGTGCGTCGGAACGGCTGAGGCCGATCCTGACGACGTCGGTTACCACGTTGGTGGGCCTCGTTCCGCTTGCGCTGGGAAATCCGATGTATGCTCCCCTCTGCCTGGCGATCATCTTCGGATTGCTGAGCTCGACGGTCCTCTCGTTGGTGGTCGTGCCCGCGCTCTACCTACTGCTCACGCGAAAGAATCGAGAAAGCGCATCCAGCTTGGGATAAATTGTCGCAGCAAGGCCGACCGCATTTTAGCGGGCGCGTTTGATTGTTTCGCCAACGCTGTCTTTTAGAAATCTTTCCCGGATTGAGATGGTTAGATAATTTATTGATCCAGATAATAGACCCATATCAGAGTAAACAGATAATTCTCTAAAACTGATATTCTTTATTTGGGGCATTGTTGAAAGCGTGTACGTTTCCTCGTATAAGGGCTGGTGGACGAGCGGAGTGGTCGCTTACTCCGCAGAGGAGGCAGATCATCGCAAGCAGGCTTCAACAGGATAGTGCCGGAGAGACCCGGAAAAGCGCTCGTCGATTCGCGCGCGAGCCTCTTTCGGTGATGAAGACACGCCTGGCGCGCTTCTCAGGGGTCGCGTCGGCACTCGATGAACTCCCCTTGCCGGCTCGGGAGCGGGAATTTTCCAGTTCCCGGCCGATCTGGGGCGATAGTGAGGCTGCCGATTCCCTGTTCGTGATGGAACGGGGCCATGCCTTTGCCTTCACTATCTTTCCGAACGGTCGCCGGCATATCAGCGACTTCTTTGGCCCCGGGTCGATCTGCAACTGGACCCGGCTGCGCTCATCGGCCGTGAAGATGAACATCATGTTTCGTCCGGGAAGCGCGGTTTCCATCCTGAAGCGTAGCGAGGTCGTCGAGGCGCTCGACAACTCCCGAATACTCGAAAGTGCGATCAACCGTCATGAGATGGCCCGGACATTGCGGACTTCTCAGCGCACGCGCGCGCTGATCGCCATGAACGGTAGCGACAGGTTCATGACGCTGCTTCTCGATTTTCATTCGGAACTGCGTGCTGCGGGATTGGCGGAAGACGTCATCGAACTGCCGTTTAGTCAGGCGGAGATCGCCGACATCATCGGCCAGACGAATGTTCATGTCAGCAGGCTGTTGAAGGCGTTGGAGCAGGATAGCCGGATCGAGCGGCTCGACGGCGCCCGGTTCCGGATCAAGGATATGGATCGTGAACTGGAACGGCTCGATTATCGCGACCCGTTTCTCAAGATGCGCCGTGAAGCCCAGGCCCAGGAGAGCGCGAACTAGCCCGAAGGGCTGGAATCTCAGGCGCTGGCCTTTCCGTAGTCGGGATAACTCAGGCCGCGCGTGAGTGCGTCAGCATCGATTCTACGGTCGCAGCGTCGTCGTCCAGGTCTTCTGCCCGCTGCAACCAGTGCGCGCGGTTTGCCATGTCCTTATCGGCTAGATGCCTGAGTAGGGCCGAGCGTTCCCTGTGGTCTTTCAGCGTCTCGTAAAGACGCCGTTCGAGCGCGTCCGTCTGCGACTCCAGAAGCGTATTCGCCGTATAGGCATGACCGGTGTGGCACCGGTAGCGCAGTAGCGGGCCGTCCTCGATCTCCCACAGCACCCCCTTGCAGTCGGGACAGGAAAAGGGGGTCAATTCGCCGAGCCGTTCTTCCGTTCGTATCGAGGCGCGTTCGAGTCCGGCCACCATCACCTCCAGTTTCAACTCGTCCGAGGCTTCCACCCGTTCGCCAGCAGGCTTCGCCACCATCTCCGTCAGCCAGTCGGCCAGCCCGTCCGCATTTCCCAGAAAGTCGGGTTCGCCGACGGCGCTGATGGCGGCGCGGGGAAGGTCGGGATAGTCGGTTTCTGCCGGGTCCTGCACGGCGATCCTGCCATTCACCAGCTTCAGCGCCCGCGCGCCCGATGCTCCGTCGTCGAGAAGGCCCGACAGAATGACACCGAGGCTGCGGTTTCCCGCCGTTACCGCAGCTGAGCGGAAAAGCGGGTCGATCGAGGGGCGAAAGCCGTTTTCGCGAGGGCCCCGGCTAAGGTGCACATGATCCGAACCCACGAGGAGATGCTGGTTGTTCGGGGCAAGATAGACGCGCCCCCGCTCCAGCGGCAGCGCGTCTTCCGCCTGACAGCAGGCTAGCCTGCTCGACCGCGCCAGGATGTTTTCCAGATGTGACGCGCGGCCCGAGCGGTGCAGCACCACGAGGATCGGAGCGGGGAAATCTTCGGGCAATCGCTCTAGGATCTTCACCAATACGGGAACCGCTCCGGCGGAGCCTCCGATCACAACGAGGTCGTGCCGCTGTTCAGCCTTGGTCATCCTCAGCCCCTTTGATGATCTTTCTCAGGCAGGAGAGGAGGTCGCTTTCGACGACCGGCTTGGCGAGAATGGGCGCGTCGATGTCTTTCTCCACCAGGTTGCGATAGCCGGACACGAACAGGAAGGGCACACCCTTGTCATGCAGCTTTCGCGCGAGATCGAGGCTCGTTTGCCCGGCGATGTTCACGTCGAGAACGGCTGCGTCGAGATCGTCGTCGAGATGGGCTTCGGCCTCGGGAAGGTTCGTAATCGGTCCCACCACGTCGCATCCCGCGTCAATCAGGATAGCTGAGTTGTTCTCCGCGATCAGCCATTCGTCATCGAGGACCATCACCTTCCGGCCCTTCAGGTCCGGCAAGAGACCCCCGTCCTCGCCGCCCAGTTCAACCTGCTGCCGGCCACTTGTCGGGGGGACCGAGAGATGATGATCGGGCATGGTGATCGTCACGCACAGCCCCTCTTTCTGGAAGTCCTGCTCGATGTCCGCGCCGAGCTGGCTGGAGGCGATACGGTCGATTACCCGGGAGCCGAAGCCCTTCTTCCTTGGTTTCTTAACCGGGGGGCCGCCCCGCTCGCGCCAGTCGAGAACCAGCGTGGCAGCGCGAGGGTCGTGATGCCAGCGGACCCGGAGCTGTCCCTCGGGCACCGACAGCGCCCCATATTTGGCGGCATTTGTAGCCAGCTCATGAACCGCGAGAGAAAGGCTTTGCGCCGCCTCGGGTGTCAGCGAAGCACGCGCGCCTGAAATAAGTATGTTGGCACCTTGGCGCTGCTCGTACTGGCCAAGCTCGGTCTCCAGCAACTCGGCGAGATCGACTCCGTCCCATTTCCCTTCGCTGATCAGGCTGTGCGCCTTCGCCATGGCCTGAACGCGCTGGGTGAAGGTCTCGACGAACGACTGCAGGTCCGTCTGCTGGCGCGAGGAAATCTGGGCGACTGAAACGATGACCGACAGCATGTTCTTCACGCGGTGATCCAGTTCCCGCATGATCAGGTCCTGGCGCTCCTCCTGCTTGCGCCGGTCGGTGACGTCGAAATTCACCCCCATGATTTCCAGCGGGTCGCTGCCCGGGATGCGGGCGCCGCGCCCGGCAATCCAACGGATGTTCCCGGATGGCAGGACGATGCGGAATTCCATTTCGAACGGTTCGCCGCGATCGACCGTACGCGTGTACGCTTCGCGAACCGGGCTGACGTCATCGGGATGGACCGCCGAGAAAAAGCCGTTCCCGCTCGCGGAGAAGGTTTCTGGGTCCTGGCCGAGAAGTTCCGGTAGTTTCCGATCCCATTCGGCCTCGTCGGTTTCCGGAATGTGCCGCCAGAACGCCAGATCCGCGGCCCGGAAAGCGAGATCGCGACGCACCTTCTCTTCGACAGCTGTGCGTTCACGCGTGATCTGACCAATCGCGACCGCTAAAATATTCGCAGCCGAGCGGATGACGTTCAGATCGTCTCCATTGTACCGCTCCCGCTGCCGCGAATGGGCGCCGACAACACCCCAGGCACGACCATCGATCAGGATCGGCGCGCTGAGGCCTGCGCGAAGATTGTACCGCTTTAAGAGTTCCGGTGGCCCGAACCGCTTGTCCTCGGTGACATCTTCAGTCGCGACCGGACCATGGCGGGCTGTGTATCCCGCTTGCGTTTCCGGAGAGTTCACTACCGTCGCATGGCCGATATCCGCGGGGTCCCATCCGATACCGGCGACGAGCGTAAATTCGTGGCCATCTTCGGAGAGGCGAAGGATCTTGACCCCGTCGGCTTCGAACAGGCGGTGCAAAGGACGAAGCAGACCGGGGTAAAGGTCCTCCATCGAGCGGGCCAGAAGCGCAGCTTCGCCCATCTCGGCTATGGCCGACTGCTGCCGCTCCCGTAGCGCCAGTTGGCGGGTGGCCAGTGCCATGTTGGTGATGTCGTTATAGGTGATCACGACGCCCTCAATGCGATCCTGGGCCCCGCGATAGGGCTGGATACGGCGCAGGAACCAGGCGTCGCCGTTCAGAGCCGCCACTTCCCGTTCCATCGGTGTCAGCTGCGACAGAACCTTTTCGATATCTTGGTAGAGCTGCTCGTCCTCCACCTTCATTTTCAGGTCTGCCAGCGGACGCCCGACATCGCCGTCGCGAAGCTCGACGACGGCATCGGACGCCGGTGTGAAACTGCGGATCCTATGTTCCACGTCCAGGAACAGAACGGCAAGCCGCGTGCTGTTGAGAAGGTTTTCCAGGTCGTTCGTCGTGCTTTCGACTTCGCGAACCTTTTCTTCCAGCTGACTATTTACAGTTACAAGTTCTTCGTTGAGCGACTGAAGTTCTTCGCGAGAGGTTTCCAGTTCTTCGTTCGTTGATTGAAGCTCTTCGTTTGCGGCTGTGGATTCCTCGTTCGCGGCCTTCAGTTCTTCGTTGCTGGTCTCCAGCTCCTCGACAGTCGTTTGAAGGTCTTCCTTTACGACGAGGAGTTCATGCTCCAGCCGGCCCAGATATTCGTCGTCGTCATTGGCAGGGTCCTGCTTTCCAGGCCGCTCGATCTCCGGCTCGCCGAAGCTTTCCTGGATGAAGGCACAGAGGAATAACGCCGGGTCGCTCGTTTCGCGAAGCCGCTCGATCTCGATCCGGTAGGGTTGCTCGTCACCCCGGCGAACGCCGCTCACTTCGGCCCTGCCGTCTCGGCTGTCTTCCGCGGCAGAAATCGCTTCCGTAAAACGCCGCCGAAGTCCTGCCGGCAGCAGGTGAACCAGATTTTGCGTCGGCTCACCTTCCGGAACGATCAGGAAGTCGCGTACGTCGCCGTGAAAATACGCCACGTCGCCATCTGCCGAAACCGCTGCCGCCGGGGGAGAGTAACGGCGCAGAAGTCCGCGGCGGGTCGCCTCGCCGATATTGGCTGTCCGCGGCCTGCCAAATTCACCTTGATAGCTCTGAGTTGGCCGCGCGATCCGGCCGCCACCACCCGCCGGATGGGACGTCAGCTGGCTTGCGCGGCCCGGTCCTTGCTTGCGTTGATAGAGATGCGCTTTCTGGTCGACGGTCTTGAACAGCTTCTGTCGCTGCGACGTCGTTTCCGATGTGCCCAGAAGCAGGAAGCCGTCGTCCTCCAGTCCGAAGTGAAACACGTCGAACAGCCGCGCCTGCGTCGTGTTACTGAGGTAGATAAGCAGGTTGCGGCAGGACACCATCGACAGGCGGCTGAAGGGCGGGTCGGAGAGAAGATTATGTTCGGCGAAGACGACACGTTCCCGCAGCCGCTTCGCTACGCGATATCCCTTCCCTTCTGAGGTGAAGTAGCGCTTCAGCCGTTCCGGAGTCAGGTCCTGCTCTATGGCTGTGGGATAAGCGCCATGGCGCGCCGTTGCCACCGCCTCCGCATCGACATCGGTGGCGAAAATCTGCCAGCTGAGCCCCTCCTTGTTTTGCCGTCGGCAGGCCTCGTCAAGGAGGATAGCGAGCGTAAACGCCTCTTCGCCGGTAGACGCTGCCGGTACCCAGATGCGAATATGCTCGGCAGGGTCGGCCTTCGAGACCATCGGATCGATGGCCCTCTCTCGTACGGCCGTCCAGACCTCGGGGTCCCGGAAGAAGCCGGTCACATTGATCAGAAGGTCGCCGGCAAGCTGTTGTAGCTCAGGTGGGGTCGAGCGCAGATAGGCGAGATAGTCGCCCATATCCGTAAATCTCAGAAGGCTGAGCCTGCGTAGTACGCGGCGCTCGATTGTCCCGCGTTTGTAAGAGGAGAAGTCGAGCCCCGCGCGGGCGCGCAGCAGAGCCGTGATGGAATTGAGATCGTTCGTCGAAATGGAATGCTCGCCATTCCCGTCGCGATGATCCTTGGCGAAGGACACGATCCTGTCGGCGATCGCAGCGATCGGCCCTACGAAGTCGACCGTGCCCATGGCGACCGCACTCGCAGGCATGCCGTCGTAGAGCGCCGTCTCGGGCGATTGGGCAGCTGTCAGCCCCCCCTCGGCGCGGATCTCGCGAAGGCCAAGTGACCCGTCGCTTCCGGTGCCGGACAGAACTACCCCGACGGCACGGGGGCCCAGCACGGTCGCCAGGGAGCGCATGAAATGATCTATGACAAGGCGCTTGTTGTCCGGTCCGTCGCGCGGCTCGATGAACAGGCCGCTGTCGACAATGGTCAGCGCCTTGTCGGGGGGAAGGACGTAAACATGGTCGATGCAGATCGCCTGCCCATCCTCGGCGTCCTCCACCGGAATGGAGGAGACGCGTCCGAGAATGTCGGACAAGCGGCTTTCATGGTCGGGTGCAAGATGCTGCAGAACCACGAAGGCCGCCCCGATGTCCGGTGGAATAGCCGAAAAGAAGTCTCTGAGCGCTTCCACGCCCCCGGCGGATGCACCTACGGCGACGACTGGAAATTTCGGTCCCGTCGAGTGTGCCGGGGCACGATCCGGTGCCGCGGCCCCGCTCGGATCTTCATCTGCCATGGATGGGACTGTAGCGATCCTAAGACGAGGCGGCGAGTCGCTTTCCCTGTTTGGACTTCAAACGCGCGATGGCCTCGTCGTGCGACAACCCCTGCGCCACGAGAAAAAGATGCTCTGCAAGTTCGAGGTGAATTTCACGGCACTTCGGCAGCTCTGCAGCTTCCGCTTTGGCCAAATGCGCCTGCGCACGCCCCCGCAGATCGTATCGCTGAGTAGTTTGTTGCATATCCCTAGCCCTCCTTGTTCCAAGATGACAAGTTGGGCCGAAAGAACATTCACAAATATTGCACTTTGCTAGGAAAATTTTAGGCCGTACCGTGCGTTTCGATTCGGTGCCGTTATAAACTCAAATGCTGACGAAGGCAGCGACATCACTGGCTTTTGATTCCGAAGTCTTACCTTCCTTCACAATTCGTCCGTCCCTCATCGCCGCAAATCGGTTGGCGAACCGCCAGACGAACTCAAGATACTGTTCCACGACGACGATTGTGAGCGAAAGCTCTCGGGCGGCATGGCGCAAGGCTTGCTCGATCTGGTCGACGACATTCGGCTGGATGCCCTCGGTCGGCTCGTCGAGGAGCAGGAGACGGGGCGCCCCCGCAAGCGCGCGTCCGATGGCAAGCTGCTGCTGCTCGCCCCCGGAAAGAAAGCCCCCTTTTCGGTCCCGGACCTCATGCAGTTTCGGGAAAAGGTCGAAGATATAGTCTGGCACCCGCCGTCCGCGGGTGCGGGTTCCGCATGCGCTAAGACCCGCGTCCAGATTCTCAGCCACGCTGAGATGAGGAAAGATGTGCCGGCCCTGCGGCACATAGCCTATTCCGGCGCGGGCACGGCGGTGGGAGGGCAGGGCGGTCATGTCCTGACCGCCAAGCAGAATCTGTCCGCCGCTGGCAGCCTGCACGCCAACGATCGTCTTCAGAAGTGTCGTTTTGCCGACGCCATTGCGGCCGATAAGGGCGAGGATGTCTTGCCCCGCGACGGCAAGGTCGATGTCCCACAGGACTCGGCTGCCCTCATAGCCGCTGCTGAGACCGCGAAGTTCGAGCAGGTCCGCGCTCATGCCGAATGACCGAGATAGACGGAGATGACTTCGGGGTCTGCTCTGACCGCTTCCACGGAGCCCTGTTTGAGAAACCGTCCCTGATGCATGACGGTGACCGGGGCGGCCAGCTGCTCCACGAAGCTCATATCGTGATCGATGACAATGACGCTGCGCGTGTCGCCGAGGTCGCGGATGAGCTCGGCAGTCCTGCTGGTTTCGGCCGGACCCATTCCGGCCGTAGGTTCATCGAGAAGAACGAGTTCGGCTCCCGTCGCCAGAACCATGCCGATCTCCAGCCACTGCTTTTCCCCATGGGCAAGCTCGCCGGCTTTGACCTCGGCACGGTCGGCCAGGCCGACACGCTCTAGGACGGCGTCCACGGAAGCCTGCTCCTCTGCGGGGATGCCTTTGCCGAATGCCTGCCACCATGACCGGTCGCGCCGCGCCGCCAGGGCAACATTCTCCCGCGCGGTGATCCCGGCAAGAATTCCGGGAGCTTGGAACTTGCGGCAGATGCCGCGCTCAACGATTGCCTGTTCTGATAGTCCGGTCAGGTCCTCTCCCCTGAACAGGACGCGGCCCGCCGCGGGACGAACCCGGCCGATGATGGCGTCGCAGAGCGTCGATTTGCCGGCACCGTTCGGCCCTATGACGACGCGCGTTTCTCCCTTGTCGAGAGTCATGCTGAAGGTATCGAGCGCCTTGAAGCCGTCGAAGTCCACGGTGATGCCGTCGACGGCGAGTAAGAGAGGCCCGCTCATCGCCTGGATACGCGCCGTGCGAGGCCTGCTACGCCGTTCGGAAGCAGCGTGACCGTGAGGATGAAGACCAGGCCGATCAGGTAGAGCCAGAGCTCAGGGAAGGCCGACGACACGCTGTCGCGTAGAATGTTGAGCGCTACTGCGGCAACCAGAGCCCCCGCCAGACTGTACCGCCCGCCGACCGCAGCCCAGATCACCATTTCGATCGAAGGCACCACTCCGACGAGTGCCGGAGATATATTGCCCGCGTGCATCGTGAAGAGGGCACCGCCCACTCCCGCAAGCATCCCGGCAATGGCAAATGCCACGACCTTGAACGGGACCGGGTTGTAGCCGAGAAACCGAATGCGGTTCTCCGCGTCGCGCGCCGCCCGCAGGAGGTTGCCGAACCGCGTCGCCAGAAGCCAGCGAAGCCCGGCATAGCCAAGTGCGGCCAGGGCCAGAGTCGTCCAATAGAGGCCATCCCGGACTGTCTGGTCGGCAAGCGAGAGGCCGAAGAGCGACGGGAAGTTCGTCAGGCCGTTGAAGCCACCCGTCACGTCCTGCCGGCTGATCAGCAGCGTCGCAAAGGCAAGGGCGAGTGCCTGGGTGATAAGTGCGAAATAGACGCCGCTGACGCGCCGGTAGAACACGAGCCATGAGAACAGCGCCGCCAGAAGCGCGGGCAGAAGGAAGACTGCGAGTATGGCGAAGACCGGGCTGGCAAACGGCTCCCACCACCATGGCAGCGCCTCCCGTCCGCTCCACATCATGAAGTCGGGAAGCTGCCCGTCGCCGGCGGCTGCAAGCTTCATGTGCATGGCCATGGCGTAGGCACCGATGCCGAAGAATACGCCCTGGCCCAGGCTGAGAATGCCGCCATGGCCCCAGATGAGTACGATGCCCATGGCCAGGATGCCGAATGCCATGAACCGGCCGAGCAGACTGAGATTATATCCCGAGAGATAGAAGGGGGCTGCTGCGCCTAGCGCGAGCAGCAACCAGGGAAGAAGCGCCATTGCCCGGCGGCGCCAGGCGCGGTCTCCATCCGCAGCCGGAACCTGCGACGTCACGGCGTCACTCATCGAGTGCGCGAGAGCGGATGGATATGACGCCCTGCGGCCTGACCTGGATGAAGATGATGACGAACAGGAGCAGCAGCATCTGGGCGGCGCTGACATCCACCACGGTCTGCGCGAGCGCCGAGAAAAGGCCGAGGAGGAGTGCCGCTACCGTCGTTCCGAGAACGCTGCCGAGGCCGCCCATGATAACGACGAGAAAGGCGGGAACGATGTAACTCTGGCCGACGCTAGGGGTGACCGGACCCAGCAGGGCGAGAACGACGCCGGCCAGGCCGGCAATGCCTGTTCCTAGAGCGAAGACGACGAGGTCGACCCTGCCGGCGTCGATACCGGTTGCGCCCGCCATCATGCGGTCCTGGTTGACCGCGCGGACCGTCAGGCCGATCCGCGTGCGCCGAATGAGGAGGGCAAGCGCGCCGAGAACGAGGATGGTCACCAGAATGATGAACAGGCGGGCGGACGGAATGACGACAGCGCCGAACTGCAGGCTGTCATTGAGCCAGTCGGGTGCGCGGACCTCGACGCCGATGGCGCCGAATATGTCGCGCGCCGCCTGCTGCAGGATCAGGCTGACGCCCCACGTCGCCAGCAGCGTATCGAGGGGGCGATTCATCAGGCGGCGGATAAGGCTTAGCTGGATGAGCGCGCCCATCGCTGCCGCCCCGACGAAGGCCACGGGGATCGCGAGGAGAATGCCCGGAGCGCCCGGCACCCAGATGAGCGTCAGATAGGCGAGGTAGCCGCCCAGCATCAGCATTTCGCCATGCGCCATGTTGATGACACGCATCAGCCCGAAGCTAAGCGCCAGGCCGAGCGCTGCCAGCAGATAGATGCTCGCGACGCTGATCCCATTGAACAGCTGGTTGAGAAGTAGAGCCGCGTCCATGCCGCTGGCCGCCTCCGGCCTCCTCAGACCTCGCAGCTCTGATCGGGAAAGGCGAGCGGGTCATAGGGCTGAGGATCGATGGGTGTGCCGGAATCGGACACGATTTCGAACTGGCCGTCAGAACCCAGTTTTCCGACATAGGCCGTCTGCACGAGACTGCCATTGGGGGCGAAATTCACTTCGCCCATCGGGGTCGGAATCCCGCCAAGGTCCCTGGCGGCCTCGCGAACCTCTGCGGGATCGAAGCTGCCGGCCTTCTCGACCGCCGCCTTCCAGGCGTACACGTTCAGATAGCCGTGAACCATCGGATCGGTGATGGCCGCATCCTCGCCATAGGCCTCCTGGTAGGCGCCGACGAAGGACTGGTTCGCCTCGTCGGGCATCGACTGGAAATAGTTCCAGGTCGCGTAGCTGCCCTCGACCAGCTCGGTTCCCATGGCCTGCGCTTCCTGCTCTCCGATCGAGAAGGACATGACCGGAAGTTCGGACGGCGGCATGCCCGCAGCCTGCATCTGCTTGAAGAAGGCCACATTGCTGTCGCCGTTCAAGGTATTGAAGATGATGTCCGGGTCGGCGGACCGGATGCGGGAGATCACGCCGCTGAAGTCGGTCCCGCCGAGGGGGACATAAGCTTCTCCAGCCAGCTCGAGTCCGCGATCCTCCAGATGCTTCTTGAGGATGAGGTTGGCCGTGCGGGGGAAGACATAATCCGAGCCGACGAGGAAATAGCTCTCATATCCTTCCTCTTCGGCCCAGCCGAGGGCGGGCAGGATCTGCTGGTTGGGCTGGGCGCCCGAATACATGATGTTCGGGGAGCACTCGTTGCCTTCGAACTGGACCGGGTACCAGAGCAGGTTCTGGGTCCGTTCGAATACCGGCAGCATCGCCTTGCGGCTGGCGGACGTCCAGCCGCCGAACACAGTTGCCACCTCCTCGTCCTCGATCAGCTTCTGTGCCTTCTGGGCAAAAGTCGCCGGTTCGGAGGCCCCGTCCTCCACGACGGCGACGATCTCCCGGCCAAGGACGCCGCCATTGTCGTTGATCTGTTCGATCGCGAGTTCGGTTGCGTTTTTCACCGTGATCTCGCTGATGGCCATGGTCCCGGTGAGCGACTGGAGAATGCCCACTTTCACGGCATCTTCGGATATGGCGGCAGTCTCGCTCTCTTCCCCGCCGGAGCAGGCCGAAATGGCGAGGAGGGCCGCCGCAGTCCAGACAGCCGAAGACCGTTTGAATTTCTGTCGAAATCGGAATGCCATAGCCTGCCCCCTTGCCAAGTCCTGCCGGCTTCCAGCCCATGGAAAGCCGAGCCTATGCCGAAAGGCTAGGTAGCGGGGTCCCGCCCGGGTTATGCGTTAATTGACGTAGCTGACTTCGCCCCCGCGCGGACGGTAGTGTCGTCGGGGAATGGCAGGAAACGGCGCGAGCAGCCGTGGGGGACAGCATGGCAAACGACGTCGCTCTTCGGGGAAGCGGACTGCGCAAGGTGGGCCGCGATCCGCTCACCCTCTTCTTGGCCGCCGGGTCTCTGGCCTTCCTGATCTTCGTCTGGCTCGAGGACCGTGCCTCCGAGCCGGTGATCTATTCCGAAGCCGTGGAAGCCGCGCTGGTGGAAGAGTTCGAGCTTCTTGCAGGACGTGAAGCCCAGCCGGAGGACATCGCCCGCCTGAAGAAGGATTATCTGACCGACGAGCTACTGTTCCGCGAAGCGATCGACCGCGGCATCTACCTTACCGACAGCCAGATCAAATCGCGCATGGTCGACAAGATGCGGTACCTGATCGCGGGCGCGCCGCAGGAGCCGAGCGACGAGGAGGTCGTGGACTATTATGCCGAGCATCTCGACCAGTATGAGAGCGAGCCCGAAGTCAGTTTCGACCAGGTCTTCTTCGAGGAAGAACCCCGCGAGCCCGAGGCGATCCTGGCGGCGCTTCAGGACGGAGACACGGTTGCCGGCGACGACCTTTGGACCGGTCGTTCCTATCCCGATTACGGCCATTCGATGGTACGCGGGATCTTCGGCCAAGCGTTCCTGGAGGAGGTGGCGCGCATGAAGGAGGACCGCTGGTCCGGCCCGCTCCGGTCGTCGCGCGGCTGGCACTTCGTCCTGAAGACGGGCAGCGCCGAGCGCGGGCTACTGCCCTTCGCCCGGGTGCGGGACCAGGTCCGGCAGGACCTGATGATGTCGCGCACCGAAGATGCCATCGATGGCGAGATTTCCCGATTGCAGGAGAAGTTCGAGGTGCGCAGCGATGTTTAGATATGTGGTTTCCGCCCTGTTTCTGATGCTGTCAGCGGTGCCTGCGCAGGCGGACGTATTCCGGTCGGCAGATTTCACGATGGCGCGCGGCGAAGAAGCGGGAACCTACGAGTTCACGGCCGAAATTCCGCAAGCGGTCGACAACGAACTATCGCCTCTCTGGCCCGACGGGTGCGCGCTGCAATCCTCGAGCCGCCAGTCCATGGGGACGCGCGCCCATTATGGCTTTATCCTGGACTGCGAAACCAGCCTTCGTCCCGGCGACTTGATCGAGACCCCCTGGTCGGTCGACGGCGCAACCTTCTCCTCGAACGTGATGGGGAGCCGCGTTTCGCGCTCGCTGGCAGGGACCTCGGAGGGTGTTTCCGTTCCCGTGGGCGAAGTTGCCGCCGAACCGCGCCCCGTGGACGAGGTCGCGCGCGACTACACGTGGCAGGGCGTCATCCATATCTGGATGGGCTGGGACCACCTCGCCTTCGTGCTGTGCCTTTGCCTGCTGACCCAGGGGCGCCAGCTGCTGTGGCTGGTAACGGCTTTTACGCTGGGTCACTCGGTATCGCTTGCTCTCGCCTTCTTCGAAGTCGTGGACGTGCCCATTCCGCCCGTCGAGGCCGTGATCGCACTGTCGATCGCGTTCATGGCGCGTGAAGCCCTGAAGTCCGATGGACTAAGGGCCGATGCCGGGAGAATGGGGCGCAATCTGACCGTAGTCACGCTGTTCGGGCTGTTGCACGGGCTGGGTTTTGCAAGTGCACTCGGCGAGCTCGGCGTGGTAGCCGGAGAGCGGGTCGCTGGCCTGGTCTTCTTCAATGCAGGGGTAGAAATCGGGCAGCTGGCCTTCGTTGCCGCAGTCGTCGGCATCATGGCGCTCTTGAAGCAGGCGGTATTTCTGCAACCTGTGCGCGTGGCCGCGCTGTACGGCGTCGGGGCGCTTGGGGCCTTCTGGATGGTGGAGCGGGTAGCGGGTTTTCCCTGGTCCATCTGAAGCCCGGCCGGGGGAAGGCGACGGCTAGTCTGCGGAGCCGTAGACCAGCAGCTGTTCGGGCGCGTCGCACCGGTCCACCATCTCGCTGACGACCTTATCGCGGTAAGCAATCAGGGGTTCATCGCCGAGAGGCCGTGTGCGCTGCCGGGCGACCTCCTCGGCAGTAAAGCGCTCAGCGCCAGCGGGGACCGAGCCTTCGCCGAGCTCGAACGCCACGAAGTTCAGAACTTCGGCAAGATCCTCGTCGCTGAGCGGTACGCGCACGACGTTGGGGAGCCGGGCGATATAGTCGCGCCCCGCCGCGGTACAGAGAAACCAGCCGGCGCTGCCGCGCAGGACCGGGACGGAATGAGGCGGCGATACGCCGAGCGTACCGTGACAGCCGCCGCACCGAAGGACGAACTGGGTTTGCGCGGGACCGAAGACGGGGGCGCCGCTGACGGTCGGATCCTTTGCTTTGACGGCCATGACGCCCGGCACCGTCGCCAGAAGTGCTGCGAGCGATACGATTGCGGTACGCGTCTTCATCGCGGAACTCTGCCCTGTTTCGAGAGCGCCTGGCGTAGGGCATGGACGCCGCTTGGGTTCGTCTCTTGCTTGCGAGCCTGCGCAACCTCCTGCGCTGTGAACGGGTCGGTGTCTTCATCGGCCTCCAGACTGGAAACATAGGTCAGCACCGCTGCTATCTCTTCGTCCTTCAAGCGGGCGAAGGGGGGCATGAGACCGGAGATCGTCCGGCCATCGACGGTGATCTTTCCTGTCTGACCGTAAAGAGTTGCGGACAGGAGGAAGTTTCGTCCCTCCGCGTGCATGGCAAGTTTTGCGGCCCTGCCCGCGAGTCTTGGATAAAGGCCCGGCACACCCTTCGCGCCGCTCTGGTGACACATCTGGCAATTGCGCGTGTAGGCGCTCGGCGCCTCCTGCGCGTAAGCTGGAAAACTGCCGGTAACCGAGATCAGGCTGATCAGGGTCGCGGCAGTCCCGGCAATGCGTCCGAGCATCAGCCGGCGACGCCGACGAGCGCCCCGGTCGAGCAGTGATACTGCATGGAGTCGGTTCCGAAGCACCAGATGATCTCGTTATTGCCATGCGGCCGATAGGCGGGCGTTGCCTCGATCGTATTGTCACAGCCGCACCGGCCGCAGCCCGAGGTGCCGCAGCAGTCGCGATAGGCGATCAAATATGATCGCCCGTCGTCCGGATTGCGGCACGTTCCCACCCAAGAGGTCAGCGAGGGCTGTGTGCCTGGCGGGCACTGAGATGACGTTCCTCCGCAACAGGTACAAAGCGAGCCGTCGATGGCGCAGTAACGCCAGTAATTGCATTGGGTATCGTCCTCGGTCTGCGCATTCTTCATGAACTCGTCGAGGACTTCCTCCGAGGGCTGCGACGGCGTCTGCGCATGGGCCTTCCGGTCTATGGGAAGCAGCGGAAATGCCGGCGCCGCAGCCAGGGCGAGTCCGAGACGCGACAGAAGGCTGCGCCGCGACGTGTTGCTGGCGAGTCCGCGGGTCAGACGTTCACTGGCGCGGTCCAGCGGCGATGGTCTGTGCATAACGGTCCCCCTTACGACGCCGCGCCACTGCGCAGATATGCCTGCGCCGACGCGTGACCCATTTCATTTGCGACTGCCAGGCTCTCCAAATGCTCGCGGCTATTCACGAGACCCTTTGCGGCGATGGTGCCGTCGGGCCGGATCAGAACGGCCGAAGGCAGCTTCCCGATATGGTAGGCGAGGCCGACTTCGGCCGAATTCAGGAAGTCGTATCCGGTCATCCGAAAGCGCTCGCGCATGGCGAGATAATCCGTCTGCTCGCCGTCGCCGACGAAGATCAGCTTCAGCTTTTCGGCCCGCGCGGTGACCATCGCGATCGGAATGATCTTCTTGCAGATCGGACAGTCGGGAGCGACGAACAGCAGGAGGAGCGACTGACCGAGATCGTTGGGGGTGCCGATCGTGACCACCTGACCGTCGATCGTTCTTGCCGTGACGGGCGGTGCCAGATCGCCGGGCCTTGGTCCGCCGTCGGCGACAAGCGCCCCCATCGGCGCGATGCGTTCGTGCAGGACGCCGATCTGCCGCGCGAGAGCGGCCACCGCGACGACGAGCAACAGCAAAACGATCCAAAGCAGGAAATTGGAGGCGACCAGCATCAGGCAGGGCCTTTCGTGGCGGTTGGCGGCGCAAGATCGGCGAGGAACGCGGCTGTCCTGATCGCCGCGAACGCGGCGAGGGCGGAGGCCGCAGCGAGCATGTGTCCCCAGGGGCCGACGCTCGGAAGCGGGAGCGCGGCGAGACCGAACAGCCCGGCGAGAGCCAGGTTGCGGCCTACGAGGCCCCAGGCGATGGGTTTGGCGCGGCCCGCAGGGTTGCAGCCGCAATCCAGATCAATTCGCCCCCGCTTCAGGTTTATCGCCATGGCGGCTGCGTAGAGCAGCATGAGTGCGGCGCCCGCTGCAGGTCCTGCCGGCCGTGCGCCGGTCATGAGCGAGACGGCTGCTGCGGCTTCGGTTGCCGGTATGACAAAGGCGGCGACGGGAAAGATGGCTCCTGGAACCAGACGGTAGGCGGCCAGCGCCGACTGCCAGGCCGGCCAGGCGAGAAGCTTCTCCGCGGCGGCGACCAAAAGCATCAGAGCGAGAACGTAGCTCAAGGCCGACAGGAGAAGGGCGAAAATCTCGGCGGAACTATTCATTTCAGAAGCCCGGGACGAGCATCATGCCGGCCCTGCCCATTTCGGGCATTTGGCGGACGATCTTTCCCGTGTCCGGGTCCATGATCCACAACCAGCCGCCGTCGCCCGAGACGTAGAGAAGCGGATCGTCGTCCTGACTGACCGCAATGGCGCGGCCCGACGTTGGCAGGTCGAAGCGCCCCTTCAGGTCCTTCGTATGGGTATCGATCGCCCAGACTTCGATCCCGTGCTCCTTCTGCGTCCAGTGCGTGCCCGTATGCATCAGGACGAAGAGCATGCCGCTGTCCCGGTGAACGGCGAAAGGCCGGCGCCCGCCCGGCCGCCATGTCTCCTGCTCCACATCGGCTTCTGCGGCGGATAGTCCGGCAGCGCGCTGAATGCTCCACGGCTCCGCGAACTGAGGCTCGGCGCCGAGCATGACCGGGTTCACCTGGCCGGAATAGGTAATGAACAGCGCCTCGCCGGTTCGGCGATCGACCGGGCTCTCTTCGAAAACCGGGTCGTTCTCCGCATCGAAGAAGGGAGCGGATGTCACCATGCTGCCCGCGCCTGCGTCGTCGAGCATCACCGTGGCGAGCGCTCCGTCGGCGCATAGCGAGGCAAACCCGTCGTCTCCGAACGGGAAAATCAGCCCGCAGCCGGGAATTTCGACCGTGTTCAGGAAGCGCTTGCCGTCCAGATCGACGACTTGGACCGACGAGGCTGGCTCGAGGTTGAAGACATAGCCAAGGCTGCCATCAGCGCTCGTCGAGAAGAAGGGAATGCGCCCGGAGGCGATCAACCGTCCGGGCAGCTCGATCTCCTCGGTCAGTTCCAGGGTGCGCGCGTCGTAGACCGTGACCATGTCGAACCGCTCGCCGCGGTTCTCCTTCGCCCAGTAGCTTTCCGAGACATAATATTCCTCGTCGTCAGGCGAGAGCGCGAGCACTGGAGCCCGGCCGCCATGAATCGTACCGAGGACCTTTCCCTCATCCGTGTCGACGATGGTGAAACTGCCGCGATTTCCGGCGATATAAAGCCAGTGATCCGTACGGTCCGGAAGGGTAAGTGTACCGCTCGTCTCCGCTTCGAGAACAGGAGGCGGCGCATTCTGGAAGGCTGCGCTTGCAAGTCCGGCCGCCAGTACGGCCGTCAGGCGTGGAATTGATCGAGCCCCCAAAGCACTTCCCCCTGTCCGCCCAAGTCTGCCCGTGTCCGCCCATGTCCGCCCATGTCCGCTCTGCGTTCGCGCACCACGAATAGCCCGGAACCCTGTTACCGAACGATAGCCGGGGAGGGGGCGGCGACACTGGGGCGTTTGACGTAAACTGACGTCCGCGCACCGGCGCCTCGCGCTACGTCGTTCGCCCCATGGCCGGCTGCGGCCTGCCGCTCCAGCACGGGGAGGCTCAGGGAGCGAAGGGGGATCACATGTTTCTATCGCGCGCGGCCGGGCTGCTTCTCGGGGCCGGAATCGTCGGGGCGACCTTTGGCGCTGTTGCGCAGGTCGATGCCCTGCCGGACTGGCTGGAAAGCCGCTCTTCGGAGCTGACGGCGGAACAGCGCGAGTTCCTTGTTAAGCGCCTCGACGGTGGAGACAACAAGGGCCTTGTCCGGCGTTTGAGGACAAAGAATGCCGAGCAGATCGCTGCCTATGTCGAAGGCATGATGACGATCGCGGAAGAGTCGAAATTCGACCCCGAAACGGACATGGCGTCGATTCCGCTGAACACGGAGTCCGACCGGTTCAATTCGTGGAAGGTCCGCCGTCCCAAAGGAATGGATCCCTACCGCGAACCGGGGCCGATCAACCTCAGCTACTATGCAGGCGGGCGCGGCGGCATAAACACCTTCGCCGGGGCACCCGTCGCCGTCTATCCCGAAGACCTGGTGGCCGGCGAGATCGACGTCGCGATTGTCGGAGCGCCGCTCGACATGGGCTCCGGGATGCGCGGGGCGAAGCACGCTCCGTCACGCATGCGGGAGGTCTTCGGCATGGGCGGCGTCGACATGTACACGATGGTCGATCCCAGCGAAGTGCTGAACATCGTCGACTATGGCGACATCGCCATCGACAACATGTCGACCGAACTGAGCATGCATCATGTCAGGGAGCGGGTGGCGGAGATCGCGGAAACCGGGGCGATTCCGTTCATCGTCGGCGGCGATCACAGTCTGGAATATTCCGACATTGCCGGACTGGCCGACGTGCACGGCAAGAAGAGCTTCGGCGTCGTTCACTTCGATTCCCACTATGACGCGGGCAAGGGCGGGAAGCACTACATTACGCACGGCCAGCCGGTGTACCGCGCTGTGAAGGAGGGGCATGTCGATCCGCGCAACTATATCCAGGTCGGCCTTCGCGGGCCTTGGCCGGGAGCCGAAGGCTTCGAATGGATGCGCAACAACGGCATGCGCTACCACACCATGCCGGAGGTCGAGAAAAAGGGCTGGGAGACCGTAATGGAGGACGCGCTTCGCGAAGCGCGCGACAGCGGCAAGGCCATTTATATTTCCTTCGACGTCGATGTGCTCGACCCGGCTTTTGTCCCGGGAACCGGAACGCCCGTCCCCGGCGGCCTGACGATGCGGGAAGCCATTCCCATCGTTCGCCGCCTGTGCGCGGAAAACGAACTCGTCGGCTTCGAGATCGTCGAGGTCGCACCGCTTCTGGATCCCACCTACCGCACAGCGATGAATGCCAATTTCATCGTTCACGCCTGTCTGACGGGCGTGGCCATGCGAAAAGAGGGGATCACGCAGGTTGGCTTCCTCAGCGACCTGACGACCGAGCATATGCAGCCAGGCGCCGGGGAAGCCAGCGCAGACGAGGATCGCGAGGCTGTCGATCCCAGCTATGCCACCGACCGCAAGGGCGCGATCCTCGAACCCTGAGCCGACGCGGCAGCGTCACGTGGTCACGGGTCATTACGTCAAACGCCCCATGGGCCGGCGCGGGGCGAATTGCCCACAGCATAGTGTATGGGGACGGCGACGATCCAGGGGAACGAGCTACTTCCGGCGCAAGCGGTGTCGGCATGCAGGACTTTCGCGCATCAGCGAGTCGATGGTCACTCCCGCGTTCGTTTCGGGAAAGAGGGCGTCAGCGGTCTCTATCAGAGAGCACCCTGCCGCCTGTTGTTTCCTCGCACCGCAGACAGCGCCTGGCCGGAGGCCGTATCGATCACCACAAGCGGCGGTCTGACCGGCGGCGACCGCGTACGGTTCGATATCGACGTCGATGCCGGGGCGGCGGGCACCGTGACGACCCAGGCAGCCGAGAAGCTGTACCGCGTGCTTCCCGACGATGCCGATATCCGCATCGAAACCAATATCAGAATCGCGGCAGGCGGCCGCGCGGAATGGCTGGCGCAGGAAGCTATTGCCTTCGACCGGACAAGGTTCCGGCGACGGGTGACCGCGGACCTGGCCGGCGATGCACGGCTCCTTGCAGCGGAGTCCCTGGTGCTGGGACGCGGCGCGATGGGGGAGACTTTCACTCGCGGTCTGGTCCATGACGCATGGAGAATTCGCCGCGACGGGCGCCTCGTCTGGGCCGATGCTCTTCATCTGGAAGGGGCGGGACTGGCAGACCGGCAAGCACGGTTCCTGTGCGGCTCCGGACAAGCGCTGGCGACCCTTCTCTACGCGGGACCCGACGCCGACTCCCAGCTTTCGGTCGTGCGGGATACCCTCCCGGACGGCCGCGGCGGCGCCACGATCGTGAACGGGCTGCTGATCGCGCGGCTGCTGGACGAGAAGCCGGTACGGATGAAAGCGGACCTGATGCGCGCGGCGAGCGCCCTTCGCGCGGCGGCCTTCGACCGGCCTGCGCGGATGCCTGCAGTGTGGACATGCTGACATGCAACTGACCCCGCGCGAGAAGGACAAGCTGCTCGTGGCGATGGCGGCTAGCGTCGCACGGCGGCGGCTGGAACGCGGCGTGAAGCTGAACCATCCGGAAGCGGTTGCGCTGATCGCCGATCATGTCGTCGAGGGGGCGCGGGACGGGCGAAACGTGGCCGATCTGATGGAAAGCGGCGGCGCCGTCTTGACGCGCGACCAGGTCATGGACGGCATTCCCGAGATGATCGACGAGATCCAGGTGGAGGCGACGTTCCCGGACGGGACGAAACTGGTCACCGTACACAGGCCGATCCGTTGATTCCCGGCGAACTCTTTCCCGCTGATGGCGATATCGAGCTGAACAGAGGCCGCGAGGCCGTCCGCCTGACCGTAGCGAACAGCGGCGACCGGCCGGTACAGGTCGGCAGCCACTATCATTTCGCGGAAACGAACCCCGCCCTGAAGTTTGATCGCCAGGCCGCTCGCGGGATGCGGCTCGACATACCTGCGGGCACCGCCATTCGTTTCGAACCCGGGCAGGAGCGCGAGGTGGCGCTCGTTCCCTATGCGGGCGCCCGGCGGGTCATCGGCTTTCGCGGCGACGTGATGGGGGAGGTCTAGCAGATGCCTGTGAGACTCGACCGCGCCGCCTATGCGGACATGTACGGGCCGACCACGGGCGACCGGGTGCGGCTTGGTGATTCAAGTCTGGTCATCCGTGTCGAGGACGATCGTACGACTTATGGCGAAGAGGTGAAATTCGGCGGCGGAAAGGTGATCCGAGACGGGATGGGCCAGTCGCAGTTGTCGAATGCGGAGGGCGCCGCGGACACGGTGATCACGAATGCCCTGATCGTCGATCATTGGGGCATCGTAAAGGCCGATGTCGCGATTTCGAACGGCCGCATCTCCGGTATTGGCAAGGCCGGCAATCCGGATACGCAGCCGGGCGTCGATATCGTCATTGGCCCGGGCACGGAAATCATCGGCGGCGAAGGCAGCATTCTGACGGCCGGAGGCGTCGACGCCCATATCCATGCAATCTGTCCGCAGCAGGTCGAGGAGGCGCTGACGGCGGGCTTCACGACGCTTCTGGGTGGCGGCACCGGTCCGGCGCATGGCTCGCTTGCCACGACCTGCACGCCCGGTCCCTGGCATATCGGGCGCATGTTGCAGGCGGTGGAAAGCCTGCCCGTCAATTTCGGTCTCTACGGCAAGGGCAACGCCAGCAGCCCGGAGCCCCTGCGGGAAATGGCACGTGCCGGTGTGTGCGGAATGAAACTGCACGAGGACTGGGGCACAACCCCGTCGAGCATCCGCACCTGCCTCGATGTCTGCGACGAAATGGACATTCAGGCCACCATCCATACCGACACGCTGAACGAGAGCGGCTTTGTCGAGAGCACGATCGAGGCGATCGGCGGTCGGACCATTCACGCTTTTCATACGGAGGGTGCGGGCGGCGGCCACGCGCCCGACATCATTCGCGTCGCCGGGCTTCCCAATATCCTGCCGTCATCGACGAACCCGACCCGGCCCTACACCGTGAACACGCTGGAAGAGCATCTCGACATGCTCATGGTGTGCCATCACCTCGATCCGAAAATTCCAGAAGACGTGGCTTTTGCGGAAAGCCGCATCCGCAAGGAGACGATCGCGGCCGAGGACATCCTCCACGACCTCGGTGCCTTTTCCATGATGGCGTCGGATAGCCAGGCAATGGGCCGCGTCGGCGAGACGATCCTTCGCTGCTGGCAGACCGCGGACAAGATGAAGCGGCAGCGCGGCGCTCTCGCCGGCGACGATGCGGAGGCCGACAATGAGCGCGTGAAGCGGTACATCGCGAAGTACACGATCAACCCCGCGATCGCGCATGGCTTTTCTCAGCATGTAGGGTCCGTGGAAGTCGGTAAGCTTGCCGACTTGGTGCTGTGGAAGCCGGCCTTCTTCGCCGTGAAACCGTCGCTGATCCTTAAGGGGGGGAGCATCTCGGCAGCGCCGATGGGCGACCCGAATGCCAGTATCCCCACACCGCAACCGGTTCACTACCGTCCTATGTTCGGACAGTTCGGCCGGGCGGGCGTGGAAAGCGCGGTCCATTTCGTCTCGCAGGCCGGCGTCAAGGCGGATGTTTCGGACATGTTCCACCTTGAACGCGATCTTGTTGCGGTGCACAATGTTCGTTCGGGAGTGGGGAAATCATCGATGATACGCAATGATGCGATGCCGCACATTGAGGTTGATCCGGAAACCTACGAGGTCCGGGCAGACGGCGAACTGCTGACCTGCGAACCTGCCGAGGAGCTGCCCTTTGCGCAGCGCTACTTCCTGTTCTGACATGGCTTCGGACATGACGGGAGCACGTGCGATAGAGGTAAGGAAAGTGTCAAACTGGAGCGGTACGCCAGCAGACGTCGTCGAACTGGAGTTCGATGATCGGCACCGTCGGCGTATTCGCCTGCAAGGACGAGACGGGCTCAGCTTCCTGCTTGATCTGCCAAAAGCGGCCATACTGGAACATGGCGACGCGTTGCTTCTAAACGATGGTCGCCTGGTCGCGGTGGCTGCTGCGGCGGAACGAGTCATGGATGCGCGGGCGGGCTCGCCGCGTGAACTCGCGCGGCTGGCCTGGCATGTCGGCAACAGGCATTTGCCTGCAGAAATTCACGCCGACCGTATCCGGCTGCGCTACGATCACGTCATCGCCGCGATGCTGCGCGGCCTTGGTGCAGCCGTCGATGAGCTGGATGGACCCTTTGCGCCGGAGCCCGGTGCCTATGCCGGGCACGGCGGCTCCCATTCGCATGGCCACCACGGTCACGGAGAGGCGGCCCATGCGCACTGACGCTGCTCTTCACCGCCTGCTTGCGTGGACGTCTCCGGCTTATCCGGTCGGCGCCTTTACCTACAGTCACGGCCTCGAAACGGCTGTCGAAACTGGCGAAATAGCGTCTGCGGAGGACGCGGCGAGCTACATCAGGGCGGTCATCGAACATGGCAGCGGCTGGGTGGATGCGGTGCTGTTTGCCCATAGCTGGCGCAGTGTGGACGACGAGGACGCCGTCGATGAGCTCGCCGAACTGGCAGCGGCCTTTCGGGGGAGCAGGGAGACCGCTTTGGAATGCCATCAGCAGGGCCGCGCCTTTCTTGCGGTCACGCGGAAGGCTTGGCCGCATACGCTGCTGGACAGCTTCGCTGAGCGACATGCCGACCGTCCGATGGCTCAGCCCGTAATTATGGGGCTTGCCGCTGCAGTTCATGGCGTGCCCCTGGTGCCTGCACTTGCCGCATTTCTTCACGGCACGGCGGCAAACCTCGTGTCTGCGGCTGTCAGGCTGGTCCCGCTTGGCCAGACCGACGGGCAGATCGTTACGGCGGACCTCGCACCGGTCATAGACCGCATCTGCACCCGCGCTCAGGCGACGGATCTCGACGATCTGGGGACGGCGGCGCCGCGCGTCGAGCTGGCCTCCCTACACCACGAAACACTCTATACGAGGCTCTTTCGATCATGAATGACCTTGCCCCCGATCGGCATCCCCGGACTTCCGAAGCCGGACCGCTCCGCGTGGGGATCGGCGGTCCCGTTGGGTCCGGGAAGACGGCGCTGACGGACCGCCTTTGCAAGGCGATGCGAACGCGCTTCAATGTCGCTGCCATCACCAACGACATCTACACGCGCGAGGATGCCGAATTCCTGACGCGTTCGGGCGCTCTCGACCCCGCCCGGATCATGGGCGTCGAGACCGGGGGCTGCCCCCACACGGCGATCCGGGAAGATGCCAGCATCAACCTCGCCGCGGTCGAGGACATGGCGTCGCGCTTTCCCGGGCTGGAACTGGTTTTCATAGAAAGCGGCGGCGACAATCTCGCGGCGACGTTCAGTCCTGAACTCGCCGACCTGACGATCTATGTCATCGACGTGTCCGCAGGGGACAAGATCCCGCGAAAGGGAGGTCCGGGGATCACGCGGTCGGATCTCCTCATCATAAACAAGACGGACCTTGCACCCCTCGTGGGAGCCTCCCTCGACGTCATGGACCGCGACGCACGTAAGATGCGCGGAGAGAGGCCCTTCCTGTTCACCAATCTGAAGGCCGGGGAGGGCACGGAGGAGATCGTCGCCTTCATCGAACGTATGGGCGGCCTGGATACGGTGCCGGCACGGGAATGACGGTCCGCGCAGCGATCTTTCCGGAAAAACGGTCCTACAACAAATGGGCCGCGAGCGAGACGCTCGAGGACTATGCGCTGCGCTACACTGCGGATTCCGCGCGCCGTTGGAGCATTGCACGGGTCGCCAATACAGCGATCGGGGCCACCGCCTTCCTGGCTTGCGAAGCGCTGGGGGCCAGCATCACGCTGAGCTTCGGGTTTGCCAACAGCGTCACGGCTATCCTGGCCGCCAGCCTGATCATGTTCGTGATCGGCCTTCCCATCGCCTACTATGCGGCCCGCGAGGGTCTGGATATCGACTTGCTGACCCGCGGGGCGGGCTTCGGCTATCTCGGATCGACGATCACCTCGCTGATCTACGCCACCTTCACTTTCCTGTTGTTCGCCATAGAGGCCAGCATCATGTCGGTGGCGCTGGTCGCCCTGACGGCGATGCCGCTTTCGCTGGCCTATCTCCTAAGCGCCCTCGTGATTTTGCCCATTGCCTTCTACGGAATGAGGGCGATCACGCGCTTCCAGGCCTATTCGCAGCCGATCTGGATCGTGGTCCAGCTGCTGCCGATCATCTATCTGCTGACGCTGGACACTTCCGACCTCGATCAGTGGTTCGCGTTCGACCCGGGCGGGGAGGGGGAGATCTCCCTGGTCTATGTCGGCCTTGCCATGTCGACGCTGCTATCCCTCCTGCCGCAGATCGGAGAGCAAGCCGATTATCTGCGCTTCCTTCCGCAGCGGCGGCCGGGAAATGGCGTGCGCTGGTGGACGGCGCTGCTTCTGGCGGGCCCCGGCTGGACGCTGATCGGCGCGCTGAAGCTGCTCGTCGGTTCATGCCTCGCCGTACTCGCGCTGCAAATGGGCGTGATGGCGCCCGGCGCCGAGGACCCTACGGGGATGTTCCTCGCCTTCTTCGAGCGGATCGGCACCGACAGCAGGGCAGCGCTGCTCGTGACCGCTCTCTTCGTCATCGTCTGCCAGATGAAGATCAACGTCACCAATGCCTATGCAGGGTCCATTGCCTGGTCGAACTTCTTCTCCCGGCTGACACATAGCCACCCCGGGCGGGTCGTGTGGCTCGTGTTCAACGTGCTCCTGGCGCTTCTGCTGATGCTGATCGGCATTTTCGATGTGATCCACGGAGTGCTGGTGTTCTTCGCCAATCTCGCGGCCGGGTGGCTTGGCGCGCTCGCTGCGGACCTGATGGTGTCCAAGCCCCTCGGCCTGTCGCCGCGCCGCGTCGAATTCAAGCGGGCGCACCTTTACGACATAAATCCGGTGGGTATCGGCGCCATGACGCTGTCGATCGCGGTATCGAGCGCCGCCCTGGGCGGCATGTTCGGGGAAGTCGTCCGCGCCTTTGCACCGGCCATCGGACTAGCCACGGCATTCGTCGCCGCGCCGGCCATCGCTCTGATCACTCACGGCCGATATTATATCGCGCGCCAGTCCACGCTGTCCGAGGACGCGGAGAATGCCGTCTGCGTCATCTGCGAGAACAGGTTTCAGGCGGCGGACATGGCAGGCTGCCCCCTATATAGCGGTCCGATCTGCTCGCTCTGCTGCACGCTGGAAGCAAAGTGTCACGACGTCTGCAAGGACGGTAGCAGGCTGGACGAGCAGGTCGTCCGCCTGAGCGAACATGTGCTGCCAGGCTGGGCGTCGAAATATGTGCACACGAACATAGGCCATTTCGCCCTTCTGCATGGCTTCTTTTGCGCCGTCGTCGGGGCGGTTCTCTATGCGATTTATCTCTGGTGGACCCGCGAGGCCGCCGCGGCTGCGCCCTATCTCGGCGGTGCGCTGGCTGCGGTCTTCACCGTGTTCGTCCTGCTGTCGGGGGTAGCCGCCTGGCTGATCGTGCTCGCTCATGACAGCCGACGCTCTGCAGAGCGGGAAACGGGTCTCCACCTCGAAAGCCTGAGCGAGGAGATCGCCGCGCATGAGGCGACAGATGTCGAACTGCAAAGGGCGAAGGGCGCGGCGGAAGCGGCGAACGAAGCGAAGAGCCGTTACCTGACCAGCGTCAGCCATGAGATCCGCTCGCCGCTGAATTCAATCTACGGTTACGCCCAGCTGCTGGAGCGCGACCGAGAGTTGCCTCCTCAGGAGGCCGCCCAGGTCATTCGCCGCAGCTGCGAGCATCTGACCAACATGGTCGATGGCCTGCTGGACATTTCGCAGGTGGAAAGCGGAGTGCTCCGCCTTAGCCGCGACCTGGTAAACCTGCCCCTTCTTGCCGACGAAATCGCGGACATGTTCGCGCCTCAGGCCGAAGCGAAGGGGGTGACATTCCTTCGTGATATTCCTGCCGCGCTGCCAGATCAGGTGCATACCGACCGCAAGCGCCTCCGGCAGATTCTGATCAACCTGTGCTCGAATGCAGTGAAGTTCACCGAACGGGGAAGCGTTTCTCTGCGCGTGACTCACCGCAGCGAGATCGCGACGTTCGAGATATCGGACACGGGCCTCGGTATCGGCAGCGAGGATTTGAAACGCATTTTCGAACCGTTCGACCGCGGCGGCAATCCCGCGACGCTGGAGTTTCAGGGTATCGGGCTCGGTCTCGCGATCACGCAGGCTCTCGTCCAGATCATGGGCGGCGAAATGACGGTGCGCAGCGAGCCCGGCGCGGGGACGACATTCACCGTGAAGCTGATGCTCTCGAAAGCCGAAGGCGGCGAACCTGTTCGCAGCCGCAGCCGCGCCACAGGCTATTCAGGACCGCGAAAGCGGGTTCTGATCGCCGACGACAGCAGGGCGCAGCTGCGGGTTCTTGCCTCCCTGCTTCGGCCGCTGGGTTTCGAGGTTTCCACCTTCGATGCGCCGTTGGCAGCGCTCGAGGCCGCCCGGCGAGAGCCGCCCGACCTGGCACTGCTGGACATATCGATGCCCGGTCTCGATGGCTGGCAGCTTGCGTCGGGCCTTCGGGCGCAGCTCTCGGACCAGGTGAAGATCGTTATGGTCTCCGCAAACGCGCACGAACTGGGCAGTTTCGGCAGCAATCCTGCCGTGCACGACGCGTTCCTCGCAAAACCGGTGGATCTCGATCTGCTCCTCGATCTCATCGGAAGGCAACTCGGGGTGTCCTGGACCTATGCCTCCGGGATTCAGGCAGCGGCCACCGACGAGAAGGCGCTGGACCTGTCAGTTCCAAGCGCATGCGCCGGAGCCGAGGAAGACGAGTTGCCACCTCGGGCGGGCGCCTATCTGCAGGAAATCCTCGAGCTCAGCCGGATCGGTCATGTGCGGCGCGTAGAGGCCGCGATCGCGACCATGGAGGCGGCGTTACCGGAAAGCGCGAAAATGACCGCCCGCTTGCGCACCCACCTGGAGCAATTCGACTTCACCGGCCTGGCGAAAACCCTCGAAGCGGAGCTTTCAAATGCTTGATACCGCCCGGCGAAACCGCGTCCTCATCGTTGACGACAGCGCCGATGCACTCCGCTTCCTGACCGCCACAATCGAGCGCACGGGTGCCGAAGTCTTGCTGGCGAAAAGCGGCAATGCAGCATTGCAGGTTCTTGAGCGGATCCAGCCGGACCTCATTCTGATGGATGCTCTGATGCCCGGCCTCGACGGCTTCGAAACGACCGAAAGAATCAAGGCCAACCCGGTAAACGAGAATATTCCCGTAATCTTCATGACCGGACTTACCGATCCCAAGCACGCGGTGCGTGCACTGGGCGCGGGCGGGGTCGACTACGTCCGAAAGCCCATCGACGTGGAGGAGCTGCTCGCGCGGGTCGAGGTTCACCTTGGAAACGCCCGCAACGTGCAGAGGAATGCCCACGCCCTCAACGCGCTGGGCCGACTTCTCATCGCCGTCGATGCGGACGGAAACCTGAAATGGACCACGTCCCACGCCGATGAGCTGCTTGATGAACTCGGTCGTCAGGACAGGGAAAGCCTGCCGCAGCCCGTGTGGCAGGCGGTTACGAGACTTGTCGAAGGAGGAACGCCAAGCCCTCGCAAATCGATGCGCGTCGAATTGGCGGGAGGCGCCATTGAACTGCAATATGTGGATCGCGGACAGGACGGCGAGCTGCTGATCCGCCTGTCCGATCTGCGGGAAGATGCGGTTACGGCGCTGTTGCAGGGGCGGCATGCGCTCACTCACCGCGAAGCCGAAGTGCTCTTGTGGATCAGCTATGGAAAGCCGAACCGGGTGATTAGCGAAATTCTCGAGATCAGCCCGCGTACGGTGAACAAGCATCTGGAGCAGGTGTTCGCGAAACTGGGCGTAGAGACACGCTCCGCTGCCGCCGCCATCGCCGTGAAGACGATCTCCGAATAGGCTCCCTACGCGCTGACGGTCCGGGGCTGATAAACGAAAGGGGGGAGCGGCCATGGCCGCTCCCCCCTGTCGTCTCCAGCTCAGCCGAAGCGCTATTCCGCCCTACATGCTCCAGCGGGCTCCCAGGAAGAAGAAGCGACCAAGAGCACTCACAGGATAGGACCGCTCGGTGATGAACGGGTCTTCGTCGGTCAGATTGTTGATGCCGCCATAGATGGAGAACTGATCCTCGACGATGTCTACCGAAGCGGCGATGTCGTGCACGAAGAATTCGTCGACCAGTCCAGCCTCTCCGAACTGCGCCCGGTACGTGTCGATTTCCACGTCGCCAAGCGCCTGTTCGCCGAAATATTTCAGTGTGTAGGACAGCTTGAACGGACCGTAGCCGAGGCTCGCCGTGCCGCGGCCCGACCACTCAGGCCGCTGGATCTCGCCCAGCTCGTTGTCGATGGCCGTGTCGTCGGTGGGATCGAAGAAGAAGTCGAGCTTGTCGACCCAGGAGGCGGTTGCGCTCAGGCCGATGTCGAACTCGCCCACCATCAGGTTGTAGGAGGCTGAGGCGTCGATGCCCGCCGTCTCGATGCTGACGAAGTTGATCGACTGCAGCGTCAGCGACGTGAACCCGAGATATTGCGGCGAACTCGGATCCTGGTTGCGGGTGAAGGAGTCGCAGAAGTCGTTCGGGAATTCAGCGCTGTCGTAACAGTTGTCGACGACGTCCTGGGAATCGAGCGTCGAAATCGCGTCGTCGATCTTGATGTCGTAATAGTCGACCGTCAGAGCAAGGCCGGGTACGAAGCGGGGCTGCAAAACCGCGCCGACCGTGAACGTGTCGGCGGTCTCTTCGCGCAGATCCGGGTTGCCCGAAATCGTTCCCGCAAAACGCGCCGACAGCGGATCGACGAAGTCTGAAGGAATGCCGGCAGCGGCACAGTTCGCGATCCGGTTGTCGATATTCTCATAACCATCGGCCTGCAGGCGCGCGATTTCGGTGGCGTCGCAGGGGTCGAAAGGCCGGAAGAAGGCCGCCTGCGGCGGCGCATACAGTTCGGCAATGTTCGGGGCGCGGACCGCTCGCGAATATGTTCCGCGGAACCGCACGTCCTCCACCGGCGCCCAGAAGCCGTTCACGGCCCAAGTAAACACCCCGCCGACAGTCGTGTAATCCGAATAGCGCGCTGCGCCCTCGACGCGAAGCTCGTGGAAGAAGGGCTCGTCCTCGATGATCGTCGTGCCTAGCTCGCCGAACAGTTCGAACACGCTGTAGCCGCCGCCGGAGTTCTGCAGGAACTGGTCAGGCGGAGTCGCGAGCGACGTTTGCGAAAAGCCCAGGTCTCCGACGAAGTCGCCGGCATTGCCGTCCACGGTCGTCACCGGAAGAATGCCGCGAACAAGCGGGTCGAACTCGGAACGGCTTGCCTCGTCGCGGAATTCGAAGCCAAGCGCGAAGTCGAGCCCGTCATAGGGCAGCATCAGGAAATCGTCCGTATCGCCGACCACGATGCCGAAGATGTCGAGCTGTTCGGTCGTGTAATTGTTGCGGGTGGTGGTAGTGATGAAATCGACGGCCTCCTGGCTGATCGACTGCGGCCCGCCAAGGATGTTGGCCGGAACGCATTCACCCGAACCGGGAACGAAAGTCAGATAGCCGAACTCGCCCGTCGGAATTCCGAAGATGGTGCTTGGCGAGCGCACAGTGGGATCGATCTCACTGCGACACACCGGGTTTCCGTTGGCGTCCGTCGTTACATCGATCGCAGCAAAGAAGCGGTCGAGGAGAACGTTATTCCTGTTGATCGTCTCCAGCTCGTAGCGGCCGTAATTCGCCGACAGTTCGTAGGAGAACCCGTTTGGAAATTCACCCTCGATTCCACCGACGAAGCGGTAGGTTTCCGAGATATTCGTATCCTTGTTAGGCCCGAGATCGGTCGGGTCGCGCGTGATGTAGAGACCGTCATGCGTATCGGCGACGTCCTGAAGAACCGCCGGGATGAACGGATTGTCGGCCGAAACCCTCAACAGATCGTAGTAGCTGTTCTGTGTCGTGCCGAAATAGGTTTCCTGGCGAACATATTTCGCTTCGAAGAACAGCTCGGCCTGACGCGAGAACTCGTAGCGCGACAGCAGGTTGAAACTGATCCGGTCGATCTGCGGGGTCAGGAAGCCGTCATTGTCGAAAATCACGCCGTCGCCGCCGAAAGCGTTGAAGTTGCCGGCGATCAGACCATCGTTGATCGGTTGCGGCCCATCGTCCGTCAGGATGTAGCAGCCGCCGGCCAGTCCAAAGGCCTGCGAATAGTCGAACAGGCCATTGTAGCCCACGAAGGACTGCAGGCAGTCGCTTTGCCCGTTATTGTCGATGTCCGTCATCGGATCGAGGAAATCGCCCGGGATCACCAAGCCGCCATTCGAGGTGATGTTGAACTGATATTGCGGAGCAATGTAGCGGGTCGGTGCATTCGCCGCCTGATCGATCAGTGCCTGCTCCGCGGCGGTCAGGGATGGGCGCGACCCAAATGTCGCTTCATACTGGTCGAGAAAATCCGCAGCTGTCTGCGGAATGCGAAAGCCCGATGGATAGTAGCCATTATCGAGGCTGTAGAACTGGGCGAAGTTCGGGGTCTCGGCGCCGATGTCGCCGGCCTGGAACCGCAGGAACGGGTTGGAGCCGTCCGCGGCGATCATCCCGTCAGCATAGACGGTTTCGCCGAACTTCAGGCCTTCGTCGCGGTGGTAGTCGACGGCCAGCGTGATGTTGCCGCGCCCATCGTTGAAATTCTTACCGAACTTTCCGTAGACGTCCAGGCGCTGGCCATTCCCGTCGCCGTTAAGCCCGCCTTCAATGCCCAGCTCCAGTCCGTCATAGTCCTCGTCGAGGATGAAATTGACGACGCCGGTCACAGCGTCCGCACCATAGACCGCCGAGGCGCCGCCGGTCAGAACTTCGACATTTTCGATCAGCGAAGTGGGAATGCTGTTGATGTCGACAATCGCGGACTCCGCCACGCCCGCCACGTGCCGCCGTCCGTTGACGAGTGTCAGCGTCCGTTCCGGGCCTAGGCCGCGAAGGTTGAGAAACGCCTGACCTGCAGCACCTCCCGCACCGTTTTCGCCGGGGTCCAGACTGGACGCGGCCGACACGGAGGCAGACAGCGCCGGAACGCTCCGCAGCACTTCCGTAGCGTCGCTGGAACCGAGAAAGGCCTCCTCTTCAATCGTTACGATGGGCGAGGGCGAACCGAGATTTGCATCGCGCTGCAGGCGTGAACCCGTGATCACGATCGCCTCGTCGCTGGCGAGATCCGCGCCCGCGCTCGGTGCCGCCTCGATTTGAGCCTGAGCCGGGGCAGCGATTGCCGCGAGTCCGGAAAGCAGAGTGGCAGACAGAAATCCGCCGCGCAGACGTGCCAGTCGTTCGTTCGTCATAATTCCCCCTATGGTGTCCCGACCCTTCCCCAAGGGTGACGGACGCGCCCGCTTTTTACCGTCCCGCAAGCTGCGCCATGGAAGACGAGAGGGTGTAACGCTGCTGTAAGATGACACATGGGGCATTTGACGTAACGGGCGGTTTCGGAGCCGGAACTGTGCTCCCGAAGTCACGCGCCGGGCTGATCTGTTGCGCATCAGTCAAACGTCCCATGTCGAAGTCCGCGCAATTACGTCATTGATTAGTGATTAGGCGGGCATGTCTGGGGGCTCGCAGGGCAGCGTGGGGGGTATGCGTGAAGCCGCATCTTTATCTTATGGCCGCGATGTTCGCGGCAACAACGCCGTCCGGCGATTCTGACGACGGCAACCGCGTCACAAATCAAAGCGAACTTCCCGAAACCACTATCGAGACCTCCGAAGAGGGCGGCCCAAGTTGGAAAGACGGGCTGGAATATATTCCGTCGAAACCGGGTGAGGTCCCGCCGCATATCGATGCGGCCACTCCCGGAATGATGCCGGTCAGGCCGCTCGATATTCCCGAGGACGTGCTCGAGAAGCTGGCATTCCTTCCCGACGATACCGTCGAATTCCTGAAAAGCGGCAACGCCAAGGGCTATGGCCGCCCGCCCGACTTGTACGAACGTATCCGCGAGTTCGAAAGCGAGGCCGAGATCGCAGCCTATGTCGACGCGATCCTCTCCGTCACCCAGCAGATCGAGTTTCAGGAAGGTCGAGACCCCGCCGAAATCCCGTTCGATACGGCCGCTCCCCGTTTCAATGACTGGCATCTGCGGCGGCCTCGCGAACTGGACCCGCAGCGCGAACCGGGGCCGATTTCGCTGTCTCGTTACGCGGGCGGCTGGGGTAGCGGCGGCATTCCTACCTTTGCTGGCTCGCCCGTGGCGTTGACGCCAGAGGACCTGAAGGCGGGTGAGGTCGATGTCGCGATAATGGGGGCGCCGCTCGACATGGGCTCGGGCTGGCGCGACGCAAAGCATGGACCGCGGGCCATGCGGCTGGGCGGCGGTGTCGGCGGGACCGATGTGTTCACGATGATCTCGCCGGGCAGCCTGAAGGTCGTCGACTATGGCGATGCCGCGATCGACCAGAACAGCACCGAACGAAGCGTTCAGGAAGTGCGCCGGATGGTGAGGGAGATCGCCGAGACCGGTGCGATACCCATCATCATCGGCGGGGACCACAGCCTGGAGTATCCCAACGTTGCCGCGATGGCGGATGTCTACGGCAAGGGAAAGGTCGGGGTCGTCCACTTCGACGCTCATCTCGACACCGGCCGCGGACGGGTGCACCTCCTGGATCACGGTCAACCAATCTACCGCGTGATGAAGGAAGCCCATGTCCGGCCGGAGGACTATATCCAGGTCGGGCTGCGGGCGAATTATTCGAAGGACTATTACGAGTGGCAGCGCCTGATCGGCATGCGCTACCACACCATGGCGGAAGTCGAACGGCGCGGCTGGGATGCCGTCATGGACCGCGTCGTGAAGGAAGCCAGCGAGAACACCGAGTATCTCTATATCTCGTTCGATGTCGATGTGCTCGACCCCGCGTTCGAGCCGGGTACGGGAACGCCGGTTCCGGGCGGTCTCACCATGCGCGAGGCGGTGCCGATCATCCGGCGCCTATGTGCGGAATCGAACGTGGTGGGCTTCGACATCGTCGAACTCGCTCCGCAGCTGGATCCCACATATCGCAGCGCCATGAACGGAAACCGGCTGCTGTTCGCCTGCCTGACCGGCATTAAAATGCGAAAGGAGGGGATCACCGACCCTCACTATCTCAGCCCGCTCTCCTCCGAGCATGGGCAGGACGACTATTATGGAGACGAAGGTTGACCATGCGCCTGACTTGCCGTGCTGCGGTGGCTGCCTGCTTCGCCCTCGCATTCGTATCCGGACCCGCGCGGGCAGCCGAGCCCTCTCCGAAGCTCGCCGAAGTCCTCGGCACGCTCTCTCCGGACCAGCGGGCCTTCATCGAGGATGACCGGAACCTGCAACGTTTCGGCCTGACCGACGAACGTCTCTACATCCTGTTCCAGAACCGCGATGCGGAGGCCGTGTCCGCCGCGGTTGATGCCATGATGCGGACGCTTGCGTCGGCCCCGTATCAGCCGCTGGAAGAGCCGCAGCCGGATGGCCAGAGTCTGCTCGATCCTGTTGGCGACATGCCGGCGGTGCCGCTGAACACGCAGGCTCCGGGCTTCAACTATTCCAGCGTGCTGCGTCCACCGGTGCTCGACGATATTCAGCGTGAGCCGGGGCCTTTCAGCCTGAAGCGTTACATGTTCGAAACCGGGGGGATTCCTACGTTCGGCGGCGCGCCCGTGGCCATTCGCAAGGAGGATTTGGTCGCGGGCGAAGTCGATGTCGCCTTTGTCGGCGTACCCTTCGGGAACAGCAGCGGCTGGCGGGACTCGCGCAATGCGCCGGAACAGCTTCGCGCCATGCACGGCATTGCCGGTTTCGACATCGAGTCCGGGCTCGACCCGATGGTACAGTTGAGTGTCGCCGACTATGGCGACCTGTCGGTCGACCGCATGGCGACCGAGCTCAGCATCGATCATGTCCGTGATATGATCGCCGAAATGGCGAGCGTTGATGTGGTGCCGTTCATTGTCGGCGGTGACGGGGCGGTCATGTTTCCATCCGTTGCGGCCATGGCGGACCGGTACGGGGCGGATGAGCTGACGGTCGTGCAGTTCGACGCCCATTATGACGGTGAGACCGGGCTGCCGCATACGATCTCCGACGTGCAGGCGGTTTCGCGCCTTCTCGAGCAAGACCTCCTGAAGGGCGAAAACCTCGTTCAGATCGGCGTGCGAGGCACCGATATCGACGAATATTCGCTTGGCTGGGTCCGGTCGCGCGGCATCCGCTTCCACCCGATGCACGAGATCGAGGCGAAGGGCTGGGCGAGCGTCAGGAGTTCGGCTCTTGCCGAAGTGGCCTCCGGACCCGGCAACGTGTTCATCTCCTTCGACATGAGCGTCCTGGACCCCGCCTACGGCCAGGCGGCCGGGCGCCCCGTCTCCATGGGTCTGACCATGCGCGAAGTGGCTCCCATGATCAGGGAGCTGTGCGAGGTTCACAATGTCGTGGGTCTCGAACTGCTCGACGTCGCGCCGTACCTCGACATCAGCTACGCCTCGGAGCTCAACGCGAACCAGATCCTGCGCGCCTGCCTCGTGGGCCTTGCCGCGAGGGACAAGCGCGCGACCTCCTGAAGTGGCTGATTCCTACCGAGGTTCACAGGGCGAGGATTTCCGGTCCGGCAGTTGATCCGTGACGGCTTTTCCGTCATCGCCGGGACTTTGTTAGATGGTCCCGGGAACGGTTTTGGCAGCTAAATTCGACGTCGTCATCGTAGGCTCGGGACACGCCGGCGCACAGGCCGCGCTTGCCCTCCGCCAGAACAAGTTCGCAGGGACGATCGCCCTTGTCGGCGACGAACTCGATCCGCCCTACGAGCGGCCGCCGCTGTCGAAAGACTATCTGGCGGGGGAGAAGCCGTTTGAGCGCATCCTGTTGAGGAAGCCGGAGTTCTGGCAGGAGCGCGACATCGCGCTGTTCCCGGGGACGCGAATCGAGACCGTCGACCCAAACGCCCGCACCCTTACCGACGCGGACGGCAATATCATGGAGTATGGGGACCTGATATGGGCCACCGGCGGTCGTCCGCGCACGCTGCCCTGCGGGTCCGACATCGGCACCGCCGGTGTCCACGCGATCCGCACCAAGGCCGATGTGGACCAGCTGGTGGCCGAACTGCCGCAGGCGCGGAAGGTCGTCATTATCGGGGGTGGCTATATCGGCCTGGAGGCCGCGGCCGTACTCGTGAAGACCGGCAGAGAGGTGACACTGGTCGAGGCTGCGCCCCGTATCCTTGCCCGCGTTGCCGGTCCGGACCTGTCCCGCTTCTATGAGGCCCGCCATGCCCGCGAGGGTGTCACCCTCCTGGTCGATACCCGCACCTCCTGTCTCAAGAGCGTCGGCGGACGTGTGACGGGCGTCGAGCTGGAAAGCGGCTCCGAACTTCCTGCCGATCTGGTCATCGTCGGCATCGGCATCGTTCCCAATGTCGAGCCCCTGCTTGCCGCGGGGGCCGAGGGGGACAACGGCGTCCGGGTCGACGGACAGTGCCGAACGTCTCTGCCGCATATCTATGCGGTCGGGGACTGCGCCCTTCACGAAAACGCCTTCGCCGACGGCGACGCCATCCGACTGGAATCTGTTCAGAATGCGAACGATCAGGCCACTGTCGCGGCCAAGGTCATTTGCGGACAGGAAGCGGTGTACGAAGCACTGCCATGGTTCTGGTCGAACCAGTACGACCTGAAATTGCAGACCGCGGGCCTGTCGGCAGGCCATGACGACAGCGTGGTGCGGGGCGACCCGGCCGAAGGATCTTTTTCCGTCTGCTACCTGAAGGGCGGACGCCTGATCGCGGTCGACGCAGTGAACCGGCCCAAGGACTTCATCCAGTCGCAAAAGCTTATCAAGGAGCGGCGAGCGGTCGACAGGGACAGGCTTGCCGACGGTTCGGTCCTTCTCAAGGAACTGTAGCGCTCCACCAACTGCGTAGTTTCCCCCGCGCCGAAAATTGACGGCAGTCAATGTTCGCCGCCGCTGCGCCTGCGAAGGGCGAACCGGAGGTGCCTAGGCGGTGCCGGTTCGCTCTTGCACGCGGGGAAAACAGCGATGGATGTAGTACTGACGCGAGCCTTTGGATGGTTCGCGCTCTTCCTTCTCACGACGGTCGGCGTGGTGCTGGCCGAGGATACCGGTTTCGCCATCCATCTGGCGACCGTCGGGGCGGCGGCGCTGATCCTTGGCTGGCTGACGCTCAGCAATACCGATTTCGAGGCGGTGTCGGGTCGTATTCTTCGCGCCCCGGCCGATCCCGGACGCTATGACGACGACCCGATCCGCTGGGGCGTGATCGCAACCGTCTTCTGGGGGATTGCGGGCTTCCTCGCCGGCGTCTTCATTGCCCTGCAGCTGACTTTCCCGCAGCTCAATCTCGAACCCTATCTCAATTTCGGGCGGCTGCGCCCCCTCCACACATCGGCGGTCATTTTCGCTTTCGGCGGGAACGCGCTCATCGCCACCAGCTTCTATGTGGTCCAGCGGACATGCCGTGCCCGGCTGTTCGCGCCTGGCCTCGCCCGCTTCGTATTCTGGGGCTACCAGCTGTTCATCGTGCTGGCTGCCACCGGCTATCTGCTCGGGATTACCGCGGGCAAGGAATATGCCGAGCCCGAATGGTATGTCGACCTGTGGCTGACGATCGTCTGGGTTGCCTATGCGGTGGTCTTCATCGGGACCATCGTGAAGCGGTCCGAACCCCATATCTATGTGGCCAACTGGTTCTATCTGGCCTTCATCCTGACAATCGCGATGCTGCACATCGTCAACAATCTGACCATGCCCGTCAGCCTGCTGGGATCGAAGAGCTACAGCGCCTTTGCGGGTGTTCAGGATGCGCTGACCCAGTGGTGGTACGGTCATAACGCGGTCGGCTTCTTCCTCACCGCCGGCTTTCTGGCCATGATGTACTATTTCGTGCCGAAGCAGGCCGACCGGCCGATCTACAGCTACCGGCTGTCGATCATCCACTTCTGGTCGCTGATCTTCCTCTACATCTGGGCAGGCCCGCATCACCTGCACTACACCGCGCTTCCCGACTGGGCGCAGACGCTGGGCATGGTGTTCTCGGTGATGCTGTGGATGCCGAGCTGGGGCGGCATGATCAACGGCCTGATGACGCTGAACGGCGCCTGGGACAAAATCCGCACCGATCCGATCATTCGCATGATGGTGATGGCGCTGGCCTTCTACGGCATGTCGACCTTCGAAGGGCCGATGCTGTCCATTCGCAGCGTGAACAGCCTGTCGCACTATACCGACTGGACCATCGGCCATGTGCATTCGGGTGCCCTGGGCTGGAACGGCATGATCACCTTCGCCAGCATCTACTTCCTGGTTCCACGGCTGTGGCGCCGTGAGCGGCTTTATTCGCTGCGCATGGTGAACTGGCATTTCTGGCTCGCGACCGTGGGTATCGTTCTCTACGCGGCCGCCATGTGGGTCGCCGGCATCATGCAGGGCCTGATGTGGCGCGAATACGGCGCCGACGGATATCTCGTCTACGCCTTCTCCGAAGTCACCGAGGCGATGCTTCCGATGTACCTGATCCGTGCCGTTGGCGGCCTGCTCTACCTGGCCGGGGCATTCCTGATGGTCTGGAATGTCTGGATGACGATCGCCGGTCGGGTCCGCGACGAAAAACCAATGCATTCCGCACCCTATGACGAAGCTGCCGACCGTCCGCTGGTCGGCCAGCCCGCCGAGTAAGGAAGAGACACGTGTCGACCTTCACAGAGAAACACAAGAAACTCGAACGCAACGTTACGTTGCTGGCCGCGGCGGCCCTCGTGACCGTCGTCATCGGTGGCATCGTCGAAATCGCCCCGCTCTTCTACCTCGAAGAAACGGTCGAGGAAGTGGAGGGAGTTCGCCCCTACACTCCGCTGGAGCTCGCCGGACGCAATATCTACATCCGCGAGGGTTGCTACAACTGCCACAGCCAGATGGTGCGCCCGTTCCGCGATGAAGTGGACCGGTATGGCCATTATTCGCTGTCCGCCGAAAGTATGTACGACCACCCGTTCCAGTGGGGCTCCAAACGGACCGGTCCCGATCTGGCGCGGGTCGGGGGGCGCTACTCGGATGAATGGCATGTCCAGCACCTTATCGACCCCCGGTCGGTGGTGCCGGAATCGATCATGCCGAGCTATTCCTTCCTCGCCGAACGGCGTCTCGACATGGAAGATCCGGGGGCTCACCTCACGGCGCTGCGCCGCGTCGGCGTGCCCTACACCGACGAGCAGATCGAGCAGGCGGCAGAGCACCTTGCCCTTCAGGCCGATCCCGACGGCTTCGCACCCGACCTGCAGGAATTCTATCCCAAGTCGCAGGTGCGCGACTTCGACGGCGATCCGCGGCGTCTGACGGAGATGGATGCGCTGGTGGCGTATTTGCAGATGCTCGGCACGCTCGTGGACTTCGAAGCGGCGGCTCCCATGGAGGAACTGAGCGAATGACCTACGAGGCGTTCCGGCACTTTGCCGACAGCTACGGTCTTGCCGCGATGGTGATCCTGTACCTTCTGCTGTGCGGCTGGGTCTTCCTGCCACGAGCGAAGCCGGGAAACGAGCGAGCGCGCACCATGATTTTCGAAGACGATGTTCCGGGGGACCGGTAAGATGGCCGACACAAAGAAGCGTATCGACGAACCGACCGGCACAGAGACCGTCGGGCATGAGTGGGACGGCATCGAGGAGCTGAACACGCCCCTGCCGCGCTGGTGGCTGTGGACATTCTACGCAACCATCATCTGGGCACTCGTCTACACGGTTTTCTACCCTGCCTGGCCTGGAATCGCCGGATATACCAAGGGGCTGCTCGGTTGGTCGAGCGAAGAGGAGCTCGCCGAGGAAATGGCCGAGGAAGCGGAAAGGCGCGCGCCGATCCTGGAGGCCATCGCCGCGACCCCGATCGAACGACTGCCCGAAGACAGCGAGCTTCTCCGCTTCGCGCAGGTCGGCGGCGAGTCACTGTTCAAGAACTACTGCGTGCAGTGCCACGGAACGGGTGCCGCCGGCGGCAAGGGCTATCCCAACCTCAACGATGACGAATGGCTGTGGGGCGGGGACATGAAGGCCATCCAGTACACGCTGGAGCATGGCATCCGGAATCCCGACCATGACGAGACGCGTTTTTCCATGATGCCGGCCTTCGGGCGGGACGGTCTCCTCAGTGAGGAGGAAATCGCCGACGTTACCGCCCATGTGCGCGTGATTAGCGGGCAGGCGGATCCGTCCGAGGCGGCGGTTCGCGGTGCCGAAATCTTCGGGCAGCAGTGCGCGGTATGCCATGGGCCCGAAGGTGCCGGCGACCGCGAGCAGGGAGCGCCGAACCTGACCGATGCGATCTGGCTGTATGGCGGCGATACGGAAACGATCAGGCAGACGGTCCGGAATAGCCGCTACGGCGTCATGCCCCGCTTCGGCGCCCGGCTGAACCCCGTCGAGATAAAAATGCTGACGGCCTATGTGCACTCGCGCGGGGGCGGCGAGGACTTTGTGGAGGTCGCTGAGAATCCGGAGACGGAGGTCGATGAGCGCCCCTGACATCCTCGAGGATCCGCCGCTCCAGCTATACGAGAAGCGCAAGAGCGTTTTCCCGCAGAAGATCGACGGCACCTTCCGCCGCCTGAAATGGGCGATCATGGCGGTGACGCTGACGATCTACTACGTGACGCCGTGGATTCGCTGGGACCGGGGGCCGTACGCCCCCGACCAGGCCGTGCTTGTCGACCTGGCGAACCGGCGCTTCTTCATGTTCGGCATCGAGATCTGGCCGCATGAATTCTACTATGTGGTCGGCCTGCTGGTGATGGCGGGCATCGGTCTGTTCCTGGTAACGTCGGCTGTCGGTCGCGCCTGGTGCGGCTATGCCTGCCCGCAGACGGTGTGGACCGACCTGTTTCAGCATATCGAACGCTGGGTGGACGGCGACCGGAACGCACAGATCAGGTTGCAGAAGGCGCCCTGGGGCCCCGCGAAGATCGCGAGGCGGCTGTTCAAATGGTCGATCTGGCTGGTCATCGCGATGGCGACCGGCGGCGCGTGGATCTTCTACTTCGCCGATGCGCCGACCCTGGCGCGCGACTTCGTCACCGGCGAAGCTGCGCCGGTCGCGTACGGCACCGTGTTCGTTTTGACGATGACGACCTTTGTTCTCGGCGGCTTCATGCGCGAGCAGGTATGTATCTACATGTGCCCGTGGCCGCGCATCCAGTCGGCGATGCTCGACGAAAAATCGTTGATCGTCACATACAAGGATTGGCGCGGAGAACCTCGTGCAAAGGGGCTGAAGAAACAGCGCGGCCCGGACGAGCTATGGGGCGACTGTATCGATTGCCTGCAGTGCGTCAGCGTCTGTCCGACGGGGATCGATATTCGCGAAGGTCCGCAGATCGGCTGCATTACCTGCGCGCTGTGCATCGATGCGTGCGACCGGGTCATGGACAAGATCGACCGGCCGCGCGGTCTGATCGACTACACCACGCTCGAACAGCAGCAGCTGGAGGAGCAGGGTAAGGAAGCCCCGCCGGCGTGGCGGTACCTGGTACGGCCCCGTACGCTGATCTACCTGACGCTGTGGGCCGCCATCGGGCTCGCCATGCTGTTTGCGGTGGGTACACGGTCGCGCATCGATATCGGGGCACTGCAGGACCGGAACCCGCCCTATGTGCAGCTTGCCGACGGTGCGGTTCGCAACGGCTATACCGTCAAGCTTCGCAATATGCAGGCGCGGCCGCGAGAAATGCGGGTTTCGCTTGTGGGGCTGGAGGGAGGCGTTTTGTGGACGTCCGAAGGCTCGCGTGAGCTTGCCGACCGCGACGTTGTCACGACCGTTCCCGCAGACAGCGTTCAGGCCCTCAGAGTGTTCGTTGCCGCGCCGGGCGAGGGGGCGGAGCGCGAAGCGTTCGGCCTTGCGGTCGAGGCGCTCGACGACGAGGGCGGCGCGGACTCAGACGAAATCTATTTTGACCGACCGGAGACGAGGCGATGACCCGCGGAACGCTGACGGGAAAGCATATGGCCGCCATATTCATCGCCTTCTTCGGCACGATCATCGCGGTGAACCTGACCATGGCGATGTTCGCCAGCGGCACCTTCGGCGGAACCGTCGTCGACAACAGCTATGTCGCGAGCCAGAAATTCAACGGCTGGCTGGAACAGGCGCGGCAGGGCGAAACCCTTGGCTGGGACGTCTCTTACGACCGGCACGACGGGGAGCTTATGCTGTCCGTTCTGAGTGAGGGTGGAGACGCGATCGGAGGCCTGAATATCAGAGGGTCGAAGCGGCATCCGGTCGGGGTGGCGGATCCTCATCCGGTCGTCTTCACGGAAGTCGCACCCGGGCGGTATGCGGGGATGGTCGGCTCGGGCCGGTGGCAGGTACGCCTCGCCATGACGCGGGGCGACGCCGAAAGGCGAATCCAGATCGACCTGCCATGACGGAGGTCGCGCCGCTCGCCGCCAAGGCTCCCTGCCGGGAAACCAGACTTGTCGTTCCCGGCATCAGCTGTGCGGGCTGTATCGCCAAGATCGAGCGGGATCTCGTCAAGGAGCCGGCCATCGTGGCCGCGCGGGTGCGCTTCTCCGGCAAGACCGTTACCGTCACGCACGATCCTGCCCGCGATGCGGCTTGGCTGGTCGAGCGCCTGAAGGATCTCGGTTTCGACGCCCAGCCCCTTGCGGCGGCGGAGGCTGATAAGGGGCGCGATCCGGAGCTGACCGCGCTCGTGCGTGCGATGGCGGTGGCGGGCTTTGCGTCGATGAACGTGATGCTGCTCTCGGTCAGCATCTGGTCGGGCGCCGGCGATGCTACGCGGGGTCTGTTCCACTGGCTCTCCGCACTCATCGCGATTCCGGCCATCGCCTATGCGGGCAGGCCTTTTTTCGGGTCCGCTCTTGCTGCGCTGGCCGCGCGGCGAACCAATATGGACGTGCCGATCAGCGTGGGCCTCGTTCTGGTAACCGCCATGAGCCTCTATGAGACGGCCATTGGCGGGCCGCATGCCTGGTTCGACGGTGCATTGATGCTGCTTTTCTTCCTTCTGGCGGGACGCGTCATGGACCGGATGATGCGGCGGCGCGCGGAGGAGGGCGTCCGCTCGCTCCTGCGCCAGCGTGCGCCGGGCGCTCACGTCGTGGCCCCGGATGGCTCGACGGCATGGCGGGAAACCGCCGACCTCGCGCCCGGCATGGTGATGCTGGTGGCGGCCGGGGACCGCTTCGCCGCGGACGGAACGGTGGTCGAGGGATCGAGCGAAATAGACAGCTCTCTCCTTACGGGCGAAAGCGTTCCGGAACGAACCGGGCCCGGCGCGAAGGTCGCCGCCGGTACGCTGAACCTGACGGCGCCGGTTCGTGTAAGGATTTCCCGTGTCGGCAACTCCGACACCGTGGCGGAACTGACGGCTCTGATGGAGGCAGCCAGTCAGTCGGACTCGCGTTACGTGCGTCTCGCCGACCGGGCCGCGCGCATTTACACGCCTGCGGTGCATGCCCTCGCGGTGGCGGCGTTCGCGGGATGGATGATGGCCGGCGCTGGATGGCACCAGGCGCTGCTTGTCGCGATCGCCGTCCTGATCATCACCTGCCCCTGCGCCCTTGGGCTCGCGGTCCCCGCTGCCCAGGTAGTCGCGTGTGGACGTCTGATGAAACAGGGCATCCTGGTGAAGGATGGCAGTGCGCTCGAACGCATTGCCGACATCGACACCGTTTACTTCGACAAGACCGGCACCCTGACCCGGGGGGAGCCGGTGCCCTCTGGCCTGGAGATGCTCTCGGACGAAGACCGGTCGATCCTGCTGGCACTGGTTCAGACGAGCCGACATCCGCTGTCCCGCGCGACGGCGGCGCGTTTGACGGCCGAGGGAACAGCTCCCGCAGAGGTGGAAAATATCGGAGAAGAACCCGGCCTCGGCCTCAGCGGCACCTATGCGGGTCGACGGGTATCCTACGATCGGCCGCAGCAGCGTGTCGCCACGCTTGCAGCCTGTTATTCGCGGGATGGACAACCCGACCGGCTGATCGGTTTCAGGGACTCAGTCAGACCTGGGGCAGGGGAGGTGGTGCAGGACCTTCGCCGAAAAGGTTTCGAGACAAAAATGCTGTCCGGCGACCGGCAGGAAGTTGTCACCGCCGTAGCGGCGAGCGTCGGACTGGCCGCGGAGGCGCGGCTGACCCCGTCGGCAAAGATGCGCGCCATCGCCGAAGCGGAAAGCGCAGGACGGCGTGTGCTGATGGTCGGGGACGGTCTGAACGATGCGCCTGCTCTTGCGGTCGCGACCGCCTCGATGGCACCCGGCACCGCCAGCGACGCCAGCCAGCAGGCCGCCGACATCGTCTTCTTGGGCAGTGCCCTCTCGCCCGTAAGCGAAGTCATCGACGCGTCGCGCCGAACCATGACGATCGTAAGACAGAATGTGGGTCTCTCCATCGGGTACAACCTGCTGGCTGTGCCCCTCGCAATGGCGGGATTGGTAACCCCGCTGGTAGCCGCCATCGCCATGTCCGTTTCCTCCGTCGCGGTCGTGGCAAATTCGCTGCGGCTGGCGCGCGGCTAAGCGAGGAGGAGACGGTATGAACGGACTTCTGATCCTGATCCCCATCGCCCTTGGCCTGGGGCTGATCGGGCTTGCGGCCTTCTTCTGGGCATTGAGGCGCGGGCAGTTCGATGATCCGGAAGGGGCCGCCATGCGCATCCTGATCGACGACGAGGACGAGCCGGGCGCGAAATAAGACGTCCGCCAGATCTGCAGCCCGTATAAAAAAGCCGACGAGCACGAGGCTCGCCGGCATGGAAAGGAGCAGAGATTCGGGGGACTGTTAAAGTCGGATCCCGAACCCAACGCCGAACACGAACGGGTTCACGTCTACGTCGATCGTCTGCATTCCGGCAGCAGTCGTATCGAGCTCAACATCGGTGTTCATATCGATGTACTTGGCATCGAGATTCAGAAAGAACCGTTCGTTGAGGTCGATGTCCACGCCGGCTTGCAGGGCCCAGCCGAAACTGTCGGAGAGCGTTACCTTGGTCGGGCCTACTGCGTTCGTCAGAGGGTCCTGCGCCTCCTCGTCCCAGAAGAAAGTATAGTTCAAGCCGGCGCCGACATAGGGGCGAACCTTCGAATTCGGGGCGAAGTGATACTGCAGCGTCACCGTCGGCGGCAGAACCCAGGTTTCCACAAGGTCGCCGAGCCCGCCGGTCACACCGGTCACGCCATCCGCCTGATGCTTCGTCGTCGCAGCGATCAGTTCGATGCCGACATTGTCCGTGGCCATATAGGTCAGGTCGAATTCCGGCGCGACGGCGTCGGTCAGGCTGACGGTCTCGCCGGGGAAGGCCGGCAGGATGTCGCCGGAGTCTTCGGTCGGGGTTACGTAAATGCCGCGTACGCGCAGCAATACATCGCCGGCTTCGGCCGAGGCGGCCGTCGGCACCGCGCCGGCGGCGAGGGTGGCCAAGATGATGGGGAGGGAGAGCGCTTTCATCGCCAAGTCCTTCTGTCTGAACGTGATGGACGCATCATAGGACAGGTTGAGAACGCATCTTTGACCGCGGTCATCTTCTCTTTTGACCCGGGTCAAGGAAGCGCGGCCGGCCGTAAGCGAACAGAACGGCATGTGGACCTATCATCCCGATCTCCTTGCCCGGCCCGTTCCACGCTACACGTCATTTCCGACGGCTGCGGAATTTTCGGATACAGTCGGCCGAGCGGAGCAGGAGAACGCCATAGCCTCCCTGCCGCGAGGTGTGGACGTTTCACTCTACCTCCATATCCCGTTTTGCGAGCAGATATGCTGGTATTGCGGCTGCAACACGGCCCGCGCGAACAGGGCTGCCCGGGTCAGCGCGTACCTCTCCGCGCTGGAGCGCGAGATCGCTGCGGTAGGAGCTTTGCTTTACGAGAAGGACATCCGGGTGGGCCGGGTGTCGTTCGGTGGCGGCAGCCCCAATGCGGTCCGGCCTTATGAATTCCTCAGGCTGCTGCGTGAGGTTACGCTGGCCTTTGGTGCAACCGCGCCGCTCATCTCGGTAGAAATCGACCCCCGCAGCTTTTCCGAAGAATGGGCGGCCTTGTTCGCCGACGCCGGTATCGCGAATGCCAGCCTCGGCGTGCAGACCTTCTCGCCGAAACTGCAGGAGGCGATAGGCCGTATTCAGCCCCCGCACCTGATCGAACAATGCACCCACCATCTTCGGCGCGCCGGGGTCTCGTCGCTGAACTTCGACCTAATGTACGGATTGCCCGGGCAGACGCAGGACGATCTGGCGGACTCGCTGCGGCGCGCGGTCGAACTGACTCCCGACCGTATTGCCTTGTTCGGCTATGCGCATGTTCCCCAGTTGATGCCGCGTCAACGGCAGATCGACGCGGTGCAGCTTCCCGGACAGGAAGAGCGTTTCCAGATGGCCGCGTTCGGCTTCGACCTGCTGCGCGACGCGGGATACGTCCCGGTGGGCTTCGACCATTTTGCGCTCCCGGCCGATCCACTGGCCCGAGCAGCTTCGGAAGGCACGCTGCGCCGGAACTTCCAAGGCTTTACCGATGACCAGGCGGATGTCCTCATTGGCCTGGGGGCGTCGGCGATCAGTCAGTTTCCCGGACTGATCGTTCAGAACGAGAAGAACAGTGGGCGGTATCGCATGCGCCTGTCGGCCGGGCAACTGAGCGGAGCGCGCGGAGTTCGGCGTCACGAAGAAGACCAGTGGCGCGGCGCCGTGATCGAGGACATTCTTTGCCGGGGCGAGGCAGATCTGAGCGTTCTTCCCTATTCGCCGTCCGAGCGCGGCCGCCTCGTACCGTTTGCGGAAAAGAACCTCGTGATGGTGGAGAAGGACTATCTCGCCGTGCTTCCGGACGGATTGCCCTATGCCCGCACGGTCGCTGCGATCTTCGATCCTTACAGGAAGGCGGTTGCCCGGGAATTCTCGAATGCGGTTTAGGGCCGCAGAGCGGCTGGCCATTGCCTCTGCATCCTTGGCTCTGGCGGCAAGTCCGCTCGCTGCCGCCGTTCCCGCGCCGGAGGCGCTGACCCCGATCTGCAGTTCGACCGGCGGACTGGTCTATGTACAGCTTGATGGGGTGCCCGATGCGCCTCTGGGGGGACGCGACCAGTGTCCCAAGGCCTGCCACGGTTTTCTGTCGCGAAAGACAATTCCGCCGAAATCTTCGCGCTGCTGCTGAACGTCAGGCGAGTCTGGCACCGTTCGGAACCTCTTTATCGGGTTCGACGAGGACGATGTCTCCATTGTCATTGGGAAATCCCAGTACGAGCACTTCCGACATGAACGGGCCGATCTGGCGCGGCGGGAAGTTCACCACCGCCAATACCCGCCGGCCAGCGAGCTCCTCCAGGCTATAGTGGACGGTTATCTGGGCGGAGCTCTTTTTCACGCCGATGCCCGAACCGAAATCGATCTTGAGCCGGTATGCGGGCTTGCGGGCTTCTGGGAAGTCGGTCGCTTCGACGATGGTGCCGCAGCGGATGTCGACCGCCATGAATGCGGAGAAGTCGATAGAGTCGGAAGCGGGGGCAGCCGGGTCGGAAACGCTGTGCATAAGGCAGCGATAGGCTCTGATCCCGAGTCGGGGAATGGTTCAGTTTGGTATTGCAATTCATTCTTAGTTAGCGAAAGGAGGGCGTTCCGGCGGTAAGCCCGCCTCTTCACCACAGACTTTGACGAGCCGCGCCCGACCGATGGACATGATTGCCGGGAAACAACCCAGAACAACGCGAAAGCGTAAGCGGCGCCTCTCTCCGTTCTGGGTGCGCCAGCTTCATACTTGGCACTGGATGTCGAGTGCCGTCTGCCTTGTCGGAATGCTCCTTTTCGCGTTCACCGGCATAACGCTGAATCACGCTGCCGATATCGAGGCTGAGCCCAGCGTTGCGGAAATCGAGGCGATCGTGCCGGGGCCCGTGCTGGCGACCTTGGCGGGTGGAGACGAAGGCGATCCCATCCCCGAAGGTTTTGCCGATTGGGCGGACAAAGAACTTTCCGTCGATCTTCGGCGGCGGGAAGCGGAATGGAGTCCCGCCGAGCTATATGTACCGCTGCCGCGACCCGGCGGTGATGGATGGCTGGCCGTCGACCGGGAAACAGGGGACCTCATCTACGAGGATAGCGACCGGGGCTGGATTGCCTGGCTGAACGACCTGCACAAGGGCCGCGACACAGGCGCCGCCTGGAGCCTGTTCATCGACGGTTTCTCTATCGCCTGTATCATTTTCTCGGTCACGGGCTTCTTCCTGCTTCAGCTTCACGCGAAAAACCGGAAGTCAACTTGGCCGATCGTTGGCGGCGGCGTGTTGATCCCGCTGCTCCTCATCATTCTTTTCGTGCACAGCTAGGACCTTCCGCCATGAAAGCCTCCTACTTCCTTGCCGCATCCGGCCTCGTTGCAGCCCCGTCCATGGCTGCCGGCATCGACCTCTCGATTGAAATCCCGCGCCTTCAGGTGGCGGAATATCACAAGCCCTATGTGGCCGTCTGGATCGAGGATGACGGCCGCAAGGCCGTGGCCAATCTGGACGTCTGGTACGACACCGACATGCGCGGGGGCGAAGGCGAGAAATGGCTTTCGGACATGCGGCTCTGGTGGCGCCGCGCCGGCCGTTCCCTCGATATGCCGGTCGACGGTGTCAGCGGTCCGACTCAGGGACCAGGGACGCACGAGGTCAGCTATACGGAAGGGCGCCGGCCGCTCGGCGACCTCAAACCCGGTAAGTACACGCTTGTGGTCGAGGCCGCCCGCGAAGTCGGCGGGCGCGAAACCGTCTCGATTCCCTTCCAATGGCCTCCGCAGCGGGCGCAGACGCTGTCCGGCGAGGGCGACAGCGAACTGCGCGCGATCAAACTGACGCTGAAACCTTGAACCATCTGTCCCGGGAGATCGAACCATGACCTTCAAACGCAAGCTTCTAAGCCTCGCTGCGGCCCTTCCGGCGGCGGCACTTCTCACTGCTGCACCCGCCGATGCACATCGGCGCTGGCTGCTGCCGTCCGCAACGGTGCTGTCCGGAGATAGCGAACTTGTGACCGTCGATGCGGCGGCGTCGAACGGGCTGTTCCTGTTCGAGCATCGCCCCCTCGGCCTGGACAGCCTGACGATCGTCGGTCCGGACGGGCAGCCTGTGGAGCCGAAGGTTATCGGGTCCGGTGACTATCGCAGCGTGTTCGACCTCCCTCTGACGCAGCAGGGGACGTACCGGATTGCTCTCGCCAATGACGGAGTGATGGGCTTTTACATGCTGAACGGCGAACGCCAGCGCTGGCGCGGCAGCCGCGCCGAGATCGAGACGGCGATTCCTGCCGAGGCGACGGAGGTCCGCATCTCGGAGAATGCGGGTCGTACGGAAACTTTCGTCACGCTTGGGGCCCCGAGCGATGACGCGCTTCAGCCCACCCAGCGCGGTCTGGAGATGATTCCGGTGACTCATCCAAACGACCTTGTCACGGGTGAGCCCGCGCAGATGCGCTTTCTCCACAACGGTCAGCCGGCGGCGAATATGGAAGTCGAGTTCGTGAAGGGCGGTACGCGTTACCGCGACACTCCCGGCGTCCAGACGCTGACGACCGACGCCGACGGCATGGTCGAACTGCTCGTCGAGGAGCCCGGCTACTATTATGTCGAGGCGGGTACCCAGTCCGATGCAGCCGACGATCCGCAGATCGACTCGCGCCGCGCCAGCTATACCGCGGTGCTGGAGTTCCTGCCGCTCTGACCACTTCTGAGCTACCCATCGAGTTGCTAATTCCCGACCCGCCGGAGAGCGCCGACCTGCGCCCTCTGGCGGGCGACGTCCTGCGACTGACCGGCGAGACCATGGGTACCTATTGGCGTGCGTCGGTTGTCGCCGCGGGAGCCGATGCGGACCGGATAGGTCGGACGGTCGCAGGTGCGTGCGACGAAGTCATCCGTCAGATGAGCCAATGGGACCCAGCGTCGGAGCTAAGTCGGTTCAACCATGCTCCGGGCGGGGTCGAGATGTCGATCTCGCCGGGGTTCGCGCACGTACTCGACTGCGCCCTGACGATTCAGGACCGGTCCGGCGGAGCCTTCGACCCGCTACTCGGAGATGCTAGCGAAGCCTGGGGGTTCGGTGTTGCCGCGCCGCCCGAGACCATTGAAGAGCAGGCATGCGAAGGGCGGGAAACATCCTCTATGCCGTTCGATGCCGCGGCGCGGAAGCTGACTCAGCCGGGCGGCTCGCTGCTCGACCTGTCGGCCATTGCGAAGGGATTTGCCGTCGACCTCTGCCTCGCCAGGCTGGTGGCCGCGGGATGGGACAACGCGCTCGTCGAAATCGGCGGAGAACTGGCGGGCAGGGGGGTGAAGCCCAACGGCCTGCCCTGGTGGGTGGACATAGAGGGTCCGCCCGGCCTGCCCGTGCCGCCAGCTCGGATCGCCCTATGCGGATGGGCGGTCGCCACGTCGGGCGACTGGCACCGGCGGCGCGAGGCCGAGGGGCAAAGCTGGTCTCACACGCTGGACCCGGCGATGCGCCGGCCACTGGCACAGGCTAGCCGGGCCGCGACCGTGCTCCACCCGTCCTGCATGCAGGCCGACGGTCTTGCCACGGCGCTGATGGTTCTTGATCCCGGTCAAGCGCTTGCCTTTGCGGATCGGTACGGGCTTCCCGCTAGGATCGTCGACCGCCACGGACAGGTTCTGCGATCGGAACGCTGGGCGGCGATGGCTCGACCGGAAGAACAACTGGAAAGGAAGGCTTCGGCATGATGCTGAAGATCCCGAATGTCCTGTCGAAGGACGAGGTAACGGAGCTGCGGAAGCTCATAGATTCCGGCGAATGGGTCGACGGCAACGAGACGTCAGGCCATCAGTCGCGTCTCACCAAGCGCAATATGCAGCTGAAAGAAGGCAGCGAGGTCCAGCAGAAGGCCGGACAGGCGGTCGTCGCGGCGCTCGGTCGCACTCCTGCCTTCATCGCCGCCGCCCTGCCGCTGAAGGTGTTCCCACCGCTTTTCAACCGATATTCCGGCGGGGAGGAATTCGGCACTCATGTCGACAACGCCATCCGCCAGCTTCGGGGTAGCGACTTTCGTATCCGCAGCGATCTGTCGTGCACACTCTTCCTGGCAGAACCCGGCAGCTATGAAGGGGGCGAACTGGTCGTCGAGGACCTGTTCGGCGAGCAGACCGTAAAACTTCCGGTCGGGCATGCCGTGCTCTATCCGGCCTCCAGCCTTCACCGCGTCACCCCCGTTACCAGCGGCGCGCGCGTTGCGAGCTTCTTCTGGCTGCAGAGCATGGTGAGGAACAATGAACAGCGCGAGCATCTGTATCGGCTCGATACGGTCGTCCAGCGCCTGACCGAGGAGAAGGGCGGCAACGACCCTTCGGTGCGGGAACTGACCAACCTCTATCACAATCTGCTACGGCAATGGGCTGACGCATAACGCTTTTGAAAATTAATCGCAGAAACCGTTTGACATAGCTGCAAACGGTTCGCATTAGCGCCCCTGATCAGAACAACCGGGGGTAATCAATGTCCAGTTCCATTCGTCACGCCAAATTCCTCGCGCTCGGCTGCGTCGGCTTCGTTGCCACGGCCCCTGCGCTTGCTCAGGAGACCCCCGAGGAGGAAACCCAGCTTGAAGGCGTGGCGGTCACCTACGAGTCCGTCGACGACGACTACAGTGTCCCCGACATTCGCTCGCCCAAGTCGACGGCACCGCTGATCGACACGCCGCGGATCGTTACCGTCATCCCAGAGGAGGTGCTGAAGGACACCGCATCCTTCTCCTTGCAGGAAGCGTTGCGCACCGTTCCCGGCATCACGCTCGGTGCGGGCGAAGGCGGCGTTGCCAGTGCCGACATTCCGTTCATCCGCGGCGTGGACGCGACGGGCGACGTGTTCGTCGACGGTGTGCGCGACATCGGCTCGCAGACCCGCGAAGTCTTTGCGCTCGAAGCGATCGAGGTGGCGAAGGGGCCGAGTTCGGCCTTCGGTGGCCGCGGCACCGCCGCCGGTGCGATCAACCTGGTATCGAAGGTGGCCCGCGCGGGCGATTTCGCCGAGGTTCAGGCGACTGCCGGCACGGAGGACTTCTACCGCGTTACGGCCGATGTGAACCAGGAGCTTGGCGACAGCTTCGCGGTGCGGCTGGTCGGCATGTACCAGGATGCGATGATCCCCGGACGCGATGAAGTCTATGACGATCGCTGGGGCATCACGCCTTCGGTGAGCTTCGGCGTCGGCGAGGACGTCACGGCAACGCTCGACTACTACCACCTCGAGACGGATGCGATGCCAGACTATGGGCTGCCGCTGACCTCACGCAATCAGTTGCCGGGCGGAGTGCGCGAACCGGCGGATGTCGACCCGGACAATTTCTACGGCCTCCTTGCGCGCGACTTTCAGGAAACCCGGGTCGACGCCGTGACCTTCCAGATCGATGCGCAGGTATCGGACAATGTCGTCCTGTCGCACATCACCCGCTATTCCAATTCGCGGAACAACTACATCGTCACCAATCCCGACGACAGCGCGGGCAATGTCCAGAACGGCTATGTCTGGCGCAATACCAAGAGCCGCAACTCCCTGAACGAGGGGATTGCGAGCAACTCCAACCTCAGCGCCGTATTCGAAACTGGCGGAATTGAACATTCGCTTTCGACGGGCTTCGAATTCACGCTGTCGGACAGCACGAACCGCAACTACAGCGTCGAAACGGGCAGCTACCGCTTCAACGCCGACGATCCTGACTCCGGTTGTAACGCGCAGGGCCTTGCCGAAGGAAACTGTGCGCCGCTGGCAAATCCCGATCCGTCCGACCCATGGACTGGCAGCATTACGCGCAGTTCAAGCCCCTCCAGCGCCAGCGCAGAGGATTACAGCGTCTACCTGTTCGACACCGTCACCTTGACGGAAAGCCTCCTCCTGAATGGCGGGATTCGCTGGACCAAGTTCAATGCCGAGGGCTCCGGCTGCGGTCGTGGCGGCTGTTACAACGCGGAGAACGAGGCGGACTTCGTGACCTGGCAAGCGGGCGCGATCTTCAAGCCAACCGGCACGACAAGCCTGTACGCTTCCTATGGCAATTCCAAGACGCCCCCGGGGACGACGGTCGGCGAGGGATCGGACAATCTCGGCAGCAACAACCAGCTGAACGAGCCGCAGGAATATGAGAATTACGAGATCGGGGCGAAGGCGGAGCTGTTCGAAGGCGGCCTTCTCCTCTCGGGCGCATTGTTCCGGGTCGATCGTAACAATATCCTGCAAGTGGACTCTGATGCGGACGTCGTGACCGATATCTTCGATTCCGCCCGCCTTCAGGGCGTGGAGGTCAGCGTCTCCGGAACGGCAGGACCTGTCTCCCTCGTGGTCGGCTATACCTATGTCGACAGCGAACTGACCGATGGATCGGCCAATGATGGGAATCGTCTGCCGCAGACGCCGGAGCACAATCTTGCCGCGACGCTCGACTGGGAAGTGACGCCGCGGTTCAGCATCGGCGGCGGTGCCTATGGCGCCTCGGAAAAATTCGCTGACGGCGGCAATCTCGTACGGGCCGACGGTTATGTCCGGTTCGACGCCCACGCGGCCTATGAAGTCAGCGACTATCTCGGCATCCGGGTCAATGTTCAGAACATCTCGGACGAGCGCTACATTGTGAAACTGCGTAATCCGCACTTTGCCGTGCCGGCGCAGGGTCGGCAGGCTTTGGTTACGTTGACCGGACGTTTCTGATGGCCGAACTGTATTTGCGTTTGACTCGCAATTGCTAGGGGGCAGATAGAGCGAGCCATGACCGCGATGCCCGCCTCCGATCACTTTGCGCTTAGCCTGCGCCGATTGTCCGGCGCAGGCTACGAGCAGAGGGCCGAGAAACGGTTCGGAGACGACACGCGCCGGCCTGACTTTCGGGTTCTCGGCTTGATCGCGGGCTTCCACGTCGCCGCTCTGGTGGCTGCAGTCTCGACGGGTACCATCGAACTCGACCTCGCGCCGGTGCCATTGGAAACCTTCTCCGTTGCCGAACCGGTGAAGGCGGCGGCGCCTCCGGAACCGGAAATCGTCGAGATAGTCGTGGCGGAGCTTCCGCCACCCTCGCTCGTCGTGGCCCCGCCCCCGATCGTGCGGACGCCTCCGCGTCCGTCTCCCGTGCGCGCAGTAAGCGTGACCCTGCCGCCGGAACCCGTCGCGGTGGCGGTGCCCGTTCCGGCAGCTTCCGCGACGCCCGCACCCCCGGCCCCGCCGGCGCCGGTTACTCCCCCGGATTTCAGTGCGGCCCAGCTAAACAATCCCGCCCCCAAAACGCCGTACCTCTCGCGCAGGTATCGCGAGGAGGGCACCGTCATGCTGCGCGTTCTGGTAACCCCCGAGGGAACAGCCGACACCGTGGAGTTGAAGACAAGCTCGGGCTTTTCCCGATTGGACAAGGCAGCTTTGAAAACGGTCGCCAAGTGGAGGTTCGTGCCAGCCAGGCAGGCAGGCGAACCGGTGGCGGCTTGGGTACTGGTTCCGGTCAGCTTCGCCGCTGGCTGACCTAATCTCGCTTAGCTCGTTTCAGAGCCGCGCCTTTGGTCAGACCTCTCATCAACAGGTCGACGGTTTGCTGCCGATTTCGCGCATGAAGCTCGTTGTCGGGGTTCGGCAGACCGCCAAAGACCGCCGACATGGTGAAACGGTTCGAGTAGAGACCGTCCGACGCGCCGATCGTCAGGAAATAGAAAAGCTTCGGATCGACTTGGTGAAATTCACCGGCTGCGATTCCGGCGGCAATGATCTCGGCCTGCGCGCCGGCAATACGGGTCAGCATTTCCTTGGCGATGTGCCGTTGCCGCTCCGGTTCTGAATCGCGCATCATCGTCTGGATCAGGCGATTCAGGTAGGGAATACGGTAATAGGTATCGAGAATGCCGCGAAGGTGGATCCTCATCTTCGTCGAGGGCGAAGCGTCGAGCGCAAGCAGCCTGTCCAGGTCCTCTATGGCATTCGCCATGTCGCGTTCGATCAGGGCGAACAGCAGGCCTTCCTTGCTGCCGAAATGATATTTCACCATGGCATGATTGACGCCGGCCCCGGCGGCTATGTCGACCATGCGCACGTCGATCGTGTCTAGGTCGCGCATCAGGGCGCTGGCCGCGTCGAGCAGGGCGTCTTTCGACTGGCCGCGCGGACGTGCGTGGGCAGCGTCCTGACTCATTCTTGTCTCCCCAAGGCGTTTCGCCTTCCCGCTCTAGCCTCATTCGATCTCATTCGTCGAATATAGGCAGTAGCGACCGCACATAGAGGCGGAGATCCTATTCCTTCAGGAAATCGCGCCCCGGTTTAACTCACATGAGTGTTAGTTTCTCCGCCCAAGTCGGAACGCGTAGTAGACGCCGCAAAAGAACCTTGGGGAAAATCGATGAAATCAGCCTTTCTCGTAGCGGCGTCCAGCGCTGCTATCATCTCGACCGCAGCCGCCGCGCAGGGCGTACAGGACGAACAGGGAGCGTCGGCAGCGACTGAACAGACTGCCGCCGAGCGCGAACCTGTCGCTGCCAGCCGGGTCATCGTCGTGACGGCGACCCGGCGCGCGGAGTCCATCAACGATATCCCGGTGTCGGTCCAGGCCTTCGACGGCGAACAGCTCGACAACCTCCGCGTAACGGACACCGAAGACCTGACTGCGGTGGCGCCGAGTTTCACCGTCTCGCGCGGTTACCAGGGTGTGCCGATCTATACCCTTCGCGGAATCGGCTTCAACACGATCAACCTGTCGGCGACATCGACGGTCGGCACCTATGTCGACGAAGTCGCGCTGGCCTATCCGTTCATGAATACCGGCCCGGTTTACGACCTTGAGCGGGTCGAAGTCCTGAAGGGTCCGCAGGGGACTCTCTACGGCCGGAATACGACTGGTGGGCTGGTCAACTTCATTACGGCAAAGCCGACGACATATTTCGAAGCAGGTATTGAGGGTGAGCTGGGCAACTACTCCACCGTCAATTCAGAGGGCTATATTTCCGGTCCGCTCAGCGACTCCATACAGGCGCGCTTCGCCTTCCGAACCGAGGACAGCTTCGATGGTTGGCAGGAAAGCATCAGCCGCGATGAGACGCTTGGCGAAAATCATCGCTACGGCGCCCGTCTGACCATTGCTGCGCAGCCCGCCGACGGGATGGATCTGGAACTTGCGGCCTCCGGGTGGATCAACAATTCCGATACTCTCGCAGCGCAGGCCATCGGCTTCACGCCGAATACCGATCCGGTTACGGGCGCAAGCGGGGTATTCAACGCCCCCGGCCTGCCGGAATTTGTGGCGAACAACTTCCCGACGGAGGGTGACCAGGCGGACTGGGCACCCGATTCCCGCCGCCGCACCGATATCGGCACAGGGCTCGGGCTGGACGAGGACCTACAGGAGAATAACGAGTTCTACTCGCTTCGTGCGCTTGCGGAACTCGAACTCAGCGACCGCGTGAACCTGATCTCGCTAACCGGGTTCAACCATGTGGAGCGCGATGCCACCTTCGACTGGAGCGGCGCGCCGTACGAGGTTCTGATCCAGAATACAGTCGGCGAGATCGACAGTTTCTCGCAGGAGCTACGGGTCGAATATGATGTCGGTCCGGCGCAGATCCTGTTCGGCGGCTATTACGCGCACGACGACATCCTCGATACCAACCGGACGCTTCTTGGCGAGAATGCCAACCCGAATTTCATTCGCTTTCTGGGCCTGAACGGTCTTCCCGGAAGCGGCGGGCCGGCCCCGATCGACATCCCGTTCCTCAACCCCTTCGGCTATACGCCCACCGAAATCGGGCAGGCGTTCCGGACCTACCGCGACGAGGCCGAATTCCAGACCGAGGTCTTCAGCCTGTTCGCCAATGCTGATGTAGACCTGGCCGATACGCTGCGCCTGACGGCTGGCGTTCGCTACACCGACGACACTCAGGACTATGTCGGCTGCTCGCGCGACGTGAACGGCAACATGCTGCCCAACGTCAACGTCGTGAATCGCTTTCTCTTCCTGGGCATCTACGGTGAACTCGTCGATCCGATCAGCCAAGGCGAATGTAATACCTTCGATCCCGAGACGTTGACCTTCGGGCCGGTCGAATCGAGCCTTGAAGAAGACAATGTCGCCTGGCGCGGCGCACTTGCCTGGGACGCGACGAACGACGTTCTGGTGTTCGGCTCTGTCTCACGCGGTTTCAAATCCGGCAGCACGCCGGTGAACGCCGCCAGCATCGCGGAACAGAATTTTCCGGCGGTACAGGAGCAGCTCACAGCGTATGAGCTGGGTGTGAAGGCCGGCATGTTCGACAACGCCGCCCAGCTGAACGTGGCGGGTTTCTACTACGACTATAAGGACAAGCAGCTCAGCAGCTACTTTCCCGATCCCATCTACACCGCCTTGTCGCGGCTCGTGAACGTTCCGACTTCGAACGCCTGGGGTATCGACGGCGACGTGACCGTCTATGTCGGTGACGAGCTCACGATTTCGGCGGCGGCCACTTATCTCCAGACCGAGATCGAGGCCTATGACGGTATCAATGCCGCCGGACAGCCCGAAACCTACGACGGTTCTGAATTCCCTTACAGCCCCGAGTTCTCCGGATCGCTGACGGTCAACTACGATGCGCCGGTCTCCTCCTCGCTGGGAATGCGCATTACGGCGAACGGGCGATACCAGACCGAGGTCTTCACGACTCTCGAGAACGAGTATCCCTACACCATCGACGACTATGCCATCGTGAACGCCAGCGCGGCGCTCTACGGCCTCGACACGGGCTGGGAAGTCAGCGTCTGGGGACGAAACCTGACCGATACCTACTACTGGTCGGCAGTGGCTTCGAACGCGAACACCGTGGTTCGTTTCCCCGGTCGGACGCGCACATTCGGCTTGTCCGTCAGCTACGATTTCTGAGCCGTTTTCCTCCCAAGGGGCGGTTCAGCAACTGCCGGCGGCAACCCCGCCGGCCTTTTTTTGAAGGCCTCCCAGGTCAGAGCCTCGCTCGGACCTGGGAGTTATCCAACTTACCGGCCAGGCTGAGTTCTAGCGCCCCGGCATGCTATGTACTTCCACCGCGGGCTAGGCGGCGGACGCAAGAGTGGCGGCGAGATCGTCCGCGAGCAGTTCGGCGGCGATGCGGTCGAGAAGAAGCGCGCCGCGTTCGGTCAGCCGCAGGCGCGGCTCGGCCTCGACCAGGCTCAATTCGGAGAGGCGCGAGAGCGCCGCGGCGTCGATGGCGCCCGACAGCGGAACGCCGGTCCGGTCCAGAAACCCGTCCGGATCGATCCCCGTCTCCAGCCGCAAACCCATCATGAGGGCTTCGGCAGCGCGCTCCTGAGCGGGCAACGGCGTCTCGGTTTCCGGAGCGGGCCCGGAGGCGAGCCAGCGCTCCGGCAGCCGGGTGCGAACCGTCGCCGCGTGGGAGCGGCGACCATGCGCGCCCGGCCCGACACCCGCATAGTCGCCATACTGCCAATAGCTGAGATTGTGACGGCTCTCGGCGCCGAAACGCGCAAAGTTTGACGTCTCGTAAGGTGCAAGGCCCGCTGTGCGGCAGCGCGCGCGCGTCAACTCGAACATCTCGGCAGCCGGGTCCTCGGCCGGCAGGACAAGTTCGCCGCGCGCGTAGCGCGTCGCGAAGTGCGTGCCCGGTTCGATGGTGAGCTGGTAGAGCGAAAGATGCTCGGTTCCGAAAGCGAGCGCCCGCTCCAGCTCGCGCTCCCAGGCACCGGGCGTCTGTCCTTCGCGTGCGTAGATCAGGTCGAAGCTGACGCGGTCAAAGTTCCGCTGCGCGGCCTCAAGGGCCGCGAGGGCTTCGGCAAGGTCGTGCGTACGTCCAAGCCGCGTCAGGTCCGTATCGTCGAGCGCCTGGATGCCGAGTGACGTGCGATTGACGCCGGCGGCGCGGAAACCGGCGAACCGCTCCGCTTCCACAGTGGAAGGATTTGCTTCCAGCGTGATTTCGACTTCGTCAGCGCAGGGCCAGAGGCCCGTCGCCGCCTCGATGATCGCCGCTGCGCTTTCCGGCTGCATCAGCGACGGTGTTCCGCCGCCGAAAAAGATGCTCGTCAGCAGCTGCCCTGGGGTGCGTTCCTGTTCGTAGCGAAGTTCATCGAGGATCTTCGCGAGCCACGCCGCCTCCGGCAGCGCCGTGCGCACATGACTGTTGAAATCGCAATAGGGGCATTTGCGCGCGCAGAACGGCCAATGCACGTAAAGGGCGAGGGCGTCTGCGATATCGGCGTTCCGGTCTCGGCGTTCCTGTCTCAGCGATCCAGGCAGGCGCGAACGAGCTGGCCGAACGCCGCCGCCCGGTGGCTGAGTTCATGTTTCCGGTCGGGATCCATCTCCCCGAAGGTAATGTCGTCGCCCTCCCGCTGAAAGATAGGGTCGTATCCGAAGCCCCGGTTGCCGCGCGGAGGCCAGACGATCCGGCCGTGGACGTGGCCCTCGAACGTCTCAGTGTGGCCGTCGGGCCAGGCGAGGGACAGGGCACAGGTGAAGTGGGCGCTGTCCGGTCCGGCACTCTTGGTCATTTCCTCATGGACGCGCTTCATGGCGAGGTCGAAGTCCTTTTCCGGACCGCCCCAGCGCGCCGAATAGATGCCCGGTGCCCCGCCCAAAGCGTCGACCACCAACCCGCTGTCATCCGCAAGGGCCGGTTTCCCGCTTGCCGTCGTAGCGGCCACGGCTTTCAGCTCGGCATTGCCGCGGAAACTGTCCTCCGTCTCCTCCGGTTCGGGCAAGCCGAGATCGCCTGCCGAGACGGGCTCGACGCCGAACGGTCCCAGAAGCGCTGCGATTTCGCGGACCTTGCCCGGGTTGTGGCTTGCAATGACCAGCGGCCCGGGCTCGAGCTGGCGGCTGGTCATTTTCCCGAAGCCTGCTGCGCTGCCTGTTTCTGCGCGGAAAAGATTTCGTCGCATCCCATGCGGGCCAGGCGAAGCAGCCGCAGCAGCATTTCCTCGTCGAAAGGGTCCTGCTCGGCTGTGCCCTGAATTTCAACGATCCCGCCACCCGGGATCATGACGAAATTGGCGTCGGTTTCGGCGTTCGAATCCTCATCATAGTCGAGGTCGGAGACGGCCGTGCCCTGATAGACACCGCATGAAATTGCAGCGACCTGCGCGGTGATGGGGTCCTGCATGTCCGGATTGTCGGCCATCAGTCTGTCGACCGCCATGCGCAGCGCCACCCACGCACCCGAGATCGAGGCCGTGCGGGTGCCGCCATCCGCCTGGATCACGTCGCAGTCGAGCGTGATCTGGCGCTCACCGAGCTTTTCAAGGTCAACCACGGCGCGCAGCGAACGACCGATGAGCCGCTGGATTTCCTGCGTGCGACCGGATTGCTTTCCGCGCGCTGCTTCGCGGCTGCCGCGGGTGTGCGTCGAACCGGGCAGCATGCCATATTCACCGGTGACCCAGCCCTTGCCCTGTCCGCGGAGCCAGGGCGGCAGCCGCTCCTCGACGCTGGCGGTACACAGAACATGGGTATCACCGAACTTGATCAGCACCGACCCGGCCGCGTGCTTGGTGTAGTTGGGAACGATTTCGATGGCGCGCATCTGATCGGGCGCGCGTCCGGATGGGCGCATGGGCATTCCTTCTTTTTCGGCAAGCTGTCTTGGGCGGTGCGTCTAGTCGCTAGCCGGGCGACTGTCATCCCGGCGCGGACCCGGCCGCGTGTGGCGGGAACCGAGCCGGCAGCGCCCCCGGCTCGCCCGGGGCTGAGAGGTAGGGGGATGCGGGCCGGCGGCCGGGATGACAGAAGCAGGACGGCTACCTAAATCAGCCTAGCGAATGACTGACCTAACCGAACTTTCCGACCGCGCGCGCACGGTCTTTGCGCAGGTGGTCGAACAATATGTCACGACCGGCATGCCTGTCGGGTCGAAGACGCTGGCAGCACGGCCCGATGCGCTGCGCCTGTCGCCCGCATCCATCCGCAGCGTCCTGAAGGACCTCGAGTCCGCAGGTTTGCTGGCGGCCCCGCATACTTCTGCCGGACGCATGCCGACCGATGCCGGGCTGCGCCTGTTCGTGGACGGGATGATCGAGTGGAGGAAACCGGACGAAGCCGAGCGCGCGGCGATCGAACAGCAGACCCGCGCCGCCACGTCCGAAGGGTTGAGCAGCGCGCTGGAAAAGACCACTGGCGCGCTGGCGGACCTGGCCTCCTGTGCTGCGCTGGTAATGATGCCCCGCGGCGATGCGCGCCTGCGCCAGGTTGCCTTCACCCGTCTGTCGGACCGGCGCGCGCTTATGGTTCTGATCGGTGCGGACGGAAGCGTCGAAAACCGCATCGTGGAAAGCGAGGAAGCGCTGAGCGACGCGGCGCTGGCAGAAGCGACCAACTATGCGAATGAGCGCCTGTCGGGTCTGACGCTGAAAGAGGGCGTAGAGCGGCTGGAACAGGAAATTCGCAGCGGGCGCGCGGCACTACAGAAGGCTGCCTCCGGGCTCGTCGAAACCGGCCTGGCCGTCTGGTCGCGTGATGAGAGCAACCGCGCCGTCCTGATCGTGCGGGGCCAGGCGCACCTGCTGGACCCGTCCAATGCGGACGACCTGGACCGGGTCCGCCAGCTTCTTGAAGATATAGACGAGAAGGAACAACTTCTCAGCGTGCTTGACCTGGCCCGCGAGGCAAAGTCGATGCGCATCTTCATCGGAGCGGAGAATCCGCTCTACTCGCTGTCGGGGTCGAGCATGATCGCGGCGCCCTATGCCTCCGATGGAGGGAGCATATTGGGGGTCGTCGGGGTTATCGGGCCGACGCGATTGAACTATGCGCGCATCATACCAATGGTGGATTATACCGCTAAAACACTATCGAGGCTGATAGAATGACGACTGAAAACGCTCATAACGACGACAAGAACACCGAGCCCGAGCGGACCGAACCCGACTTTTCGAGTGCCGAAGCCGAACTGGCCGAGGCAGAAGCCGAAGCGGCGGCGGGCGAGACCCATGACGCCGAACAGGACCAGCGCCTGACCGACCTGGAGTCCGAAGTCGCGACGCTGAAGGACCGTCTGATGCGGGCCGTGGCGGAGACAGAAAATGTGCGCCGCCGCCTTGAGCGCGAAAAGGAAGACAGTTCGAGCTATGCCATCACCGGTTTCGCCCGGGATCTGCTCTCGGTAGCCGACAACCTGACACGTGCGCTCGACGCTGCCGAAAAGGACGAGGTGGTCAACAAGGGTCTGCTCACCGGCGTGGAGATGACGCAGAAGGAACTGATGAAGGCGTTCGAGAAGCACGGCATTTCACGCGTGGAGAGCGTCGGGCAGCCGCTCGATCCGCACACACATCAGGCCATGATGGAAGTGGAAGCCGACGAAGAACATGCCGCCGGGACCATCGTGCAGGAATTGCAGCCGGGGTACAAGATCAAGGACCGCCTGCTGCGGCCTGCCATGGTCAGCGTCGCGAAGTAGCGGCAGTGATCGGGCACCCCGGGGGCCGCGGTACGGCGGCCGGCCGCAGCTGCCTTTCCGACCGAAGGGACAGGGAAGCATGTCGAAATGGCGCGCCGCGCTGTTCCGACGCATGAACCGCAATGCGGGACGGGCGATGCAATTCTTCCGCATTCCCAGTGAGCGGGTCATCGAAAGCGGTTTGCAGGTGCAAATCTAGCCGCCTCGCCGCCCGGTCCGCGGCGAGGCGCGGGTTCTGGACGCGCTAGGTGCTTCTTCCTGCGACCGCGGCTTTGCATTGGCGGCGACGCTTTCTAAGCAGCGGTCGATGTGACTTTTCGGGGATGGAGGCTGAACATGGGTCTGGGACGCGTACTGGCGGCGGCGCTGCTTGCGGGTAATCTGGCGGCCCTGCCGCTGACGGGCGCCGCGGCGCAGGAGCCCGGCGTTGCGGCCACCGACGAGAGCGCCGCAACCGCGGCGGATACCGCGCTTCAGGCGCTGTACGAGGAATATTGGGACTGGCGCAGCGAGGAGTTCGGCCTGATCGAAGAGGCGAACGGATCGATGGCACTGGGGGCCGGCCTGCCCTCCGTAACCCCCGAGGCGCAGACGCGCCGCGCCGCCTACTACCAGGACCTGCTGGCGCGGCTTAGCGGGATCGACATGGCGGCGCTGTCCCCGGCGGAGCGGACGAACGCCATCGTCTTTCGTACAATCCTCGAAGAGCAGGTCGGCGACGCGCGTTACCGCGAATGGGAAATGCCGTTCGACAGCGACTCGTCCTTCTGGACCTATCTCAATCCGCGCGCTCCCTATGCGAGCGCCGAAGAGTATGAGCGCTACATCGCCCGTATGCGGCAGGTGCCGCGCTATTTCGCCGAACATATCGAGAATGCGCGCGCCGGTCTGGCGCGCGGCTTCTCGGTGCCGCGGGTGACGCTGGAAGGGCGCGACGCCTCGATCGAAAGCTATACCGGCGCCGAGGTGGAGCAGAATCCCTTCTGGGATGCCTTCGAAGCCATGCCGCAAAGCATCGCCGAAGCTGAGCGGGACCGCCTTCGCGCCGAAGGGCGGGCCGCGATCGAGGAGGCGGTCATTCCCGCCTACCGCGACCTCTTGTCCTTCATGCGCGAGGAGTACCTGCCCGCGACCCGCACGAGCCTCGGCGCGCGCGAGTTTCCCGACGGCGAGGCCTATTACCGCCAGCAGCTGAAGCAATATACGACGCTCGACCTGGGACCGGAGGAGATTCACGAGATCGGCCTGCGCGAGGTCGCGCGCATCGAGCGCGAGATGCAGGCGGTGATGGACGAGGTCGGGTTCGAGGGCACGCTGCCCGAATTCACCGCCGCGCTCCGCAGCGATCCGCAGTTCATCGCCGAGGACGGCGACGAGTTGATGGGCGTCTCGGCCTATGTGGCAAAGCGCGTCGACGGCGTGCTGGACGACTATTTCGGCTTTCTGCCGCGACACCGCTTCACCATCCGGCCGGTACCCGAGGCCATCGCGCCCTTCTACACCGCGGGGCGCGGGGGGCTGGAAAGCTGCCTGATGAACACGCACGACCTGCCCTCGCGCCCGCTCTACAATATTCCGGCGCTGACGCTGCATGAGTGCGTGCCCGGCCATTCCTTCCAGGCGAGCGTGGCGCTGGAACGCGAAGGCGCTCCGCGCTTCCGCCGTCAGACCTATTTTTCCGGCTTCGGCGAAGGCTGGGGCCTCTACACCGAATATCTGGGCGAGGAGATGGGCATCTACCGGACGCCCTATGAGCGGTTCGGCAAGCTGTCCTACGAGATGTGGCGCGCGGTGCGCCTCGTTATCGACACGGGCATTCATCATTATGGCTGGGACCGCCAGCGCGCCGTGGACTATCTGGCGGACCGCACGGCCCTGTCGGAGCATGAAGTCGGCACCGAAGTGGATCGCTATATCAGCTGGCCGGGCCAGGCGACGGCCTACAAGCTGGGCGAGATGACGATCCGCCGCCTGCGCCGCGAGGCCGAAGCCGAGCTGGGCGAAGAGTTCGACATTCGCAAATTCCACGACGTGATCCTCGCGCTCGGCTCGGTGCCGCTTCCCGCGCTCGAGACGCGGATCGAGGACTTCATTGCCTCGGGCGGCGAAGGGCTGCCGAACGTGACCTACGAGTAGGTCTGGCGCGGGAAGAGGGAGCACGCGTCAATGCCGAAGCTGCCGCCAGACGATGGCGACCTGTCCGCAGGACTGGACGAGCGCGGCTGGTCCCTCCTTCCCGCCCTGATGGACCGCGGCGAGTGCGAGGATTTGCGCGCGCTATACGGCGACGAAACCAGGTTTCGCAGCCATGTCGTCATGGCGCAGCATGGTTATGGCCGGGGTGAGTACCGCTATTTCTCCTATCCGTTGCCGCCGCTGGTCGAGCGGTTGCGGCGGCGACTTTACGACCTGCTGCTGCCGACGGCGAATCGCTGGAGACGTGCGCTGGGGCAGGAGGAGTTCCCCGGGACCGCGGACGAGTTCTGGCGGGCCTGCGCGGCGGCGGGGCAGGCCAGGGCGACGCCGCTTCTCCTGAAATACGGAACCGGCGACTATAACCGGCTGCACCAGGACCTTTACGGAGAGATCGTCTTTCCCATCCAGCTTGCCTTCCTGCTGTCGGAACCGGAGGAAGATTTCACAGGCGGCGAGTTCGTCCTGACCGAGCAGAAGCCGCGCATGCAGTCCCGGCCCTATGTGGTCCCGCTGCGACGGGGCGACGCCGTCGCCTTTGCCGTCAACGACCGTCCGGGCCGGGGACCGGGTGGCTATCACCGGCTGAAGATGCGTCATGGCGTCGGCGAAGTGCGATCCGGGGAGCGGTACACGCTGGGGGTCATCCTGCACGACGCCGCCTGATCGGACGGCGGGCGCTTGCCAGGAAAGTTTCTCTAGTGCGGGGCATAGGACCTTCCACTGGTCCCACCTTCCTCCTTCGCTAGGTTGGCGGGGCGCTGAAAGCCATTCAGGAGATTTCCCATGCCCGACGAAACAGCAGACCCACAGAACAACCAGCCGCCGGGTTACGAACCGCCGAAGATCTGGACTTGGGACCAGGAGTCGGGCGGTCGCTTTGCCAGCATCAACAGGCCGGTATCAGGGGCGACCCATGAGAAGGAGCTGCCGGTCGGCAAGCATCCGATCCAGCTCTATTCGCTGGGAACGCCGAACGGCGTGAAAGCGACGGTCATGCTGGAAGAGCTGCTGGCCGCGGGCCATTCGGGCGCGGAATATGACGCGTGGCTGATCAATATCGGCGAAGGCGACCAGTTCGGGTCCGGCTTCGTGTCGGTCAATCCGAACTCGAAAATTCCGGCGATGATGGATCATTCGACCGCGCCGGCGACGCGTGTGTTCGAAAGCGGCTCGATCCTTCTCTACCTAGCTGAGAAATTCGGCGCTTTCCTCCCCACCGAACATGCGGCGCGCACCGAGGCGCTAAACTGGCTGTTCTGGCTGCAGGGCTCGGCCCCGTTCCTCGGCGGCGGCTTCGGCCATTTCTACGCCTATGCACCCATCAAGATCGAATATGCCATCAACCGTTACGCGATGGAGGTGAAGCGCCAGCTGGACGTTCTCGACAAGCGTCTGGCGGAGAACCGGTTCCTGGCCGGAGACGAGTACAGCATCGCCGACATCGCCACATGGCCCTGGTACGGCGCGATCATGAACAACGCCGCCTATGACGCCGGGACCTTCTTGCAGGTCGACGACTATTCGCATGTGCGCCGCTGGACCGATGAGATCGGTGCCCGCGAGCCGGTGAAGCGGGGGCGCATGGTCAACAGCACGTTCGGCAAACCGGAAAACCAGCTTCGCGAACGGCATGACGCAAGCGACTTCGAGACCAAGACCGAAGATAAGAAAGGGGAAGGATGATGGTAATCGTACTCGGATATCTGGACGTGGACCCGGCAGCCGTGGAGGGACTGCTGCCCGTCCTGCAAAAGCAGATGGAAGCAACGCGGGCCGAAGATGGCTGTGTACGCTACAGTCTGGCCATCGAAAATGCGGACACGGGACGCATTTCGATTTCGGAATGCTGGCGCGACGAGGATGCCCTGAAGGCACATATGAATGCCCCGCACATGGCCGAAATGAACAAGGCCATGGCCGGAAAGGTGCGGGGCGCCGACGTGAAGGCCTATGACGGCACGAACGAGCGCAAACTCGGCTGACAGCGGAACCTCGGGGTCGGTCCCCGCTTTCTTGGTCCACGGGGACCCCAGAATTCGGAGACCGACCCATGAAAAAGAAGCTTCTCGCCGCCGCCGCGCCGCTTGCCGCCCTGACGATGACTGCGGCCTGTGCCGACAATTATGCCGTCGAGGGAGCCGCCGCCGGCGCTGCCGCCGGCGTCCTTGCCGATGAAACCGGCGTCGTCGACACCGATACAGGAACCGCCGCCGCCGTCGGCGCTGCCGTAGGCGCGGCTGCCGGCTATTTCATCGACAAGGACGATGATTGCGACGGCTATGACGAGGACGGCGATCTGGACAATGACTGCCGCGGATTGCCCGGCTATCCCGACTGATCCTTCACCGGATCGATGACGTGACGAGGGCCGGCTGGAAAGCCGGCCCTTTTCGCATGTAGAGATCGCCCCCTTTTCATCCGAAGGAATTCCGCTACAGTTTGCGGCAGGGCAGGGGACTCGCTTTCTTTCGGAAAGGGGGTCCAAGGTGGGGCTCAGACAGATTTCGGGATGGGTCGCTTTCATTGCGGCCGGATCGCTGTCGACGGTGACGTCGGCAGCCTGCTGGGAGGCGCGCGAAATCGCCTCAGCAGAAGTGCGCTACTATCAGTCGATGCTGATGGTCGGAACGCTGAAATGTCGTACCGGCGACCGTTATATCGAAGAGGACTATAACCGCTTCGTAGATCAGGCACGCGAGGTGCTGGACGATCACAACCGCACGATCCGCGACCGGTTCCTGCGCGACTACGGCCTTTATGACGGCGAGGACATGTACGACCGGTTCACCACCCGGCTGGCGAATGACTTTGCCGCCGGTGCCGACCGGCAGGGGTTCTGCCGCGAGCTCGCCGCCCTGCTGCGCATCAGCGCATCCAGTCACCCGCAGGATGTCGCCGTTCTGGCCCAGGCCGTCGTCGACGACCTGCCGCTACGCGACCCCTTATGCCGAGACGAGGGACGGCACGCATATCGCGAGGCTTCGGCCTGTTTCGAACCCGCGCCGCCGCGTGCGGCCCCACCGCAACCGGCCGCCCCCGCTCCGGTGTCGGCCGACAAGCCGGAAACCGATACGATGTCCGGTCCCGCCGCACCGCTCGACCGCGAGGCGGCCATGGACCGGGCCCTGAAGGCGCTGACAGCCGCGGCCGAAGCGCTACGCGCCGTCCCGCCCGCGCCGCCAGCCAGCGAGGCGCCGGTACGATCCGAGGATGGCGACCCTCCGGCGCGCGAGCCCGCACGTGAGATTGTCATGATCGACGGCATTCCGACCGACCAGAGGCCGATCGTCGGGGCCGCCAACTAGGCATGCCCCGCCGGGAAGGGCAGGACGGCCCGATAGGCGGCGAGGTCCGGCTTTTCGGCGAGGCGGCGCCCCTCGCTGAGGAGGTAGGCATGCCGCACCAGCTCTGCCTGCTGCTCGATGCCGTAGGCGGCAAAGGGTCTGCCGGGTTCGAAGTCGTAGCGGTAGCGGCAGAAGGGATGCCGTTTCAGCGGCAGGAACACGCCGCGCTGGTGTTGCCAGACATGGGTCAGTTCGTGGACGATCAGCCCACGGAGCCATAGCGCCTCACCGGAATAATCCCGTCGCCACAGGCCGCCGTTCGGGTGGAACCAGATATTCCCGTCCGGTGCCATGACGGCCCGGGCGGGATGAAGGAACCAGTATTTCCCCAGGCGGAAACGCATCGAGGAGAGGTCGAGTGCATCGCCGAAAACCCGCGCGGCGAGCTGGCGCTCGCCTGCGGTGGGCGGCCTCTCCTCGACGATCCTGCCTATTGTTCGGCGTCCCCGTCCGTGTTGGCGGTCGCGGCACCGGTCTCCTGCTCCATACCGGTCATGTCTTCCGCCGGTTCCATGGCCATGCCGCCGGCCAAGCCATCGATCCGCGCTTCAACGCTTTGCTGGCCGGCCATGTCGAAGACGAGCGTGACCGGGACGCTGTCCATCGTTTCCATGATGTCGGGAACGTCGAAGACCATGCCATGATATCCGCCCCGTTCGAAGGTCACGGTTCCGCGCGGCTCTATGGGGATCTCGTCAAGCTGCTCCATGCGCATCGTGCCGCCCTCTCCGGCGACCGTGTTGTGCATTTCCACGCGCGCGCTGTCGATCAGGATGTCGGTCAGGCGGTCCGGTTCGGACCCGCCCATGATCGTGCCGTACAGTACGGCAGGGCGGCCCTCGACCACCGGCAGCAGCAGTTCGAAACCGCTGGCGGTGACATCGCTTTCGATGTCGAGCGGCCCATCGGCCTGCGCTGCATCTAGCGTGGCGGGCGTTTCATCCTGCACGAGGTCCGTATCCTCTACAGGCTCGCCCGAACAAGCGGGGAGCAGGGCTAGCAGCGACGCTGCGGCGATCGCATTGAATCTCATCGGTAAGGCTCCTTCATCTGCTGGCAGCTATCCGGAAAGTCGGGCGGTCCCGCCCTTGTATGGAAAAATACGTCTTCTTACATCGCGTTTCGTCCGGGCGGGGTTCCGCGGCTTCTGAAAGAGCGGAGCGCGCCCGCCGTCATTGTTTTGCTTGAGAGAAGAACAGAGGAAACACATGGCAAAAGTCATTGGTATCGACCTGGGAACCACCAACAGCTGCGTGGCCGTCATGGAAGGCAGCGACCCGAAGGTCATCGAGAATTCAGAGGGCGCGCGCACGACGCCGTCCATGGTCGCGTTCACCAAGGATAACGAGCGCCTCGTCGGCCAGCCGGCCAAGCGCCAGGCGGTGACGAACCCCGACAATACGCTGTTTGCGATCAAGCGCCTGATCGGGCGCCGCTTCGAGGATCCGACCACCAAGAAGGACAAGGACCTCGTTCCCTACAATATCGTGTCCGGCCCGAATGGCGACGCCTGGGTCGAAGCGGGCGGCGAGAAGTACAGCCCGTCGCAGATTTCCGCCTTCATCCTGCAGAAGATGAAGGAAACCGCCGAGAGCTATCTGGGCGAAGACGTGACGCAGGCCGTCATCACTGTCCCGGCCTATTTCAACGACGCCCAGCGCCAGGCGACGAAGGATGCGGGCAAGATCGCCGGCCTGGAAGTGCTGCGCATCATCAACGAGCCCACCGCAGCCGCGCTGGCCTATGGTCTCGACAAGGACGCGAACAAGACCATCGCCGTCTATGACCTTGGCGGCGGCACGTTCGACGTCTCCATCTTGGAACTGGGCGACGGCGTCTTCGAAGTGAAGTCGACGAACGGCGACACCTTCCTGGGCGGCGAGGATTTCGACGCCCGTATCGTCGAGCACCTGGCCGAGGGTTTCAAGAAGGACGAGGGTATCGACCTGACCAAGGACCGCCTGGCCCTCCAGCGCCTGAAGGAGGCCGCGGAAAAGGCGAAGATCGAGCTGAGCTCGGCCCAGTCCACCGAAGTGAACCTGCCCTTCATCACTGCCGACCAGAACGGTCCGAAGCACCTGGTGAAGACGCTGAGCCGCTCCGACCTCGAAAAGCTGGTAGGCGACCTCGTCGACCGCACGATGGAGCCTTGTAAGGCCGCGCTGAAGGATGCCGGCATCGACAAGGGCGAAGTGGATGAGATCATCCTCGTCGGCGGCATGACCCGCATGCCGCTGGTGCGCGAGAAGGTGAAGAGCTTCTTCGGCAAGGACCCGTCGACGGGCGTCAATCCCGACGAGGTCGTCGCGATGGGTGCGGCTATTCAGGCCGGCGTGCTGCAGGGCGATGTGAAGGACGTGCTTCTTCTCGACGTGACGCCGCTGTCGCTCGGCATCGAGACGCTGGGCGGGGTCATGACGAAGATGATCGACCGCAACACGACGATCCCGACCAAGAAGAGCCAGGTCTACTCGACCGCGGAAGACAACCAGAATGCGGTGACGATCCGCGTCTTCCAGGGCGAACGCGAAATGGCGCAGGACAACAAGCTGCTCGGCCAGTTCGACCTGGTGGGCATCCCGCCCGCCCCGCGTGGTGTGCCGCAGATCGAGGTCACCTTCGACATCGACGCGAACGGCATCGTCAACGTCAGCGCGAAGGACAAGGGAACCGGCAAGGAACAGCAGATCCGCATCCAGTCGTCGGGCGGCCTGAGCGAAGCCGACATCGAAGGCATGGTGAAGGACGCCGAGAAGTTCGCCGAGGAGGACAAGAAGCGCCGCGCCCGCGCCGAAGCGAAGAACCAGGCGGACAGCCTCGTCCATTCGACCGAGAAGCAGCTCGAGGAGCATGGCGACAAGGTCGATGCGTCGGTGAAGTCCGACATCGAGGCGAAGCTGGCCGACCTGAAGTCCGAGCTGGAGAAGGACGATCCCGACGCCGACGCGCTGAAGGCGAAGTCCGAGGCGCTGGCGCAGGTCGCCATGCAGCTTGGCCAGGCCATCTATGAGGCCGAGCAGGCCGCTGGCGGTGCCGAAGCCGGGGCCGACGCCGGCACTGCCGAGACCGGCACCGCGGACAGCGACGACGATGTGGTCGACGCCGAGTTCTCCGAGGTCAACGACGACGACGGTAACAAGGCGGCGTAGGATGAGAGACGGGCGGAGGCGGACGGTTGTCCGGTTCCGCCCCTCCTTTCGCCTGCGTGCCCGCGCACATGACGTGCCGATTATGACGCGTCGATGCCGCGCAGCCGACATTCTGGGGGAAACTGAGGCGTAACCTATGGTCGAGGCCGACTATTACGAGATCCTGGGGGTCAGCCGCGATGCAGACGGCGGCGCCCTGAAATCCGCCTATCGCAAGCTGGCGATGAAATATCATCCGGACCGCAATCCGGGCGATGCCGAGGCCGAGCAGCGCTTCAAGGCCTGCGCCGAGGCCTATGATGTCCTGAAGGACCCGCAGAAGCGCGCGGCCTATGACCGCTACGGCAAGTCCGCCTTCGAGCAGGGAGGCGGCGGCGCACGCGGAGGCGGACAGGGCTTCGGCGACTTTTCCGATATTTTCGACAATATCTTTTCCGAATTCATGGGCGGTGCGGGCGGCGGCGGGCGCCGGCAGCAGCGCAGCCGGGCGGTGCGCGGCGGCGACCTGCGCTTCGACCTCGAACTCTCGCTCGAAGAAGCGTTCAGCGGCTGCGAGAAGACCATCGAGATCGACGTGGCGGCCAAGTGCGAGTCCTGCGACGGAACCGGCGCCGAACCCGGCGCGACGGTCGAGGCCTGCCCGACCTGCCAGGGCATGGGCCAGGTTCGCGTGCAGCAGGGCATGTTCCTGATCGAGCGTGCCTGCCCGCAATGCCATGGCGCGGGACGCGTGACGTCCGCCGTCTGCCATGACTGCCTGGGCGCGGGGCGCGTCGACAGGGAAAAGCAGCTCCGCGTGAAGATACCGGCGGGCGTCGACCATGGCACGCGAATCCGCATGTCCGGAGAAGGCGAGGCGGGCGCGCGCGGCGGACCGCCGGGCGACCTGTATATTTTCGTCCACCTTCTGCCGCACGAGATCTTCGAGCGCGACGGGACGAACCTGCGCGTGACCGTTCCGGTCTGCATCACCGAAGCGGCGCTGGGCGGCGAAATCGACGTGCCGAGCATCGAGGGCGAGATGATCTCGATGAAGATTTCTGCCGGCACGCAGTCCGGCGCGGAATTCCGCAGACGCGGACGCGGCATGCCGGGCCTCAGCAGTTCCGGCCGCGGCGACCTGATCGTCGAGGTGGACGTCGAGACACCGACGCGCCTCTCGAAGCGGCAGAAGGAGCTGCTGGAAGAGTTCCGCGGGCTGGAGGCCGAGCGCCCGTCGAGCCCGCGCTCTGCCGGCTTCTTCTCGAAGATCAGAAACAAGTGGGACGAACTGGCCGGTTAGAACCCGCGCGCCCCGCCTGCTAGCCACGCGGCGAATCTGGGGAGAGTCGACCAATGAAGCTGTTTGGCGCCACGCTTAGCCCGTTCGTCCGCAAGACGGCGGCGTTCCTGAACGAGAAGGGGCTGAACTGGGACCATGCCCCCATTGGCCTCGGGTCGCAGGACGAGGAATTCCTGGAATGCTCGCCCTTCGGCAAGATACCGGGGTTTCGCGACGGCGAGGTCAAACTGTCCGATTCCACCGCTATCTGCGTCTATCTGGATGCCGCCTATCCCGAGCCGCGCCTGATCCCCGAACGCGCCGAAGACCGCGCGAGGGCGATCTGGTGGGACGAGATTGCCGATACCGTGCTGGTGGCCGGCGTGGGCAAGATGTTCTTCAACTTGGTCGTCGCCCCGCGCTTCCTGAAACAGAAGGGCGATGAGGGAGTCGCCGAGGAAGGCCGCGGCGAGGTCATGAAATTCATGGAATTCTTCGAGGCGCGCGCCCCTGAACCCGGAAGCTTTCTGGTCGGCGGCGCTCTCACCCTCGCCGACATTTCGATGGCCAGTCCCTTCGTGAATGTCGAACATGTCGGGGTCGCCATCCCGGACAGTCTGTCCCGGACGAGGGCGTGGGTCGCAGCGATGCACGAGCGGGAGAGCTTCGCCGCGATGGTTGCGGCAGAGCGCAAGATCATGGCCGGCGAATTCGGAGTGAAGGGCTGATCCTGTTATATTCGGGGACAGCCAGCCGGCATCCTGGCCGCTAGAGTTCCCCGCGAATATTGGGGAGGCACTTCGATGGCCGACAATCCGTTTCCGGGCTTTTCTACCGACGGTATCGACAACAGGCTGGTGAATCCGGATGTCATGGCGCAGCCCGATGACATCCATGACGTGTACCGCCGTCTGCGCGCGGAAGACCCCGTGCACTGGGCCGAGCCCACCGGCTTTCGCCCTTTCTGGGCGATTACCAAGCATGACGACATCAAGGCGATCGGGAAGGCGAACGAGACCTTCACCAATTCGCAGCGTACCTATCTCGCGCCCGCCGAGAATGAAGAGCATATGCTGCAGATGACCGGCGACACGCACCTGTTTCGCACGCTGGTCGACCTGGACGATCCGCTACATCGGCATATCCGCGCCGTGACGAACGAATGGTTCAAACCGGGAAGCCTGAAAAAGACCGAGGACTCGATCCGCGAGATCGCCCGCGACCACGTCGAACGCATGGCGAGTCTGGGCGGCGAATGCGACTTCGTGAACGAGGTGGCGCTGTTTTATCCGCTGCGCGTGGTGATGAAGATCCTGGGCATTCCGCCCGAAGACGAGCTGATGATGCTCCAAATGACGCAGGAGACGTTCGGCGCTGCCGATCCGGACGTCGTGGCGCGGTCGCAGCGCATCACGTCCGGCGGCACGGGAACGATGGCGACGTCGGGCGAACAGGCCGTCGATCTGATCGCTCTGGCGCAAAGCTTCTTCGAATATTTCGGTAAGGTGATCGCGGATCGTAAGCAGAACCCGCGCGACGACGTCGCCACGGTGATCGCCAATGCGGAAATCGAAGGCGAGCCGATGGATCTGCACCATCAGCTCAGCTATTTCGTCATCGTGGCGACGGCGGGCCACGACACGACGTCGAGCTCCACATCGGGCGGCCTGTTGCAGCTGATCCGCAACCCCGAACAGCTCCAGAAGCTGAAAGACGAGCCGAAGCTGATGATGCAGGCCGTCGAAGAGATGATCCGGTGGGAAACGCCGGTGAAGCACTTCATGCGCACCTGCCAGGAAGATTTCGAGCTGCGCGGCCGCACGATCAGGAAAGGTGACGGGGTCTGCCTGTTCTACTGGTCGGGTAACCGCGACGAGGATGTTTTCGAGGATCCCTACCGCTTCGACGTGGAGCGACGGCCCAATCAGCAGATCGCGTTCGGGTTCGGTGTGCATCAATGTCTCGGGCTGCATCTGGCGCGCCTGGAGATGCGCGTCCTGTTTGAAGAACTGGTGCCCCGCCTGAAGCACATCGAACTTGCAGGGGATCCTGCCTGGACGCGCTCCAACTTCGTCTCCGGCCTGAAACGCCTGCCCATTCGCTACGAGATGTCGTGAGAACCGACCCGGCGCGCCGGGAGCGCGAGACTTACCCTTTCGGTTTCGAGATGCACGTCCGCTTCGCGGACATGGATGTGAACGCACATCTGAACAATGTCGCCTTCGCTCGCTTCTTCGAGGAAGGACGGGTGCGGTTGCATCATTCCCTTGGCGGGAAACAGAAGCTGGCGTTCCGGCCGATCGTCGCGAGCATCACGGTGGACTTTCTGGCCGAAGGAAGCTGGCCGGAGCCCGTCGAAGTGCGCGGCGGCATCGTCCGCTTCGGGCGGACCAGCTATGTCGTGGGGCAGGGCCTGTTCCAGGGTGGCCGCTGCATCGGTCTGTCCGAGACCGTTATGGTCAACAAGGCAGAGGACGGTCCCGGCGGCGCGCCGCTGCCCGAAAGCCTCACGCGGCCTCTGGAAGCGCTGCGGCTGAGCGCGTGATCCACCAGAACCGGCTGATGAGAAAGGCTGCGGCGAGAATGCTGACGCCGCACATGACCCAGACCAGTCCGACAACGCCGTAACCCAGTTCCAGCCCGAACCACCAGGCGGCGGGAAGCATCACCAGATTGTAGCTGATGAAGTGGGTCAGAGTGGGCATCCAGTTGTCGTCGGCTGCTCGCAGCGACGCGGCCGTTACCACCTGCAGCCCGTCGACGGGGAAAAAGAAACAGGCCGCGAGGAGCGCCGGAACGACAAGCGCCAGCAGTTCGGGATCGGTGGTATAGGCGCCGGCCCAGAGTTGCGGCACGAAGGCAATGACCGCCGCGAGGCCGAGAAGGAAGATGAAGGTGGCGCCCACACCGAGTATTCCAGAACTGCGTATGCCCTCCACATCGCCCCGGCCATAATATTTGCCGACGAAAACGGCGGTCGCGCTCGACATGCCGAGCGGTATCATGAAGACGAGCGCCGCCAGGTTGAACGTGATGGAGAAGGCCGCGACGCTGAGCGCGCCCATAAGCCCGGCAATCAGCGTCGTGCCGGCGAACCCGCCGGATTCAACGAAATAGGAGGCGGCAGTCGCCCAGCCGACCCGCATCATGCGCCCCCAATAGGTGGACCAGGAGGCGGCCTTTCGAACCAGGAATACGCCGAGCGAGCGCGCCTCGGGCCAGGCTAGGATCACGAAGATGAGCGCGATGGCGTAAACCGAGCGCGAGAAGAAGGTCGTCCAGGCGCTGGCAACCGCCCCGTCCACGGCAAAGGGACTGGTGCCCGGTACCAGCCAGATGTTCAGCGCGAGGTTCACCATATTGGCAAGAAGCATGAGGTACATGCCCGGCTTGGGCCGTTCCAGCGCTTCGAGCCAGAAGCTGCACACGATGCTGACCAGATAAGGCGTCATCGACAGCGACAGGATTACCACGACCTCCGACGCACCTGCCGCAAGCGCAGGATCATGGCCGAGCAGCCGAAATAGCGGCGGTGTGCCCGCGATCAGGACCGCTGTCGCCAGCAGTCCGACGAGGAGGCTAAGCAGAAGTCCACGCTGCAGGACGGCGCCAGCCTCGATGCGCCGATCCTCGCCGACAAGCTGCGCAGTGAGCACTTGGACCCCCATCAAAAGGCCGACGCCGGTCGTCACCACCACACCGGTCGGCCCCCAGCCGAGGGCCTGGTATCCGAGCTCCTCCGCCGAATAGCGACCGACAACGATCGCGTCCGTCACGCCCATGCACATGATGCCGAGGCGCGAGAGCACCACGGGCCACGCCAGCGTCCAGAGTGCAGCGAGGGTTGGCGGTCCCTTGGGCAGGGCCGCATTCGAGGCGGTCGAATCCAGCAAAGCCGCGCAGGACTAGTGAGCCGGGGCCAGCTTGGCGAGCAGCTTTGCCAGTCCATTGACAACGCGTGGCTTTTTACCGGTTCCGGCAAGTCCGCCAGTGGCGACTCGCGCTGATCCCTGGCCAAGGCGCACGAAATGGCGCCGGCCCAGCTCGTCGCGGTCGATCAGAAAATCCTTCACTTCACTGCTCCCTGTTTTTCGGTTGGGGAGCCAGTCTTGTGCAACCTCAACCGCAGTCGAGCTCAAGACTGATCGCGGCGGAAATCTTCGATCAGTGTGATCGCCCGAAGCGCAGGGGTTCGGGGCGCATGACGTGGCGGGTCTTGCTATTGGCGCGCTACTGCGGCGGGATGGTCGGTCGCTAGTGTGCAGAAAAGGGGGCGGACAAGGCGTCATGGCGGAAGGCAGTCTGAACGAACGTCCGCTGGGCATTCGCTTGTATCTGGCGGCAAAGCGGGTCGTGCCGCGGCCTTTCGGCCGGCGTCCGCCAGTTACTGTCTTCGTGACGGGCACGCCGCGCTCGGGAACGAATATGCTGATGTACGCACTCGACCGAACCTTTCAGACCACCGCCCTGCACGAAACCGATCCGCGCGCCTACGAGGATTTCGCGCTGAGAGACCTCGGTACGATCCGCGCTTTGCGGGATTCCACGCGCGGCAGCTACATGATCGTGAAATGCCTGATGGAAGGCGAACGGCTGACCGACATGACGCGTGCGCTGGCGCCTGCACGGGGCATTTGGCTGACGCGCCACGTCGATGCGATGGTGCGCAGCCACCAGAAGAGCTTCCCCGGAAATCGCGAAGCTATCGACGAGATCGTCGCGGACCGGTCTGCAGGCGTGTGGCGGGCGCGGGGCATGAGCGAGGAGACCCATGAGCTTCTCCGCTCCGCCTATCGTCCGGGATTGAGCGACGAGAACGCTGCTGCGCTGTTCTGGTGGCAGCGCAACCGCCTGGTCTTCGACCAGCGGCTGCCGGACCGGCCGGACATGGCGATCCTCGACTATGACCGGCTGACCGAGAATCCGCACGGCACCGGACGAGCGCTCGCCGCGCGGTTGGGCCTGCCCTATTCGCGCTTCATGTACTCGGGCATCGTCGCCCGCGCGCCCGGGGTGCGACGCGAGGTGCCGCTGGCACCGCACATACGTGAGCTTTGCGAGGAGATGTGGGCGCGGATCGGCGCCTGCGCGCTACGGCCCTCCGCAGACGATGCGGCCTAGGCCTCAGGCGAGTTCCATTTCGTCCGGGTCCATCGCGCTGAGGCCGAACTCCGCGAGTAGCGCGGCGTCGCTGTCTTCGCCGGCATTGGGTGCGGTCAGCAGCGTGTCGCCGGTAAAGATCGAATTGGCGCCGGCGAAGAAGCACATCGCCTGAAGCTCACGCGACATGCTTTCGCGGCCGGCCGACAGGCGTACGACCGAAGCGGGCATGGTAAGGCGGCAGGTGGCAATGGCGCGCACGAACTCGATGCCGTCGATTTCCTCGTAGCGGCCCTCGATCAGAGCATCGCCGCGCGGCGTACCCTTGACGGGAACGAGGGCGTTGACCGGGACGGACTTCGGGTGCGCGGGCAGGGTGGCGAGCGCATGGATGAGGCCGACGCGGTCGACACGTTCCTCGCCCATGCCGACGATACCGCCGCAGCAGACGTTCATGCCGGCGTCGCGAACCTTCTCCAATGTATCGAGCCGGTCGGCATAGGTGCGCGTGGAAATGATCTCGCCATAATGCTCGGGTGAGGTGTCGAGATTGTGGTTGTAATAGTCGAGCCCGGCGTCGGCGAGCTTCTGTGCCTGCTCGTCTGACAGCATGCCGAGCGTCATGCAGGTTTCCAGGCCGAGCGACTTTACGCCGGCGACCATCTCGCACACGGCGTCGGTGTCGCGGTCCTTCAGGTCGCGCCAGGCGGCGCCCATGCAAAAACGCGATGCGCCGCCCTCCTTTGCCTTTCGGGCGGCAGCGATGACGGCGTCTGCGCGCATCAGCTTCTCAGCCTTGACGCCCGACTTCGCGAAGGCGGACTGGGAGCAGTAGCCGCAATCCTCCGGGCAGCCGCCTGTCTTGATCGACAGCAGCTGGCAGGCCTGCACGCCGTTCGCGCGGAAGAAACGGCGATGGGAAAGCTGCGCGTCGAGCAGCAGGTCCATCAGCGGCCGCTCGTAGATTTCGGCGATCTCCTCGCGGGTCCAGTCGGTCCGGACGGCTTCGCGCAGCGGCGTTTCGATGTTCATCAATCTTGCTCCGTCAATGGCCGCCGTGCGGCAGCACCTTGTGGACTATGGGCGCGAGGACGGCCCCGACGAGGACCCCTAGCAGGCCGGACAGGACGGCGAAAACCAGCCAGTCGACAAACCCGTGAATTCCCGCAGGGGCGGCGGCAACGAGCGGGTGCGCTGCGGCCTCTACCAGATGCTCGGGTCCGTGCCAGCCGAGCTCGGCGGTGTTGTGGACGAGAAGGCCGCCGCCGACCCAGGCCATGGCGAGGGTGCCGATGATGGAAATGGCGCTGAGGAGCGTCGGCATCAGCCGCACTAGGCTGCGCCCGAAAGAGGCAAGGGCGCCGTCGTGATTCTTGGCCAGCGCGAGGCCGGCGTCGTCCATCTTCACGATCAGCGCGACCGCGCCGTAGATCCCTGCGGTGATGACGATGGCGATCAGGCCGAGAATTAGGATTTGCTGCCACCAGGGGGAGTCGGTCACTTCGGACAGCGAAATGGCCATGATTTCGGCGGAGAGGATAAGGTCGGTGCGGATGGCGCCCGACACCATCTCCTTCTCGCGCTTGGCCGGCGCCATGACGGCGGGCTCCTCATGCTTGTTCGTCTCATCGACCTTGAACAGCTCGAGCACCTTTTCCGCGGCTTCATAGCTGAGGAACAGGCCGCCGAGGAGCAGGATGACCGGGATGAGGAAGGGGGCGAACTGGCCCAGAAGGACCGCGGCAGGCAGGAGGATGAGCAGCTTGTTCTTGAACGACCCGCGCGCGATCTTCGCGATCATCGGGAGTTCGCGCGAGGGGTCGAAGCCGGTGACGTAGCGCGGCGTCACGGCCGCATCGTCGATGACCACGCCCGCCGCCTTCGTGCCGGCGCGCGACGCGGCGGCCCCTACGTCGTCGATCGAGGCAGCCGCCACCTTGGCAATGGCCGCGACGTCGTCGAGAAGTGCTACAAGGCCAGTTGCCATGACATGGGGTCCCGGAAGAACGGAAAGGGGCGAAGACCGCAGGGTGCGATCCTCGCCCGCTTTATCCGATTGGGAGCCGGCAGCAACCGTTGCTGGCTGCCGCGGGGCTATTCGCCGCCGGTCGTGCTTTCCAGGCCTTCGACAAATTCGGCGCCGGCGAGAATCTCCGCCGAGCTGCCCTCAAAGGCGTCGTCGATGGGCTGCACGCGGCCGCCCAGACACTGGCCGAGGAAGCCCTCCATGGCCGCGAAGAAGCTGAGCCGGTTTGCCGGTTCTTGGAAGCCGTGCCCCTCGTCGGGATAGTTGATGTAGGTCACGGGCAGCTCCTTCTGCTGCATCGCCTCGACGATCTGGTCGCTTTCGATCTTCGTGACGCGCGGGTCGTTGCCGCCCTGTCCGATCAGCAGCGGCACCCTGATCTGGTCAGCGCGTGTGAGCGGCGAACGGGCGGTCATGTCTTCGCGTTCGGCCGGGTCAGCGGGATCACCGATATGCTTGATGAAAGTGCCGTCGAGTACGGGCTTCCAATAATCCGGGAAGCTTTCGATCAGGGTTACGAGGTTCGACGGGCCGACGATGTCGACGCCGCAGGCGAACTTGTCGGGGGTGAAGGTCACGCCGACTAGCGTGGCGTAGCCGCCGTAGGAGCCGCCGCCGATGGCGACCTTGTCGGGCTGGGCGATGCCTTCTTCGATGGCCCAGTCGACGGCGTCGATCAGGTCGTCGTGCATCTTCCCCGACCATTCGCCGATGGCCTTGTTGACATGCTCCTTACCGAAGCCGGTCGAGCCGCGGTAATTCACGCTGAGCACGGCGTAGCCGCGGTTCGCCATCCACTGGTGGACGGTGTTGTAGCCATATTCGTCGCGCGCCCAGGGGCCGCCATGGACCCAGAGCAGCGTCGGCAGCGCCCCATCGGGTCGTCCGTCGCCGTCTTCATCGCTGCCCGGCGGCAGAGTCAGATAGGAAACGAGGGTCAGGCCGTCGCGGGACTCGATCTCAAGCGGATGCATCGGCTGCAGCGGCGCATCGGCCAGTTCCGGGCGCGTGGTGAACATCTCGGTCAGCTCGCCGTTATCGCGGTCGTAGAGCATGTAGGTCCCCGGCTTTTCGGCAGCGTCGTCGATGACCACCCATTTGCGGTTGTCGTCCGTTGTCGACACAATCTGGAGATTGCCGGTAGCCTGGCTTTCGAGGCGCTCCAGATCGTCGGCAACACTCTCGTCGAGAGCGGTCCAGCCCGCCTTCAGATAGTTCATCTCATAGGCAAGCGGCGCATGCGTCGTGGGATGGAACAGCACGTTCGAGATATCGGACTCGCCCGGCTCAGCGATCATCGAGGTCTCGCCCGTATCGAGGTCGAGGGTCACGAGCGCCGCCTTGTCGCGATCCCGGCTGTCGAGCATGTAGACGTCGGTCCCGGCCTTGTTGAAGCCGACCGCGCCCGAGGTGAGGAAGTCCTCGCTCGGGAATGTGACGAGCGGCTCGGACGCCGGTGCGCCGTCCTCTCCGATGGCGTAGAGTTCTGCCCCGCCCCCTGCCGTCGGCGCGAAGCCGAGGCGCGGGGTCAGCTGGTGGTCGACGGTGACTTCGGCAAAGCCCGGGTTTTCGAACGCCAAAGTGCGCTCCCCGGTGCGATAATCGACCAGATACATGTCGAACAGTTGCGGATTGCGGTCGTTGAGGCCGACGAGAATCTCTCCAGGCCGCTCGTTGCTGACAGCCTGCACGACGGCGCGGACATTGTCGTCAACCGGCGTCAGGTCCCGGGTTTCGGCGGTCTGAACATTCGTCGCATAAATATGGAAATTCTCGTTCCCGCCCTTGTCCTGCTGCGTCAGGATATACTGGCTGTCGGGCGTCCAGGAATGGTTCGCGATGCCTCGCTCGTCGTCGTCGGTGACGGGCCGGGCAGCCGAGGGATCGGACGCCGGAGCGACCCAGACGTTCATGATGCCGTCGCGCGGGGCGAGCCAACTTAGCCATTCGCCATCGGGCGAGATGCGGCCCTGCGATTTCGTCGGATTTCCGAGCAGGGCCTCGCGGGGGATCATCTCGGCGTCCATCGCTGCGGCATGCTGGGCGGTCGCCGGACCTGCAAGGGTCGCGGACAGGGCAATCAGGCTGGCGGCAGAAACAGCGCTGCCGGTATGGTTCAGGAACATCGATAACTCCCCACTTCTGTAATAATGGGGAGGGCTTAGCGTATCTGTATTACCTGATCAATACACCTGCCCCGGGGCGCGGGTCGGAAGGACCGGCCCTTAGGCGTGCTACGCGGCCTTGCGGTAGTGCATGATGCCCCAGGCGAGCTTGCCGTCCGCGGCGCCGTCCACCCACAGCTTCAGGCCGGAGAGCATGCGATCGACGAACTCCGGGTCGAGCGGCAGTTCGTCCCGGCGGGCCTCGAGCTCTTCGCGCACACGGCCATAGTGGCGGCCAAGTTGGGCGGGCATCTTCTCCACCTCGACCGGTTCGAACCCGCGCGCCGTCAGCGCCTCGTCGTAGAAGGCGAAGGAGGCGAGATCGGGCAGATGGATGCGATCGTAGATCGGCTGAAGCGCAGCCGCGTCTTCGAGGCGGTCGGCCTGCATGGGATCGGTGAAGATGAACTCGCCGCCCGGTTTCAGCACGCGCGCCACTTCGTCGAGAACCGCATCGCGGTCGGGGGCATGCAGGATCGCATCCTGGCTCCACGCGACGTCGAAACTTGCGGTGTCGCAGGGGATATCGTCGAAGCTTCCGTCGATGATCCTTACCCGGTCGTCGAGACCGGCCTTTGCGGTCAGCTCGCGGTTCCGCCTGTTTTCCACCTCGGCGATGTTGATGCAGGTGACATCGGCGTCATGCTCGCCGGCGAGGACGCGCGCCGCGCCACCATAGCCGGATCCCAGATCGACCACTTTTTTTCCGGCGACCGGAAGAATTTTGCCGAGCATGCGGTCGACGGTCTGGCGGCTGGCAGTGCGGATATCGCGAACGTCGTCGTAAAGGCCGACGTGGATGTCTTCGCCGCCCCAGACGGCACTATAGAATGCGTCCGCATCGGGACTGTCATAATAGGTCTTCGCGGCGTTTTCCGTCTGCGACTCACTCATCGTCGAGCTTCTCCGCCACATGAATGAAGAAGTCTGGCCGGCTTTCCTCTCCGTCTTCCATGAAGTCCCCGTAGGTCTGAACCTTCTGGAACCCGGCCTCGCGCAGCAGCCCGCGCGTGTAGTTCTTGCGCAGCGGGAACATGTTCAGGTTGTGCTTGGACCCGTCGGGGAAGGTATATTCAAAGCGGGCGAGTCCGTCGTCCACATGAACGGGAACAGCCGTTACCTGATCGCCGCAGTAGTAATATTTGTGTTTCGTCTGGAATTTCTTACTGTCGAGGATGGCGTCGTAATTCCGCTGGTCGATGATGAGAACGCCGTCATGTTTCAGGGCGGCATAAAACTCGGCGAGCGCCCGCCTTCTGTCGGCCTCTTCGAACAGGTGCGTAAAGCTGTTGCCGAGACAGATGATGGCATCATATTTTCCGTGCACGTCCCGGTTGAGGTAGCGCCAATCGGCATGCACCGTTTTCAACATTACGTCATGTTCGACTGCATTTTGAAAGGCTTTCGCGAGCATTTCGGCAGATCCGTCAGCTGAGGTGACTGCAAATCCGGCCTTCGCGAGCTGGATGGAATGAAATCCCGTTCCCGTGGCAACATCGAGAACCGAATCCTTCCCGCGCCCTTTCAGGATATCGATGAAAAAGCGCCCCTCGCTGTCAGCGCGCTGGTTCCAGTCGATCAACTCGTCCCACTTGTCGACGAAACCCCGGATATATTCCGAGACATATTTGTCGGACGTTCGGACCCCCGTTGGGTCTTCGCCATAATCCTGCGTGGATTCCGGACGAAAAGTCTTGTCGGCCTGGTCGGTCATGGTCCCCCGCGCCAATAGAGTCTCTGAAAATTTCACGAGACGGGAAGGCTACGGAAGGATCGTACCAAAACCAAGCCTTGATCCAGTTTAATTTCGAAAGGCTGACTCAAGGCGCGGTATTGGCGAACAATTTTCCCACCAGTTTACACAAATGTTACGGGAATTATTCGGTCAGAGCGGAATATTGTCGTGTTTCTTCCACGGATTTGCCAATTCCTTCGTGCGTAGCTTTCGCAGGCCGACGGCAATGCGCCGACGAGTCGAATGTGGCATGATCACCTCGTCGATAAAGCCCTTCGACGCGGCCACGAACGGATTGGCGAAGCGGTCCTCATATTCCTTGGTCCGTTCGGCGATCTGTTCCTCCGACTGATTGCGGAAAATGATCTCCACCGCGCCCTTCGCGCCCATCACGGCAATTTCTGCTGTCGGCCATGCATAGTTTAGGTCGCCGCGCAGATGCTTCGACGCCATCACGTCATAGGCTCCGCCATAGGCCTTCCGTGTGATGCAGGTGATCTTCGGGACCGTCGCCTCGGCATAGGCGAAGAGCAGCTTCGCGCCGTGCTTGATGATGCCGTTATGTTCCTGCGCCACGCCGGGCAGGAAGCCGGGCACGTCGACGAAGGTGACGATGGGAATGTTGAAGGCGTCGCAGAACCGAACGAAGCGTCCACCCTTCTTCGCCGACGAAATATCGAGGACGCCCGCCTGCACCAGCGGCTGGTTGGCAACGAAGCCGACGGTCTGTCCCTCGACACGGCCGAAGCCGGTGATGATATTGGCCGCGTGCTTCGGCTGCAGTTCGAAAAAGCTGCCCTCGTCCGACACCTTCCGGATCAATTCGTGCATGTCGTAGGGCTTGTTCGCACTGTCCGGGATCAGCGTGTCCAGGCTTTCGTCATTCTCGAGGCCCTGGTGGGTAGGCAGGACCGGCGGGGTCTCGCGGTTCGACAACGGAAGATAGTCGACGAAGTCGCGCGTTCTCAGCAGCGCCTCGACATCGTTTTCAAGGGCGAGGTCGGCGACGCCCGACTTGGTCGTATGCGTGGACGCGCCGCCCAGTTCCTCCTGCGTCACAACCTCGTTGGTCACCGTCTTCACGACGTCCGGACCGGTAACGAACATGTAGCTGGAATCCTTCACCATGAAGATGAAGTCCGTCATGGCCGGCGAGTAGACCGCACCGCCCGCGCATGGACCCATGATCAGGCTGATCTGCGGAACGACCCCGGAGGCGAGGACATTGCGCTGGAACACCTCGGCATAGCCGCCGAGCGAGGCAACGCCCTCCTGGATGCGGGCGCCGCCGGAATCGTTGAGGCCGATGACCGGCGCGCCGACCTTCATGGCCATGTCCATGACCTTGCAGATTTTCTCCGCATGCCGTTCGGAGAGGGCTCCGCCGAATACCGTGAAGTCCTGGCTGAACACATAAACGAGGCGTCCGTTGATCGTGCCTGAGCCGGTGACCACGCCGTCGCCGGGAATGTGCTGCTCGTCCATGCCGAAGTCGGTACAGTTATGCTCGACGAACATGTCATATTCCTCGAACGAGCCCGGATCGAGGAGGACATCGAGCCGTTCGCGCGCGGTCAGCTTGCCCTTGGCATGCTGACTGTCGATCCGGCGCTGCCCGCCGCCCATGCGCGCGCGTTCGCGCTTTTCTTCCAGCTGTTCCAGAATGGCCTGCACGGCGCCCTCTCCCTCAAAGATCTTTCAAACTCACAGCGCGCTTAGCAGCGCGAAAACGCGGCTGTCACCCTATGAGGACCGCCTGTATAGGCGCGGCACCATGTCTCTAGCTTCCTATGCGAGCGATCCGTCCCAATCCCGGGGGCGGAAATATGCCGAAGAGCCGTCGGCCTTGCGCGATGCCTTCGACCGCGACCGCGACCGGATCGTGCATTCCGCCGCCTTTCGCCGCCTGAAACACAAGACGCAGGTCTTCGTCATGCCGGACGGCGATCATTACCGGACGCGCCTGACGCACAGCCTGGAAGTCGCACAGATCGGCAGGGTCCTGGCGCGCGCGCTCGGGGTTCACGAGGGACTGACCGAGGCAATCTGCCTGGCTCACGATCTTGGCCACCCTCCCTTCGGCCATGAGGGGGAAGCCGCCCTAGCCGATGCGGTGCGCGAGGCGGGCGGGTTCGATCACAATGGGCACACGCTGCGCATCTTAACCGTGCTGGAACGATCCTATGCCCGCCATCCCGGCCTGAACCTCAGCTGGGAAGTGCTGGAGGGGCTGGCGAAGCACAACGGCCCGGTCGAAAGCGCGGGATGGGCGCTTGCCGAAGCGGACCGCGAGCATGATCTCGACTTGGCGACGCATAGCGGCCTCGAGGCGCAGGTCGCCGCCATCGCCGACGATATCGCCTATGACAATCACGACTTCGAGGACGGCCTGCGGGCGCAGATGTTCGGCCTGGAAGCCGCGATCGACGTGCGTTTCGTGCGCGACAATTTCCGTATGGTGCAGCAGCGCTATCCCGATGCGCCGCGGGATATCGTGATTGCGGAAATGAAGCGCCGGCAGATCGGCCTGATGGTCGAGGACGTACTCGCCGAGACACGCCGCCGGCTCGCGGACCTAAACCCGCGCTCGGTCGAGGATGTGCGCTCAGCCCAGCGGCAGATCGTGGCCTTTTCGGAAGGCATGTACGCTGAAGAGCGCGAGATGAAGCGCTTCCTTTATGCCAGCATGTACCATCACCCGGGCGCCGCGAGCGCGCGTGAAGCGGCGCGCGCGACGATCTCGGAGATCCACGAGGAAATCTCCCGCGATCCCAAGCGCCTGCCGAAGGAATGGGAGCGGGCGATGCCTGCGGATGAGCCCGACCGGTCGCGTCACATCGCCGACTTCATCGCCGGCATGACCGACCGCTTCGCCCAGCGTTTCCTGCACGAATTGCAGCTGACGCCGTGATCGCTTTTGAAAAGCGCGGCAGGGCGCGGTAACAGGCGGATCGATTGTACCGCCCCGCGGTGCGCGCCGTCCCAGACCCGGAACTGAAACCACCTCTCTTGCAGACCATTTTCGACATCTACGCCGCTGAAGTGAACCGTGCGATCGACGCCCTTGTGGCGGCGGGCACCGTCCCGGCCGACGCCAACCGCAAGCCCGTGACGCTGGAGCCGCCGCGCGACCCCACACATGGCGACCTCTCGACCAATGCCGCCATGGTACTTGCGAAGCCCGCGAAGACCAACCCGCGAGCCCTCGCCGAGGCGTTGAAGCAGGAACTGGCCGCTGCGCCTCATGTCGAGGCGGTGGAGATCGCCGGACCGGGCTTTCTCAACCTGCGGCTGGCCGAACCGGCCTGGATTGCGGAACTCGCGCGGATCGGCGAGGCGGGCGCCCACTATGGGCGCAGCAGCTTTGGCGAGGGTGTGCGCGCGAACATCGAATATGTTTCCGCCAATCCCACCGGCCCGATGCATATGGGGCATTGCCGCGGCGCCGTGGTGGGCGATGCGCTGGCGACGCTGCTGGAATTTACCGGACACGACGTCATTCGCGAATATTATGTCAACGATGCGGGCGGGCAGGTGGACGTGCTCGCGCGCTCGGCGCACCTGCGCTATCTGGAGGCGCTGGGCGAGGACATCGGCGAGATCCCCGAGGGGCTCTACCCCGGCGACTATCTGAAGCCCGTCGGCGACGCGCTTGCCCGAGAGTATGGCGACGAGTTGCGCAATGCCCCGGAGGCCGACTGGCTGCCGACCTTTCGCCGGAAAGCGGTGGACGCGATGCTGGAACTTATCCGCACCGACCTCGGCAAGCTGGGCATCCACCACGACCTGTTCTCATCGGAATACGACCTGCAGCGGTCGGGTGCGGTCGACCGGGCCGAAGCGCGGCTGCGGGAGATGGGGCACGTCTACGAGGGCGTTCTGGAGCCGCCGAAGGGCGAGCTTCCCGACGACTGGGAGCCCGTCGAGCTGACCCTGTTCCGGGCCAGCGAGTTCGGCGACGATGTCGACCGGCCGCTGAAGAAGTCAGACGGCAGCTGGACCTATTTCGGCGCCGATGCGGCCTATCACCTGCAAAAGGCGGAGCAGGCGGACCTGCTGATCGACATCTGGGGCGCCGACCATGCGGGGACGGTAAAGCGCATTAAGGCCGCCGTCGAAGCGCTGACGGGTGGCAAGGTCCCGCTCGACGTTCTGCTGGTGCAGATGGTGCGGCTGTTCCGGGCCGGCGAACCGGTGAAAATGTCGAAGCGGTCGGGCAATTTCGTGACGCTCGCCGAGGTTGTGGACGAAGTCGGCAAGGACGCGGTGCGCTTCATGATGCTGTCACGGCGGGCCGACGCGCCGCTCGATTTCGACTTTGCGAAGGTCAAGGAACAGTCGAAGGACAACCCTGTCTTCTACGTCCAATATGCCCATGCGCGAATCCAGTCGATGCTGCGCCGCGCGGAGGCCGAGGGCTTGGCCCCCGCGCCCCCGGAGGACTGTGCAGGCCATTTCGACGAGACCGACCAGGCGCTCCTGCAACTGGCGGCGCAGCTGCCGCGCATCGTGCGCCTTGCCGCCGAAGCGCACGAGCCCCACCGGGTGGCCTTCTTCCTGGAAAGTCTCGCGGCGGCGTTCCATGCCAATTACAATCGCGGCAATGACGATCCGGCTCTGCGCGTCGTGCGGCCGGAGGACGCGGCGAGGTCGAACGCCAGGCTGGCGCTGAACCGCGCAGTCGGCCAAGTAATTGCGAACGGTCTGGGCTTGATGGGGGTCGAGCCTGCCCACGAAATGTAAGGAGCAGGGCCAGGTGGCGGACGGGGTCAGGGATGAGAGCGAGTTCGAGGAGGAGCCTGGGGAAGGGCTTCCCTGGCTCGAACCGACAGAGCTGGAACTGGATGAACGGGGAGGGCTGGTGTCCCGCCGCGCCGTCCTCATTGTGGCAGGAAGCGTGGTGGCGATTGTCGCTGCGCTGTTCCTGTTCGCGGCCCTGTTCGGCGGCGACGACATCGAGGTGCCGGATGGAGAGGTACCGCTTGTTCGCGCCCCGGAAGGGCCGTTCAAGGTCGAGCCGAAGGACAGGGGCGGCCTGGTCGTCTCCGAAAGCGAGCGCATGACGAGCGCGGTCGCGAGCGGCGAGGACCTCCCCTCGGACGTGGCGACCGACCGCTTGCCCGAAGTCGCGGTTCCTGTGGTCCCGCCGGCCGGCGAAGATGCCGATGCTCCGCCGCGGGACCTGCTCGCAGAAGCGGAGGAGGACGCAGCCCGGCGGGATGCAGCCGGGGGGGACGCTCCGCGCACACCTGCTTCCGACGAAGGCGCCGCTTCGGACAGTGACACCGGCGAAGAGCCGGTTTCCGAGCGGTCGTCCGGCGGTGGCCAGACAATTCAGCTCGGCGCCTTTTCTTCTCAGTCGCGCGCCAGGGATGTGTGGGAGACGTTCACGGGGCGCTATTCCTATCTTGCTCCGCTCTCGATGGTGCTGCAGCCGGTCGAAGTGAACGGCACGACACTCTACCGGCTGCGCGCGACAATCCCGGATGGCGGGGCCGGCGCCGACGAGATTTGCAACCGGCTGAAGCTTGCCGGCGAACAGTGCGTCGTCGTTTGAGGCGGCGCGGATGAACCCACCGCTTGCCGGCCTGCGGCCGCTGGTCCTTGGATTTGCGGGACCCGAACTGACCCCGGACGAAGAAGCTCTGTTCGGCCGCTTTCCGCCGGCCGGCTTCATCCTGTTCGACCGGAACATCGGTTCGCCCCGGCAACTGCGTATGCTGACGGACCGTCTTCGCGCGCTGACAGGGCGGCCGGACGTTCCCATACTGATCGACCAGGAGGGAGGCCGGGTACAGCGACTGGGTCCACCGCACTGGCCCGAGCACCCGCCAGCGCGGCCATTTGGCGAGCTGTACAGGGAGGGGCCGATTGCCGCCCTCGACGCGGCGCGCTTCCACGGACGCGCCATCGCTGCCGATCTCGCCGCGGCCGGGATCAATGTCGACTGCCTGCCGGTGCTCGATGTCCGCGATCCGGAGGGTCACGACATTATCGGCGACCGCAGCTTCGACGCGGATCCTTCGGCGGTCGCGTCGCTCGGCGCGGCGCTGCTGACCGGCCTGCGCGAGGAAGGCGTCTGCGGGATCGTAAAGCATATTCCCGGCCACGGCCGAGCGCGGGCCGACAGTCATCGCGAGTTGCCGGTCGTGAATGCGCCGCGAGAGGACCTTGCGCGGGATTTCCTGCCCTTCCTGCGCCTGGCGGACGCACCGATGGCGATGACCGCGCATGTCCTATACGCCGCGCTGGACGAGGCCCGCTGCGCCTCCCTGTCGCCGGTCGTGATCGGCGACGTGATCCGCGGCGAGCTTGCCTTCGATGGCTTCCTGCTGTGCGACGACTTGGCGATGAAGGCACTGACCGGACCGCTACAGGATCGCCTGGAGGGCGTGCTCGCCGCCGGGTGCGACGCCGCCTTGCACTGTACCGGTATCTTCGCGGAAAATGAGACGCTTCTTTCCGCTGCACCTGTCATGGCCGAGCGATCCCGCGAACGGCTGGAGGCGGCAATGAACTGGGCCGAGGTGCCTGCCGCCGATATGTCGGCCGAGGAGTGGGCACGGCGCCGGGACGACTTGCTCGGCCTTCTGGCGCGCTGATCTGAACTGTTGAGAGCCCCGGGTTGGAGCGGTGAGGGGAAGCCAATAGGCTTGCCAAGAATCTGAATTCAGATCATTTTTCGAAATAAGCAAAACTAAAGGCCCCCAATCTGGCCCCCAGCGCTCCGCGCTTCTGTGGAAAAAGGCGAGACTTTGGGAGACCATCGTGCCTTTGTTGAAGGCTGGCATCTAGCACTTCGGGCGATGGTTGTCATGACCAGTGGCAGCAACTCACAGGCGAGCAGGGCGCCGCCAAGGCACATCGATGCAGCCGAGATTTCGCGGATCACAAGCAACTCGCACCCTAAATAGAAAATGCCTTGCCAATCCAATACCTTAAAACAGGGTGAGTTGTCTGCGGATCAGCGCAAACCCGCTCAACTCGCAGGCGGGTGACTTTCGCCCAAACCACATTTATTAATATAAAACAACGGCTTGTGACCCGAATTCGCGGGGTAGGGTGTGCTCACGTTTCAAGTTACGATGGAGAGTCCAGAAAAGCGAGACAAGGTGCTTGCGGGGCAACGCATCGCTTACAGTTGGATTTGCAGCCTCGCTGGCGTTTGAGGCTGCTTGTGGGCCTATTGTGTTGAAAAACTCGGCCTGACCCGATCCACAGCCGATTTTCCGTAATAATGATTCAACGGGAGAAGGCGTCTTGAGGTAATGATGCAGGCATGATCTCTTATGAGTTTTAATATTTCCCGCCGAAGGTGCCTGCGGAGTTTTTCAACACAATAGGCTGTGGTCGGACGCTGCGCCGATCTCGATCGTCGCGCGTCAGGTCGTGCTGCGCTATCTCGGCATTGCAGCGTGGATCGTGTTCCTGTGGTTCCTGTTCCGCCTGGTCGATGCGCTCGTCCGGTGGCTGTCGCTGCGTATGACGCGGCGCGCGCGGTACCAGAGCGCGTCTGTCATCGTCTTTGCCCGCCGGGTTATCAAGGCCGGACTGTTGGTCTTGGGGGCGCTCGGCATCCTCGACACGCTCGGCTTCGATGTCACCGCTGGTGTGGCGGCGCTCGGCATCGGCGGTCTGGTCTTGGCGCTGGGTGCACAGAAGACGGTCGAGAACGTGGTCGGCACCGTATCCGTGCTGGCCGACCGGCCGGTGCAGGTCGGGGATGTGTGCAAGGTCGGCGATGTGCTCGGCACGATTGAGGATATCGGGATGCGGTCGACCCGGATCAGGACGCTGGAACGAACCGTCGTCACGATCCCCAATGGCGATTTTTCCTCACGCCAGATCGAAAACTATACCAAGCGCGAACGTTTCCTCTTCAACGAGACGATCGGCCTCGAATACGCCTTGGATGCGGCCAAGCTGCGTGAAGGGATTGGCCTGATAGAAGAGGCGCTCGCACAGAACGAGCACATCGCCCCGGAGCCGCGCCGGGCGACATTACGTTATTTTGCAACGGACTCGCTGGCGATCGAAACCTTTGCCTACATCATGACCGCCGATTTCGACGAAAGCCTGAGAATCCGCAACGATCTCATGCTCGACATCTACGAGCGATTGGAACAGGCAGGCATCGGGTTCGCCTTCCCGACACAGACCCTTTACCTGCGCAAGGACGAAACCGGGCAAAGGTGACGCGATATGGTGGCGGTCACGCAACGCTATCCGGCTGACGGTTCGCCGAACATGATCTGCCTGAAGACCTTCACGTAATTTTCTTCCGGCTGGGTGCCGTCGCCCGATCGCAAGACCGCGGTATGCCAGAGTATGAGCAAGGTTTCGGTGATGACATCGGCGGGCAAGCGGAGTGGCTGCCCAAACTGGGCGGCCAGGCCTTCGATCAGAACCCGGAACTGGGCCGTTACACGCGCCTCCGCAGCCTTGTACTGCGCGCGGAATTCCGGGTTGCGAAAGGCATAGAGCTGCAATTCCAGCGCCAGCGCCGCCCAGGCCTGGCGATCGGGGATGTCGGCTAGCCACGCAGCAAGCGTTTGCATGGCCTGGTCGATATCGGCTTCCGGGATCGAGGCGGCGAGGTCTTCCAGTCGGTCCCGCTGTTCGGCCAAGTGACCTTCCATGACTTCGAGCAGCAGCAACTCCTTGCTCTCGAAGTTCGAATAAAAGGCGCCTTGCGTAAATCCGGCGTCGGCGCAGAGCTGGCGCACGGAAAGTGCCGGGATGGAATGGGCGATCATCAGCCGCTCGGCCGATTCGATCAGCTTGGCGCGTGTTTCCGCCTGGCTTTGCCGACGCGATTTGGTGGTGGTTTCGCCGCTCATGGTGCTCGATCCGTCTCAAAAGTCCTGATTTTCGGAACCAAATTTTCAGATATCACTTGATATTTCAAATGCCCGGTCAGAGGATCGGTTTCCCGTCGATCCTTTTCAGCAGGCAAAACAGGCAGGAGTTGTTGCCCATGCAGCCCATACGGTTCACCCCCGATGTCGAGCAAGTCGATCCCAACGAACAGCGGCTGACGCGCGAGATCGTCGAACAGATGAATGCGACGGCGCGCAACGCGTTCGAACGGCATCGGCACGCCCATCGCGATGCCCATGCGAAATCGCACGCGATCCTTAAGGGTAGCATGACCGTGCACGACGGTCTGTCGGCTGAGCTTGCGCAGGGCATCTTCGCTTCTCCGAAGACCTACGAGGTCGTCGCGCGGCTTTCGTCCGCGCCGGGCGATATCCATTCGGACGAGGTTCCGGCCCCGCGCGGTTTCGCGATCAAGGTGATCGGCGTTCCGGGTGACCGGCTTTCGCCCGACATCGGTGGCGAGAACCAGGATTTCCTGATGGTGAATTTCCCGGTGCTCGCCTTCGGCACGATCCCGAAATACAAGCAGATGCTGGGTCTGCTCGAAAAGAACGCGCATGCGCCCGATTTCTTCCAACGCCTCGTTGCCGGCGTGGCGCGCGGCGCGAAGGATGCGGTGGAAGCGGTGGGCAAGGTGCCGAGCGCGACGCTCGAGGGGTTGGCGCGCGACAACAATCATCCTCTCGGCGAAACCTATCATACGCAGGCCGCTGTCCGGTTCGGCGACCATGTCGCCAAACTGTCGCTCGCCCCGAAATCCCAATCCGTGCGCGATTTGACCGGTCGGGATCTCGAAGACGTCCAATATTCGACCATGCGCGACGTAATCGGCGATTTTTTCCGCGCGAACGGCACCGAATATGAATTGCGCGCGCAGCTCTGCACCGATCTCGAAACGATGCCGGTGGAAGATGCTGCCGTGTTGTGGGAAGAGGAAAAGTCTCCCCATCGTGCCATCGCCACGCTGCGCTTCGACAGCCAGGACCCCTACAGCCCGCCACGCCAAGTTTTCGGCGACGATGTGCTGTCGTTCAATCCATGGAACGGCGTCGAGGCGCATCGCCCGCTGGGCGGCATCATGCGCATTCGCCGCGCGGCCTACGAACGGTCCAGCACCTATCGTCACACTCAGAACGATCGCCCGCGCATAGAGCCGCAGGCCCTGTCCGACATTCCCGATTGACCACCAAGCGCAAAAGGAGCGCGCCATGACCAAAAGCACCGATCCGCGTCTTGCCGATGAGAGCAAGCCCGAAGAAATCCGCCGCCGTGCGCGCGAGCTGGCAGAAGACCTGCCGCAGCTCGCGAAAATCGCGCTGGAAGCGATGATCCGCGACCACAATCCCGATTACAAGGGTACCGCCAACAAGGCGGGGCGCGCGGGAATGCAGTCGGGCAATGTGTCCGAACTGACCGCCATCGCCAAGGTCAAGCCCGGCGGGGCGGACCGCCTGCGCCGCATCTTCGACCTCACCAACGGCAATATGGACGGCGCGCAGCGGGTGTCGACCTTGCACGATATGCGCTTCGTATTTTTCGACGACGACACGCGCATCCTGTTCGCCACAACCTATGATGGCGACTGGGACACCTATATCAACGATTTCGCCACCAAGATTCCGGGGTTGATGGACCTGCTGTTCGCCAATGTCGAAGGCTGGCCGGGGATCGACAGCCCCAAGGTGAAGGACTTTATCGCCGATCACCAGATCGATGCATCGGGATGGTTTGTGGCCAATCCGCAAGTGACGGTTGTGGATACCCGCCGGTACCAGCGGATGGAGCACGCGCTGAATGACTTCCTCGAAAAATCCCGGGCGAATGCGGATATGGATCCCGTCACGAGCAAGGCTCTCGACGAGCTGAGCACGGCCATCGCGCAACCCGAAGGCGTGGATTATTGACATGGGCATTCTGCAAGAACTTTCCGCCCGCTTCCGTCCGGACAAGGTCAAGCTCCAACTCAACGATATCCAGGCGCTGATCCTTCGATCCCGGCCCGAACCCTATGTCGGCATCCATTCGATGATCCATGTCGACGAGGCCGCCGGAGGGCGGGATCTTTTGCGCCGCCTGGCCGACCATATCCCCGCTGCATCGGGTTGGACGGACGAGCTGGACTCGTGGACCGGCGTCGCCATCAGCTATGACGGCTTGAAGGCGCTCGGGCTGCCCGAAACCTCGCTGGAGAGTTTTCCGCTGGCCTTCCAGCAAGGCATGGCCGCCCGCGCCGAGCAGCTACGCGATTTCGGCGAAAACGCGCCCGAAACATGGGAGGATCCCTATCGCCCCGGCACTTGCCATATCGCATTGACCATTTATGCGCGCGACGACGATGCGCTCGACGACGTGCTGGCAAAGGCCGAGGCCGAACTGGAAAAATCCACCGGCATCACGCTGATCGGTACGCACCGTTTCGGTGCCGACGAGGACGCAAAGAACCCCTTCGGCTTTCGCGACAGCATTTCGCAGCCGTTGGTCGACGGGAGCGGGGTCGACCCCTTGCCCGGTCAGGAGCGCGCGATCGCGCCTGGAGAATTCATCCTGGGCGAGAACAGCGAGACCGGTAGCCCGCTCGCCATGCCGCAACCCGCACCGCTTGGGCGCAACGGGTCATACACCGTGCTGCGAAAATATCAGAGCCGCGTCGGCGCGTTTAACGACTTCCTGCGCGAGCAATCCGCCGACGAAGGAGAGCAGGATTATATAGCCGCGAAGATGTTCGGCCGGTGGCAGAGCGGTGCGCCATTGCCGTTAGCGCCGGACCGGGACGATCCGGAACTTGGCGCCGATTCCCGACGCAACAACGACTTCTCCTACGAAGACGATCATCGCGGCCTCGTCTGCCCGCACGCCGCGCATATGCGCCGCCTCAATCCGCGCGACAGCCAGCTTACGATCCTCAGCGATGTGAACATCCACCGCATCATCAGGCGCTCATCTACCTACGGTCCGAAATGGAGCCGCGACGTGACGTCGGAGTCCGATGCGCAGGAGGATCGCGGGCTGTTCTTCATTTTCATCAGCGCCAGGGCATTCGATACGATCGAATTTCTCCAGCAGGAATGGATCAACCGTGGCAACTTCGTCGACCTGGGCGAAGAACGGGATCCGATCGTCGGTCTGCACCAGACGCCCGGGACTTTCACCATTCCCGAAACGCCGGTGCGCCGAAAAATCGATGGCGTGACCACCTTCAACCGGCTGCGCGGCGGAGAATACATGTTCATGCCCTCGCTCACGGCCCTGCGCTGGATTGGCGACGGCGCATGGGACGAAGGCGCGAGCCCATGAACCCACAGAGGGGGCAGGAGGGCGGTTCGGCTTTCGTCTATCCCATCACGGTCGGCCCTGATGCGATCGACGAGCTCGATCACGTCAACAATGCGGTCTATCTGACCTGGGTGCAGCAGGCGATCACCGCCTATTGGGTCGCACATGCGCCGGCGGAGGAGGTCGCAAAGATCGCATGGATCGCCCTGCGCCACGACATCAGATATCGCAGCGAGGCGTTTCTCGGCGACCAGCTCGAGGCGAAAGTCCTCCTCAGGGGCTTTCGTGGGTCCCGCTCACAATTCGAAATACAGTTCAGCCGCGGCAGCGTGTCTGTCGCCGAAGTGGACACGACCCTGTGCTGCATCGACCGAGAAACACGGCAGCTGCACCGCATCACGCACGAGTTGGCGAGGCATTTCGCCATTGTAGCTTAGGCCCTGTTGACAAACTGATTGGTCCAGAGGCGGGCGGCGGCGATATGTATGAAGCCGAGATAGCTTGCTGAGGTTTTGTCGTATCGGGTTGCGAGGCGGCGCGAGCATTTGAGCTTGGCGAAGCACCGCTCAATGCGGTTCCGCAGGGCGTAGGTGACGGTGTCGTGCGGGATCGGCTCTTTGCGATTGGCCTTGGCCGGGATCACTGGTGTTCCGCCACGCTCGGTGATCGTTGCCCCGATATGATCGCTGTCATAACCCCGGTCAGCCAGGAACACGCGAGCCGTCGGCAGGTCATCGTCGACCAGAGCATCGAAGCCTTTGAAGTCAGATACTTCACCTCCCGTTACTTCCGCCCGGACAGGGAGGCCGTGAGCGTTGGTAATGAGGTGGATCTTGGACGTGAAGCCGCCTTTTGAACGGCCAAAACCCTGTCTTTGAGTCCCCCTTTTGCGCCCGCTGCCAAGTGGTGCGCGCGGATCACGGTGCTGTCGATCATCTGGACGCTGTCTGGCGCTGCGCCGCTATCGTTGAGGGCATCGAGCACCAGTTCCCAAAGTCCGGCCAGGGTCCAGCGCCGGAACTGGCGATACACGCTCGACCACTTGCCGAACTCTTCAGGCAGATCACGCCAGGCAGCACCGGTTCGAGCAATCCAGAAAATGCCATCGAGAACAAGGCGGTGGTTGGAGGCCGGGCGACCGCCTTGCCCCGGATCACTATCAAAAAGGGTTCAAAGAATGCCCACTCGGCATCCTCCATCAGCAACCGCGCCAAGATAACCTCCGCAAAAGCTATCTTGAATCACATCTCGCAGCGATTGTGAATCCAGTTTGTCAACAGGGCCTAACGCATACGGCTTCTTGCCCTTTTTCTCCGAGCCATTTGACAATCCCAACGCGAAGGCGCGAGAACTGTATAAGTTCTATTATCGCAGCCTCACAACTATCCCCGTTCTAGCGAGGATACCGACCCGTTATCGTTGCATTTGTTATGCAATGCCTCGGCGCTGCCGACCAAGGCGGTCGCAATAGGAGCGCACATTTGCAGCGATCCCTTGTGCTGAACCGACGCCCACTCTCGGGGGGGGCAGCACGCCGATCGCAAGGAGTGGTTGCTAAGGTGCGAAACTGCCATCTGGGCTGATGCTGACGACAGGCAGCTTTCGGAAAAGATTCAAGCGAGCTCAAATGGCCGACATTAAGGCGCAAAGCTGCCGTTCTTCAGCGCTCAATCGCCGCGCGGCTCTACCTCCATTCACTTGTCCTGAAAGGGCACGGGCAAAGATCTCGCTCTATCTAACGCCCACTCGCGTAAATCGTAATCTGGCGAGCACACCGTACCCCGCGAATTCGGGACCTATCTACCTAATATCATTGCGACATTACGGTTTGGGCGAAAGTCACCCGTCTACGAGTTGAGCGGGTTTGCACCGAACCGCTGGCAACTCACTCTACGATAAGCATCTGTAACAGCCCGGTATTTCGTTGCACTCGCGCGGGTCGCAGAAGAGTTACGGATTTTGGCGCAATCGGTCAGCGCTTCGCCGTTTTGATCGGCACCACCTCAGACCCTGCTCGAATCCTATCGAGGTAGTCGCTCCACCATTGCGCCATCTTCACGCGCTCCTTCCAATGGGCACCGCGATGATAGGCGGCGCGGACCTTGTCGCTATCGCCGTGGGCCAGGGCGCGCTCGATGGCGTCGGGATTCCACTTGCCGCTTTCGTTCAGCAAGGTGGAAGCCATCGCGCGGAAGCCGTGGGCGGTCATTTCATCGGTGGTGTAGCCGAGGCGGCGCAGGCCGGCGTTGATTGTGTTGTCACTCATCGGACGCCTGCGGGTGCGGACGGACGGGAAGACATAGCCAGTGGGACCGGTCAACAGCTGGGCCTCCTGCAGTATCTTGATGGCCTGGCATGAGAGCGGGACGAGGTGGTCCTTGCGCATCTTTGTTTTGCTCGCCGGGATCGTCCACAACGCTTCGTCGAAGTCGAATTCGCTCCATTCTGCATGGCGGAGCTCACCCGGCCTGACGAACACATGTGGAGCGAGTTGCATTGCCAGCTTGGTGATCGGTTGGCCTTCGTAGCCATCGATTGCCCGAAGCAAATCCCCAGCCCCTTCAGGATCGAGAACCGCGCCGTAATGCGTGACGGTGGGGTTCCTAAGCGCGCCCCTCAAATCGCGTGTCGGATCGGATTTGAGGCGCGCTGTGGCGACCGCATAGCGGAAGACCGAACCTGCCAACTGCAAGGTTCTTTTCGCGCTTTCTAGCTTGCCCTTGCTTTCGATCCGGCGAACGGCAGTCAGTATGTCGGCGGGCTCGATGTCGGCAATTGGCAAATTGCCAATTGAGCTGTTGAGGACAGACAGGAGGTATTCGCAGCGCTTTGCAGTGGCGGGTGCCCAAGCTCGCGATCCGTCGTTCTTGCGCTTCTCGCAGAACTCGGCAGCCAGAGCAGCAAAGGTATTTTCCGCAACCAGCCTCGCACGGGCCTTCTCACGCTGCTTTTCGCGTGACGGGTCCTTGCCCTGCGCGATCTGCTCTCGCGCCGCATCGCGCCTTCTCCGAGCCTCAGCCAGCCCAACTTCGGGATAGGTTCCAAGGCCCAGCTTCTTCTCGCGCCCATCGATGCGGTACTTCATTCGCCACAGTTTTCCGCCGCTTGGCTGCACCAAAAGAAAGAGGCCCGACGAGTCGCCCATTTTATAGGGTTTCGGACCGGCCTTAGCCTTGCGAATTGTCACCTCTGTTAGCGCCATGATTTCAGACCTTTACCCGACACGTGGCCCCCAGACTGGGGGCCACTCGAATTGGCGGAAATCTGCCTGGCCCCCAATGTGGCCCCCAAATCGGCGGGACTTGGCGAGACAAGACGGGTGAATGCAGGACATTAGAACGTCAAAAACCTTCGGATTTCCAAGGTTTTTATAGCGTTTCCAGGATGTTTTGGGAAGAGAGGGCTGGAGCGGGTGAAGGGAATCGAACCCCCGTCTTAAGCTTGGGAAGCTCCTGCTCTACCATTGAGCTACACCCGCACCGGGAGCGCGCGGATATTCCGCTTTGAGGGCTTGGTCAAGCGGCGCCGTAAATTTGGCCCTGCCGCCATAGAAAAGGGGCCCGGCACAGCCGAGCCCCTTCGTCATCAGTGCCCAGATCGCGGGCCGCGCCTAGAAGCGGCCGCGCAGGGTCACGCCATAGGTACGCGGCTCGGCAAGGAAGGCCGAGTAGGTCTGGTTGGGCGCAATGAACGGCGTGTTGAAGCCCACCTGAGTGTACTCCTCGTCGAACATGTTCTGCACCCAGCCCTCGATGGCCCAGCGCTCGTCCTCGCCGCGGATACCGATGCGGCCGTTGACGACGACGTAGCCGTCCTGCTCCTTCGCTGCCAGCAAGTCGGAGCCGGTGTTGTAGTCGCCGGTGACGCGGGTGTTGATGTAGAACAGGCCGGACATGCCCGTGTCGCCGATCGGCGGCGTCCAGGACAGCGACCCCGTCATGACCAGCTCCGGCGCGTTCGACAGGTTGTCGCCGGGCAGGAGGCGTAGCGCCGGATCGAGCGGCACGCCCTGGTCGCTGCCGACAAGATTGTCGGCATATTCCGTCGCTGCGTAGGTCAGGCCGGTCGTCACGGCGAGATAGTTCGCCGGGCGCAGCGACGCCTCGAGCTCGAAGCCCTGGGAGATCACGCCGGGTTCGATATCGCCGACGCAGCTGCCTGTCGCCGCTGAGGTATCAGTATCGGCACCGTCGCCGCCGTCCAGATCGCTACAGCCATTGACGTTCTGCACCAGGTAGACGGTGCCGTTGAACGTATTGAGCTGGAAGTTCGAGAATTCCTGCCGGAAGATCGCGGCGGACAGCGAGAAGGCGCGCGTATCGTACTTGGCACCGATCTCGAACGCGTCCACTTCCTCCTGGTCGAACTGCAGGTTCGCCGTGTCGGCAAGAACGAGCGGGCCAGCAACCACCGCGTTTCCGCCCTGGCCGTTGAGCGCGGAGCGGTCGAGGTTGAAACCGCCCGCCTTGTAGCCGCGCGAATAGCTGCCGTAGATCAGCGTCTCGCGCGACGGCTTCCAGGACAGGACCGCCGTACCGGTCAGCTCTTCTTCGCTGCGCTCGTCATCGAGCACCAGTCCGTTGAGTTCGGACGTCGAGTTGCCCTGACAAGACAGCGAGATAATGCCGCCCGCCAGCGCTCCGAGCGGACCCGCCAGGAGCGGCGACAGATTCTCCCGCACCTGCGGGCAGATGGTGTTGGTGTTGTTGAGGTCAGCCGAGAAGGTCTTGGTCTCGTTCGTGTACCGCAGGCCTACGGTAAGATCGACCGTATCGGTGACGTGGAAGATGTTGTGCGTGAAGAACGCGAAGTTCTCGCTGTTCTGCATGTAGCGCGACCCGTCCGAACCGACATTGCGGACCGAGTCCAGCAGCGCGAGGTTCTGCAGGATCAGCGGTCCGGCTGCACCGAAGGGTGACGGGACGCCGGGAACCTGCCCGCCGATCACGGCCTGGCCGGTCGGGCTGATGCAGCCGACGCTGTTCTCGTCATAGAAGGCCTGCAGGCCGACCGAGACGTTCAGGCGGCAAGCGGCGAAACGGCCATAATCGCTGCCGAATTTCAGATTCTCGCGCACCGTCAGGTCTTCATTGGCGTAGTAGCCGCCGACCAGCCAGTCGAGGCGATCGTCGAGAATCGATCCCTGCAGCCGCAGTTCCTGACTGAAGGTTTCGAACTTGCGTGAAAGGGCATCGGCGCCGGGCTCGCGGTAGAGGATGTCGACCTGCGTGTAGTCCGTGTCCGAGCCCTGCTGGTTCAGATATTCGCGGTAGCCGGTGATCGAGGTGATTTCACCCCAGCCGAGATCCCAGTCCGCTTGCAGCGACACACCCCAGTCCTCGGTCTCGCCTTCGTAGGTGCGGCCCGGCGTCGTGTAGATGTTCCGGTCATAAGGATCGTCAGTGAAGGCACGTGGATCCTGCCCAAGCGACAGAAGTACCGGAATGATCGGGTTCGCTTCGCTGACGAGGGCATCGCCATAACCCTGCGGATCGAAGGCATCGCCCGACAACGGGATGCGCGCGAAGGGCGACACTTCCGGCGTCAGGAAGACGGCGGCGCAGCAGGCCTCGTCCTTTTTCGAATAGTCGCCGATCAGGCGGAAGGAGAGGTCGGACGTCGGCTCGAACAGTGCCTGCGCCCGCACGAGATAGCGATCGCGGTCGTTGACGTCGGTATCGTTGTTGACGTCGTTGTAGAAGCCGTCGCGGCGCGAGTAGACGCCGTCGATACGGGCCGCCACCGTGTCGGACACTGCCGTGTTGAAGCCGCCCTCGAGCCGGACGAAATCGTAATTGCCGTAGGTGCCGGTACCATAGCCGAAGGTGTCGAACTCCGGACCCTGCGTGACGATGTTGATGAGGCCGGCCGACGCGTTGCGTCCGAACAACGTGCCCTGCGGGCCGCGCAGGACCTCGACGCGCTCGATGGGACCGATTTCATTCAGGCCGGCACCCGAGCGCGAGCGGTAGACGCCGTCGATGAAGACCGCGACCGAGCTTTCAAGGCCGGGATTGTCGCCGACCGTGCCGATACCGCGGACGCGTGCCGAGCCGTTCGCCTCGGTGCCGGTCGAAGACACGAGCAGCGACGGGGCGAGCTGATTGAGCTCGCGGATGTCGTTGGCACCGGAATTCTGTAGCTGTTCGGCAGAGACCGCAGAGACGGCGATCGGAACGTCGGATAGCTGCTGTTCGCGGCCCTGCGCGGTGATGACGATGACGTCTGCCGCCTGCTGGCCGGCGACGGCGGCAGGGGCGACGGGCTGGTTTACCTGGTCCGCGGGATCGACGGCAGTCGGGTCGCTGGTCTCGACTTGTGCAGATGCGGAAACGGATACGAGCGAAACAGTGCCCAGAAGGAGGGCAGTCGACAGGCAACGGGTCATGTACAGATATCTCCCAAGGATCTGTTGATCGGCCATTATTCGGCCGGTTATCCGCGTAAATCCGAGGATTTCGGGCTAAAGTCAACCGTCTGCTTGCCGCACTCGAAGGTGGCCGGTCCGTATGTGTCCCGAACGCAACAGATGGCGTTCGTTTTTCAGCCTCGACTTGTTCGCAGGTGAAATGAAAAATCTCAAAACCGGCGGATTGCGGCACATCTTGAAATTCGCAAGTGCAGCATGGTCATTTCAAGTAACGGAATTGCGGCAACTACCTGCTTGACTTGAGAGGCTGAAGTCCGCCCAATTGCAGAACCGCAACGGCAGAGTGCGGAACATAAATATTATTGGGGAGGATGCTCTGATGAAGAGTCGTCTATTGATAAGTGCTGCCTTCACGGCGGCAATGGCTACCAGTGTGGGCGTGCCGGCTTTTGCGCAGGAGGAAGCCGCGCAGACTGCGCCGGCCGTGACAACTCCGGACACGATTGTCATCACGGGCTCGTTCATTCGCGGCACACCGGAGGACGCCGCCTTGCCGGTCGACGTGTTCAGCACGGACGAGCTGTCGCAATCGGGCGTCACCTCGCCGCTCGAGTTTATCAAGCAGCTTCCCTCGGTAGGCTCGGTCTTGGGCGATTCGAACCAGTTCTCCCCAGCGGCGCAGGGCTCCCAGGGGCAGGGGTCGATCAATCTGCGCGGCCTGGGTCCGACGCGCACGCTGGTACTGCTCAATTCCAAGCGGACCGTGCAGGCGCCGGGAGACGGCTTCACCGACACCAACCTCATTCCGCTGTTCGCGCTGGAACGCGTGGAGATCTTGAAGGACGGCGCGGCCTCGACCTATGGCTCGGATGCGATCGCCGGCGTGGCGAACTTCCTCACCCGGACCGACTTCGACGGCATCGAGCTCGAAGGCGACTGGACCTTCATCGACGGATCGGACGACAATTATAAGGCGAGCCTGCTGGTCGGGAAGAATTTCGACGGCGGCAATATCATGATCGGCGGCGGCTGGCAGCACCGGTCGGAGCTTCCCACCACGGCGCGCGATTTCGTCTTTCCGGGATATGAGGACAATTTCTCAGGCTATTCCGCGCTTGCCACGCCCGGACTGTTCGCGGTTACCTACCTGCAGGGTATCGATGCCGGCACGGGGGCGCCCATTCTCGACACCCGGGTGGTCCGGGACGCAGGCTGCGAAGAACTGGGCGGCACGGTCACGCCGCCGCTTTGCCGCTTCACCTACGTGCCTCATGACAACCTGATCGAGGACGAGGATCGCTATCAGGCGTTCGCATCGATGAATGCCGAACTCGGCAGCGGCCTGACCGTGAAGGTCGAGGGTCTCTATGCGCGCACGGACGTGGAGAGCCTGAACTACTCGCCGTCCTTCCCGCCGACCCAGGGACCCAACGGGTCGGGGTTCCAGAACGCCTTCACCATATCGCCAGCCAATCCGTACGTCGGCGATTTCCTCGACAATGTCGGCCTGCCGCAGTCGGGGACGACCAATGGTCCCATCGCGGCAGTGACCGCGGTGTTCTACCGGCCGCTGGGCTTTCTTGGAAACCCGCTGGACCCTGATCGGGGTGCCGGCACCGGGTTTGCAAAGACGGAAGGCCTGCGCTTCTCGGGCGATCTCGAATATGAGATGAGCGACACCCTGCTGCTGACCCTGTCGGCGACCTGGTGGCGCTCGCAGCGCGACAATGCCGTGCGCGACATCGTCGGCACCAGGCTGCAGAATGCTCTGAACGGTCTGGGCGGAGCGGACTGCGATCCCGCGACCGGCACGCCGGGGCAGGGCAGCTGCGTCTATTTCAACCCGTTCACGACTGCCGGGGCCAGCAACCCGGCCTGGGACCTGCCCAACCCCTTCTATGTGGGCGGCGCCGAGAACAGTCCTGCGCTGATCGACTATCTGCAGCCTTACAACGGCACCAGGCAGTCTGAAGAGCAAACGATCGTGCAGGCGGTGCTGACAGGAGAGTCCGGCATCGAGCTGGCCGGCGGTCCCCTCGCGTTCGCCGTCGGCGCGCAGTACCGCGAGAACGACTTCCGCAACCGCAGCTGGTCGAACATCTCCGATGCCCAGTTCAACCCGTGCTTCGTAGAGGGCGACGTCAGCTGCGTGGGCAGCCCGACCGAGGGTGTGGGACCCTTTATCTTCCTGGGCGTGTCGCGGCCGCAGAACCTGGAGCAGGAAGTCTTTGCGGGCTTTGCGGAAGTGAATGTGCCGCTTGCCGACACACTCGAACTGACGGGGGCACTGCGCTACGAGGATTATGGCGATCCGGTGGGCTCGACGCTGAATCCCAAGGGGTCGTTCCGCTGGGAGCCGCTCGAATTCCTGACTTTTCGCGGGTCTATCGGGACGACCTTCCGCGGCCCGCTCGCGTCGAATGTCGATCCCAATTTCGTGACCGCCCTGGCGGGTCTTGCGGCGGCGGGCGGCAACTACAAGTCGGTCGACATCTTCGGCAATCCGAACCTCGATCCGGAAACCGCGCTGACCTACAATGTCGGTGCCATCGTCTCGACCGGCGGCCTGACGGTTTCCGCGGACTTCTGGACCTATGAGTTCGAGGACCAGATTACCCGCGTTCCCGAGGATGCGATTGCGAGTTCCGTCGTGCCGGTGGCCGGTGGACCGGCAAATTGTGACGCGCCGCTGGCCGATCTCGTCACCTTCGACGGCGGGCAGTGCATCCAGGGTACGAGCACGGGCCTCAACATCGCCCGGGTGCGCTCGGATGTTGTCAACGGTCCGGACGTTACCGTCCGCGGCTTCGATTTCGCGGTCAACTACGATATCGATGCAGGGCTAGGCGTCTTTTCTCTGGGCGGGAACGCCACCTGGAACCTCGAATATAAGATCGACGATTTCGTAGTGGACGGCGTACTGCTTCAGGAAAGCTACGATGCGGTCGGGTTCGGCAACTATTTCCGCGATCCCGACACGCTGCCGGAGTGGCGCGTCAACGCCTATGTCAACTTCAACTACGACGCGCGTCTGAACGCCCGCTACGTCTTCAACTATATCGACGGCGTGACGGACGAGCGCTGTACCGCGGCAGGCTGCGTCAACACCAACACCCGCTTCGGCGAGGAGTCGGGCAGCTATGTGCGGCAGGATTTCGTCCTGACCTATGACCTGCTGGTCGGCGGCGCGGACCTGCAGTTCCAGGCCGCAGTCAACAACATCTTCGACGAGGACCCGCCGGAAGCGGCGCTGCCGGTCAGTTACAACCCGTTCCTCGGCGATGCCTATGGCCGCCACTATCAACTGGGCCTGAAGGCGAACTTTTAAAGCCGTCCGGCTTTGGCTATCCGGGGCGCCCCATTGCGGGCGCCCCTTTTTCTTGGAGAGCAACTATGCGCGAAGCCGCCATCATCTCGACCGCACGGACCGGCATCGGCAAGGCCTATCGCGGCGCCTTCAACAATACCGAAGCGACGACCATGGGCGCCCACGCCATGACGTCCGCGCTCGAGCGCGCCGGCGTCGACCCCCGGGAAATCGACGACGTCTTCTGGGGCGTCGGCAACCAGTGGGGCACCCAGGGCGCCAATGCCGGCCGCATGTGCGTCTTCGCCGCCGGTATGCCGGTCGAGATCCCGGCCTTCACGATGGACCGCAAGTGCGGATCGGGCCTCAATACCGTCGCCCTCGCCGCCCGGTCGATCATGGCCGGCGATATCGATGTGGCGCTGGCGGGCGGTATGGAATCGATCAGCTGGACGGTCACCAAGGACGCGCCGCGGTATCAGAATGAAGGCGTTCTTGCCCAGCAACCGCACGCTTACATGGCCATGATCGAGACGGCGGAGATCGTGGCGGAACGCTATGGCATCAGCCGCGAGGCCCAGGACGAGTTCGGCGCCATCAGCCAGCAGAGCGCCGTCGATGCACGGGATAGCGGTCGCCTGGGCGAAGAAATCGTTCCCATCACCGTCGAGAAAGTCCTCCGTGCCAAGGATGGCAGCGAGACGGGACGAGAGACGGTCACCGTCACTGCCGACGAGGGAATCCGCGAAGGGACGACGAAGGAGGTGCTGGCGAACCTGAAACCGGTCTGGTCGAACGGCGAGGTCGTTCAGGAGGGCAAGTTCGTCACGGCCGGTAATGCCAGCCAGCTTTCGGACGGGGCCGCTGCGCAGGTGGTGATGGAGCGTGCCCGGGCGGAGGCCGAAGGGCGCGACATCCTGGGCATTTATCGCGGGTTTCAGGTTGCCGGCTGCAAGCCCGAGGAAATGGGTATCGGGCCTGTGTTCGCGGTGCCCAAACTGCTGGAGCGCGCGGGCCTCGGCATCGATGATATCGGCCTGTTCGAGATCAACGAGGCCTTCGCCAGCCAGTGCCTGTACTGCCGCGACACCCTCGGCATTCCAGAGGACAAGCTGAACGTGAATGGCGGTGCCATTGCGGTGGGGCATCCCTTTGGCATGACGGGAAGCCGTTTGACCGGTGCGGCGCTGCTGGAAGGTCGCCGCCGCGGCGTGCGCTATGTGGTTGTGAGCATGTGTACAGCTGGCGGCATGGGGGCGGCGGGGCTGTTCGAGCTGGTCTGAGCAGCGCGTCGGCTCCGGCCGCTGGCGATGTTGGCGGTTATCCCTCCAACACGACGCGGCCGACGATCTTCCCGTCCCTTAGTCCGGCGAGAACTTCGCTCGCCTCGCCTTTCTGTCGCTCGGCAATCGGCGGGGGGCGCAGCCTTCCCGTCCGCGCTAGCCCCACGAGATCGCGCAGTTCCTGCAGGCTGCCGACATAGCTGCCCTGAAGCGAAATGGCGCGGACCGCCATGCCCGCGAGCGGAAGCGGGAAGGCGCCGCCGAACAGGCCCACCTGCACCACGGTTCCGCCCTTTTCCGGAAGGGCGAAGGCCAGCGGGGCGGTCATCGGCCCGTTGACGAAGTCGATGACGGCCGCGATTGGTCCGCCCGCTGCCGTCATCAGCGTCTCCACCGGGTCCGGCACAGAGGAGGTGTTGATGGTCTTCGCCGCGCCGGCGTCCTGCGCAGCCGCCAGATGCTGATCGTCTATGTCGACGGCAAGGATGTTCGAGTGTCCCAGAGCGCGAAGGATCGATATCGCGCTAAGGCCAACCCCTCCTGCGCCAATGACGACGACCGGTCTGTCGGATTCGGCTGGCAGGCATTTCCTGACGGCGCCATATGCCGTGAGCCCGCTGCACGCGAGGGTCGCGGCCCAGGAGGGGTCGATATCGCCCGGATCGACCAGATATTTCGAATGCGGGACGCAGACCTTCTCACCGAAGCCCCCGGGTTTGCGGATGCCGAGGGCCTGCTGGTCCGGACACAGGTCGTCCCGGCCCGATGCGCATTTGACGCAGTGACCACAGCCGATCCACGGATAGACGATGCGCCTGTCGCCGACGGCGATATCCTCGGCGTCCGGCCCGACCTCGCAGACCGTCCCTAGGATTTCATGGCCGAGAACGAGGGGGAAGGGAATCTGCATGGCTTCGAGGGACATTGTTTCTCCGCCGAAGTCGAAGCCGCCTTCCCACAGATGCACATCGGAATGGCACACACCGCAACGATCAACCTGCAGGACGACTTCGGTTCCCGTGGGTGAGGGCGCAGCCAGGTCGACATCCGTCAAGCCAGAACCGGATCCGGTTACCCCAAGTGCCTTCATTTTTCTCTCCCCGGCGCTTAAAGGCGGCATAGCCGTACTTGCCAAAGGCGCAAGCTCTCTGCCTGCCGCGCTGCGACAATATGACGGGAACTTTTCTCCAGCCTTGGGGCTGGGCAAGATAGTGTATCCGGTCGATTTCGACCGGGTAGGTCGTTGCGGGATTCCGAGATGCAGATGAGGAAGAATTTGAACAGGGCGCTGCGCTTGCAGGCGTTTTCGATTCTGTGCCTTCTCGGTCTGGCTGCATGCGGCGGCAGCGACGACGACGGCCAGATGGGGGGCAACGAGGCGGCGATCGTGGTCGGCTGCGTGGTCGACGAAGCGTCCTTTTCAAGCGCGATCGAGGCTGTCGGGACGGCCTATGCCGATGAACAGACGGTCCTGACGGCTCCGGTTACCGAGCGTATCGAACGGCTATATTTCAATGACGGGGAGCGGGTTAGCGAAGGCGCGGTCATCGCCCAGCTTTCTCGCGGAGAAGAGTCGGCCGACCTCGCCGCGATCGAGGCGCGCGCGCGTCAGGCGCAGCAGCAGCTCGACCGTCTCGAAGAGCTTTCGGACCGGGGCTTTGCCACGCGGGCAAGCCTGGAAGAACAGATCGCCGCGCGCGACGCCGCCCGTGCCGACGCATCCGCCATCCGCTCGCGAATCGGCGACCGCGTCATTCGCGCTCCCTTTTCCGGCGTTCTGGGCCTGCGGACGATTTCCGAAGGGGCGATCGTCAATGCGGGCAGTCCCATCGCCACCCTGAGCGATATCTCACGCATCAAGCTCGATTTCACGGTGCCGGAACAGTTCCTCTCTTCCATCGAGGAAGGTCAGCCGATCGAGGCGACCGCTGCCGCTTATCCTTCGGAGCTGTTCAGGGGCCAGATCGATACGATAGATCCTGTAGTCGACCCGCTGTCACGCTCGGTCACGGTTCGCGCGGTCCTGCCCAATCCGGAGCGGCGCCTGCGCCCCGGCATGCTGCTGTCCGTCGACGTCGTTTCGGAAGAACGGCGCAGTCTGGCAGTGCCGGAAACCGCGCTGATCGCGCAGGGCGACCAGCAGTTCGTCTTTCGGATCGACGAGAATGGTATTGCGCGGCGGACGGCGATCGAGACCGGCCTTCGCCAGGACGGTCAGGTCGAGGTGCTCGGCGGGCTGCAGGCAGGCGACCGGATCGTCGCCGACGGCACCGTAAAGGTGCGCGACGATTCGCCGGTGAGCGCAAACTTCCCGGAAGAAACGCGGCGCAGCGGCGGCGGCGGCGGTGTCGGATCTGGGCTGGAGGCTTCCGGTCCGTGAAACTCTCCGACGTCTCGGTAAAGCGGCCGGTTTTCGCGGTTGTTCTCTCGCTATTGCTCGTGCTGGCGGGGTTCGTCGGCTATTTCCAGCTTCCCGTCCGCGAATATCCCGCCATCGATCCGCCCATCGTGTCGGTCGATGTGAATTATCCGGGCGCAGCGGCGTCTGTCGTGGAAACACGCATCACCCAGCTTCTCGAGGACCGCATCGCGGGGGTCGAGGGGATCGAGACCATCAGGTCCTCCAGCAGCGACGGCCGCGGCGACGTTACCATCGAATTCAGCCCCTCCCGCGATGTCGACAGTGCTGCGAACGACATTCGGGACCGGGTGTCGGGCGCTCTCGACAACTTGCCGGAGGAGGCTGACCCGCCGGAAGTGAACAAGGTCGACAGCGATGCGCGGCCGATCATGTGGCTGAACGTAACGGCCCCCGACCGCGATCCGCTGTGGCTCGCGGACTATGTCGACCGGGTGCTCATAGACCGGTTTTCGTCCATCGACGGCGTTGCGCGCGTACGCGGAGGCGGTGAGCGCCCCGCCATTCGTATCTGGCTGGACCGCGAGTCGATGGCCGCCTACCGCCTGACCCCGGCCGATATCGAAGGCGCGCTGCGGCGCGAAAATGTCGAACTGCCGGCGGGACGGGTGGAGTCGGCCAACGCGAACCTGACGGTGCGCATCGCGCGTGCCTACCAGTCGGTCGAGGACTTTCGCGGCCTCGTCGTGCGCCGGGGAGAGGACGGGTCGCTGCTGCGGCTCGGCGACGTTGCCCGCGTCGAACTCGGCGCTGCCGACCAGTACGACTATTTCCGCTCGAACGGCGAACCGGGCGTCGGGATGGGCATTGTACGCCAGTCGGGGGCCAACACGCTGCAGGTCGCGAACGACGTGAAAGCGCGGCTTGCCGAGGTAGAGCATCTGCTTCCCGAGGGGGTCGAACTGGCCGTCTCCTGGGACAGCTCGGTCTTCATCGCCGCCGCCATCGAGAATGTATGGGAAACGCTGCTGATCGCTGCCGTGCTGGTGGTGCTCGTCATCTACCTGTTCCTGGGCTCGGTGCGCGCGACCGTCATTCCGGCCGTGACGGTTCCGGTCAGCCTGATCGGCACGTTTTTCGTGCTCTGGCTGCTGGGCCTTTCCATCAACCTCCTCACCCTGCTCGCCCTCGTCATGGCGATCGGGCTTGTCGTCGACGATGCCATCGTTGTCTTGGAGAATATCTATCACAGGATCGAGCAGGGGGAGCGGAGGCTGCTCGCCGCCTATTCCGGAGCGCGCCAGGTCGGGTTCGCGGTGCTTGCGACTACGGCGGTGACGATCGCGGTGTTCATCCCGCTGATGTTCCTGCCGGGCAATACCGGCCTGCTGTTCCGTGAACTTGCCGTCGCCATGATCGTGTCGGTGTCGATCTCGACCTTTACCGCGCTGACGCTGATACCCGTCATGTGCTCGAAGATCCTGATGCGCGGCGGCGGAGCCACGGGCCTGACCCGCTTCGTCGACCGCAATTTCGAACGGCTGAATGGCCGCTATGAAAGTGTGCTGTCGCGCCTCGTGAAGAAACCGCTTCCGGTCGGAGCCGTCGCGCTCAGCCTGGTGGGCATCGCCGCCTTCTTCGCCTTCGAGAATCTGCAGCAGGAACTCGCGCCGCAGGAGGACACCGGCTTCCTGTACGGCAGCGTAAATATTTCCGAGGGTGCCGGGTGGGAGAAGCTCGTTTCGGTGATGGAGGACGTCAAGGACATGACGATGCCCCTGATCGACGAGGAAAATACCGATCCAGAGATGCCGCTGCGGCGGGTCTTGCTGCGCGCGCCGGGCTCCTGGGGACCGTCCGGCGACTTTTCCGACGGGCGCCTGATCATCTTCCTGAAGCCTTGGGAGCATCGCACGGCCACGACCGCGGAGACGGCCCAGCGACTGAGAGAGCTGCTGGCTCCCTATCCGGAGGCGCAGGCGAGCGTCTATCCCGCCGGCGGTCTTGGGGGCAGGGGCGGGGAGCCCATCGAGTTCGTGATCGCGGGCGATACCTATGAGGAACTGCAGCGGGCGCGCGACGTCCTGTTCGACCGCGCGGCCGAGTTTCCGGGCATCGCGACGCTGGAAAGCGACTATGAGGAAACCCGTCCGCAGCTGATCGTGGATGTCGACACGGTCCGCGCCGCCGACCTCGGCGTGTCGGTGCAGGATATCGGCCGCACGCTCGAAACCATGATGGGCTCGCGCCAGACCGGCACGTATGTCGACCGCGGCGAGGAGTATGACGTGATCCTGCAGGCAGAGCCGGAGGATCGGGTGACGCCGCAGGATCTCGGCGGTGTCTATGTTCGCGGCCGCGAGGGGCAGGTGGTCCCCCTGTCTGCGCTGGTCACTCTCAACAGCCGCGCCGAGTCCGGCGAGCTCAACCGCTTCAACAAGCTGCGCGCCATCACGCTGCGCGGAACGCTGTCCGACGGGGCGTCCCTGGGCGAGGCGTTGACGTTCCTGGAACAGGAGGCGGCCGACCTGCCTGAGGTGATCGCCATCGGCTATGAGGGCGAAAGCAGGGCCCTGCGCCAGACGGGAGGCTCCATCTGGATGGTCCTCGGCTTCACGATCATTCTGGTCTACCTGGTGCTCGCCGCGCAGTTCGAAAGTTTCATAAGTCCGCTGGTGATCGTGCTCGGCGTTCCGCTGGCCGTCGGGGGCGGGATCGTCGGCCTGCTGGTCATGGGCGGCAGCCTCAACATCTACTCGCAGATCGGCCTCGTGATGCTGGTCGGCCTCGCAGCGAAGAACGGAATCCTGATCGTCGAATTCGCGAACCAGTTGCGCGACGAAGGGGTGGAGTTCGAGCGCGCCATCGTCGACGCCGCCAAACGCCGGCTGCGTCCGGTCATGATGACGTCGATCGCGACCGTCGCCGGCGCCGTGCCGCTGATGCTGGCTGTCGGGGCGGGGGCGGAAAGCCGGCAAGCCATCGGCACTGTCATTGTCTGGGGCGTCGCGATTTCGACGCTGCTCACCCTCTTCGTGATCCCGGCCTTCTACTGGCTTCTGGCACGCGGCACCTCCAGTCCCGAAGCCGTGACCCGCCGGCTCGAGGAACAGCTTTCCGATCGCACTGCAGGCACTCAACCCGCCGAATGAACCCAAATACTGATTTACCGCCGCCGCCGCGTCTTGTCGGCGCGCTGGGCACTGTCGAACTCGTTGCGCTTGTGGCGTTTCTGATGGCGCTGAACGCGCTGGCCATCGACGTCATGCTGCCCGCGCTTCACAATATCGCGGAAGCCTTTTCGCTCCCGACCGAAGGCGAGGGCGCAAACCGGCAGCAGCTTGTCATCTTCGCCTATGTGGCGGGCTTCGGCGCTCCGCAGATCATCTTCGGGCCGTTGTCCGACAGGTTCGGGCGCAAGTCGGTCCTCAGGATATGCCTTCTTGCCTATGCCGCCGTCGCGGCGCTGTGCATGCTGGCAATCTCGTTCCCGGGTCTTCTGGCCGCACGCTTTCTGCAGGGGATCGCGGCGGGAGGCATCCGCGTGATCGCCGTTTCAGTCATTCGCGACATTCACGCGGGCCGCGGCATGGCCCGCATCATGTCGCTGGTGATGACGGTGTTCATGATCGTACCGATCCTTGCGCCGAGCATCGGCCAACTGATCCTGTTCGTCCTGCCCTGGCAGGGCACGTTCGGAATCCTGCTCGTGGCGGGCCTCGGCGGGTTTCTGTGGGTCGAGCGGCGTCTGCCCGAAACCTTGCCGGAAGACCGCCGGCAGCCACTCAGCATTGCCGGGTCGCTCGCCTCCTACCGCGCGGTCTTCGCCAACCCGCTTGCGCGGGGATATATTGTAGGCAGCGGGGTCATTTTCGGTGCCTTGTTCGGCTTCATCGGCTCGTCCGAGCAGGTCTTCCGAGAGGTGTTCGGCCAGGAGGATACCTTCGTTCTCTGGTTTGCCGGAGTGGCGCTGACGATGTCGATCGCGAGCCTGACCAATTCACGGCTGGTTGAACGGTTCGGCATGCGGCGGATCAGCCACGCGGCAATGTTCGCGTTCATCATCTTTTCCGCCCTGCTGTTGGCGGCAATGCTGATTTTCGGTCAGAAGCTCCTGATCTTCTTCCCGCTGTTTGCCCTGATGTTCGCAAGTTTCGGCTTTATCGGCGCGAACTTCAATGCGATCATCATGGAGCCGCTTGGCCATATCGCAGGCACGGCGAGTGCCGCCTTCGGCTTCGCCACGACCACCATCGCGGCGGGCTTCGGCTATTTTATCGGCAGCCACTATGACGGCACGGTCATCCCGGTCATCACGGGGTTTCTGACACTTGGCATCGGGACACTGGTGATCGTCACGATCACGGAACGGGGTCACCTGTTCCGGGCACCCAGCGAGGAATAGGTTCCGGACGTCGAGGGGGGACGAAGGGGGACTTCTCTGTCCCCCCTTCTCTCAGTCGCTCTTTTCGCGCGGATTGGGCACGAAGTTCCGCTGCTGCTGCGGCTTGCTGCCGTCGGAGCCCTTCTTCGGATCCGGCGTCAGCTTGCCCGGCGGAGTCGTTTGATCGGTTTTGCGGTCGCTCATGCGGGCCTCTCCCAATGGGTTGTTTTTCCTGCCATTCAACGGCGGAAGAGGCCCGAAGTTTCGTGTGTGGGCGGCCTCAGCTGGGGCCGGCGGTTGGCAGTGCCGCGTGGACCAGCCCGCCATCGACGACGACCGTGTGGCCGATGACATAATCGCCCGCGCGCGAGGCCAGATAGATGGCGGCCGCAGCCATGTCTTCGGCTTCTCCGATACGGCCGGCGGGAATGCCGCCCGAGAGCGCATCGCCGTGGTCGCGCGCCGCGCGGTTCATGTCGCTGGCGAAGGCGCCGGGGGCGATGGCGTTCACATAGACATTATCGGAGACCAGCCGGGCCGCCATGCGCTTCGTCAGCTGGATGACCGCCGCTTTCGATGCCTGATAGGAGTAGGTTTCCATAGAATTCAGGCGCATGCCGTCGATCGAGGCGATGTTCACCACCTTTGCAGGTTCCTGCGAACTGGCCGCGGCCGTCAGCGGGCCGTGAAGCGCCTTCGTCAGGAAAAAGAGCGACTTCACGTTCAGGTCCATGACCTTGTCCCAGCCCTGTTCGGGAAACTCCAGATAGTCGGCGCCCCACGCCGCACCGGCATTGTTGACGAGGATGTCGAGCTTGTCTTCCCGCTCGGCGATTTCTTTCGCCAGCCTTTCACAGCCTTCCAGCGTGGAGATGTCCATCGGGATCGCAACGACGCGGTCTCCCATCTCCTCTGCAGCGGCGGTCACCTGCTCGATCTTGCGGGCAGTGATGTAGACGCGCTTTGCGCCTGCGCCGAGGAATCCCTCGACGATCATGCGGCCGATACCGCGCGAGCCGCCGGTGACGAGAGCGGTCTTGCCTTCGAGACTGAAGAGCGAATTGACGTCCATGATACATACCCCTTTTGGAATGACGTGGCCTCCTAGTCGAGGCGGATCGGCCGCTACACCTAGCGCGATTGACCGTCACGTCGACCCAAGGCAGCTAGGGCGCCATGAAACCGAAGACCGGCACCGATAGAGATACCACCCGAAGCTGGCGCCCAGCGACCCAGCGCGTGCGCGGCGGCACCATGCGCAGCGAGTTCGGCGAGACCTCCGAAGCGATCTTCCTGACCTCGGGCTATTCCTATGACGAGGCGGAGACCGCAGCGGCGAGGTTCCGGGGTGACGATCCCGGAATGACCTATTCGCGCCTTCAGAACCCGACCGTGGCGATGCTGGAAGAGCGCTTGTGCCTGATGGAAGGCGCCGAAGCGTGCCGCGTGCAGGCGAGCGGCATGGCCGCGATGACGGCCGCGCTTCAATGCCAGCTTTCCGCCGGCGACCATGTCGTGTCCGCCGGGGCCCTGTTCGGCTCCTGCCGCTGGCTGATGACCGACCTTCTGCCGCGCTTCGGCGTCGAGGTTACCATCATAGATGGCCGCGATACCGACGCCTGGGCTGCCTCGGTCCGAGAGAATACCAAGGTCTGCTGGCTGGAAACACCGGCAAACCCGACGATGGACATCGTCGATATGCGCGCAGTGGCGGATATTGCGCATGACGTCGGGGCGCGGCTGGTCGTCGACAATGCCTTCGCGACGCCCATCCTGCAGCGGCCGCTGGAATTCGGCGCCGACATCGTGACCTATTCGGCGACGAAGATGATGGACGGGCAGGGCCGGGTTTTGGCCGGGGCGGTCCTGGGAAGCGAGGAGTTCGTGAACGACGAACTGTTGCCGTTCCAGCGCAACACCGGACCGAACCTCTCCCCGTTCAACGCATGGGTTGTCCTGAAAAGCTTGGAAACGCTCGACCTGCGCGTCCGGTATCAGTCGGAGAACGCGAAGACGGTTGCGGCCTTCCTGGACGAACGCATTCCCACATTGCTCTACCCGGGGCTATCGAGCCATCCGCAGCATGACCTGGCGATGCAGCAGATGTCGGCCGGCGGAACGATCATGTCGCTCTTTCTCGACGGCGGCCGCGAGCAGGCCCATGCATTTCTTAATGCGCTCGAGCTGATCGACATCTCCAACAATATCGGCGACAGCCGTACGCTGATGACGCATCCGGCGTCCACGACCCATTATGGGGTCGGCGAGGAAGGCCGCGCCGAGATGGGGATTACCGAGGGGATGCTGCGCCTCTCCATCGGCCTGGAAGATCCGCTCGACCTGATCGACGATCTTGACCGGGCGCTGGCGAAGTCGGGGGTATGAGCCCGCGCGTCATACAGCGGTGTCTCGCGCTGATCTTCCTGCTCCTGGGCGGCTGGTGCCTGCTGTTTCCAGGCGTGGTCGAAGAGCTGTCGCTGCGACCGGACTATCGCCACAACGACGCGACGACGAACCTGCTTCTGGGATGTTTCGGCGCTCAGGCGATGCTTTGCGGCACCGTCATCTGGTTCGCCGAATTCAGGGCAGTGACCTTCCTGGTCTTCGGGATCGTCGGCTCGGTGCCCTTCTTTGTCTTTAACTGGTATTTCCTGTTTCAGCGCGAAATGTTCACCCTGTGGATGCTGCTCGATTTCGCGGGAAATCTGGGCATTCTGGCATGCGGGATCGCGGGATGGCGCCTAATGCGCCGCGAACAGGCCGGCTAGACGCGGACCGCGAACTGACGCGAGCAGAATTCGCAGTCCACGCGAACCAGCCCATCTTCGTCCCGGATCTCGGCTTTCTGGTCGCCGGGCAGGGTGGAGAGCCGTTCTTCGATCATCGGGACCGAACAGCGGCATCCGCGGGAAATGGGCACCGGAGGAATGATGCGGACCTCGTCTTCGTTGAACAGCCGCCACAGCAGTTCGGGGAAGGTGAGGCCGGGATCGGACAGTTCCTCCGCCGTGACGGTCGATCCGAGCGCTTCCAGATGAGCCCAGTCCTCGCGCTCATTCTCGACGTGCAGGCGGGGGCCGCCCTCTTCCTTGCGGCCGAGATGCTGCAACAGCATGCCGCCGGCGTGCCAGCCATCGGCGCCGAAGCGCACGTCGGCACGTAAAATCGTCGGAATCTGTTCCGAGGACTGGAAATAGCGCTCGGCGGCTTCGGCAAGGGTGTCGCCCTTCAGGTCGACGATACCCTGATATCGCTCCCGTCCGTCGGACGGGTCGATCGTGACGGCCAGATAGCCCGTTCCGAAAATCTCCGACAGCGGCGCGCCCTCGGGCAAATCCGCGGCCTCCGGCTCGAAGCTGAGATAGCCGCGCACTTCGCCCGCCCGGTAGTCGCAGACCAGGAGGTCGACCAGGCCGCCCTCGGCGCGGGCCTGGACCGTCGTCTGCCCCTCATTTCCTTTCAGCGCGGAGCCGATCAGTCCCGTCAGGATGATTGCCTCGCCAAGGAGTTTCGCAAGTCGCGGCGGATAGTCGTGCGCGGACAGCACGACGTTCAGCGAGTCGCCCAGGCGCATCAGGCGCCCGCGGCCCGACCGGGCCGGGATGGTGAAGCCAAGGACGATATCCTCGGTCCGCTGGTCCAGTTCTATTCCGCCCGCAAATTCCATCAGAGCTTGCCCAGACACCAGAGCAGGATGGCCTTCTGCGCATGGACGCGGTTCTCTGCCTCGTCGAAGACGGCGGAATTCGGTCCGTCGATTACGGCATCGACGACTTCCTCGCCGCGGTGGGCAGGCAGGCAGTGCAGGAAGGTCGCATCCGGCGCTGCTGCGGCCATGACCTCCTCGGTCACCTGATAGGGCGACAGTGCGACCAGCCTGCGATTGCGGTCCTTGTCGCCCATCGACACCCAGGTATCGGTCACTACCACGTCGGCCCCATGCGCCGCTTCGAGCGGATTTCGCACGACGTCGATCTTTCCCCCGCGCGCTTCCGCGGCGGCCGCATAGGCGGGGTCGGGGTCGTAGGCGGCAGGGACCGACAGTCGCAGCGTGAAGCCGAACAGTCCGGCCGCTTCGATCAGCGACTGGCAGACATTGTTGCCATCGCCCAGCCATGCCCAGACAGCCGTTTCGACCGGAGCACCGCGGCGTTCCTCAACCGTCATCACGTCGGCGAGGATCTGACAGGGATGGGAGTCGTCGGTCAGCCCGTTGATGACGGGCACATCGGCCTTCTCCGCGAGACGAAGGAGCTTGTCGTGCCGATCCGTCCGCAACTGCACGACATCGACGAAGCGCGATAGCACGCGCGCGGTATCCTCGATCGTTTCGCCGATGCCGATCTGCATGTCGCCCGTGGCCATGGTGATCGCGCTGCCGCCGAGCTGGCGCATCGCCATCTCGAAGGACAGCCGCGTCCGCGTCGACGTCTTTTCGAAAATCGAGGCCAGGACATGTCCGTCGAGCGGAGCGTCATCGTCGGCGCCACCTTTCGGCCGGCCCGCCCGCGCGGCCTTCCGGCGGTGCGCCTCGTCGACGATCTTCCGTACCGCTTCGGGACCGAGCGGCTCGAGGTCGAGAAAATGCGGCATGTCAGGCGGGCACGTCGCCGGTCTTCTTGGCCTCGCGATAGGCGTTCGCCACCGTGGAGAGCTTTTCCACGCATTCGCGGATATGCTCTTCCTCTATATTGAGCGGCGGCAGCACCCGGACGACATTGTCGCCTGCCGCCACGAGCAGAATGCCGTACTGGCGCGCGAAGTTCACGAAGGGGCGCGAAGCCTCGGTCATACGCACGCCCAGCATCAGCCCGCGTCCCCGCACGCTTTCGAACAGGTCGTCGTGGTTCGGGATGAACTGTTCCAGCGCCTGGCGCAGCCGCTCGCCCTTCTCGCGCACCTGCTCCAGGAAGTCGGGTTCCGCCACCACGTCGAGCACGGCCTGTCCGGCGGCCATACCGAGGGGGTTGCCGCCATAGGTCGACCCGTGCGTACCTACGGTCATGCCGACGGCTGCCTTTTCGCTCGCCAGACATGCGCCCAGCGGGAAGCCGCCGCCAATGCCCTTCGCGATCGCCATGATGTCCGGCGTGACGCCATATTGTTCATAGGCGAACAAGGTGCCGGTGCGGGCCACGCCGCACTGAACCTCGTCGAAGATCAGCATCAGGTGATGCTCGTCGCACAGGTCGCGCAGGCCCTGAAGGAACTCCTGCGTGGCGGGCAGGATGCCGCCCTCGCCCTGAATGGGTTCGACCATGATGCCCGCCGTCTTGTCGCTGATCAGGGCCTTCACCGCGTCGAGGTCGTTGAAGGGCGCGTGATCGGACCAGTCGGGCAGGGGCTCGAAAGGAACCCGCAGCTTCTCGCTGCCGGTCGCCGAAATGGCGGCGATCGAGCGGCCGTGAAAGGCGTTGTTGAAGGTGATGATGCGGCTGCGGTCGGTATTTCCGGTCACATGCTGATAGGCGAGGGCGGTCTTTGCCGCACACTCGAATGCCTCGACGCCCGAATTGGTGAAGAAGACCGTGTCAGCGAAGGTCAGGTCGACGAGGCGCTGCGCCAGTTCCCACTGTCCCGGCACGGAATAGAGGTTCGAGGTATGCATCAGCTTCGCCGCCTGATCCTGGATCGTCTTGATCAGGTGGGGGTGCGAGTGGCCAAGGCAGTTGACCGCGATGCCGCTGGCGAAGTCGAGATAGCGCTTTCCATCCTTCCCGATCAGATAGGCGCCGTCGCCTTCGACGGGCTCTACTTCGCACCGGCTGTACGTCGGCATGAGCACGGGAATGGTCATGGGTGGCTGTCCTTAAAGCAGTCGCTGGTCGTTCAGGAGAGCGGATATGACTGTTCCGCCCCGGATTTCAAAGGGTGAGCTAGTTCTTGATGCGCCAGCCCACGGCAAGCAGCCAGTAGGCCAGTCCACCGAGAAGCAGGTTGAGAGCCAGAAGCACCAGCGCGCCTTGCAGCACGGGGCCGTCCGAGGTGCCGAGGAAGCCGTAGCGGAACCCGTCGATGATGTAGAAGAACGGATTGGCATGGCTGATGGTCTGGAACAGCGGCGGCAGGCGCTCGATGACGTAGAAGGTGCCCGAGAGAAGCGACAGCGGCTGAACGATGAAATTCGTGACCGCGGCGGCATGATCGAACTTCTCGGCCCAAAGGCCGGTGAGGACACCGAGAATGCCGAGCAGCATCGTTCCCATGACGCCGAAGTAGAGAATCGCCCAGGGCTCGCGGATGACCGGCTGCAGGCCTGGCCACAGCCACATCGCGCCAAAGACGGCCGCGCCCACCAGGAAGCCCCGCGTAACGGCGCCGGCAATGTAGCTGGCGAGCAGCTCTCCAGTCGAAATCGGCGGCATCAGGACGTCGACGATGGTCCCCTGCACCTTCCCGATCAGGAGGGAGGAGGAGGTGTTCGCGAAGGCATTCTGGATCATGCCCATGATGATGAGGCCGGGCGCGAGGAAGGAGTTGAAGGGAAAACCCATTACTTCGCGGTCGCCGCGCCCGAGCGCGATGGTGAAGATCGCCAGGAACAACAATGTCGTGATCGCGGGCGCCCACACAGTCTGGAGCTGCACCTTGAAGAAGCGCCGCACCTCCTTCATGTAGAGGGTAGCTAGTCCCCGCCAGTTTATGAACGGGATCAGCGGTTCGCCGGGTTCTGGTCGGCTTCTCATCGAGAGACGGTCTTGGGCCATGACGAACCGCCTAAACCTGCCCGATTTGTGCTGCAACCGGCCTTGGCCGTGACGCGGCTCACCAAAAGGAATTGCCTGAGTATGTCCTGGACCGACGAACGCATCGATACGCTGAAGAAGATGTGGGAAGAGGGCCACCCGGCCAGCAAGATTGCGGATGAGCTTGGCGGCGTCAGCCGCAACGCCGTCATCGGAAAGGCACACCGGCTGGGTCTGGAAAAGCGGCCTTCGCCCGTGAAGGCTGACAAGGCGGCGGCGGCCGCCCCCCAGCCCGCCGCTGAAAAGCCCAAAAAGGCGAAGAAGAAAAAGGCCAAGGCCGAGAAGGCGTCCGCCAAGGAGGCGAAGACGGCCGAGGCGCCCGAGTCGGCACCTTCCGAAGTCGATGCAGAGGCCGCGTCCGCGCCTGCCTATCCCTCCGACGAGCCTGCGCCGGGCGAGGATTCCTCGCTCCCGATCCAGCCGCGCGTTCCGCTGTCCAAGCGCAACGACGTCGATCAGAGTTCTACGCCGGCCCCGCGTATCCAGATTCACGACCCGCGTCCTGCGCCCCGTCCGGCTCCGAAGAAGCCGCTACGGCCTGCCCCGCGCAGCGAGAAGGTCAAGGACAAGACGTCGCTGCTCGACCTCAACGAGCGCATCTGCAAATGGCCGATCGGGCATCCGGGCGAGCCGGAATTCCACTTTTGCGGCGAAAAGTCGGAGCCGGGCTTTCCCTATTGTAACCGGCACTGCGCAGAGGCCTATCAGGCTCAGCAGCCGCGCAAGGACCGTCCCGGCCGTACGCCGATGCCGAACCTGCCGCGGCCGCGCTGACGGGCCAGCACAGGTCGAACCTTGGTAGGCGGTAGCTGCGGCTACCGTGGCCGCCGCGGCTGCGGGCTCAGCCTTCTGTATCGGAAACGAGCTTCAGCCCGTTGTCGTCGTCCCGCCGGCGCAGCGTACCGTCGGTTCTGGCGCCCGCCTCTATGGTGATCCGGTCATATTCGATCTCGCCGGACGTTATCGCGCTGGCCGCGATGACGAGCTGAGACGCGGAGATGTTTCCTTCGGTGGCGCCCGATATCTTGGCGTCGTCGGCCGTAATGTCGCCGACGATCATCCCCTTTTCGCCGACGATCAGCGACCGGCAGGTAACATTGCCCCGAACCGTTCCGTCGATGTGAACGTCACCGGCTGCCTCGATATTTCCAGTGACTTCGACATCGGCACCGAGAATCGAAAAGGCACCGGGATCAGCCGGCATCCGCTTGCTCCTGTCTGCGTTCGCCCGCTCGGTCTTGGATTTCGAGAACATGGTCGGAGGCCTCCAGGAAGGGACGCGGATTGACGGGTTTGCCATCGATCCTGACTTCGAAATGCAGGTGGGTGCCGGTGGAGCGGCCGGTCGAGCCCATGGCGCCGATCGTCTCGCCGCGGGCAACGGTATCGCCGCGACGGACGGAGGTTTCGGCAAGATGCGCATAGCGGGTCCGAATGCCGCGCCCATGATCGACGATGACGATCCGGCCGTAACCGCCCCACCAGCCTGAGCGAATGACCGTTCCGGCTGCCGCTGCGCGAATGTCGGAACGATGCGGTCCGCTGAAGTCCTGCCCCTGGTGCATGGCGGCGCGCCGGTGAAACGGGTCGCGGCGCAGACCGTAGCCGCTCGATAGTCGTCCGCCCTCGGCGGGCATGAAGGACGGAATGGAGAGAAGGGCGCGCTCGAGACGCTCCAGCTTTTCGATCGTTTCCGCGAGGCGGAGCAGATCGTCGCCGACCCCGATACCGGGAACATAGGGCCCGCCGGTCCCTTCGCCGCTGCCCGCCAGCTTGATGGGATCAAGGCCGAGGCTGGCCATGGTACGTTCGGCGCGCCGCATACGCGCGGAAGCGAGGAGATCTACCTGGCGAATGAAGGCAGTCTGGCGCTGCTCCAATGTCTTCAGGCGAGCTTCGGGCGAGTTCTGGCGGTTCGTGGAAACGGCCGCGGAGGGCGCGGTCAGCGAAGCGCCGGGTAAGTCGAAATGCTCTGCGGCGACCGCTTCCAGAGCGCGCTGCCTGGCCTCGAGATCGTTTGCCAGCGCTTCTGCCGACTTCTGCCTGCGCACGGCGCCGCGATAGGTACGCTGCGCATCCGCCAACATCGCAGCGACGCTGCTGCGTTCCGCAAGCATCGAAATTTGCGAGGCGAGAAGATTTCCCGACAGGACCAGCCAGCCGAGCAGCAGGATCGCCGTGCTGGCGGCGACCGTCTTTTGAAACCGTGCGCTGATCCTCAGAAAGCGGAGCTCTCCATCGGTACGCATGTAAAGTTCGCGGTCCACGAAAAGCGACGCGAAACGCGCGCGCAAAGACCCCCAAAGGCGAGGCGCCACAAATTCCCCCATCTGCGCGAGTCGCCCCGCGATTTCCCTGAAAAACTAGCTAGGACAGGTTCTCGTGGGCATTCAAGGCCGGGCGGCCGATTCTTTTCGGAATTCTTAGGTTTTTTGCTGCGGCGCCGTCGCTCCAGGGCATTTTCGGGCGTCTATCCGTTCCGTTCCTTCACGTAACGGCCAGGTGCCGGTTCGATGGCTTTCAGCTTGCCCGTGCCCGGCTGTCTGGCGGGCACCTTGTCTCCCGCCCGGGACGAAATCCATTCCAGCCAGTCGGGCCACCACGACCCTGGGTGCATCTCCGCTTTTTCCTGAAAGTCCTCCAGCGAAGCGGGAAGGTGGCCGTCATACACCCAGTGCTGGTATTTCTTAGCCGCAGGCGGGTTTACTACCCCGGCAATATGTCCGCTGCCGGCCAGCATGAAGCGCATCTCTCCGGAGAAGTGCTCGGTCAGCTTCCAGACCGAACGCGCCGGCGCGATATGATCCTCCTTGCCCGCCTGGATATAGGTGGGGATGTCCACCGTCCGCAGATCGATGGGCACTCCGTCGATCTCGATTCCGCCAGGCGAGGCGAGCTTGTTGTCGCGGTACAGGTCGCGCAGATAATCCGCGTGCCAGGCGGCCGGGACGTTGGTCGCGTCGGAGTTCCAGTAGAGCAAGTCGAAGGGAAAATAGTCCTTCCCCAGCAGGTAGTTGTTGACGACGTAGTTCCAGATCAGGTCATTGGCACGCAGCATGTTGAAGGTCGTGGCCATGTAGCGGCCATCGAGATAGCCGTGCTCGGCGGCGAGCGCGTCGATCATTTCCAGTTCGCCTTCATCGACAAACACCTGCAGGTCGCCTGCTTCGGTGAAGTCGACCTGCGCCGTGAAGAAGGTTGCGCTGCGGACCTTATCCGCCGTTCCCTTCGCCTCCATATAGGCCAGCACCGCCGCAAGTGTCGTACCCGCGACACAGTAGCCGATCAGGTTCGCGGCCCGCGCGCCCGTATCCTCCAGGACCTTGTCGATGGCGGTAAGGAACCCTTCCGCCACATAGTTGTCGAGGCGGACGTCCCGCAGGTTCTCGTCGGCATTTTTCCACGAGACGATGTAGACGCTCAGGCCCTGGTCGAGGCACCAGCGGATGAAGCTCTTCTCTGCCGTCAGGTCCAGAATGTAGAATTTGTTGATCCACGGCGGAAAGATCAGCAGCGGAATCTCAAAGGTCTCGGCGGTGGTCGGGGCGTAGTGGATGAGTTGGAAGAGGCGGTTTTCGAAGACCACCTGTCCCGGCGTCGCCGCTACGTTCACACCCACCTCGAACGCGTCCTCGTCGGTCATGCGCATCCGGCCGCGTTTCAGATCGTCGAGCAAATGCTCGGTTCCGCGCAGCAGGTTTTCCCCGCCCGATTCCAGCGTCGCCTGCAGAACCTCGGGATTGGTGAGCAGATAGTTGCTGGGCGACGCCGCATCCAGGAACTGCTTGGTATAGAAGATCGCCTTTTCGCGTTCCTTCCGGTCCAGTCCCTCGGCCCCTGACACCACGTCCATCAAGTATCGGCTCGCGAGCAGATATCCCTGCTTGATGAACTGGAAGGCCGGAATTTCCGTCCACGCCTCGTCCCGGAAACGCTTGTCTTTCGGCGCGTCCCGGTCCCCGCTTTCAAGTTTGGCGCCGGTCAGAAATCCCTGCCACAGGCGCGTGGCTTCGTTCACATAGTCCATCTGCATCTGCGCGAGGCGGACGGGATCGGATACGAGCGCGGAGCCCAGGTGCGGCCAGAGCTCCGCCATACCGAAGGGATCGAAGGGCATCGCGCCGAAAGAGGGCTGGTCCTCCTCGCCCGACCAGAACTCCAGCATCATCTGCTGCGCCTTTCCGGCCAGGTAGGTCATCTGTTCGAACATGGCGGTCGCGTCGGGAACGGCGGGCGCACCTCCGTCCGCCACAGGCGACGCTGGACCGGCCGAGTCCGACTTTCCCTCGCCCTTGTTCATCTCTGCCTCCCGCTTTTCTCTCGCCAAGCGCTTGCAGGAACGCTTAGTCTCCCCCATCGGCACCGATGTTCTGCGCGGTTGCCGGTGGTGTTGCAACGGAGATTCCGGCCAGGTCCATGAACGACGATTTCTACCGCATTAAGCGTCTTCCCCCCTATGTCTTCGCCGAAGTGAACCGGATGAAGGCAGAGGCGCGGGCGCGCGGTCAGGACATCATCGACCTGGGCATGGGCAACCCCGACACGCCGCCTCCGGCCTATGTCATCGACAAGCTTGCCGAAGTGGCACGCGATCCGAAGGCGCATCGCTATTCCGCGTCGCGCGGCATCGAGGGGCTGCGAAAGGCGCAGGCGCGCTATTACAGGCGGCGCTTCGGCGTCGAACTGGATCACGACAAGGAAATTTGCGTCACTTTGGGCTCCAAGGAGGGGCTCGCCAACCTTGCCCAGGCGATCACCGCGCCCGGCGACGTGATCCTGTCGCCCAATCCATCCTATCCCATTCACGCGTTCGGATTCATCATCGCGGGCGCCACCATCCGGTCGATCCCGACCTCGCCGGGACCGGATTTCTTCCAGAGCCTCGACTACCAGATGCGCTACACGGTCCCGAAGCCGACCGTGCTGGTCATCGGCTATCCCTCGAACCCGACGGCGGAGACGGTCGACCTCGATTTCTATCACGACGTCGTCAATTTCGCGCGTCATCACGGGCTGTGGGTAATTTCCGACCTGGCCTATGCCGAAATCTATTTCGACGGCAATCCGCCGCCGTCCATTCTCCAGGTGCCCGGGGCGAAGGATGTGGCGGTGGAGTTCACCTCCATGTCGAAGACCTTTTCAATGGCCGGCTGGCGCATGGGCTTTGCCGTCGGCAACCAGCAGCTAGTCGGCGCACTGACGCGGGTGAAATCCTATCTGGACTATGGGGCGTTCACGCCGATCCAGGTGGCTGCTGTGGCAGCGCTCGACGGCCCGGAGGAGGAAATCGAGAAGCGGCGCGAAATGTACAAGCGCCGCCGCGACGTCCTTGTCGAAAGCTTCGGCAGGGCGGGCTGGGACCTGCCGGTGCCGAAGGCAAGCATGTATATCTGGGCGCCCGTCCCGGCGCAGTTTGCACATCTCGGTGCGCTGGGATTTGCCAAGGAGCTGATCGAAAAGGCCGGGGTCGCGGTCTCGCCGGGCGTGGGCTTTGGCGAACGCGGTGAGAGTTTCGTGCGCATTGCCTTCGTGGAGAACGAGCAGCGCATCCGCCAGGCGGGTCGTCAGATCCGGGCGCTGTTCAAGGGCGAGGCGCGAGAGGCGGCCGAGTAGCGCTAGCTGGGCGCGCTTCAAAGGGCTGCGGAAGCTTGCCGAGCTCGGGGCGCGCGTAGAGAAAGCCCTGGTGCAAGGTGATTCCGGCGGAGGTCAGGAACTCCGCTTCGCCGGTCGTCTCGATTCCCTCCGCGATCAGGAGCGTCCCCAGCCTTGCGGCCATTTCCGACACCGACGTCACGATGGCCTGGCGCGCCCGGTCGCGGTCGATTCCGCGCACAAGGTGCATGTCGAGCTTGATGTGACTGGTTTGAAAGTCGGCAAGTAGCGACAGGCCGGCATATCCCGATCCGAAATCGTCGAGCGCGGTCTGGAAGCCGATTTCCGCATAGGTCTTCATGATGGCGCGAATGTGGTCGCTGTCCGCGATCCGCTCGGTTTCGGAAAATTCGAACATTAAGCGATGCTGCGGCAGCGCCACCTCTTCGGCGGTCTTCAGGGTGAGCTGGATGCAGGCGAGGGGGGAATAGACTGCGTTGGGCAGGAAGTTGATCGAAAGGTGAGCGTCCGTAGCGAGAATTCCGGCATCGACGGCCTGGCGGATGGCCGCCACACGGCACTGCTGGTCGAAGGCGTAGCGGTCCGCTTCGGACACATTCTCAAGGACATGTGCAGCGCCTTCGCCGTTCGGGCCCCGCACGAGTGCCTCATAGGCGAATACCTCTCGCGACGTGACGTCCACGATCGGTTGAAATGCCATTCTCAGGGCGAAGCTGGGCTGGGCGTCGCGGCAGGCCGAACATCCCTGTTTCCAGCTCTCCGTCATCGCGGCCCCCAAACATACATTAATGAAAACAAAATATTATCCGTGGAGAATTTTATAGGTCAAATTGTTTCGCAGCAGAGCTTTCGGGCCGATTGTTTCACTTCGCTCTTGAAATACCGCGCTCCATGCTTTCGGTCGCAGCCAGAGACAACGATCCCGAAGGATGCATGACCAGATGACCGAACCGCTTCGTATCGCCATTGCGGGCCTTGGCACCGTGGGAGCGGGCGTGGTGCGCCTGCTCACGGGGAATGCGGAGCTGATTACGGCGCGGGCGGGCCGCCCGATCGAGATCGTGGCCGTTAACGCGCGCGAGCGGAAGAAGGACCGCGGCGTCGACCTGACGCCCTATCGCTGGCAGGACGATCTGGGCCTGATGGCCGAAGCGGACGATGTCGATGTGGTGGTCGAACTGATCGGCGGCTCCGACGGGCCGGCCATCGCTTTCGCACGCAAAGCGCTGAAGGCAGGAAAGGGGCTCGTAAGCGCGAACAAGGCGATGATCGCCCATCATGGGGCGGAGCTTGCGACCCTCGCGGAAGAAGCGGGCAAACCGCTGAAATTCGAGGCGGCTGTCGCGGGCGGCATCCCGGTGATCAAGGCGCTCGGCGGCGGTGCGGCCGCGAACGAGATTTCCAGCCTGTTCGGCATCCTCAACGGCACCTGCAACTATATCCTCAGCGAGATGGAGCAGAAGGGCTCGAACTTCGCCGACGTGCTGAAGGAGGCGCAGGCGCTCGGCTATGCGGAAGCGGATCCGACGTTCGACATTGACGGGATCGATGCGGCGCACAAGCTCGCGATCCTGGCGAGCCTCGCCTTCGGTACGCAGATTTCGTTCGAGGAGGTGGAGACCCGCGGCATCCGCGAGATCGAAGCGGTCGACATCGAACGGGCGGCGGCGCTCGGCTACCGCATTCGCCTGGTTGGGGAGACGCGTTACGACGATGGCCGCCTGTTCCAGCGCGTGCACCCGGTCCTCGTTCCGGTGAACCATCCGCTGGCGAAGGTGGACGGCTCGCTGAACGCCGTCGTTGCAGACGGCAACTTCGTCGGACGGCTGACGTTCGAAGGCGCCGGTGCGGGTGCCGGTCCGACCGCCAGCGCGGTCGTGGCAGATATCATCGACATTGCGCGCGGCGAGTTGCAGCCCGCCTTCGGCGTTCCCGCATCGGCCCTTGCCCCTGCGGCGCCCGCCCATAGCGACGCCGGCAAGGGCCGCAGCTATGTCCGTGTGGCGGTGGCCGATGAACCCGGCGTCATGGCCGATCTTACGGCGATCCTGCGCGACTGCGATGTCTCTATCGAGAGCCTGATCCAGCGTGGCGACGCGGGCGACGGCGGCGTCTTCATCGCGATGATTACCCACGAAACGGAGCATAGCCGCCTTGCCGAGGCGGTGCGCCGCATGGCCGACTGCAAAGCCGTGCTCAGTCAGCCGATGCGGATGGATCTGCTGGACTGAGGCCGGGCGCCAGCTGGCGTTCGACTCGGTGCCGGAGGATCGCCTCCGGCATGTCGCGGCGGATGAAGTCCATCAGCCCTTCGCGCACGTCGCAGCGCAGGTCGAACAGGGTGATGGCATCGCTTGCGCTGACGACCGCGCGAACCTCCATGCTCCCGGGCTGGGTGTCGGTGACCATGATATCGGCGCGCTTGCCGTTCCAGCGCTTGTTGCTCCTGACCAGCCGTTGCAGCTCTTCGCGTAGCGGCGCCACGTCGGTCGCCGGGTCGACGTAGAGAAATACCGAACCGAACAGCTTCTCGTCCGGCCAGGACCAGCTCTCGAAGCTGTCCTCTAGGAACTTCGTCACCGGCACGACGAAGCGGCGCTGGTCCCAGCTGCGCAGGATTACGTAGGTCGTGCGAATTTCTTCGACCCAGCCCCAGCGTCCTTCGACGATGACGACATCCTCGATATGTATGGGCTCGGTCAGCGCCATCTGGATCCCGGCGATCAGGCTGCGCAGCGCAGGCTGCGCGGCGGCGCCGACGGCAAGACCCGCGAGACCGGCCGAGGCGATCAGGGTCAGGCCCACGCTGCGCACGCCGGGAATGCTCAGCAGCATAAGGGCGATGGTGATCATGACGACGACGAAGGTCGCCAGGCGCGACAGGATGCCGATGCGCGTCTGGCGGCGGCGCGCCGTAAGCTGGTCGGCCGACCGCAGACCGGTGCGCACCTGGGCCACGCCGGCGAACGCCTTCAGGATCGCGATCATGAACCACCCGGCGATGGCGGGCACCACAACGCCGCCGATACGGGCCCAGATGGCTGCCAGGGCCGGTACTTCCTGCGCCGTATAGGCGATGGCGACGGCAACCAATGCCCAGCGCAGCGGCCTGCCGATTTTCGCAACGACCAGTTCGTCGGAATCGATCGAGCTGCCGCGGGCCAGTCGGAGGAGCACCCGGTAGAGGGCGGCATGGAGGAGCAGCGCTAGCGCCACGGCAAGCGAGCCGAACAGCGCGGCACCGGCCCATTCGGTCAGCCAGCCCTCATGGGCGAATATGGTCAGGTCGGGGGTCACGCGGGCAAGGCCTTACCGGCGCACATGATGCACGCAAGGATAGTCATGAGACGGGGGCTTGCCGGGCACGCGCCGCCAGAGATCGTGGAAGGTGTGCCGGTTACTTCACCAGTGATGCAATCAGTCGAGCGCGATGTCCGGCGCGTCCTCGCGCTTCATCCCGACGGTGTGATAGCCGGCATCGACATGATGAATTTCGCCGGTGACGCCCGATGACAGGTCGCTGAGCAGGTACAGGCCCGCACCGCCGACATCCTCGATCGTCACGTTCCGTTTCAGCGGCGAATTCAGCTCGTTCCATTTCAGGATGTAGCGGAAGTCGCCGATGCCCGACGCGGCGAGGGTTCGGATCGGCCCCGCGCTGATTCCGTTCACGCGCACATTCTGCGGGCCGAGATCGTTGGCGAGATATTTGACGCTGGTTTCCAGTGCAGCCTTGGCAATGCCCATCACATTGTAGTGCGGCACGACCTTTTCGGCGCCGTAATAGGAGAGCGTCAGCAGGCTGCCGCCGTTCGGCATCATCGGCATGGCGCGTTTGGCACAGGCGGTGAAGCTGTAGGCCGACACGTTCATCGTGTTGAGGAAGTTGTCGAGGCTGGTGTCGAGATAGAGACCGCGCAGTTCCGACTTGTCGGAAAAACCGATGGCATGAACCAGGAAGTCGATGGTTTCCCACCGCGCCGCGAGGTCGTCGAAGGCGCGGTCGAGCGCCTCCATCGAGCTTACGTCGCATTCGATCAGGAAATCGCTGCCGACTTGCTCGGCCAGCGGCGCCACGCGTTTCTTCAGGGCCTCGCCCTGATAGGAGAATGCGAGTTCTGCGCCCTGCTCATGGAGCTTCTTTGAAATGCCCCAGGCCAGTGAGCGGTCATTGGCGAGGCCCATGACCAGTCCGCGCTTGCCTGTCATCAATCCGGTCATCCGACCCCTCTTACGGCTTCTCGTTCATGTTCGGTCTTGCCGCCCGCATCTAGCTTGCGATCGCCCCCCAATGCCAGTGCGGCGTTCAGATACGCGCCGACAATGAATGCAATCCCGACGACGAAGAAGAAGATCAGCGTGACGATAACGCCCGCAAGCGGCCCGTAGAAGCGGTCGGTATTGGAAAAATTGGCGAGGAACCAAGGCAGGAGATTCGACGCCCCGATCCAGATCGCCGCTGTCGCCAGAGCGCCCGGCCACTTTGGATAGCGAGAGCGATATTCGCGCGGTGTCAGCGAAACGAAGAGCAGGTAGAGCGCCGCGAACAGGGCGACCATCGGCCCCAGGCGGAGACCCGTGAGAAGGCTGGTGTCCATTGCGGGGAGAACCTGCAGGATGAATTCCTGCACACCCGCCAGAATGAACTGCAGCGCGAAGGCGACGACCATCAGGACGACGCTGCCGATGATGATGCCAAAGCTAAGCAGCCGGCGCTGCCAGATCGGGCGAACGGCGGTGAAGCCGTAGGCCTTGTAGAGGATGAAGCGAATGGTCTCGACATAGCTCGCCGTCGTCCAGAGCGCGACGACGAGTGAGATCGTCAGCAGGCCGCCCGAGGATTCGCGCAGCAGCGCCCCGATCGGTTCGGCCAGATAGTCGGCAACGCGCGGCGGGACGGTCTCGAGAAAGCTGCGTATGAACCTCAGCGTGTCGAGCGAGCGTCCGAAGGCGCCGGCAATGGCACCCACGAGCACGAAGAAGGGAAACAAGGTAAGCATCGAGAGGAAGGCAAGGTTGCCCGCCTGTGTCATGCCGTCTTCGAGTGTTCCTCCCACGACCCGTCGGGCGATCCGCACCGGGCGGCTCGTCCAGAGGGTTCTCAACGGGATGTCAGGTAATCCTCTATCCGCCGAGACCGGCGCGGGGATCACGCGCCTCGTCCGCGGTCCAGTCTCGCACAAATGCTTCCAACTCGGGATCCTCCTTCGGAATCGCAATTTCGATCGTGACGAGCAAATCGCCGCGCGATCCATCCTTGCGACTGAATCCCTTACCCTTCAACCGCATAACGGTTCCGCCATTGGTGGCCTTGGGAATGGTCAGCATGACGCTGCCGGAGGTGGTTGGCACCTTGACCTTGGCGCCCAGAACGGCCTCCGAGAGACGGACGGGAAGGTCGATGCGGATATCGTCGCCGTCCTTCCGAAAATGCCGGTGAGGCTTGATGGAGAGCGTGATCAGCGCATCGCCGGTCCCGCCCGGACCGGCCTCGCCCTGGCCGGTGAGGCGAATGGTCTGGCCGTCTTCGAAGCCCTGAGGCAGCTTCACCTCGATCGTCTTGCCGCTGCGCAGCGTTACGCGCTGGGGTCTCAATTCGGCGGCATCGGTGAAGTCGACTGCCAGCCGGTATTTGACGTCGGTGCCCTTTTGCGGGCGCGCCTGCGTCTGCTGAAAGCCCGACGGTCCGCCTCCCGGCCCGGAGCCGGGCCGCGTGCGCGCCCGGCCGCCGCCGAAAAGTTCGTTCAGCAGGTCTTCGGGATCGAAGCCGCCGTCGCCGCCAAAGGGGCGGCTGCCGCCATAATTGCCGCCGCCGAAGTCGCGACTGGAAAAGCCGCCACCGCCGCCCCCGCGAAATGGATTACCCGCTTTTCCGGACCCGCCGCCAAAGCCGAAAGGCGACTTGGGGTCGCCCTTTTCGTCGATCTCTCCGCGGTCATACTGGGCGCGTTTATCCTTGTCGGCGAGGATATCGTAGGCCTGTGTGACTTCCGAGAAGCGGTCGGCCGCCTTCGGATTGTCCTTGTTGCGGTCGGGATGCAGTTCCTTCGCCAGCGTGCGGTAGGCGCGTTTGATCGCCGCCTCGTCGGCGCCGCGCTTCAACCCAAGCCGCTCGTAAAGATCCGCCATTATCTCGTTTCCGTCACACAATTAGGTTGGGGAATCCACTGTTGCACTAGGGCAACACACCGGGGATGTAGGACTTGCCGGAGCCCGCTGCAAGCGGTCGCGTGGCTTCGGACCTGCCCAGCGAGAAGTCGGTTGAGGGACGCCTGCCGCGCGCATACATGCTGATGGCATGACCAGCGACAGCCTGCCGACCGATCCGTTTCGCCTGTTCGATGAGTGGATGAGGGAGGCGGAAGACGGTGAACCGCACGATCCCAACGCCATGGCGCTCGCGACGACAGGACCTTCCGGTCCCTCGGTCCGGATGGTGCTGCTGAAGGATGTCAGCGAGGGCGGCTTCGTTTTCTATACCAACGCCGAAAGCCGCAAGGGCGAGGAGCTGAAGGCGGGGAGCAAGGCGGCCCTGCTGTTCTACTGGAAATCTCTGCGCCGGCAGATCCGTATCGAAGGACCGGTAACGCGCGTTTCGGAGGCCGAGTCCGATGCCTATTTCGACAGCCGTCCGCGCGCCTCGCAGATCGGCGCCTGGGCGAGCCTGCAGTCCCGTCCGCTGACCGAGCGTCAAGAACTTGAGCGGCGCGTCGACCTGATCGAGCGGGAATATGAAGACGCCGCGGTGCCGCGCCCGCCGCACTGGTTCGGCTGGCGCGTGACGCCGCGTCACTTCGAGTTCTGGATCGACCGCCGCGACCGGCTGCACGAACGCTATACCTTCGACGCGGCCGAAGAAGGCTGGCGGCGCGGCATGCTCTACCCGTGAGCAAGGATGCCGCCTCGCTTGCCCGCCGGGCTGCGCTGGCGTCGGTTGCGGCCGCGATCCTTCTGGCAGGCGCGAAGATCTGGGCGGTGGCCGCGACCGGATCGATTTCCATGCTCGGCTCGCTGGCGGATACCGGGCTCGACCTGCTCGCCTCGCTCATTACTCTTTTCGCGGTGAGGGTCGCTGCCGAGCCCGCCGACCAGGAGCATCGCTTCGGTCATGGCAAGGCGGAGGCCGTCGCCGCGCTGATCCAGACCGTGCTGATTGTGATCAGCGGCCTTTACATCGCGCTTCAGGGCCTGCTTCGCCTGCTGGAAGGGGGCGGGGTAGCCGACCCGGAATATGGCGTCGTGGTGTCCGTGTTCGCGCTGATGGTGACGGCGGCGCTGGTTCTCTACCAGCGCAGTGTCATCGCGCGCACCGAATCGATTGCGATCCAGACCGACAGCCTGCACTATCAGAGCGACCTGCTCCTCAACCTCGCGGTCATCTCGGCGCTGCTGATCGAGGGGCTGTCGCGCTTTACCGGCGCCGATGCCGTCTTCGGGCTCGGGATCGCGGCATGGCTGCTGTGGAACGCGTACCGCGCCGGCCGGCGGGCGGTCGACATGCTGATGGACCGGGAGTGGCCCGAACTGAAGCGCCAGCAACTGCTCAACCTGGTGTCGCAGCTTCCGGATGTGGACGGCGTCCACGACCTGCGGACACGCCGCGCCGGACACCAGGATTTCGTCCAGTTCCACATCTGGGTCGATCCAGAACTCAGCGTCGCGTCCGCACATGACATCGCCGAACGGGCCGAAATCGCCGTTCGAGAGCGCTTTCCGGCAGCCGAGGTCTTGATCCATGTGGACCCGCGTGGCCATCTGGACGACTTACCCGTGAAGGAGGATCATTTTTGTCCCATCGAGCCCGGTTCAGGCACATAGACGCGTTCGCGAAGGTTCCGTTCGAAGGCAACAGCGCGGCGATCTACCGAGTGGAGGCATTCCCCGACGATGCGCTGATGCAGCGGATCGCGCGCGAACATAATCTCTCCGAAACCGCCTGGTACGTACCGGACGAGACCGGCGAAGCCGACTATGTCCTGCGCTGGTTCACGCCCGCCGTGGAAGTCGAGCTGTGCGGCCATGCCACCCTTGCTGCCGGCCATCACTGCCTGACCGACGAGCCCGAGCGAGACGCTGTACGCTTTCGCACCCTGAAGGGCGCGGGAGTCCTCGAAGTGCGGCGCGCCGACGATGGGCGTTACGTGATGAGCCTGCCGGCCTGGGTGTCGGTGAAGCAGATGAAAACCGACCTGGTCGCCGCGCTCGGCCGCATTCCGGAAGAAGTGCGGGTGACCACCGACGCGGCGGAGGACAGTTTCATGGCCGTCTTCGGCGATGAAGAGACGGTTCGCGCTCTCGCACCCGATTTCAAGGCCTTGGCGGCCATCGGCAATGTCCTCGTCATCGCGACGGCACCGGCGGCCGGTGGCAGCGAAGTGGACGTCGTCAGCCGCGTATTCGTGCCGGGGGCCGGGGTCGACGAGGATCCGGTCACCGGTTCCGCCCACGCCATGCTCACTCCCTACTGGGCCGAAAGACTGGGGCGCGACTCGTTCGAGGCCTTTCAGGCCAGCGAGCGCGGCGGGCGCCTGTCCTGCCGGCTCGAGGGCGACCGGGTGATCCTTGGCGGCAGCTGCGTCGACGTGATCGAGGGGGACCTTCTTCTCCCGTGACCGTTGTCACCTCGTGAAGGTTGCCAGCTACAATATTCACAAGGGCATCGGCCTCGACCGCCGCCGCGACCCCGACCGGATCCTGCACGTTCTGGACGAGGTCGGGGCGGACGTGGTCGCCCTGCAGGAGGCTGACCGGAGATTCTTCAGCCGCCGCGCAGTGATTACGCCCGAGCGGCTGGAAGCGTCGGGCTGGCGCCACGTTCCGTTCCATATGAAGCCCGAGTCGCTGGGATGGCACGGCAACGCCATTCTTGTGCGGGACGGGATCGGAGTTCGGCATGCGGAGCCGCTTTGGCTGGAAGGGCTCGAACCGCGCGGGGCGGTGCTGGCCGAACTCGATACGGCCCTTGGGCCGTTCCGGGTCGTGGGCATGCATCTCGACCTTTCCGGCCTCTACCGCGTGCGGCAGGTGCTGCGCCTTGTCGAGGTGATCGACGTGCGCAGCCCGCTACCGACCATCATCATGGGCGACACCAACGACTGGAACCGGGGCAGGCTCGCGGCGATGGACCGGGTGCCGAGCCATTTCCGCAGCGCGCCGTGCGGACCCAGTTTTCACACCCGCCGGCCCGTCCTTGCCCTCGATCGGATCCTCTACGACCGCGACCTCGAACTGGTGAATTGCGGCGTGCACCGAACCGCCCTGTCGCGGCGGGCAAGCGATCACTTGCCGATCTGGGCGGAGCTGAAGCTCGCCTGACGGGCGGCGTTAGGCTGCCGCGGCGAGGGCCGGCTGCGTGTCGGCGATCCATCCCCCGCCCATTACGCGGTCGCCATCATAAAGGACCGCTGCCTGCCCGGGCGAAACGCCATATTCAGGCGCGGCGAAGATAACCGACGTGCCGTCGAACCGGGCGGGGGCCGGCTTCGCCATCGAGCGGATCTTGGCCGTCAGCGGCCGCGCCGGATCGGGCCCGGCCGGGCCGAGCCAGTTCACGTCCGACAACCGGCAGGAGGCGACGCCGAGCGCCTCGCGCGGGCCGACAACCAAGGTCTTCGTGTCAGGGTCGAGCCGGACGACATAAAGCGGCTCCTTCTGGCCGCCGATATCGATGCCGCGGCGCTGTCCGACGGTATAGTGAACGAGGCCGCGGTGCTGCCCGAGGACATTGCCGTTCAGGTCGACGATATTCCCCGGCGCTTCCGTCTCGGGCCGCAATTTCTTCACAAGTCCGGCATAGTCGCCGCTCGGCACGAAACAGATGTCCTGGCTGTCGGGCTTCGTCGCGACGCCGAGGTTGAAGCGCGCGGCATGATCGCGCACGGCCGCCTTGTCCATGGCGCCCAGTGGAAAGCGCAGGAAGTCGAGCTGCTCGCGCGTGGTTGCGAACAGGAAATAGCTCTGGTCCCGCGCCGGGTCGGTACCGCGCAACAGCCGCGGCCCATCCTCGCTGTGGACGCGCCGCACATAATGCCCCGTCGCCAGCGCGTCTGCGCCGAGGTCCTTCGCCACCGAGAGGAGATCGCGAAACTTCACCGTCTGGTTACAGCGCACGCAGGGAATGGGGGTTTCGCCGCGCGCATAGCTGTCCGCGAAGTCGTCGATCACGCTTTCCCGGAACGAGCTTTCATAATCGAGGACATAGTGCGGGATGCCGAGCCCATCGGCGACTCGGCGGGCATCGCGGATATCGCTTCCCGCGCAGCAGGTGCCGGGGGTCTGTACCGCGGCCCCATGGTCGTAGAGCTGGAGCGTGATGCCGACCGTCTCATAGCCGGCTTCGCTGACCAGGGCGGCGACGACGGAACTGTCCACTCCGCCGGACATGGCGACGACGACGCGCCGGGAGGCGGCGGGTCCGGGAAGATTCAGGTCGATCTGGGACATCGTCCGACAAATAGGCGCGCCCGCCCCGGATTCCAAAGGGTCGTTATTTATGTCGTGACGTCGCAGGGGGTTAGCCGACGCGAGTGGATTTTTTAGCGGCCGGGTTAGGGCTTCCTTAGGTGATGGGGCTCTACAAGCGCTGGACCGGGGAAGTCAGTACGGACCGAACGAGAAGAGTATGCTTGAGAACCAGAGTTTCAGACCAGAATCCGTGATCGGCCCGCTGGGCGAGCCGCTGACGATGGAAACGCTTCCGTCGCCGAACACCCGCCGGTGGGTGGTCCGGCGGAAGGCTGAAGTCGTGGCGGCCGTAAAGGGCGGACTGCTGACCACGGACGAGGCCTGCGAACGTTACAGCCTCAGCCTTGAGGAGTTTACCAGCTGGCAGCGGGCGGTCGAGCGCGCCGGGCTGGCGGGGCTCCGCGTGACGCGCACGCAGCATTATCGGGCCCTCTTCGAACGCGGCAATGACTGAACGGCAGGTCCTTTAGGGAACGCAGCAAAGCCTCCGCCCGCAACGGCAGGCATTGCGCCGCCCGCGCGGGCGCGCCATCAGGGCGGTCATGTCCTGGAACAGTTTCGGCCGCATGTTTCGCTTCACGACCTGGGGGGAGTCGCACGGCCCCGCCCTGGGCGTGGTCGTCGACGGGTGTCCGCCCGGAATCGCGTTGGAGGAGGGCGACATCCAGCCCTTCCTCGATGCGCGCAGGCCGGGCCAGAACCGCTTCACCACGCAGCGCCGAGAGCCCGATCAGGTGCGCATCCTGTCGGGCGTTTTCGAGGGGCGAACGACGGGGACCTCCATCAGCCTGATGATCGAGAATGTCGACCAGCGCTCGAAGGACTATTCAGAGATCGCCGCCAAATACCGGCCGGGCCATGCTGATTATGCCTATGATGCGAAATACGGCTTTCGCGATTATCGCGGCGGGGGGCGCTCCTCTGCCCGCGAGACGGCGGCGCGTGTCGCGGCGGGAGCGATCGCGCGAAAAGTGATCCCCGGAGTCGGGCTGCTGGGTCATGTCGTCGAACTGGGCGGCGACCGGGCCGAGCGGTTTGCCGCCCAGCATCTGGAATCGAGCGAGTTGTGGTGCGCGGATCCGGAGGCGGAGGTGCGCTGGAAATCCCGGCTCGACGAGGTGCGCAAGGCCGGCTCCTCGGTCGGCGCGGTGGTCGAGGTTCTCGCCGACGGTGTCCCGGCAGGCTGGGGAAGTCCCATCTATGCCAAGCTCGACAGCGAGCTTGCCGCCGCCATGATGTCGATCAACGCTGCAAAGGGCGTCGAGATCGGCGATGGCTTTGCCGCGGCGCGCCTGACCGGCGAGGAAAATGCCGACCCGATGCGGCCCGGTCCGGCGCCCGGCGATCCACCCGTATTCACCGCCAACCATGCCGGCGGGACGGCGGGCGGCATTTCGACGGGGCAGCAGGTTGTGTGCCGCGTCGCCCTGAAACCGACGAGTTCGATCCTCAGCGAAGTCGAGAGCGTCACCCGCGACGGGGAAGCCACGACGGTCAGGACGAAGGGGCGTCACGACCCCTGTGTCGGTATTCGCGCGGTCCCGGTGGCCGAGGCCATGATGGCGCTGGTGCTGGCCGATGCGTTCCTGATGCACCGGGCGCAGTGCGGTTAGCGAACTGAAAACTCCAGAAGCGTGAACCGGGCCGGGCCGGTCGTGTAGACGCCGTGCCCGCGTGCCCCGGCCGAGCCGAATAGCAGGCCGAGCCGATCCGCTTCCCGCAGCGCCGAATCGAACGCATCCGGATGATCTTCCGCCGGCTTGCCAAGGACCGATATCCACCGCGGATCGTCCAGTGCGACGCGAACTTCGAACAGGCCGGCCTCGAGCTGCCGCACCGTCTCCGCCGGTGCGAACCAGCGATAGAACTCATAGTCGCCCTCTGCCGTCCAGTCGTCGCCGGATCGCTGCAGGTACAGCGAGACCGTCGCGGGCTTGCCCGGCCGTTCCTGCGGGGCGAAGCGGGTCCCGGGCGCCGCGTGGATGCGGTAACGAACCACTAGCTCGCGCGCATGGTTGAGAGGCTCGGCCTCGCGCGTGACATAATGGACATGGCCATCCTCCCGTGTCGGTCCGGGAAAGGTGAAGCGCCATCCCTCCTTCCACGCTTCGGGATGGAGCGGCATGCCGCGAGAGCTATTCTCACCGCGAACCACCGGACCGATCCGCCAGTCCACCGCCGGACCGGCGGTCGCAGCGGTTTCGACCAGGCACAGGGCGATGGGGAGTGCGATAAGTGCGGCAAGGGAAGGGCGTCCGGAACTCATGTGGCTCACCTAACGTCCCGCAGCTTGCTGTGCATTGAACGGGTGAAGTGCGGCCATTGGCCGAGCATTCGTCTTGCCGCCTTCGTGGACCGCTGGCATTGAGCCGCCCCTATGAGCGACCAGCAGATTCCGAAGACGTTCGATCCGGCCGACATCGAGGGCCGGTGGTATCCCCATTGGGAAGAGAAGGGCCTGTTCCGTCCGGAACGGCCGAACGCCGACCCGTGGACGCTGGTCAATCCGCCGCCCAACGTCACCGGCAGCCTGCATATCGGCCATGCGCTCGACAATACGTTGCAGGACGTTCTCGTCCGCTACGAGCGGCTACGCGGCAAGGATGCCAAATGGGTTGTCGGCGTCGACCATGCGGGCATCGCGACGCAGATGGTCGTGGAGCGGCAGCTGGGCCAGAAGGGGCAGAAGCGCACCGATTTCAGCCGTGAGGAGTTCGTCGCCAAGGTCTGGGAATGGAAAGAGGAATCGGGCGGCCAGATCACCGGCCAGCTCCGCCGCCTCGGCTGTTCGATGGACTGGTCGAACGAGCAGTTCACCATGGACCCGCACTTCGTGAAGGCGGTGACGAAGGTCTTCGTCGATCTTCACAAGGACGGGCTGATCTACCGCGACAAGCGCTTGGTGAACTGGGATCCGGGGCTGAAGACGGCCATTTCCGACCTTGAGGTCGAGCAGGCGGAAATAAAGGGCCACTTCTGGCATTTCCGCTATCCGCTCGCGGACGGGGCGACGCTGGCCGACGGGCGCGACTATATCGAGGTGGCGACCACACGCCCCGAGACCATGCTCGCCGACATGGCGGTCGCGGTGCATCCCGATGACGAGCGCTACAGCTCGGTCGTCGGGAAGATGGTCGAGCTGCCCATCACCGGGCGCCGTATTCCGGTGGTCGCCGACGAGCATGCCGATCCCGAACTCGGCTCCGGCGCGGTCAAGATCACGCCGGGCCACGACTTCAACGACTTCGAGGTCGGCAAGCGCGCCGGCATCGCCCCGGCGGACATGCTCAATATGCTCGATGCCGATGCCCATGTCGTGCAGACTGCGGACGGCCTGATCCCGGACGAATTTCTCGGCCTCGAACGCTTCTCGGCGCGCGAGGCTGTGGTGGCGAAGATGAAGGAACTGGGCTTCCTGATCCCTCACAGCGTGACAACGAAGGAGGGCGAGACAGAAGAGCTCGACGCCGAGCCGCGGAAGATCATGACGCCCTACGGCGACCGCTCCAACGCGGTCATCGAGCCCTGGCTGACCGACCAATGGTATGTCGATGCGGAAAAGCTGGCCGAGGCCCCGATCGCGGCGGTGAAGAACGGCGATATCGGCATCGTCCCGGAAACCTGGAAGAAGACCTTCTTCAACTGGATGGAGAACATCCAGCCCTGGTGTGTCTCGCGCCAGCTGTGGTGGGGACACCGGATTCCGGCCTGGTATGACGACAACGGCAATGCCTATGTCGCGATGACCGAACAGGAAGCATCCGAGCAGGCTGGCGGCGTTCCCCTGACCCGCGACGAGGACGTCCTCGACACCTGGTTCTCCTCCGCCCTCTGGCCCTTTGCGACGCAGGGCTGGCCCGACACCGATGTGAAGGGCGAGGGGCGCTACCCCAACGACGTGCTCGTGTCGGGCTTCGATATTCTGTTCTTCTGGGATGCCCGCATGATGATGATGGGCATGCACCTCCTTGGCGACGTGCCCTTCCGCGATCTCTATCTCCACGGCCTCGTCCGCGCGGCCGACGGCCAGAAGATGTCGAAGTCGAAGGGGAATACGGTCGACCCGCTGGGCCTGATCGACATGTACGGCGCCGACGCGCTGCGCTTCTTCATGACGGCGATGGAAAGCCAGGGCCGCGACATCAAGATGGACGAAGGGCGGATCGAGGGATACCGCAATTTCGCCACCAAGCTGTGGAACGCCGCCCGCTTCGCCCAGGGCTATGGCATCGGTGCCTCGGAGAGCGTCGCACCGCCCGCCGCGACGACGGCGGTCAACAAGTGGATCGTCGGCGAGACGATCCGGACGGCGCAGGCGCTCGACCTCGCCATGGCGGACTACCGCTTCGACGCCTACGCCGCGGCCATCTACCAGTTCACCTGGAACCGGTTCTGCGACTGGTATCTGGAGCTGATCAAGCCGGTCCTGCAGGAAGAGGGCCATACCGACGCGGCCGAAACCAAGGCTGTCGCGGGCTGGGTGCTCGATCAGATTCTCGTCATGCTGCACCCGGTCATGCCGTTCATCACCGAGGAACTGTGGCATAAGCTCGGCGCGCGGCCCTACGACCTGATTGTCTCAAAATGGGTCAGTTCCGACAGTCGCTCGCTCGATCCCGAGGCCGCAGCCGAAGTCGACTGGCTGATCGAACTGGTTACTGCGATCCGGTCGAGCCGCAGCGAACTCAACGTTCCGGCAGGTGCGCGGCTGCCTCTATATGTCCGCGACGCCTCCACCGAGACAACCGCACGCCTCGACCGCAACGAGGCCGCGCTCGAGCGGCTGGCCCGGGTCGACGGCATCTCCGCCTCTCCAGCGCCGGAAGGCGGGTCCGCCCAGATCGTCGTCGGCGAGGCGACCTTCGTTATCCCGCTGGAAGGCGTGATCGACCTCGACGCCGAGCGCGCTCGCCTCAAGAAGAATGCCGATGCGGCAGGCAAGGAAGTTCGTGCGCTCGAAGGGCGCCTCTCAAACGAAAACTTCCTCGCCAAGGCCCCCGAGGCTGCCGTCGAGGAAGCCAGGCAGAAGCTTGCGGACCGCAAGGCCGAGAAGCAGCGCCTCGACGCCGCGCTGGAACGGCTGGGGTGAGCGCGGGCGTAAAGCTCGACCACGCCGTCGTCCTCGTGCGGTCGCTGGCGGAAAGCCTGCCCTGGTACGAAGTCCTCCTTGGCGGTTGCGGCTTCGAGAAAATGCGGGACCATGTCTTCGCGGGACCGGGCGGGTTCGCCATCGACATCAAGCAGGCGAAGGCGACGGCTCCCGATTATGACCGGTACGCCCCCGGGTTGAATCATCTGGGCCTCGCCGCTGACCGCGAGACCCATGAAGCGGTGCGTTCGGCCATGCGCGCTGCCCGCTTCGACGTGCCGGAACCGCAGCATTTCGACGGCGAGGTCGCGACATTCTTCAAGGATCCGGACGGACTGCGGATCGAAATCATCACCTACGATGCGGAAGCCTGACCGCGCTGGCCGCTCGGCGCGAATGACGCCGACCGTGGAGCCCTACACCGAGATATAGATCATGAAGCCCAGCAAGAGGATGGTCGCCAGGCCCAGCATCATGAGCAGGCGCCGGTCGTTCTTCGGCTTTATCGGACGTTTCGGAATGGTAACCCTCCCTTAGGACCCGGCCATGTATTGCCTGAAACGACCGGGCCCGGCCATGCGTTCTTTGTGTCGGAATAATTTACAACAGCCCCGGGCAAGTACCAGTTTCCGCTCGGGAATTGAATTGGCACGCATCGTGCTTACATTTTAACAAAGAGGGAGCATCTCGCTCCCGCCGATGCAAAGACGAGGTAATATGCTGTCCCTTCGCAAGTCCATAGTTTCGCGTACTGCCGTTGCGGCTGCGGTTGCTGCCGCGTTCGCGGCGCCTGCCGCCGCGACGCCGATCGAGGGCCTGCAGATCATGCGCGAACTGAACCTCGTTGCGCTGGGCAATGCGAGCACGAACCATGATGTCGAGGGCCGCACCTATGTTGGCGGCAACCTGACCGGCGGCGGCACCTTCAACAAGGGCGGCCAGGGGAATGAGACGGCCTCGAACCGTCCGGTCCTTCAGGTCGGCGGCAACATCACCGGCATGAAGAATATCCAGTCGAACGGCCTGTCCAACCCGGTCGTCGAAGCGGGCGGCCATGTCGGCAACATGAACCTGAACGGTACCTTCACCGTTCGCGCCGGCGGATCGATCGGCATCCAGAACAAGAACCAGAGCACCTTCGAGGAAGGCGCGCAGGTCAGCATCCCCTATTTCGGCGATACGTTTAACGATCTCTCCTTCCAGCTCGCCCAGCTCTCCGACACCGGCGGCAGCTATCATCTGGACGGCCAGACGCTGGTGGTCGATCCGGTCGCCGACATGAGCGGCGTTGCCGTCATGGATCTGGGCGACGTCAATTCGATGCTGCAGAGCGGCGGTTCCTATTTCTCGTCGATCGCCTTCAACGACGATGCCGAGGCGATGGACACGATCGTGATGAATGTGGGCGGCAGCAGCTTCTCGTTCGACGACAATTTCCTCGGCGGCGGCATCTACGCCGACCTGATGTCGCTGTCCTCCAACGTCATCTGGAATTTCTACGAAGCCGTCACGCTCGATTTCAACCGCGAGTTCTTCGGCTCGATCCTGGCCCCGCTCGCGACCATCACGAACCAGAACGCGCTGAACGGTTCGGTCGTCGTCAACACCGCCCAGCTGAACGGCGAGGTTCACCTGTCGACCTATGGCGGCCAGAACCTGACCTTCTCCGATCCGCCCGGCCCCATCGGCGGCAACCCCGGTGGCGGCAGCGAATCCGTTCCGGCGCCCGCCGCGCTCGGCCTGCTGGCCTTCGGTCTTGCCGGCGCCGGCATTGCGCGCCGCCGCCGCAAGGCCGGCTGAACTTGCCTCCCGGGCTAAAAGCTCCCTTGATTTAAAGGCTCCGGACTTGATTCGGAGCGCTCGGGGCGCAGACACGGCCGCCCGGTCAACCGATCCCGGAGGCCGGGTCGTTCGCCTTCAGGTGATCGGCGACGGCCTTCGACTCCTTTAGACCGAGTCCCGTTCGCTGGCGGATTTCCTTCACGGCCTCGGCCGACCGTCCCTGTTTCAGGCATGTCGCGGCGGCGAGCCGGTCTTCGGTCGACATCTGCGCCGCCAGCTTCGCCGGCCGTTCGGGGTCGAGCGGCGCCCGGTCGACCTTCGGTGCGCTCAGCCGTCCGATGACGATGCCGATGGCGAGCGCCGCGAGGGCAAGGACCAGCGCACCGGTCGTCATGCCTCCGCCTCGCCTGTCTCTCCAAGCGCCGTTTCCCGCGGGAACCAGTGCGGCCAGGCGATTTCGCACGCCGCGCCGCCCACGCGCAGCGGCTCGTCGGCATATTCCAGCCTGAGCTGCGCCATGCCGCGCACGCCGTCCTCGGTCTCCGCGACGCTGACCAGCGTTCCGGCGCTCTTGCCGCCTGCGGTGACGACATCGGTAGCCTCGCCCGGTCCGGTCGAGAGCGAGACGGGAAGGACGCGCTTTCTCACCTTCCCGCGATAATTCATGCGCGCGGTATTCTCCTGACCAACGAAACAGCCCTTGGTGAAGCTGACGCCGTTCAGGCGGTCGGCGTTCGATTCCAGCCACATCAGCTTTTCCGGCTCGAAGTCGGGCGAATCGGGCACGCCCAGCCGGATGCGCCGGGCATGGAAGTCGGCAAGGTCGCCGGTCACATGCGCCGTTGCGGCGAGCCAGCGCTGGCCCAGGGCGGGATCGCGCGGATCGTCGGGTGCCACGACCAGCGGCTCGTCCCACGCGGCGAAGACGCGCTGTTCGACCTCGGCGATGTCGAGCGGGCGGCGCAGGCGATAGCGCTTCAGCGCAGCCAGCAGCGGCTCGGTGCGGTCCGCCGGGACGTCGAGCAGCAACTCCTCATTCCCGTCGCCCCCGGTCCCGCCCTGCCAGACGATCATGTCGGCGATCAGCTTGCCCTGCGCTGTAAGCAGCGCGGCCCAGGCCGGTGCCCCTTCCGCGACGGCACCGATGTCGTTGGTAAGGAGGTTGTTCAGGAAGTCGCGGGCGTCCTCGCCGTGGACGCGGATGACGGAGCGGTCGCTGAGGTGAATGATCATGGGGCCTGTCTAGCGGATCGGGCGGAGTGAAGGAAACGGAGAGCGGAAGAGGCTGTAGGTCACAGTAGGTCACACCTCAGCGCGCGCGTGCGCGCATGTACGCGTGCGCGAGGCGCGCGTCCTAGCTTCCGATCGCGGATCGGGGGGCAAGAATTGAGCGGACGGATCGGGCGTTTGTCGGGCAGGAGTGTGGGGCATGAGCGGGACCATGCTCACCGAAAGCCCTATTTTGCCAGAGCCCCATTTGCCAGACGGGAATTGCGCCGCCGCTGCCGAGCGGCGAAGCAGGGCGCGTGACCGAATCCCTTCCTGCTGCGGCGCGGCCGCGTATTCTCGTCGACGGCGATGCCTGTCCGGTGAAGGACGAAATCTACAAGGTAGCGTGGCGGGTCGGCGTCCCTGTGCTCGTCGTCGCCAATGCCTGGCTGCGCATTCCGGACCATGAGCTTCTGTCGTTCGAGCTGGTCGGCGGCGGCTTCGACGAGGCCGACGACCGGATCGTCGCGCTGGTCGCCGAGGGCACGCACCGGGAACTGGTCGTAACCGCCGATATCGAGCTGGCCGACCGCAGCCTGAAGGCAGGGGCGGGGGCCGTGCTCGCGCCGACGGGAAAGCCCTTCACGGAGGCGAATATCGGCAGCGCCATGGCGACGCGGGCGATCATGGCGGACCTGCGCGCGGACGGGTCGCAGCTGGGCGGGCCGCCGCCCTTCAGCGCGCGCGACCGGTCAACCTTCCTGCAGGCGCTGGACCGGGAGGTGATGCGGCTGGGACGGACGTGAGGCCAGCGCGAAGCGACGGTCATGAACCGCCCTCGCGGAAGCGCCGTCTCGCCGGTTCGGCTGGTCAGCCTACCATGCGCCAGCTCGTGCGCTCGCCGGCGCGGAATGGGACGACGGGTTCTACGCCCGTGGTCAGCACGTCCGGCACCTCGACTTCGGCGCGGGCGAGCGTGACGGTCCCTTCGTTGAGCGGCAGGCCGTAGAATCGGGGCCCGTTCTCGCTGGTGAAGGCCTCGAACCGGTCCAGCGCCTCTTCTTCTTCGAACACCTGCGCATAGCTTTCGAGTGCATGCGGCGCGTTGAAGATACCGGCGCAGCCGCAACCGCTCTCCTTCGCCGGGCGGGCATGAGGCGCGGTGTCTGTTCCGAGGAAGAAGCGTGCGTCGCCGCTGGTGGCTGCGCGGCGGAGCGCCAAACGGTGCCGCTCGCGCTTGGCGATCGGCAGGCAGTAGAAATGCGGACGGATGCCGCCGGCGAAAATCGCGTTGCGGCTGAACATCAGATGATGCGGCGTGATGGTCGCGGCGATCCGGGGGCTGCCGTCGATCTCTGGCTGCGCCGTCACGAACTGAACGGCGTCCTCGGTCGTGGCATGTTCGAAGACGACCTTGAGCGACGGGAAATCAGCGAGAACAGGCGTCAGTACCTTTTCGAGAAAGACAGCCTCCCGGTCGAAAATGTCGATCTCGGGGTCGGTGACCTCGCCGTGCACGAGCAGAGGCATGCCGACCTGCTGCATGCGCTCGAGCACCGGGTAGATGTTCGCCACGTCGGTCACACCGTGCGCGGAGTTGGTGGTCGCGCCTGCAGGGTAGAGCTTTGCGGCAGTAAAGACGCCCTCCTCATGTCCCCGCGCAAGCTCTTCGGGCTCGACTTCGTCGGTGAGGTAGGCCGTCATCAGCGGCTGGAAGTCCGCATGATCGGGAAGCGCCGTCATGATGCGGTCGCGATAGCCGCGGGCGGCGGCCACCGTCGTGACCGGCGGAGCGAGATTGGGCATGATGATCGCCCGCGCGAACTGGCGCGCGGTGTAATGGGCAACGGCGCGCAGCATATCGCCGTCGCGCAGGTGGACATGCCAGTCGTCCGGACGGCGGATGGTGAGGGAGGCCGGGACGGATCGCGAAGAGTCCTCGCCGGAGAGCGGGCGATACGGGCTGGTCATGTGGTGCGACTTAGGGCCGGTCGCCCGATTTCGCTACCGGGCAGGGCGCGTCCCGGTTTGTCGGAAGCGGGCGAAGCCAACCGGCGTGCAGACGGTCGGGACGAGGTGGTGCCGCGCCTCCATTGCGGCGGGGGCAAGCCTGCCCTAACAACCGGAAAAACGGACAATCCGGGGGGAGAGGTGCGCATGGGTTCGGGCGCCGCATCAGATGTACATGTCGAGGATCCGATCGATCCGCAGCGCGACCGGCTGGTCATCACCGCCAGTTCGCTCGGCACCGTGTTCGAATGGTATGACTTCTTCGTCTACGGCACGCTGGCGGCGCTGCTCGGCCGCATGTTCTTCCAGGTCGAATCCGAGACGCTGGGCTTCCTGCTGTCGCTGCTGACCTTTGCGGCCGGCTTCCTCGTCCGGCCGCTCGGTGCGGTCGTGTTCGGCTATCTGGGCGACCGGATCGGCCGCAAATATACTTTCCTCGTCACCATCACGCTGATGGGCCTGGCGACCGCGGGTGTCGGCATCTTGCCCACATACGCGTCCATCGGCGTGTGGGCGCCGTTCATCCTGGTAGCGCTGCGCGTGATCCAGGGGCTGGCGCTGGGCGGCGAATATGGCGGTGCGGCCATCTATGTGGCCGAACATGCACCGCCCGAGAAGCGAGGTTTCTACACCGGCTTCATCCAGGTCAGCGTGACGGGCGGTTTCCTGCTGGCGCTGGCGGTGGTGATCGGTTCGACCTGGCTGGTCGGAGAGGAGGCGTTCAACGCCTGGGGGTGGCGCATCCCGTTCCTCTTCTCGATCCTGCTGCTCGCGATCAGCCTCTATATCCGCCTGAAGCTGAACGAGAGCCCGGTCTTCCAGAAGATGAAGGCGGAGGGCCGTTCGGCCGAGAACCCGCTGCGCGAAAGCTTCGACAGCTGGGGCAATGTGAAGCTGATCCTGATCGCGCTGTTCGGCATCGCTGCCGGTTTGACGGTGATCTGGTATAATGCGCAGTTCTACACGCTCTATTTCCTGCAAGGGGCGAGCCAGGTGTCGGAAGCGGACGCGCGCAACATCATCGCCTTCGGCGTCGTGGTGGCCGCACCGAGCTTCGTCTTCTTCGGCTGGCTGTCCGACAAGCTGGGGCGGCGGAAAGTGATCTGCACCGGATATCTTGCGACGCTGATCCTGCTGTTCCCGATCTACTGGATGATGGCGGACGCAGCGAACCCGGAGCTGATGCAGGCGATGGACGAACAGCCGGTCACGGTCGCGGTCCCCGCGGACTGCAACTACGAACCCTTTGCCGACGTGCAGCAGGGCGACTGCGAAAACGCGCTTGGCTGGCTGGCCGCGAACGGCATCGACTATTCGACCGTCCCCGCCGAAACCTTCCAGGTAAATGTCGGCGAGCGGCTGGCGGTGCAGGGCTTCGACCCCGACGCTCTGCGCGCCGCGCTCGACGAGGCGGGCTATCCGCGCGCCAGCAATCCGGAGACGCGCAGCCTGCTGCCCGTGCTGTTCGGAGTGATGCTGCTGGGGATCCTTGCCGGCGCCACTTATGGACCGGTCGCGGCGACGCTGGTCGAGCTGTTCCCAGCGAAGATCCGCTATACCAGCCTCAGCATTCCCTACCATTTCGGCGCGGGCGTCTTCGGCGGCCTCCTGCCGGCGATCAGCCAGTATATCGTCGTATCGACGGGCGGCATTTTCGCCGGCCTGTGGTACACATGGGTGATCACCGCTGTGGCGCTGTTCACGGCCTTCTTCTTCCTGCCCGAACGCACCGGATCGGACATCTCGGGCTAGCGGGCCCGGGGAAGAGGTTGCGGAGAAAAAGAGATGCGCCGCGGCCAGGGGGGAAGACCGCGGCGCAGGGAATGGCGGCGCCATTCCCGGGGGGGATCGTGGCCCACCAAAGCCTTGTCCTGGAAAACGTTCCTCAAATAGTTGATAACAAAAGGTAATTTACCTTTGTTATGATGCCGCGAGGACGGAAATCCTTCGGCTTTTGAGGAGGTTGCCGCTGGTCGCGGGCACGCGCAGGGTGCAGCCGCAATTTGCGGACAGTGAAAGGACGCCCATGCAGGCGAATGCGCATCAATCCGGATCGGGGCCGCTGGCGGGGGTGAAGGTGCTCGACTTCGGGCAGGTCGTGTCGGCGCCGATGGGCGCGATGTGGCTGGCCGAGCAGGGCGCGGACGTCGTCAAGGTCGAGCCGCCCGCAGGCGACCCGCTTCACCTGTCGGGGCCGACGGTGAACGGCTACAGCGCGCTCTATGCCGGGGTGAACCGCGCGAAGCGGCTGGAGGTGCTGGACCTGTCGGATGCGGACAGCCGTCCGCGGCTGGAAGAGCTGATTCGCTGGGCCGACGTCCTGATCCAGAATTTCCGTCCGGGCGTCGCGGAGCGGCTGGGTCTGGGCTGGGAGGATGCGAAAGCGCTGAACGACCGGCTGATCTACGTCTCCGTATCGGGTTTCGGCCCCGACGGCCCCTATGCCGGCCAGCGCGTCTACGACATGGCGGTGCAGGCGGTGACGGGCATGGCCGATGCGCAGTCGATCGCCAGCGGAAAGCCCACGCTGATGGCCGATATCGTCGTCGACAAGGTCACCAGCCTGACCGTGGCGCAGGCGGCGACCGCTGCGCTGTTCGAGCGTGAGCGCAGCGGAAAGGGGCAGCATATCGAGATTGCGATGCTCGACGCCGCGCTCGCCTGGCACTGGCCTGAGGGGCTGTGGCACGAGACCTTCCCCGATGCCGAGAGCGACTATCCGCCCTATGCGAAGCTGAACAAGCCCGTGCCGGCAAAGGACGGCGCGGTGGTTCAGGGCGCGATGCAGTATAAGGAGGCGACCGCGCTGGCGAAGGCGGTGGGCATGGGCCACCTGCTGGCCGAAGAGCGCTTCTCGACCCTGGAAACATGGCGCGAGAATGGCCGCGAATTCTGGCGCGCCCTCAATGCGAAAGTCGCCGAAACGCCGGTGGCGGAGCTGCGCGAAGGGTTCATCCGCGAAGAGGCCATCGGCGCGGTCATCAACCCGGCAGAGGCGGTGAAGGACGATCCGCAGGTGAAACATCGCGACCTGATCCGCGACATCGAGCTGGAGGGCGTCGGGCGCGTGCGGGCGCCGCGCCATCCCGCCCGTTTCAGCCGGACGCCGGCGGGCGATCCGAAGGCGCCCCCTCCGAAGCCGGCGGCGACGCCGTCCAAGCCCGGTGGCGGCTGACCCGCAAAGAACGCCCGACGGCCGCTACATTATCGTCGACGGCCGGTTGTGGCGCGCCGCCAATCCGGACCTGTCCCGGGACGACCATAGCCGCCTTGTCAGCGAGTTGATGTCCGCGCGGCGGGCAGTCGGTTCGGCCACCCGCAGCGGCGACGAAACTGCCGAGCGCGAGGCCCGTGGCAGGGTTCATGCGGCAAAGGTCGCGCTCGGCGAGCGCGGGCCCGTCTGGTGGGCTGACGGCGCTCGCGACGAAACGCGGACCTTGGTAAGAAACTCAAGCTACGCGCGCTGGTGGGAAACGCGGAGGGGGGAGGAATAGCCATGGGGCTTTATGGCAAGCATGTGCTGCCGCGGCTGATCGACGTTGCCTGCGGCACGACCGAATTCAGCGAACAGCGGGCGGACATCCTGCCGGCCGCCGAAGGCGTGGTTCTCGACATCGGCATCGGGACGGGCCTGAACCTGAAATTCTACGACCCGCGCCGGGTGACGAGGTTGATCGGCCTCGATCCGTGCGAGACGAGCCTGAAGCTGGCGCATAAGGCCGCGAGCGATTGCACTATCCCCTTCGAAACGCTGGCCGCAGGAGGGGAGGCGATCCCGCTTCCCGACGACAGCGTGGATACGGTCGTCCTGACCTATACCTTGTGCACAGTCCCCGACGTGGCCCCGGTGCTGGCGGAGGTGCGCCGCGTACTGAAGGAGGACGGCCTTCTCCTCTATGCCGAACATGTGCGCGCCCCGGAGCGGAAGCTCGCGCGCTGGCAGGACCGGCTCGTCAAGCCTTGGGCGGCAGCCTTCGGCGGATGCCAGCTGAACCGAGACACCGAGGCGCTATTGCGGCAAGCCGGATTCCGCAGCGGCGACATGACGCTGGAGAAGGTCCAGCGGCAGCTTCCGCTCGTGGCCTGGCAGGCCAAGGGCAGGGTACGCGCCTCGGCCTGACCGCGCAGACCCGCCGAAAGGTTCAGGGTCAAACGATTTTGCAGGAACCAAAGCCGCCTCCGAAGGTTGGACGCGAACAATGTGTTTCTTCATAAATAACAATAATATACCTATGTATATTGCAGCGCGGAAGTCCTGATGCCCAGGCAGGATTTTCTCCAGACCCAGTTCGAACGCTTCCTGAAGCGGAGGGAGTTTCCCTGCGTCGGCGCCAAAAGCGCGCTCGGCAAGGGCCAGATCGATTATTTCTTCGGGCGCGATATCCGCTCGGCGTGGAACGACCTTCCGCTGCGGCAGGCGTTGGCGCAGTTCGGTGCCCGGTATCGCCAGAAACCCACGCTGTTCCGCAGCTTCGTGGCGATCTTCGCCCGGCCGCTCGCGCTGGAGGAAGAAGAGTTCGAAGCGGCGCTGTGGAAGCGCTGCCAGTCCTTGCACGAAAAGGATATCTGGCTCGGCGCGAAGTGGGACAGGGCGGTCGATCCCGATCCGAACAGCCCGCATTTCGGCCTGTCCATCGGCGGCTCGGCCTTCTTCGTGGTGGGGCTGCATTCGGCGTCCAGCCGCCGCGCCCGCCGTTTCCGTTACCCGACCCTGGTGTTCAACCTGCACGACCAGTTCGAGCAGCTTCGTGAACAGGGCCGTTACATCAAGCTGAGGACAACGATCCTGGAACGGGACGAAGCCTGGAGCGGCTCGGTCAATCCGATGCTCAGCACCTTCGGGGAGGAGTCGGAAGCGCGGCAATATTCCGGCCGCCAAGTAGGAGATGAGTGGACATGTCCGTTCAAACCGCGGCTCTTGCCTTCGAACGCCCCATCATGACGTACCGCATCCCCCCGAGATCGGGGACGGCCTTCGCGCTGGAAAAGGGGCAGCGACTGACGGTGATCGATCCCGAAGGCGAGCAGGTCGCCGACCTTGCCGCCTTTTCCGCAGCCGACCCGCGCGAGGCGATCTCCAACGGCCGCACGATCGACTATGCTTCCAAACTGTTCTTCACCACCGGGGACCTGATCTATTCCAACCGGTCGAGCGTGATGTTCGAGATCGTCCACGACGATGTCGGCCGGCACGATTTCCTGCTGACGCCCTGTTCGGCGGAGATGTTCAGGAAGCTGTACGGCGAGGACGAACCGCATCGCGGCTGCTTCGGAAACCTGGCGGCGGCGCTTGAGCCCTATGGCATCCAGCCGGACCAGATTCCGGTCGCGTTCAACGTGTTCATGAACGTACCCGTCGACGGAAAGACCGGCGAGATCCGCGTGGATCCGCCGCTGTCGAAGCCGGGCGACACCTTCACCATAGAGGCGAAGATGGACCTGATCGTGGGGCTCACGGCCTGCTCCGCGGGTCAGTCGAACAACTTCACCTACAAACCCATCGACTACCGTATCGAATAGGCGGGCCGGCTCCGCCGTGCCTGATAGGCTGGCGGTATGGAATTCGAACTTGCCGAAGAGCACCGGATGCTCGCCGACCTCGCGCAGCGGTTCGTGCGCGAGCATCTATATCCCCTGGAAGCGGCTGTGCTGGAGCGCGATGCGGAGGGCCAGGGATCCTATTTGACCGCCGAGGAAAAGGAGCGGCTCGACAAGGTCTCGCAAGAGATGGGCCTCTGGTCGCTCGACGCGCCGGAGGAGGTGGGCGGCATGGCGCTGCCCTATGTCGCGCTGGTCGCCGTCAACGAGGCGATGGGATCGAGCGCGATCCAGTATCACCTGCCGCCCGACAGTCCCAATCTGCGGATGCTGGTCGCAACGGCAAAGGGACAGCAGGTCGAGGCCTATCTGCAGCCCTATGCTCGCGGCGAAACGGTCTCCGCCATCGGCATTTCAGAGCCCGGCGCTGGCGCCGATCCGCGCGGCATGAAGACCAAGGCCGTCTATGACGAAGCGGCGGACGAGTGGGTGATCAACGGCCGCAAGATCTGGATCACGCGCGCCGCCGAGGCAGACTTCACCATATTGATGGCGGTCACCGATCCCGAGACGCGGGCAATGTCCGCCTTCCTGGTCGACCGCGATGCGCCGGGCTTCAACGTCCTTCGCCGCATCCCCATGCTGGGCGGCGAATATACCTATGAAGTGACGCTGGAGGACTGCCGGGTCCCGGGCTGGAAGCTGCTGGGCGAGGAAGGCGGCGGATTCGCGCCGATGCAGGTGCGGCTCGGCACGCGCCGCATGGAGATGGCGGCATGGTCCATCGGAGCGGCGCAGCGCGCGCTCGACATGATGACCGACTATGCGCCGCAGCGAACCGTCTTCGGCGAAACGCTGGCGCAGAAGCAGGCCGTGCAATGGTGGGTGGCCGACGGCGCCACGAAGATCCACGCCGCGCGGCTGATGGCCTATGACTGTGCGTGGAAACTGGACGAGGGCAGGGACGTGCGGACCGAGATTTCCATGCTGAAGGTCTTCGCGACCGAGATGGCGCAGGAGATCATCGACCAGGCGATGCAGGTCCACGGCGCCATGGGGGTGACGAAGGAGTTGCCGCTGCAGATGCTGGCAGGGAAAATCCGCAACATGCGCATCTATGACGGGCCGAGTGAGGTGCACCGTATGGTCGTTGCGCGAAACCTGATGAACACGAGGGGCCAGACGCGTTAGGATGAGCGCTGCGGCCGTGCAGGAGGTCCTGCGGGCCGGACGTAGCAGCGGGAGGGCAGGATGAACGCGGACCTGATATTCCAGGCGGGCAACCTGGGCGCCCTGTTCGCCTGGGCGGTGCTGATCCTGCTGCCGCGCTGGCAGGGGACGCAGTGGATCGCGGGGCTGGCCGGCCCGGCCCTGCTGGCAGCGGCCTACGTCATTCTCCTGTCTTGCAGCGTGGCCACCGAACCGGGCGGCGGCGGCGGGTTCGGCTCCATCGCCGAGGTGAGGGCACTGCTGTCGACCGACATCGCCTTCACGGCCGGGTGGTTTCATTATCTGGCCTTCGACCTGTTCGTCGGCGCCTGGGAAGTACGCGAGGCGCAGCGGCGGGGTCTGACCCATTGGGCGGTCATTCCCTGCCTGCTGCTGACCTTCATGGCGGGTCCGGCGGGGCTGCTCCTGTTCCTGATCCTGCGGGCGATGCGCATGGGCAAGGTCGCCGCGCCCGCCTGAAACATGCCGCTGGAGGACGTGAAGGGCGGCTAGAAGCTGCCCTCGATAGTCAGCGTGAAGACCGTCCCGAAGGTGCGGTAGCGGTCCTCTCTCCTGTCGATGAGGCCGGCCTCCTTGTCGGCGTAGATGGTCCGGAAGGCGTTTTCCTCCAGGTCGAAGGCATTGCCGACGGTGCCGCGCAGCGTGAGGCCCATCACATCCTTGTTCTCTATGAAGAATTCCGGGAAGGGCGCGTTCGTGAAGATGCTGCGCTCGGTCAGCCGTTCATAGGGCGAATATTGCTCGTAATAGACGCCCCCGCCGACGGCCCAGTCGCTGCCTGCGAAGTCGTGACGCAGACTGACTTCCACATCGGTCTGAAGCTCGTCCGAGATGGGACGGCCGAGGCCGGTCAGCGGATCGTCGACGTCCGTCTCGCGGAAATTGAGATAGAGTTCGAGCCGCGTCCCCGGCCAGCCAAGCGGTTCTGACAGGAAGGTGCCGTCGAGTTCCACGCCGTAGCGGGTGGCCTTCCCGGCATTGCCCGGCGCCTCGCCGCCGCCGTCGATGGGAATCTGGTCGACAATGTCCTCGATGGCCTCGCCGAACAGCGAGAGGGTGACGGAGCCGAAGGCGCCGAGATCGCGCGTGCCCTCGACTTCGAGGAGCCAGCTTTGCGGCGGTACGAGGTTCGCGTTGGTCACATCCTCGCGGTCGTCATTGATGTTCACCCCGGCGATGAAGTCGTAAAAGTCGAGCTGGCCGACCTTGCGCTCCAGCTTCGCGGAGAGATCGAGCCGCGGCCCGGCGTCCCAGTCGAGCGAGACCGATCCCTTCGGTCGCCAGAAGGTGCGGACCTGTCCGCCCGCGCCGACCTGGCTGAGCCGGGAATATTCGACGCCGCCCACAGCCTGGATCTGGAACGCGGGCGAAAGGGCGCGGCTATGGCTGAGCAGGGTTTCGCCGCGCTCTTCTTCGACCCGGTCGTCGCTGCCGTCGAGAGCGACAGGGACGTAGACACCGTCGCCGTCGAGGCGCTCCAGATCGCTCTCTATGTCGAGGATGTTCTTCGCCGCTTCCGCCGAGAGCTGGAACTCCCCTCCCAGTCCGGTCCAGCTATATTCCGCGCGCGCGATCGTCTCGGCCTCGTTCGCTTGCTGGCGGTAGCGTTCGCCGTCGGGAGGGCTGCCGTCCGCGAACAGCTGGTCGAGCCCGAACCTGAACTTGCTGTTCTCATAGCGCCTGAGCCCGATCAGCTTCAGGCGGCCGCCTAGCAGCGCGAACTCATAGTCGCCGCCGAGTTCGTAATTATACTCCTCCTCGCGCTCGAAAAAGCTGCGCGTCCGGTCGACGTCGATACTGCCGCTGCGCAGCGAGATCTCGTCGCCGCGAAACCAGTAAAGCTGCCCCTCGGCGTTGAGATTGAGGATGTTTCCGTTGTCGGCGCGGTAGGTATAGGCCCCCGACAGGATGGGACGGTCGCCGTAATAGGTGCCCTTTTCCTCGCGCGTGTCGATAAGGACGCCGCTTCCGGTCGTGACATATTCGGTGCCGGCATTGCCGCTGCGGTTGGCCTGATTTTCCAGGCTGAGGGTCCAGTCGGTCTTTGCCCCGCCGCCTGCGACGGAAATTTCGGCGGAGCCGAGGCGCGCCTGCGTACCGCTGGTGCGGAATTGCGGCGACCAGCGCCACTGGCCGCTGACCCGGCCCGCGCGGGTGACCGCGTTCAGCACCTGTCCCGACAGGCCGGGCACGTCGAGGCTGGCACCGTCGACGATCTCCAGCCGGATCACATTGCCGGCCGGGATGCGGCTGAGCGCGTCCACCGGACCGTTCGACTTGCCGGAGATGCGCTCGCCATTGATGAGTACGTTGCTGGTGGCCTGGCCGAGGCCGCGCCGGCTTTCCACCTGGTCGATCGAGAAGCCGGGAATGCGGCGTACCATGTCGAGCGCCGTACGCGGCGCGAACTGCACGAAGTCGGCCGGCGTGAAGGTGCGGCGCCCGTCCGCTTGCAGCGGATCGGGGGCAGTCGCGTCAGGTGAGGGTACGGAGGTTGCATCCGGGGTGGGCGGCGGCGGCGAAACCTCCTGTGCGAAGGCGGCGCCGGACCACAGGGACAGCATCCCCGTCCCGGCCAAAATCAAGGGCTTAATGTTCATGCAGACTGGTTAGGCTACGTTTGTAGCATAGCCTAGCCGGTCCCCCAGCCGCTCGTCTAAGGGGCTTTACCGTTCGTCGAAACGGGGTGCGGCGGCGCCGGTCACCGCTGTGCGATCAGGCTGCTCGCGAGTGCAGGCCGGCGCCGGGCCGGCTATCAGTCCGGGACTTCGTGCCGGTTGCGCGGCTCTCTCCGGTCGCGGGAGCCGGACGAGGACGCGCGACGTGCATCGCGGCGCTCATTCCTCACTGCCGCACGCGCGGCCTCCTGCCGGGCCTGCGCGGCGCGCTGCTGAGCCGCTCTTTGCTGCTGGGCTGCCCTCTGCTGCTGGGCTGCCCTCTGCTGCTGGGCTGCCCTCTGCTGTGCAGCCCGTTGCTGTGCAGCCTGCTGCTGGGCGGCGCGCTCGCTGTGCTGCCTGCGCGTCCGGTCGCCGGCCTCTGCGGCGCGGCGGCGGTCTGCCCGCTCGCGGTCATCAGACCGGTCCGTGCGGTCGGCGCGGACACGTCGCTCGTCTCTGCGATCGCGCTCGTAGCGGTCACGATCATCGCGGTCGTAACGGTCCCGGTTATCTCGGCCGTAACGGTCGCGGTCGTAGCGCTCGCGGCGCGTGTCGCCGTAGCGGCTGTCTCGCTGCTCGAGGCGGGCGATGCGCCGGTCGATCCGCCCCAAATCTACGCGCGGATGCTCGTGCCGCCAGCGCCGGAAGCGGTCGTGCCGCGCCTGCCAGTAGCGCTGGTGATGCGGACGCCAGTGATAGCGGCTCCCGCGCCGGTCGTAGACGTAGATGCCGTAGCCCGGATAATAGAAGTCGTCGTACCAGCCATAATAGACCGGGATGCCGTAGCGAACTGCCGAGCGGTAGCCATAGCCATAGCCATAATCGTCCCGCCAGGGTTCGTAATAGCCGCCGGGATAGCTGGAGCCATAGTGCACCGACGCGCTGCCATAACCGTCATAGTCGCCCATCGAGCAGGCGCCCAACGCGAGGGCAGCAGCGGCGGTCAGCCCGGCCTTCATCAGGATTTTCATGAGTTTGCGCCTCCCTCGTACATCTTGCGACAAATGTAGCGAGGGCGCATTGAACGGGTCATGAACCCGCCGCAGGGGCGCGGTTCATCTTTCCGCTCTGTGATCGGATAGGCGGGACCAGAGGCGCAGCTCCGGACGCGCGGGAGGCGGCGGCAGGGCACGGGGGCCCCGCCGGTCACCAAGTCGTACGGCCGCTCAGGCCTTCGTCATGTGCGGCGAGATCAGCTTGTTCATTTCGAACATGGTGACCTTGTCCTTGCCGAAGACCGGCTTCAGCAGGCCGTCGGACATGATTTCCCGTTTATTTTCGGGGTTCTGAAGGTCGTGCTTCTTGATATAGTCCCACATGGCGCTGACGACCTCGGCGCGGGTCATCGTGGATTTGCCGGTAACCGCGCTGAGTTCGGGCGACAGGTTCATCGGCTGCTGCAGCGCGTTGGTCGATTTGGCCATGGGTAACTCCCTTTTGTCGCGGTGCCGGAGGAGTGGGTCTCACCGCTGGTTTCACTGGCGCGACTAGAGCGCGGGATTCGCCTATGGTCAATGCGGAAACTGGCGGAAATCCACGTTTTCCACGCTAGTTTTCGGCCATTGCAACGTGACGCTGTGTCGCTGGACCGGTAAGGCGACGTCATGACAGCGCAAAATATACCGAATTTCGTTTCGCACCTTGAATGTTCTTGGACCGGCGAGCGCGCCGAGGCGGGCGTCCCGCAGCAGCTGTCGCCCGCCGGAAAGCCCTATCTCGTCCGCTACGATCTCGAGGGAGCGGCGGCTGCCCTGACCAAGGAGACGGTGGCGGCGCGGGGCGGCGGCATGTGGGCCTGGCGCGAATTGCTGCCGGTCAGCCGCGCCGAGAATGTGGTCAGCCTGGGCGAGGCGGCGACGCCGCTTATCGACCTGCCACGTTTTGGCAGCGCTCACGGCGCGCGTGCGCCTGTGGTCAAGGACGAAGGGCGGCTGCCGACGGGAAGCTTCAAGGCGCGCGGCCTCGGCATGGCCGTCTCCATGGCGAAGGAACTGGGCATCGGGCGGATCGCCATGCCGACGAACGGCAATGCCGGCGCGGCGCTTGCCGCCTATGGCAGCGCGGCGGGGATGGAGACCTATGTCTTCTGCCCGGCCGACACGCCCGAGGTGAACGTCCGCGAGATTGCGCTGCAGGGCGCGAAGGTCTGGCGCGTAAACGGCCTGATCAACGATTGCGGCAAAATCGTCGGGGAGGGCCGCAAGCGCATGGGCTGGTTCGACATGTCGACGCTGAAGGAGCCCTACCGGATCGAAGGCAAGAAGACGATGGGCCTGGAGCTCTTGTGGCAGCTGGGCTGGCAGGTCCCTGATGCGATCTTCTACCCGACCGGAGGCGGCACCGGCCTGATCGGCATGTGGAAGGCCTTCGACGAGCTGGAGCGGATAGGCTGGATCGGGTCAGAGCGCCCCCGCATGATCGCGGTCCAGGCGTCGGGCTGCGCACCGATTGTGCGCGCCTATGAGCGCGGCGAGCGCACCGCCGAGCCGTGGCAGGATGCGCATACGGAGGCTGCCGGCATCCGCGTTCCTGCCGCAGTGGGCGACTTCCTGATTCTCGACGCGGTGAGGGACAGCGGCGGGTTCGCCATGGCCGTGGACGATGCCGAGATCATGGCGGTACGCGACCGCATTGCGAAGGAGGACGGCCTGCTCCTGTGCCCCGAAGGCGCAGCGACGGCAGCGGCCTGGGCGCGCGCGCTCGATGAAGGCAAGGTGGGCAAGCAGGACCGTGCGGTGCTGTTCAACTGCGCAACGGGCCTGAAATATCCCATGCCGCCTGCACCGCAGGCCCTCGACAAAGCGGCCGTGGACTGGGAAGCCATTGCGGAGGCATGACCGACGCGCGCACCATCATCGAAACGCTCGGCCTGGAACGGCATCCCGAGGGAGGCTGGTACCGCGAGACCTGGCGGCGCGAGTCGGACGAGGGTGGCCGCGGAACCGCGACCGGCATCTACTATCTGCTGCCCGGTGACGAGCGCTCGCATTGGCACCGCGTCGATGCCGACGAAATGTGGCTGTGGCATGCGGGCGCGCCGCTGGTCCTGAGTTTGGCGGAAACCGACGAGGGGCCGGCGCGAGACCATGTGCTCGGCGCGGACCTGACGGCCGGACAGCGGCCGCAAGTTCTGGTTCCGGCGCAAAGCTGGGAGGCGGCGCGGCCCGACGGCGGCTGGAGCCTAGTCAGCTGCATCGTGTCGCCCGCCTTCGACTTCGAGGGCTTCATCCTCGCCCCCGCCGCCTGGCGTCCGGGTGCCTGACATTTCCCAGTTCGGCACGCCGGCGCTCGCCGGCCTGCTGGGAGCAGCCGCGCTGCTGATTGCCTATGTGGGAACCCGGCTTGCGCGCATGGCGGATACCATTGCCGACCGGACCGGACTCGGCGAGGCGCTGATCGGATCCGTGCTTCTGGGGGCGGGGACGTCGATGTCGGGCATCGTCACCTCGATCTCCACCGCGGCGGGCGGCGCCCCCGATCTGAGCGTTGCCAATGCGCAGGGCGGCATTGCGGCGCAGACCATGTTTCTCGCACTCGCCGACATCGCCTATCGCCGCGTGAACCTGGAGCATGCCGCCGCGAGCGCGGTGAACCTGGCGCAGGCCAATGTCCTCATCATCCTCACCATCCTGCCGATCCTCGCCTGGTCGCTGCCCGAGGTGGCCTTCTTCGGCGTCCATCCCATCACCCTCGTCCTGATCGCCGCCTATGGCATCGGCCTGAAGAACGCGCACAGCGTGAAGCGGCATCCCATGTGGGTGCCGCGCCAGACCGACGCCACGCGCGACGAGGACGCGGACGAGACGCCGAACAAGCATTCGAACCTGTTCCTCGGTCTCGCCTTCTTCGCGCTGACTGCAGTCGTCGGCGTGGCCGGCTGGGCCGTGGGCCAGGCGGGCATCGAGCTGTCCACGCGGTCCGGAATTTCCGAAGGCGTCGTCGGCGCGCTGATCACCGCGGTCATCACCTCGCTGCCCGAGCTGGTCACGACCATCGCGGCCGTGCGGGCCGGCGCGCTGCAGCTTGCGGTAGGCGGGATCATTGGCGGCAACATGTTCGACGCGCTGTTCGTCGCCGCGAGCGACGTGGCCTATCAGGAAGGGTCGATCTATCACGCCATAGATAGCCGGACGATCTTCTGGTTCATGCTGGTTCTGCTGATGACCGCGGTCCTCCTGATGGGCCTCCTGCGACGGGAACGGCAGGGGCCGGCAGGGATCGGCTGGGAGTCCGTGCTGCTGCTGGGCCTGTGGGCCGGCGGCGCGGCGGTGCAGGGCGCTCTGGGATGACGGCACAGCGCTCGCGCATCCGCTTCGGTCCCGGCCTGCTGGTGGCGGCGGCGTTTATCGGGCCCGGAACCGTGACCACATGTACGGTGGCGGGCGCCTCCTTCGGCTATGCCCTGTTATGGGCGCTGCTGTTCGCTACGGCTGCGACCATGGGCCTGCAGGAAATGGCCGCGCGGTTAGGCGCAGCGGGCCGGATGGGCCTGGGCGAGGCGCTGAGGGCCGACTTCGATGCCTCGGCGCTGAAATGGCCGCTGGCAGCGCTCGTCGTCCTCGCGATCTTTGCGGGAAATGCCGCCTATGAGGGCGGAAACCTGGCCGGCGCGGCTCTCGGCGCCGAGGCGCTGGGTCTGGGCGATGGCGCGCACTCCGCGATCATCCTTGGCTGCGCGGTCCTTGCCGCCCTGCTGCTTCTTACCGGCAGCTACCGCCATATCGAACGGGCGCTTATCGGTCTCGTGCTGGTGATGGCAGTCGCCTTCATCGGCGCGGCAATCCTCGTTCGCCCGGACTTCGGCGAGATCGCCGCCGGGCTGTTCGTGCCCGAGCTGCCCGCCGCGGGGACGATGACCGCGCTCGCGCTGATCGGCACGACCGTCGTTCCCTACAATCTGTTCCTCCACGCCTCTGCATCGAAAGCGCGCTGGTCTGGCCCTGAGGATCTGGGCGCGGCGCGCAGCGACACAATCCTGTCGGTCGGACTGGGCGGCGTCGTTTCCATGATGATCGTCGCCACCGCCGCTGCCAGCCTGTTTCGCTATAGCCTGGAGGCGGACAGCGCCGCCGCGATGGCGGCGCAGCTGGAGCCGGTAGCCGGGCGGTTCGCGCCCCTGCTGCTGGGCGGCGGGCTGCTCGCGGCCGGCCTGACCAGCAGCATCACCGCGCCGCTGGCGACCGGTTATGCCGTCGCAGGCCTGTTCGGCTGGCGCGCCGACGCGTCCGCACGCGGGGTGAAGGGCGTTGCGGTGACGGTCATCCTGGTGGGCGCGGTGCTGGGGACAAGCGGGACGCGCCCGGTCGACCTGATCCTGGCGGCGCAGGTGGCAAACGGCCTGCTGCTGCCGATCATCGCCATCTTCCTCCTGTGGGCGATGAACCGGAGGGCGCGGCTCGGCGCCCATGCGAACGGCCTGTTTGCGAATGTGGTGGGCGTGATCGTCGTTGCCGTGACGCTGCTGCTTGGCGCGCGGCTGGTGGGGCTTGCGCTCGGCCTGCTTTGAACGCTCTCTCAGCAGCGTGATATCAGCGCCTGCGCAGCGGCAGGATTTCGGAGCTTTGCCGCGCCGATGAAGAACAGGAAAACGTCTCGCCCGTCAGCCGCCGGTTCGCGCGGCTTAACATAGTCGAGGCCGTCGGGGGCGTGGCCCCCGGCCCAGCTGTCGACGCGCCGCACCCATTCGTCCAGCGCCCCCTCTGTATAACCGGCGTCGAGACCTTCTTCGGCGCGCATGACGCGCACATAGGCGAAGTCGGCGGTCAGGTCGGCGATCTGCGGATAGTCCGGATGGTCGGCGATGACGATCGCGGCACCGCGACCGCGCATCAGGTCGACGAACTCGGCGCAGGCGAAGCTCTCATGGCGCGCCTCGACCGCGTGCCGCAGCTTCAGGCCGTCGACCTCGTCCGGTAGCAAATCCAGAAAGGCGGCGATCTCGTCCCGGTCGAAGTGTTTGGTGGGCGCGAGCTGCCAGTTGATCGGCCCCAGCGTCGGACCGAGTTCGGCAATCCCCTGGCGGCAGAAATTTTCGGCGGCCTCGCCAGCTTCGGCGAGGTTCTTGCGGTTGGTGGCGTAACGGGACGCCTTCAGCGCATAGCGGAATCCTTCGGCCGGCGCCGCGCCGCGCCACTTTTCGAAGGTCTCGGGCTTCTGGCGGCGATAGAAGGTGCCATTGACCTCTATGCCCGACAGCTGCTTTGCGGCGTAGTTCAGCTCGTCCTTCTGCCGCAGGTCGCCGGGGTAAAAGGTCCCACGCCACGGCGCGAAGGTCCAGCCGCCAATGCCGATATGGACGCTCATCGCCCTGCGTCGCCGTCGCGGTCGAGCAGGTCGTCGGTGACCTCCATCAGCAGCAACGGCTCGTCCGCCGCCTCGGCGATCGCATCGACGAAGGCCGCGCGGGTGTCCGGGTCGTCATAGACCATCTTCTGGTCGAACGCGGCCCGCCACGTGTCTTCGTCCGGCCATTCCGCGACACCGATGAAGCGCTCCTGCTTGTCGCGATGAAGGCGCGAGCCGAGGCTGCCATATCTCTCCTGGATCAGCTCGGTGCCGCGCCTCCAGGCGGTCCGGAACTGCTCCTCCTTGCCGGGGTGCACTCTCCACCAATAGGCTGCGACGAACATAGGGCCTCCGTTTTCGAACCGGGTTTGCCGAAACAACGGCGGCGCCCACTCCGTTCATGACGCGTGAGCGCTTCTCTACGACCCCGAACCCGCGTGACGGTAACCGCGTTCCGCGACTTCCTGCATGTTCGCGGCAATCCGTCCGAGGCGCTGCTGACCGCGCTGCAAATGCAGACCCCGGAAGCGAATGAGGGATGGGCATTCAGGCTGCTCGATACCGTCTATGCCGACGTCGAAGCGAACCTTCTGGCGGTCCTGTCGGACCCGCCCGACCTGCTGCTGATGACCGGCTACAGCGCACAGGCACGCGGCCTGAAGCTGGAAACCGGAGCGAGCGACCTGATGTCGCCGAAATTCGCCGATGCGGCAGGTCATGTTCCGGGACCGGCGGCGGGCACCGGAACCCGCATCGAGAACGAACGCATAGACTTCGCTGCCTTGCGAGCGCGGCTGGGCGAGGCCGGGGTCGCGCACCACGCGTCGGGCGATGCGGGGGAGTTCGTCTGCAACCATCTCTACTATCGCGCCCTTCGGCTGATCGCGCGCCAGGACGCTGCCACGACGGCGCTGTTCGTCCATGTACCCGCCATTGCCGGAACGACGCTGGAAGAAAGCAGCGCCAGTGCCATGACGCTGGAGGAGATGGTGCGTGGCGTGCGGGCGGTGGCCGCCGCGCTCTCTACCGCGAGTGCGATGTAGCGCGACTGGACGGTCGATATCTGCTATAGGCCTCCCGCCAAAATGGGGAGGATCATATGGCAACCGTGAATGAAGACCTGGCCGGCCCGCCGCCTACGGCGCGGCCGTGGCACCTGCTGTTCGTCGGTATCGTTTCGCTGCTGTGGAACGCTTTCGGCGCATTCGACTATGTCATGACGCAGCTTCGAAACGAGGCCTATATGAGCGGCTTTCCCGAGGAACAGCTGGCCTATTTCTACGGCATGCCGGTATGGGCCGACATCGGCTGGGCACTGGGCGTCTGGGGCGCGGTTGCCGGGTCCGTCTTGCTGCTGTTGAAGAGCCGCTGGGCGCTTGCCGCCTTCCTGCTGTCTCTGGCCGGGCTGCTGGTGTCGGCGCTGCACCAGATCGTCAATCCACCGCCTGCAAGCCTGTCGGGCGGCATGATGTGGTTTGCGGCGCTGATCTGGGCCTTCACTCTGTTCCTGATCTGGTACTCCGCCGCCATGCGGAAGCGCGGCGTCCTGCGCTAGGAGCAGCCCTCCACATAGCCGAGAGACGGGTCGATGCCGGCATGGAGTTCGCCGACCCGTCCGTCGGGGCCGATCTCGAAACGCAGGCCGGTGTCGCTGCCGTCGGGCCGCCAGAACAGGTCCTTCGCTGGGGGCGGGGCATATTTGTGCGGGCTTTCTTCCAATTTCGGATAGGCCGCGCGCACCGCCTGCTCGCTGGAGCCTACCTGGACGCCGCGCAGGCTGTGTACGTCCTCGGCGTCGGGCGAATATGCCGTGATCCGGGTGACCACCGGTGTGCGGGCGCCGGCCAGTCGCTCTACCATTAGCGCGACCCCCGGCGACGCCGTCGAGGTCCAGGTCCGGCAAGCATCGGTATAATTGCCATTGTCGGCAAAGCCCCAGTCTCGCGCGGCGCCGCCTGGTGGTTCGCCGATGCGGATGCCCTTCCAGCCGCGCAGCGTCAGTGCGCTCTCTACGTCGATGCCCGGCGCCGGCTCTTCGCGGTAGCCCGTTTCGGGCGCGGCGGGCGTGACGCCCCCGGCGGGCGGTTCGGAAGGCCGGGCGGACGAGGCATTCCCCGCCACCTCGGAGTCCGAGCCGGCGGGATCCTCCGTGGGGGCTTCGTCGGCGCCCCGGCAGCCTGCGATCAGGAGGAAAACGGCGCTGTAGGCGGCAAGCTTGCGGGGTTTCATGACGTGAAGAACGAGCGGCCGCGGGCTCGGTTGCGGTCGGGCTGCACGATGAGCGGCCCCGCGACGAGCTGCGGATTCCACGCGACGGGACGCGGCAGAAGGAGCGGCTTGCGCGGGAAGCTGTCGTTGACAGGCTGCGCGCGCATTCCGACATTGCCGCTACAGTTTCTGCGTATTCGGGGGAAGTTCATGGGGTTGCGGACATCCGCGAGCCTGGTCGGCATTGCCGTCCTGGCACTCGTTTCATGCGGCGGCGATGGATCGTCGCCCAACATCGTCAGTGCTCCGGGCAGCGAAACACCAACGCCCACTCCTACGCCGACGCCCACACCACCCACGGGCGGAACCTGCTCCCTGTCCTCGCGCCAGGCCTGGGTGCTTGAGGAGCTGCGCGAATGGTATCTGTTCCCGGAGCTTCTGAACGAAAGCGCCGATCCGGCGGACTACGCCACGCTGGAAACCTATATCGATGCCCTGACCGCGCCGGCGCGCGCGGCCTCGCGCGACCGCGGCTTCACCTATCTGACCTCGATCGAGCAAGAAAACGCCTATTATGCCTCCGGCGAGACCGCAGGCTTTGGCATGCGCGTCGACTTTTCGCGCTCCGACGCCATCGTCATCACGGACGCGTTCGAGGGAGCGCCCGCCTTTGAAGCAGGCATAGACCGGGGCACGCTGATCACCGCCATCGGAAGGAGCTCGTCGAGCTTGCGGCAGGTGTCGGATATTATCGCAGATCAGGGCATTGCCGGCGTCTACGATGCTCTCGGCCCTTCGACCCCCGGAACGACACGCTATTTCCGGCTGGACAATTCCCAGCGCCTCGCTGGCGGCGCGGCGGGGGAGGTCGTCGCGGTGACCAAGCAGAATTACGAGATTCCTCCGGTTTCGCCGCGCTTCGGCAGCGAGATCCTGACCGCCGCCGACGGGTCGCGCTTTGGCTATGTGCATCTGCGCACCTTCATCGATACGGCGGAGGCACCGCTGCTGGAGGCGTTCGCGGAGTTCGAGGAACAGGGCATCGACCGGGTGGCCGTGGATGTCCGCAGCAATGGCGGTGGGCTCGTCGCGGTCGGAGAGCTGTTCGGCGACCTTCTGGGGGGCGGCAAGGCGGGCGAGGTCTTCACGCGCATCACGTTCCGGCCCTCCAAGTCCTCGAGCAACGAAGTGCGCCGCTTCCTGCCGCTGATGCAGTCCATCGAACCGACGCGCATCGCCTTCCTCGGAAATGAACGCACGGCGTCTGCCAGCGAAATGGTCGCGAATGCGATGCCGCCCTATCTCGGGGCCGACAGCGCACTGATCGGCGCGAACACCTATGGCAAACCGGTGGGCCAGATCGCCGTCGACCGCGCCGATTGCGACGACCGGCTGCGTATTGTTGCCTTCCAGGTGGAAAATGCGGATGCGGAGGGCGAGTATTTCGAGGGGCTGGCGGAAACCATGCCCGTCTTCTGCCCCATCGGCGAGAACCCCTTTGCGCCGCTCGGATCAACTCAGGAGCCGCTGATCGCCGAGGCGGGCCGGTTCCTGTCGGGCGGTCAGGCAGCCTGTACCGGGTCGCTTGCCGCTGCGGCCAGGGCCCCGCAATCGCTGACGCTCAATCCGCCTGCGGTCCTGCCACCCGATGCGACGGCGGCGCAGCGCGAGATGCCGGGCTTGTTCTAGCAAAGGGTATTGCGGCAGCGACGATTAGCCCTTCCCAAGACCGCTGCCGAAACTCCGCCGTCGCCGCCCCGTTGGGGGGGAGGGCAATCGGCGGAGACTTCGAGTTCATGACTTACGACTTCTGGTACTGGCCCGGCATTCCCGGTCGCGGTGAGTTTGCACGTATCGCCCTGGAGGCGGGCGGAATTCCCTATCGCGAGCGCGGGCGCGACGAAGGTGCCGATGTCTGGGCCAAGCGCGACAGCTATGACGCGACGCCGCCCTACGCCCCGCCCTGGCTCGATACCGGAGAGCTGGTAATCGCGCAGACGGCGAACATCTGTCTGTTTCTGGGTGATGAGCATGGCCTCGCGCCCGACGGGCGAAAAGGCCGGCTGTGGACCCACCAGCTGATGCTGACGATCATGGACGTCACTGCCGAGGCGCACGATACGCATCATCCGATCGCAAGCAGCGCCTATTATGACGAGCAGAAGGATGCGGCGGCGCGGCGGGCCGAACAGTTTCGCAAGGAGCGCATTCCGAAATTCCTGGTTCACTTTCAGAAGGCACTGGGTACCGACCTTTTGTTCGGCGGAGTGACGTGGAGCTATGCCGATACGGGCTTCTATGTCCTGATGAGCGGGCTGTGCCATGCCTTCCCGAAAAGGATGGCGGCGCTGGAAGATGAGTTCCGGCCCCTGTTCGCACACCGCGACCGGATCGCGAAGCTACCGGAATTGCAGGATTATTTCAAAAGCGAACGCTGCCTGCCCTTTGGGGAGGGCATCTTTCGTCATTACCCTGAACTGGACGGAGCGGACTGAATGACGCCAGACGGACGGACCGGCCGAGGGGGTCAGGGAAGGCCGGCCCGCCCGAATGGCGGACGCCGAAGCACGCGTCGCAATTCTGGATAGGCGCCTTTTCCTCGTCCCGCCGTGACCCGGGTCACACCGTTCGTTTTTTCCTCGCTCGGCTGAGAAGGAAGGCCAGGAACGCTAGCCCGAACAGCGCGTCTCCGGCGATGATCGCGCTTGTGCCTGGCGGCGCGCGTCCGGCCAGTATCTCAGGCAGGATGAGGGCGACGATCCCCGCCTTTCCCGCGACCGCCGGCCACAGCGCAGGGCCGAGACGGGCGGGCTGCCAGGCTATGAGCGCATAGAGAAGCCCGAAACAGGCCACGAGCAGGCTGGTGGTGCGCGCCATCAGCTCGGCATCCGGCGCGGCGATCCCCGGAATGCCAATGACAAGATTATAGGCAGCGGCAGCGGCCAGCATCCACCGCCAGCCAGAAGCGACCCGGTCCGCGGCCAAGCCTGCTTGTTCGTTCCTGCCGGTCATGCAGCGCGGTTTCCGTCGGTCGGCGGCCAGTTCTTCGACAGCAGCTTCACCGTCACGCGCGCGCCGCACACTTCGGTACCGTCGGTATCGAGGATGGGGAATTCGGCGACATAGCCAGCCGACCCCTTGCGTTCGAGGTCGGCGCCCAGCGCGGCCAGCTGCTCGTCCGAAAGGGCATAGTCTGCCGTGACGTCGCTGGTCGCCGGCCGCTTGAAGTCGACATAGAGGTCCTTGATGATCGGAAAGTGCCTGTCGGGATCGCAGAGGGTGATGCCCGGGGTCGCGGCCACTGCCTCTGCCAGGACTGTGTAGGCGCCCATGTAAAGAACGCCGACATGATTTTCGTTGCCCGCCAGGGGCATGAGCAGCTTTGCGCGCCCTCCCTCGGCAGCGAGCGTGCGCATGCCGGTCCGCTCAACGAAGGGCACGCGGTATTTCGGCTGCTGTTCGGTCATGGCTGGCATCTCCCCCCGCAGATTGCAGTGCGGTGGGACCATAGACCGCTCGCACCGCCGCGCACCTGTCGGAGGGGGGAGGGCGCCGCCAAGCCATTTCGCTTGACGGGAGCCCTGTATTATCTAACCAACACAGCGATCATCCCGACCGGTCCCCCGCCGCCATCTATGGAGCACCAAGTGAACGACGAACTTGCCACCATCCTGATCACCTTCGGCGCGGGCACGTTCATCGTTCACGGCCTGTACGGCGTCATTACGGCCTGGCAGCGCGAGCGGACGCTGCGCGCGGCGCTGAAGGAGGGCGGCGGCGCGGTTCCCGCGCTGCTCGACCGGCCGGACCTGCCGTCGGGCGCGCGGCTGATGCTGTCCGGCGCGCTGCTGACCGCGCTGGCGGCGGCCTTTGCCGGCGCCCGCGCCTGGAACGGCCAGACCTATGACGAGGCGGCGCCGCTGCTGCTGTTCGCGCTGCTGCCGGGCCTCGTCTATCTGGGCGCGGGCTGGTGGGCCGTGCGCCGCAAGGCGAAGCTGGCCCGCCAGCGGGACGAGGGCACCGCCGCCGCCAAATAGACTTCGCGCCCGGAACGATGTAATCGCGGGGGAGCGAGGAGTTGCGCGCCCGGGTCCCCGGCCGGTGGGGCAGGGCGCCGTTTATGGGAGGGGTGCCCATGCCCACAGCCGAGAGCATCACCGGAACCGACCGGACGCCAGCCGACCGGACGCCAGCTGGACGAAAGGCAGCCGCACGAACGACAGCCGCACGCCCGCCGATCCCGGACCGGCTGAGTGCGCCCTTTCGCGCCCCCTTTCGCACCGACGTGCCGCCCGCCATCGCCGACGAGCTGGCGCTGCGGCAAAGCGAGCGGCTGTACGCCTTCCTCCCGCTCCTGTGCATCTTGGTCGCGGCCAATTCGCTGGTCATGGCCTATGCCATCATGGGCGACCTCCCCTGGTGGCAGCAGGCCGCGCCGCCCGTCATCCTGACCTGCACCTGCCTGACCGTCCTTGTCCTCAGCCGCGTCCGCCCGCGCCCGAAGACGGCGGAGGCGGCGCGGCGCCAGCACAGGACCGCGGCGTGGATCGCCGGCGGCCTCGGCCTCGTCTCGGCGGCGTGGTGCATCAACGCCTTCAGCGAGACCGAAGAATATTACTGCATGACCGCGCCGGTCTTTACCGGAATTGCCGCGATCATCGCGTCCACCTGCCTTCTGAGCGTCCCGCGCGCGGCGATCGCGGGCATGGTCTGTGCGCTGCTGCCGGTGACGGCGATGCTGCTGACATATGAATATGCCTCGCTGCGGGCGATGGCGCTGATGCTGATGCTGCTGACGCTGATGCAGGCGGGCGTCGTGATGGGGAAGTTCCGCGAGACGGTGGCCGCGCTGATGCTCGAGACGCGGCTGGACCGGCTGGCCAAGGCCGACGCGCTGACCGGCCTGGACAACCGGCTGGCGTTCGAGGCGAAGGCCGAGGCCGAACTGGAGCGCGGCGCTGCGCTGCGGCTGGTGCTGGCCGACCTCGACGGGTTCAAGCTGGTCAACGACACGCACGGCCACCAGGCGGGCGACGCGGTGCTGATCATGCTGGCCGCGCGCATGCGCGCCGCGGCGCCCGGGGCCCTGTCGATCGCGCGCATCGGCGGCGACGAATTCGCGCTGCTCCTCCCCGCCGGGGACGCCCCGCGGGCGGAGGCGGAGATCGCCGCACTGTCCGCCGCCATCCGCCCGCCCGTCGTGCATGAGGGCAGACGCCTGCATGTCGGCGCGAGCTTCGGCGCGGCCTCTTCGCCCGAAGACGGGCAAACGGTCGCGAAGCTGCTCCACGCCGCCGATATGCGGCTTTACGAGCGCAAGCCCGGCTCACGCGGGGAGGCCCGCGCCCCGCTGCGGCACGCCGCGCTCGCCTGACCCCGACAGCGACGGCGGGTTTCGGCGCGGCGAGTTCCGGTGCCTGCCCGCACGAAGGTCACGCGGCCGGGCCGAAGGTCACACGCACGCCCTTTCTCCCCGGAAAGTCACGAAGGTCACACTCGCTCCCCGTGCGGGCGGGGGTGCGGGCGCGCATGTGAGCGCGCATGCGGGCGGGAGCGCGCGCGGGCGATCCCGCGCATGAGGCCGTTGAGCAGCCCGGCAAAGCGGCCGGCACGGCGTTTGCGATACTCACCGCCGAGGGGCTCTCTCACCAGATCGCCGTAGCGCACGGGGTCGTGATATCTCAGCAGCCACATGGCGAGCCGGTTGTCGTGGCGGCGGCGCACCGTCTGGCTGCCGTCGGGATGGTAGGTGACGTCCTCCTGCCCCTCGAGCGCGCGGTCCCACAGCCGGTCGGAGAGAAGGAGCGCGGCCTGGTCGAGCGCGGCCTCCCACGCCTCGGCAAAGCCCTGTGCGTCGGTGCGGCGGCGCAGCCGGTATGCGGTCGAGGGCGAGCGGTGGACACGCTGGCACGCCGCGCGCACCGAGCCGGTTTCGGCCAGCGCCTCGAGGAAGGCGCGCTGCACCTGCGGCGACCAGCCATCGGCGCGCGGGGCGGTGCGCACGGGGGTGAAGTCGGCGACCGCCCGCAGCCGCCGCGCGCGCCTGTCGCGCCGCTGCCGCTCGCCAGGCTGGCGAGTCCGCTGCGGGCTGCCCTGCCCGGGAGCGTCGGGAGAGGAGGCGTCGTCGCCGTTCCCGTCATCCTCCCCGCCAGCCTCCCAGTCCTCCCCCCAGTCCTCCTGCTCGTCTTCGTCGTCGACCGTGTCGTCGTCACCTATGTCGGCGTCATCCGTGTGGGCGGTATGGGGGGCGCCTTCGCGGGCCTGCGCGTGCGGATCGAACCGGGCGGAGTCGTTGGCATCGTCAGGAGTGTGGCCGCCCGGCGCGGCGTAACCCGGGTCCGGCCTCAGCCAGAAGGGCAGATCGGGCATGCCGGGCGGGATGTCGGCATCATGGAGGTCGGGATCGGGAACGTGCGGATCGGGCATATGCGGGTCGGGGATTTCTGGCCCGGACACTTCCGGCCCAACCTCGGGACGGGGGAGGTGATCGGTCATATGGGCTCCATCGCTGCAAAGAGGAGCCGCCGTCAGTAGACACGGATTTTCCAATTAGGAAAGCGAAGGTTTCGGAAGCGATTCGATAGTTTGCAGAGTCTTCAGCTTTTGCTGCGACGGTTGCGCCGACTCGAACCAGTTACCGGAGCCGGTCATGTCCGGAGATTCCGCTTCATTGATCGCCCTGGCCGTGGGCCTTGCGGTGTTCATGGGGCTATGGAACCTGTTGCTCCCGAAACGGCGGCGCCGGCGGCGCAAGGCTGGCGCGTCGGGCCGCGCAGCATGGCGGCCCCGTGTCGTTGCAAAGGCGACGCCTCTTTTTCGGCCGCTCTGGAAAATGTTAACCGAGCGCGACCGTGCTGTTTGTTGCTAGTAAGCGTCGCCATTTCTGGCCAAAGGCGCCGCCGACGGTAGAGCGACTCGCGATGAAGTCCCCGAACTCTTTATTCAGACACGATAGAAAGTTAGTTACACTAACGAAATCTTCGATCGACCTTGACGCACTACCTCGATCGAAACGAAAAGAGGTTGGTGAACGTACTTGGATTCTGTCGACAACGTCCTTTTTACTGCCGCGTCTTGTTTCGGGAAACCAAACGTTGTGTTTGTGCTGGTAATTTAGCTCATTTCGTATCTTCGCTAACCAAGAGCTCGTTCCCAATCCCCCAACAAGGATTTTTTGAGATAATAAACGAATACCTTTCACGTATATATCAGAGTCAGGATCACCAGACTTTTTAGCATCACTCGATGCCTCGGAAAGTAGTTGACAAAAGTCCCGCCAAAAACCGTCGTGAACCCCAGATGCTGAAACCGATGGACGAAGCATCATGAAGCCGTTGTCAAACTCATCAACAAAGATTTTATACATTGCCGTGCCCGTCTCCAATTGCCCGGAAACGTCATAAGTATCCATGACGGCGTTTACGTGAGCAGACAATCTTTGATTTACAAAAAATGATCCAAAGCCTTGACTTCTAATAATGGCATGTGCCGAATAAAAAGCGGAATAGTAGCTGGTTAACAATTGCCAACTAGTTGAAGGAAAAGGGGCTTCTTGCAATTCAATGCAATTAAGAAGACTTTGAAGCGAAGAAAACGAAAATCTTTCAAAATCAAAATTTACGTAAGGTATTATTTGTGGCAATGACGATAACTTTAAAACGATCCCCGTTTCTTGTGCGGCGGCTTCGGGCTCGTATGCGGCAGTTAGAAGATATTGCTGAATTCCGCCTTCTCTGCTCTTTTCCCGACCAAGCAAAGATAAAGCACCAGCCTGCAGGCTTGGAATCAGATCGATCATCGATGATTAAAGAGTAAGCTTGCTTGATAAGCGGGACTCGAGATAATCTCGAAGATTAGACCAACTGGTGCCCGGCTTTTCCAACCGATTTATCTGCATGTTCATAAAAACGGGAGAGATTATTTCTTGGAAGTTTTTAGGAGAATAATTATTACCATGCTTGTCGACCACGCGTTGTGCGACAGATCGGAAGAGTGCCATAAACGCTCTAAATACTACTGGTCTATGAAGTAAAGGTTGATCCGTCTTTTTTGAGATCTCCGCTGAAATGGACTTCAAGTATGAATTTAATATATTGAAAATCTCCAGAGCAGTCTTACTGCCAAAGAGAGGAAGGAGGGGTTTTACCGCATGATTAAAGGTAACCCTAGTAAGCTTAGTTTTGGACGCTTCGGCTGGTGATAGGTATCCTTTTAGTACACTTTTACTAGAGTTATCAAAATGGTCAAATATATCTCGAAGTATCTGTTCAGAATCGCTTTCTATATCCGCGAGTCTCTTTATGTCTAGTAGTAGTTGTGACGGAACCGGCTTTTGTTTTGTATTTATATCTATGAATAGGCGCGTTTCGTCGCGTCTAGAGAGTCCATTGTAGATCACAACAGGGATACGGAGAGATGTTTTAGCAAGAGAAAAGCCATATACACGATGCTGGCCGTCAAGTATCAGGAAGGCACCGGCTACATTTGTAAATTCTAAGGTCTTGCCGCGACCAACGATCTTCAAGTCAGCTTTCTGCTGAGCGGAGAGTACAATCGAGTTGGGAATAGTGCCCACGTCCTCGTCGATATAATGGGCAATTTCTTTCGCGCGATTTTCATCTAGCTCTCTCTGAAAACCCTTTATTGGATTTTCTTTTCTGCTTGTAACAACGCAAGTAGCAGCAAGAACCTCGCTCGGCATAGTGAGGGTATAAAATTGATGTTTTCCCTGCGTGACAAGGGAAACGCTAAACCGCAGTCGATCAGAATTGTCTAAATCAGCGGTCCCGGGTTTGGGTGGCTTGGACAATGTAGCTTCCCTTGATTTCTCTTGAAGTGAAGCTAATCGAGATTTTGTTTATCGTAAACCTACATCTGCGATTCAGGTGGCCCTCTACTTTTCTCTACTCTCCTCGCCCTCCGCCACCACATGCTCCCGCGCCATGATCATCCGCGAGCGGGTGAAGTCGATGAAGTTGGCCTCGTCTTCGGCGAGGAGGGCGGCGTGGCGCTGCGCCTCCGGCGTCGGGTCCCGGCCCGGCGCGGCCTCCTCGATCCAGAGTTCGGCGATGCCGTCATAGTCCTCGCCGTCCCCCGACGGGATGCCGCGCGAGGCCGCGGTGGCCGCGGCCAGCGGATGATCGACAGTGTGGCTTTGCACGTACCGGTGAATGCCGAGATGCGGCGCGGCGGCGGCAACCAGCGGCGCGTGGGTGCCGCGCCAATAGTCCTGGAATTCTTCGCGCGTCATCGAGGGGAGCCGGTGAAGGCAGTAGCTGAGCTTTAGCATGATGGCCCGAGCGTAACGCGCACGGGCGGACGGCGAGAGTGGCGAAATCGGGAGGACGCGCGCGGCGTGTCGGCGCGTCCGTTCAGCCGCGTTCGTCGAGCGTACGCCGCATCTCGCGCGCCTGCAGGTGCAGCGCCTGGCCGGACAGGCGGATCTCGCGGCTTTGCTGGAAGAAGCCGAGGACGAGCCACAGGAAGGCCAGCGGGCTGGAGACGCCGCCGAGAAAATCGCCCAGCTCGTTCAGCTTGAGGTCGGCGGGGTTCTGGCCCTGCACGATCAGGTAGACGACGAGGCCGAAGACGTAGAGCGCCGACAGGACGAGGCCGATGCGCGGCAGGTGGCGCCTCTGCCGGTCGCCGGCGTCGAGCGCCCGTTCGAGCTCGGCCCCTTTCGGGTCCGCACGGTTCGGGTCCGCACGGGTCGGATCGGGGGTTTGCATGCAGGCGGGCTCCCTGGTTCGTGTGTGGCGGCCGTGCCCTGAAGCGGCGTTGGGCGCTTGCCTGCCCTACCGCCCCAGCGCTCGGTCGGCGAGGATGGTGTCGAGATATTCGCGCACCTCGACGATCCTGCCGCCCGCCATGCGGAACACGAAGCAATAGTCGTTGTCGTAGCGCCCGCCCTCCACTGTCTCGGCATCGCCGCGCGCCAGCACCACGACATGATCGCCGTCCGCCAGGATCAGTTCGGGGATGTTGCGATAGGGACCGGAGATGCGCGCGAGCAGCGGGCCGACGAGCTTCCGCTCGACATCGGCAAGGCCGCGCTCATGCTTCGACCAGGCGCTGGAGCCCATAACGCGCCATTCGATATCCTCGGCGAAGAGGGGCAGGAAGTCGGACGGGTCGCCGCGTTCCAGCCCCGCAAAGGCCTTTGCGATGAGCGCGCGGTTGGTTTCGGTGGCGGTCATGCGGGGGGCGTGCTCACTCCTCGGCGCGGACATAGAGGCGGCCGCCCTCCTCTCGGTATTTCTCGCTCATCTCCTCCATGCCCTCGCGCGCCTGCCGCGCCTGTTCGGGGCTGGTTTCGCGGCGGATATTCTCGCTGGCGAGATAGCTGTCGGTATTCTGCTTCGCGGCGAACTCGCGCACTTCCTGCGTGATCTTCATCGAGCAGAATTTGGGCCCGCACATCGAGCAGAAGTGCGCGGTCTTCGCGCCCTCCGCCGGCAGGGTCTGGTCGTGGAACTGCTCCGCCGTCTCGGGGTCGAGCGAGAGGTTGAACTGATCGCGCCAGCGGAAGTCGAAGCGCGCGCGGCTGAGTGCGTCGTCGCGCAGCTTCGCCGCGGGGTGCCCCTTGGCAAGGTCGGCGGCATGGGCGGCGATCTTGTAGGTGACGACGCCGGTCTTCACATCGTCGCGGTCGGGAAGGCCCAGATGCTCCTTCGGCGTGACGTAGCAGAGCATCGCGGTGCCGTACCAGCCGATCTGCGCGGCGCCGATGGCGCTGGTGATATGGTCGTAGCCCGGCGCGATGTCGGTGGTGAGCGGCCCGAGCGTGTAGAAGGGCGCCTCGTGACACGCCTCGAGCTGCTTGGTCATATTCTCCTGGATGCGGTGCATGGGAACGTGGCCCGGCCCCTCGATCATCACCTGGCAGTCATGCGCCCACGCGGTCTTGGTCAGCTCGCCCAGCGTGTAGAGTTCGGCGAACTGCGCCTCGTCATTCGCGTCGGCGATCGACCCCGGGCGCAGGCCGTCGCCGAGCGAGAAGGAGACGTCATAGGCCTTGCAGATCTCGCAGATCTCCTCGAACCGCTCGTAGAGGAAGCTCTCCTTGTGATGCGCGAGGCACCATTTCGCCATGATCGAGCCGCCGCGGCTGACGATGCCGGTGACGCGCTTCGCGGTCATCGGGACGTAGGGCAGGCGCACGCCCGCATGGATGGTGAAATAGTCGACGCCCTGCTCGGCCTGCTCGATCAGCGTGTCGCGGAAGATCTCCCATGTCAGGTCCTCGGCGATGCCGCCGACCTTCTCGAGCGCCTGGTAGATGGGGACGGTGCCGATGGGGACGGGCGAATTGCGCATGATCCATTCGCGCGTCGTGTGGATGTCGTCGCCGGTCGAGAGGTCCATCACCGTGTCGGCGCCCCAGCGGATGGCCCAGACCATCTTGTCGACCTCGGCCGCGACGTCGGAGGCGACCGCCGAATTGCCGATATTGGCATTGATCTTCACGAGGAAATTGCGCCCGATCGCCATGGGCTCGAGCTCGGGATGGTTGATGTTCGCCGGGATGATGGCACGCCCGCGCGCCACCTCGTCGCGGACGAATTCGGGGGTGATGAGATCGGGGATTTCGGCGCCGAAGGGCTGGCCGTGGTCGCGGTTCTCGATCAGCCGCTCGCGGCCGAGATTCTCGCGGATGGCGACATATTCCATCTCGGGCGTGACGATGCCGCGGCGGGCATAGTGCATCTGCGTGACGTTTCCGCCGGCCCTGGCCCGCAGCGGGCGCGTCACGACGTTGGGAAAGGTGGGGGCGGCGGAGGCGCGCTTCGAACCGCGCTGGCCGTTATCCTCGGGGCGGACGGCGCGGCCCTCATAGGCCTCCACGTCGCCGCGGGCCGCGATCCAGTCGCCGCGCACCGAGGCGAGGCCCTTCATGATATCGATGTTCGCGTCGGGGTCGGTGTAGGGGCCAGTGGGGTCGTAAACGCGAACGGGCGGTTCGAGGGCGCTTTTTTCCAGCTCGATCTCGCGCACGGGGACGCGCAGGCCGTCATGCAGCGTGCCGGAGAGGTAGAGTTTGCGGCTGGCGGGCAGCGGCCCGGTGGTGACCTGAAGCTCGGTACGCGCGTTGATTTCGGCCATGAAGAAGGTCCTCGTCACTAAGGGGACGTGGACGGCGCTGAAGACGGCCCTCTCAGGCTCCCATCCCTACGCCGGCACGACCCGGGTCAGGTTCGAAGGGCCCCGCCGGCGGCTCCGGCAATCTCAGCCCGCGCGTCGAGCGGGCACCCCTGGGAACGAAATGCTGCGAGAGAGGGTGAGGGCGCCGAGCCGCGCTGTCAATGAGCCGAGTCGGCGCGGGGTGGCGGGGACCCGGAACGGCTGGGCATTCACGAACGCCGAACGGCGGCGAGCCCTCAGGCGGCGCGGCGCGCCTTCGCCCCGTCGCCGGTATAGACGAACTCCTCACCGTCGAGGTCGATGGCGGGGAACTCCTCCTTCTCTTTCCAGTAATCCTGGTTGTGCTGCCATTCGGGCTTGTCGCCGCGCAGCGGAAGCTCGTCCATGCCGCGCATCAGATAGCCCGGATTGAAATTGTCGGAGTCTATCCACGGCAGGAGCTTCATGTCCTTGTCCTCGTCGCGCAGCGCAACTTCGACCCGGTCGGCGCCGCGCTCGTCCATATGGTGGAGGAGGCGCGCGACGAAATCGCCGAGCATGTCGACGCGCAGGGTCCAGCTGGCGCGGAAATAGCCCATGACCCAGATCATGTTGGGAACGCCGGTGAACATCATGCCGCGATAGTTGACGGTTTCGTGCCAGTCGACCTGCTTGCCGTCGACATAGAAGGGGATGCCGCCCATCATCAGGAGGTTAAAGCCCGTCGCGGCGACGACCATGTCGGCCTTCAGCTCCTCGCCGGACGAGGTGACGATGCCGTCCTTCGTGAAATGGTCGATCGTGTCGGTAACGACCGAAGCCTTGCCGGCGCTGACCGCCTGGAAGATGTCGCCGTCGGGGCAATAAGCGAGGCGCTGCTGCCACACGCGGTAGCTGGGCGTGAAGTGCGGTTCGAATTCGAAATCCTCGCCGGCATAGGCGCGTACGGCCTCTTTCAGCTCCTCGAAGACGGCGTCGGGCTCTTCCTTGCAGCGGCGGGTGAGCTCGTCCTGATCGTACATGAGCTGCTGGCGCACGACACGGTGCACGGTGGGCTCATCGACCCCGACCTGGCGCAGGCGGTCGGCCAGTTCATTCTCGTTCGGTGCGCAGTAGAAATAGGTGGGCGAGCGCTGCAGCATCGTCACATGTTCGGCTTTCTCGGCGAACGCCGGGATGACCGTGGCGGCCGTCGCGCCCGAACCGATCACGACGATGCGCTTGCCGCTATAGTCGGTGTCCGGGTCCCAGAGCTGGGCGTGGACGAACTCGCCCTGGTAATCCGCCAGCCCCTTCCAGTCGGGGACGTAGGGTTCTTCATGGTCGTAATAGCCCTGGCACATCCACAGGAAGTTGCAGGTGAAGGTGACAGGTCCATCCTTCGTCTTCGCCTCGACGGTCCAGAGGTTCGTGTCGCGCGAAAAGGAACAGCGGGTGATGTAGTGGCCGTAGCGGATATGCTCGTCGATGCCGTTGTCGGCGATCACCTCGCCCATATATTTGAGGATCTCCTCACCCGAGGCGACCGGTGCGCCGACCCACGGCTTGAAGCGGTAGCCGAAGGTGTAGAGGTCCGAATCGGACCGGACCCCGGGATATTTGTGCGTTTCCCAGGTGCCTCCGAAAGTCTCCTTCGCCTCCAGCACGACATAGCTTTTCTCAGGACACTGGTCCTGCAGGTGATAGGCCGATCCGATACCGGAAATGCCGGCGCCGACAATCAGGACATCTACATGCTGGGTGGTTCCGGCGCTCTGCGCCTGCTGCTGGGTCATGGCTGCTTCCTCCTCTGCCGATACGGCCGGTATTGCGGCCCGGCGATTTGCGGCGATGGTGCGCCGACCGTGCGGGCCCGATCTTGACCGAAATCAAAACCAGTTGCCGACCTATTGGCTTGGGGAGGAGGCGCACGAAACTCCGCCTACCGCTAGTGTCGGCGCCAGCAGTGGGTCGTTCGCAGAGCTGCGTCCGTCAGGCCGACGCATCGCCGCGCGGACCGGCACCGAAGCGGAGGATGAGCGCCAGGAAGAACATGGCCGCCGTCCCGCTGGCGCCGGGCGCCGCCTCGATCGCGGAGCGGCCGAAGGCCATGGCGACGGTGGTGAAAAGGAGCGCGGCGGCACCGGAAATCGCTGCGAGGATGCCGGCAATCCTGGTCAGCCCTGCGCCCTCCCTGGCAGCGGCCGAGCCGATGAGAAGGGCAGCGAGTCCGAACAGGAACTTGCCTGCGTAGAGAATGAAGAAGGCGGCGGCTGCGACGGTCTGCGCGACCGGGGCGAGCGGCTGGCCCCCGCCGAATAGCGGGCCGAACATGGCGATGCCCATGGCGAGCTGGATCACATTGAGAAGTCCCGCACCTGAAATCGCCGCCCAGGCGGCGGCGAAGCGACTGCCGTGCGCCAAGGGACCTGCGGCGAAGGCGACGATCAGGAGGGAGAAGACCGTCTCCGCGCCCCAGATGATGCGGCGATCGATATCGGCGCCCGACGCCGACAGCGCCACATAGACGATCTGCGTCGCGACGAGCGAGACGAGAAGCACGGCGGTCAGCTGGGCCGCGCGTCCGGCAGACATGTCCATCAAAGCTCTCCTACTCGCTCTTCGCCCAGACGTCAGGTTCGAGCGCGGGTACGAAAGGGTTACCGGACAGGAGAGTTGGGTGCGGCGAAATTAGGGGGCAGGGTTGGCGCGCAGGGCGGCCTAGAGATAATATTTGAGCCGGATAGTCTGCGCGGTATCGCCCGCGACGTCGAAGCGGACGCGCCGGAAGGACGGCGGCCCGAAGGGCGCGGAGGCGTCGTTGGAAAAGCCGACGCCCTCTGTCGGCAGGCCGAACAGCGCCTTGTCGAGGCGGCGATTGTCATTCTCGTCATGGATGATCGAGATGCCGTAGCTGCCCGAGTGGAGAGACTCGATGTCCAATTCGACGGTCTCGTCGGCGGCCTTCACCGCGATGCGGCGCGCGTTCACGCCGGGCTTGCATTCGGGAAACCCTTCGGCGCTGTCCCACACACAAAGGCGAAGCGTCCCGCGCGGTGCGCGCAGCCCTTCGACCGTCAGGTGCAGCGTGGCGTCTGCGAGGTCACTCGGCCGGGGCGGGGCCGGGTTCGGACCCGGCGCCGGAGCCAGTCCCATCGCCAACGTCCCCACCGCCAAGGCGGCGGCGGTCCGCACGGCTGCGCGCTTCGCGTTCTTCACGGCCAAAATCCCCCGATACCCCCGTATCCGTTCGCATGAGCCGGTCCCAGAACCGGAAATAGAGCCCGAAATTCGACCCATAGTCCTTGTGGTGCCTGTGGTGATGTGACGCAGTTATCACGATCTTTCCAAACGATCCATGAACAAGGCGCCGTGGGAAAATCTCCCATCCCAGGTGATTGGTCGTGCCGAACAGCGTCATGACGGCCAGAACGACGGCGAGCGCGCCCAGATGGATGGGGATGACGAAGCTGAGCGCAGGGATGAGGAACGCGCCCGAAAGGCTTTCGGTCCAGTGGAAGCTCATCGCCGCCCACGCCGTCGGCGGGCGGCTGTCATGATGAACCTTGTGCATGACCGGGAACAGGCGCCGCGCATGCATGGCCCGGTGCGTCCAGTAGAACCATGTATCGTGCAGGAACAGATAGACGAGGACGGAGAGCGGCAGCCACCAGAGTGGATAGGCGTTGGCGTCGGCATAAATGGCGGTGCCGCCGCTGCGATAGGCCGCCAGAGCAGCAGCGGCAGGCACGGCATAGATAAGGGCGCTGAGAAGCGACCAGCGCCGCTCGCGCCGCTGCTGACGCCGCGACCGTTCGGAGCCGTGAAGGCCCGGACGCCTGCGCGCGGTCAGCCAGGCGAACACGCCCGCCACGGCGAGGTAGCGCAGACCGATCACCAGCGTCAGGAACACCGCCGCGGCAAGGAAGAGAGACAGCTGCACGGGTTACCAGTCGACCGGATTGAATTCCGCGAACATCTCCGCCGCCTCCGGCAGCTCCTTCAGAGGGACATAGTCGCAAACCTGCGCATAGCGGTCCCAGAGGCGCTGGACATCGGGATCTTCGTGGGCGCGGTCGATGCCGCCGTCGCGCCACTCGAAGACCTCCACGAACACATCGCGTCTGGCCTCCATGAGAAGAGGCTTCCGCTCCGTGGCGAGGCCGTGGCGGCGCAGGAAGGGCACATGATCCTCGAGCAGCCCGAGCAGCCTGTCCCGGCAGCCGGGCTTTGCGCGGTAGGCGACGATGACCATGCGGCCCATGGCGAGCGATCCTCCAGCCGCCGCGGCATGCGGCGTTTCGCGCGACTCTAGCCGCGCACCAGCCATTTGTCAGGCGGGACAAACCGGCTAGGCGGGCAGCGATGCACGATTTCGATATCCTTCTCGCCGGCGGCGGCCTTGCGGCCGGTCTGATCGCGCTGCGTCTGGCCGATACGCGCCCCAACCTTAGCGTCGGGATCGTCGAGGGCGGCAGCCCGCTCGGGGGAGACAAGATCTGGTCGAGCTTCGCGACCGACGTGCGCGGGCCGCAGGCGATGTGGACGCGCGAACTGCAGGACCATCGCTGGGAGGGCGGCTACAAGGTCCGCTTTCCCGCCTATGCCCGCGAAGTTTCGACGCCCTATGCGAGTGTGCGCTCGGCATCTCTCGACAGCGCCGTCAGGGCGCGCCTGCCGGCAGAGGCGGTCATGACCGACACGCAGATCGACAAGCTGACGCCGACGCTGGTGCGGCTGGCGGACGGGCGGGTGCTGGAAGCGAGGGCGGTGATCGACTGCCGCGGGCATGAAAGCTCGCGCCACCTGAAGCTGGCCTATCAGAAATTCCTCGGGGTCGAGATCGAGTGCCGCGTGCCGCATGGCCGGACGAAGCCGGTCATCATGGACGCCTCGGTCCCGCAGATCGGCGGCTACCGCTTCGTCTACGTCCTTCCGTTCAGCGAAACGCGCCTGCTGGTCGAGGACACCTATTATGCCGACGGCCCGGAGCTGCACGAAGCCGAGGTCATGGGGCGCATCGACGACTATATCGCGGGCATGGACATCGGCGCGTTCGAGCGGGTGCGCACCGAAAGCGGCATCCTGCCGATCGCGCTGGACGGCGACATCGAAGCCTTCTGGAACGACGAGCCCGCGCCCGTCCCGCGCGCCGGTATGGCGGCGGCGCTGTTCCATCCGGTCACGGGCTATAGCTGGCCCGACGCGGTCGATGTCGCCGATATGGTGAAGTCGCAGCCGCGCCTCGACGCGCGCGCGCTCTACCGTACGCTGCGCGATCACAGCGTCGAGCGCTGGAACGAGCGCGGCTTCTACCGTCTGCTCAACCGCATGATGTTCGAGGCGGCGTCGCCCGCCGAGCGCTACCGCACCCTGCAGCATTTCTACGCACTCGACGAAGGCGTGGTGGAGCGGTTCTATGCGGCGCGGTCGACGGCCGGGGACAAGGCGCGCATCCTGTCGGGCCGGCCCCCGGTGCCGGTCGGCAAGGCGCTCGGTGTGCTGGCAAAGTCGATCCCGAGCATCAGATGGCGGCCGCGCTGGCGGGCGAAAGGATAAACATGGCGAAACTGGCGGTAATCGGGGCGGGGTTCGGCGGCCTTGCCCTTGCCATCCGGCTGCAGACGAATGGGCATGAGGTGACGCTGGTCGAGCGGCGCGAGAAGATCGGCGGCCGCGCCTATGTCTGGGAGCGGGAGGGCTACGTCTTCGACGCCGGGCCGACGGTCATCACCGACCCGCCCTGCCTGGAGGAGCTGTTCGCCGGCGCCGGGCGCAGCATGGCGGACTATGTCGACATGCTGCCCGTCCAGCCCTTCTACCGGCTGTTCTGGGAAGACGGCACGACCTTCGACTATACCAATGACGAGGAGCTGCTGTTCAGCGAGATCGGCAAGCTGAACCCCGCCGATGTCGAAGGCTATGCGAAGTTCCTGGACTATGCCGGGCATGTCTACCGCGAAGGCTATGAGAAGCTGGGGCACGAGGCGTTTCTCGACTTCAAGTCGATGATCTCGGCGGCGCCCGCGCTGATGCGCTACGAAGCGTTCCGCAGCGTCTATGCGATGGTCTCGCGCTATATAAAGGACGAGAAGCTGCGCCAGGCGTTCAGCTTTCACACGCTGCTGGTCGGCGGCAATCCGTACAAGACGAGCGCGATCTATGCCCTCATCCACAAGCTGGAGAAGGAAGGCGGCGTGTGGTTCCCGAAGGGCGGAACCCATGCGCTGGTGCGCGGGCTCGCCAAGCTGTTCGAGGACCTGGGCGGAGAGCTGATCACCGGCAACGGTGCGGAGCGCTTCGAAACCGAAGGCGACCGGGTGAGCGCCGTCATCCTGGAGGACGGCACGCGGCTGCGCGTCGACGGGGTCGGATCGAATGCCGATATCGTCCACACCTATGCCGACCTGCTGAAGGACCACCCGCGCGGGATGAAGGCGGCGCGGGCGCTGGCGAAGCGCAGCTATTCGCCCAGCCTGTTCGTCCTCTATTTCGGCGTCGAGGATCCCTATCCCGACGTGCCGCACCACAGCATCCTGTTCGGCGAGCGCTACAAGGGCCTGCTGGACGAGATCTACGGCGCGAAGGAGCTGCCGGAGGACTTCTCGCTCTACCTGCACCATCCGACGGCCACGGATCCCGACCTGGCGCCGCCGGGCTGCTCGACCTTCTACGTGCTGGCGCCGGTGCCGCATATGGGCAACTTCACCGGCGACTGGGACGAGATGGCGGCACGCTACGGCGACACGATCCTCGCCTATCTGGAAGAGCATCTGCTGCCGGGCCTGAGACAGAAGATCGCCGTGCGGCACCATTTCACGCCGAAGGATTTCAGCCGCGAGCTGAACGCCCATCTGGGCAGCGCCTTCAGCCTGGAGCCGGTGCTGTGGCAGAGCGCCTATTTCCGCGTCCACAACCGCGACGACAAGCTGAAGAACCTGTATTTCTGCGGCGCCGGTACCCATCCGGGTGCGGGCATTCCGGGTGTTGTGGGCAGCGCGAAGGCGACCGCCAAGCTGATGCGCAGCGACTTCGCCTGAGCCGCAGCCGGCGGGCTGCCGGGCCGCGCCGCGGTCTGCCCGCACCGCGCCGGGGCGGATTTGCCCCCTCGCTGAGAGGCGGGCCTCTTGCTAGGGCCGAAGGATGACGTCCGCCGATCTCGACAAATGGGCCGCTCGCTCGATCGCGAAGGGGTCGAAGAGCTTCGCCCTCGCCTCCCGCCTGTTCGATGCGGAGACCAAACGCCGCGTGCGCCTGCTCTATGCCTGGTGCCGCCACTGCGACGACGTGATCGACGGCCAGCATCTGGGCATGGGAGAGGTCGAAAGCGACCTGGAGCCGGCGGAGCGGCTGGACATCCTGCGCCGGCGCACGAAGGCGGGACTGGACGACCCGGCAAGCGAAACGGGAGCCTTTGCCGCGATCGGCGCGGTCGCGCTGGAGTGCGGCCTGCCCCACCAGCTGCCCCTGCGCCACCTGCACGGCTTTGCCATGGACGTTCACGACCGGCGCTACCGCACGATCGAGGACGTGCTCGACTATTGCGAGCATGTCGCCGGCGTCGTGGGCCGCATGATGGCGATCGTCATGGGAGTAGAGGCTGACAACAAGGAGGTGCTGGCCCGCGCCGCCGATCTGGGCATCGCCTTCCAGCTGACGAATATCTGCCGCGACGTGGTCGAGGATGCCGCGCGCGACCGGTGCTACCTGCCGACCGAGTGGCTGGTGCGGGAAAACCTGTCGCCCGGCGAACATGCGCGCCCGGAGAACCGGCTGGCGCTGAGCCATGTGACCGAGCGGATGCTCGGCCTTGCCGACCGCTATTATGCCAGCGCGAAGGCGGGCGCCACGCATCTGCCCTTCGAGGCCGCGTGGGCCGTGCTGACGGCCAAGAAAGTGTACCGCGCCATCGGCGACCATATCCGCGATGCGGGGCCGGAAGCCTGGGACGAGCGCCAGCGGACCGGCCTGTTCGAGAAGCTGGGCATGCTCGCAGCGGCGCGGCAGGACGCGAAGGCGGACCCGGTGCCGGTGCCGCTGAGCGGGCGCGGCGACCTGTGGCGCTTCGAGACGTCCGAACATTGGCGCGAGCCCGCGCCGCTGATGGCGGCTGCGGAAGCCGAGCAGGGCGGCGGTATCGAGAGCGCGGCCGGACGCGGGACACCGTGAGCCGGACGGCACAGACGCGGATCGGGCTCGCCATCGCGGCGGCGATCATCACCGGCTGGCTGGCGGTGCATCTCCTCGCCATCTTCGCCTTCGACCTGCGCGCCGAGCCGGCGGGTCTCGCAGCGGCGCTGATCCTGTTGCAGGCCTGGCTGTCGACGGGACTGTTCATTACTGCCCATGACGCGATGCACGGGTCGCTGGCGCCCGGCCTTCCCCATATGCAGCGGGGCATCGGCCGGATCGCGCTGATGATCTATGCCGGCCTGAGCTACGACCGGCTGGCGCCCAAGCATTTCGCCCATCACAAGCATGTCGGCACCGCGCACGACCCGGATTTCAACGCGGACAATCCGCGCCGATTCTGGCCCTGGCTGAAGCGTTTCTTCGCAACCTATTACACCCATGGTCAGATCGGGCGGATCACGCTGGTCGCGCTGGCCTATCTGGCGCTGGGCGCGCGGCTGGAGAATATCGTGCTGTTCTGGGCCGTGCCGGCGCTGCTGGCGCTGTTGCAGCTGTTCACCTTCGGCACCTATCTGCCGCATCGGCAAGGCCGCAGCGCATTTCCCGACCGGCACCGTGCACGGTCGAGCGAGCTGCCCGACTGGCTGTCGGCACTGACCTGCTTTCACTTCGGCGGCTATCATCACGAGCATCACCTGTACCCCGGCGAGCCGTGGTGGCGGCTGCCGGCGCGGCGGCGCAGTCAGGCAGGGCTGCGCGAGGGGAAAGCCGCAGCAATGTCGCGCTCGGTCAGGCCGAATTCCTGAAGCGAATAGCGGTGCCGGCCATGATCGCCGCGCCGCCGGGATCTTGCGAGCCAGGACTGCTGCCGGCGTTCGACCTCTTCGGACCAGCCGAGACCCAGAAAGCCGTAGACGCGCCGCATGACCTCGATCGGGTCCGCGTTCATGTCCGCGAAGCTGACGTCGATCGCGGGCACATGCGGATTGGCCGCGCGTACCGCGGCGGCCGTGCGTTCGCGATAGGCGGTCTTGTGCAGCCATTCGTGTCCGCACCAGTCCTTCGTGACCGTGCCCGAGACGAGCGCCATGACGTTCCAGGCCAGCGAGGCGGCGGACGCCGTCATGCGCGCCGGATCTCGGTGAATGGCGACGATGCGCGCGTCGGGAAACACCTCGAGGAGGGCCGCAAGGTCCTGACTATATTGCGGAGTCTTCAGAATATGTGGGCGCGATCCGTCCTCGCCGCGCAGCCAGGTCTGCAATTGCAGCAGCGACTTCAGGAAACGGTAGGCGGGGCGTGCGTCGGCGGTTTCGCTCCAGCTGCGGAAAGAGGGGACCGGCCGCTGCGCCTCTATCTGCGCGCCCCAGATCGACAGCTCGAGCATCGGAAGCTCTTCGTCCGCCTCCCGCGGGCGCATGGGATGGATTTTTCGCAGCGCGGGATTGGCAAGGTCGCTGCCGGCAAGAAAGGCGCGCGCCTTCAGCGGGCGAAGGTCGCGGCCCCCGCGCGAGAAGCCAAGAGGCGGCGCCGGAAACTGCCCCTCGAAGAAGCGCGTGGCGGAGAGACGCGGGTCGAGCGCAAGGAGGCGGTGGAGGCGCGTCGTGCCCGACCGCATGCCGCCGAGAACGATAATTGGCGAGGCCAGGGGAACGTCGGCGATTTCGGGATGACGCTTCAGCCACTCGACCGCGAGAAGCCGCTGGGAGAGGGCCTGAACCAGTCCGCCATGGGCGACGACACGGCCAAGCGGGGTCAGCCCGCTTTCCTCTTCCTGCGCCCGGCAGAGGACATCGAGCGCGCTGGTGAAGGCCCGATCGCCGAAGTCGGACAGCCCGGTCCGTGCGGCCGCCTCCTCCATCACGCGGTCAGGGGTCGTTTGTGGCGGCGGCGCGTAGCCCCGGTCCCACAACCACGGAAACAGCCGGTTGGCGCCGCGAACGAGCGGCCGGTCCCCCGGGCCGTTCACGGACTGCTCAGGCCGCCGAGGGTCCGCGCGGCGCGCGCAGGCCGGCCTCGCCCCGCTTCCGGTTTTCGGCGAGCTGCGCCTTCAGGACCGAAACGGGGGGCGCCCACAGGAAGCCGAAGCTGACGGTGCCATGCTTGGTGTTCACGACATGGTGGAGTTTATGCGCCTGCACGATGCGCTTCATATAGGCCGACTTCGGGACGAAGCGGCTTGGCAGCCGCTCATGCACCAGCCAGTCGTGGAACACGAAATAGATGAGGCCGTAGAGGGCGATGCCGAGGCCGATCCACGCAAGCCCGGTCCACAGCGAGGTCTGGGTGCCGAGGAAGATGAGAAGGATGGACGGCACGGCGAAGATCACGCCGAACCAGTCGTTCGCCTCCCAGATCCCCTGACGCGGCTCGTGGTGTGACTTGTGCAGCGACCAGAGGAAACCGTGCATCACCCAGCGATGCATTCCATAGGCGAAGCCCTCCATGAGAAGGACGGTCGCGAGGGTGAGAAGAAGTCCGGACCAGAGCGGCATGCGCGCGATATAGCATCGCCGGGAGGCGCTTTGCACCCATTCAGGGCGCGGCACGTTATCCCTTCGACGAACGACAAAAGGGACCGGCCGATGAAATATCTTCCGAAACTGCTGCTGGTGGGCGCCGTAGCGGCGCTGGGTGCGTGCGCCAATACGCAGGAGGCAAAGATCGCGCGCGGCCTGACCGACCTGGGCCTGCCGGGCGGCCTGAGCGACTGCATGGCCGAGCGCATGGTCGACAATCTGTCGGGATCGCAGCTTCGCCGGGTAGCGGACTTTTCCGAAGCGCTGGACGACGATTTCGACGATATCACCGTTGGCGACGTGGCGGACCGCTTCGGCGGCATCGGCGACAGCGAGATCGTTGCCGTGATGGGCCGCGCCGCAGCCGGCTGCGTCATCTCGGGCTAAGCCGGCAGCGCTCATCGGCCGTTCAGTCTCGGTCGACTATTCGGCGAGCTTTCGGGGCTCGCAGGCGGTCGAGGGATAATGTCCAGAAAATCTGTTCAGGCAGTTGCGTTGGCCGTGCTGGCCGGAATCGCGCTGACCGCATGCAAACCGACGGCCGAGGATATCGAACTCGCCTTGGGAGCGCGGGGTCTCGCGCAGCCCCACGCCCAGTGTATCGGCGAAGGGCTGGAGCCGCTGACCGAGGACGACTGGACCAAGCTGGCGTCGCTGGCCGCGACCGCGGCCCAAGGCGAGGCGGAATTGCGATCGATGACAATGGGCGAGGTGGAAGCCAAGCTGCGTGAACTCGACGATCCACGGCTGGTCGGCGTGCTGGTGCGGACGGGCGTTGGCTGCACGCTGATGCACGGCGAGTTCCAGCTTCCGTCGCGGCTTTAACCGCCGACCGGCGTTTCAGTAGCCCGCCACCCGGTTCGAGGCCATGAGCTCGGTGACATCCGAGCGGTCGCGTTTGCGGCATTCCGCGCGCATGGCTTCGACCCCTTTCTCAACATCCTCGTAGATATTGCATGGCCTGAGTTCGAGGCTGCGTTCGAACGAGCGCTGCAACGGTCGTTTTAACACGGCAAAACCGACGTTCAGGTCCTTTTCCTCAAGGTTCGAGACGAGCCGCTCGAGCATTGCGAGGCCGCTCGCATCGATGTCGTTCACACCCTTCATGTCGATGAGCAGGCAGCGGGCATCGGGATGTTTGGCGATCAGGCGCAGAAGCTCGTCCTCGCAGCGGCCGACATTGCCGAAGAAGAGCGACCGGTCGATGCGCAGAACGAGCACCGGCAGCGAATTCACTTCCACCTCGTCGCGGTCCACCGAACGGTAGTGATGCGCCTCTTCCTGATAGCCGAGGCGGGTCACGCGGGGCAGGCTGGACGCCCAGAGAAAGCCAGCGATGCCCGCCAGCGCGCCGATGCCGAGACCCCATTGGATGCCAAGGAGCAGCGTCGCGCCGAAGGTGAGGACGATGATCGCCGCCTCCAAGCGCGAATGGCGGAAGACGCTGCGGATCTCGTCCCATTTCACCAGCCCCGCAACCGCGGACATGACGAGCGCGGCCAGAGCCGCCTCGGGCAGCAGGCTGAGCGGCCCGGCGAGAGTGAGGAGAACGCCGAGCACGATGAGGGCAGCGAAGGCGGAGGAGAAGGAGGTCTTCGCGCCGCTTTCATTGGCAAGAGCGGAGCGGCTGAGGCTGACGCCCGGGACGAAGCCTCCGGTAAGGCCCGACGCCACGCTCGCCGCGCCGAGCGCGATGGACTCGCCGCTGGAGCTGAGCGCCTGCCGGTTGCGTCCGGCGAGCGACTTGGCCACCGCCGTTCCCGTCACGAAGATGACGATCGCGATGATCGCACTGGCGGGCAGCAGCGAAATCCAGGGCTGCGGATCGAGAGGCGGCAGCGAAATGGGCGGAAGGCTGGAGGGCGGACGCTCGACCGTCGCCACGTTGGGAACGAGCGCGGCGGCGACGGCGGCAAGCACCATGACGAGAAAGGGGACCGACTTTGCAAGCGCGGTGCGCCAGGGCGGGTGGACCCCCATGCGCCAGAGGACGATTTCGGCGAAGCGGTCCGCGAGCAGGAGAAGGGCGAGGGCGGCCGCGCCAATCGCAAGCGTCCAGCCGTCTATGCCGCCGGGGGCGGCGAGAAGCCCGTCGATCATGGATATGAGCGTTCCGCCGCGCTCCGCCTCGAGCCCGAGGAGCGCGCCGAGCTGGCTGACGCCGATGAGGATGGCGATCGCGGCCAGGAAGCCGAGCAGCACCGGCTCCGAAACGAAGTTCACGAGCCGCCCGAGACCGAGCGCCCCGAGGCAGAGGAGCATGATGCCCGTTTCGAGCGCGACGATCTCCGCCGCCTGCATCAGCGGCAGGCCGGACCGCGCCGCGGCATCGCCGGCAAGGATGGACGCGAGCGCCACCGGTCCCACGGAAACATGGTTCGACGTGCCGAACAGCGCGTAGAGAAAGGCGGGGGCAATGGCGGTGTAGAGGCCGGTTTCCGGCGGAAAGCCGGCAAGCTGTGCGTAGGCCATGGCCTGCGGCACCAGGAGAACGGCAAGGATCGCCCCCGCCACCACATCCGACACAAGGTCCTGACCGCGATAACCGGAAAGGCGCGAGAGGCCGGGAAACAGACGGTTCATCTACATAGACCTGCGGGAGGGCGGCGAGTTGTCAACTACATGAACGCCCTGCATGCGGCGCGGTTCAGACTTGCGTAATTGCGGGGATGCTGAGAGGTCGGTGACGCGACCGGCGTCTGTCCATCCGAGGCCGGACCGCAAGTGACTTGGGGCCGCGCGGCAAGGAGTAGGGTATGCGCTGGGGTTTGTGCGTCGGAATCGCCATGTTGGGCCTGGCGGCCTGCAGCCAGCCTGAGCCGCCCGCGCCGCCGCCACCTCCGCCGCCACCGCCGCCCGCTCCGGCACCGACGCTGGAGCCGCCCGATCCCTATTATTTCGCGATGGAGCTGCCGCCGAAGACCGCGGCGGGCGGGTACGAGACGCCGAACAGCGACATCGGCCCGCTGGAGCAGCTGTTCCATTTCCGCTCCGCGCTCAACGTCGCCGCGCTGAGCTGCCGGCACCTGCCGGGGTACGACCTGGCGCCGCAATATAACGAGTTCATCAAGACCTTCGCCGAGCCGCTGCGCAACGCGAACAGCGCCATCGAGGCGAAGTTCCGCCGCGAGCATGGCGGCGACGGGCCGCGCGTGCGCGATACCCACATGACCTCGCTGTACAATCACTTTGCGCGGCCGGGCACGCTCGGCACCTTCTGCCCGATGGCGCGGCGCAACCTGACCGAGGCGCTGGCTCTGAGCGCGGACGGCCTCGACGCCTATGCGCTGGCGTCGCTGGCGCAGATGGAAGCCATCTTCCAGGAGCATTTCGCCGAGGTCGAGGCCTATCAGGAAAATTACCGGCAGCGCATGCAGGAGTTCGGCCTGACCGAGCCGCCCGAAACGACGGTAACGGGCCGGGTCGGCACCTCCTCCTGATCGGCGGCTTGCCGGCCGCTAGGGCCGGACGATGAGCCCCGAGCTGCCCTCGACACGGCCCGCGGCAAGATCGCGGTAGGCCTCGGCCGCCGCGTCGAGCCCCTCGACGGTGCGGACCGAGATGTGCGGGCGTACCCAGTCGGCAAAGGCGCTCCAGCCGTCCTCCAGCTCCTTGGCATAGCCCGAGCGCCCGAAGGTGCGGATTTCGTCGTCGATGGCATCGGGGGCGAAGAACATCTTCGGTTCGGGCGGCGGCATCTCGGCGCCGAGGCGCATCTCGTCCCACTGCGTCGCGCCGACGGCGATCGAGCGGTTCAGGCGCGGGCCGAAGCGCTCGTGCACCTGCCGCCGAAGCTCCGTTCCACCGGCGAAGTCGATATAGACGGTCGGCCGGTCGCCGGCGATCTCCGCCAGCCCGTCATAGGTGCAGACGCTGTCGTAGAGCCCGGTCGCGCGCGTGAAATCGGCGTTGGCGGGTGAGGTGAGGCCGATCAGGTCGGGACGGTCCTCACCCTCCCCGCGCGCGCCGAAGGTCCAGGCGGCGGACTGCGCGGTCTTCGACGACGCGCTCGACAGGACGACCTGCTCCGCGCCGTAGTCGGCGGCCCGGTGCATGGCACGGGCAATCAGCCAGCCGGTGGTGAACAGCGGCCGGAACAGCGCCTCGATCGCCTCGGCCTCTGCGGCGTCCTCGGCCCGGTCTGCCGCGCGCTCGCGGCGGCTATACTGGTTATAGGCGTCGGCGAGGCCCTGGCGATGCTCGGACGGGTCGAAGAAGCCGTTCGCGGTGACCTTGTCGGCCTCGACCAGCAGAAATTCGGCGAGCGGCCAGTAGCCGTAGAAGCGGTCGCCCGTCTCGATCCCGTCGACGTCCGAGGCGGTACACTCGGCAAAGCCCCAGACCGGAAGCGTGCCATAGCCCTCGGGCGCCGGGAAGAAGCGCCAATAGCCCATCGCCTCGCCCATGGCGGCATAGGTGACGTTGTTCGCGGTGAGCGCGGCGCTTTCGACGCGGAACAGGGCCCGTCCCTCGCCCGGGTCAGGCGCCTCGCCCGCAGCGTCCACCTTTGCCGAAGCGATATCGGCGCGGGACACGAGCAGACGCGAGCCGAAGACGGTGGCGGGCGGGGAGGAGGCGGACATGCAGAGACCTTCCTGGACAGGGGGAGGATGAGACGTTTGCCGCACCAACCGCCGAGGCGCCGCCAGGTTCAGATGCGTTCAGCGGCGCGTCCAGTGATGCGTTCAGTGTGCGGTCGGGGGCGAGGAGGGGGCGGCCCGGCGGCAAGCGCTGCGGACCTGTCCCCCGCCCGCGCGGCTATTGCTGCTTGCGAATGAAGGCGCGGATGTCGTCCGACAGCTTCGCCCGGTCCTCGTCGCGCACATACATCATGTGCCCGGCGTCGTAATAATGCCACTCGATCCGGTCCTGCGGGATGCCGGTACGGTTGAGCGAATATTCGGCGCCGAAGAAGGGCGTCGCGAAATCGTACCAGCCCTGCGCCGCGAAGACGGCAAGGCCGCTATTTTCGCGCAGCGCGCGGCCGATATAGGGTGCCACGTTGAGATAGGCGTTTCGGCCCTGACCCTCGAGCGACCAGTTCCACTGCCGGCCCGGATCGCGGCCGATCGCCTGATATTCGCGGTCGGTTTCGAAGCCGAGCGTTTCGCGCGTCCAGCTGTTGATCGCGGCGGTGTAGCCCGCGTCGATGCCGTAGAAGCTGGGATCGTTGTCGGGATATTCGCCGGCATTGTCATAGTCGCTGCCGGTATAGCGTGAATCGAGGCGGCCGATGGTGAGGCGCCGGTCGCGCAGCAGCTCCTTGTAGAAGCGCGGCGCGGTCACGCGCAGGTCGGCATAGTCGAGATATTCCTCGCTGAGGCCGGTGAGGCGTGACAGCTCCGCGCGCACGGCGGCGCGCTCGGCGGCGGGAAGGTCCTGTCCCTTCAGAAGCGCGGCCGCGAAGGGGCCGATGGCGAAGCGGCGCGCCTCCTCGGCGATCGCAGGCGCGGAGGGCGCCTCCACCTTGCCGTGATACCAGGCGGCGGTCGCCATGTTGGGCAGGGTGACGATATAGGCCATCTCGTTGCCCGGCGTGGGCTCGCGCGCGGCGAAGTCGAGAATGGTCGAGATGAGGATGAGGCCGTTGAGGCCGACATCGTTGAAGGTGGAGCCTTCAAGCTCGTTGACGACGGTCGCGGTGCGCGTGGTGCCGTAGCTCTCGCCGCCGAGGAATTTGGGGCTGTTCCAGCGGCCATTGTCGTTCAGCCAGCGGCGGATGACGGCGGCGACCGCCTCGGCATCCTCGGTCAGGCCGTAATATTTCTCCGGGTCGGTGCCCTCGGTCAGGTAGCTGAAGCCGGTGCCCGGCGGGTCGATGAAGACGAGGTCGGCGACGTCGAGCAGGCTGGCCGGGTTGTCGACCAGCGGATAGGGCGGCGCGCCGTCGTCGCGCGCGTCCGAGGGGATGGCGACGCGCTTCGGACCGAAGGCGCCCATCTGCAGCCACACCGAGCCCGACCCCGGACCGCCGTTGAACAGGAAAAAGACCGGGCGCGAGGCGTCGCGCGGCGTCTTCACATAGGAGGTGGTGACGATCACCGCCTCGGGCTTCCCGTCCTTCGCCTCGAGCACCGTCTCGCCGATGGTGGCGGTGTAGGTGATCCGCTCCCCGCCGAAGGTGCCGGTCATCGTCTTCGCCTTCACCTGCGGGTCGATCTCCCGCGGCGCGGCGGCATTGGCGTCGGACGCGGCGGGCGTGTCCTGCGCGGCGGCGGGCAGGGCGGGCGCAAGCGCACACAGCGCCCCGGCAAGAAGAAGGCGGCGAACGGTCATGCAGTGAAACCCCCGGATATGTGCAAGTTCAGCCACGGCTATCCTGCACGCGCCGCGCGTCGTCAACCGATGGGGAGAGGGTGTCCGTCGGCATTGACCATGATCGCACCCGCGTCAGTCCATTTCTGCCAGACAGCTATGCGCTGCCAATCGTCGAGCCGATCCCACCCCTTTCCGAGCGCGGTATTTGCGTCGAAATATGCGCCCTCGAGATGCGCCCTGCGGAGGTTCGCGCCCTCGAGATGCGCCCCGATGAGGTTCGCGCCCTCGAGATGCGCCCAGCCGAGGTCCGCGCCCTCGAGATGCGCCCAGGCGAGGTTCGCGCCCTCGAGATGCGCCCTGCGGAGGTTCGCGCCCTCGAGATGCGCCCCGCAGAGGTTCGCGACCTCGAGATGCGCCCAGCCGAGGTCCGCGCCCTCGAGATGAGCTTCATAGAGGTCCGCGCTCTTGAGATGCGCCCAGGCGAGGTTCGCGCCCTCGAGATGCGCCCAGCCGAGGTCCGCGCCCTCGAGATGCGCCCTGCGGAGGTTCGCGCCGATAAATGAGCACCGCGACAAGTCGCGCGACGCGAGTAACGCACCGCGCGGCAAAACGATGCGATCAAAGCAAGTCTGTGAAAGGCGCCGTGTCTTCGTAAATATGCGCGGCCACGCATCGTGAATAAGGGCGCGCTCCGCGTCCCCCACCCGGTCGTCGTTCAGATTGTGGAGGGCTTCCTGAACAGACGCCCGTAAGTCTTGCGCGGGCGTTCCGGACAGGCTGCCCTCGTTGCGGTGCCACGCCGCGATTTGGTCGGCGATATGCCGGGTTCCTATCCGCTCCGAACTTGCGATGAGATTTGCGCGCAAGAGCTCCCATGCCGGGCGTTGGAAACTGGCGCCATATTCGCCTGCGAGAAATCCACTGAGCTGATGGACGGCAGCGATCTGCATGGTTTCTCGGGCACGTTGCGGCAGCTTGTCATCGAGGGCACCCGCAGCACGCGCCTGAATTTCCTGAAACTCCTTGAGGTTCACATCCTTGCGCTGGTTTTCCAGCGTCCGGTTCACATGGATGTCGCGAAACCACCAGAGCATGAAGGCGGAGGGCAGGCCGACAAGAAGAAGGAGAAGCTGCGCCGCCTCCCGCCACTGAAGTGCCGGCGCGTCGGGACCAGTCAGGAGGCGGTCGAAGGCGCGGCCTACCCCTGCTACCTGCTCAGGCAGGAAAATCCACAGGACGAAAATCGTGAGGGCGGGAATGGCGGGGCCGAGCAGGGCGAGCGCCAGCGGGCGTTTGACGTGCTGTCGAACCTCGGTGCCCTTCGGCTCCTTGAGCCAGACGCGGAACCGGAGCCAGCGAATGCGGAGCCAGATTCGCAGGCGGAACAGGCGCGGATTGCGCCAACTGAACAAGCGGTCGACCCAATAGGCGGGGGAGTGGTACCGCCGCGCTTTCTTCCAACTCATGTCCGTCCCCGCCGAGCCCCACATCAACTAAAGCGGAGGGCCGGCCGAGTTTCAAGGCACGGGCGCATGGCGGGGACATGTGCGCTAGAAGCTAGATTCCCATCTTGCGCTTGCGGGTCTTGCCGTAGCGATCCTTGCGCGTGCCGGGCTTGCCTTCGGTGGCGCGGCCGGTTGGCCGGGCAACCTGCAGGTCGGGGGCAAGGCCGAGATCGTCCGCTTCGAGCTGGCGGATTTCGTCGCGGATGCGCGCGGCGGCCTCGAATTCGAGATCGGCGGCGGCCGTCTTCATCTTCTCCTCCAGCTCCTTGATGTAAGCTTGGAGATTGTGACCGGCGCCCGGCGCCTCGTCCTTCTTCTCGCCGGGCAGACCCTTCGCCTTGCCCGAGCGGTCGCCGGACGGATCGGCCATGGCGATGATGTCGCCGATATTCTTGGCGATGGTGCGCGGCGTGATGCCATGTTCCTGATTATAGGCGATCTGCTTTTCGCGCCGCCGATCGGTTTCGCGCAGCGCTCGCTCGATCGAGCCGGTAATCGAGTCGGCATAGAGGATGACGCGCCCCTCCACATTGCGGGCGGCGCGGCCGATGGTCTGGATGAGCGAGGTTTCGGAGCGGAGGAAGCCCTCCTTGTCGGCGTCGAGGATCGCGACAAGCCCGGTTTCGGGAATGTCGAGCCCCTCCCTCAGCAGGTTGATGCCGACGAGCACGTCGTAGACGCCCAGACGGAGGTCGCGCACCAGCTCGATACGCTCGAGCGTTTCGACGTCGGAGTGCATGTAGCGGACCTTGATCCCCGCCTCGTGAAGGAATTCGGTCAGGTCCTCGGCCATGCGCTTGGTGAGGGTCGTCACCAGGGTGCGATAGCCCTTTTCGGTGGTGGCCTGGATTTCGCCGATCAGGTCGTCGACCTGGCTTTCCACGGGCCGGATTTCGACCGGCGGGTCGATGAGGCCGGTGGGGCGGATGACCTGCTCGGTAAAGACGCCGCCGGTCTGTTCCAGCTCCCACTTGCCGGGCGTCGCCGAGACGAAGGTCGTCTGCGGGCGCATGGCGTCCCATTCCTCGAACTTCAGCGGGCGGTTGTCGATGCAGGACGGCAGCCGGAAGCCATATTCGGCGAGCGTCAGCTTGCGGCGATAGTCGCCGCGGCTCATGGCGCCGATCTGCGGCACGGTCTGGTGGCTCTCGTCGATGAAGAGAAGCGCGTTGTCGGGCAGATATTCGAACAGGGTGGGGGGCGGTTCGCCGGGCAGGCGCCCGGTGAGGAAGCGGCTGTAATTCTCGATGCCGGCGCAGGAGCCGGTGGCGGCGATCATTTCCAGGTCGAACTCGGTGCGCTGCTGCAGGCGCTGCGCCTCGAGCAGCTTGCCCTCCGCCTCGAACTCCTTCAGCCGCTCGGCAAGCTCGTGCTTGATGGCGGTGGATGCCTGTTTCAGCGTCGGGCCGGGGGTCACATAGTGCGAGTTTGCGTAGACCTTCACACTGTCGATCTTCGCGCCGGTTTCGCCCGTCAGCGGGTCGAACTCGGCGATCTCCTCGATCTCGTCGCCGAACAGGCTGATGCGCCAGGCCATGTCCTCGAGGTGCGAGGGATAGAGTTCGAGCGTGTCGCCGCGCACGCGGAAGGAGCCGCGCACGAAGTTGGTATCGTTGCGCTTGTACTGAAGAGCGACAAGCTTTCGCATCACCTCGCGCAGGTCGACGCTCTCGCCCTTCTTCAGCTTGAAAGTCATGGCCGAATAGGTCTCGACCGAGCCGATGCCGTAGAGACAGGAGACCGAGGCGACGATGAGGACGTCGTCACGCTCGAGAAGCGCGCGCGTCGCGGAGTGGCGCATCCGGTCGATGGCCTCGTTGATCGAGGATTCCTTCTCGATGTAGGTGTCCGAGCGCGGGACATAGGCTTCGGGCTGGTAATAGTCGTAATAGCTGACGAAATATTCGACCGCATTGTTCGGGAAGAACTGCTTGAACTCGCCGTAGAGCTGCGCGGCGAGAATCTTGTTATGCGCAAGGACGAGCGTGGGGCGCTGCACCTCCTGCACGATCTGCGCCATGGTGAAGGTCTTGCCCGAGCCGGTGACGCCGAGCAGCACCTGGCTGCGCTCGTCCTGGTCGCGAATGCCCTCCACCAGCTCGGCAATGGCGCGCGGCTGGTCGCCCGACGGTTCATAGTCCGATGCCAGTTCGAAGCGCTGGCCGCCCTCCGACTTCTCGGGGCGTTCCGGCCGGTGCGGCTGGAAGACCGGCATGTCCTCGGGGTCGTTGACGCTGGTTCTGATCGCGATATCGGCCATCTGGACAATATGGGGATGCGGCGCGAAGCTCGCCAGCGATTCGAGGCGATCCGCACCGGGCGCCGCACATCCTGGGGAGGAGTTTCATGCGTTTCTCATTCACCGCGAGCGCGGGTGCCCTGGCATCCGCCGCGCTGATTTCCGCTGCCGCTGCGAGCGCCGCCGCGGCGATGCCGAAGCCGGGCCTGTGGGACGTCGAGGGCCGTACGACAGGCGTCGAACTTGGCGGGTCCTCAATGCCCGAGGCGATGACCAACATGATCAAGCAGCGGATCATGAGCCGGCCGGCGCAGTCGCACCAGCAGTGCGTGACGGCGGAGGACCTGAAAAGCGCGCCCGAGAACCTGGTCAAGTCGAGCGAAAGCGCCTGCGACTATGAGCGGTTCTCGCTGGAGGGCGGGACGATGGACGCCGTCGCGGTCTGCAACTTCCCGCAAGGCGGCAGCGGCCGGATGGAGATGTCGGGCAGCTATACCGACGACAGCTATGAAACGACGTCGGTCGTGACGATGGACGCCGGGCCGATGGGCCGCATGACGATTACCGCGGAAGCGACGGGAACGCGCGTCGGCGACTGCGACTAGCGGCGGCGACCTGAAGCGCGCTGTTCGGGTAAGCTATTCTCGGGGAGCGCTATTCGGCGGCGACGCCGAAGGGGGCATGAGGAGCGGGTGCGGGCATGTCGCGGCCCAGCGTCCAGTTGCGCTGCATCCGCACCTTCGGGTTGGGCGCACACCAGATCTCGCCCGTGTCGTCGATGGCGGTGACCCAGATCAGATTATGTTCGGGACCATAGTCGATGACGGCGAAGGCGAGGCCCTTGCCGCGACCCTCGACATCGAGCGGGACGGGCGGATGCAACTGCGTGAAGCTCATGGGCAGGCACTTTCAGAGATGTTCGCTCTTCATCGCCTGAGACGCCGCGAAAGTTCCGAAAGTTCAGTCTTTTACATAGGATAAAGCGGGCGAGTTGACGCGCGGGATGGACTTGGCCCGGCGCGGGATTATTGTTCGCCCCTGTTCGCGTTTTCGAGGGGGACTTTCTGTCATGTTCAAATCTTTCGCCGCTCTTCTGCTTGCCGCCAGCGCGGCCCCCGCCCTTGCCCAGACGGGCGACCTGCAGGAGGTCATGCAGTCGAAATGGGACGGCGGCCTCGACGAGCTGTTCGTCCATTTCCACCAGAACCCGGAACTGAGCTTTCGCGAGTTCGAAACGGCCGAGCGCATGGCCGCCGAACTGCGCGCGGCCGGTCTCGAGGTGACCGAAGGTATCGGCGGAACGGGCGTCGTCGGCATCCTGAGGAACGGGGAGGGGCCGACGGTGCTTCTGCGCGCCGACATGGACGGCCTGCCGGTCGAGGAAGATAGCGGCTTGCCCTACGAATCCGAAGCGACGCAGGAAGATATCGACGGCGTGGTGAAGCCGGTGATGCATGCCTGCGGCCATGACACCCATATCACCGGGCTTGTCGCGACGGCGCAGGCGCTGGCCGAGCGTACCGACGACTGGTCGGGAACGGCGCTCTTCGTCGTGCAGCCGGCGGAAGAGCGTATCGGCGGCGCAAAGGCGATGATGGAGGACGGGCTGTACGAACGCTTTCCGAAGCCCGACTATGCCATCGCCTGGCATGTCTCCGCAGGCGTCCCGGCAGGCAAGATCCTGCTGGACCCCGGTATCAGCTCCTCGTCCTCGGACAGCGTCGACATCACGATCCACGGCGTCGGTGCGCACGGTGCCAGCCCGCACAAGGGCAAGGACCCGATCGTGATCGGCTCGACGATTGTCATGGCGCTGCAGACGCTGGTGAGCCGCGAGATCGCGCCGCTGAACCCCGGTGTGGTGACCGTCGGCAGCTTCCATTCCGGCTTCAAGCACAACATCATCACCGACACCGCCGAATTGCAGCTGACGGTGAGGTCGGACGACAATGAGGTGCGCGATACGCTGATTGCCGGGATCGAACGGATCGCGACCAATGTCGGGCGCATGTACGGCTTGCCCGAAGATCGCCTGCCCGAGGTGAAATACGGCTTTGAATCGACGCCCGTTACCGTGAATGACGAGGCGGCGACGCAGCGGGTGCGCAGCGCGCTGGCAGCCGCACTGGGTCCCGATGCGCTGATGGAGCAGCCGCGCGAAGGCATGGGCGCGGAGGACTTCGCCTATTTCGTGGCGCCCAATACCGACGTTCCGGGTGTCTACTTCAGTGTGGGCGGAACCCCGCCGGCGGAGCTGGAAGCCGAGAAGAATGGCGGCGACCCCGTCGCCTCGCATCATTCCCCCTTCTTCCGGGTGGACGGTGAGACCGCCGTGACCACCGGGGCCGCGGCGATGACCGCGGCTGCGATCGGCCTGCTGCAGAACTGATGGTCCTTGCACCGGGGGAGGCAAAGCGCCTGCTTCTGGAGCGACGCGAAGAGCTCCAGCAGCTCGCGGAAGCAAGCGAGGAGGCACGGGCGCCGGTGCGGCTCGACCAGCAGGCGGTCGGGCGGCTGAGCCGGATGGACGCGATGCAGCAGCAGGCGATGAGCCGGGCGGAGGACGGCCGGCGGCAGCAGGAACTCGCGCGGATCGAAGCGGCGCTTCGGCGGCTGCAGGACGATCCGGAGGGTTATGGCCACTGCCTGTCGTGCGGCGACCTCATCGCGGATCGGCGGCTGCGGCTGGATCCGGCCATCACCCGCTGCATCGCCTGCGCGCACTGAGCCTGCGCCCTGAGCCTGCGCTTGCCGCCGCGAGCGGATCGGCGACGGGCGGAGCAACCGAAAGGGGGCGGGAGTGCGCCGCACTCCCGCCCCTCTTCTCAGCTATCAGGACGGCCGGGCCGTCCGACGTCCCTCCAGAAGGCCGCCGCCTAGAAGTTCACCGCCAGGCCGAGCGAGTAGCTCTGTCCGCGGTCGTAGACGTTCCGGTCGATGCGGCTGTTGCCGAGCTCCTGGAACTCCTCATAGTCCTCGTCGAGAAGGTTGCGGGCCTCGAACTTCGCCTCAAAGCCGATACCGCCGATCTCGAAGCCCTGACGGATGACCAGATCGAGATTGATGCCCGGATCTTCGACGAACGGAATGGCGACGCGTTCGCCGCCCGGCAGCGAGCCGGTGAAGCGGCTGGTCACGCGTTCCGACGCATAGGTGAGGAGAATGGTCTGCTGCGAGAGCGAATCCTCGTCCTCGAAGCCGATCTGAAGATTGGCGATATGGTCGGACTGACCGACGAGCGGCTCGCCGTCGATGAAATAGGTCGTCGCCGGGATCGGCTGGCCCGTCTGGTTCGAGATGACCGTGTCGCTGGCATCCACGCTGACTTCGGAGTCGGTGTAGGTGTAGTTGGCGACGACAACGAAGTTGCGGCTGGACAGGAAGCCGTCCTCGATGCCCCAGTCATAGAGCGGGAAATATTTCTGCAGCTCGATCTCGCCGCCGAACAGCGTGGCTTCCGGCGCGTTGGAGAAGGTCGTGAAGAAGGTCTGGCCCTGCACGATGGCGACGGCCTCGATCGGGTCCTCGATCTTCTTGTAGAAGCCGGCAAGACTGACGCGGTCGTTGCGCGAGGGGTACCATTCGAAGCGGCCCTCGAAGTTCAGCAGTTCGGAGTCGGTGAGGAACTGGTTGCCGATGAAGGTCCGGTTCGACTCGTTGTCGAGATACTGCTGCGGTGCCAGTTCGCGGAACTGCGGGCGGGCGATGGTCTTCGACGCGGCCAGCCGGAACTGCATGTTTTCCGCGAAGTTCCAGGTGAGCGTGCCGGCCGGGAGGAAATAATTCTCCTCGAGCTTCGTGTTCTGAAGCTGGGCCGAGCCGCCGGTGCCCGCGCCGCCGTCCGGATCGAAGGTTTCGACCGTCTGGCTCGCATCCTCGTAGCGGACGCCGGCCGTCAGGCGAACGAAGTCGATCGGCTCCATCTCGACCTGGCCGTAGACGCCAAGAACGTCGAGGCCGGCCTCGTAGCGGGTGACTTCCTCGAAATTCTCACGAAGCGTCACGCCGTACTGCGTCACGACATAGTCGGAGACGAGGAAGTCGGGCCGAAGCTGCGCGATCGTCGACGGCAGCAGCTGGTCGGTGCGGTACTGGAAATTGTAGCGCGAGGAATCGCGTTTCGTCTCGCCGTAGGATGCGCCGGCCGAGAGGATGATTTCGCGGTCTGTCGGAAGGACGTAGGCGAAGTCGGCCGACCCCGCATAGACATCCTCGCTGAGGTCGGAGAAGGCGAGAAAGGCATTCTGGCCGTTCGAGCGAAGGTCGTTCACCCACGCTCCGTTTACCACCACCTGTTCGGTGTAGCCGAGCTCGACGAGCTCGGGAACGGTCGTGGGGTCGAAATCGGCCTGGATCGATTCGTCGAACTCGTAGCTGAACGAACGCTCATAGGGCGCTTCGCGCTGCGTGTTCGCATAGGTACCGCGCAGGTCGATGGAGAGATCGTCGAATTCGAACTCGGCAACGAACTGGGTATCGATCAGCTGGCGTTCGAACCAGTTGGTACGGCTGCGGTTGAGCAGCGTGTCGGGATCCACGTTGATGCCGTCGGAGCCGACCGCGATGCGGGCCTCCTTCAGCGAGTCGCGAATGTAGAGGTTCGTCCAGCGGACCTTGTGCTCGCCGAATTCGTAGCCGAGGCCGAGCAGGCCGTTCACGACGATGCGGTTGTTCGTTTCGAGAAAGCGGAAATCCTCACCCTGCGAGGCGAGAAGCGCCGGATTGCCGTCCGCGTCCTGCGAAATGCCGGCAACGAACTGTTCGGTGCCGCCGCGCGTGATCCAGCTGTTGTCCCAGCCCGCGGTCGCGATGATGCCGAGACGGTCCGAACCGATGTCGATGGCGGTGCCGAAGCTGAGATCGACGGCGCCGTTCACGGGGATGTCGTCGTTCCGCTGAATGAGCGTGGTGGACGCATTGTTGAGCGCCAGGGTGGCGGAGGTCAGCTGTTCCGGCGTTACCGTCGAGGACGTGCCGCCGAGGCCATTGTCGATGGCGTTCTGGAGCGGGAAGGGAATGTCGCGCGAGCCGTCGTCGAAGCCGAGGAAGTCGAGGTCGGACCCGAAATAGGTATAGCCGGTCTCGAACGTCGTTTCCGAATTGGCGCCGACCGACCCGCCGAAGGTCAGAAAGGTTTCTTCGGGAATAGAGGGGGTGGTCAGGTTGATGACGCCGCCGCCGAACTCACCCGGATAGGCAACCGAGTATGACTTCTGCACCACCGACGAGGCGATGACGCTGGTCGGGAAGATGTCGAGCGGGACGACGCGGCGCAGCGGCTCCGGGCTGGGCAGCGGCGACCCGTTGAGAAGGGCGAGCGAATAGCGTTCGCCCAGGCCGCGAACATAGACGAAGCGGCCACCGACGAGGCTGAGACCCGTGACGCGCTGCAGCGCGGAGGCGATGTCGCCCTCGCCGGTGCGGGCGATGTCCTCGGCGGAAAGAACGCTGAGGACTTCGGAGGACGCGCGAACGGGTTCGGGGATGTAGCGACCCTGGATGACGATGACGCTGCCGTCACCGCCACCGGTCGGACCGGAGACCTCGACGGGCGGGCCGACGGGCTCTTCGATATCCGCCGCGCCGGGCGTGGCTTCCTGTACATCTTCCGCCGTGGTGTCGAGCTCCTCGTCGCCCGGCTGCGCGGGGGTGGACGTGGTCGGCGGCGGGGGCGTTTGCGCTGCGGCAGCCAGGCCGAACGCGGCCGGCGCCGAAAGAGCTGTCGTCAGCATCAGGATGCTGGCAGCGGAAAGTCGTTTCGTCATCGCTCGGATATCCCAGAGATAGTGAAAGAAGAGCGGCGGCCACCCCGAGGGAAGCCGCCGCCCTGTTTGAACCGCGAGCGGCCTTAGTCTTCGGTGCGCGTCTGCGGACGTGCGCTACATGCGCCGGCGCCGCCGATGTCGCAGGTCCAGCCGGCGAACCAGGGCGTCTCGCCCTCTTCCACGGCACCCACATAGTCGACCGCCGTGAGGAAGTCGCTGAGCGTGGTGACGTCGAAGGCGGTCAGAGCCGTCTCGTTCGGGCCGTTCACAAGGCCGAAGTCGCCGGTAAGCGTGTTCTCGAAGTCGAGAACATTGTTGTCGCCGGCGAGGTAGGACACGTCGTCGATGCCGTCATCGTCGCTGGACGCGGTGTTGACGCAGTCGAAGGCGACCGATTCGAAGATCGGCGGGCCGACTTCCTGCAGATCGCCGTCGTCCGGGTTGGTGTCGGCAGGCTGGACGGTGGTGTTGCCGTCGATGTCGATGCAGGTGCTGTCGGTTTCGTCGCCGACCACGATGCCGTTGTAGAGACCGTAGTCGCCGCCGCCGCGCAGCAGGATCGACGTGCCGTCATTGGCCTGCAGCGTGAAGTTGACCAGACGCGTGAACTGCCGCGGCAGGTTGTTCTCGTCGCCGTTGGAGTCCGCTTCCCAGACATGGTCGCCGCCGGCTTCGCGGTGCGTGATGACGACGAACTGGAAGTAGCCGCGATAACCCGAGTCGGTGTCGAAGCTGTCATCGTCGTTGCCCGTCAGCGCGATGTACTTCGCGTTGAAGGTGCCGCCGAAATTCTCGATGCCGTCGTCCGAGGAGTTGGCGACCTGGACATATTCGAAGGTCGTGCCCGAACCGACGCCGGCCATGGTGATGCCGTTCAGCTCGTTGCCCGTGGTGACTTCGAAGCCCGGGTAGCGGACCTGCAGGTAACGGATCGTACCGGAATTGTCGCTGGGGATGTTGCCGCCGAAGAAGGCATTCGACGTGCCCTCGACGGCACCGGTGCAGTTCTCGTCACCTTCGATGGTGCCGCCGCCGGCGCAGTCGGAGAAGGGCGCGCGGCCGAGGATGACGACGCCGCCCCACTGGCCGATCGAGTCGGGGCCGACCGTACCTTCGATGTTGGACCGCGAGGTCATGACGACCGGGCGGTCGGCGGTGCCGTTCACGAACAGCTGCGAGCCGCGGTTGACGAGCAGGAAGTCGGCGCCGGAGGAGCCGAAGAGCACGACGCCGGGGTCGATGGTGAGAGCAGCGGTCGACGAACCGGCAACCGGCGAGTCGGTCGGGCCGACGTCGGTGCCGACCTGGACGCGGCCGGACAGCGAGTAGACCACGCCCGGAACCGCCTGCAGGCGCAGACTGCTCGTGAGCGTGCCGGAGATCTGGCAGACGCGCGCATCGTCCGTCTCGGACGCCGTGCCGTAGTCGAGGATTTCACCGGTGTCGGTGAGGCCGGTCGGGCACTCGTCAGCCGCGCCGCCCGTGGGGGTGGGCGTCGGCGTCGGGGTCGGCGTGGGAGTGGGCGTCGGCGTGGGGGTCGGCGTGGGGGTCGGAACGACGATCACGCCGCCGCCGGGCGACGCCACGTCGTCGGCGCCACAGCTCGCGAGAGCGATGGCAGAGCCGAGAAGAAGGAGTGAGCGCGTGTAGGACATGAATGCCACCTTTTTGGTCACAGGATTAGATCTTGCGGCCGGCAAGGTACGCCCCTCACCGCCACGCAGGGGGGCGGGTAGGATGCGGTCGTGAGAGTTTTGTGACAGCGCAGCCCGAGCCGTCGATTCCGGGTGAAACTTCATCAATCCGCAACCGAACGGAAACAAAAGTTACACGAAACTGGCCGGAGGCGGCGCGCCTGTCGGAGCGGTCGAGATAGCGGGCCGGAGAACGGGGCGGCTAGCGGTGCCGAAAATCGGGGGCGCTAGCGGACCCGCAATTCGATACGGCGGCCGTCCCGCTCGATCTCGATGGGAACGCTCTCGCGCTCATTCAGCAGGTAGATGAAGTCGGCGATGTCCTCGCTGCGGTCGAAGGGCTCCTGGTCCACCGTGAGAAGGATATCACCCTCTCTTACGCCCGCGCGCGCGAGAAGCGGCGGTGGGTCGGTCAGGAACCTGCGCCCGCGGCCGCCCGTCGTTCCGCGTGCCGCTTCCATCTCAAGTTCAAGGGCGGCGGCCAGCCGGTCGCGCGAGGGACTCTCTGTAGCAGCGGTCGCGGAAGCGCGGCCGTCAGGCTCGGCGGGAAGCGCGAGTCGCCGCTCGGCCTGCTCGCCCTCTGCCCTGAATGTCGCCCCGTAGCGGTCGGTCGCGGTCAGAGACCAGCCCGGAGCAAGCCGGCCGCCCACGCGAATATAGCGCTGCCCCCCTTCCGTATCGGCGACGATCGCGCCGCCGCCGTCGGTGGAAATGCCCACAAGGAGGAGACCGTCGGGAAATGCCTGTACCGGAACCTGCGGGGCGGGTGCGTCCTGCGCCGGCATGCCAGTCGTGGCCGCCCGACGTGCTCCGTCCGATGCCTCCACGCGCGGCGGCGCCTCCTCGCAAGCGGCAAGCAACAGCGCTGCCAATAAAGCGGAGACGGGAGCGGCGGGGGATAAGCGGCTGAAGCGCATGGCGAGAGTGCCATACTATCGCGGCATCCCCGGCGGACAGCCCGAATCGCGCCGCGCTGCAATTTGGCGGCGGCGAGCGCCGTTCCATGATCGTCGAGGGGGGCGTCGCGCGAGCGGCGATTCGGGCCGGGGCTTTAGCCTGACGCGCTTCTGTCATAATGCAGACTTAGGCGGCACGGCCTACCGACAGGCGGGGATAGATGGCGAACAGGACGGGAGACAGCGGCCGGCGCTTCAGCGTGCGCACTGCATATGGTGCGGGCGAACTGCTGCTGATCGCGCTTGTCGCGTTGGCGGTTGCCAGCTGTTTCTGGGCGATCTTCCGGCCGATCGGCCCGTTCGGCGTCTGGCGCGCCGAGGTCACCGCGCCGCTGCCCGAGCCGGTGCAGTTCACGGGCCTCGACGCGGTCTTCGGCTTTCGCAGCGGCGGCGGCCCCGCGACGGTGTCCGACAGCGACCTCACTCTCTACGGCGTTCGCGAGGACCGCGCGAGCGGCCGGGGTGCGGCGATCCTGGGCAGCGAAGACGACCCGCAGCGAAGCTTTGCCGTCGGCGAGGAGGTCGCGCCCGGCCTCGTGCTGGCGCGCGTGGAGCGCGATCATGTGGTGCTGAGCCGCGGGGGGCGCGAAGAGGTCCTCTACATGGACGAGAGCGAACCCGCGCAGGTCGTGCGGGCCGCCCCACCGTCATCGACGCCGTCGCCCTTTCGCCGGCGCCCGCCGGGTCCCGAAGGCGCCGGCGCGTCGCTGTCCGACGAGATTTCCTTCGCTGCGCGCGAGACCGGAGAGGGGCTGGTCCTCTCCCCCGCCGGCAGCGGCGATCTGTTCCGGCGCAGCGGGCTGCGTCCGGGCGATGTGCTGATCTCCGCCAACGGACGACCGCTTTCCGATCCCCGGGATGCCGCACGCACCCTGTCCGGCATACGCTCCGGCGACAGCGTCACGCTCCTCCTCGAGCGCCGCGGCGCGCGCCTCCCCCTTACCGTAAGAGTGCCCTAGAAAATGCCCGTGAGACCTTCATTCCGTGCCGTCCTGATGGCGGGCCTTCTGGCCGTCGCGGGGCCTGTTTCGGCGCAGCAATATCTGAACCTGCGCGATGCCGATATCCGCGCCTTCATCGAAGACGCCGCGCGCGTGACCGGGCGCAACATCATCGTCGATCCGGACGTCGAGGGTACGGTCTCCGTCATCACCGAACAGCCGCTGTCGCGCGCCCAATATTTCGAGGTGTTCCTAGAAACGCTGCGCGCCAACGACCTGGTCGCCATCCCGCTGTCGGGCGGCGGGCTGCGCATTTCCAATTCGGCGGATGCCGCGCGGCAGCCGGCGGTCGCCAGCGACGGCCGCTTCGTGACCCGCGTCGTCAGGCTGGAGCAGGTGACCGCGGCGCAGGCGCTGGAGGCCGTGGCGCCGCTGATCAGCGCGCAGGGGCAGGCAACGGCGAGCGGGACCGGCAATGCGCTGGTGATCGCGGACTATCAGGACAATCTGGCGCGCGTGCTGGCGGTGCTCGCCGAGGTGGACCGCGACGATTCCACCATCCGCCTAGTGCCGCTGTCCAATGCCGGCGCACGCGAGATCGCCGCAGCGCTGGGCGAGCTGGCGCGGGCGGGCGGCGACACGGCGGTGTCGGTCGTGCCGGTCGACAGTTCGAACTCGGTCATCCTGCGCGGCGATCCGCAGCGGGTGAGCCAGCTGGCCGGGATCGTGGCCGAACTCGACGCCCGCGCGGCCCTGGGTGCGGACGTGCGCGTCTTCTACCTCGAACATGCCGATGCACAGCTGCTGCTGCCCGTGCTGCAGCAGATCGCCGGGCAGACGACCAGCGTCGCCACCGTCGATGTCGAAGCGGACGACGGCGAACCCGCCGGCGCGGCCAATGTCGTCCTGCCGGCGAGCGGCGAGCGCGCCCGGGCGGTCATCGCCCGCTATGAAGGCGCCAATGCGTTGATCGTATCGGCGGCGCCCGACCTGCAGCGCACGCTGGGCGAAGTGATCCGCCAACTCGACCAGCGCCGCGAACAGGTTCTGGTCGAGGCGATCGTCGCGGAAGTCTCCGACAATGCGGCGCGCGCGCTGGGCGTCGAGTTCCTGCTTGCCGGTCTCGACGGCACGGTGCCCTTCGCCTCGACCAATTATTCCAACTCGGTCCTCAACCCGCTGGCGATCGCGGGCGCGGTCGGTGCCACGCAGCTTGAAAACCAGACCATCACCGTCGACGGCGAAGTCATCAGCCAGACCGGCACGGTCGGCATCACCGATTCGCTGCAGCAGGCCGCGGCGCAGTCGCTGCTGGGCGTGTCCGGCGGCCTGTTCGGCGTCGGCGGCGTCGAAGGCGACACGGTGTTCGGCGCGATCCTGAACGCGGTGAAGTCCGACACGACCTCCAACATCCTGAGCGTTCAGTCGCTGATGACGCTGGACAACCAGGTGGCGCGCTACCTCGTCGGCCAGGAAGTGCCGGTGACCACCGGCGAGGCTTTGTCGGAGAATTTCGACAATGCGTTCCGTACCGTCGAGCGGCAGAATGTCGGTATCCAGCTGGAGGTGCGCCCGCAGATCAACGCCGGCGGCGCGGTGAAGCTGTTCCTGAAGCAGGAAGTGTCGTCCATCGCCGGGCCGGTCTCGAGCGGGTCTGCCGACCTGGTGCTCAACACGCGCGAGATCGAAACGACGATCACCGTCGACGATGGCGACATCGTCGCGCTCGGCGGCCTGCTGGACGAGAATGAGCGCAAGACGATCGAGAAGATCCCGCTGCTCGGCGACATTCCCGTTCTCGGCGAACTGTTCACCAGCCGCAGCCGCGAGCAGGTGCAGACCAACCTGATGGTGTTTATCCGCCCGCGCATCATTCGCAGCCGCGAAGACGCGCAGGAAATCGCCGCGCAGCGCTATAACTACCAGCGGGCGTCTCAGCTTGCCCATGATCCAGATAGCGAGCCGGCGCTCGACCGCGTGCTGCGGACCTATCTGGATACGGTTCCGCCCGGTGCGGTGGCGGAGGGCGGCGGGTTCGCGGTCGACCTGGCGGGCTATGCGAACGCAGAGGATGCCGCCGCGGCGCAGGCAAGGCTGGGCGAGCTGGGCCCGGGCACGATCGTCGAGCGCGGCGGCGCCTATGTGCTGCGCCTGGGACCGGTAGGGTCGGCAGAAGAAGCCGCCCGTCTGCGCGGGGAGGCGGTCGAGGCGGGATTTCCCCGCGCGGATATCCTGCCGCTCGCCCCCGAAACTGTAACAACAGAGACTTATTCAGGGGGTAGCGCGCGCTGAGCGATTCAGCGGCGGACCTGCCATGAGCGAAACGGCGGATATTCAGGGCCTACCATATGCCTTTGCGAAGCGGCACGGCGTGCTCGTGCTGGATTCGTCGGGCGCCGAAGTCAGCGTGGGCCTGCGCGAAGGGTCCGACCCGCGCGCCCTCCTGGAAGTGCGCCGCGCCCTTGGCCGCGAGATCACCATGCGCTTCGTGCCGCCGAGGGAATTCGAATCGCTGCTTGGCGAGCAATATGGCGCGCGCGGCCTCGACGCGGACACGGTTTCCGGCGAACTGGCCGAGGCGGGCGATCTCGGCGCCCTGGCCGACGATCTGCCGGCGGCGGCCGACCTTCTGGAAAGCAATGACGACGCGCCGGTCATCAAGCTGATCAACGGCATCCTGGCGGAAGCCATTCGAGACGGCGCGAGCGACATTCATGTCGAACCCTTCGAAAGTGCGCTGACCGTGCGCCTGCGCGTCGACGGCGTCCTGAAAGAGGTGCTGCGGCTGCCGCCGAAAGTGGCTCCGCTGGTCACCAGCCGCATCAAGGTGATGGCCCGCCTGGATATTGCCGAGCGGCGGGTGCCACAGGACGGGCGCATATCGCTGACCCTCGGCGGGCGAGAACTCGACGTACGCGTGTCGACCCTGCCGTCGCGCGGCGGCGAACGCGTGGTGATGCGTATCCTCGACAAGGAGCAGGCGGAGCTGGCACCGAGCGATCTGGGCATGCCCGACGCGATGCTGCACGTCTTTCGCGAGGCTTTGTCGGAGCCGAACGGCATTGTCCTCGTCACCGGACCGACGGGATCGGGGAAGACCACGAGCCTTTATGCGGGCCTGCGCATGCTGAACGACGGCGAGCGCAACATCCTGACTGTCGAGGACCCGGTCGAATATAGCGTCGAGGGGATCGGCCAGACGCAGGTGAATACGAAGGTCGGCATGAGCTTTGCCGCCGGCCTGCGCGCGATCCTGCGGCAGGACCCCGATGTCGTGATGGTCGGCGAAATCCGTGACCATGAAACCGCCGAAATCGCGGTGCAGGCGTCGCTGACCGGGCATCTGGTGCTGTCCACGGTTCACACCAACGATGCCGTCGGCGCGATCACACGCCTGAAGGATCTGGGCGTGGAGCCGTTCCTGATGGCGTCCTCGCTGCGGCTTGTCGTGGCGCAGCGGCTCGTGCGGCAGCTGTGCCCGTCCTGCGCGGTTCCCCACCAGGCGACGGCGGCGGAGGCGGCGCCGCTGGGCCTAGAGACCGGCGTCACGATCCACCAGGCGGCGGGCTGCGGAGACTGCGGCAACACCGGCTTTCGCGGCCGTATCGGCGTGTTCGAGATGATCCGCATCGACAAGGACCTGCGCGAGCTGATGCTGTCGGGCGCCGACGAAGGAGTGATCGCCCGACACGCCTTCTCCTCCCAGCCCAACATGTCCGCCTCGGCACGGCGGCTGGTACTGGAGGGGCGGACTACGGTAGAAGAAGCCGTCCGTATTCTGAGGAAAGACGCGTCCGTAGATGCCGAGTTATGAGTATCTCGCCGTCGATGAAGGCGGGCGGGAAAAGACCGGAAGCCTGACGGCGGACAGCGAACCGCGCGCCCGCGAACTGCTGCGCGCGAAAAAGCTGCTGCCGGTGAAGGTCAGCGCGCAGACATCCGCGTCCGGAGCTGCCCGCCCTGCGCCGCGGTCACGGTCCGGGCTGTTCGAGAAGAAGCTGAACGCCAAGGACCTGACCCTGTTCACGCGGCAGCTGGCGACGCTCGTCGCCGTCTCCCCGTTGGAAGAGGCGCTGCGCGCGATCTCCGCCCAGGCCGAAAAGGCGCATGTCGCGCGCATCGTCGGCAATGTGCATGCCGGGGTGGTAGAGGGTCAGCGCCTCGCCGCGGCGCTGGGACGCGAGCAGGCAAGCTTCCCGCCGCTCTACCGCGCCATGGTCGGCGCGGGCGAAGGCTCGGGCGCGATGACCGAGATTCTGAACCGGCTGGCCGACCTGATGGAACGGCAGGCCGAAGTGCGCGGCAAGATCACCACGGCGCTGGTCTATCCCGCAATGCTGGCGCTGGTTGCGCTGCTGATCATCATCGGCCTGATGACGTTCGTGGTGCCGAAAGTGGTCGAGCAGTTCGATACCATGGGCCAAACGCTGCCGCTGCTGACCGAGATCGTCATCGGGGTCTCCGCCTTCCTGACCAACTGGGGTCTGCTGCTGCTTGCCGTGATGGCGGGCGGGGCGCTGCTGTTCGCTCGCGCGCTGACGAATGAGGAATTCCGGCTGCGCTTTGACAGCTGGCTGCTGCGGCTGCCGCTGATCGGGCGGCTGATCCGCGATCTCAACGCCGCGCGGCTGGCGCGTACCCTGTCGACGGTCGTCGCCAACGGCATGCCGCTTCTCGACGGGCTGAGCGTGACGGCGCGCACCGTGCGCAATCGCAAGCTGCGGCAGGCGACGCTGGGGATCGTCGAGATCGTCAACGAGGGCGGCAGCCTATCCGGGGCAATGCGCCGCGCGGGCGTCTTTCCGCCGCTGCTGGTGCATATGACCGCCTCGGGCGAGCAGGCGGGCCGGCTCGACGTGATGCTGGGCCGCGCGGCCGACTATATGGAGCGGGAATTCGACGCCTTCACGTCGAGCGCGCTGAGTCTGCTGGAGCCCGGTATCATCGTCGTGATGGGCGGGCTCGTCGCGCTGATCGTGCTGTCCATCCTGCTGCCGATCATGCAGCTGAACACACTTGCCATGGGCTAACAGAAAGTAGCTTCGCCATGACCGAAACGAAATTACAGGCGCGCCGGCGGCAGCAACAGCCGGGCAGCGCAAGCCGGACTTGCCGCAAAACCCGTCTCGAAACCCGGCGCGAGGAGGGATTCACGCTGGTCGAAGTCATGGTGGTCGTCGCGATCATCGGGCTGCTGACCACCTTCGTCGTCATCAACGTGCTGCCCGCGCAGGGCGTGGCCGAGCGCCAGAAGGCCGAGGCAGACATCGCGCTGATCGACCAGGCGTTGCAGCTCTACCGGATCAACAACCGCCGCTATCCGACAACCGCGCAGGGCCTTGCCGCGCTGGAGGCCGAAGGGGCGCTGCGGCGCCTGCCCGACGATCCGTGGGGGCAGCCCTACCAGTATCAGTATCCAGGGACGCGCGGCGGCGAATATGACGTCTTTTCCCTGGGCGCCGACGGGCAGCCGGGCGGCGAGGACGAGGCTGCCGATATCGGCAACTGGGACGCCTGATGCGAACGCGCGGCGAGGAGGGGTTCTCGCTCGTCGAGATCATGGTGGTGCTGGTCATCATCGGCCTCGCCGCAGGCGTCGCCGCGCTTGGCTTCGGAGACGGCACGGGCGAGGTTCGCCGCGAAGCCGAGCGACTGGGCGCCCGCATGCTGGCGGCGCGCGATCATGCGCTGTTCGCGCAGGCTGAGACCGCCGCGGTCATCGAGGCGGGCGGATACCGGTTCGAAGAGCGGCGCGGCGGCGAATGGCAGCCGCTGACGACGCGCGCCATTCGGCCGCACAGCTGGGACGAGGTGCGCCCGCGCGGGACACTGCCCATGCGCGTGCGCTTCGATGCCGTCGGCCTTGCCGAACCGGCGCGCCTGTTACTGGCCCACGGCGATGCGGAGGCCGAACTGAATGTCGGCGCCGACGGGGAGGTGAGCATTGCGCCGTGAGACCGGCTTCACCCTCGTCGAGGTGCTCGTCGCGCTGGCGGTGCTGGGCCTTGCTTCGCTGGCGCTGATCCGGCTCGGCACCGCGCATGCCGGAACGGCGATCGCACTGGAGGACACGGTGCGCGCCGATATCGTGGCCGAAAATGCGCTGGTTGCGGCGACCATTGCCGAAGAGCCCCCGACATATGGGGAGACCGGTTTCATGGCGGCGAATCTGGGCGGCGCGTGGGCGGTGACGCAGACGGTCGAGCGGACCGCCGTCGACAATGTGATGCTGATCCGAGTCGCGGTAGCGGGGCCGGGGGGCGAGCGCGCCGTGATCGAGGGCATGCGGCGGGTGCGCATTCCGTGAGGCAGGGCGGCTTTACCCTTGTCGAGACCATGGTGGCGCTGCTGGTGTTCGGTCTCGTTGCCTCGGCTGGCGCGCTGATGCTGGGCAACAGCGTCGAGGCGTCCCAGCAGATCGAGGAAGCGTCGGCAGAAACGATGGCGCTGCAGCGCAGCCGCGCGGCGCTTGCCGCCGACCTGGCGCAGATCGCGCCGCGGCCGTCGCGTGACGCCGACGGCGGCTTGCGGCCGCTTTTCGCGGCGGGGAGGGTTGCCGACGGCGCGCTGTTTTCCTTCATTCGTCTGGGCCCGGACAATCCCGACGGGGAGGCGCGGCCGGAACTGCAATATGTCGCCTGGCACCAGGGCGAGACCGGGCTGGAGCGCCGCTCTGCCCGCTATCTGGACGGCGCGGCGGAGGAGGTGAGCGCAACGCTTCTGCCCGGGGCAGCCGGCGCCCGGGCGGAGTTCTACTATGAGGGCGCGTGGTCGGGAGACATCATGACCGGTCCCGACGCCGAACCGCCCCGCGCGGTGCGGCTGACGCTCGACCATCCGGGCTTCGGGCGGGTCGAACAGCTGTTCCTGGTCGGAGCGGGCGAATGACGGGGCCTAGGTGTGCGAGGCGACCGGGCGGCCGCGAGGAGGGCATGGCGCTCCTGACCGTCCTGATGCTGGTCGGCGTGATGGGCGCGCTGACCGTCATCACGCTCGAGCGCATGAACCGGGCGCTGGCGATGACAACGAACAGCCGCAGCGCCGCGCAGGGACACCATTATGCGCGCGGGGCGGCGCTGGTGGCGGCCGAGCGGATCGAGACCATGCTGGCGGAGCTGGAGGGGCCGCTGACGCTGGCAGGCGGCTGGGAGGAGGCGCCCATGACGGTGCCGACGGCGGGCGGCGCGATCACGATCCGCCTGTCCGACGCCTCCCATTGCTTCAACGTCAACGGACTGGTGACCGGCTCGCCGGGCGGGGCGACGCGGATGAGGCCCGATGCGATCACGCAGTTCGCGGGACTGGCGCGCGGCGTCGGGATCGGTGCGCAGCGTGCGCAGCAGATGGCGATGTCGCTCGTCGACTATATCGACAGCGATACCTATCCGCAGGCCGGCGGCGCGGAGGACGGCGCCTATAGCGGCTACCGCGCGCCCAACATGCCCGTCGCCGCCACCGGGGAACTGATGGCGGTCGCCAATTGGAATGCCGCCGACTATGAGCTTCTGAAGCCCTTTCTTTGCGCCCTGCCGACGACGGACATGCAGCCCATCAACGTAAACACGCTGAGCGAAGCGGACGCCCCCCTTCTTGGCATGCTGGTGCCGAGCGGGGTTTCCGTCGCCGCGGCGCGCAGGCTGATCGCCGGGCGGCCCGCCGCGGGGTGGGGGAGCCAGGCCGAGTTCTGGGCCGACGCGCGCGCAATCGGTGCGATGCCGCTGGCGCGCGCGCAATATCAGGTGGACGTGACCAGCAACCTGTTTCGCGCAGATATCGAGGTGGAAGATGGCGGCTTCGCGGTCCGCGAGAGCGCCCTGATCCGCCTCGGCGGGGCAGCGGGTGAGGGCGGGGCGCACATCCTGCGGCGCAGCTGGAGCGGTGCGGCATGACCGGGCGCACGCTTTATATGCTCGCGGGCGAAGGGGCGCCGGTAAGCTGGGCGCGCATCGGTGCCGACGGCAAGCTGGACGGACGCGGCACCGTACGCGACGACCGGCCGCTTCCACACGAGGACGGCGATTTTCTGGTCGTGTCGGTTCCCGGGGATCGCATCACCATTCGCGCAGCCGAGCTTCCGGGCACGCAGGCGCAGGCCAGGACCGTCGCCCGGCTTGCGCTCGGCTCTGAGCTGGCGGGAGACCCGGCGGCGCTTCATATCGCCGCGGCGCGCGCGGCCGACCTGGCCGACCGCAGGCTGGCGGCTGCAGTAGACCGCCGCCTGATGGACGGCTGGACCGCCCGGCTGGAGATGATGGGCATCGTCCCCGACCGGCTGGTCCCGGCGCCGCTGCTGCTGACGCCGCCAGACGACGGCTATCTGATCGCGCCCGCCGCCGAGGGAGGCGGACTGGTCGACGTGCGCGGCGCAGACGCGGCGTTCAGCGCGCCGCCGGCCCTCGCACGGACGATCTGCGGCGATGCTGCAATTCGCGAGCTGACCGCAGAGCAAGCGCTGCTGACGCGCCTGCAGGAAAGCGAAGATCCTGAGCTGGATCTGCTTCAGGGAGACTATGCGCGGCGCGGCGAAAGCGCCCTGCCGGGGCTGGCGAAGCGTGCATCCGTCTATCTTTTCTCAGCAGCGCTCCTGTTTCTCGCCGCGGTGCTGATCGACGGCGTTCGCCACGACCGCGCCGCCGACCGCCTGACCGGCGCGATCGCTGAGCGTGCGGCGGCTGCGGGGGTTGGCCTGCCCGCCGCAACGGATCCCTTGCCCGCCCTGCGGCTGGCGGCAGCGCGGTCGGGTGCCGGCGGCGGGTTCTCGCTGGCGATGGAGACGCTGGCGGCGGCAGTCAGGGGCGCCCCCGGCATCAGTGTGAGCTCGCTGAGCTGGGCGGGCGGCAGGCTGGGCGCCGAGATCCGCCTGAGCCCGGGAGCCGACAGCGAGGCCCTGCGGCCCGCCGTGGAAGCGGCCGGTCTGCGTCTCGTTACCGGCCCGGTCGAGGCCGCCGAGAATGGGAGCCGCAGCACCATCGAGATCGTTCCATGAAGATGCCTGCCTTTCGCGACCGCTGGGCCGCCTACAGCCTGCGCGAGCGGGCGCTGCTTGCCATCCTGGCGGTGCTGGGGGCGGCCATCCTGATCTGGTGGGGGGTCATCCTTCCCATTCTCGATTATCGCAGCGAGGCCCGTGCCGCGTACCGGGAGCGGCTGCTCGATTATGCGGAGACCGACCTGATCCTGTCGCGGCTCGGCGAAGGCGGCGGCGATGCGGCGGTGGAGGAGACGTTCGCCGCGGCCGGCCTCGATCCGGCGGTGACGACGCAGGGCGATGGGCTGGGCGTATCGCTGCCCGCCGCCCGGGCCGATGTGCTGATGTCCGCGATGGCACGTCTCGAGGCGGGCGGCGCCGAGATCGAACAGGCGGAAGTGGAGACGAACGGCGATGCCACCCTGGCTGCGGAGCTCGTCGTGGATGAACGGGGCAGGGACGTAAGCGAATGAGGCGTGTGCGGCTTCCGATCCGGCGTCTCGTCCTGCTGGCCGGCCTTTCGCTGTTCATGATCGCGGCGCTGCTGCCGCTGCACGTCGCACTGGGGGCGTTCGGCTTCGACGAGCGCGGCTTCGGCGCGAAGGAAATCCGGGGCTCGATCTGGAGCGCGGCGCTGTCGGAAGCCTATTTCGGAACGGTGCCGGTGGGTGACGCCGCCGCCCGGCTGTCGCTCTGGCGGCTGGCGCTGGGCGAAGCGCAATTGTCCGTCGATGGCGGCGAGACCGGAAGCTTCTCCGGCAAGCTGACGGGCTTTCGCAGTGGCTATGCGCTGAGCGATGCCGATGTGCGGATCGAGGCGCGCCAGCTCGGTCTTCCGGGCGCGGGCGGATTGCAGCTGTCGGATGCGCATGTCCGGTTCGAGGAGGGCATGTGCGTCTCTGCCTCCGGAACCGCTGCCAGCGATATGCTGGCTTCGCTGGCGGGCGAAACCGGTCTGCCGGGCGCCGCCCTGACAGGCACGCTTTCGTGCGAGGGAGACGCAGCCGTGCTGCCGCTGACAGGAAGCGCAGCAGGTGTCGATGCGACCATGACATTGAGGTTGAACGCGGCCGGCACGCTGTCGGGGCAGCTTGACGTTACTGGCCTGCCGGAAACAAATCGCCCGGCCCTGCAGGCGAACGGGTTCGTGCCTGCGGGACCGGGCGTCTATCGCCTGACATTCTAGGCGCGGCAATCCGCGCTTGGATTTCCCATTCCGGGCTTAGCGGGAGGCCTGCATCTGCGTCGACAGGCGCATGCTCGCGATCGAGTGCGCGCTGACAATGCGGCCGTCGGCAAGAACGAGGTTCATGTCGTCGCTGCCGAGAACGCGCTGATACAGCGACGCGGCTTCGACAGTGCGCCCGGTCTGACGGTAAACTTCGGCGAGCTGAAGCAGGCGCGCGGGATCGGCGCCGAGTTCGCTTTCGCTGTCGAGAAGCTGCTGTTCGGCTGCGGCCCAGTCGCCTTCGACCATCTGCTCGAACCCGAGCGTGCCGCGCTCATATCCAACTTCGGCCGGCTGCGCGCTCGCGCCGGCTGCCATCATCGCTACCCCGAGGAACATCAGAGCTTTCATGGATCGTCTCCTTCTTCTGTGACACTTATATGACAGAGCGCGTCACAAAGTGCAACAAAACGGTAATAAAACTTTTGAGAGGTGCGCTTTCGGCGCTGCTGGGCGAACAGGTCTGCATGGCTCGCGCACTCCGACTCACCGATACGCTGCCGGACTATAAGGGTCTGGAGTTAAAGGAGATAAAAGCGCCTGTGGGCGAAGTGAACGTGCGGGTGAAAGCCGCCGCCGTCAATTATGTCGATCTGTTACAAAGCCGCGGCGGTCATCAGCACAAACCGGACCTGCCGTTCATCCTGGGATCCGACTTTGCCGGGGAAAGGACCGACACGGGCGAGCCGGTGTGGGGCATGTGGCGCGGCGCCTTTGCCGACGAGATCGCCGTTCCCGAAGCGGCCATCTCTCCAAAGCCTGCAGGGTGGAGCTTCGCCAAGGCCGCCGCCTTCGGTCAGCCCTATCTTACAGCCCTTGTCGCCCTGAAGCGCCATGCCTTCCTTCAGCCGGGGGAATGGCTGCTGGTTCACGGCGCGACGGCGGGCGTCGGGGCCGCGGCAGTCGACCTGGGCAAGCGCATGGGCGCGCGCGTGATCGCGACATCGAGCTCCGACGAGAAGCTCGCGAAGATCGAGGAGCTCTACGCTCCCGATGCGGTTCTGAATGTGAAGACCGATTTCCGCGAGCGCGTAAAGGAGATCACCGGCGGCGGCGCACATGTGGTCTACGACCCCGTGGGCGGCGACATCTTCACCGAAAGCCTGCGCTGTACGCGCTATTTCGGCCGCGTGCTGATCATCGGTTTCGCGTCGGGCACCATCCCGCAGCTGCAGATCAACTACCCGCTGATCAAAGGACTGCAGATCATCGGGGTGAGGGCGGGCGAATATGGCCGCCGCTTCCCCGAGCATGGACGCGAAGACAGGGAGCATCTGGCGCAGATCGCACTGGAGGAGCAGGTCTCCCCCCATGTGCATGCCGAATTCGCATTGGAGGACTGGCGCGAGGCCTTCGCGATGATGGAGCGGCGCGACGTCATCGGCCGCGTGGTGCTGCGGCCCTGAGCAGCTAGGCGCTCCGCGCGGCCTCGGCGGCGTGGAACACGTCGGCGAACATTTCCGGCGTCAGCCTGCCGGTGTTCGTGTTGTAGCGGCTGCAATGATAGCTATCGATGAGGATCCGTCCGTCGGGAAGCTCGAAGCGGGCGCCGTGGCCGAATTTGTAGCGGCTCATCGTGAGGCCGTAGGATTTCAGCGTCGACTGGTGGGCGATCTGGCCGAGCGCGATCAGGACGCGGAGGCCCGTGAGCGCTTCGAGCTGCTCGTCGAGGAACGGGCGGCAGGTGCGCATTTCCTCGGGCGTCGGCTTGTTCTGAGGCGGCACGCAGCGCACGGCGTTGGAGATGAAGGCGCCCTTCAGCCGGTAGCCGTCGTCCGGCCGCCCCTCGTAGCTGCCCTCCGACAGACCGAACCGATCGAGCGTTGCAAAGAGGAGGTCGCCGGCCCAGTCCCCGGTAAAGGGACGGCCGGTGGCGTTCGCCCCGCGCAGTCCCGGGGCAAGACCGACCAGGCAGAGCCAGGCATCGGGGTCGCCCCAGCCTTCGACGGGGTTGTTGTGCCAGTCGGGATGCCTTTCGCGCTGCTCCTCGCGGAAGGCGACGAGGCGCGGGCATAGCGGGCAGTCCATCGGCGGCTGCGGGATGTCGGAAAGGCTGGGCATGAGGGCGCCTTAGCGCCAAGGCTTTGCCGATGACCATCCTCATCGCACTTGGATCGAACCGTCGCCATGGACGCCACGGCACGCCGGGGAGGGTCTTGCGCGCGGCGCTGGCGGCCCTGCAGCAGAGCGGCGGGCACGACATTGGCGTGACTGCGGCCTCTTCGGTCTGGATCACGCCCGCGCTGGGACCGGGCGGACGCACCTACGCCAATATGGCCGCGGCACTGGAAACGGCTCTGCCACCCGAGGAACTGCTGGCCCGGCTGCACGAGGTGGAAGCGGCGTTCGGGCGGCGGCGCTACCGGCGCTGGGGCGCGCGGGTGCTCGATCTCGACCTTCTCGCCTATGGAGAGGCGGTGCGACCGTCTCGCCATCGCTGGCCGGGCACGCGGACAAGGGTCCGGGCGGCGTCGCGGGCCCTCGTGCTGCCGCATCCGGAAATGCACCGGCGGGCCTTCGTCCTCGGCCCCCTGCTCGGCATCGCGCCGGACTGGCGCCACCCCGTGCTCGGCCTGACGGTGCGGCAGATGTCGGCGCGGCTGCGGCGCCCGCGGGTGAGCGTCGGATAGGGCGGAGGATAGGATGCGGAGGTAGGGAGGTGGACGGGACGAATTGAAAGCGGGGAGGCAGCGGCCCTCGCGGGGCGTTGACCCGCACGGCCCGCGCCTCTACCTAGCGGCCACCGGCGCGGGCCCGACCGCGCCGCCATTCCCTTTGGATGGGCCCTTAGCTCAGTCGGTAGAGCAACTGACTTTTAATCAGTAGGTCGAAGGTTCGAATCCTTCAGGGCTCACCATCAAATCAGGTAGTTATGGGGGATACTGTTCGATCCCCCGCCATCTAGCAAGCACCTAGCAACCACGCGCTTCAGAATGTTATCCGAATTGATGGATTCGTGGTCCCTGCGCGTCTTAAAGAGAAGGCGGTTGGCGCCGTCGCGATTGGCATTTGGACGGTCGTCGAATGGTGCCGAGATGTTTCTGACTCTAAGTCGATCATATATATATAGGCAGGTGATTGCCCCGAAGTCTGCAGAAGAATGGTAGGCAGATCTGGCTTGATAGTCGTCTGCACCACGCCGCTAGAACCTAAAGGACCTCCGGTGAGATCCTCCTGGGTTCGAGGACAAACGACTCCCGGAGAAAACACGTGCTGCAGTTTCTAGTATTTTTGCTGACAGCAGCTCAGCAGCAGTTACGGCGATATGCCTGGGGTCTACGCTCACCTCGAGGCGAGCCGTTTTTGTTGGTCTACCAAGGCCGAGGCTAGTTGTCGGTAGGGCGCTGGTTTGTGGAGAGCTTGATTTTGAGTATAGCCGCGGTCTCTGGACCGACCTCTCCGTCTACAAGCAAACCTTTCTGGGCCTGAAATGCTCCGACTGCCGAGGCGGTGTTTGGGCCGTATATTCCATCGATCGGTCCGGGATCGACGCCGGCCTCCTGCAACGCTGCCTGAATGGCCTTCACGGTTTCCGACCCCATAGCTGATGCACCCAGTCGATAAATCTGTGGACTTACTCCTGCAAACTCATAGTCTGTTTCCGTGTAGGTAAAGCCGGGAATGAGAATACCGATGTCCCAGCGTCGCTGCTCGGGTGATCGGTCTCCTGTTACCCCAGCCTTTCGGCTATGCGCCTCCAGTAGAGAACCATACCCATCACTCAATGCAACATGTCCCATTCTACCGCTCTTTGGAAATCGCAGCAAAATACCCCCAATAGTACGCACTGCTGCAGGCACTGGGATCCGTGCTCCTCGAACCAGAGAATCGGTCTTCCAGGCGCCAGTGAACGCATCTGCCAGCGCTGGATCGCTGTTATTGTCGATGCATCCATAAAGATACTTAGTTCCGGATACTTGGTACACAAGCCAGGACAAAAACTCGGCACAGTCCCACGGCCCCGGCCATTTAGGGTTGTTTTTGGGAACAACAACGAAGTCGTACCTCTGACCAACCCTGGTCTTCGCAAGTTCAACCATTTCTGTACCAGAGGGCATCCTGTTCTTCCTTTATAAGCTCTAGATCAGTCTCATCATTTCGTTCGACACATCTGAAAAGGTCGCTTCCGCTACCGCCTTTGCTTCACTCGACGAAACGCTTTTCGCCGCGATCTCTAGAAAATCTGCTGAGCGGTTCTCTTCCGCAGCCGCGATTAGACCGGGCAAAGGATTTTGCAGCTGCTTTCGGATACCCTCGACTATCCGCTTTTTATCTAGATCAGTCAGTTCCGGACTCGAAAATATTGCTACAATAGCTTGTTCCAAGTTTGACCTAGCCTTCGCTGCGTCCCCTTGTGCCCGGTATATAAGGGTCATATCGAGCGGCTTTGCTATCGAGCTAATCGACCGCCAATCGTCTCGTTCGGAGGTAACCTCAAGCCTAAGCACGATGTAGTCCTGAGGTCGAAGTGCCTTATATGGGCCACGCTCTTCTTTCCGCACCGCACCATCTCGACTCATCCACACCTCGGACGGTTCGACCTCGTCCTGGCGCAAACTTGAGAGGAAAATGTGGCCCGAAGTAAGCGTGCTGGCGTCGAAGGCGTCGTGTAAATAAAGAACCGTTTCGGCGTCTCCTGCTCCAAGTAAGTCCTGAACGCCGGACGCCACAGAGGTTGCTACCGAGGTAAGCTGTGAAATCTGCGGGGCGTTCAAATGAGATGCTAGGTCACTCACAACGCCGGCAAATGTTTCAATAATGTCGTTCGCCTTCAACGATACAAGGCCACAATCCAAAGTGATGGTACCGCCGTTGAAAGGTAACAAAGGAGTTAGCGCGAAGTTCTTCAACACAGAACGACCGAGACTTGGCTGATCTATCTCAAACTTATTTCGACCTGAAACGTTTGCAATATTCACTTTCTGGTCCCCGAATCGAAGGCCAACTAAGGAGTAGGCAAGTGGGTACCACTCTGAGAACCATTTTCTGTCTTCTTTTAAAAAGATTTCGCTGAGCCAGACTCTTATGTAATGCTGTCCGGCAACAGCCTTAAGTCCTACTGGATAGCCACTACTATCCCGCGCTGGAGGAATCTTTACGTATGCCCTTCTATGAGCCTCGCGTGAGATCAGGTCCGTAAAAAATTCGCGAAGCTTCATAGCCACCGCCCCTTCTCGCCGGGAAGGGGGAAAATATGTCATTTTTCGGATCACATGTCGACTACCGAAGAAATTTGTACCTAGTTAGCGTGAGTAGACTAGCTGTCGAAACCAGTGGAGGCTTGCCGTAATAGGCGAGTCTGTGGCGATAGAGGCCTGCAATCTAGGTTCAACCGCGAGTACAGGAGGCTACTGCCGCGATAGCGGCTATGACGACGTTATACGTGTTGCACCACAAGCAGACTAGTATGCCCCGCCAAGCTTATCTCAAGACAGTGGGGTGCTTTTTATTACAGGTACGGGTAACATTCGCTAGGTTCGCACATGTTCACGAGCATGACAGTACTCTAGCCAAGTTCTGATGAGCGAGGAGCGAGGAGCAAAAAGCGAGCGAGCTGCCCATCACCTCGGGAGGACGGCAATGAAATCAACCGGATGGAGTGCGCTCCTTCGTGCGCGAAGTGTGAAGAGCCCGTTCTGGCAACGCGTGCGTGCGACTTTGCGGCTGCATGTGGGGACATTGATCGAGTCAATGAACTAAGCGAAGATATGCTGCGGAGTTGCAGGTTAAGTGGTTGCTCTTCCCCGCCGCAGAACGAAAGCGAGAGCCTTTTAGACATTCAAGGTATCGACTCCGACTTGGCGCGGAATCCGGGTGCCATGTTAGACTTTTGCCTGTTTTGCATCAGAACTTGCTCCAGAGTGGTTAGAGAGGACCCCATTCAACCCGTCGTTACCTTTCTTGGCGAACTTTTCGAACGCCTCTTTCACAGCATAGCCAGCTCCGAACCCAATCACGAAGGTGAACGTAAGAAAAGCTAACTGGACCTTGGCGAGAAATTCTTCATTGCTCATAGCCGGGGCCGACAGATAGATAATTGAAGATACCCCACTAGCAATGAAACCAAATATAGAGGTCTCTTCAAACGAGACGCTTCTTGTTGGCTTCTCGGACGGCGACTTGCTTAAACGGTCCCTAAATCGGGCAACACCGGAGCCTAGAAGGCCAGCACAACAGCCTACCGTGGTTAGGAGAGCAAAGACTAAACGGTAGTCAACCGGAAGTGGGAGTAAAACCGTCATGAGAGCTACGGCGGCCACGAAACTTACTAAACACAGCATCGCATTAGTTAAGCCCCGCTCATCTCGAGATGGTTCGTGGCCGAGGAGATTGGCGTTAGGCGTGGCTACCTTCTGCTGCAACGCGACCTGCACTCTGGCGAGTCCGGCGTTGTTCATCTCTCGAGGCGGCGGCGAGCCGCCGTTATGAGAAATGATCGAATGTACCATACCCGCGAACATGGCATCGCCGGCGCCGGTGTCATTTGCGCTCTGGTCCAGAGTTGGAGGCTCGAATTGCCTCATTCCCGTTTCATCGTAAACGACATGTCCTTTGGAGTGAAACGACAGGCACAATGAGACAGCCCGGAGTTTGGAGACGATTGTTTGGCAAGCCTCTTCAGTCCGTGCGTCAAGCGAGGGTGGTATAAGTCGCCTGGACTCTTCAATGTTAAGAGAAACTAAACGTAGTTTCCAATCATCGGACATCTCGTTAGCCGCAGAATGCAACCGTGTGACTTTGGCATCGGAGGCGACTACTGCAAAAACAGGTAAAGCGAGCTGATGAGAGTGCGCAAACACCATTGCTAGCGAATGCGTGTCAAGATTAGTATCGACTACCACACCAGCAGATGTTGCGACCGTGCGTGCAATCTCTTCTTCTGTTAATTGGAATTCATCAAAGGCCGTTAGTGTAACGGCTGATCGGGATCTAGATCCTACTAGAGACACATATCCGTGATCTGTGGTTTTATCTCTGATGGCCAGGAATTCTGCTGAGAGTCCATTCGAAGAGAGGGCCCGTCTAACAACGAGCGACGTGAGAGACTTACTGCTGATGATCGTACAGAATCTAACTTCGTGCCTAAGTTCCCTGAGGTGGTAAGCAACGTTAAACCCCGCGCCACCCACAGATAACGACAGACTACGCCCGGGCTTATCGAGTTCGTCGGCGAATTCGTCCGATTTATATTCAGCAATTGTATCAATATGGCAGGAGCCAAAAACTGCAAGTTTCGGCATGCGACTCCCCCTTCTAAACCATAAGATCGATTAGTATATCAGGGTGGCGTTCTGAGCAATAATTTCCGCACACCTTGGTCCTGACACATGTGGAACGTTTTCTATGCATTCACCGCTTCCAGATTGTAGGAGCCGAAGCGATCGGAGTTGAGAGCCGCTGCGGCTGTGATCGAGCCGTTAATTTGCGGCCACCTTCGGACCGCACGACCCTTCTGAGGCGCTGCAGAATTGAATCTCGCCGTTGCTGCAGCGAAGCCCACATGGACTATCCCAAGTGAGAACAGCACTGCGAACGGCCGCGCGGGCGAAAGGCTGCCGCGTACTTGCGGCTACGCGGACCAGGTATGAAGCTGGCGCCTCTCGACGGAGGGGGATCAGGCGAGCAGGCACCTGTATAGATGGTTGAGACCTCACTTTGCTGTGGCGCCTTGCTTTGAAATGTGCCGTC
>NZ_JAGSGB010000004.1 GCF_020092905.1 Pacificimonas aurantium
AACCGTCGCGCTGTCGTTCTCCGCAACCGGCGCCTGGTTCGGGGGCGGTGGCGGGGGCGGAGGAGCAGCCGTAACAGTGACATCCACATCCCCGGTCGCTTCGGCACCCGACGGGTCCTCGACGGTGTAGGAAAAGCCCGCCGCCCCGGAAAATCCGGCGGTCGGAGTAAACACGACCTCGCCATTTACGATCTGCGCCGTGCCGTTCGTCAAGGCGAACACCTCGACGATATCGAGTAGGTCGCCGTCGGCATCGGTGTCGTTCGCGAGCACGTCGATCATGACCGAGCCATCCTCCGCCACCGTCGCGCTGTCGTCGACCGCGACGGGACCGTCGTTAACGGCAGTGACCTCGATGACGACATTCCCGCTCGCCGTCGCCCCGTCAGGATCGCTTGCAGTGTAGGTGAACCCAGCGGCGCCGTAGAAATCTGCGTAAGGCGTGAAGATCACCTCGCCGCCAACCACAGCCGCGCTGCCACCCGTAACGTTCGACAGCGACCCGATCGACAGGTCGTCACCGTCCGCATCGGTGTCATTCGCCAGGACATCGATGGTGACCGAGCCATCCTCTGCCACCGTCGCGCTGTCATCCACCGCGACGGGAGCGTCGTTCACGGCGGTGACATCGATGACGACATTCCCGGTCGCCGTCGCGCCGTCAGGATCGCTTGCAGTGTAGGTGAACCCAGCGGCGCCGTAGAAATTTGCCGAAGGCGTGAAGATCACCTCGCCGCCGACCACAGCCGCGCTGCCACCCGTAACGTTCGACAACGACCCGATCGACAGGTCGTCACCGTCCGCATCGGTGTCATTCGCCAGGACATCGATGGTCACCGTGCCGTCCTCAGCGACGGTCGCGCTGTCATCAACCGCAACGGGGCTGGCATTTACCGGCGTAATTTCAACGGTCAGCTGGGCCTCTACCGAGCGTCCGTATGAATCAACGAGACGGTAGGTAACGACCTCGTCATCGGTCTGGCCCGTGCCCGGCGTGTAAGTAATCGAGTTGTCCGGGTTTACGGTCGCGCTTCCCTGCGGCGTTCCGGATATCCCCACTATTTCCACCGTGATCGTCTCCCCGCTCCGCTCGGGCGGAAGAATATCGTTGGCGAGCACATTAACCGTCACCGAGCTGTCCGCAGTTGTTTCTGCGCGGTCATTGTTTGCCGAGAAGGCGCCCAAGGTGTCGATATCGTCACGGGCGACCAGGTTGGTCGACAAAATCTCATAGTCGAAGGTCACGCCGTCATCGACGGCAGTTCCCGAGATGACCGTACCAGCGGCTGTCGAGTCGATGTCGAGCGTCAGAACTTCGTCGTAGCCAAGAACGAGCCTATCCGTCCCAGTCGCGAAATCGGTGATCGTATCCCGGGCTGACGCAGTACTGTCCCCGGCTTCACGATAAATGAACCTGTCCGCTCCTTCCCCACCGGTCAGAACATCGGCATTTCCGCCCCCAATGAGCTCGTCATCGCCGCCGCCAGTATCGAAGTTGTCGGCTGCAGCCCCGCCGATGAATCTCTCAAGCCCTGCCGAACCAGTTACCTGACCGCCAACCGTGCCGCCCCCCGAACCATCGTAGATGCCGTACTCGTCTTCGGTCCCGCGAATGCCGACATCTCCAGTCACCTCACCATTGTTGACAAGGCTTGTGGCCGACGAAAATGAGTTTGGCAGACGTGACTCTACCGCGCCCACGACACTCGTCGACGTCAGGTTGGCCGAACCTCCGTCCTTCGCCAGATAAATCAGATCAGCTGTAAAACCATCGAGCGTGGCTCCGCGAGACTCCACCTCGATGGCGCCTGCGTCACCCGAATAGATGCCGCGAGCAAGCTCCAGATACTCGAAATTGACGAGCGTATCGATATCAAACTCGATGGTTTCGCCATCCGCGCTGAAACTATCGAAGCCATCACCTCCGTCGATACTGCCCGATGCCATCGGGGCCACGTTGCCGTTGGAAAGTGAAAAGCTGTCATTTCCTCCGGCAAGATCAATAGAGCCTATCGTGGAGGAAGTGGGAGTGACGGAGGTAGTCGCGACAGCAACCCGATCCCTGTCTTCTGTCCCGAGGATGTTGCTGATATCGACGTTACGAAGCCTAAGCGAGTTGAGAGAACCGACCTCGACGGTGTCTAAGGTTACATCCCACAGCTCAAAATCGGGTGCGCCGTCCTCAAGATCGAAGCGCAGGGTTTGCAAGCCTGTCGAGTTCTGGATCAGCCTGCTTACCGCTTCCAAGTGAAAGGTGATATCCGATGAATTCTCGAGAGGTGGATCGAGAACGAGCGTTTCGACGCCGCGCAGTCCAACGACGCTAAGTTCGCTCGCAGCGAGCGCCGCGCTGATCCGGACCGTGTCTGGCCCCGACCCGCCGTCGATGATCAGGGCCGGCGCAGAATAACCGGGGTCAGGATTGTCAAGCGGCCCCCAGTTCGGAAGTCCGACAAGTTCGAACTGGTCCAGGTCGAAATAAGCGGTGTCATCGCCCTCACCCAGGCTTATCAATGTCTCCTCACCAGGAACTTCACTAGCCGCAGGTACGACCAGTCCGCCGTCGAGGAAGTTGAACTCGTCGGCGCCCACGCCTCCGCTTATGTCGCCGGTGACGACCCCGCCGTTCACGTTGAACTCGACGCCCGCACTTCCCGTCACCGAGAGGATCTCAGGCGCGGCGATATCGCTCTGTACGTTGATCGTCGCATTCTGCCCCGACACCTCGAAGAAGGTGCCCTCGGTCGCCGAACTGCCGTCATCCGCATGTGTGTAGACCACATTGTCGGCGGTGATCGCCACCAGCGTCTGGTCGGCATAGTCCGGAACGAGGGGCGTCGACCGCGTGTAGGATTCGAAATTCGTATTCAGCACCAGCTTCGCGTCGACGGCCATTAGATGTTCTCCATGTTGGGAAAGTCGGGAAGGCGAGGAGTGGCCCCCGCACGGATATTGCAGCCGCGCTTTCGCTGCACCTTGGGCTCGTTGAACGTCATACCGCCGTCCTCTTTTACGCCGCCTGTACCGGCGCCCGCGCCCCGCGCGGACCGGAACCTGCACGACGGTCGAGACCGGCACCCAAGGAGGCCGCACCGGGCAGTCGCGCCCGGCACGCCGCCCAGCTGTGCCTAGAACTCTGGGTATTAATACCTAGGAAAGCATATGGGTCCCGGCTAGCGAAAAGACACGCAAAATGAGTAGGGTATTGATCCCGATAACAAATTCAACGTCGCCAGAGGCGATCGGCGGGAGGGCCCGCCGCGCGTCTGCGTCAGGGAGCCAGCGGCCCCAAAGCGGTTTTCAGCGGGTCCAGCCACGGCTCGAAGGGTTTCCAGGCGGATACCCCCTCCCGGTTCACCGGTCGGCGGACCTGTTCGGAACTGGCCGTTCGCACAGCCCGCTCCGTCCGGTGAAAATCGAGGCACGCCTCCTCGAACGGCACGCCAATATAGTCCAGCATGCGCCGCACCTGGCCCTCCAGGTCGTCGAGCACGTCTTCATGCTCGACGCGCAGCACCTTGCCGGGAAGCACGCGGTCCCAATGATCCATCAGGCGCACATAGTCGCTATAGTAGCGCCCGACCTCTCGCAGTCCGTAAGTGAATTCCTGGCCCTCCGCGAAGAGCTGCTTGAAGCCTGAAAAGCAGCAGTCCATCGGCGCCCGGCGGGCATCGATGATCTTCGCGTTGGGCAGGATCAGGTGGATGAGGCCGATATGGCGAAAATTGTTCGGCATCTTGTCGATGAAGAAGGGCGCACCCTGACGATGGATACGCGTATTCTCGATGAAGTCGCGGCCGAACTGCTCCAGCTGCTCGCTCGTCAGATCCCACAGAATCTGCGGGTAGCGCGGGTCCGCCCCGGCCTTCTTGCGTCCGCGCAGGCGATGCGACAGCGCAAGGATATTGGGTAGTTCGAGCGTCCCGTCGATCTGGCTGTGGGAGGCAAGGATCTGCTCCAGCAACGTCGATCCCGCCCGGGGCAGCCCGAGAATGAAAATGGGGTCCGGCGACGGATACCCCTTGCCAGCCTGCCGCGCGAACAGCTCAGGGGTGCAGACCTCTTCCTGCGCGCGCAGCTCAGCCGTCATCTGGTCCGCGTCGTAGCGGCTCTGGCGCCGCTTCACCTCGTTTCCGCGTTCATAATAGTCGAAGGACGCTTCATAGTCCGCGGCGTCCTCATGGGCCTTCGCCAGCGCGAAGCACAGGTGGATGCGGTCCTTCAGCGCCAGATCGCCGCGCGCTTCCTGCCGCTTCATGACCGCCATCTCGTCGGGAGAAAAACGGTAGGTCTTCAGGTTCGCCAGCGCATACCAGGCGTCGCCGTGGTCGGGCTTTGCGGAGACGGCCTGGCGATAGGATGCAACCGCCTGTTCGCGTGCGCCGGTCGTCTTCAGCGCATGGCCGCGCGAAGTTAGCGTGGCGGGGTCGTCGGGCAACCGCTGGAGGATCGTTTCGAACAGCCGGTGCGCCGTTTCATAATCGCCGGTCTGCATGCTCTCGATGGCCAGATGCGATTGAAAGACCGGGCTGGACGGATCGCGGTCGTACAGCTTCTGCGCCTCGGCGCGCGCCTCCGCGAAATTCTGACGCTTTCGCAGGATCTGGATATAGTCGAGGCGGACCTGGATGTTGTCGGGCTCGAACGTGGCGGCGCTTTCGAGAAGGAATTCGGCTTCTTCCACGATGCCGAGCCGGCCGGCGATGTCGGCAAGCAGCCGCATTCCCTCGACATTCTTCGGATTGGCCTGGAGGAATTTGCGAACTGCGGCTTCGGCCTTCAGCACCTTCCCCTCGTGCAGCAGGTTCATGGCTGCGAGAAGAAGCTTTGGCAGGCGCTTCAGCCGGTCTGCCTGAAAGCTCGCTGCGGCGGCTTCCTCCGACCTGTCGGCCGCGGACAGGAGACGCGCCTGCGCTTCCCAGCTCGCGATCAAGGCGGGGTTGTACTGGACGGCGCGGGCATAGGCGGCAAGCGCCGCATCGCTGCGCCCCGTGTCCCGGGCAAGGTGCGCACGTTCCTGCCAGGCCCGGCCATATTCGGGAACGAGGGCGATCAGGCGGTCGAGATAGTCCCCTGCCCGTTCGACCTGCCGGGCGTAACGGCTGCCGACCGCGGCGATATAGAGTGCTTCCTCATCCTCGGCATCCACCTGCAGCGCGTCAGCCGCCAGCCGAACGGCATCCTCGTAGCGGCCATTCTGCAGGGCCTGCTTGGCATCTTCCAAATCGGTCGAGGGGCGTACGCTCGCGTCGGTCATGCCGGGTGACATGTCGCCTTGCGGCCGGGACGGCAAGCCGCCCCGGCCGAAGACCTCGTCGTCGCTCGGATCAGTAGCTGTAGGAGATCCGGGCACCGACCGTGAGCGGGCGGTTCACCGTGATCCGCGCGCGGTCGTAGTAGAAATCGCCGGACAGTTCGGCGCGCTCGTCGGTCAGGTTCTCACCGAAGACTTCGAACGACCATTCGTCCCGGGCAATGCCAGCCGTCAGGCCGAAAGTCGTGTAGCTGTCCAGCTTCAGCTTGTTGATATCGACGATATCCGTGAACTTCGACGCCGAATGGGCAACCTGCGGCATGACATGGGCCGTCATGTCGCGGTTCAGATCCCATTCGTAGCGAACACGCAGATTGCCCTGGAAGCTGGGAGCGTAGGCAAGGTCGCTACCCACCTGCACATCGTCCGTCGGCGTCAGGACCTCGGTAATCTCGGTGTCGAGGATCGAGATCGCACCCGCCACCGTCAGACCGGGAACCGCATAGGGCGAATAGGTGAAGTCAGCCTCCAGACCCTTGATTTCCGCGTCCGCCGCATTGTCCGAAAAGAACAGGTTGGTGATCGAGGGATCGAAGATCGTCGTCTGAAGACGCGAGATATCGACGTAGAAGATGCTGCCGTTCAGGCGAAGCTCATTGTCGAACAGGTCCGTCTTCCAGCCCAGCTCGTAGTTCTTCACCTCGTCCGTATCGAGGGCGAAGGGCACGGTGAAGCCACCCGGTCCCTGGGCGCCGCCCGGACGGTTCAGAAGGCCGGGGCGGAAGCCCTCGGAGTAGGTCGCGTAGAACAGCAGATCGTTCGTCGGCGTCCAGTTGACCGTCCCCTTGAAGATGAAGCCGTCGGTCGACGCGCTGTCGGGCGCCTGCAGTGCATTGAAGACCTGTGTAGCCTGCGCCTGGGACAGGCCGGCCGCCATGATCTCGTCGATCGACTGGCCCGCAGTAAAGGTCTGGCGAAGCGAGGCATCGCAGCTGCCGATGAACGTATATTCGCCGTTCCCGTCATACAGGTCGGAGATGTTCGTACCGAAGGCGTTGGCATCGTCGGCAGCCCCGGCGTTACAGAAAGAGCTGTTCGCCGTGCCCTCCAGATCGACCTCTACGTCGTAGTAGCGCACCCCGCCGGTCAGCGAGAGCGTGTCGGGAATGACGTCGACGGTAAGTTCGCCGAAGAACCCGAACTGCTCATCGGTCCGCTTCACATCGTTACGGAAAATGACGCCGCGCGGAAACGGACCGGCGTCGCTCTGATAAACCCCGGGAAAGGGAAAATTGGGAGCGAACCCGCCGAAGGGCTGCGCGATTGCGCTGCCCGGATAGGTGAAGTCGTTTCGCTCTTTCAGCTCCAGGTCGGAGTAGAATCCGCCCGCCGTCGCGCGGACCCAGTAATCTTCCGGCGTATTGAAGCGCAGTTCCTGCGTGAACACCGTCGTATCCGTGTCGGAGTTGACGAACAGGTTCGGCGCCTGACACGTGCCGCTGGGGGCGGCATCGCCAGGATAGCTGACCGAGCCGTCGCAGATATAATAGGGCAGATACTGACCGACGAACAGATAGTCGGAATAGTCCACGCGCTGCTGCGCCTCACGCTCCGTGTAGGCACCCGAGTAAACTACGTCGAGCATCGCCAGGCGACCTTCGACCGTCCAACTCGTATTCGAGAAGTCGTCCTCGAGGCGGTCATCCTCGAAACGCTGGATTTCAAGATCGTCGAGATCGAGATCGGGATCGGCGAAGAACACGCCGTCGGATTCGATGCTCTGACGCGAATGAGCCACGGTCAGACGCCAGTCCGGCGAGAACTCATAAAGCGCGCTGATCCGGAAACCGGAATATTGCGTGTCGTTGAAGTCATCTTCGACAAGGTCGGAATTGTCCGCCTCGAGAAAGTTGACGCCGCTGAGATCGGAAGCCGCCTGGAAACCGGCGCGGCGGTCACTGACCGGAACGCCGTTGTCACGTACCGTGCCTGCCGGACGGAAGCGCGCGCTTTCGGACGCATCGCGCGTCCCCGCGAGATTGTCGATATAGCCGCCCTGATCATCGATATAGACGACGCCGCGAACCGCCAGATTGTCGGTCACCGGCACGTTCAGAACCGCCTCGGCGTTCGTCGACATCTCGCCGTCCTTCGTAAAGGACACGCCGGCATTGATATCGGCACCAAAGATCCCGAGTTCCGGCTTATTGGTAATCAGGCGCACCGTACCGGCCTGCGAGCTTGCCCCGAAGAGCGTACCCTGAGGGCCGGCGAGGACCTCGATCCGCTCAAGGTCGGCGGCGTAGACGTCGAGGTTGCGGCCCGGCTGCGACAGCGGCTGCTCGTCGAGCTAAAGCGCGACGTTCGGCGCCAAGCCGGCGACGCCCGCGGTCGTGAGGTTCGGCGTCGTCGAAGCGAGGCCGCGAATGTAGATCGTGCTCTGCCCCGGCCCGCTGCCGCCTGCCGTCACATTGGGAAGCTCGACGAGATAGTCGCGGAAATTGGCAACGCCGAGTTCTTCGAGCGCCTCGCCGCCGAGGGCCTGTACCGACACCGGCACGTCCTGGAGATCGGCCGAGCGCTTGGTGGCGGTCACGACGATCACGGCGTTGCCGCCCTGACGAACCTGCGGTTCGGGTGCAGCCTCCTGAGCGAGAACCGGCGCGGCAAGCGCGATCGCAAGGGCGGAAGCTGAAGAGATGGTGGTAAGTTTTTTCATTGTTTTCCCCATTGTCCAATCACCGGAGCATGCAGCCTGTATGTTCGCCGCGCAGGTCGGCTCCGCCCGCGCGCGAACGGCGCGGGAGCCGCGCCGCTAGAATAGAATGATCCGGATGCGCGCTCCGCTAGCAAATCGGGCCCATCACGACCACAGATGGAGCGGCGCGAGAGGCAACAACGCGGACACCCGTTGCCCTCTTGCAACAGTTGCTTTAGGCAAAAGCCAACCGCCGCGGATCGCTTTACTTTGCGTTATCTGTATTTATTACTACAAGCGCATTTCATACTGGAAGTGTCTAGCCACGTATTGTTCAAGTGACGCGAGATCCTTTACATGTTTTTTACAAGGTGTTGATCTTCTGATATGGCAAATGGCTCAAGTCAGGCAGCAAGTGCCGAGGCAGATTTCAAACCGACCGTTTTTTATGGTGCGATCCTTCTAATCGCGGCCCTGATCGGGACCGCCCTCTGGAATGCCGACGGGGCCGGCGCGGTGTTTTCGGCCATGCAGACCGAGATTACCGGCGATTTCGGATGGCTTCTGGTGCTGACCGTCAACTGCCTGCTGGTCCTGTGCGCCGTACTCGCTTTCTCGACCCTCGGTCGGGTCAAGCTGGGCGGGCGAAAGGCGAAGGCGGAGTTCAGCCTGCCCACCTGGTTCGCCATGCTGTTCAGCGCCGGGATGGGCATCGGACTGCTATTCTACGGCGTCGCCGAGCCGATCATGCACTTTTCGAACCCGCCGGCGACGGCCTTTTCCAATCCCGAGGCGATCCTGCCCCGCGGCCTGGCGACCAACGCCCAACATGCGATGGGCCTCACCTTCCTGCACTGGGGCCTGCATGCCTGGGGGATTTACGCCATTATTGGCCTCGCGCTGGCCTTCACGGCGTTCAACCGGAACCGCCCGCTAAGCATCGGCGGCTTCCTTCAGGAAGCGTTTCCCCGCATTCCCAACCTCCTCATCGACCTGATCGACGTTCTGGCGATCGTGGCGACCGTTTGCGGCGTCGCAACGTCGCTGGGCTTCGGAGCGTCACAGATCAACGCAGGGCTGGATATCCTGCTGGGCGTACCCGAAACGCCGTTCGTGCAGTTCCTCCTCATCGCCTTTATCACGGGCCTTGCCACCATCTCCGTCGGCCTCGGTCTCAATACCGGCATCAAGCGCCTGTCTGAGGCGAACATGCTGCTCGCGCTCGGGCTTGCCGCGTTCGTGTTCATCCTGGGGCCGACGGTCTTCATCCTCGACGGGTTCGTGCAGAACATCGGCTATTACCTGCAGCGATTCCTCTATCTCTCGACCTGGACGGAGACCTACAGTTCGACCGAATGGCAGGGCGACTGGACCATTTTCTACTACGCCTGGTGGATCAGCTGGTCGCCCTTCGTAGGGATTTTCATCGCGCGCATTTCCTATGGCCGCACTGTGCGGGAATTCGTCGCCGGGGTGCTGCTGGTGCCGACCCTCTTCACCTTTGCGTGGATGACGGTGTTCGGGAACAGCGCCATCTTCGTCGAACTGTTCGGCCAGGGCGGTCTTGCCGACGCGGTGAATGCCAGCATGCCGGATGCGCTGTTCACCTTCCTGACGAACTTCCCGCTGGCGGCAGTCTCCTCGACCATCGCCATCATCATCATCGCCACCTTTTTCGTCACCTCGGCGGATTCCGGAGCGCTCGTTACCGCAATGATCGCCTCGGGCGGGCAGCATCATGCCGGTTTCGGATCACGCGTGACCTGGGCCGTCGCCATCGGCGCGCTCGCCGCGGCGCTGCTCTATGCCGGCGGCCTGTCCGCACTGCAGACGGCAGCGATCGTAACCGGACTTCCCTTCGCTCTGGTCCTCCTTGCGATGGGTGCGGGACTGTTCAGAATGCTGCATCAGGAGTCGGCTCGCCTCGCCAAGCTGAGGGCGTGACGGCCTCGGACCGCTTGGCCTAGCTGGCGAGGAAACGTCGTACGGCGGAGAGGAAATCGCCCGACGCGCCTTCGCGCCCGACAAGCAGATGGTTGTTGCTCTCCAACCCGGAAAATTCGGCATTCTGGATCTGCGACGCGATCGACCGGCCCGAACTGGCGGGAATACGCAGATCCCCGCGGCTATGAACAACCAGGGTGGGCGCCTGAACGTCTTTCAGGCGGCTGCGAACGTCGATATTCGCGAAGGCTTCGAGAAAGCGGGCGGCGTTTTCCGGGGAGGTCGTGCGCCGCTGAAACTCGTCGAACCATTGCAGCTCTTCGGCTGTCGCGTCGGGCATGAAGGTCTGCGAAAAGAGGTTCCGGTAGGCGGGGTTCGCCCGCCCCCAGCCCGTTTCGGTCAGGACCATCACAGCCTCCCGCTCGCGCACCTCTTCCGGCGGCGCAGTATGACGCCAACCCGCAGCATATCCGCCGAAGAGGATCAGATGCGAGACCCGGTCCGGGTGGCGCGCAGCATATTCGACCGAAACTGCCGCCCCCTGGCTGATGCCGAGGAGAGGGAAGCGGTCGATCCCGGCGGCGTCGACCACCAGTTCCAAATCCCTGACGAAACTGTCGAAGCTGATCTCTGGAACGTCCCAGTCCGACAGGCCGCACCCCCGCTCGTCATAGCGGATGAAGTGATAGGACTCCGCCAGTTCGCGAAAGAGCGGACTCCAGATCGGCGCTTCCCAGTCGAGCTCCAGGTGGGACAGCCAGTTCGCAGCCTTTACGAGCGGCGGGTTGCCTGGATCGCCGACAGAGGCCCAGGCGAGCGCGATGTCGTCCTCTGCCTGAACGAACCTGATCGACTGGCGAGGCGGCGGCTGGCTTTCTGCCGGCAGGTCATCCGCCGGCAACGGCGCCCGCGGACCGGCGCGCAGGTCGTCGTCCCACAGCGGGGGCTCGAGGCCCGCTTCCTTAAACGAGCGCTCCAGCTGCGCGGCGAGAGAAACTGCCTCCCGCTCCCGCCCCAGGCGACGACGCGACCCGACGGCATGCTGGGCCGCCTGCGGATCGAAAGGCGCATCGAGTAGCCAGCGTTCCGACCATTTTTCCGTATCTTCGGGGGGAAGCGCCGTACAGGTTGCCAGCCGGCGGGCGATCTTGATACGGAGGCGCGTTACCTCGTTCCGCTGATGCTCAAGCCACGCCGCGAAGGTGGGCTGGTTCGGAAGCTCGCAGTCTTCCATCAGCAGGCAGTCGGACATTTCCCATGCGCTGGCGAGATCGTCAGTGGACGTCTCCTCCGCCTCGTCGGCAGCCCGGCGGACCCGGTCGAGGTCGACGTCCACCCCCTCGGGATCTAGCTGCACACGCTCGCGGTCGGCGAGCAGGCGGGTCCGCCCGCCGCTATTCACGACCGGCCGCAGCTTACTCAGCGACCAGCGCAGCGCACCGCGCGGATCATCGGGCACTTCCCAGAAAAGCTCGCAGAGACGATCACGCCGCTGAGGCGCCCCCATCAGCGCCAAATAGCCGAGTAGTGCCCGGGTCTTCCGCGAAGCAGGAAGCGGCAGCCCCTCTCCATCGTGAGTGACCTCTACCGAGCCGAGCGTTCGAATCGAAATCATTGCCTGCATGTTCCCTTCCGGGCAGCTTCTCCGCACACCCCCTCAGCATACCGGATAAATGCCAGTTTCGGCGCTTCAGGCCGCTTTTGCACGCCTGTTTTCGTGTCCTGCCCGTTTTGCATCTCGCGCGTTTGCGCTCGGCGTCAGCAAGTCGACCATTGCCCTGCGCCCTTCGCGCTTCGCATCGTCGAGGGGGGTATTGCCCCATCTGTCGCGCGGCGTTCGAGGGCATCCTGCCGAGATGAGGAGCCTGGCAGCCTCGAGCTGCCCTTCGCTCGCAGCCAGGTGAAGCGCGGTGCGCCCGTCATAGTCGCTGCGTGAAACATCGGTTCCGGCGGCAATGAGGCGGCGAAGTTCGCTGACGTCGCCTTGGGCTGCCGCTGCGCACAGATAACCGGCGGCGTCGCAGGAACGCACAACACGGGATACTGTGGGATCGACCAGAGACTGATCCTCCACCATATTCGCATAGCTGTGAAAGGCGAATTTCCGGACCAGCGTCTGAGCGAACTGCACACCGCGGACGGAATTGCCGCAGCGGTCGAGGCGCGGGCTCCAGACGGCAAATCCGCAAACTCCGGGAACGACGAGCATCAAGGCGCCGGAGACACCCGACTTCGCCGGCATGCCGACCGCAAAGGCGAACTCGCCGGAAAAGTCGTACATCCCGCATGAATACATCAACGACAGGCAGTCCTTGACCGTCTCGGCCTTAAGCACCCGCCTGCTTGTAACGGGACAGATTCCGCCATTCGCCAAGGTCGCAGCGACGACGGACATCTGCTGGACGTTCACGGTTATCGAGCAGCACTGGAAGTAGAAGTCCAGTGTCTCCGCCAGATCGGTATCGTCCGGGAAGGCATTGTTTTCCCGCATGAAATAGGCAAGCGCGAAGTTCCGGTCGGCCGTTGCCTTTTCGGAGAGGTAGACGGCGTTATCGAATGCCGCGGGCTCGCCGCCGCCGAGGTCGCGCCACTTTTGCATCACGAAGTCGAAACGGTCCGCGAGCGGAGCCTCCGGCCTGATCAGCGAGGCGCACATGATGGCCCCGGCGTTGATCATCGGATTGTGCGGCAAGCCTAGCGGGTTCAGGGTCAGTTCGTTGAACGACCGGCCAGATGGCTCGCGTCCGACATGAGCATGGACTTTCTCGCGCCCGAACAGGTCGCGTGCGAGGGCATAGTTGATCGGCTTGCAGGTCGACTGGACACAATAGCTCTGCCGGTCGTCGCCAAGGGACAGGCGCTGTCCGTCGACCGTGCACAGCCCCAGCGCATAATGTTCCGGGTCGACGCGGGCGAGCTGCGGAATATAGGTTGCCACCTCGCCGCCCCGATAGTCGCGAGCATCCTCGAACAACGCGCGAACCTCATCACCGAATCCGACGAAATCCGGGACTGACAAGCGGCCGGCAAGAGCTCGCTGGAAAAGGGAAACCTCCTCCGCGGCGACCAGGTCCCCGAACCGCTTCAGACTGAGCGCCTCGCCCGGGTCCGCAGAGCCGAAGTTCGCAAAAGTCGCGCGCAGCCGCGGGTCGCCCTCTTTCAGGCCGGCTTCCCGAAGCGAGGCGAGCACGTCCCATGGCCGCGGCGGCTCCCCGCCATCCCGAAAGACGGAGCGGTAGAGGCCGGCGAGATCCGCCGTTCCCGCTTGCACCGCCTCGCTGGCAGGGAATTCGGTCATTTCAGTCCGCTCCCTCCGCTGCACGGCGTCCGGCAATCACCAGACAAAGCAGCGCGCCGATGAAGGCAAACAGGAGTAGGTTTGGGGCAAGCGGCAATGTCAAATCGCCCGCCGACTTCACGGTCAGGCCCGAAAAACAAAGTGCCAGCACCCCGAACGTAAGTTTGACTATGCTAATCATGACGACATCTTTCATTTTATGACATGAACGGTTCTTGCCTGACTCGCCGCGGAAAGGCCCGCTGCGTATGAGCCGTATCAGGCGACCATCAGGTCAGGCTGACCGCATTCTTCGCCGACCCGAAAAATCTCTGCGGCAAGCCGCGCCGCGAGGCGATAGGGGTCGGCGTCGGCCCCGGAGCGCCTGTCTTCGAAGTATCCCGCGCCCTGCTGTTCCACGTCCAACGGGATGCGAAAGGACGCCAGCCCTGCGGCGGACATGGGATCGGCAATCCCGCAGGATGAGCCCGCCTGCCCTGCCTTCAGCAGGGCGAGACTTTCCTGAATGGCCTCCAGTCCCCGTTCGCCCCGCATCTGTACGCTCGAAAAGGTGGCGCGGAGACGTGCGGGCTCATCGCCGCCATCCGCCGCGAAGCAGATCGTAACGCCCCGCCGCTCGGCAACTCTGAGAAGCAGATAACGAGCCAACCAGAGCTGGTCGCAGATATGCAGAAGCGAAGGGTCCTCGCGTGCCGCGGCGCGATAGCCGATGCGAAACTCCCACCGGGCCGGCGTGGTGCGCGCGCTGAAGCCGTAAAAGAGGAGGCCGGCGTCTTCGCAAAGCCGCGCATGTTCCTCCGCAATCTCCCGGCCGAACGTCCGGTCCGCACCGACGCCGCAATAATGGGCATCGCCGCTTTCGTTCGGCCGCTCGGCAGAAGCGCCGGACGCGCCGTCGCGGTCGACAACGATGTAATCCTGTCCGAAGCCAATCCACGGCTCGTGCTTCTCCGCGCCGTTCGCCAGCACCAGCCGGAGATCGGCACGCCCGCTGGATGGGTGCCGCGTCCCATCGGGGTTGAAGACCTCGCACAGAACGAGGAAATGATCGCCCTCCCGCAACGGATCGCGCACGAAGCATACCGGTTTCAGGGCACAGTCCTGATCCTCGCCTTCAGCCTGTCCCGTCAACGCGCCGTCGAAGGTCCAATCGGGAAATCTCGTCAGTCTGGGCGATTCGGCGTCCACGGGGACGATCCGCGTCTTCGACCGGATTCCCTGTGCCGGACGGCTGCCGTCCAACCAGACATATTCTGCGAACACCATGCAATCTTCCTCCTGACACCATTCTGCCGACCCGACTGCTTCCTCGTGGGAACGATCATGGCAGCTGGGGTGGGAAGCGAAGGCGAGGATCGTGGAAATTGCGTGTGAATCCTGCTTGAGAATGGTTGGTTCGAAGCACAGCTGAAGACGCTTGCGGGCAGGCAGGGCGAGACCCCTACCCGCTCGCGGATGATCAGCGAACCGTTCGGCCGAACATGCGGCGCGGCCCGTCGATCAGCTTGCAGCAGTCGTCCTTCCGAGAGGAAAGATGCTGGGTATCCTCCTCGCACATGCGGAACGCGCGCCGAGGCGCATTGTGATGAGCCGGGCCATATTGCAGGACCTGGCAGAGCTGCTCGCCGGCGGTAACAGCCGTAACAGACGAAGTAAGTGCGGCCGTGCCGCCCGCGACGTCTTCCAGCATCAGCGCACCGGCCTGCTGCGGCATGGCGAAAAGGGCGGCGGCCGCAAACATTGCGGCATAGTTCGAATTGGTCATTGAGAACTCCATAAGGTCGGTGCGGAAAATCCGCAGAACGTCAGCTGAGAGAGAGGGCCGCGAGACAGGCGGCCACGGTTGCGGTGCAAGCCGCGAAGGTCAGGGCAACCATTCCGGCGCGGTAGAGAGGCGTGTGAAAGTCTTCGGTCATCGTCAGGTCCAATAATCTTGAGATCGGATGACCGGTCTTATTCGCGCCCATCGTGTGAGACCGCGTGAGGAGCTTCGTGGAAATGTTAGTGGAAAGACCGATTGAACCTACATTCGGAACAATTATTGCGTGATCATCGTCACGGTTTCTGTTCGGCTCAACTGGAGACGGGCCACTCTTTTTCGCCGAACATCGGCACGATCCGAACCCGATCTAACGTCGACTCCTCGAACAGACCCCGGCGCTACGCCCTACCCTGACCAGCAGCGGCAGATCCTGCCCGGCAGGCATGACGAGGCGCCCCCCTCTGCCTGCTGGGAATTCAAGGGTGCGGGAATGCGCGGACCACCGGCAGAGACCAGGATGACGTCGAACGCAGGCTTTTCGGCCCAGCCGCGCGAACCGTTCCCTCGGGACCTCTAAAATTGCGGACAGAACAGCCCGATCGCCTCTCTCCCGTGTAGCAAGCTGCGAGGCCATCATCGTCGTGCGTTGCCGAACCTTGCCGTTCGTCTCCACTGCCGATTGGGTTTCGCCATCGGAAGGGGCGGGCCGGAAGGGAAGCGTTCCCCATGCAGCCTATTTACCGGTCCCGGATCGGCGCTAGCATGGACGTGCCATGGGGGCCCCCGAAGACAAGAACAGCATATATGCTGCGCTGGCGTCGATCTTCGACTGCACCGAGGAGACTTGCGCCGAGATTGCGCCATATTTCCGCATCCGCCGCCTGCGCCGACAGGAAACCCTGCTGCATCAGGGAAAGGAGGGCGAGAAATGCTGGATCATTCTGGATGGGGCGCTGGCTGTCAGCGTCTTCGGCGAAGACGGTCAGGAGGCGCAGCTCGTCAGCTACGGGCCGGGTGAGATCTCGGGTGCCTTTCCCACGCCCGGCGAGCAGCGCGGCAATCTCGTGGCGCTCGCCGCGTGCGAGCTGATCGAAGTAAAGACCGTTCATCTGCTGGCGATAAGCGAGCGGGAAGCACCGGTAGGCCGTAGCCTTGCGATGCTCATAGGCCGGCAGCATGACGCGCTGCTGGACCGGCTGGCGAACCGCATGATTCTCTCTGCGGGCGGGCGGGTCTACGCCGAACTTCTAAGGCTGGCGGACGGCGAAGGGCGCATTTCGCCGCCGCCGGTTATCTCGGCGCTTGCCCTGCGGGTTCACACGGCGCGCGAGACCGCGTCCCGGGCGGTCGCCGCCGCCGAACGCCGCGGGCTTGTGGAACGCGGAGACACGGCGTGGCGAATTGTGGCACCGGGTCGGCTGAAAGCACTCGCCGTCTAGACGGCCGCCTGCCCGAACCAGAGCCTGTAGAGATCTACCTCGCCGGCTACCGTACGAACTGCACCGGCCAGCTCCGACGAGAGGTCGGGTGCATGCAAGCGGGCCACTGCCATCGCCGCCTCGGTGGCAAAGATGCCATTTGGCGGTGCGCTGCGCAAAGCTGATTCGGCGACATCCGCTGGCTCATTCCCCTCGCGAACGGCGGCAAAATCCAATACACAGCGATCGAGCTTTCGCGCCTCCGAGAGAGCCGCCGGAACATCCGCAAATCCGCGTAACCCCTCTTCGCCGGATGCCAAAGAAACGCAGACCGTCTGAACGGCGCGTTCGCGTCGCAAGTCCCGGCGTTCCGCGGTGCGCTCGCAGAAAACCTCCACCACTTCATGCCCTTTCTCGCGCCAAAGGCTCCAGGCCTGCATCGACGACGCTTCGGCCGCAGGTTCCCTGACCCAGAGCGCAACGGCCCGTGTCTGGAGTTGGTCGGCCCGGGATAGAGCCAGGCCCATGGCCAGCGAGGCGGCCATTTCTATAGAACAGGAGTCCACGGCATCCGCCTCGGGTACGACGCGTACGGAGGCAGCGCGCTCATATTCTCGCGCAAATCTGTCGCTCCAATCCTGTCCGGCCGGTTCCACCGACCGGCGAAAGAATTCCTCCCTGTCCGCGGGAAGAACAAGATTGACGTCGGCCTGACGGCGGGACAGCCCCTCGGCGCACAGAATGTCGGTCCCTGCGGCGAGGGCGCCATACCCACAGCCGGGCGCGATCCGGGCCAGCGCCTCGGCAATTTCCGCTTCGGCACCGGAGTCGCCGGGCGCGAGGCCCATGATCCCCCCGAAATAAAGAACGGGCGGCGGGCGTAGGGTGTCCAACCAGTCAGAGTCCTCGCCGGTTTCGGAGAGGAGAAGCGCGAACTGCCGCAGCGTAATCGCATGGTCTTCCCAGGCGCGGGGTTGGTCGGAAACCGCCTCCTCGAGAAGGCCCCGCGCCCGGTCGACGTCGCCGAGAATTAGCTCGGCCTCCGCTCGCGTCGCCGCCAGCCAGTAGGGAGAGTCCGGCTCATGAGCTCCGGAGTCCAACTGTTCGAGAACCCGGCTGGCATGACGCCGCGCCGACGGGTCATCCTCGGCCAGACGAGAAAGTGCAGCCGCATTAATGAGAGCATAGGTCGAGCCGCGACCCGCCGCAGCAGCATAGTGAGCCGCCGCTTCGGCAAACTGGCGTTTCCTCGCAGGTCCGCTGGCGCGGGATCCGGCGTATTTCAGCGCCTTTCCCTGCCGGATCAGGCGGTCGAATTCGAAGCTGATGGCCCGGTTCCTGTCCGCTTGAGCTAGTTCAGGCCGACAGGGGCCGCCAGCCCCGCCGCTGGCTCACTTGTCGTCGTCGTCATCGTGGCCGCCACCATTTCCCGTGTCGGGAACCATGTCCACAGACATCGCCAAGGTGTCCGTCTTCTCGTGCATACTCGTTCCCCTCTTTATGGCCCCAGACGGTAGAACCCTACTGAGCCGAAGCCGACTTCTTCCAGGACAGCGCCCTCTCGCGCCGCTGCTTCCACAATTCGTTGGTCGGGTCCTCTTCGATCAGCCGATCGAGCGTCCGAACGGCGGTGTCGAAGCGCTCCGAACTGGCGGCGAGGTCACCCGACTTGGCCTCTGCACGCGCCCGGCCCAGTTCGGCCCACAGGCGGCGCTCCTGAAATTCCCGGTTCTGCGGCTCTTCGCGAAGCAGGTCCGCCATGATCGCGGCTTCCTCGGAACGGCTGGCGATCGCGTCGTCGTAGCGCCCGGCTGCGTAATAGACATGGCCCATCCAGCCGTGACGATTGGCCAGCGTCTTGCGCATCGTCCGGTCGTCCGGGGCGGAGTTCAGAGCATCTTCCAGATAGCGAAGGGAGTCGCGGCAATGCTGCTCAGCCGCAGCAAGGTCGTGATTATCCTTCGACTCCAGATCGCACAGATTTCCATGCGCGTAGCCCAGCTCGAGAAGAGTGCGCGTTTGTTCGGGCTCAAGCTTTTGCAGACGCTTCGCCAGATCGAGATACGCCGTCCAGTGCCGTTCGGTCTCGGCGCGGTCCCAGTCCGCCCAGGCGATGCGCCCCAGCCAAAATTCGCTTTGGGCGTGCGCAAAAATGGCGTCGGAATTCTCCCCTTCGCGGGACAGGACCTCTTCGGTTGTTTCATAGGCCTCTTGGAAGTAGCGCCGCGCGGTGTCCGTCTCCTCGCGCGCAAGATAGTCTTCGCCAAGGGCCTGCAGGATGGCCGCCCGGCGCCGCAGCGCGTCGTCGTCCATCTGGGTCACGTCCTGCTGCTCGTAATAGGCCAGTGCCCGCTCGTTCACGGCGAGCATGATATCGAGACGCCCCACGCCGCGAAGCTGCTCGCGCAGGTTGGTCAGCATGAAATCTACCAGGTCTTCCGCATCGGTACGGGCCATCTGCGCTGCTGCCTCCTGCCTACGTGCCTCATCCCTCGCCTCGGAGGCGAGAATCGTCATTGCCGAAAGGATTAGCATGGCCATCAGCGCAAGCAATGTGACCGCCGTCACGCGCCTAAGCCGCCGCTGGGAGTCGCGCTGGATGAGCGTGTCGAGGGGAACGTCGAGCAGTCCTGCGACGACCTTCAGGAAGGCCAGCCTGCGCCCGTCTCCCCTCGGTCGAAAGTCGGCCGCCAGCGGCTCGGTACCTCCCGCGACTAGCAGTGCGGGAAATGCGTCTTCGGGTTCCCCTTCGAACAAGGCGGCGAGAATGGGCCGCCCCGGATTCACCCGCTGAAACAGCTCGATCTCTCTCCGGACCCACCGCGAATGCGCCGCCGCGGGCGTGCAGACCACGACAAGCGCTCCCGAAGCCGCGATCGCGGCCTTTACCGCTTCGCTAAGGTCCGCCGCCGCCGACAGATCTTCCCGGTCCCGGAAGACGCGGCCGACGCGACCAGAACTCTCGATGCCCCCGCTTCGCTCGCGAAGCCGGCGGGGAAGGCGGTAAGTCTCCAGGCGCTTCTGCAACCGCGCCGCATGTTTCGCATCGCTATGCGCGTAGCTGATGAAGGCGCGAAATTCTGCCGAAGACGGCGGAGCGACGACATCGCCCCGAGAGCGCGCCTGCATGTCGGACGACATCGCGACTTCCCCAAATCCCCAGGCTACCTGCCCGCCGCATCGTAAAGTGCGGGGCGCTCATCCTGCAATGCGCAATAGCGCGAGATTTCCGCGTGCCCTCCAATAGCCGGTCTTTCGAACGCCCTGGCCCGGGCGCGGCTGGTAAATGCTCTTCGCTCAGCAGTCCTTGTGCGCCGCCCCGTCCAGCTCCGATCCGTAGACCTGCAGTCTTCGCGCCAGGATGGGCGCGCCGCTGTCCGTCGCCATTCCCGCAAGACAAAGAGCATATCCCAGACCGACGCTCGTGCTGAGCGTTTCGGTCTGCTGATTACCCATGACCCAGGAGAGGAGGGCACCGCGGACGAGATGCTCGAGGACTTCCTCGAGGCGGGCGAGGGAAAAAGGCGGTGACAGGTACCCGTCCCGCACGGCGTCGCCGAGCAGAGATATCCAGATTTCCCGGGTCTGCGCCAGACGCTCGGGTGAGGCCAGGCCGGTTTCGTCCTGACCACCTCGCTCGAGCAGCGCGCGCCAGAGCGTCCGGTAGAAATCGGGATCCTTGAGATAATAGCTGAAGGCAAGATCGTGCGCGGCGAAGACGCGTTCCAGGCTATTGTCGACCTTGAGTTGGAAGAAGCGGTCGACGAAGTCCCGTTCATCCTCCAGCACGGCGAGAACGACCGCCCGCTTCGAGCCGAACAGATTGTACGGCGTTCCGAGACTGACCTCCGCCCTCTCCGCAAGCGCACGCATCGACAGGTCGGTATCGCCGGTTTCGCGGATCAGGTCGCGGGCGGCGCGCACGATACGAAGCCGCCGCTCGCTCTTGGCGCGTTCCCGCTTGCCCGGTGGCTTGGCGGCAGGCGCCGGGGCATCGCGTCCCCCTGTCCGCGCAGCCCTACCCGTATTCGGGTCGCTCACCCGGCAGCCTGTCTTTCACCCGCCGAGCGCGATCCCTGGGAAATCATGTCCGCACGATGGTCGATTGAGAGCCTCTCCAGCATGTCCGCCCGATCGGGGCCGAGTTTGGGCGGGTAAGCAGCAGCGTTACGCCGCTTCCCGCGCGTCCAGTAATACATCACCTTGCCGAAGTTCGCCGGTTTTCCCAGCCATTTGTTGGGGTGCTCCAGCATGTGGAATCCCCGCATGGCCTGGCGCAACAGATCGGTATCCGACCGCAGCGCGATCCTGACGCCGTCGTCGAAGAAGCTTTCCAGCATCCGCGCGCGCAGCCCCTTTCGGTAGCCGGGAGTCAGCGCGTTCCGTGCACGCCGGATGGCGGAACGATCCTGCGAGAGCTGGTTGTCGTAATAGGGGCGAAGTTCGCTTCGCAGCCGCCGGTAATAGATTTTCTGCCGCACTTCCGGATCGGGGCTCGTATCCAGCGCCTCGCGTAGCGCCTCGCCGCTGACCGCGGCGAACGAACATCCCCGGCCGTAAAGCGGATTGGTCCTGACGAGCGTATCGCCAAGCGCGAAATAGCCGCGCATGACCGCCTCCCCGCCCGGCAGCAGTTCGCGCCAGCGGCTGTGGAGGTCGCCCATGCCATACACCTTACCGCGACCGGTCGACCGCCGTTCGTCGGTCCAGGGCTTCAGTCCGGGCAGCAAGTGCGTGATGGCATGGAAACACTCCGGATCGGTTACCGCGCGGCGCAGCTCATGCTCGACCTCGGGAACCGCGAGGGTAATCGAAAAACACCCATTGTCGCCGGGAAACACGCCGAATTTCAGAAAGCCCAGGTCGCCGCTCGCGGGCGGGTTTTCGGTTCGCGAGGGTTCGTCCTGACCCGGGTTCAGCCGGTAGTGCCGGGTAAAGTAGAGGATGCCGGCCGTTTCGCTTTCTTCCTTCACACGCGCGCCGTCTTTCATCAGCTGCGGAAGCAGCGGACCGTTCTTGCCGCTGGCGTCGACGATCACGTCGGCGGACAGGCTGACCTCCTCGCCGTCCTCGGTGCCGCGAACGCCGCTGACGACCATCACCCCGTCGGGCTGGCGAGCATGAATCAGTTCTGTGACGCGGAACCCCGAACGGATGGTCACATTCTCCATTCGCTCGACATAGCGCCGCATAACGAGCTCGAGCGTCGTTCTACGGCTGGTGATGATGGTCAGGTCCTCGTCGCCTGCCTGCGGCCGATAGGTCTCCTGCTGCTGTTCGGTCAGCATGGAATCGAGCGACAGTTCGCGCACGCCCATATCGCGTAGTTCGGCTAGAAGGTCGGGATGGTTCGCCTTGATGATCCCCCGCAGCCTGGCGAGAAATGCGTGGCTCTGGCGAACATGGCTGGCCCCCATGCGGCGCCAGTCCTCGAAGATTTCGTCGGCGTCACCGCCGGGCGGTGCCGGATCGCGCTCCAGAAGAGTGATTGCCCTTCCGGTCGGAGACAGCGACAGGGCGGCGCAGAGCCCGCCGATTCCCGCGCCGACGACCAGCACCTCCTCCTTCATCCGTCGATCTCCTTCAGAAAGTCGAGAATGATCCGGTTCACCTCTTCAGGCGCTTCCTGCTGCGTCCAATGGCCGATCTCGGGGATCAGCTCGTTGCGACGAAGATCGGTCACATATTCCGGCATGGCCTTCAGCGCCTCTGCCGCCATCATGATGACACCGTCGTTCATGCCCCCCGCGAAGAAGGCGGGCTGAGCGATCTGCGTCGGCGCACCTTCGGTCAGTTCCCAGGTAAGGTCGTGATTGCGGTAGTAGTTGATGGGACCACGCATGCCGGAGCGGCGGAACTCTTCGGCGTAGAAGTCCAGATCCTCCTCACTCAACCAATCCGGCAACGTGTCCGGGTTGGGCAGGCCGCTCAGCAGGTCGTCGTCGGGGCCCTTGGCCGGCAAGCTCGCAAGGTCGGTTTCGCCGCCGGCCATCACCAGGAATTTCTTCAGCGACGTACGGATATCAGCCTCGAATTCCGCTTCGGCCACGCCGGGCTCGAAGAAATAGAGCTGGTAGAAGAACTGGTCCTTGAACATCTCCCGCATCATCGGCATCGGCTGAACCGGCGAGCGCGGTGTGAAGGGCACCGACAGGGCCCCGACTGCGCGAACCTTGTCCGGATGATTGAGAGCGCAGGACCATGCCGTCGGTGCCCCCCAATCATGTCCGATCACAACGGCCTCGTCATAGCCCAGGGCGGCAATCAGGCCGATGATGTCTTTGACCACCTCAACCTGGTTGTAGGCCTCGATGGCCTCCGGCTTGTCGCTTTTGCCGTAGCCTCGCATGTCCGACGCGGCCACATGGTAGCCGGCCTCCGCGATGGGTACGATCTGGTGACGCCACGAGTACCAGGATTCCGGAAAGCCGTGCAGAAGGAGGACGAGAGGTCCCTCGCCCGCCTCTGCGATGTTCAGCTCGATCCCGTTCGTCGCGACCCGCCGCTGCGAGACGCCCGGCCAGCTCATTCGGCAGCCATGAGTTCGGGGGCCTCGGCGCGGGCTCCGGGCAGGACGTCGCCGCGCTGGTCCTGATAGCCCTTGTCGGCAGACCAGGCGACACCGCCGCCGACGATCACCGTGTCGACACCCAGAGAGTCCCGAACATAGCGGCTGCCGTCGCCGGGGACGTCCTGAACGAACTTCTCCGCGCCCCGGTCGATGGCCTTGGGATCGAAAACGGTGATGTCCGCCACCATACCTGCCTGGATCAGGCCGCGGTCGGGAATTCCCCAGATCGAGGCGGTATCCGAGGTGATCTTCTTCACGGCCTCCTCGATCCGCATGGCCTGCAGGTCGCGAACGAAGTGACCGAACAGATAGCCGGTGTCGCCGTAGGTAGAGAAGGAGAGGATGTGGGCGCCGCCGTCGCTGGCACCAATATGGACGCGCGGATGCTTGAGCAATCCGCCGACCTTCTCGTCGTTGTCGTGCCCCATGCTCGACGACAGGAAATGCGCCTGCAGGTCCTCTTCCAGCGACAGGTCGATCATCGCGGCAACAGGACTGGTGCCGCGCATTTCCGCGATTTCACCCAGCGTCTTGCCGACATATTTCTGGTTTGCGTCGGTCTTTACCTGGCGAAGGATCAGGGTCGGCCAGAGCGGGGCCAGTTCGCCGGCCTCGGCTTCCAGTTTGGCGCGGGTTTCCTTGTCCTTCAGCGCGCCGACGATCTCGTCATGGCTGCCGAACCGCATGATCTGATACCAGCTGCGCAGCCGGATGAAGAGCAGGCTGGGCACCGCAAAGCAGAAGGAAATGTCGATGGGCCGAGTCTGCACCTGCGGCCAGATGCGCGCGCCGCGCGCGAACTGCTCGTCCACACGGTCCATCACGCGGTCGACCGCGTCGATATTGTCCGCGTTCACGAAGAGCGGCGAGAACGTCGTCGGAATGCCGTATTTCAACGACAGTTCCGCCAACTGGTCCAACCGCGCGATCGTCAGGTCCGGATCGTAAAATTCCGGAACGATCTGCAACATGCGGCCATATTCGCCGAGCACGCTGGCCAGCGCATCGACTTCGCGCGCGTCGGCGTAGCGGCTGGGAACCGGCTGCAGCTTCTCGTCCATGTCGACATAGCTGGTCGACAGCCCGACGGCGCCCGCATCGAGGCACTCGCGCAGAACCGCCTTCATCTCCTCGATTTCGTCATCGGTAGCCGTCCGTTCGGTGGCGGCGTCGTTCATGACCCACAGCCGGATGACGCTGTGCCCCACCAGCGGTGCGACGTTGATGGCCAGCCCCTTGCGAATGCGGGCGATATATTCGGAGAAGGTTTCCCAGTCCCACACCACACCTTCGCGGAACGCTTTCAGCGGCATTTCCTCGATCTGGTTGAACATGCCCACCAAGCGCATGCGGTGATCGGGCTTCAGCGGTGCGAGCGACAGCGAGCAGTTGCCCTGCACGATCGTGGTCACACCGTGAGAGAGCGCAGGCTTTGCATAGCCGTCCCACAGCATCTGGGCGTCGAAATGCGTGTGCGGATCGATGAAGCCAGGGGCGACGACCTTGCCCTCCGCATCGATTTCCCGCGCCCCGCGTTCCGCGACTTTGCCGATACGGGCAATGCTGTCGCCGGAAACGGCGACGTCCGCAGTGTAGGCGGGCAGTCCTGAGCCGTCCACGACAAGCCCGTTCCTGATAACCAGATCGTACATTCCATCCTCCCAAAAAGTGCGTAACGGCCGCTTCCGGGCGGCCCTCGATTAGGTAACGGCGCCTATTCGGCCGCCGCCGCGTAGCGCCCCGACGACGCGGCAAGCGCATCGCGGACATAGGTCCAGCTTGTGCCCGGCAGCTCGGCCGGATCGTCGGTGCCATGCAGTTCGAGCAGCTTGCCCGCGGCAACCTCGTCCAGCGTCACGAGCGAGCGCCCGCCATTGTCGAATTCCAGCGTGACGATCAGTTCGGCCACGCCATCATGCGCCGCCGCGATCTCGATCTCTCTGATGACGGCGCCGCTCATGCCGCCGGCGCGGCAGGCGGTTCGACGAAGATCACATCGCTGGGAAGGATCGGGTTGCCGGCCTGCGGGCTGTCTGCCGCGGCGGGCGCGCGCATGAAGACGTGCAGGTTCCAGCTTTGCAGGTTCGCAACCGCCTCTTCGGTGGAAGACCCGGACAGCTCCCGGCTGGCAATCGATGCCCAGTCGTCTCCGGGCTCGGGCAGCACGGACTTTCTTACGGTACTCAAGCTCCCAGCAACGGCCATTTTCAATTCCCCAATCTCTTTATTGCGGAAATTGAAACATGTTCCAATTTTTTGCGCAAGCCCAATCTTCGGGGCGAGGGCTATCGAAAGTGACGGCGACCGAATGGCTCACCCGCCTCGGTCCGAACGCGACTGCCAAGGCCGGCAGGACACGGCTAGCTGCCCGAAGAGCGCGAACCCAGCGTTCGCAGGTTCTCCTCATGTCCCTCGCGCGTGATCTGGTAAAAGGAGATGCACGCCATGACGGCCAGGAACAGCGACAGGACCACGGGGACGTACACCGCGCCGAGCAGGAATATGGTGTCGTCGGAAACCTCGCCCTGCTGCGCGCCCGCCCCCAGGCCGATCGCGGCGAGGACGAAACCTGCAAGAACGATCCCGAAGCCCTCGCCCCATTTGCGCATGAAGGTAGCCGCCGAGAAAAACAGGCCTTCGGAGCGACGGTGCGTCCTGACCTCGGCATCCTCGACCAGGTCGGCAATCATCGATCCGGCAAGAACCTGGTAGCAGATGATCAGCGCGACATCGATCGTGATGGCGGCAAAGATGATCGGAAACAGCAGCGGGTCGCCATTTTCGGGCATAAGACCGGCAAGACGCAGTACGATGGGAAGCGGCGAGCCTATAAACGCCAGTAGTCCGATGAATATGGCGCCCCGTTTCTTTCCCCATTTGCGGCTGATGACCGGTGCTAGCGGCGAGCCGATCGCCGCCGAGATGAAGACGCCCGACGTCAGGATGCCGATTTCAGTCGGGGTGAAGCCCCAGAAATATGTGCTGATGTAGAAGGTCAGGCTTGCCCCGAAGCCGCTGGCAATGAAGCCGAGCAGGGAGGCGATGAACAGCGCCGCGAAGGAGCGTGTCTTCAGCGTTTCGAAGATCTCCCCAAAGATGGCGCCGAGGGTCAGCTGCCGGCGCGGCGGCGCCTCGGGGAAATGCGAAATCTCTCCGTGCGTTCCCAGGGCGGAAAACATGATCGCGAAGAACATCACCGCGCAGGCCATCATGGCGTAGATCCGGTAGCTTTCCGGATTGAACTGGCCATTCGGGATGGTGGCCGTCGCCATCGCCGGAAAGATCACCGTGAAGCTTATGATGGTCAGCACATTGCCGCCCGACCAGCCGAAAAAGGCCCGCCAGCCCATCAACGTCGCGCGCTCGTCATAGTCGCTGGTAATTTCCGCGGCGAGCGCAGCCGCAGGCGTTTCGTAAAATGTGATCAGGGTCCGAATGACGACCGTCATCGCCAGCAGGTAGACGAACAGCGCCTCCTGTCCCCACCCGTGCGGCGGCACCCAGAGGAAGTAGTAGGCAACGGTGACCGGAACCGCGACAGCGTACATGAAGGGATGCCGGCGGCCCCATTTCGAGCGCAGATTGTCGGACCAGTAGCCCACGATCGGGTCGGAAAATGCGTCCGCAATCAACGCGATCAGAAGCGCGGTCGATACGAACCTGGGATCGAGGCCGACGACCTGCGCATAGAAGATCAGCAGGAAGTATTTCAGCCCGTGATCCTTCACGGCATAGGCGACCATGCCAAGGCCGTAGGCCAGCTTGGTCAGCAGCGACGGCTTGTGAACCGCGCGCGCCGCATCCGGCGAAGTGGCAGCAACATCCGCCGCCAAAGCTTCTGCGCTCGTCCTCTGATCCATTGCAGCTTCCCGACTATTCGTTGAAAACGCGGACGGTTCGTCAGTAGCCGGCTGCTCGTCCGATGGCCTTGCCGTCGACGATCTGGTCGAGATACTCGCTCATGCCGAAGCCGGTCATTCCCTCGCAGCGATACTCGGTCATGGCCTCGGTGATGCGCGTCATCAGCTCTTCACCGTCCGGCGTCGTGCGCCGGTTGCGGAGCGGGATCAGCGACAGCACTTTTCCCGAAACCTCGTAGCTTTTGCCGGCGGCAGTGCGGACCGTCGCGCGAAGCGCGGTCTGATAGTCGTCGGCATCCCAGTCGCTATCCAGTTCGCAGGCGGTGACGTCGTCATAGACGCCCTCTCGGAACACCATGCCGCTTGCGCGGGCACCGCCTTCGCCGTCACCCATGACCGTGAACATCATCCCGAAATCGGGGGAGAAGTTCATCGGACACCAGCGATACCAGCTGATGGCCTGCCAGTGGCGGGGACCCCAGCTCTTGTCGCGCAGCCCGTAGCCGTCGAACTCGTGCGTCTCCCCATCGACCTCGACCGTACCGGCAACCGTGCAGTGCTGCTCGTAGTGCGCCTTTGCGAAGGACTTTTCCGGATCGATCTCGATTTCGCTGCCGTCTTCGCGCACGGCCTCGCCCCCATACATGGGCGACACGCCCGAATAGGTCAGGGAAACACGGCACGGCACCCGGGGGTTGTCCCGAAACGCTTCCTTCGGCCGCGCCATTTCCTCTGGCCGGTCGAGAATCAGGATTTCCCCCTCAAAGCTAACCTTCAGCCGTTTGAAGGGCTCTTCGACGGCGATGGAGAGCCCGCCCGCATCCAGCGCATCGTTGGAGGAGATCGAGGGCCGGGCGAACATGAATCCGACGCGCCCTTCGGGCAGGTACAGGCACACCGTCATCTCGGCGTAGCCCTGGTTGGGCCGGTTGCCGATGCGGAACCAGGCACCCAGGCGCGTTTCGGGGTCGAACGCGTTCAGGTACATGCTTTCGTTGTAGTTTTCAGCCGCGCCTGGATCGTGCGGATATTCGTCTTCGGGCGCTAGCTTGTATGTCAGTCCGACCGGCAGTGCCGCCATGGTGTGACCTCCCCAGAGATATGGACCAGAAATTTATAACATGTTTCGATTTTGATGAAGACGGCGATTCTGTCAGGGACAGAGGAGCTGACTGAACCTGCCGCAACTCGCCGCGGCGCGTAAAAAAAGGAGGGACACGGCGGATCCTCCGCGCCCCTCCGCGGGAGGAACCCTAGAAGCGGAAGCCGACCGCCGCGCCGTAAAGCCGGGGATCGGTCAGGAATGTGTTGGTGAACAGTCCGGAGGACTGGTCGGTCACATAGCGTCCGGTTTCCGCCAGCTCGTCAAACGCGTTCTGGACGAATGCACGCACGTAGAAGCGTTCGTCCGGTGCGGCGACGGTCAGCTGCGCATTGACGATCGTATATCCGCCAAGCTTGTCCACCGGCTGATTGAAGTTCGTGGCCCAGAAGTCGCCCGTCATGTTGACGTCCACTCTCGGTGTCACTGTCCAGCCCGAACGGCCAAGCTCGAACTCATACTGCGCGCCGACGGAAAATTTCCAGTTGGGCGAGTTGAGAAGCTCGTTCCCGCTGAGGTCATATTCGACCCCGCCAGGAAGGATGGGCACGCCCGCGGCCGTGCTATTCAGCTCCACCAGATTGCCCCCCAGAATATCGAGTGCGCCGGAGGAAAGGGTGGCGGCGAGTGCGTCGCAGATCGAGAAGGCACCCAGCGCACGCGTTCCGGGAACAGCAACCGGAGCCTGAAGACCTACCCCAGCATTGAAGGCGCCGACGATGGCCCCAAGCTGTGACTGCGACAGGGTGTCGGACGTGACGACGCAGGTCGACGCGCTGGTCACATCCTTGATCATGACCGCATCTTCACGCCCACCCGAGGGATCGCGCGTGTCAGCCAGCTGCAGATCGGTGATCTTCGTATGCTGGTAGGACATGGTCGCGTTCAGCGTCAGGCCCTCGGTCGGCTGCATGATCGATTCCAGCTCGAGACCGTAGATCGTCGCGTCGGTATTGTCGTTGAACGACGTGCGATTGATGATCCGGCTGACCTGGAAGTCCTTGTAGTCGTAGTAGAACGCGGTGGCGTTCAGAACGAACGTGCCGCCGCCGAAGACGTTCTTCGTGCCGATCTCGAAGGCATTGACGAACTCTGGAGCGAAGGTTGCCGGCGCCTGGAACAGCGCGGGGTCAAAGGGCGGATTGATACCGCCGGGTTTGTAACCGCGCGAATAGCTCGCGTAGAGCAGCGTAGAATCAGAGAAGCTGGTAACCGGATTCCAGTCCAGCACGATCCGGCCCGTAAATTCCTCGAAAGAGGCGGACTGCTCGCGGTTCACCTGGTTGCCCGGCGTCCCGACATCGGCGTCGTATCCGACGGCTTCCAGATATTCCTCGGTGATCGTCTCCGTTCCGAAGGGTATCGGGAAGTTGGCGAGGAACTGACGGTCGCTGACGAATTTATCGTCCTTTGAATAGCGCAGGCCGCCGGTCAGCTTCAGCTCGTCGGTAATGTCCAGATAGGCCTCACCGAAGATACCCAGCGTCTCCAGCGTATAATTGTTCGTTTCCGAATTGAAGAAGGTCGGACCGTTGACCGCGGTAAACCCGGTCGCGGGACCGACAAGCAGCAGGTTGGCATAGTCCAGAAGCGACGACACCACGAAATAGTCTGAGACCTTGGTGTGGTTCTCCAGATAAATGCCGCCGAGCAGGAAGTTCAGCGGACCATCGAAGTTGGAGGCTACACGACCTTCGACCGACCAACTGCTTCCGTCGGCTTCGGACACGTCAAACTCGGTCGTGTTGTCGGCGCAGCGGTTCACCTGGCCGCCGATAAAGCCGACATAGTCCCGGTTTGGCTCGGACGCGCAGATTTGGTTGCCGTTGAATAGCGGCGTGGACAGCAGGCCGGCCGCAATCGGGTCGCCAGCCGCCGCACGGCCCTGAAGCCCCTGAACGAACGGCACCAGCGAGTTCGTCACGGCCAGGTTATAGTCGCTGCGAACGCTGTAACTTCCCTCGGTATACCCCCCGTTCAGGGTTGCGGTTACCGCGCCGAAGTCATGCTCGATCTCGCCCTGGATGGTCAGCCCCTCCGAAAACCAGGTCGGCTCGAAGTCGGCTTGGACCTGACGGAAGTCGTCGGGATTCGTATCGGAGAACAGGCTGTCTCCATAGACGCTGCCCGTGCCATAGGGGGCAAGGCTGAAGTCCGGGATACCGTCCCCGTTGGTGTCCATGGCTGTCGCGATGCCCAGGAATTCCTGGCTTGTCAGGATAGAGCCGAGGGTCGCATTTCCGTTTGGCGTGTCGAACCCGAGCCGGTCGGGACGGCACCCGAGAATGCCGGTCTCGTCACGGGCGCAAAGCTGCTTCGAAATCCGCGAGCGGTTCGAATCCTCACGTGTATATTGCCCAACGACGTAGGCGCGTGTGTTCGAGGTTGGCTCGAAGCTGATCGTTCCGCGCAGCGAGTAATTGTCCCGGCCATCGACATCGCCGCCGCTGAACAGATTATCCACATAGCCGTCGCGGTTCAGGTAGATACCGGCAAGCCTGACCCCGATCATGTCGCTGAGGGGCATGTTGACCATGCCCTTGGCGGTGATCGCATCGTAATTGCCATACTCGAATTCGCCCGCCGCTCCGAAGCCGGAAAGGTCGGGCTTTGCCGTAATCAGGTTGACCACACCGCCCGTAGCGTTTCGCCCGAACAACGTCCCTTGGGGGCCGCGAAGAACTTCGATACGTTCGAGATCGTAAAACTCGCTAGCGAACAGACCTCCATCGCCGATCAGAGGTCGATCGTTGAAGTGAACCGCCACGCCGACATCGCCGGAGGTTGCCACCGCAGGCGAACCGATACCGCGAATGGTGATATTGGCACCGGTGCCGAAGTTCGATTTCGCCAACGTCGTGTTCGGCAGGGAAAATTGCAGCTGCTGACCGTTGTCGATCTGCTGGGCTGACAGCGCCTCATCCGAAAAGGCGCTGACCGCGACCGGAACGTCCTGCAGGCTCTCCGCCTGACGCTGCGCGGTTACGATGATTGTCGGAATGCCGGATGGCAGGCTCCCCAGAGCGGACTCCGGAACGCCCCCGGGACTCGGCGCGGTACTTGCCTCTTCAGGCGATTGCGCCAGTTCTTGCGCCGTTGAGGCGCTGCCGACCAGTAATGCTGTAATGGAAGCAGATACGCAAAGCGCAACTCTGCTGTGTGCGAGCTCAAAAACCACAGGCGCCCTCCCCAGGACTATGTGTGTCAACCTCGACGGGGAGGGTTCTTTTTAGATACTCGCCCCCCAACAAGGCAGAGCTGTTATGCGCCTAGGGTCGACTTGATGTCGAGTCAGGACGAACCTAACAAAAGTACCATAAATGATATAATAAAGTGGGTTACACTACTTTTCGCGTCTTCTTGAGTACCACTCAGCTAAGATATCTCATCTTAGAAAGTGGCGCTTTTCCGCCAGTTTATTCTGCTTGCCTGGCCCGTTGCGCACCTACGAGGAAGCCGCCCTGTCAGTTCGCTCTGACGACGCGGGAGCAGCGGCCATGCTGTGGCTCTGTACGTCCTGAAATGATGGGGCGGGGCTGAGTCCGGCGCGAACCGCAGGCAGACCCAAGGCGAAAATCTATGGAGGTGCAGGCAGTCGCGCGAGCAACTGTCTCCTCTCGCCTTCTCTCGTTTACAGCGAATCTACAGGGAAACATGCCCGAAAAGGCGCGCCACGCTTTCTTCGGCGAGAAAAAAAGCGCGCTGATAACCGAACCTTGCGAGCCATTTCCCTGTTTCCCGGAAACAGGGAATTTTGAGCTGGTAACAGAGGCCTGAATCCCGGCGATCAGGGATCGGCATGCCGGCTCCAGGGAGTTCCTGTGCAGGAAACTGGGTAGGCCGAAACATCGCGTTTATCGAGGTTGCCCAGAGCGTTCATCGCCGAGACGTAGGAGCCGAGGCCTATGAACCGCAGCGCCGCCGCTCTGTTGCGCTCCTTCGTGGCGTAGCTCTCGAGGATCTCGCCTTCGTCGGCTCTAAATTCCTAGTCGGCGCCGAATTTCGGGCACCTGGCTGCGTGCGACTGGCGTGGGCCGGTCGCTCCCCTTGAGGATGAGCTCCGTGTCTTGTCCCCGGGAACGACGTTGGAAACGTTCTACCTTGCGCAAATTGGCTATCGCCGAACGGTGGGTGCGCAAAAAGGTCGGTGTCGACAGGACCGAATGCCACCAGCGCAGCGGACGATCATCAACCAAGGTTTCGCCCTGTTCGAGATGAAGTAGCGTGCCGCTATCATCGGCATGGACAGCGCAAATGCTGTCCATAGTCACACTGCGAGCAGAGCGCCCGCTGCGCACGAAGATCGGCACGGACGCCGTGCGTTCGCTTTGTTCCGCCTCCGTTTCGCGTCCGCGCGGCGCGCCTGCCGCTCGACTGACGGCGATCAGCGCAGCGATCTGCGTGCATGCGTGAACTTCACTCTCGGTCCAGCTGCGCTGTTGACTGGTACAGTCGAGGCCTATGCACGCTGTCAGGCCATCATCGCACATGACCGGCACGGTCAGCGTGCTGACGATGCCTTGTAAGCGGAATTCGCGCTGTATCCCGCGCATCCCGCGCGAGAGCTTATCGACATCGTTGATCGCCAGCGTTCGCCCTTCCTTGAGCGGGAGCAGCATGTCGCCGAGCAACGTCACCGGCACATCCTGAAGATCCTCGACATGAGAGGTCACCCCTTCGGCGCACCATTCATTGGTGTTCCGCATCAGCGTCAGATCGTGATTGAAACGTAGTACCCAGGCCCGGTCCGCCCACGCCGACCGGCCGACGATCCGATCCTCGATCATTGGGCCAAGGCCGCGGGGGCGTCGATCGACGAGTGGCTGGCCGACGATTTCCATCGGCGCTGATCATGGGCCGTGAGCGGAACGTCCGGTTTACAACGAGCGATAGAGGGAAGCTGACGTTCAGCCGTCCCTTGCTCAAGAAAGCGGAGTTCCATGTTCGAAATCAGAAGCCTTCGCATCAGAGTGAAGGGAATGATCATGGAGCACCGTTTTTGCGTGAAGTCTCCGTTCCACGCGGCTTCCGCGGAGAAGGGATACGCTGCGTCGCATCCCGAGCAATTCGAATCACTAGGAGGCCCTAGAACCGGCTGCGAAGTGTAATCCCGTATGTTCGCGGCTCGGCGAGATACGCGGAATAGGTTCCCTGAAAAGCGCTGTCGAAGATGACCTGCGTATAATCTGTGTCGAAAAGGTTCTTCGCCCAGCCTTCGATTGCCCAGCTGCCCTCCGGACCGCGCACACCGAGGCGAGCATTCACGACGGTATAGCCGTCTTGGATTTTTACATCTCCGAGGCTGGAGCCCGTATTATAGTCGCTGGTTGTTCGCGCGTTCACATACACGAGGCCCGAAAGGCCAGTATCTGCGATCGGCGGCGTCCAGCTGAGCGCGTTGGTAACGACGAATTCCGGTGCATTCGAAATGCGCTCGCCGGGAAGGCGGCGAAGCGATGGATTGAGGGGATCGCCGTCTGCGGAGCCGACGAGATTGTCGGCATAGCGCGTGTCGGCGTAGGTCAGTCCGCTCGAGATGCTAAGATCCGAAGTCGGCGCCATGGTGGCCTGTAGCTCAATACCCTTGGAAGTCACGCCTGGCGAGGTTTCACCGCTGGGGCAGGCACCGGTTGCCGGGTCCGTGTCCCTGTCCGCGCCGGCCAGGTCGGCATTGCAGCCGGTAATCGACTCCACGATGTAGAGTGTGCCGTCGAACGTATTCAGCTGGAAGGACGAGAACTCAGAGTAGAAGGCGTTCGCCGAAATCGTGAACCCGGTATAGTCGAACTTCGCACCGATCTCGTAGCTGTCTACCGTTTCTGCGTCGAAGCGCAGGTTTACCACGTCGGCGGGATCAAGCGGCACCACCGGCGCGCCCAGCGCGCCGCGGTCGAGATTGAAGCCGCCTGCCTTGTAGCCAGTCGAAAAGCTGCCGTAGACAAGCACCTCCTCGGTCGGCTTCCACGAAAGCGACGCCGTCCCAGTGATCTCATCGTCGTCGATATCGTCATTGAGCGTGATGCCGTTCAGTTCGGAGCTCGAATTGCCAAGGCAGGCAAGAGTTACGATGCCAGGTGAAACGCCCGGAATGGCCCGCACCTGCGGACAAATCGTGTTCGAATTGTCGAAATCGACGTCGAGAGTCTTGTCCTCCTTCGTCCAGCGCAGGCCGAGAGTAAGGTCAAGGCTGTCCGTCAAAGCGAAGATATTGTGGGTGAAGACCGCGAAGCTTTCGCTGTTCTGCAGGTAGCGCGTTCCCTCGTCGCCAACATTGCGCACCTGCGAGAGCAAGTTGAGCCCCTGCGCCGTTGCGGGAGAGCTCTGGCCGAGAACAAACTGGCCGATTGGTGAGAGGCAACCCGGCGCACCCGGCTGTGCTAGCTGCGCGCTGATCCCGAAGGCGACGAGGCAGGCCGAGAACGGCCCATAATCGTCGCCGAATTTGAGACCGCTGCCGGTGCCGAGCGTCTCGTCCGAATAATAGCCGCCGACGAGCCAATCGAGGCGATCGTCGAACGCCGTCCCCTGGACCCGCACCTCCTGTGAAAAGGTTTCGAACTGACGTCCGTCTCTTCCCTCGGAAGGGACGAAGAGCAGATCGGCCCGGCCGTAATCGGCATCCGCCCCCTGAGCGTTGCTATATTCGCGGTAGGCCGCGATGGAGGTGACGTCCGCCGCTCCGAGGCCCCATTCGATCTGAAGCGACGCTCCGTAATCTTCGGTCGTCCCCTCAAACCCGCGCCCCGGCGACAGCGCGATGTCCCGTTCGAAGGAATCGTCACGCGACGGATAAAACTGATCGAGCGTCGTTCCTGTGACGGCTTGCAGGATTGCTACTGTGCTATTGTTGGCGGGATCGAGAAGTGCCGTATTTCCCGGCGCGATTGCGTCAGTGGCATAGACGGCGGCGCAGCAGGCCTCTTCCCGCCGCGAGTAATCGCCGATCAAGCGGACGGACAGCGCGTCGTTCGGCTCGAAGAGCAATTGTCCGCGCACCAGATACCTGTCACGCGTGTTCACGTCCGTGTCGTTGGTCTCGTCATAGTAGAAACCATCGCGCGTCTCATAGACACCCTCGATCTTGGCTGCGACCGTGTCCGAAAGTGGGCCGGTAAAGCCAGCCTCCCCCCGCCAATAGTCGTAATTGCCATAATGGCCGTAGGCGTAGCCGCGCGAGATAAACTCCGGTTCCCGGGTAATGACGTGAATAAGACCTGCAGAGGCGTTGCGGCCGAACAGCGTCCCCTGCGGACCGCGCAGCACTTCGACGCGGTCGACCTCGCCCAGCTCGTTCATGCCGACGCCTGTCCGAGAGCGGTACACACCGTCGACAAAGATCGCGACCGAACTTTCGAGTCCCGCATTATCGCCGACGGTGCCGATGCCGCGGATGCGCGCGGACGTGTTCGCTTCGGATCCTGTCGAAGACACCAGCAGGGAGGGTGCCAGCTGGTTCAGTTCGCGAATGTCGTTCGTGCCCGAGTTCTGAAGTTCCTCCTCACTGACCGCATTGATCGCGATCGGCACATCCGTCAGCGCCTGCTCGCGCCGGGTCGCCGTAATGATGATGACGTCGGTGGCGGGTCGCGACGTTTCCGCGGTAGGCGCCTGAGGTGTGGTTACCGAAGAATCCGCTGGATCCATGGCCTGCGCGGTAGCCGGCGACATTTCGAGAAGGGCGCTGGCGGCGGCGCCTGCGAACAGAATGGCGCGAAAATTCATGTTGGATCCTCCCATCTGATCGGTCCTGTTCCGGACCTTCTCACCGTCAGATGCACCGCTGCGCAGGAGAAGCCAAGTTAATTTTCACGCGAACCACTAAGGTGTCTGGTTTTTGAAGGTCTGCGTATGAATGCTTTGAGGGGCTTATAACCTTCGCACCACTGAACGCGTCTAATGGCGACGTTCATTTGCGTTGGCAAACGCACATATAGGAGTTCACCTCCGCGCGATGATCGGGCATGAACGACGCGAATGACGCGTCACAGGAAGAGGGAAGATGACCAGGGCGGCCCAAGAAACCACGCGCGAAGAGCTCTACCGGCTGGTCTGGTCTAGCCCGCTTTCGAAAGTGGCCCAGCACTTCGGCATGACTGCGAACGGTATCGCGAAGATTTGCGACCGGCTGAACGTCCCGCGTCCACCGCGCGGCCACTGGACGTCTCCTGCAAAACGGGCTTCACAACCGCCGCTTGGCCCTTCGCCCGAGGGCGGCAACGAAATCGTCGTTCTTGGCGGCAAGCGTTCGGCGGCACGCCGCCCTCGGTCGCGCCTAAGCGCGGAAGAACGAAATGCTCAACTCCTGGACGCCGCAGCGGAAGTCGCGCTGCAGAGCGGACTTCAGGACGTTACTCTAAAGCGCGTCGCGCGCGACGTGGGGATCAGTGAGGCGCAGGCGCACAACTGCTTCCCAGGCCGGCTGGACTTGCTACTCGCGCTCGCGAGGCGCGAGATTTCTGAGGTGGAGACCCAGCGCCGCCAGCTTGTCGCGCGTGGAAACGACCGGATAGCGAGCATCGTCCTATCAACCGTCGCCTACCTTCACGAGGTCGACCGGCGCGGGCCGCTGCTTCAGCTTTTGCTGCGGCTCCGGGACGTTCGGGACGGCCTGCAGGAAGAACGCGCAGTGGCGGCTTCGGAGGCACGGGAACCAATTCTACGGGCGCTGGAAGAGCGTTTCGCTGTCGAGCGGAGCGTCGCAGCGGCTTCGACAAGCGCGCTAACGGCTCTGTGCGTTCGGGCCGGAAGCCTCGTCGCCGCCGGTCGCTGTGACCTGACGACCGCGGAACTACTCTGCCTGCCGATGGTGATTGCCGGCGCGCGCAGCAATGAAACGGCGGCAGGGCGTCTGACCTAGGAAGGTCAGCTGCGAAAAGCGGCGACGGGGCGGATCGATAGCAGTGAAGCTTCGACCAAGCGCCGGCACGTAACGTCCGCGTCGGCCGGCGATAGTTCACCTCGCCCAAGCTGCCTTCCAAGCTCCTCCGGCACTGCCGAAAGCATTTCAACGGCGACGATCGCCTCCCGGATGGCCATGTGATAGCTACGGTGAAGCCGCCGTGCGAACCGCCCGAGCATCAGGTTTCGCCTGACGAGTTGACCGAGTACGAGCGACGTGTGCGGCACTTCGCGAAGGATGATGTGAAGCGTCGGCCCGTGCGTGGCCACGTGACGCATATAGATGAGAGCTGCGTCTCCGGCCGCGGACAGGATGTTACTTTCCTCCGCGCAGGCAAGGAGGCCGGCCGATGCCAGGCGGTCCAGCTCCCGCTTCAGCACGCTGTCGATGAGTGCGTTCTGGTCCTCGAAGTAGGCGTAGATGAGGGCGCGGCTCACACCGAGTGCGCCGCTGATATCGTTCATCGAGAGTTCGACGGTTGCGTGGTCGCGGATCTGCCTCTCGGCCAAATCAACGATTTCGGAAATGCGATCCTCGGAGCGTTTCCGCCGCCCTGTTCTCCGCGTATCTGCCTCGGCACCTTGCATCCATCTTTGCTAGGCGCACGCAAGGCGGGAGGCAAATGGAGGAGCGCGGAAAAAAGACCGCCGCCCGTAACGGACGGCGGTCTAAACTCTAAGGGGAGGGTAAGCTATTCTGCTGCTACAGCTTGCGGCTGCGGTGCCATGTCCAGCAGTTCTTCGTAATTCCGCCGGAAGAATGCGTCCTTGGAGGCATCGTCTACGGCTTCGAGGCTCGCATCGAACTTGCCGAGCGGATCCTTGGTGCCCTCCGGATGCGGGTAATCGCTTGAAAACATGAAGAGTTCTGCGCCCGCGTCGTTGATCATCCGGCCGACATCTTCGGATGGGAAGGGCGTAAACTTGACCGCCCGGCGGATATATTCGGAGGGGAGGAGTTCCATCCCCTGCAGATAGGGATCGGTCCGCTTGAACGAGCGGTAGCCGCCATCGAGCTGGCGAAGGAATTCGGGCACCCAGCCGGCGCCGCATTCGACCACCGCGCCGCGCAGCTTCGGGAAGCGTTCGAAGACGCCGTCATAGACCATCGCCGTCAGGAACATCTGCGGTGCGTAGCCGAGGCAGGGATAATCGCCAAAGCGGATATTCTCGCCGCCACCGTGCAGGTCGGGCGCCCGCTCTCGGCCATTATTGTGATAGGCCACCGGCTGCGACATCGTTCCGGGGCCAATGTGAAGCGTGAACGGAATGTTCGCCTCCTGGAGCCGGCGCCAGAACGCATCATAGACGGTATGGCCGGGGGACCGTTCGCCCGCGGGGGCATTTGCGGGAACGAGGACCGCGCCGGCGCCATCGTCCAGCGCCTTTTCAAGCAGATCCATAGCCCGCTCGGGATTGTCGAGCGGCACGAACGCTACGAAGACGAGGCGCGGATCGGCCTTGCAGAACGCCGCCTGCGCCTGGTTCAGGGCGTGAGACGCCTTGTAGAGCGTATCCTCGTCCTTCGCGCGGCGAACGAGCGCGAGCCCGAAAGTCGGAAAGACGAGCTGCGAGCCAAAGCCGAGCCAGTCGAGCGCGCGCACGCGCTCTTCGGTATCAAACGCGCCGTAGCCGCCCCAACCTTTTTCGCCCGAAATGATGTTCTCACGCGCGGCGGCGTCCTTCTCTGGATCGGACTTACGCTCTTTCGCCGTTTCGATGACTTTCAAAATACGCTGCCCCGTTTCGGCGCCGCCATAGAGCGCGCCCAGCGAATCGAGCAGGTCCGGATCGAGATATGGCGCAAGCCAATCACCTGTCTCCATGGTGTGGCTGTCAGCATCGTGAATTACGCGGCCGTCGGTGTAGGTCATGAATCTTCTCCTCTCCCAAACAAAGCACCCAAGTCTCGGCGCCTAGATACAGTTTATATGGTGCGCATGTCAACAAGAGCCGTTCCGGGATGCAGGAGCATTTAGTGACCGGTCCGCTTGTTGCCGTTTCAAACTTGTGGTTCGCTGGTCAAGCGTGGGCAGAAGGCATCCGCAGAAGCTCGATCGGATGGCCATCGGGATCCGCGGCGATGGCGACGCGCGCTGCGCCCATGTCCATCGGCGCCGCGAGGTTCCTCCCGCCATTGGCGAGCATCGCCTGGTGAACGGCGTCGACGTCATCGAGCAGGAAGCCGAGAGGGCCGTGCATGTTGCCCGGCGTAAGCGCTCGCGCGTCCTTCCACCGGCACAGGATGAGCCGTAGGCTACCAGGATGCGGGGGCGCGAGGATCCATTCATCAAACTCGCCGGCGTCGATCTTCCGCTGCACGGTGAAGCCGAGCGCAGTTTCGTAGAACCGGGCCGACTCTTCGAAGTCGGACACGAAGAGCTTCACGAACGCCTGGGCTGGTTTCCCGGTCACTGAGGCGCTCGGCCCGTATCGCCGGCCGGCATCGAAAAGCCGCCGTAGCCGCGACCGCCGTAAAGCAGGGCGCTACTCGGGCCGCTGAGATGGATCGAGCGGACCGCGCAGAACAGCACATGGTGCGTCCCATAGGGATGGGCTTCATGCAACTCGCACTGAAGCGCTGCGGGAGCTCCGATGAGAAGTGGAGGCTCGTGAGTATCATCCTGCCACGATCCCTCCTGGAAGCGGGCGTCACCCTTGTGGCCGCGTCCGCCGGCAAACCGGTCGGCGAGCGACGCCGAATCTTCGGGCAACATGTTCAGGCAAAGGCGCCGCGTCGCCGTGATCGGCGGCAGCGCCGAACTCTTGCGGTTGAGGCAAAGTACAAGCGACAGCGGGTCTGCGGCGAGCGAGCAGACGGCAGTGACGGTGACTCCAAAACGCGCACCGTTTTCCCGTGCGGTGACGATGTGGACCGTCGTGGCGAGACGCGACATCGCCTCTCGGAAATGGCCAGCAGCGTCGGGCTCGTGCGCATATCGAACTGACATTAACTCCGGATCCGCCCCATTCCCATTACCTGAGTTGCTAACCAATAGAGCTTTACCCGCCCCATCGCAATGAGCTAGTGCATTGGCTGAAAGCTCGTATAGGCCGCGATCAGACGCGATAATAAGAATATGACGCGCAAACTAATATGAGTCCGGGGGAGGCGATTAAAGTGGACATGTCCGTGACCAGGCCGAATGATCAGGCCGCCGAGCAGCCCCCGCCGCTGTCCCGCGGCACCAAGCTCGCCTACGGAGCGGGCGCCATCGCGAACGGCGTCAAGAATGTCGCTTTCGCCGCCTATCTGATGTTTTTCTACAATCAGGTGGTCGGAATCTCGGCGGCGATCGTGTCGGCTGCAATCGCGCTTACGCTGGTCATCGACGCCTTTTTCGATCCGATGCTCGGCCGCTGGACCGACATGACGAAAAGCAGGTGGGGACGCCGCCATCCCTTCATTTATGGCGCGGCCGCGCCGACCGCCCTTTTCTTCGCCATCGTCTGGTTTCCGCCTACCGGCATGACGGACGGGCAGACCGGGCTGTGGATCTTCGTGACTTCAATCCTGACGCGGGTATCGATCAGCAGCTTCGAAATCGCGACCCAGGCGATGATCCCAGAACTAACCGAGCGTTACACCGAGCGCACGAAGCTGTTTTCGCTGCGCTACTGGTTCCTCTACATCGGCCAGTACGGTTTCGCCGCCTTTTGCCTGCTTACCTTTTTCAAGGCGACCGAGGAGTTTCCGAAAGGTCAGTTGAACCCCGACAGCTATCTGGGATTTGCGCTGCTCGGCTCGGCCCTCATCTTCACGGCGATGATCGTTTGCGGTCTGGGCACGCACAACCGCATACCGTGGCTGCGGCAGCGCGACGAACGCGCCGCGCGCCCGACGGTACTCACGCACCTGAAGGAGATGGGCGCTGCCTTTCGCAACCGAGCTTTCCTGGCGATCTTCGCGTTTGGCGTCCTGAAATTCACTGCGATCGGCCTCTACAGCGCGACCGCTCTCTATTTTCAGACGTACCTGTTCGGCTTCGACGCTTCGCAGCTCGCGCTCCTCACGATCGATAGCGTGGTTGCCGCGACCATAGCTGCGCCGCTCGCCCCGCGTATGTCAGCCAAGCTTGGGAAACGTACGAGCGCGATGCTGTTCGCGGTCGTAGGCATCGTCGTCGGACTGCTGCCGCTTATCCTGTCCTATTTCGATTTGTTCTTCGTCGCCGGCGATGCGGAGCTGCTCCCGGTGATGTTCGTGATCGGGGCCGTCTATGGCGCGATGATCGCAATATCGCTGATCAATACCTCCTCAATGCTCGCGGACGTTGTTGAGGACAGTGCGGTTCGAACGCACCGTCACGACGCGGGCATCTTCTTCGCCGCCTCCAGCTTCATGCAGCAATGCTCCACGGCGCTTGGGATCATGGCAAACGGGATCATCCTGACCTGGGCGGCCTTTCCGGCGAAGGTGGGCCCGGACGACGTAACGGAACCGATGATCGATTCCTTGATCGCCCATTATGTGCCCACCTCGCTTGGCCTGTGGGTCGTGGGCTGCGCATTCCTGTTTTTCTATCCGATCACGCAGGCACGGCATGAACGAAACCTCGCCATCCTCGACGCCCGCCGCGCAGAAGCGAAGGCGCGCGAGGCGGACAACAACCCTACCGGGGCGCCCATGCGGTGATGCTTCGGAGCTTCGGTCAGCTGCTCGACATTCACAGCCTGGCGAAGGAGACCCCCGAGGCCGTAGTGCATGATCCCTGAAGAAGAAGTCAGTCCGTCACGAGCATTCAGCCGAAACTTCCGTGACGCGGCGGTCCATATCAAGGTCCAAACCCGCGGCCAGCGGGACCCTCCGGTGGACTTCAACTATCGGGACGAACCACGGAGTAAGCCGCAACTGGCAGGGAAACTCGTAGCGGCTGAGACGGGCCGACAGCGGACCGACTGCTTTTTTCGCACATCACGCTTTAGCGGACACTCTCATATGCTGAGCCGCGCGGCTGTTTCGCCTGCTTTAGATCGTCGGATACTTAATGTGCCGGAACCCAACGACTCAGGCGTACGCGGACAGTTCTGCGTGACCTTGCAGCGTACAAGCCTCTTTCAATGATCTGACTGAAGCGGTGAGCAGAAAAAGTTGCTGGCTGATCGGGGTGACCCGCTTCCCCGATAGATGGCCTTCTGCGGATAGGGACAAAGAGGCCTCTGAAGGCTGATCCCCGCGGGGTCCGCAGAATCGAACTTTGTCGAGATAACGTGGTTTGGCGCTATGCCGCCGGAAGCCCAGTCGATGAGGGCGGAGAAGAGGTCATACTTGGTACTGTCCACGGGCGGCTTTGGCGGGATACCTAGCGATGAATTGAATGAGTCCGGACCCGAACCGCCGCCGCAATGCATCATGCCTGGCGCCAGGAAGAGACGTGCGGTGTCCTGCGCGGTCCCCATCCCGCCAAGCTTCTCAGCCTGGCGCTCGTAGAACGCCACGCTTTGGCCGGGCGCGACGAGCGAGTCCGACAGGCCATGATAGATGATCAATTTCCCGCCGCGCGCCTGAAAGGCCTTCAGGCTGCCCCGCGTGGCATCGTTCACGGCCTCGTTGAGACCCGCGGTAACCTCCGGCATGTCCCGCTTGAAGTCGAAGCCCTGCCAATCCCATTCCGGGCTGAAGACCCACTTGAACAGGCTGCTGAACGGCGGCTCGCCGCTCTCCGAACTCTGCAGGAACGACCAGCCATATTGGCCAGGCGCTTCGCTTCCGGGCAGCCAACCGTAGTAAAGGGGCTCGCCGTCGTCCGTGGTGGGCCCAGAGTAGAAGGCCCGCGCAGTCGCGACCTCGGCCGGCGTCAGGCACTGGTCCGACACCGCGCCGGTGCATTCCAGTACTGCCGGATCGAATTCACAGCTTAACGGATCAGAGATGAAGGGATCGCCAGCCAGCCCGTGTCCCTGCGCCCAGCAGGTTGCGATGGCGGCGCGGTTCAATAGTTTTAGCTTGGCATCGGACAGACGGCTGCCGGGCGTTTCGTGCGCGGCGGCATAGTCCCACAGCACCGCGGCGTGACCCCAAATCCTGTCGATGACCGGCGCGCCGACTAAGATGCCGTCATAGTCCGCCGGATAGTAAAGCGCCTCGATCAGGCCCTGCTGTCCACCCGTCGAGCAGCCGGTATAGTAGGATTGGGTTTCCTCGCGGCCGTAAAATTCCCGCGTGATCGCCTTGCCGGTGACCGTCATGATGTGCGTCGAGAGGCGGCCCCAGTCCCGCCACTTCCGCGGATGGCCGATCAGCGCATCGCCATCGAGCGGCGTTGCCGGCGCGGTCCCCGTATCCGTCGTTGCCGCCGCGAAGCCCCGCCGCAGCCCCTCGGCCATTCCTGCATAGCCGCCGGCGAGCACGCCAGCGAAGCCGCCGTTGCCGTTACCGTGGAATACCCCGGTCCAGCCCTGGGCGGGAAGCCAGATTTCCACGCCGATGTCGGAGTCCGGATCGGACTGTACCCGCGCGACGACGCGGCAGAAGGGCGGCAGTCTGTCCTGCTGTCCGTGGAATGCGTTTCCCGTCGGCTGCTGCGCCACATATGCCGCGCTGACGATAGTCGTGTCGTCCAGCGCGAGCGACTGCAGCGCTTCGCACCGCGCCGCCGCTGCGGCCGGCGCAGCGGAAGGGGCCGGGCCGGCAGACACACCTTGTGCGGCCGCAAGTCCGGCGATCAGCACCAACGTTGAACCGAGCGACGTGAACCCGCTCATGTTTTTTCTCCGGAATCTACTCGCCGCCGTTTTCACTGGCCCAGGCTGCCGCGCTCATCGCGGCGGATCAGCCGCGCCAGGATCAGGAACAGCGCTGCCCCGATCAGGTACATCGGCGTAAGCGCGTAATAGGCCGCCTGCAGAGCGTGTGCGCCGTAGGCGGGACGGAAGAAATCGCTCGCCATCCCTACATATGTCGGCCCCAGCCCCAAGCCGATGAAGTTCATCACCAGCAGTAGCAATGCGCCGGAGATGACTCGACGCTCGGGGGCCACTTCGCCCTGAACGAAGGTCACCGTAGCCGACAGGAAAAACGAGTTCAGGAACATCGGCACGGTCAGGAACGCCAGGGCGACTTCCCAGCCGGGCGCCCAGATAAAGCCGATAAAAAAGGGCAGCGCGGCGATCAGTGAGACCGCTGGCACCGTGGCATAGGCGGCCCGGCTGCGGCGCGCGAAATGATCGACGATGCGGCCCGAGGCGTAGATGCCCGCACTCATGCCGACACCGACGACCAGCGCGTACCAGATGGCGACATCCTCCAGCGTCATGCCCTTCTCGCGCATCAGGAAGAGGACCGTGAAGTTGAGCAGGCCGTAGGTGATGAAGTTGCCGGCGCTGCTCGCCAGCGACGCCATCAGCAGCAGTGGGTTGCGGAAGAACTGTGCGATGGCGGTAAGGAAGCCTTCCGGGCCGGTTTCCGCCGTCGTCGGCGCGGGCAGAACATCCGTACCGCCCCGCTCCGGCTCGCGCACGATCAGATAGACCGCCAGCGCCGTGCCGACGCCAATGGCGCCGATGGCGTAGAAGGGAACGCGCCAGTTGAATGCGGCGGCCAGCGAGGCGCCGAAGGCGACGCCGAGCGCCGAGCCGAGAGCCGGTCCGAGATTGAAAATCGCCATTGCCGTCGTCCGCCGCTCGCGCGGGAAACTGTCGGAGATGATTGCATAGGACGGCGGCACACCGCCCGCTTCGCCGACGCCGACAAGCATGCGCGCGGCGACCAGTTGGCCATAGTTTCCGGCCATTCCGCACGCCGCGGTCGCGCCGCTCCAGATTGCGCACGCGGCCGACAGCACCTTCACGCGGTTCGTGCGGTCGGCCAGCCAACCGATCGGGATGGCGATGAAGCAGTAGAACAGCGCGAAATAGAACCCGGTAAGCAGTCCGAGTTCCCCGTCGCTGATCTGCAGCCCATCCTGAATCGGCTTTGCCAGAATGGAAATCAGCTGCCGGTCCAGAAAGTTAAGTACATAGACGAAGCACAGCATTCCCAGTGTGATGCGGGCGCCTGCAACGGGTGCAGGCGTTGCGCTGGTACCGGGTTCAGCGGCTTGATGTGACATAGCGATCGAGCGCCCCTTCCTCATAGTCGGCGCGCAGGCGGACCTTGTCGATTTTCCCTGTGGCAGCGAGCGGCATGCGGGGAAGGTGAACAACTTCATCGGGCAGCCACCAGTCGGCCACTCGTCCCCGGAGGGCATCGGTCCACACGCCGGGATCCGCACCCTCGCCTTGGCTAAGTTCCACTACCAGCACAGGGCGTTCGCCCCATTTGGGATGAGGTTTGCCGATTACGGCGACCTGACCGACGCGCGGGTCGCGGCCGATAATGGCCTCCATTTCGGCCGGGTTGATCCACTCACCGCCCGACTTGATCAGGTCCTTCGAGCGGCCGCAGATCGTTAAAGCGCCGGTGTCGTCCAGCATGGCAAGGTCGCCGGTGTCGAAATAGCCTTCTGCGTCGAGAGCGCTTTCGTCAGCGTTCAGGTAACGCTCTATGACAGAGTGGCCCTTTACCTTCAGGTGGCCGGTGACTCCGTGCTGTTCGCTCAGGGTTTCGCCGTCCGCATTCGTTAGCTTCAGATCTACGCCGACCGGTGGGCGCCCCGACGCGCGCTCGGCAGTGGCGGGAAGCTGCACCGAGTCCACCGTTCCAAGCGGCGACATTTCGGTCATGCCCCAAGTCGTCTGGACGCGTGCGCCGAGGCGTTTCTCCATGCGCCGGGTCAGCGAATCCGGGCATTTCGATCCGCCGATAACGACGCGTTCCAGGCTCGGGACGTCCTCGCCGGTTTCATCGAGATGGTCGAGCAGTGCGATCCACACCGTCTGCACGCCGCCGGCGATTGTGACCTCTTCGCTTTGGATCAGCGCGGCAAGGCTGGCGCCGTCCAGGTCGCGGCCCGGCAGCACCAGACTGGCGCCGACGGCGGGAGCGGAGAATGGAAAGCCCCAGGCGTTGGCGTGGAACATCGGAATGGCGACGAGGATCGTATCCTTCGCGGACAATGCGTAGGCGTCCGGCTGGATCGACATCATCGTGTGCAGATAGTTGGAGCGGTGGGTGAAGGCGACGCCCTTCGGCCGTCCCGTCGTGCCGGACGTAAAGCAAAGGCCGGCTTCGCTGTTTTCGTCGAAATCCCCCCACGGAACGGTCTGACCTTGGGCCTCGACGACCGCGTCGATGGGTTCGACAGGCACGTCGCACAGGCTTGCGATCGCCCTGTCGAATTCGCCGTCGAGCACCAGTACGCGCTCGATCGTCGGGCAGTCCGGCAACAATTCGGGCAGCATGGGCACCAGGTTCGCCGCGATGGCAAGCACGCGGTTCCCGGCCTGTGCAACCATGGCGCTAAGATGCGCGGACGTCAGCCGTGGATTGAGCGTATGGCACACCAGCCCCGCGTTCATGGTGCCATAGTAGAGTTCCAAGTGGTCCTGGGTATTCCACGCCAGCGTACCGACCCGGTCTCCGACCTTCAGCCCAAGCGCGAGCAGCGCCCCGGAGAGCCGGTTGCTTCGCGCGCGCAGTTCCGCGTAGCCGGTCCGGCGCACGACCGTTCCCTTCGACGCGGTCGCAACGGTGGCGGCTGGATGCCACTTCGCAGCATGATCGACGAACTTTTCCAAGGTGAGCGAGAATGTCTGCATGTTCCCGTAACTTATTAGGCTCTGCTCAATAGGGTCGGATTGGTCGGGGGTCGTGCGGAGGGGGCTGTGCGCCTGTCCCCCGCGAACCCCTTCCTCAGAAGCGCTTGCGTACACTGACCGCGACGTAGCGGCCGATTGCGTTATACGACCCGCCGATGCCCTCGGTCCCCGGGAAGAAAGGCGGGGTCGCGTCAAACAGGTCGTTCACCTGCAGTCCCAGCTCGGTGCCTTCCGCCACGCCGACATCGGGGAGCTGCACCGACAGGCGCAGGTCGACGGTCGTATAGGCATCCGCGTCATATTCGGCGGTCCCGGTGGGCGTGGCGTACTGATTGGTGACGCCGTCGCGGTAATTGACGAAGGCAACCGCATTTACCGGACCGGCCTGGGCGCCGAGCGTTCCGCGCACCGTTGCCTTCGGAATGCCCAGCTTCAGACTGTCGGAGACCGGCGCAGTCGGCGAGAGCTGGGTTTCGAAGTTCAGGATATAGTTGCCCGCTACCCCGGCATAGACTGCGCCGAAGCCGGTCGGCAGCTTATAGCTGACGTCGAAATCCAGGCCATTCGTCTTGCGGACACCGAAATTGCCTTGCCGGAAATCGAGCAGGTTGCCGATGGGCGGCAGCGCGCCCGGCACAAAGTTCACGGGCACGGCGAGCGACAGCAGGTCCGCAATCTGGGCATCCGTCGGATCGCGGTAGACGACGGAAGCGAACGTCGGATCGGTAAAGGCAATCGCCCCACCCGGCGTGCCGATCACATTGGTATAGCGGATGTCGTAGAAGGTGGCGCTCGCGTGAAAGTTCGGCAGGAAGTCCGGGTTCAGGTCGGCGCCGATGGAGAAGGTTTCCGCCTTCTCCGGCTGCAGGTCGCGATTGCCGCCAAGCAGGAATACCGTATCGACCTGCGCGTCGCCGCGCATTGGGTCGCGGTAGCTGCTGCCCGCGATTGCGGCCGCGTTGAAATAATAGGCGCCGACCGTCGCGCCCACATCGCGCAGGCCCGGCGCACGAAAGGAGCGGCCGTACGTACCGCGGAGGGTCACGCCGTGGACCGGGTCCCAGTTCACCCCGATCTTCGGGTTCGTGGTCGATCCGAAATCGCTGTAGTGATCGTAACGCCCCGACAGCGAGACATCGAGCGAACGCAGCAGCGGCTGCTCATTGCCCGCGCCGAAGATCGGAATGAACAGTTCGCCGTAGACGGATTCGATGTTGCGGGAGAGGTCTTCCGGCACCGGCGACCCGCCATAGATACCGCGCTGGCGGAATGTTTCGTGCCGATATTCCGCGCCCACCGCGATCTTCAACTCGCCGCCGGGCAGGTAAAGCAGCGGTCCGTCGACCTTGGCGGCCCCCAGATAGGTCTGCTGGCGAACGCTAAGGTCGCCGGCATAGTCCGTAATGGCCGCCGCAACCTCTGGCGACGTGCCGTTTCCGAAAGGATCCAGCGCCGTATCGGGCGTGGTGCTAAGCGCAGCCGCATCGAGCGCGGCCGGGTCGATGGCGGGCAGATAGCTGTCGTTATGCGCCTCGTCGAAGGTGCCATAGACGCTCAGCTTCAGGTCCCCGGCGATGAACGTGTCTACGCCTGCGGAGGAATTCAGCGCCCGAACGCCGAACCGGTTCACGATATGGTCCGCGCCGTAGAGATTGTCGGTACGGAACTGCACGAATTCCGTCGTCGCCCCAGTGCCCGGGGGCGTCTGGAAGTACGGGTTCGCGAAGCCGGGCAGGTTGTAGAGGATAACGCCCCCGGATGCCCCGGCGCCGGCAGGCGGTGGCTGCCGCACCTCGTCCTGCCGGTCGGAGTAAAGAGCCTCGCCCCACAGGATGACGCCCTCAGCAAGTTCCTGCTGCGCGGTCAAATAGCCGCTGTGGACACGTGATTTCGGCACAAGGTCGGCCACGGCGCCGTTGTCGCAGTAATTTTGCGTGTTCGGCGCGAGTTCAGGGGCGGCGTAGTAAACCGAATAGGCGGTCGTATCGACGAGCACGTTCGGCGATGGGCAGACGGTCGTGCGCGTATCGACGCCGCCATAGGGTCGGAAATCGACGACACGGTAGTCGCGGTCCGCGCCCACGATGTTGCCGTTTTCGGCATATTGGTAGGCCGCGACGACCGAACCGCTGCCCCAGTCATGGCCCGCAAGGACGCTGCCCGACGCGGTGTGATAATCGTCCGCCATTCCATAGCGGGCGGAGGCTTCGACGCCGGAGAAGCGCTTGCGCGTGATGAAGTTCACGACGCCGGCGACCGCGTCCGAGCCGTAGATCGCCGACGCGCCGTCCGCGACGATCTCCACACGCTCGATCGCCAGGTCAGGGATGAACGGAAAGTCCGGATTGGTCTGGTTGGTACCGCCGGCTACGAGGCGGTGACCGTTCATCAGTGGCAAGGTCGCACTTGCCGGCAGGCTGCGAAGCCCCGGCGCAAATGCACCCGCACCGCCATTGGCGGCCCGCGGTGCCGTGTTGAAGCTATTCAGCTGCGGAACGCTCGCCAGCAAGTCAGGCGTCGTGTTCGCGCCAATGGTGCGGATGTCCTCGCGCGATACGCTGATCAGGTTCGAGCCCGTCGGCGGAACGCCGCGGATGCTGGAACCGGTGATGACGATCACATCACCATCGGTACCGGCCTGCACGGGTTCAATCTCGGATTGCGGCACGGGGACTTCGGTTGTTTCGCCCGCTGTTTCGTCCGCGGTCTCGCCCGCGGATTGGGCCCAGGCCGCGCCGCTTCCGAAGAGCGCCACTGCGAACAGCGAAACGCCGGACAGCGCAAGACGCGACTTGCCATTCATGATGTTGGCCACAGCATTCCCTCCCAAGGTCACTTTTTTGTGCTCGGCCCGTGTTCGGGTACGGCATTTCGGGAGGGATGTCGGAGGGCGCGGCGTTTAGCTATGGCGCCGATGACGGACAGATTTAACGCGAATGACCAACTTGGGCGCGGTCGTTACGGGTCGCTGCGCTCGCTCACCAAGGTGGTCGCCGCTGCGATCTTTACCGGGTCGGACTTGTGGCGGCGGCGATATTCTGAGGGCGTCATCGCCGCCCATTCGGTGAAATTCCGGGTGAAGCTGCCGGGTTCGCCAAAGCCGACTTCATAGCCGATATTCGTGATCGGCATGTCGGTCGCCAGCAAGAGCGCGCCGGCCAGCTCACCGCGCAGCCGGGCACGGATGCGCTTGAACGATTCACCTTCGCCGGCAAGGTCGCGGCGCAGGCGGCGCGGCCGCGTCCGCAGGCGCCGGGCGACCGCGTCGATCGTGGGCAGCCACTCACCCCGTCGCTGCATCTCGATCAGCGCCTGCTCCGTCCTGTTGCGCCAGCTCTGCCCGCCACCCAGCGGCACAAACCAGTCGGGCTCGGCGGCATTATGCGCTTCATATTCCGCCAGCGATCCATTGACGACGCGCGCCTTCAGATCGTTGCGGTCGTACCAGAGCGCATCGAATTCGGCGTCATACTCGATTGGACAGCGAAACACCGCGAACCGGTCGAAGCCGTTCGCCTGCACCGGCCGCGATCCCCGGACGAAGATGCGTCGCAAGTTCAGCGGGCGTCCGATCAGCCAGCTGAACAGGTGAAAGATCCACAGGAAGCGCTGCCAGACGAAGATGTCGCGGTCGACGCCTTCGATAGTGTGATAGGCGCAGCGGTGCATGATTCCGCGGCCGTCGGTGTCGACAAGCTGGGGACCGATGTCTTCCGACAATGCCTGCGTAAAGCGGATGCTGACGCGCAGGGCCTCCCCGAACGTGCTGGAATGGAGATGCGCACGCGTACGCTCGGTATCGAGCGCCAGCCGGAATCGCTCAGGTAGGAACCCGATGAAGCTATCGTCGAGCGTCAGCTGGATTTGTTCGATCAGGCGGAACAGCGCCCGCCCGTCGATCGCGGCCTGCTCATTGCCGTGCACCCCAGGATCGATCCGCGCGCGCCTCAGGATTTCAGCAGGGTCATGACCCTTCAGCTCGGCTCCGCGCAGCAGCTTCTCAACAGCGAGCCCGTCGAGGCCCGCGGCGGGGGGCAACGCTGCTTGGCGGTCACTCTCAAAGGGTGCAGTGGATTTGGCACCCATCGAACGTCAGAGCCTTTCTACGAGGTTCGGCAGATAGCGTCTTCACGGTTCCTGCCATTCTGACTCACTTCATTCCCCCTCAATATGCAAGCTGCGGCAAATTCCTGAGCCGGACGCTGGCTCCGCCTCGCAAAGACGGCTCGGCATGTCCGCTCGCGGACGCTACTTCGGCAGCCTATACTGAGGTGCGTGCCGGCTCAAATTGGGCCGTTTGCTGTCCGTCTGCTATCAGTGCTTAGATTGAGTTAACCTGACGGCAAATGCAACTCGAGAAGCAATCGGGGTGCCCGAGGTGCGATGGTCTCGGCTCAGGCTCGCATCACCACAAACGTGTCACAGAGTTCGATTACAGGGACTTCCCAAGGATGCTCTCGTAAGATCAAGTCGATTGTATGAGTTACATCGGCGTGTGCCGCATCCCTTGGTATGTAGACCGTCAGAATAGCGGTCGGCGATACCGTTGGCGTTCCGTATTCTCCGAGGGTCGGTTGCGCATCAGGCTGGGGAGAGAATATTTCCAACCCCGGTGCCAGTTCCACAACGTATTTGTAGGATCTGAAATCTCCTAGAGGATTGTCAGCCCTTACGATATCGAGGATTCTGGAAAGGGAATTTTCCCCACCGACCGAAGAAACTTTCCCGGTAACAACAACGTCATCGCTTCTTCGCCGATTGGGCAATAGATTTTCAGCGCTTTGACCGCTCTGGTCGTATGATGTGTTTGCATGAAGCCCGCTCCGTTTGAATCTGATTTTCAGCGAGAAGCCACCTCATCGTGTTTCTCCGAACTGAGGTAAGTATCGGGACGACCGCAATCGACGGTTCCAGCCAAAGTGTCGATCGTCATCATGCGTCGCCTTCGTTGTCCGAGACGCTGTTCTTAGCATCCATTTCTTCGATCAGCGATCGAGCCTCGTCGCCTTCGGGGATCGGGCGGCCGCTGTCGCGCCATTCGATGGCGGATTTGAAGCCGTGGGTCTGCGCGTGCCGCCGGAACCAAAGTCCTTCCGGATTGTGGCGGGTGATGCCGTCGAACACGGTCGCCATGGTCTGCGACTGCTCGAGACCCATATTGAGCATGACCTGATTGACCACCAGCTTGTGCATGGCCAGATGCCCGAGGGGAACGCCGGCGATCCGGTTCGCAAGGTCAAGAGCGGCCTGTTCGAGTTCCTCAGCTGGAACCGCGACGTTCGCAAGACCCCAGTCCGCCGCTTGCCGTCCGGAAATAAGATCGCCGGTGAACATCATCTGCTTGGCCCGCATCGGACCCAGACGATAGGTCCACATCGCGGTCGTCGGGCAGCCCCATACGCGGGTCGGCATATAGCCTATCCTCGCATCCTCGGCCATGACCAGAAGGTCGCAGCACAGCGCGATATCGCTGCCGCCCGCCGCGGCGGCGCCGTGGACCTTCGCGATGGTCGGTTTGCGTGAGCGCCAGAGCGCCATGAAATTTTCCGTGTTGCGCTTCATATGCGCATAATCTTCCATCGGGTCCCAGGGGTCGCGCTCCTGCTGGCACGGATGGTCCTTGTCGCTCTCCGCATAGCCGACGAGGTCGTAGCCGCCGCAAAACCCTTTTCCCGCGCCTTCGACAATGATGGCATGGACCGTATCATCGCCCTCCGCCCACTCGACCGCCGCGCGTATTTCGCCCGGCATCTCGTCATTGATCGCGTTCAATCGCTCGGGACGGTTCAGCAGCAACCGGGCGATGCGCGGATTGGCGGCATCGTGCTCGATGCGAAGGGCCGAATAGTCTGGCATGGAAAACTCCTCTGTGGTCAGCCCTGACTATCGTCGTTTGCCGTTGACAGTCAACGCTGACCATAAGAAGATCATTGAATGGAAGTGGAACCTGCCGATCTCCGGACCGACGAAAAGCCGCGCGGCTTTTCGAAAAGACGCGAACAGCGCGAGGCGACGCGCGCCCGCATAGTCCATGCTGCGGTCGATGTGCTGATCGAACGCGGCGTTGCCGGGACGACCACCCTGGAGGTGCAGGCGCGGTCCGGAGTGGGGCGCGGCACATTGCTGCATCATTTCCCCACCCATGCCGATCTGCTGTCCGCCACGGTGGGCGGACTGGTTTCGCGCAACGAGGCGATCGTCAAGCATGAGGCCGCTGCCGCTACGCGAGCCGATTCGCTGACGAATGCGATCACCGTGCTGGCGAATGCGGCGTCCAGCCCGTCCTATCTCGCCGAGCTGGAACTTTGGACCGTCGCCCGCGCGGACCGACATCTCCACGCGGCCTTGCTGACGCAGGAACGTGCCGCGCGTTTCGAAAGCGATCGGGTCGTCGCTGCGCTGTTCGCTCCGTTGGCCGATCGTCCGGGATGCAAGGACGTAGCTGCGCTCACTCTCGAACTCGTGCGCGGAATGGCGCTTTCGGGCGTGCTGCGCCGCGATGCTACCCATCGCGACGATCTGTTGCGCGGCTGGATCGACGCGGCACGATTAATATTGGACCGCCCCGAGCAGGAGAATGCACCGTGACATCGGGCCTGACCTCATCCTACTATCCTGCCGATACGTCGCCTCCCCTGTGGGAGATGACCACCGGCGATGCGCTGCGCCGGGGAGCCGATCGCGCCGGTGATATGTGCGCGCTGGTCGAGGTCTCGCCAGACAATGCGTCCTCGCTGCCCGGTGCCGCCACCACGGATCGGCGCTGGACCTATCGCGAGCTCCTGGCCGATGCGGAAGCCTGCGCCCGATGGTTGCTGACCAAGTTCGCGCCCGACGATCACATTTGCTTATGGGCGCCCAATGTGCCGGAGTGGATCATCGTTCAATACGGTGCTGCCCTTGCCGGGCTGGTTCTCGTTACGGCGAACCCTTCGCTGCGGATCGAAGAGCTTGGCCACGTCATTGGGCATTCGAACGCGAAAGCGCTCATCCATGCCGCCGAATTTCGCGGCACCGATATGGATGCGATCGCCCGTGCAGCCGCTCCGGTGCTCGACCGGATCGATATTGAAGAGGTAACGAGCGCGATCGCACATTACCGATCCGGCGTGCCACTGCCCGGGGTTTCACCGCATGCACCGGCACAGATGCAGTTCACATCGGGCACGACCGGGCGCCCCAAGGGGGCGTTGCTGGCCCACCGGGCTCTCGTAACCAACGCCGCGTTTGTCGCAGCCCGGATCGGACAGAGCGGCGACACGGTGGTGACTCCCATGCCGCTCTTCCATACGGCGGGATCGGTGCTGAACGCCCTTGGGGCGGTCACCAGCCTGTCCACCCTGGTTCTGCCCGTGATGTTCGATCCGGTGCTGATGTTGAAAACCATTGAGCGCGAAAAGGCGACGGTGACCAGCGGCGTGCCGACGATGCTATCCGCAATGATCGCGGAGATCGACCGCGGGGATTACGATTTGTCCAGCCTACGTTTGCTTTATTCCGGCGGCGCTCCGGTCGCGCCGGAATTGTTGGCGCGCGTCGAACAGCGTTTCGGTTGCAAGATGATGTCGGTGTACGGACAGACCGAACTCAGTCCGATCGTTTGCGCTACGGGATACGATGATACGGTCGATGATCGCGCGGGCACAGCGGGACGACCGCTCCCGCAAGTGGAGATCCGGATCGTCCGGCCCAGTACCGAAGAGCCGCTTCCCTTGAACGAGCAGGGCGAAATTCAGGCCCGCGGCTATCAGACCATGATCGCTTATCACGATGAGGAAGCAGACACCACGCGCACTTTGCACGCCGATGGCTGGCTTCGCACTGGCGATCTCGGAGAAATGGACGCACGCGGTTATGTGCGGGTCACGGGCAGGCTGAGCGACATGATCATCCGCGGTGGAGAGAATATCTACCCTGCAGAAATTGAGGCCGCGTTGCTGCGCCATCCTTCCATCGCGGAAGCGGCGGTTTTCGGCGTGCAGCATCCCACATGGGGCGAAACGGTCGCCGCTTGTCTCAGGCTTGCCGACGGTGTCGCTCTGCCAACGCCAGACGCGCTGAAGGACCATTGCCGGTTGCTCCTGTCGCCTCAGAAGACTCCGGTGGATTGGTTCGTGGTTAAAGACTTTCCATTAACGGCATCGGGGAAGGTCCAAAAGTTTCGTCTCAGCGAACTAGCGCTTGAAGGCGGCTTAACTTCACTTTGAACTGCGCGCTCTCGATGCGATCCTCTGACGGCGTCCGAAATGTGTCTGCAGCAATCCCCTCAGCACAGAATGTCTGTATTCAAAGATACAAAGGTGGGACTGACCCGCCTAAATTGGAGCGCTGCCCTAATATCTGCGGTCGCCTAATCCATGGCAGCTTTCAGGTTGCGATGAGGATATCTGCTACGGTCGGAATTGGAGGCGCGTAGCGGACATTCAGCTCAGTGTCCCTATGTCCCCGATAATCCGTTCGAGATCGGCGGCCAGCGTCTCCAGCTTCGCAGTTCGCAGAGGCGTCGGTAGATCGGAGTGCTGCAGGTCCGGATGCGCGTCCTCAATCGCGCAGGGGGCAGCCAACAAGAACTTCTCTACCGTTTCGTCGGTGCCAGTGCTTTCGGGCGCCGTTCCCCGGATGACTGCTCTGAACGGACCGTAAGTCCAGCAGCGTCATTCTATCGAAACACCAGAAACCGACTGGACTTCGATCAGAGAAGGAGCGGTTGTGGTCCTGCTCGTTCGGCAAGACGTCCGCGAGCGGCTCGGCTGGAACCGGGCTTTTGGCGGTGAAGCGGGATGGTCTGTTTCGTAACCGGAGAAAGCCTTATGTCAGAGCAGCAAATCGATGATCTCCAGATGCCGCGTAAGGGCACGAAGACGGCGCGGCTGATCGAGCTACTCGAAAGGAAAATTGGCGCCTCGATCGCCGAACTAGCCAAGTCTACGAACTGGCAGTCCCATACCGTCCGCGCTGCTCTTACCGATCTCAGGAAGCGCGGCTATCTTGTTGCCCGCGAAAAGACTGATGGCGAGAGCCGGTACCGGATTGAACGCTGATGTCGGCGAACGTCCATCGTGTCACCGAGCTGGTCCGAAGCTTGGAGACGGCAGGACTCCAGGAGCTTCGGGCGGAATGGAAGCAACGCTACGGCAAACCGCCGAAGCTCCGGTCAGTGGAGCTACTGAGACGACTCCTCGCCTGGCGCATCCAGACGGATGCCTTCGGCGGCTTCGATGCTGATACCAAGCGGAAGCTTGCCAGTACGAAACCGGCGAACATCAGACCGTCTGCGGCACCCGGAATGAGGCTCGCCCGCGAATGGAAAGGTCGACGGTACGAGGTAACGGTTACTGACGACGGTCCGATCTTCGAAGGTGAACGATACTCCAGCCTCTCAGCCGTAGCCCGTGCGATTACCGGTACCCGCTGGAATGGTCAGCGCTTCTTCGGACTTCGCGAGCAGAACGTCAGATGACGCCAAAGAAGATCCGCTGCGCCGTTTACACGCGCAAGTCGACCGAAGAAGGCCTCGAACAGGACTTCAACACGCTCGACGCACAGCGCTCGGCCTGCGAAGCCTACATAAAGAGCCAGGCCGGCGAGGGATGGACGCTTGTGCCGGAGCGCTTCGAAGATGGCGGCTTTTCGGGCGGAGACATGGACCGCCCTGCCCTTGGGGCACTACTCAAGGAAATCGACCGCGGACGGATCGACGTCGTGGTGGTTTACAAAGTCGACAGGCTGACGCGTTCGCTGACGGACTTCGCCAAGATCGTCGATGTTCTCGACGGAGCGAACGCCTCGTTTGTGAGCGTGACGCAGGCGTTCAACACCACGACCAGCATGGGCCGCCTGACGCTGAACGTGCTGCTCTCTTTCGCTCAGTTCGAGCGCGAGGTGACCGGCGAGAGGATCCGGGACAAGATCGCTGCTTCGAAAGCAAGAGGCATGTGGATGGGTGGCAATCCTCCCCTCGGCTATGACGCCAACGAACGGCAACTGGTCGTGAACGACGGGGAAGCGGCGCAGGTGCGAGCGCTCTTCGACGCTTATCTACGGCTCGGCGGCGTACCTTCGGTTGCCCGCTGGGCCGAAGCAGAGGGACTTAGATCCAAGCGGAGAGTATCAGCGAAGGGCGGGGTTCGCGGCGGCAAGGTCATGAAGCCCGGCCAGATCTATCACATCCTCGAAAACCGTATCTATGTCGGTGAGATCGAACACCGCAGCCAAATATACAAAGGCAATCATCGGGCAATCGTCAGCCGCCATATCTTCGAGGATGTGCAGAAGCGCATCGAAGCCGCTCGCCAGGCGCCCCGCACCAAGCTGACACGCGCAGCGAAATGCCCGCTGGCCGGCAAAGTGTTCGATGCTGCAGGAGCGGAAATGGCGGCGAGCTTCAGCTACGGACGAGGCCGCAAGATATACCGATACTATGTTTCCCGGTCGCAGCTGCCTTACGGTTTCACGAACCAGGACGGACAGCAGCGCATCAGCGCGGAACGGCTTGAGCGCTCGATAGCAGCAGAAATTCGCAGAATCTGCGGAAAGGATGCAGGCTTCGAACAGGTCGTCCGCGTTGAGCTCACATCCTCGGAAATCCTCGTCGAACTGGAACGCGCAGATGGCAGTTCAGTCAAGTCACGAGTGGACCCGGGTCCGCTGCGCCGCGGCAGAACGATTGGCTGCGATCTCCCGGTGGACGACATTGAACGGAAGCAGGCCATGGCCGAACTCCTGACCACAGCCCACCGGCGCATGGAGACGATGGGGGCCTCGCCGCTGTCGTCGGACCTTCATGCGAACGCCATCGCACCTACCAATGAGTGGACGCGCAGCCGCATGGCGATACCGTTTCTCGCGCCGGACATTCAGAAAGCGATTCTTCGTGGGGACGTCCCCGCCGCGCTATCGGTTTCCAGCTTGCTGGATCGTACGCTTCCCCTCGCTTGGGAAGATCAGCGGCAGCGGCTGGGTTTCGCATGAACCACACGGCCGCGACGATGCACCGAGGATCGGTCTCGATTTCGCATAACAGGAACCCATTCTCCCTGATACGCCCGAAAAATCCCTGTTATGGACGTGTAAGTCCCCTGTTATCGCCGATAACAGGAAAGTGGGCTTCGGCCTCTACAATAAGTTGAAATCACGAAAATATTATCGGCCAAGCCTACCCCGGACCGACTTGATCTGCCTGATTTTCTTCCCCATTTCTAAAAAATTCCCTGTTCCTGCCAAAAGCGGGCCGCCGCACGCGAAACCGTCGCTGCACTTTCGGCCCCAGAGACTATGGGGAAAATGGCCTAAAATCGGCCCTCTATTGAGGCCCATTGGCGCGGGATCAGTGACAGTTTGCGCGGCTCAACCCCGCGGAACCCCGCCCCCTTGGCGTATGATCCCAAGGCGGAGACTAGTTCCCAGAAAGGTGTGGAGGCCCGAGCCGGAATCGAACCGGCGTACAAGGATTTGCAGTCCTCTGCGTAACCACTCCGCCATCGGGCCTCATGCGCGGTTTTGCGCGGGTTGCGCCCCCTACCCTTCTCTGAGTTCGCAGTCAAATCCTTCGCGGTTCGCACTGTTCACCTCTTGTTCTGGTTGGGAATGCGACTCATCGCGGCCTCGCTGCTGCGTCGCTGAGCCATGTATTTGAGCGCCATCTGATAGGCGCGGTGACCGAGGACGGACGTGCATTCGACGACCGTACAGCCGGCTGCCTCGAGCCGACCGGCAGCGGCATAACGAAGCCCGTGCATCGACCGGTCGGGCATGTCCGGGATAGTCGTCGACACCGCCGCCGCCGCGCGCGAGTTGGTGGGCAAATCGAATTTGGTTTTTCTAGTTCGCGGCGAGGCGGCCCGCGCGCCGGGCCAACTCGGGGACGCGGGCCCGACCCTCGTGCCGCTTGGGCGGCAACAGGCCGTCAAGAAGGGCACGCTACTCGAACGCCCGAGCAGCTTCGCCATGGCGAACGTGCTGACGAAGATGAATCAGCCCCGGGCCCGCGCCGAGGCGCTTGCAAGAGGCTGCGGTCGCAGCCTCACCGCGCTTGCCCGGCAAATACCCGGCGGCACCTCCGAAGTGCCGGAATGGGTCGAGCATGCGCAACTGTTGCTTCCCGCTATCCTTGCCGGCGGCTGGGACAGCACCAACCCGCTCGACCAAGCGGCGGTGACCGCGCTTGCCAGCACCAGTAGCTATACCGAGTATGAAAGCAAAATTCGTAGCTTCGTCGAGGGGGCTGACCCGGCGCTAGATCGCGAGGGCACAGTCTACAAGGTCCGAGCGCCAATGGACGCGTTTGTCCATGCGGGCCGCCACATAGGTCGCGAACATCTTGCACTTCTCCGGCCCGTGCTCGAAAAGGTGTTCAGCGCTCTTGATCCCGACCCCGACGAATTTTTCCGCTTCGGCGCGGAGCGGGCGCCGCAATACAGCGACTGGCTGCGCGATGGACTTGCCAACACGCTGCTCCTGATCGCGATTTGGCAGGACACCGCGCGGCTCGACCTGACTGCTGGCGAGGGGCAGGCGTTCGCCGACAAAATCATTGGCGAGCTTCCGGGTTTGAAAACCAATGCACGGCTCCTCACTAGTCTCAAGAACGAACTGCCAATGCTGGCGGAGGCAGCTCCAGATGTTTTTCTCTCGACCCTCGAGCAGATGCTCGAGGGCGAGGGAGCAGCGATCCGTCCGATCTTCGATGAAAAGGAGGGTCCGGCCTTTCCGACCTCGGGCCATACCGGCGTGCTATGGGCGTTGGAGACGCTTGCTTGGGATCCGCGCCGACTGCGGCGCGTCGCAATGATCCTGACGCGCCTTGCCGAGATCGACCGCGGTGGCAGGCTGGCCAACCGACCCGATGCGAGCCTAGCCGAAATCTTCCTGCCCTGGCATCCAGGGACCCACGCACCGGCAGATTTCCGACTCGCAGTCATCGACGACATAGTAGCGGCGCATCCGAAAGTCGGATGGACACTACTGCGCCGGCTACTGCCCGACGAGATACAAACCGCCAGTGGCACGGCGCGCCCGCGCTTGCGCGAGGCCGACGGCCCAGCACCGCAGCTCACCCATCGTGATCTCGCCGTTACCTATGACGCGCTGATCTCCCGGGCGATAGCGGCGGCAACGGGGAATCCGGCGCGGATGCAGGAATTGCTCCGCCCGATGATGCGCTTCGCGCCGCAACAGCGGGCGGCCGCGCTTGTGACGCTGGATGAGACGCTAAAGAGCGCAGCGGCTGAGCCCCGAGAGCAACTCTGGACCGAACTGCGCAGCACTTTGCGGCATCACGAGCGCTTTCCCGATACCGAATGGTCGCTTCCATCCGAGGAGCTTGCAAAGGTCCGGCGGCTTGTCGATAGCTATGCGCCCGCCGATCCGGTGGTGTCGATCGCGGAGCTGTTCGACTTCACTGCGCTAGAGCGCGACGATCCTGCCGCAGCCGCCGAGCGCGCGCGCGTCGTCGAGAAATTGTATCTTGAACAAGGTGCCGAAGCAGTGCTCGCGCTCGAACGTTCTGCGCGGATCTCGCATCTCGTGATGCGTGCCATCGAGGATAGCGCACTCGATACCGCACAGGTAGAGACTCTGCTTAGGACGAGCTTCGCCGCAGAGCCGGGCGGCTCGCTGACAACCGCTCTCGCTTCGATACACCGCCGCAGCGCGGGCGAGGCCGCAGCGCTGGTGCTGATCCAAGAGCTTCATAGCACGTCCGGGGATGACGACGCCACTGCAGCGTTGCTCTTTGGTTGGCCCTACGAGAAAGCGACCTGCCAGGCACTGCGCGCCCTCGGGAAAGGCGTGGAGAACAGCTATTGGCTCCATGTGAAGCCCTTTCGGATCGAAGGAACGCCGGATCTGCTGGTCGACCGCGTGACGCAACTGCTCAAATACGGACGGGCGGTCGCCGGCCTCGAATCCGCCCTCAACCGGTTAAGCGACGTTCCGACCGATCTTCTGTTCCGTCTGCTTGACGCGATCGTCGCTGAAATCAACAGCGGAAGCCCTCAAAGCATGGCCGCAGGTATGCTCGACTATGATCTCGAACAAGCTTTCAAGGAGCTAGACACCCGCGATGCCGACGCTCTTGAAATCGGCAAGCGGGAATATGCGCTGCTGCCGCTGCTCGAACGTCAGGAACGACCGCTTCGCTTGCACAACCTGATGCTAACCGATCCAGATATGTTCCACAGCATCGTCCGCGATGTCTATCGCGGGGACAATGATCCGCCGCCCGAAGAAGTCCCACCCGAGCCGGCCACACGGGGGCGCTGGCGCCAGGGATATCAGTTGCTCTCAAGTCTTAATCAGGCCCCCGGTTTCCTGTCGGATACTCCCGATCAACTCGCGCTGACGGCGTGGATCGACGGGGTCCGGGCGCTTGGGCGCGAACATGATCGCTCCCAAGTCACCGATGTGGTGATCGGCCAGGTTCTAGCGCATGCTCCTCCGGACGACGTTGACGCAGCATGGCCGCACCGTTTCGTGCGCGACGAGATCGAACGTGCAGGGAGCGATGAACTCGAACGCGGCATCCAAACGGAACGCTTCAATATGCGCGGCGTCACAGTGCGCGGCATGTATGACGGCGGCGATCAGGAGCGCGTGCTGGTCGAAGAGTATCGGAGGTATGCTTCCGCGGCTGATCGCTATCCACGGACCACAAGTATGCTAAATCGTATAGCGGACGATTGGAAAGAACAGGCCGAACGGGAGGACTTGAGCGCGCGGCAACGCCGTCTGCGAGACTAGTGGCTATTACGCTCGTTGAGCAGACACATCATTTGAGCTTGTCCAATCCCCGAGTTCCCGGCACACGAGCAGCAACTCGCGCACTATGCGAGTGGCGCGCCTCAAGCACCAGGTGGGTCGATTAGCCGACCGGGTCTATGAGAGGCTGGCAAAGTGTCCGCAATGGCGCGGATAGCCTCTGCTCGAAGGTGATATAGCTCGGTCAAGCTCGCTTCTATGTTTTCAGCTATCTGCGCGGTCTCCTCCCAAACGAAGCCCGCCTCGATTAGGTCAGCGAGTACCTCCCCAGCTCGTTGCGTGCCAGCCAGGCGCACATAATACTCTGTCAGTTTCTGAGAAGCCGCTGCATCGAGCAGATGTAGGCGATCCGCGGTGGCGTGGAATATCGGGTTGAGGATGCCGGCCGTATTGGAACTCACCTTTCGAATGATCGCGGGGTTCACATGCTGGCCGGCTTTCAGCCTGCGAAGAAGTTCAAATACTTCTGAACCTGGCCCGCTCGCGCGTTCGCCCACACGAAGCTCAACGAGCAGCCCCCGAGCCAGATCGTGCCTTTCCTGTCTTCGGTTCCACCATTGGAAAAAGAATGTGGACGCGATCGTGATCGCAGAACCGAGGATTACGAACAGTGCTTCAGTCATAGGTGATCATCCCCCCCGGTTCAGTGCAACTTGTCCATGCCCGCGAGCGCCGCTTGCCACGCCGGCAAGAACTCCTGAACCAGGTCGGACGGACGCGCCACCACGCAACACCCTCTACGACCGCTTCGTCCGCGGGGCCGAGAAGGGCTACTGGCTCCGCATCTTCGATGCGCTGGCCGATGCCTTTTGCGCTAGCCGGTCACATCCAATCTGCTAGGCTGGCTCGTAGCCGGCCTACGTCTTCTCCGACACTTTGTCGCCGGCTAGGCCGGGAGGGGGGACCATCCTACCCCTCCCGGTCGTTCCACCCAGATCTGTAATCCCAGTGAGGCGCGGCGCGTAGCCGCGCTTGCGGACCCGAGATTGATCGGCAAACGTATCGCCTCAGGGGTCAGTTTCTGGGAGAGGTCAATGGTCGAAAGGGCAAAAGTCCTCGGCGAATTGTTTGACGGACTAGGTGATCAGCAACAACGGCCAGTTGCACCGGTCGACCGGCTATTGAGAGTTATTCGAGAGCATCTCGATATGGACGTCGCATACGTGTCCGAGTTTCAAGGGGACGAGGGCATTTTTCGGCACGTGGATGCGCCCGGGTTTGAGGATGTGATCAAGGTCGGCGACAGGCGTTCGCTGGATGAAGTCTATTGCCGCAAAATCATTGACGGGCGGCTCCCGCAGCTAATCCCGGACACATCTCGCGAGAACGAGGCTTCGAGCATGCCTATAACTGGCCTCGTGCCAATCGGAGCCCATATCAGTGTGCCCCTCCGCATGTCCGACGGACATATCTACGGTATGTTCTGCTGCCTGAACACAAAAGCCGATCCGTCATTGAACGAACGTGATTTGTCTCTTTTCAGATCTTTTGCAGAGTTGACCGCACAGGATCTCAGCGCGGAGCGCGAGCAGCAGCAAGAAAGAGAGCAACGCAAAGCCAAGATCGGGAATATCGTCGACGCGCAGTCCTTTGACCTTGTCTTCCAGCCGATCTTCCATCTGCCCGAGAACCGCATCGTCGGGTATGAGGCGCTCTCTAGATTTCGGGATCCTAGTTTTTCCGGTCCTCTCGCAGCATTCAAAGAAGCTGCGGTAGTGGGATTGTCTGAAGAACTGGAGCTCGCGGCGATCGAGAAAGCGCTTCGCAGTTTAGAGGAGATGCCTAGCGACAGCTATCTTGCTGTGAACGCGTCTGAGCGGACGATGCGAAACCCCAGTTTTGCCGCTCTGTTCCAGGGAAGGGCATGCGATCGTGTCGTCGTGGAGGTTACCGAACACCGCAGAGTGCAAGACTATAACGACCTTCTGCAGGCGATTGAGCCTCTCCGACGGCAGGGCATGCGCATAGCGGCAGATGATGCAGGAACCGGTTACTCCGGCCTGTATCATATTCTCAGCCTTGGGGCGGACATCATCAAGCTAGACATGGAATTGGTCCACGGAATCGACAGGGATCCGGCGCGGCGCGCTCTATCGTCGGCTCTGGTAACTTTTGCCAACCAAATTGGGGCAGGCCTGATCGCGGAAGGAATCGAGACGGAGGCTGAACTGTCGACTGTCCGTGATTTGGGTATCCAGGATGTACAAGGCTACCTGTTCGGGAAACCCGCCCAGGCGACTGAGCTGCTCGCGCGCACATAGCCGGGAGGCCGCTAGCCTTTGTTGACTTCCGGATCTTCGATGGGCTCGCCAACTTCGCTCTGAAGTTCAATCCTCCCAATGCTCACGGTGTCTCGACCGGCTTGCTTCGCCTCGTAAAGTCCGCGGTCTGCGCGCTCGAAAAGTTCCTTCCGCATTTGCGGCTCGCTCACAATCTCCGCTGCGACTCCGATACTGACGGTTATCGTCGCGCCTCCTGGCCCGAGCCTCGCTTTGCTTATGGCACTGCGCGTTTGGCTAGCGCGACGCTCGATTTCTTCTTCGCTCCGATCTGTAAAAAAAGCAGCTAGCTCATCCCCCCCGATGCGCGCCACAAGACCAGCACTTTCAAGTAGGTAGTCCTCGAGAATCCTTCCTACACGAGCGAGACATGCGTCTCCGGCAGCGTGGCCGAAGTGATCATTAATGCTCTTGAACCTGTCAATGTCGACAATGAGTACCCCGAGCACGCTCCCTTTCGTCGCAGCTTCACGTGCAGCGATCTCGAACTCTTTGTCCCATAGCCGCCGGTTCGCCAATCCCGTTAGGGTGTCGCGATGCGACAGGACCCGAAGCTGAGCATTCGCATTCGCAAGTTGGCGGGACCGAAGGCGCTCAAGCAGGTGCAGCAAGTACAATCGCCTTCGCTCTCCCTCCGACCAGATCGAGACGAAGAAGCTGAGAAATGAGATAGCAAGGACGAATATGAGCAGGAACAGGTTCGGTTCGTAGGATAGCATGAGTTCGATTGCCGCAACTGCACCCGAACCTGCTCCCGTCAAAACCAGCGCTTCTTTGGGACGCAAAGGAACGACGAGGTTGATCGCAACGATCATCATCCCCACCGATAACATGTAGAGTTCGCCGCTCTCTGTAGCGACAGTGGCTAGCCACGTCGTAACCGCCAGGCCACTCGTCATAGGAATGATGACGGCCGCAGCCTGTGCGCCAAGCGTTGCCGCGCGCTGAAGGGCAAGTAGCCCCGCAAGATGTAAGGGAAGGGTTACCCCAGTCCTAACGGCCAAGCCTCGATAAAGCTGATCCTGACCTACGGACGCGTCCAGAAAGAGGCACATCGCCATCACGGCAAGCCCCACCCAGAGGCTGAACTTCAGCTTCCCCCGGCGTTCCTGCGGCACGCTAAGTAGATAATCGCGGTTCAATGCGGAGGGAAAAGCTAGGGCGAACTGGTTCTGAGACAGCAGCTTGTTAGCGCGTTCAATCTCTTGGTTGAGGTTCGACATAGCTGGCTGAGCATACCGCGATAAGAACTTTGGTTGCGAAAGTGCGCCGTCTTCCGCCGGCAGCGCAAGAAGTAAGATGGTCGCGGTGACAGAAGAATGCGGCGCGCCCCGCGGCCCCTCCTGGGGACTTGAGGACCAATGAGCCGTCAGAGGCGCGCCGCGAGGGCAGCCTTAGCTGTTGTCGACTGTATCGGCGCCAGGACCGTTGGTCTTTATGGAATCGATGGCATTCTTGGCACCGGATTTCGAAGAGTAACCCTCCGTTGAGAAGATCACTTCGGAGTTATATTTGAACCGAACACGGAATTCTCCCGCCCGGTCCTTATAGATTTCAAATTCGTGGGCCACCTTCGCCCTCCCCCTTTTCGTCCGTCTTGGCATCAAGAACCAGATGATGCCCATGAGTCAAGTCCGGCCGCTAGGCTTCGAAAAGTTGCTCGATGCCATCGAATGCAGCGCAGCCCTTCTGCATCTGCTTGGCACGGTAGAGAGCGCGATCCGCCCTAGCATATAGATCGGCGATTTTGTCGTTCGGCTGGGCCTCGGCAATTCCAAGCGTTGAAGTCATTGAGATTGAGCCCCATTCGGTTTCTGCTTCGAAAGCCAAGGCCGGCACGAGGCTCCGCACCATAGACAAAAGATCATTGGGGCTCGCGTCGATCATCGCCAATGCAAACTCGTCTCCTCCAATGCGACCAGCGATCGTGCCCCCCTCCTCGAGGGTAACTGACTTAAGAATTGCGGACACCCGCCGGATCATTTCGTCACCGGCTCCATGGCCATAACGGTCATTCACATGTTTGAAGTCATCGAGATCGACTAGAACGAGGCTAACGGTACTGCCGATGTGGAGCTGCGCGAGATTCTGCTTGAGCAGCGTATCGAAGTGTCCGCGGTTGAAGACTCCGGACATCTGGTCGATGGTGGCCATATGGCGGAGTTGTCGCTCCATCTCATATTGTTCGGTGATGTCTTGGAAGACACCGATCAGCTCTTCAGGCTCACCGGTTTTTCCCAATATGCGCTCCCCCATCGCGCGGACCCGTCGTAGTTCTCCATGTCCGTTTCGGAAGTTGATTTCGACATCGTAGGGCCGTCCAGTGACAATGCACCGCTGGATGGATTCCTCTATGATACTGCGGGAACTGTCAGGATAAAAAGAGAGGGCCTTCTCCAAAGCTTCCCGGTCATCCGGAGAAATGCCATGGATAGCATATGTTTGCGGCGACCAGCTAACCTCGTTGCTGGACAGATGGAGCCGCCAGGACCCTACGCCGGCGATCCGTTCTGCCTGATGCTGTTGGCGCTGAGCACGAGACAAGTCTTGAAGAATGCCTTCCTGCTCGCGGGCCACCTGGGCGCTCTTCGTAGCGACAAGGCGCGACTCGAGGATTTCTTCGACCAGTCGGGCTAGGTTCCGGAAGGCCTCGAATTCAGGCTTGCGCCGGGCACGCGGTGCGTCATCATATGCGCAAAGCGCACCCACAGGCACCGGGTCGGCGGTCTTGCTCGTCCTGACGCATACCGGCACGCTAAGGAACATACGGAGATCCGGAGCAGCGACAACGGACGGGTGATCCGCGAGCTTTGCATCGAACTGAAGGTCCTCCGAGAAGAACTCTTCACCGGTAGAAATCGCCAAGCGGCAGAGGGCTTCATCGGCCGGACACTCTCGCGGCAAAGACCCTGTCTGGGCTTTAATCCATTGTCGATGTTGGTCTGCAAAAGAGATGTAGCAGTTCGAGACATCCATTAATGATTTGCCCGCTTTGACGGCTGCATCAAAGGCCGGTTCGGATGGCGTATCGAGGATCGCAAGGTCCTCAATCAATTGGCGCCTTTCTTCTCCCGAACTCTCAGTTACGTTCCTATCCAATGCAGATGTCCGCTCGCGTTGTCTTGATGCTTCAATTTAAGTTAACGGTCGGTCGATCGGTTGTTTCCGAATTTCGGAGATTCGTCACGCTGTCTTAGTGTCGCGCTGTGCGTTCGCTGCCAGGATCGAACCAGGGCGCTCAATCAGATGGCTGGCGAGGCTCTCGCACTGGCCCGGCATTGCGAGGGGCTGGAAGATCCGGGACCGAGCGAGCTATGAGGCGGGCCTACCGCTCATCGGTTTCCTCCTTCCTTTCAGTCTGGATTTCCCGCTGACGCTGGCGAAAAGCAGCCTTGAACGCGGCTAGGCTGACACTCAGCGACGCGGAGAAGGGCGTGCCCTCGAGGTCGGCAGCTTCTGCCGCTGCGGTGCCGTATCGACGGGCTCGCCGGCGGATGAGGGCGAGATCGGAGGCGTTCATTGCGGCGCCTCCGCGATCGCAGCGCGTACGCTCGCGTGAATCTCCTGGCGTGAGGAAAGCCGGTTGCAGGCCTCGGCGATGAACCGCGCGGCCCGTTCGTCGACGGCATCGGCATAGTACCGGTCGTCCGCGAGCACTTCCTTGCCGGTCGCCTTGAAGAAGTGGCTCATGCGGCCATCCTTTCTTCGCAATATTCGGGCAGGTTCGCGCGGACGAGCGCGCGCGGGACGACGCGGCAAACCGAATTGCCAATGCCCCTGATCTGGTACGTCTTCGGGAGCGGCCCGGTCTTCTCGCGTCCGCTCTCCGTCGTGTAGGTGCAGACGGGGTCGAGAATGTAGTCGTCCGGAAAACCCTGCGCCCGCGCCAGCTCGCGCGGCGTCAGCATACGGAGGCCGATATCGGCGAGCGCATAGGTCGCGCCGTCTATCGTCGTCGTCACGAGGCCGAAGCGGTCGCGCGTTGTGACAGCGCCCAGCGGATCGGCAAGGCGCTGACCGATGGCCGTGCCGTAATATTTGACCAGGAAGGCGCGCACCTCGCCGAAGTGACCGCCGCCGGACGTGATGGTGCCGAGCGGGTCTTCGACCGACCCCGCCGTCTGGTTGTTCCGCAGCTTCACCAGGTTCGACGTGACGAGCCGCTGCGTGGTGCCCCGCCCCACGATGGTGCTGAGCGGCTTGTCGGCGCGATGGCCGACCATGCCGGTGTTCGCCTGTTCCATGAAGGCCGAGACGAGCGCGAACTTGTTTCCGCCAGCGACGGCGGTGCCGAGCGGTTTGTCGATGTCGAGAACGCGCGGCTTCTGTCCCTCCCGTTCGCCGTAGCCCATCTGGATCAGGCTGGGGGCAACCATGGCAATCTCTCCTCGGTGAGCGCCCGTCACTGTAGGAATGGCGCCCTCTACCGAATGAACCCGGTCCCCGCCGTGGTGGGTAAGATGAGTCAGATATGGCGTCGCCGGTGCCAACTCGCCGCCTTTCGCCGTCGTGATCGTCCGTAGCGGGTCGCTCGCCGGATCGGGCCGCAGCTGACTCTTCGTGTGCGTGATCGGCACGATGAACGGTTGCGGGTCGTTCAGCACGAACCGGGCGATACCGGCAGCGATCCGCTTGCATGTCGCCGGCTTGAGCGGCCGCGCCCTTTCGAAGATCGACGGACACGGAATCGAGAAGTCGAGAATGTCCGCGGCGGGCTGGTAGGTTACTCGAGACCGGCTCGAACCGAACTTCCGCAACGGTCAGCGTCAGGCGCGATGCCCAACGCGGCATGTGGATCGCAGGACGCCAGCGTTGCGGAAGAAAGTCCCAGTCGCGCTCGTCTCCATTTAGAAATGCGGCGCGATCGACCGCCTCCAGATCCGGGGCGCAGCATTCGGCCGATCCCTCCGCTCGATAGTCAATCCAGCCGGTTAGCGTGACGGGATGCCAAGCCTCACAGCAGTCGTTTGAGACACGCCAAGCCTCTCGGACATATAGCTGATCGCCGACGCTGACCTTGCGTAGTGGAGACGTGGCCAACCGCCTTGTCTGCGTCTTCCGACCGGCGAGAAGGGCGCGCACCATCGCGTCGCTGAAGATGACCGGGCGGACCCGTGAAAAGTTCGCAGTCACGCTGTCGTCCCCTCGGAACGACATGCCTTCGAATCAGCGAAAAAACTGCGAACTATCTGCGGAGATGCTGGGCTGGATCTGGCTTTGCAGTCCTCTGCGTAACCACTCCGCCATCGGGCCCCGAGATCACGGGCGAACGTGCCTTTTCAGGAGGCATCGCTCGGCGGGAAGCGGCCCTGTACACCGGCGGCTTGGCGAGCGCAACCGGAAGCCCTAGAGGTCGAAACCGCGCAAACTGAGTGATACGCGGCTGTTGCCATTGGTGTATTAGCTGTATAAGTCACCTGAGATCGATGCAGAGGACAGCAAATGCCCGCGAATGCCGCCCTTCCCGTTCGTAATAAGACCGCCTCGCCCGACTTCGAGCGCATGCGGACGCACATGATCGACAGCCAGCTTCGTCCCAATTCGGTGACGACGAAAGCGGTGGTCGACGCCTTTCGCGAGGTACCCCGCGAAGCCTTCGTTCCGGAGGCCATGCGCCCCTTCGCATATATGGACGAGGATATCGAAGTCGCGCCGGGCCGCTTCCTGATGGAACCGCTGACGCTTGGACGGCTGATCGAATTTTCCGAGATCGGGCGCGGCGAGCGCGCGCTCGTGGTCGGCGGCGCTACGGGCTATGCCGCAGCGATCCTGGCGGTGATGGGCGTGAACACGGTGCTTCTCGACGATGGCATCGAACCTGCCGTGGCCATTTCCCGCGCGCCCAACATCGAAGCTGTGAAGGGGCCACTGGCAGACGGCTGGGCCGAGAAAGGGCCCTACGATCTGATCCTCGTCAACGGGTTCGTCGCCAGCATACCCGATGCCCTTGTAAAACAGGTCGTGGAGGGCGGACGCATTGCCGCCGTTGTTCTGGACGAGGGTACGCCGCGCGCGGGGATCGGCCGCGTCTTCGGCGGTCATGTCGGATGGACGTTCATATCCGATGCCCAGGTCCCCGCCCTGCCCGGATTCGAAACGAAGAAAGCCTTCACCTTCTGATGTCATTCCGCAGACTTGTGGGCCTTGGAGCTACGCTCCTGGCCAGTGCCTCACTCGCCCTTCCGGCTTCGGCGGAAACCCTGCAGGAAGCGATGGCCTCCGCCTATGCTACCAATCCGAACCTCACGGCCGCGCGGGCGGGACAGCGGGTCACGGACGAAACGCTGGTCAGCGAGAAATTCCGCGTGCTTCCGACGGTGGGCGGCCAAGTCCTGCTGGATCAGGAAACATCGGACCCCGGCCGCTTCGACGACTTTTCGCGGTTGTTCAATTCTACCGTACAGTTGCGCCAGCCCATTTATTCGTTCGGGCGAATCCGCAACAGCGTGAAGGCGGCGGACCGCTCGGTGCTGAGCGGCCGGGCAGGCCTGCGGGCCACCGAGAACGATGTGATGCTGGATGTCGTCACCGCCTATCTCGACGTGCTGGCCGACCAGTCCGAAGTCGAGCTGACCCAGAATAATGTCCGGGTTCTCGAGCGTCAGCTTCAGGCCTCAAGCGACCGGTTCGAAGTCGGCGACGTCACGCGTACCGACGTGGCCCAGTCGGAAGCCCGCCTGTCGCTCGCCCGCAGCAACTTCATCGCCGCCCAGGCGAACCTTCAGACCAGCCGCAATTTCTACGCACAGGTCGTGGGCCATGCGCCGCGCGACCTGCAACCGCCGCCGCCGCTGCCGACCCTGCCGGGCTCGCCGGATGCCGCCGTCGACCTCGCGCTTCAGAACAATCCGCTGGTGCAGGCCAGCCGGCTTGCCGAGGAGGCGCAGGAATATCGTGTACGCGCGGTGCGCGGACAGCGCCTTCCTACTCTGGAGGCCACCTATGACGTCGGCTACACCAACTATCGCGGTACCAATAACAGCGTGGGCGGCCTTACCTTCCAGAATATCGACTTCACGCAGAATATCGGCGTGACCGCGACCGTACCCCTGTTCCAGCGCGGACAGGTGGGCAGCCAGATCCGCTCGGCGAAGGCGCGGGCGGTCCAGCTCCGCGAGGATGCACTCAACGCCGAACGGCAGACGATCGCCAATGTTCGCACCGCCTACGAAAATCTCATGGCGGCGCGCGCGACCATCGAAGCGGCCGAGACCGCAATTTCCGCAAACGAGCTGGCGCTGGAGGGCACGCGCGCCGAATTGACCGTTGGAACGCGCAACATCCTCGACGTGCTGAACGCGGAACAGGAGCTTCTGAACGCGCAGGTTCAGCTGGTCCGTGCCGAGCGCAATTCCTACGTCGCGGCCTTTGCGCTTCTTGCGTCGATGGGCCGGGCGGAGGTCGACGATCTGGGCGTCCCGGTTCGCCTGTACGACGCGGAGGGATATCTGGACCGCGCCGACGACCACTGGTTCGACTGGACGGCGGAATTCGATGCGCAGCCCGTCACCACCGAACCGATGGTGTCCGTGCCCGAGCCGATGGCCCAGCCGCCGCTGCCCGATCCCACGCCGACGCCTCCCACCGAGGATGAGGTGCTGGCGACGGAGGCCGACGACCGCTAGTCTGCCCGGATGAGTTCTGGTCCAGACGACAGCGTCCCCGCCCGGGACGATGCGCCCTTCCTGTCCGACACCTCCGAAGGTTCGGCGGCAGCCCCCGCGGCGCGCCAGTCCATGCGGGAGATCCTGTCCTCCATCCGCACCCTGATCGAAGAGGGCGGCGTAGAGGAAGCGCGTGCCGGCGGCCCCGTCCCTGTGGCCGATATCCTCGGCTCGCGCGCCGAGCCGGGCGAGGACGATGCCCGGACGGCCGAGCGCGCCCCGCCGGCCGCGCCGACGGACGCGAATGTCGGCGGACGCACGGTCGAAGAGCTGGCGATGGAGCTGCTTCAACCCATGCTGAAGCGATGGATGGACCAGCATTTGCACGGCATCGTCGAACGTGCCGTTGCGGCAGAGGTGCGGCGCGTCACGAAACGCTAGCCCGCCCGGGTGCCCGGCGAAGGCCTGGACGTGTGTTTTACAGGCAGCGCATTCACTTCGTGACCTCGAAGCTGCTAGAGGCGTTCGCATGAAAAGCCTTTCCCTCGCTGCCGCCGCCCTGCTGGCCTCCCTGTCGACGGTATCCGCCGATGCGCGTCCGTTCACCGCAGAAGATCTTGTCGGCCTGAACCGGTTGGGCGATGCAGCCCTCTCGCCCGACGGGAGCCTTCTCGTCTTCTCGATGCGCGAAACCGATCTCGAGGCCGACCGCGGCCGGACCGACCTGTTCCGCCTAGACCTGACCGCCCCCGGGGCCGCGCCGGAACGCTGGCATGCCGATCCGGATGCCGACGGAAATCCGGTCTTCTGCTCTTGCGGAAAGATGGTCTACTGGCTCTCCGGCCGGTCGGGCGAGACGCAGGTATGGCGCGCGCGCACCGACGGGGGCGCGCCGGAACAGATTACCGAGGTCGAGGGTGGAATCTCCGGCTTCCATCTCGGTCCCGATGCCCAGACGATTGTCTACTGGAAGGATGTGGTCCCTTCCGGCGCGGAAACCGGCAACGGAACCGTCTACGATCAGCTGTTCGTTCGCCAGTGGGACATGTGGACCGAAAATGGCCGTTCGCAGCTGTTCGCGGTTCCGGTCGCGGGAGGAGAGCCCGTCGCCCTGACCGCCTCCCTGTCCGGCAATGTCCCCACCCGGCCCTTCGGCGGCGGCGGCGACGTCGCGATCTCTGCGGACGGCAAGACGGTCTATTTCGTCATGCGCGAAGGCGGGCCGGGCGAGGCCTGGTCCACCGATACCGACATTTACGCCGCGCCCCTCGATGGCAGCGCCCCGGCGCGCAATCTGACTGAAGGGCGCGACGGCTATGATCGCACGCCGGCGCCCTCCCCCGACGGCCGCTACCTGGCATGGCTGGCAATGGAGCGCCCGCAATATGAGAGTGACCAGAGCGTGGTCATGTTGCGCGATCTGGACAGCGGTGAAACGCGCGCCGTTTCGGCGGAATGGGACAAGTCTGCGGACAGTCTCGCCTGGGCGCCCGATGGCGGCCTGATCGTCGGCGCGCATGACGGCTGGAACGGGCGCCTCTACCATATGGACCTCGACGGCAACGCGCGGCTCATTCCTCTCCCCGACGGGTCGGTATCCTATGTCGATGCCGATGAGGATGGTCTGCTGTTCTCGCGCTCGTCGCTTACCGAACCCGGCGATCTCTACTGGTTCGACAGGGAAGACATCGACCAGCTGACCAACATCAACGGCGAAAAGCTCGCCGACGTCGACTTTTCCGACGTCGAGCGGTTCTCGTTCGCCGGCGCGAACGGCGACGAGGTGTTCGGCTATACGGTCCGCCCGGCGGACCTTGCCGAGGGCGCGGTTGCGCCGACGGTTCTCTGGTCTCATGGCGGACCGCAGGGCCAGTGGTCGAACGGCTGGTCGTCGCGCTGGAACCCGATGGTCTGGGCGGGGACCGGATATGCTCTCGTCACCGTCGATTTCCACGGGTCGTCCGGATACAGCCAGGAGTTCACGGACTCGATCAACAGGGACTGGGGCGGCAAACCGCTGGAGGATCTGCAGAAGGGCTTGGCCTATGCCCGCGAAACCTTCGATTTCCTCGATGACGACACCGCCTGCGCGGCCGGCGCTTCCTATGGCGGCTTCATGATGAACTGGATCGAAGGCAACTGGCCCGACGAGTTCGCCTGTCTGGTCAACCATGACGGCGTCTTCGACATGCGGTCGATGTACTACACGACCGAAGAGCTGTTTTTCCCGGAATGGGACTTTGGCGGACCCTATTACGAGAATGCGGAGACCTACGAACGCTGGAATCCGGTCACCCACGTGGCCAACTGGAAAACGCCGATGCTCGTCATTCACGGGCTTAAGGACTACCGCGTTCCCCCGGGCCAGGGCCTCGGCGCCTTCACTGCCCTGCAGCGCCGCGGAATCGAAAGCCGGCTGCTCGTGTTTCCCGATGAAAATCACTGGGTCCTGAAGCCGAACAATTCGCTGCAATGGCATAGCGAGATTTTCCGCTGGCTCGGCGAGCATCTCGAGGACTGATACGGCGATGACGGACTTCGCAACGCACAAGGTCGAGAACCAGCCCAAGCCGCTCGGACCCTATAATGCGTGGACCGACGACCGCGCGCTGCGGGAAGCCGTTGATCGGGAGGGCGCGGACTGGGCCGGCGATCATCTGGAGGGTTATGGAGATGCCGTCGGCGGTCGGCTGATGGAGCTTGGCTACACCGCGAACGCCCACCCCCCGGAATTCAAACCGTTCGACCGCTATGGTCACCGGATCGACGAGGTCGAGTTCCACCCGGCCTATCACGAGATCATGACAGCCTCGATGGAGGCGGGGATGAACGGGTTTGCCTGGCGCAACGCCAATCGCGGCGGCGCCCACGTCGCCCGGGCGGCCATACTTTACATGGGGTCGCAGGCCGATGCCGGGCACACCTGTCCCATGTCGATGACCTATGCCGCCATCCCGGCGCTGCGCCATTCGCCTGAGCTTGCCGAGCAGTGGGTGCCGAAGCTGATCGGTACGGAATATGATCCCCGGTCCGTGCCCGTGCACGAGAAGAACGCCTGCACCATCGGCATGGGCATGACCGAAAAGCAGGGCGGCTCCGACGTCCGTGCGAACACGACCCGGGCCGAGGCCGTCGGGGACGGCAGCTATTCGATTACCGGGCACAAATGGTTCTTCTCCGCGCCGATGTCGGACGCGCATCTCGTGCTCGCCCAGACCGAAGCCGGGCTGTCCTGCTTCCTGGTGCCGCGCCTCCTGTCCGACGGCACACGCAACGCGGTCGAAGTGCAGCGGCTGAAGGACAAATTGGGTGACTGGAGCAACGCCTCGTCCGAAGTCGAATTCCAGGGCGCTCGCGGGTGGCTGGTCGGCGAAGAGGGCCGCGGCGTGCGGACCATCATCAACATGGTCGCGCTGACCCGCCTCGACTGCATGACCAGTTCTTCGGCGCTCATGCGGCAGGCCGCGGTGCAGGCGCTCAACCATACCCGGCAGCGCAAGGTGTTCGGAAAGCTGCTGTCCGAGCAGCCCCTGATGCAGAATGTGCTGGCCGACATCATCCTGGAGAGCGAAGCCGCAGTTGCTCTCTCGATGCGCGTCGCCCGGGCCATCGACGCGGCCCCCCGCGACGAAGAGGAAGCCGCCTTCGCCCGCATCGCCACGGCCATCGGGAAATATTGGATCTGCAAACGAACGCCCCCGCAGGTCAACGAAGCGCAGGAGTGCCTGGGCGGCATCGGCTATGTCGAGGAAGCCAACCTTGCGCGCCTTTACCGCCAGGCGCCGCTCAACTCGATCTGGGAAGGCTCGGGCAATGTGCAGTGTCTCGACGTGCTGCGCGCCCTTTCCCGCGAGCCGGCCGCAAAGGATGCGCTGTTTGCTGAGCTGAAGGCCGCGAGCGGTCTCGATCCGGCGTTCGACCGCTACATCGCGTCCCTACCCGACCTGTTCGCTGAGACCGAAACGCTGGAGATACGCAGCCGCGCCATCGTCGAGCGGCTCGGCATCGCGTTGCAGGCCTCGGTCCTCCTGAGGAGCGGGAACGAGGTGGCGGCGTCTCCCTTCTGCCGATCGCGGCTGGCCGGCGAGCATGGCTACACTTTCGGCACCTTACCGGCGGACACGGACTTCGCCGCTCTGATCGAACGCGCCGCCGTCGCTTAGATTACCCAGCTGGCGTCGCTCTACTGCATTACTGTATTGTTGACATAATACAGTAATGCAGTAGAGCGGCAAGAATGAAACCTGCTCTCCTCGTTCTTCTCGCCCTTTCCGCCTGCGCAACGGCCGGGCAGACGCCGCCCGCGACTGAAGAGTCGGACCTGACGAAAACCGTCCTAGCTTCCGGTCTTCGCTCCGACGCTCACCCTGCCGGCCGCATTTCACTGCCGCCCGAGTTCGAATTTGTCGGTGCCCGGCGGTGGGACCTGTTCGGGGCAGCGGACACGGAAATGTACCTCTTCGCGAATTCCGGCCGCGACGGGGACGTCGAGGAACTGGTCTGGATTCAGTATGAGGCCTATCTGCCCGTTGTGCCGGACGCGACCTACGACCTGGCGTCCGACGGCTATCCTCTGGTCGGTTTCGGGGACATTAAATTCTACGTCCGTCCCCGTTTCGGGAAGACCGAACCGGATACGGTCGAAGCCGGCGGCGATACCGAGATATTCTATAGCCTGATCGCCGACGCGGGCCTTCGCCTTCCCGACGAAACCGTCAGTCTGACGATGAAACATTCCCCCGACGCGGAGAACCGCCGCGAGCTCATGATCATCTATATTGCCGACCTCGCCGAGGCCGGTACGAGCGTGGAGCAGCTGATGGACGAGGGGCTCGAAGGGCCTGCTTGGACCCAGGCCTCGACCTGGGTCCGTGAGGAAGCGAAAAAGACGATCCGCGTCACCGCCGACTAGCGGCTCGGATCGACCAGATATTTCTCGCCGGTGGCCTTCTTCTCATAGGACTTGGCGACCTCCGGATCGATCATGTCGGCAAGGCTGATCGTCTTCGTATAATCCGACTTGAAGATGCCGTTGCGCTCTTCGACCGTATAGCGGCGCATCTCCATCATGCGCTCCATCCCGGCCTTTTCGAGATGCGGCATCAGCAGCCAGCCGCCGACGCCCCAGAACATGCCGTAGCTGGACGTGAGGATGGTCTCCCCCGTATCCAGCCGGCCATAGATATAGACCTGCTTGTGGACCGTGGAGCCGTAAACGCTGAACTCTTCGCCGCGCTTCGCGGCGGCCTGCTCCATGGCGGTGAGGATGTAGTTCGCCATCTTGCCGCCGCCGATGGCGTCGAAACCGAGCGTCGCGCCCGTTTCGACCAGCGCGTCGATCAGGTCGCCCATGAAGCTGTCCTTCGATGAGTCGACGACATGGGTCAGGCCGATATCGGTGAGAATCTTCTTCTGCGCGTCGGAACGGACGATGGCGACCAGCGGCACGTCCTCCTTCAGGCACAGCTTCGCCAGCATCTGACCGAGATTGGACGCAGCGGCGGTATGGACGAGCGCGCTATGCCCCTCCATGCGCATGGTGTTCAAGAAGCCCTGAACCGTCATAGGGTTGACGAACAGGGAGGCACCCTCCGCCGCCTCCGCATCGTCCGGCAGCGGCACCACTTCGGCCGCCTTGATGCGGCGGTGCGTGCGGTACATCATGCCGCCGACGAGGCTGACCTTCTTGCCCATCAGCGCCTGCGCTTCCTTCGAAGAGCCGGCGGCAACCACCGTGCCCGCGCCCTCATTGCCTGCCGGCATCTTCTTGCCGGCGCGTCCGGCAGAGACGCGGCGCATCTTCGGATCGACATCGGCAACGAGGGCCGGGTGGCCGTCCACCGTCTCCGAGCGCACGGTGCTCATATCGGCGGGGGCGAGCAGCAGGCCGAGGTCGCTGGGATTGATCGGCGTCGCTTCGACGCGGACGATAATCTCGTCCTCCTTGGGCTCGCGCACCTCGTCGGGTTCGAGAGACAGAACCAACCGACCGTCCTCCGTTACGGTGGTCAGCAGCTGCTTTGCGTCGGAAAAATCGGTCATGTTCGCTCCCAAGGTTCGGTTTTCGCGCTCGATAAGCACCGGTTGGCACCATTTGTCACGCATAGGATGACAGGAACGGCCGCGCAGCCTAACCTTTCCGTGCCAACGACAAGAGGATCTTTCAGCCCATGGCCCGCGATGATACCCAGCCCAATCCCGGTATGGACGAAGAAAGCTTCCAGACCTTCCTGGAACAGCTCGACCGGTGGGTCCGCGAGCGGCTGATCCCCGCCGAAACCAAGACCATCGAGCTGAACCGGGTGCCCGACGACATCCGGCAGGAGATGATCGACATGGGCCTGTTCGGCATCACCACGCCGGAAGCCTATGGCGGCGCGGGCATGAAGACCTCTCAGTACATCGAGACGATGAAGCGGATCAGCTATGCTGCGCCGGCCTATCGCTCGCTCCTGTCCATCAACGTTGGCATGGTCACCACCGCGCTCGTCAAGGGCGGCACCGAAGAGCAGCGCCGGACCTGGCTGCCCAGGCTGGTCGAGGGCACCATCGCCGCATTCGCCCTCACCGAGCCGGGCTCGGGCTCCGACAGCGCCGGGCTGCAGACGACGGCGGTCCGCGACGGCGACGACTATGTCCTCAACGGCACCAAGCGCTACATCACCAACGCCCCCTTCGCCGACATGGTCATCGTCATGGCCCGCACCTCGAAGGAGAACCTGCCCAAGAACGGTCATGTCTCCGCCTTCCTCGTTCCCACCGATGCCCCCGGCGTCACCATCGGCAAGCCCGACGAGAAGATGGGCCAGAGCGGCGCCCAGATCGCCGACGTGATCCTTGAGGACGCCCGCATTCCCGCCGCGAACCTCCTCGGCGGGGTCGAGGGCCGCGGCTTCATGGTGGCGATGCAGAGCCTCGACAACGGGCGTCTGTCGATCGCCGCCTGTTCCACCGCCTATGCCCAGCGCGCCCTCGATAGCGGCCTGAAATATGCCACCGAGCGAAAGGCCTTCGGCGAGCCGATTTCGGGCTTCCAGTTGATCCAGGCCATGCTCGCCGATTCCAAGGCCGAGATCTATGCCAGCGAGTGCATGATCAAGGATGCGACCGCGAAGGCGGACACCGGAGCCAGGGTCAGCATGGAAGCGGCCTGCGCCAAGATGTTCGCCAGCGAAATGTGCGGCCGCGTCGTCGACCGGGTGGTGCAGATCTATGGCGGTGCCGGTTACCTCAAGGAATATGAGGCCGAGCGCTTCTTCCGCGACGCCCGCCTCTACCGCATCTACGAAGGAACGACGCAAATCCAGCAGCTTGTGATCGCCAAGCAGATGCTGCGCGAGGCCGGGGCGCTGTAGGTCTCCTCCTCCCCGGTCAGCCCAGAGCACGCGGAGCCCTGGACCTTCCCATTTCCCCCATTCAGGAGGAACTCTTCCTGGTAGATCCTGGCCTGCGCTGGGAGCTCTAACTATGTGCCAGAAACGAGAGCCGCGACTGGTCCGCCGCGGCTCCCCGTTAAACTCTGCGGCCTGACTACTCCGCCGCCTGTTTCGCCTCGAAGCCGAGAATGGCCTTCGTCTCGAGGAATTCGCCGAAGGCGTGGTCGCCCCATTCACGGCCATTGCCCGACTGCTTGTAGCCGCCGAACGGCGCCATGAAATCGACGTCCGCGCCGTTGATGTTCACCTGGCCCGCACGCAGCTGGCGGGCAATGTCGCGCGCCTTGTCGAGGTCGGTCGACTGGACATAGGCGGCGAGGCCATAGACCGTGTCGTTGCCCTCCTCGATCGCTTGGTCGAGGCTGTCATAGCCGAGGATCGAGACGACCGGACCGAATATCTCCTCGCGCGCGATGGTCATGTCGTTCGACACGTTGGCGAACACGGTCGGCTTCACATAATAGCCCTTGTCGAGCCCGTCGGGGCGGCCGGTTCCGCCGCAGACCAGCTCGGCGCCCTCGTCGATCCCCTTCTGGATGAGGTCCTGGATCTTGTCGAACTGGGTGTCGGAGACGACCGGACCCATGCGGCTGTTGCCGTTCGGATCGCCGGGCGCCCACCCCTCCGCCGTCTGGGCCGCGACCTGCTTCGCCTCGTCCATGCGGCCCTTCGGCACGAACATGCGCGTCGGCGCATTGCACGACTGGCCGCTGTTCATCATCACCGAGGAAACGCCGCGCGAGACCGCCTCGCCGAACCCGTCGTCGTCGAGGAGGATGTTGGGCGACTTGCCGCCAAGCTCCTGATGCACGCGCTTTACCGTGTCGGCGGCGTCCTTCGCGACTGCCACGCCGGCGCGGGTCGAGCCGGTAAAGCTGACCATGTCGACGTCCGGGTGCGAGCTGATCGCGCTGCCGACCGTGGGCCCGTCACCGTTGACCATGTTGAAGACGCCGGCCGGGACGCCCGCGGCATGAAGGACTTCCGTCAGCAGATAGGCGCTGAAGGGCGCGACTTCGGACGGCTTCAGGACGACCGTGCAGCCGGTGGCGAGGGCCGGCGCCACCTTGCAGGCAATCTGGTTGATCGGCCAGTTCCACGGCGTGATGAAGCCGCAGACGCCGATCGGTTCCTTCGCCAGCAGGGTCGTGCCGCGCTGCTCCTCGAAGCTGTAGCCCTTGAGGATTTCCATCGCGGTGTTGAAGTGAGCGGCGCCCATCGCGGCCTGCGCGGAGGTGGACAGCCAGGACGGCGCGCCCATTTCCTCGGTCACCGCCTTCGCGATATCGTCCTGCCGCTTCACATATTCGCCCAGAATGGCGCCGAGCAGTTCGACGCGCTCCTGCCGGCTGGTACGGCCGAAGCTCTTGAACGCACCCTTCGCAGCGGCGACGGCCTTGTCGACGTCCGCCTTGCCGCCAAGGGCAATCTTGCCCGCCGCATCTTCGGTGGCCGGGTTGATCACGTCGAGCGTCGTCGCGCCTGCCGCCGGGTCCACCCATTCGCCGCCGATGTAGAATTTGGTGTAGTCACGCATGGTCATGCCTCCCTGGATGTTCGTGTTTGCCGCGTCCTTAACGAACCGGAGCGACGAAGTGCACCTGTCCGAAATGGCGAGCCGGGTGCGGTGCCGGAAGAGCAGCTGGAGAGCGGCGGGAGGCTGCGGCGAGACCTGTAGGTCACAGTAGGTCACACCTCAGCGTATGTGCGGGAGCCGGGATGCGCTGCGTCGCGGCGAGCTGGAATGGTGGTGAGAACAGACATCCGCAGAAGGTCCGCGAACGCCTACCACAGGATCGACTTGCAGTGTTTTTCGGCCCCAAGTCGGGTTTCTCCAAAAAATTCATAGCAATAGAACCACATAAATATTCAGGCTTCTAAAATAGGATTTCTTCAAACATCTTTGTGAAAGGCGGATTGATTTCGCCTATTCTGCAATAATACTATTTTGGAGAACCAAAATGACCTTTGCTGTTGTAGATACCAGGGAAGAAATGGCTGCCCTGATGCCCAATGGTGGTGACTTTGTGGTCCTGACCGAAAATGGCAGAGCTGGTGAATTCAAATATTCGACTAGCGACCTCTCCACCGAGGTCTCCGCCGACTCGCGGCAGGGCATTTACGTACCGCTGAATTCTGATACGGGTGCCAGCGGTGCCTGGGTGCGCATACGGACCGAGGGCGAGCTTCACGGCGAATGGTTCGGCCTTGCCGCGGACGGAACGACCGATGACACAGCCGCGCTCAATGCGCTGATCGCAATGGCCAACATCGACCCTGCGGAAGAAGGTGTGGCGGTTACGGTGCCGCCAGGCAACTATTCCGTTCCCAACGGGATCAAGACCGAGATCGCGCGCGACAATGTCAACGTCCGTGCCTACGGGGCCGAATTCAAGATTACGTCTAACCCCCTCCTTACATTCGGCGACCGCTCGGCAGTATTTTCCGGCGGCGGGAGCTTCTACGGCCCCCGAATTGTCGGTAGCAGTGCCGATTCGACCACGCGGGCCGTCAAAATACAGGGCGTGAACGGGGTTCGCCTGCGTGATTTGAATGTGTCGCTGATCGCCGGAATGGTGACCCTCGGCCACGATTCTGACTACCGAGCGCAAGGCACCATGATCGAAAATGTGCGTGGTGAAATCTTGAATACCGATAATGCGATCGCGATCGACTGCAGGTTTGGCGGTGGTTTGATAGCGAGGGCCATCTTCCTGTCTGCGGCAAATTCCAATGGACAGGTTCCGGCCTATCCTGAACCCGATCCTGCGGAGGGCAATCGGAGCCTCTTCACATCTCAGGAAGATACGATCGCCGTCAAGATGGGAGAATCCCCTTGGGATACCATCGTGATCTCGGACAGTGTGTTCGGCCATTTTCAATACGGATTGAAAATGAAGTTCTCAAGCGGCGGGAATATTTCCAACGGAAAATTCTCCAACGTGTTCTTTGATTATTCCGGCACCGCCGGCCTGAGCATGGATACGACTGGAGGTGGCGCTTTCAACGATATCACGTTCACGGCGTGCTGGTTCGTCTCGGTCAACGCCCATGCCGTAGACATTACCGGCACGGGCGGAGCCGTCAGAGCCATTCGCTTCATCGGTTGCGAGGGTCGCCAATCGGGCAAGAATAACTGGCACTTCTCTTGCCAAACGATGGAAAATGTGGAGTTGGTCGCCTGCGTCGGATTTGGCGCCAACCGTCTCAGTTCCAATGACGTGTCTGACCAAGATGATCTGGTCATTCTCTCAGGCGGTGTCGCCGTGAACGGTGGCGCTTTCGGCGGCGATGGGTTTCCCTTTACAGGGATCTGTGGAAATCAGGCGCGTTATGGGATTCAGATCGCGAATAATCTGCCCAACGTGCAGATCGTGAACACAGAATCCGATGGAGTTACGGCACCGACTGCGATCCCGAAATACACGGCCTCGTCTGATAATGTGCGAGTACAAGGTAATAGGGCTGTCGACGCATCCGGGCCCGCATATAAGTTGAGTGGCTCCCTGTCCGTGCCCACGAGCGCGGCCACCGAAACCTGGTACGGCCCTTATGCTCGAGACATCTCGATATTCGGAGGCTCGGTAAGCAAGATCCAGCACAACGGCGTGGATGTATCGAGTGGCAACGGTCCAGTAACCTTGCGGCTCGAAGTGGGAGACACTTGGTCCGTGACATATTCGGCAACGCCGTCCGCGACGTTCCGCAACATCGCATAAGCCGTAACCTTTGCGGGTAGGTTCCCTTTCCTGGGACCTACCCGCAATGCGCCGGAATAGTAGTCGCCTAACTCAGCATCGCCATGCCGCCGTTCACATGCAGCGTCTGGCCGGTGACGTAGCCGGATTCGGCGGAGGCAAGGTAGACGCAGGCCGCAGCGACATCGTCGCCCTGTCCAAGCGCGCCGGCCGGAATCTGGCCGAGCAGCTTTTCCTTTTGCGCGTCGGGCAGTTCGTCGGTCATGGCCGACTGGATGAAGCCCGGCGCGACGCAGTTTACGGTGACCCCGCGCGAGGCGACTTCCTGCGCCAACGCCTTCGTCATCCCGGTCAGACCCGCCTTCGACGCGGCATAGTTGGCCTGACCCGGATTGCCGGTGGCGCCGACCACCGACGTGATCGAAATGATGCGGCCGAAGCGACCCTTCATCATCGGGCGAAGCGCCGCACGGGAGAGGCGGAACGCCGCCTCCAGATTGACACGCATGACGTCGGACCATTCATCGTCCTTCATCCGCATGGCGAGATTGTCGCGCGTGACCCCGGCATTGTTCACCAGGATGTCGAGCCCGCCGAGCGCTTCCACCGCGCGGCCGACAAGGGCGTCGACCGCTTCGGAATCGGACAGGTTACAGGGAAGGATGGCGGGATCGCCGCCGATCTCAGCCGCCACAGCGGAAAGACGTTCCTCGTTCGTACCGGAAAGGGCGAGCGAAGCGCCCTGGGCGGCGAGCGCCTTTGCGATGGCCGAGCCGATGCCGCCCGAGGCGCCGGTGACAAGGGCGCGCTTTCCGCTGAGATCGAACATGTGAAACTCCCCTAGTTCATCTTCGGATCGGGCTTGCGCACGGCAAACTGTACGACCGCGCTTTCGCCCGAATGATATTCGCCCTCATCGACCGTGCGGGTAATCTCCCGGCCCAGAAGCTCGGTGAAGCCCTCGAACTGTGCGCGCAGTTCCTCGAGCGTGGGCAGCATGTCGGCGTCGGACGGACCACCCGTTCCCGGCGCCTCGAGCTGTGCCGGGCGGTAGGCCTCCAGCAGGAAGACTCCGCCGGGCCGAAGCCCTGCGCGTACCTGCTCGTGGACGAAGGCGCGCGCCTCGGACGGCAGATGCGCGAAGATCGACACGACGCCGTCCCAGCAGTTCTTGCCATGGGTGTAGGTCGCAAGGTCGGCCTGGAAGGTCTTCAGCCCGACATCGTGAAGCTCCGCCAGTTTCTTCGCCTTTTCGAGCCCGACGGCGGACTGGTCGACCGCGACCGGCCAGAAGCCCTGCCGTGCGAGGTAGACGGCATTGCGCCCCTCCCCCTCGGCCAGACAGAGGATGCGGCCCTTTTCCGGCAGGCGGCCATGCTCCTCGACAAGAAACTCGTTCGGCTCGGTGCCATAGGCGTAGCCACTGGCAGAATAGCGTTCGTCCCACATGGGTTTGAGATGTTCCCTAAAGCGTTTTTGCGAAGGCTTCGATGTCGTCCATCGAAACCAGGCTGTGCGTGTCGCGGCCCGGCGCGATGCGCTTGACCATGGGCGCGACGACCTTCGCGCCGAGCTCCACATAGGTCTCCGTGCCGTCGTCCGCCATGGCGAGGATGGACTCGCGCCAGCGCACCATGCCGGTCACCTGGTCGACAAGCAGCGCCTTCAGCCGCTGAGGATGGGTTTCGGACGCCGCCGTCACGTTGGTGACGATCGGAACGGTGGGGGTATCGAAGGCGATCTCGCCAAGCGCCGCCTCCATACGCTCCGCCGCGGGCGCCATCAGCGGCGAATGGAACGGCGCCGAGACCGGCAGCAGCATCCCACGCTTCGCACCCAGTTCCTTGGCCGCCTCGATGGCGCGTTCGACCGCCGCCTTGTGACCCGAGATGACGACCTGGCCGGGCGCGTTGTCGTTCGCCGCGACACAGACCTCGTCGCCCTCGCTCCCTGCGCGGGCAGCTGCTTCGGCATCGGCGAAGTCGAGCCCGAGCAGCGCCGCCATGGCACCTACGCCGACGGGCACGGCCGCCTGCATCGCATCGCCGCGCACGCGCAGCAGCCGCGCCGTGTCGCTGAGCCCGGCGACCCCGGCGGCGCAGAGTGCGGAATATTCGCCCAGACTGTGGCCGGCCGTGAAGCCGCCAAGCTGCGAAAAGCCGACGCCGCAGTCGCGCTCGAGGATGCGCAGGACCGCGAGCGAATTCGCCATGATGGCGGGCTGCGCATTGGCGGTCAGGGTAAGCTCGTCCGCCGGCCCCTCGAACATGAGGCGAGAGAGATTCTGCGAAAGGGCCTCGTCGACTTCGCCGAAGACCTCGCGTGCGGCGGGACTCGCCTCGGCAAGCTGTTTGCCCATGCCGGGCGCCTGACTTCCCTGGCCGGGAAAGAGGACTGCGCGGGTACCGCTCATGCTTGGCTACTTTCCGAATAGATGGACCGGTTTATTGCGCCGTCCGCTATGGCACTGCCGAGCGGCTTGCAAGTCATCGCCGGTTTGCTAGGCTTTGCGTCCGCTACATGCGGGTCGCAGGCAAGTCTTGCTTCGTTCCGGCATGTGTAAATACCGTCAAGAAACGTATGACCGACAGCAACGGACGCCCGGTAATTCGCTAGTCCGTACTGTGATGATTTTGGAGGGAAGACCGTTCGATGAAGATGATCCGGACCCTGGCACTGTGCACCGCCCTGTCGATGAGCCTGCCCGTGACGAGCGCCTTGGCCCAGGCCCTGTCGCGTGACGTCGGCGTGCCGCTGCAGGAAGCCCAGAGCCTGGCGCAGCGCGGCAATACCAGCGCCGCCATGGCACGCGTGCGCACCGCCCGCGGCGCTGCCGACAGCGCGCTCGAACGCCGCCGCGTTGCCGAAATGTCCGCCTATGTGAACACGGTTGCCCGCAATTACACCGCCGCCGCCCGCGACCTGGAAAGCATCGGCGCCCCGGCCTCCCGCCTCGCGCCGATCTATTATCAGGCAGGCAATTACGACAAGGCCATCGAGCTCGGCCAGCGCATGGGCGGCGAACAGGGCAACACCATCGTCGCGCAGTCGTACATCAAGCAGGGCAACTACCAGGCCGCCGCCGACCTGTACGAAAGCCTGATCGAGCAGAACGGTCCGCAGCAGAACCTGCTGGAGAACCTGGCCTCCGCGCAGTTCAAGCTGGAGCAGACCGAGGAATATCTGCAGACGATCGAGCGGCTGATCCGCCTCGATCCGACGCCGCAGCGCTGGTCGCGCCTGCTGAACAATCTGAAGAGCGACCTGACGACCCGCGACGCGCAGCTGGCGCTGTACAAGCTGCTCGGCCAGACGGACAATCTGAACCGCCCCGAGGACTATATCGAGTTCGCCAAGTTCGCGACCGTGGCCGAACAGCCGGGCGTGGCACTGCGCATCGTCGAAGAGGGCCTGGAAGCCGAGGCGCTGTCGCGCGAGGATCCGCAGGTGCAGAACCTGCTGACGCGCTCGCAGCAGCGGATCGAACAGGAAAGCGCGAACTTCGCCAGCATGAAGCCCGGGCCGGAAGGTTATTACCGGATGGGCAACATCTTCTTCGGTGCTGAGAATTACCGCGCCGCGGCCGTGGCCTACTGGCGCTCCTACCAGCAGCAGAAGGACATTGCCTCTTCGCCGTACCAGAATCAGGCGCTGATCGGCCTGGGCATCAGCGCTCTGCGTGCCGGCAACGCGGCGCTCGCGCGGAAGGCGTTCAACCTGGTCGACGAAGACAGCTCGTTCAACGAGGTCGCGGCATTGTGGGCGCTTTACGCCGACACGACCGGCGCCTGATGCACTGAACCGGGGCGCGCGCTGATCGCGGCCTCGGGCACCGGATCCAGATCCGGCTTGCCAGATCGGGTGCGCCATGCCATATGGCGCTTCGCTCGCGGCGGGGACCCTTTACGGTCTCCGCCGCGATCATTTTGTGAACGGGGCGGGCACCCTTACGGTCTCCGCCGCGATCATTTTGTGAACGGGGCGGGCACCCACACGGTCTCCGCCGCGATCATTTGACAGGAAAGCCGGAGGGGCCAGCGACTGCCGCTGGTCAGCGATCGGCAACAGGAGAGAGAGACAGATGCCGTTCTACGAGCATACGTTCCTGGCGCGCCAGGACCTGTCGACCGCGCAGGTGGATGCGCTGTCGCAGCAGTTTACCGAGATCATCGAGTCGAATGACGGTAAGGTCGCGAAGACCGAATATTGGGGCCTGAAGAGCCTCGCCTACAAGATCAAGAAGAACCGCAAGGCGCACTTCGTGATGCTGAACATCGATGCACCGCCGCCGGCGCTGCACGAGATGGAGCGGCAGATCGCCCTGTCGGACGACGTCATCCGGCAAATGACGATCCGCGTCGAAGAGCTGGAAGACGATCCCAGCGTCCAGATGCGCAAGGAAGAGCGCCGCGAACGCCGCGGTTCGCGCGACCGTTCAGACGACTAAGGAACCAGAGATATGGCACGCCCCTTTTTCCGCCGGAAGAAGTCCTGCCCGTTCAGCCGGCCGGACGCCCCCAAAATCGATTACAAGGACGTAAAGCTGCTGGGCGGATTCCTGTCCGAGCGCGGCAAGATCGTCCCCAGCCGCATCACCGCGGTTTCCGCCAAGAAGCAGCGTGAGCTGGCCCGCGCGATCAAGCGCGCCCGCCACATCGGCCTGCTTCCCTATATCGTGCGCTAAGGAGACGTTCCGATGGCAAACATGGATATCATCCTCCTCGAGCGCGTCGAAAAGCTGGGCAGCATCGGCGACGTCGTCTCGGTGAAGCCCGGATTCGCCCGCAACTTCCTGCTGCCGCAGGGCAAGGCACTGCGCGCGAACGAGCAGAACAAGGCGAAGTTCGAAGCCGAACGCGAGCGCATCGAACAGGAAAACGCCGCCAAGCGTACCGACGCCGAGAAGGACGCCGAGACGCTGGCCGGCACGCAGGTCGTGCTGATTCGGCAGTCGTCCGATTCCGGCCAGCTCTACGGCTCGGTCAATTCGCGCGACATCGCCGCGGCGCTGAGCGAGAAGAGCGGCCTGAAGATCGACAAGACCCAGGTTACGCTGGAAGCGCCGATCAAGACGCTGGGCGTTCACTCGCTGGTGGTCGCGCTGCACCCCGAGGTGCAGGTCGAGGTCGAAGCGAACGTCGCCCGCTCCGAAGACGAGGCCGAGTTGCAGGCGCAGGGCATCAGTGTCCTGGGCGGCAATGACGACGACGAGGCGCTGACCGAGTCCGAACGGCTGGCCAAGGAAGCCCTGGAGCGCGCCGAGCGCCAGGCCGCGGCCGAAGCCTCCGGCATCCCGCTCGACGAAAATGGCGAGCCGGTCGAAGGCATCGACGCCGAAGCGGCAGGCGATGCCGAGGCCGGTGACGCCGACAGCGGCGAGGCAGCCGAAGGTGAAGCCGAAGCCAGCGAAGAAGAAGAAAGCAACGCCGAAAAGGCGAGTTGATCTTTTACGCGCATCATAGCTGACAAGGGACGGCCGTCGCGGGAAACCGAGGCGGCCGTACCTTTTTCCGGGCAATTGCCGGAACCGGACTGACCCATATCGGTTGATATGATGATTAATCTGGATCAAAAAAACGTTAGCAGTTGTGAGGCATTTACAAGTACCGATCTTCGCGTTCCTACTCGCAGCCGCGCCGGCCGGCTGCGACTCGCCTGACGAGCCCCAAATGCAGACCGGCGATGTCGCGATCACCGACGAATTCGGCAACGAGCCCGAGGCCTGGCGCGCGGACCCTGCTCCGGAAGCCGCATCAGAGCCGTCCGACGCCGTTGCCGGAGGGAATCTGACCCGGCGTAGCTCTCCGCCCGCAACCGGCAATGCGGACGCGCGTACACGCTATGCCGATAACGGCGCTGCCAATGGCGGCGACGATGATGATGCCGACCGAGACGGGGCGGAGACCGGGACACCCTCCCCTTCGTCCGGAAATAGCGTCATCCAGTAAAAGGCGTCCGCGGATCGGGCCCTTGGCGACGCGCAAGTAGACCCTGCCGCGGGCCGCACGCTTGCAGGCAGGCGCGCTTTCGCTAAACGCCGCGCATGTGAGTACCGCCCTACAATCCGCGCAGCTGCTTCCCTATGAAGTCGGTTACCGGCCGCATGTGATCCAGTTCCTGACGCTGTCAGAGCGGGACTATCTGGACCAACCCTTCCTCGACCAGCGGCTGCTGCATGGGGGGCAGCGGCAGAGCTATGTCATCCCGCTGGAAAATCTGCCGGCGGAAAGCTTCGCACTGGCGAAGGATCCGGCGGTCATCTTCCATTTGGGGCATGTGGGTTCAACGCTGGTCTCGCGCCTGCTCGCCGAGGCGGACGCCGTCCTTCCCATCCGGGAGCCGCAGAGCCTGCGAACGCTCGCCACGACAGCGCTCGACCGGGCGGCACCACATAGTCTGATTTCCGAAGACGGCCACCGCCAGACGATCAGAGCGGCAGTGCGCCTGCTCGGACGGCCACTCGGCCAGCGAACACAGCCTATCGTCAAAGCGACGAGCTTCACGAGCCTGATGGCGACAGAGATCGCGCGCGAGACCGCGGCGCCGATCGCCGGCCTCGTCACAAAGGCCGCCACCTATCTGGCGACGATCTTCGGCGGCGACGCCTCGCGCAGCGAGACGGTCAATCTCTCGCCTCTACGCCGACGGGCGTTGGCGTGCCATCTGCCAGACGAACGCTTCGCCCTCTCCGACCTGTCGGATGGAGAACTCGTAGCGATGAGCTGGCTGTCCGGGATGCTCGATCTGGCCGGCCTGAAGGAAGCGGAAGGCAAGCGCGTGCTGCTGCTGGATTTCTCGGCGTTCCTAGAGGCCCCGGCACAGGGACTGTCGCGGCTGTCGGACCATCTCGGCCTCAGCTTCCCGCAGGAGGCGCAGCGCGCTGCCCTCGCAGGGCCGATCATGTCGCGCTATTCGAAGGCGCAGGACCACGAATATTCTCCCGCGCTGCGCAATCAGGTTCTCGAACAGGCCCGCGCGGCGCACGGCGACGAAATCGGCCGCGGCCTGAAATGGCTTGAACAATTGGGCGGGCGCCACGAGGCGGTACGCCGGGCGATCGAACTAGCCGGACTTTAGACCATGCATTTTCTACAAATAGACGACCTGCTGAACGCCGAGGAGATCGCCACGCTGCGACAGGTGGCGGCAAACGGCCAGTTCAGCGACGGCCGCGCCTCTAACCCCCACAACACGGGCAAGAACAACTTGCAGCTGCACGAGCCGAACGCCATGCGGCAGACGAGCCCGCTGATCCTGCAGGCGCTGGTGCGCAACCAGGAATTCATGGACTTTGCCTTTCCGAAGCGGATCGCGCCGCCGCTCGTCAGCAAATATGAGCCCGGCATGGCCTATGACGCGCATTCCGACACCGCGTTCATCAATGCCGGAAAGGAAATCATCCGCACTGACCTGAGCATCACCATCTTTCTGGGCGACCCCGACGAGTACGAAGGCGGTGCGCTGAAGATCGAAATGGGCGCGGGCACGTGCGAATTCCGCCTGCCGCCGGGCTGCGCGGTCCTTTATCCGTCGGACACGCTGCACAGGGTGACGCCGGTGACGCGCGGAGCGCGATTGGCCGCCATTACCTTCATCGAGAGCTTCATTCCCGACACGAAAAAGCGCGAGATGCTTTGGGAGCTGAACGAGCTGGTCGCCGAAGAAGGGCTGAAGATGAGCCCCGAAACGCATGCCCGCTTCCAGCATGTGCAGGACGGACTGCGGCGCATGTTCTCCGACGCCGCGCCCGGCGGCAGCTAGGGCGCGACGGCGGACCCGCCGGGCGACCCAGCCAGCTCATGACGCCACCTAGACCTCCTGTATGCGCCTGGCGGCCTCGTCGAGGATATCTGCGATGCGCTTCGATGTATCGGCGTCGAGCCGCTTTTCCCAGCCGCGAAGTTTCAGAGCAGCGGCAAGGTTGACGAGGCTTCGCGCGATCGGCGCATAGTCGCTGGAGCCCGAACTGGCGCCCGCAGCCCTGACCCGTTGCAGAAGCTCTTCCGTTTCGGTGCTGCGCTCCTCCAGATGCTCCCTGCCCTTTTCCGTCAGCGCATAGAGCTTGCGACCCTCCTCCGGACGCTCTTCCACCAGCCCCATATCGGCCAGCATGGTCAGCGTGGGATAGACGACCCCGGGGCTGGGCTCGTAGCTGCCCCCCGTCATCTGCCCGATCTCCTCGATCAGGGCATATCCGTGTTTCGGTCCGTCCGCGATCAGCGCAAGCAACAGATGCTGAAGCTCGCCCTGGCGCAGCAGGCGTGACCGGCCGCGCCCGCCGCCCCGGCCGCCGCGCCCTCGATGGGCGCCGCCGGAACCCAAGGTCCAGTCGGCAGCGAATTCCATTCCCATGTCGCGGAACATCCGGTTCCAATCCCCGCGCATCCGGCGGGAGCCGCGTTCGCGGCCATTATGTGAACGTCTCAAAGTCAATTCCTTTCGATGTGTCTTAGATATATCTAAACATATCGGTTAGCAATATCGAAAATGCCGTCGCTGGAGAAGGGCGGCCGTGATATGCCCTGCACCCGATGGCCGACCTGTTTGCCGATCCCGAAACCCCTTCCTCGCCTTCGCAACCCGCGGAGGACAGCGCGCCGCTGGCAGAACGCCTTCGGCCGCGGTCGCTCGAGGAGGTGATCGGGCAGGATCACCTGACCGGCCCCGAAGGGGCCATCGGCCGCATGGTCGCGGCCGGAAAGCTGTCATCGATGATCCTCTGGGGTCCGCCGGGGACCGGCAAGACGACGATCGCGCGGCTGCTGGCCGATGCGGTGGGCCTTCGCTTCGTAGCGATCAGCGCCGTTTTCTCGGGCGTCGCCGACCTGAAAAAGGCGTTCGCCGAGGCCCGCAAAATGGCCTCGGCCGGCAAGCACACCCTGCTCTTCGTGGACGAGATCCATCGCTTCAACCGCGCGCAGCAGGATGGATTCCTGCCCTATGTCGAGGATGGGACGGTCACGCTGGTCGGGGCGACGACGGAAAACCCCTCCTTCGAACTGAACGCGGCGCTGCTGTCGCGCTGCCAGGTCCTGCTCCTCAACCGCCTCGACGAGGCCGCGCTAGGCCAGCTGCTGTCGCGAGCGGAAGTCGAAGCGGGCGCGGACCTGCCGCTGACCGATGCGGCGCGGATGGCGCTGGTGGGCAGTGCCGACGGCGACGGGCGCTTCCTGTTGAACCAGGTGGAGACGATCTACAATATCGCCCCGGACAGACAGCTCGAACCCGAAGACCTGCGCAAGCTGCTGCACCGCCGGGTGGCTGTCTACGACAAGGACCGGGAGGGGCATTACAACCTCATCTCCGCCCTGCACAAATCGCTGCGCGGATCGGATCCGCAGGCCGCGCTCTACTATCTGGCGCGAATGCTGGTTGCGGGTGAGGAACCGCTTTACGTGCTCCGCCGCATCGTACGTTTCGCATCGGAGGATATCGGCCTCGCCGACCCGAACGCGTTGGTACAGTGCCTCGCCGCCAAGGATGCCTATGATTTTCTCGGCTCTCCGGAAGGCGAGCTCGCCATCGTACAGGCGTGTCTCTACTGCGCGGCGGCACCCAAATCGAACGCCGCCTACCGGGCGCAGAAGCAGGCCTGGCGCACGGCGAAGGAGACCGGCTCGCTGATGCCGCCGATGAACATCGTCAACGCGCCGACCAAGCTGATGAAGGACATCGGCTACGGCGCGGGATATGAATATGACCATGATGCAGAGGGCGGATTTTCCGGCGCGAACTACTGGCCGGAGGAGATGACGCCGCAGCGTTTTTACGAGCCGACCGACAGGGGCGTGGAGCGCAAGATCGCAGAGCGGCTCGCCGCATGGGACCAGCAAAGACGCCGGCAAGGCAAGACAGACTGACGGGAGAGATCAATGCAGGCCTTCGACACGCAGATCGACGAGGCGGACGGCTGGCGGGCAGGCCCGCTGCGCGCGCCGGCACAGATGCTGGCCGACCAGAAATACGACGGCCACAAGTCGATCCACGACGACAGCATGGCCGGCGACCTCGGCTTCAACGCGGGGCCGATCGAAGGTCCGACGCATTTCAGCCAGTTCGATCCGTTGGCTGTCGAGGCGTTCGGCATGGACTGGTTCAGGACCGGCTGCATCTCCTGCCATTTCCGCGCAATGGTCGTCGAAGGTGAGCGTGTCCGCGCCTTCCTGAAGAAGGAGGCGGAGGACTTCGCCCTCATTCGTATGGAGAAGGAAGACGGCACCGAGGTGCTGAAGGGAACGGCGAGCCTGGCCGGCGCGGACCGCCCCTCAGCCCTTCGCGAGCGTATCCAGACGGTCACGCCTCCCGAGCCGAAGATCATCCTGCGCGACGTCGAGGTCGGCATGACGCTGCCCCGGCAGACGGCGACGATGGGCCCGGATGAGCATATGGGCGACCTTTATCCCTTCACCCTGAACGAGAAGCTGGGGAAGATCACCGAGCCCTCGCCGCTCTACCGCACGAGCGCGGAGTTCGGGGGACCGGTCATTCCGATGGAGATGATCAGCGTCCTGGCGCACCACCTGCCCAAGGGATTTCCGGTGCGCGGCCCGGTTGTCGGCCTGTTCGCCGACCTGGAAATCGCGCTGCACGACGGGCCGCTGATCGCCGGCGAGCCGTTCGAGATCGAGCGCGAGGTGATCGCGCTGTCGGGAAGCCGGAAAACCGAAAGCGCCTGGATCGAAAGCCGCATCTATCGCCCCGGTGCGGCAGACCCAGCGGCTACGGTCCTTCTCAACAGCGCCAGTCTGAAGGGAAGCTTCGACGGTTATGAAGAGGAAGCCGTCGAGGCGGCCTGACGGCGGAAGGGGCAAGGAGCGACTGCAGGCGAGCCAGCCTTGGTGAAACGGAGGGCTAGACCCAGGCCAGCTCGAAATTGCCCCAGCGCCGCCCCTTCACGAACAACGGCACGAAAACGCTCTTCACCGCACGATAGCCGCCTTCATTCCCCGCCACGTCCTGACGGTAGGTGGAGATCATGAAGCTCTTCTCGTTCGCGACCGCGCGCGCGGTGGCGTCGTCCCAGAAGATGCGCCGGTTGCGGCAATTGTCGCTGTCCCAGTCGCGGTCACCGCGCGGCGCCTGGGATTTTTCCGAGATGTGCGTCGGCAGATAGCCGTTCACGTCGGTGCAGGCCGCCGCAGCGATACGGCGATCGCTGGCGGTAATGCGATCGATGATGGGCCGCACGCGCTTGTCTGCAAAGTCGTTGAAGCGGGTTGTGAACTGTTCCGGGTCGGTGCCGGGAACGGGCCTGTAGTCGGTGTCGAACACAGCCTCCAGGTCGAGGTCGCCGGCGTCCACTTCCCGTTCGATCAGCGCCCGCACCTCTTCCATCCCGGCGACCGCCTTCTGGATAAAGGGAGTGTCCTCGGTCTCGACATGGGTGTGCGACAGCTCGTCGTACATCAGGTTCGCGCGCATCTCGAGATCGCTGAGTCGCTGGTGCACGGTGACGAGTTCCGACCCGTTCGCGCGCGCATCCGAGCTGAACTGGCTGAGCGCGGCGTTCATCTGCTGGACCGCCGCGGTGATGGCGTCAGTTGCGCCGGCGATGCCGCTCGTCTCCTCATTCACCTGCCGCACATAGTCGCCGACTTCGGCAATCGCCGAGGAAATGGCCGAAAATTGCTGCCGGGTATGGGCGGCGCGTTCGGCACCGGACCCGAACTCGTCACCCGCGGCGCGGACCTCCCCCGCCAGTGTGCTGAGCGTGTCGTTGATTTCGGTCGTCGCGCTTCTCGTATCGGCGGCGAGCTTCTTCACCTCCTGCGCCACGACGGCAAAGCCGCGCCCGGCCTCGCCCGCGCGCGCCGCCTCGATGGTGGCGTTGAGCGCGAGCATATTGGTGTTGTGGGCGATCTGTTCGATGGTGCGCGAAACGCCGCGTGCGCGGTCCATGGCGGTGACGAAGCCGGCCATGCGTTCGCCCATGGTCTCGGCAAGCTCTATGATGGCGGCGAAGGCAGTCAGCGACTCCTCGATGACCTGCTGGCCCGATTCGAGCCGTGCGCGCGCCGTGTCGGTCAGGTCGCGCGCCTTTCGCGTTGACTCCGCGACCGCGACCTGGTCGCGCCCGAGCGTATTGGTGACCGACTCCAGCATGTCGAGCATGCCGAAATGTGCGTCGATCCGGTCGGCGACCCCGGCGATGTAGCCGGACGCATCGCTGACCTCGACAGCAAGGCCGCCGCAGTCGCCCGCGACCTTGCGCACAAGCTGGTGATCGTTCTGGTCCAAAGCAGCGTCCATCGCCGGCCCCCGTGAAACTTCGAGACCTGCCGTACGCGCAAATGGGTTGAAGAGCGGTTAACCTAGCCTGGAAAGACGCTGCACCGCAGCAGAGTTCGACCTCAGCGCAGCATCAGGCCGCCGTCCATCGACAGGCTCTGACCCGTGACGTAGCTGGCGCCCGGCGAGGCGAGAAAGGCGATACAGGTCGCCACCTCACGCGGTTCGCCCCAGCGGCGCATCGGAATCGCCTTCAGCAGGCGCTTTTCATAGTCGTCGCTCTGGCGTGCATTGGCCGTCATGCGCGTGCGGATGAAGCCCGGCGCGACCAGGTTCACGCGGATACCGTCGGGCGCCCATTTGTCGGCGAGTGCGCGGGTCAGCCCGAGGAGGCCCGCTTTCGACGCGGTATAGGCCGGCGTTTCCTTGAGGGCGAGGAAGCTGGAAAGCGAGCCGGTGTTGACGATGTTGCCGCCCGCCTTTGCCAGCGCATCGTGAAGCGCCGTGCTGAGGCGCATGACACCGTTCAGATTGACGTCGATGACCGCCTCGAAGCCCTCGGGCTCATATTCGTCCTGGCGGCCCATGCCGGCATTGTTCACGAGGACGTCGAGACTGTCGAAACGCGCTGCCAGCGCCTCGATGTCGGCGGGCTCGCCCATGCGGCAGCGCACATAGGTCATTCCCGCCAGGTCCTCGCCCTCATATTCGGAGGCGGCGTCACGCGTGCCGGTGATGGTGACCTTCGCGCCCTCGTCGCGAAACAGTGCCGCGGTCGCCTGGCCGATCCCCTGTGTCCCGCCGGTGACCAAAACGGTCTTTCCCTGCATCCAGCTCATGCGGTCGATCCTCCGTCAACGATGATATCGGTTCCCGTCGTCCAGCGGCTTGCGCTGGAGGCGAGCAGCAATATGGCCCCGGCAATGTCCTCCGGCTGGCCGATACGGCCAAGAGGAATATGCTTTTCTATGCCGCTTTTCCGGTCCTCATCTTCCCAGCTGATCGAGGTCAGCTTCGTCTGTACGAGGCCGGGCGAGACCTGGTTAACGCGTACCCCGCTGCGCGCATAGGCAAGGGCGAGGCTCTTAGTCAGCGTCAGCACGCCGCCCTTCGACGCGCCGTAAGCGGGCTGGGCGATGGTACCGCGATGGCTGGCGACCGAGCCGATATTGACGATATTGCCGTCGTCGGCTTCCGCCAGCCTGGGGCGCAAAGTCTCGCAGAGCTGGAACATACCGGTCAGATTGGCGGCGAGGATTTTCTCGAAGTTGCCGACCTCGAACTCCTTGCGCCCGTACATGACGGTTCCGGCCGCGTTGATGAGGATGTCGAGCCGCTCGAACGCATTGCCGAGCGCCGCGACCCCCTGCCTGTCCGCGGTGTCGAGACGGTGGAAGGAAAGGCCCTCGAGCCCCTCATATTCGTCCGCCGACGCGCGTGTGCCGGTAACGGTTACCGTTCCGCCCGCATCCCGAATGGCCCGGGCCGCCGCGCGGCCGATGCCGCTGGAGCCGCCCACGACGAGGGCAGTCTTGCCGCTGAAGTCGAGTTTCATAGGGAGCCGTCTAGCGCCCCTCCGGCATCCTCGCCCCTCTTAGAAAGCAGGTGACGCGCCGCAGCGTCGGGCTTAGCCTGCGCAGCATGTTCATCGATTTCTTCAACGAACTGCGCGACGCGCGCATCCCGGTCACGCTGAAAGAGCATCTGACGCTGCTGGAAGCGCTGAACGAAGGGGTCATCGACCGGCGCGTGGAGGATTTCTATTATCTCTCCCGCTCGGCCTATGTGAAGGACGAGTCCTATCTGGACCGGTTCGACCAGGTCTTCGGCAAGGTCTTCAAGGGCCTGGAGACGACCTACGAAGACGAGGCGATGACCGCCGAAATCCCAGAGGAATGGCTGCGGCAGCTAGCCGAGGCGGTCTTTTCCGAAGAAGAGATGAAGGCCATCGAGGAAAAGGGCTTCGACCAGATCATGGAGGATCTGAAGAAGCGCCTCGAAGAACAGGAAAAGCGCCACGAGGGCGGGAACAAGTGGATCGGCACGAAAGGGAAATCGCCCTTCGGCAATTCGGGCTATAATCCGGCCGGTGTGCGCATCGGCGGCAAGGGCGGCCAGAAAAAGGCCATCAAGGTCTGGGAAAAGCGCGAATTCAAGAATCTCGACAACGAGGTCGAGCTGGGCACGCGCAACATCAAGATGGCGCTGAAACGCCTGCGCCGCTTCGCCCGCGAAGGCGCAGCCGACGAACTCGATCTGCCCGGAACGATCAAGGGGACGGCGAACAAGGGCTATCTGGACATCCAGATGCGGCCCGAACGGCGCAACGCGGTGAAGGTCCTGCTGTTCTTCGACATTGGCGGGTCGATGGACGGCCATATCCGCACCTGCGAGGAGCTGTTCTCGGCCGCCTCCACCGAATTCAAGAATATGGAATATTACTACTTCCACAACATGGTCTACGAGGCCGTTTGGAAGGACAATAAGCGCCGCTGGAACGAACGCACGGCGACCTTCGACATCCTCCACAAATTCCCGCACGATTATAAGGTGATCTTCGTCGGCGACGCGTCGATGAGCCCCTATGAGATCAATTACCCCGGCGGCTCGGTCGAACATTGGAACGAGGAACCGGGTGAAACCTGGATGCGCCGCATGCTCGACGTCTATCCCAGCGCGGTGTGGCTGAACCCCATTGCGGAAAAACACTGGCAGTACGGCCAGTCCATCCAGATGGTGAAGCAGATCATGGACGGGCGCATGTACCCGCTGACACTTGGCGGGCTGGACGAGGCCATGAAGGAACTGACCCGCCGGGCGCACTGATGCCCGTCCGCCGCGCCAAAGGAACCGAGATCGAACGCTGCCGCGAGATCGAGCGGCAGGCGGCAGCCGTGTTCGACGCGACACAATATGCGCATCTGGATCTTTCGACGCCGCAGGACGAGGCCGTCGTGCGCGCGGCCTATGTCGACCAGCTGCTGTGGGTGGCGGTCGACGAGGAGGACAGGCCGGTCGGCCACCTGACCGCCGCAAAGGGGCAGCGCGGCATGCTGATCGCGCAGATCGACGTGCTGCCGGATCACCAGCGCAAAGGATTGGCGCGCGAACTGATCGCCGAGGCGGAGGCCGAAGCCAGCCACCGCGGCCTGCCCTATATCTGGCTGAGAACCTTTCGCGACATTCCTTGGAACGCTCCCTTCTATGCGCGCCTTGGCTATGAGGTGGTCGAAGACGCCGTCGACGAGAGCGAAGTGGTGGACCAGGAGCGCAGCGCAGGGCTCGATCCCGCGACCCGGGTAACGATGAGAAAGGCCCTGCCCAACGCCAACGCGCGCACCGCCAACAGCTAGGAAATCCGCGCGCGCCGCTTCAGGTCCGCGATCAGGTCGCCGGTCGCATCGGCCATGGCGACATCTTCCCCATGCGCCATCAGATCGCGGATCGCTGCCGGATCGAAATCGGTGGAGCCGGGAAGCGGATAGGTCGCGGCAGGCTCAATGATCGCGATGGGAACGTCGTTGTACCGCTGCGTCCGCGCCTCCAGCGGCTGCATGACGCGATCGATCTCAACGGGATCGAGGTTTTCGTCCTGAAGGCGGAGACGCTGCTCGGCGATCGCACCGAGCAGCCCGTTGATCCGCTCTGCATTGGCGATGTCGTTCTGGAATACCTCGTCGGTGAGAATGCTGACGGCGCGAAGGCCGATATCGAGAATGCCATCGTACGGCGCCTTGCCCGCACCGGCACCGAGGCGGCGGTTCTGAGCGAGGATGACAAGAACGGCCTTCGGCCGGCGCGCGAGTACCGCGCCGAGCGGCGTGATATCGCGTACACCGCCATCGACCCACTGGTCACCCTCCGTATCCACCAGCGGCTGATAGGTCGCCGGAACCGCGGCGGACGCGATGGTCCATTCGGCGAGGTCGGGCGTCGTCTCGTTCACATAGGTAAGCTCGCCGGTCCTTAGGTTGACCGTGCCCACCGATAGCCCCTTGCCCGCCGCCTCCAAAGCAGCCTGGTCGTGGAAGTCACGAATACGCTCGCGGATCGGCGCGGCGTCGTAGAGCGAATTGCGACCGAACAGGAATGCGCCGACCATGCCCAGCGGCCGCTTGCGGTAGACGCTGCTGTCGCCCTTCAGCGCAAGCCAGGTCTCCCGCAGGTCGGTTATGCGGTCCTGCGCCGCGCCAAGCGCCTGGATCGCGCCGGTGGAAATCCCGGCATAAAGCCCAACCTTCAGCCCGCTGCGCTGTACCAGCGCGTCGAGCACGCCCACCTGGAACGCGCCGCGCGAACCGCCGCCCGAAAGCACGATGGCAAGATCGATATCGGTGATCATGCCGGAGAGGTAAGCAAACGGTGCGCTTTCCGTCCGTGACCGGTGTCACGCGCCGGCGGCAGGAGCGCGAAAGGATGTCAGACGGACGCGGTCAGACAGGGGCAGTGAGCAGCCAGACATTGGTGACGGTCACGACGGCAACGGCGATCATCAAGAGGCCCTTCTTGCGCTCGGCGCGGGGCCGCCTGAGGAGGATGTAGGCGCCGCCAACCAGCAACGCGAAAGCGCCGATCACGGCGACCGACAGCGCGATCTTGAGCAAAATCTCCATCAGCGCGGGTCTCTCCACATAGGTGTCAGCAGCGGCGACACGCCGCTTACCACGATGGGTTCGCCGCGAAAATCGAAGCCGTGCGCACGGTAGAAGCCGAAATTCTCCGGGTCGGAACTTTCGAGATAACAGGGCAGGCCGTCACGGTCGCATGCCGCCAGCATGGGCGCCATCAAATCCTTCCCGAGCCCCCTGCCCCGCGCGCGCCCGGCGGTGCCGATCAGGAACAGGTAGAGATGCGGCTCCTCAGGGTGGGCCGCCTCCATGGCCTCGCCCGCCGCCGCCCCGCGCGCGCCGCCGCCGAACTGGCCGTGCCACATCAGGGACAGGCTCCAGCGTAGGAGACCAAGTGCGGAAAAGGGGCGCATGTCGCGGCTGTCGATCCATGCGGCCGCGCCGCCGCCCTCTGCCAGGAAACACTGACCATGCGGCAGGTAGAGATCGCGCAGCAGTTCCCGGAATCCCGCGCGAATGGCGGCGGGCTTTCCCATCAGCCACAGATTGAAGGGATCACCGGCGAAGGCATCGCCCAGAATGTCGGCCATCGCGCCGAGATCACGACGTCCGGCCGGACGTACCGAGGCGGGAAGCGGCTCGGGCCGGATCATGCCGCCGCCCCGGTCAGAACGGAAATAGCGCGCCGCCAGCTTTGGCGCCTCTCACCCCGCCGGTCGGCGGAGATGCGCGGTTCGAACCTGCGGTCGACGCGTCGCATGGCTGCGGCCGCCTCCTCCAAGCTGGCATAAAGACCGGCGCCAACCGCGGCGAGCATCGCGGCCCCCAGCGCGGTGGTTTCGATAATTTCGGGACGCTCGACCTCGACGCCGCAGGCATCGGCCAAATCCTGGCACAGCCAGTCATTCGCGACCATGCCGCCATCGATCTTGAGCACGCCGGGCTCGACGCCGTCCGCCGCCATGGCCTCCAGAACGTCGGCGGTCTGGTTGCCCATCGCCTCAAGGCAGGCGCGCACGATATGCGCCTTTCCTGTCGCGCCGGAGAGTCCGGTAATCGCGCCGCGCACATCCGGCTCCCAGTAAGGTGCGCCGAGCCCGGCAAAGGCGGGCACGAACATGGCCCCCTCGGTCGTTTCGACGGAGCGGGCCAATGCCTCCGTCTCGGCGGCAGCCGCGATCAGACCGAGCTGGTCGCGCAGCCACTGAACAGCGCTGCCCGCAACAAAGATCGACCCTTCGAGCGCATAGACGCTCTCGCCCGGAACGTCCCAGCCGAGTGTGGCGAGGAGGCGGTGCTCGGAGGAAGGCGGCTCCGCCCCGGCATTTGCGATAAGAAAGGCACCGGTTCCGTAGGTGGACTTCACCGCGCCGGGAGAGAAACAGGCCTGTCCGATGGCGGCGGCCTGCTGGTCCCCGGCGGCTCCGGTCATCGGAATGGTGCGGCCGCCGATGACCACGCAGTCGCCGAGATGACCGGCATTCTTGCCGATGAAGGGGATCCAGCCGCGCGAGACATCGAACAGGTCGCAAAGGTCATCGGACCAGTGGAGGCCGGCAAGGTCCATCAGGAGCGTGCGCGCAGCATTGGTTGCGTCGGTCTCGAACGTCTCACCGCGCGAAAGCCGGTAGCGCAGATAGGCGTCGACGGTACCGGCGGCGAGGCGGTCCTTGTCCGCCGCACGCCGGACCTCCGGCCAGTTGTCCGCGCCCCAGGCGATCTTCGTTGCCGAGAAATAGGGATCGAGAAGGAGACCGGTGCGCGCCTGCACGAAGGGCTCGCACCCTGCTCCCTTCAGCGCGGCGCAGCGCTCGGCCGTACGGCGATCCTGCCAGACGATTGCGGGCGACAGCGGCTCGCCGGTCTCCCGGTCCCAGAACACGACCGTTTCGCGCTGATTGGTGAGACCGAGTGCGGCGATGCTGTCCGCGCCGACCGCCCCGGCAACCTCCTGCGCACAGGCCAGGCTGCGCTCCCAGATTTCCGCGGCGTCATGCTCAACCCAGCCCGAACGCGGAAATCCTTGGGTCAGCGGCGCGTTCGCCTCCCCCGCAATGCGCCCCTCCGGTGTGAAGGCCACCGCGCGCGTCGACGTCGTTCCTTCGTCGATAACCAGAATATGCTGGCTCATAGCCTTATCGCCGCCTCCCCATGATGCGCTTCCCTTAAGGCGGCGCCTCTCATAGGCAAAGCGGACCCATGACCTCTCAGCCCTACGACCTGTTCATCATCGGCGGCGGCATCAACGGCGCCGGCATCGCGCGCGACGCGGCGGGCCGGGGTAAGCGCGTGTTCCTGTGCGACAAGGGCGACCTTGGCGGCGGCACCTCCTCGGCCTCGACGAAGCTGATCCATGGCGGGCTGCGCTATCTGGAGTTCTACGAGTTCGCACTGGTGCGGAAAGCGCTGGCCGAACGTGAGCGCATCCTCGCCATCGCGCCCCACCTGTCCTGGCCGATGCCCTTCGTTCTGCCGCTCGGTAAGGACACGCGGCCAAGCTGGATGATCCGCGCCGGCCTTTTCCTGTACGATCACCTGGCGCGACGGCGCAGCTTTCCGGATTCGGAGAAGATCGCCCTCGCGGACGATCCGGGAGGGGCTGTGCTGCAACCGAAATATCGACGCGCCTTTCGCTACTGGGATGGCTGGGTCGACGACAGCCGCCTTGTCATTGCCAATTGCCGGGACGCGGCGCGGCGCGGCGCCGCCATCGTTCCGCGCGACGGCGCCAGCGAGGCGCGCTTCGCGGACGGGCTGTGGCAGGTGACGCTCGATAGCGGGCGAACGGTTGCCGCCAGGTGCCTGGTCAATTGTGCGGGGCCATGGGCCGAAGAGGTCGCGAGCACCGTCCTGGGCCGCAACGACGCCCCGCGCCTGGACCTGGTTCAGGGTGCGCATATCGTCGTGCCGCGAATCGGTACGGGCGCGGACGCCTATATGCTGCAGCAGCCCGACGGGCGCATCATCTTCACCATCCCATATCAGCGCGAGTTCACGCTGATCGGCACGACGGAAACGCGGATCGAGCAGCCGTCCGAGGCGCAGATCACTGCCGAGGAATCACGTTACCTGCTGGACGCGGCGAACCGCTACCTGCGCGCAACGCTGACGCCGGACGATATCCGCGCAAGTTTCGCGGGCGTCCGGCCGCTGGTCCTGGAAGAGGGCAAGAATGCGCGCGAAACGAGCCGCGAATGGAAGCTGGTCGAGCATGACGGCGTGCGGGCGACGACCGTTGTGGGCGGTAAACTGACCACCTATCGCCTGCTCGCCGAAACGGTCATGGAACGGCTCTACCCCGGCACGCGTCCGTGGACGGGCACGGCCCCGCTTCCCGGAGGAGACATTCCGGGGGCGGACCGCGCGCCGCCGCGCGAAGCCTATCGCCGCTGGGTGGCAGAACTTGCCGAAACGAACCCGGACCTCCCTGTAGAACGCGTAGAACAATTATGCGAACGCTACGGCACAGAAGTCGAAAACTTACTCGGCACAGGTCTGGGCAGGGATTTCGGCGCCTTGTTCGAAGCGGAAGTGCAGCACATGGCGAATGAGGAATGGGCGAGGTCGCCCGAAGATGTTCTGTGGCGCCGTTCGAAGGCCGGCCTGACTGCCGCCGAAGAACTCAGAACCTACCTCACGGACTTTTTCTCGGCGAAATACACCGCCAGTTAATGAATATTGTCCCATAAAGCTGGGAAACCAGTTCGGGACGAGAGTATGAGCGAGATGACGCCGGTTGCCATCGAGGGCGCGCTGACCTGCGATTATGCGGGCGAGACGGCCGTCGGGCTGCTCGACGCCCTGATCGACTCCATGACCATGATGCGCCCGGGCCGCGATGCCGCACGCCTGGCTACCGAACTGCACCGGCTGGCCGACGGCGCCGCCTTCGTCGCGCAGGAGCTCGAGACGCTGATGGCCGGAAATGCTGCTGACGCCGCCGCCCGCCTGAGCGAGCAAAGCGATACGCTGCCCTCGCTGGCAGCGAACTAGCCGGAGGCTAAGGTCAGCCCCTTGCGCTGACGATCTGGGCGAAAAGCGCCGGATCGACATTTCCCCCGGAGAGGGTGGCAAGCACGGTCTTGCTCTCGCATGGAACCTGTCCCGTCATCAGCGCCGCGAGCGCAGCCGCGCCGCCCGGTTCGACCACCAGCTTCAGTTCGGCAAAGGCGAAGCGCATCGCGCGCATCACTTCGTCGTCGGTCGCCGCGACGCCGGCCGCTCCCCGGGCCGAAAGAATGCCGAACGTCAACGGCGAGATGCTGAGCGTCTGCAAGGCGTCGCAAAGCGTGCGGCCGGGAGCCTCGACGGGACGAATTTCGCCTGCCTCCATCGAGCGCCCCGCATCGTCATAGCCTGCCGGCTCGGCAAGCCAGATATGCGCGCCGGGCAGCGCGGTCGCGATGCCGCTGGCAAGGCCCCCGCCGCCGCAGCAGACGACCGCCATATCCGCCTCCAGCCCCATCTCCGACAGTTGTTCGCCCGCCTCGAGACCTGCCGTGCCCTGCCCCGCCACGATATAGGGGTCGTCGAAACTGGGTACGAGAACGGCCCCCCGCGTGGTGGCAAGATCAGCCGCGATCTCCTCGCGCGAGCCCGAGAGCCGATCGTAGAAAACGATCTCCGCCCCGTCGCGGCGCGTGCGTTCGACTTTCAGGTCCGGGGCATCGGCGGGCATGACAATGACGGCCGGCATGCCCAGCATTTGCGCCGCACGTGCGACGCCCTGCGCATGATTGCCGGAAGAGAAGGCCACGACCCCGCCCGTGCGCTCTTCATGCGGCATGGCACTGAGGCGGTTGTACGCCCCCCGAAACTTGAAGGAGCCGGTAAGCTGCAGGCATTCCGCCTTCAGGAACACGCGGGCCCCGGTCATTTGGTCGAGAAGGTCGCTGCGCAGGAGCGGCGTCCGGACCGCTTTCCCCTTGATCCGGGCGGCCGCAGCCATCAGGTCGTCCCGCACTATGCCGCTCATCGATGTCCCCCTGAAACGCTGGATGCACAGACCGCCCTGCGCCGGTCTGTAACCACTGCGTAATTGCCGCAACTTCGCGGCCATTTACAGCCCGTTCCGGCACGATTATATGCGCCGTCCGCTGCCCAAAGGGACTTCCTACCGGCGAGGCAGCATTTCGGCGCAACAGACATCCAGGAGGTCCCTTGAGTTGCGAAAGTACCATAACGCAGTCGGTGTAGCGGCCGCTTTGCGGCCGGCTTCCCCCGTTACGCTCGTTCGTCCCCATGCTGCGGACCGCGCTGCCCGATTCTTTCAGGAGCGCTTTCCCGGCCTGTGCATGTATGCGGTGAAGGCGAATCCCTCGCCCGACCTGCTGCGCACCCTGTGGAATGCGGGCATCACCCATTATGACGTCGCCTCCATCACGGAGGTCCGGCTGGTCCGCTCGGTCCTGCCCGATGCGAAGCTGTGCTTCATGCACCCGGTAAAGTCGCCGGAAGCGATCGAAGAGGCCTATTTCGATCACGGCGTGCGCACGTTCTCCCTCGACACGATGGAAGAGCTCGAGAAGATCGTTGCGGCGACGACGCGCGACGGCGCGGCGGCCGAGGATCTGTGGCTGTGCGTGCGCATCCGCGTTCCGTCCGACCATTCGGAACTCAGCCTGGCTGCGAAGTTCGGCGTACGCGCCGAAGAGTCGGCCGAACTGCTGATGGCGGCCCGCCAGGCCTCCGACGCGCTGGGCGTCTGCTTCCACGTCGGCAGCCAGGCGATGAGCCCGGCAGCCTACACCAATGCGATCAGCCTGGTGCGGGCGGCCATCGTCTCCGCCGGCGTGACCGTGGACGTGGTGGATGTGGGCGGCGGTTTCCCCTCGGTCTATCCGGGCATGGATCCCGCGCCGCTCGACGTCTACTTCCAGGCGATTCACGACGCGTTCGAGGATATGCCGATCAGCTATTCCGCCGAACTGTGGTGCGAGCCCGGCCGCGCGCTGTGCGCCGAATATGCCAGCGTCCTGGTGCGGGTGGAACAGCGCAAGGGACAAACGCTCTACATCAACGACGGTGCCTATGGCTCTCTGTTCGACGCGGCCCATGTCGACTGGCGCTTTCCCGTCTCGCTGGTTCGCGAAAGCGCGAGCGAGGAAGACCTCGCCGCGTTCGACCTCTACGGCCCGACCTGCGACGACCTCGACCATATGGAAGGCCCCTTCCTGCTGCCCGCCGACGTCAAGGCGGGCGACTTCATCGAGATCGGCATGCTGGGCGCCTATGGTGCGGCGATGCGCACCAGCTTCAACGGCTTCGGCGCATCCGAAACGGTGGAAGTCGAGGACGAGCCCATGGAAAGCCTCTACACCGGCGAGCGGCCCTCGGCAGAGGTCATTCCGCTGACCGGTCGAAGCTAGGCATTTCACCGGCCCCTTCCCGAACCGGAGGGGGCCGGGAAACGCTTTGCCCCTACACGGGTTCTTCACCCAGATAGGGCTGCCCGACCGCCCGGGTGACCCCGCCCCTCCCCACGCCTATGAGGAGGGAAAATCGACCCAAGTCAGGAGCCACAATCATGCCCGTTCCCGGCCATGCCCTCGTCATCGGCGCCGGCGGCGTCTCGTCCGTCGCCGTCCACAAGATGGCCATGAATCCCGACATTTTCGGCACGGTCACGCTGGCGAGCCGCACGCTGTCCAAATGCGATGCCATCGCCGCATCGGTAAAGGACCGGACCGGCGAAACCGTCGCAACGCACCAGATCGACGCGGACGATGTCGATGCGACGGCCGCGCTGATCGACAAGGTGAAGCCCGACCTGCTGGTCAATCTCGCCCTGCCCTATCAGGACCTGACGCTGATGGAGGCGTGCCTGAAGACGGGTGTGCCCTATCTCGACACGGCGAATTACGAGCCCAAGGACACGGCGAAGTTCGAATATAGCTGGCAGTGGGACTATCAGGACCGCTTCAGGGACGCCGGGCTGATGGCGCTCTTGGGATCGGGCTTCGACCCGGGCGTGACGAGCGTCTTTGCCAGCTGGCTGAAGAAGCACCATTTCGATCGGATTCGCACGCTCGATATCCTCGACTGCAACGGCGGCGACCATGGCCAGGCCTTTGCCACGAACTTCAATCCGGAAATCAACATCCGCGAAGTGACCGCCCCCGCCCGCCACTATGAAAACGGCGACTGGGTCGAAACGCCCGCCCTGTCGCACAAGCAGAGCTTCGACTTCCCCGAAGTGGGCGAGAAGAACATGTACATGATGTATCATGAGGAGCTGGAAAGCCTCGTGACGCACCTGCCCGAAATCGAACGCGCACGCTTCTGGATGACCTTCGGCGATGCCTATCTGACGCATTTGGAGGTGCTGCAGAATGTCGGCATGACCCGCATCGACCCGATCACCTATCAGGGACAGGAGATCGTACCGCTGCAGTTTCTGAAGGCCGTGCTTCCCGAGCCTGCAGGACTTGGCGCGACCACCAAGGGAAAGACCTGCATCGGCGACATCGCGACCGGTACGCCGAAGGGCGGCGGTGACGAAATCACCAAATATCTGTTCAACGTCTGCGACCATGAAGAGGCTTACCGCGAGACCGGCAACCAGGCGGTCAGCTACACGACAGGAGTCCCCGCCATGATCGGCGCCGCGATGATGCTGCAGGGCACCTGGTCGGGCACCGGCGTCTTCAACATGGAGCAGTTCGACCCCGACCCGTTCATGGACATGCTGAACAAGCATGGCTTGCCGTGGGAAGTGCGCGACCTCGACGACCCGCTAAAGTTCTGAGGCCGATTGCCGGTCGCAGGCAGTAAGCCGCTAGGCCAGACGGTTCAGGCACGGCCGGCTCACAGCGAACCGGTCGTGCCTGGATACCGATCCCTAGGGGGCGGCCTGGCGCTCGGCATCGGTCGGCCGGCCGCGCTTCGCCCCGAACAGCGCGTTGATGGTGTGCCGCCCGAGGCGCTGGCCAGGACGCTCGAACGCGGCGTAGGTCAGAGCCGACAGGCCGTAGGTCAGCGGCAGGGCCTCCGCGACCGTCACCGCAAAGCGCGCGGGCGCCGCCAGACTGCCGCCCGCAGCCGCCAGAACGGCGCTGGCGACCGGTGTCATGACAAGAAGGTGAATGAGATAGGCGCTGTAGGACAGCTCGCCCAGCCAGTGCGCTGCGCGCCCGGAAAGGTAGCGGCGCACCGCGGCGGCGGGCCCGGTATCTCGGGCGAAAATAAGCGCTGAAAAGAACAGTACGATCACCACGCGCGTCACCAGACTGCCAGGATCGGTCGGACCGCCATAGGGGATGGCGGCAAAGAGCGCTGCCAACACAACGAACGACCAGCGGCGGGGCCGGGTACGCGCTACGGCAAGCAGCATTCCGGCAAGAAAGAGGTGCAGCTTCAGCGGCAGGAAAGCCGGCATCGGGAAACGCACCCCCAGCTGGTCGAGGCCGAAAACACACGCCGCCGCTGCAACGCCGACGGTGAGAGCGACCGGCCTCCAGCCAAAGCGCTCCGCTACGAGGAGGAAGAACGGAAAGACGGCGTAGAACTGCATCTCGAGCCCGATGCTCCAGTCGGGCAGCGGCGTGCGGAACGAATATTGCGGAATGAGCCCGAAGAGGAAGCTGACATGGGCGGCAATGTTCGCCGCCGACGCGTCGAGGTAGCGGCGCGGCAATTGCGGATGCAGACCGAGCTCGGAATCGATACCGGCACGAAGCTCGAACAGCCACGGTCCCATGAACAGGGCGACTGCAAAGAGGACATAGAAGAGCGGCGCGATCCGAAAAAACCGCCGTAACCAGAAGGAGATGATTGTGGTGGGGCGTGACCAGTCCTCGAACTTGCTGCGCAACTGGAACTGAAACACCATCAGAAACCCGGACAGCAGGATGAACAGGTCGACGCCGTAAGTGGCGTGGCGAAGTATCGGGATGTCGAACCCGGTCAAGAGAAGCGCGTGGCCAAGAAATACCCACAGCGCAGCCAGCCCGCGAAGACCGTCCAGATAGTCAAGGCGTTCCGCCCCCTGCGGCATGGCCCTTCCCCCCTACGTCGATGGTGTCTCCGGCCTAGCCGCCATATCGGGAAATGACCAGCAGGCGAGGCTGGCCGGGCATCTGCGCAGGTCGTTACGGGGCCGCATGCGCCGGGGTACGGCGCCAGGCGACGAACGACAGCGTGACGATGGCAAGGCTTAGCACCAGAGTCAGTAGGCAGGTGCCGGTCCAGCCGACCCAGTCATAGGCGGCTGTGCCGAGCCAGCTACCCAGCCCGCCGCCAATGAACATCAGGATGATGTAAACGGTCATCAGCCGCGTGCGGATGTCCGGCTCCAGCGCGAGGAATGTCATCCGGCCCGACACATCGATAACCGGTCCGACTAGGTTGAAGATGACGATGGGAATGCACAGCACCCAGAAACTCTCGTCCGCCAGAAACAGCAGAAGCACGCCGGCAAGCTGTCCGGCGGACAGGAGCGCACGGGCCCGCAGGGCACCGACCCGGTCCGCCCAAGCGCCCAGAAATGGCGTCGTGGCCAAATTGATGATCGAAAAGCCGGCCAGATACCCAACCATGTCGACGCCGTACCCTATGTCGGGAAGGTGCAGGCCGATGCCGAGCCAGAGCGCCAGGAAGACGCCGAAGTTCAGCCCCTGGATCGTCCCGGACATCAGTACCACCGGGTGACTGCGCGCGATCGGAAAGGTCGATGCGAGCAGCCCCGCATAGCTGAGGCTGCCCTGGGGCGGCGGACCTCCGCTGCGTTTGGGCATCACGACGGGAAGCACCGCGGCAATGGTGAGCATAGCGGCCGCCGCAGCATAGAAAACGGCGCGCCAGCCGAAATATTCGCCGAGGATCCCCCCGCCCAGCCGCGCGAAAAGAATGCCGACGATGATCCCGACGGTCAGGAGCGCCTGCGCTTTCCCGAGCTCTTTGGGGTCCACCCGCTTCGAGACATAGGTCGGGATGAGATAGGGCGCGATGGTGACCAGCCCGAGCAGTGTCGAGGCGGCAACGAACAGGTAGAACTCCCCCGCCACCGCCATGCCGAGGACGCAGACGAGCTGCAGCGCGACGAAGATGCGGGCAAGCCGGGCGTTTCCCATGCGGTCGCCGAGCGGCAGAAACAGGAAAATCCCGACTGCAAGAGCCAGCTGGTTGAGCGCGGGCACAAGGCCGATCATGGCCGCCGTGACACCGAACCCCTCCGCGACGAGAGCGATGACCGGATGAATGTAGTAGGCGTTCGCCACGACGATCCCGGTCGTGATGGCAAGGGCGTAGAGCTGGGGTCGGGAAAGCTGCTGGGGCTGGGTGGTCACGAACCGCGTGCTGCCCGTCCGCGTCGCTGAGTGCAACTCACATTCCCGCCCGGCATCGTCGTAGAGCCTGCCATTCTGGGGCCGCGGGGCTCTAGCCTTCTGGGATCAGCCCGAACCTTTCGAGGGTACGCAGAACGGGCGGAGCGTATTCGCGCACCATGTAGAAATCCGGCTCCGCCTCCTTCGGGCGGCCAAGCTCCGTCAAGGCGAGCCCGCGCAACCAGCGCGCGTTGATCCGGTCAGGCGCCAGGTCGAGCGCCCGTTCGGCGTCCTCCAGCGTCTTTGCCGGCTCTCCCATCCGCAGCCAGACGAGAGCCCTGCTTTCAAAATAGGCGGCCGGATCGCGCGCCAGTTCGATCGCGCGGTTGCAGTCGTCGATCGCCCCGTCCAGGTCGATCCCGTTCAGCCCCTTGATCCAGCAGCGCGCATTGAGGAGCTTGGGCGTCACCGGCCCCTCGTCCAGGAGTTCGTCGAACAGCGCGACACTCTCTTCGCCCCGGCCCGCTTCGCCCAGAAAATCGGCCTTGCTGAACTTCGCTTCTTCTTCCGAACTTCCGCCAAGTTCGATCTGCTCGTCGAGCAGCGCGACGCCCGCATCCACGTCCCCGGAGAGGATCAGTCGTTCGGCAAGAATTTCGCGCGCATCGTAGGAAGATGGATCGAACTCGAACGCAAGGCGCGCATCGCGAAGCGCGGCATCGTCATCGCCGCGGAAGTGGTTCAGCGCGGATCGCCAGGTATACATGTCCACACTGGGCTCAAGCTCCAGCACCTTGTCGACATATTCCAACGCCGCGTCGATCTGCCGGACGCCGTAGTAATAGCGCATCCGTGTGGTCAGCACATGGACGGGGTCATCCGCATATGCCTCTTCAGCTGCATCGAATATCTCGTCGATGCGCTGGATCTGTGGGTGCGGCGCGTCGGCCAGAACCAAATCCCACATGCGCGGCACATCGGATATCGCCACAACCTTGGGTAAGTCGGCGCGCGCGCGGCGCCCGGCTTCGCGCGCCGCCGGCAAGTCGTCCGCATCGACCTCCAGAACGTCGCTGCGAACCCGTTCGGTCATCTTGACGATATTGTCCTGCAGCCGCGTGTCGCGATCGATGTGGCGACCCATTATCGTCCCGGTGAAATCGGCGTCGCCCTCAAGGGCGTAGTCGGCGCCTTCCGGCAGCTCGACCACGAGGGTGTAGAGCGAATGTTGCAGCCCGCTCGTCACCACCGGGATGTCGCGCCAGGCCGCCTTCGTCCGGTTCGCCCGCACCCGCAGATCATCCGCCATCTGAGAGAGCGCCAAGGACCATTCCTGATTTTCGCGCGAGAACAGACGCGTCCGCAATACCGTTCCTGTAAGGGTGACCGAAGGCTCCTCCTCATCGATCGCGAACGCCGTGTCGGTAACAAGTCCCGAACCCGGCAGCGTTTCCAGCAGCGCCTCCCGAATGAGTTCCTTAGTCTGGTCGGGCCCAAGAGTCCGCAGGGCCTCTGCCACCATGATGGCGACGGGTCCGAGCATCTTCACCTCGACGTCCGCAATTAGCGGCATGTCCACGCTCCCCAGCATCGACATGCGCACATTTACGATCTCTTGGGGGCGGGAGGGCATCTGGGTTTCGATTTCGAAAGGCTGCGCACCGCCGGTACGCAGTGGAAGCACGTAGCCGAAGGGCGGCGGGTCGAAGATGTCCGCTTCGCGCGTTCCCGCTCCGGTTCCGTCCAGCCAGGCAGTACGATCGCCGATCCGGGCCGACACAAGCACATGATCGAAGGCAAGGGCGCTGGGAAGGCGCTGCGGGATCATGCGGCCCAATCTCGAATGCGCAAGGACAGGTTCCGCCTCGATCCCGAGCTCCTCGAGCATGGCGAGAAGAAGCAAGGTCACCGCCTTGCAGTCTCCCAGTCGCTGCCGCCAGGTTTCCGCGGGCGCTTGCGGCACATAATTGCCGCCATTCAGCCCATTCATCAGATACTGGATGTCGTCCTGCACGATGCGAAGCGCCGCTGCCGCCCGCGCCGCGTCTCCGTCGTGGCGAGAGCGGATCTCGGCGATCCTCTCTTCGAGATCGGACGGCAGTTGCAAACCTTCGGCAGCATATTGCGGCGCAAAGGTGCTGGACACGTCCGCCCATGATCCGAAGGTCGAATATTCGAGCAGTGGCGGCATCTGGAAGCGAACCGGCGCGTCCCGCGGCATGTCCTCTCCTTCGTCGAGAGGCAGCGGAATGGCGACGCGGTTCATCGCTCCATCCTCCGTCACGGTCGCCTGCGGATTTCCGTTCAGCACCTGCCAGTCCAACTGCTGGCCTTGCGGCCAAAGCAGCACCGACTCCGCTTCGCCGATCTGGACGGCCTCTGTCGCGAGCGCCTGGACCCCCTGCACATTGCCGCCGAGCGCAGGGTCGGAAAGCTCTGTAGTCATCCTGACACGCAGGACATCGCCGACGCGCAGTCCCTCGACCGTCAGGGTCGCGGTGAGAAGACCGGTCAGCAGGCTCTTTTCCAGCATCTCCTCACGCCGCAGGACTGTAAACTGCTGACCAGCTTCGAGGATATCGATGACCTCGTCTCCGCGGATGATGCTGATCTCGTGAACGCGCAGATTGCCCTTCTCGGGCAACCACTGTGCCGTCAGGCGCGAGATATTCTGTACCGCCTGCGGCGTAGAGCCCCGGTAGAGCAGCTCCGCAAAGGTCTGCAACACGTCGCCATCGACACGCGTGACGCTTCTGGCGCGTAGCAGCGGCGACCCGCCGGCTTCCTCCGGAATCGTATCGTCGAGTTCGACCCAATCGGACGCGGGTTCGTAAACGGGTTCGTCCGCCGCAAGGCTGGGTCCCTCCGCGAATATCAGCAGAAGCGCCGCAGCCAGTAACATCAGTCGATACATAGATTTTTCCCCGCCCGGGCTCCCCACGCCCAGCGGGCACCCTATGCGGCCCGTCCGTCGAATGACAAGGCAGGTCGCGGCAATGGTGATGAATAGACGCAGCGCCTGCGTTAAGGCCTGCGCGATGACCGATCTCATGACCACCAAGGCCGGCGACCCCGGCGCCTTTGCCCGCTTCGACCTCGACCGCGTAGAAACGCCCGCATTCGTCGTGGATGCCGCTGCCCTGCGCCGGAACCTCGCCGTCCTGGCAGATGTGAAGCGGCGTTCCGGCGCAAAGGTCCTGCTGGCGTTGAAAGCGTTTTCGATGTGGGAGACCGCCGGGATCACCCAGGCCGTGCTGGACGGAACCTGCGCCAGCGGCCTGTGGGAGGCGCGGCTGGCGCGCAAGCACTATCCGGGCATGGTCGAGACCTTTTGCCCCGGTTTCAAGGCGCAGGACCTGCCGGAAATCGCTGCCCTCTCCGATACCATCGTCTTCAATACGCCGCAGCAGCATGCGCGCTTTCGCGAGCTGCTGGAGCGCAGCGGCGAGACGTTCGACGTGGGGCTGCGCATCAACCCCGAAGTGTCGACCGGCGAGGTGCCGAAATACGACCCCGCCGCGCCAGGATCGCGGCTGGGCTTTCCGATCTCACAGCTTCGCGAGGAGCATCTGAGCGGGCTGTCCGGCCTGCACTTTCACACGCTGTGCGAACAGGATTTCGCGCCGCTCGCGCGGACCTGGGAGGCGATCGAGCCCCGTCTTGCGGACTGGCTGCCGCGGCTCGACTGGCTGAACATGGGCGGGGGGCACCATATCAGCCGCGCGGACTATGACGTGGACGCACTCGTTCGCCTGATCGAGGGCATACGCAACAAGTACGGTGTCAGCGTCTATCTGGAGCCCGGCGAGGCGGTCGCACTCGATGCCGGGCTATTGGTGGGTGAAATCCTGGACATATTCGACAATGACGGCCTGCAGGCGATCGTCGACATCTCCGCCACCTGCCACATGCCCGATGTGATCGAGGCGCCCTATCGCCCGGCGCTGCTCGGCGAGACCGAAACGGGGACCAGCGTACGGCTGGGCGGTCCGTCCTGCCTCGCGGGTGACGTGATCGGCGACTATCGCTTCGCCGGCGGCGTGCCCACGCCCGGACAGCGCTTCGCCTTCCTGGACCAGGCGCATTATTCGATGGTGAAGACGACGACCTTCAACGGGGTGCCGTTGCCAAGCATCTATCTGTGGGATTCGGACAGCGACAAGCTGGAGCGGGTGCGCAGCTTCGACTGGACGGAATTCGAACGGCGTCTGAGTTAGGCCCCGGGCCGCCTTTCCGCCAACGGCGGTACTGCCGAGGTCGCCGCGAGCCAGATCCACAGGATGACGAGGGCGGCGAGGCCGCGTTCCCCCAGACCGTCGATGTCCGTCGGCACGAAGAAGAACACGGGTGCGGTCAGCAGCCAGGCAAAGGCAAGGACGAGGCTCGCGGTGCGCCGCCAGCTTCCCCCCAGCCTCCCAAGGCGGGCGGCAAGCAAGGTGGTGGCCCCGAAAAAGGCGCCGCCAAGCACCCACACCATCTTCCGGTGCGCGGTCAGGGCAAAGCTGCCCTCCGCCATCGCGCTGCCCGGCGCATCATAAGCATCCCAGAACGCGATCACGAGCACGGTGGCAGCCATGAGAAGAAGGAACCCGAGACCGGCGATCCGTTTCCAGTTCTCGCCCCCGCCGTCACCGTGCCGGAAAAGAAGGATGCAGGTGACGAGCAGCGAAAGGGCAAGCGCAACGAGCGCGGGATCCTCGAACCGCTGGCCATCGCCTGCCGCCAGTTCGGAAATGGTCTGCCGCACAGGGTCGTAGCCCTCGACGCTGAGCATAGCGGCCAGATCGCCCGCGATCGTCACGAGCGTCAGCAGCAGGGCAAGGCGGACAAGCCAGATCATCGGCGGAATGCTCCACCCCGCCTTATTCGGGATCGGCCGCGCGGAGTTCTTCGGCCTCTTCGGTCGCAGCCCGGTTCGACAGTGCCGCCTCGCAGCTATTCGCGAAGCGGGTCAGATCGGCGTCGGCGGGCACCTGTTCGATTTCGAGAATCTCGGCGCCGTAGCTGAGACCGACGTCGCCGCCCGACAGGGCCGCGACCAGTTCCGGCTCCAACGGGGTTTCGGCAACGACGCCGCGCTCTTCCATGTCGCCAAGTCCGGCAGCGGGCTCGGCGACCATGGCGACAAGCCGGCCGCCCACCCCGAAGGTCAGGCGCTCCTCGCTGCCGATCGGCATCAGATAGGGCGCCTCGACCTGAAGCCGGGCCGGGTCGGGCAGGCAGCGCAAGGTCAGGACGGTCCCGCTGCCAGCATCGGCAAAGCTGAGCTGCGCCGACTGCTCTCCCGCCTCGTCGAAGCGCCAGCCGTCATCGGAGGAAGGCTCGACGGGCTGCGAGCCAGCTGGAACAGTTGCGTCCGTGTCAGCCGCGGGGTCCCCCGCGGGCTCGTCCGGATCACCGGAACAGGCTACTAGGCCGCAGGACAGGAGGGCGGCAACGAGGGCGGCGCGGCGGGCGAAAAGGTCAGTCATCCGGCGAACCTACCCCACTCGCCGCAGCAAGTCCTCCCCTTAGAAGAAGGCCTGCAGCCCCGTCTGCGCACGCCCGAGGATGAGCGCATGCACGTCGTGCGTGCCCTCATAGGTATTGACCGCTTCCAGATTCATGACGTGGCGGATGACGCCATATTCGTCCGAAATCCCGTTGCCGCCATGCATGTCGCGGGCTTGGCGCGCGATATCGAGCGCCTTTCCGCAATTGTTGCGCTTCAGGATGCTGATCGTCTCCGGAGCAAGCCGCCCCTCGTCCATCAGCCGCCCGGCGCGCCAGGAGCCGAGAAGCCCAAGCGAGATTTCGGTCTGCATATCGGCCAGCTTCTTCTGGAATAGCTGCGTATGGGCGAGCGGACGGCCGAACTGGTGGCGGTCGAGGCCGTATTGCCGGGCGGCGTGCCAGCAGAATTCGGCCGCTCCCATCGCCCCCCAGCTGATGCCGTAACGCGCCTTGTTGAGGCAGCCGAACGGCCCCTTCAGCCCGGAAACATCAGGCAGGAGCCGGTCGGCAGGAATGCGTACCTCGTCCATGACGATCTCGCCGGTCACCCAGGCGCGAAGCGAGAATTTGCCCTCGATCTTCGGCGTCGAGATGCCCTCGTCGCCGCGTTCCAGCACGAAGCCGCGAATATCGCCCTCGTCATCCTTCGCCCAGACGACGAAGACATGGGCGATGGGCGAATTGGTGATCCACATCTTCGCGCCGCTGAGCACATAGTCGCCGCCATCACGGCGCGCGCGCGTCTTCAGGCTTCCCGGATCGGAGCCGGCATCGGGCTCGGTCAGGCCGAATGCGCCGATAAACTCTCCGCTCGCCAACTTGGGGAGATATTTCCGGCGCTGCTCTTCGGTGCCGTAGGCGTGGATCGGGTGCATGACGAGCGAGGACTGGACCGACATGGCGCTGCGATAGGCGCTGTCGATCCGCTCCACCTCACGCGCGATCAGGCCGTAGGACACATAGCTGGCACCTGCGCAGCCATATTCCTCCCCGATGGTCGAGCCGAGCAGCCCAGCGGCGCCGAACGCCTTCATCAGGTCGGGGTCGAATGTCTCGTGACGGTTCGCGTCGCGCACGATGGGCGCCAGTTCGGCATCGGCAAAGGAGCGCGCCGTATCGCGGATCAGACGCTCGTCCTCGGTCAGAAGATCGTCAAGCAGCAGCGGATCGGCCCAGTCGAAGGCGGCGCGCGAGGGCGCCTTGGCAAGGGGGGCGTCGGAGTTTGTGGTCATGGGCGGGGCTTAGCGGGACGGCAGGCCAAAAAAAAGCAGCGGCGGACCAATGGCCGCACCGCTGCGCAATCAGGATCTACCGTTGCCCGCCATGGGGATCGAAGCCATGACCGAGGACCGGGTCAAGTCAGGAAAGAGCACCCCCTCCAGTGACCTGAAACATTACTGTGCAATGAACATGCCATCCGGAAATCGGCGGAAACGCGCCTTTCCCCTGGCTTGAAGGTCCAGTCGTTTCGGCTCGATTGCTTCAAAATGGCACAGTCAGGTCAATTTTGAGCAAAAAACCCACCAAGATGGGAAATTTGCCGCCAGAGCACGAGCAGCAGCGTCACGCTCGACTTCGGTCGCATAGAGGGCGAAGCATGTCGCACCGGACCCCGACATGCGTGCGGGAAACGACGGCGCCGTGCGATCAAGCTGCTGAATAACCTCGCCGATTACAGGCTCCAGCGTTCGTGCGGCCGGCTCCAGATCATTCCTGCCCTCGATCAGACAGGCCTCCGCCTGAACGGGGAGAGAGCCCCTGTCCTCACCGTCCCACTTTTGGAATACGGGGCCCGTCGCCACGGCCACGCCCGGATTGACGAGCAGTAAAGGCGCCCCGGCAAGTCCACCGAGGTCGGCCGGCCGCAGCACCTCGCCCGCCCCCTCGCCCCAAAGCGGACGGCTATGCACGCAGGCCGGGATGTCGGCGCCGAGCGGAGCGGCAAGGCCGGCAAGCTCTTCGGGGCCCAGATCGAGGCTCCACAGGCGGCTCAGGGCGCGAAGCGTGGCCGCGGCGTCGCCAGACCCGCCGCCGATCCCGCTCGCCACCGGCAGGCGCTTGACCAGCCGCAGCCGCGCGGCGCGTCCGGGCGCGTGGTGATCAGCTAGGAGGCGTGCGGCCCGAAGCACGAGATTGCTGTCATCCGCCGCGAGGCCTTCCGCAAACGGCCCCTCTATCTCCAGCGACATGACGGGCGCCTCAGCCGCGACAATCTCATCGCCGTCGGCGCAGAAGGCGAAGAGGGTCTCGAGATCGTGCATGCCGTCTTCGCGGCGGCGCCGGACATGCAGCGCCAGGTTCAGCTTGGCCGGGGCCCGTTCGGTTATGAGACCGGCGGCAGACATATCCGACAACAGACGGGGAACGATCGCGGAGCAGCGGAGGCCTGACCGGCAGGAGCGGCCGGGCGCTAACGCTCCATGACCGTCCGGTCGTTGGAGGCGAGCCGGGTCATGCCGAAGGATAGCTTGTCTTCGATCAGGGCGCGCTGCTCCGGAGTGGGATCGGCGTCGAGCGCGGCGCGCCAGCGGAACCGCGCCTCCAGCCGCCGGCCGACTTGCCAATAGGCATCGCCGAGATGATCGTTGATCGTGGGGTCGCCGGGCACGGAGGACACCGCCTTTTCGAGCGTCTCGACGGCCTTCTGATACTCGCCGCGGCGATACTCGGCCCAGCCGAGCGAATCGGTGATGTGGCCGTTGGCGGGCTGGAGTTCGTGCGCGCGCTCTATCATGCCCATGGCCTCGGCCACTTTCTCGTTCCGGTCGAGGAGCATGTAGCCGAGATAATTGAGCGTGGCAGCCTCATCGGGCGAGACGGCCAGCGACTGCCTGAGCGCGTCTTCCGCGGCGGCGAAATCGCCGCGCTGCTCCTCGGCAGCGCCGACGAGGAACCACACCTGCCAGGCAACGTCCTCATTCGAGATATCGCTGGTCAGCGCAGTGCGCAGCGCCGTGACGGCATCGTCGTGCCGTTCCGCCGCCTGATAGGCTTCGCCGAGAAGAATATAGGCCTGCGCATCGGCATCGGGCTCGGCCGCTGCCTTTTCAAGCATGGCGAGCGCTTCCTCATGGCGTTCCAGCGCGGTCAGGATCGAAGCGGTCTGTGCGCGCGAGAGACTGTCATAGATCGCATCGTCGCGGATCGCCTCGGCCGCCTTCAGCGCCTCCTCATATTGCTCGGCGCGGGCCAGTAGCTGCGAACTGAGGAGGAAGGACCGTGCATTGCCCGGGTCCGCCCAGCCGGCCGTACGGGCAAACGCCAAGGCTAACGGAACGTTGCGGTTGCGCGACAGGTCGGCAGCGAGCCGGACGAGCAGCTGCGAAATGGCCTGCTTCGGCGAGCGCGGCACTTCGTCGATCGACTTGCCCTCAGCAAGGCGCGCCCGTGCCCGCAGAACATCGGGAGCGTCGAGTGCTGCCTCCAGCGTTTCGGCCGCATAATCCTCCCGTCCGGCGCGCTGATAGGCTTCGGCCAGCAGAATACGCGCGCGCCAGTTCTGCCCAGCATCATCCTCCCCAAGCAGTTCGAGATACGCTTCCGCGGCATCGCGAAGCCGTCGCTCCATCATCGCGAGATGGCCGCGATGCTCGGCGGTATAGCTGCTCGGGAGCGAGCTATCCTCGCCGGACGTCAGCCGTTCGAGCGCCCGGTCTTCGTCGCCGCGGGCGGCGAACATCCAGGCCTCGAGCACCGGCGCAATGAAACTGCCGAACCCGGCCGTACCGAGACGGTCGACATGCTCGGCCGCCCGCGCCCAGTTGCCCCGCTTCAGGGCATCCACGAACAGGACCGTGCCCACGGCGCTGTCATGCTGGCCGATCCGGCCAAGCCGTTCGGCCGCGCCAGCCGCAAGCGCTTCGTCGCCGGACAGGATGGCGGCCTCGAACGTCGCTTCCAGGAGCGGCTCGTCGGAGGGAGCGAAGCCGAGAGCATTTTCGAACAGGCCGCGGGCCCGTTCGAGGTCGCCATTGGTGGCAGCATGACGGCCCCGGACATATTCAGAGAGGCCACGCTCTTCGACGAGCGCGGTCGCCTGTGCCGGGGAGAAGAGAGCGAGGGCCGCAGTCGCGGCTAATGCGATCCTGTGCATGATGCGCAACATCGGCGTGCTTTGCCCTTATGACAAGAGGGCCCGGCGACGAGCCGTGCCCATCGCCGGACGGTCTCGCGGCACTTACATGTTCGGATAGTTGGGGCCGCCCCCACCTTCCGGCACCACCCAGTTGATGTTCTGGGTGGGGTCCTTGATGTCGCAGGTCTTGCAGTGGACGCAGTTCTGCGCGTTGATCACGAACTTGGGATTGCCCTCTTCCTCCTCGACAACCTCGTACACGCCTGCCGGGCAGTAGCGCTGCGCAGGCTCGTCGTAGAGCGGGAGATTGTGCTCGATCGGGATGGCGGGATCCTTCAGCACCAGGTGCGGCGGCTGATCCTCCTCATGATTGGTATTGGAGAGGAAAACCGAGGACAGTCGGTCGAAGGTCAGCACGCCGTCGGGCTTGGGATATTCGGGCGGATAGAAATGCTCCTTCCGGCCGAGCTGCTCATGATCCGGCTTGTGACCGAGCGTGAATGGCATTTTGATCTTCAGCGCTTCCGCCCACATTGTCGCACCGGAAAGAATGGTGCCGAGCAAGTCGCCGAACTTCTTCACCAGCGGCACGGTGTTGCGCACCTTGCGCAGTTCTTCCTTCACCCAGCTCTCGTCATAAGCGGCCTGATAGCCGGTCAACTCGTCGGACTGACGCCCTTCAGCAACCGCGGCAAAGGCGGCCTCGGCGGCCATCATGCCCGACTTCATCGCCGTGTGCGTGCCCTTGATGCGCGGCACATTCAGGAAGCCGGCCGAGCAGCCGATCAGCGCACCGCCCGGGAAGGCCAGCTTCGGCACCGACTGGTAACCGCCGTCGTTAATCGCGCGCGCGCCGTAGCTGACGCGCTTCCCGCCCTTCAGCAGTTCCGCGATCACGGGATGCGTCTTCCACTTCTGCATCTCCTGGAAGGGCGCAATGTGGGGATTCTTGTAGCCCAGCCAGACGACATAGCCGATCGCGACCTGCCCATCGGCCTGATGATAGATGAAGCCGCCGCCATTGGCATCCTCGAGCGGCCAGCCCTGGGTATGGATGACGCAGCCGGGCTCGTGCTTCTCCGGCTCGATATCCCACAATTCCTTGATGCCGATGCCGTAGACCTGCGGTTCACAGTCGCGGTCGAGCTCGAAAATTCGCTTCAGCTCCTTCGACAGATGCCCGCGCACACCTTCGGCGAAGAAGGTATATTTGGCGTGCAGTTCCATTCCCGGCTCGTAGCTGGGCTTCTTTTCGCCGTCCTTGCCGATGCCGGTGGCGCCGGTGGCAACGCCTTTGACGCTGCCATCTTCATGAAACAGGACTTCGGCCGCCGCGAATCCGGGGAAGATTTCCACGCCCATGCCCTCCGCAACGCTGGCAAGCCAGCGGCAGAAATTCCCCAGCGACAGCGTGTAGCAGCCATCATTGTCCATGAAGGGCGGCATGAAGATGTGCGGAAACGACGTCTTCCCGCTCTTCGTGAGCACCCAGTGATTGTCCGATTCCACAGGTACGGTCAGCGGATGGCCGTCCATTTCTTCCCAATCGGGAAGCAACTCATAAAGCGCCTTCGGATCGACAACCGCGCCGGACAGGATGTGCGCGCCGATTTCCGAGCCCTTCTCCAGAACACAGACCTCGATCTCGCGGCCCGCTTCCTCAGCCATCTGCTTCAACCGGATCGCAGCCGAGAGCCCGGCCGGCCCGCCGCCAACGATGACGACGTCATATTCCATGGATTCGCGTTCGGGTTCGCTCACGATATTCTTTCCTCGTCCCTGATTTGGGTGCAGTTCCTAAGGGCTGTAGCCGAATTTTGCCAGCCGCGCCCCTGTCGCACATAAGGGTCCCATGACGACCGAGCCGCCGCCAGACCCAATGATCGACGCGAGGACCGCCGCCGCGGCACTGCGCTGGCTGTCGGACAGCGGCGCCGACGTACTTGCGGCTGACGCGGCAGGCAACTGGCTGGACGCGCCGGTGCGGCTGTCCGCGCCCCGCGCCGTCGCCCCTGGGATGGATACGGGCAGTGCCGCGGAACGGGGGGCGGGCATGCCGGGCGCCGAAGCGATCCCGGTCGTTCGGGCAGATCCGCGCGCCGAGCCCCCGCGCCCCGTCCGCATCGACCTCAAGGCAAAGACGCTGGCCGAGTTGCGCGCCGAATCGGAGACGTTGGAAATCGCCGCGCGGCGGCCCCGTGCGCCGCTTGTCTTCGCAGACGGCAACCCGGACAGCGGCGTGATGATCGTCGGCGAAGCGCCCGGCGCCGAAGAGGAACGGCAGGGCCGCCCCTTCGTCGGCCCCGCCGGCCAGCTTCTCGATCGCATGCTGGGCGCCATCGGCCTCGACCGCGAGCAGGTCTACATCACCAATCTGAGCCTGTGGCGCCCGGTGGGAAACCGCGTGCCGAGCGCGCAGGAAGCCGCCGAGCTGCTGCCGGTGCTTCACCGCCATATCGCCCTCGTGAAGCCGCGCGCGCTACTGGCGGTCGGCGGCGCCAGCGCAAAGGCGCTTCTGGAGACGACGAGCGGCATCATGCGCATCCGCGGCCGCTGGCAGGACATCGAGGCCGACGGGCACAAGGTACCGGTCATGCCGACCTTCCACCCCGCCTACCTGCTGCGCGAGCCGGTACAAAAACGCCTAGCCTGGCGCGACCTGCTAGCGTTCAGCGCACGGATTTCCTAGACGGACGAAGATGCTCGTCGCCCTTCGTCCCGTCGCCGCCCTGCTGCTGTCGGTCGCCCTCCTGCTGATGGGCAATGGCCTGCAGGGCGCGCTGCTACCCCTGCGCGCCGCGATCGAAAACCAGACGGCACTGGAAATCGGCCTTCTCGGCTCCTCCTATTTCGCCGGGTTCGCGCTCGGCTGCCTGCGCGCGGCCTCCTTCGTCCAGAATGTCGGCCACATCCGGGCCTTTACCGCCATGGTAGCGCTCGCGTCGACAACAGCCCTGCTGCACGCCCTGCTGGTAGAGCCGGTGTTCTGGTGGATTCTGCGCGGGATCACAGGCTTCTGCTTCGCGGTCATCTTCGCGATCATCGAAAGCTGGCTGAACGAGAAAGCCACGAGTTCCAATCGCGGTACGATCTTCTCGGTCTACATGATCATCAACCTGACGGTCATCACACTCGGTCAGTTGATCCTGACCCTGGGCGACCCGGCGCTGTTCCCGCTATTCTGCGTCGCCTCGGTGCTGGTATCGGTCGCAGCGCTACCCATCGCCCTCACCCGGTCCGCGCAGCCCGAACCCATCGCCCAGACCAAGGTGCGCATACGCAAACTGTTCGCCCAGTCGCCCGCCGGGGTCATGGGCGCCCTGGCGGTCGGGCTGGCCAACGGCGCCTTCTGGGCGCTCGCGCCGGTCTTCTCGGCAGAGCATACGGGCGGCCTGAGCGCGGCGGACGCAACCGCATATTTCATGTCCGCCACCGTCATCGGCGGCGCCGTGGGACAATGGCCGCTTGGCGCGCTGTCGGACCGCATCGATCGCCGAATCGTCATGATCTTCGCCGCGATCGCCGCAGCGGCCTCCGGTGTGCTCCTCGCCCTGATGCCGGGCCTGTTCCCAGGCGCGCCCTTCTTCTTCGCTTTCCTGTTCGGTGCCTTCTCCTTCCCCGTGAACGGCCTCGCCAATGCGCATATGAACGATCATGTCGAGCCGGCCGGTTTTGTCGAGGCGGCAAGCGGCATGCTCCTGACCTACGGCATCGGCGCCGTCATCGGGCCGTTCATCGCCTCCGGCCTGATCGACCTGTTCGGCGTGGTGGCGCTGTTCCTCTACACAGCCGCGGTCCATGTGGCGCTGGTTCTCTATATCTGGCTGCGTATCTTCGCTCGCGGTGCACCGGAGGAGACCGAGCAAGTGACGTTCACGGAAAGCCTGATCGCGTCCACGACCGTCTCGGGTGTGGACACCCACACCGACTGAGAGTGACGGCTAAGGCGGTTCGGGGCGTTTCGGCTCTCGCCTGCTACGCGCCGCCGCGCTAGTGCGCGGTCATGCCCATAGACGACACGCTGCCCTTTCAGCCGGTCAACATCGCCATCGCCACGATCAGCGACACGAGGACCGAAGCCGACGACCGCTCCGGCGACACCCTGGCTGCGCGGATCGAGGAAGCAGGCCACCGGCTGGCGGCTCGGCGCATCATCTCCGACGATGCAAACGAGATCGTCGAGCAGCTGGCGGACTGGATTGCCGACGAAAGCGTCGACTGCGTCATCACCACGGGCGGAACGGGCGTGACCGGGCGGGATGTCACACCCGAAGCGTTCGAAGCGGTTTGGGAAAAGGAAATTCCCGGCTTCGGCGAATTGTTCAGGATGCTCAGCTACCAGACCATAGGCACCTCGACCGTCCAGAGCCGCGCCTGCGCGGGCGTAGCGCGCGGGACCTACCTGTTCGCGCTGCCCGGCTCTACTGGCGCGGTAAAGGATGGTTGGGACGGCATTTTGAAGGACCAACTCGACAGCCGCCACCGCCCTTGCAATTTCGTCGAGCTGATGCCGCGCCTGCAGGAACGTTGATGCCTCGACAGCTGCACAGCGACATGCGACGCTCCGCACACTTATGATGCGACGCGCAGGGGCCGACATGGCGGAGGATCAGCCACCCTCAGAGTTCGAACGACGCTTCTGGCGCCTGTTCCTTCTGTTTATCTGGTCCGTCCCGATGGCGGCCGGCACGATCACGCGCTGGGCGGATCTGGCGCAGCATGGCCTCCTTCCTTATGCGGCCGCGCCGCTCTGGATGAATGTCTACTGGACATCGCTCGCCATCCTCGACCCTCTGTCGATCCTGCTTCTGTGGATAAGGCCTCGCATCGGCGCGGTCCTGATGATTGCCATTCTCGCAACCGATGTTCCGCTCAACATCTACGCGAACCTTGTTCTGTTCGACCGGCCCCTGGCGCAGGTCTGGCTGATCCTTCAGCTCGTCTATCTCGTCGGCATGATCGCGACCTACCGAACCTTGATGTGCTACGCGTGACCGGGACATGCTGGCTGTGCGAGCGACCGCTGGGGCGGCGGGTGGAGTGGCATCACCCGGTGCCCAAGAGCCGGAAGGGGCGCGAGACGGTGGCGGTGCATCCCATCTGCCACCGTACGATCCACAAGACCTTTACGAACAAGGAGCTGGAGCGCGAGCTTCATACGCCGTCCGCACTTCGCGCCCATCCGGATATGGCGAATTTCCTGACCTGGATCGCGGCCAAGCCGCCGGATTTCCATGCACCGACGCGGGCGAAGCGCTAGGGACGGCAGCATGATGAGTGCGTGGCTGATTCCCGTCATGATCCTGGCCGTGGCGCTCGCCGTGGACGCCGTCGCCGTCGCCGCCGCGCAAGGTGCCTGCTACCGGCCCAGCGCCGGTCGAAGCGCAGAGATGGCGCTGGCGTTCGGACTGGCCCAGGGCGTGATGCCCCTCGGCGGATTTTTTCTTGGTGCGCTTGCCGTCGGCGCGGTCGAGGCGGTCGACCACTGGATCGCCCTGGCGCTGCTGGGCTTCCTAGGTTTCCAGATGCTGCGCGGCAGCTTCGGCGAAGACGAGGTCGTCAATCCCCTGCGCGGGCGCACCCTGCTGCTCGCCGCCCTCGCAACCAGCATCGACGCCTTCGCGGCGGGTCTGACCCTGCCGCTCCTCGACGCGCCTGCCTTCGCCGCCTGTGCAGCCATCGCCGGCGTGACTGCGCTTCTCAGCTACGCGGCCGTCCGGCTGGGCGTCAGGGCAGGCCCGCGGCTGGGCGACTATGCCGAACGTGTCGGCGGCGTGCTGCTGATCCTGATCGGCCTGCGTATCTTCATCAGCCACCAGTTTCTGGGCGCCTGATCCGAGCGGCGACAACCACCCCTTTCCTCTCTCTTCGTTCATGGTATGTTCTTTCTCATGGCGAATGATTCCCATATGGTTCGCAAGGGGCGCGGTGCAGCCTCCAACGGGCTCAGCCAGCGATTCGACAGCATCGTTCGCGAAGCGGATGGCGACTGGTTGGATCAGCGTACGGCGGACGCGGGCGACGACGATGCCGACCCGGATCCGCTGCGTACCGATGTCTCGCTGGAAACCCCGCGCAGCGCCATAACGCGCAACCAGTCGCCCGATGTGCCGTTCGACCGCTCGGTGAATGCCTATCGCGGCTGCGAACATGGCTGCGTCTATTGTTTCGCGCGCCCCACCCATGCCTATCTGGGTCTGTCGCCCGGCCGGGACTTCGAAACCAAGCTGACCGCGAAGCCCGCCGTCCCCGACCTCTTGCGAAGGGAATTGCAGCGTGCGTCCTACGAATGCCGGCCTATGGCGCTCGGCACCAATACCGACCCCTATCAGCCGATCGAAAGAACGTACCGCATCACCCGGATGATTCTGGAAATTCTCGATGAGTGCCACCATCCGGTGACGATCACGACCAAATCCGCGCGCGTGCTCGACGATCTGGACCTGCTTGCGCGGATGGCGAAGCGGCGCCTGTCGGCGGTGATGCTGTCCGTCACGAGCCTGGTGCCCGAAACGGCGCGCCGTATGGAACCCCGCGCCTCGGCACCGGGCCGGCGCCTCGCGGCGATTCGCGAGCTGTCGGCAGCGGGGGTGCCGGTGCATGTGTCCGTCTCCCCAATCGTACCGGCGATCAACGATCACGAGATCGAGGCCATTCTGGAAGCGGCCGCTGCGGCGGGGGCGAGCGGCGCCTTTTCGATCGTCGTGCGGCTGCCACACGAAGTGGCGCCGCTGTTCCGCGAGTGGCTGGCCGTCCATTATCCGGACCGCGCCGCGCGGGTCATGAACCACCTGCGCGAGATGCGCGGGGGGAAGGACAATGAAGCGCGCTTTTTCGAGCGGTACAATCCGAAGGGGGCGTACGCCGCGACGCTGAAGGCGCGGTTCGAGCGCAAGAAGCGGGCGCTGGGACTGGGCGGGAACCGGCTGAACCTGCGCACGGACCTGTTCGATCCGTCCGCCCTGTCAGCCCAGCCCCGCCTTCTCTAGCGGTCCCCAGACTTGGCCAGTCCCTGCCCAGACCTGCCCGTCCCCGGGAGGTCAGGCGGCCTTCGCAGTGGGCAGCTCGTAATCCTTGAACTGTTCGCGCAGCGCCGTCTTCTGGATCTTGCCCGTGGCCGTGTGCGGGATTTCGTCGACGAAAACGATGTCGTCGGGCATCCACCACTTGGCGATCCGGCCTTCCAGATGAGAGAGGATGGCTTCCTTCGTGGGCGAGGCCCCCTCGCGCGGCACGACGACCAGCAGCGGCCGCTCGTCCCACTTCGGATGCGGAAGGCCGATAACGGCAGCCTCCGCCACGCCCTCGGCGCCCACGGCTTCATTCTCCAGCTCGATGGACGAAATCCACTCGCCGCCCGACTTGATCACATCCTTCGAGCGGTCGGTGATCTGCATGTAGCCCTCGGAGTCGATGGTCGCGACGTCGCCGGTATCGAACCAGCAGTCCTCGTCGACGATCACCCCGCCATCACCGCCGAAATATTCCTCCGCGACCCAAGGGCCACGAACGAGCAGGTGGCCGAAGGCCTTACCGTCGCGCGGGAGGTCGTTGCCGTCCTCGTCGACGATCTTCATTTCCACCCCGAAGATGGCGCGGCCCTGCTTCGTCTTGATGTCGAACTGCGCCTCCTCGTTGAGGGCCGCCGCAGAGGCCGAGAGCGTTCCGACGGTCCCCAGCGGCGACATTTCGGTCATGCCCCAGGCATGGAAAACGTCGACGCCGTACTTCTTCTTGAAGGCGACGATCATGGAGCGCGGACAGGCCGACCCGCCGATGACGACACGTTCGAGCGCACCGAGATCCTGGCCGGTCTTCTCGAGATATTGCAGCATGCCGAGCCAGATGGTCGGGACCGCCGCGGTCATGGTGACCCCCTCCTTCAGCATCAGCTTGTGAAGCGTCTCCGGGTCGAAATGCGGGCCGCCCATGACCAGCTTCGCGCCGACAGCCGCGGTCGCGTAAGGCATGCCCCACGCGTTTGCGTGATACATGGGAACGACCGGCAGGGCGACGTCGCTCGAGCCCAGGCTGAGTGCGTCCTTCGAAATTCCGCCGAACGTATGAAGGACGTTGGACCTGTGGGTGTAGAGAACGCCCTTCGGATTGCCGGTCGTGCCGCTGGTATAGCAAAGTCCGGCGGGAGCCGTTTCCTCGACCTCGGCCCAGGAATAGCCGGCAGGCGCCTCCGCGACGAAGGTCTCGTAACAGGTCAGGTCCAGAGAACTATCCGCGGGCATATGCGCAGCGTCGGTCATGAGGATGAAATGTTCGACCGTCTTCAGCTGCGGCGCGATCTTCTCGACGAGCGGCACGAAGGTCAGGTCGAAGAACAGCGCCCGGTCGCCGGCATGGTTGAGAATGTAGACGATCTGTTCCTCGAACAGGCGCGGGTTCACCGTGTGCGCGACGGCGCCCATGCCGGAAATCCCGTACCAGCATTCGACATGGCAATGCGTATTCCAGGCAAGCGTCGCAACGCGGTCACCGCGCCCTATGCCCAGTTTCGAAAGGCCCGACGCGACCTGTAGCGAGCGTTCGCGCACTTCGGCCCAGTTGGACCGGTGCTCGGTCCCCTCGCAAGTCAGCGACACGACTTCGCGGCTGCCATGATTGGTCGCCGCATGGTCGATCAGTTTCCAGACCAGAAGCGGCCAGTCCTGCATTCCGCCAAGCATCATCGATCCTCCCAAAACCTCTTGTTTCTGCGCGTTCCACGCTAGCGCGCGCGGCTGCGCACGGTCAATTCACTTGCCGCTTGACAGAGTAGAACAAAAGGTGAACATTCAGCCGGGAAAGGGAGATGTCCTTATGTATGCCTTTGCCGCACTGCTGACGCTGCTTCTGATCGTCCTGGGGTTCGGGGGAACCGCCGCCATGCTGGCCTCCCGGCGCACCGCGCTACTTTCACTCCTCATGGACGAGCCGGCGACGCTGCCTCGGCTTGCGCACGCCGTCTGACCTTCCGGTACCTCAGCATGCTGAACGGTATGGTGAGGACGTAAAGTACCGACGTAAGGGCGAGCGTCATGAACGGCGCCTCCAGAAGGGCACCGACATAAAGTGCCACGAACAGGAGTACCGCGATACGCAGGCTCCGGCTCGGACGCACCAACTTCCAACTGAAGGTCGGTACGTTCGAAATCATCAGAAAGGCGCTGAGCGCCGTTACGATCGCTGCGGCCCCTGCCCCGAGCAGGGGCTCGTTGATGTTGTAGCTGAGCGGCTCGAGCCAGAAATAGAGGAACAGCGGAGTGAGGGTGATGCCCGCTCCCACGGGTGCCGGAACGCCGGTGAGGAAACCGTGACGCTTGTGCGGCTGGTCGTCCATGTCGAGCTGCGCATTGAACCGCGCGAGCCGCAAGGCAGCGCAGATCGCATGCGCCAGCGCGATGATCCAGCCGAAGCGCGGCAGTTCGTGAAGCGTCCAGAAATAAATGATCAGCGCAGGTGCCACGCCGAACGCGGCATTGTCGGATAGGCTGTCGAGCTCTGCGCCGAAGCGGGTCGACCCGCGGATCAGCCGCGCGACGCGCCCGTCGAGCATGTCGAGGAGGCCGGCCAGGACGACCGCGAGGACTGCGCCCTGGTAATTGCCCTGGATTGCCAGGCGAATGGCAGTCAGCCCCGCGCACAGCGCAGCGATGGTGATGGCGTTCGGGATCAGGGCGCGGATCGGCAGCACGCGCCGCACCGGAATCTCCCCGCGCTCGCCGGACGGGGTCAAGCCGCCGTTCCCGTGCGTTCGGCACCGCCGCGCACGGCAAGGACGGTCTCACCCGCGATGGCGCGCTGTCCTAGGACAACCTGCGGCGCATAGCCGGCCGGCAGATAGACGTCGACGCGGCTGCCGAAGCGGATGAGGCCGATACGCTCGCCCGCAGCGACCTGCTGGTCCTCGCGCACGAACTTCACGATGCGCCGCGCGACCAGGCCCGCAATCTGCGTGACACCGACCCGCGTGCCGTCGCCCTGTTCGATCAGGAAATACTGCCGCTCATTATCCTCGGAGGCCTTGTCGAGCTCAGCATTGACGAATGAACCGGGAACGTAGGCGATGCGGCGGACGATACCGGCCACGGGCGACCGGTTCACATGGACGTCGAAGACGCTCATGAACACCGAAATGCGCGTATAGCTCGTTTCGCCCAGCATGTCCGGGCCGGCCAGCTGGCGCGGCGCCGGGACCGTGCGGATGTGCGAAACAAGGCCATCGGCAGGTGAGACGATCAGGCCTTCGCCCGCCGGCGTCACACGCACGGGATCGCGGAAGAAGGTGAAGATCCAGCCCGTCACGCCGGCCATCAGCCAGCCGAGAATGTCCCAGTCGGCCACGAACCAGAAGAACAGGGTGAGAACGACGCCGATGGCGACAAACTTCGTTCCCTCGGGATGCATTTTCGGAAACTGGTAGCTCGCCGCCTCGATGTCGTTCGCCGGCGGCATCTCCGCCGCCTTCTCGGTCGCAGGCGCGGGCGGCGAACCCGGCGCAGGTGCAGAACCTTCGCCCCCGGGAGAGGCCGGAGAGGAAGGCGGTCGGGGGGCCGGTTCGTCCGGCTTGTCGGGCGTATCGCTCATGCGCCTACTGTAGCGCGCCTTCATGGCGCAACACAACGGACGCGCATGCGCACCGTTAGCGGAGTTGATTCCCCCACGGGCGGGCAATAGAGCCGGGGCCAATCATATATATTCCCCAACAGGCTTCCCGAAAGGACGCGCTCCATGCCCAAGATCAAGGTCAAAAACCCCGTCGTCGAACTCGATGGCGACGAGATGACCCGGATCATCTGGGAGTGGATCCGCGAACGGCTGATCCTTCCCTATCTCGACGTCGACCTGAAATATTACGACCTGTCGATCCAGAAGCGCGACGAGACCGACGACCAGATCACCATCGACGCTGCCAAGGCGATCAAGGAACATGGCGTCGGCGTGAAGTGCGCCACGATTACGCCCGACGAGGCGCGCGTCGAGGAATTCGATCTGAAGAAGATGTGGAAGTCGCCGAACGGCACGATCCGCAACATCCTCGGCGGCGTCGTCTTCCGCGAACCCATCGTCATCAAGTCCGTCCCCCGCCTCGTCCCGGGCTGGACCGATCCCATCGTCATCGGCCGCCATGCGTTCGGCGACCAGTACCGCGCGACCGACATGTACATTCCGGGCCCGGGCAAGCTGACGATGAAGTTCGAAGGCGAGGACGGCGAGACCTTCGAAAAGGAAATCTTCCAGTTCCCCTCCCCCGGTGTGGCGATGGGCATGTACAATCTGGACGATTCCATTCGGGACTTCGCCCGCGCCTGCATGAATTACGGCCTCAACCGCGAGTGGCCGGTCTACCTGTCGACCAAGAACACCATCATGAAAACCTATGATGGGCGCTTCAAAGACCTGTTCCAGGAAATCTACGACAAGGAGTTCAAGGCGCAGTTCGAGAAGGTGGGCATCAGCTATGAGCACCGCCTGATCGACGACATGGTCGCCGCGGCGATGAAGTGGAGCGGCAAGTTCGTCTGGGCCTGTAAGAATTACGACGGCGACGTGCAGTCGGACACCGTTGCACAGGGCTTCGGCTCGCTCGGCCTGATGACGTCGGTGCTGATGACGCCCGACGGCGACACGGTCGAAGCGGAGGCCGCCCATGGCACGGTGACGCGCCACTACCGTATGCATCAGCAGGGCAAGGCGACCTCGACCAACCCGATCGCCTCCATCTTCGCCTGGACAGGCGGCCTGAAGCATCGCGGCAAGATCGACGGCACGCCGGAAGTCACCGAGTTCGCCGAAACGCTGGAACGCGTCTGCGTCGAAACCGTCGAGGGCGGCGAGATGACCAAGGACCTCGCCATCCTGATCGGTCCGGACCAGGCCTGGCTGACGACCGAGCAGTTCTTCGAAGCCATCCGCACCAACCTCGAAAAAGCGATGGGTTAACTACAGATCACCGGTTCTGCCCGGCCTTCATCGAAGGCGAAGGCCGGGTAACCGGAACGAGTGTGAGGAAATTCCTGACCTCTTGGCAATTTTGCCACTGACGGCGCGGGTTTAAGGTGCATAATAACACCTATGGCCGCTGAAACACTCGACAGTCCCGGATTTCGCGACGCTCTCGTCATTCTGGGATCCGCGGGTCTGATCATCCCCGCCTTCGCCCGCGCCCGCATCAATCCCGTCATCGGCTTCATCGTCGTCGGGTTCCTGATTGGCCCGGCGGGTCTCGGGCAGCTGCAGGGATCGGTCCCCTGGCTGACCTATGTCTCGATATCGGACCAGGAGGTCATAGAGCCGTTCGCGGAGTTCGGCATCATCCTCCTCCTGTTCGCCATCGGCCTGGAACTGAGCGTAAAGCGCCTGTGGGAGTTGCGGCGCCTCGTCTTCATCATCGGCACGAGCGAGGTCCTGGTCGGTGCCGGCGTGATCGGCGGAACCCTGAAGCTGATCGGCTTCGACACCGGCACCTCCATCGCACTCGGCCTCGCGCTTGCCCTCTCCTCCACGGCAGTGGTGCTGCCGATGACGGGCACGAAAAGCCGCGTCGGCAAGGCCGCCTTTTCGATGCTGCTGTTCGAGGATGTCGCCCTCGTCCCCATCGTCTTCATGCTGGGGGCGTTGAGCCCCGTCGCGGGCGAGGATGTTGCCGATTTCGTCGGCACCATGGTGTCGGGCGCGATCACCGTCGCCGTCATCTGGATCGCCGGCCGGCTGATCCTGCCGCGCATGTTCCATCAGGCCGCGCTTACAAAGAACACGGAGCTGTTCATGGCCGCCTCCCTGGTGGTCGTGATGGCGGCCAGCCTGGCGACCTCGATCGCCGGCGTGGGACCGATCGTCGGGGCACTGGTTGCAGGCCTGATCATCGCGGAAACCCAGTACCGCGCGCAGGTCGAAGTGCTGATGGAGCCCTTCAAGAACCTTGCCCTCGGTATCTTCCTGATCACCGTGGGCATGAGCATCGACATCGCCCTGATCGCGGACCAGTGGTACTGGATCATCGCCGCGGTCGTCGGCGTGATGGCGCTGAAGGCGCTGGTGACGGGCCTGCTGCTGCGCCTTAACGGCGCCCCGCGCGGCCTCGCCGCCAATGTGGGCGTACTGATGGCCTCCCCCTCGGAGACCACGCTGATCGTGCTGGGCGCCGCAACCGCCGCACAGCTCGTCAGTCCGGAAATGGCAAGCTTCTGGCAGATCGTTACCGCCATCGGCCTGACCGCGACGCCGTTCCTCGCCCGGCTGGGCCAGCAGACAGAGCGGCAGCTCGGCCTGCAGGACCAGACTGGCTCCGCCGTCTTCGACGAGGACCAGGAATCGCCGCGGACGATCGTTGCCGGCTATGGCCGTGTCGGGCGGCTGGTCGCCGACATGCTGTCGGAACATGACGAGGACTTCGTCGTGGTGGATGCCGATATAGAGGCTGTGAACGCGGCGCGCGCGAAGGGGCACCCGACCGTCCTCGGCGACCTGGAACGGCACGAGATCCTCGAGATGATGGGGCTTGGCGCGGCCAAGGCACTCGTCCTCACCATGGACGATCCGGTACAGTCGGTGGCGACGACGAAGGCGGTGCGAGAGGACTTTCCCGACCTCTGCATCGTCGCGCGTGCCCGCGACAGCGACCACGCCGCCGAACTGTACCGCGCCGGGGTCACCGATGCCGTTCCCGAGACGCTGGAAAGTTCGCTGCAACTTGCCGAGGCCGTTCTGGTCGACATCGGCAAGCCGATGGGCCCCGTTATCGCCTCGATCCACGAAATGCGCGAAATCCAGCGCGAACAGATCAAGCGTGCCGTGCCGGGTATCTCCCGGGAACCGCTGAAGGCGGCGAGCCGGATCGGAACGGTCGATGGCGGCGAACCCGCCGCCACTGGCCAGGACCGGTCCTAGCCGGCGAGACGCCAGCCCGCGTAGAGCGCGGCGGCAGCCCAGCAACTGACCACGAGCGCGGCCGCGATCCTGCTAGCGGGGGGTGCCGACGCAGTCTCAGCCTCCTTGCGCAGGCGAGCCCAGACAGGCTGCGGGATCATCCGGATCGCCAGCCAGATCCCGAGCGGCACGACGAGCAGATCATCGGCGTAGCCGAGGATGGGGATGACGTCAGGGATCAGGTCGATCGGCGACAGCGCATAGCCTGTCACCAGAACGGCGAGAAGCTTTGCCCGGCGCGGCACGCCCGCGGTCCGTCTCGCCAGCCAGAGCGCAAGGAGGCTCGCGCGCAGCCTCCCTGCCCAGCCCTTCAGCCGGTCAAGCAAATCAGACCGTCCGGAACACAGGCGGTCCGGCCCATCAGGCGGCCTGGGCGGTCGCCTCGGCAATCGAGCTGCGGATGGCGTCGATGGCGCTCGAGACCTTGTCGCCATCCGGACCGCCGCCCTGGGCGAAGCCGCCGCGGCCGCCGCCGCCCTTTCCGCCGACTGCCTCGACACCCTGCCGGACCAGCGCAGCTGCATCATAGCTGTCCTGCAGGTCCTCCGAGACACCGACGATCACGCTCGCCTTGCCCTCGAACGATGTGGCGAAGGCGATGATCCCGCTGCCGATCTGCTGTACGGCATCGTTCGCGGCCTCGCGCAGGGCCTTGGGTTCGAAGCCCTCCAGCACCTGGCCCTGGAACTGCACGCCGCCGATGTCCTCGGCCGCCGCCCCGGACCCGCCGCCGCCAAGCGCCAGCTTCTTTTTCGCCTCGGCAAGCTCCTTCTCCAGCCGCTTGCGCTCCTCGACCAGGGAAACGATGCGTTCCGGCACATCGGCCGGCGAGGTCTTTAGGGCAGAGGCGACCGACTTCAGCCGGTCTTCCTGCTGGCTGAGGTAACGGCGCGCGTCCTCTCCGGTCAGCGCCTCGACCCGGCGTACGCCCGAGGCCACTGCGCCCTCGCTGACGATCTTGAACAGCCCGATATCTCCAAGCGCGCGCACATGGGTACCGCCGCACAGTTCGACCGAATAATCTGCGTCCGAGTGCCGGCCCATCGACAGGACGCGCACTTCGTCGCCATATTTTTCGCCGAACAGCGCCATCGCGCCTGCGGCAATGGCGTCCTCGTGCGTCATCAGCCGGGTGACGACTTCTTCGTTACCGCGAATCTGCGCATTCACGTCGGCCTCGACTTCGGCGATTTCCTCGGCGGTCAGCGCGCTCGGATGCGAAAAGTCGAAGCGCAGGCGGTCCTCGGTAACCAACGAGCCCTTCTGGGTGACATGATCGCCAAGCGCGCGCCGCAGCGCGGCATGAAGCAGATGCGTCGCGCTGTGATTCGCACGAATTCGCGTGCGGCGCTCGGCATCGACGTGGAAGCGGGCCGTATCGCCGACCGCGATCGAACCCTCGACGATCTTTGCCCTGTGCACGTGGAGGCGGCCGAGCGGCTTCGAGGTGGACGACACCTCGATCTTCAGACCCTCGCCCTCGATGGTGCCCGAATCGCCGGTCTGTCCACCGCTCTCGCCGTAGAAGGGTGTCTGATTGGCGACGATCTCGACCTCATCGCCCGCAGACGCGCTCTCCACCTCCGCGCCGTCCTTGACGATGGCGACCACTTTTCCGTCGCTGTCGTGGATGGTGTAGCCGGTAAACTCGGTGGCGCCCTCGCGCTCGGCGATGTCGAACCACAGCGTGTCTTCCGCCGCGCTGCCCGACCCGGCCCAGGCCGCACGGGCCCGCGCCTTCTGTTCCGCCATGCCGGCCTCGAAGCCTTCCCGGTTGACGCCGATTCCGCGCGGACGCAGGGCGTCGACGGTCAGGTCGTAGGGGAAGCCGTAGGTGTCATAGAGCTTGAAGGCGGTGTCGCCGGGAAGCGTATCGCCCGTACCCAGGCCGGATGTGGCCTCGTCGAGCAGGCGGAGCCCGCGGTCGAGCGTCTGCCGGAAGCGCTGCTCCTCCTGCTCCAGCGTCGCCTCGATCAGCGACTGGGCGCGCACCAGTTCGGGATAGGCCGCACCCATCTCGCTGACCAGCGTCGGCACGATCTTGTAAAGGACGGCCTTGTCCGCGCCGGCGAGATGCGCGTGGCGGATGGCGCGGCGAAGAATGCGGCGCAGGACGTAGCCGCGCCCCTCATTGGCAGGCAACACGCCATCGGAAATGAGGAAGCCGGACGAGCGGACATGGTCGGCGATGACGCGCAGCGACTGCTTGAACTCGCCGTCTCGCGGCGTCTTCACCAGATCCGCGGCATGGTCGATCAGCGCACGAAACAGGTCGATGTCGAAATTGTCGTGCGTTCCCTGAAGCACGGCCGAGATACGCTCCAGCCCCATCCCGGTGTCGATCGAGGGACTGGGAAGGTCGATCCGTGTGCCGCCCGCCTTCTGGTCATATTGCATGAAAACCAGGTTCCAGATCTCGACGAAACGATCGCCGTCCTCGTCGGGACTTCCCGGGGGACCACCCGGAATATGATCGCCATGATCGTAGAACAGTTCGCTGCACGGCCCGCAGGGCCCGGTGTCGCCCATGGACCAGAAATTGTCGCTGCCCGCGATGCGGATGATGCGTTCTTCCGGAAGTCCGGAAATCTTGCGCCACAGGTCGAACGCCTCGTCGTCGGTATGGAAGACCGTTGCCGTCAGCCTCTCGGCCGGAATGCCCCACTCCTTCGTGATCAGCGTCCAGGCATGCTCGATCGCCTGCGCCTTGAAATAATCGCCGAAGGAGAAATTCCCCAGCATTTCGAAGAAGGTATGATGTCGTGCCGTAAAGCCGACATTTTCGAGGTCGTTGTGCTTGCCGCCCGCGCGCACGCATTTCTGAGCCGAGGTGGCGCGGGAATATCCGCGCGTTTCGCGCCCGGTGAAGACGTCCTTGAACGGCACCATGCCGGCATTGACGAACATCAGCGTCGGATCGTTCTGGGGAACGAGCGGCGCCGACGGCACGATCTCGTGGGCGTCCGAGGCGAAATAGTCGAGGAAGCTGCGGCGGATGTCGTTCGTTGCGGTCATAGCGGTGGCATGTAGTGCAGAGCAGCGGCGGGTGAAAGCCGGGAACGCAATCCGCGCGCAAGGTCATGGTCTTGCACAGGGCATCCAGGTAGTTGCGGGCGGCGGCCGGCCACGCTTAGCCGTCCGGCAGCATGGAGACCGTCAACCTCGCCCTCGCCATCGCGGCCGGCACCGTTCTGGTGCTGACCCTGACGAGCGGCTGGATCAAGACGAAGCTGTGGGGCTCTGAAGCGATGGTCTGCGTGGCGGTAGGCCTGATGCTGGGGCCATACGGCCTTCACCTCGCATCGCTCGATCCGGTCGCAAACGACGCTCACGCCTCCTGGGTAGAGCAGATGGCGCGGGCAACGCTGGCGCTGTCCGTCATGAGCGCCGCTCTGTCGCTGCCACCCGGCTATTTCCGCGGCCACTGGAAAGCCATGGGATGGATCCTGCTTCCCGGAATGGCGCTGATATGGGCGGCGTCCGCGGGGATTGCTTATCTGTTCCTCGACCTCTCGCTGCTTATGGCCCTGCTCGCCGGCGCCATCGTCACGCCCACCGACCCGGTGCTCGCGCGGAGCATCGTCGCGGGACGCCTCGCCGACGAGCAGTTGCCGCCGCGCACGCCGAACATGATCACCGCGGAAAGCGGCGCAAATGACGGTCTGGCGCTCCCCATGGTGTTGCTGCCCCTGTTCCTCATGGACCCAGGCGGCGGTGACGCCCAGCGCTCGCTGGCCATCCTCGCTTGGGAAGTGCTGGCCGCGCTGCTGGCTGGCTGGGTTCTGGGAAAGGTCACGGGCCGCGTTTTCTCTGTCGGTCACAAACACGGATTCAGCGAACAGAAGGCGCTCACCGGCATTACGCTCGCGCTCGCCTTCCTGGCGCTCGCCGCGGCGGCGCTGATGCACGCCGACGGCGTCCTCGCCGTGTTCGTCGCCGGTCTGGTCCTGAACCAGGCCATGGCGGACGAACATCAGGAGCAGCACGAGCATTTCCAGGATGCCGTCGACCGTTCGCTGACCCTTCCGGTGTTCATTCTGTTCGGCCTGATCCTGCCCGTCGGCGACTGGCTGAAACATGGTTGGCCGCTCTTCGCAGCGGCCGGCGCCCTCATCCTGTTCCGGCGCGCGCCGGTCTGGCTGCTGTTGCAACTGGTGGGCCGGCCCTACACCAGCGGCAGGGAGGCGCTGTTCGCAGGGTGGTTCGGACCTGTCGGCGTCGCGGCGCTGTTCTACGCCGCCTATGCCGCCAAGCACGGCGCCTCGCCGGTGCTATGGCCGCTCATCAGCCTGACCATCACCTTCTCGGTCGCTGTTCATGGGGTTACCGGGACGCCGCTCACGCGGCTCTACGGCAAGCTCACGAAGGCGGACCCGTCTGAACCCTCTCAAGGCTAGCCGGACGAAGCGCTCAGTCGTCCTCCTCGGCCGGCTGCCAGACGCCGATCACATGTCCATCGGGGTCGGCGAAATGAAACCGTCGTCCGCCGGGAAACTCGAAGATCGGGTGGACGATTTTCCCGCCCGCCGCCTCGATCTGTTCAAGTGCGCCCTCGAGATCGTCGGTCTCGAAGTTCGGCAGCGGCGCCGTCAGGTGACTGTCGCCGTCGAGGCCCAGGTCGGCATGAGCCTTGACCGTTCCGGCATAGGTCGGGCCGAAGCGCTCGAAATCCACTCCGAACGCCTTCTCGTAAAAGCTCGCCGCCAGTTCGCTGTCGGTCACCGGCAGTTCGACATAATTCAGCTTCAGCTTTGCCATTGTGGCCCTCCCCTTCGCTCCATCCAGCCTTAGCGTGCCGTCCAGCCGCCATCCATGGGCAAGGCCGCGCCCGTGAAGCTGCTGCCCGCCTCGGTGCACAGGAACACCGCAAAGTCGCCGAGCTGACCGGGCTCCACGAATTCCTTGTTGGGCTGCGCATCGAGGATGACCTTCTCGATCACCTCTTCCTCCGACATGTCGTGCGCCTTGGCCTGGTCGGCCACCTGCCCTTCGACGAGCGGTGTCCGCACATAGCCCGGACAGATGGCGTTGACGGTGATCTTCGTGCGCGCCACTTCAAGCGCAACCGACTTGGTCATCCCGATGATGCCGTGCTTCGCCGCGTTGTAGGCGGACTTGAACGGACTGCCGACAAGACCCTGCGCCGACGCGATGTTGATGATGCGGCCCCAGCCCGCGTCCTTCATCGCCGGGAGCGCGGCGGCGATCGTGTGAAACGCGCTCGTCAGGTTGATCGCGATGATCGCATCCCACTTTTCCGGCGGGAACTCGTCGATGGCGGCGACGTGCTGGATGCCGGCATTGTTGACCAGAATGTCGGGCGGCGCGAGCTGCGCTGCCGCCTCGGCGACGAGCGCCCGGCACTCGGACCCGCTCGAAAGATCCTTGTTGATGTAGATGGCGCGAATAGCGTGGTCGCGCTCGAGAGCGCTGCGCTGGCCCTCGATCTCCCCGGCGTCGCCGAAGCCGTTCAGGACGACATTCGCGCCGGCCGCCGCCATTTTTTCAGCGATGGCGGCCCCGATGCCGCTGGTGGAACCGGTTATAAGGGCAGTACGCCCCTGCAGACCCGAGATTGTCATGGAGCCACGCCTCTCTTGCATTCGTTGATGTTGCAGCGCACAAAAGCCGCCTTATCCGGAGGACCATATGCTGTATTCCGCCTACGAGATGCAACGCGCCATGCTGGCCGGCGCCGGTGCAACCGCCCAGATGACCGCCAACATGCTGACGAATCCGGCAAACCCCTTCGCCTATTTCGGCGGCGGACTGGTGCTGGCATCCGCGCTCGACGTGTTCGCACACGCTGCCGAACCCCGCGGCAAGCCGCCGTTCGGTCTGGAACAAGTCGAATGGGACGGCAAGACCTACGAAGTGACCGAAGAAACCGCGCTGCAACTGCCCTTCGGCCAGCTAAAGCGGTTCGTGAAGAAGGATGGCGGCAACAAGGGCCAGCCCCGCGTGCTGATCGTCGCCCCCATGTCGGGACACTTCGCCACTCTCTTACGCGGCACGGTCGAGAGGATGATCCCCCTTCATGACGTCTACGTCACCGACTGGCGCGACGCGAAACTGGTGCCGCTGTCCGAAGGCAGCTTCGATCTCGACGATTACATCGACTATGTCATCCAGTTCCTCGAGACGATCGGCGCCGGCGCGCATGTGATCGCCGTCTGCCAACCCTCGGTGCCCGTCTATGCGGCCGTCGCGCTGATGAGCGGTCAGAAGAACGAAGCCCTGCCCGCCACCGTCACGCTGATGGGCGGGCCGATCGACACGCGTGAATGCCCCACCTCGGTCAACGGCATGGCGACGAACAAGCCGCATGCCTGGTTCGAACAGAATGCCATCGCGACGGTACCGGCCTACTATCCCGGCGCCATGCGGCAGGTTTATCCCGGCTTCATGCAGCTTGGCGGCTTCATGTCGATGAACCTGGGCGATCACATGATGAGCCACTGGGAGATGTTCAAACATCTGATCGAGGGCGACGAGGACTCCGCCGAACGCATCAAGATCTTCTACGACGAATATCGCTCTGTCTGCGACATGACGGCGGAATTCTACCTGCAGACGGTCGACGTCGTATTCCAGCGGCACCTGCTGCCCAAGGGCCAGATGACCCATCGCGGCAAGCCGGTAGACCCCTCCGCAATCACCGGTGTCGCGCTGCTGGCGGTCGAAGGCGAACGTGACGATATTTCCGGCATCGGCCAGACGAAGGCAGCGTTGACGCTGGCGAAGAACCTGCCCGACGAGAAGAAGAAATACTATATGGCCGAAGGTGTCGGTCACTACGGCATCTTCAACGGCTCCAAATGGCGCACGCAGATTGCCCCGGTGGTCGAGGAGTTCATCCGCACCCACGGTTCGTGACGCCGCGAGCTGCTGGCGCGCCGACTCGATCAACAGGGGCGCCGACCCACGGCAGACTCAAGACTGTTTCCGGCATGAAAAAAGGGGCGAGCCCGCCGGGCCCGCCCCTTTTTGATGTCTCGATGCGGTACCGCCTATTGCAAGCTGGCGTACGCCTCGTTGCCGACGAAGCCGATCTTCGTCACGCCGTTACGCGAGGCCGAAGCCATGATCTCGCTGACCACCGAGTAGCGGGCGAGCGCGTCCGGACGAATGTGAATTTCCGGCTCCGGATCCATGTCCGCAGACTGACGGAAATACGCCTCGAGCTGCGACGGCGAGACCTGCTGATCGTTCCAGTAGATCTCGTTCAGGAAGTCGACGCGGATGCGGTTGATCACAGGATCGACCACATCCTCGGGCGGCGGATCCTGCGAATCGACCGGCAGGTCGAGCTTCACCGCGTGCGTCTGGATCGGAATGGTGATGATGAACATGATCAGGAGCACGAGCATGACGTCGATCAGCGGCGTGGTGTTCATCTCCACCATCGGCGCGTCGCCGCCCGTGCTCCCCATTGAAATGGCCATGGTGTGCTAGCCTCCTAGTAAATCGCGCGCGAAACGTTGCCGGCAGGCGGCTCGGAAATGAACGCGATCTTGATGTAGCCCGCACGCTGTACGGTGTAGATGACGCCGCCGATATTCTGATATTCGACGCCTGCATCGCCGCGGATATGAACCTCGGGAAGTTCCGTGACGTTCCCGGGCCCGCCGGCCTCATCGATATATTCCTCAAGGCGTGCGACCAGCGTCCGGCGCAGCTCCTCATAATCGTCCATGCGGGCCTGGCCGATGAAGACGTCGCCCTGGGCGTTGACCGAAAGGCTGACATTTTCCGGCTTCGTCGTGGTCGCCGTCGACCGCACATTGGGCAGCTCAAGCGGGACCGTCTGAATGACCACCGGAACGGTGATGAGGAAGATGATGAGAAGAACGAGCATGACGTCCACGAGCGGCGTCGTGTTGATCGTCGCCATCGGCGCGTCGTCTGCTGCTTCTCCGACTGACATTCCCATAGGGTAGGGTTCCCGTCTGTGACCTGTCTTACAAAACTAGCGAAGCGGGACGAACCGGCAGCACATGACGCGCCGCCGGTTCGCCATCCGGCTTAGCTGGTCTTCTTGGTCGTGGTCGTCGTGGCAGGGTTCGTCGTGCCGGGCGTCTTGGTCGTCGAACCGGTCGACGCCGTACCCGCGCTACGGACACCCGCCGTCGCGCTGCTCGGCGCTGCCGAGGTCGTCGTCGTGCTGACGCGGCTGCCCGAAACGAGGAAGCCGTGCACGTCGTCGGCGAAGTGCGACAGGTGCTTCAGCACGTCCTTGTTGCGGCCCAGCAGCCAGTTGTAGGCAAGCACGGCCGGAACCGCGACGAACAGGCCGAGCGCGGTCATGATGAGTGCCTCACCGACCGGACCGGCGACCTTGTCGATCGACGCCTGACCGGCAACACCGATACCGATAAGGGCGCGGTAGATGCCGACGACGGTGCCGAGCAGGCCGACGAACGGTGCAGTCGAACCGACGGACGCGAGGAAGCTGAGACCGCCGGCGAGCTTCGCGGCGATGGAGGCCTGCGAGCGCTCGAGCGACATCGTCACCCACTCATGTTCGTCGATCTTGTCGGTCAGGCGGCCTTCATGGTGCTCGGAAGCACGCAGGCCGTCGTCGACGATCATGCGGTAGGGCGAATTCTTCGGCAGCTTGGACGCACCTTCGCGAAGGCTCGGCGCGCTCCAGAACTTCTTATCGACCTCTTTCGCTTCCTTCATGATGCGACGCTGGTCGAGATACTTGGTGAACAGGATGTACCAGGTGCCGAGCGACATGATCAGAAGAACGCCGAACAGGAACCAGGCGATCGGGCCGCCCTGCTTCAGCGCCGGCAGCAGGCCGTACGGATTGTCGGTTTCGATTTCAGCGGCATAGGCGGGAACGCTTACGAGAAGGGCGCCGGCCGCAATGGTCGCCTTGCCGGCGAGCGATGCGAAGTTGAAGGTCATCTTTATCCCCTTTGGAGAAGGTTCGTTACTACGTCTGTTTGAACTCAGTCAGGCAGCTGCCAGCGGAAGGCCTGCGTGAAGCGGGCCTGCACTTCCTCGCCGTTGTCGAGGGCGGGTTCGAAACGGAACCGGCGCTCGGCCAATCGGCAACTCTGGCGATCGAGACGGTCGAAGCCGCTCGATGAAACCACCTGGCAGGATCCGTCCACCACGCGGCCTCGCGTATCCACCAACAGCGAGATCGTCACGGTACCCTCTTCTTCGGCGCGGGCCGAGGCGTTGGGATAATCCTGAGCACCGAAGCCGAAATTGCCCCGGTTCGTGATCGGTCGAGGATCGCGCGTCGGGCCAGCAGGCGGCGGCGGCGGCGGCGGCGGAGGCGGCGGGGCCGGCGGCACCACGACGCGCGGCGGCGGGGCCGGCGGCGGAGGCGTCCGTACCGTCGTCACCGGCGCCGGCGGCGGCGGCAACGATTCCACGACCACGTCGGGCGGCGGAACATAAGGCGGAATTTCCTCCAGCTGCTCCGGTGGGGGCGGCGGTTCTTCCTCGACTTCGGGCGGCTCCTCGACCTCAAAGGTCTCGAGCGGTCCGGTCACTACCTTCACGGCCTTCAAGGCCAGTCCGGAAATGACCGCATATCCAAGAAAAACGTGAATCAGGCCGACGAGAACAAGCGAGATCAGTCGCTTGGTGCTCATCCCTGGTTCATCTGCATAAGCCATATCGCTCGGCGGCACTCCCTACGATAGTTACAGCGGTCTCCCCTAGAGACCGCTCTCTACAGAAATCGAACAGGAGCTGAAACGAAAATGCCGGAACCCCGAAAGGTTCGCTTCTCCCTGTCCCATTGCCGATTGTCCTAACTTGGCCCCTTTGGGCCCGCAAGCGCGTTTCTAGTCAGAGATCAAATTAGTATACGAAATGCCAGTTCGCCTTCGATCGGCGCCAATATGTGCAGGAATTAAGAGGGGATTTCCGGATGTTCTTCAGATCCGTCAGCGGTCTAGCGCTTTTCGTTGCGAGCAGCGCAACGATTGTTACGTTCCCGTTGCAAGCCCAGCCGGCGGTGGAGATTCCCGTCGCCGCGACGGCGGATCTCGCCGAACTCACCCTCGCCGCGGCCACGATCGTGCGTGCCAGAATTGCCGATACCGACGAGGTCCGCGCAGAGCGCGCGCCGGGTCTCGCTCCGGGATTTCGGCGTCTGCTGGTCGAGGCCGAGGTGGTGGCCGTGCTGGCAGCCCCGGGCGCTGTTCCCGGCGATATCCGGTATCTCGTGGACGTACCTGAAACCCGGCGGGGCCGGGCCCCGCGCCTCGAAGGCGAAGAGGTGATGCTGTTCCTCGGTCCGGAACACCGCCCTGGCGAATTCGCGCTGGCGCACAAATATGGCCAGCAGTCATGGTCCGGCGGGACGGACGAGGCCGTGCGAAAGCTTCTGAACAACCGCGCCCAGATGCGGGGACTGACCCTCGGCGACGCCGCCGTCACGTCCGCTTTTCACGTACCGGGAACGATCGCCGGCGAATCGGAAAGCCAGATTTTCGTCCGAACGGGCGAAGGGCGTCCCCTGTCGCTGGTCGTACTGCGCCGCCCGGGTCAGGCGCCGCGGGTGAGCGTGGCAACCGGCGACATCATAGACCCGAATGCACCGCCGCCGGAGCGCGGCTCGCTCCCAGCGCTCGTGCTCGCCTGTTCGCTGCCGGAATCCCTGCCCGGCGAGGTGCTGGAGGGAAGCCGCGACGCCGACGCCCTGCGCGCCGACTATCAGGCCGCGCGCGAGGCGCTGGGCGGGTGCGAGCGGAACTTCGAACAGGCGGCGCTGCGCTGAGGTCGCGCGCGAAGCATCGCTACAGCCGGTCGAAATCGCGCGGGAAGTAACGGTGCCGCGCTCCGCCGTCGACATATATGGTCTGGCCGGTCACGGAGGAGGCGTCGGCCAGATACGCCGCGGCGTCCGCGATCTCCTCCGGTGACGGCAGGCGATCGAGCGGCATGGCCTTCCGCACCTTCTCAAGCTGCGCGCCGTCATAGTCGCCGGTCGGCAGGGTGAGGCCGGGAGCTACGGCGTTCACTCTTATCCCCGGGGCGAGAATGCGCGACAGCATCTCGGTGGCGCCCGCGAGCGCGAACTTCGCCACGGTGTAGGCGAAATTGTCGCCATGAGGCTGCACGAGCCGCTGATCGAGAATGTTCACCACCGCGCCCGCCGTCCCGCCCAGCGCAGAAGCGAAAGACTGCGCAAGCAGGATCGGCGCGGCGGCATTCACCCGGAAATGTTCCGTCAGCGCGGCCAGCCCCGTCGTTTCGAAATCGTCGCTGCCGAACATGCTGGCGCTGTTGACGAGCAGTGTCGGCGCGTGCCCGAATTCGCCGCGCACCCGATCGATCAACTGAGCGGGCGCGCCCTCCTCGCCGAAGTCCGCCGAAAACTCGCGCGCCGCGACACCCTCGCGCCGGATTGCCGCGCTAAGCTCGCGGTCCAGCTCGCCCTCGCTGCGATAGTGCAAGGCGAGCGCATAGCCGGACGCCGCCAGGCGCGCCGCGATGGCCGCCCCGAGGCGCTGCGTTCCGCCGGTGACGAGCGCAAGCTTCACCGGGCGCGCCTCACCGGCTGCGCATCCTCTCGATGCCGATGGATTCGCCATTCTCGCTGATCGCCACCTTCACGATGCGCACCGTCGCCTTTCTGACGCGGTCGTCCTCGAGCAGGCGGTCGATGATGGCGTCGGCCACCGCCTCGACCAGGGTGAAGTGCACGCCCTCGGGACAGACGGTCAGCACCGCATCCTTCAGGTCCATATAGTTCTTCGACTCCGACAGCTTCATGTCGTGCGTGAAGCGGTCCGGCGCGTCCAGATCGGCGAACACCGACACGCGCAGGAGTTGCGGAAGCTTGGTTTCCTCGGAGTAGATGCCGGTCAGGACCATCAGTTCGACGTCCTGTACCTGCAATTGCAGGGTCGATGTCATGGCGCCGCCCTTACGCGCAGCCGCGCCTTGCGGTCCAGTGCCGGGCGGCCCAAATCCAGCATATCGTGACCGACAGCCCGCAAAGCCCCGACCGATTCTCCGAGGAGCAGGCGACCTATGCCGTACGCGGCAAGGATACGCCCGACCTGGAACTGGGCGCGGCGGCCATCCGCAATGTCGTGAAGACGCTGCCGGGCCGGCCGGGCGTCTATCGCATGCAGGATGCGGAGGGCACCGTCCTCTATGTCGGCAAGGCGAGATCCCTCCGCGCGCGCGTAACGAACTACACGCAGATCAAGCAGCTGCCCAAACGGCTCCAGCGCATGGTTGCCCTCACCCGCTCGATGACGGTGGTGACCACCCATACGGAGGCCGAGGCGCTGCTGCTGGAAGCCCAGCTGATCAAGCGCTTTCGCCCCGCCTTCAACGTGCTGCTGCGCGACGACAAGAGCTTTCCCTTCATCTTCCTGCGCGAGGATCACGACTTCCCGCAAATCCGCAAGCATCGCGGCGCGCGGCGCGGCAAGGGCATCTATTTCGGGCCATTTGCGAGCGCCGGGTCGGTGAACCGGACGCTGAACGCACTGCAGAAGGTGTTTCTGCTCCGCTCCTGTTCCGACAGTTACATGAACAACCGATCGCGTCCGTGCCTGCTGCACCAGATTCGCCGCTGTTCCGCGCCCTGCACCGGCAAGATCGACGAAGACGGCTATGCGGAGCTTGTGCGCGACACGAAGGACTTTCTCGCCGGCAAGTCGCAGGCAGTCCAGCGCAAGCTGGGCGACGCCATGCAGGAGGCCGCCGAGAAGCAGGATTACGAGCTCGCCGCCGTCTACCGCGACCGGCTGCGCGCGCTGACCTTCATCCAGGGCCAGTCCGGCACGGCGGAGGGCGCGCGCGATGCCGACGTTATCGCGCTCGCGGCAAAGGCGAACCAGGTCTGCATCCAGGCCTTTTTCATTCGCGGCGGACAGAATTGGGGTCACCGCGCCTTCTTCCCCAAGAATGTCACCGGCGAAGACCTGGCTGACGTCTTGAGCGCCTTTGTCATGCAGTTCTACGAGGACATGCCCGTGCCGCCGAAGATCCTGCTCGACCGCGAGCTTCCCGAAAGCGAGTTGATCGCCGAGGCCCTGAACGAACGCGCGACGCGCAAGGTGGCGATCAAACGCCCGCAGCGCGGCCCGCTGCGCAAGCTGGTCGAGCAAGCCCAGCGCAATGCCGTGGAAGCGCTCGACCGGCGCCTTGCCGAATCGACGACTCAGGCGAAGCTGCTGCGGCAGGTCGCCGAACTGTTCGAGCTCGACGAGCCGCCGAAGCGTATCGAAACGTACGACAACAGCCATATCCAGGGTACGAACGCAGGCGGCGCCATGATCGTGGCCGGGCCCGAAGGCTTCCAGAAGAACGCCTATCGCAAGTTCAACATAAGGGATGAGAGCATCGCGCCGGGGGACGATTTCGGCATGATGCGGCATGTTCTTAAGCGGCGCTTCGCACGGCTGGCGAAGGACGATCCGGACAAGTCCAAGGGTCAGTGGCCCGACCTGGTGCTGATCGACGGCGGCAAGGGCCAGCTGTCGGCGGCGATGGAGATCGCGCAGGAATGCGGCGTCGAGGACATTCCCATGGTGGGCGTGGCGAAGGGACCGGACCGCAATGCCGGGCGCGAGACCTTTTACATGGAAGACGGCCGCGAACTGACCCTGCCGCCGAACGACCCCGTGCTGTTCTACCTACAAAGGCTGCGCGACGAAGCGCACCGCTTCGCCATCGGCGCGCACCGCGCGAAGCGGTCGAAAGCGATCGGCGCCTCGCCGCTCGATGAGATTGCGGGCATCGGTCCGGCACGAAAGCGCGCGCTGCTGATGCATTTCGGAACCGCCAAGGCCGTGCGATCCGCGGGGCTCGACCAGCTGATGGATGCGCCGGGGATTTCGGATACGGTCGCGCGAAAGGTCTATGACCATTTCCACCCCGCGGGGTGAGATTCCCGCCCCGCCATTGAAACCAATTCGCCGGATTCCCAGTTCATACCGTGCGGACCGGGCCCCTCTGGCGAGCCTCTTCGAGCGCTCGTGATGTCGGACCGCATCGGAATTGCCGATGCGCTAAGGGCGAGGTCGTACTCCTCTGAATGGGCATCGGCGAGACCGATCGATCGAAACGCCTTCCCTGAGAGGAGACTGACGATGACGGCCCGAATTTTTCGCCTTAACGAGATGCACCAGCGAATTGACGACGAGTTACGTCGTGAGCTGAAGCGTCCATTGCCGGACAATCTGGCGCTGACCCGGCTGAAGCGGATGAAGCTGAGAGTGAAGGACCTGCTTCACCGCGCCGCGCGCACGGCCGCGCCGCAGCCACAGCCGCAGCTACAGCCGGCTTAACATTCTCGCAGTTCAGGTCTTTTCAAAGAGGCCTGAACTGCTCCCCCATCGCTGAAACCGAAGGTAGCGGACGCCATGCCGATCTCCTACGCACCCATGCTGCGTGAATTCCTGCAGAAGGAAAGCGCGGGCGGAATCGTCCTTATTGCCGCAGCCGCGCTTGCACTGGTGGTCGCCAATAGTCCGCTCGCGGGCACATACGCGGCCGCGCTCGAGCTGCCGATCGCGATCAGCGCCGGGGCGTTCTCCATCGACAAGCCATCGCTGCTCTGGATCAACGACGGCCTCATGGCCGTGTTCTTCTTCCTCGTTGGCCTGGAGGTGAAGCGTGAACTCCTGGCAGGTCAGCTCAGCAGCTGGGATCGCGCTTCGCTTCCCCTCATCGCTGCGATCGGCGGAATGGCCGTCCCCGCAATCATCTTCCTGCTGTTCAACGGCGGCAATCCCGCGACCATGTCCGGCTGGGCGATTCCGGCAGCGACCGACATCGCGTTTGCACTCGGCATCCTGTCGCTTCTGGGGTCGCGCGTTCCTGCCGCGCTGAAAGCGCTGCTGCTCGCCATCGCCGTCATCGACGATATCGGCGCCATTCTGATCATCGCCATCTTCTACAGCGGCCAGATCGAGGTCGCGATGCTCGCCGGGGCAGCGGGGGCGTTTGCCGGACTGGTGCTCTGCAACCGCATGCGCCTCGCCAGCAGCATTCCATATGTTCTCCTGACCCTGCTTCTGTGGGTGTTCGTTCTGAAATCCGGCGTTCACGCTACGCTCGCCGGGGTCGCCGCTGCCCTTACCATCCCCATGCACGCGCGCGGCGAAGTCCCGCTGGAGCGCATGGAGCATGCCCTTCATCCCTGGGTGGCATTTCTCGTGATCCCCATCTTCGGTTTCGCCAACGCCGGAGTTTCGCTTGCCGGCCTCAGCCTGGGCGACTTCCTAGACCCGCTGCCGCTGGGCATCGCGGCCGGCCTGCTCATAGGCAAGCAGCTCGGCATCTTCGGGTTCGGCTGGGTGGCCATTCGCCTGGGTCTCGCTCAACTGCCGGAAGAGGTAAGCTGGCGGCAACTGCACGCCCTGTCTCTGCTGGCGGCTATCGGCTTCACCATGAGCCTGTTCATCGGCAACCTCGCCTTTGCAGACGCCCCCCGGGTGGATGCGGTCAAGCTCGGCGTTCTCAGTGGTTCCACCATCGCCGCACTTGCAGGATATCTCCTGCTACGCAGCGCCGGCTCGACCGGCCCCATGCGGCCCGCCGCCAAAGAGAAATAACCTTTCTGCGCGGAGCCCGCCCTAAACCGGACGGCGCTGATCATCTTCACGCTCGGCGGCGAAGGCCTTGCCGCGGCCGCTAAGCCTTCGTCTTCGAAAACAGCGCGATCAGTTCGTCGAACTTCTCTTTCTGCGCGGCGGCATCCCCGGTTTCGATGGCGTCGGCGACGCAGTGCGCGGCGTGATCCTTCAGAATCTCGTCCTCCGCGCGGCGGAGCGCGGCCTTCACCGCCTGCATCTGGGTCAGGATGTCGATGCAGTAGCGGTCTTCCTCAACCATCCGGGCTAGGCCCTTCACCTGTCCCGCAACGCGGTTGAGGCGATTAACCTTCTCCTGCCTGCGGTTACTACTCATCGTTCCACCCTTGAATATACCCCGTGGGGGTATCTATATGCCGCCGCCCCGGCTGCCATTCAATAGATGGACCTTCGCGTGATTCTTCCCAGACGTTCCTTCCTCGCCGGCGCGGCCAGCCTGGTCGCGGGAACCGCCCTGCCAGTTCCCGCCTGGGCGCGCGGGATGACGGTCCCCACCGCCGCCCGCGGCTTCGGCAGCCTGTCGGGGGAGGATATCCACATGGAAATCGGCCGCGCATCCTTCGGCACCGGCGGGCGAAGCGGACACGGCTTTGCCATCAACGGGACGATTCCGGGGCCGCTCGTTCGCCTGCGCGAGGGGCAGAATGTCCGCCTGCACGTCACCAACAATCTGGACGAGGACAGTTCGATCCACTGGCATGGACTGCTCGTGCCCTTCCAGTTCGACGGCGTGCCCGGGGTCAGCTTTCCCGGCATCCGGCCCGGCGAAACCTTCTCATATGAATTTCCCGTCCGCCAGGCCGGCACCTACTGGTGGCACAGCCATTCTGGGCTGCAGGAACAGGCAGGCCATTACGGGCCAATCGTCGTCGAAGCCGCCGACGGGTCGGATTCGCGCTTCGACCGCGACTATGTCGTGCTGCTGTCCGAATTCACGCCGCTGCACCCGCACGAGGTGATGCGAAAGCTGAAGGTGGGCGAGCATTACTTCAACTACCAGATGCAGACGGCAACCGAGGGCGACATGCCGCTGGCCGAGCGGGTCATGTGGGGCGGGATGAGGATGAACCCGCGCGACATCTCCGACGTCACCGGCTCAACCTACACCTTCCTGGTGAACGGTCACGGGCCCGCGGACGATCTGGAATTCCTGTTTCGCCCCGGCGAGCGCGTCCGCCTGCGGGTCATCAACGGCAGCGCAATGACCTTCTTCAACCTGCGGATGCCCGGCTTGCCGATGACGGTCATTCAGGCGGACGGCCAGGATGTCGAGGACGTCACGGTCGACGAGCTGCAGATCGGCGTGGCGGAAACCTACGACGTCGTCGTCGAGCCCGGCGAGGGAGCCCACACGCTGGTTGCCGAGGCCATGGACCGTTCGGGTATGGGGGTCGCGACGCTTACGTCCCGGCCGGGTCGCCGCGCACCGGTGCCGCCGCTGCGCGAAACGCCGACCCTCACCATGGCCGACATGGGCATGGCGAGCATGGACCATGGAGCAATGGATCATGGGTCAATGGGTCACGGTTCGGGAAACGATGGCGCCGCCTCCGCGCAGCCGATGTCGCACGACATGCGCGACGTGTCGAAGCTGCCACCGGATGTGAAGGCGGGACCCGGTGTCGACATGGTCGCGCCCATGCCCGCGAACCGCATGGATTTTCCCGGTCTGGGCCTCGACAGCGTAGATCACCGGGTGCTGCACTACACCGACCTTCGCTCGAAACGACCCAATCCGCGGCGCGCCCCGGACAGACAGATGGAAATCCATCTGACCGGCAATATGGAGCGCTACATGTGGTCCTTCGACGGCAGCAAATTCTCGGCGGTGACCGACGACCCCATCCGCTTCGGCTATGACGAGCGCGTCCGCGTGACGCTCGTGAACAACACCATGATGGCCCACCCGATTCACCTGCACGGTCATTTCTTCGAGCTGGTGAACGGTGCGGACGAACTGCATCAGCCTCTGAAGCATACGCTGATCGTCCAGCCGGGATCGAAGGCGGTGTTCGACCTGACCGCGAACGAGCCCGGCGACTGGGCCTTTCACTGCCACCTTCTCTACCACATGCATGCAGGCATGATGCAGACCGTCACGGTCCGCCCGTTTCCGGAGACGGCATGATGAGGCGCGGGCTTCTCACCGCCGCGCTTCTGCTCGCCGCAGCGACCCCGGCCCTCGCCCAACATGAAGGCCATGGCGGGGCGTCCGACGAGACAATGGCCCATGAGCCGATGGCCCATGAGCCGATGGACCATGAGGCGATGGATCACGGGGCGATGGACCACGCGCAGATGGGGCATGATCGCCCCGCTGCCTCGGCCGCAGAGGCGGGTCCTCCGCCGCGCGCCTTCGAAGGGCCCGAACATGCCGCCGACCTGATCTGGGGCGAAGCGAGGATGGCCCCGGCGCGGCAGCAGGTCTGGCGCAATAATGGCGAGGCGCGTTTCGGCACCCTCATGGCCGAGCGGCTGGAAGCCCGGATCGGCGAAGAAGAGGCGTATCTGTGGGACGTACAGGCCTGGTATGGCGGCGACCTAGACCGTCTGATGCTGAAATCGGAAGGCGAAGGCAGCTGGAACGGAGAGCTGGAAAGCGCCGAGGTTCAGGCATTGTGGAGCCACGCCATCGGCCCGTTCTTCGACCTGCAGCTGGGGGCACGATATGATGCCGCGCCGCGCGACCGCACCTATGCGGTGGCCGGGGTACAGGGGCTGGCTCCCTATATGTTCGAAGTCGACGCGGCGCTCTTTCTCTCGGATAGCGGGGACCTAACGGGCCGGGTCGAGGCCGAATATGACCAACGGCTGACGCAGCGCCTAGTCCTGCAACCACGGCTCGAGGCAAACCTCGCTGCCCAGAACGTTCCTGAACTGGGGATCGGCGCGGGACTCTCGTCGGTCGAGGCGGGACTTCGCCTGCGCTATGAACTGGCGCGCGAATTCGCCCCCTATATCGGCGTCGGCTATGAAGCGAGGCTCGGCGAGACCGCCGACCTGGCGCGACAGGAAGGCGAGGACCCCTCGGGCTTCGTGGGACTGGTGGGACTGCGCGCCTGGTTCTAGAGATACGCTCCAACCTTGGGGAGGGGCGTACATGAACGAGTTATTCTACCCGCTGACATCGCTTGGCGTGCTGGCCGTGGTTATTGCCTATGCCTACGCGATGATCATGGTGGGCCGCGCGCGCGGAAAATATGAAGTGAAGGTGCCTGCCACGACCGGGCCCGACGGGTTCGTGCGTGCCTTCCGCGCTCACCAGAACTCGCTCGAGCAGATCGTGGTCTTCCTGCCGCTCGTCGCCATCCTGTCCGCGCTCTACGGCGATCTTGCGGGCGGAATCTACGCGTTCATATTCGCCCTCGGCCGGTTCCTGTTCGTGCGCGGATATAACATCGCTGCCGAAAAGCGCGTCCCGGGGTTCATGATCGGCCTGGTGGCCAATCTCCTTGCGCTAATCGCCTGCCTGGTCGGGATCGTGGTCCAGCTGGTTGCCTGACCGCGCCGCATCTGAGCTCGCGAACCTTCAGATCCCGCGAAACTCGGCAAATTCCTCGAGCGGAGCCCGGGCAGCCTCGAGCTGGTTGACCGCAGCCTCGGGATCCTTCCGGCCAATGGCCATGCCGGTGAACAGCATATGCTCTTCGGGGGTGCCCAGAAACTCCGAGATCGACTTCGGGTAGACCGCCCAGCATTCCTGCGGACAGCTGTCGAGGCCGGCCTCCCGCAGCAGCAGCATGACGTTCTGCAGATACATGCCGAGGTCGGACCATTGCGGCGGCCCCATGTTCCGGTGAACATAGCAGAACAGCGCAAGCGGCGCTCCGAAGAACCTGAAATTATTGGCGAACCACTGCAGCCGCTGCGCCTTGTCCTCACGCGGGATGCCGAGCCGCGCATACATGTCCTCGCCCACCTGGAACCGGCGCGCCCGGTACGGGTCGGCGAGCTCCTTCGGATAGATGTCATATTCGGTTTCCTCACCGCGCGGGTTTTCCGCCACTTTCCCGGCCATGATGTTCTTCAGACTGTCGAGATCGCTGCCGCCCACGACGTGGATGTGCCAAGGCTGCAGATTGCCGCCCGACGGCGCGCGCGCCGCCTTGGTCAGGATTTCGCGGATCAGATCACCGTCGACCGGTTCATCGAGGAATCCGCGCACAGAGCGGCGGCTGGCAATGGCTTCGCTGACATTCATGGCTGATTCCTAACCTGATTTCTTGTGGCTCATTCCCGCTTTCCCTAGGGACATAATTCAGATGACGAGCCTGCCAAACCTGCTGACCCTGTCGCGGCTGTTTGCCGTACCCATCTTGGTGATCTGCATGTGGCAGGCAGGATGGCTGGGCTATCTGATCGCGTACATCCTGTTCTGCCTTGCCGGCGCGACCGACTATCTGGACGGCTATCTGGCCCGGTCGCAGGGGACGGTATCCAAACTGGGCCAGTTTCTCGATCCCATCGCCGACAAGATCATGGTCGGCGCAACGATCGTGATGCTGATCGAGAACGACATCGTCGACGGCTATGCCACCATCGCGGCTCTTATCATCCTGCTGCGCGAGATCATCGTATCGGGACTGCGCGAGTTTCTGGCCGGCGTACAGGTCTCCGTGCCGGTCAGTCGGCTGGCGAAGTGGAAGACCGCATTCCAGATGATCGCGCTCGGCGCGCTGATCCTGGAGGGCTTCGCCATGCGCGTGATGCCCGCCCTGCCCGCCTGGGAAGTCGGCATCGTCTGCCTGTGGCTCGCAGCCGCGATGACCACCATTACCGGCTATGACTATCTGCGCGCCGGTCTGAAGCACATGGTGTAACATGCGAATCGAGCTGCACTATTTCGCAAGCACCAGAGACGCTATCGGCCGCGAGAGCGAACAGCGCGAATTCGGTCCGGAGGTTCGCACGGTCGCGGACGTGATCGCTGCGCTCGAAGGCGAAGATGCAGCCTATCGGGAGGCGTTCGCCGATCCCTCCCGCCTGCGTTTCGCACTGGATCATGTGTTTGTCGGGCTCGACGCCGAGCTTGCCGACGACAGCGAGCTGGGAATCTTCCCTCCCGTCACGGGCGGCTGAGGTGCCGCCGACGATTGCCTGCCGCGTACAGGAGCGACCGTTCGACAGCGCGGCCGAACTCGAGCTGCTCGAAACAAATAGCGACGGAGAGGCAGGCGCCGTGGTCAGCTTCACGGGGCTGGTCCGTGGGCAACCGGGCAGCAAACTCGAATTGCAGCACTATCCCGGCATGACGCAGCGGCAGATGGAGAGCATTGCCGGCGAGGCGGCGCGCCGGTTCGAGCTGATAGCAGGAACCGTCATTCACAGGCATGGCATTCTGCAGGCGGGTGCACCGATCGTCTTCGTGGGGGTCAGTTCTCGTCACCGGGCCGCAGCGTTCGACGGCGCGCGCTTCCTCATGGACTGGCTGAAGACCAGGGCCCCCTTCTGGAAGCGCGAGATCGCCGCGGATGGAACCGCGCACTGGGTGGAGGCACGCACTTCGGACGACGAGGCTGCCGCAAGCTGGGACTGAGGGCGGCGGCATCCGTGCTCAGCCCGCCTACTGCTCGGGACCAAGTTCCTCGTAAGTCTCAAGCGCTTCACGCCACTCGTCCTCGAAATCTTCGAGCTGCTCTTCGCGCTCTTCCGAGAGGTCGCGCATCCGGTCCACCTCGCGCTCGATCTGGTCGGCGGCGGCATCCGCGCTCAGCTCGCCGCGCATGACCCGTTCCAGGAGACGGCGGCCCGCATCAGAATCGCCGGCGATCAGATCGCCGATATCGCCGATGATCGCCATGCCCCGGTCGCGCTCCTCGCGGGCAGCTTCTTCTTCCGCGCGCTGCCGCGCCGCCACTGCCGCGCGGCGTCTTGCCCGTTCTTCCGCCGCGCGCGCCTCTGGCGACGCGGCCAGCACGAACTGCCGCCAGATATCGGCGGGGACGTTGGAGCCCGTAACGCCGTTCGTCGGGCTGTTGTCGTCATTGCCGACCCACACGCCCACCACGAGGCCGGGAACGAAGCCGATGAAGACGGCATCGCGGTTGTCCTGCGTCGTACCCGTCTTCCCGTAGGCATTGATAGCAAGGTTCACGCGGCGGCCGGTGCCGCGCTCCATGACGGCGTGAAGAAGACGCAGCATGTCTTCCTGCTCGCCAAGCCGCCCGCCCTTCCGGCCAAGCGCACGGCCGAGCCTGGCTCCGAAGCTCTCATCCTCGGCTTCCTCGATGCCATAAGGCTCGACCGGATAGCGGCCCGCTGCCACAGCCGCATAGGCTGCCGTCATCTCGAGGAGCGTCGTCGAAGAGGACCCGAGCGCGATGGTAAGGTCGTCGCCCAAATCGCTCTCCACGCCGAGATCGCGGGCGGCCTTTTTCACCGCCCCGACGCCGACCCGGTCGGCGATCCGCGCAGCGGCAACATTCGAGGATTTGGCGAACGCCTCCTCCAGCGTGATCGGTCCGGAATATCCGTCATTATAGTTGCTGGGTGTCCAGTCGCCGAGCTGGACGGGCGCATCCTCGACCATGCTGTTCGGGTTCATGCCCTCCCTCATCGCCGCAAGATAGACGAACAGCTTGAAGGCGCTGCCCGACTGCCGCTTCGCCTGCACGGCGCGGTTAAAGGCACTGGTTTCATAATCCGTGCCGCCGACCATCGCGAGGATACGGCCGTCCGGACGCATGGCGACCAGCGCCCCCTGCGTCGCGGAGGAGGACTTCAGCCGGTCGGTCAGGATCCGCTGCGCCGCCTTTTGCATGTCGAAATCGAGCGTCGTGCGAACGCGGGTTTCGCCGTAGCCCGCGCGCAGCCGCTCCTTGGCCTTCGGCGAAATCCAGTCGGCAAAATAGGACCCGACAGGCAGATTTTCCCGCCCCGGGTTCATCTGCGCCTTACGCGCAGCGTTCCATTCCGAATCGGTGATCAGCTCCTGCTCCTTCATCGCCGCGATAACGAGCTTTCCGCGCTCGCGCGCCGCCTCGTAATTCTGCGTTGGCGCCAGGCGCGAGGGAGCCTTCATCAGCCCCGCGAGCATTGCGGATTCGCCGAGCGTGAGGTCGCCCGGAACTTTCGAGAAATAGGTCATTGAGGCGGCGCGAAGACCCCAGGCGCCTTCGCCGAAATAAACGCTCGACAGATAGCGTTCGAGGATCTCCTCCTTGGTCAGCCAGAGCTCCAGCCACAGGGCGATGACCGCTTCCTGTGCCTTGCGCCAGAGCGACCGCTCGTTTGACAGGAAGGCCGTCTTGGCAAGCTGCTGGGTAATGGTACTGCCGCCCTGCACGACGCCGCCCTCCTGGACGTTCGTGAAGGCAGCGCGGGCGATGCCAACCGGATCGATGCCCCAATGGCCCCAGAAGCGCCGGTCCTCGATCGCGACAAAGGCGTTGTAGACGTGCGGCGGCAGTTCCGCGAGGTCGACGGGCTCCGCCTTGTACTGGCCCCGCCGCGCGATGGGGGTGCCGTCCGAGGCCTCGAGCACGATGGCCGGCTCTTCCAACGGCTCCAGCGCCTTTCCGAGCGGTGCGGTCCAGGCGAGGATGCCAAACAGAAGTAGCAGCGCCAGCGCAGCACCGGCGGCGCCGCGAAGGGCATAACGCCGCCATTTCGGCGGCTCCGCTGCCATGGCGTCGTCATCGGCATAGTCTAAATCGTCGCCAGCCCCCGCGAACGGGTCGTCCGGGGCTTGTGCGGCATCATCCTGTGGGCGGGAAAAGAAACGGCGAAACATCGCTGTTATATTTGTCTATGACAGCATGAACTGCAAGCCAGACCGATCGTCCTTTGTCCTTTCAGGTCGCCCCGGTGGTGTGACGGCGAGCGGATCACGCAGAAGGCCTTGATTCGGCGCGTTGCCGCGCTGCGATTTTCACGGATGGCCGGGCAGTGGCGGAATGCTTGACTTTGCAACGAACCGGGGCGCAGTCTCGCCGCGAATTCGGAGCGTCTGCGGAGGGCAGCGCGCAGAGGGGGAATAACTGATATGGCCGGTTCGCACCGCTTGTCCTGCGTCCAGAAACCTTTCGGCGGGGCGCTTTCGGCTGTCTCCGCCCTGCTACTGCTATCGGCCGCGCAGCCGGGGCACGCACAGAGCCCAGCAGAGGAGTATGTCTCGAACCTGCGCGCGGAAGAGGTGGCGTCACCCGAGATTCCGGACATCATGCCGCTGCGCAAGCGCGCGAAGATCCGCGATGCCTGGCTGGCCGAGAGGCTCGATAGCGTGGTGCCCGAACTGATGCGCGAGAACGGCGTCGACATGTGGGTGCTGATCGCGCGGGAATATCTCGAAGACCCCGTCGTTTCGACCATGCTGAACGCCACCAGCATGCGCGCCCGCCGCCGCACGATCCTGGTCATCCACGATCCGGGCGAGGGCCAGCCTCTGGAACGGCTGACGGTCAGCCGCTACGGCCTCGGCGGTCTGTTCGAGCCGGCCTGGGATCCGGAAAGCCAGCCCGACCAGTGGCAAGCGCTCGCCGACCTCATAGAGGAGCGCGACCCTGAGAAGATCGCCATCAACACCTCGCCGCTGACCGCCTTCGGCGACGGCCTGACGCTCAGCCAGTTCAACGGCATGATGGAGGCACTTCCAGAACGCTATCGCAGTCGGACGGTCTCGGGGGAAAACCTTGCGGTGGGTTGGCTGGAGACGCGCATCCCGGCCGAGATGGAGCTCTATCCGCACGTCGTCCGCACCGCGCACGCGATCCTGGCGCAGGGGCTGTCACGCGATGTCATCACCCCCGGCGTAACGACGACTGCGGACGTCCAATGGTGGTACCGCGAGAAGATCGCCGAACTGAAGCTGCAGACCTGGTTCCACCCCTCCGTCCACGCCATTCGTGAAGGCGAAGAGGAAGAACTGAGCGGCGACGCGGTCATCCAGCCCGGCGACCTGATCTGGACCGACTTCGGCATCGTCTATCTGGGTCTCAATACCGACACGCAGCACCTCGCCTACGTCCTGAAGCCCGGCGAAACCGAAGCGCCGCAGGGGCTGCAGGACGGGCTCGCCGCGGCGAACGCGGTCCAGGACGTGCTGACCGCCGCCTTCGAGAGCGGTCTCAGTGGCAACCAGATACTCGAAATCGCACGCGAGGAGGCGATCTCGAAGGGTCTGACGCCGAGCATCTACTCGCATCCCATCGGTTTTCACGGGCACGGCGCCGGCACGACGATCGGGTTCTGGGACAATCAGGGACCGAGCGAAAAGGGCGACTATCTGCTTCGCCCGAACGTCGCCTTCTCGATCGAACTGAACGCCGTCCATCCGGTACCGGAATGGGGCGGCCAGGAGGTTACGTTCAAGACCGAGGAAGACGCCTTTTTCGACGGCGAGGAAGTCCACTATATCGACGGCCGCCAGACCGCGCTGCGCCTGATCCCGTCCGACTGACGCATTTGAGATTGAAAGGGGAAAGCGATGAGCATTCGTCTGGAACGCAGGCAGGTCATGGGACTGGGTATGTTCGGCGCAGCCGCGCTCGCCCTACCTTCCGCCGCCAGAGCCGCGGCACGGACAGCCGACGCACAGACGGCCGCAGGTAGCCGCCTTGGTGCCCGCCCTGCCCCATTGCCCCGGCGGAGCGCGAGGCGAGGCTGCAGAAGGCGAGCAATATGCTCCAGGCGCGCGGAGATGGCGCTTTGGTCGTCGAAGCGGGAAGCACGCTCAACTATTTCACCGGCGTGCAGTGGCGTAGCGAGCGGCTGACGGCCGCCGTCATCGGCGCCGACGGCTCGGTGCTGATCGTCACTCCCGGGTTCGAAGAGCCGTCCATTCGCGAAATGCTCGTGGTCCCTGCCGAGGTGCGCGTCTGGCAGGAGGATGAAAGCCCGGCGAAGCTGATCCATGACTGGCTTGGGGAAAAGGGACTGGCCGCCCGGCCGCTCGCGGTCGACGAAACGGTGCGATTCTTTGCGATCGACGCCCTTCAGGCGCTCGACGCCGACCGGCGCATCGTCAACGGCGCGCCGGTGGTCAATGCGCTGCGCATGCGCAAGTCTCCGGCTGAACTGGCGCTTATGCAGCATGCCAACGACATCACGGCAGCGGCCTACGCGGCCACGGGCGCGCAAATCGAGCGCGGCATGACCGGCGCCGACATCGACGCGATCATGACGTCCGAACTGGTCGGACGCGGCGGATCCGGCCCATCCGGCAGCACGATGGTTGGCCCGGGAAGCGCGTTGCCGCACGGGTCGAAGGTGGTGGAGAAAGTCGGGCCGGGTCAGGTTATCCTGATGGACTGGGGCTGCGGCGTGGACGGATACCGCTCCGACATTTCGCGCACCTGCGTCTTCGGCGAGCCCACCGCGCGCCAGCGGGAGGTGTTCCAGACTATGCGAAAGGGTCAGGACATCGCCATGAAGGCGGCCCAGATCGGCACCCCTGCCGGACGTGTCGACGATGCGGTGCGCGCTTATTACGAGAGCCTCGGCTGGGGGCCCGGCTACCGTCTTCCCGGCCTGTCGCATCGCACCGGGCACGGCATCGGTCTCGACGTCCACGAGCCCGTGAATCTCGTCCACGGCGAAACCGAACCGCTCGCTGCCGGTATGTGCTTCTCGAACGAGCCCGGCCTGTACATTCCCGGTGAGTTCGGCGTCCGGCTGGAAGACTGTTTCTACATGACCGAGGAAGGCCCGAAATTCTTCACGACGCCGCCGCCCAGCCTCGACCAGCCGTTCGTCTGACCTGCAAAGGACAGTTGGTGGGCCCGGAGGGATTCGAACCCCCAACCAAGCCGTTATGAGCGGCCAGCTCTACCATTGAGCTACAGGCCCCACCGCCGATGCCCGCGCTCTAGGCCTCCGCCGCCCGGTCTTCAAGCGCGGGGCCGTCGCCCGACTGGCGAAAGCAGGTGGCTATGAACTCTTCGACACCGATGGGTTCCGCGCCGAGTTCTCCGAGCTTCCCCAGAACCGAATCGAACCAGGCAAAAAACGCCTTCAGATCGGCCTCGTCGCGCACATAGGGCGTATTTCCCGGTTCGACCGACGGCGAGTGGAAAGAGATGGAGATGATCGGCGTGTTCGCCTCGATCAGATGCTCCACCGCTTCGACCGCCTCACGCGCGGGGATGCCTTCGGGCGTCAGCGCAATGCGGCTGAGCAGCCGCCCACGCGACAGCAGCCCGTTCAGGTGGGGCACCTTCTCCGCCAGCCTGAATGCCGATTCCCCGAACCCGCGCAGTCCGCCGGTAAAGGTGGAACTGAGCGGCAGTTCCAGCAATCGCCGTTCCGGCCCGGTCCAATAGGGCAAGGGCGCGATCTTCCTGAAGTTCGGCCCGCCTTCCGGGCGGTAGTCGAAATAGGGCCGCACGGAGACGTCGAGTTTGTAGCCCGCTTCATCGAGCAGCGCCTCTGTATTGGGGCCGACGCCGTAGCGGCCGGCCCTGTAGACGACCGGCCGGTCCCCGAAGCGGTCCGCAATCGCCTCCGTCAGCGCGCCGATCTTCGAGCGCTCGAGCGTACGCGGTAGATTGCCGGGAAAGCTGTTCGCCGCACTTACCGCCTCGACGAAGGGCGGGTTCACCCAGGGGTGGAGCTGGGCGCCGATTGTGGCGGTCCCGTCCGCCTTGAAGCCCGACAATACGTCGACGGCCTCGTCGTTCGCGGTGACCGGATAGTCGACAAGATAGGCTGGACGCGCGCCGAACCCGGTCATCAGTTCGTGAATGTCGGGAAGCGCCTTCACGGCCTCCACGCTCGTCGAGTCGCGGCGTCGAGGTTTCGACCAGTCGAACTCCTCCTCCGTATCCACGAAGATCAGGTAGCGGGGACGCCAGTCCGAAGGGAAGCGCACATAGAGGTTTTCGGACGGTCGAAGCATGCGCCGATCAGCATAACCCCGTGGGATCGCAAGGGAAGAGGCGATGGGGGGCTCCCGGCTAGGGGAGGGAGGGAGGAGAAGCCGGGAGCCCGTAGTATCGAAGTCCGCTGGGAGGAGGTGCGGAGGTCGATATCGTTTGGCGCGGACTGTGCCGTTCGCCGATGGTGATCATATGAGGGATAGCGGCGCCGATGTGCAGCCTCACACACCGTAATACAGCCATGCATTCAGAGCATGGCTTGATCGACATCAAGGGGGTCGCTCTTCATGCGCTCGATCAGGAAGTCCCTCAGAACATTAACCCTTATCGACCCTCGCAGCTCTTCGGGATAGACGAAGAAACAGCGGGATATCGGCCCCAATTCACCCGGCAAGATGACCTTCAACCGGCCTTCGGACGCACGAATCAGATAGGATGGCAGGGCGGCGATCCCGGCACCGTTCTGAACCGCGACCGACAGGCCGTAGATGCTGTTGACGCGCAGCCGGGGAGTACGCGGCGCGCCGGTATTGCCGACCTCCAGCGCCCAGTTCACCCCCTGGATCGGACCGGGAGCCGGTTCGTGAAACGCAACGAGCCGGTGTTCGGACAATTCGGATGCGGATTTTGGTTCGCCGTGACGTTCCAGATAGTCGGCGGAGGCGCACAGGCGGTAACGCACAGCCTCCATCCGTTTCGAAATGAGACCCTGCTGCGTCGGCTGCGAAAAGCGGATGGCGACTTCGGCTTCGCGGCGGGCCAGGTCCAGTTCCTCGTCGTCGAGAACGAGCATCACGTCGATTTCGGGATAAGCACGGATGAAGTCCGCGAGCGCACGCGCCAGCCAGGTGGAGCCGAAACTGATGGTCGTGGTCAGGCGGATCTGCCCGGTCGGCCGACCGAGAGACTGTTCGATCGACTGACGGACGCCTTCGATTCGCTCCCAGGTCTCGCCGGCGGCCTGCTCCAGCTGTTCGCCCTCATGCGTAAGTGCAAGTCCGCGCGCATGGCGGTGGAACAGCTTGCCGCCGATCGACTGTTCCAGTGAGGCGATCTGCCGGGACAGGGCGGGCTGGCTGGTGCCGAGTCGGCGAGCGGCCTCGGTAAAGCTGCCCGCCTCCGCCACAGCGTGGAACAGCCGCAGCTTGTCCCAGTCGAATGCGCTCATGCCCTCTCCCCTGCCCCGGGCGAACGCTTATTCGGCGGCCTGCCGCTGAGGCTCGGCCTCTTCGTTCGCGGCCAGGAAGCGCTCTGCTTCGAGGGCGGCCATGCAGCCCATGCCCGCAGCGGTGACCGCCTGCCGGTAGACATGATCCTTAACATCGCCGGCCGCATAGACGCCGGGTGCCGACGTTGCGGTCGAATCGGGCTTGCAGAGCAGGTAGCCGCTCTCATCCATATCGAGCTTGCCCCGGAAAAGCTGGGTGGCCGGATCGTGACCGATGGCGATGAACAGTCCGTCGATCTCCAGTTCGCGGTCCTCTCCGCCATCGGTGGCAGCCAGCTTCACGCCGGTAACGCCAAGAGGATCATCCTGTCCCAGCACCTCTGAGACGGTGGCGTTCCAGACAGGCTCCACCTTCTCATTGGCGAAGAGCCGGGCCTGGTTCGTCTTGTCGGCGCGCAGTTCGTCGCGGCGGTGGATCAGGTAGACCTTCGAGGCAAAATTGGTGAGGAACAGGGCTTCCTCGACCGCCGTATTGCCGCCGCCGACCACGGCCACCGCCTTGCCGCGGTAGAAGAACCCGTCGCAGGTCGCACAGGCGGAGACGCCGAACCCGCGGTACTTCGTCTCGCTTTCCAGGCCCAGCCAGCGCGCCTGCGCGCCCGTCGCGATAACGAGAGTCTCGGCCAGCACTTCCCTGCCCGACTCGAGGGTCAGCCGGTACGGCCGCGAAGAGAGATCGACGTCGGTCACGATGTCGTCGACGATGTCCGTGCCGAGCGATCTTGCCTGCGCTTCCATCTTCTCCATCAGCTCGGGACCCATGATGGAGGTCTCACCCGGCCAGTTCTCCACGTCGGTCGTAATCGTCAGCTGACCGCCGGGCTGCAGGCCGCGGATCATCATCGGCTGAAGCGCGGCCCGCGCGGTATAGACGGCCGCCGTATAGCCGGCCGGCCCGGACCCGATGATCACCACCTTCGCCCGGTCGCGTTCCGTCGTCATAGTTATCTCTCCGGATGTCTTTGTCTGTCAGATCTGCCGAAGATGTAGGACGACCACGAAAGCTTTACGAGGTCAAAGCGCCCATGCTGTCTTCCGACGCATCGCAACTGACGAGGATCGCGTCGTTGCGGATTTCCAGCTCGCCGCCATGACGCTCGACGAGGCGCCGCGCCAGCTTGAGAGTGAAGGCCAGGCCGAGGAGCGGCGCTTCCGCATCGGCGCTGCGGACGGGCGGATCCTCCAGTAGCGAACTCACGCTGCGGGTTGCCAGCGCCGGAGGCCGCGCGAAGCGGACCTGCCCGTTCATACCTGTGAGACTGAAGGTTTCTCCACAGTTGAAAAAAGCCAGAGCGGCAACCGACAGGCGCGTGAGGACGCGCTCAAGGTCGTCGCGCGGCATCCAGATCGCCGCATCAGGCTCCGCGGTAATGTCGAGGGCGACGCCCCGCCGCTCTGCCGAGGACGACAGCTGCTCTTCCAAATGTTCGAACAGGGGTTCGAGGGCGACCAATTCGCGGGAGGTCGGCGAAGTCCGGTCGTGGTCGAGAGACGCGGCTTCCCCAAGGACCCTGACGGCGCTGATCAGGGAGCGGGCTTCCGACATCAGCACTGCCGCCTCGCTCTTCATGCGCTCGGGCGCGGGTCCAAGGATTTCCTGCTCGATCATCTGCGCATATCCCATGATGGCATTCAGCGGCGTCAGGATCTCGTGGGCGACCTCGGCGAGGCGCGCCGGCTCGCGGCTGAACTCGTCGTGACGACTGCGCCGCGCCAGCGTTCCTTCATAGCCGCGAAACGTTCCGGCCGTATCGAATCGCGGGCGACCGTCCAGGTGCATCACGCGCCTGCCGCATTTTACTCTGAGACAGCTGAGCATCTGCCCCCGCTGTACAGCGGCTTCGACGAACTCCGGGTCCTCGAAAGGAAGGCTTATGAGCGCGAAGGGCCGCGCTTCCTCGAAAGCCTCGAATCCCTCGACGACGAACCCGGCAATGTCGCTGCGCCACGGGAATTCCTTGCCAACGCTTGCTTCGTCCGCGCGGAAGGATTCGATCCGGTCGGTAAGAACGGTCAGTCGCTCGGCGCTGCGCCGCGAGGCCGGCAGCCCCTCTGCTGAAACCTGAGACAGGTCGGGACGCCGCGCGAGGCGTCCGGCATCGTCGTGAAGGATCGAGACCCCGGTCTCCGGGGCCGACGGGGCCATTTCACGTGCAGGAACCTGGTCGTCGCCGTCTGCCGAGCCAAGAAGATCGCGAACGCCGGCGGGTCCGGCCCAGTCTTCCAGCCGCGACCGCGAAGCGGGGGAAAGTTGACGGATCAGCTCGGCCAGGCGGAGTTTCGTTTGCGTCCGCAGGTCCTCCGCCGTACGGGACTGGCGGGTCAGCGCAACAAGCTGGCCAATCGCGAACAGCCGGGCATCTTCATCCTCCGAGAGGGGCCAGTCGGCAATCGTTTGCAGGCGCTGGTCGCGATACATGGCAGTTCATTACGGCAATGGATGCGACAGTCACTAATCCACAGCTGTTAATTTTTGCCATACGGCATGAGACGTTTGAGCGATTGAAATAATCGGCTAATAGCGAATGCAGAACCTTTTCATTTAGAACCCACAAAGGGGGTCCGCCTTGGCCGCAAACTCGCGCGTGTTTGACGAGATCGACATCGAGATACTGCGCCGCCTGCAACAGGACGGCCGCATGACCAACGTCGAACTGGCCCAACAGGTCGGACTGACGGCTCCGCCCTGCCTGCGGCGAGTGAGGGCTCTGGAGGAAGCTGGCGCGATTCGCGGCTACCATGCCGATCTCGACGCCGAGCTGCTTGGCTATTCCATCACCGTCTTCGCCATGGTCAGCCTGAAAAGCCAGGCGGAATCGGATCTAAAGGCGTTCGAGGATTATGTCGCCGGACTTCCCCCGGTGCGCGAGTGCCATATGCTGAACGGCGAGATCGACTTCATCCTGAAAATCGTGGCCCGCGATCTGCGCAGCTTCCAGGAATTCCTCACCGGGTCGCTGACCTCCGCCCCCAATGTGGAGCATGTGAAGACATCGCTGACGATTCGAACCTCGAAGCAGCTTCCGGGCGTGCCGGTTAGCTGAAGACCGCGAAAGGTGGCGGGCCTTCGGAACGGAAAAGGCCCGCCGGATCCAATCGGGCGGGCCTTGCAATACTGGCGGGCCGGACCGGCTCCGCCGCGTAGGGGGAACGCAGCCTAGGCGGCTTCGCGCTCTTCCTCCTTCTCCGCGGGCTTCCGCTTCGCGAAGATCGCTCCCAGCTCCTGACGCTTGTCGTCGGAGAATTTCTTCTTCGCCGCGGCGAACGTCTCCTCCTCTTCCTCGTCGATATGGTGCTCATAGCGTTCGCGCAGCTTCTCGAACGTCGCGATCCAGCCCGGCGAGGACATGTCGGTATCCTCCAGCTCCTCGATATATTCCTCGATCTCGTGATGTTCGGCCGTCGAATGGCTGCCCTCGTCCTGAAGATCGGGATCGCCGAGCATCGCCGCATAAAGCGACTGCTCCTCCGCATTGGCGTGCGAGAGGGCATCGAGCTTGAACTTCTCGAACAGCTCCCTGCGGTCCTCGCTGTCTCCGTGCGTCTCGGACAGCTGCTTCAGCAGCTTGCGATGGTCGTCGTGATCGTTTTTCAGAAGCTCGAAAATGTCGGCCATGTGGTCATCCTCCGTCGTCTTGTATTGCCTTGTCGACGAATGAGGGAGCCATCCGGTTTCTCTTGCGAAAGAGTCTCAGGACCGGCGGGATTCCGGGACGGTGGTGGGCGCTGACAGGCTCGAACTGCCGACCCTCTCGGTGTAAACGAGATGCTCTACCAACTGAGCTAAGCGCCCCGCCCGGAAGCGGCGGGCTATGTGCGCCATTTTTGCCGCCGCATCAAGGCCGTTTCCCAGATTGGCGGGCAGGCACTTCGACCTTCCACCGTCAACCCCTCCGCTTTCGGGTTGGACTGGTGCAGATGGCTCGCTAGGCCCGGGGCAATCCTGCATATTCTTTTTGGAGCAAGACCCATGGCAGACGCCAAGACCCTCGTCATGACCCTCGACGAGGGCGATGTGTACATCCGGCTGCGGCCCGACCTCGCCCCGAACCATGTCGAACGAATCGCCTCGCTGGCCGAGGACGGCTTTTATGACGGCGTGCCCTTCCACCGGGTCATTCCCGGCTTCATGGCGCAGGGCGGCGACCCGACCGGCACGGGCATGCACGGCTCGGACAAGCCGAACCTGAAGGCCGAATTCTCCGATGCGCTGCACAAGCGCGGCACCTGCTCGATGGCGCGCACCCAGGACCCGAATTCGGCCAACAGCCAGTTCTTTATCTGCTTCGAGGAAGCCGACTTTCTCGACGGCCAGTACACGGTCTGGGGTGAAGTGACCGAGGGGATGGAGCATGTCGACGCCCTTCCCAAGGGCGAGCCGCCCGCCAACCCGGGCAAGATCAAGTCGATGAAGGTGACCCGCTAGACTGCGGAAAACGGTGGGGAATGGTGGGCGCGACAAGGTTCGAACTTGTGACCCCTGCCGTGTGAAGGCAGTGCTCTACCGCTGAGCTACGCGCCCCCGAAATTTCAACCGAAACCCGGCGGAAGGCGGTCATATAGGACCGCCTTCCCCGCTCGTCCAGCATCTCGCGAACGCCGGAATGCCAGCTCCGACGAAAAACGGCGCGGGACCCCGATCGGGTCGCACCGCGCCGTCGACGTTCGGAAAGAAGGCCGCTTAGTTGACGGCGTCTTTCAGACCCTTGCCCGGTTTGAACTTGGGCTGGGTGGATTCCTTGATTTGCATCGGTTCGCCGGTACGAGGGTTACGCCCCGTGGACGCCTTGCGGTGGGCGGTCGAGAAGGTGCCGAAGCCGACCAGGCGAACTTCTTCGCCCTTCTTCAGTGCGCCTTCGATGGTGTCGAACACGGCTTCCACAGCCTTGCCTGCATCCCCCCGGCTGAGGTCGGCGTGATCGGCCACGCTGGCGATCAGTTCCTGCTTGTTCACGTATAGCTCCCCTTTGATTATCTCCTCGGCCCTGCTGGGCCGTAGGAAATACCTAAGAACGCGCAAGTCCCAGAGTCAAAGGGATTCCGGGCCGTTACTGGACGGCGGTCGGCGAATGCCCCTGCCCGCTGCCGCCATGTTCCGGATCGGTCGCGATCGTTTCGGGTTCGATCCATTTGATCGGCTTGAGCTCGCCGGACAGAGCAAGGCGCAGCACCTCGTCGACGTGGCTGACGGGACGAATTTCCAGCCCCTCCTTGATGTTGTCCGGAATCTCCGCGAGGTCCTTTTCGTTCTCCTCGGGGATCAGCACCGTGGTGATGCCGCCGCGCAGAGCCGCGAGCAGCTTTTCCTTCAGGCCGCCAATGGGCAGCACCCGGCCGCGCAGGGTCACCTCGCCCGTCATCGCAACGTCGCGACGGACAGGCGTTTCCGTCAGCGTCGAGATAATCGCGGTGACCATGCCGATACCCGCCGAGGGTCCGTCCTTCGGCGTCGCCCCTTCCGGCACATGGACGTGAATGTCACGGCGCGAGAAGATCTCCGGATTGATGCCATATTCGGGTGAACGTGCCTTGATGAAGCTGAGAGCGGCCTGGATGGACTCCTTCATCACGTCGCCAAGCTTGCCGGTCGTCCTGATGTTGCCCTTGCCGGGAACCGTCACGGCCTCGAGCGTCAGGAGTTCGCCGCCGACTTCCGTCCAGGCGAGGCCCGTGGCCGCGCCGACCTGGTCCTCTTCTTCGGACACGCCAAAGCGGAATTTCCGAACGCCGGCATAGTCGGCGAGATTGTCGGGAGTGATCGCAACCGAATCCTCCGACTCCTCGATGATCTTGCGCAGCGATTTGCGCGCCAGCCGGGCGATTTCCCGCTCCAGCGTACGAACGCCCGCTTCGCGCGTATAGTAACGGATAAGGTCGCGCAGCGCGTCTTCCTCGATGGCGAATTCGCCATCCTTCAGGCCGTGCTCGGTCACCTGCTTCGGCACCAGATGCGCCTTCGCGATCTCGACCTTCTCGTCCTCCGTGTAACCGGACAGACGAATGATCTCCATGCGGTCGAGCAAGGGCTGCGGCATGTTCAGGCTGTTCGCCGTCGTGACGAACATGACGTTCGACAGGTCGTAATCGACCTCGAGATAATGGTCGTTGAACTTCGAATTCTGCTCGGGGTCGAGCACCTCGAGAAGCGCCGACGACGGGTCGCCGCGGAAATCCTGACCCAGCTTGTCGATCTCGTCGAGGAGGAAGAGCGGATTGTTGGTTCCCGCCTTCTTCATGTTCGCAAGCACCTTGCCGGGCATCGAGCCGATATAGGTGCGCCGGTGACCGCGGATCTCGGCCTCGTCACGCACACCGCCGAGGGACTGGCGGATGAACTTGCGGCCCGTGGCCTTCGCGATCGAGCGGCCGAGCGACGTCTTACCGACACCGGGCGGTCCGACGAGGCAGAGGATCGGACCCTTCAGCTTTTTCGCGCGCGTCTGCACGGCCAGATACTCGATGATCCGTTCCTTGACCTTCTCGAGGCCATAGTGATCGTCATCGAGGATTTCCTCGGCAGCCTTCAGATCCTTCCGGACACGGCTGGACTTGCCCCAGGGCAGACCGAGAAGCGTGTCGAGATAGTTGCGTACCACGGTGGCTTCGGCAGACTGCGGCGCCATCGCCTTCAGCTTCTTCAGCTCGGAGGTGGCCTTCTCCAGCGCCTCGGTCGACAGGCGCGTAGTCTCGATCTTTTCCTGCAGCTCGGCGATCTCGTCGCCTTCCTCGCTGCCGTCGCCCAGCTCGCGCTGGATCGCCTTCATCTGCTCGTTGAGATAATATTCGCGCTGGGTCTTCTCCATCTGGCGCTTGACCCGGCCCTTGATCTTCTTCTCGACCTGAAGGACGCCCATCTCGCCTTCCATCAGGCCCAGCACCATTTCGAGGCGCTTTGCCGGATCGGCTTCGCTGAGAAGCTCCTGGCGCTGCGAAACCTTCACGCTCAGATTGGCGGCAATGGCATCGGCCACGCGCGCCGCCTCGTCCATCTGCTGGATCTGCACCACCACTTCGGGCGCGATCTTCTTGTTCAGGCGGACATAATTTTCGAACTGCTCGGTAGCCGAGCGCTGCAGGGCGGCAAGCTCCGCCTCGTCGGCAGGCGCATCCGCAAGCTCGGTGAACTCGGCTTCGAAATAGTCGCCGTCCATGTCGAGTTCCTCGACCTGGACACGCTGCTGGCCCTCCACGAGGACCTTCACGGTCCCGTCCGGCAGCTTCAGGAGCTGAAGGACCGTCGCAACGGTACCCACGGGGAAGAGGTCATCGGGACCGGGCTCCTCGACGCCTGCGTCCCGCTGAGAGATCAGCAGCACATTCTTGCCGCCGTCCATCACTGCCTCGAGCGCGGCGACGGATTTGTCGCGGCCCACGAACAGCGGCACGATCATCTGCGGGAAAACCACGATGTCGCGAAGGGGAAGTACGGGAAGCGTTTGAGTCGTCATGGGGGTCCTTGATCACCGGCATCCGCACAAGGCGAACGCCCTCTCTCTGTTAACACCGATGTGGGAAGCCGCGCCCTCCCCTGCAACTGCGTCCCCTGCACCTGCGGCGCGGCGGCCCTTCGTCCCCGGAATTGCGGGCCCGGTCTCCCGGGCCCGGTCGTCACCTCAGCAGGTCAGGCGGCGTCGTCGCTCGCTGCCTTCTTGGCCTTCTTGGCAAAGACGCGAATGGGGTCCTTGCGGCCCTCCACCACATCCTTGTCGATATGGATTTCGTCGACACCGTCCATCGAGGGCAGGTCGAACATCGTATCGAGGAGGATGCCCTCCATGATCGAACGAAGCCCGCGGGCACCTGTCTTGCGCGCAATCGCCTTCTGCGCGACGGCCTTCAGCGCGTCGTCGGAAAAGGTCAGGCGCACATCTTCGATGTCGAACAGCTTCTGATACTGCTTCACCAGAGCGTTCTTCGGCTCGGTCAGGATGGTGACCAGCGCGTCCTCGTCCAGATCCTCGAGCGTGGCGAGAACCGGCATACGGCCCACGAATTCGGGAATAAGGCCGTATTTCAGCAGGTCCTCGGGCTCGATCTCGCGCAGGATCTTGCCGACCCGGCGCTCGTCGGGAGCCGCCACATGTGCGCCGAAGCCGATCGACTTGCCCTGCAGGCGGTCCGCAATGATCCGGTCGAGGCCGGCAAAGGCGCCGCCGCAGATGAACAGGATGTTCGTCGTATCGACCTGCAGGAATTCCTGCTGCGGATGCTTGCGCCCGCCCTGCGGCGGAACGGAAGCGGTCGTGCCCTCCATGATCTTCAGGAGCGCCTGCTGGACACCCTCGCCCGAAACATCGCGCGTGATCGAGGGATTGTCCGCCTTGCGACTGACCTTGTCGATCTCGTCGATATAGACGATGCCGCGCTGGGCACGTTCGACATTATAGTCCGACGCCTGCAGCAGCTTCAGGATGATGTTCTCGACATCCTCGCCCACATAGCCGGCCTCGGTCAGGGTCGTGGCGTCGGCCATCGTGAACGGCACATCGAACGTCCGCGCCAGCGTCTGCGCCAGCAGCGTCTTGCCGCAGCCGGTCGGACCGATCAGCAGGATGTTCGACTTCGCCAGTTCGATATCGGCGCCCTTCGCGCCGTGCGCCAGCCGCTTGTAGTGGTTGTGTACCGCGACCGACAGGACGCGCTTGGCGAAGTCCTGGCCGATGACATAGTCGTCCAGCGTGTCGCAGATCTCGCGCGGTGTCGGAACGCCGGCCTTGTCCTTGACCAGGCTGGTCTTCGTTTCCTCGCGGATGATGTCGTTGCACAGTTCCACGCACTCGTCGCAGATGAACACCGTCGGACCGGCGATCAGCTTTCTGACTTCGTGCTGCGACTTGCCGCAGAACGAACAGTAGAGCGTATTCTTGCCGTCGCCAGAACCGCCGCCGGCCCCGGCATCGCCTGCTCCCGCTCCGGTTCCGCCCGTCAATTTGCTCATGAAATTCCTTTCTTCGGCCGCGCCGACGAAGCGCGGCAAAACACACTAAGCGGGAAAACCGGGTTCGTGAAACCCGTTCGTTCGCCCGGTGGCAGCCAGCGCAGCCCCTCGCCCGGCTTCGGCCCCCGGCCGGCTATTCCGCCCATCGCAGAGGAAGGTGGGGCAATCGAAGGCGGCTTGCAAGAGCGGCATTCTTTCCCTCATGGAGAAATGGATTGAGGCCGGGGCTTTCCCCCTCTTATAGTCCAATCATTCGGCAGAAGTAGCGGGACGCGGCGGAAATCACGCAAGATTCGCAGATGGATGCGCGATGACGCCCGCTCTCCTTTCGGCCGCCATCCTGATCATTTCCTTGATCCTGTTCGTTTCGGACAGGATCCGGCACGACCTTGTGGCCGTGATCGCGCTGCTGCTGTGCGTGCTTGCCGGCATCGTCGCGCCGACCGAGGCGCTGTCGGGTTTTTCCGACCCCGCCGTCATCACGGTCGCGGCCGTTCTGATCGTCGGCCGGGCCATCGAATTGTCGGGTGTCGCCAGCGCGCTCGCCACGCGCCTGTCGCGCATGGAAGCCCCCTATGAGGTGCAGTTTTTCCTGATCCTCGCCATCGGGGCGTTGCTTTCTGCCTTCATGAACAACATCGCGGCGCTCGTCATAACCATGCCCGTCGTCTCCAAGCTGGCGCAGGATGCCAAGCGCTCGCCCACGGCGGCGCTGATGCCGCTGGCCTTTGCGACGATCCTCGGGGGCATGACCACGCTGATCGGGACTCCGCCCAACCTCATCCTGTCGTCGATCCGGCGCGAACATCTGGGAGAGGGCTTCGGCTTCTTCGAAATGAGCGGCCTCGGCATCACCGTCACCGCCGCCGGCCTGATTGCCATGGCGCTGATCGCCGACCGGCTGCTGCCGGAACGTCGCGCCGCCATCCGCGCGGCCACCAATCCGTGGCGCGTGTTCGAGCTTATCCTGCCGAAGGGCGCGCAGGATGCAGCGCGGGTACGCGCCACGCTGCGCGATCAGGGGGCCCGCATGCTCGGCATCGCGCCCCCCGGCGTGCGCCGCTGGACCGGCGGCGACATGAAGTCGGAAGGGCGCCGCGTCCTCGTGCTGTCGCGAAAGAATCCCTGGAACCTCGCCGACGACACAAATTACGCGCCGGTTCATAGCCGGAACGACGCGCCCGACGCGGTAACCGTGCGCTGTGTCGTCGCACATGGCTCCTTCCTGATCGGCAGGAATTACGACGTCGTCGCGGCGCGCACCGAAGGGCAGCTGGCTATCGTCGCCGCCGGACCCCGCGCTGCGCGGGCACGCAAGGCGATGCAGGAAATGCAGATTCAGGCCGGCGACCAGCTGTTCATCCACGGTTCCGCGCTTGCCATTGCAGAGTTCGTCTCGAACGCACGCCTCCTCGAGATCGGCCGCCACGACGCGCAGGCGATCGACAAACAGAGAGCTGCGAGCATCCTCGGCATCTTCGGCCTGGCGATCGCCGCAGCCGCGCTGTTCGGCGTGCCGCCCTCCATCGCATTCGTCGCTGCCGCCGCCGCGATCCCCGCCTTCGGTCTGATGCCGGTGCGCGAAGTCTACCAGGCCATAGACTGGCCGGTGATCGTCCTCCTCGCCGCCATGATTCCGGTCGGCATGAGCTTTGAGACCACCGGGGCGGCGGAGGGCCTGGCCCAGTGGCTGAACGGAGCCCTGTCGACCGCGCCGGCCTGGCTTGCGCTGGCGGCGCTGGGCGCGATTACGCTTCTTCTGTCGGCCATTCTCAACAATGTGGCCACCGCGATCATCATGGGTCCGCTTGCCATCCAGGTGGCGCAAATCCGCGACTTTTCCACCGATGCTGCGCTGTTGATGATTGTCGTCGGAGCCTCGGCGGCATTCCTGACGCCCATCGGCCACCAGAATAATCTGCTGGTCATGCGGCCCGGCGGCTACCTGTTCAGCGATTTCGCGCGTCTGGGCGGACCTCTGGCGGTCGTCGTTCTTGCCGTTGCGACGGCTTACCTCTCCATTTTCTACCTATAGTCCGCTGACGCTTTTGCTTGGCAAGGGCACCCATCTCCTCTACGCGCTAATTTGAGTGGAACTCAGGAGCCTTGGGGATGAGTCTTCTGCGCAAGATGGTCATACTGACCGCCGGTTTGGCGCTGGCCGGGTGCGGTCAATCGGACCCGACTCCGCAAGCAGGGCCCGAGCGGGCCCTGCCGGTCGTGCAGACGACCGAAGTCCGCCTCCTTGAAGAGCGTGCCGCCATCCCCGCCGTTGGCACCGTACGCCTGCGCAGCGAGGTGTCGCTAGGGTTCACCAGTCCTGGCCAGATTGCGAGCATAGCTGTCGATGAGGGCGACCGGGTTCGCGAGGGGCAGCTGCTCGCTTCCCTCAACCGCGAGACCGTGGAAGCCGACCTTGCCACCGCGCGGGCCGAGGCGGACCGGGCTCAGCGCGATCTCGAACGAAGCCGCGACCTGTTTACGGAAGGGTGGGTCACCCGCGCCAGGCTCGACGACGTCGAAGCCGCTGTGCGCGCTGCCGACGCCCGGGTCGATTCCGCGGCGTTCGCAGCCAGGACCGCCCGTATCGTCGCCCCCAGCAGCGGAGTGGTGCTGCAGCGCTTTGCCGAGCCGGGTCAGGTCGTCGACGCCGGCCAGCCGATCCTGTCGCTGGGACGCGCCGACCAGGGGTTCGTCCTTGCCGTCCCGCTGACCGACAGGCAGGCGGCCGCGCTGTCGGTCGGGGCCGCCGCGCAAGTTCGCGTGGAAGCACTTGGCGAGGCGCCGCTGTCCGCACAGCTCGTCGAACTCGCCGGCCGGGCCGATCCGGCAACCGGAACCTTCGCGGCGGAATTCTCTCTGCCCTCCCGCTCGGGCCTGCGAAGCGGGCAGATCGGCCGGGTCATGCTGCCTGCTACCATTTCACAGGACGGAACCGAGCCTTCGCAGCTCTTACTGCCCGCCTCCGCGCTCACGTCGGCACGCGCTGGTGGCGCCGTGGTCTGGGTGGTCGAGCCAGAGGATACGACCGCGCGCCCGCGCACGGTCGCTACCGGCGATCTTGTCGATGAGGGGGTTGTCATCCTCGAGGGGCTGAAGGCGGGCGAGCGCGTTGTGACGGCAGGCGCCGACGACCTCGTTCCCGGCCAGAAGGTCGAGGTCAGGTGAACCTGACCGGCATCGCGGTCCGGCAATGGCAGCTGACGCTGATCATTGCAGGCCTGCTGGCCGCTCTTGGCATTTCGGCCTTCCTGACCATCCCCCGGTCGGTCGATCCGCACTTCCCCATCCCCATCGTCATCATCGTCGCGGCGCAGCCGGGCGCCGATGCCGCCGACATGGAGGAGACGGTGGCAAAACCGATCGAGGAGCGGGTCCAGGGCCTTGACGACATCAACTCGATCGAGTCGTCCTCGAACGACGGGCTGTCGATCGTCACGATCGAGTTCGACTGGGGGTCCGACGCCGACGAGAAGTTCAACGACGCGGTGCGCGAGGTCGGCGCCGTCCGCGACTCGCTGCCGCCGGGCACGGCGCTGGAATATCGTCGCGCCCGCACCACCCGCGCGGCACTGGTCCAATATGCGCTGGTCAGCGAGACCGCTTCGTGGCGGCGTATGGAGAAATATGCCGACGACCTGTCGGAGCAGCTGACGCGGGTGCAGGGCATCCGCGAGTCGGAAGCCTTCGGAATGCCGGACCTGGAGGTGCGCGTTGCCATCGACCCGGCTCGCCTGGCGCAATACCGGGTCCCGGCGGGCGCCGTAGCGCAGGCGCTATCGCGCGCCGGTGCCGATCTGCCGGCCGGCGTCGTCCATGCCGGCGACACGCGCTTCAACGTAGAGGCGGGCGGCGCCTTCCGCACATTGGAGGAAGTCCGCACCACGCCGCTTCGTGCGGGCGGCGGAACCGTGCTGACGGTCGGAGACGTCGCAGAGGTCTCGTGGAGTACCGATGAGCGCCTGCACATCGTGCGCGTGAATGGGAAGCGCGCGGTCGTCGTGGCGGCGCAGCAGAAAGACGGCCTCAACGCGCTGGCCATCCGTGAGGATGTCGAGGTCCAGATGTCCCGCTTCGCGGCGTCGCTGCCGCCCGACATCGAGCTGGTGAACGTCTTCGACCAGACCATCGAAATTCGCGAAAGACTGGGGGTCCTGGCGCGCGACTTCGCCATCGCCCTCGGCCTTGTCCTTATCACCCTGCTGCCGCTTGGCCCGCGCGCCTCGGTCATCGTGATGGTGTCCATTCCGCTCAGCCTCGCCTCCGGCGTCCTCATGATGCAGCTCACCGGCTATTCGCTGAACCAGCTGTCCATTGCCGGCTTCATCCTGTCGCTGGGCCTGCTCGTCGACGACTCGATCGTGGTGACGGAGAATATCTCGCGCCATCTCAGGATGGGCGCGTCGCGGCTGAAGGCGGCGCTGGACGGGACGAAGGAAATTCAGGCAGCGGTCCTCGGCTCCACGGGCGTCCTGATTTTCGCGTTCCTCCCCATCGCCTCCCTACCGGGCGGAGCAGGTCTCTTCACGCGCAGCCTGCCGCTCGCCGTCATCTACACCGTGTCGGCCTCGCTGATCGTGTCCCTCACCATCATTCCCTTTCTCGCCAGCCGAATCCTGCGCCGCGACGACGATCCGGAGGGCAATATCTTCATGCGTGCGCTGCAGCGCGGCATCCACAAGGTCTACACTCCCATCCTCCACAGGGCCCTGGCCCGTCCGCGGCGCTGGTTTGCGGGCACGATGGCGCTCTGCCTGTCGGCGCTGGCACTGGTTCCGGTGCTTGGCTTCACCCTGTTTCCGAATGCCGACGTTCCCTTTTTCACGGTCGAAGTCCGGACGCCGGAAGGTACCGGCGTGGAAGGCACGGATCGCGTCGTGCGGCGCCTGGGCGACCGTATCGGAGAAGAGCCCGGCATTCGCTATGTCATCGAACATTCCGGCGCGGGCGGGCCGCAGGTCTTCTACAACGTCTTTTCGGACTTCGAGCGCACCCGAGAGGGCATTATCGTTGCCGTCATGGACGAATGGGACCCGAGGCGGGGCCCGGAACTCCTCGACCGCCTGCGCGCCGATTTCGATGACGATCCCGAAGCCGAAATTCTCGTGCGGCGCTTCGCCAATGGCGCCCCGGTGGCCGCGCCGCTGGCGGTGCGTGTGACCGGCCCCGACCTGCAGGAAATCAGGCGGATATCCGGTGAAGTCGCTACGCTGTTCCGAACTCATGCCGGCACGCGCGACGTGGAGAACCCGCTCTCCGAAAACCGCATCGACCTCAATCTGGGCCTCGACCGCGACAAGGCCGCAATACTCGGCGTGGCGCCGGAGGCCGTGCGCGAAACGGTGAGGCTATCTCTGCTCGGCCAGCGCGGCGGCACGTTCCGCGACGAGGAAGGCGACAGCTATCCCGTGACCGTGAGGCTGCCCATGGGCGAACGGCGCCAGGCCGAGGCGCTGCGGGACATATATGTACCCACCACGTCGGGAGACATAGTCCCGCTGGGACAACTTGCGGATCCGTTCCTCGAAAGCGTGCCCCCGCGCATCGACCGCTACCAGCTCGAGCGGGTCAATGTGGTGACCTCGTTCGTCCGCGAGGGCTTCCTGGCGTCGAAGGTGCTCGCCGATCTGGAACCCGAGCTCGCCGCCATCGATTTGCCGCCCGCCTATGCCATCGGCTTCGGGGGAGAGGCGGAGGCGACTGCCGAGAGTTTCGCCGGTCTCGGTCTCATCGCCATGCTCGCCGTGGCTGGGGTATTCGCCGTTCTCGTGGCGGAGTTCGGCCGCTTCCGCGAGACCATCGTTGTGGCCGGGGTGATCCCGCTCGGCTTTTTCGGCGGCCTGATCGCGCTGTGGATTACGGGCAACTCGATTTCCTACACCGGGGTTATCGGCTTCATCGCCCTCATCGGGATCGAGATCAAAAACTCGATCCTTCTGGTCGATTTCACCTCGAAGCTGCGCGCGCGGGGCATGGGCCTGCGAGAAGCGGTTGAAGAAGCCGCGGAAATCCGCTTCCTGCCGGTCCTCTTGACCTCGGTGACGGCCATCGGCGGGCTGATGCCGCTCGCACTTGGCGGAACTGCGCTCTACGCGCCGCTGTCGATCGTCATCATTGGCGGCCTCATTTCCTCGACGCTTCTCAGCCGCATCGTCACACCGGTGATGTATCTTCTCATCGCACGCCGTAACGCGGCGGACGAGGACGGGAACTCAGCCAGCGGCAGCTTGGAAACCGCCTCTTAACCAACGCCTTGTAGCCACAAGTCTCCGAAGTGGAGGTAGAGTCGAACATGGCCGATTTGCTGGTCGAACCCACCCGCGAGCGCGAGCGGCGGGCCCGCATTCTGAGAAGCGGCACGATCCGCGTCGACGGCGTCACAAGAAAAGCGATCATCCGCGACGTGTCGGCCGACGGCGCCCTCGTACAGAGCGACATCGAACTGAGAGAAGGCGACAGCGTCGAACTGCGCATCAAGGATGCGCAGGCCATGCTGTGCGAGGTCCGCTGGGTTCGCGACAACCGCGCCGGCGTCCAGTTCGTCCGCAAGATCGGCGTCGGTACCGGAGTCGATGCCCTCGCCGCATCGCATAGCGAGCGGCAAGCCCAGTCCTTCACGATGTGGCGCGACTAGCGCGCGGCTAGCCCTTCGCCAGCTTCGCTTCGCGCGCTGCCTTCAGACGCGCGAAATCGTCGCCCGCATGATAGCTGGACCGGGTCAGCGGCGTGGAGGATACCAACAGGAAGCCCTTCGCGCGCGCCATCTCTCCATAGCTGCCGAACTGTTTCGGCGACACGAAGTCGATCACTTCGGCATGACGCGGGGTGGGTTGCAGATACTGGCCGAGCGTCAGGAAATCGACATCCGCGGAGCGCATGTCGTCCATCACCTGATGAACCTCCAGCCGTCCTTCGCCAAGGCCCAGCATCATGCCCGACTTGGTGAAGATCGTCGGGTCGAGCGTCTTCACCCGCTCGAGCAGACGCAGTGAATGATAGTAGCGGGCGCCCGGTCGGATCGTCGGGTACAGCCGCGGCACCGTTTCCAGATTGTGATTGTAGACGTCGGGCCGCGCCTCGACGATGGCGCGCACGGCGTCGTCCGCCTTGTTGCGGAAATCGGGCGTCAGGATCTCGATGGTCGTGTTCGGCGCATTCTTGCGCAGCGACTCGATCACCTTCACGAACTGACGCGCGCCGCCGTCGGGCAGATCGTCGCGGTCGACCGAGGTGATGACGATATGTTCCAGCCCCAGCTCGCCAGCGGCGACGGCGACATGCTCGGGTTCCAGCGGATCGACCGGCCGGGGCATCCCCGTCTTCACATTGCAGAAGGCGCAGGCCCGGGTGCAGGTGTCGCCCAGGATCATCACCGTCGCATGCTTCTGCGTCCAGCACTCGCCGATATTGGGACAGGCCGCCTCTTCGCAGACCGTGTTCAGGTTGAGGCGCCGCATGAGTTTGCGGGTCTCCGAAAAGCCCTTGGAGATCGGTGCCTTCACCCGCAGCCAGTCCGGCTTGCGGCGGCGCTCGGGGTCTCTGATCGGGGTCATGTCGTTCATACCCTCCCCAGATAGCGGATGGCGGCGCATCCGCAACTGCGCTAGCGCTTGCAGCATGGTCGCATTCACAGAACTTCTTTCCGGCTATGGCCGGTTTCGCAACGCCGCCTATCTGGATCAGAAGGCCCGCTACGATCAGCTGGCCGAGGGGCAGTCCCCGGGAACGATGGTGATCAGTTGCTCGGACAGCCGGGTCTCTCCCTCGCTCATCTTCGACGCCGGCCCCGGTGAGATTTTCATGGTGCGCAACGTCGCCAACCTCGTACCGCCCTTCGAGACCGGCGGCGGCCAGCACGGTGTCTCGGCGGCGCTGGAATTCGCAGTGACCCAGCTGCAGGTCCGCGACCTACTGGTCCTCGGTCATGGCGGATGCGGGGGCTGCGGTGCCGCGCTGTCGCGCCAGTTCCACGGCAGCGATCCGGGCAAGGGTTATTTCATCGCGTCATGGATCGGCCTGCTCGACGAGGCGCGCAATGCGGTCGAGGCGCGCTGCAACGACCTGAACGGGCCCGAAGCCCAGTTGGCGATGGAGCATGAGGCCGTGCGTACGAGCCTGCGCAACCTGCGCACCTTTCCCTTCGTCGAGGACCGCCTAGCCGACGGGCGGCTGACCCTGCACGGCGGCCATTTCGCCGTCGCTCATGGCCGGCTGTCGATCCTGCAGGACAGCGGCGAGTTCGAGGACATCAATCTGTCCTGACCCGGGGACCGGCGGATGGACTGCGCCTAGTGCCCTCCTCCGCCCAGCGCCGCTTCGCCGACCACGAGGAGGACGCAGGCGATCATCCCCCCAATGGGCACCCAGACCGGATAGGTCCGGACACCGCCGCCCGCTTCGATCCCGTCGCGCTTCATTTTCACGAGCGCTGCATTGGCGGCGAAGAAGACGCCGAGGATGATATAGCTGGTCAGGCTGGCGAGCTGCTCGGTTGGCAGAAACAGCGCGAGCGCGGTGACCACGGCGCCGGAAATGACGGTAGCCAGCAGCGGTGTGTGAGTGGAGCCGTTGATGTGCGACAGCCAGGACGGGGAAACGCCGCGCCGTTTCCCTAGGTCGTGAATCACGCGGCTGGCCATGACGATCTGCGCGAGCGCACCGTTGACGATAATGAGCAGGCTGAGGCCGGTCAGCACATAGCCGCTCCGCCCCTCCTCCTTCACCACATCGACGAGCGGCGCCGCACTCTCGTCCAGCCTGTCGGCGGACAGCGTGGACACTGCGGCCGCAGCGATCAGCACATAGAAGATAAGTGAGATAACAAGCGCCGCGAAAATCGCCTTCGGCAGCGAACGCTGCGGGTTCTCGGCTTCCTCGGCCAGCGTCACAAGGTCCTCGAACCCGATAAAGGCGTAAAAGGCCAGAAATGCCGCGAGCAATATGCCGATGCCGAGGCCCCTGCCGCCGGGAAGGCTGCCTTCGGACCAGGCCTCCCCGAGCATGGCCGGGTAGCCGGCCAGGTTCGGCACCGTGAACCACAGGACGTAGAGCAGGCCGATCAGGCCCGCCGCCGTCGTGAGGCCCATGAACCATGCCGACTGCTTCACGCCGATCGCCGCCACGAAGGTGAGCGCGCCGACCAGCGCAGGTACGGCCCACCATTTCGAGACGCTCATAACTTCGCCCAGATATCCGACGAACCCGGTAGCGATCGTCGCAGCCGACACGATCCCGGTCCCGACCAGCGCCCAGCCAACGACCGCCGTCAGCCACTTCCTGTCGAACCCGTGCGCTACGAAGGCGGAGGACCCGCCCGATTCGGGAACGCGCGCACTCAGTTCGGCATAGCTGAACGCCGTCAGTGCGGCCGCAGCCGCAGCCGCAAGGAACGCGAAGGGCGCAAGCGCTCCGGCTTCTCCGATGATTTTCCCGACGACGACATAGATACCGGCCCCGAGAATGGTCCCGAGCCCGTAAACGGCGAGCATGAACGGCGAAATACTGCGCGAGAGTTCCGCATTGGCTTTTGCGTCGTCGGCGATCCGGCGTCCCCTTCCGGTCATCGGACCTCGGAGCGGCCCGACATACAACATTCTGCGAACGGGTACCCCCTGCTTCCGTTCCAAAAAGACAAGGCGTTACAGGAGAATTGTCATAGGGGCATCGTTACAAGGTGGTCAGATCCTCGCCATGCTTTTCGAACCGTGCCAGCGCCTGTTTCGACCACTGGCGCAGGGCGGCGAAGTCTCCCGTGTCGGCATAGTTCGCAAGCGCAGCTTCGATCTCGTCGCAGGCAGCCCGCGTTCGTTCGAGATACATGTCGTCGACGCTGCGGGCACCGCGAAGCTGTGCGAAGTTTCGTTCCTGCTCGTCGCTGAGAACGGTCGAAACCTGGAAGTTCTCGTTCTGCTCGGCGAGGTCTCGAAGTCCCGTCAGCATGTCCTGGTGCACATCGACGGCCTGCCGGGCGAAGGCTTTGACCTCCTCCCGCTCCGCCTGGTCCATGGCGATCTTCGCCATGCCCACCTGGATTGCACCCTGCTGGGCCAGGTCGTCTAGAAACGCCTGGGTCTCGGTGAGAACTTCCGATGAGGCGACCGCCTGCTCGCGGGCTTCCTCGGCGTCTTCCGCAGCCGCGACTTCCTCGTCGGCGGTCGGCCCCGGAGCGGGCTCATCGGCCGACGAGCAGGCCGTCAGAACGGCGGCGAGAAGGAAAGTTGAAACCGAGATCGTCTTCATGGCGGGTCAGCTCCGGCTTGTACCCGCGCTGAACGGCGTTTCCGCCGAACGGTTCCTCAATAATGAAGCGCCCGGCCATAGGCGTCGAGGACGCTCTCGTGCATCATCTCGCTCAGCGTCGGGTGCGCGAACACCGTCTGCATCAACTGTTCTTCCGTCGTTTCCAGTTCGCGCGCGACGACAAATCCCTGGATCAGTTCGGTCACTTCCGCGCCGATCATGTGCGCGCCCAGAAGCTCCCCGGTATCCTTGTCGAAGATGGTCTTGATGAAGCCGTCGGCTTCACCGAGCGCGATCGCCTTGCCATTGCCGATGAAGGGGAAGTTACCGACGTTCACTTGGCGGCCCGCCTCCTTCGCCTTCGCCTCAGTCATGCCGATGCTGGCGATCTGCGGCCGCGAATAGGTGCAGCCCGGGATATTGTCGTAGCGCATGGGATGCGGCGCATGCCCCGACCCCCTGCCCAGGGCCTCGGCGATGGCCTCGGCAGCGACAACGCCCTCATGGCTTGCCTTGTGCGCCAGCCAGGGCGGCCCGCACACATCGCCGATTGCCCAGACGCCCTCGACGTTCGTCTTTCCATAGGGATCGGTCTTGATGTGCCCGCGGTCGGTTTCGATGCAAAGCTCCTCCAGACCGATCCTCTCGCTATTCGGCGCAATGCCGATGGCAAGGATCACATGGCTGAACTCGTGCTTCGCGGTCTTCCCGTCTTTCCCCTTGATAGAAGCGGTCACGCCCTTCGCACGAACGTCGACCTTCTCGACCGATGCCTCGGTCATGATCGTCATGCCGTCCTTTTCCAGGCGCTTTTTCATGTGCGCGGAAATCGCCTCGTCCTCGACGGGGACGATACGGTCGAGCATTTCGACGATCGTCACATCGGCGCCCATGTCGCCGTAGAAGCTGGCAAATTCGACGCCGATGGCGCCCGAGCCGATGACGAGCAGCTTCGTCGGCATCTCCTTCGGCGTCATGGCATGACGATAGGTCCAGATGCGCTCGCCGTCCGCCTTCAGGTGGGGAAGCTCGCGCGCACGCGCGCCGGTAGCGACGACGATATGCTTGGCGGACAGGGTCTTGTCGCCGACCTTCAGTTTCCCCTTACCGGCAAGCGCACCCTCCCCCTCGATCACCTCGACCTTGTTCTTCTTCATCAGGTGCTTGACGCCGGAATTGAGCTGTCCGGCGACCTGCCGTGAGCGCTTAACGACCGCCTCAAGGTCGGCCGACACATTGTCCGCACCAAGCCCGTAATCCTTGGCGTGATCCATATAGTGCTTGATCTCGGACGTACGGAGCAGCGCCTTGGTCGGGATGCAGCCCCAGTTCAGGCAGATCCCGCCCAGCTTCTCGCGCTCGACGATGGCGGTCTTGAGGCCAAGCTGCGCCGCGCGGATAGCGCCCACATAACCGCCGGGCCCGGACCCGAGAACGATAAGGTCGTAGGTGTCAGGCATTCAAGATCTCTCCATGACATCTTCGCGATTTGTTCGCCCGATGTGGAAACTGATCAAGGCAATAAGAAATGACAGCAAAATGTTGAAGTAACGACTGATTCGGGCGAGCGTACCAACATCGTCGCACTCCGACATGACCCTCCGTATAGATGCATCATGCGCTACAGACTTATTGCTCAATTTAATGCTGTCTGACTGATAATCTCTGTCAAGATTCTCCTCGATGATCTGCGAAAAATCGGACACGAGCGCCTCAACTTCATCCTCGCTCAATCCCTTTGCACGAAGAGCATTCTCCATCCTAAGTCTTTCTAGTCGTAAAACTATGTCAACTAAGTCCTTATCCATTTCCATCGAACTATACCCCGCACTCATTTGGAGCGCTTCAGTAGAAAGGCGGTAATACCCGAGCAGTTTCTGATTACACTCGTTTTCTTGCTTAGATATCTCGAAGTCAAAGAACTCGGAAATGGCATAGCCGCACAAAAGCACAACCAATAAAAATATAAGCTTTTTTCGCGCCAACTTATTGAAACAAAATTTAAATTTCAATTTCTTCAGCCATCAGGCCAGCATCCCCATCGGGCTTTCGATCAGGCGCTTGAACGCGGCCATCAGCTGCGCACCGGTGGCTCCGTCGATGGCGCGATGATCGAAGCTGCCGGTCGCGCTCATCACGGTAGCGATCGAAAGCGCGTCGTCGACGACATAGGGCCGCTTCTCGCCCGCGCCGACGGCAAGGATCATCCCCTGCGGCGGATTGATGACGGCTTCGAACTGCTTGATGCCGTACATGCCGAGATTGGACAGGCTGGCGGTGCCGCCCTGGAACTCCTCGGGCTTCAGCTTCCCGTCGCGGGCGCGCGCGGCAAGGTCGCTCATCTCCTCGGAAATGGTCGACAGGCGCTTTTCCGCCGCATCGCGGATGATGGGAGTGATCAGGCCGCCGTCGATGGCGACCGCGACCGAAATATCGGCGCGGCCATAGCGGATCATCTCATCGCCCGCGAACTGGACATTCGCGTCGGGAACCTCGGTGAGCGCGACGGCGAGCGCCTTTACGAGAAGGTCGTTCACGGACAGCTTCACGCCGCGCGCTTCCAGGTCGCCGTTCAGCTGCTTGCGCAGGGTCAGCAGAGCGTCGAGATTGCAGTCTACCGTGAGATAATAGTGCGGCACGGTCTGCTTCGACTCGGTCAGGCGGCGCGCCGTGACCTTGCGAATGTTCGACAGCTTTTCGGTCTCGTAGGGCGCATCCGCACCGGCCTTTGTCTGGACGGCCGTGTCGGTCGCCTTTGCCGGGCGGTCGCTTCTGTCCCCGGCAGCCTTTGCGGAAGCCTGCGCCGGCGCTGCGGACGCACCTTCGACATCCGCCTTGACGATGCGGCCCTTGGGTCCCGTTCCCTCGACCGTCCCGAGATCGACCCCTTTCGCCTCTGCGATACGGCGTGCGAGCGGCGTGACGTTCAGGCGCTCGCCGTCCTTCACCGGCGCCGGGCCCGCCGCGGGAAGATCATCGCCGCCAGTAGCCTGCGTATCGTCACGGCCGTACCCTGCCTCCTTGGCCTTGGGGGCGGGCGCGGGTTTCGGCGCCGGCGCCTGTTCCTCGTCCTTCGTCGGCTCATCCTCCGCGCGCGCCTTCAGCTCAGGCTCTTTCTTTGCCTCGGGCGCTTCCACATCGGCGGGGTCCTCGCCCTCTTCGGCAAGTATGGCGATGGGCGTGCCGACGGCGACCTCGTCGGTGCCTTCCTCGACCAGGATCTTCGCGATGACACCGGGATCGACCGCTTCGAACTCCATCGTCGCCTTGTCGGTCTCGATCTCCGCCAGCAGGTCGCCCGGTTCGACGCTATCGCCCTCTTTCACCAGCCATTTGGAAAGGGTGCCGACCTCCATGGTGGGCGAGAGGGCAGGCATGGTAAGTTCGGTCGCCATCGGGTTCCCTTTTGCAGTGCGCCGCGTCCAGGGCGATCCCACGGACGGCAGGCGGTCTCATGTGGCCGCTCTATCGGTCCCGCGTGCCCATCACAACGCCTCCGGCGTCTCGCCCGGCGCAAGCGCGACTTCCACGCGGTCGCGGCCATGGGCCTTGGCGAGGAACAGGGCTTCGTCCGCCCGGCGATAGATGCCGGTCCAGAAGCTTTCCGGATCCGCGCGCCCCTCGGCGACCCCGAAGCTCGCCGTCAGACTGACCAGCCCCCCGTCTGGTATCGCGAAGCGGGTGGCGCGAATCTCGTCGAGAATGCGCATCGCATGGTCGACCGGCCGCTCGTCGGAATCTTCGGGCCTCAGCACGATTCCGAACTCCTCGCCGCCCGCGCGCACCAGAAGAGTGTCTCTGCTGCGCCTGCGCAGGACGTCGCCCAGCCGGGACAGCACGGCATCACCTGCCAGGTGGCCGAACCGGTCGTTCACCGTCTTGAAGTGATCCAGGTCGAACAGGATGAGCGCGATGGGCGCGCCGCGAGGCCATTCGGCAAGCTGCCGAATCAGTCCGCGGCGGTTGAACAGACCGGTCAACGGATCGATGTCGGCGACCCGGCTCAGCTCCTTCTGCCGCTCCAGCGCCTCGTCGCGTTCCCGCCGCAGTATCAGGGCACGGTAGCCAAGCGCGACAGAGATGATCAGCACCTCGAATGCCAGCGCTGCAAAAATGGACAGGTCGAGAAGGTCGGTCTGCGGCAACAGCCCGAACGCACGCAATATTCTGAGCAGGATGACGATCAGCGCAGGCAGCCAGCTGATCAGGTAGATCCAAAGGAGCTGGCTGCCGTTTCGGTACGCCGTGACACAGGCGCATACCAGCACGACCAGCGCCGGAAGATAGAGGAGGTGGTAAACCTCGAACGCCCCTTCCGGCAGGTGCAGCGCGTAGAAGCCGCAGACCACCGAGCCGGTCAGGATGATGGCCCCCGTCACCGGCAGCGCAAGGCGCTGCCACGCGGCCAGGACACGGCGTTCGAGAAACTGCGTCAGGAAGAGGAGGTTGAAGAATATCGCGCCGCCCAGCGACACCCAGGTGCCGACGAAGCGCGTCTCGAATGACAGGCCCGGAAGGATGGCGAACAGGCTGTTCGACCAGAAGACCCCATATATGAACACGCACAGCGACATGAGCGCGTAGGAGCGCTGGAACGGCTCTCTGAGCGCGTGAAGCAGTGCCAGATTGGCAAAGAGCGGCACCAGCACGACGCCCGCCAGCAGGCCGAAGAGGAACAGCATCCGGCTGCCCTGCGCCCGCACGCTACGGATCGATTCTATCGTGGCGCTTTCAGCCAGATGGCCTTCGAACGAGCGGCCGAGTTGCATGCGAATTTCTGCCGGGGGCGCTGCACCTTCTGGAAGCGGAATGGCGAAGCGGGCGGCAGCGATCCAGTTTGCGCTGGCGACGGACTGATCATAAGCGCGGCGCACGGCACTGCCGTCCGCATAGCGAAATTCGATTTCCATCCGATCGAACCGGAAGCTTCGCGGTACGAAATAGTGAACGGCCTCGGGGTCGGCGAAGCGAGTTTCGGCGACGGCATAGGTGATTTCGCCGCTGGACATCGGCGTACCGACCTCCTCGCCGCACAGGTCGACCGAACAACCGGTGATCGCCAGGTCGCGTGCCAGGGCATGCCCGCCGCTTCCCATCGCCATCAGCACAGCCACAAGAAGTGCGCACAGGAAGGCAGGCCGGATCGCGTTGGGGCAGGTCATTCCCGCTTCGAAACTCCCTGCTCACCCCATGCCAAAGGGTCCCGGCCAGGAACCGGCCGACGTCAGATTAAACCCATGCTAGTTTTTATAGCAGACCTTTTTCGCTGCCGTCACGACCTCGTCAAGTTTCAGCAGCGCAGCCTTCTCAAGATTCTCAGCGTAAGGAAGCGGTACGTCGACATTGGTGACCCGCAGGACGGGCGCATCCAGATAGTCGAACCCGTCTTCCATGCAGATGGCCTGAATTTCCGACGAGATGGAACAGGTGGGCCAACCCTCTTCCACTGCCACCAGCCTGTTGGTCTTCTTCAGCGACGCCAGCACGGTCTCGCGATCGAGCGGGCGCAGCGTGCGAAGGTCGATGACTTCGGCATCGATACCGTCGCTCTCCAGCTCCTTCGCGGCGTCCAGCGCCACTCCGACACCGATGGAATAGCTGACGAGCGTGACGTCCGCGCCTTCGCGAACGACCTTCGCCTTACCGATGGGAAGTACCCAGTCATCCAGCTTCGGGACGTCGAAGGACTGTCCGTAGAGCAGCTCGTTCTCCAGGAAGACCACCGGGTCCGGCGACTGGATGGCGGCGCGCAGCAGCCCCTTGGCAGAGGCGGCATCATAGGGCGACACAACGATCAGCCCCGGTACGCTGGCATACCAGGGTCCGTAATTCTGGCTGTGCTGCGCGCCCACGCGCGCCGCCGCTCCGTTAGGGCCGCGAAACACGATCGGACAGCGCATCTGGCCACCCGACATGTACAGCGTCTTGCCGGCCGAATTGACGATATGGTCGATGGCCTGCATCGCGAAGTTGAACGTCATGAACTCGCAGACGGGCTTCAGTCCGCCCATGGCGGCGCCGGTCGCAACGCCCGCGAAACCATATTCGGTAATCGGGGTATCGATGACGCGCTTGTCGCCGAACTCGTCGAGCAGGCCCTGGGTGACCTTGTAGGCGCCCTGATACTCGGCAACCTCTTCGCCGATGACGAAGACCTTGCCGTCCGCGCGCATTTCCTCGGCCATGGCATCGCGCAGGGCCTCTCGAACCGTCATGCGCACCATTTCCGTGCCTTCCGGAACCTCCGGCTCGACCGACAGGCTGGCAGGTTCTTCGCCCGCCTTGGGCTGTTCGGCTTCGACATCGGGCGTGGCCGAGGACTGCTGCGTCTCGCTGCTGGCAGGCGGGTCGCCGCCATCTGCAGGGATGTCCACGTCACCGGCGTCTTCGTCCTCACGAGCGATAACCGCGATCAGCGTCCCAACGGCGATATTTTCGCTGCCTGCTTCGACCAGCAGCTTGGCCACAGTCCCGCCTTCGTCGGCTTCCAGCTCCATCGTCGCCTTGTCGGTCTCGATTTCCGCCAGCAGGTCGCCGGGGTTCACCTCGTCGCCCTCAGCGACCAGCCATTTGGCGAGTGTCCCCTCTTCCATGGTGGGGGACATGGCAGGAAGTTTGATCTCGATAGGCATCAGTTGGCCAGTGTCTGCTGATGTTGAACAATGCGCCAACCATTACCGACGGCGCGGTAGGTGCTGGAGCAGAATGCGGCGTAGGCCGGCTCCTCGCTGCGCCGGCTTTCCGCGCGATAGGCGATGACGATCAGGCTCTGCGCGGGCCGCACGAGCGACCGCTCGCGCATGTCGACGCTCTCCCAGCGCGGCGCGCGCTCAATCGATTTGCGAACGGATGCGGCATTGAGCGCGCCCATTTCTGGGAACACCATCAAGGCGTCGTTGTCGAGCAGCTCCGCATAGGCGTCGGCGCCGCCGGTCCAAAGACGTTCTTCGCGCGCCCAGACATCCTCGTCGGTGATCTCCATCAGCCGTAGCTCCCCACCAGAACATCGGTGTAAAGTTCCTTCAGGTCCGGTTCGGGCGTCTGCTCGGCAAAGTCGGCGGCCTCATTGACCTGTTCGCGGATTTCTTTCTCAATCGCCTTCAGCGAGTCCTCGTCGGTGCCCATTTTCATCAGTTCGGCCTTCGCGGCCTCGATCGGGTCGCGCTTGGTCCGGACATCCTGCACTTCGTCGCGGCTGCGATACTTGGCCGGATCCGACATCGAGTGGCCGCGGTACCGGTAGGTCATATATTCGACCAGCACGGGGCCGTTTCCGCCGCGCACCCAGTCAAGCGCCGTCTCAGCGGCACCCTGGACGTCGAGGACATCCATGCCGTTCACCTGCATGCCCTCGATGCGGAAGGATTCGCCGCGCCGGTAGAGCTGGTCCTCGGCAGAGGCGCGATTGACGCTGGTTCCCATCGCATACTGGTTGTTCTCGATGATGAAGAGAGCGGGCAGCTTCCACAGTTCGGCCATGTTGAATGCCTCGTAGACTTGGCCCTGGTTCGCCGCACCGTCACCGAAATAGATGACCGCAACGCCGCCATCTTCCTGATATTTGTGCGAAAAGGCGAGGCCAGCGCCCAGCGGGACCGGGGCCCCGACGATACCGTGGCCGCCGTAGAATTTATGCTCGGTCGAGAACATGTGCATCGACCCGCCCTTGCCCTTGGAAATGCCCGCTGCCCGGCCGGTCAGTTCGGACATCACGTCCTTGGGCGAAATACCGCAGGCGAGCATATGACCGTGCACCCGGTAGCCGCCGATCACGCTGTCGGCATCGGTCATGGCCGCCTGCACGCCGGTCACAACCGCTTCCTGGCCGATATAGAGGTGGCAGAACCCGCCGATCAGGCCCATGCCGTAAAGCTGGCCCGCCTTCTCTTCGAAACGGCGGATCATCAGCATGCGGCGGTAAAGCTCGGTCAGCTCCTCCTGCGAGGGCTCGTGACGGGACGGCATGGGCACCTGATCGATCCCATCGCGGGCTTCGGTAATCCGGACCCGCGACGGCGATTCCTCGCCCTTCCCGCCCGTATCCTTCGCATTTGCCGCTTTCTTGGCCGCCATGAAGCTCCCTTCCGATGGGCTGATCGGGGACTGCTCTAGGGGCTTCGACCGATCAACGAAAGGGCCGGGCAGCGCTTAAGTCCCGTTCAGTCGTCCAGTCGAACGATGATTTCGTCTTCGCGCACAAGACCGAGCCGGCGGCGGACGAGTTCCTCGGCATAATCCGGCTCCGCGCGCTCGCCCATCAGCTCGACGCGGTGCTCCAGCTTCTCGCGTTCCGCCGCCAGACGGGCGGCCTCCTGTCGCAAAAGGGCATGCTCGGCGCGAACTTCGCCAAGCGACATCAGGCCGTTTTCGCCCATCATCATCTGCCACAGGCACAAACCCGTGATGGCCGCCAGGGCGGCGGTCAGAATGACGGATCCGGTCCGTCTTGCGACATGACGTAAGCTTTGCATGGGTAACCCGCTTGAATCACGCGATATGGCGCGCGTCAATCGCCGGTCGCACGGACCGAGTCGAAATTGCGACGAACCGAGTCGTCAGCCGATGCGCGGCCGCGCATCGGTGCGAGGTTGCATGAATCAGGACCGCAGAATCGCCCTGCCGGCATAATCGGCCATGCCGCCCAGTTCCTCCTCGATGCGCAGGAGCTGGTTATATTTCGCCAGCCGGTCCGACCGGGCGAGGCTGCCCGTCTTGATCTGCCCGCAATTGGTCGCGACGGCGAGGTCGGCGATCGTCGCATCCTCGGTCTCGCCCGACCGGTGCGACATCACCGCGGTATAGCCGGCACGGTGGGCCATGTTCACCGCCTCCAGCGTCTCCGACAGCGTTCCGATCTGGTTCACCTTGATCAGGATCGAGTTCGCCGCTCCCTTGGCGATACCCTGCGCGAGGCGCGCGGGGTTGGTGACGAACAGATCGTCGCCGACCAGCTGGACCCGGTCACCGACACGTTCGGTCAGCGCTGTCCAGCCGTCCCAGTCGTCTTCGTCCATGCCGTCCTCGATGGAGAGGATCGGATAGGCGTCGACCAGTTTCTCCAGATAGGCGGCCTGCTCCTCGCCGGACCGGGTGACGCCCTCGCCGCCATAGACATAGGCGCCGCTCTGGTGGAACTCGGTGGCAGCGCAGTCGAGCGCCAGCATGACATTGTCGCCCGGTTCGAATCCCGCATCGCGGATGGACGCCATCACATAGTCGAGAGCCGCCTCCGCGCTGGCGAGATTGGGCGCGAATCCTCCCTCGTCGCCGACTGCCGTCGCCAAGCCGTCCTTTGCCAGCGCCGCCTTCAGCGTGTGGAAGATTTCGGCGCCCCAGCGCAGCCCTTCGGAGAAGCTCTCAGCCCCCACCGGCATGATCATGAATTCCTGGAAATCGATCGGATTGTCGGCATGTGCACCGCCATTGACGATGTTCATCATCGGAACCGGCAGAAGGTTCGCCGCCGTACCGCCCACATAACGATAAAGCGGCAGCCCCCGCGCCGACGCGGCGGCCTTGGCCACGGCCAGGCTTACGCCCAGGATCGCGTTCGCACCCAGGCGAGACTTGTTCTCGCTGCCGTCCAGGTCGCGCATGGCCTGGTCGATCTCAAGCTGGTCCTCCGCTTCGGCTCCCAGAAGCGCGTCGAGAATCTCGCCGTTGACCGCGTCGACCGCCTTTTCCACACCCTTGCCAAGATAGCGGGACTTGTCACCGTCGCGCAGCTCCACCGCCTCATAGGCACCGGTCGAGGCGCCCGAAGGGACGGCTGCGCGGCCCTGGCTGCCGTCTTCCAGCTCGACGTCGACTTCCACCGTCGGGTTGCCCCGGCTATCGAGAATCTGCCGCGCATGAATGTCGACAATGGCTGTCATCGGAACGTCCCGCTTCTTGTGATTAGCTGTTCGCAGCGCCTGTTAGAGACGCTTTTGCATCGCCGCAACGGCGCGGAACCATGCCCCCGTCGATCCGTTGCCGAAGTAAGACTGGGAATGAGAACAGAAAGGGAGCACCCATGCCAACCGAAGACGACAAGGCCACTTCCGTCGACGCCGTTGCCGATACCAACGTCCCCGGCGATGCAGCCCGCACGTCCGCGTCCGCGCCGATGAGCACGACGACGCATCCGACCATTGCCGAACATCAGGATGACGGCGCTTCGCTGTCTGCCCGCGTGCCGGAATCAGTAAAGGACCAAGCCAACAAGCTTGCCGGTGACGCTGCGACACGCGCGCGCTCGGCGGCGGAAGAGGGCAAGGCGAAAGCCTCGGAGACGGTCCGCAACCTCGCGGCGTCTACCCGCGATGCCGCGAACCAGTTCAAGGGGACGCAGGCCGAACCGCTGACGCAATATGTGAACGGCGCCGCCGACAGCATCGAACAGTTCGCCTCGACTCTCGACGAGAAGACGGTCGACGAACTGCTCGACGATCTGCGCGTCATGGTTCGCAAGTCCCCCGCCATCGCCATCGGCGCCGCAGCCGCGGTCGGCTTTGCCCTTTCGCGCTTTGCGAAGGCGAGCGAGCGGGCCTTCGACGCGACCGGCGGAACCACGACACCTGCCGACCGCGACGCCTAGTCCCGGTGTCGAAGGACACAGGAAGCCGCCACGGCGGCACGCCGTTGCCGCCGTCGGGCGAGCCGGACCTCGGCGCCCTAGTCGACCGCGTCAAGCGTGACGCGAAGGCATGGGTCGAGGCGGAAAAGGCCTATGTCAGTGCGGAAATCTCCGGACGGATCGAGATGGCCGCACAGCCGGCGATTTCGTTCGCAGCCGCGGGATTCCTTGGGTTTCTGGCCAGCATCGCCTTCACGGTCGCGCTGGCTCTCGGCCTGGGCCTCCTCGTCGGCGCACCGCTCGGATTTCTGATCGTCACGCTGCTCTATCTGGGCGGGGCGTATCTTCTCTACGTCAGAGGCCGGGCGCGCATGAAGCGGATGTTGAGAATGCAGGTTTCCAAGCGCGCCGCCGCCCCCGAGGCGGATTGGGCTCCGGAACGCGGAGGCGCAGAATGAACGAGGATATCCCGCCCCAGGTGAAGCGCGCTGCCGCCGCGCGGTACCGCGCGGATGTCGCCCGGCACGACCTGACGGCGAGTGTGGGCGAGCTCAAGGCCAGGCTGACGCCGCAAGCGCTGGCAAAGCGCACGGCGGATACGGTGACCGACCGGGCAGCGAAGGGCGTTCTGAGCGCCCGCAAAGCGGCACAAAGCCATCCTGCGGCCACCGGCGCCCTCGCGGGGCTGACAGGACTTTTTCTGATGTGGCGCGTTGGCAATAAAGTTAGGAAAGGAGACTCCCATGACGGGTGAATATAAGCAGCCGGCGGCCACGACGCCGCCCGAAGACAGCTCGACCTCCGACAAGGCCCGCAAGCAGGCCGAAAAGGCCAAGGGCAAAGCCCGCGAAGTGAAGGGTAAGGCCGAAGATGCCGCCGCCAAGGCGCGGGGCAAGGCCGAGGACACCGCGACGAAGGCGCGCGGCAAGGCGAACGAGGCCGCTATCTCCGTGAAGGACAGCGCGAAGTCGGCGCGCGACTACACGTCGGAACGCTACCAGGAAGCGCGCGACTACACCGCCGAGCGCTATCGGACCGCGCGCGACTATTCCCGCGAACGGGCAAACGAAGCGCGCGAGTATGGCGAACGGCGCCTCAGCGATGCGCAGGCAGGCTACGAAAAGGCACGTACCCGCGCGTCCGAAGGCCTCGAAAGCTACCCGCTTGCGGCGGCAGGTCTCGGCCTGCTGGCCGGCATGGCGATCGGCCTGCTTCTCCCGCGCACGCGTCAGGAGAGCCGCGTTCTCGGATCATACCGCGACGGGCTTTACGACCAGGCCGTGGAAGCGGCGCGTGCGGCCCGCGCAGCCGGCGAAGAAGAGTTTCGAGGCATCGCGTCCGAGGCCAAGGAACACGCGCGTGAACTCGGTGACCGCGCCGCAAGCGCGGCAAAGACATCGGCCGATGCCGCACTGAAAAAGGCGCAGGCTTAGCCTTACACTCACCCGCCCCCGCAAATCGGCCGAGTCTACAGTGCATAATTCACAGTGGATTCAGCCAGACGGCCCGATAAGGCCGGGCTAAACAAGGCCGATTTTGCGGGAGGGTGTATGAAGCTGTGGCTGTGTGTAGCGGCACTGGGAATGCTGGGCGCGGGCTCGAGTCCCTCGTTCGCGCAGGATGATCCTGCGAAGCTGTTCGCGAAACAGTGCGGCATCTGTCACGGCGATCCCAATATCGCGGACAGCAAATCGCGTTTGGGGCCCGACCTTCACGGCCTGTCGGGCCGCACCGCAGGTACATCCGATTTCGCGCGCTATTCCCCCGCGATGAAGCGGTCCGACATCGTCTGGTCCAACAAGACCCTCGACATGTTTCTAGCTGCGCCGCGAACCACCGTGCGCGGAACCATCATGGCCTATCCGGGATTGAAGGATGACAGCGCGCGAAAGCGGCTCGTCCGCTATATTCTCAGCGCTTCCGAGTAATTCAGTAGAGGCTTATTTACCATGACCAAGCGTCTTGCCGCCCTTCTTCTTGCCAGCGTCGCCGCTCCGGCGGCCTTTCTGGCTCCGACCGCCGTCAGCGCCCAGGCCGCCAGCGAGGCGGACGCGCAGCGCGCCGGCCAGTTCATCGACTCGCTCGCCAATGAGGCGTTCGGCGTCATCCGCAGCGGCAGTGCGAACAGCGCCGCCACGAAGACCGAACTTCGGAAGCTCCTCGCGGAGAATTTCGACGTCAACTATATCGGCCAGTATCTGATCCGCCGCCATCAGCGGGACATCGATCAGTCGCAGATGCGCGCCTATATGGAGGTCTTCCCCGCCTGGGTTGTCGAAACGTACACGAACAATCTGTTCGCCTTCAAGGATGCTGAACTGAACGTCATTCGCGCTGTCCCGAGTGGCTCGCGCGGACAGGTTGAAGTTTATACGCGCGTGACCTCGCCTGGCCAGGCACCGATCGACGCAGTGTGGCTCGTGTCGCCCGACGGCAATAGCTACAAGATCCGCAACCTGACGGTCTCCGGTGTGAACATGGCCATCACGCAGGAACAGGATTTCAACGCCTATATCAGCAAGAACGGCTTCGATGCGCTGGTAGACCTGATGAAACGACGGGTATCCTGATCTTCCAAATTGTTGCAGCGCAAGTCGATTGCGCGAACCGGGCGGCGCGGGTATAGGCGCCGCCCATGAAGCGCCATACCCAGGACCAGCTCCCCAATCCGAAGCTGCACCTTGTCTTCGGCGGCAGGGTAAAAGACCCTCGCGGCCTTGAATTCGAGGATTTCAGCGATCTCGATATCGTCGGGATTTTTCCAAATTACGCCGCCGCCGAGAAGGCATGGCGTGCCAATGCCCAGCGCACGGTGGACGATGCCGAGATGAAGTATCTCGTCGTCCACCTTCACGAGCTGCTTGAACCGGAAGACGGGGACCGCCCCGCCGCCTGAACTCAACGCGCGGCGCGGATATCCAGTTCGCGAGCGAGACAGGAAGTGCCGCGCCGGGTCCGGACAGCGGTCACGAAAAAAGGCCCCCGCGCTATGCTCGGGGGCCTTTTTCTTGTCTGGTCTCTTGTCGTCCGGGCCAGTTCTCGAGCGTCAACTCAGGACCCCCGGACCTGCCCGCTCCGCGTCAGCGCAGCCAGGAAAAGCTCTGGAAGGACGAGCCAGCGGGCGCGAAGGGCGACAGGGCAGCTGGCAGGTCGAGGCTGCTCGTGGGGTCGAACTTCAGCTCTTCGTCTTCGGAGAAGGGTTCGCCCGGGGCGGAACCCTGCGCGGTTGCCGGACCGTTCCACAGCTCGAACACGGGCTCGGGCTCGTTCATCAGGCTCGCGACGGTGGTGCGGGTGCCCGACCGGCGATCCCTCAGCACTTCGAACCCGGCCTCCGTCAGCGACGCGACATTGTCGTTACGGGCCCGGCTGGACGGCGCGCCGAGCACGATCGTGATCAGGCGTGTGCCGTCACGCTGGGCCGAGGCGGCGAGAGTGAAGCCGGACGCGTTGGTGTAGCCGGTCTTGATCCCGTCGAGCCCGACGACCTTACCCAGAAGGCGGTTGTGGTTCGGAAAATACTTGCCGCCCATATTGTAGGAGCGCTGCGAGAAGAACGCGTAATAATGCGGGAAGTCACGCATCAGCGCAGCCGACATCGTCGCAAGGTCGCGCGCCGTCGTGGAGTGGGCCGCATTGGGCAGGCCGCTCGCATTGTAGAATGCCGTTGCGTTCATGCCGAGTTCGCGGGCCTTCTCCGTCATGCGCTGGGCGAAGGCCGTCTCGCTTCCGGCCACACGCTCGGCAAGAGCGACGGCAACGTCGTTCGCCGACTTGGTCGTCAGCAGGCGAACCGCCTGTTCGACCGTGATCCAGCCACCCTTGCCGATACCGAGCTTGGACGGCGGCTGAGAGGCCGCATGGGCCGAGAAGTAGACGCGGTCGTCGAAACTGAGGCGGCCGGCGTCGATTTCCTCGAACGCCAGCATCAGCGTCATCACCTTCGTGATCGACGCCGGATGCCGCGCGGCGTCGGCGTTGCGGGCATAGAGAACTTCCTGCGTGTCCGCATCGACGACGATCGCCGCATATTTCTGATTGTCGAGAAGGCTGCTCGCCTGGACTGACTGGACAGAAAACAGTGCCACGAACATGGCCGCCAGGGCCATCAGGAACCTGCTGGGCTCCATGATCGTTCTGTGAGTTGTACGTTCTGCCTGTCTATCCATAGAATTCCCTCCGCTCTGGATACTCAATGTATGACGGAATTCTGCGGAAGGAAGGGCTTTTTGCGTCGCAGCGAGACGAGACGAGTCACAGTTGAGACGAACGGGGGCCGAGGCCGGAAACCCGCGGCACTCCCTGGGTAAAACTCCCTAAGAAGCTGAACATAAGATGAAAGAAGGCGGACGCGCCGACGCGCCCCCGCCCTCCCTCAACTCGTTTCTGAGCGTCGTCAGGCGGCCTGTTGCGCCTCCGGACGACTGTAGAAGCTCTCGCCCTTTTCGGCCATGTCGCGCAGCAGCTTGGGCGGCGAGAAGCGCTCGCCATGTTCCTGCGCCAGACGGTCGAGGACGCGCACGACATGGTCGATGCCGAGCGTATCCATGTGGCTGAACGGACCGCCCGTATAGGGCATGAACCCCCAGCCGAAGATCGCGCCCAGGTCGCCGTCCTGGGGCGTTTCCAGAACCCCTTCCTCATAGCAGCGCGCGCATTCGACGAGCTGACGATATTTCAGCCGTTCCTGCACCGCCTCGACCTGCGGCTGCTCCGGGCGGTCATGGGCGCCGAACGCCTCTTCCAGCCCCGGCCAGAGCTGCTTGCCGGCGTCGCCATAGTCGTAATAGCCCTTGCCGCCCTTGCGGCCGACACGGCCCTCCGCCATCATTTTCTCGACGACGGTATCGGACGGACCCTCCTTATAGGCGTCGCCCATGTCCTTCTTGGTCTGCTGCATCACCTTGTAGCCAAGCTCGATGGAGACCTCGTCGGAGACGGCGAGCGGACCGACCGGCATACCCATATGCTTGCCGCCATTCTCGATCAGCGCGGGCGTGATGCCCTCGCCCAGCATGGCGGTACCTTCCTGCACATAAGTGCCGAAGCAGCGCGAGGTATAGAAGCCGCGGCTGTCGTTCACGACGATCGGCGTCTTCTTGATCTGCTGAACATAGTCGAGCGCCTTTGCGATGGCCTCGGGGCCCGTCTTCTCGCCGACGATGATCTCGACCAGCGGCATCTTCTCGACCGGCGAGAAGAAATGCACGCCGATGAACTTCTCTGGCTTCGACCAGGCCTTTGCGAGGCCCGTGATCGGCAGAGTCGAGGTATTCGAGCCGAAAATGGTGTCAGCACCGACGACGGCCTCGGTCTTCTTCGTCACCTCGGCCTTGATGTCGCGGTCCTCGAAAACCGCCTCGATGATGAAATCGCACCCCTCGAGGTCGGCATAGTCGGTCGTCGGCGTGATGCGGTCGAGGATCGGCCGCAGCTTCTCCTTGTCCATGCGCTTGCCGAGCTTCTGCTCGGTATAGGCCTTGCCCTTCTCGGCGGATTCCTGCGACGTATCGAGTAGCACCACCTCGATGCCCGCGCGCGCCGAGACGAGCGCAATCCCCGCACCCATCATGCCCGCGCCCAGCATGCCGATCTTCTTCGTCGGCATGGGCTCGATGCCCTCGGGCCGGCGCGCACCCTTTTCCGCCGCCTGCTTGGAGACGAACAGCGAGCGGATCATGTTGCCCGCCTGCGGGTCAGCGACCAGCTTTGCGAAATATTTGCTTTCGATGCGGATCGCCGTGTCCATGGGAACCTGCGCGCCCTCGTAGACGGCAGAGAGGATGGCATGCGGCCCGTTGATGTTCCCGTGCGTCTTCGAGATCGCCATGGCGGTCCCGCCGACGAATGTCTGGCCGAAGCCGGGGTTGAGCGGTGTCGCCGGCCCGCCCGGGAACTTGAACTTCTTCTGGTCCCAGGGCTGCACGCCGCCATTCGGGTTCGCCTTCACCCAGGCTTTGGCACGGTCGACGATCTCGTCGGCGGGGGCCAGTTCCTGGATGACGCCAAAGCCGAGCGCTTCCTGCGGTTTCATATTGTTGCCCTGCACCAGGTACATCAGCGCCGGCTGCACGCCCATCAGGCGCGGCAGGCGCTGCGTACCGCCCGCGCCCGGCATCAATCCGACCATCACCTCGGGAAGGCCGAGGCCGATCTTCGGATTGTCGGCGCAGACGCGGTAGTGACAGGCCAGGACGACTTCCAGGCCGCCGCCGAGCGCCAGGCCGTTCACCGCGGCCGCAACCGGCTTGCCGCACGTCTCGAGGTCGCGGAGCATTTTGTTCAGCGCGAAAACGCCGTCGAACAGGACGCCCATCTTCGACTTGCCGCTATCCTTCGCGGCGCCGTCCGCATCGCCGAAGTTCATTCCCTTCAGGTCGGCGCCGGCCATGAAGCCGGATGCCTTGCCCGAGGTGATGACCGCGCCCTTGATCTGGTCGTCGGTGGAAATCTTCTCGATCAGCGCAGTCATGTCGCGCTGCAGTTCGGCATTGATCACGTTCATCGACTGGTTGGGCAGGTCGATGGTCAGCATGGCGATGCCGTCGCCGTCGAGGTCGTATTTGATCGTATCGGTATTCATCGGTGAGCTCTCCGCTCTGGAATTTCTGTTTGGCTCGGGTGGCGGGCGGCGGACCTAGATCCGCTCGATGATCGTCGCCGTGCCCATGCCCGCACCGACGCACAGGTTCGCAAGCGCGGTGCCCTTGCCGGTCCGCTCCAGCTCGTCGAGCACCGTGCCGAGGATCATCGCACCGGTTGCTCCCAGCGGATGACCCATGGCGATCGCGCCGCCATTCACGTTCAGCTTGTCATGATCGATGTTCAGCGCCTGCATGTAACGCAGCACGACCGAGGCAAAGGCCTCGTTCAGCTCGTAGATGTCGATGTCGTTCACATCCATGCCGGCACGATCCAGCACCTTGCGGGTGACGAATTCCGGGCCCGTCAGCATGATCGTCGGCTCCGACCCGATGGAGGCCATGGCGCGGATCTTCGCGCGCGGTTTCAGGCCGTATTTCTCGCCGATCTCCTTGTTGCCGATCAGGATCGCGGACGCGCCGTCGACGATGCCGGAGGAGTTGCCGCCATGGTGCACATGGTTGATCTTCTCGATCTCCGGATATTTCTGCAGCACGACCGAATCGTAGCCCGGCATCTGCGTGCCGATCCCCTCGAAGCTGGGGTTGAGGCTGCCGAGGCCCTGCATGTCGGTGTCGGGACGCATATGCTCGTCCTTCGCCAGGACGACTTCGCCGATCACGTCCTTCACCGGCACGACCGACTTGTCGAACCGGCCCTCCTGCCAGGCGCGTGCGGCACGCTTCTGCGATTCCACGGCATAGGCGTCGGCATCGTCGCGGCTGAACCCGTATTTCGTGGCGATCAGGTCGGCGCCGATACCCTGCGGCGCGAAATAGCTGTGAAAGTTGACCGCCGGGTCCATCGCCCAGGCACCGCCGTCGGAGCCCATGGGTACACGGCTCATGCTTTCGACCCCGCCGCCGATGGCGAACTCGGCCTCACCCGAAATGACCTTCGCGGCGGCCATGTTCGTCGCCTCGAGACCGGAGGCGCAGAAGCGGTTGATCTGCACCCCGGCCGTCGTCTGGGCATAGTCGGCATTCAGGACGGCGATGCGGGCAATGTCGCCCCCCTGCTCGCCAACGGGAGATACGCAGCCGAGCACGACATCGTCGACGTCGCCGGTGTCGATCTCGGTCCGGTCGCGCACGGCCTGAAGCACCTGCGTCGCCAGCTGGATCGGGGTGATTTCATGCAGGGCGCCGCTCGGCTTGCCCTTGCCGCGCGGTGTGCGCACCGCGTCGTAGATATAGGCTTCGGTCATATTCGGGTCTCCCAGTTCTTGGTTCAGGCGCCCTCTGTCGGGGCGTATTCGTTTAGCTTCGGGCTATTCGCTCAGGCGCGGGCGAAGGAGTCTTCCGGCAGCGCCATCAGGCTGTCCGCGCCGGCCTCCAGTTTGCGGCGCAGCGCGCCGACGTCGGGCAGATACCGGTCCATATAATAACGGGCCGTCGTCAGCTTACCCTCGTAGAACGCATCGCCCGCGCTTCCGTTCGACAGCTTCTCGGCGGCGGCGGTGGCCATCTTCAGCCACATCACGCCCAGCGCCACGATCCCCATCATGTGCATGTAGGGGACGGCACCGGCGCCGGCGTTGTTCGGATTGGCCGTACCGTTCTGCATCAGCCACATCGTGGCCGCCTGCATCTCGCCCGCGGCCTTTTCCAGCTTCTCGGCCAGCGGCTTCAGCGTCTCGTTCGCCTTCGCCGCTTCGATGTCGCCGGTGACCATCTGCGCGAACTGCATCAGCGCCTTGCCGCCCTTCCGGCCGAGCTTCCGGCCGACAAGGTCCATCGCCTGAATGCCGTTCGTGCCCTCGTAGATCTGGGCGATCCGGGCGTCGCGGACATATTGCTCCATGCCCCATTCCTGGACGTAGCCATGGCCGCCATAGACCTGCTGCGCCTCCACGGCAGTGGCAAAGCCCTTGTCGGTGAAATAACCCTTGATGACGGGGGTCAGCAGGCCGACCAGGTCGTCTGCCTCCTCGCGCTCTTCCTCGGTCTGCGCGTTGTGCGCCAGGTCGATCTGCAACGCGGCCCACAGCGTCAGCGCGCGGGCACCTTCGGTAAAGGCCTTGGCGTCCATCAGCATGCGCCGAACGTCGGGATGCACGATGATCGGATCGGCCTTCGCGTCCTCGTCCTTTACGCCGGTCAGGGCGCGGCCCTGGCGCCGGTCGAGCGCATAGTCGACCGCGTTCTGATAGGCGATTTCGCCCTGCGCGAGACCCTGGATGCCGACGCCGAGACGCGCGGCGTTCATCATGATGAACATCGCCTCGAGGCCGCGCTCGGGCTCGCCGACCAGATAGCCGGTCGCGCCGTCATAGTTCATGACGCAGGTGGCATTGCCGTGAATGCCCATCTTTTCCTCGATCGAGCCGCAGGAGACCGCATTCCGCTCGCCAGGCGTGCCGTCCTCCTTCACCAGGAACTTCGGCACGATGAACAGCGAAATGCCCTTCACATTGTCGGGCGCGCCTTCGCGCTTCGCCAGCACCAGGTGGATGATGTTGTCCGCCATGTCGTGCTCGCCGGCGGAAATGAAAATCTTCGTTCCGGTGACCGCGTAGGTGCCGTCGCCATTGTCCTTCGCCTTCGTCCGGATGAGGCCGAGGTCCGTGCCGCAATGCGGCTCGGTCAGGTTCATCGTTCCCGTCCACTCACCCGAAATCATCTTCGGCAGGTAGGTTTCCTTCTGCTCGTCAGAGCCGCGCACGGCGATGGCGGAGATCGCCCCCTGCGTCAGACCCGGATACATCGAGAAAGCCATGTTTCCGGCCGAGATATACTCCTCGAAGGCCATCGCGACCGAGTGCGGCAGGCCCTGCCCGCCATATTGCTTCGGCGCGCCGAGCGTGCCCCAACCGCCTTCGACGAACTGCTGATAAGCCTCCTTGAAGCCCTCCGGAGTCGTGACCGTACCGTCGTCGTGACGCGTGCAGCCCTCGCGGTCGCCGGACTGGTTCAGCGGAAAGACGACGCCTTCGACGAACTTCCCACCCTCTTCCAGGATCGCCGACACCATGTCGGGCGTCGCATCCTCGAACCCGGGCAGGTTGGAATATTTCGCCAGGTCGATCACTTCGTCGAGGACGAAGCGCGTGTCGCGAACGGGAGCGGTATAGCGGGGCATCTCAGGAGGTCCTTTCGGAAATACCGGCCTCGGCCGGCAGGGTTTGGAGCGTATTCAGAAACTGTTGCAGCTCGGCGATTGTGGCCTCGAGATCGTCGCGCTGGGCTTCCAGCGCCTCGACGCGGCCTTCGACGCGGTCCGCCAGCGCGCGGCGCTGCTTCGCCGGACCGGCATTTTCATACATGTCGAGAAGTTCGGCGATGTCGGCGAGCGAGAAGCCAACGCGCTTGCCGCGCAGGATCCAGCCCAGCCGCGCACGGTCGCGCTTGGAATAAATGCGGGCCTGACCTTCCCGAGCGGGACTGAGCAGGCCTTCGCTTTCATAGAAGCGGATGGTCCGCGCGGTGACCCCGAACTCGCTGCTGAGCTCGCCGATCGTGAATCTGTCCTTCGCCGCTGGTGTGACGATGGACAGGAAATCGGTTGGCTGCATGGGCCCCATATGGGTGCCCTTTACGTTAACGTCAACCGGTGAAGCTTAGTCCGTCTTGACCCACCTCGCGGTAAAAGCAGGTGCGGCGACCCGTGTGACAGGCCGGCCCCGCGGCTTCGACTTTCAGGAGCAGCGCATCCTGGTCGCAGTCGACGAGCACTGCGCGAACGCGAAGGATGTTTCCGCTGGTCTCGCCTTTCTTCCAGAGCGCTGCCCGCGAGCGCGACCAGAAGTGTGCCTCGCCGCTCTCCAGCGTGCGGTCGAGCGCTTCGCGGTTCATATGGGCGAGCATCAGAACCTCGCCACTCTCCGCATCCTGCGCGATAGCGCTGAGGAGGCCCTTCTCGTCGAACTTGGGGAGGAATTCAGCGGTTTCGTCGCGGTCGGTCATGCCGCCGTATTACCGGCGCACCGCCGTCCGAACAATCGCGCGCCTGCGCGCCGCGGCGCGAACAATTGCGTGCTTCCGGCCGCAACGATCCTACCCGCGGGGACCGGTGAGGCACGGGTCTTCGATGCCCTCCTGTTCGCCGCCTTGAACCTGGCTCGGGCGCTCATGACCCTCATGACCGTCATGACCGCTGCCCTTCTCCTGCAGCGCGCGGTATGCCGCCTCGGCTTCGACCAGGTCGCAGCTCAGCGGATAGCGGTAGGTGCCGTCCGATAGCGGCTTCAGGAAATAGCGACCCACCGGCGGCAGCGTCGTTCCGCACGCGGCGCTGGACCGGACCTGGCAGCGGCCGTTCATCTCCATCGCCTCCTGGCGGACCTGGAAGGACTCGCCGTCCGCTCCGGTCACGACATAGGTCTGATAGGTCCGGCCATCGGGGCCCTGTTCGCAGTCGGGCGCCTTGATGTTCTGGGCAACCCGCCCTTCGACGATCCTGTATTCGGACAGCACGTCGGTCGCGTTTGCGGGCTCCATCGGGCCGGGTACCATGCAGCTGCACGCCAAGGCGGGCGCCGCCAGGAATCCGGCGGCCACCGCGCCGGCGGTCTTGAGCGAGAACATGAGCGCTATTTCCCTCAATGGTTGCGAAGGGCCTCGATCAGTTCGTCCTTCGTCATATCGCTACGGCCCTCGATGCCGATTTCCTGCGCCTCGTCGTACAGCTCATCCTTGGTCCGCTCCTCATAGGGGCGGCTGTCATGCTCGACATTGTCGTTCGACTGGGCGTTTGCGATGCGGGCGGACTTCTCCTTGGAGTAACCCTGGTCGCGAAGTTCTTCGTATGTATCGTCATTCTTGACGGAACTGCCATGGTCTTTTGCCATATCGACATCTCCTTTCAGGATGGTTCATGCGCCCAACGCATGGGCGCGATGTTTGTGACAAGAGGGCGACAAAGCCGACGACCTTTCCTATATGCGCGGCGTCTTCTCCTTTTTCCGGACTTCCCATGCTGACGACCGACCCGTTCGATCATGACAAGCTGCGCGAGGAGTGCGGCGTTTTCGGAGTGTATGGGATGGAAAGCGCATCGGCGCTGACGGCCCTTGGCCTCCACGCCCTTCAGCACCGCGGACAGGAAGCCGCCGGCATCACGAGCTGGGACGGCAGCCAGTTCTACACAAAGCGCGCCGCCGGACATGTCGCCGAGAATTTCAGCAACGAAAGCGCGATCCGCCAGTTGCCGGGCGACGCCTCGATCGGACATACCCGCTATGCCACGACCGGCGAGACGGCGATGCGCAACGTGCAGCCGCTGTTCGCGGAACTGTCGTCCGGCGGCTTCGCGGTCGCGCACAACGGCAATATCTCGAACGCTCAGCATCTGCGCCGAGGGCTCAACAAGCGCGGCTCGATCTTCCAGTCGACGTCCGACACCGAAGTGATCATCCACTTGGTGGCGACCTCCAGCTACCGCCCGCTTCTGGACCGCATCATCGATGCGCTGAAGCAGATCGAGGGCGCCTATTCGCTAGCCTGCCTGACGCCGGAGGGGCTGATCGCCGTTCGCGATCCGCTCGGCATCCGTCCTCTCGTTCTCGGCCGCCTCGAAGATGCTCACATCGTGGCCTCCGAAACGGTCGCGCTCGACGTCGTCGGCGCAACCTTCATCCGCCAGATCGAACCCGGCGAGATGATCGTCATCAACGAGAAGGGCATCCGGTCCATTCGCCCCTTCGCCGAGCAGACGCCGCGCCCGTGCATTTTCGAGCATGTCTATTTCTCGCGTCCGGACAGCTTTCTCGACGGGATGAGCGTCTATCAGGTGCGCAAGAATATCGGCCGCGAGCTTGCGAACGAAAGCCCGGTCGAAGCCGATCTTGTCATACCGGTCCCCGACAGCGGCAATCCGGCTGCGCTCGGCTATTCGCAGCAGTCGGGCATTCCCTTCGAACAGGGGATCGTCCGGTCGCACTATGTAGGCCGGACCTTCATCCAGCCGGGGCAGGCCATCCGCGACCTCTCCGTGAAGCTGAAGCACAACGCCAACCGCGAGCTGGTGAAGGGTAAGCGGATCATCCTCGTCGACGATTCCATCGTGCGCGGAACGACCAGCCTGAAGATCGTGCAGATGATGCGCGATGCCGGCGCGAAGGAGGTGCATATGCGCATCGCCAGTCCGCCGACGCGCAACCCCTGTTTCTACGGCGTCGACACGCCCGAGCGCTCCAAGCTGCTGGCAGCGCAGATGACGGTCGACAGCATGAACGAGTTCATCAAGACCGACAGCCTCGCTTTCATTTCCGTCAACGGACTTTACCGCGCCGTGGGGCTCGAGGGCCGCGACGACAGCCGGCCGCAATTCTGCGACGCATGTTTCACCGGCGCCTATCCCACCTCTCTCACCGACCAGGAAGATGACGGCAGCACCGAACAGTTCCAGCTGCTGACGGGGGCCGCTGCGTGAGCGTCGACGACAAGCCGCTCGCTCTCGTCACCGGTGCGTCGCGCGGGATCGGTGCGCAGGTCGCCCGGCAACTGGCGGCGAAGGGCTATCACGTCATCCTGACCGCGCGGACGGAAGGCGCCCTCGAGGAGGTCGAGGACGCGATCCACCAGGCAGGCGGCACTGCCACGCTGGCGCCGTTCGACCTGGCCGATGCGGAGGCGATCAGCCGCCTTGCCGGCGCAATCCACCAGCGGTGGGGCCGGCTGGACGCCCTCGTCCTCAATGCCGCCGTTCTCGGCGACCTCGGGCCGATCGCACATGTTTCCGACAAGCAGTTCGCGGAAATCTTCACGATCAACGTCGCGGCGAACTACCGCCTCCTGAAGGCGTTCGACCCGCTTCTTCGCGCCGCCGAGAGCGAGCCGGCAATCGTCGGTGTGACCTCGTCGGTCGCGCAGGCCCCGCGCGCCTATTGGGGACCCTATGCGGCCTCGAAGGCCGCGCTGGAAAATCTCCTCAATACCTATGCCGAGGAGCATAAGCGCGCGAAGGTGGAGATCTACAATCCCGGCGGCACCGCGACGAAGATGCGCGAATCCGCCTTTCCCGGCGAGGATCCTTCGACCCTCAAATCCGCCGAGACGGCCGCGTCCGAACTGATCGCCCTGATCGGCTAAGCCGCCGGCTACCCTGATACAAGCCGCGACAAGTTTCCTTTCCGCCGACAAATCTCTGCGACAGGGCGGCCCCATAACGGCACGCAGCAGGGAACTACGGACTGCAACGGAAAGGAAACCCCATGAAATCCACCCTCATGCTCGGCGGTGTTGTCGCCGCTCTTGCCCTTACCACGCCGGCGATCGCCCAGCCGCGCGGCCCGCATGGCAACCCGGATGCCAATGGCGACGGCGTCGTCACCGTCTCTGAGATCAATGCCAGCATCGCCGCTCGCTTCGCCGAAGCGGATAGGAACAATGACGGCGCGATCACCCAGGCCGAGTTCGAGGCCGAGCTCGCAGAGCGCGCGGACCGGATGAAGGAACGAGCCGAAGAGCGTGGCAGGAAGGGACCGCGCCGCGAACTGACGCCGGAACGCCGCGAGCGCATGGCCGCCCGCATGTTCGAACGCGCCGACACCGATGGCGACGGCCAGATCATCCTCGCCGAGATGGAGGAGAAGGCGCTGGAACGCTTTGCGTCGGTTGATACGAACGGCGACGGACAGATCGACGCCGACGAACGGAAGGCGCAGCGCGCGAAGATGCGCGACCGCATGAAGGACATGCGCGAGCGGCGTGCGGATCGCAGCAACTAAGGGCTGCGGATAACTTCCACTTTGACGAACGGAGGGAGAGGCCGGAAAGTCCGGCCCCTCCCTTCCCCGTTTCCGGAGAGCTGAGCTGACGTCCCGGCCCCACCTTCTTCTCGTCGAGGACGAACCGTCGATCCGCGCGCCCCTGGCCGCCTTCCTTCACAAGAACGGCTACAGGGTCAGCGAGGCAAAGGATGCGGCCGAAGCGCGAACGCTGCTTCCCGCCCATGCCATCGATCTCGTGATCCTCGACATCATGATGCCTGGCGAAGACGGGCTGAGTCTTGCCCGCTTCATCCGCGCGAACGGCGACCTGCCGATCATCATGCTGACAGCGATGACCGAGGATACCGACAAGATCGTCGGCCTCGAAATGGGCGCCGACGACTATCTGGCGAAGCCCTTCAATCCCCGCGAACTGCTTGCCCGCATCAGGGCGATCCTGCGCCGCAGCGCACAAGGCGGCCGCTCGGGAGCAGAGGCCTCCCCCGGCACGAAATACCTGTTCGAAGGGTTCGCCTTCGACATCGAGTCGCGTCAGCTGACCGGACCGGACGGCGAGGCAATTCCCCTCACAACGGGCGAATATGACCTTCTGAAAGTGCTGGTGACACGCCCTGGCCGTGTCCTGTCGCGCGACCAGCTGCTCGACCTGACAAGGGGGCGAGAAGCACATGCCTTCGACCGGGCGGTCGACAACACGGTCAGCCGGCTTCGCAAGAAGATCGAAGACGATCCCAAGACCCCCCGTCTCATTCAGACGGTCCACGGCGCGGGGTACACATTCGCCTGCACGCCGGAGCGGGTGTGATGCGCTTCCGCCGGCTCGGCCTGACCGCTCAGCTTCTGATCGTCGTCGCCCTTGCGCTCTTCCTCGCGCAGGCGGTCAACTTCGCGCTGATCTTCAACGAGCGCCGACAGGTCGAGACCACCAGGTCCGTCGAACCGGCCGTCGCACGTCTGCTGATTGCCGCGGAGCGACCCGACTTCTTCGACGGCGGGCGGGGGCGGCCGGGCTTCCGCGAACGTTTTCTCGATCGCATCGAGCGGCGCGGACCTCCGAACATTCCCGAAACCCGGCGCTATGTTCGCCTCGAACAGGCCGTCTACCTTCGTCTCGAACAGGCCGGGACCCCGGCGGAAGAGGTCCGCATCTTCGCCATGGACCGCCGCGCGGAGCGGAAGGGCGACCCAGGCCGGCTGGTCGTCTTCGCGAACTTTCCCGAGATCGGATGGCGAGTCGTTTCCACCCGGCCGCCCGTGCCGCCCTTCCCCCTCTTCGGTTACCTGTTCTTCCAGACCCTCGTGATTTTCGCTGTCACGCTCGTACCGCTGCTTTTCTTCGCGCGCCGCGCAAGCCGGTCTCTCGCTACGCTCGGCGCCGCGGCGCAGCGCTATCGCGGTACCGGGGAACCGGAGCCGGTCCAGCCTGCCGGCCCCGCCGACGTGCGGGCGCTGATCGTGGCCTTCAACGACATGCGCGCGCGCCTCAGCCGCATGATCGCCGAAAAGGACCAGATGCTCGGCGCCATCGGTCACGATCTGCGGACGCCCCTCGCCTCCCTTCGCATCCGCGCCGAGTCGGTCGAAGACGCCGAAGAGCGCGCCGCCATGATCGAGGCCATCGAAGAACTGAACACCAATTTGGAGGACATTCTTGTCCTCGCCCGCATGGGCCGCGCCAAGGCCCCGTCGGAGCCGACCGACCTTGCCGCGCTGGCGGCGAAGGTCGTGCGCACTGCGACGTCCGGTGGGCTGGAGGCACGGCTTTCGGCGCCGGAGGCGGTGATCGCCCCCGTGCATGTGGCCGCGGTGCGGCGGGCGCTCCAGAATCTGGTCGACAATGCGGCGCGCTACGGCGGACGGGCGTCGGTCGGCCTGACGGCAACCGAAACCACGGCGTGTTTCGTCGTGGAGGATGAGGGGCCCGGCATTCCGGAGGCCGACCTGGTGCGCGCTGCCGAGCCGTTTGTTCGGCTGGAACATTCGCGCAACCGCGAAACCGGCGGGTCGGGACTGGGTCTGGCCATCGCAAAGGCCGTCGCGGACCTTCACGGGGGCAGCCTGAAACTGGAGAACTGCCCCGCAGGCGGGCTGCGGGCCGAACTGTGCCTGCCGCGGCGCTAGGCCGCCATCTTGCGCATCTTCTTCAGTTTTTTCAGAACCATGTCGCGCTTCAGCTTCGACAGGTGATCGATGAACAGGATCCCTTCCAGGTGATCCATCTCATGCTGCAGGACCGTCGCCAGAAAGCCGTCGATCTTCTCTTCATGCTGGTTCCCGTCATAGTCGAGCCAGCGAGCCATGATCCAAGACGGACGGTCGACCTCGGCATATTGCTCCGGCACCGACAGGCAGCCTTCGTTATAGGTCGTGACCTCTTCCGACACTTCGAGGATTTCAGGGTTCACGAAGTATAGCGGCTCGCGAATTCGCTTGTCCTCGTCGGTCTCGCCCTCGGGCAGTTCCTGCAGGTCGATCACCAGCACGCGAATGGGGCGGCCGACCTGGATGGCGGCAAGGCCGATACCCGGCGCATCGTACATCGTCTCGAGCATGTCATCCATGAAGGCGCGCAGGTCGTCATCGACGCCTCCTACGGGTTCGGAGACGGTCTTGAGACGCGGATCGGGGACTTCGACGATAGGAAGAATAGCCATAGCGGGAATTTAGGAGCGCAGGTCCCGAACCGCAACGCCCGGCCAAACTCTGTCGGCTGTTCTAGCCGACGGCCCGGCGCGCCCGCAGGGCCTGCGCGATTGTCCCTTCATCGAGGTAATCGAGTTCGCCGCCGACGGGAACGCCGTGGGCGAGCGTCGAGACCGTGATGTCGAAACGGTCGAGCTGTTCGGCCAGATAGTGCAGCGTCGTTTGCCCCTCCATCGTGGCGTTCATCGCCAGCACCACTTCGGCCACCTCTCCCGTTTCGACACGCGAGAGAAGGCCGCCGATGGCAAGGTCGTCGGGGCCGACGCCGTCCAGCGCCGAGAGGCGGCCTCCCAAGACATGATACCGGCCGGAAAACAGCCGCGACCGGTCCATCGCCCACAGATCGGCGACATCCTCCACGACGGCCAGCAGGCTGCCGTCTCGGCGATGGTCGCGGCAGATATGACAGGGGTCCGAGGTATCGATATTGCCGCACGTGCCGCAGGACAGCATCCGCTCATCGACCGCCTGCAGCGAAGATATCAGGGGCTGCAAGGCGCTCTCGCGCCGTTTCAGCAGGTGCAGGACGGCGCGCCGCGCGGAGCGGGGGCCCAGACCGGGCAGGCGCGACAGGGACTGAACGAGGGCTTCGATTTCGGGCGACGACATGGCGCATCATTTAAGCATGAACCGCGCCCGACGCGAGAAGTGGTTGCGAGGCCGCGGCACGGGGCGTAGCCCGCGGGAATGCGCCTCGTCTACATGGGAACGCCGCCCTTCGCCGTGCCTGCCCTCCAGGCTCTGGCCGGGAACGGCCATGACATCGTTGCCGTCTATACCCAGCCCCCGCGCGCCGCGCGCCGGGGCAAGAAGCTGCAGCGTACCGCCGTTCACGACGCGGCGGAGGCCCTCGGCCTCACCGTACGGCATCCCGAGACGCTGAAGCCCGCTGATGTCCAGGAGGAGTTCGGGGCGCTGGGCGCGGATGCCGCGGTGGTGGCGGCCTATGGCCTCATTCTGCCGCCGCCTGTCCTCTCTGCACCCCGTCTCGGCTGCCTGAACATCCACGCATCGTTGTTGCCGCGCTGGCGCGGCGCGGCACCGGTACAGCGCGCCATCCTGGCGGGCGACCGCGTCACCGGCGTTACCATCATGCAGATGGAGGCAGGGCTCGACACCGGCCCGATGCTGCTTACGCGGCAGGTCGAGATCGTCGGCAAGACGGCCGGCCTGCTGACGGACGAGCTGGCGCTCGTGGGCGCTGAACTCATCGTTGAGACGCTGGCGGGCACCTTGCCCACGTCCGAACCCCAGCCGGATGAGGGCGTCACCTATGCGAAGAAAATCGAAAAGATTGAAGCCGCGCTCGATTTCACGAAGCCTGCCGTCGACGTCGACCGTCAGGTGCGCGCCTTCAACCCGGCACCCGGCGCTTGGTTCGAAGCCGCCGGCGAACGCATCAAGTGTCTCGAGGTCGCGGTCGAGGCCGGCAGCGCCGCCCCGGGCACGGTCCTCGACGGCGGCCGCGCCATTGCCTGCGGAGAGGGCAGCGTGCGCTTGCGGCTGTTGCAGCGTCCCGGCAAGCGACCGATGAGCGTCGAGGATATCCTCAACGGCTTCGACATGCCCGAAAGTGTACCCCCCTGCCCCGTTTCAAGCTGACCATCGAATATGACGGCCGGCCCTTCATGGGCTGGCAGCGGCAGGCGCACGGGCCCTCGGTGCAGCAATGCCTGGAAGAGGCTGCAGCGGCCATCTTCGGCGGCACGCCGCTCGTCTATGGCTGCGGGCGTACCGATTCCGGCGTGCACGCGCTTGGCCAGGTTGCGCATGTCGATTGCCCGAAACCGCTGTCCCCCTTTCGCCTGTCGGAAGCGTTGAACGCGCGCCTAAGGCCACATCCCATCGCCATTCTGGAGGCCGAGCAGGTCGCGGACGATTTTCATGCCCGCTTCGACTGCACCGGCCGCGCCTATCGCTACGTCATTCACAACCGGCGCGCACCGCTAACCCTGACCGCCGGCCGCGAATGGCGCATTTCCAAGCCGCTGGACGAGACCGCAATGGCAGACGCGGCCGCGCATCTCGTCGGCAGGCATGATTTCACGACTTTTCGCAGCGTGCATTGCCAGGCCGAAAGTCCGGTGAAGACCCTTACCCGGCTGGAGGTTGAACGACAGGGCGACCATGTGGTCGTAGAGGCGGACGCCCCGTCCTTTCTCCACCACCAGATAAGATCGATCACCGGGTGCCTCGCGATGGTGGGCGACGGGCGCTGGAAGCCGCGCGACATGAAGGCCGCGCTCGACTCGAAGGACCGCGCTGCTCTCGGGCTGAACGCCCCGCCCGACGGGCTCTACTTCGTGCGCGCAACATATGAATAAACCGAGAGTCGGCAGGCTTTACAGTTAACGCCTCCTTAGGGACAAATCGCCTCCTAACGATTGGTTTTTCGGGATGTTATGGGTTCGGCATGCCTTTTGCATGCCTTTCGTTAAAGCCCTCGTTGATGTAGAATGAGGCAAGCAGAATTTGGGTCGATCGTCATGGTCATGCAGAGAAATCAGCCACGTTCCAAGCCCCCGTCCAACGGGATGCTCGTGGCACTTGCGGGGGTAGTCCTCATCATGGGGGCCGGCTTTCTCTACGCCTATGACACGCTGCGCAGCGAGCGGGTGACCTTCGGCACTCCTGCCTTCGCCGGCGAGTCGACCAGCCTGTCTGCCGACGGTCTGGCGCCGCCTCCCGGACTGGGAGCCAATAACGAGGAATATCAGGATCTGCTGGAACTCGGCATCGATCCGGAAACGACGTCGCTCTCTCCCGAGGCGCGCGCCGCCATCGTCCGCGCGCATCGCGCGGCCCGCACCGAGGGCACGGCAGCGGCGGCGGACGCCAGCCCCTCCAACTGATTTCCACTATCTGATCGCGGCTTTCTGATCGCGCTGCCTTTCTTTGGCGAGCGAATAGTCCCCAGCCTCAGCCGGCGCCGAGCTTCGCCAGCGCCTTTTCGAGCATCAGAGCCTGCCATAGCGTGCGGCTATGGTCGCGTTTGCCGGCCCGGTGAGCGAGGTTCATCTCCTTTAATGCCTCCATGTCGAAATAGCCCGAGCCGGAGAGCGCGGAGGCGTCGCAGAGCCGGTCCACTTCTGCCGATAGCGGGCCTTTCAGCCATTCGCCGATGGGCACCACGAACCCCATCTTCGGCCGGTCGATCAGGCGGTCTGGCAACAGCGGCCTGACGGCCTCCTTCATCAGCCATTTTCCTGCTCCGCCGCGGATCCGGTCGCGCGCGGGCAGCCGGGCCGCCCACTCTACAAGCTCGTGATCGAGCAGCGGATCGCGGGCTTCCAGACTGTTCGCCATACTCATGCGGTCGACCTTCACGAGAATGTCGCCCGGCAGATAGTGGCGTATGTCGGTATATTGCGCCTTGCCGAGCGTCGTCTCGGCAGGGGCATTACGGAACGTCTCCATGTAGAGTTCGCGCGCATCGTAGCCTGCAAGCTCACGCTTCAGCTGCGGCGAGAACAGCGCCGAACGTTCGGCCGACCGGGTCACGGAGACGGCGTGGAAATAGGCTTCGGCCGGGTCCATCCCGAGAGCTTCGAATGTCGACTTGAAGCGCAGCGGGCGAGGCAGCCGGTCGAGCTTTGGCCACGCCCGGCCGAGCGGGCGGAACAACACGGCGCGCACGGCGGAGGGAATGAGGCTCCTGACCGTCTCTTCGCGCTGGAACATCGCGTACCGCCGGTAGCCGGCAAACGCCTCGTCCGCGCCGTCCCCCGACAGGGCGACCTTCACATGCGCGCGGGCGAGTTCGCACACCCGGAATGTGGGAATGGCGGAAGCATCGGCGAAGGGCTCGTCGAACGCATCGGCAAGACGGTCGACGAGACCGTAATCGTCCGCCGTCACGATGCGCTCATGATGCTCGGTGTCGTAGCGCTCGGCGACGAGCCGCGCATATTCGGTTTCGTCGAACGCCTTCGAATCGAAGCCGATGGAGAGGGTCTTGAAGCGCTGCTCCGACGCCGACGCCATCAGCGCGACGACCGCCGAGGAGTCGACGCCGCCTGACAGGAAGGCCGCAACCTCGACATCCGCGACGAGGCGGCTCCGCACCGCATCCTTCAGCCGCTGGCGCAGGTCGCCCGCCCTGCTCGCCTCGCCATCCAGGTCTTCGGAAAAGGCCAGGTCCCAGTAGCGCGTCTGCACCAGTTCGCCGCCCGACCGGTCCAGCAGCGCATAATGCGCCGGCTGGAGCTTCGTCACCGCAGAGAGAAGCGAGCGGGCCTCGGGCACATAGCCATAGGCAAAATAATCCTCGATTGCCCGCGGCTCGATCCCGCGCGGCAGGTCCGGATGTTCGAGGAGGGCTTTCAGTTCCGAAGCGAACAGGAGCCGTCCGTCCGGCAGGTCGGCCATGACCATGGGTTTGACGCCGAACCGGTCGCGGGCAAGCAGCAGCTGGTCGGTCTTCCGGTCCCACAGCGCGAATGCGAACATACCGCGCAGCCGCCGCAGCATGTCGGGGCCCCACGCCCGGTAAGCCTCCAGAAGGACTTCGGTATCGCTGTCGAGGCGGAAGCGGTGCCCCGCCCGCTCCAGCTCCGATTTCAGTTCGCGGTAGTTATAGATTTCACCGTTGAACACGATTTCGAACCGCTCGTCCGCGCTCGCCATCGGCTGCGATGCGCGCTCGACGTCGATGATCGACAGGCGGCGATGACCCAGCGCCGTGCCGGGTTCGTTCAGCGTGCCCCGGCCGTCGGGACCGCGGTGCGACAGCGCGTCGGTCATGCGGTCCAGGACATTCTGGTCGGCAAGACGCTTGCCGCGCCGGTCGAATATGCCGGCCAGGCCGCACATCAGTCGGTGAGGACCGCATCCGACAGGACTTGCCGCGGCGAACCCAGGGCCGCGCGGAAGTCTTCGAGCGCGCGCGCGCCGGTTCCGCGGGATCCGATGCGCTCCACGGAGATAACCACCGTTCCCGCCAGCGTGTCCCCGCCGAGAAGCTTTGCCCGCAGCGTGTCGAGCTTCGCCTGGTAGTCACCGCCGCTGATGCGGTCCCCCACAACAAAGTTCTGCCAGACATCGCGTACATAGGGCCGCTTCTGCAACTGGACCGACCGCGTCGTCGGCGGTCCGTCGATATTGCGGCCCCAGCTCCAGTCCCCGTCGGGCTCCATCAGGCCGTTGCCATACGCGATCATCTCATGATCCTCCGACTGGCGCTCATACGCCGCCAGGAACAGGTCGACCTCGCGCCCCTCGGCGTCGCGATAGGTCTGCATCAGCGTAGCCGTGGCGTTGTCGTAGAGCGGTTGCCAGCCACTGCCCCCGCTGCCATCGACCTTGCTCCAACCGGGGATGTCGGGCGCGCGCAGCCCGGCGATCCGCATGTCGGCCGCGCGGTCGGCGACGATCAGAGCATAAGCGGGCGCCACCAGGGCGGCGACTAGGCCGACGGCAAGGGCAATGACGAACCGGCGCGCGATCGGGGCACGGCGCGGCGGCGCGGGCTCCAGCCGCCGCGGATCGAAGGCGGGGTCGTCGACCGGGCGGTCGAAAAAGAACCACCCCACACCCAGGACGATCGCCATGATGACGGCAAAGAACACCCAGCCATAAACCACATGGTCGACGCCGCGCGCGAAGGACGGGTCGGTCAGGTGCGCGATATAGATCGTCCCCCATGCCCGTATGCCGTTGGCGACGATCGACAGGACGATGGCGCTGACCACGCAGACCACCCGCCTCAGCGTGCTCTTGAAACACAGATGCGCAACGAGAACCGAGAAGGCGATCATCGCGATCAGGAAACGGACGCCCGAACAGGCTTCGGCCACCTCGAAACTGCCGTTCGGAATCTCGATGAAGACCCCGTCGATATAGGCCGGCACCTCGAACAGGTTGAGGAGCAGGATGCACATGTCGGCCGTGATCATCTGCAGCCAGGGGATCAGCTGATCGCCGAACGGGATCATGAAGATCGCGTAGAAGAGCGGGAAGGTCAGGCCGCGCGCCACCACCAGGCCCAGCACCAGGGGCACGCTGACGATCAGCATGCCGATCAGCGCCGTATGGCGAACCAGTGCCACGCCCGCGACGTCGCCGAGCAGCCAGCCGACCCCGCCGATGAAGAGAAGGCCCGCCGCGGGAAGGAAGGGCCGCGGCGTCAGCGACATTACCTCGCCGCGCCTGATCCATACCAGATAGGCGATGATCGGCGGAACGAGCAGCGCATGCTGATAGGTGGAGTTGTTCAGCCAGAGCGACACGAGCGCCGCCGTGTCCTGCCAGAATAGCAGCAGGATCCCGACCGCAAGGGCCGCCCAGGCCGGAAAGGCCAGCCGCCAGGCGGGAGATGCCGGAATGTCGCCGCCTGCGGCTTCGCTGGAAATGGTGGCCATCTTGCGCCGCTCTTAACCGGCCTTGGCGTGCCGGGCCATAATCTCGTCGAGATGCGCCAGTCGTGCGTCCCAGCTATAGTAGGAGCGCATCTTCGCCCGTGCCGCGCGGCCCATTCGAGCGCGCCGTTTCCCGTCTTCGAGCAGGTCCGCGACGGCTCCGGCGAACGCGTCCGCCGTATCGGCAACCAGAAGGTCGTGTCCGGGCTCTGCATTGATGCCGGAATAGGCCTGTGAACTCGCGACAACGGGCTTGCCCATCGCCATCGCTTCGAGGACCTTGTTCTGAACGCCCCGCGCCGTCCTGATGGGCGCGACCGAAATCGCCGCGCGGCGCACATAGGGGCGGATATCCTCGACAAAGCCGGTGACCTCGACGCCTTTCTTCCGCGCCAGCCGCCTTACCGCGGGGACGGGATTCGATCCGACGATGGTCAGGTCGGTGCCGGGAACCCGTCGGCGAACCCGCGGCAGGATATCGCCGACGAGCCACTCCACCGCCTCTATGTTCGGCGGATAGTCCATGGCGCCCGCGAACACGAGCCCGCGACCCGCTTCGGCAGTTGTCTTTGCGTCGGCGCTCGGGGTCCCGCCAGCCGGCGAGAAGAAGTCGAGGTCCACACCGTTTTCCAGCGCATACACCGTGTGCCCGTAGGACCCGGCGATGCCGCGAAACAGCTTTGCCTCTGCCTCACTGACGAAGAGGCTGGCGTCGACCACGCGCGCAGTCTGTTTCTCGAACTGCTTCAGCTGCGCAGCTTCTTGGCTGTACAGGCCGCTGAAGGGCCATGAGGCCGTAGCCGCATATTGCCGGAACTTGTCGGAATCGACGTCCACGAAATCCATGATGATCGTGCGGCCGCTGGTTACGTGCCGGTGGACATAAGGGGCCATCTGCCCCGAAAAGACATAGGCATTCTGGATCGACCGGTCCGACAGGCAGTCATCGACATAGCTCTTCATCTCGGCGCTTCCCCAAAGCGCGACGCTAAGCGGCAGCGATCCCAGCCATGCGCGGGCCAGACGCGCAGGATTGCGGCGCGATCCGACCTTCAGGAAACAGGTCGAAGCGCAAAGCTCTTCCAGCACCGGGACGTAGCGCCAGTCGGCATCGTCGTCGATGAACGCCCCGAGATGGATGTCATATGATTTTGCCAGGTGACGCAGGACGTTCCACGACCTGATCTTGTCACCCTTGTTCGGCGGATAGGGGATCCGGTGCGCGAGAAATAGAAGTTGTGGCTTTCCCAAGATCTAGGCCAGATCTTTGGCAATCAGGGGACCGAGCCGGTTGCTCAGCCACAGCGGCAGCTTCGCCCATGTCTTCGTCATCAGCGCGAATTTCGGATTGTTCGGATTGAGGTCGGGCACTTCGCCGCCCTCGAGCAGCATATACTCATAGACCATCGGCTGCGGTTCGAACCCCCAGTTCTTCTTGTAGGAATAGGGCCCGGTGCCAATCTTCGACCGCCCGAAGTCGAAGCGGCGGCAGCCGCGTTCACGCGCATGTTCCATCAGCATCCAATACATGTGTTCGTTCGCGCGCAGCTGCCGTGCGGCGAAAACTCCCCCACCCCAATAGGGGTATACTGTTCCCTCATGGTAAACGGAAAGGACAGATGCGACGGGCGCTCCCTTGTGGAAGACGGTCAGGATGTCGGCGTCATCTCCGAACCGGTCGAGAATTTCGGCAAACAGCTTCTTAGGAAAGACCGGCGTACCGAGATTGCGCACGCTTTCGCTGTACATCGACCAATGGGCGGCCCGGGCGCGTTCGTCGCTGCCTGTCTCGACGCGAAGACCGGACTTCAGCGATTTGCGCACTTCCGCGCGCTGCTTGCGCGGGATCGCCTTCAGATTCTCGTCGGACTCGGATGCGATATCCTTCACGAAGTCGGCATAGACGTCTTCTTTCCGCGCCAGCCCGGTATGGCGGTCGTCTGCCGCGCGATACTCGACAACCGCGATGTCCTGATCCCGCGCCAGGTCGCGGGCGGCCCCGTCGAGGGCCTCGAGGGCGTCGGCGTCGTCGGCAAGCGGGCCCCCGCCCACGGCGAACCCGTTCGAGACAAGCGACTTGCCGAACAGCCGCGACCTCACTTCCGTCAGCGGCAGGGCTCCTACCGGGATCCCCGCTTTAAGCGCTGTCAGGTGATGCTGCCGGTGCCCCGTCGCCGCCGAAATGGCGTCGCCCCACGCGCGGCGGTGAAAGGGCGTCGCCGCAGCGCTGCGTTCGATATAGGCATCATAGGGTGCCGGATCGGTGACCACTTCGATCATCTCGTACCTTCCCCTTTCAGGCTGCCGCGCGCTTTTGGTCATCCAGAAAGACGCGGTCCACCCGGTCCCAGGAGAATCTCCGCAGCGCGCGCCGCAGCTTGTCCGCCATAACGTTCAGCTTGGTATAGTGCCGCACGCGCGATTTCAGCGGCGCCCCTTCGATGCGCGGCTGCGTGGGGTCGATCTCCCAGGGATGGAAGTAGAACATCGCAGCCTGGCCGTCGGCGGTGTTGATGCGCTGGATAGCCCAGGCGGAAAAGCGGTAGGGCAGCAGGCGGAAGAAGCCGCCGCCGCCACAGGCGAACCTCATCTTGCCATATTCGACCGTGCTCACCGGTATTTCGAGCATCGGCGAACCCTCGACGGGCAGATAGGGAAAGCGCGGCGCCTCCGGCCAGCCATAATGGTCCGAGCGGATCGGCGCGACCGAGGAGGAATAGTCATACCCCTCCTCGGCAAGCACCTTCTGGGCCCAGGCATTGTCGACCCCGATCGAAAAACTTGGGGCGCGGTAACCGCGCACTTTCATACCCCCTGCGTCTTCCAGCAGGCCGCGCGAGCGCCGCAGATCCTCGCGAAACTCCTGTTCGGAAAAGCCGTGGACGCGGTCATGGCCATAGCCGTGGCTGGCCAGTTCATGCCCACGCTCCACAATCTCGCGAACCAGGCCCGGAAAGCGTTCCGCGACCCACCCCAGAGTGAAGAAAGTGGCCTTCACCCCTTCCTCTTCGAACAGGTCCATGCAGAAGCGGGTGTTTCGTTCGACCCGCGCGGGGAAGGAATCCCAGGAGGCGCGGCTGATGACCGTTTCAAAGGCGCCGACCTGGAAATAGTCCTCGACGTCGACCGACATGGCGTTGACGGTGCGTGCTGTCACTGGCTCGTCTCCGGATCGTCGGTTGCGTGGCTTGCGGAATGGGCTGGTTCGGCGGCAGCGCCGTCTTCTTCGGCCAGCATATCGCTGACCAGCGTTATCAATTGCTTGATGGCCCGTTCGTGCCGATCCATCCGCGTTTCCAGCGACTGGAGGCGCGGTTCTAGGTTCGCAGGCATCATTCCGCTTCCGGGCTCGGTGCTCGCCGATGTGGAAGGCAGCGCGTTGTCGCCCCGAAGGTCTTCAACGACGTCCCCGATCAAGTCCTCGTCAATGTCGTCGCGCTCGTCGAGAGCCGCGAACAGCAGGGCCCGTCCCGCCAGCATGTTCACCATGCGCGGCACCCCGCCAGCAGCGTCGTTCAGCGCTTCGATCGCGCTCGCGGAAAAGGCTGGCCGCCCGGTCCAGCCGACGCGGGTCAGTCGTTCGCGAACATAGGTCGCGACATCGTCAGCCGGCATCGGCGAAATATGGTGCGATGCGATCACCCGCTGGCGGAGCTGCTCCAGTTCCGGCGAAGAGGCGATCATCGTGCGAAATTCGGGCTGGCCGAGCAGGACGATCTGGACCAGCGGCTGGCTGCCGTCCTGAAAGTTCGACAGCATGCGCAGTTCTTCCAGCGCCTCGAACGTCAGATTCTGCGCTTCGTCGACGATGACGACGACGCGCTTTGCGCGCTCCCGCTTCGCGCGCAGGAAGGTCTCGATCGCGCGCAGATGATCGGCTTTTTCCTGGCCGCGTTCCTCGATCCCCAGAGAGGCCATGACGAGCTTCAGGAGAGATGTGCTGTCGACCTGAGACGACACCAGCGAGCCCACGACCGTATCGGCTGCGAGCTTTTCGGCGATCAGCCTGGCGACCAGCGTCGTCTTCCCCGTCCCGACGTCGCCCGTCACGACGATGAAGCCCTCGCCCTGCGACAGGCCGTAGGTCAGATAGGCCATGGCGCGGGCATGCGTTTCGGTTTCCACGAACAGCCCCGGATCGGGCGTCAGCTGGAACGGCTTGGCAGAGAGGTTGAAATAGCTGTCGTACATGGGCTTCAGAACCTGTAGCCGACGCCGACACCGAGCGCAGCCAGCGAGTTCTTGCCGGACGTGGAGCTGCGGCCGCCCGTCGACGCCGACAGGCTCGCCAGCAGGTAGAGATCCTCCGAGATGCCGCGCCGGTAGTTCAGGTTCGAAGTATAGCGTACGATCTGTTCCCCGTCGAAATCTTCCGTCACCGCGACGCGCATCGCCGCCGAAATGCTCTGATCGTCGAGCATCCGCTGCGATACCGCCAGATTGCCACCGAAGCTGTAGGTCGCTCCGCGATTGAGCGCAGGGACTTGAACAGGGTCCGCGCCCTCGATCTCCTCCGGGTCGAGATAGTCGCGCTGTTCGTAGAAGGCCGAAGCCGACAGGCTCGACCGGTTGCGCTGCCAGCGCGCAGACAGCGACCCGCGCGTCTGGCGAAAGCTACCGCTCAGGATCGGCAGCGCTTCGGCGAACACGCACTGCTCACCCTGCTCGGAAAACCCGCCGGGACATTCGAAACCGATCTCGTCCAGATCCTCCGCTTCCCCGTCGCCGTCCAGATCGACCGTCGTCGTGTCGCCCAGGACGAAGCCGCGGTTTCGCTGCCCCCGCTCGCCCGCCGTGCGCAGCGAGCGGTCGACCGTGGCGGACAGCGAGGTGTAGTTGCCCGCGCGGTACCCCAGCCGTCCCGACAGATAGGCTCCGCCGTCCTGATAGCCGGCGGTCATATTGGCCGCGAAGCGGGGCGAGGGCGTGTAGGATACGTTCGCCAGTCCGAAAGCCCCGCGCCGTTCGAAGCCCGTGACCCGAACGCCGGGATCGGTCACCACGTCGCCGTCGTCGTCCAGCACCGGAAAGCCCGTGAGCGGATCGAGGATGATTGCCGCCTGCGTATTCTCCACGGTCTCGTAGCCGACATTCACCCCGCCGCGCAGCGACCGGTCGACATAGAGGTTCGCCAGTGCCCCGACCCGTGCGGTCTCGAAGCGCTGGTCGAACCGTTCCTGCCTCGTTTCTCGCCAGCTCGACTGCAGCCCCAGCGTCAGGCGGCTGCTGCCGGGCTGCCACCCGATCGACGTCTGGGTCCCGTGTGTGAAGCTTTCGCGCAGCCCGGTGGCGTTGGTGCCGGCCAATCCGGCCTGCCCCCCGCGGCCGGTCGTGAAGGTATAGCCGGCGTTGTAGCTCGCATACATGCTGAGCGAGCGGCCGAAATTCTTCGATAAGCGCGGCTGGGCATAGAAGGAATAGATCTGAAGCGTGTTCTCGGCGTCGAGATTCTGCACCCCGCCCGCCAGGCTGCCGGTGGTTTCCCGCCCCTGCTGCGCCGTCGCTGCCAGGTCTAGAATGACTTCCCCCGGCACGAACTGCGCCGATGCGTTCGCCTGCCCCAGAACATATTCGCTTTGCGCCAGTTCGCCGAGGATCGCCTGGCGATAGCCGGCGGAGCCCGCGATGCTCGCATCCAGCCGGTTATAGTTGGCGGTCAGCTGCCCGCTCACTCCCATATCGGCCCAGGATCTCAGATCGTCGGAGAACTGGTCGGTGCTGACCACCCCGCGAAGCTGTGCGCTGAGTGAATTTTCGATGCGGGCGCCCGCGCCCGTCTGCAGGGTAAGGGCGACGCCCCACAAGCCGGCTCTGAACAGCCGGGCTTTAGGTACCATAGCCGTAATAGGTGCCGAACCGGCGCCCGATCCCGGCATAGCGCGCCTTGTTGAGGAGCATGGTGACGTTGTCGCATACCGACATCATCTGCAGCCCGTCGCGTACGATCGCCTCGCGGGTGTTTTCCGCCTCAACCACGAACAGAACCTGGCCGACATGGAGGGCCAGGACCGACGCGGCGGAGGAGGCCAGACAGGGCGGCGAGTCGAAGATGATGATGCGGTCGGGATAGCGATCGGCAATTTCGTCGACGATCCGCCCCATGCGTTCTGAGGCAAGCAATTCCGTGGTGAGGTTATGCTGCCGCCCGGCGGGCAGGACGGAGAAATTCTCGATGTTCGTCCGGATCAGGCAGTCGCTGAGGTCGAGTTCGGGGTCGGCGACGACATCGATCAGCCCCTTGCCGCCTTCCAGCCCCAGCGTGGACAGGATTTCCGGCTTCGCGAAGTCCGCGTCGACGAGCAGGACGGTCAGGTCGCGTTCGGACGCAATCGACAGCGCCAGGTTCGTCGCACAGAAGGTCTTGCCCTCGTTCGGCTGGCTGGAACAGACGAGGATCAGGTTGCCGTTTTCGATGCGGTTCTCGCCGCTCGCCATCGCGTTCAGCAGCAGCTGCCGCTTGACGATGCGGAATTCCTCCGCGGTGGCCGTCGCCGGGCTGTCCGGCACGACATAGCCGAGGTCGCGCAGCGCCGCGAGGTCGATGGTACCGGTCCGGCTGCGCTTGCGGCCGCCCGCGTCCTCGGCATCGCCCGAAGCCGCAAGAGCCGGTCCGGACGTCACGAAGGCGGGTTCGTCCGAGGCGACCCGCGATCCCGGCTTCGGCTGCGTCTTCGCGGGCTCGCCCTGCATCTGGGCCGCAGCACGCTCGAGCAGGGACCGCCGCCGTTCTTTCTTTTCGTCGGACATGTCCTCTTCCTAGACCATCTCGTACAGAACAAGGGCACCCCAGATCGCCACCAGACCGAAGGTCATGACGAGAAGGATGGCAAGCCTGATCCGGTTCATCTGCCGATCCTCGTCGGTCACGATCTCGCTGACCGCGCCCAGCACCGGGGTGTCGTAACGGGCCTCCAGCTGCCCGGCCGTGATGAAGCCGCCGCGCAGCTGGCTCATCAGGAAGCTGATGCCAAGGCCCGCACCGAAGGCTGCGATCAGCACGACCGACAGGTAGAGCGGCCGGTTCGGCGCCGAGGGCTCGCGCGGCTGCGACGGGGGATCGACCACGCTGAACCGGACCTGCTGTGTCTGCGTCTGCACATCGCTTTGCAGGCGGATCTCCTCACGGCTGCGCAGCAGCGCGTCATACTGGCTTCTCAGGACGCCGTAGTCGCGGTTCAGCTTCGCCTGCTCCGCGGCAATACCCGGCTGTTCCTGCTGCCGGCGTTCCATATCGGCGATGTCCTGCTGCAGCCGGTCGCGCCGTGCCCGCAGCGCCGCCACCTGGCTTTGCGCGTCGAACACGCGCGAGCGCAGGTTCACATATACGGGATTCGACGTGGGCGCGCGCACGCCGACGCCGTCGGCCCGCATTTCCGCTTCCTCGGCCTCGGCCTGCTCCCGCAGCCGTTCCAGCTGCCGCTTTGCCAGGATGACGTCGGGATGGCTGTCGAGCTTTCCGGCGGCGTAGAGGTCGCTCAGCGTTTGCTCCATCTGGTTCACGCGCTGCCGCGCGGGCGACTGGATCGGGTCCATCGATCCCTGGTCGAGCGCTTGCGGGACGCTGCCAAGCTGGCTTTGCAGCGCATAGAGGCTCCGGGTCGCCTGCTCCAGCTGCAGCTGCACGTCGTTCAGCTGGTTGCGCGCGGCGCGAACATTGTCGTTGATGTTCCCCTCGCCGGCGAGCCGTCCGAGATAGCGTTCCTCGAACTCGGCGCGGCGCTGCTCGGCTGCCTCCAGTTCGCGTTCGCGCTGCGCCAGCTGATCCTCGAAGAAGCGCACCGCCTCATTGATGTCGTCGCGGTTGGAGGTGACGTTCTCCTCCATGAATATCTGCAGCAGATTGTCGACGATGTCGCGCGCCAGGTCGGCATTTTCCTGATCGGTGAGCTCAGGGTTCGACGATTCATAGGAAATGGTGAACAGGTTGCCCGACTGGCTAGAGACCGAGATACCGTCCGAAATCGTCGAGATCGCCGCGTCGATCTGAGCGTCGTTTTCCAGTTCGGCGTCCAGCTCGGTCCGGCGCAGGACCTTTTCCAGGTTGAGGCGGCTGGTCAGCGTCTGGCGCACAACTTCCAGCTCGCGGCCCGAATCGCGCAGGCCCATCTCGCTCTGCAGCAGCGACCCTGTCTCGACCAAAATGCGCGCGCTCGAGCGAAAGCTGTTCGGAATGGTCGCGACGAATGCCCAGCCCATCAGGCAGACGAGCCACGCGACGAGCACAGCCCACCAGCGCTTTCGCCAGACCCCGTACAGGGTCGTCATGATCTGTTCTTGTATGGTCGTCATGACAGGTCTTTAGCAGCGGCCCTTCGAAAGCAGCGGGCTTAGAGGAAACTTTCCGGGATGATGATGACATCGCCCGGCTCGATCGCGACATTCGCCGAAATGTCACCATCCTGAAGCAGGCTTTCGATGCGCAGCGCATATTCCTGCTGCGCCCCCGTGTCCGGGTCGGTACGCACCAGACGGGCGCTGTCACCCGCAGCGATCGGCGAAAGGCCCCCGACCGCCACCATCACATCGAGCAGCGTCATCTTGTTGCGATAGGGAATGGCGGCGGGCTGGGTCGCTTCGCCGACGATCCGTACCTGGCGCGACAGCGGGCCGTTGAAGCCCGATACGATGACCTGGACGATGGGGTCGGCAATATAGACTGCCAGCTCTTCCTCGATGATGTCGGCCAGCTGCGCCGGGGTTTTCCCGGTCACTTCCAGGTCGTCGATCAGCGGAATGGTGATGCGGCCGTCGGGCCTCACGACCACGTTGGTCGACAACTCCGGGTTACGCCACACGAAAACCTGCAACCCGTCCAGCGGGCCGATCCGGTATTCCTCTTCCAGCGCCACCTCGTCGGCGAAGGCCTGCCGCGCGGGCGGCAATTCGGGTAGTCCCGACGTGCTGGAGCAAGCCGAAACGGCGACAGCTAGTGCAGCGACAAGGAGCCCGTTCCTACGGCCTGCCTTCGCGGCGGCCGCCCATGCCTCTCGCATCGACCCTGAACTCCCCTCAATCAAACGCATCCGAAACGACCCCGTTGTGACACGCCAACGACTTTCCCCCGAAAAAGTCTCATTAACGCATCAAGCCGTTGCCCGGCATAGCGTAAAGTTTCACTTAACTTAACCGGAATTACACGAAGATTTCGCGGGCCGGCGGATGGCCGAGAAAGGCTTCGGGACTTGCCGTGCGTCCATAGGCGCCCGCCATGAAGACCGCGATCAGGTCGCCGGGTTCGGCGCGGGGCAGCTCCACCTTCTCACCCAGTTTGTCGAGCGGGGTACAAAGCCGGCCGACGACGTTCACCGTCTCTTCCGCCGGGGCCGCAAAGGCAGACGCCTTGGCGAGCGGATAGTTGCGGCGGATCACGGTGCCGAAATTCCCGCTGGCGGCAAGCTGGTGGTGCAGCCCGCCGTCGGTAATGAGGAAGACCTGTCCGTCGGAGCTTTTCCGGTCGATCACCCGGGTCAGGTAGACCCCGCATTCGCCGGCGATGTAGCGGCCCAGCTCGACGGTAAATCTGGTCCCGGCCAGCTCCTTGCCGCGCCCTTCCAGCAGTCTTCCCAGGTCCGCCCCCACACGGTCCAGATCTAGCGGGGTCTCGCCGGGGAAATATGGCAGGCCGAAGCCGCCGCCGATATTCGCTTCTGGCGCATCGACGCCGGTCTCGCGTACCAGCTCGGCGATCAGCGATATGCCGGCGGCCTGCGCTTCGGTGATCGCCTCCGCGCGCAAGTTCTGGGAGCCTGCGAAGACGTGATATCCGCGAAAATCCGCCCCGGCCGCCACCAGACGCCGGGCCATGGCCGGCACGCGTTCGGCATCGACACCGAAGGGCTTGGCGCCCCCGCCCATCTTCATTCCCGACCCTTTCAGGTCGAAGGGGGGATTGATCCGCACCGCGGCGCGCACCTGTCTGCCGCGTTCGGCGGCGATGCCGAGCGCGCGCTCCATCTCGCCCTCGCTCTCAAGGTTCAGCGTGACGCCCGCGGCGATGGCCGCGTCCAGTTCGTCGTCGCCTTTTCCGGGGCCCGCGAAGCTGATGTCGCCCGGGTCCGTACCGGTCTCCAGCGCCATGGCAAGTTCGCCGCCGGAGGCGACATCGAGCCCATCGACACGCGCCGCAATGTGCGAAAGGAGCGGCGCGAAGGGGTTGGCCTTGATCGCATAGTGCAGCTGAACCTCTGCCGGCAGCGCGGCGCGCAGCCGCGCGATCTTCGTCTCCACGACCGACCGGTCGTAGGCGAAGAGCGGCGTGCCGCCCGCCTCTTCGACCAGGTCGGCCGCCGGCCGTCCGCCGATCAGAAGGCTGCCGGCAGCGTCCGCCTCGAACAGGCCCGCAAGGCGCGGATCGTCAATCACTCGGCAATTCCCCCTTCAGTGCGACCCGGTCGATTTTCCCGTTGGGTGATCGCGGCAGCTCGGTGCGCCAGGCAATTGTTTGTGGCACCATATAACCCGGCGCCCGTGCCTGCATCGCACGCCGCAGCTCGCGCTCGTCCCCGCCCGCCGATCCGTCCGTGCCTGCCGCGACGGCGAACAGGTGGATCACCTGACCCTGCCGGTCGTCGCGAACGCCGAAGGCCGCGGCTTCGCGCACCAACCCCGTGGCATAGGCCAGCTCCTCGATTTCGGTCGGGCTGACGCGGTTGCCGCTCACCTTGATCTGGTCGTCCGCGCGCGTTTCGAAATAGAGCAGCCCGTCCTTGCCGCGACGGACGCGGTCGCCCGACCAGACCGCATTGCCGCCATAGCGCGAGAAGGCCGGCGCCGGCCGGAACTTCGCGCGGGTCTTCTCGTCGTCCTGCCAATAGCCCTGCGCCACAAGCGGACCGCAATGCACCAGCTCGCCCGGCTCATCGGGGGCCGCCTCGCTGCCATCGGGCCTCAGCACGAACAATTCGGCATTGGGGATGGCCTTGCCGATCGAGTTCGGCTTCTCCAGCGCCAGCGCGGGATCGAGATAGGCCGAGCGAAAGGCTTCGGTCAGCCCGTACATCAGGAAGATGCGCGCCGCCGGGAAGATTTCCGCAAAGCGCCGCGTCAGCCGCTCGGGCATATGCCCACCCGTATTGGTCAGCGTCTTCAGCCCCCGGCGCGCCGCCTCCGGCCAGTCGACATCCGCAAGCTGCATCCACAGCGGCGGGACGCCGGGAAGCTGCGTGATGGCGTACCGGTCCACCGCCTTCACGACGTCCTTCGGCAGCAGATAGTCGAGAAGGACGGCGCAGGCGCCCTGGCGAAAGGCCGTGGCGACCTGGTTGAACCCATAGTCGAACGACAGCGGCAGCGGCACCAGCGTCCTGTCCTGCGCGCTCGTGCCGAGATATTCGGCGACGCTCGCGGCTCCCAGCGTCACATTCTCGTGACTGACCATCACCCCCTTCGGCTTTCCGGTACTTCCCGACGTGTAAAGGATCAGCGCCAGGTCGCCGGTGGACCTCTGCGCGACCTCGAACGGCTGCCCGAGAAAGGTCTCGAACTCCTCGCCCAGCAGCAACTGCGGGGTCCGGGTACCGAGCGTGCCGAGCCGGACGGGATCGCCGACGATCAGGGAGGCGCCCGAATCCGCAAGGATATGTTCCGCCTGCGGGGCCTTCAGCACCGGGTTTATGGGCACCGCGATCATACCGGCCCGCATGGTTCCCAGAACGGACACCACCGTATCGAGCCGCTTCGGTGCCCAGACGGCGATCCGCGCGCCAGCTTCCAGTCCCCGGGCGGCCAGCCCGCCGGCAAAGGCCGCGACCCGGCGCTCCAGCTCGCCGTAGCTCAGTTCCTCGTCGCCGGCGATCAGGGCCGTGGCCGCGCCCGGATGCGGCCTGTGAAGCGTGTCGACGAACTGGCTCATAGCTTGGCGACCTCGATAGTCGCACGGCGCGACAGAGTGAACCTGTCGGCGCTCTTCGTCGCGATCTGGACGGGGCCCAGGCCTGCCGCCACAACGCTGCCGAGGATTTCCGCGCCCAGCCTCAGATGCGGCGCGAGCGAGGTCCGGTTATAGTCGGCGATACGGCTTGCCGACCCGCGCAGTCCCTGCCCTGCCAGCCACAGCCCTGCCCCGGCCCACAGCGTGGCAAAGGCGCGTGTCATGCGGTGGCGCGGATCGATCCACAGCCCGGTATCCCATGCATGACCCGGCGGCGGCACCCAGCGCACGCGCACCTCGTCCTCATCGAACGGCGCGGCGGTCAGCCAGACGACGCCCAGCAGGCTGTCGCCGCGTTCGGCGGCGATCGGAACGAGCCCCTGCGCTTTGCGATAGGAAATCACCTCCGGCGCGGCATCGATCCGGCCGGCCAGCCGCTCCGGGGTCACCGGCCCCGCGCTGTAGCCGCGCGGCATGGCGGGCAGGCGCGCCGCCGCCTGCGACAGGATCAGATAGCGATGATAGTGCACACCGGGGATCAGGGCCGCCGCACGTCCCACGCGATAGGACAATCGGCCCTTCCAGCCGAGCTCTCCGCCGTCCACGCCCGGCCCCTTCCGCTTCCCGACATTGATAAGCCGCGTCCCCACAGTATAAGCGGCGGCTTGTCAAAGGCCGCGCAACCCGCGGCAGAACAGCAGTTGCGAACGAAACCATCCGGACATGATGTCAGCCGCACCCTCACCGCAGACCCCCGATGTCGAACCTGTCGTGAGGACGTGTCTCGTCGATGTCCTGTCACTCGAGCCTGAACGTGTCGCCGCCATGGACCGGTCGACGCCGCTGTTCGGCGCCCTGCCCGAGCTCGACAGCATGGCTGTGGCCGGACTGCTGACCGAGCTGGAAGACCGGCTCGACATCCTGATCGACGATGACGAGGTGGACGGCGACATCTTCGCCGACCTCGGCTCGCTGATCGACTTCGCGGCAGACAAGGCGGCGGCCTAGGGCGCGCGAATGTCCGCGCCCCGGCTCAGCCTCGAATCCGCCGGGCCCCATCGTCTACCCAGCCTGCGCCAGGGGCCCGGTGACATCCCGGCCCTCATCGTCGTTCAGCCCCTCTATGAGGAGCAGAACCGCTGCCGCCGCTTCCTCGTGCAACTCGGCGCCGCCCTCGCCGCGCACGGCATCCCGACCACCGTCCCCGACCTGCCGCGCAGCGGCGACAGCCCCGATATCGGCCCGTTCGACCTGCGCGTTGCGAAAGACGCCCTTCGCCGGCTTGCAGACGCCGAAGCAACGCCTGGCATCCTGGCCATGCGCGGCGGTGCGCTCCTGGCAGCGCCGCTTGCCCGCGGCCAGATATCCATCGCACCGGTCTGGGCGGGCGACAGGCTGCTGCGCGATCTCGTGCGCAGCCACGCGGTGGCAGAAAAGGAACGGACGGGCGCGGCGTTCGGCATGGCCGAGGCGCAGCGCACCTGGCGCGAGGGAGGCGATCTCTGGCTCAGCGGCCACCCGGTCAGCGCGGCGGCAGCCGAAACCCTGTCCGCAAGCGTTTCTCCCTGCGGCGAAGTCCTCGAGGCTCCCGAGCTTGGCCTGCCTCCGCTCTGGCGTCAGGCTGAACCGGTAGAGGCAGGCGAGGCTGCCGCCCGCGCCGCCGAGCGCGTTGCCCGCTGGCTCGCCGAGGCCCGCGGCTCATGACCCCAGTTCAGATCGACGTCGGGGCGAAGGCAGGCGCCCGCAGATGCTTCGGCTGGCTGCACCCGGGCGGCGGCGAAACCGGCCTCGTCATCGTGCCCGGCGGGCGGCAGACCCGCGTCGGCCCTCACCGCCTTTTCGTGCGGCTCGCCGTCGACCTGGCGGCAGAAGGCGTCAGCGTTCTGCGCTTCGACCGCCGCGGCCTCGGTGACGGCGAGGGCGAGGATGCGGGCTTCGAACAGGCCGGCGCGGACATTCGCGCCGCCGTTGCCGCCCTCCGCACCCGGGAACCGCAGCTTCGCACGGTGGCAGCGCTTGGCCTGTGCGACGGCGCATCCGCCCTGCTCCTCTCCGATAGCGGCGCCGACCGGCTGATCCTCCTCAATCCCTGGGTGGTCGAAGAGGGCCAGGAGTTGTCGACCGGCGCAAGCCGTGCGCACTATCTCCGCCGCCTCAGACAGGTGGATAGCTGGAAGCGGCTGGCGACCGGCAGGCTCAACCCCTTTCCGGCCATGGGCAACCTGTTTCGTCGGCCGTCGAGGGTCGCATCTCGGGCTCTTAGCGAGGATGCGCCGCTGGCCGCCAGAGTGTTTCACGGGCTTGCCCGGGCTCCGGCGGGCAGCGTCACCATCCTCTCGGACCGCGACCGCGCCGCCGACGAGTTCCGCGCGGCGGCGCCCCGGGCCTATCCACTGACGACGCTCGCGGGAGACCACGCCTTCTCGCGGCCCGAAGACTATGCCGAGCTGCTCGCAGAGGTTCGGAGTAACGTGGCGGGTTAGTTCCCGGGAGCAGTACGAACAGGGGCGCTTCGTCAGGCAGGCGAGTCGGCCTGCCGGGTGCACGTTTCGGTCTGGTCGGCCGTTACCGGTCTGCCATGCTATCATGGCCCTAACGCGTAAATACTACCCGCAATACGGATCTTGTAGAAATCTTGCGTAGGCATCGCAATATAACTCTTTAGACATCCATGGTGGATTTTTCTTTTCTCTAATGTTCTGAATATGGTCTATTATAAACATATTACGTTCCGTGTAATCGTTATATTCCACTCTGCCTCTAATATCTGCCTTGAAAAACACGGTGCTGTCCTTAATATTCCCTAAAGGAGGCTCAATAACGCTTTTATCAGAAAGATCCAACGTACTTGGGCACGAGAGGGGATATATCTGAAAATTAACGTGTTGCGTAATAAGTTCTACGATATAAACTTCGCCATAATAAGCCCCAGGCTCTAAATCTTCACCATCCCAACAGGATGGTAGCAACTTTGTTTTCGACTCCGGCTCGCATCCAAGCAGAAAAAATAATAGAAGACATCTAAAGGTATTCATAGAATCACCAAGGCCTTGTTAATCTGGCCGCGTCGGAGCAGTGAGAGGCTAATTTTGAGCTGGCCGCTATGCACGAATCTAGTGCCTTTTTTTCAATTCCTGTACGTCCGCCTATAGACGCATTACGCAAATCTCCATTTCCGATGGCACGCTCATACTCGCGCTGGACAAAATATGCGCTGCGCTCTTCTCGGACTCGCCATTGAATGCTATCAAGCCTCTCGGCGCCAAGTACTCGGGCCCAGTGTGAATGGAGAGCCTCGTGTGCGGGGGTTGAGGCGGTTGCCTGAGTAAGGTTGCCGCGGAACCCACCCTCGCTTGCGCGACCAATTGCTTCCGGGTCGAGTTCGATGTTCCCGCCGTCGGCTGTGGTTCTTCCGACACCGACCGGTAAATCACCGAAGGTGATGGTTACCCCGTTGCCGTCGCCTCGCGTACCGAGGGCATTGACTGCATTCCTTAGGGAGCGGGTAGCGCTCAAGCTTCGCGTTGACGACCATTCCCGACGCAAGGCGTCTCTCAGTGACTTTTCAGCACCTTCTACTTGGTCGCAAAGTTCCTCAGAGCCTTCGCACTCATACATCCCCGTAGGATCTATCCCGTTCAGGGGATCGTTCCCGACATAGGCATAAAGGTTCATGCCGTCATCGTAGCCGATCGGATCGGTCTGCAGGAACCGGCCGAGGTCCGGATCGTACATGCGCGCCTTGTAATGATAGAGGTCGAGACCCGGCAGCCACATCTGCCCAGTATACTGAAAGCGGCCGAGATTGTCCTCTCCCGGCCGGCCATAGGGATCGTAGCGGTTGACCGCGAGGAGATCGCCCTCGCCGTCGGTCACGGCAATGACCGAGCCGCGCTCGTCCGCCTGCAGGAACCGGCGGTCCGCGGTGCCACCGCCCTCGTACCAGACCAGCGGATCGTCGACGCCGGCGCGTTTCTTCGGGGGACGCGGCGGCACGTAACGGCGCGGTCCGCAAGCCAGATCATCGGGAGGTGGTCGCTGGTAGCGGAGGAGGGATTCGAACCCCCGACACATGGATTATGATTCCACTGCTCTAACCGACTGAGCTACTCCGCCATGCACGCGATCGCGCGGGGGGCCGGGGCTCCAGCGAGGGCGGCGATATAGGCGGGGCGCCGGGATCGGTCAATAAGCCTTGAGGCCCTCTCGGTCGCTCCTCTGCCCGCCATTCCCATTTCGTCCCGGTTTTGCCCGCCTCACCCGCGCGTCGCCCCTGTGCCACGCCCCTGTGCCTCACCCCGCCACCCGCATCTGCGCTGCGATCGTCGCGCCCGACCGCACGACGCCCCCCAACCCGCCTGACGCCCCCAACCCGCCCGCGCCGGCGGATCAGGTCGCGCGCAGTGCCTCGATCGGGTTCATGCGCGCCGCGCGCCGCGCCGGGGCGTAGCCGGCCACGATGCCGATGGTCGCGGAGAATAGCAGCGCGCCGATCGCGGCGAGCGGGGGGATCGCGACCGCCCAGCCGCTGGCCGCGGAAATCAGGTAGGTCGCCGCGGCGCTGAGGATTAGGCCGAGCAGCCCGCCGATGGCGCACAGCACCGCCGCCTCAACCAGGAACTGGTTGCGAATGTCCGAGGGCGCCGCGCCGGTCGCCATGCGAATGCCGATTTCGCGCGTCCGCTCGCTGACGACGACCAGCATGATGTTGGTGATGCCGATGCCGCCGACGAGCAGGCTGATGGAGGCGATCGAGATCAGCACCGCCTGAAAGGCGCCGATGATGGTCGCGCTTTGGCGCGAGAATTCCTCTGTGTCGAAAACGGTGAAGGGGCGGATGTCGCCCTCGCGCACATGATACCGCTCCGACAGCAATCGGCGGACTTCTTCCGCGCCTTCGCTCACCGACATGCCGGGGGCGAACTGCACCAGCATCATGTCGACCGCATCGGGATCGCCCGCTTCCACCTCGCGAAAGCGCTGCCGGACGGTTGCCATGGGCATCAGGATGAAGTCGTCCTGGTCGCCGGTCAGCGCGCCGCCGCGTTCCTCGGCTACGCCGATCACCTCGACCGGAATGCGGTTCAGCCGGATCCGCTTGCCCAGCGGGTTCTCGCCGCCGAACAGCTCGTCGGCGACGCTGGCGCCCAGCACCGCGACGGTACGGCCGGCGCGCAGTTCCTCCTCGGCGAAGCTGCGTCCCTCGGCGATCCGGGTCGCGACGATTTCGAGATAGGCGGCGTCCACGCCCTGCAGGGTGGTAGGCGCATAGTCGCCTTCGAAGCCCGCCTGCACCGGCATCTGCAGTTGCGGCGCGACGGCAGTGACACCGTAAAGGTCGCGTTCCAGCGCCGCGCCGTCGCGTTCGGTCAGGCGGCCGCGCGTCGAGACCATGCCCCGCCGCTCGCTGTCGGCAACCGGCCAGATGATGACCATATTCTCGCCCATCGCGTCGATGGTGCGGGTAATTTCGGCTTCGGCGGCCCGCCCCAGCGCGGCGATCATCACGACCGAGGCCACGCCGATGACGATGCCGATGGTTGTGAGGACGGAGCGCAGCATGTTGGCGCCAAGCCCGTTGAGGGCGATCTCTATGTTCGCGCGCAGCATCATGGTTCGGCGCGGTCCGCCTGCGCAGCGGCGCCGCGCTCATCGCTCTGGATGCGGCCGTCGAGCATGGCGATGCGCCGCGCCGCCCGCGCCGCGAGGGCAGGCTCATGCGTCACCACCACCAGCGTTACCCCCTCCTCGCGGTTCAGGCTCTCGAGCAGCGCGATGATCTCTCCGGAGGTTTTCGTGTCGAGCGCACCCGTCGGCTCGTCGGCAAGGATCAGGCGCGGCGCGCCCACGAGAGCGCGGGCGATCGCGACGCGTTGCTGCTGTCCGCCGGACAGTTCGTTGGGGCGATGCGTCGTCCGGTCGCCCAGGCCGACGCGTTGTAGCAGGTCGTCCGCGCGCCGCTCGCGCTCGCTGCGGCCGACGCCATGATAGACCAGCGGCATGGCGACATTGTCGCGCGCCGAGGAGCGCGGCAGCAGGTTGAACTGCTGGAAGACGAAGCCGATGGTTTCGCGCCGTAGCCGCGCCAGCTCTTCCTCGCTCATGCCGGCGACGTCGCGGCCATCGATCTCGACCGAACCCGCGCTCGGCCGGTCTAGACAGCCGATCAGGTTCATCATGGTCGTCTTGCCGGACCCCGACGGCCCGGCAATCGAAACATAGTCGCCCGCCGCAATATCGAGGTCGACGGGCAGGAGCGCCTGTACCCGCGCGCGCCCCTCACCATATGTGCGCGCCGCGCCGCGCAGGCGGATGAAGGCATCTTCCGGTCCGCGGCCTTCGCTACCGCTGGTGCCCTCCCCCTCCGCGCCGCCGGGGTCAGTCATCCCGGCTCAGCTGGCGCACGATCACAGGCTCGCCGGGTTGGATGTCGCCCCCCTCGACTTCGACGAAGGCATCGCCCCACAGGCCAAGCTCGACGACAAGGGGCTCGGGCGGAACGCCCGATGACGATGGCGGCAGCCAGACCGTCCCCTCCTCCGCCTCCTCCAGCGTCGGCCGTACAGGCGCCGATCCCCCGCCCTGCTGAAGACGCCGGGCCTCTTCGCGCGACACGACTTTTACGCTCACGCCCGGTCCCGTCTCGTCGCGCGGCTGATAGCGCAGGGCGGCGAGCGGCAGGCGCAGCACATTCTCTTTGCGCCCGGTGACGATATCGACTGTCGCCGTCATGCCCGGCAGCAGCCGCTCGCCCTCGTTCTGCACATCGATGATGACGGCATAGGCCACGGCGCCGCCGTCGCGCACGGCCTGCTTGCGAACCTGGGAAACGGTGCCCGCAAACTCCTCGCGCGGATAGGCATCGACGCGGAACTTGGCCGTCTGTCCCGCCGTCACCTGTCCGATGTCGGCTTCGTCCACGCGCGCTTCGATCTTCATGCGTTCGAGATTGGCCGCCAGGCGGAACAGCACCGGCGTCTGGAATGTCGAGGCGATGGTCTGCCCCGGCTCGATCAGCCGGTCCACGACGACCCCGTCGATCGGCGCGACGATGCGGCTCCGGGCGACATCGTTGCGCGCATCGGCGAGTGCGGCTTCCGCGCGCTCCACGTCCGCGTTAGAGACGGCGAGCGAGGAGCGCGCGACGCTCAACTCGGCGCGAAGCTGCGCCACCCGTGCCTCGGCCTGGTCCAGCTGCTGCGTGGTGGCAAAGCCCCGATCCGCCAGCTCTGCCGTGCGGTCCAGCGTCCGTTCCTCGATTTCCAGCTGCTGTGCGGCGCGGCGTATCTGCGCCCGGCTTTGCGCAACGCTCGCATTGGCCGTTGCTCGCTGCGCGCCGGCCTGTCGCAGCAGTGCCTCGACGCGCACGGGGTCCAGCTCGGCCAGGACCTGCCCCCGCTCGACGCTGTCGTTGAAATCGACATAGACGTCGCGCACCAGTCCGGACACTTCCGCGCCGATCTCCACCGATGTCAGCGCGTGTAGCACGCCGGTCGCGGCGATCGTCTTCTCGACCTCTCCGCGGCTGGCCATGTCGGTTTCGTAGCGGGCCGCGTCGCCGCTCAGCAGGACACAGCTCCCCGCAGCCAGCAACAGGAGCAGCAGGACCGCAACGATCCAGTGCCGCCGCAGCCATCTCACCGCCCCGAAAATCCGCCCCGTCATGAATTGCAGACTGACGAAGTTTTCCAATCCGCGCCAGTCATGGCGCGCGTACCAGCTTCGGCTATTCTGCGGCCTCCATCTCTCCGGTCTCCATCCGCTCGAGCGTGGCAGTCCCGATCTGCATGCCCCCACCCGGCAGCATGGCGGCTTGCATGAAAGCCTCTCCCTCATAGCCCTGCGGCGTTTCACGGCCGAAATCGAACAGCAGCGCGGCCTGGTCGTTCGAACGCGCCTCGATCAGGATACGTCCGTCCTCCGACGTGCAGGTGACGTCGTTCAGCACCTCGCCATCTTCCTCCTCGGCGACGCAGCCGCTCACGGCCGCATCGCGCACGGACAGGTCGACGGTCCAGACAAGGTCTCCGCTGGCCGGTCCCATTTTCGTGGGATCGACAGATACCGACACAGACATGCCGCCACTGTCCTCATCCCCCGGTGCGGTCGGCGTGAACGTGAAAATATAACTCCCGCCGGCGTCGCCGACGTCAATGGACCCGGGTCCCCGCTCGGCGGCATCCCCGGAACTGCAGGCGGATACAAACATCCCGGCGACGGCAAGCAACGCACCAGAACTTATCTTTAGGAAACGCATCGATTACTGCCCCCTTGTACGAGGAGCCGGGCAGCGGCCGCCGCCCGGCTCACCCGCGATCATCTTCAGTTGATGACGACGCAGACGCAGACGCCGCCGACGCAGGCGCAAATCGCCACCCCGGCTTTGGCCGGCAGGGCTGCAAGCGCAGCCACGGTCAAACTAAGCGCAGCACCGGAAACGGCTGTTTTCATCTTGGTCATGTCCCAATTCTCCTCAGCTTAAAGAGGCCCTCCCCCATGAGAGCCAAGCTCACGCTATTTTGGAAATATTGAGTCTACAACATAATATTAATATTGTTTCGCCGATAATTACTGTTTTACTACAGATACATAACTAATACAATTCGCGTCATATTGATGAGAAAGACGTACATATCATGTACTATATCGAATTTGCTTTATCGTACACATAAGTCACTGGATCAGTACCTGGCGATATTGTTTCTGGGCCGCCACAGTCGGGGCTTCCGCGCCGATTAAGGGCAGGAATATGTTTGATTGCAGGCCCCGCTACATAACCTCGCGCCGGGCTTTGAATTTCGGGGGCCGCGCAGCCAGCGCGCGGTGTGATCACGGCCGGGTCATCGACGCATCCGATATGCATCGCGGCATTGCCCTCGTCGATGGAACAGTTGAGACCGGCATCCAGAGCGGCGAAGAGGCCGCGATAATGAACCATGGAGTCTTCAGCGCATGAGCATTCCCGCCGTCCTTCAGGGACGACTCTCGATCCCCGTGATCGCGTCGCCGCTTTTCATCATTTCCAACCCCGATCTTGTCATCGCTCAGTGCAAGGCGGGGGTGGTCGGCAGCTTTCCGTCACTGAATGCCCGCCCGCTTGAACAGTTCGAGGAGTGGTTGCAGCGCCTGTCCACCGAACTGACCGAGGAGGACGCGCCCTATGCCGTCAATCTGATCGTCCACAAGACGAACGGGCGGCTGCAGGAGGACCTGGACCTCTGCGTGAAGTACAAGGTCCCGCTCGTCATCACCTCGCTCGGCGCGCGCGAGGACGTCAATGAAGCGATCCATTCCTATGGCGGCATCGTCATGCACGATGTCATCAATAACCGCTTCGCCAGGAAGGCCGTCGAAAAGGGCGCCGACGGCCTGATCGCCGTTGCGGCAGGCGCGGGCGGCCATGCCGGCACTCTGTCGCCCTTCGCGCTGATCCATGAAATCCGTGAATGGTTCGACGGGCCGCTGGCCCTGTCCGGCTCGATGGCCACGGGCGACGCGGTTCTCGCCGCGCGGGCGATGGGCGCCGACTTCGGCTATATCGGCTCCGCCTTCATCGCCACCGAAGAGGCGCGCGCCGACGAGGCCTATAAGCAGATGATCGTCGACTCCTCGGCGGACGACATCGTCTATTCTAGTCTCTTCACGGGCGTGCACGGAAACTACCTTGCGCCGTCGGTCCGAAAGGCTGGGCTCGATCCCGAAAACCTGCCTGAATCCGATCCGTCGAAGATGGATTTCGGCTCGGGCGGAAATCAGGACAAGAAGGCGTGGAAGGACATTTGGGGATGCGGTCAGGGCATCGGCGCGGTGGATGAGATCCTGCCTGCCGGGCAGCTGGTCGAGCGCCTGGTTCGCGAGTACCGCGCAGCGCAGGATCGCATCGCGACCTGAGGAACCGGGCCGAACGGGGCGGCGTTGCCACGGAAGCTCTTACCGTTTTCTGGCGAGAAAGGCCGCCCCGATGGAACTTACGACGTCGCTCGACGAAATCTGCCGCATTGTAGCGCGCGCCCGCGAATTCGACGCCCAGGTGCCGGCCGTCGATCCCGACGACGGCTCCAACATGGCCGACGACGATGCAGTCGACGTGCTCGAGGACGAGACGAACACGTCCGTCGAGCAGGAGCTGCGCACTGCGCTCGAAGATCTGAACGAAGACGAACAGCAGGAACTCCTCGCGCTCGTCCTTGTCGGACGCGGGACCTATGACGCCGGCGAATGGGAAGATGCGCTGCAAAGCGCACGCGACGACGTCACCGACTATGTCGAGGAGCTTTACGAGACGCCCATGCTCGCGTCGCTGATCGAGGCCGGTCTCGCCGCTTTCGACCTCAGCTGCGACGATGTCGGCACGGTTAGCTGACCGGGGTCAGGCTGCGCTTGACCTCAGGGGCGAAAGGCCGTGTCGCAGATCTTGTCCCACGGGCCGCCGCGATAAAACCATAGCGACGCCCCGGTGACGGTAAAGGTCCAGGGGGAAAAGCCCGCCTCCAGCTCAGCCATCAGCATCCGGGCGTCCTCTGGAGAGACCTTGTTCTGCACCGTCACATGCGGCTGCCAGCGTCCCGCGTCCTGCGGCACCAGGTCATGCTCCCAGCGCCGGGCCAACCGGTCGCGAAAGTCCAGGAGCTCAGGCGACTCCAAGACATAGGCGACCCCTTTTCCCAGATTGCGCAGCCGGTCGACGCGGACGGGAATGTGCCGCTCGTGGCGGGCCTCGTCTTTCAGGTCGCGGCGCAGCTCGACTTCGCGTGTCTCCGGCAGATGGTGAAACATGGTGATGTGCGCGGCCAGATAGTTCCGCTCCGGCGGAAAATGAGCCGCTCGCAGCCGATCGAAATGGCCCTGCGCACGCCGCTCCATCTTCGCCGTCAGGATGACCGGAGCCAGCTCCGTCGTCACGCCGCCGGATAGCCCAGCCGTTCGGGAAGGTCGCCGAACCGGCTGCGAAATTCATCCAGCAGTCCCTCGTCGAGAATGTCGCGCCACCGGCTGGTGGTTTTCGACGTCACATGGCCCATTTTCTCGATCTCGGCTTCGCTCTTGCGCGATAGGTCCTGGGTGCGCGCCGTCTCCATGGCTTCCTCGAACAGCCGTCCCTCGAAGCCCATGAAGGTGAAGATGCGCGCGAACGTGTCGTCGAAGTTCGACATCAGCTCTTCGAACGTCACTTCCAGGACGTCGTCGCGCTCATAATCCCAAGCCTCCATCGCCTCGAAGGTCCAGCGGGCGAAATGGTCCATTTCGAAGATCAGCCCCCCGCGCCGGTCCAGCTCGTTCAGCCGCGCCTGATAGGACTGACCGGCCAGGTCTGCGCGATAGGCCTCCAGGAAGTCGTCGCTGCGGTGGCGAATGATGTAGGGAATGGCGGTGGGGGAAGACCCGGTGAAGTCGGTGCTGGAGCACCAGGGCTCCTTCGTGCGCAGGTGATATTGGTATCCCGACACCAGCACGTCGCGCGGGTCGCGGACCACGTGGACGCCGCGCATCGGCGACGGGCGCGCCGCGGGCTCCCAAAGCGAATGGCTGAACATCGTGATGCCGGCCTTGCTGGGAAAGCCGCGCGAGAAGGAACGGCGGTTGCGATAGTACCAGCCCCGGCTCTCCCCGATGTCACGGAACACGTTCTGCAGTAGCACCGTGCCGCATTTGTGATGGACGAACAGCGCCAGACGCGGGTCCGGCACGGTGCGGCTCCCCAAAGTCTGCCGTACCTTCCTGACGATACCGATATCTGCCCTCCTGCCGTTGCCCCTCCCCTAGCCGGGCAAGCGCAAATTTCCAGCGGCGGCGTGCAGACCGCTGTCTCAGCCGCGGCGCCGGTCCTTCCGGCGAAGCTCCCAGCCCAGCAGGATACCCAGCAGCAGGATGACGACTCCGCCGATCAGGATCGCGCGCAGCATGCCCGGCAAGGCGACGGAAAAGTCCAGGAAATCGACATTGCCGGTCTTCCAGAAGACCCAGTCCCCGGCCAGGTCGGTCGCCAGCAGCGAATTGCCGGTTTCCAGCACGACGATGCCGTCGCCGGTATCGGGGTCCAGCCGCACGGCGGTGTTGATCGCCGGCTCGTTATTGCCGTCATGCCCGATGATGAAGTCGCCCCGGTTGTTGGCCGCATAGAGCATGGTGCCAAGTCCCCAGATGTCGGCCCCCATCTGAGAGGCATGCGGCACCCGCATCGCGGCAAGCGTTTCCGGTGACAGCACGCCCCGGCCCGGCGGGGCCGCCTGCGGCCCCTGCGCCTCGATGAAGCGCGCCATGTCGTTGGCGGTGGTGTAGAGCGAGGTCGCGGCCAGCGAGGTGTAGCGGTTCAGCGGCTCGAGCCGCCCCTGCGCATCGTAATTTTCGGCCAGCCGGGTGCGCTCCGCCTCGTCCAGAACATAGCCCGTATCGGTCATGCCCAGCGGCCGGAAAATACGCGTTCTCATATAGTCGTCGAAGGACATGCCGCTGATCTCTTCGATCAGCAGTTGCAGCAGCGTGTAGCCGCCCCCTGAATAGGACCAGCCCGATCCCGGCTCCTCGACGACCCGCACGGCGCCGCTGGCATTGGAGGACGCATCCTTCGCCTGCGTCAGCGAGTCTTCCAGCGACTGGACGGGCTCTCCCTCGGGAAAGCCGTCATATCCCAGGCCGTCGCCCAGGCCCGCCATGTGGCTCAGCAGGCGGCGCACCGTGACGCCGTCATGGTCATAGGGGCTGGGCGGCAACTCCCAGCGCGTCAGATAGGTTGAGGCCGGCGCGTCGAGATCGATCAGTCCGTCCTCGGCCAGCGCCATGACGCCCCATGCCGACACCCATTTGCTCAGCGAGGCCACCTGGAACAGCGACTCTCCGTCCACGGGCTCGCCCGCCGACGTGCTGTGCCGTGCAACCACATCGCCCTCCTCGATCAGGGCGAAAACAAGATTGCCGCGGGCCTCCTCCTCGATCTTCTGCGTGGCGGCGCGTGCGAAGGCGGCGGGGTCGGCGGACTGCGTCAGCGGCGTGCGGAACAGGCCGCCATCGACGGCGATGAAGCACAGCGCCGCCCACCCCGCCATTGCGATCAGGGTCACGGGAATGGCTAGTAGATATCTGGGCATGGCGGTCGTCTCTCAGGCTGGTTCGGCGTCGTCGGGATCGCAATTGTGGGTACGGCGCAGCGCCCGAAGGTGGCACGCCGAAGCCGACAGGCTAAGGTGCGCCCCCGCAGGCTGCTGCGGACTGCTGCGGGCTGCCGCGGCGGCCCTGTAGCTCGGGGATAGGGCGTGCACCGCCGCGAGTCTTGCCCGGACGCGACAACCGCTTGTCGCCGGGCGTCAGATTGGGGCGGAGAGGGGGAACGAGGTGCCGGAGATCCTGTCGATGTTCGTGCGCAAGGCGATTGCGCAGGCGCCGGAGGGTCTGGCGGCGGGGCCGCTTTACCGGGTGGCTGGGCTGACACCCGCCGAAGCCGACGATCCCGAAGCGGCCATTCCCGCCGACCGCTACTATGCCCTGCTAGAGGCGATCGCGGAGGCCGAAGGACCCCGCATCGGATTCCACATGCGACTGTCGGGCTCGATGGGCTGCGAGGATTTCGGCGCCGTCGGGCTCGCTTGGAAGTCGGCGCCCACGATCGGTCATTCCTTCGAGCGGATGGACCGCTTTTCGCGGCTCTACAATCCGGTGTCGACCTTCGCCCCTCAGCCCATGGGGGACGAATGGTGGTGGACGCATCACCGCCCCCAGCCGGCCCGGAAGGGGCTTTACCTGTCGAACGAAGCGGCGCTTGCAACCTTCGCGGCGCTCTGGCGCGATGCCGCCGGTCCCGACCGCGCGCCGCTCCGCGTCCAGTTCGCGCACGAGCCGCTCGGGACGACCGCCGCGCTGCAGGACTATTTCCGCTGCCCGGTGGACATGAACGCGGACCGCGATGCGCTGGTCTTCTCGGCGGAGATGCTGGCGCGGCCCAATCCGGTCGGTGACGAGACGATCTGGCGCTTCTTCCAGGCACATCTGGAGGAGCGCTTTCCTGAGGTCGCAGAGGACAGCCTCGACCGGCGCATCGTGCTGCACATCGCCGGCGCGCTCAGCGAGGGCGTGCCGGGGCTCGAGCAAGTCGCGGCCATGGTCGGCATGGGCGCCCGCACGTTGCAGCGCCGGCTGGGCGAACTCGGGCGCACCTTCCAGTCGCTGGTCGAAGAGGCACGCCGCGAACTTGCCTTCGAACTTCTCGCCGAGAGCGACTATTCGCTGGTCGAGATCGCCTTCCTGACCGGATTTGCCGAGCAAAGCTCGTTCACCCGCGCGGTGAAGCGCTGGTCGGGCCGCACCCCGCGCCAGGTGCGCGCGGCGGCAGGGCCTCGCCCCGCCGCGATCTCCTGACCGGCGAGAAAAACGTAACCCCGGCAAATGTCGCCGTCGGCCGGGCAGCCAACTTTCAATGGGAGTTTCGCCGCACTCCGGCGCTTCCGGACATTAGCGACCGACGGCTACGCCAGACCCTATTCGTCCAGGATTGCAGGAATGATGTGGCGACCGACGATCTTGTCTCGCCAACGGCTCCAGATCCCGCCCATTCGGTAGTTCCCGTCGGTGATCAGCAACGAGAGGTCCGGTTCCGGAACCACGATCAGCAACTGGTCTCCATTGCCGCTCGCCTGATACGCCGTGAAGGGCCCCCGGATTCGATATCGAACAGGCCCAAATATAGGCCTGCGACCCGCCGACATAATCTTGTTGGGTATGGTGAGCCCTGAAGGATTCGAACCTTTGACCTACTGATTAAAAGTCAGTCGGTCTAGTTCTTTCCTGACTAGCCTGATCCTGAAAGCTTCGATTGTACGATCCGCCTCCTTGCGACAGCTCGAGCAACGGTTCGGCCCCTTCATGGCAGCGCCAAATCGTTTAGCTCCTGCGCCCTACCGTTTTCGGGACGTGCAAACGAGCAAGGTAGTATCGGAAGCCTTCACGTTGGAACGCGCCGCACACCAGTCAGCTCTAAGTGCGGTAAGATCGCTACTCACGTCGGATCTACCCGCCGGCAAGGGAGCTGCTCGCGCCAAGATCGGGCGGCTGGTCGCATTCAGATTTCCCACCTACCAGCAGTGGCTGGCGGGCCAGCGCGCAAACGACCCGAGCGAATTGTTCGCGGAAGTATCCGGTAGGTTTCTCGCTATTGAGGGACCAACCGATCCTGCCCAGGCCTTACGCCGTTGTCCGCCCGGATATCTTGCTACGACGAGAGGCCGGCAGGTCGTTTTCCGCGATCGGCGAACGGGGAAGCGAGCGTTCACTCAGGCAGGGTCGTTCGTCATCTTCCACCGTCAACCGGACGAGCATGCGATCAGGGCTGCCCTCACCCTCCTCGCCAATGAAAAGGACGCGCCGCTTAGGGCCTGGGGCTCCGCGGCCTTCAAGAAGAAGGTAGCAGCGGAAGCGGCCGCCCAAGGCCTCATTCTTGCCACTACCGGTGCCGGAGCGTTCTCAAAGAAGCTCCTTAGCGAGCTCAACGTCACGCCTCCTCCCCCTTCTCGCGAGGTTCACGAACAAGAGATTACTCCGAAGCCGTCTATCGGAGCAGAGCGGAGCAGAGGGAAAACGCCAGTTCACCCTGACGACGTTGATAAAGATATACCATCTTCACCGAACGCTAACTCTAGTGCGCACATGCCGCGCCGAGATAGCGAGGTGGCCTCAAACTCGCGGGAACCAGCACGGGAGCACCAAGCAACCCTGACCAACCTGTTTGTTCAGTGGGAGCAGTCTGGCCAGACAATCGCAAACCACGGTAAACGTCGAATGTTGGCCGTTCAGATCGCCAAGCTAGCGCAGGAGACCGGCACTGCCATTCCGGCGGAGCATCAGAAAGAAATCCAGAAGCAGGTACTCGAACAGCGGCGGATGCAGCAGGCCGCCGCTCAGCTCCGCGGCCAGTCTCGATAGCGAGGGCTTAGGCGGCTGGCCGATGCGAGAAGAGATGCTTCTGTATGTCGATAAAAGCCCCGCGGATGTCTGCGACCGAACCCAACGCACGCTTCGCGTCGTTCACTCCTCCGTACCGTATGCGCAATAGATCAGCGAGACGCTGCGGTTCCAGTTCGCGTATCCCTTGTGTTTCATACCCGTTGAGGACGTGCTCGAGAAACGCTCTCATCTCGTCCTCGTAGCCGTCCAGTCCAGTTGCCTTCGTCGCTTGGACCCGTTCCGAACGGGCCAGCGGAGCGAGAGGGAAACGAATGTACGTGAGCACATCGAAGATGTCGGAATGCGGTGCGTCAATCAGATGCCTCATATCCCCTAAGCGCTCGCGGTCGTAGTCTATCTCGGTCAGCGGTCGAGGCACGCCATTCGCCGTTCCGGTTCCGTCCAGATCTCCCTAAGCTCGTCCTCCTCTGTCACGAGCGTGGCGAGGCCGCCGAACAGGTGATCTATGAACTCCTGCGCCATTATCGGCCTCCCGTTGAACATGTATGTCGTGGCGCCGCCATACTTAGTCCGGCGCTCCTAACCGACAGCGAGCTTTACAACGATCTTCCCTGTTGCGGGCTCGGGATCGTCGGGATCACCGGCTCTTCTGGAGGTGGAGGCTCACCCGCCCCGGGCGCGAGTTTCAGCTTCTCCGGTTCCTCACGCGACAGCGGCTCTCCGTCCCATTCAGAATAGTTGAAGTTTCCAAGCCTTCACGAAGTCGTAGATCGTAAAGAAGAATTTAGGCAAACACGGCGTTGGGACGCATTCAGCGCCTGCTGCACATAATCGATCGCTAGCCCGACGTCGCGAAGGGCTCAGTACTTTCTCTCGACCACCCCCTTCAGGGTCGAAGCATCCAGCATCAGATCAGACACCGCCTTCCTGAGCCGCTGATTCTCCTTCTCCAAGTCCTTCAAACGCCGGGCCTGGCTGACCTTCAGCCCGCTATACTCGCGGCGCAAGCGGTAGTAGCTCTGCTTCGAGATCCCCAGCGACCGGCTGATCGCACCATCTTCTCTCCCTGCGACAGCTGCACCCCAGCCTCGCGCAGCATCCCGATAAGCTTTTCTACCGTGTATCTCTTCCGCGCCATTCACAGCTCCTTCCAAGCCGCGCATAGCCGAAATCCTAACTCTCAAAATGGCCCACTCCTCAGGGGGCTAGTCACGGAATCAGCGACCTTTCGTATGGCCTCTGCAAAAGGCTCGACATCCAAGCGACTTTTCAAGATACGAACTAAGATCGACATCGGTCAGCGTGAAGATACGATCCTTCCATCGCAGGGAGAGACGGGAATTGATTTCCCCGTTCCGGAGGCGGAAGCGGGCGTTCGTGAGTGTTCAACAGAATGGGGCGTTGCGTCACACTGCGGCATCAGCGAGGTTCAGCCAGTTAGGGGAGCGAAGAGATGCCTCCCGGGGCTGCGAAAGGTCACCTAAGCTTGACTAGCCTCAAACGTTCAAGCGTGTCCGAGCTTCCGAACTGTCGCATAAAGTGTTTTTGGTACTGCGTCCCGTCCCTCGCGGGAGTGGTAACGCGATAATATCGGTAGTGGTTAATTATGAGAACCGACAGCACTAAAAAGGAGACACCAGGACTAAGGCGTATACGCGGTCTTCTCAGGCATATTCGCCTTTCTGCACCCCGTACACTATTCCTTGATATCGAGACTACGGGTCTGAGTCGTCATTACCACCGCATTACCGTCGTCGGATATACCATGGATGGTTGCTACAGGGCCCATGTAGCTGGCGACGACCCCGCGGCTTTCGTCGAGGCCGCAAGCTCGGCTGAGGCTGTGGTGACGTTCAACGGTTCGCAATTCGACTTGCCGTTCCTAGCCAAAGAATATCCAGACGTTCTAATGCCCGAAAGGCACATCGACCTTCGATATGCATGCCGTTACGCCGGTCTCACAGGTGGCCAGAAAAAGATTGAGAAGGCTCTGGGCTTCGAACGTGAAAGCGACGTTGACGGAGCAGAGGCCGTCCTGCTGTGGCATCGATACGTTTCCGGTGACCACGGCGCCCTTTCAAGATTGATTGAATACAATTATCTCGATGTCACTGGGATGGCGACGCTCTTCGACTGTGTCGAGAATTTGCTGTGCGGAGAAAAGGAACTCTTCGACCCGGTCGGCTTCGCTGACAGATGCCGGCCACTCCGTGATACGCTTCTCCGAAACCATCCTCCAGCTTCAGCGAGAGGCTTTACCCCGCTTGGGTTCGACGAGCTCTTCGCAGGGACTGCCGCAGAG
>NZ_JAGSGB010000005.1 GCF_020092905.1 Pacificimonas aurantium
ACACCCGCGCCAACTGTCCCAGATAAGCCTGCAGCGCCGCGAGGGTCTGCTGATAGCTACCCGGGGCCGCAGATATCGTCGCCGTTTCGAACAGGGCGGTCTGATTTCCACCAAGGCCGGCCTGGACCGCTACAAGATCCACACCCTCGGCAGCCGCAAAGCCGGCATAAGACGCTATAGCGGGTTCATCGGGCAGTTTCGGGCCTCCGCCGCCGAAGAGGCCGCCGAACTGGGCGCCGGCAGGAACAGCTGCTAGAGCGAAGACCAAGGTGGCAGCGGCGAGACGGACGAATTCGGCCATCAGCGATCGTCCGCCGAACAGCTTTTTGCTTTTCCGGACCCGGCCCCCCCGGCAGTGCGCAAGTCGTCGGGCTTTCCGTTGTTCGTGAAGCAGACACCGGTTAGCGAGATATCACCCTTGCGCACCAGCCGGAGGTCGCCGGAGGTTGTGAGAACGGCGTAGTACCCGGCGCCGTCATCGCATTCCTTCCAAGCCGCAGCCGACAGCTCATCCGCCGACATTGTTCCGGCGGGATCGATTTGCGTTCCATTCAGCTGGAAGACGTCCACTTGTTCAACGTCGCCAAGAACCGGCTGGACGTCTGTGCAGGCAGCGCGCACCGGAAACGACACCAGCACAGATGCGAACATAGAAAGATAAACCAGCCTGATCGGCGGCCCCGAGACCAAATTCATTTCCTGCTACTCCCCCGAGATAGCGCCAGCATGAACGTCACAATCAAACTAGCCGGCGAAAGAGCGGATATCAACACGGATTCAAACGGCCAGCGAAGATATATTCCCAAGTAAGCAAGAATTATTATTAAAGTTCCACATGCTAGCCAAATGGCGCCAATAATGTCACCTGAATGTTCTTCCCCCCGCTGTATTCCCACCAGATCTGTGGCTATATGCGTTCGCAATAGGGACAATATTACAAAAGTCAGCAGGGCAATCAGATATTTAAACAGGTCAAGCTGATCGATACCAAGAAAAAGGGTGCGCGGGACCACCCGCGTCACTCGGTCGTTGGTCAGCAGATTGTCCAGTGCCATGGCATGGATAAGGACTCCGGGCACCTCGCCGTAATAGGGCGCCTGCCATCGGTCTATTCCGTCTAGATCGAAGCCGACGAGGACGAGCCGGTCTTTCAGCCGCGTATGGAACGGCTGCCCATTCGCACCGGCATCGTTTAGCGAATCGGCGTAGACGAAGTCATGGTATCCGCAGCCGAATGCGACGAAGCGATCGCCGCGACCTTGGGTTCTCGCTGTCCACGCCGCTCTTGTGATGCCCTTCCCGAACTGGGTCAGGCTCTGACCAACAGGATTGCCGGATTCGGGACAGTGCCTTAGCGATTCCTCGTCCTGGTTCTCGGTCATCCATCTACTGGAGCCCAGCCCCCAGCGAAGCCGCATGGCCGAATGCGGAAGAGGCCTAGCCGTACAGGGAGGACCGCCGCCCTGCTCCGCCAGTTCGCAGCGTGCCCAGTACATCGCAACTGCCGCGCTAGGCGCTACCCGCCGGATTTCGCCTGCAACCTCGCGCTCGTCTTCGCCCTCGTCGTGCGGCGCACGCCCGGTTTCGTGAAGCGGTGCAAGCCTAAGCGGATACGAGTTCCACTCGTCGGTTCCGACCATCAGGGAAACCTGATGCACCCCTGACCTGTACTTCGCGCGGGCCGCGGGGACGTTCCGGCACAACACGAAGTCCGGTTCGAGGCACGAGAACACCGGCTGGGTAAGGACGGATCGCAGCGGGGCAAGGCCCCGATCGTCCGGAGAGACCGGGCCGATGAACAGCGGCGCTCGCTGCCCGGCCGCTTTCATCGAACCGGTGAGCGCCTGAAGCCCCGGACTGGCCACCGGTGCGCCCGCCTCCCCCTGCTGGAGCGCGGCAAATGCCGATACGCGCCGGACATCGAGGCGAGAGCGCGGATAATAGATGTCCCAGAAAATCGCCCGCGGTTCGGCGGCGGATATGCGATCGAGCAGCTCGGCCTGCGCCTGGTAGGAGAGCGGCGGTCCTTCCTGGCCGTTATCCTCGAACGTTTCGTGATTGATCAGTACGACCGCAATCTGTGACCGGCCGGGAGCGTCGGCGGCCAGCGGATCGATCTCGCCCTCCCGCTCGTCCGGCGCATAGAGCGGCCCAAGCACGGAGACGACCATCCGTTCGAACGCCCGGGTTCCCGCCTGATCGATTCCGAAGCTGTCGAACAGATCGACCAGGAAAACCAAGCAGAAGCCAATGGCGGCGGCTTTCCTGTCGAAAATGACCTCGAAGATCAGAACCAGAACCCGCACGAAGACCCGCACAAGGCGGCGCGCGCGCCGTCCCACGGAGCGGGCAAGGCCGGCGCACGAGAGGGCGGCACCTCGAGCGGCGCCGAAGGCGGCACCGGTCCAGACCCGTAGCCGCCGCTTCACATGCCGACCCCGCAGCACTAGATGCCGCCGCCAGCGCGTGATCTCATGACTGAGAGCCTGTCGAAGCCGCCCCACACCGCCCCCGCCAATCCGCGTCCGGCAAGCCGCTGCGGTGGGGCGGATCATCGCCCCCCGCCGCCGGCACTTGTCCGGTCGCCGGTGGCTCTCCCCCCGTCTGCCGCGCCCCCTGGCCCCGGCAGTTCCCGACAGCGGCAGCGCCGCACCAATCGTTTCCGGCATCGAACCCTAGCCGGTCATGCAGGGAAGTCCACGCCCCCGTCGCGTGCCCGTCGCGTGCCCGTCGCGTGCCTTTCCGTAGTGCGCCCCGGGCGTGAGCGATCGGCCGCAAAGAAAAGGGGCGGGCACGGCCTGACGCCGCACCCGCCCCTCAAGCGTTCGCTGGTCCGGGCGGTTAGGCCTGGACGAGGTTCACCGCGGACGTCTTGCCGCCGCGGCCCTGCTCCAGCTCATAGGAGAGGCGCTGGTCCTTATCGAGCGTGCGCATGCCGGCCGCCTGGACGGCGGTGATGTGCACGAAGGCGTCGTCGCCGCCATCTTCGGGCGCGATGAAGCCATAACCCTTGTCGGTATTGAAGAATTTTACGGTGCCGGTGGGCATAATGATTTCCTTGAAAACAATGTGGTCCGCCGCACCCCGTATGGGCACGCCGGTAGCGTAGGCGTCACGTTGGAAGGAAAGCAGGGCCCGCTGGAGGCACCGAAACCCTAGTCAAGCGGGCTGTAGCTGACAGGGTATATAGGGAGGCGGCGGCGGGATGTCGATGGGGGCAGAACTCCGACCGATGTGCAACCTGTCCTCTTCCAACGAATGCCACAAGAAACGGCCGAAACGTGGAGGCAGCACCTTAGTCACTCCGGGAAATACATCCGACCGACATTTCTAAATCGCCCCTACATCCACAAGTACTTGACAAAAAATGATTTCTAACTTTTGCTCGCCTAATGACAGGGACAGGAGCAAAATCCAGCAGTTCCGCGGTCGGGCCCGCAGCCGGCTACTTCTACCAGCTGAGATATGGTCTGCTGAAAGCCTTGGAAGTTTTCCCCCAGCACCCAACCTCGATTATCTCAATAGAAACTCTAGATGACGTCTCAATAGAAGGCGAAAATCTTACGATCGATAGCCAGCTAAAGCATAGCGTCGATTCTGATAAGACGATTTCCAAGTTTAGCCCGGCTATATGGCGAACATTAGCCATCTGGATGGCACGACTACGTAGTGGCATCGACGAATATCATGAGTTTCACTTCATAACTACCGGAAAGGTGGATGATGACAACCCTCTGCGTTTGCTTCGTCCGGATCCAGACGACGCCGCAGTCAATGCGGCCCTTCAAGGTTTGGAAATAGCGGCGCAGAGTTCGTCGAGCGTGGCCACCGCGAAGGACAGGGCAGTATTTCTGGCTGCTGCTGAGGGGGAACGGTTTTCGCTCGTGCGTCGCATCCGCCTTGCTGACACCAGCCCAAACCTCGAAGTGATCGGTAGTGAAATCGAACATAAAATCCGATATGCCTGCGAAGCGGGGCAAGTGTCTTCTTTTCGCGAAGACCTGGAGGGGTGGTGGATCGGGCGCGTTTTCAGCAATTGGATCGCGGATGAGGGAGCGCAGATCGAGCTCGAGGAGCTTGGTACGCAGGTTAGTTTTCTTAAAGAGCGCTATAAACCCAGTGAACTTCCCCTAGATGCGCCCGAAGAAGACTGCGAAGATCTGATGGAAGACAGCGTCTTCATTAGGCAGATTCGCGCCGTTACCGATAGCGAACGGCGTTTAAGAAATGCTCAGAAGGCGTTCCTGCGGGCGAAGGTACAGAGGTCGAAATGGGTGCGCGAACACCGTATCGACCCAACCGAACTAGAGAGCTTTGACGCCGGGCTTAAGGATCGCTGGGAAGCATACCACGCGGGCGAATGCGATTCCCTTTCGTCCGATCCGACGCCCGATGAAATGATTGCGACGGGAAGGACGGTCCTAAGGTGGGCCGAAACCAGCGAAGTGCCTATCCGAGCAACCCGCAGTGTCTATCTCACAAGCGGATCGTATCATGCCTTAGCTGACGGCCTGGAGGTAGGGTGGCATCCACAATTTTCTAATTTGTTCGGGTTTGAAGAGTGACCCCGGAAACCCTCCGCCTCCTAAACCCCGCCTTTCTCGCAACCGTCATCGGCCATGCTGCAACGGGTTATGTAGAGCATCGGGATCACGGCCTGCCGTTCGCCTTCGCATTCATCGTGCCACCGTTAGTGCTTCACAAGGATACCCGGGTCGTCTTACCCAAAATGATAACCTCGAAATTACCAGATTGGGCCCACAAGAACTCTGCAGAACTAGCCTTTCTCCCCGATCACGCACGTGAGCTTCGGTCAGCGGTCAGGAGCGCGATCCTGATCGGCGTTCATTTTGACATTATCCGATTTGATGAACGCGCACGGATGCGCGCATCGTCAAAGTTCAACCCCAAGACCGCACGCCCCGAGCTCAGAAAATCAGACGAGGTCAAGGAAATCATGAACAAAAGTCGCTTTGTGGGCAGATGGCTCTCCGTCTCAGGCAACCAGCCAACCGTACTCAGTATCCTCGGAATTGGCATTTGATATGCGTATCAGCGAGATTCTTGTTTACAGTCATGACGGTCAGCACCGTCAGATCACATTCTCGCCAAGTGGTTTGAATATTATAACCGGAGAATCAAAATCTGGCAAATCCGCGATAATTCATATTATAGACTATTGTCTTGGCTCTAAGAACTGCCATGTTCCTTTGGGCATAATCAGAGAAAAGGTTTCTTGGTACGCTGTCAGACTTCTTCTCAACGGAGGTGAACTATTCATTGCCCGCAAGAACCCGGATTCTGGAAAAAAGACATCTTACGAGATATTTCTCGACACCCAACCAAACTCACCTCCGGAATCGCGCAAGGAGTTTGAAGCCAACTCCAACTTGGAAGGGCTACGCAAACTCCTATCGGCGGCGGTTGGCATTTCTGAAAATCTCCACGTTCCTTCCAAGGGCCAAACGCGAGATTCGCTAGAGGCAAATTTCCGACACTCGATCATTTATAGCTTTCAGGATCAGAGCTTGATCGACAACAAGAATCAGCTCTTCTATTCTCAGAACGAGACCTTCGTAGAATTTGCTATCCGCGACACACTCCCGTATTTTTTGGGAGCTGTCGATCAGGACCAACTGCTGAACCAAAATCGATTGGCCAGCTTGAAAAGGCGGCTCAAACAGCTCGAGAAGCAACTTGCGATTACAGTAGGCTGGCAGGAAGCTTCGATGGACCGTGCCCAGACATTCCTCGCGGAGGCGCGCCAAGTTCGCTTGCTGGCCCCAGACCAACGTCCGGTGTCCCCCAACACCGTTTTCGAGCTACTTGCCGACGTTCCAGCGATGTCCGTCGAAGATCCTGAGTTCATGGACATGGATGACGAACTGGAGAAACTCGAGGAGGAGAGGGACGGCCTACGAACTGAGTATTTCGCTATCGGAAAACGCATCGATGACGCATTAAGCCTTTCGATTAGCCGCAAGGAATATGGCAAAGAGCTACTCGAACAGCGTAGCCGGCTTTCGCTTCTACCGGACTATGATGGGAAAGCGGTAGTGTGCCCGCTCTGTCACAGTGTCGACGAAGCCTGCGAAGGATTGCTCGAGCTTCTCAACAGAGAGATCTCGGACGTGTCAGACCGGATAGCCGAACTTCAGGTTCACGGCCCCCGCCTCCAGGCGCATATCTCCCGCTTGGAGAAGCGTCAGGCGGAGTTACGCGAGCAAATTTCTAGTAGCCAAGCGCAGATTAACAGCATTCTCGTTCAAGCCGAACGGCTCCGCGAAATACGCAATTTGCAAGCGAGGCGTGCACGCGTCCAGGGCCGTATAAGCGCATTTCTTGAGCAACAAACTTCTTCCGAAGAACGCGATGAGCTTGAACGGAAGATCGAGGAGCTGCGACGCTCAATTGTACAAATCGAGTCAAATATTGACGGAGACGAATTTTTCACTCGGCTCCGAAATGCAGAGGCCAATCTGGAACTGTTGATGACCGAATATACGCGGGAATTGCAGTTAGAACATTCAGATGGGCAGACGCGTCTCGATACGCGGCGTCTCACAGTGATTTCAGAAACACGCTACGGATCAATTCCTCTCGAAGACATGGGAAGTGGTGACAACTGGGTTGGTTGTCACGTCATTTCTCATATGGCGCTGCATAACTGGTTTAGAGCCAAGAATAGACCGGTTCCGGCGTTTGTCGTATTCGACCAACCCTCGAAAGCCCATTACCCACCCGAGCTGGATGACTTGAGCGACGTCGATGACGATGATCGCCGGTCGGTAGTCCGCTTATTTCGCTTCATGTACGAGAAAAGCAACATGGATCGCCCTTTTCAGACCATAGTTCTGGATCATGCAGACGAGAAAGAGGACTGGTTTCAGGCCAGCGTAATTGAACGGTGGCGGGAAGGTGAGAAACTTGTTCCGGAAGATTGGCCGTCTCGATAATCTACCGAGATTAGTCTTTTCGGACGCAATTTTTTCAGGCAAAATCTTGCGATTACTCTTTGCAGAAGCTCCCTACCTGATGGGCGGAGAGCGCCAAACTCGCCCTACTCCTCTCCCATCCTGAGCGCTGCAATAAACGCCTCCTGCGGGATGTCGACATTGCCGTACTGGCGCATGCGTGCCTTGCCCGCCTTCTGCTTCTCCAAGAGCTTCTTCTTGCGCGTGATGTCGCCGCCATAGCATTTGGCGGTCACGTCCTTGCGCATGGCGCTGATGGTCTCACGCGCGATGACCTTGCCGCCGATCGCCGCCTGGATGGGGATCTTGAACAGGTGGCGCGGGATGAGGTCCTTCAGCCGCTCGCACAGCTGGCGGCCGCGCGCCTCTGCCTGGCTGCGGTGCACGACCATGGAGAGGGCATCGACCGGCTCCCCGTTCACGAGGATGTTCATCTTCACGAGATTGCCCTCGCGGTAGCCGATCTGCTCGTAATCGAAGCTGGCATAGCCGCGGCTGATCGATTTCAGCCGGTCGTAAAAGTCGAACACCACCTCGTTCAGCGGCAGCTCGTAGGTGACCTGCGCCCGCCCGCCGACATAGGTGAGGTTCTGCTGGATGCCGCGGCGGTCCTGGCACAGCTTGAGGATGGGGCCGAGATAGTCGTCGGGCACGTAGATCACCGCCTTGATCCACGGCTCCTCCATATTCGCGACCTTCACCGGCTCGGGCATGTCGGCGGGATTGTGCAGCTCTCGCAGCGTGCCGTCGGTCATGTGCACCTTGTACACCACCGAAGGCGCGGTGGTGATGAGGTCGAGATCATATTCGCGGCTGAGCCGTTCCTGGATGATCTCCAGGTGGAGAAGGCCGAGGAAGCCGCAGCGAAAGCCAAAGCCGAGCGCAGCCGAGCTTTCGGTTTCCCACTGGAAGCTGGCGTCGTTGAGGCGAAGCTTGCCGAGCGACTCCTTCAGCTTGTCGAAGTCGTTCGCATCGACGGGGAAGAGGCCGCAGAAGACCACGGGCTGCACCTCCTTGAAGCCCGGAAGCGGCGCGTCGGTGGGGTTCTTCACCGTGGTAATCGTGTCGCCGACGGCGGTTTCGGCCACCTCCTTGATCTGCGCGGTGATGAAGCCGATTTCGCCGGCCTTCAACTCGGGCAGTTCGGTGCGTTTCGGCCCGAAACAGCCGACGCGGTCGACGAGATGCTGGGTGCCGGCCTGCATGAACTTGATGCTGAGGCCCTTCTTCAGGCGCCCCTGCATGACGCGCACGAGGATAACGACGCCGAGATAGGGGTCGTACCAGCTGTCGACGAGCATCGCCTTCAAGGGCGCCTCGGCATCGCCGGTGGGCGGCGGGATGCGCCTTACGATCGCCTCGAGCACCTCCTCAGTGCCGAGACCGGTCTTGGCGCTGGTGAGGACGGCGCCGCCATCCTGCCAGTCGCCCTGCGCGGGCAGGCCGACGATATCCTCGATCTCGGCCTTCACCCTGTCGGGATCGGCGGCGGGCAGGTCGACCTTGTTGAGGACGGGCACGATCTCGTGGTCGTGCTCGATCGACTGGTAGACATTGGCCAGCGTCTGCGCCTCCACCCCCTGCGCGGCGTCGACGACGAGAAGCGCGCCCTCGCAGGCGGCAAGGCTGCGGCTGACCTCATAGGCGAAATCGACATGGCCGGGCGTGTCCATCAGGTTGAGCTGATAGGTCTCGCCGTCCGACGCGGTGTAGCTGAGCCGCACGGTCTGCGCCTTGATGGTGATGCCGCGCTCGCGCTCGATATCCATATTGTCGAGCACCTGCTCGGACATCTCGCGGTCGCTGAGCCCGCCCGTCTTCTGGATCAGCCGGTCGGCCAGCGTCGACTTGCCATGGTCGATATGCGCGATGATGGAGAAATTGCGGATGTTCGCGAGCGGGGTCGCGGAGGGCGTTTCGGACATAGGCGCGAGGTAGATTAGGGGGCGGGTCCGCGCAAGACGCGCTGGCGGGATACGGAAGGGACGAGGGCGGCGCGGCGGCCGCGAGGGAGGAGCGCGAAAGCTGCCCCTATGACCGCGGACAGGCCGTTCGAAACGTAAAGCAATTTTACGTTTTGCAGCCGGAACTTTCCGCCCCTCCCGCCAAGTCCATGAAATTGGCTGGGCCGCGAAATTGGCACGGAATCTGCTTACTTCCTGACGACGGGAGCAAGAGGGCTCCTTGGGTCAAGGCTTTCCACTCAGATGTCTTATGCGTTTCTCACCCTGGTCGCCGCCGGCACGGCTGCGCTTGCGGCCTCGGGCGCGGCTGCGGTCACGATCGACATCGACCGCTTTGCCGTCGGCTTTGCCGGCACGGGTATCGTCAGCGACAGCACGGTGGGCAGCAGCGCCGTCACAACCGGCCCGGACCTCCTGACCACCGGCGCGGTGCGCACGGTCTCGGTCAATCTCGATACCCGCACGAGCGGATCGACCGGCCGTATCGAGGCTGAGATCGATACCGACATCCAGGCACTGTCCATTTCGGCGAGCGACCGCAATGTCGGCACCGTGGTCCTGACCTACGACCTCGCCGCGCTGATGCCGCTGATCGAGCAGACCAGCGGTCTTGGCGTGCTGCGCTACGATGTGCGCAGCGCCGATACGGTGACGCGGTCGATCACGGCGCGCCTCAACGGTGTGCAGCTGGGCGACACCTTCGTCGCCGCGAACGCCATCAACGACAATGAAGACGTGGTGCGCAGCTTTCCGGTGACGGCGGCCCCGTTCGACTTCACGCAGGGCGGCAGCAATATACTGACGCTGACCATGTCGGGCGGCGCAGGACTCGATTATTCGATCGGTCTGCTGCAGTTCGACCTGCAGGCGCAGCAAGTTCCTGCCCCGGCGGCGCTCGGTCTGCTGGGCCTGGGCCTCGCGGGGCTCGGCGCGATACGCCGACGCAAGACCGGCTGAGGACGCGAGTTTCAAAGGACGGTTTAAAAGGGCGGTGGGGGATCTCCGACCCGATAAAGGCCTGGCAGCAATGCCGGGCCTTTTGTCGTTATCGGAGGGCGGTTTTCCGCCGGGAAGGGCAGACTTTCTGCAGGGAAAAAGAGAGTCGGTAGATTTTACACCGCAGGCCGTCATTAAGACATGGTATTTGTGCATATATTTGTTTTTGTGCTGTTTTTTGCATTTGGCACAACTCCTGCTTAGCCTTTGTCAAACGGCTTTCTCGAAGGAACCAAGGGCCATGTTGACCAAAGCTATTCTCGCAGCAGGCGTCGCGCTGACGGCTACCGCCGCATCGGCGGTCACGATCACGCTCGACGATTTCACCACGCAGTTCGAGGTCGGCTCCGTCGCCGGACCGCTGGTGACCGACGGCGCGGCCGTCACGTCCGATGCGCAGGTCGTCGGCAGCGGCGCGACCCGTACCGGCACGCTGGAAGTCACCGGCAATGGTAGCCCGGGCACGAACTTCGCCAGCCTCACCTCCACGGGCGGCCAGATCCAGCTGAGCCAGGACAGCTCGGTCGACGGTCAGTTCACGTTGACCTACAACATCGGCTCGATCCTGTTCGACGCCTACAATACGATGAGCAACCCCGAAGACCTCGGTACGCTCGACGTGTTTGTCTCGAACTCCGACGGCAACCCGCGCACGCTCTCGCTGAGCCTGAACGGGGTAGTGCAGGATACCACGGCGTCCGCCCAGTTCATCGACGGCAGCGCGTCCTTCCCGGCCGAGACGCAGTCGCTCAGCTTCGATCCCGACGAACTTACGGGTTCCGACGTGTTCGTCTTCTCGTTCAACCCGTTCGAGAACACCGACTGGACGGCGACCTTCCTGGAATTCAACATCGAGGAAGTCCCCCCGCCGCCGCCGACCGACGTTCCGGCTCCGGCCGCGCTCGGGCTGCTCGGCATGGGCCTCGCCGGTGTGGGCTTCAGCCGCCGCCGTCGCAAGACCGCCTGACCAAACGGCGCATAGACATTGCGAAGGGCTCGCCGGCAACGGCGGGCCCTTTTCTTTTGCGCGGAGACCTTCCGAATACGCGCGAGGCCTCTTCGAACGACCTGCGGCGTCTGAGTATGTGCGCGTACCCGCGGGCGCTTGCCTTCCCCGCCGCTTCCCTCCCCGCCGCTTACTTCCCCCCCAGCTCGCCCCCTCCGCTTTTCGCGGGCGGGATAGAGTTAAGTAGGTGCGGCTAGAGACCTGACCAGGCTGAAAGACCGCTAGGGCGACGCATTGCGCGCGCCTCCCTCCCCTGTTGCTTCCCTGAGCCACAGGCTGGTCGGGCAAGCGGTCGCTCGAAGCAGACCGTCCGAGCCGCCTTAGCCGTTCCCGATCGGCGCACGGATTTCGCGGGCTCCCCAGGCTCCACAGGCTGGGCACCCCGGAATTCCTCATGTTCCCAAGGCCCTTAGGCCACGACCTCGCCTCGACCCAGGCGCTCCCGCGCCTGCGCGCAGAATCCGCAACGCTCCGCAACCCAAAAAAACTTGCCCACCCGCGGAACATCTCAAAAAAACCAACAAAAGTTCATAGGCTTACCGTCGGTGTGTTTAACGCCTGGGCACGGCTGGCAGGAGTGCGGGGGCTGTCACCACCATGGGCGGCGGCTTAGCGGCACTTGGCATGGTCGATGCATGGCATTCCCTAGCAACTTTAGTAGAGTAGGGAGAGCCCCGAGCGGGCCCAGATGAAACATCTTAGTAAAGCACTTCTTGCCGGCGCTGCGGCGCTGAGCGTAACTGCCCCGGCCTCGGCCCTCGTCGTCCAGTTCGACGATTTCGAAACCACCTTCACCGATGACATGGGCTCCGAGACGGACGCCATCCTGAGCGTCGGCAGTTTCGACGACGGCAATGGCGGCCAGACCGTTGTAACGATGGAAAGCTCCGATCGTCAGACGGTCAACCCGTCCGGCTTCGACCGCATCGGCACCCTCGTCGCCAACGAGATCAATGGCGTCGACACCCGCGCCCAGCTGGAAATCAACGGCGACGCCTTGACCTTCTCAGTAGATCCGCTGCTCAATGCGACCGCCGTGCTGACCTACGATGTGGGCTCGGCCTTCGAGAGCATTGCCGGCTCAGACGAAATGGCGCGGTTCCGCATTCTGACGACGTTCGCCGACGCCAATTCAAGAAGCATAAGCCTCTCGGTCAATGGCGACATGACTGACAGCTTCACCGATTCCCAGACCGTGGGGGCAGGTTCCACGCTGGTTCATACACTCAACTTCAATACCAACGACCTGAACGGTGTCGACGACAGGTTCGTCTTTCAGATCAGCGGGGCCAGCGCGCTGGACTTCCAGGTCGATTCTTTGAGCGCCGACGTACCTGAGCCTGCCGCCCTCGGCCTTCTCGGCCTCGGCCTTGCGGGTACGGCCTTTGTCCGTCGCAAGAAGAAGAACGCCTAGCCACACGAACGCCTGACAAGGGCGTCATTCACAGCATGAAAAGGGTCGTTCCTTGGAACGGCCCTTTTTCGTGCGGTCAAACGCCCGCCCGGTCCAACCAGTCGGCAACGATCCGGTTTACCTCCTCAGGCGCATCCTGCTGCACCCAGTGCGAGATGCCCGGAAGGAATTTCCGCTCCAAATTCGGCACGAACTGGTCGATACCGTCCAGCGTTTCCAGACCGAGCGCGGTATCGCCGGTACCCCAGACGAGCAGGGTGGGAATATCGACCTGTCCGCCTTCACTGAGGATGCCGGCGCCGGACTCTCTCCGCCCCGCCATGCGAGCAGCAGCGCGGTAATAGTTGATCATCGCCGTCATCGCGCCGGGACGCTGCGCCGCCTCCGCATAGATGTCGAGAAGCTCGTCGGGGAAGTTTTCGGGATGCGCCGCCATACCGCGAAACGCCCGGCGCACCGCGCGGGCATTGCCGGCCGTCATCATCAGTTCCGGAAGCCTTGGGATCTGGAACATGCCCATATACCAACTACGCCGCTTCTGCTTCGACGACAGCTTCAGCGCGCGCCCGAAAGTAGCCGGGTGCGGCATGTTGCAGACGGCGAGCCGGTCGAGCGGCCGGACCTTTCCGATCGCGTAGGCCCAGGCCACCGCACCGCCCCAGTCATGTGCCATCAGAAGCGTTTCGCCCGCAGGCGCCTCGGCCCGGGCCGCGTCGAACAGCTTGCCGATATCTTCTCGCAGGATGTCGATGGAATAGGCATCGACCCCCTTAGGTTTAGAAGATGCCCCGTAGCCGCGCATATTGGGCGCCCAGACGCGCCAGCCGCGCTCGGCGAGCATCGGTATCTGGTGCCGCCAGGAGACATTCAGTTCCGGGAAGCCGTGCAGAAGAACGGCGAGCTTTCCGCTGTCGGGAGGACCGGCCACAACCGTCTCGAGCTCTATATCGCCCACGGGGATCATGCGGACGTCTGCGCCGAGTTCGGCGGGCGGCTGCCAGGACCAGTCTGTCATGAAGGGGAGTATGGCGGCGCGGCCCGGCCCCGCAACGAGCGCTTCTGCTAGCCGTGAGGCGCGATAGGACTCAGCCGTTCCAGGGGAGCGGGGCCTCGACCGCAATCGTCCCGTGCTTCCACGGAAAGGACAGGCCGAGTGCATGCAGGCGCATCGACATGGCCGGGTCGGCCTGCCCGTAGACCGGATCGCCAACAAGCGGCGACAGCGCATGCGCGGCGTGAACGCGAATTTGATGGGTGCGGCCCGTGAGCGGGCGAAACTCCACCAGAGTATGGTCGCCGCGAGGTTCGAGAACGCGCCAGAGGGTGGCGGCGGACTTGCCCGCGGGGTCGACCCGCATCCGCCAGCCCTTTTCCCGGCTGCTGATCTTCGACAGGGGCGCGTCGATGCGCCCATCCCCCTCATGCCGCCCCGCCAGAAGCGCAACATAGGTCTTTGTGACCGCGCCCTGCTCGAACAGCGCGCCGAGCCGCTTCAGCGCGCGGCGGTTGCGCGCGAGAAGGAGGCAGCCGGACGTGTCCCGGTCGAGGCGGTGAACAGGCTGAGGTCGCTGGCGAAACCCAAGCCGCAAGTCGTCGAGATGATCCTCGAGACTGTGCGGCGTCTTCGGCCCAGGGTGCACGGCGAGGCCGGCCGGCTTGTCGATTACGAGTAGCTCTGCGTCCTCGTAGAGAATCCGGCTTGCAAGCCCTGGCAGCTGATCGATCAGGATCCCACCAGGGTCTTCACGGTCTGCGAGAGAGCATTCTCGTCGACGGGCTTCTGCAGGACGCCCGCATCGGGGAAGCGGTCGACCAGCCCGTGCGCATCGCCATAGCCCGTCGAGAACGCGAAGGGGATGCCCTTCATATCGATCTCTTCGGCGACGGGCTCACTCGTCTCGCTACCGAGGTTCACGTCGAGAAGCGCGAAGGTGATCGTCTCTTTCTCGATGAGCTTCATCGCCTGCTTCACATTGGCAGCGATCACGACCTTCTCCGCGCCCAGCCGCGTCAGCATATCCTCGGTGTCCATGGCGATGATCATGTTGTCCTCGACCACCAGGCAGGTGCCGGACAGCCGCCCGCGCCCGCCCTTTTCGGCGTCCGGGCTGCGTTCTTTTTCATTCCGGCCCGCCACATGTTCCTCCGGCACGCTGAAGGTCGCCACCACACCGTCCGGTTCGAAGCGCAATTCGCTCTCACCACCCAGTTCGAAGGGGACAGACCGTTCGATTATCGTCGTTCCAAACCCGCGCCGCTTCGGCTTCTTGACGGCGGGTCCGCCAAACTCCCTCCATTGTAGATCAAGACGCCCATCTTCGTAGGCTGCCGTGATCTCTACGCGCCCATGATGATCGGTCAGGGCGCCATATTTCTGACTGTTTGTCAGAAGTTCGTGAAATACAAGAGACAAGGCGGTGAACGCCTCAGGCGCGAGCAGCACGTCGTCGCCGAAATAGAGCACGCGGTCGGCCTTCTCGTTCAGGAAGGCCTCCTTTTCAGTGGCGATCATCTCGCGCAGCGACGCGGGCAGCCACTGTTCGCGCGTGATCTGGTCATGCGCGCGGGCGAGCGCGTGAATCCGGCCGCCGATCTTGTTCGTGAAGGACTCGATATCGTCCTCGTCCGCCTGGCTTTGCGCGATGAGACCGCGAATGAGGTTGAGAATGTTCCGCACGCGGTGGTTGAGTTCCGCGATCAGCAGTTCCTGCCGCTCCGAAGCCCGGGCCGCCTGGCGCGCCGCCTTGTCGGTCAGGCGGATCACCACTTCGAGCAGCGTAACGCGAAGCGCATCGGCCGCGCGCATCTCCGCCTCCGTCCAGGGTTTCGAACGGCCCTGCACCACTTCGGTCCATTTGGAAAAGCTCTGGCGCGGAGAAAGACGTGTGCCCTCCTTCACCTTCGTTACCGACTTGCGCGGGTCGCCCGCCCAGTCGACGGTCTGCGCCACCTCCTTGCGAAAACAGACGAGGAAGTCGCGCGGCTGACGCGATACGGGAATGGCAAGAAGGCCCGCAATGGGCACCGAAAAATCCGCTGCGGCGGGAAACACTTCCGTCAGCCGATCGGTCGCGAAAACCCGGCTGGCCGCCGCCCGGTTGAGGAAGCTACCGATCTCGCGAAACTCGTCTTCGGTCGGCGTGCAGCCGGACTGCTGATAGCTTCCGTCGACGAAGAGACCGATGCCATCGAGGTCGATGACCGACCGGAACGCATTGGCGATCATCTCGAAATTCTGGTCGATACGGTCGCCGTCGGCGATCCGCGCCATCAGCCGGTCGTGCAGCTGGCGGGCCTTCTCCTCCTGCCTGCGCCGCTCGTCCTCCATCCGCCGCTCGATGACGTAGGAGAAGAGATGTCCGTAGAGCTCCGCAGCGGCGCGGCACTCGAGGTCGAGCACGCGCGGGCTGTCATGGTGGCAGGCGATCAGGCCCCACAAGTCGCGGTGCTGCATGAGCGAGATCGAGAGCGAGGCCGACACGCCCATATTCTGAAGATATTCGATATGGATCGGCGACACGCTGCGCAGCTTCGCGAGGCTGAGATCCAGCGGGTCGCCCGATGGCCCCTCCATGGGCAGGATGGGGACCGGCTCCTCGTCGACATTGCTGATGATACGCAGGAGATTGCGCTTGTAGAGTTCCCGCGCCTGCTCGGGAATGTCGCTGCGGGGATAGCGAAGCTCGAGGAAGCTTTCCTGGTCGTGCCGCTTCGCCTCCGCCGCCACGCGCCCGCTGCCGTCGGGAGCGAACTGGTAGATCATCACCCGGTCGAAGCCGGTGAGCTGCTGCACATGGCGTACCGACAGTTCGAGCGCGCCCTGCAGGTCGTCGGCGCCCGCGAGTTCCGCGATCATGCTCTGAACGCGCATCGACGTGCCGACCTTCTCGCCGCGGCCCGCCCGCTCGATTTCGAGAATGACGAAGCTGCCCGCGCCGTGCACGGCGAAGTTGAGCAGCGGCCCATCCTCCTTCAGGCGGCGGGCATAGAGACGGGCGACGCCGTCATCGTCGTGCAGCATGCGCAGTTCGGCGCGCAGGCTCTCGATCACCTCCTCATCGACGAGAGGTGCAAGCGGCTTGCCGACGAGTTCGTCCACGCCAAGGCCGAGAAAATCGCGGACATTCGCCGAGACGTGGCGAACGATCCAGTCGCTGGAAAGCGCCAGCAGGCAGCCGAACTGCTGTACATGACCCAGCAGGTGAATGGGCTCGCGGTCGCAATCTGTAAGCGAGGGCAGGTCGCGCTCCTGCCGCGCCGGGGTCCCGCTCAAGCCCGGAGATCCTTCATTCCCTGGTCGAATGCGGCGCTAAACAGGTCGAACACCAGGCGGGCGTCGGCCACCGCGGACCCCGCGCAGCCATTGTCGCCGGCCATGCCGGACAGAGCGCGAATCACGGCCAGCCCCTGCCGATCAAGCTGCGCACTCATGATATACGCCGTTCCTTCGGTCTCACTATGCCGAGCCTCATAAAGTCTTTTACGTATAAGCTTGTTCCCGAAGCGGGATCCCGCGAGAACATATGTAGCCCCCACCCGCTCCGAAAAGCGCGGGGGTGCAGCAGTCGCGGACAGGTGCGCGGTGCCGGTATGCCGCAGGTCCGCCGCGAGGAGGGGCGCCGCCGGACCATAGTCGGGAAGGCCCGCCGTCGCAGGCAGTGCGGAAAGCGCCGCCTCGACCGCAGAGGTCGCCGCATAATGCGCCGCCAGAAAGAGGGCGTAGTCGTCAGCCTTCGCAACGTCGAGCTGCCCGAACCGCTCGTCGGTCGCCGCATGCGCGTCCGCCGTCTCCCGACGCAAAATGTCCCTGAGTGAAGCCACGGGCGAAACTTATACTAGGTTAGATGAGCGCTGCCTTAATCTTGACGATAGGGCGTTTCGCCGATAGCTATGATCGTCCAAAATTCCAACATCACGAATTCTGACGAAAGGCCCCGTTATGGCCCGCGTTACCGTAGAAGATTGCGTCGACAAGGTTTCGAACCGGTTCGACCTGGTGCTCCTGGCCGGCCAGCGCGCTCGGCAGATTTCCTCGGGTGCCGAACTGACGGTCGACCGCGATCGCGACAAGAACCCGGTCGTGGCCCTGCGCGAGATCGCCGAGCAGAACGTCAAGCCGAAGCAGCTGAAGGAAGTGCTGGTTTCCGGCCTGCAGCGCGTCATCGTGGACGACGAGGACGCGCCGGAAGAGATGAACAATCTCGCCCGCTCCGCCGAGGCGCTGCGCGTGACCGCTGCGGCCCCGCCGAAGCCGGCGCCGATCGTCTCCGACTATGAAGGCTGATCGCCGAGGCTGACTAGCGAGCGGGACGCACCGCCCTCAGCATGAGAGCCGGCGACATACGCCAAACCGAAAAGGCCTGGACCGCGCGGCGGACCGGGCCTTTTTCTTGTCCGCTCGATAACGCGGCGCCGGGCCGAACCGGCGTTCGCGAAAATTTCGATAAGCACCGATCAAAACTTCAATTTATTCCGCCCCTTCCAACTGCGCTATTACGTCGCAACTTGGGAAAGGGGAGAAAGGGACGATGCGCAAGGCGTCTATCCTGTCCTTGGCCGCGGCGACGGGCCTGACTGCCCTCGTCATGTCGAACAGCGGCCATGCCGAAACCAGCCTCGACATGATCGAGGATCCGCCACTCGGCCTGCCGCCGGTGCCGGTACCGGAGGACAATCCGGTGACCCCGGCGAAGGTCGAACTGGGCGAAAAGCTGTTCAACGATACGCGCCTGTCGCTGACCGGCGACATCAGCTGCGCGACCTGTCACGACGCCGGCAAGGCCTTCACCGATGGTCCGCTGACGGTATCGAAGGGGATCAACGACCTGGAAGGCACACGCAACGCGCCGACCGTCGTCAACGCGGCCTATATGGAGCTGCAATTCTGGGACGGCCGCGAGCCGGACCTGGAACGCCAGTCACACGGCCCGTTCATCAACGCCGTCGAAATGGGCATGGCGGACCACCCCGCCGTGGTACAGGCGGTGCGCGACGCAGGAGACTACGACCCGCTGTTCGAAGCTGCGTTCGGCGTCGACCTGGACGACGTGACCATCGAACATATCGGCAAGGCCATCGCGAGTTTCGAGCGCACGCAGATCGCCGCGGATTCCCCTTGGGACCGCTGGCATTTCGGCGGCGAGGAAGCCGCGGTTTCGGACGCCGTCAAACGCGGCTTCGACGTATTCGTGAACGATGGGCGCTGCGTCAGCTGCCACACGGTGAACGAGACCTATGCGCTGTTTACCGACAGCCGCTTCCACAATCTGAACGTCAGCTTCGAAAAGATTTCCGGCAGCGTCGCGACGCTGACCGACAGCTTCCGGGGAGCCCCGGTCGAGGCCCAGCAGCTCGATTCCCTCGTGCTGGCGGACGCCGATATTTCCGAACTGGGCCGGTTCGCCGTCACCCGCCACATGACCGATGTCGGTGCTTTCAAGACGCCCACATTGCGCAACGTGGCGATGACCGCGCCCTATATGCACGACGGATCGATCGCGACGCTGGAAGAGGTGGTGACCTTCTACAATCTGGGCGGCCGCCTGAATGAGGAGGATCCGATCAATTCGTTCCAGTCCGGCGGCATCCGTCCACTCGACCTGACCGAGCAGCAGCAGGCCGATCTGGTCGCGTTCCTGGAAGCGCTTACCAGTCCCGAATTCGTGGAAGCGGCGGCAACCGACGGCACCATCGACGAAGGGGGCGCAAAATGACCATTTCCCGACGCGGACTGATGGGAGGTGTCGGCGCGATGGCGCTCGGCTCGATCCTTCCCATGACGAACGTACGCCTGGCGTTTGCAGACGAGAGCCAGCCGGACTTCACCTTCGCCTATATCTCGGACAGTCACATCCAGCACATCAAGGGCACCGAGTTCGTCCGCAACTGGGACCGGGGGCTGGAACGCGCGGTCGCCGAAGCGAACCTGATGCAGCCGAAGCCCGATTTCGTCCTGTATGGCGGGGACATCGCCCAGCTGGCCCTGCCGCAGGAAATCGACCACGGCCTGGAGATCCTGTCGGAGCTGAACTACCCGGTTCACTACGTCATGGGCGAGCATGACTATTATCTAGACAATGGCGAATACTGGTCGAAGCGGCTGGGTCCGCAATGGTACAGCTTCGACCATAAGGGCGTCCATTTCGTCGTCCTCAATTCGATCCTGACCTACGACAGCTGGATGAACAAATGGTCGTCGGGCGAAGAGCGCATGGGCGTCATGGCCGGACTGGACGACCCGCGCGGATCCCCCTTCATGGTGGGCGAAGAGCAGCGCCGCTGGCTGAAGGCCGACCTAGCGAAAGTCGACAAGTCGACACCGATCGTCGTTGCGTCGCATTCACCGTTGCAGAAGATCTTCAAGAACTGGAACTTCTGGACCGAGGATGCGGAGGACGTGCAGAGCCTGCTGCAGCCGTTCGACAAGGTCACCGTGCTCTACGGCCATGTGCACCAGATACAGTATAACCAGATCGGCAATATCAGCTTCTATTCCGCCATGGCGACCGCCTGGCCCTGGCCCTATCCGCGCACCTATGCGCAGGCCGGCAACCTGATGCCCGAACTGGTCATCCCGATGAACCGTGCCGATCCCTTCTTCGAACGCGACGGCACGGGCTGGCAGTTCATCGACATCAATGACGGCCGCGTCGCCGCGAACTACTCGCTGACCGAGAACCAGCCGCGCATCGTCTATTTCGACAAGGAACGCGGCCACCCGGTCGACGCCGAATATGCCGGCATCGAGACCGCGCCGCAGCTCCACTACTGAATTGCTGACCGAGGGGGACAGAACCCATGCGCAAGTTGATGCTTTCCGGCGGCCTGATCGCAGGCGCGGCCCTGACCGCCGCCCTGGCCGGCCTGTCCGCCCAGGCCGATCCGTTCGACGCGGAGGATGTTGAAGAGTGGCAGGAGGAATATATGACGGTGGTGGCCGACGGCCGCGCCGCCTTTACCGACCCCTCCCTCGGCACCAACGGCGTGGTCTGTGCGCAGTGTCATCCGAACGGCACCAATGTGCATCCGGAAACCTACCCCAAATATCAGCAGCAGCTGGGCCGCGTCGTCGTGCTGGCGGAAATGGTGAACTGGTGCATCGAGAACCCGCTGGAAGGCGAGCCGCTGGCACTGGACGATCCGCGCATGGTGGCGATCCAGGCCTATGTTGCGCATGAGCGCCGCGGCGTGGAGCTGGCCCCCGGCAAACATTGAGACGACCGGCAAGCGGGTCTTCCCGAACCGGGCCGCTGCGACCGGCTTCGATCAACCCCTCGGTCACCTCCCTGATCGTACGGGCACCAATCACCTTGCCGCGCCCGTGGGCGCATGCCCATATAGGCGGCGATGCTGCGCCAGTATGAACTTGTCGAAAAAGTAAGGGGCTACGATCCGGAAGCGGACGAAGAACTCCTGAACCGGGCCTATGTTTTTTCGCTGCAGGCGCACGGGTCGCAGAAGCGCGCGTCGGGCGACCCCTATTTCTCGCACCCCGTCGAAGTCGCCGGCATCCTGACGGACCTGCAACTAGACGACGAGACCATCGCGACCGCGATCCTGCACGACACCATCGAAGACACGGTCGCGACGCACGACCAGATCGAAGAGCTGTTCGGCGAGAATGTCGCGCGCATGGTCGACGGCGTCACCAAGCTGTCGAAGATCGAAGCGCAGACCGAAAGCGAGCGCGCGGCCGAGAATTTGCGCAAGTTCCTGATCGCCATGTCCGGCGACATCCGCGTGCTGCTGGTGAAGCTGGCCGACCGGCTGCACAATATGCGCACGCTGCATTACATCCCGAAACCGGAAAAGCGGCAGCGCATCGCCCGCGAGACCATGGATATCTATGCGCCGCTGGCGGAGCGCATCGGCATGTACGGCTTCATGGACGAGATGAAGGAAATCTCCTTCCGCGAGCTGAATCCCGACGCCTATCAGACGATTACCCGCAAGCTGGCGGACCTGCGTGAAACCGGCACGGCGCGGGTCGACGAAATCGCCCAGGATATCGAGCAGCTGCTGGGCCGGCACGGCGTCGCGGCGGTTGTGGCGGGCCGGGAGAAAGCCCCCTTTTCCATCTACAAGAAGATGCAGGAACGGCATATCGCCTTCGACCAGCTGGCCGATGTCATCGCCTTTCGCTGCATCGTCGAACTGCCCGACGACTGCTACCGCGCGCTTGGTATCATTCACCAGCGCTGGCCGGTTGTACCGGGCCGCTTCAAGGATTTCATCTCGACTCCCAAGCGAAACGGATATCGCAGCCTGCACACGACGGTGTTCATCGGCGAACGCCAGCGCGTCGAAATCCAGATCCGCACCCGGCGCATGCACGACCAGGCCGAGCACGGTCTGGCGGCGCACTGGGCCTATAAGGAGAGGGGCGAGGACAGCCGCGCCGAACCCGGCGAATATCCATGGATCCGCGACCTGCTGGAAATCCTCGACCATGCGGCAAGCCCGGAAGAGCTGCTGGAGAATACGCGCCTGGCCATGTACCAGGACACGGTCTTCTGCTTCACGCCGAAGGGCGAGCTGATCCAGTTGCCGCGCGGATCGACGCCGGTCGACTTCGCCTTTTCCGTCCACACCGACATCGGCGCGACCTGTGTCGGCGCGAAGGTGAACGGCCGCGAGGTGCCCCTGCGCACGCGGCTGAGAAACGGCGACCAGGTCGAGATCGTCCGCTCCGAGTTCCAGGAGCCCGATCCGAGCTGGGAGAATTTCGTCGCGACGGCGAAGGCCCGCTCCGCCATTCGCCGCCATGTCCGCATGAAAAGCCGCGAAGAGACGATCGACCTGGGCCGCAAGCTATACGACGAGGCCGTCGCGCGGCTCGAAGGCGGTGTTTCCGAAAAGGCCTATCGCGAGGCGCTGAAACGCCTGGGCGTCAGCGACGAGGAAGACCTGTACGAAAAGCTGGGCAACCAGGAGATTTCGGACCAGACCCTGATCGATGCGATGGCACCGGGCCTGTTCTCCTCCTGGCGCCGGTCGCGCGCGAAGAAGGGCGGACGCGGGCGCATTTCCATCAAGGGCCTGACCCCGGGCGTCGCCGTCCACCTGGCGCCCTGCTGCCACCCCATTCCCGGCGACCGCATCGTGGGGGTTCGCCGGCGCGTCGGCGGCATGGACGTCCATGTCAGCGACTGCGCCGTCCTTGCCGAAAGCGACGAGGACCGTTGGATGGACCTGAGCTGGGGCGATGAGGCAACGGCGGGCATCGCCACCCTAGTGGCAGTGATCCAGAACCAGCCCGGCGCGCTCGCCCGCGTCACCTCCGTGCTGGCTCGCGAGGACGCCAATATCATCAATTTGCGCACGCGCGACCGCGACAGCACCTTCGGCACCTTCCAGCTCGACCTCGAAGTGGACAATGTCGAGCACCTCGACCATATCATCGCCGCGCTGCGGGCCAGCGACGCGGTGACCAGCGTGGAACGGGAGAAACAGTGACCGACGACGAAGTCCTGGCCGAATTCCGCGAGGCGGATGCGCTGCTCGAGGGGCATTTCATCCTCTCCTCCGGCCTGCGCAGCCCGAAATATCTGCAATGTGCACGGGTGCTGATGGACCCGCAGCGCGCCGCCCGGCTGATCGGCGCGCTCGCCCTGAAGCTGCCCGTCGAGGTGCGGCAGGGCGTCGATGCGGTGGTCGCCCCGGCGATGGGCGGCGTCATCTGCGGCTATGAAATGGCGCGGGCCCTGAAGGTGCCCTCGATGTTCGTCGAGCGTCCCACCGGCACGTTCGAACTGCGCCGCGGCTTCGCCCTCGCTCCGGGCGAACGCGTGCTGATGATGGAAGATGTGGTAACCACCGGCCTGTCCTCGCGGGAAGCCATCGCGGCCATCGAGGACGCGGGCGGCAAGGTCGTGGCAGGCGCCTGCCTGGTGGACCGCTCGAACGGCAGCGCGGACATCGGCGTGCCGCTCTATCCGCTGATCGCGCTCGACGTTCCGACTTACGAGCCCGACAGCCTGCCGCCGGAACTGGAGGCCCTTCCGGCCGTAAAGCCCGGTTCTCGCAAGGCCGCCTGATGGGCTGGCGCCGATGTCTGGCGCTGCTGCCTGCCCTCCTGCTGGCGGGTGCAGGCCCGGCGCCGCCGGAAGCGGACGCGACCCCACCGGACCTCGATCCGAACCTCGACGCGGTGTTCGCGGCCGCGGACTTCGCCGGGGAAGCCTGGATTTCGCGCGGCGATCGCATCGTCCATGCAGCGGCCTATGGATCGCGTGCCCCCGGCGGCGCGGCTCCGCACCGCCTGGGTGCGACCTGGCGCTGGGCGTCGGTTTCGAAACAGATCACCGCGACGCTGGCGATGCAGCTCGTCGCCGACGGTCTCCTCTCCCTAGACGAGCCGGTCTCGACCTACCTGCCTGACTTCGGCGCGCCCTATGCCGACCGGATCACGATCGCGGACCTGCTGGGCCATCTGTCCGGCCTTGCGCATACCGACGACGGCCCGCGCGGCGAAGCGGGCTGGCCCGAGCTATATCTTCCCGGCGATCAGACAGCGGGCGATCATCTGGACTATTGTGCGGGGCCGGCGGACGCCCCGCCGAGCAAGGCCTTTCGCTATGGCAACTGCGACTATGTCGTCATCGGCGCGGTGCTGGAAGCGGTGACGGGCGAGCCCTTCGCAAGGCTCGTCGCCGATGAGGTCGCCGGACCGGCTGGGATGATGCACGCCGCCCTGCTGGAAAGCAGCGCGGAAGATGTGGAAGGCTATGTCGGGGGCGACAGGGAGCCGGAATTCCGCATCGACATGTTCGGCGCGGCGGGCGCGCTGGGCGGGCCGCTGCTCGACCTGTGGAAATTCGACCGCGCACTCATGACAGGGGCGTTGCTGCCGGACGAGGCCCGCGCACGCATGTGGCAGGGCCGCCCCGACTATGGCTATGCCGCGCTCGGCCAATGGGCCTACGAGGCCGCGCTGTCCGCCTGCGAAAGCCCGGTGCGCCTTATCGAGAGGCGCGGCGCGATCGGCGGCGTGCAGCTGCGCAACATCATCGTTCCGGAGCGCGATGTGGTCGTCGTCATGGCAACGAACCGCAGCGAAACGGACTTCGACTTCGGCGAAGTCTGGACCGGCTCCGGCCTGACCCACGACCTGCTGACAAGGCTGTTATGCGCATGACCGCGAGAGAGACCTCCCTGCGCCTTGGCGTCAATATCGACCATGTCGCCACCATCCGGAACGCACGCGGCGGGCTGCATCCCGACCCGGTGCGCGCAGCCAAGCTGGCGGCGGAAGCGGGCGCGGACGGCATCACCGCGCACCTGCGCGAGGACCGGCGGCACATCACCGACGACGACATCACGCGGCTGGCCGAAGAGCTCGACATCCCGCTCAACCTCGAAATGGCGGCGACCGACGAGATGCTGGCGATCGCCGTGCGCCACGCGCCGCACGCCGCCTGCATCGTCCCGGAAAAGCGCGAGGAACGCACGACCGAAGGCGGGCTCGACGCGCATGGCCAGCAGAACAGCCTGCGCCGGACAGTCGAGGAGCTGAGCGCCGCAGGATCGCGGGTCAGCCTGTTCATCGAGCCCGACGAACGGCAGATCGAAGCGGCAGTGACGCTGAAGGCGCCCGTCATCGAGCTGCATACGGGCCGCTATGCGGAACTGGCGGGCGAAGAGCAGCGCACGGAACTGGAACGCCTGCGCGCCGCCGCAAGGCTGGCGATGCGCGAGGGGTTGGAAGTCCATGCCGGTCACGGGCTGACCACCGACAATGTCGGACCGGTGGCCGGCATCCCGCAACTGCGCGAGCTGAACATCGGCCATTTCCTGATCGGCGAGGCGGTATTCGTCGGCCTGGCCGACGCCATTTCCGAAATGCGCACGCGCATGGAAGCAGCGCGCGGGTGATCTCAGCGCAAGCCGACGTAGGAACCACCGAATGATTATCGGCCTGGGCAGCGACCTGTGCAATATCGACCGCATCCAGAACTCGCTCGACCGGTTCGGCGCGCGCTTTGTCAATCGCTGCTTTACCGAGATCGAGCAGGCAAAGGCGGAGCGGCGCGAGCTGACGCGCGCCGATACCTACGCCAAGCGCTTCGCCGCCAAGGAGGCCTGCTCGAAGGCACTCGGCACCGGCTTTCGCCAGGGGGTCTTCTTTCGCGACCTGGGCGTGGCCAATCTGCCGTCGGGAAAGCCGACCATGGTGCTGACCGGCGGCGCTGCCGAACGGCTGGAAAAACTCACGCCGCCGGGGCATAGGGCGCACATTCACCTGACCATGACGGATGACCGGCCCTGGGCGCAGGCGTTCGTCATCATCGAAGCGCTGCCCGCAAGAGACCAGCCGGAGTAAGACCCATCCCGGACGATGCGAACAAACAGACCGCCGCGGAAACGCCAGCCAAGGCGGCGAAAGAGACCAACTGGCTGGACGAGCTGAAGCATATCGCTCTCCTTGCTCTGGCGGTCATGGCCATCTGGTCGTTCCTGGCGAAGCCCTTCTACATCCCCTCGGAGTCGATGCTGCCGACGCTGCTGACCGGCGACCGGCTGATCGTCACCAAATATCCCTATGGCTATTCGTACCTCTCCCCCTTCCTGCGCGTTCTGCCGAAAATGGAAGGGCGCCTGTTCGGCAGCTATCCGGAGCAGGGGGATATCGTCGTCTTGAAGGATCCCGTCCTGGAAGAAGACTGGATCAAGCGCGTCGTCGGACTGCCGGGCGATACGGTGCAGATGCGCGGCGGACAGTTGTGGCTGAACGGCGAGCCCGTTCCCAAGGACCCCCTGCCCCCCGCCAATATCGTGGAGAGCCCGAACCTGCCGTGCGACCGCGGCGCGCCCGCCTATCGCGAGCCGCAACCCGACGGAACTGTGCTGTGCCAATATCCACGCTTCCTGGAGACGCTGCCGAACGGCAGGCAGTATGAAGTGCTGGATCTGCAGGACGGAACGGCGGGCGACTTTACCCAGCCGGTCACCGTTCCCGACGGATATGTTTTCCTGATGGGTGACAATCGCGACCGCAGCGCCGACAGCCGGTTCGCCGCACGAGCGCATGGCGGTCTGGGGCTGCTGCCCGTGGAGAATATTTCCGGCCGGGCGGAATTCATCACCTTCAGCGTCGACGGTTCGACCGAGCTGCTAAACCCCGCGACCTGGTGGCCGGCCTTTCGGACGGAACGGGCATGGGACTCCCTACGTAGCCTCCCTGACCACGTAAGAGAGGAAATCGAATGACCCTGTCCGTTTCCAGCGCCTTCGACGCCGGCAACATCAAGGTCGAGCGTCTGGACGGCCCGGACGACATCGAGCTGAGCATCCCGAAGGACCACCAGTCCGAGTTCGCCCAGTGGTTCTATTTCCGTCTGACCGGCGCGGCCGATACGCCGTGCACGATCCGCATCACCGGCCTGAAGGACAGCGCCTATCCCGCCGGCTGGCCCGGTTACCGCGCCGTCGTTTCCGAAGACCGCATCGACTGGGTGCGGACAGATACGGACTACGACAAGGATAGGGGCGTCCTCACCATCTCCGTCACGCCGCGCAGTAACGGCATCTGGATCGCCTATTTCGCGCCCTATTCGATGGAGCGGCACCACAATCTGATCGCCGAAACCGCCGAGGCGGCCGGCGTGACGGTGGAAACGCTGGGCCAGACGCTCGACGGACAGGATATGGACCTGGTGACCATGGGAACCGGGCCTCTGAAGCTGTGGATCATCGCCCGCCAGCACCCCGGCGAAAGCATGGGCGAATGGTGGATGGAGGGAGCGCTCGCGGCGCTGACCGACGAGGCAGACCCGGTCAGCCGCAAGCTGCGCGAGCGCGCGACGCTCTATATCGTGCCGAACATGAACCCGGACGGGTCGCGGCGGGGGCACCTGCGCACCAATGCCGAGGGCGTGAACCTGAACCGCGAATGGCATGAGCCAACGATGGAACGCTCCCCCGAGGTGAAGCTGGTGCGCGACCGCATGGATCATGAGGGGGTCGACTTCTGCCTCGACGTTCACGGCGACGAGGCCATCGCCAATAATTTCATCGCGGGCGCGGAAGGCATTCCCGACTGGAACGAGCGCCACCAGCGCCTGCTCGACGGGTGGAAGGCCGCGCTTCTGGGTCGGTCGCCCGACTTCCAGGTCGATCAGGGTTATCCGGTCGACACCTCCGGCAAGGCGAACCTTGCCATCTGCACCAACCAGATGGCGCAGCGCTACGGCTGCCTGGCCATGACGCTGGAGATGCCGTTCAAGGATGCCGCGGTCATGCCCGACGAAGAGCGTGGCTGGTCGCCGATGCGGTGCATGCGACTGGCCGAGGCATGCCTCGGCGCCACCTACGACCTGCTCGACGAGCTTGAGAACAAGGAAGACTGATGCCGACACTCGTCCTCATTCGCCATGGCCAGTCGGAATGGAACCTCGCCAACCGGTTTACCGGCTGGTGGGACGTCGACCTGACCGAAAAGGGCGTGGAGGAAGCCAAGGAAGCTGGCCGCGCGCTCGCCCGCGCCGGGATGGACTTCGACATCTGCTTTACCAGCTTCCAGACCCGCGCGATCAAGACGCTGCACCTGGCGCTGGAGGAAATGGACCGCCTGTGGCTGCCGGAAGTGAAGGACTGGCGCCTCAACGAGCGGCACTATGGCGGCCTGACCGGGCTCAACAAGGCCGAAACGCGCGAGAAACATGGCGACGAACAGGTTCATATCTGGCGCCGTAGCTTCGATACGCCGCCGCCGGAGCTGGAACCGGCGTCGAAATACGACCTGTCCTCGGACATCCGCTACGAAGGCATCGACGTTCCGAAGTCGGAAAGCCTGAAGCTGACCATCGAGCGCGTCTTGCCCTATTGGGAAGAGGCGATCGTGCCCGAGCTGAAGTCCGGCAAGCGGGTGCTGATTTCGGCGCATGGCAACTCGCTGCGGGCGCTGGTCAAGCATCTGTCGAAGATCAGCGACGAGGAGATCCCCGGGCTGGAAATCCCCACCGGGCAGCCAATCGTCTACGAGCTCGACGACGATCTGAACGAAGTCGACCGCTATTATCTGAAGGATCGCAGCTAGGGCGCCGGTCCCCAGGCGGGGCAGCTCGGCAGCGGAGAGCTTTGCATCTGGACGGCGAAGCCGCCGCCCCCTATGCGAAATTGCTTCTTTTCAGGGGAAGAAGCGCAGCATTTCATGACCGGTGACATTCCGCTCGTTGGCATCATCATGGGCTCCCAGTCCGATTGGGACACGATGCGCCACGCCGCCGACATACTGGATACGCTCGGCGTCCCCCACGAGGTGAAGATCGTATCGGCGCACCGTACGCCGCAGCGTCTGTACGACTATGCCCAGGCCGCAAAGGAGCGGGGCCTGAAGGTCGTCGTCGCCGGCGCTGGCGGTGCTGCGCACCTGCCAGGCATGACCGCAGCGCTTACCCCCCTTCCCGTCCTTGGCGTTCCGGTGCAGTCAAAAGCGCTGTCGGGTCAGGACTCGCTGCTGTCCATCGCGCAGATGCCGGGGGGCGTTCCCGTCGGCACACTCGCCATCGGCAAGGCAGGCGCGAAGAATGCCGGCCTTCTCGCCGCGGCGATCCTCGCCGCCTTCGACGAGGACCTCGCCGGGCGGCTCGACGACTGGCGCGCAGAGCAGACGGCAGCGGTCGCCGAAGAACCGTCCTGATGATTCCGCCCAGTTCGACGATCGGCATCGTTGGCGGCGGCCAGCTGGGCCGCATGCTGTCCATTGCCGCTGCCTATCTGGGCTATCGCTGTCATATCTATGCACCCGACGAGGCGCCGCCGGCCGGCGATGTCGCGGCGAAGGTGACGCGCGGTGCCTATGACGACCTCGACGCGCTGGGCGCCTTCGCGAAATCGGTCGACGTCGCGACCTTCGAGTTCGAGAATGTCGATGCGGGTGCGCTCGCCTATCTGGGCGAGCATGTCCGGCTCGCCCCCGGTCCGGAAGCGCTCGCGACGGCGCAGGAACGGGTGCGCGAGAAGAGGTTCGTGCGCGACCTGGGGGGCCGCACCGCTCCCTTCCGGTCCGTCGAGAGCCTCGCCGACCTGGAACGCGCCGCCGCCGAAGTGGGCCGGCCCGGCATCCTGAAGACCGCCCGCTTCGGCTATGATGGCAAGGGTCAGGTGCGGATCGGCGAGGGCAGCAACCTGGCGGAGGCATGGGCCGATGTCGGCGAACAGCCCTGCATCTATGAAGGGTTCGTCGATTTCGCCGCCGAATTCTCGATCCTGATCGCGCGCGGCATGGACGGCCAGAGCCTCGTCTATCCCGTGCCGCGCAACGAACATCGCGACGGCATTCTGGCACGCTCGACCGTGCCTGCAGGCGATCCGATTTCGCTGCAGGCCGAGGACGCCGCTGACCTGGCGCGCGCCGTTGCGGACAGGCTGGACTATGTCGGCCTGCTGACCCTCGAATTCTTTGCCGGCGCCGAGGGTCCCGTCTTCAACGAGATGGCGCCGCGCGTGCACAATAGCGGCCACTGGACCATCGAAGGCGCCCGAACGAGCCAGTTCGAAAACCATATCCGGGCGATTTGCGGCCTCCCCCTCGGCGACACGAGCCTGAGCGCCACCGATGTGGAGATGCGCAACCTGCTGGGCGCCGAGGTGGAAGACTGGCCGTCGATCCTGACCGATCCCAGTGCGCACCTGCATGTCTATGGCAAGGGCGAGATCCGGCCGGGCCGCAAGATGGGCCATGTGACCCGGCTGCGGTACTGACGGGCCGGAACCGGGAGGACGAAAATCGGAGCGCGTGCGGACAGACCGGAAAACTCCGCCGCTGCGCTGCCCGCCCGGCTGGACCGCCTGCCCTGGAGCCGGTTTCACTGGCTGGTCGTCACGGCGCTCGGCATTACCTGGATCCTCGACGGGCTGGAGGTCACCATCGCCGGTTCGGTGGCCGGCGCGCTGCGCGATGAGCGAACGCTGGGCCTTTCCGCCGGACAGGTCGGGTTCGCCAATTCGGCCTATCTGGCCGGTGCGGTGCTGGGCGCGCTGTTCTTCGGCTGGCTGACCGACCGCTGGGGCCGCAAGCGGCTGTTCACCATCACGCTCGGCCTCTACCTGCTCGCAACTGCGGCGACGGCGTTCAGCTGGGACCTCGCCAGCCTCGCCGCCTTCCGCTTCCTGACCGGAGCAGGCATCGGCGGCGAATACAGCGCGATCAATTCGGCGATCCAGGAACTGGTCCCTGCGCGCCGGCGCGGCTGGACCGACCTGGTCATCAACGGCAGCTTCTGGATCGGCGCGGCCATGGCCAGCGGCCTGTCGCTTCTCCTTCTCGACGAACGCCTGTTCGCCGCCGACCTGGGTTGGCGCCTGGCCTTCTTCGGCGGGGCCGTCATCGGCCTCGTCATCATCGTGCTGCGCCGCTTCCTGCCGGAAAGCCCGCGCTGGCTCGCGCTGCACGGACGGGCCGACGAAGCAGAGCGCATTGTTTCCGAGATCGAAAGCCGGATCGAAGCCAGCGGTCATGAACTGGCGCCCGTCGACCCGAACGCGCAGGTAGCGACGCCTCGGCGCTCAACGCCGCTGGGCGAGGTGTTTCGCACCCTGTTCCGCACCTATCCGGGACGCACGGTCTACTGCCTGGGCCTGATGAGCGCGCAGGCATTCTTCTACAACGCCATCTTCTTCACCTATGCGATGATGCTGACCGACTTCTACGGCGTTCCGCCGGGCCAGGTCGGCTGGTATATCCTGCCCTTTGCCGCCGGAAACGTCCTCGGTCCGCTGCTGCTCGGCCATTTTTTCGACAGTTGGGGCCGCCGCCCGATGATCATCCTGACCTACGGCATGTCGGCGCTGCTGCTGACGCTGACCGGCCTGGCCTTTCACGAGGGAATGCTGAGCGCCGCGACGCAGACACTGTGCTGGAGCATCACCTTCTTCTTCGCGTCCGCTGCCGCCTCCTCTGCATATCTGACGGTAGCGGAAAGCTATCCGCTGGAAATCCGCGCGCTGACGATCGCCATCTTCTACGCGCTCGGCACAGGTCTCGGCGGGGTGGCCGCCCCCTGGCTGTTCGGCGCGCTGATCGAAAGCGGTTCGCGCACGCAGGTGCTCGGCGGCTATCTTCTGGGAGCGGGACTGATGGCGGCCGCCGCGCTGCTGACGCGCATATCCGGCCTCGCCAACGAACGGAAACCACTGGAGACGGTCGCAAAGCCGCTGTCATGGCACTGACACCGCCCCGGCAGCTGACCGGAACGCAGCCCCCCTGTACCTTTGGCACTCAGTTGATAGGCTGAGCAGAGAGAGGCGGGAGTCGCGGGAGAGAGGGCATGTCAGCACCGATCGTATTTTTCGACATTGCCGGGCCGGATTTCGCAGCCCAGCGCGACTTCTACAGCGCCATCTTCGGTTGGGAGATCGGCGAGGACGGGCGCTTCACCACCGGCGTCGTGGCGCCGACCGTCGATGCGCTGCTGCGCACCGATCCTGCCGACAAGATGATCTATGTCGGGGTCGAAGACGTGGCCGCGACGCTGAAGCTGGTGGAGGAAAAGGGCGGCACGGTCGACCTGGAACGGCGCGAAGTGCCGGGAATGATCGTCCTCGGCCTGTTCCGCGATCCGGCGGGCAACCATATGGGCCTCGTCGAAATGAAGGATGGCGAGCAGGTCATCCCCTGAACCGCGGACCCTGCGCATCGGCAGCAGGACCCGGCGGTGCTAGCGCCCCTGGCGCGCGCGCTCGAACAGCCAGACGCGGATCGCCGAACTGAGACTGGTGGCGCGCGCCTCGTCGATTTCGGCGACAAGGCCGGCCAGCGACTGACCGCGTTCGTCCGCCGCATCCTTCAGCGCGTCCCAGAAGACCGGTTCCAGGCTGATGGAGGTGCGGTGGCCCGCAATGGTGAGCGAGCGCTTGCGCACCTCCTGAAGCCTGTCATGGGGCACGTCCTGCGGCCCGTCTGGCAGCGGCATGCGGCCGGCCCCTTCCCTTCCTTACCTTACCTCCCGCGATGGGAGGCGGCGGCGTCAATACATGTGCTGGCCGCCGTTGATCGACATGGTGGAACCCGTCACGAAGCCGGCCTCCTCGCCGCAAAGGAAGGCAACGCCGCGGGCGATTTCGTCGGCATGGCCAAGGCGCCCGACGGGGATCTTCGCAACGATCTTCTCAAGGACGGGCTCCGGCACGGCGGCAACCATGTCCGTGTCGATATAGCCGGGCGCCAGCGCGTTCACGGTGATGCCGAAGCGCGCGCCCTCCTGCGCGAGGGCCTTGGTGAAGCCATGGATGCCAGATTTCGCCGCGGCATAGTTGACCTGGCCATACTGGCCGCCCTGGCCGTTGATCGAGCCGATATTGACGATGCGGCCCCAGCCGCCCTCCTTCATGCCCGGGAAGACAGCCTTCGCCATATTGAAGCAGCCACCGAGATTGACGCGGATCACGTCTTCCCACATCTCCCGGTCCATTTTCATGATGGTGCCGTCGCGGGTGATCCCGGCATTGTTCACCAGCACATCGACAGGCCCGTACTCGCCGGCGATCTTCGCCATGGCGTCCTGCACCGCGTCATAGTCGCCGACGTCGAATTTCACGACCGGAATGCCGCATTCATCGGAGAAGGCCTTCGCCTTCTGCTCGTCGCCGCCGAAATTGGCGATGACGGTGTAGCCAAGCTCGTTCTTGAGCCGTTTGCAGATGGCGGCGCCGATGCCGCGCGTTCCCCCCGTTACGACTGCAACATGCTTCGTCATGTGGCGTGCCTCCCCAGGCCCGATGAAGTTGATTCGGCCTCAGCCTTAACCGCTTTCGCGCCAGCCTGCGAGTTCGCGCGATATGACGGTTTCGAGAAGGTCGAGATGCGCAGGCTTCGCATTCAGGCAATCGAGATAGGCGAATTTGGCGCCGCCGGCCCCCTCGAACTGCTCGCGTCCCTGAATGGCGATTTCCTCCAGCGTTTCCAGGCAGTCGGCGGTGAAGCCTGGCGCCGCCACCGCAACGCGCTGAACACCCTCGGCTGGAAGCCCCTCGAGCGCTTCGTCCAGATAGGGCTGCAGCCACTCGGCCGGACCGAAACGGGACTGAAAGACGATGCGCGTGGCCACGTCGAGGCGCTCGGCCATCAGGCGCGCAGTCTTCTGGCACTGACAGTGATAGGGATCGCCCAGCTCGAGCGTTCGCTTGGGCATGCCGTGAAAGGTGAAGAGCAGAAGCTGCGGCTCGAAGTCGAGCGCGCCAAGCTGCGTGCGAAGGTCGGCTTCCAACGCATCCAGATAGGCCGGATCGTCATACCAGGGCGCAGCCGTGCGCATCGTCGGCTGCCAGCGCGTCTTCGCCATCCAGCGGTGCGCCTCGTCCACCACGGTCGCGGTCGTGGCGGCGGAATATTGCGGATACATGGGCAGAAGGAGGATGCGCTCGCAGCCGGCGTCCTTCAGCGCTGCCAGACGATCCGCGACCGCCGGACTGCCGTAACGCATGGCATAGTCGATGCGGCAGTCGGGAAAGCGCGCCTGCAGGCCGGACGCCTGGTCCTCGGTAATGAGCTTCAGCGGCGAACCGTCCCGCTCGCGGTCCCAGATGGACGCATAGAGCTTCGCGCTTTTCGCAGGGCGCGTGCGCAGGATTACGCCGCGCAGGATCGGCTGCCAGGCAAGCTTCGGAATCTCGATCACGCGCGGGTCGGAGAGGAACTGCGCGAGGTAGCGCCGCACCGAGGCCGTCTCGGCCCGGTCGGGCGATCCGAGATTGACGAGCAGCACGCCGAGCTTCGGCGCGGGCACGGGAGGATGGTCGGCGGGAAGCTGCCGGGATTCGGGAATGGATTCGGGAATGGTTTCGGCGCCGGATTGGCGCGGGGATTCGTTCTGGCGTTCGGTCATGACCGAACGCCCTTACCGCATGCGGAAAGGGGAAGTCGAAGGACGAGTTGCCGCGAGGCCAGGACGCGGATCAGGGCCGCGCCGCTTGTCAGCCGCCCGTCTGCACCTGCGCGACGGCGGGGTCTTCGGTACCCTCCGGCGCGGCGACGATATCGCGAAGCTGCGAGCCCTTCCCGATCACCAGCGTGTCGGGATCGCCGGCCGTGGCGCGCGCACGCGGGTCGGGATCGGCCGCGCCGGCCTCTTCGAGCAGCAGCTGCTCGGAACGGCTGGCTTCGGGCGGGCGCACGCCCGGACCGAACAGCGCCTCCATGGCCTGCGTCTGCGCCTCGTTCTCGATGGTGCGCGGCGCGCCGGGACGCGGCGGCTCCAGCGCGAAGTCGGGGGGAATCACCAGCGGCGCGTTGCGGGTGACGGCGAGCTCGTCGGGAGCCTGCCGGTTGCCGAGGCTGCTGCCGCCTCCGCACGCGCCGAGAAGCGCGGCGGACATGCCGATAAGGGCGAGGGTTGGGATACGCGTCATTTCAATTCTCCGGTTGCCTCCGCCTTACGCCGCTTCTGCGGTTCGTGCCACAGGAAGGCGCGCAGGAGGAGGATGACGACGCCGATGGAGATCGCGGCGTCGGCGACGTTGAATACGTAAAAGCTCCAGTCGCCCACATGGAAGTGGACGAAGTCGATGACATAGCCGAGCCGGGCACGGTCGAGGATGTTGCCGAGCGCGCCGCCAAGGATCAGCGACATGGCGAACAGGTCGACGCGGTCGCGCTCGGAATCGATCCACCAGACGATGGCGGCGGCAATGCCCAGCGTGAGGATGACAAGCCCCCAGCGCATGATGTCGGCATCGCCGGCCTGCAGGAAGCCCATGGCAACACCGGTATTTTCGACCCAGGTCAGGCTGAGCACGGGGATAAGCGGGATCGAGCCGACCTCGTGCAGGCGCACGACATCGACGATCAGCCACTTGGTGACCTGATCGACGACGAAGATGAGGAGAGCGACGACATAGGCGACGCGGGCGGTCATTCGGCGAGCACCTCGCGGCAGCGCCTGCAAAGCTGCGGACCGGTGTCGACGTCCGGGGTATGGCGCCAGCAACGAGCGCATTTCTCCAGTTCCGTCCGGTCCACCCTCACCCATGCCTCTGGGTACGTCTCGGACTGCTCCGCCCCCCCGATGGCCTCGGTCGTCGGCGAGACGCGGCTGACAATGGCAAGTTCGGCGAAGTCGACGCTTTCGACCCGGCCGAGATCGACCGTGTCGGAAAGGACCAGCGCCACGTCGGCTTCGTTCGACGAGCGGATGGTCTTTTCGCGGCGCAGCGGCTCGATGGCTTCCGTCACCGCGCCGCGGATCTTGCGCAGCGCATCCCACTTTTCAGCGAGCGCCTCGTCATGCCAGCCGGCGTCGATCTGGGGCCAGTCCTCGAAATGGACGCTGCCATCCTCGGACGGATAGCGCGCCTGCCAGACCTCTTCCGCGGTGAAGCAGAGAATGGGCGCAGCCCAGCGCACCAGCGCGCCGTAAAGGATATCGAGCACGGTACGGCAGGCCCGGCGCCGCGGATCGTCCTGCGCATCACAGTAGAGCGAGTCCTTGCGCACGTCGAAATAGAAGCTGGAAAGGTCTCGCACGGCGAAGGTTTCGAGCGCGCCGACATAGTCGGTCCAGTCATAGTCGCCCGCCGCGCGCCGCAGCTCAGCATCGAGCTCGGTGAGCCGGTGCAGCACCCAGCGTTCGAGTTCGGGCATGTCGGCGGGGGCAACCGCCTCTGCCGGGTCGTAATCGGCAAGCGCGCCAAGCAGGTAGCGGAAGGTGTTGCGAAGCTTGCGGTAGCGGTCGGAGACGCCGCGGATGATCTCGTCGCCGATGCGGTGGTCCTCGGTGAAATCGACCGAGGCGACCCAGAGACGCAGAATGTCGGCGCCCTGTACGTCGACCACCTGCTTCGGATCGGTGGTGTTGCCGAGCGACTTCGACTGTTTTCGCCCGTCCTTGTCGAGCGTCATCCCGTGCGTCAGCAGCTGCTTGTAAGGCGCATGCCCGCGCGTCGCGCAGCTTTCCAGAAGCGACGACTGGAACCAGCCGCGATGCTGGTCCGACCCCTCCAGATAGAGGTCCGCGGGCGAGCGAAGCTCCGGCCACTTGCCCGATTCCAGCACGAAGGCGTGGGTGGAGCCGCTGTCGAACCACACGTCGAGAATGTCGGTGACGGGCTCATAGTCGGCTGCATCATAGGCATCGCCGAGAAGCTGCTGGTGGTCGGCCGTGAACCAGGCGTCGGCGCCGGCCTCTTTCACCGCCTCGACGATGCGGGCGTTCACCTCGGCATCCTGCAGGAACTCTCCAGTCTCGCGGTGGACGTAGAGGGTCAGCGGCACACCCCAGGCGCGCTGGCGCGACAGCACCCAGTCGGGACGCCCCTCGACCATCGATTTCAACCGCCGGTAACCGCGTTCGGGCACGAAGCGGGTCTTGTCGATTTCCTGAAGCGCGGTTTCGCGCAGCGTCTGCGCGCCGCCGACGGCGTCATCCATGCGCACGAACCATTGCGGCGTGCAGCGATAGATCAGTTTCGCCTTCGAGCGCCAGCTGTGCGGATAGCTATGCTGGTAGTCTGGCTTGCTTTCCTTGCTTGGCGATAGGAGCGCCCCGGCGTCGCGCAGTGCGTTACAAACGGGACCGTCAGGATCGTTAACCTTGTAGACGTGTTGACCACCAACGACAGGCCAGTCGTCCCGGTAGCGCCCGGCGCCGTCGACGACGAATTCGGGGTGAATGTCGTAGTCGCGGCAGAGGCGGAAATCGTCCTCGCCATGATCGGGCGCCATGTGGACGAGGCCCGTGCCGCTGTCGGTTGTGACGAAATCTCCGGGAAGGAGCGGACGCGGGCGATTGAAGAACCACTCTGCGGGCTTGCTGTCGTCGGCTAGGGGATGGCGAGCGACGGCACCCACCAGTCCGCTAGGCTCAACCAAGCCGAGTCCGTCGTGTTTCTCGGCCTTTGGAAGACGATCAAGAACTTCTTTTTCTAGATCAAGGGCGTAAATGAACCTGCGCCCGTCCCTTTCAGCCACCCAGTATTTAATGTCCTCGCCATAGGCGAGCGCCTGGTTGACCGGGATCGTCCAGGGGGTCGTCGTCCAGATCACCGCATGCGCGCCGACAAGCTCGGGAGCGTTCGGAGCCTCGGTGATCTCGAAGGCGACGTCGATCTGGGTGGACGTGATGTCCTGATATTCGACCTCGGCCTCGGCGAGCGCGGTCTGCTCGACCGGCGACCACATGACGGGCTTCGCGCCCTTGTAGAGAAGGCCGGAGCCGGCAACCTTCAGGAACTCGTCGACGATGGTCGCCTCGGCGTCATAATCCATCGTCAGATAGGGACGATCCCAGGTGCCCATGATGCCGAGACGCTGGAACTGCGCCGACTGCACCTCGACCCACTTTTCGGCGAAGGCGCGGCATTCGCGACGGAATTCGACCGGGTCGACGTCGCGCTTGTCCTTCTTCTTCTTGCGGTACTGCTCCTCGATCTTCCATTCGATCGGCAGGCCGTGACAGTCCCATCCGGGCGTATAGGGCGCGTCGTAGCCCTTCAGCGTCGCCATGCGGACGGTAATGTCCTTCAGGATCTTGTTCAGCGCGTGGCCGATATGAATGTCGCCATTGGCATAGGGCGGCCCGTCGTGGAGGATCCATTTCTCGCGGTCCGCACGCGCCTTCCGCAGCCGGTCGTAAAGGCGCGTCTTCTCCCAGCGCGCCAGAAAGTCAGGCTCCTTCTTCGCAAGGCCGGCCTTCATCGGGAAGTCGGTCTTCGGCAGGAAGACGGTGTCGCGATAGTCGGGCGCGTCTGCGCCGGACTCGCCGGTCTTCGGATCGCCGGTCTTGGAGCTGTCGGTCTTGTCGGATGGCATAGCGGAGGGCGGTTAGCAGGGGGGCGGGAGAGAGGGAAGTGGGTGCAGCGCGGCAAAGCACAAGAGCGCTCGGCGGCTGAGCGAGGCGCAGCGCGGTGCGGACCTAGAAGCCGCCGCCCTCCTGCAGATAGGCCAGCTCCTCGGGCGTCGAGGTGCGGCCAAGCGCTTCGTTCCGGCCGGGGAAGCGGCCGAACCGGTCGATCACGTCGCGGTGCGCCTTCGCAAATTCGAGGTTTTCCTCCGCGCCTACATCCTCGAACAGCTCGACCGAGCGCTGCTGCGCATAGGCATCCTCGCAGTGCATGAAGGGCATGTAGAGGAAGACGCGGCGGTCCTGCGCGAAGTCCCGGTCCCACCCGCGCTCAATGGCGAGATTCGTCAGATTGAGCGCGTCCGTGTCGGTCGCAAAGGCACGCGGCGAACCGCGGAAGAGATTGCGGCTGAACTGGTCGAGGACGATGATCGCCGCGAGCAGGCCGTCCGCCGTTGCCAACCAGTCGTCGGGAACATGCGCGGCAAGCGCCTCCCTGAGCGTTCCGAAGCGGCGGCGGATTTCCTCGTCGAAGGCCGCGTCCTTCGCGAACCACTGCTCCGGCCCCGACTCCTCGAACCAGAAAGCAAGGACGTCTTGTGGACCGGGCAGCGCCGTCAGGCCGGATTCTGGCACGGCTGGATGTCCTCCGGCTGCGGGCGCGGACGCTCGGCGCGGAAAATGGCGACATAGACGCTGCCATCTTCCAGCGGCGACTGGGCGATCTGCTGGAAACCGAGAGCGCCGAGTTCACAGGCGAGAAGCTCGGGCGGCGTGCCGTGCTGGCTGGTGATGCGATCGGCGTCGACGATGGCCACCGTGGCGTCGGGCTTCAGGCTGTCGCGCAGGTGCCAGAGCAGCTCGTAGGGATTCTCGATCTCGTGATACATGTGCACCATCAGCACGTGGTCGAGGCTGTCCTGCGGCAGGCCGGGATCGCCGGGCGTGCCGAGCACCGCGCGGACATTGCCATAGCCGTTGGCATTCGCGCGCACCTCGAGATCGTTGACCACATCCTCGAAAATGTCCTGCGCATAGACGCGGCCCGTGGGGCCGACGGCGGCGGCGAGACGCTGCATGTAAAAGCCCTTGCCCGCCCCGATGTCGGCGACGGTCTCGCCCTCCTCGACGCCCAGCACCGAGATGACGGTCTGCGCCTCGCCCGTCTGTTCGCGGCTGGCCTCGTCGGAATATTGGCTGGCGACGATGGCCGAGACCGGCCGCTCGACCGGCGGAAAGGGAGAGAGTTCGTCGTCGGTTCCCGCACCGCTGCCATCGCAGGCAGCAAGGAAACCAAGAAGCAGCATTCCGGCGCGCTTGATAGACATGCCTGTTCCTTATTCCTACATCGCGCCAAATGGCACGGCCCTTCATCAAAATGCACGGTCTTGGCAACGATTTCGTCGTGTTCGACGCACGAGACGACGAGTTTTCGCTGTCCGCCGACCAGGTGCGCGCCGTCGCCGACCGCCGGACGGGGGTCGGCTGCGACCAGCTGTTCGTCATGGAACCCTCGGACAAGGCCGATGTGTTCATGCGCATCTACAACGCCGACGGCAGCGAAGTGGCCGCCTGCGGCAACGGTGCGCGCTGCATCGCCAGGCTGGTGGGTGACGGCCGCGAGACTGTCCGCATCGAGACGCTCGCGGGCCTCATCGAGGGCCGTGCGGACGGCGCCGGCGCGGCGCTCGACATGGGCGCGCCGAAGCTCGGTTGGCAGGAGATCCCGCTGGCCTACGCCATGGATACGCTGGAGATGCCCGTCGGCTGGGGCATGCTGGAGCGGCCGGTCGGCGTGAATATGGGCAATCCGCATGCGGTGTTCTTCGTCGAACGGCTGGACGATGTTCCCATCACGGAGCTCGGTCCCGAGATCGAGACCGACCCGCTGTTTCCCGAAAAGGTGAATGTCGGCGTCGCCGAAGTGCTGGCCCCGGACGCGGTCCGGCTGAAAGTCTGGGAGCGCGGCGCAGGCCTGACCCAGGCCTGCGGCACGGGCGCCTGCGCCGCCGCGGTCGCCGCGATGCGCCGCAAGCTGACCGAACGAAAGGTCACGGTACACCTGCCGGGCGGGGCGCTGGAGATCGAGTGGCGCGAGGACGGGCATGTCCTGATGACCGGCCCGGCCGAGATCAGCTTCACCGGCCAGATCGACCTGTGAGCGCCGACATCGTCAATATGGGCTGCCGCCTGAATATCCATGAGGGCGAAATCATGCGCGCGCACCTCAACGCGGCGCGCTCCAACCGCGAGCAGGTGGTGGTGAACAGCTGCGCGGTTACCAACGAAGCGGTGCGGCAGACCCGCCAGACGGTGAGACGCCTGCGCCGCGAGCGGCCGGACGCGGAAATCACCGTCACCGGCTGCGCCGCTCAGATCGACCCCGATATGTTTCGCGCCATGGCGGAAGTCGACCGCGTGCTCGGCAATGCCGAGAAGCTGAAGCCGGAAAGCTGGACGGAAACCGGTACCAGGGTCGGCGACATCATGCGGGTACGCGAAACCGCGCCGCATATCGCCCCTGCCATGGAGGCGCGGGTACGCGGCTTCGTCGAAGTGCAGAATGGCTGCGACCATCGTTGCACCTTCTGCATCATCCCCTATGGCCGCGGGAATGCACGCAGCGTCCCGGCGGGACTGGTGATCGACCGGGTACGCGCGCTCGTCGAGGCTGGGCACCCCGAAGTCGTTCTGACCGGCGTCGACCTGACGAGCTACGGCCCCGACCTGCCCGGCGCGCCGACGCTCGGCAGCCTGGTGGGCCGCATCCTGAAACATGTGCCGGAGCTGCCCCGGCTGCGGCTCTCCTCCATCGACAGCATCGAAGCGGACGAGGAGCTGATCGAGCTGATCAGCGGCGAGCCGAGAGTCATGCCGCACCTGCATCTGAGCCTGCAGGCGGGCGACGACATGATCCTGAAGCGCATGAAACGCCGCCACAGCCGCGCCGATGCCATCCGCTTCGTCGAACGTGTGAAAGCGGCCCGGCCCGAAATCGCCATCGGCGCGGACCTGATAGCAGGCTTCCCGACCGAGACGGAAGACATGCACGAGAACTCGCTGCGGCTGCTCGACGAGTGTGACGTGGTCTTCGGGCACATCTTTCCCTTTTCGCCGCGCGAGGGCACGCCGGCGGCGCGCATGCCGCAGCTGCCGGGAGAAATCAGGAAAACGCGGGCAAAGGCGCTGCGAGATCGCGCGGCCACGCGGCGGAACGCCTGGTATGATGCGCTGAAGGGCACGCGCCACTCCCTTCTCGCCGAGCGCGGCGGCAAGGGCCATCTGGACAGCTTCGCGCCTGTGAGGCTGTGGGACGGCGCGGTTCCCGGAGAGATGATCACGGCGCACGTGACTGGTCACGAGGCGGGCACGCTGATAGCGGAGCCGGCATGACCGCGGCCCGGGACAAGTATGACTGACACCGACGATTTCACGCCCAAGGTCGGCTGGCTGAAACGCCTGCGCGCCGGTCTGGGGGCCACGTCCGACAAGCTGTCGGGCAACCTGGCCATGATCGAGCGCCGGCCGCTCGACGACGACATGCTGGAAGAGATCGAGGATGCGCTGATCGCGTCCGACCTGGGGCCAGCGGTGGCGGGCCGCATCACCGCGAAGCTGGCGGCGGACCGCTTCGGGGACCGGGTATCCGAGGGGGAACTGCGCGAGCTGGTGGCGGCGGAAGTCGAACGCGTGCTGATGCGCGCCGAAGAACCGCTGGAAGTCACGGCCTTTCCACGCCCGCATACCATTCTGGTCGTCGGCGTGAACGGCTCGGGCAAGACGACAACCATCGCCAAGCTGGCGCATCTGTTCCAGGAGCAGGACTATAACGTCATGCTGGCGGCGGGCGACACATTCCGCGCTGCTGCGGTCGAACAGCTTCAGGTCTGGGGCGACCGGCTGAACGTGCCCGTGATCTCGACGAATGTCGGCGGCGACGCTGCCAGCCTGGCCTTCGACGCCCTGACGAAAGCGTGGGAATTGGGCACCGATGTCCTGATTATCGACACCGCCGGACGCCTGCAGAACAAGCAGGGGCTGATGGACGAGCTGGCGAAGATCAAGCGGGTGCTGAAACGCCGGATGGAAGCCGCACCGCACGATACGGTGCTCGTTCTCGATGCCACGACCGGGCAGAACGCGCTGAGCCAGATCGACACATTCAAGGAAGTGGCGGGCGTCACGGGCCTTGTCATGACCAAGCTGGATGGAACCGCGCGCGGCGGCGTCCTCGTGGCGGCCTCAGACCGGTCGGGGCTCAAACTTCATGCGATCGGTGTCGGCGAGAAGCTGGGAGACCTGCGCCCCTTCGACCCGCGCAGCTTCGCCCGGGCACTGGCGGGCCTGCCCACCGACGAAGAAAGCAAGGCGGAATGACAGACAAGAAGAAGGAACTGGAAGCGATGACCTCGGCCGCCCTCGGAGAGGGGGACGGCGCGCAGGGCAAGACGCATCCGCTTCGCACCGTGCTGCTCGACCTTGGCCCGCTTGTCGTCTTCTTTGCTGTCAACGCGCTCGCACCGGGCGACGATGTGGATCAGGCGGTGTGGGCCACCGGCGCTTTCATGGTCGCGATGACCGCCGCGATGATCTACACCTACTGGAAGGACCGGAAGGTGACCCCGATGCAGCTGATCACCCTGGTCCTGGTCGGGGTGTTCGGCGGCTTGACCATCTATCTTCACGACGAGGCCTTCATCCAGATGAAGCCGACGATCAGCTATCTGCTGTTCGCGGGCATCCTGTTCGGCGGCCTGTTCACGGGGCGCCCGCTCCTCAAACTGGTGCTGGCCGCGGGAATGCCGCCGCTGAGCGACAGGGGCTGGCGCAAGATGACGCTGAACTGGGCGCTGTTCTTTACTGCCATGGCGGTCGCGAACGAGCTGGCCCGCGCGTATCTGACGTTCGACCAGTGGGTGAACTTCAAGGTCTGGGGCCTCACCATCCTCGGTTTCGTGTTCGCACTGACGCAGGTGCCGCTGCTGAACCGCTATGCGCGCCAGAAGAAGACTGAAGAGCGGTGACGCACCTGGGGTCCCCGCGGCGCGCGATGATCGTCGGCAGCCCGCGTTCGGGAACCACATGGATCGGGTCGATCCTCGATTCCCATCCGGACACGCTTTACCTGCACGAGCCGGACGTTATCGAGAAGGAGCCCCGACTGCCCTTCATCCCCTCGCCCTCCTCGCCCGATCCCGCCGATGAGGTAAGCCGGGCCTATGTGCAGCGCCTGGCTGCGAACCGCGCGCTGAGAACGGTGTTCGCGCGCGAGCGCTTCGCCAAGAGCTATCGCGGCAGGTTTGCGGACCGCGTGCGACAGGCCGTGATCCTCGCCGCCAGAAGCGCAGACGCCGCCCTGCCCCCGGCTCGGCTGGACCGGCGCGTCTCGATACCCGATCTCGCCGCCCGGCCCCCTGCCCTCACCATCGTGAAGTCCGTCGATAGCGTGACCCGCCTGCCCGCCTTTGCCCGCGCGAACCCCGACATGCCCTTCATCCACATCATCCGGCATCCCTGCGGCGTCGCCCGATCGAAACTGCGCGGGGTCGAACAAGGTAAGATGGCGACCGTCCCGCTATATGATGATCTATTCTCGCTGCCCCCCGCCAAGGACACCGCGAAAGCGGAAACGGAAGGCTGGCCGCTTTTGAAGCGCGCGGCGTTCGACTGGATGGTGAAAAACGAGTGGGTGCTGGCCGAGACCGATAGCCTGCCGAACGTCTCCCGCCTGATCTACGACCGGGTGGCGAACGATCCGCACAGCGAGGCCGAAGCGCTGTTCGCGCAGCTGAGCCTGCCGCCCTCAGCCCAAACGCGGGACTATCTCGACCGGTTGGTCGGGACGGAAAAGGGACAGGGCGACTATTTCGCCATCGCCCGCAACCCGGCAAAGGCGGCCAATGAATGGCAGAGCGGACTGAGCGAAGACGACAAGGCCCTCATCGCCGAAACGGTCGGAGGCTCGAACGCCGGCGCGCTGTTCGGCTATTAGCCGAACGGCCCGACCCGGTCAGTCGCGCCAGGGCAGCGGCCAGTCATTTGCGGGGTCCGCGTCGATCGCGAGGTCGAACGCATGGCGGACGAATGTTTCCATGTCGCTGACAAGCGCCTGCTCCGCCGCAGGAATGTCGGGATCGACGTAGACGTAATTCTCGTCGCTGAAGAAGCTCTCGGCAGAGTGCTGCGGTGAAAAGGCCAGCGCGATCGCGCGCTGTTTTTCCACTGGCACGTCGCCGATGAACACCGGACCCACACCATCTTCCTTATGATCCTGCGGCATCGCCTTCAGGCGGGTGATGAACGGCTCGGTGCGGAAGCTGTCGGTCTCCACATTGCGGAACACGGACAGCGACACGTCGCGCAAGAGACCCGCAGGGATCGGCTCACCGGGGCACATGGGCATCGTCCACTCGTCGGTGGTCACCGCCGAAAAGGGGAGGTGATCGTCGGGACGATATTTGTCGTTCCGAATATCGATCAGCGCATCGCGCGGACTTTCTGTCTCGACACGCGTAATCTTCAGCCCGTCGACCCAAGTAAAGGCGAGCAGGTTGATGTCGAGCAGCGGTCGGTTGGACGGCTCTAGCACGCCGCCGAAATTCGTGATCTCCAGATCCTCGTAGATGCGAAGATAGGATTTATCCTTCAACTGATGGCCACCATAGGGGCCGCTGGCGCGCTGCCCGAAGACGGTGCTGTTCTTCCAGTGCGAGGACAGGATGCGGTTCAGGTAGACGCCGTGCTCCTGCTCGACATTCTTGCCGACATTGCGACCGATTTCGCTGTCCTCGACATAGAGCATCGTATTGCCGGGAGGAATGAACAGCGCATTGCGCCCGCCGCTGACATAGCTGTTGCGCACCACCACGGTGAGAAGCCCCGCACCGGAGGGCGTCATGTTCATATGCAGCGCGCCGACGACATTGTCGGCCTGGTCGAAGTGCAGCTCGATATCGCGCATCTCGAAATGGAAGCGGCGGTCAGGACGATCCCCGGCCAGACGCAGTTTTGCAAAGCTGCTGTCGGAATGAAATTCGACGCGGTGTCCCGGGACCGCGGAGCGCCAGATGAACTGCGAGCCACTCGGCCACTCGTTCTTCCCCGACCCGATGCGCGGAGTGTAGGGGCTGAACGGATATTTGCACGGTTGGCCGTAATCGTCGAACGCCTGGTAAATGACCTCGAGGCCGCCCTTCGAATAGCCGTTATAGGGCAGGGTTTCGCCGTCCGAGAGGACATGTTCGCCCGCGGCGATGCTCTCGTCGCAGCGCACATGGAGGACGCGCGGCGGCTCGATGAGGCCGTCCATATTCATGTAGAAGGGATATTCGTATTCGCGCTCGGGTTGCGGCCCCAGGATATCCAGCCCGCCGGAGACTGCCTGGTGCACGTCGTCCACGACGGCAGAGGCCAGGGTCATGGGGGCCTGGGGCACGGCGGACTGGTACGACGCGGAGGCGGAAGCCGACATCGGCGCGCGCACGGCGGCCGCGACCTCCGGCAATGTTTCTTCACCGCACCCGGACAAGCCGAACGACGCGGCGCACGCAGCTACGACAAGACGATACCCTAAAGACATAACGCTGCTACAAGCCCCCGCGCTTAACAAATGTTCCCCGAGATCGGCCCCGACCTTCCCGTCCGGCACCGACGATCACGACATGATGTATAGGAGCTGGGCGTGGGGATGTGAGGTTATTGTAGGACGACTTGCGGTCCGGCGAGCCTCTATGACGATGAATCGAGCAGACATGAAAAGCCCCGCCGCGGAGAACCGCGACGGGGCTGATCTTGGTCAGTAATCGAGAGCAGTCTTAGCTGACGAGCTCACCTTCCTGCTTGTCGAGATTGGAATCGACGAAGTCCCAGTTGATCACATCGAAGAAGTGATCGATGTACGCGCCGCGGTCGTTCTGGCGGTCGAGATAATAGGCATGCTCCCAGACGTCCATCGTCAGGAGCGGCTTGATGCCGTCGTGCACGACCGGCGTATCGGCATCGTCGGTGTTGACGATTTCAAGCTTGCCGCTGGCATTCTCGCACAGCCAGGTCCAGCCGCTGGCGAAATTGCCCGCGCCCTTCGACTTCCACTCGTCCTTGAACTTGTCGAAACCGCCAAAGGCGGCCGTGATCATGTCGCCGATGCGGCCGGACGGAGTGCCGCCGCCGCTGGGGGACATGCAGTTCCAGTAGAAGGTGTGGTTCCAGACCTGGGCGGAGTTGTTGAACAGCCCCTGATCGCCCTTCGCCTTCGCCGCCTTGATCACCTCGAGCAGAGGCTTTCCGTCGAGATCGGTGCCCTCGATGGCGGCGTTGGTCTTGCTGACATAGGCATTGTGGTGCTTGCCATAATGGTAGTCGAGCGTTTCCTTGGTGATATGCGGCGCCAGGGCATCGCGGTCGTACGGCAGCGGGGGAAGTTCGAAAGCCATATGCGGGGTCTCCTTCTTCTGGTTAGCGGTCTTCGATCCGACGGACGGACCTTCCGCTAACCAACACGCGCGCCGCGCGGAAGGTCCATTCTCGCCGCTAGCTGTTCTTGTGAAGGTCGTGCTTCTTCAGCGCGTGGCGCAGCTGGTCATAGGTCAGCGCGAGTGCGGCCGCCGTCTCGCGCTGGTTGTAGCGGCAGCGTTCCAACGCCGCCGCCAGCAGCAACTTCTCATAGTCGGCAACGGCGCTGCGCAGATCGTCGCACTCGTCGGGGTGGGGGTGCGGTCCCGGATGGGGGGCCGGCTGCGGCACGGCCTGGGCGACGGGCGCCTCCGCCTCGACCTCGTCATCCGCCCGGACGCCGTCCGGCTCTGCGCGCGCGCCCGTCTTGGGCTCGCCCATCTCTTCGGCGGGCCGCCAGGGCGATTCGAACGGGTCGAAGCGCAGCCGCTCGATCGCCTCGTCTGGCGCATCCCAGGAATAGACCGCACGCTCGACCACGTTCTTCAGCTCACGCACGTTACCGGGCCAGTCATAGTCGACGAGCTGGCGCTCTGCCTCGGCACTGAAACCGGGGAAAATGTCCCACCCCATCTCGACCGCCATACGGCGTCCGAAATGATCGGCGAGCGTCATGATGTCGTCCCCGCGTACGCGCAGCGGCGGCAGGGTGACGACTTCGAACGACAGCCGGTCGAGAAGATCGGCGCGGAACCTGCCGCTGTCGGCCAGCCCGGGAAGGTCGGCATTGGTCGCGCCGACGATACGCACGTCGACCGTGCGCACGTCGTTGGAGCCGAGGCGGGAGAACTGCCCATATTCCACAACGCGCAGCAACCGCTCCTGCGCCGGCGCGGTGAGCGTGCCCAGTTCGTCGAGGAACAGCGTACCGCCATCGGCCTCCTCGAAGCGGCCGGCACGCGCCTTCGACGCACCGGTGAACGCCCCGGCCTCATACCCGAACAGCTCGGCATCGAGCAGATTTTCCGGCAGCGCCGCACAGTTCACCGAGACGAAAGGCTGGTCCCAGCGCGGACTGAGCCTGTGGAGGCGCTCCGCGACCATCTCCTTACCCGTACCGCGCTCGCCGATAACCAGAACCGGACGATCGAGCGCCGCCGCACGGCTGGCCCGCTCGATCGCATCGAGCAGGACTGTCGACTGACCCACGAGGCGCGTATTGGGCTCCATGACCGCAAGTTAGTATTTTTCACCACATTTTAGCAAGGATTTCCTAACGCCGGTTAGCGGTCATTCTGGCTGTTAATTTCATATTCATATGAATTTCAGGTACTTGGTAGAATTTTTGAAAATTGGCACGGCCTTTGCGAGGCATGGGGCACAGAACAAAAAACAACCCCAGCGAACGAAAAAGGAGCAGACACGATGTTCAACGAAATGACCAACACGAACGTACTCCGCAGCCTGATCGGCGTCCTTGGCGCCGCAGCCCTGACGGTCACCATCTTCTACGGCGCCGCCGGCCCCGATCCGAACGCGGACTACTGGGCGGCTGCCACGGTCAGCGCGGGCAGCATCGCTGCCTAAGCGCCCCCGGAACCGGCGCGGGCTCCCCCCAGTCCCTCCCGCGCCGGTTCCCCCTCTCTCCGGATCGACCGGAGAGCCAAGAGTTCAACAACCAGAGGCATACACATCATGGGCATTTTCTCGCGAACCCGCGACATCATCGCCGCCAACGTCACCGACCTTCTCGACAAGGCCGAAGACCCGGCGAAGATGATCCGGATGATCATCATGGAGATGGAGGAAACGCTCGTCGAAGTCCGTGCCTCTGCCGCCCGCACCATCGCCGACCAGAAGGAACTGCGCCGCAGCATCGTAAAGTTGCAGCGCGCCTCAGCCGACTGGGAAGACAAGGCGGAACTTGCGCTGTCGAAAGACCGCGAGGACCTTGCCAAGGCGGCGCTCGTCGAAAAGCAGAAGGCGAGCGGCCAGGCCGCGCAGATGCAGGCCGAGGTCGACCTGCTGGCGGACTCGCTGACCACCTATGAAAAGGACATCCAGAAACTGGAAGCCAAGCTGCGCGAAGCCCGCGGCCGCCAGGGGGCGCTGCTGCAGCGCCTCGAGACCGCGAACAACCGCGTTCGCGTCGGCACGGTCCTGAAGGGCGAACGCACTCAGGACGCCTTCAGCCGCTTCGACCTGCTGGAACGGCGCGTCGACGATGCCGAAGGCCGCGCCGATTCTTACCAGCTTGGCGAGACCAAGACCTTGGAAAGCCAGTTTGCGGAACTGCAGGCGAACGATGCCGTGGAAGCGGAACTGGTCGCCATGAAGAACCGCCTGACCGATCAGAGCAAGAAGGAGGACTGATCCATGGAGGAACTTATCCCTCTCGCCGCCATCATCTCGCTGTTCGTCGTGCTGCCGGCCATGATCCTGCACCACGTCACACAGTGGAAGAAGGGCCGCTCCATCTCGACCGACGACGAGCAGCTGCTCGACGACCTGTACCACATCTCGCAGCGGCTCGACGATCGCATCCAGTCCATCGAACGGATCATGGATGTGGACAATCCCGACTGGCGGCGCCTCGCGGATCGCCGCGACGAAACCGACATGCTCGACCAGAAGATCGAGGACCGCGAGCGTAACACGAACATCCGGAGGGTCTCATGACATACGACGCGCCAGCGAACCGCACTTCCAGCAATCGCTTCTATCGTAACAAGCGCGACGGCAAGTTCATGGGCGTGTGTTCGGGACTTGCCGACTTCACCGGCATCGAGGCCGTCTGGTGGCGCATCGCCGTCGTCGTCGGCACGGTGATGGGAATCGGCATCATCCCCATCGCCTATCTGATCGCCGGCTTCGTGGCCGACAAGCGGCCCGAATATCTGCCGCAGCCGCAGCCGGAGGAGCGCAAGTTCCAGATGAAGGCACGGCGCTCGCCGCAGGGAACGATCCGCGACGTGCACGCCCGCTTTCGCGCCCTCGACCGGCGGCTGTCGAACATCGAGCGGCACCATACGTCGCACAATTCGGCGCTCGCTCGCGAGATCGATGCGCTGAAGTAAGAATAATAGAAGGAAAAGGGGAAAGACATCATGGATTTCGGTGGGCCGGGCTTCGTCATCGCCATCATCGCGCTCTGTTATGGCGGCTGGATCATCAACAACTGGATCCGCGCCAAACACGGGTACGAACTGGAAGATGAATGGGGCGGCAAGTCCACCAAGTCCGACCCCTCCTCGACCCGCAAGGTGGAGCTGCTGACGAACGAGAATGAAGCGTTGAAAGGGCAGATCACCCGCTTGGAAGAGCGGCTGAGCGTCCTGGAGCGCATCGCGACCGACCCGACACGCCGCCTGGAGGACGAGTTCGAAAAACTGAAGCGGGAGGATGCAGGGAAATGACCAACGGACAAATTTTCGCACTGCTCTTCTTCGTCATCGTCGTGGCCGTACCCACGATCGTCGGCGTCGGCGGCAACCTGATCGAGCGCTGGATCAAGATGAAGGAAAAGCAGCTGGATCTCGCCGCGAGCGAAGCCGCGGACAAGGCCGCGACGCAGGCCGCGCACATCGAACGGCTGGAACAGCGCATGCGGGTGATGGAACGGATCGCCACCGACAAGGGTGCAAGTCTGTCGGCCGAAATCGAAGACCTGCGCGACGGCTCGTCGCGTAGCAGCACGAACTGACGACAGGGCGAGGAGCAAGACCATGAATGCAGCGGACATCATCATTCCCAACCTGCCCTGGATCATCGCGGGCGGCCTCGCCCTCGGAGCGGCCGGGATAGGCGGCTGGGTCATCACGACCTGGATGCGGATCAAGAACGGATATCCACTCGACGGCGCTTGGGGCCAGGCTGTCTATCCCAAGGAAAACAGCGAGGACCGCGAACGGATCAAGCTGCTGACGCAGGAAAACACCCAGCTCCGCGCGGAGATCGGCAGCGTCAAGGACAGGCTGGCGGCGATCGAAACCATCGTCACCGACTCCTCGAAGCGGCTGGACGCCGAAATCGACGCTCTGCGCGACGACCGAATGAACTGAGACCGCGCCCGGAACAGGGCAGCAGATTGATCGCCCGCCCGCGCAACCGGCGGACGACGAGAGAGAAGGAGGAACAGCGCCGGCATGAACATCGCAACGATGATTGTCCTGATCGTGCTCATCGCCGTCATCGGCAGAATCATCGTGGCAAACCAGCGCCGGCGCGGCGACACGGACACGCAGCGTGAAAATGCGGAACTGCGAAATCAAATCGGCGAGCTGAAACAGCGCATCCAGACGCTGGAACGCATCGCCACCGACAAATCCCGCCGCCTGGCCCGCGACATCGAGCAGCTGGACGACGGAACTGAAGACAAAAGGGATTAGGAAGGTGACAGAGACAGGATCCACCCTCATCATCGCAGCCGCCTCTCTCGTAGGCCTCGTGACGCTTGCCCTCGTCGGCGCCTGGTGCTTCCGCGCCTGGCTGTCACTGAAGCAGCACGAGCTTGGCAGCGACCGCAGCGCGCCGGGAGAGGCGCGTGCCCCCACCGCGATGAACCGTATCGAAGTCGCGGACCTGCGCGAGCGCGTTCGCCGGCTGGAAGCCATCGCCGCCGGAGTGGACCTTTAGAGGCGCCGCCGCGAGGTTCCCGCGCGGGACCGTCCCGGACTCCGGCCGCGCTTGACCCGGCAGACGCTCGCCCCCACTAGCGGTGCATGGACGAATTCGATCGCATTCGAGACGATTGGGAGATTTTGGAGCCGGACGACCGCTACCGGCTCCTGATCGACCTGGGCCGGGACCTGGAAGACATGCCAGCAGCCCTTAAGACCGATGCCACCCGGGTGCGCGGCTGCAGCGCGAATGTCTGGGTCTACCCCGCCGACGCCACCGCCGAGAGGCTCCACTTCCTCGCAGACAGCGACGCTGCCATCACCAAGGGGATCGTCGCGCTGATCCTGACACGCGTACAGGACCGCCCCGCTGCCGATATTCGCGGGCTGGACATCGCCGTGGAACTGGAACCCTTCGACCTGTCGAAGCATCTTTCGTCTAACCGGACGCAGGGGATTCCGAACATGATCGCGCTGATTAAGGAAACGGCGGCGCGCTTGGCAGAGGGCGCCGAAGACCCCGCGGCAACAGACGGGGCGGGCGGACCGGACGCGGCATGATCAAGGCGGCAATGAAACCGGTCGTCACCCATTTCATGAGCCATGTGCCGCATGTGAAGGCGCTGGGAATCAAGTTCTCAAACGCCGGCCGCGACTGGGCCGAGCTGTCCCTGCCCTGGTCGGAGGAGATCGTCGGTTATCCCGGCAAGGACGGCGAGAAAGGCGTGATCGCCTCGGGCGCAATCTTCGCGCTGATGGACACGGTCGGCGGCTTCAGCGTGCATGCGGCGCGCATGTCGTCGAGCGGCCATGCCACGCTGGACCTGCGCCTCGACTATCTTCGCCCCGCCCGTCCAGGAGAGACGGTGGTCGGCTATTCCAAGGTACAGAAGCTGACCCGGTCCGTGGCCTTCGTTCGCGGCTATGCCCAGGACGGCGAGCGCGACGACCCGCTGGCGCTGATGAGCGGCATCTTCATGTTCACAAAGGGCGCCAAGTCATGAGCTTCGACGCGCTTGCCGCGGCGATGGCGGAGAGCGACGAGGGACCGATGGATTCGATCCCCTATGCGCGGCTGCTCGGTGCCCGCTACCGGATCGAAGGGGACGACGTCATCCTGACCGCCGCCTATAGCAAGTCTCTGATCGGGTCGCCGACACCGCCGCGCTTGCATGGCGGCGCGGTGGCAGGCCTGATGGAAATCGCGGCGACGGCGCAGGTTATCCATGCGCTGCGCGAGGAAGAGGAGCTGCCCGACCTGAAGCCTGTCGACGTCACGGTCGACTATCTGCGTGCGGGCCAGCCGGAAGACACCTTCGCCCAGGCACGGATCGTGCGCATGGGACGGCGGGTTGCCAATGTGAACGTCGAAGCCTGGCAGGGCGAACGCGACCGGCCCATTGCCGCTGCCCATATGAACATCATGCTGAAGCGCTGACGCGCCCAAGAGAGGACTGACATGCCAAGCCGGACCGCCGCGCGGCTCGAAATCCGCAATGCGCGCACCAGCGACATTCGCCAGATCCTGGACCTGATCGGCGAAGTCTATGTCGGCGTGGAGAATTACACGCCCGGCATGATCCGGGGCCAGATCAACAATTTCCCGCAAGGGCAGTTCGTTGCCATCTACGAAGGCCGGGTGGTGGGCTATTGCGCCTCCTCCCGCCTGGACGAAAAGGTGGCGCTTTCCCCGCACGACTGGGAAACCATTTCAGGCAATGGCTATGGCAGCCGGCACGACCCCACGGGCGACTGGCTGTACGGCATCGAAATGGTCGTCGCCTCACGCCAGCGCGGCCTGCGCATCGGGCGGCGGCTGTACGAGGCGCGGCGGTCCCTGGTCGAAGAACTGGACCTGAAAGGCGTCGTCTTTGCCGGACGCATGCCCGGCCTTGCCCGCGCGCTGTCCCGCAAGCGCGTGGAAAGTCCGGAAGACTATCTGGACAAGGTCATCGCAGGCAAAGTGCGCGATACCACGCTGGGTTTCCAGCTGAAGAACGGCTTCGAGCCGCTGGGCGTGCTGCTCAACTACCTGCCGGAGGACAAGCCGTCGCGCGGCCATGCCGTCCACATGGTCTGGCGCAATCCCTATGTCGATCCCGAGGAGGACAAGCGCTACCGCATTCCGCGCGGCGTCGATTCCGTGCGCCTCGCCACCGTCCAGCTGCAGGCACGGCCGGTAAAGGATTTCGACGAGTTCATCAGCAACGTCGAATACTTCGTCGATGTCGCGGCGGACTATGACAGCGACTTCGTGGTGTTTCCGGAGCTGTTCACCCTGTCGCTTCTCTCCTTCGAGACAAAGAAGCTGGACCCCATGCAGGCCATCGACCGCCTGACCGAACATACCCCGCACATCGTCGAAGCGCTGTCGAAGCTGGCGCTGGCATATAATGTGAACATCATCGGCGGCTCGCATCCCACGCGCGCCGACGACGGCGATATCCAGAACGTCGCCTATGTCTGCCTGCGCGACGGGTCGGTCCACGCGCAGGAGAAGATCCACCCGACGCCGAACGAAAGCTACTGGTGGCACATCAAGGGCGGCGACGAGATCGGGACGATCCAGACCGACTGCGGCCCGATCGGCGTCCTGATCTGTTACGACAGCGAATTCCCCGAACTTGCCCGCCGGCTCGTCGACGAAGGCGCCCGGATCATTTTCACGCCCTTCTGCACCGATACGCGCCAGGGCTATATGCGCGTGCGCTATTGCTGCCAGGCGCGCGCCGTGGAGAACCAGTGCTTCGTCGTCATGTCGGGAAATGTCGGCAACCTGCCCGGCGTCGACAATATGGACATCCAGTACGCCCAGTCCTGCATCCTGACGCCCTGCGACTTTCCCTTCGCGCGCGACGGCATCGCCGCCGAAGCGAGTGAGAATATCGAGGCGCTGACCATCGCCGACGTCAATCTGGACGACCTGACCTGGGCGCGCGCCGAGGGCACGGTGCAGAATCTGGGGGACCGCCGCTTCGACCTCTACCGCATCGACTGGACACCCGGCGGCGAGACCGCGGACGAAGGCTTCCATACGCCGGTGAAGGGCCCGCCGAAGCCCGGCGGAGGCTGATGCCCCTCCCCCTGCCGGGCTAATTTCAGGATTGCCGCAAAGAAAAAGGCCGCCTCCCTTTTGGGGAAGCGGCCTTCTTCGATTTTGGTCCCGTTATGCGGGGATCAGGAGCCGGCGCCGCCGACATTGATCTCCACC
>NZ_JAGSGB010000006.1 GCF_020092905.1 Pacificimonas aurantium
GGCGCAGCCGTCCCCGGGCAGATCAGACCCGTGAAGAGATCGCAGTCAGTGGCGTGCTGACGGATGGGGAAATGGCGATCGGATTACGTGTGTCGGGACGAGAAGACATCGAGTAAAATCGGTCAGCGCACGGCGTTTTTGCGTTTTGGGCGCTACCGTGGGAGCCGAAACCGAGCATCGTCACCTTCATCGTGGTGCGCTTGCAAACCACCCGGCATGCCGAAAGCGGCCATATCGTTGGCCCAGCGAGTGTGACCGCTCTGGCGGACGATCCGGAAAGGCTGCTCTTAGGAGCGCCGATTGCGATAGCAGACGTTCCGGAAGGCGAACGGACCCATCAGCTTCGTGACTTCACCGCAGATAAAGCAGCGCTTGTGGGTGTTTCCTTTTCATATAGAAGCAAAGAATGGGGACAAATTTAGGAGATGGAAGATGTCAGGGAAAAGGTCGTATTTGTTGGCTACTGCACGTAGGTTCGAGATGGAAGATATCTGCTCGACATATGATGACCAGGAGAGAATAAACGTCATTGTACGCAACGAAGAACTCATTCCCTTGGTGAGCGAGGATAGTTTTGGAAGGACCGAGTCAAAAACCATGCAGGCGCCCAGCGACGACGATCCAGATCCGGAGGATGATGGATGCTATTAGTCGCTACTAACAAGGCAGATCTTGCAAGCGACTACTTTATTTTGCGCCTCAAGGAACGCGGCATTCCTTTCGTGCGCCTCAATACCGAGGACTATGGTACCCGTTTCCAGATTCACATCGCGGTGGGTGCGACAGCCGATTTTGTTATCCGATGCGACAATGGGGAGAGCTTTGCCTCGGATGCGATTTCCGCGGTCTATTTCCGCCAACCCCGTACTCCACATATCTCGAGTGAAATTGCTCCATCTGACCGAGCGTTCGCAGCGCGCGAGCTCAAGGAGGTTTTGCGTGGCCTGTGGCGCGTCATTCCGGCTCGCCTCTGGCTTAATCACCCCAGGAATCTCTGGCTCGCTTCAAATAAGATCGAACAGCTCCATCTGGCTCGCGACTTTGGCCTGTGTGTGCCTGAAACCTGCATCACGAACAGCCGAGCCAGTGTACGTGAGTTTTACGACCGCCATGAGGGCCAAATCATCTGCAAGGCTGTGAAGAACGGTTTCAGCCATGCCGACAATATCGTGACGATGGCCACCACCAAGCGAGTTGAGGCCGACTTTATCGAACAATTCGACGAATATGCTATGCTCCCCATGATCTATCAGCGAGAGATCATAAAAAACTGCGACGTTCGCGTTACCATCGTCGGCGACAAGATATACGCGACAGCCATATATTCTCAGGAACACGCCGATACCGAGGTGGACTGGCGAGTATGGGACGTTAGCGATTTAGATCTGCGTCACGAACCTATTACCTTGCCTGCCGATATCGCCGAGGGCTGCCGTAAGATCACAGCGCATTTTGGCCTGCGCTATGCAGCCATCGACCTTGTGCTGGGTCAGGATGGTCGATGGTACTTTCTCGAGCTCAATCCCAACGGGCAATGGGCATGGATCGAGAAAAAGGCCGGCTATCCCATACGCGATGCGATCATTGAATGTCTGCAAGGGCGGAAAGATGTCTATGGGTGGGATAGTCGAGCAAATAGCTTCGAAGGATCTCAACGTCCTTCAGCAATCGCTGGCCTTCGTCCGTGAGCGGAACACGGCGGAAAATGAGCGCGGAAAGGCCGCCGAAGCGCGTGCAACCGCGATGCTCGCGATATTGGGAATTCTTGCAGGATTTATAGTCCCGCTGGCCCAGACAATTAGCGCAGCCGACGGAGGTATGCGATGGTCTTTGATTGCCGCCCTGTTGAGTTCGCTCACTTTTCTCGTCAAAGGCCTCTACCATGCGCTGGGCGTCCTCAGCGTTGCAAAGCAGTATCGATTGACAGTCGACACTGTCCTGGACTTTCAGACCTTGTCACGCGCCGAGGCGTTACGCGAAGAAATCGCAGGATTGGTCTGGGAATGCCGGCAAGCCATTAAGCCAAATAGCCTCAAGCTTTTCCGTCTCCATCGCTGTCAGCGTAGTGCTTTGACAGCCATTCTCTTGTTTATGCTTTTCGGCCTCCTGCTTCTCGCGGCACAGCAGCAATGGTTTGTTTCGGTCGGGTTCGCCTATGCAATCGCTATTCTAGCCCTAGCGGCGCTTTTTCTGGCAGATCCCATTGTCGAGCGGCAGGGTATTTGGAGGCGAGAAGCGATCAAAACCGATTTGCCAGCACCCGGCAAATCTCAATGACCTATCCACTCTCACGTTTACGACCCGGCTGACACCAGTGCAGCCCCGACGCTGCGGGCGGGGCTCATCGGACCAAATCTGGCAGGTGAGCCGGCTCGCATGACTCAGTTCGAGCTATAACTGGGAGGATTCCAGTCCGGCGCATCATAAATCTTCGAGCGCTTGATCTTACCTTTGAATTCGGTTGCCGTCGCGATGGCGGCCTTGTCGCGCTCCCACTCACGCCGGTCGCGATTGGGGTCAGCCATAATTTGCGTGATCATTGCATGCGGATCGACCTGATAGTGGTGCAGGCTATCGTTGTTCTGATCCTGCGGCTCCCTGAAGTAGAGCAAGCGAACCTCGCGTTCGTGCCGAAAGGCATGGCGCTTGAGCAGTAGCGACTTTGCGAAGGCCGACGGCGAAACCTCGAGCTCGCTACTCCGGTGCAGCCACGCCTTAAGCGCCGCTTCTCGCTTGTACTCAACCACCCCTAAGAAGCAGCGATCCTGCGCCGCTTCCGGATGCGCGTTGATCAGTTCGCGCAGGAGTCGGCGCGGCGTCGAGCGAATGCGAACGAAGCGCTTCTCCGGATCGGCGGCGTAGATGCCCCACATCGCTTCTGAATAGGCTTCGCGTGACCAGCACTGACCCACGAAGTGATTAGCGAATCCATAGGTGAACGCTTTGCTGTCGAGCACGCCGCCAAGCTTAAGCTGAAAGTTCTCGAATTTGTCTTTCCATTTGTGAATAGGACTCAGCACATTTTCACGCCGGGCAAACAGATTGAACACATAGTTCTGCGGCATGATCCGATAGATATGCTCGTCGAGGTCTATATCTTCGAAATTCAGGAAATTCATGCCCCATCACTCCTTCGCGCACGACCGGTGCCTGCATCATCATGCCCACGGCACTTAGCGGACGTTGCGTTCTCGCTGGCCCTCCGCCAACAGTCTTATCCCTCCCGCTTGGATCGCAGCTCGGTCCACAAGCGAGGTCTGTGGACTCAGCCCTGCTTGAACCCGAGCTGCTCGCGCAAAAACGCATTGCTCATCGGATCGACAGAGCGATAGGGTCCAGCGGACGGCATATAAAATGATTATAATTCAATATGTAGAGTAGCACCGGGAAGCGCCCGCTTTTGTTGTAAAAGCACATGAGGCACTCCAGGCACCCCTCTCAAAGCTCATTGACCGGACGGCTGACAGCCATTACCTGTTGCGTGTACAATACGGGACACAGGCGTATCGTCAAAATGGTATCGATCGGACCTTATATACGCGATAGCGTCCTTCCTGCTGGCCTTTCCGTAAGCGCTGCCGCCCGTCAGCTTGGCGTCGGTCGCCCTGCGCTATCCAATCTGCTCAACGGAAAGGCCTCGCTCTCGCAGGACATGGCTCTAAAGCTCGAACGCACCTTTGGCGCAAACTCCGATGACCTCATCCGCCGTCAGGCCGAGGCGGGAGAACAGGCGCGACAGGCCGAGAATGAGCAACGCTCAGCCCGGCAGCAGGCCGCCGGGTATCTCAAGATCACTGCCACCGACATCGAGCAATGGGCGCAAACTCTGGCAGCGCGCACCCATCTGCCTGTCCTGCTGCGGCGTCTCGTCCACGCCGATACCGACACCGGGGCCAAGGTCGACTTTCCCGGCTATGACGCAGGCGAACGCAAAGGTTGGGATGGCATCACCGAAGCGTCAAGCGCTGGGCACTGGGTGCCCGAGGGGCGAGCGGGCTGGGAGCTCTCGGTTTCGAAAGACCTACCCGGCAAACCCAACCGTGATATCCAGGCACGCTCCAAGCTGACTCAGGCGGAACAGGCCACCACCACCTTCGTCTTCGTCACTGCCCTCCAATGGAAGGGGAAGGACAGCTGGGCAGCGACCCAACGCCAGCTCGGCGGGTGGCGCGACGTGCGCGTGTATGATGCCGAAGACCTCGCACAATGGCTCGAACGTTCAGCCAACACGCAGATCTGGTTCTCCGGAGAGATCGGACGTCGTACCGAGGACGTGGTTGTCTTGCCCGAATGCTGGCGGCGCTGGTCCGAATCGACCGTGCCAAAACTCTCGCCCCTGCTGTTCGAAGAAGCGATCAAGGACCGCCGCCAATCACTGGTCAACTGGATCGACAGCGCAGGCGAGCACCCTTTTGTCGTCGTCGCCGATTCGCCCGACGAAGCGCTTGCCTTTCTCGCGCTCGCTTTGCTCGAACCCGACGGCGACGCCGGGCTGCTGCACGACCGCACAATCCTTGCGACCAGTCCCGAGGCGCTGGCCCGCATCGCCGCTGCGTCTCACGACGCGATCCTCCTCGTCGCTGATCGTGAAACCGAACTCGCCGCCGCCAGTCTCACGCGCCGCCATAAGGTCATCGTCATCCGCCCCCGGACCAGCGTCGAGAACGATGCTGACCTCACCCTCCAGACACCGAGCGAGGAGTGTTTCGACCGTGCGCTCAATGAGATGGGAGTCGAAGAACATCTGCTTGACCAGCTCAAGAACGAGACGGGGCTATCGCCGACCATCCTTCGCCGCCGCCTCGCGCTCACCCCAGAACTGCGCAAGCCGCAATGGGCGAGCGACAAGCCGTTGCTGCGCAAACTCATGCCAATGCTCCTGGCAGGTGCCTGGAACCGCACTATTCCGGCCGACCAGATGCTCGTCGCCGATCTCGCGGGCCACCCATTCGAAACCGTGGAAGAGGATCTAAGCGCCCTGCTTCTGCTCCCAGAATCGCCGGTCTGGGCAATCGGCAATTACCGGGGACTGGTTTCGCGCAAGGACGCCCTGTTCACCGCTGGAGAGGCCCTGAGCCAGTCCGATGTCGACCGCTTCTTCGAGGTCGCGGAATTCATCCTCTCGGAGGACGACCCGGCGCTGGACCTGGAACCCGAGAAGCGCTGGCAGGCCAATATCTATGGCAAGAAGCGCGACATTTCGGCCTCCATGCGGGCCGCTGTGGGTGAACTCCTCGTCCTCCTCGCGGTATATGGCGACCGCGTCCTGGGTTCGCATGTCAATCCGGTCGGTGTGCGGGTCGATGCCCTCGTGTCGAAACTCTTGCGCAATGTCGAAGCGCGCGCCTGGCTTTCGCAACAGTCCGACCTGCCACTGCTGGCCGAGGCGTCGCCCCGCGCCTTCCTCGAAGCCGTCGAGCTGGATTTGCGATCGCACGACCCGCAACTCCTCGCGATGTTGCGCCCGGTCGAAAGCGGCATGTTCGACAGCCCCGACAGGAGCGGACTGCTCTGGGCATTGGAATCCATCGCCTGGGACGAGACAAACCTGTTCCGCGTCGCGCGCATTCTCGCGCGGCTGAGCGAGGTTCCGATCAACGACAATTGGGCGAACAAGCCGGAAAACAGCCTTGAGTCGCTTTTCCGCTCCTGGCTGCCGCAAACCGCCGCCGACATCGACCAGCGCCTCCAGCTGCTCGACACGCTCGTGCGCGAATTTCCTGCGGTCGGCTGGCGCCTCTGCAAGGCGCAAATCGACACGCACAACACCGTGGCATCCCCGAACAGCAAGCCGCGCTGGCGCACCGATGCCGCCGGAACTGGCACCGTGACCTATGACGAAGACTACCGCATGCGCCGCCACGCCCTCGATCTCATGCTGGGCTGGGCCTATCTTGAGGGCGCGCAGCTTGCCGATCTCATCGCCTACACCGCCGATTTCACCGACGAGGACCAGCAAGCGGTCTGGGCGCGTGTCGAGGGCTGGATCGATGCCGGCGCCGGCGATGAGGAGCGCGCCGAACTGCGCGAGCACATGCGGCGATCGGTGCTAGCGCGCCGCAATCAGAAGAAGGGCCGCAAGGACAAGCTGGCGCGCCGCCGGCGCGCCGTTTTTGAGGCGCTTGCGCCGCAGGATCGTGTTGTGCGCTACCGCTGGCTCTTTGCCGAACATTGGGTGTCCGAATCCGGCGACGATGTCTGGGACGATGATTTCGACTTCGACAGGCACGCCGCCCATATCGACAGTCTGCGCCGCTCGGCGATCGAAGAGATCGTCGGGGCTGACGGGCTCGAGGGCATCGGCCGGTTGCTAGCCGGCGTCAATGCCTGGGGAACGGTCGGACAATATCTCGTCATTACGACACCGTCTCGCGATCGCCGTGAGCGCATAGGCCAGCTTGTCGGAAAAGCCGGTAACGAGACCACGAAACATTGGGCCGGTGCACTCCAGGGGGCGCTATCCGCGCTCGACGACACAGAGCGCCAGGAGATCCTCGCCTCCCTCGGCGCTGCAATGCCTGAACCCGAAGCGCTCACCCTATTCCTCCATTCGCCGTTCGAGGGCGCCACATGGAACATCATCCGCACTGCGCGTCCCGATCTCGAAATTCTCTACTGGCGGGACGTGTCGCCCTATGGCTGGCGCCATGACGAGGAGGAACTGAGCTTCATCATTGAGCGGCTGCTCGAAGTCGGTCGCCCCATTTCGGCCTTCAACGCCGTTGCCATGGAATTCGACAAGGTCGAGGGCGCGATGCTCGCACGGCTGATACGCGCGGTCGTCCAGCCGAGCGAGGAAACTCATACCGATATCAAGTTGCAGGCGGGACGGATCGACCGCGCGCTCGATGCCCTTGAAGCGAAAAAGGCCGCAACTGTCGCCGAGCTCGCCAACTATGAATATCTGTTCCTCAATGCCCTGGTCCACACCAAGCACGGCATTCGCAATCTGGAAAAGCAGATCGAACAATCTCCCGGCGATTTCGTCCAGCTCGTTTCGCTGCTTTACCGCCGCGATGATGGAACCGAGGACGCCGACCGAAATCAGCCCGAGCCGCTGCGCGAAGAGGTGTTTCAAAATGTCTTTCGCGCTTTGCGCGAACTCAAACGCACCCCTGGCACCAAGGAGGACGGCACGGTTGACCCTACCAGATTGCTGGCCTGGCTCGTCGATGTCCGGGAACGCCTGAAGGCGGTCGGCAGGCTCGATGTCGGCGACAGCCAGATCGGCGAACTGCTCGGCCGATCCAAACCTGGAGCTGACGGCATCTGGCCGAACGAAGCCGTTCGCGATGCGTTGGAGGCCTGTGCCAGTGACCGCATTCTCAGGGGAATGGAAATCGGGCTGTTCAACAATCGCGGCGCAACCTGGCGGGGTCCCGGGGGCGGAGCAGAACGTACCCTCGCGAACAAATATCGCGCCTATGAACGGCAGCTCCTGTCTGACTATCCGGTCACCGCACGGCTGCTCGACAGCATCACACGCATGTGGGAGGACCACGCGCACTGGCACGATACCGACGAAGCCGTACGTCGTCGTCTTCGGCGGTAGTCGTGGCGAACGCGGCGCAACCTAAGCTCGATCTGGATCGAACCTTCCGGCCCGTCAGCGAAGAAGAGGCCAAACGGCCAGACCTCCTACTGGCGTCCCGTTATGGCGGCTCGCTCAGCTGGAAGGGCCTTCTCGAAATGCCGCGCGTCATCGTGCTGGCCGAGGCGGGCAGCGGCAAGTCATTCGAGTTCGAGGCGCAATGGCGCGCCAAGATCGCAAGCGGGGCGCTTGCCTGCCGTGCTGCCGTACAGGACGTCGCCCGCTCGCGCTTCCAGGATGCGATCGGCGCGCAGGATTTGGCCCGCTATGAAAGCTGGCGAGCCAAGGATGACGCGCACTGCTGGTTCTTCATCGACTCGGTCGACGAGGCGAAGGACGAGGGCCTCCGCCTCGAAGCCGCGCTGCGCAATCTCTCCAACGCGATTGCCGGAATGGAAGAACGGGCCACCGTTCTCATTTCCGGGCGCTTCAGCGACTGGGACTTCATCGCCGACCGCGCGGCCGTCGAGGAATGGTTGGCCATGCCCGTGCCTTTGCCGCCGCCCGATCCCGCCGACCACCATCACAATCTCATTCGCGACACATTGTCGCACCGCCAGCCTGAAAAGCCGGCTGATCCGCCCGATCCGGTCCAAGTCGTCCTCATGGAGCCGCTCGACGAACCCCGCATCCGCAAGTTCGCTGGCAACGCCGGCGTCACCGATACCGACGCATTCATCGCCGCGGTGGAACACGGCAACCTCTGGCATTTCGCAGGCCGTCCCCTCGATCTCGAATGGATGGCCAAGTACTGGCACGACCATCACAAGCTCGGAACGCTCCAGCAGATGCTCGAAGCAAGCATCGCGGCGAGGCTGATCGATCCAAAACCCGATCGGCGCAGGCGCGACACGCTGAGCCCGCAAGTCGCCCGCAATGCCCTCGAGCGGATCGCGGCTGCACTGCATCTTTCAGGAAAGGAAACCGTCCGCCTGCCCAGCGCTAGTCTCGACAGTCAAGCGACGCCCAATGCGCTTTCGATCCAATCGGTTCTTCCCGAATGGCCGGCCAAGGATCAGCTTCAGCTTCTCGGCCGTCCCGTGTTCGATCCGGCGACGCTGGGCCGCATTCGTCTTCACAATGATAATGAGGGGTCGGTGCGCACCTATCTCACTGCGTGCTGGCTTCATGGCAGGCTTGCCGACAATTGTCCGTTGCGAGAGATTCATGATCTTCTCTTCGCCGACATCTATGGCCGGGCGCTGATCCGGCCGGACATGGTCGAGGTCGGCGCCTGGCTATCGATCTGGCATCCGACAATCGCCGACAAGGTGATCGAGCGCGATCCCTACATCCTGCTCACTCGCGGCGACCCCGGATCGCTGCCAGTGGCGACGCGCGTCCGCGCGATCGAGGCCTCAATTGCTCTGGCGGGCCACCACGACCCTTGGCATCTCTTCGGGGACGACCTCTTCCGCCGCCTGGCCGACCCCACCTTCGATCCCCTCATACCCGAGTGGTGGGGGCGCTTTGCAAAATCGAGGCACGCCCGCCATCTTCTGCTGCGGCTGATCCGCCTTGGGCGGCAGCAGGGGGGACTCGACATTGCCCGCCAGGTGGCATTTGAGGATTCGGTTGACGACATCAGCCAGATCCTCGCCGGGATGATCCTCGTCGAAATGGGGACGGATGAGGACAAGCGACGGCTCGCCGATTACATCCTTACCGATTTCGAGCATTTGCAGCGTGACATTGTTCTCAGCGCTGTTGAGGGCCTGTTCCCGACTTTCCTCCCGGTCGAACAGTTCTTCTCCGTCATCGACGTGCTCGGCGTGACCGACGGGCAAAATTTCAAGAGCATTCATCCCATCGGCCCGGACCTCGCGGCTGCCCTGAACACGCGCGACGAGCTCATCGAATTCCTCGCCGCGGTCGTAGACCGCATTGGACCGCTCACGGGCAATGACGACGAATGTAAGTTCACCGAGGCTTTCGCCGAACTTGCGATCGCGGCCGCGGTCCGTCTGCTCGCGCTTTGCCAGAGCGAGGTTCCCCCAGTGGTCACCCAGTTCGTCCTGCGACTTCACGATCACCAGGCCTATCGCGGCGTCGGACCGACCGAGGACCAGCTCAACCAGGCGATGGTCGCGACGACGATCCGAAAGCAGATGTCTTTCTGGCAGGCTGCGGAAGCGCTGCGCGAACATCCATGGTTCGTGGACAAGCCGGCACCCAATGTGTGGCAGATGCAGCATCTCGGCTGGCCCGGCAGGCTTGGCCCGGACGATCTCGACTGGCTGCTCACCGACATGATCAGCCGCGCCGATCCGGGCGACCGCCTGCTCGCTCTCGGCGCGGCCCATGCGATCAGCCGAGAGAGCGGCGACGCCGCACTTCTCGCCCGCACCGGTCAGGCGGCTGCGGTCGATGCCGATCTCTTGGCTGCCCACGAGCAATGGCAAAAGCCGATCGAGGAGTCGCCCGAACTCAAGCGCTCGCATGCGCGCCTCGAGAAATCCCGCCGCGAGAACCAGAAGCGGACCGCCGAGCGCGACGACAGCTGGATCCGGTTCATCGATGAATTGCGAGCCGATCCAGGTCAGCTCGACAGCTTGCATCCTCAAACCGAAGATACGGTGGACAGACGTCTTTACAATCTCTGGCGGCTTCTCAATTCTCGGACGTCCTCCCGCTCTCGCTACTCCGTCTCGGATGTGTCCGCGATCGAGCCTATTGTCGGCAAAGAGGTCGCCGAGAAACTTCGCCTCGGCCTGATCGACTTTGCCCATCGCCGGATGCCCCGCATTCCAAGCGAGCTGCCGCCAGATGAGCGCAATGGCACCAAGGGCTTTGACATTATGGGACTCGCCGGGACCTCGCTCGCTGCGGCGGCCACTCCGCAATGGGCGATGACACTGTCCGACAGCGACACCGAACGGGCAGCCCGTTACGCCATAGTCGAGCTGAATGGATTCCCCGACTACATGGTCTCACTGGCCAACGTGAAACCCGACCTGGTCGCGCCGATCCTGAACGCTGAAATCGACAGCCAGCTCAATGACGGCAACCCCGCTGCCCACGGAATGCTGGACAGGATCACCTATTGCGAGCAGCCCATCGCCGAATTGGTAACGCCGCACCTACGGACGCGCTTGACTACGGAGCGCGATGTTCCACCTGCGATGCTGCCTAAAGTGGCGGACGTGCTGACCAAGACGGCCGGACCCGGCGACACGGAATTCGGTCAGGACTTGAGAGCAATGGCGCTATGCGCGAACAGTCCCGAAGCGGCAGCCATCTATCTCGCTCTGCTCTTCGCGATCGACGGTGACGATGCGATCGACTGCCTCGAGATTTTGATGCAGGGCCATGACGGCCCCGCACGAAGCGCCTTATGCGCGGCCCTTCTACCGCGCGTGGTCGGCGGTCGCTTTCGGCAGGAAAGGCCCTTGCCTCCAACGCTATCGTTCAAAAGGCTGCTGGCCCTTGTCCGAGCGGCCTTCGAGGGAATCCGGCGGGAAGACGACGTGGATCGACCAAGCGGTGAAGTCTATTCGCCTGGCGAGCGAGACCACGCACAGGACGCGCGCAATGCGCTATTCAATCGGTTAGCCGAAACGCCGGGTGAAGCAACGCATGCCGCGCTGATAGAGATGGCCTGCAAGAACGACATCGATATCGAACCCGATTGGCTGCGCGAACTCGCGCGGCGGCGTGCGCTAGCCGACGCCGCCCTGCAGCCCTGGCGAGCTAAAGATGTCCTGCAATTCGAAACCGAATTCGGAAAACCTCCTTCGACAACCGCCGACCTTCAGTTTCTTGCGGTGAGACGCATCGAGCAGATTGAGCACGACCTCCTCAATGGACGCTTTTCGCAAGGTACCACGCTCCAGGAACTGAGCGGCGAGAACGCGGTGCAGCGCTGGATTGCCGACCGGCTCGAAAGCCTGCAGCCGCAACTTTACACCCTTGTCCGTGAACCTCATGTCGCCGACGAGAAGGAGCCCGACATCACGCTCCACAGCCGCATCACTGGTGTGGCCCTGCCAATCGAAATCAAGGTGCTCGAAGCAATGAGTGTGGTGGAAATGGAGAAAGCGCTCGAAGAACAGCTTTGCGGCCAGTATTTGCGTCACGATACTGCGCGTCACGGCATATTGCTCTTTGTTCACCAGAAAAGCCGATCGCAGGGTTGGCAGCTCGCCGGACACTCGCAACCGGTTCAGTTGCCTGCGGTTCTCGAGCATTTGCGGAAGCGCGCATCCAGTATTCGAGCGACGAGTCCGACTGGCCCACAACCGGTTGTCTGTTGTATTGACGTGTCCGGCGTACGCCCACTCAAGCGTAAGCCCGCAAGGCGCAAGAGATCAGGCAAGCAGCCACTCGCAAAATGATGCCAGTTTGCGATTCTAGTGCCATATGCGGTGCGCAATTGTTCGCTTGGACGCCTAACCCCAGAGTTTTTAGCAGTAGCGCCTTCAAATTGCGAAAACCCGGTGGTTCGAGAGTTAAATAATTGAGGAGCGTGCTTGCCTATTCCGCTCAACTTACGTGCACTTCGCGATACCTGATTAAACTACGACGGAGTGAGGCGATTCCCCGATGTGAACGATCGGCAGGTATCAACGTATTGCAAAGGCATCGCGAAAGGCGGCTAACTCGGCGACCCTTGCCACTGTGCCGGCTTACCTCAGAACCGGCGGTTTCCGACCCAAACTCAGTCGTTCTTTAGCCGCAGCTGCGCTCCCGAAAGTCGACGGACAGCTGTTCCAGTCGAACTGAATTGGACTGCCGCCTTCGGATGCCTGCCTTCGCGGAAAGCGGGCGGTCAAGAAAGTGTCGGCCCGATAGAGTGCCGAGTCAGCACGAGAGAAAGATCTGAGCGCAAACTCAATCCACCCATGGGAGGTCGGTTTCCTTCAAAAACGCCTGACGATTAGTCACTAAATCGGCGGCCAACGAGGCGACTGGATCAACCACTGATGCCAAGAAAGTTTCAAGCGACTGCTGCTGCACGAACGTCAGCGTGAATGAACCGGACAGCTTCCCCGACTTGAGCTCTCGCTGAAACGTGACATGCTCTACCGGTTCCGGCGTTGGGTTTTCAGCGGTCGCGTCAATCAGGAACAGCTCCCCTGATGTTACCACCAGGGGGAAGAAGAACCAAAAGTAGCGCCAGTCCTCCGGTCGGGTGCCGCGCGGCACCTCCTTCTTGCGCGCAACAATCGCCTTCGACATCGGATAGAAGATTGCATCATACAGGCCACCGTGGTTCGCGTGCCAACCGCTGCCCTTCCTGTCGATGCGGCAAAACTGAACCGCTTTCCACGCTGTCTGGTGGATGCTGTAGACCTGGTCGAAGCCCAGATGAGAAAAGGCAGAAGGCTGCCGCGATAGGCCACGACCGCCTCCTAGATCCTTCTTCATCTCGTAGCGGTAGGGGAATAGGAATTCTTCCGGGCGCTTGTGCTTATCACCCTCGTTTTTCGGGCGGGCGATGAACACGAACGGGTTTGCGCTGTTCTTGCATTCGATAAGCAGCTCAACGAACGCCGCCAGCTTCGAATTCTCGTCATGCGCCACCCGCTTTACCGCTACGACGTCTATCTCGCGTGACTTTCCCTCATCCGGATCCTCGAACGCGACGTTGGTGCGCACGTGTAGATCACGCTGCTCGAGCTGGGTCGCGACCTCCTGCTCCATCAGGTAACCCGAGTCCCTGATCGCACTCATGATTTCATCGATTGTTGGATTGGCGGCCATCGACAAGCTTCCGGCTGAATTGATCTGTCGCAGTTATCAGCCTCTATCGGGATGTCCGCAATGGGTCGAGACGTGCCTGACTAAATGCCGGAGAGCTGACCCGCAGCTATCCGGTGCCGATTGCCAAAACGAGACCGACCGGAATGTCCCCAGTTGCTGCCCTGCTGCGGTAGTTTGATTAATGAAAGACGGGTTTCAGGGAGCCACTTCAGACCATCAAATGTCCGCATTCAAGGCGGTTCTAGCCAAACCTTCCGAAACGGTAGGTTTCTGCCATTTTCCGCATGACGTTGTGATCTCTACGATTGCGGCGCCTCAGGTCGCTAAGCTCGGCGACCAGAAGAACATATCGACGCGGGCGCCGAACTCGCGCCGCAACGCCCCGATCGACCGCGGCCGAGCGGCGTTGGCGATGCCGGCGTGCAGCGAGAGTAGCCCGAGATAGACGTCGAGGACATGACGCTCGAGCCTGCGGAATGCGCGCATGATCTCGCCATGCGACGGTGCGTCGCCATGGACGACCGCGTTGCGCCAGCGATAGGCTTCCCGCACGGCGTCGTAGATTCGGCAATATGCCTCGGGATCGCCGCTGCCCCCCGTGCATCCGCAGCGATGCGCCAGGTTGTGCGCCTTGTCCTTGTCGCCGACCAGGGTGAGCGCCTCGAGCGCCGCCACCAGACGCACCAGCCGGATCGGATGATGCGGCTCGGCATAGGCTTCCGAAATGAGCCGATTGAAGTAGGTGAGTCTCTCGAGCAGCGCGTCGGGCTTGCCGTCCTGCACCGTGTGCCAAGTGACGACGTCGCTGAGCAGACGCGCGAAATGGCCGAGATGGCGATCGAAGGGCTCGGTCCAGCCGTCCTCCAAGTGCGAGCGGCCGCCGCCTAAGGACGTCGATAGGCAAATATGTCCGTCCGAGGTGAGCCGCATCGCCGAGCGGGTTTCCTGCCAGAGGTATCCGTCGCCGATCCGGACATCGTCCATCGCGTCGTATCCAAAGAACATCCGGATGAGGTTGAGCAGGCATTCCGCAGCGTCGCGTGCCACCGGCCAGGCCATGCGCTCCTCGTGCCCCGCAATCTCCACGGTGATGAAGTGGTCGAAGGATTGCGCGTGCTTTTTCCAGTCGTCGCCGAGGCGCCGCGCCCACTCGTCGTCGGGCGCGTCGTGCCGGGCCCAGGCATCCACCAACTCTGCCTCGAGGACCGGCCGCGCCACGATGCGCGCGGCGCCGACGCGGAAGTCGGTTTCCTTCGCGCGGTGGGCGAACACGACGGGAAACAAATAGAGGCCGTCGTCGCGCGGATGCGCGGCGAGGAAAGTGCGTGCTTTCTCGACAATGGCATGCTCGGACAGCCGGCGGGTCTTAAGCGCTTTGGGGAGGTGCTCGGAGAGGCCGCAGAGCAGCGCCTTGCGCGCGGTCTGCCGCGAGAGTTTGGCGGCCAGGCCTTCGCGTAACAGCAGCGTTTTCGCGGCGGCATCAAGGTGCGAATTGCCGGCCTTGCTGACGCAATTCGCGCGATCCATGCCTTCCAGCAACACGATTTCCTTTAGGAACGCGCTGTCGCCACGGCCGACGCGTTCCTGCACCATCACCGTCGTAGCCTGCCATTCGTCGAGAAATGCGCTGACGTGTTGTGCTGTGGACTTCGTTGACATGTGGCACGGGCTAGCACGCTTCGACATTAGCGGCGGGCAAAATACGGGAGCAACCGTGTCTTCGGTACATCGCGCCCCAGACCAGTCAAACAGGCGCACCTGTTAATCGATGAACGTAAGGCAAGTTTTGAAGGCCTCAGCTTCAGCCTTGAACGGCGACTATGTCGGCGGCGTCAGTCTTCGGACGGCTCCGGCAGTTGAGGCGGCGCCTGATAGGCTTCAAGCTGCCACGGCCCCTGATAATTCTCGACGATGCCGTCGGTCGGCATGGGCATTCCCGCAATAAGCGCGATCTGCCCCAGACAGCGGCTCAGGTGTCCGCGCAGGATTTCAAGACCATCGAAATAGGCCTGCCGTACGTCGGGCGGGCGATTAAACTCGCCGAAACATAGATGCGGTGGCGCATCCTCGTCGCGCTTAAGCAGTTCCTCGAAAGTCATGAACTGGCGAATCCCGGCTGCCATCGCATCAAGCAGAAGGAACAGCGGCCCGTCCTGTAGCTCGGCGAGTTCCACTTCCTTGTCGACGATGATTTTGCGGATTTCCATAAGCGACGTAAGGGCCCTCTCGATGCAACCGTCGCAACATTCCCAAGCGGACAAGACGCGGCGGTCCCGGAGACGGAGAACGACCTCGCGTGCCACTGTTCGTTCGCGATCCTTGGGACTGACGGCGATACTGATGAAAGGCAGGTTTAAAGTAACGTCCCCGATGCGCCCGCCGACTTGGCGACGGGCGCGCGCGAGAAGATCGGTCAGGTCGAACTTGAATGGGATGTCGCCGCTTCGCATGGCTCAGACCCTCTCCGGGAGGGTGATGGAAGCGGCGAGCGCCGCCCCAATAGGTCCAGATCGACGTTCGAGAAAATAGCGGACCCGATCGTCATTGCTGTCGTCGAACTGCTGTCCAACCTGACAGGTTAACAGGAGATCGGCCGCCCAAGTTTCGAGCGGCCAATCACGGCCGGTGCAGGCGTCCTGCAACAGGCTGAAAGTGGGAGACTGGCCATTGTTGAGACCGGCGAGAGCTTGGTGGGCGTTCTCGGCGTCCACCACCCGGTTTCCGACTGGCATGTCGCCAACGCGGATGCGCTGGCTGAGGGGGTAGGTGACCGTACAGGGAAGATGGGGCGGCGCGTATAGAAGGTAAAAGACGGCTTTGCCGAAATCCCGGTTAAGCGTGTCGATGAGCTCGACTTGCCGGTGTCCGGCTTGCAACGCGGCAAAGATGCAGGTCTCGTCGAAGTTGTAAGTCCGATGGAGTGCGGCAGCCGCCTGCTGCCCGTCGCGGCGGATGAATGCATTCATGCCGTGCAGGAAGCCTATTTCATCCTCGTCTTCGACATCCTGGTTTATTGGAAAGAGCCGTTTGGACTGGAGCAAGCCGATCTTCTTCGCGATCAGCGCATCGCCTCGATATACGAAGACGAGGATCGCAATATCCGCTGTTTCCCAGCGTCGGCGCTGCGGGATATCCCAATCCCAATGAGGAGCACCCAACCGGCGTAAACCGCCAATATTGTGCGTGTCCATGCGGACGATTGCGCCAGAAGGCAGTAGCGTGGGCGCGCTGTCGGGGATCAGCGCCTCGATCAACCCGTCATCAAGCGATGTCTCGCGGATATTTGGGAGGTTGACCAAGCGCTCACACACGCGGCGGTTCGCGTCCTCAAAGACGCTGCGGAACCATGCGACGACATCGTCGGGTATTGTAGGCCAAGTATTCATCGCGTCCCCCAATCCAGAGCCAAAGTAATTGATCTACGCTGGCGGACCAAATGCTATTCCCAACGGTGGGAGAGGATCCCAACCAAGTTCGCTTTGGGATGTCCGGAACCAGCGAGTGAATGTCCGAAATGTTGGCGTTTGCTGCTATTGATCGCGCTGGATCTGGTTGGAAGCTTAGAAAACATCTTCTTGAGGCGGTATTCAGAACGGATCGTAGACGGCCTTTCGGGTTGCCGGACTGCCCCTTCTGAAACCGTGCCATCAGCTTACTCCTTCTCGGCGAGCGTCGCCGCCTGGCCGGTGAGATCTTCCCACCGCTTCACTGCGAGATCGACGTAGAGCGGGTCGATATCCGTGCCGCGGAAGCGCCGCCCTGCCCGCTCGGCAGCAATGAGGGTGGTGCCGGAGCCGAGAAAGGTATCGAGCACGATCTCGCCGCGGCGGGTGACATCGCGGATCGCATCGGCAACGAGCGCGGACGGCTTGACGGTCGGGTGCATCTCGAGCTCGTCGCGCCGACTGCCGGCGCCGGCGTTGACGGAGGCATAGTCCCAGACATTGGTGCGGTAGCGGCCGTGCTGGCCAAGCTCGACGGCATTGAAGTGGGGCGCGTCACCCACGCGGTAGACGAAGACGAGCTCGTGCTTCGAGCGGTAGAGAGAGCCCATACCGCCGTTCGACTTGTTCCAGATGCAGAGATTGAGGAGCGCACCATAAATGCCTTCCCCGACCGTGGTCACGTCGTGCATGTGCCGCCAGTCCATGCAGACGAAATGAACTGCGCCGGGTTTGGAGACGTTCGCGCAGGCGCCTAGCGTTTCCTTGAGAAAGGTCTGGAACTCGGCGTCGGTCATCTCTCCGGACGCCATGGCGAATTCCCGGTGGCGGCCGCGCGCGTTCGCGTGGCCGTTGATCTTTACATTGTAGGGCGGATCGAGAAAGGCCGCGTCTACGACCTCGCCGGCTCCTAAAACTCGCCGGAGGAAGTCCACGTCCCGGCAATCGCCGCAAGCGACACGGTGATCGCCAAGTTGCCAGACATCGCCCGGCTTCGTCCGCGGAGTCTCAGGCGCGGCTGGGACTTCATCATCTGCCGGATCGGACTCGCCTTCGAGGAGAACGTCAATCTCGCCGGTGGTGAAGCCGGTAACCGTGAGGTCGAGGTCGAGTTCCGAAAGGTCGGCAAGTTCAGCCTTCAGGAGGTCGACGTCCCAACCGGCACCGAGCGCGATCTTGTTGTCGGCGATACGGAGCGCGCGGACCTGCGCCTCGTCTAGTTTGTCGAGCGCGATGGTCGGAAACTCCGTCATCCCGAGCTCCTTTGCCGCGATCAGCCGTCCATGGCCGGCGATGATCCGCCCCGCCTGATCGATAAGGATCGGGTTCGCGAAACCGAACTCCTCGATCGACGCTTTTATCTGCTCGATCTGCCGCCGCGGGTGAGTGCGCGCATTGTTCGGGTCGGGTTTGAGGCTCGCGGCGTCACGATAGGTAACGACGAGCGGGCGATCGGCAGCGGCGGCTGCCCCAAAGTCGGTCTTGGCCATGGCTCGATCATAGCAGAACAAACCGGGCACAACGAATCCCCGTCGCACAAAGCTGTTGATAACTTGAAGATGTTGATGTGCCCAGACGCCCAGCCTGATTTGGACTGGACTGTCCGCCCGGCCTGAGCATTGCTGTCATGACAGCCCGGCCGCCCGGGCTCTTCTCGGTAGCAGCCGCAAGTCGCGGCTGCCCCTACGCGAGGAAAAAGACATGACCCAGGCGAAACCGAAAGCTCAGAAGACGACGGCCCCGTCGAAACTCGACAGGCTCGAGACGCTCCTGAAGCGGAAAACCGGCGCATCGCTCGCCGAGATGACCAAGGCGACCGGCTGGCAAACGCACTCGGTGCGCGGCGCGATGGCCGGCGCTCTGAAGAAGAAGCGGGGCCTCGCGATCAGCTCCGAAAAGCTGAACGGCGAGCGCCGCTATCGGATCGTCGGCGGTGCCGGAGCATGAGTACGACTTCGGAACTCGTCAAAGGGCTCGATGATCTCGATCTCGATGGCCTGCGCGCGGTCTGGCGGGAGCGCTACGGCGACCCGCCGCCGCTTCGCTCGGAACCGCTCTTCCGCCTGATGCTGGGCTTCCATCTGCAGGCCGAAAGTGGCGGCGGGGTGTCCAGAGAGGTTCGCAGGACGCTCCGGAAGACCGGGGCGACCGTTCCTGCAGGACAGGAGCTCGGCCTAGGAGCCGTCCTCCGCCGTGAGTGGAAGGGGCGCGTCGTAGAGGTGGTCGTGGAAGCGGACGGTTTTCGTTTGGAAGGCAGACTCTATCGCAGTCTTTCTGCCGCCGCGACGGCAGCAGCCGGGAGCCGCTGGAACGGTCCGCGCTTCTTCGGCCTGCGGACATGACTGCTCCGCCGCAAAAGCGCTGCGCGCTCTACACCCGGAAAAGCTCCGAGGAAGGCCTCGACCAGTCGTTCAACAGCCTCGACGCGCAGCGCGAGGCCTGCTCTGCCTATGTCCTCAGCCAGGCGCATGAAGGTTGGACCGCCCTGCCCGCGCGCTACGACGATGGCGGCTTCTCGGGCGGTTCGATGGAACGACCGGGACTAAGGGCACTTCTCGCTGACATCGAGGCGGGCCGCATCGATACGGTCGTCGTCTACAAGATCGACCGCCTGACCCGCAGCCTGGCCGACTTCGCGCGCATGGTCGAGCTTTTCGACAAGCAGGACGTCAGCTTCGTTAGTGTCACCCAGCAGTTCAACACTACGTCGTCGATGGGCAGGCTGACGCTGAACGTCCTTCTGTCCTTCGCGCAGTTCGAGCGCGAGGTTACCGGCGAGCGCATCCGAGACAAGATCGCCGCATCGAAGAAGAAGGGCATGTGGATGGGCGGCAGTCTTCCGCTTGGCTACGACCTCCCTCAGGACGACGCCCGTGCGCTCGCTGTCAACGAGATAGAAGCCGCGACGGTGCGGATGATCTTCGAGCGGTATCTGGAGCTGGGCTCCGTCAACGCTCTCAAGGTCAGTCTCGACGAGGACGGCATTCTGTCGAAGCGCACGGTCACGAGGAAGGGCAAGGTCATCGGCGGAAAGCCGTTCAGCCGCGGCGCGCTGTTCTACCTCCTTCGCAACCGGACCTACCTCGGCAAGATCGTCCACAAGGACGAGGTCTACGATGGCGCTCACCACGCCATCGTAGACCAACGCCTGTTCACGAAGGTCCAGCGCCAGCTGGACCGGCAGCGGCGCCGGCATGGCGGAGCGGGATCGCGCCGGGCGGCGGCGCTGCTCACCGGTCGGATCTTCGACGCGGAGAGCAACCCAATGTCGCCGACCTTCTCTCGCGGCGCTAGCGGCAAGCTCTACCGATATTATGTGTCGGCCCCGCTTCAGCAGGGCGGCACGGTCAGCGATGCAAGCATCCGGCGCCTCGCTGGCCCGTCTATCGAGAAGGTAGCTGCCCGCGAAGCTGACCGGCTCCTCGGCACAGCAGGTTCGATCAAGGAGGTCATGAGTGTCGCCATTCTTGAGGATCACCTCGAGCTAAGCTTCGCGCCGGCGTGCGAGCCGCGATTGAAGCGCCATCTTTCGTCAACCGATGAACTGACGGCTGCTGAAGATCGGATCGTCGCGTCCATGCCGATGCGGTTGCGGCTTCGCGGCGGGCAGACGTTCATCGAAGCCTCCGCCCGCCCCGAGACCTCGCCGGACCCGGTTCTCATCAAGGCTCTGCGCCGCGCGCATGAGCACGTCCGCCTCGACCGGAACGGTCGCCCCGTCCTCGGGCGCGTGCCAGCGTCGCCGTACCTTGCAAAGATCATTCGGCTCGCCTTTCTCGCGCCCGAGATCCAAGCTGACATCCTCGCCGGACACCAGCCGCGCGGCCTTCTTCTGGAGCGTCTGATGAAAGCGCCGATCCCGGTCGATTGGGCCGCCCAGAAAACCTTGATCGACCAGCTTTCCGCACGCGGCTAGATTCGCGGTAACAGGGACAATATCGCCTGTTTCGGCGAAATATTGCCCTGTTACGGCCGTTAAATCCCCTGTTCTGGCCAATTAACAGGAAAGTGGCGGCAACCGTGCGCAAGCAGATGTGTTTCCTCCATTTTTGAGAACTCAGGCCTGTCGGAGACTACGCTCCCCTCCTGTTTTTCCTGCTTCTGTGCGAATTTTTCCCTGTTCTTGAATGCGGAAGGGCAAACCCAACCGTGCATCGGACGCGCAGAGACCGGTCGCTGAAATCGGCGCAGCGCGCCTGCTGAGACGCTGCAGAATTGGGGGCAACGGTTAGGTTGAGCGCAGAATTCCTGCCTGTTTTCCGACGCCTGTTCTGGGGGCGCCGAAAGAGAGACAGGTTTGCAGGGTTCGTGGCGGAGCGGGTGGGATTCGAACCCACGATAGGGGGTTACCCTATACACACTTTCCAGGCGTGCGCCTTCGACCACTCGGCCACCGCTCCAGCGCGAAAGCAGCCCTCTACAAAAGCGCACCGCGAATTGCCACCCCCATCTGGCCGCAAAGCTCGCTAGGGGATGGGAAGGTTCATGCGGCGCAGCAGCCTGACCTCTGCGCAGCCGATCAGGATCGTCGCGAAGACGGGATAGCCCCAGAACCCCTCCCCCAGGGCATAGGCGACGGGCGGCAGGTCGGGTGTCGCAAGCCGCGCCAGGTGCGACAGCACTGCGCTGAGATGAAAGGCCATCGTCCAGATCGGAAAATAGCGCGGCGAGCGCGCCACCACCCAGACAAGGACGGCGAGAAGCACCAGATCGGCGATGAACACGCCCAGGCTGATCGCCTCGAAATCCTCCCGCCCGGCAATGCGCACCGCCACCGAGGCGAAGACGGTGAAAAGGAGCAGCAGGAACACCCGCCGCTCCTCTCGTCCGCCCAAGCGGAAAGCCGCAATCCCGATGCCGACAACGAACAGCCAGAACATCGCCGTCAGGAAAAGGCTGACGAGAACCCCGCCCGTCACGGGGTCCCCGCCCCTGCCGTCAACATGGACGGCTCATGTCACTGGCCGACGACCGTCAAGCCGCTGTTTGGGCCGCCGGCTTCGGCCCGCTCCTCCGCCGCAAGCGAGGCGGAATCGGGGATCGGCTTCGGATAGCCGGCGCCAAGCATACGCGTCTTCAGTCCGATTCCGCTTTTGACTCCGTCGAGCCGTTCGTGGGTGTCGCAGAGATCTCTGCGGGCGCCGACGAGCTGGGCGAGGACGCCGTGCGCGCTTTCCATCGCCTCCTGCCCGAACAGTGCGGACACCTTCGCGTCCGCGCGAGCCCGCGGCATTTCCGCGGACAGAAGCGCCGCCGCCTGGATAGCCTGGTCAAGCGCCGCCTCCGCCTCGTGCAGGCGCGCCGCAACGCTCTGCGCCGCCGTAAGTCGTTCATTCAACATGTCCCTCTCCTTTCTGCGCCGCCGGGCCGCAGCCCGGGACACGCAAAGGGGAAGAGAAGCGAGAGGAGGCGGACCCATCCTCTAGAACAGGGACCCGATCGCCGACAGGCCGGCCATGATGCCGCCAAAGCCGACCGCCGCAGAGACCGCGATGCCAAGGACCCAGGCGAACCGGGCCCCCACCGACATGCGATTGACCGGGTGGCGGCGGCTGGGAAGCGGGAGGAGAACCGCGCCGGCGGCGGTCTCGTTAGGAGTTGCGGCAGTAGCCTCGGTTGATGAGAACGATCTCATCCAGCGTGGCGATGTCGTAGAAGCTTCCCCTAGAGGTCACTCTCAAGAGAGTAGCATTTTCGCTGACACTCCAAGTCGTCCACCGTCCGGATAGCCATCTCGTCGCCTCATAGGTATCGCAGGTTCTGTCAGACTAAATGCACCGCTGAGGCTCTGTCAGACTAAATGCACCGCTGACGATCGGCGCCTAATCCGCTAGCTCGAATTGATGTCGAGATCCCGCAGATCAGCCAGCCCGTTCCGCTGTTTCAACTCCTCGCCCGAGGTGATCCGCGCCGCGGTCATGCTCTACGTCCGATATCCGCTCAGCCTGCGAAACGTCGAGGACCTGTTGGCCGAGCGCGGCATCGACATCTGCCATGAGACGGTGCGCTTCTGGTGGAACCGGTTCGGGCCGATGTTCGCCAAGGAGATCAAACAGCGGCGCAGGAGCTACATGCGCGGCTTCCGCCAGTGGAAGTGGCACCTCGACGAGATGTATGTCCGTGTGAACGGGGAGCAGCGCTACCTCTGGCGCGCTGTCGATCACGAAGGCGAGATCCTCGAGAGCTACGTCACCAAGGAGCGAGACAGGGCGGCGGCGCTGCGGTTCATGAAGAAGGCGCTCAAAAACTACGGATCACCGGAATCGATCGTGACCGACGGCCTACGGTCCTACGTCTCTGCGATGAACGTGCTGGGAAACAGCGGGAAGCAAGAGATCGGCCGGCACCTGAATAACCGGGTGGAGAACTCGCATCTGCCGTTCCGACGACGGGAGCGTGCGATGCTGCGGTTCAGGCAGATGGCAAGCCTGCAGAAATTCGCCTCGGTCCACGCCAACGTCCACAATCACTTCAATGCCGAACGCCACCTCATCGACCGCCCGACCTACAAGACCCGCCGCTCGGCCGCCCAGGCCGAGTGGGCCAATCTCATGGCGTGAGCATTGGCGGGGAAGGGACGCATTGCGCGAAACAGAGACAAGTTGTCATTAGTCTGACAGCACCGTCTGCTTCGCTGCGCCCTACGGGCTCCGCTACGCAGCCAATTGCTTCAACCGCGCTCATGCGCAACAACGCGGCTCGGCTCTAATCCCAGCTGGGGGAAAGCTGGGGGTCACGGCAACGTTACATCACTATCGCCCTCTCTATCAAGAATAACCCGATTGATTTCAAGAGGATTTAGTCCTAGCGCTAAACCAATAAGGGATTTATGATTTCGTTCGAGTAGATAATCTGCGATTCTCATATCGCGCATTTCCGGAGGTTGCGTTGCTAAGACCGTATGCTCTGGTTTGGAGATGATGAATATCGACTTTCGGCATTGGTTCCCTCTTAATACATACAGGGCGAGCAAAGCGTCGCGATGAGCGGCCAAATTTAATCGGAGGCAAAAGATGATCAGCCTAGAGAGCGTTAAGTCTTCCGCAAGTCCCACCCTCGTTTCAGACAATTCACCGCCGGTCGCAGTAGATGACGAATTCACGTTGCGTAACGGCGCGGTATCAATTGTAGACTTAGTCAGAAATGATTACGATCCAGAAGGCGGCTCTGTGCGGGTCGCCTCTGTGAACTTTTTTCCGAGTGAGATACTACCAGACGGCAGAGTATTATTCGATCTTAGCGATGAAGATATTCCTTTTTCTGGCTACTATTCCTTTGTCTACACCATCGTTGATGACGACGGTGCGACAGCTATCGGGAGGGGGCCGGGCGCGGGTCAAATTCTAATAGAGGCTCGGCCGGACTATTCGTTTCAGCCCTACGATCTGCAACCTCTTGTGAATCTAGAGAATCCCACGGGGCAAGAAGCAACCTCGCTAGAGGTTAGCGCGCTTCAGGATGGAAATTTTGTGGTGGGCTGGGTTTCCGAAGACGAGTCTGGCGTATCGGAGGGCCTTGCGCGCATCGTCGCGGTCGACGGAACACCGATATCAGCCAATATCCCTCTCGCGCAAATCGGTATGTCCATTAGCGCCGTCAAGGTCGCTTCGTATGGAAATGGTTTCGCAGCGCTCGTTGCGGAGGTTGAGCCCGGCACATCCACATCGCCCCATCCAATCGTAAAATTCTTCGAGCCGAGCGGCGAATTGGGCGGGACGCTCGAACTTCCTTACGCTACGAACGAAGAGCTTCTTCAGCCGACCGCTCTCGTTTCGCTGGATAATAGCGGTTTGGCCGCCCTCTACATTGTAAGTGAGGCTCTTTCAGGGGGCGCTTCCAGGACCGTAGCGCGCGTGATTGAATTAGCACCTGGCGGATCGACGATCGTTTCGCAGAATGAGGTAGAATTGCCCGATATCAGTCCTATCGCGGACTCAGAGATCGACGCGGTCGAAATTCCGGGCGGAATCGCGTTTGCGACAACAATTCAGGCTTCCGGCGGCGGCAACTCGGCGGTGTTGTACCAACGGCTGCCGTTTATCGGTGCAGCGCCCTCGGCGGAAACCATCGCTAATGCACAGAATCCCAGTTTGGCGAAAACCGGCGACGAACAAACGCCAGCTGCACTGGCGTATCTGACCATTGAAGACGGTGACTCAGTGAATCAAAGCGCTGGCGCTGTTCTTCGTCAAATAGGCTCGGACGGGGGGCTGTCTGCGCAGACGGCTATGCTGTTCTCTAGAGTTGGAGCGATCAGGGAGATCGAAATCGAGGGCCTCCCCGAGGGTGGCTTTATCGCTTCTGCGTTCGCAGACACCTCAAGTGAGCAATCCGACTCCGTGACCGGCGTCTCGGTCAGTGCAGTCTTTGCGGGGAACGGGGAGCAGGTCAGCGAGACGGAGGTCCTCGAAGGAGGGGCATCGTTACTTACCGAGCAGATCGTTCACGATATCGCTGTGAACGACGACCGTGTGGCGCTGTTCGGTGGCCAGAATATGACCGTCAGGGACGGCGTTTTATCTACTGGCGATGATATAAGTGTCCAAAGCCTCTCCATCAGTACTGCGAGCGATAATGCGCCGGTAGCGGTGGATGACGAGATCGAGGCTAATGAGGGCGGGATCGTCTTCTTCAACCCTCTACGAAACGACCTTGATCCTGATGTCGACGCTGGCAGTGATTCGCTTAGTGTGATCAGCGTAAGCGATGTGCCAGGGCTCGAACTCTTACCGACGGGCTTCATCAAGGTCACTCTGGCCGAGGGCGAGTTGCAGTCCTTCGCGTTCGAATACACGATCTCGGACGACGCCGGTCAGCTCTCGACCGGGACCGTCGCCATAAATATCAGCGAACTGCCTCGCTTTAGCGCGGCCCTTGAGCCCGTGGGCGACGTCACTCAGCTAAACGAAACAGAGTGGGATTTTTCGTCGGACGTTCGCGTGGAGCCCCTTGGTGATGGGTTCATTCAGGTCTGGCGGTCGCAGCAATATTCTCCCGAACCGCAGACGGCCGTATTTGGCCGGATTCTGGACCGATCGGGAAATCCGGTGGGTTCGGAGATCATGCTCTCTCCGGCTGGCGGAAATTATCGCTCCCCTAGCGTAACTGCTATGGGAGAGGATGGGTCTTTCGCTGTGGCTTACTTAGATATCACCGGGGGTAATGTTGATACCCCCACTGTCATTGGGATATCCGGTTTCACTGCTGAAGGCGATCTGATCTACTCCCGGGAGGTAGTACCAACCGTGGATTTCGGGGTCACATTGAATGACCCGATTCTAGTTGAGCTTTCGGATGGTTCCCTAGCAGTCGTCATAGTGGGCGCTAATGATGAAAGCCGCCCGATCGAGGTAATTAGAGTCTCTTCCGACGGATCCACAAGCTC
>NZ_JAGSGB010000007.1 GCF_020092905.1 Pacificimonas aurantium
CGTGAGGGCGGACTGCGCTAACCCATCAGCGCCGCGTCATCGCCGAGATGCTGGCGTTGACTGAAAACCTTGTCTCGATGACGCCGAGCTAAAATGCCTGTAGGGTCGTTTGACCCTGCCATCACCAACGTAGCGCGACTGTGTACAACCGCGAGGCCGGACATCCTTCCATACGAAGGTTGAGCTTGTCGATTTGCCATGCGCACAGCCTGGGAGCAGACCTTGCCATAAGACGATTGCATCAGGTAGATTCTTCGAACCAAAAATAGGGGGGCTTGCTGGTGGCGAATGAAAATACCTCGATAATAAATATCGTCTCACGTGAGGCTAATATAAAACGAAAACTGCGCCGGCATCTACATGCTCTAGGTTTTGAGAAATCGGATCAGGGCGCGCTTCAAATTCAGGGATCTGGAAAGGAAATTGTTCGTACGCTTCATCGCGCGCAACGAGAAGAGCGACTTCGGGCGAACCGTGAGTTCATTGCCACCATGGCCGAGAAGCTGTTGGGGCACTTTGCATCTGGCAGAGAAATTGATGCCACGAGAATTTCACCGATACTCGAGCGCGTATCGGCGGGGACTTGGCAAGGCGATCTGTTTCGCCTCGCGTCACTGACATGGTCCGTCCCGGTTTCAAATGGCTTCGGCAGGCGCCTGCGGTATCTCGTCTGGGATGAAAATAATGGCAAGCTGATCGGCCTTATTGCCATCGGAGACCCGGTCTTCAATCTTGCTGTGAGGGACAGGCTTATTGACTGGGATACACATGACAGGAGTGCCCGGCTCGTCAATGTGATGGATGCCTATGTTCTTGGAGCCATCCCTCCCTACAACGCGCTCCTAGGTGGGAAACTTGTCGCCTGCTTGCTGAGAAGCCGGGATCTCTACGATGATTTTGCCCGGACATATGGCGGATCCACCGGAATAATTTCGAAAGAGGAGAAAAAGGCGCGGCTGCTCGCCGTTACAACATCCTCCTCTATGGGGCGATCATCGGTCTATAACCGCCTCAAGCTGGGGGGGCAGCAGTATCTGAAATCCATCGGCTATACGGGTGGATGGGGGCATTTTCACATACCGGATCGCTTATTTGCAGAATTGCGCGATTACCTGCGCGATATCGACCATACTTATGCAGACCAGCACCGGTTTGGCCAAGGACCGAACTGGCGTCTGCGAACCACAAGAGCAGCACTTTCAGCGCTCGGTTTCAAAGAAGATATGCTGCGACATGGAATTCAGCGCGAGGTCTTCATTTGTGAACTTGCCAAGAACGCAACCAAGATATTGCGCACAGGAAAGGGGAAGCCCGACGTCGGAGACCTACTCACTGCCAAGGAAATATCCGAGTTGGCGCTCGAACGGTGGATGGTGCCTCGGGCGGAGCGCATGCCTGAATTCAAGGACTGGAATTCAAACGACATTGTTGATCTCTTTGGTAATCAGACCCGCATGCTCCGCAACCAGCTAAAAAGCTCTGATCTGTTCAAGGAAACGGCCTCGGGGTCATAGTTGGTCATGGCTGTGCCTTTGGACCAATGGCAGGAGCGAATGGAGCAGCATTTTGCGGCACTTGCAGAGCGTCGCGCGGCGTCCGGCTTCCCTATTTTTGCTCTGGAGCACGGTCTGGATGATGGTGAATTGGAGGAGATTGCCGAGCAGCTACGGGCACGCCTGAACACCGGACTGAGACTGGTTCCACACTGGTTGCTCTGGACAATCTATGCGGCAGAGAGGGGATATACTTACGAAGGCGGTGAATATTGGCAGTCTTTCGAGGATGTTACACCCGGTTGGGATTCCCGAGACCGGTACCGGGTTACGGCGTGGTTCTCGAAATTTCAGTCAACCTACAATGGCGTAGTTCCTTCCGGACCGTGGGCGTCGCATTTTAGCATAATCGCCTGGCCGATCACCCATGCTGTCTTACCCCGCTATCTGCAGCAGCAATTTGCCCGAACATTGTATGATCTGCGCTTCACGCTTGCGCGACTGACGACGATCGAGCCTGCCGTAATTGGCCGTTTGATCGCGGGTAATGTCTACTACGCATCGACTCGTTTCGAGCAGTTTCTCCAGCAAGAAGAGTTGGTCGGCCGTATCGTCCTCGCGCTTCTGCACCAGGATCCACGTGAGGGCGAAGAGCCGCTTCTGCCTGCTACGCTCGATCGTATTGTTGCCGATCTCGAGCAGATGCGACACGCCCGCGGTTGGCTCAGAGAGGCAAGCCGCGTTGTGGCTGACCGCTTCAAGGGCATTGGTCGCGGCACCGCACCTCGAACCCTGAGCGACGGCCTGGATTCAGTCGAGCGAAGGCTGCAGGAAGCCAGACCTGATGTTCGGCCCGATCTGCGACTGCGATATGCCGGCGACGGGCATTGGACGCTCGTGATCGACGTCCCCAATTTCAAGTCAGTTGCCGCTCTCAATCCGGGTATCCAGCAGTTTCTTCGGCAGACCCGCTCGAAATTGAACGGCGATGATGTCAGGCGGCCGGCGGGCTGGGTCCTGTCTGGCAACCGCCGTGCGGTTCTCAAGGCTTGGCCTGACCCCTCCAGGCCGTTGGTCAGCTTTGAGTCCTCGAACGGAGTCGTCGATCATCTTCTTGAGAGCGAATGCCGGATGAGCCCGGGGCCGATCTGGCTCTTCCGGGTTGGCGCTGACGGCATCGCCCGCGAAATTGCCAGCCGTCTGATGCGACCCGGTAATGATTACATTTTGGCGTCGACCGATGAATTTGAAGACCTGCAAGATGGCATGACAGGCTGCGCCATCGAATGCAGCGATATCCGCGCCATCCGAGTTTCGGTGCCTTCCGATGTGCCCGCCGCATATATTCAATGGCTGCGGATACGAAATCTCGAACTTGCCAGAACCATCCGTGTCTGGCCTGCCGGTTTGCCCGGCCGGAACTGGGATGGAGAAGGGCGAAGCGAATGGCTGACGACCGAAAAGCCGTGTTTTGGGATCGTTCCCGATCATCCCGTGGATTCCTACCGTGTCACGCTCGATGATGGCGCGGCCGCGACCTTTCCGGCCGGAAAGCCGGGACAGCCAACCTTCATTCAACTACCTCAAATGGCGGCGGGGACGTATCGCCTCAATGTCAAAGCGCACCGAAGTGCGGCACTGGATGAAACCACAGCACCGCCCTCGCATGAAGGTTTTCTGGAACTCAGAATACGCGAACCTGAACCATGGATACCCGGAGCGACCTCGCATGTAGGCCTTGCGGTCACCAGCAATCCGCATGACGCCACGCTGGACGTGTTTTGGGAGAATGAGTTGGACCTAACGGTTTTCGGTCCCGAAGGTCGTCAGGTTACCCCGCATGTGAGCCTTGAGGATGCCAAAGGCGAGGAGATCTACAGCGCCCAGGTCTGCCCACCAGTCGACCTGCCGATTCTTCCAGAAATTTGGAAAAAGCGGTTCCAGGAATTTCTGCAGCAGCAACACGCAGAGTGGCGATACCTTGAGGCCGCTTCCGGCCTTCTCACAATCGAGGGGCAGGAACTTGGGCGGTTCGTTGTCCGGTTCGACCACGATGCGCTGCCGGTCCGCTGGGTCTTGCGTCATCAAGGCGAAGCCGTTGCGCTTCGGCTTGTCGACGATACAGGGCAAGAAGACGCGGAACCGAAATGCCGCTTTTTCAACATGGAGACACCAACCAGGATCGAGCGCCTGGACGCTGGAGAAGCCCTTGCGGGGTTCGATGTCCAGTCGCCAGGCGGGCTGTATATCGTCCAACACGGCAAGTTCCGGGACTTGGTCATCGTCAGCACCGGGCTGTCCGGTAGCGGCCTGGAGGGCTTGGGTGTTCATCCTGCCTACGCCCGTATTGCCGACAGCCCTAAATCCATCATCAAGCATATGAGGATATTGCGCTACTGGAGGTCAGCGCGGCTTGCGGGCTTCCTTGCCAACGCACGGCGGGGCCAGGTCGTGGTTGGCCTGACCACTCGCCTTTATGGGGCCTTGGCCGGTCGAGATTGGGGCCGAGCCGAGGCCGCTTTCATGCGAAGCAGCGATCGTGAAAAGGGTTTCGATCATCTGCAATCGTTGCTTGATCACAGGGGAGGTTTTCCGTCCGTGCTGCGTCGTGATGCCCTGAGCATCGAGGGTGGAAGAAAGGCGATTGCGGGCTGGTATGCCGATTTGGCCGCACGCTATGGTGTTTGTTCCGACCGAGCACTTTGCTCTCTGGCAGTCGATATAGCCAGCCGCCCGCACGAGGTGCCGCGCCTCTACCGTGACAGGCTGCCGGACCTTCTCAAACGCATTCTGGCGAAACCTCTGTTGCTGCGCGGAGCCCGGATCGTCGCGCTCAGCCATGCGTGCGTGGAAAATCGGCCCATAGAATTGCTGCCGAGGTGGGAATGACGATCACTGAACTCACTCCGGATGAGGTTTTGGGCTGCTGCCGTACGTCACTTGGCATGGGGATCGAGTCGTCTGGGCTTGACGACATTCTGTTGGCGGGCCTCCTGCGGCGTGCAGCAGGGATACACTGTCCATGTTCAAGGACCGCGCTTCGCGCCGCCCTCATGGAAAGCCTTGCATACTTGCAGCCGAACTTCGGAGGACTCGCCGATCGGCTGGACAATCTGACCGAGGCCATGATCGTCGCCGGTGACTTGCTGGAGCTATCCGATGTCGCGACCGATGACCCAGACGTTAAAGGAACTTGGGTATTCGCGGCGCCGCCATCTTTTGTGGTTCGCCGTTCCGGAAGCATCTTCTTGACCGGAATCGCTCCCGATCAGGACATCTTCTTGCCGGAACACCTGGCGCGGCGCGTGGTCCGCTCCCACGTGACGCAGTTTATCGCACCCGAGCCTGGCGAGGATCTGATCGAGCAGTTGATCGCGCACGGACTGCATCAATTGTCTGAGTCCGTGTGGCTCCGATCGCCCAAGGCGCAATCCCCGGAACAGTTGATCCAACGTTTCGAAAATCAACTGGCCTCTCAGCCGACATGCGGGCCGGTATCCGGTCTCGAGATACTCGATCGAGACACCAAGGTGACCTATTATCGCGGTCGATGGGGCGCACCGCGTGGGCAGACCGGAACATTCGTCGCACGCCGGCCGCAGGAGTTCGGCGCGCCGCTCTGGAGCTTCGTAGAACTTGCCGATGGCACGTTGAAGCGGATCGTCGACTTGCCTCCCAGGCACTTTCGTTGGCGCGGATGCGATGCCGCGTGGCACTTACAGATGGCGATTGACGGCATAGCGGGCCATCCGCAGCAATACAGGCGCAGCACCACAGATGCCGGTGTCCGTTTCGATTTCTTTTCGCCGTTGCCACTCTGGGCGCAGCGCCGATTGATGGTTCTCGGTCACGAACGTCCACGTAGCCGCAGCTTGTTCGCGTACGAGATTCCCGTGGCAGAGGCAGCAGAAGAAGAAAAAAACCTTCAGGAAAACTTGTGGCTGGTGCCGACGGACGCGTAAGAATGCGGGAGGGGAACAAGTATGCAGACAATTAAAGAAACTATAGAAAATCTGCACGGCTCGCTGAGTGACTATATCGAGGCGACATACCACATCAGTGCCCCGTCGTTGATTGCGCAGCGGCAACACCTTCTTGAACGTGACGGTGTCATACATCGCGTCCCTTATCTCGAATCGACGCCTAAATACCAAACGGGCGATACATTCGGCTCAATGGCCGGCCTGCCGTCGGCCGCGCAGACGCTCTTTTCACGATTGAGTTCTCCAAGCGAAGGCCTTCCGCGGTTGATCTACGATCCTCCGTACAAGCACCAGGCGGAGTCGCTTCGTCACAATCTCATCGATGGAAAGAATCTGGTCATCATGACCGGGACGGGTTCGGGAAAGACAGAATCTTTCCTTCTTCCGATCCTGGGCAAGTTTGCGCAGGAGGCGCAAGCGCGTCCCAGTGTCTTCGCTGAGCAGCCCGCGATGCGGGCGCTGATCATGTATCCGATGAATGCGCTCGTAAACGACCAGTTGGGGCGACTTCGCGCCTTGCTGGGCGACCCGCGCCTCGTCAGTTCCTTTAAGGAGTGGTGTGGCCGCCCACCTCGATTTGCCCGATATACAAGCCGGACCCCGTATGCGGGCATTCGCACGTCGAAGAAGGATTCGTCGCGACTACAATCCTTCGACAGCTTCTATGTCGACGTGCTCAGGCGTGCGGACAGCGACGATGCCGAAGAAAAGGCACAAGCTGTTGAGTTGCTGACCGCCTTGAAGGATCGCGGGAAATGGCCAGCAAAACCCGATCTTGAGGCCTGGTTCGGGCAAAAGGGCAGCGCCTGGCAAGACCGGAAGACGGGAGAGTTCGTCAGGGCGGTTACGCTACCTGACGACTCCGAACTTCTGACGCGACACGAAGTCCATGCCGCGCCGCCTGACCTGCTCGTCACGAACTACTCGATGCTCGAATACATGCTCATGCGGCCGATTGAGCGAGCAATCTTTGACAGGACACGTGAGTGGCTTGCTGACAACCCGAACGAGACCTTTCTGGTGGTGCTCGACGAAGCACACCTCTATCGCGGTGCCGCCGGCGCAGAAGTGGGATTGCTGCTAAGACGGTTGCGGGACCGGATCGGTGTCCCGGAAGACCGTTTCCGGATTATCTGCGCGACAGCGAGTTTCAAAGATGCTGACTATGCCCCGGCGTTTGGATCGCAGCTCTCCGGCATCCCGGCTGATACCTTCGTTCCAATCGAGGGCACACTCGATCTCAAGGAAGGTGCCGGGAAGGGAACGTTGGAGGACGCCGAAGCCCTTTCCGGTATTGATCTGAATGCATTCTACGAGGCGGATTCTGACAACGCCAAGCTGGCATTGATTACGCCGTTGCTCGACTACCGAGGCGTTACGGGTGCGGAATCGACAGAACATGGGCTCTTCGATGCGTTGAAATCGTTCCCTGCAATGTGCGCACTAATTAATGCAACGATGAAGGAAGCCCGGCCCATCGCCGAGCTTGGCACTTTTCTGTTTGCCGGCGATGTTCCGGCCAAAACCGCCGATGAAGCGGTTACTGTCCTGATGGCGCTCGGTAGCGTTGCGAGGCCGGAGCCGAATCTACCCGGATTGCTGCCCTGCCGCATACACAACTTCTTTCGGGGCTTGCCTGGCCTTTGGGTTTGTATGGATCCAGACTGCAGCGAGCTCTCCGAGGATCAACGTGATGGCATCTGCGGGAAGATGTACTCACAGCCGTCGGAAGAATGCGGGTGTGGTGCCCGGGTCCTTGAGTTGTTCACCTGCCGCAATTGCGGAACCGCTTACGCTCGCGCCTATACCGACGACGTCGATTCACCGCGTGCTCTCTGGTCTGAGCCGGGAGAGCAGTTGCGCATGGCGAGTGGCGAGACAAGCCCGTTGCTACCTATCGACTTGCTTCTTGAGCTGCCTGCGCACGACGATAGCGCCGAACCAGCCGACTACGATCTGGAAACGGGGCAACTGAATCCGCTCACACCCGGACCGCGCATGCGAACGGTCTTCATCCGTCAGGATCGACTCAACGATACCGCCGACGACGAGAATGAGAACGACAACAGCTTCGAGTCACGTGGTCAGTTCACTCCGTGCGCGGTTTGCGGCAAGACTGCACGCTTTGGGCGTAGCTATGTGCAAGACCATCAGACCAAGGGTGACCAGCCCTTTCAGGCTTTACTCGCCCGACAAATCCAAATTCAGCCTCCAGGGCCACAGGAAGCGACACCATTTGCCCCTCTGCGCGGCCGCAAAGTGCTCGCCTTCTCGGACTCCCGACAAGTGGCAGCTCGCCTCGCACCCAATCTGCAGATGTATTCCGAGCGAGATTCTCTCCGCCCCCTGATCATCAGCGGCTTCAATTGGCTCAAGGAACAGGATGCAATTCGCCCGCACCTGAATCTCGACGACCTATATTTTGGTGTGTTGCTCGCCTCCAAACGCCTGAACGTGCGCCTGCGTCCGGAAATGCGGGGCGGGGAAAACTTTGATGCTGAAGAAGTTGTAGACGAGGCGGTCCGCCAGGATGAACTGGAAGATCCGTCGACCTTGTTGAGCTTGTTGTTGGAAATTCGGGCTCACCGTCCGCCGGAATCGCTGCTTAGCAGCATGCTGACGACCTTGACCGACAGGTTTTGGGGGATGGAACCCCTGGCGCTCGCAACCTTGAAAGAAAGCGATCGCCACACAAAGAAGATATTGGGCCTGCCGCCGATACCGGGATTCGCTGAGAACGATGAGGCCAAACTTGCGGTCGCGCGCTACTGGTTGCGGTGCTGGAACAACAACGGCTTCAGGCTTGCGCAGATGCCGGGCACTTGGATTAATCGGCCGCCATCAGAAGGATTTCGGGTCAAGCCGCGAAACCCGAAAGCCAAGATCAAGGCAATTGAATCCGTCATCGACGATAAGGCCGCCAGGAAGGTCTTTTGGGATAGCTGGTCGCCGGAACTGCTCAAGTGGTTCACGCAATCAGTGGAGAGTGGGTATCGGTGCCTGAACGGCAGCGAGCTTTCGCTCCAGTTTGATGGCGCCTGGGTGCATTGCTCAAGTTGCAAATCGGTCCATCGTCCTATCCCTGGCATTGAAAGCTGCCTTGACTGCGGAAGTGATACCGTCTCCGCCCTTGATCCAGATGCCGACCCGGTCTTCCTTGCGCGCAAAGGTTTTTATCGCAAACCGGTTACGCAGGCCCTTGAGGACCCGCCGCGGCAGCCAATGGCTCTCATTGCCGCGGAACACACTGCCCAGCTCAACGCGCCGCAAAACGAGGATGTGTTCTCCAAGGCGGAAGAAAATGAGCTCTTGTTCCAGGATATCGCGCTGAGTGGGAGCGGCGTTGGAGGACGTTCCACCGCAATCGACATTTTGTCCAGCACGACGACTATGGAAGTCGGTATCGACCTCGGAGCTTTGTCAGGTGTGGCCCTGCGAAACATGCCGCCTGGGCGTGCTAACTATCAGCAGCGGGCAGGCCGTGCAGGTCGCCGCGGCAATGCTGTAGCCACAGTCGTCGCGTTTGGGAGCGCAGACAGCCATGATGAGCACTATTTCTCCCAGCCCGACGAGATGATCCGGGGTGATGTCGTCGACCCGAAACTGACATTGGACAACCCTGAGATCGTGCGCCGCCACATCCGCGCGTTCCTCCTGCAGAACTATCACCAGGATCGCCTTCCGATCATCGACCCTGACCAACCACACGATCTATTTTCTGTTCTGGGAAGTGTCTCCGGTTTTCGGAAGGCGGATTCGTTCTTGAATCGGGATAACTTCGCGGCATGGCTCGCCGACAATGAGGAGACGTTGCGTACCCGCATAGCCGGGTGGATTCCTGAGCAGCTATCCGGAGACGATCGGGCTCTTCTCCTAGGCGAGTTCGTCAGTGATTGCCTTCAAGCTGTGGACGAGGCCATCGCCCCTGGTCCCGGTGAAGAGGACGAGACCGAGGATGAAGACGACGACGATATCGCCGGTGACGAAGAAGCAGCTGAGGAAGGAGAAGAACACCCGCAGCAGGCTTCCAGCCCCGGCAAGATGCTGGACCGCCTCCTTTACTGCGGGAAGCTACCTCGATACGCATTTCCGACTGATGTTGCGACCTTCCACGTATTCGACCGCGACCGGTCGTCCCGCCACAGACATATCATGAAATTCGCGCCCTCACAGGGCTTGCCGATAGCGCTTTCCCAATATGCGCCGGACAAACAGGTCTGGATTGCGGGCAAGTGCTACACCTCGGGGGCCATCTATTCGGTCATGAAGGACGACCGCTTCCACGCTTGGGAGAGCAAACGTCTCTACATGGAATGCAGCGACTGTGGTTTCGCGAGGACGTTCGAAGCGGGTGAAATCGTCCGCAATGACACGACTGATTGCGAGGCCTGCGGTGGCGAAAACACATTTGGGCCCGCTCGCTACTGGATGCGGCCGCCGGGATTTGCTCACCCGATCGGCGTCGAGGAGATGACGTCTCCAGACGAAATTCCGGAAACCAGCTACGCCACCCGAGCGAAGTTGACGATGGGAACGCCGGGAGACGATGAGGGCTGGTCCGAAGCCAATGAGCGAATCCGTAGTCTGAAAACCCGGCGACACCTCCTGGTGTCGAATACGGGTCCGCAGCAAGAAGGATACAACTACTGTGTCAAATGCGGCCGAATAGAAGCGAGCAACACCCCATCGCCGATCCTGGCGGCGCCTCACCGCAAGCCGTATCCGGATGATGATGACAAACTCATGTGTGATGGCATTGGACCGACACGCCACCTGGTGCTTGGCACCGATTTCATCACGGACATCGCGCTGTTCTCAATGCGCGTGGCCGCACCGCTCAAACTGAAGCCGGGGCACTATTCAACGGATGTCGCGCTGCGAACTGTCAGCGAAGCACTTGCCAAGGCGGCATGCCAGATACTGGAGATCGAGCCTGGCGAGTTGATGGCCGAGTATCGACCTGCGCTCACTCCTGCGGGTAAAAGCGGGTTGGAAGCAGAGATCTTTCTCTATGACACGCTTCCTGGCGGCGCGGGCTTTGCGAGTCAGTTTGCAGATCGCGGACTTGAGCTGTTCCAGCACGCACTCCTATTGCTGAAAACCTGCCCCGAGGACTGCGACGCTTCGTGCTACCGCTGTTTGCGGAGCTTCAAGAATAAGTTCGAACATCGCCTGCTCGACAGGCATGTGGGCGCTGAACTGCTGGAATATCTGCTGACAGGACAGAATCCCGGATTCAGCGCTGAACGCCTCAAGCGATCTACAGCCTTGTTGCTGAACGACCTCCTCCGGCGCGACGAGGGGATGGCGACATTCGAGGCTGGGCTAAAAATCACCTATGGGAATGGAAAGTCAGTAACGGCTCCAATTCTTGCTGAATGCAAAGGTCGGAAGTTCGTCATTGCGCTTTCGGGGCCTTTGACGACAGGTCATCCCGCTGATCCGGCGATAGCTGAATTTCGCGACAGCGGCACTGAGTACCAGGTCATTGTCGAGAATGAACTCGTGATACGGGGTAACCTTCCAACGGCAACGCGCACCATCTACCAGCAGATCACCGGTTGAAGTAGATGATAGAACTGGTTGGCGTCGGCGAAGGGAAAGAATACGAGGCAGCCCTGCATTTGCGTAAGCAACTGCTTGCCGTCTGGCCCGACCTCAGCCAGCACCCCGGCGATCATGTGAAGATTTTCGTTGGCCTTAAGCTTTACGGACATCCGATCGAAGACATCGACCTTTTTGTGGTGGGGCAGTTCTCTGAGCCACGCGAGTTTGACATTGAGTTCAAATTCTATCCGCGCGAGGGCGAGCCTTTCGTTCCGCGGCGCGCTTCGGTGCGCAACTTCGCCCTTGTCATTGAGGCCAAATCACACGATGCGACGGGTGTAAGGTTCGACGACAAGGTTGCTTCGGTAAGGTATCCCAGAGGCTGGGAGTGCGTGACCGAGAAGGCCCGGCAGCAGGTATTCGAACTCAAGAAGTACCTTGCGCGCAATGGTGTGCCGAAGATCTATCTCCAGGATCTGGTTTTCTTTTCCGGCCTGCGTGAGTCCGACCTCCCTAAACGGCCGCACAACTGTTTCGGCATCGATGCGAGCTTCGAACGCATTCTGAACATTTTGGGCCAAGTGTCGTCTCCGGCTAACAACGACCGCCGCGTAACGCTCAGCTTCGGCTCGGAGGACGTCTTCGATTCAATCTTTTCGTCAGAGACCGCTTTGCTTCAGACCATGGAGCCCACGCCGCTCGACCGGCGGCGCATGGATCGCATTGTCAAGGCAGCACTGCCCGAGGCCTGGCTCGATGATCTGACACATAGGCAAGTCGTAGTCCGTGGCAGAGGCGGCGTTGGGAAGACCGTGATCCTTCTTCAGATGGCGTACCGTGCCTATGACAGTAACCGGATGCGGTCGCTCGTGCTGACCTACAACAAGGCACTTGTCGCCGACATGAGACGCACGATGGCACTGCTCGGTGTCCCTCACCAGATCGAAAAAGGCGGCATTCGGATTGAAACGGTGCATGCGTTCGTCGGTCGCCTGATGCATGAACTCGGCATCATCAAAACTTACGATGGTTTCCTAGATCGTTACGAGGAGCACAAGGCAACTCTCCTGGACTACATTCGTAGCGGAGCGCTTTCCCCTGATGACATTGAAAGCGTACTTCAGGACAACGCCGATGATTTTGCCTGGGACGCAATCTTCGTCGATGAAGGGCAGGATTGGCCATCCAATGGGTGC
>NZ_JAGSGB010000008.1 GCF_020092905.1 Pacificimonas aurantium
TGTCCCCCGTCAGCACGTATGGCACAGATTTGAGGTTGTGATTTAAGGAGGATTTGGGCTTCGTCGTAGTGACGAAGGAACGAAGATGAAGCCCAAATCCTCCAATGCAAAATCGCCTGCCGAGCAGGTGGTGAAGGACATCCGCCGCAAGACCCGTCGGCACTTCTCTGCAGAAGACAAGATCAGGATCGTGCTCGATGGCCTGCGTGGCGACGACAGCATTGCCGAGTTGTGTCGCAAGGAAGGCATTGCCCAGAGCCTGTATTACACCTGGTCCAAGGAGTTCATGGAGGCCGGCAAGCGCCGGTTGGCTGGCGATACCGCGCGGGCGGCGACCACGGACGAGGTCAAGGACCTGCGCCGCGAAGCCCGCGATCTGAAAGAGTGCGTGGCCGACCTGACGCTGGAGAACCGTCTACTCAAAAAAAGCATGACCGGGCCTGGGGAAGACGACGCATGAGGTATCCTGCATCCGAGAAGCTGGAGATCATCCGTATCGTCGAGCAATCGCACCTGCCCGCCAAGCGCACGCTGGACCAGCTCGGCATCCCCCGCCGGACCTTCTATCGCTGGTATGACCGCTATCTCGAAGGCGGACCGGAGGCGCTGGCAGACCGGCCATCGACGCCGAGCCGGGTGTGGAACCGCATCGGCGACGATATCCAGCAGCAGATAGTCGAGATGGCGCTGGATCAGACCGAGCTGTCCCCTCGCGAGCTGGCAGTGCGCTTCACCGACGAGAAGCGTTACTTCGTATCCGAAGCGACGGTTTACCGGCTGTTGAAGGCTCACGACCTGATCACCAGCCCGGCCTACACGGTGATCAAGGCGGCAGAGGCGTTCCACACGCAGACCACGCGCCCCAACGAGATGTGGCAGACCGATTTTACCTACTTCAAGATCATCGGATGGGGCTGGGTCTACCTATCCACCGTGCTCGACGATTACTCGCGCTACATCATTGCCTGGAAGCTCTGCACCACCATGCGGGCCGAGGACGTCACCGAGACGCTGGACATGGCGCTGGTCGCCTCGGGCTGCGACCACGCCAACGTGCTGCACCGGCCTCGCCTGCTCAGTGACAATGGTCCCAGCTACATCGCTGGCGAACTGGCCCAGTACATCGAGAGCAAAAAGATGAGCCATGTGCGAGGCGCCCCCTTCCATCCGCAGACCCAGGGCAAGATCGAACGCTGGCACCAGACCCTGAAGAACCGTGTGCTGCTGGAGAACTACTTCCTGCCCGGCGATCTCGAAAGCCAGATCGAGGCCTTCGTCGAGCACTATAACCACCAGCGCTATCACGAGAGCCTCGACAATGTGACGCCCGCCGATGCCTACTTCGGTAGGGCACCCGCGATCATCAAACGAAGAGAAGGGATCAAGCGAAAGACACTCGAACATCGGCGCTTGCAACACCGCAGGCTCGCCGCCTAAACATCAACCTCAGACGAGGTCCACGCTCCGCAAGCCTACGCCGCGAGTTGTGCCAAATGTTCTGACGACGGACA
>NZ_JAGSGB010000009.1 GCF_020092905.1 Pacificimonas aurantium
CACAAGCTCTACTGTTTATGAGACCGGGCCTGCCGCGGACCCAGATTACGATGTGTATGAGGTCACCGTAGAGGCGGCAGGGGATACTCTCTACGTTGCCGCTGTCACGCATGCATCCGATTTTGCGGAGGACGTCTTTGTTGCAAGTATTGACCTTTCAACTGACGCCGTTCTCGTCGATGATTTCCGCCCGGATTCGCCTCAATCCAGCGCAACGCTAGTCGTAACTGGTAACGCCGGTCAGCCGGCTGGACTTGTACTGGAAGAGGGACAGGAGATTTTTTTCCATCCCATTGCAGCGGATGGGTCGTTCCAGAACCGAATTTCCTTGCTTCCCGGTCTGCAAGCCGAGGAAGGCCTCGGGTTCCTTCGAGCGACGCCGCTGGCTGGCGGCGGCTTCGTGCTCGCGTTTGACGTAACGCGAGAGGCGGACGTAGGAAGTACGCTGTCTTCCGTCTTTGCTGCTGCGTTCAACGCCGACGGCCAGCGTATCGGCGAGGTAGTGGAACTGCAGGCAGGGCCGGATTCTTTTCGAGAGTTGGTCTTCGATTTAGCGGTAAACGAGTCGGGCACCATGGTAGTCGCGACCAGATCATCTGGAGTCCAACCTGACGTCCTAGCGCGCCCCGTCGAAATCTTGGATATCTCGAATTCCGCGCCTCTGGCCAATAATGATGTTGCTAGCATCGATCAGGATAATTCGGTCACTATCGACGTTCTGGCGAACGATACCGACGCTGACGGCGACCTCCTCGATATCGTTGAGGTGTTCGCCTTGACGAACGGCACGGCGCAGATCGTAAATGGCGAGGTCGTGTTTACTCCGACCACCGGATTTTCCGGGGCGGCGGGCTTTTCCTACACCGTCGAGGACCCGTCGGGCGCCGAAGCGACCGCGGATGTGGATGTTACTGTTACGGCTGCTCCCCCGCCCCCGCCCCCGCCCCCGCCCCCGCCCCCGCCCCCGAATGAGGCGCCGGTTGCGGAGAACGACAGCGCGACGGTC